>NZ_JBWKWA010000003.1:0-34758 GCF_059422005.1 Paraburkholderia sp. GW821-FHT02A12 | reverse complement strand
TCTGACGTTTTCGTGGTTAGTCTGACGCGACGAATCGTATGTCAGAATGCGTCACGAAGCAAGTTGCGCGATTTTTAGGCAAGTACCACCGAAATGTCAGACTGACCACGAAAAGGACAGACTAACCACCGAAATGTCAGCCTAACCACGAAAATGTCAGAATCGACGCCCGCAAAGCCTTGTCACGTCTGGTTTTGCGAGTGTTTACAAAGGTTTTTATAAAGGGTTTACAAATATTTCTACAACGGCGCGGCGCAAACGCCTGTGGACAAGCCCCGTAATCCGGCATTCCCGCCAGCACTTTGTGGATAACAATCTCCAACTACCGCTCAACAACCCACCCCGGCCGCTGCGCGGCCACCCCGTGAGGGGAAAGGCAAATCCACGCCCCAGAGGGGCAATCACGGCGCTGCGCGCCTTGACGACCCGGAACCCCAGCGGTTCACCAGTGTCTGCGGCCCGCGTGCTGGCCTGCGGCGGGCTACGGGGTCGGCCGGCTCAGGCCGGCCGAGGTCTACCGACCCGGCCCCTACCGCCGCACCCGCCCAGTCCCTGGACTGATCGGGCTTCGGACCCGCAGCACGCGGCGAAGCGTGCGGGGTTCACCGAGGCCCAAAAGGTTTAGCAGAGAGGGGGGTCGCCCTGCCCTTTCGACCTAAACAGGCCATGTCGCCGCACTACGGCCTCACAGAACGGCTTTCGCGGGTTCGTTGACCTCATGGGTCAGACAAATGCCCGCGAGCGGCCTGTAGACCGTTCTACGGCTCGATCAACCGGAACGAGCGGGTTTGAGCGGTTTTTTTCCTCACTTGGGCAAGCCGCACAGCGGCGCGTCAGGCCCGGAGGGCGTGCTCGTGGGGAGCCGGTGGGCGGGTGCGGTATCCCGGCTGGTCAGGCCGGGACTGTCCACGCCCTCGCGGTGTGGGCAGCGCAGCCGTCCACGGGCGGGCGCGGGTGGGCCACCGGACCTTGTAGACCGGCGCTGGGGCCGCGTAAGCGGTTCCAGCTCGTCATTCTGCGGCGTAGCCGCCTGTTTGCGGCGACGCACCATAGGAAAGCACGAACAGACAAGCCTAGATTTTCCGGGGGTTTGCGGGCGATAGTCGAGCAGCTGCAGCCGACGGCGATCCGCGTGGAAATGACGCGCCGCACCACCCGGAGCGACGCAGTTATGACGTTATAGCGTCATGGCGTTACGGCGTTACGGCGTTACGGCTTTGATGGGTTAGGCCTCTTCCGTTTCCTCTTCGGGTTCGCCTGCCTCGTCGGCATCATCGACGGCCATCGCGCCGTGCACGGGGCAATGCGGCGGGCCGGCAAGATCGAGCCACTTGCGCGAGGTGCGCGCGGTGTAGCCGCATTCGGCGCATGTGCATTTGATGTGCCGGCGGGTCTGCTTCTTCGGAGCCGTGGTTTCGTCCTCGTCCACCTTCCCTAGCCGCGTTTGCAGCCGGCCATGCGGCAGCGGGCCAGCTTCGGCGAGGATCGGCGCGAGTGCCGTGCGGAACTTCGAGCCGGCGGTCGTGGCACGCATCGGACCTTCGAGGCCGATGCCCTTCGCGACGCGGCGGAAGTCCTTGCCGTGGCCGGCCGGGATGCCAACGGCCGCGTGTACCAGCTCATGACCGAGAATCGCCGCGACTTCCATCGGCATGGTGTCGGCTGATTCGGCCAGGTCCGGCCGGATGAACACCTCGAAGTGACCGTCATCGCTGCAACGGTTGTCCCAGCACTCACCGATGCGTTTGCCGCGCCGGCCGGCCGAGGTGAAGCCGATCGCGATGCGGACGCGATCGGGTAAGGGTGCGCCAAGGTCGGCGAACATGGGAGCCATGCGCGCGGCGACGAAATTTAACCAGGACTCGCGATTCGGATGCTGCACGGGCGACCTCCAAAAGAGAGCGTGTACACGACTCTATTTTAGTTCATTGGGAGCGTGTACACGCTATCGCTTTGTGTTCTTTGGTAACTTTATTGTGTCAAAACGTTACGGGGTTATGAGGTTAAGAGGTTATGAGGTTAAGAGGTTATAGATGTGTAAAGTTACAGCGTTACGATGTCAAAGGGTTTCGAGGTTACAGGGTTACGATGTTGTAACGTTAAAAAGTTCTTGCGGTTTGCTGCGCCGTCACCGTATATTTAAGGCCGTAGCGCTATAGCTTCATGAGGTTGCGAAGTCATAACGCTGAAACGCGATAACGCTATGAAGTTAAGAGGTTGTGAGGCTGTAACGTTAAGAGGTTATAGCGTTATGACTCTATGACGTCGTGAAACTATAACTTTATGAGGTTGAAAAATGAAAGCAGCGAAAGGGGTTGACGATCTGGCCGCGCGCCTGACAAGCGCCGCCGCTACGCCGCTCGTCGCGCCGGTCGCAGCACCGGCACCGGCCGTAACGACGCCGGCCGCGACGCCGGCGAAGCGCGAGCGGAAGGCCGTGGCAAAGAAGGACGCAGCGAAGAAAGAAGCGACCGACACTATGCAACTAACGCTCCGGCCGACGCGGGCGCTGTACGGGCGCTATGTGGCCGCGGCGGCGGATCGGAGCCGGCAGGAGGGGCGGATGGTGTCAGCTCAGGAAATCATGCTCGAAATTCTCGAAAAGGGGGCCGTATGAGCAACATCGTCTATGTCGGCGGGCAGAAGGGCGGCACGACCAAAACCACCACATCACATCTGATGTGCCTTGGTGCGATCCTGAGAAAGCAGCCGGCCGCCTATGTGCTGACCGATCCGCATCGACGCATCAAGGCAGAGGGGCGGCCGTATGGCGTCCTGGATGGCCGGGACGGCACCGGCCTGGCGCAGATCATTACCGCGAGCCACAACATGGGTAACGGCTGGCTGATCGTGGACGGGGGCGGGAACCGGCCGGCCTTCGACCAGGCGATGGCCGACCAGGCGCACCTGACCATCCTGCCTTTTCGCGCGTCGGAGGAAGACCTCGAAGCCGTCGCACGCGACATGGAAACGATGCCTGACGCGCTCGCGCTTCCCTCGGCGTGGTCCACCAACAAACACGCGCAGGACGCAGCGCGGCGCCTTATCGAGGGGCTAAACAAGGCGTTTCCGGGTCGTGTGATCGATACACCGGTCTGGTTCGTCAATTCCAGCGCGGAATTGCTCGGAGCCTCGCTGGAAAGCCCGTCAACGGCGGTGCGCAACGCGGCGCGGCATACGTTCGGCATTCTGACGGCGGCCTTTGAGGCGCACACGGAGCTGGCCGGCGAGGCGCAAGGCGCTACGCAGGCCGGCTGATTTAACTGTTCCCGTTTACGCGGAATCGGGCTTGAGTATTTCCGCCTTTTGTCCTACCTTTGCCATGTCGAGAGACGATCCGCGCTATCCGTGGATCGTCTCTCGACGCTCCCGGATGGCCTTTTTCACTTTGAAGGAGGTTCATCATGTTGACCGAAACCAGCCGTACTACCGCTGTTCTGTTCCCCGTTGACGAGGAACACGCCCGCGAGAATGGTCCGCTCTTCACAGGGTCTATCAAGCTCGATGGTGAGTCGGTTCCGTTGTCGGCCTTTCTCAAGGATGCAAAGGAATCGGATAAGCGGTATCTCGACCTGTCGGTCGGCGCGAAAGGGCAGGTGCATTACTCGGGGCGTCTGTTTCGCAACGAGGAAAAGAAGACGGCCAAGTCACCGGATTATTCTGGTTACCTGGTAGTCCTGCCGCTTAGCCCTGACGTGCGCGACGAGTATTCGCAGGAAGAGTGGGACGAAGCACCGCGTTTGAACGTGTATGGCCGGCGCGTGCGTAATGCCGACAACTCTGTCCGGATTGCGCTCGATATTGTGCCGCCGCGCTCAGATGTGCCAGTAGGCGATCATGAGGTAGCGTTCTAGGGAGCAGGCTCTAATAGCCGACGCAGCAAAGGAAAAGGGAGAGAAGGCAACTTCTCTCCCTTTTTTGTTTGCATTTTCACGCGAGATACCGATAAGTAAGAAAACGTTAGCTCTGCCTGGTATGCAAAACGCATGGTCTTTCAAATCTTTACCTTTTCATTCGTCCTTGCGTTACTCCATCGTGCCAAATCGGCTGATAATCTCGTCTACGCTGCTTGAGTTTTGTTTCTGAGAATCTGGACATTGGTCAAGAAACTGACGGCGCGCGTCACTTGTTGGACCTAAATCGAGGTGGCCGTGATGGTAGCGCTTGATGGAAAAGAAATCCTTGATAGCCTGGTCGCAGTCGCTACCGCCTGACTGGCCCTGGACTTTGCCGGCCATGCAGATGACGGTATTGCAGGACGATGCGGATGCAGAGGCCGTCACGGATAGACCAAGCAGAAGCGCGAGAAGCGGTGAGAGAGCTTTCTTCATGAGCGTTATCTCCAGAGGGGGTGATAGTCATACGCACGGCATTCCAGCCGATACAGTGCTTCACGCAGGCCCAACAGTGCAATCGCCGCGCACGTCGCGATGATCGCGTTCCGAGGGTGGGGCCAGTGGTGGAAGCACTCGACGCCGAGTGCGACGAGTGCAACCAGGACAGCACACGTTAGAGCGAACCGAATATAGCGGCCAAAAAAACGAAGACCGCCCGCGATAAAAAAACACGCGGTATCACGCAACAGGCGACCAATTAAACGAACCGCGCCGGCGCAAACCGGGGCGACGCGTTCGCGCACGGCTGCGAACCGTCGCACGCGGCGCACATGCTTAGCCGTTTCAATTGGAATGACCTGTCCCATGTCTCAGCTCCTTTCGTTCGTCACTTCAAATTCCTCAAGCTTCCGGCCGGCCTCCAAGTACGTCAACAGCCAGGTCGGGCGCCTACCGTAGCCGGTCCACGTGTTGCCGGGGTCGGCTGGATCGCGATATCGCGCGGTCATGACCCGTGGCGGTGCGCCAGGGATCGCGAATTCCTCAATAGGGCGTCCCTGCTCAACGTATGCCGCGAGCCATGAAGGCCGCTGCCCGCGTCCTGACCACGTGTTGAGCGGGTTAGCGGGATCGCGATAACGAGCTTCGCCTTTCGGTGTCGCTTGCGACGGAAACGGTACGAACTCGATCACGACGCCGTCTTCCCGATTGATGAGTCGCCGACCTTCATTTCTCTCCGTGGTTGACACGACTGAGGGTTCCTTTATTATTTATCACAGTCGCAAAAACAGCGCAAATGTGAATGTGAAAAAATTATCAATGCTCGCCTTGTGCTTGTCGGCCGTTGCTCCGGCCTTCGGGTACGCACACGGGAGCCTGTCTCCACAGGTTCTCGCGTTGGCACGCACGTGCGCGCCTGACGTGCATCCGCTCACGGTTGCTTACCTGGTCAGCGCCGAGTCGCATAACAACCAGTTCGCCATCAACGTGAACGGCGGTCACAGCCTGGATCGCCAGCCCACCACCGAGCAGGAAGCCCGCGATGCGCTCGCCAAGCTCGATGCGCGCGGTTGGAATTATGACGTTGGCTACGCGCAGATCAATTCGGCCAATTTTCGCAGCCTTGGCCTCACCGGTACACAACTGCTGAACCCCTGCACGAATCTGCGCGCCGGCGCACAGGTTCTCGGCGACTGCTACGCCCGTGCTGTCCAGCAGGTAGGGGAGGGGCAGGCGGCCTTGCAGCGGGCGCTGTCCTGCTACAACACCGGCAACCAGCAGAAGGGCTTTGCAAACGGCTACGTGAAGCGTGTCGTCGCACAGGTCAAGCTGAAGATCCCGGCCTTGCTCGACGGGCCAATCGACCCGAACACCTCGAGCAGCAGCTCGAGCTCGAGCAACGTCAGCGACCCGGCCGGACCAGCGCCGGCCGCCGCGCAGCTCACGCAGCAGAACCCACCCGCGTCGAACCAGCGCACGCAGCTTGGCGAGCCTGGCGCGGCAAATCAGATCGAAGCGGGCGCATTCGCCCATCCCGAAATCGGCGCGTACATACGGCGGGCCTCAACGAAAGGTGACCAATGAAAAAGAAAGTCGTTTATCTGGCGATGCTCGGCCAGCTCGAAAGCCTCTTGCGTGAATGGCGGGTCGTGCGTGTCGCAATCCACCGTATCGAAAAACGCGAGTGGATACCGTTTCTCGACATCGAGAACGACGCCGGCCAGGCGTACACCTGCGCGTTCCGGGTCAAGAAGAGCCTGGAACCTAGAACGTGGTCCGACCTGCGCGCCCTGGTCGATTGGCTCGATACAAAAGTCGGCGTCAAAGAGTGCCAGTTGTCCTTTTCGGATTTCGAGTGGGAATCCGAGACTTTAACCCTGGAGTGAACCTGAGATGAAAAAGCACATTCAAGCTGCACAAATCGTCGTTGGCGCCCTAGCACTGGTCGCGGCGAGTCAAGCCTTTGCCGTTGACACCGGCGCGTCCTCGCTGAACTCGATGCACTCGTGGGTGATGCTCTGGATTCCCGCCGCATGCATTCTCGGCATCGTCGCAATCGGTGCCGGCATCTTCTTCCACCTGATCAAGTTCCATCAGGTGGTCAACCCGGTTCTCGGCCTCATCATCATCGGCTCCGCGTCGGCGATCGTGGGTTTCTTCGGCCTCGTCTGATGGCTAAGAAATTCCCACTCTTCAAGGGGGCGACGCGCGTAGCGACATGGTTGCTGGTCCCCCGAAACGTGTTCGTCCTGACCTTCATGTTTTCGGCGTCCCTGTTCATGGTGATCCACCTGTGGGCACTGCTTGTGTTCGGCGTGCTGTGGCTCATCGAGTGGGGCATCACGAAACACGATGACCGCATGTTTCGCATCATCGGTCTTTGGCTGAAAACGAAGGTCCGCAACATGTATGAATCCGCCTTCACGCGGCTGTGGGGAGGGTCCAGTTATTCGCCGGTCGATTACAGCGCGCCGTCGATTAACGACATTCGAGGCGAGGTATAGCATGGCGGTCGCTATCCGGAATATCAGCGAAACCAAGACCTTCACGAAGGAACCTTCCTTCGTGAAGAACATTCCCTATTCGCAACACCTTACCGAAACCATTGTCAGCACGATCGGAGGGGAATATCTGATCGTGTTTCGCGTTCCCGGCCGCACGCACCAGAGCGCCCACGATGAAACGCTCAGGTCGTGGGTTCTCGACCTCAACCACGTTGCAAAGCAGATCGGCAACGAACACGTGAAGCTCTGGACGCATCTGCATCACCACCAAATCGAGAGCTATCCGGCCGGTAACTTCAAGACTCGCTTTGCGCGCGAGCTGGACGCGAAATATCGCAAGAGTTTCGAAAAGACGCCGCTGATGACGAACGACCTGTATCTGACGGTCGTCTATAACCCGGTCGGCGACCTCACGCAAAAATTCCTGGCACGGTTCGACCGGCCCTCGCGCGAGCAACTGGACGAGCGGCAAAAGCAGGCTATCGCCGCGCTCGAAGATATCGCGACCCAGCTAACCGGCGCGATGCGTTCGTACGGTATCGAACCGCTGGGCCTGTATTACCGCGATAAGAAAGGCAACCTGATCGAGGAACAGGACGACACGACCGACGACGCCGACGAGCTGGACGACGATATCGAAGGCGACCTTCTCGCCAGCCTGCCGGCCGGTAATGAC
Organism: Paraburkholderia sp. GW821-FHT02A12; assembly: GCF_059422005.1. NCBI lineage: Bacteria > Pseudomonadati > Pseudomonadota > Betaproteobacteria > Burkholderiales > Burkholderiaceae > Paraburkholderia > Paraburkholderia sp. GW821-FHT02A12. Next base: position 27,244 of record NZ_JBWKWA010000003.1, on the reverse strand, counting down.
GGTGCAGCACCGAACCCGGTGCCGGCGGCGCAACGCCATGTGTTCTCGCGTGCGCTGGAATGGCTTGGGTTCCTCGCGAACGGCGAATGGTCCCCGGTGCCGGTGTGCCGGGGCCGCATTCGCGACTACCTGATGACGAATCGCCCGGTCAGTTCGCTGTTCGGCGACGTGATCCAGATCCGCACCATCGACCGCAACCTTTTCACGGCAGCCGTCGAGATTCGCGAGTACGAGGAAGAGACGGAGCCGGGGCAGCTTAACCTGCTGATGGAGGCCCCGTTCGAATTCGTTCTCACGCAGGTGTTTTTCTGCATGTCCAAAGCGGCCGGCCGCATCTTTCTACGCAACCAGCAACTGTCGCTGATCGAAACCGGCGATCCAAGCCATTCGCAGATCAGCCAGATTACGGATGCCCGCGACGATCTCGTTTCCGGCCGGTTCGTGATGGGCTTTCACTATGCGACCATGCATGTGATCGGCGACACGGCCGAACAGGCTCAGACACTGGCACGTCAGGCCAAGGTCATGCTCAATCAGTGCGGCGTCGCAGCGGGCGCGGTCGGCATGGCGTCGGAGGCAGCGTATTACAGCCGCCTGCCTGGCAATACGGCGTTCGTGCCGCGCCCGGTGCCGGTCAATAGCTGGAATTTCTTCTGTTTCTCGTCGTTTCACAACTTCCTTTCCGGCAAGGCCACTGAAAACCCGTGGGGCAGGGCGATTGCCCTGTTTCGCGCCGTCAGCGGCACGCCGGCGTTTTTCAGTTTCCACTCGACGCCGAAGAAGGAGCGTTCGTTCGGCAAGCGACCGCCCGGTGTGACGGGCATCTTCGGGCGTATCGGCTCGGGCAAGACGACGCTCCTGGACCTTTTGTTGACGTTCGCGACAGAGTTTTCCATTGATCCCCGCATGGCGATCTACGATCGCGATCGCGGCATGTATCCGCTTGTTAAGGCGCTCCACGGGCGTTACACGGTGCTTAAGGACGGCGTGCCGACTGGATGGCAACCTCTCCAGCTCGACCCCACTCGCATCTACATTGCATTCGTGAAGCGTCTGTTGCGCGTGCTTGCCGAAACCACCCTCAACGGCGAACCACTTGAGCAGCACGAAGTAGACGACCTGTCGGCGGCCATTGATGCCGTCATGGGGCCGCCCATCGATGATCCGGATGCTCACCGGGGCGAACAGACGCTCATTCCGCTTGCCGACCGGTCCATCACGGCCGTGGTGGAGCATTTGCCCGATCCCTATCGCGGCCCAGGTGCGCGCATGACATTGGCAGCCATGCTCAGGCCGTGGACGCGCAACGGCGATTACGGGTGGCTGTTCGATAACGAAGCCGACACGCTCGACTTCAACACGCGCGATATCAACGCATTCGACCTGACGGAATTCCTCGTCGGGAAGGACGAGGTTGCGCCTGTCACCCGCACGCCAATGCTGATGTATCTCAACTTCCGCGTGCGTTCGACTATCGACGGCAAGCGTCGATTCATCCAGGTATTCGATGAGTTTGCACAGTATCTCGATGACCCGATCATGGTCCGCGAAATCAAGCGGGGCATCAAGAACGACCGTAAGAAAGACTGCATTTACGTGTTCTCGACGCAGGAGCCGAACGACGCCATTTCAAGCAGCATCGGCAAGACCGTTATCCAGCAGATGGTGACGTTGCTCCTGCTCGAAAACCGCGATGCGGACCCGGAGGATTACACCGGTTCCGCAGGCCTGAAGCTCGCGCCGGCCGAGTACGACGCGGTTAAGTCCATTCCCGAACACAGCCGGCAATTCCTCATCAAGCAGAGCGGTCAATCCGGCCTTGCCGTGATGAAGCTCGACGGCATGGACGAAGAACTCAGCATTCTGTCCGGCACGCCGGACAACGCGGATCGGCTCGAAAAGCTCATTCGCGACCTTGGCACCGACGATCCGGACGTGTGGTTGCCGCGTTACTACGCGGCTGTTGTCGGTAAGAAATCGAGCCGTTACTAGGAGAGACGCCATGAAGCTCTGGAAACAAACCGCAATCGCAATCGCGCTGGCTGCCTCGTGCGCCGGCGCGCACGCGCAGATCGTTACAGCATGTCCCACTTGTGATTTGACGGTCGTGACGCAGGCCATGCAGCAGATCGCGCAATTGAAGGCGCAGCTCGATCAGGCGCGGCAGCAATATGAAGCGATGACGGGAAGTATCGGCGGCTACAGCAACATGCTGCCCACCAGCATCTCAAGTCTTCGCAACAACCTGCCACAGAACTGGAGTCAGGTGTATTCCGACGCGATGAACAGCAGTTCCAGTGTGTCCGGGTCGGCCTCGTCCATCCTGTCTCAGTTCGACAATCAGATTCGCGGCATGGGTCGTGGCGACGCGCTCAAATTCATCGACCAGAAGCTCCACGAGAAGGGGGCCTATGACCGCGCGATGACCGAGCAGGCGTACGACAACCAGATGCGTGAACTGAACGACATGCAGTCGCTTACGCAGCAGATCGGGCAGGCCACGACGCAAAAGCAGATCGAGGACTTGCAGGCCCGCATCGCGACCGCCCAAGGGGCTATCCACGGCGAGCAAGCAAAGCTCCAGCTCATGGCGATGGGGCAGCAGGCGCAAGAGCAACTGTTGCGTCAGCAACAGGCAATCGCCCAAAAGCGATACCTGCTCGGCGACGACAGCGAAACCAACACCGCACCGAATCTCACCGGCAATTAAGGATCACCACCATGAAGAAATGTTTGCTCATTCTCGTAGCTCTCGTTCTCGCAGCTTGCAACAACAAGGAAGAAAGCCACACGCGGAGCTGGTATCGCGACCATGACGCGGAACGGAAAACGATGGTAGCTCAATGCAAGGACGACGCTGCAAAAGCGATGACTCCCGAGTGCATGAACGCATCCAATGCCGAGTCCGACATCTATATCAACGGCAAGGACTATTACAAGAAGGGCGGCGACACCAACAATGCGCCCAACTTGACCAACAAGTAGAGGAAAGGCGATGGCCTACGATGGAGTGACACAAATATTCACCTACATGGACGCGGTAACGACGCAAATCGTAGCCGCGAACGTGAGCCGAATTATCGGATGGGCAGCTCCACTCGCTGCGCTCGGTCTTGTCATCATGCTTACGGTGGATGGCCTTGCAATCATGTTGCGGCCGACCGGCGAACCTCTATCGCAGCTCGTGGAGAAGTTCATCAAGTATTTCGCCATCGTAGCTATCGCCGGTGCCGGCGGCCTGTACGCAACGACTCTGGCGAGCACTGCCATGCACTTGCCTGACGAGCTAGGGTCGGTGCTGCTGTTGAATGGCTCTACCGCCAGCGGCAGCACGAACGCCATAGCCAGCATGATCGATTCGGCGATGGACCACAGCCTTACGGTCATGCGAACGTTGTTCGCCCAAGCAAGCATCATGTCTGAACAAGGGTTGGTCGCGCTGGTACTTGGCATTGTCGTAATCATTGCCACTCTGCTGATTTGCGGCATTGGGGCTATTTCGATCCTGCTCGCAAAGTTCCTGCTGGCAATCACCGTATGTTTCGGGCCGTTTTTCATTCTGCTCTTGATAGTCCCGCCGCTTGTTAGCTTCTTCGGGAACTGGCTTGGCTCAGTCCTTAACTACATCCTTCTCATTGCCATGACGGCGATGAGCTTCGGAATTTTCATGCACTTCTTCGACAACGCTATTTCAGCAGCGGCGAATCCCAATCCGAACTCAGGCGCGCTGATGGCAATCATCACCGCCGGCATCATCACCGTCATGGCCGTTGTGCTCTTGAAGTCCTTGCCTGACCTCGCCGCGCGATGGACCAACGGCGTCAGCACGAAACTCGCCCAGCACCTTCCCCAGCCGCGTCCCGGTTCGAGCGGCGGCAAGGGCAGCGGCAGCAGCGGGTCAGGTAGCGGCAGCGGTGGCGGCACCGGAAGCGGGAGCGGATCGGGTTCCGCCAGCGGATCGTCCGGCAGCTCCAGCAGTGGCAGCGGCGGTTACTCCTACGCCCGAGGTTCCCAAGGCAGCGGGTCATACGGCGGCGGCAGTTCATCGAGCAGCGGCGGCGGCTCGCCGTCATCGAGCGGCGGCGGCAGCGCAAGTAATGCTTCCGCGCGCGGCTCCCAAAGCTCGCAAGGCAATTCCTAAAACCAATCTCAGGGAGGAATCCATGAACACTCGCCACATTGCTATCGGCCTGTTGGCGTTGGCCTCACTGACCGGATGCGCCCACGTCACGCCCCCGCCCGAGCCTGACATGACCAAGCTTGTTCCGGTCAACAAGACCATTCCTGAAGAGCTGCAGGGCCGTGTCACGCCGCAATCGCTCACGTCGAAAAATGCAGGAGGAACCGCACAATGATGAATCTAGCCCTTGGAAAGTCGGGGAAGTCGGGCGCGACGCCGATCACCGCGAGCGACATTGAGAAGTACAAGGAAGAGCGTCAAGGTCTCGAAGTCGAACTACTTGATGAGGTTCTGACCTCACGCAAGCGCGCGTGGCAAGTGAGCGCTTCGGCCATCGGCTTCGGGTTCCTCTCGCTCGCCTTGGCCGGCTTCGTGGTCTGGCGTTACAGCCAGCCGATTCCTGAACACATGCTCGTCATGGACCCGAAGACCGGTGCGGTCCAGCAAGTGTCGCTCATGCCTGGCGAAACCACGTCTTACGGCGAGGTTGTCGATAGCTACTGGATCGCTCAATTCGTCATCCACCACGAAGGCTATGAGTTCTACTCGGCTCAGGCCGACTACGACTTTATCAGCCTCACAGCAACCGGCGAGGTCGTGGACAAGTATCAGAAGCTCTGGAACGGCGCGGACGCGCCCGACAAGAAGCTCGGCGATACCGAAATGAACAGGGTTAACGTCTCGTCGGTCATTCTCGATCGCGAGCATGGCATTGCGACGGTACGTTACACCACAACCAAGAAGTATCGCGCCCGCCCGAGTGATGAGCCGACGAAATACTGGATCGCGACGGTTGCGTACAAGTATGCGACCAAGCCCATGACCGCGAAGCAACGATTCATCAACCCGTTTGGGTTGCAGGTGTTGGCCTTCCGGCCGAACGCCGAGGCTACGGAGAATTGACCATGCGCCTTGCCATGATTCCCTTGCTCGCCGCGCTCGCGTTCACGGGCGTGCAGCACGCATGGGCCATCGGCCCGAAGAAGGATTCGCCCTACGACCGTCGCATCAAGTCGGTCACCTATAACCCGATCGATACCGTTGAGGTCAATTGTGTGATTGGCCTCGCGTTGACGATTACTGTAGCTCCCGGCGAGCGGTACGTTACGCACGCTTTCGGCGACCAGGCCGCGTGGGCGCTCTCACAGAACGGCAACCATATTTTCGTGCAGCCGACACAGGCGAACAGTGACACGAACCTTGTACTGGTTACCGATCGCCACGTGTATCACTTGCTGCTGCATTTCATTGGCTCGAAGAAGGCCGACGATGGCAGCGCCGGCAACACGGCCGACAGCTTCATCAAGACGCCGTGGGCCATGCGTTCGGCCACGATCGCGCTGAACTACAGCTACCCGGACGACGATCGGCGTGTGGCGCTCGCAAAGACGAACGCGCAGCGCGTCAAGGATGCACTCGCGACAGCTTCCGACCAGGGCTTGGTGAACATGAGCTACGACCGGTCTTACGATCCGGCGATGAACGATATCGCCCCGGTCAACGCGTGGGATAACTACCGCTTCACGTCCTTCAAATTCCTGCCTAACGCCGAGTTGCCGACCATCACCTATATCAGCGCAAGCGGCAAGGAAACCGTTCCTAACGTGCATATCGAAGGGCCGAACCACAACATCATCGTCGCCGAGCTGGTCGCCAGGGAATGGCGCATCCGGTCGGGCAACAAGGTAATCGGCGTGCGCAACCAGAACTTCAATCCCGCGCTCGGCGCGAATCCGAGCGGCACGGTTTCGCCCTACGTTCGGCGAGCGCTCAAACAGGACAATGGAGATAACCAATGACCGACCGTATCGATACGCCCGAGACCGTACCGGACGGCCGGCAGCCGTTCGTGGCCGGCCCCAGGAGGTCCGTTCCAGGCCTTGCGGCCTTTCTTCTGCTGATGGTCGTGCTGGCTCTCGCATTGATCGGCTTCCTCGCATGGCACGCACTGCACCCGAAGGCACCCGATGCGGACCAGGCCGGCTCGAAGCGCGACCAGACGTTTGCCGGCGCGCTACCCATACGTCACTTCACCGAGACACCGGCCAGCGCCGTACCGACCAGCTCAGCGGAGCCAGCCAGCGCGCCGGCTACCAGCGCGAACAGTGCGGGACAGGGCCAGCAACAGGCCTCACCCGAGGAACTGGCGAACATGCGCCGGTTGGGCCGAAGCCAGGGCGGCTCAGGCAACGCCCAGGGCGCCGGCGCACAGACCAACGCCGACGCAACTCCACCGACGCCGCCGGGTGGCTCGCCGGCCCAGCGCGTCAGCCAGAGTAGTGACACGCTCGACCGGGCCACGACTGCCGCACGGCCGCAAGCGGTCAAGGCAAGCACGCTTGCGCATCCGAGCCTCACGGTGCCAAGCGGCGTAATGATCCCGTGCGGCACGAAGACCGAACTGGACACTACGCAGCCCGGTATGGTGTCGTGTCAGGTCAGCAGCGACGTTTATTCGGCCGATGGCAAGGTGAAGTTGATCGACAAGGGCGGTCACGTCGACGGCGAAATTTCCAGCGGCATCAAGATGGGCCAGAACCGCGTGTTTGTGTTGTGGACGCGCGTGCGCAATCCGGACAACACCATCGTCAACATCGACAGTCCGGGCACGAACTCCCTTGGCAGCTCCGGTATCCCCGGCCAGGTCGATACGCATTTCTGGACCCGGTTTGGCGGTGCCATGTTCATTTCGGTGTTCTCTGACGTGGGCCAAGCCCTGGTGCAGCTTGCGGCCAACCGGGGCAATTCCAGCGGCGGCAACACGAATATCAGCCTGGACAACACATCGAACACCGGGAACCAGCTTGCGGCCGAGGCGTTGCGCGCAACGATCGACATTCCGCCGACGCTGTACGACCAGCAGGGCGACCGCGTGATGATCTATGTTCGCCGCGACCTTGATTTCAGTGACGTGTACACGCTCTCTATGGATGAGCCTCAACAATGAACGCTCCTGCAAATCTCAAGTATTTCGACAACCGTTCGTTGCTCTCGACGTTGGGGCCGCTCAATGCGTACCTGAACGACCCGAACGTCTACGAGCTGCGCGTGAACCGCTTCGGGCAGCTCGTGTGTGCGACCACGAAGGGGCGCATCCTGCACGATGCGCCGTTCCTCACCAAGGCGTATCTCGAAAAGCTCACCAACACGCTACTCAGCGCGAACGGCTTGCCGCGTCAGCCGGTCAATGATGTGTTGTTACCGGACGGTTCGCGCGGCGTCATATGCTGGCCGCCGGCCGTTCTCGAAGGAACAGTGCTGATTGCGATCCGGAAGCACCTGGCTGTAGACAAGACGCTCGAAGAGCTTGATGCGGAAGGGCGCTTCAAGAAACTACAGATCCGCACATTTGCGGACTCCCTGAAGCTCACACCGTTCGAAGAGGAATTGATTGCCCTGCGCGACAAGGGCGACATTACGGGCTTCCTCAAGGCGGCCATTACCGGAAAGCTTAACGTGGCCGTCGCCGGCGCGACCGGTTCGGGAAAATCCACGTTCACGCGGACGCTGTTGAAGTACGTACCGCGTCGCGAACGGGTGCTGATCCTGGAGGACACGCACGAGGTTGGCTCCGACGATCACGACGAAATCGGCTACCTCGTATACGGCGAACAGGAAGGGCGTCTATCGGCTCGCGAGTGCCTGAAAACCACCATGCGCCTGTCGCCCGATCGCATTTTCCTGACCGAGCTGCGCGACGATGCCGCGTGGGACTACATCAAGAGCGCGAACACTGGCCACCCCGGCGGCATCTTCTCGACGCACTCCAACAGCGCGGCCGAGACGCCGAGCCGGATCGCGGACCTTGTGAAGTCGTCCGAGGTCGGCCGGATGCTCGACTACGACATGATCCTGCGCACGATTCACGCGACGCTCGACCTCATCATCTACATGAAGGATTGGGACGTTGTAGAGCTGCTTTATGACCCGCTTTTCAAGAAACAGAACGCCGCGCGATAAGGAGAGACGCAATGAACCCTTCTATTCACACCCTGTTCCTCAATATGTTCTGGATCGTCGCGGCCGCGATCGCTGCGACGGTCGTATACCGGAAGGTCGCGCCGTATCTATTGGGCCGCAGGAAGGGCGAACCTGTTCTCGATCATGTCCAGCGTGTCGCCCATGAACAGGAGCAATACCAGCTCAAGCAACGCGACCTCAACATGACGCGACAGAAGGCTACCCGCGTGCGCGCGATCAACGCCGGCGTCCTGATCGGGTTTATGTGTCTCGCGAGCTATCTCATGCGTCGGGTGGGCTTCGAAGTAACGAACAACACCATCCTGTCGTTCGCGGGGTATGTCGTGATCGGCCTGCTCGCCTGTTCGCTCGCCAAGGCCGTGCCCGCCGAGCTGTTCGCGGGACTTAACTGGCACAGCCGCATCGATGTGCGGCTTTATTACGTGTGGCTCTGGCCGCTGAATGTCATCAAAGCGATCCGTCGCAAACACTGAGGACCTGAATAACCATGACGCAAAAACCTGCCCGCAAATCGTCTGCCCGTCTCCTCCTGCCGATCGTCAAGCGCGAGCCTGAAAAAACGAAGCTGCCGGTCAATCTCGCGCAAGACGTGCACGCCGACTTGCTCGCCTACCAGCGGGCCTATCAGGATATGAACGGTGCCGAGGTGTCGCTCGACTTCATCGTCGAGCATGTACTCGTGCAGCACCTGAAACGCGACAAGGCATTCCAGACATGGAAGACCACTCAGCCGAAAAACGCCGGTTGATATAAACAAAAACGTGCGAGGCGACCGTCCGGAGGTTCATACCTGTTGACCATCAGAGTAACGTGGGGAAGATAATGCCAACCCAAACTTATGAGGAACTCATCGCCGAGCGCGACGCAATCCAGCGAAAAGTGGACGAAGCTTTCGCGCACGAGCGCGAGCTGGCGTTCGCCAAGATTCGAGAGCTGATGCAGCAGTACAGCATTCGCGTTGTCGATCTGACGCGGCGCACTCGTTTCAAGCTCAACAAGCCCAAGATCAAATATCGCGATCCCACGACCGGTAACACGTGGACGGGGCGCGGTCGGCCGCCTGGCTGGATGCAGGGCCGCGACCCCGCCGAGTTTTTGATTGACCGTCCCGACGACCAGATCAAGTAACCACCTCTCAGGCTCCAGCACAATTTCAACCTCGGAACGCTGGAGTTTTTCGGTCGCTCAATGCGGCCGTTTTTTTGGTTGCCTCCGTGCATCCCCCGTAGCTTGATACTTTCTGAAGCCCCCCTGATAGACTCCCGCCTAAGCTGGGACGACAACGGGGTGAAGAAAATGTGGGGACTTGAAGCGAAAGACTGGGTGATAGTTGGAGCCACGATTGCCGGGCCGATCCTCGCAGTACAGGCGCAGAAGATGGTCGAGCGTGCAGGGGCTTCACGCCAACGGCGCGACTGGATCTTCACGACTCTGATGGGGACACGCCAGGCCCGAGTCTCGATCGATCACGTCCGCGCACTGAACATGATCGACCTCGCCTATTACGGCACCCGTGTTCCTATATTCGGATGGGTGTGGCGCGGCAAGCGCGAAAAGGAAGTCCTGACCGCGTGGCACGACTATCACACGCATCTATCACTTCCAGCAGAGGGGCGCCGTCCACAGAATGAGGCCGAGCAGCGCGACTGGAATGGCCGAGGCGACGAACTGTTCATGAACCTCCTCGACCGGCTTGCGGCAGCGAACAACTTCCGGTTCGAGCGAGCGCAGCTTAAGGGCGGTAGCTACTCCCCCGAAGCACACGGCACAGTCGAGCTACAGCAGCAGGCCATGCGACACCTGGCGATTGAAGTGCTCGCCGGTAACAAGCCACTGTCGATGGAGGTCAAGGCGTGGCCCATCGACCCCGCCGCCGCCGAGCAGCAGCGCAACACGCAGGCCGAACTGGTCCAGACACAGACCGAGCTGGTCCAGAACCAGAGGGAAATGATGGGCGACTTTAAGCAGATCCTGGAAAGGCTCACCAAGCATGCTGTTGGCCATCATGCGGAGGCGGTAGCGCCCGCTGAACTACGCCGCTGAACCGGCTCCCAAAGCTCGCCGAAACCCGATTTTCTACGAGGCGACCCCTTACTCGCGGTCGGGCAGTCCATCAAAATCAAGCGCGATGCGTGCGGTCAGCCCATGTTGTTCGCGTTGCGCAGGCTCGGCCGACACGATGACGCCGGCACGTTCCTTTTCGGCTTCGAGGCGCACCCGCAGCTTTTCCAGTGCAACCAGATCGCAATCCGTTTCCGCACGCCAGCAGCGCTCAATGACAAGGCGCAATGCTTCCACACGCAGGACGAACGCACGCGCGTGCTCGACCTCCTCAATCAGCGTCTGGATGGATTCGTCGTCGTGATAGTGCTGCGCGAGCGCGCGCAAGTCATATCTGGATGGCGGCGTAAATGCTGGCAGCGGGCGCGGCTTCGGTGCATCGCTGACGACGCCGGCGCGGAAGAACTCCGCTTGCAGCTCAGTGCGCAGACATTCCAGCGCGACCAGCTTACTGCCCGTCTCATCGTTCCAGCAGCGCTGGATGACCCCACGCAACGCCTCAGCCTCGCGCACGAATCCACGCAGGTGCTGAATTTCGAGGATTAACCGTTGGACGACACCATTGCCACGATAGCGACGCCATTGCTCGCGCAGCTCGTAAATGGTTGGCGGTTTGCACTCGGGGAAACGGGGCATGTTCGGAGTGGGCTACTACTGTATAGATATACAGTAGTATAGCCTTTGACCTGAATGCTGGGTGTCCTGTTGGGAGTGCCCTTCCAGATGACTTTTACTAGGGTGCCGTCAATAAACGGACGAAAACGTACGATAGCCGCAGCGCACCATCCGGCCGGCAGTGGGGTGTCGAATTGTGTCGGAATGAGTGTGTTATTCAGCCGATTCACCGCGCGAACCGGCTGCTAATCTTCTGCTGTCGTGCCACAGACGTTGGTGGCGAACAAATGGTATTACAATTCAGGCGCATTACGCTGGCTGTTCGCTGGGGGCGCGCGCCAGTCGAATCGATTCACTGATCTCGGAGAAGGGCTGGCCATGACGGAAAGTGCGGGGCGGGGGTTGAAGCTGCTGACCGGCATTCCGGCACGGCTTCATGCCGCTGTCCTCGGCTCAGTCCCCGGGGCGGGAAGAGCTGCCGGAGAGGACCCGCTGTCCGCGGGTGATGTCGAACATCGTCTGTCTGCCCTGGTCAGCTCGCCGCGCATCGTGATCGGCAGCGGCATCGTCGTGGCCATCGCCATGCTGACCGTTTGCGTCGCCATTTTGTTTGGCGGTCGTCAGGATGCGATGGAACATGCATCCGATTCGTCGCGCAACACGCTCCTGGTGATCGAGCGGGACATCGCCCGCAATGTCGAGTTATATGACCTGTCGCTGCAGGCGGTGGTCGATGGCGTGCAGCGGCCGGACGTGATGGCCGCGCCAGTGCCGCTCAGGCGGGAGGTGCTCTTTGATCGTTCGGCGAGTGCGCCGTACCTGGGGGCCATCTTTGTGACCGACGCGGCCGGCAATATCGTGATGGACTCCCGCACGGACCGCCCGTCGAAAGCCAGTGTGGCCGAACAGGACTATTTTACGGTGCAACGCGATCATCCGGCCTGGGGCCTCTACGTCAGTCCTCCGCACGCATCGCGAATGCTGAATGGCGACATGGTGATCACGCTCAGCCGACGCATCACGGACACGGATGGATCGTTCCTTGGCATCGTGATCGGCACGGTCAGCACCGAATACTTTCATCAGCTGCTGTCGGGCCTGGAGCTTGGACCGCACGGCACGATGGCGCTCATTCACACCGACGGTTTCCTCGTCATGCGTGGCCCTTACAATCCCAAACTGATCGGTCGCAACCTCAGAGGAACAGGGCCATTCACGAAAATGATGGCCCAGCCGGAAGGCTCGTTTGCGGACACGGCCTCGATCGATGGCGTCCGCCGCCTCTATCAATTCAAACACCTGGCCGGACTTCCATTGATTATGGTAGTGGCCCCGGCCGAGACAGACATCTATGCGAAGTGGCGCGCGCGAGCCGTCAAGGTTGCTGTCGTCATGCTCGTGTTCGGCCTTGTCTTTGTCGGACTGGCGGTATTGCTCGCTTCTTCCCTGGGCAAAAAAGCACGGGCCGAATCGGCGCTGAAGGCACTTGCAAGTACCGATAGCCTCACGGGGCTTCCCAATCGCCGGACCCTGGACGAGCGGCTCGATCGTGAGTGGCGTCGTGCGCTGCGCACGCAGCAACCACTTTCCCTGCTGTTCGTCGATCTTGACCGCTTCAAGGCTTATAACGATTTTTATGGTCATCAGGCCGGCGATGAGGTACTAACGAAAGTGGGGCAATGTATCGCCGGACAGCTTCACCGGTCGGGCGACCTCGCCGCGCGCTATGGCGGTGAGGAATTTGTCGTGGTGCTGCCGGGTATCGGCAGCGTGGGCGCATTGGCGATGGCCGAAACCATCCGCCGCGCGATTGCCTCGCTGAATATCGAACATGCAGCAAGCGAGCAAGGCGCGGTTACCGTCAGCATCGGCGCGGCGAGCTGGCAAGGGCTGATGGCGGACAGTGTTGCCTCGGTGGTGAAGGCCGCCGATGAGGCGCTCTATCAGGCCAAGGCGATCGGCCGCAACTGCGTGTCGGGCGCCATACTGGGCTGAAAAGGACGCATTGTCGAATGCCTTGTGCGCTGCGGCTATCGTACGTTTTCGTCCGTTTATTGACGGCACCCCTTTACTAGCGGCGAGCCTGTCAAAACTCAAGCGCAGGCGTGTGCCCGCTCGACCTTTGGCGCGCCGTGCGATCGCGCCTGCCAAAGGTCATAGGCCGTCTGCTGGGAGAGCCACAGATCTGCGCGGCCGCCATTCTCTACACCGAGCCATCCTTCGATTCGGAGAGCCATCTCAGGCGATATGCCGGCGTGCCCGTTCAACACGCGTGACAATGCCACGCGCGTAACTCCGAGCTGAGCGGCTGCTTGAGTCACCGTCAAACCAAGCTCCGGGAGAACATCCTCCCGAAGCGTTTCACCCGGGTGAGGCGGGTTAAACATTTGAGTCATGCACTGAACCTTAATGGTAATCCTGGTAGTCAACCAGGATGGCGTCAGTACCTTCGAACCTGAATGTTATTCGCCAGTTTCCATTAACCGTTACGGCGTAATGGCCTGCTAGACGACCTTCCAGTCCGTGAAATTTCCAACCCGGCAAGTTCATATCCTGCGGCGACTGGGCCACATTGAGCTGGGCTAACTGACGCTTTAATCTAGGCGCATGGTCAGGCCTGATGCCTGCCTTACGTCCGCTGATGAAGAACTCCTCGAGTCCTTTGTGTCGCCATGACTTGATCATGGGCCTCCCAATAGCAATGACTATTCATACGTTCGCTCCGTTGCAGTTGTACCTGTGACCCGTGTGTTGCAGTTGTACCTGTGACCCGTGTATTCGCCATTACGTATAGCGTATAGTTACACTATACATCAAAGATCGGATGCGCGCCACTTCTCTGGAAGTCCGAATCTCGAAGGCCCCTCTGTTGCAAAACTCCTAAGTTTCGCAACGCCATACCGGCCGCCGCCAAACCCTGACGCTGCCGTGGGTCGCGATGTTGCAAAATATAGTCTTGTATACGCCCATATACGCGACTATAATATGCAACATGATGCGCGGTAGTGGGCGTGCCGTGCTGCCGATGTGGACCTGGCGCCCGATAAGCGAGTAATCATGACGACAGAAACAAACGGTGCAGTGCTGCTCGATGATGGCGACTACTTCGTGCAGCACAACGTCAACTATCCGCCGACCGCCGGCAACGGCTTCCTGATGCGTCGTTGCCGCTATGCCTTGACCACCCCGGAAGGGGCCGAATGCGTCGGAGGCTATGAGTTGAAGCTCGACGGTAAATGGCTCGGGGATATCGCCGCGTACCCCGCCGACGACAACGACGCCGATTGCCGCGTGATTGGCAGATTCGACAGCCGGCTCGATGCTATTCACGCGCTCTGGCAACATCGCCACGCGGCAGTGCACAACGACAGGTAACAGACGATGGTTAATACCTCAGCACCAAGCTACAGCTACGAGATAGAGCCGCGCCCTGCCAATTTGGGCGGGGGCTGGCGTCTGCGGCTCCTTGAGGACGGCACGGAAGTCGGAGGGGGTGTGTTCCCGGCCGACGCTGATGCAGATCCGCAAGCCGGCATGGACTGGTGGAACGGACTCACCGAGTCCGAGCGCGGGCATTGGTTAGCCAATGCTGACAGCGCAAGGCCGCGCGACGCATGGGATGCGTACCTTCAGCAGTCTGCACACGACGATGCTCTTGACGAGGCCATGTCGTGGCTCGAATCGCGAGAGAGCCAGTGAGAGATCCGGCCGATATCGCAACGCGCGACATTGAGACGGGCGCATTCCTGATCGGATACGCCCGTGTCTCGACGCGTGACCAGGACCTTAGCAACCAGGAGGCGCAGCTACGCGCGGCCGGTTGCGGCAAAGTCTTCGCCGAGAAAATCACTGGCACCCGCCGCGCTCGCCCGCAGCTCGACCGTATGCTCGACCACTTGCGCGCCGGCGACGTTGTTGTTGTAACTCGCCTCGACCGGCTCGCGCGCAGCATCCGCGACTTGCTCGACATTGTTGAGCGGATTCGCGACGCCGGCGCTGGCCTGCGCAGTCTCGCCGAGCCGTGGGCCGACACGACGACGCCGGCCGGTCGCATGGTGTTGACCGTGTTCGGCGGCATGGCCGAGTTCGAACGCAGCCTGATCGTTGAACGCACGAGCAGCGGCCGAGCTGCGGCCAAGGCGCGCGGCACGAAGTTCGGCCGCAAGCCGACGCTCACGCCGGCGCAGCTCGACCATATCTATCGTCTCGCGGACGAGGGCAACACGAGCATGCAGGAAATCGCCGCGTTGTTCGGCATCCACCGATCGACGCTGTTTCGGCTCCTTTCGCAACGTTCAGATCGCTCCGCATAGTGCTATCGAGCGTGACCGCCAGAATCACAACAATCAACAAGGGGCAACCATGAACCTTCTAAGTCAAGTCTTGACGCAGCTCGGAGGCGTCGCTTCTATCGTAGTGGTCGTCATCTGCGGCGTCGCGCTGGTTTGCCGGCAGACAATCGCCGAGTGGTTGCGACGTCGCGCCACTCGCGGTTTAGACGACGCTGCGGAGCGCCACAAGCACGAACTATCGCTTCAGGCTGAATCCTTCAAGGCGGAACTTGCTCGTATTCAAAGCTTTGAGCGCTACAGGTTCGAGATCCGAAAGGTCGTTGCCGAAAAAATGCTCGAGCAGCGGGTCGAGGCGATCAAGCGCTATTTCTCAATTCTCGAAGACACACCATCGAGAATCATTGCGAATTTGGCATGTGCTCGTGACATCAGGGAGAACGTACAGACAGCATACGCTGCGATTCGCGATATGCAAGCCGCACAGTACACGCACGGGCTTGCAGTTCCATTGCAGTTTCGGATGCAATGGAACCACATTCTCAAAACGTTGCAGACACTCGTGATGGAGCAGTGGGAACAACCTAATGTTCTTGCCACAGACGCTCCCGAATTTGTCGAGATTCAGCAACTATGCGCCGGACTCTCTGTTTTGCTCGAAGCTATGCTTGCTGCGTTGCCTACGGAGTTAGCAAACACTGTCGTAACCCTTCAAGCAGCACCGTAGACCTACCTCGCAGCACGCTTGGCAGATATGGGCGCCCAGTTGCAATTTGATCGGCGTCATTCAAAAGACGGCCAGACAATCGCTGGGATCTGGCTCAAGCCGAGCGCGCGCGAAAGATGGAAGCGATGAAAGCCGTTCGTGGTTCGATAGCGGTACGGCCCGGGAATTTCCGGCAAGAGTTCGACGTAGATAGGCGGCAACGCGTCGCCGCGCAGCATCCCGTCTAGGATTCGGTTCGCCCGAGGAAACAGCGCCACGCCTACGCACCGTAGCGGCGGTTCGATTTCGGCAATGGGCAGCATGTGAAGGCGCTCCGGTGGGAAGAGCTCCGATGAAAGACCCGCGATGTCGTACCGATAAGCCGGCGCGGTAGGTCGGAACGCGGCGAATCCCTCGGCCTCAAGCACGGCGCGCGCCTGTGCTTGGATTGTGTCGTCATCGACCAGGGAGCAGTTCATTGTTCTTTGGTAGATTACTGAGGTGATTCGCCGAATGCCACTTTGCGCTTGCAAGGCATCGGATCGCCGGGCTGAGTAGCTATAGTGGTCGTTATCATGGCCCTTCCGACCTGATATTCACACCCCCACAGCATGACTCCCACTCCCCCGGCTGCCAATGGGTTCTGCTGGGTCAGCATCGGATAACCTTTCAGCAGGACACCAATCTCACGCGGGGCGAGTTCCGGACCGACAGGAACTATCTCTTTCCCCAAGGTATTTCCACTTGCCAATGCAATTGCCATCAGGGACAAAAATGCCGTCTGACCTTTAACTGCGCGAACACCTTTTGGCCACGCCATAACTAATCTCCATGTCGGGGAAGGCAATTGTCGATGATCTGGGCGCCACCGTCGAGGTTGCCGTGTCGGCGACGTAAAAAAGGGGAAAGGCCGTAGCCTTTCCCCTCCTGTAACGGCTAAAAAGCCTCTCCCGCTATTCACGCAGCCTCACTGGCTCGCACGATCGGATCAATCGACAAATCGAGCCTACTCGTCCCATCGCTGTTAGTCGCATAAACAGCCGACACCTGTAGCACCTGATCCATGCCGGGACTATCGACATGTGCCATGTATCCGCGCAGCTCTGAACCGAGAAACGGGCCTACCGGTCGGAGTTCGGCGAAATAGCCCAACCCACGGCAGATATGATCGGTCGTGCCAAGCGTCAATCGAAAACCCGCGAAACGATGCTCATTCCTGAGTATTGCGGTTGCTGAAGCGACAACGATATGTGAGTCGATTTGCACACTACCTACCCACAAGTCTGATGACCCAAGCAGCACGTCTTTACTGACCTTGAACAGACTTCCCGAACCAGTTGATTGCTCGTTGAACATAATGGCCTCCAAAAAAAAGGCCATCCGGGAGCGTCGTTTGACGTTCCACGAATGGCGGAACGTCAAACAACACGTGATGATTCTAGGTCAAAAAAAGGCGGTATCCAACGTAGATGCTGAACGCATCAGCATGACCGTGGTTATCCACAATTTCTGTGGATAACCCTGTGCACGCGTGACGGGCGTTTCCCTGCGCTTTGCTTCGGGCCGGGCTTTCGCGCTGCGCGTCGAGCCTCGTTCCGAGTCTCGCCCCTACGGGCTTCAATCCCTAACGCAACCTCCTAGTCAGGTGCGGCCAGTCGGCCGCACGTAGGCGCTCGCCGCGCGGCGGTTCGTCTCGGCTCCGGCAATCGCCCTGGCCGTTTCCCTGAGTTCGCCGTCCTTTTCGCGACCATAGCCAACCCGGTGCGGCCATCAAGGGCCGCGCTGCGCGCTGAAATCCTCGCCCGTTCCTGCTCGCTTCGCTGCGCGGGCATGCGGCCTCCGGTTTCACCCTTGACAGCCACACCGGGCCGGCTAACCCCGTCGCGGGACGACGAACTCAGGGAAACGGCGGCAAGACGGTCAAGTTCCCCAGCCTCGCCAAACCACTCCACTCCGGGACTCGGAATCTAGGGACCCGGTCAGCAGTAAAGGCAATCGCTTTTTCTGGAGGTCGATATGAACCCGCTCTCACTTCATCACTGGATAGTAGTCCTTACGTGTGCCTACATGGAATACACGTACACCCCTTGGGATGGCCGGAACTACTACCGCCGCACGGTCGATTACGGCCGCGTCGTCTGGTGCTGACAGGGGCGCTCGTCATGGCAACCAAGCTCAGTACCTACCACCGCACCAACCACGCCGCGAGCCTCGCGCTCGCCAGGCGTTTACGCCGCGACGGCAGCGCCCATGCCCGAATGATGGAGCTGGCCAAGTCATCGCGTCACTACTTCGAGCAACTGCGCAAGATCGGCGAGTAAGCCGCCACCCCCAGCCGGGCGGGGTGGCCCGGCACTCTATAGGAGATAGACCGTGAACAAGTACGAAGCGAAGCAGCAAGCCCGCCGCGACCGCCTGGAGGCTCGCGCCGATCGCGCCCGGTCGGCGTCGAAC
Source organism: Paraburkholderia sp. GW821-FHT02A12 (assembly GCF_059422005.1). Lineage (NCBI taxonomy): Bacteria > Pseudomonadati > Pseudomonadota > Betaproteobacteria > Burkholderiales > Burkholderiaceae > Paraburkholderia > Paraburkholderia sp. GW821-FHT02A12. Next base: position 8,958 of record NZ_JBWKWA010000003.1, on the reverse strand, counting down.
ATGACCTATACCCGCGCCGAGGTTATGGCGTCCGCTATCCCGTCCGGCCAGCCCATCTTGCGCGGCCACCACTCCGAGCGCCGCGACCGCAACTATCGCGCACGGATTCACAACACGTTCGGCAAGGCGTTCGCGCTGCAAGGCCAGGCGAAGGAACTGGAGCGCCGCGCCGCGGCTGTCGGCAAGGGCGGCATATCGAGCGATGATCCGGAAGCGGTAGACAAGCTGCGCGTGAAGCTGGCCGAGCTGGAGGAGCGGCACGAGCGGATGAAGCGCACGAATGCGCTGATCCGCCGCGAGGATCGCGCCGGCCTTGCTGCCCTTGGCTACACGGCCGACGCCATCGAGAAGCTGTTCCGGCCGGACTATCGAGGCCGCGCCGGCTTCGCATCTTACGAGCTGACCAACAGCAGCGCCAATATCCGGCGCATACGCGACCGTATCGCGGCGCTCGAAAAGATGGCGGAGCGCTGCGATCGCGAGGAACACGGGCAAGGCTACATGTACCGCGAGGACGTGGAGGATAACCGCGCTGCGTTTGTGTTCGACGCCAAGCCGGATAAGCCCGTGCGCGACCTGATGAAGCGCAACGGCTTCGTGTACAGCCCGAGCCGGTCGCCAGCCGGCAAATCGGCCTATGTCCGCAAGCTCACGCCGGCCGCGATCAACACGGCGACGTGGCTGCGTCCGCAGCTCGATGAGCTACTGACCGGCGAATGATCCAGACCCGGCCCGTTTCGGCGGGCCACTAGCACGGAGCAGGCAATGTCGCTGATCGACCCGAAGCGGTCCGTCGTCGCGTGGTGCCGACAAAGGCGACTATGGAGAGACAGCGGCCATTGGCCTTCCTCATAAGGCCTGTAATCGGCAATCGGCAAAGAGACTGTCAGCGCTTTCCCGCAACTTCCTGCATGAGCTACGCGGCTTTGGTGAGACCTGGAAGCAGGCCAGGGAAGCGAGGGCCATCCCAACGCCGACGACGACTGGCCATGACAAGATGACCTTTAAAAATTCAAGCACGATCTTCCAATCGACTCCGCTAACCTGCGCCATATGCGCTCCCTCCCGTGAGTGGCCCCGCGCCGTTGCTTAGAAGCCGGGCCGCATTGATAGCTTGTCGAGCGTCGCGTTGACAGCCAGATAGCCGGTCTGAGCAGCCGTGGCCGGCGAGATCACAACCTCTATCGGATTCCACGTGCCCGGAAGAAGGTTATTCACAATGTCAACGTCTTTTTGTTGAATCGACGCGTTCCACTTTGCACTGTCGAAGTTTTTGTCACCCCATCGCGGTTTTTCAGCCCACTGGACTTTCAGCTTCGCTCCATCAAAAGTAACCATGTTGGGATTTCCGACCATCAAACGCACTTTATAGCCGTCTGCGTACGGAGAAATGTTATCAACGGAGATGAGAAGGTTGCCGAGATTAGTTTTGGCGACGCCATACGACTTTGAGGTAGGGTCAAGCTCAGCCGAATTGCTCGCTTCGACGGAGCGCCAGAACTCTAGCATTAAGACTCGCCCTGCTAGGGCGACTTGCGATTGCTGAGCCTGCTGAAGTTGCTGACTTAACGTCGCGACTTGTTGCTTAAGCGCCTCTATCTGCGCGCCATTTTTGTCATCTATCGGCTTCTGTGAACAACTTGTAGTTAGCGTGGCCAGCAAAACTACCGTAGCTATCCTCGACGTCTTCATGTTGCCCCCCCCGTTACCTGAGTTTGCGCGCGGCGCTGTCGAATGTCCAAAGCTGGCCGAACTCAGCCGAATGGTGAGCTGCTCAGTTCGACCCCCCGCCTAACAGGAAACGGCACGGCGTGTCACCGAACCTGCTGGCGAGCAACGGCTGGAGAGGCGAAAGCTCCGTCAATGACTGAAGGGGCTTGAGTTGCTTGAGAGATTTGAGCGGTTCGAGTTGGGTTGCGGAGGTCATGACCTGAGCGGTGGCGCATGCCGCGGTCCCATCGTGGGCATATATTGCCCCCTTTGTGAACCAGCCAAGGTGCTTCCCGTTGAACCCGTAGAGGTTGTAGCCTTCGTCAGTGCCAGCCTTTTCAAGGTATGCCACGGGCTTGCCACTCCACAAGTAAATGGTCAGCCCATCGTCTACAGCGATGTACGCCTCGGCTGCGCCACGCGCGTTGAAAAGTGTCACCTCGTCGTCGGCGTGTGCGACGGCACCGTAAGCCGCAATGGCCAACGGGAATGCCCAACGGATAAGTTGGCGTATGGTCTTGATCTGCATGACTCCCCCGTGATTCTTGTTTGTGCGCTGCCCCGAGTCACACAGCGTAGAGGTATTTTAGTGCCAAGGTGCAGAAAATGCCCCCGGCGCGGGGGCTGCGTCTCCCGGAAACGACAGTTGCCTGGCGTAACGGCGTTGGCCGCTTCGTGCGCTTCGGTTTACCGAAGAAATCCGAACGGGCAAGCGCAGGTAGTTGCAGCAAAGCAATTGATTGCCGTTGTAAGCCGGAAGTTTGCTCCTGTTTATTCCGCCGATTCCGTTGATTCAGCCGCGGCGGCCGGCGTGGCCGGCGCTGCCGGTGTGATCCACGACGCCACGCTGCGATCGATGTACGCGTGGCAGGTATAGAGCTTCGACGCGTTGCGGCCGGGCATGTAGGCGATGGCAATCCGCGCAGGCAGGCTGAGCAGCGTGCTTTGCGAAATGATGGGTTGTTCTAGCTTCCCCACCATCCGGTTTCCTTCCCATTGTTCGCCGCCGTGCACGTTGGTTTTCGTCGTTTCGCGCTGCACCACGTTCAGCCATTGGGTTGCCGAGAGCTTTTCCGCCCATTCGGCCGTGCGTTCATCCGCTGCCCGGTAGACGAACTTGATAGGCGTGTTGACCTCGAATTCCCGCGCCAATGCCTTGCCGTCGAGGCGCTTGTCATCCGGCGCTTCGAGGTTCGCGATCGACTGCGCAGCGAGCAACATATTGCAGCGGTTTTGCCGGATCGTTGCGAGTGCATCATTGATTTCCGCGCATGCAAGGAACTTCAATTCGTCAATGCCGAGCGTCACATGCGCCGGCCGCTTCGGCAACAGACGCTTGATTTCCGCCGTCAGCTCCGCGATGTAAGCCTTCGTCGCAGCCTTCACAACCGGGTCAGCCAGGTCGCCGCGAACGTAGACGACAGCATTATTCAACAGGCACGCTTCGATCGAATGACCCTTGCGTTTGGCCGGCTGGGCGAAGGTATCGACGCGCGACCATTCGCGCAGCGAGTCGCGCAACGTGGACAGATCACGGTCGCCGGCATTGCCGTGATCCTTCACGTAGGCCAGGAGCGACTTGATTGTGCCGTCAGTATTTTCGAGCGCGTCATCGAGCAGCGCGCGTTCCTTGGCCTTGTAGACATCGGCATCGGTGCCGGCCGAGTCGAGATTGAAAGCGCGCACGATCCGCGTGCGGCGCTGCCGGAAATCGCCACCAAGGAACGGATGCCACACGCCCTTGCCGCCCGGATTCAGATCGAGATAGACGAAGCGCCGGCCGGCCGCCTGCGCCTCGTTTTGCAGCAGGTACGGCAGGTAATCGTCGCCTTTCGGATCGATGTAGAACACGCTGAATCCGAACCGGATGCACTGCTTGAACACGCCTTGCAGCACGATACCCTTGCCGTAACTCGTCGGGCCAAGGATCGCGTGGTGCGTGGTGAAGAACTCTTTCAGGTCGAAATAGATAGGCTGGTCGTGCTCGTCCAGACCGTAAAAAATCTTGCCATCGGCGAAGTATTTTTCCGGCTCGAAGTCCTTAGCCTTCAGCGTCACGACTTCCTCGCGCGCATCGACCAGTTTGTCGGTTTCCTGAGTGACACGCACCGAACGCCAGTAGGCCGACAGCCTTGGCGAGATATATCGGTCCCACACAAACCGCAACGCAAGCCCGTAGACAACCGCGCCGGCCACGATCGGCCAGTATTGTCCGAGCCGGCCAGCGAGCCACGCGCCGTAACTCGATACCGCCTCTCCGAACGACATGCCGGCCGAAATCACGAGGAGGAAAAGCCCAATGAGTGGGACAAGGACCACCAGCAGCTCCAGCGCGTACACGGAAATCCGACGCGCGAGGAAGGTCACCAAGTCGAGGAACGTTGGATCATTGGTGCGCAGCCGCCACGGTACGGGATGCAACACCGATACCGTAAAGAGCGGAATAGCGACCACGATCCAATACCACGGACTGGACCATTGAAGCGCATGCTCGACCGCCGCAAAGACGGTCGGCTGCACTGACTGCATATTCACTGCGTTAGGAAAAAGCACGGCTTCCTCCGCTTGTTAGGGGGAACCGGAGAGACTTTCGTCTCTCCGGTTTAGGGCCGGCGTGTGCCGAAGCACGAACGGATTGCCTAAAAAGGCGCACCACCCTGCCGAGCAGATACGGTCTGCGGCCGTACAGCAATTGAAGGCTTCCCACGCCCTCAACCTTGACGACATTGACGCAGGCTTGTGGCCTGTTTGTCGGTTGACGTACCGGAGTCAAACCCCGGCTTGCCACAGTGAAGCCGGCGCGATAACGCCGTTTCTCTGGTTGCCACCGGTCCACAAGGAACCGTCTTGCCCGCCGGTCTGACTGCTGCCGGGTTGACTTGCACGCACCGAGGTACGCGACTTGTTGCTGCCAGCGACCCCATGCAGCGGGCCACTCTGACCGCCGGCCTGACTGCTGCCGGGTTGACTTGCACGCGCCGAGGCGCGCGACTTGTTGATGACTTCGGCCCCGAACCGCAGGCCGATTTGCCCACCGGCCCAACTTCGGCCGGGTTGATTCCGGCCTTCTCGGCCGGCTCGTTTGCTACGTTTTGTTTCCACGACAAGCTCCTTGAAAGGGTTTCATTACACGTTGGAGACCTTGGGAGACCAATCCCAAGACGGGCGCGGCTACCAACCGCGCCCGTTCCAACATTCCATTGCGGGAACCACCCCGCATCTTCACGCTTACGTGTGCCGTGAACTTTCGGACAGGCTTGCGCCTGCTGTTTGCGCTTCGGACGAATCGCGACAAACAGCTATGCGGCTTGCGCCGCACGGCCCTACTGATCCACTCTCCCTCGCATAGCCATCGGGTTACCAGCCCGATATTGGCCTTAGCGATTCCCACGTTAGTGCAACGCTACTGAAGCTAAACAACGCTCCGGGGCACCACGCCTGCGCCTCAAGCAACAACAGAGAGGTGTTCCCTCTCACCCATCAGGTTTTCAGCGGCCCGAGATTCCAAAGCGGCTCGCTTACCTGTTGTGCCGTCAACGGCTTCGTCTTCAGACAGGCTTGATGCCCCACCACATAGCGACCTCTACGGCCGCATTTACACGCTTAAGCTATACAGCGACCCCCCCAGCTTTCGCCGGAAGGTGCCACGTGCGCCAGGTTTCCCCTTGCACGCCTGCGCCCTTTCGGAACGCCTCAGCAGCCTACGTGTGTGGCACAGGTTCTACGGTTTCCCGCAGCCCCTGGGCGGTCCTAACGACAGCGAAGCTGTCTCCCGCTTTCACGCTACACAGGAACATCGCGCATTTCCTCGCGATGCCCGTTTCCGTGTCGCCCAACCTCGATTCCCCGTGCTGCTGGGGGATTGAGTCGAAGGACGGAGTTACACCGTCCAGCGCTCGTCGTAGTCGTACCAGCGCCATTACGCGCATACGACTTCAGCACACTCGGCACGGTTGGTAGCCGTGCCTTGAGCCTTACGGCTCGCGTGAAGTGATGGAATCCAGGGTGGTCAGCCCCGGACTACTTACTGCGGTGGTGGCTGTCCCTGTTCCGTGTAATCGCTCGCGCGCTACACCACTTCGGGCAACCGGTAATGCAAGGGTTGGTTGCCCTCGTGCTGCGTCGCTGCCCGCTTGTGGCGGACCCGGCGACGCAGAGTGCTGCTTGCGCGCTAGGGCCGCTTGTGACGGTCAGCGATCTTATTGTAGTGGTATCTGTATGATGAAAGCACGCTTCGCGTGCGGAATCTCTTATAATTAGCCGGGAATGCGAAGCATCCCGAATAAGTGGAAAGCCTTGCTGCGCAAGGCTCCGCATTATCAATGAATGGAGTCCTACCGAATATTCATTCCGCATAAATGATTCGATTCGAAATGCATATATGAGAGAGACTGAATTGCAGGTAATCCGATACAAGACGTTGCTGATGCAACGTCTTCTCGATATGGTCAGGCACGGCTACCGGCATCACGCGTCAGGAGTGGTCAGTGCGGAGCGCGCGCAGGCGCTATGCGACAAGTTTCAGGAGCGCTACGAGGTGTTCCTGAACATGAACCAGCGCGCCTACCGGAAGGGGCTGGGCAAGGCTAACGCGCGGCTCATGCTCGCCGATCTTGATCGTGGCGATTCGTTGCACTGGTTTCTGATGGTCACAGATGGCGAGCACGCCGCGCACAAGCTGGAAAAGCTGAAAGATGCGCTTGCACAGGGAGAGCGTGTACACGTCACCGGTTACGAGCTGCTGAAACTGCCCCACTCGAAGGCGGCCGGCGGTGGCGTTCGGCTCACCTGGCGGATGACGACCGACACAGAGCGGCAGTGGCGTTTTCAGATTCGCTCGACGGTGCGCTCCAGGCGCGCTGACGATCTTGTCGCCGGCCTGGTGCGATCGCTGTACCAAACACCGGGATTTCACACAACCCGGTATCAGGTCGGCAAGCTCGTGGCGTTCCTGTCGGCCGAGTGGGAGCGGTCCGGCCGCAAGGTCGAGACGCTGCCCCTACCAGGCGCCCTACCCTACGTGCGCCGCATGGCGGACGAAAATTTCACGCTGGATGACTGGCTCGCCGCTCGCGCGACGCGCCACGACAACTGACCGAGGTGATGATGAGCGATGTTCAGAAGCAGCCGGAAATGGTGACGTTCACGGCCGACGAGTGGCGCGGCGATGATGCGTCAGAGGCGTTTGGCGTCCGCAAGGTCGTGCCGAAGAAGAAGGAACCGACGCTAGGCATGAAGGCGGTTCTCGTGTTCGATGAAAGTTTCCGGAGCGCGAAGAAGCAGATGAAGGCGTATCCGGCCTTCCGGCCGACGCTGGACCTGCCTGAGCTGATTAGCTCGATGATCGACGTGTGCGCCGCCGATCCGGCGCTCATGGAGCGCGTCATCCGGAATGTCGTGGAGCGTCGCAAGGCACAGCTAGCGGCGATGGAAGGTGTCGTCAGCCGCCCGTGATTTCGACGTGGTTCGATTTCAGGGGTTTGAGGCGCAGGGGGACGGAAAACCGGGTTAAGCGAGGTGCTCGCTGCGTGCGGGGCGCGGCTTCGGGTAGCTCGGACAGGCGCGCGGCTAGCTTGGTCCGGTGTCAGAATTCCGACCTTGAAACCATCGGCGAACAGCGACACCGTGACTGACCGCAGGCGACCCGACACCGCGGGCGTGCTCAGCACAACGCTGAGGCAACATTGCGCGCCCGGGCGGCATCGGCGGTTTCCCGCTTCAGAAAGACTTCTCCGGAAGCGGACAATACATGTCACGCTGCGGGGTGGCATTTACCAGCCCCCTCGATAAACGAGAAGATCGTTCGGGCTGGCCCCATTCTTCTGAAAGGAGAAACTAAATGTTGCCGGACGACGATAGTTGGGACCAAAACGACGATTGGCTCTCCGGGGAAGATGATGAGCAGGAACCCCAGGCGGAAGAGGACGAAGAAGAAGAAGAGGAATGGCGCGGACAACAGGACCCGGGCGAGAACGACGCCGCCGACAAGCGGCGCCGACAACAGGACCGGGACGAGGACGACGCCGCCGACGAGGAGCGCCGACAACAGGAAGAGTCCGACGAGCGGCGCCGACAACAGGAGGAGATAGAAGAAGAAGATCGGCGGCGACGAGAGGAGGCAGCGGACTGGGACGAGGAAGACGAACACACCGGCCATGGGCCCCCGTTGTGAGCACGAACCAGTTGCTTGCGCAGCTCGTCACGTCACGGCGCAAGCGGTCGTCATGGTCTTTCGGGCACCCACTATCGTCAATGTTGGGGTTAGAGGCGCACGAGAACAAGTTACGCAAAAAAAACCATAGCCGTTCCACTGCGCCTCAAACCCCATTTCACGGCACTTCCATTCTGACATTTCGGTGGTTAGCCTGACGTGTGCGCTCTCCGTCAGAATGCGCGGTTCTGACGTTTTCGTGGTGAGCCTGACATGCATCGACCACGTCAGAACAAGCGTCCTTGAGGGTCCGGCTGAAAGGTAAACTTGAAGCCAGTGATCTTACGGCCGGCGGGGATTGTCGGTTCCCATTCGATTTTCAGCCCGTTTTTCTCCTGCAATTCCTTTACGGCCACGTCGATGACCCGACGCCGAAGCTGGCCGGCATCCTTGATACAACTGGCCGGTGCACCCATCGCTTCACAAAACTCGTCATAACCGATGACCAAGAGCCCGGTATCGCGGAACTGAGCCATCATTTCGAGCAATCGCCAGCTATACATCGATCTCAGATCGGCCGCATGCTTGAGCTTGTAGGTTGTATAGGCCCTTTCGATGCCCAGCAGGTACGGCGCAATCGTCGGCGTAAATTTCAGTTCGACCCAGCCGGACGTGCTCGTGTCCGCTCTTTCGTAGATCCACCGGGCGACCTTACGTACAGGCACTTTCTTGCCGCGCTCAGTCTGAATGACAGTCCACTCGACACTGCATTCGTACAGGCTCTCTGCGGCCGATTTGAGGTCCGAATAGGCATGCTTGGCATCGATCGACGGATAGGCTTCGAGAAATTCCTGAGCGGTGATGCGCACTGGCCACCCCGGTGCAATCCCCGTCGCGGGATCGGGGCTGGTCGCCTTATGGAGCAAAATTTTCAGCTTGGGATTGCACTTCGCGATCGCTAATGCAAGCACGCGCTTTTGCTGGAGGGTCATGCGTTGGAACCGCCGCACCAGTTCGTTCTTGATGGTAACGTGCGGGTCCGTGCCCGACGCAGGCGCGTCCTGTTCCTCGCTCCACTGTTCGACTAGATCTTTCAT
>NZ_JBWKWA010000002.1:0-3791192 GCF_059422005.1 Paraburkholderia sp. GW821-FHT02A12 | reverse complement strand
GCGTCGGGTCGAGGAGGGATTTGGCGAGAGCATACCGGCTGCGGTGATACACGTCTATAGCGAGAGTCTCACCGTTCCTGGTGAAGTGAGCTTACGAACCGCAACTCACCTCGAACAACTCCCGAAAACCCTCACCTCAAGCGTTTCGCGCCAGGTTCGGGGCATCCTTGCAGGTCGCGGCGTCTGGAAATATCGACCAATTCCGGACCTACCGCGAACGGGAAGCATTCGATCCCGTATCTGCTCACCTTAAAAAAATCTCAGGAATTTTGACTGTAGGCACGTTGCGTGTGGGGTGAACTCGCGTCGAATTAGCGCGGCGGAAGTTTTGTGCCTTGCCCTCGCATTGTGGGGCAGGGAAGAGCCACGCCACACATTTGGCATCAGCCCCAGAGTTGACGGCGACACTCCGCTTTGTCACGAGCGATGCCAGTGGTCTGGACTGCCGTCGCGCACGGGTCGAAGCGAACGGGAGAACAGGATGACATGCGCCCCCACCGGAAGACCCGTGCTCCCCGGTCCCGCGCCGCATTGGCGCAGTTGGGGCTGACGCCGGTGCCGGCGTCTACTCGATCAACCGCTGCGCACCGTACTGCTCCGAATAAAGACATGCGGCGCACGAGCGAACGTCGTCGTCGCAAAGGCCGTCGATGGCACAGCGTGCCTCCGCGGCACATACTGCAACATGCCTAAACGGGCAGAGGGAGATGAAATAGCCGGCAAGCGTTCCCTCTTGTCGATGCTTGAGAGTGAGTGCACGACAGATTCACCCGAAAAAGCTCACCTTTCAGCCTGTTCAACGCTCGAATTGGCGCGGCCCTCAGGCCTGACAGCCGATAAAAGCAGCGTTATATGCTCCCGAAAAACCTCACCATCGGGTGCAACTCGGGTTGATCCGCAACACGCCACGCATCTCCCGAAAAACCTCACCATTGCCCGATGATGAAAAATTTATCCATATATTCAGCCACTTAGGTATGTGACTTGGCCAGCAACGCAATCACCCCCTCCCGAATTTCCTCACCTTCCGCAGTTTTTCCATGGATCCAGCAGTCATTGAGCGCTGCCTCAAAGGTCCCGAAAAACCTCACCATTCGAATTCCGCAGCGGCAAAACCCGACTACGTCCGACAACGCCTGTAGCGCATTTCCGGCCAGGGATGACGATTTTGGTCCCGTATTTCCTCACCTTAACAATCACAAGCCCTTAAAAGTGCTCCTGAAAAACCTCACCTTTGACTCAAAACGGGCTAATTTTTGACACGCGCATCGCCCCAACCCTTGTCTCCCGAATTCGCTCACCTTTGCCAAAAGGTCACTGTCGATTCCATTAACGGCTCCGGCCGATTTCCACTCAAAACGCGGCACGCCTCCCGCAAACACTCACCTTAGCCGCCTGCGTGCCTAGATTTGAGGCAAAAACGCCCTATGCTCCCGGAAAATCTCACCTACGGTTCGCGTTTTGTCCCGTCTCGGCTCACCAATGGGATTCGAGGGGTCCAAATAAGGTCTAAAAATAGGGTCCAGAGTGGTCCCGAAAGCGCTCACCTCGAGCCCGGCCGCACCTCAGACACACTTTCGAGAACTGCCGGGCGATCTGCGCCCGTCAGGTCCCGCAAAATCTCACCTTTGGCTGAACTCCACTTTTGTAGCGGCTCCTGAACCCGCTCACGTCCTGTCCCGGACCCGCTCACCGACGTCCCCGAACCCCATCACTCAACACTCCCGCAGAACCTCACCACCACTCCCGTAAAGCTTCACCTTGACAGGCCGGAAGCCCTGCCACGTAAGGCTTTGCGGTGGCGTTAACGTTTTTAACATGGGTTCAAGGGTGTTTACTTTTATTACTCTCTAGAATTTTCCCCGCGTGTCCTTCGGACAAGGCCCTTCCCACCATCTAGCCATCAGCTAGCGTTCGTGAAACAGTGCGCGATCATTGAACGAGCCCTAAAACTTCTTTCTTTACAAGAGCTTATTGGCTACTCTTAGTTTTGTTTCACGAAAAAAGCAGCCCTGCCCCAATCCGTTGACCTATCTGCACTGGTAAAGCACCTCAATTCACTCAAACTTAACCGATACGCACAAATACGTATCAAACAATACGTAAATTGTTATGATTCATCCGATTCGAGCGACATTGAGGTGTAAATAAATGAATCTGGACGAAGAACGTCGCGCCATACGTGACGAGCTTGAAGCAATGCGGGTAAGCGGCGCTCGGCGCCAGGAACTATCGCTTCACGCCTGCAAGCGACTTTTTTTTGATCTTGGAATTCGTCCGTCGATGGCTGCCGTCCGCGACCTGACCCAAACAGGTAGTGCAAGCGACATTCCCAAAGACATTGATAGTTTCTGGGAGCGCATCAGAAACGTGTCGCGCATAAAAGTCGGGGCCGGCGCCATTCCGAAAGCACTTGAAGACCGGGCCGGAGAATTATTGGGTGCCCTCTTCGAAGAAGCCGTCGCACATGCCCGTTCAACGCTCGACGAGGAGCGCGAGGAAATTCGTGCGCACATTGCCGCTGCCGACCAGCGCATACGAGAAGCGGAGATTCGCCGCGATGCATCGGAAGAAGCGGTCAAACGTGGCGAACTGCGAGCCGACGTTGCATGGGAGCGGGTTCGGGCGCTTGAAGCCGAGCTGTCCAGCGCCGCCACGCACGGCGCCGCCCATCAAGAAGGCTTACAGGCAACGGTGCAACGACTCGAGCGTGAAAATGAAGCACTTCGCGAGCGTCTGGACAGCGAGCAGTCAACCAACGCGACGCTCCGCGACCGGATCGATGCATTACATGTCGAATTGCGCCAAAGCACCGAACACTATGCGCAACAGATCAAAGACGCGGTTGCCGAAGCGGAGCGGCGCGTCAAGCCAATGTTGGTCGAACTGGATTCCTTGCGCAGCATGGCGGCTACCTACCAGTCGGGGGTACGCGATGCGAGTCGCAAGGAGTTCGATTTCATCCAGCAAATCGCCGCAGCCAAGGCACGTGGCGATCGGCTGGACGCGCGAATGCGCGAGCAGTCCGACGAACTGGATGCTTTGACGAAAGAAATCGCCGAGTTGCGCGGCCAGCAAGGCATGGATTCCGCGGTCGCCGGTCTGCTGTGCTCGCTCGTCGAAGCCGGCCGGCTTACAACTGACGAGTTGACAGTGATCGGCACGGCGGCCGACGGTCATGTCACGCTGCCGCTGCGATGCCCGAAATGCGAAGAAGGTGAGCCCGAGCTATCGCAAGTGGATCACCGCTACGAATTGCAGTGTCCGGAGTGCGACCACTCGTCCGGGCCCGGCGAGTCCCGTCTGGAGGCGGTCAGCCGGTTTTTGTCGAAAGGAACGATGGCCGCGTCGCCATGACGGTTCGACGCGGGTGCAATAGCAGATAAATGGCCAAAGGTGAGGAAATTCAGGACCTCGGGCGTGAGGATTTTCAGGACTCGCCCGCCCCTGCTTTCCTCGTCAAACGTCCGTCGCGCCTAGGCGCGGGCAGTGGCGGCGCGCCAGGATCCGGCGCGTCGGAGACCGGTGGATCCTGCTGATCCGCCCATGTCTGCCATGCTCGATACAACCGGTTCGCGGACACCACCTGTACAAATCCCAGCCATTGCCCGACCAGCTCAGCCTCGACACCGCTTTCGAACAGATCCGCGGCGAAGGTATTGCGCAATGTTTGCGGACTCGCGCGCGATGTTCTGGATGCGGCGATTCCGGCGGCATCGATCAGCGCGTCGACAGCTCGCAACATTGTTGCCTTATGCATCGGCCGTCCTGAAGGCGATGCGGGAAAGACCAGGTTGCCGGCCAGTTCAGAGAGCCGCCGCTCAGCGAGCCATGCATCGAGGATTGCAACCGCGAACGGCGCGAGCCGGGTACGGCGCGTCAGCATCGGATTCGCCGACTCGATCGTGACCCACGGTGAGCCCGCATTCACGCAACTAATCGTTAGCACCGCGGCTTCGCCCGTCTTCAATCCGCCACCGAGAAAAACCGCAATCAACGCACGATCGCGCCGCTCTCTCCAGCGTTGTGCGGCGGACAAAGCCGTCAAAGGCGAAAACAGATGCGCAATCAGTGCGGCACGTTCAGGATGGCTGAGAAAACCGGTTGGCTCGTTATCGCGCGCGTTTCGCCATGCGGCTTCACCGTCTTGAGCAATGAAGCGCGCAGGATTGGTCGACGCGGACTCGACCTCGCGAACGTGGTCCAGCACCCGTTCAATCAGGCGCAAATACCTGACCCGTTGTGTTTTTCTAATCGCCAACCCGGCAACGAATTCGGCGATCGTCTGCGTGTCGACTGTCACGAGGCTCTTGTGGCGAAGCGCAAGCCAATCGAGGAACGATCCCCATTGCGCTTGATAGACCTCTGCGGACGAACGCCTGAAATGCTGTTTGACGAGCCAGGCGTCGAAGGCGATTTGCGGGTCGCGGCGCCAGTCTTCGCGTGCCTGATCGAAGAGATCGGTAGATGGCGCCGGGCGTGCGGCCGGGTCGGACAGATGAGGAGGGGACATAGGCTATCTTTCCGTTAGTTGCGCACATTGTAGGTCGCAACTGATGAAAATACAGCTCAGCCGCCCCACGCCCGTGCCCGTTTGGGCGAAGAATTGTCGGAAACGGCTTGTGCGGCGCGCCGTGACGCCTCTTCATAGGCCGACACCGCAAACGCGAACACAGCCGGCAACGCAGTCGACGTACCGAAGTCCACTGCCTCGTCCGTTTCGGGATAAGGCAAGTCGGACGGCCGTTGAAACAAGCCCAGCATCAATGCGTCATGGCGGCTGGCAAAGCCAAGATCCGCCAACGCCTCAGCTTCGACCGCGTGCAGCAGCCGCCACGTGAGCGGCACCTGCTGCACGATGTAGCGCGCGGCAATATTGCGCACGATATGTTCGAGGTCGCGCGCCGCGGTTTGAAAGCGCAGCGCTGCCAGATCGTGGTCGGCATGGGCGGTGGTGAGGTCGTTCATTATCGGCTCCAATCGATGCCCTATACTGTACAAATATACAGTGTCGCGCGCAACCTCGACCGAATGGCCAATTCCGCCAACCGCCTGCAATGGTGCGCCCGGCGCTCAGCCGTGGATCACCACTAGCAGCGCTTTCGCCTCGCCTTTGCCGGCGTTGCGAATCGCGTGCGGCTCGTCGGCGACGTAGCGCGCCGTGTCCGCCGCCTTCAGTCGCTTCGTCGCGCCGGCCGCCTCGATTTCGATCGATCCCTGCAGCACGGTCAGATGCTCGCGCGTGCCCGGTTCGTGCGCGTTCGACACCAGCGCCCCGCCCGCCTGCAGCGTCAGCTCGTACCACTCGAACTTGCCGGCCAACTCGATCGGCCCCCACACGCGCAACTGATACCTGGCGTCGTGCCCGCTCAAAGTGGGAATGTCATGCGGGCCGGACACGGCGATCGCTTCCGGTGTCTTTTGCGGCGCGAACAGTGAATCGAGACTGACGCCGAGTGCGTTAGTCAGGCGCCAGGCGACCGCAATCGTCGGATTCGCCTTGTCGCGCTCGATTTCCGATAGCATGGATTTCGACACGCCGGCCGCGCGCGACAAGTCGTCGAGCGTCATGCGCCGTTCGGCGCGCAAGCGCTGAATCTGCTCGCCGACGCGCGGCGGCGCCGCGACCGCCGCGACCGCCGCGACCGAGGCCGAGCCTGAAGTGGGTGTCGCGCTGGGTGCGGCCTTGACTGCGGCGCGGCGGGTCCCCGAACTTGCCATTTACTGACCTATCGTTTAGAGTTGTTCGGTATACCGGATTTTAGTTCGAAAAAACGAAAATATCCGATAAAACTGACACTGACTATAACAGGCCGCCCCGTGGCCGCAAGTGCCGGACATGCCGGCCGCGGGCGCTACCCCCTTTCAGGAGCCTGCTTCATGCGTGACCTTTACCTCGCCCATCTGCGCGGCACTATCGAGCAGATCCGTGCCGACGGTTTTTACAAGAGCGAGCGCGTGATCGCGAGTCCGCAGTCGGCCGACGTCCGTCTCGCGAATGGCGCCGACGTGCTGAATTTCTGCGCGAACAACTATCTGGGCCTCGCAAATGACGAACGCCTGATCGAGGCCGCCAAAGAAGGGTTGGACAAAGACGGCTTCGGCATGGCGTCGGTGCGCTTCATTTGCGGCACGCAGACCGTGCACAAGGAACTCGAAAAAGCGCTCGCGGCCTTCCTGCAAACTGACGACTGCATCCTCTATTCGAGCTGTTTCGATGCGAACGGCGGCCTGTTCGAAACGCTGCTCGACGAATCCGACGCGATCATCAGCGACGAGTTGAATCACGCCAGCATTATCGACGGCGTGCGGCTGTCCAAAGCGAAGCGCTTTCGTTACAAGAACAACGACCTCGCCGATCTCGAAGCCAAACTGCAGGAAGCCGACGCCGCCGGCGCGCGCTTCAAGCTGATCGCGACCGACGGCGTGTTTTCGATGGACGGCATCATCGCCGACCTCGCGGGCATCTGTGATCTCGCCGACCGCTACGGCGCGCTGGTGATGGTCGACGACTCGCACGCAGTCGGCTTTGTCGGTGAACACGGGCGCGGCACGCCGGAACATTGCGGCGTGCTCGCGCGCGTCGACATCATTACCGGTACGCTCGGCAAAGCGCTGGGCGGCGCATCGGGCGGCTATGTCGCCGCGCGCCAGGAGGTTGTCGATTTGCTGCGCCAACGCTCGCGTCCCTATCTGTTCTCCAACACGCTGACGCCGAGCATCGCCGCCGCATCGCTGAAGGTGCTCGAACTGCTGGCGAGCGACGAAGGCGCGCAACTGCGCGCACGCGTGCGTGAAAACGGCGCACATTTCCGCCGCGCGATGAGCGCGCTCGGCTTCACGCTCGTACCGGGCGAACACCCGATCATTCCGGTCATGCTCGGCGACGCGCAACTCGCGTCGAACATGGCCGATGCGTTGCTGAAGGAAGGCGTCTACGTGATCGGCTTCTCGTTCCCGGTGGTGCCGAAAGGCCGCGCGCGCATCCGCACGCAGATGAGCGCCGCGCACACGCCCGAACAGATCGACCGCGCCGTGGATGCATTCGCGCGCGTCGGCCGTCAACTCGGCATCATCTGAAGCGGAGGCGCACATGAAAGCATTGGCAAAACTCGAACGCGCACCGGGCCTCACGCTCACGGACGTCAAGAAACCCGAAGTCGGCCACAACGACGTGATGATCCGCATCACGCGCACCGCGATTTGCGGCACCGACATCCACATCTGGAAATGGGACGATTGGGCGCAAAAAACGATTCCGGTACCGATGCACGTCGGCCACGAATACGTCGGCGAAATCGTCGAAATGGGCCAGGAAGTGCGCGGCTTTGCGATCGGCGATCGCGTGTCGGGTGAAGGACATATCACCTGCGGTTTCTGTCGTAACTGTCGCGCGGGGCGCCGGCATCTATGCCGCAACACAGTGGGCGTCGGCGTGAATCGGGAAGGCGCGTTCGCCGAGTATCTGGTGATTCCCGCCTTCAACGCGTTCAAGATTCCGCCTGAGATTTCCGACGACCTCGCCGCGATCTTCGATCCATTCGGTAACGCCACGCATACCGCGCTGTCGTTCAACCTGGTCGGCGAAGACGTGCTGATTACCGGCGCGGGCCCGATCGGCATCATGGCGGTGGCGATTGCAAAACACGTGGGCGCGCGCAACGTCGTGATTACCGACGTCAACGACTACCGGCTCGAACTCGCGCGCAAAATGGGCGCCACGCGTGCGGTGAACGTATCGCGCGAATCGCTGCGCGACGTGATGGCCGATTTGCACATGACCGAAGGCTTCGACGTAGGGCTGGAAATGTCAGGGGTGCCAAGCGCTTTCACCAGCATGCTCGAAGCGATGAACCACGGCGGCAAGATCGCGCTGCTCGGCATTCCGCCGGCGCAAACCGCGATCGACTGGACCCAGGTGATCTTCAAGGGTCTCGAAATCAAGGGCATTTATGGCCGTGAGATGTTCGAAACCTGGTACAAGATGGTGGCGATGCTGCAAAGCGGCTTGGACCTGTCGCCGATCCTCACGCACCATTTCAAGGTCGACGATTATCAACAGGCGTTCGCCACGATGCTATCGGGAGAGAGCGGCAAGGTGATTCTCGACTGGAGCGCCGCGTGAACCGTCACCTAAGCTAAAACAACGACGCTGCCAAACCGCAGCAGTCCAGATGAAACGCCCGCACCGCGCTCATGCGCCTGCGGGCGTTTTAGCGAACTCGGCCTGAATGCGCACGTGGATATCGTCGCCGACGGCCGGATACCACGTCGACAAACCGAACTTCGCGCGGCTGAAATGACCGTCTGCGGAAAAACCGAGCGTGTCTTTTTTCGTTAGCGGATCGGGTGCGAAACCGTTGAAGGTCACATCCAGCGTAACCGGCTGCGTGACGTCGCGAATCGTCAGAGTGCCGGTCAGCGTGCCGCGCGATTCGCCGGTGCGCTCGAAGTGCGTGCTGACAAAACGCAACTGCGGAAAGCGCGACACGTCGAGCATGCTGGCGCTTTTCACCATCTTGTCGAGCACCGGCACATTCGTGTCGATGCTCGCCGCGTCGATCGTCACGGTTACCGCGCTTTTGTCCAGGCCGCCTTCATTCCAGTCGAGTTGACCCTGCCTGCGATCGAAACGCATCGTGAAGCGCGAATACTTGAGGTGATCGACATCGAAGGTAATGCTGCAATGGTCCCGATCGAGTTCATAGCGGCCAGCCGGCACCCGCGCCTCGCTCTGGCTGACCGTGTGCGTGAGTACTTGCAGCGGCGTACAGGCCATCGGCATCAGCAGTGCTGCGCTGAGCAACGCGCGCATGAACGTTGCGCGGACAGTGGAAGTGCTCATGAAGTTCGTCCCGGTTAGCCCAATCGTCATCACGATAGCAGTTAGCGTACTCAGACCGCAAAAAGCGCGCAAACGCAAGTAGAAACTTGACGGAGGAGAATGATCGTTCTACCATCCGTGCATGGCTACGCAAACTGAAACTGAATCCCTGGCGCCGGGCAGTGCGCGCGAACGGCTGCTCGATGCTGCCGAAGCATTGATCTACGCGGGCGGCATTCATGCAACCGGCGTGGACGCGATCGTCAAGCAGTCCGGCACCGCGCGCAAAAGCTTCTACACGCATTTTGAATCGAAAGATGCACTCGTCGCCGCGGCGCTCGAGCGGCGCGACGAACGCTGGATGAACTGGTTCATCGCGGGCACGCAGGGGCATGGCAAGACCGCGCGCAAACGCCTGCTCGGCATGTTCGACGTGCTGCGCGAATGGTTCGCGTCGGAGGATTTTCACGGCTGTGCGTTTCTGAACGCGGCCGGCGAGATCGCCTCCGCTGACGATCCGATCCGGATCGTCGCGCGTGAGCACAAGGAACGCCTGTTGGCCTTCGTGCGAACGCAGTGCGATAAATACGCGTTGGAATCCGACATGGACGGCCGCCGCGTCGCGCGGCTGTCGCGTCAATGGCTGATCCTGCTCGATGGCGCGATTGCCGTCGCGCTGGTGAGCGGCGAGTCCGACGCCGCGCTCGACGCGCGCGCCGCAGCCGAAGCGTTGCTCGCCATCGAACCCGCCGGCAAATCTGCCAACAACCGCTCGCCATCCCGGCGAACCGCAACCTGACTGAGGAGCCAGCATGGCCGACCCGATCGAAACCCGCCCGCCGCTGCCACCGTTCACGCGCGAAACCGCGGTCCAGAAAGTGCGCGCCGCGGAAGACGGCTGGAATACCCGCGACCCCGAGCGCGTGTCGCTCGCCTACACGCCTGACAGCGTGTGGCGCAACCGCGCCGAGTTCACGCACGGCCGCGCGGAGATCGTCGGACTGCTGCGCCGTAAATGGGCGAAGGAACTCGACTATCGGTTGATCAAGGAGCTATGGGCGTTTACCGATAACCGCATAGCGGTGCGCTTTGCGTACGAATGGCATGACGATTCGAACAACTGGTTCCGTTCTTACGGCAACGAAAACTGGGAATTCGACGAACATGGGTTAATGGCGCGTCGTCATGCAAGCATCAACGATTTGCCGATCCGCGCATCGGACCGTTTGTATCTCTGGCCGCTGGGTCGGCGTCCCGACGATCATCCGGGCCTCTCCGACCTCGGGCTCTGAACCCTCAAGGTGAACGCGCGCCGTGCGTTCACCGCTCTGCCATCGGTTCTCCGTTATTGTTGTGTTTGCGCCGCGGGGCACCTCCTGTGCCCGGGCGCCCGAGCGTGTCCTCCACTTCGCGTAAGCGGGTTGAGGTACAGTGCGCGACGGACGGCAAGCAGGAATACCCAGAACGCGGATGACACCGGCGCTCGACCGGTGACGGAGAACACATGCAATTTCGGCAGATAAAGAGGAATGTCCGGCGCACCGCTGTGGCGCTCGTTGCGAGTTTCGCGGCGGTGTCCGCGGCACATGCGAGCAACTGGTGCGAGGGCGGCATATGGGGCGACCTGATGCTCGGTTCGTATCACATCAAACCCGACCCAAACACCCATTTCGAAGAGTTCAATCCAGGGCCTGGCGTCGAATGCTGGCTCAACAACCGATGGGCGCTGACCGCCGGCGGCTTTCGCAATTCGCTGCGGCGGCCTTCGTACTATGGCGGCGGCGTCTGGTCGCCTGACTTCGCGCACTGGGGCATCGTCCGGATTGCGGCGATCGGCGGGATCATCTCGGGCTACAACTACGGCAACTGGGGCCTGGGTCGCGACCATACGATCGGACCCGTGGTTGCGCCGATCGTGATGGTCGAATACAAGCGCGTTGGGGCGAACTTCATCGTGATTCCGCCGATTCCTTCGGACCATCTTCCGTTCACGATCGGGTTTCAGGTGAAGGTGAAGTTCTAGGTGGCTGTTCTCAATTCGCAAATACGTCGCGACTTTTTGAAACGACGGTTCTTGTGACAGAAAAGTTGCGACTTCCCATCTGGGTCTTCAGTTTGGCAAACTGACATGCCCGGCGCTTCCCATCAAGTCGTCTGGAAAAAAGCCCAGGAATTTGGCTGAATCGGTTTCCCAGGCCGACGTCTCCGACGCGACCGCATCGACAGAGCGTAGCGCGTCGACGGTCGCGCTTCTATTCGACACGAATCGCCATGACGCTGACCGCACTGGCGCGACAGTCACCGGGGCCGATTCGAGAGCGCTCAACAGAGCGGATGCGTCTGGCGAGTACACGACAAAACCTTCGTTGCCCAGCGCCGCGGTGGCGATTCCGAGTGTCTCGCAGAGAGCGGCCTTGAGATCTACTTCGGCAGCATCTGTGTTGCGCGACTCTGCGATCAACGCTGCGATTTTCGCATCGACGATCTGTCCCTGCCTAAGTAGCGGTGAGGTGGCATGTATCCACGCTTCGGGCGGACACGCCTTCTGGTCCCGGCTCAAAGGAATGAATGGGTTAATCTCCGCCGGATAGACGCGGCATACCAGTGGGCGGCTTTCGTAAGCGCTGCACTGCATATCTTCTTCGAGGTTCGGACACGGGCCATCAAACGCGGCGACAATCAGCGCCACGACCCGTATAGGCAGAGAACCGCTTGAGGCGGGAAACGAGCGCCGGCGTTTGTGTGCCGCTATCAAGTTATCGTGGGCAGGTTCTTCGGGCCACGGGACAGCCTCGAGGAATAGCTGAACCTGGTGGCCGCGCTTTAGCCAGCTGATAGCTTCGGCTACCGTCAACGGTAATCGAAGGTCGTGACAACATTTGCCGCACATTGTGCAGCCGAAGTCGATATTCATCCGCCAAGCTCCTTTGCCTCCTGGACCATCCGATTGTGCCTGTTTGTGCCTGTTGTTGTGGCGATAGCCTGGAGATCGTTGAGCTATCGCCATAAGACACAGCGTTCGACTTAGTCGTAGCAGAGGCGCGATTCTTACAGTGGGTTCGGACAATAATTTTTCTGGCGGTGGATAAGACGTTCGCGAAAGGGGGATGGTGAGGAATTCCAGGAGATGGTGCGATGTCGGCGAGAGGTGAGCCGTTCCAGGATGGTGAGGATTTCCAGGAAGTCCGCCTCATACCCGCTGACGGTGACGCATCGAGCGTTCGAAATCTCACCTTCAAGCAAAGCAACGCAAGGCCGGAAGAATCCGCCAATCTCCTTACATCCGCTTCCATCTATAAACAAAGCGTGAGCGCTTCATCTTGCGTTACGTGATGCCGCGAATCCCGCGAGCACTACATTCGCGGGCACGCAGACGGCAGGCCGGCACCACCCTGGAGGCCAGGCTTTGTCGTGGTTGTAACGGCTTCGTAAAACATGATCCTTCGCTGGTTGATAAGTTGCGGATGACGCGCCGCGCCGCTACCTGAGCGGCGACGCTGCGTGACCATTGATCCATCGAAGGAGAAGGCATGAAAAAGCTGTTGGCAATCGCGGCGCTCGCCGCCCTGACCGCAACCTTGAGCGGATGCTGGTGGGGGCCGCCTCCGGGTTGGGGCGGGGGCGGTCCGGGTGGTGGCGGGCCCGGCGGCGGTGGTCCTGGCGGCGGTGGCGGCGGCGGGCCGCACGGCGCGATCGTCGTTCCTAACAATGCTGCGCAAGGCTAACCGAGGCTAACCCGGAAACGTAAGCGACACGACGAAACCGCCATCGCTTGCGCTACCGGCATGAAAAACGCCGCCGTTATATCGCACGAGGCGCCGCACGATTGCGAGGCCCAGTCCGCAGTGAGCATCGCCGCTGCGCGCTTCGTCGAGCCGCACGAACGGCTGCAGCGCGCGAGGTACCAGGCGAAGCACGGGAATGAGGCGAACAGCCGATAGGTGAGAAGATTCGGGAGTACACGCGGTGGGAATAACGCTACCTGTCGCCGGACTTCAAACTCAAAGGTGAGGATATTCGGGATGACACCCAACGCTTTCCGCGGCGAGATCAAGGCGGCGCTCGCACAACACGCCGACGCCCAGCGCGCACTCGCGATGCGCGCTTACATGCGGAACCAGTTCGAGTTCATCGGAGTGCCGACGCCGCTGCGGCGGCAAGCGACATTGCCGGTCTTCAAGCGGCTCCCGGTCGAGAACGCGGAGCATCTCCTGGCATGCGCACGCGTCTTATGGTCCATGCCGCAACGCGAGTATCAATACGCCGCCACCGATCTGCTGGCGCGCAAGTGGAAGGTCCTCGGTCTTGCGGACATCGAGCATCTGCTTTCGATAGCGCAACGTAGCGCGTGGTGGGACTCGATTGATCCGCTGGCGGGCGTGGTCGGCGACGTTCTGAAATCCGCGCGGGAGCAAATCCCGAATGCGCAAATCTGCATGGATGCCGCGCTCGAGCATGAGTCGCTGTGGATTCGCCGCATCGCAATGATTCACCAACTCGGCTGGCGCGACCGTACCGATGAGGAGCGTCTATTCGGTTATGCCCGCTCACTGGCCGCGGAAACGGACTTCTTTATCCGCAAGGCCATCGGTTGGGCTTTGCGTGACTACGCGTGGCATGCGCCTCACGCAGTGAGCGGTTTTCTATCCGCTACGCGAGACGTGATCTCGCCGCTCACATTGCGCGAAGCCGCGAAGCATCTTTCAGCGATTCGCTGACGAGTGTGCTCTTATGGCTTTGGTCTTTCCTTGTTTCGTTATTGGTTTATTAGCGTTGCTCCGCACAGGGGCAACGCTAATAAACCAATAAGAAAAAGAAAAGAACGGCCAAAGAAGTCAGAGCAAGGAGGCCAACGCCGCAGGCACACAGACAGAAAGCGCCGCGCACGCAAACCAGAACAGGCGCTGCCACTTCCCGCTTTAAAGCCAAATTTAAACGGACTTTATATAACGGCATTGCCGAGAAAAACTTTAGAAAAAAATTAACGCCTCGGGCCGCCGCCCCCCTTTTTTTATCAGCAATTAGTCATCGCTTGGTAACATGCGCCCGGAATAATTCCCAGTGCTGCTACATCACCAGATTCCGCGAAAAAAGCGCGCGCCCCATCAGAGGGCCGACGCAAAAGGCCACACCCTCGGGGGTTCAAATGACTATCCGTCATCGCATCACGCTGTTGGTTATCTTGATGTTCGTCGCTCTATCGGCGATCGGAGGCTACGCCGTCTATCAGACCCGCGGTAGCGCGGGCGAAGTGCGGCAGGTGACCGAGGGTGTCGTGCCCAGCGCGCTCGCGTCCGCCGACCTCGTATCGCAAGTCAAAGACGTCCAGATCGCCACAATGACGCTCGTCTACGCGCCGGACGACAACATGGTCGCCCAGGCACAGGACGAACTGAAGAAGAAAAAGGCCTCGCTGCAACAGGCGCTCGCGCTGCAAGCGAAAGATGCCGCGAGCCACGCGCAAAAAGGCCTGGTGTCGCAAGCCAGGGACAGCCTGGAAAACTACTTCTCCGCTATCGCCGAAACGGCGAAGATGAAGGCCGCTGGCAAGAACGAACTCGCGCAGGCCTATCTGTTCGCCAACGTCGCGCAGTATCGCGACGAACTCGAAGGCATCGTCGAAACCCTGCGTGTCGAAAAGAACCGCGAGAAAGACGAAGCGATCACTACGCTGAACGCCACGCTCGCCACCACCACGACGGCTATCGCCATCGTCACCGGCATCGCCATCATTCTGCTGACCTCGATCGGCTCGCTGCTCTACCGCCAGATCACGCGCCCGCTCAGCCGCATGCAGGCGATGATGAGCGAGATCGCCTCGAGCCAGGACTTCACGCGCCGCGTGCCGGTGGGCCGCCTCGACGAGATCGGCCACTCGATCGTCGCCTTCAACGGGATGATCGAAAAGATCCAGGAAAGCTCGGCGCAGCTCAAACAGAAGACCGCCGACATTCAGGCAATGTTGCAGAACATGCAGCAGGGCATTCTGACGGTGATCGATGGCGCCGTGGTTCACGCGGAATACTCGGCGTATCTGGAAGACATCTTCGAAACGAAGGATATCGCCGGCCGCAGTCTGATGGACCTGGTGTTTTCGGAAACCGATCTCGGGTCGGACGTCCTCTCGCAAGTCGATGCGGCGACGCACGCGTGCCTCGGCGAAGACTGCATCAACTTCGCTTTCAATCAGCATCTGCTGGTGGGCGAGATTTCGAAGCGCATGCCCGATGGCCGCGTGAAGATTCTCGACCTGAGCTGGTCGGCGATCACCGACGAAAACGACGTCATCGTGCGCCTGATGCTGTGCGTGCGCGACGTCACCGAGCTGCGCAAGCTCGCTGCCGAAGCTAGCGAACAACGCCGCCGCCTCGACATGATCGGCGAGATTCTCGCTGTCAGCGAAGAGAAGTTCCATCATTTCATCGAAAGCTCCGCTGGGTTCGTCAGCGAAAACGAGCGGATCATTCGCAAGCATTCCGAAGCGGACCACGCAGCGATCGCCGAGCTGTTCCGCAACATGCACACCATCAAGGGCAACGCGCGGACCTACAACCTCCAGCATCTGACCAACGTCGTCCACGAAACGGAGCAGAGCTATCACGAACTGCGCCAGCCGGACGCGGACCGTTCGTGGGATCAGGAACATCTGATGCAGGAGTTGACGCGCGTGCGCGAGGCCATTGAGAGCTACGCGAAGATCAACGAACAGAGTCTCGGCCGCAAAGGCAAGGGCCGCTTGAACGACGCCGGCAACGCGGGCCGCTACGTGATGGTCGAGAAGGAACACATCCAGCAGACCCTGAGCCTGCTGGATAAGGCGAACGCAAGCGAGCTCCAGGAATTGCAGTCGATGCGCGACACCGTGCGCCGAACCTTGCGGGCTCTGGGCAGCGAAAGCGTGCGCGATGCGCTGTCCGGCGTGCTCGACTCGCTGCCGTCGCTCGCGCACGAACTGGGCAAGCAGGCGCCGAACGTGCGCATCGACGACAACGGCTATCGCCTGCGCGGCCAGGCAGGCGGCACGCTGAACAATGTGTTCATGCATCTGCTGCGCAATTCGATGGACCACGGCATCGAAACCGCCGAGGCGCGTACCGCGCAAGGCAAGACGCCAGCCGGCACGATCGATATCGAAGCCGGGGTGGACAGCGGCGCGTTGCAGATCACGCTCAGCGACGACGGCCGCGGTCTCGCGCTCGAACAGATTCGCGGCATCGCCGTCGAGCGCGGCTGGATCGGTAGGGACGAATCGCTCAGCGACGAAGCCATCGCCGATTTCATTTTCCGGCCGGGCTTCTCGACGGCGGAAACGGTCACGGAAGTGTCGGGCCGCGGTGTCGGTATGGATGCCGTGCGCGATTTTCTCAAGCGCGAAAACGGCAGCATCGAACTGCGTTTCACCGACGATAACAAGGGCGCATCGTTCCGCCAGTTCCAGACGATCGTCTGCCTGCCGGACAGCGTCGCGGTCGATACGTTAGGTGTGCAGGCGCGCGGCGCTGCCGGCGAACTGCGACTCGACGCAATGGCGTGAGCCGGGCAAGGGTTTTTGGAAGGATCGGTTGTGATTCCACAGTATCTGATAGCAGCGGTGGCAGGCGGCGCAATCACTGCGCTGCTGGCGTTCGCCGTGCACAAGTTGCAAAGCAGGAAGACCATCGCACGGTTGCGCGCTGAAAGCGAAGCGCGATCCGACGCGCTGCTGTCCGAGCATGCGGGTCATGTCGAAACGCTCCGTGAGCGCGAGCAGTTCGCGCAAGATCTGGAGGCGTCGCTGACACAGTTGCGCGAGGAACTGGCGCGGCAATCGGCGGCATCTGAAGATCTGCGCACCGCGTTGCAAGCCGCCACCGACGACAAAGGCCAGTGGGCACATCACGCGCAACAGATCGCAAGCGAAGCCGCGCGACTGAAGAGCCTCGGTGCGACCTTCGAGCGTTGGCACGATCAGATGATCTCGCTGATGACGCAAAACCACGACATGCACGCAAAAAACCAGGAGCTTTCGTCGATTGTCCGGCACGTGGTGATCGTTTCGCTGAACGCTTCGATCGAAGCCGCACGAGCGGGTCCGGCCGGGCGCGGCTTCGCGGTGGTGGCGAGCGAGGTTCGCGCGCTTGCGGCGCGCTCCGAAGAACTGTCGAAGAGCTATCGCGACAGCCTGCACCGCAACGACCTGACCACGACCTCGACGTTTCAGGACATCCAGGCAGGCGGCAAGATGATCGCCGCGTCGCTGAGCAGCGTCGAGTCGCTGGCCAATCAGTTCCAGGCGAAGCTTCACCAGGTGTCGACGTGATCACCGGCCACGCGAAGGATAGCTTCGAACGCATTTTCCGCAGGGCTGCGCAAGCGCGCTTGCCGCTGCAATCGAGCGATACGTGCGAGATCGTGCCGGTCGCGCAAGCCGGCATGGGCGCGACGAGCGACACCCAGGTCGTCGTACTGACCATCTCGTCGATTGTGTTCAGACTGCTGCTGATCCTTCAGTTCGATGACAACGACAGCACCTGCAACTACTTCCTGAAAGACACCGCGGACCGGTCTTTCCAGGAAGCGTTTCTGGAAATCTGCAACCTGTGCTGCGGCGCGATGAATCACGAACTGCAGCGCTATTTCCCGGACCTCGGCATGTCGACGCCTTACGTGCTGGGCGCTCGCTGCCTGTCGCATTTGCAGGAATTGAAACCGGATTTTCTGTCTTCGTATTCGATCACGATCGAGGGTTCGGTACAGCTTGCCGCGACGATTTGCGTCTGCGCAGATGCGCCGGTCGACTTCGTGGCGGATACGAGCGCCGTCGAAGAGACCAGCGGCAAGCTAGAGATGTTTTGAACGTTATGTCGATATCGACAATGAGCAGGAACCCGAAATGAACGTGAACAAGCCGGTCAGCAAGGTGCTGGTGCTGGATGACTGCCCGGTGCATAAAGACGCGCTGAAGCGCTTCTGCGACGAAAACAATCTGGTCGGCGTGAAGGTCGGCAAGAGCCGTCTGCCTTCGGTGTTGCGCTCGAATATCGATCTGGGCGCGATTCTGTTTGGCGAAGGATACGGCGGTTCGGCCGAGGCGAGCGCCGAGGTCGCGATCAGGATCAATGCCGTGCGGCCCGAACTGCCGATCATCATGCGCCGCGAATCCGGTCCGACTTTGGACGGTCTGCCGGAGAGTCTGCGGAGGGTGGTCTGCGCTGCCTACGTCGGGCACGACATGGCGCCGCTGCGCAAGGTAATCGACGAATACATCTTCAGCCTGGATTACCCGAACGCGCTGGTGCGCGGCATCGCGGAGATGACGCAGGCGATCCTCGGCGACGTCTTCAAGGACCTGGTCGTCGCCTGCGAGACGCCCTACATCGTGCGCGACCGGATCATCTTCGGGGAGGTGTTCAGCCTGATTCCGCTGGAGAGTGCGTGGTGTCGCGGCTACATGATGATGCAGGCCGAGGAGGCGCCGATTCTCGAATTGCTGGATCGCTTCCAGATGACCCATGGCGCGCATGACGGCGAGGCCGACTTTCGCGATCTGAACGGCGTACTGGGTGAAGTGACCAACCTGATCTGGGGCTCCTTTCGGAACCGCTATGTCGGCGACGCGGACGCGTGGCTGCGCAGTCAGGTGCAGGTGCCGCTGCTGGTGAATCACAAGCACAAGTACATCTCGTTCGGCAGCGGCAATCCGCAACTGTGTTTCATGTATCGGCTGACGGACCCGCAGTCGGGGCGGTCGGTCAAGCTGCATCAACGTTTTGTGTTCAGCCTGAGCTGGTCGCCCGAGGATTTCAAGGAAGTCGAGGAAGACGTCGGCGCGATGGTCGATGCGGGCGAACTCGAGCTGTTCTGATTGTTGTCATAGGAAAAAATCATGTCGAAGATTCTCGTGGTGGACGACTCGAGCACGGTGCGCGATGAAGTGGCCGGCTTTCTGAAGAAGAACGGCCTGGACGTCGACACCGCCGTGGACGGTAAAGACGGTCTCGCCAAGCTGAAGACCAACCCCGGCATCAAACTGGTGATCAGCGACGTCAACATGCCGAACATGGACGGCCTGACGATGGTCGAAAAGATTCGCGGCGAACTCGCGAACACGACCGTCAACGTGATCATGCTGACCACCGAAAGCAGCCCGGCGATGAAGGAGCGCGGCAAGGCGGCCGGCGTGAAAGGCTGGATCGTCAAGCCGTTCAAGGGCGACGCGGTGCTGGAAACGTTCCGCAAGCTGGCAGGCTGAACGGTACGGGCGCGGCAGCACGAACGCCGCGGTTCCGGCCAAAGGTGAGAATTTCCGGGAGCCGCGCGCAAAAAGTCAGGCAAACGTAGTCGTGGGCATCCTTCACACGTTGTGATTGTCGAGGCCGCGAGTGGCTGCAGGCGGCTCCCAGATGCGATCGCCGGAGCAAAGGTGAGAATATTCGGGAGCCGCGCATATGGCCACGAGCCGTAGCGGATTTTGGACCGAATTCGGTGAGCGGCAAGATCAATCCGCGTTCATCCGGCTGATGCAAGTCTGCCCGGCGCACCGCCTCTTACCTGGGTATGCAAATTACCTGAAACACACTCAAAGGTGAGGGTTTGCGGGAGTGGCCGGTCCGGAACGACGGGTGCCCCGCCCAGCATGCCTTTGCAGCCCGCACGCAAGCGCCTGAGGTGAGCTTTTTCGGGAGCTGGCCGATGCGCACCTCGCGTCTCGCTGATGTCTGATGCGCCATCACCCGTATGGGTTTCGGGAGAAGCGTCGGGCGCGACGCGATAGCGGCGCCCGACGTGTGATTCATCGGCGTGTCAGCCGAAAGGTGAGGGTTTTCGGGAGCAGAGACAACATTGCATGCTTGCAGCGGCGCCGGTCAGCGAGCCTTCGTCAGGCGGAGCGAAAGCGCTCCCGATACTGCATCGGCGTCACGCCGATTCGTCTCGTGAAGACAATCCGCATCCGGTCCGCGGTGCCGAAACCGCAGTCGTAGGCAATCGTCTTGAGCGCCGCGTCGCTGCTATCCAGCAACTTGCGCGCCGCATCCACGCGAGCGCGTTCGACGAACTCATGCGGTGTGACGGTGGTCTCCTGCACGAACACGCGCGCGAAGTTTCGCGCGCTCATGCCCGCGACGTCGGCCAGTTGCCTTACCGTGAAACGCTCGCGAATGCGCTCCATCACATGCGCCTGCACTTTGGCGACCGGTGAAGTTTCATCGGCCGGTGCAGTCAGGTAGGGGCTGAACTGCGACTGGCCGCCTTGCCGCTGCGCGAACACCACCAGCCGCTTGGCGACCGCCAGCGCCGCGTGCGGCCCATGATCCTCCGCCACCAGCGCAAGCGACAGGTCGATGCCCGCGGTGACGCCGGCCGACGTCACGAGCTGCCGGTCGCGCAGATAGATGCGATCGAAATCGACGTGCGCCTGCGGAAATTGCGCCGCCAGTTGCGCCGCGTGCTGCCAGTGCGTCGTGACGTTGCGCGCGTCGAGCAACCCGGCGTGGCCGAGCGCGAAAGCCCCGGTGCAGATCGAGCCGTAACGGTCGCACTGCGTGGCGACGTTCGTCAGCCATTCCAGCAGCCGTGCATCGGGTGCGCGGTCCGGCAACGCGGGGCCGCCCGCGACCAGCGCGAGGTTGAAGGGGCGGCGTGCCTGTTCGAAAGTAGCGTCGGCGGTAAGCGTCATGCCATTGGATGCGCGCAGCGGCCCCGGCTCTGCACTCAGCAGCGTCACTTCATAGCGGTCTTGCGGGGCGACGAACCGATTGGCTTCGGAAAAGACATCGACGGGACCGGCGACGTCGAGCGCCTGCACGCCAGGAAAGATTGCGATCGCGACGGTAGGCATCGAATGACTTCCTTTGACGACGAACTGGATCCGCAAGCGGCGGCAGTCGACGCGGTGCGTTTGGCAGTGTTCGACGGTCCGCCACGATTGCCTGTGATAACGCGTTGGCCAATACTGAATCTCATCGACGCGCGGCTTGAACAGCAAAAAAAGCGCGGCGAACCAGCATACCAAACGCGCTTTCAACTCACCAGGACCGCGCGCTTTCTTTACCGCGTCATTCAAGGAGCACATCACATGACCACGATCGCAGGCATCCAGATTCCCGACAGCATGATGGCGCGCGAAGCCACGCAACTCGTGCGCGATACCGAAGCCGAGTTGCTCTACCATCATTCGCGGCGCGTGTTCCTGTTCGGTTCGCTGGCCGGTGCGCGTAACAAGCTCAAATACGATGCCGAGTTGCTGTACATCGGCGCGATGTTTCATGACATGGGACTCGTTGCGTCGTATAGCAGCGAGCATGATCGCTTCGAAGTGGACGGCGCGAACGCCGCGCGCGAATTCCTGCGGCGCCACGGCATCGGCGAGGACGATATCGAGCAGGTGTGGAATTCGATCGCGCTGCACACCACGCCTGGCATTCCGCAACATATGAAGCCGGTGGTCGCGCTGGTCACGGCGGGCGTCGAGATGGACGTGCTCGGCCTCGCCTACGACGAGTTCACCGAGCAACAGCGGCATGAGGTGATCCATGCGCATCCGCGCGGCGCGCATTTCAAGGAAGGCATCATCGACGCGTTTGCGCACGGCACGATTCACAAACCGGAGACGACCTTCGGCAACGTGAAGGCGGACGTGCTGGCGTTGAAAGACCCGCATTATCATCGCGAGAATTTCTGCACGATGATTCTTGGCTCGGCGTGGACGGATTAGAGGTTTGGCGGGGGCGTACCTATTTTCCGTGTCTGGCGTCAGAATAGGCGCATTGCTCAACGACGCGGCGCCCCGTCATGGTAATCAAAAACCTTCTACGAAGGCTCGACCTCACCACGCTCCAACTCTTTCTCGCCGTCTACGAAGAAGGCACGCTCACGCGTGCCGCCGAGCGCGAGGCGATTGCCGTATCGGCGGCGAGCAAACGTCTGCTCGAACTCGAACAGGCGGTCGGCGCCACCTTGTTCCAGCGCAACGCGCGCGGCATGACGCTCACGCCGGCCGGCGAAACGCTGCTGCATCACGCGCGCCGCGTGATGCGCGACATCGAAAACATCGGCATCGAATTGGCTGGGCACGCGAGCGGCGTGCGCGGCTACGTGCGCATGATGGCCAACCTGTCGGCGATCGTCGAATTCCTGCCTGAAGATTTACGCGCGTTCCAGTTGCAGCACGAGCGCGTCAAACTCGATCTCGAAGAGCGGCCGAGCGGCGGCGTGGTCGAAGCCGTCGACGACAGCCTCGCCGACCTCGGCATCTGTTCCGGCGACGCCGACACGCGCGATCTGCACGTCGCGCACTATCGGCACGACTCGCTGGTGCTCGTGATGCGCGACGATCATCCGCTGGCCGGCCGCAGCAGTATCGTTTTTGCCGAAACGCTCGACGGCGATCACGTCGGCCTGCACGCAGCCAGTTCGATCAATGCCCGCACGCACATGGCCGCGCGCCAGGCCGGCAAGCCCTTGCGCTTGCGTATCCACGTGCCGGGCTTCGACGCGGTGTGCCGGATGGTGCAGGCCGGTATGGGCGTCGGTGTCCTGCCGCTCAAGGTCTATCAGATCATGGGCCGCCCGCTCGGCCTCGTCGGCGTGCCGCTGGAAGACGACTGGTCCGAACGCAACCTGGTGCTGGTGGTGCGCGATGTCGAGGCGCTGTCGCCGGTAAGCCGGCTGCTGTTCGACCACTTGCGCTCGATCGAGGCATCAGAAGCCCCGTAGGCCGCCGACGGGACCTGAGCGTTCGCCGTTCGCGAACGGTCGTTGGCGAATTGCGGTTGGACGCCGCCGCGGCGCCGCTTCTAAGCTGTCTCCCAACACGAAACTTGCTTCGGAGACAGCATCATGGGTGGTCCCCTGCAGGGTATCCGCGTCGTCGAGATCGGAACCCTCATCGCCGCGCCGTTTGCCGCGCGCCTCATGGCCGAGTTCGGCGCCGAGGTCATCAAGATCGAGGCGCCGGAAACCGGCGATCCCCTGCGCAAATGGCGCAAGCTGCATGAGGGCACCTCGCTCTGGTGGTATCTGCAGTCGCGCAACAAGAAATCCATCTGCGTGAATCTGAAGTCGGCGGACGGGATCGATATCGTCAAACGGCTCGCCGCCGACGCCGACGTCGTGATCGAAAATCTCCGTCCCGGCGCGCTCGAAAAGCTCGGCCTCGGCTGGGACGTACTGCACGCGATCAACCCCAAGCTGACGATGGTCCGCATCTCCGGCTACGGCCAGTCCGGCCCGTACCGCGACCGGCCGGGCTTCGGCGCGATCGGCGAAGCGATGGGCGGCATCCGCTATACGACCGGCGAAGTGGACGGCGCACCGGCGCGCGTCGGCGTGAGTCTCGGCGATTCGCTCGCTTCGCTGCACGGCGTGATCGGCGCGTTGATGTCGCTGCTGCGCGTGAAAACTGGGCAGGGCGAGGGCCAGGTCGTCGATGTTTCGCTGGTCGAAAGCGTATTCAATCTGATGGAAAGCCTCGTGCCCGAATACGATCTGCTCGGTCATGTGCGCGAGCGCAGCGGCGGCGCGTTGCCGGGCATCGCGCCATCGAATACCTATCCGACCGAAGACGATGGCTATGTCGTGATCGCCGGCAACAGCGATCCGATCTTCAAACGCCTGATGCAGGTGATCGGCCGCGCCGATCTTGCCGACGACCCCGCTCTCGCCCGCAACGACGGCCGCGCGAAGCAATGCGCGCTGCTCGATCAGGCGATCGCCGCGTGGACCTCGCACCATTCCACCGACGACGTGCTGGCCGCGCTCGAACGCGCCGAAGTGCCGGCCGGACGCATCTATTCAGTGGCCGATATCGTCGCCGATCCGCACTACCAGGCGCGTGGCATGTTGCTGCAAGCGGACCTGCCTGGCGGCGCCTCGGTGAAGATGCCGGGCATCGTGCCGAAACTCTCGGACACGCCGGGCGAAGTGCGCTGGCAAGGTCCGGCGCTGGGCGAGCATACGGGCAGCGTGCTGCGCGAACTGGGTTTTGCCAACGACGATATCGAGCGGCTGCGCCGCGAAGGAGCAGTGCAATGAGCGAGCCGAGCTTTGACAAGCTGATCGTGCAGGAAGTCGCGCCGCGCGATGGCTTGCAGATCGAACCCACATGGGTCGAAACCGCCGACAAGGTCGCGTTGATCAACGCGCTTTCGACCGCGGGTTTCACACGCATCGAGGCGGGTTCGTTCGTCTCGCCGAAAGCGATTCCGGCATTGCGTGACGGCGAGGCCGTTTTCCAGCAGATCGAGCGGCATCCGGGCGTGATCTACGTCGCGCTGGTGCCGAACCTGAAGGGCGCTGAACGCGCGCTGGCCTCGCGCGCCGATGAGCTGAATCTGGTGATGTCGGCGAGCCAGACGCACAACCGCGCCAACATGCGCATGAGCTGCGAGGCGTCGTTGATGGCGTTCGGCGACATCGTGCGGTCTTTACAGCACTCGCATGAGGGTAGCCATGTCAAGCTGAACGCGACTGTAGCGACCGCGTTCGGTTGTCCGTTCGAAGGCAGGATCGACGAAGACCGCGTGATCGGCATTGTCGATACGTATCGCGAGATGGGCATGCAGGGCATCACGCTGGCCGATACGACCGGCATGGCGAATCCGCGCCAGGTCGCGCGGCTCGTGACGCGCGTGCTCGAACGCCTGCCGGTTGCCGCGCTGACGCTGCACTTTCACGACACGCGCGGCCTGGGCCTCGCCAACGTGCTGGCCGCGTACGAAGCCGGCGCGCGCCGCTTCGACGCGGCGTTGGGCGGCCTCGGCGGGTGCCCGTTCGCGCCGGGCGCGTCCGGTAACATCTGCACGGAAGACCTCGTGAACATGTGCGACGAAATGGGCATTCCCACGGAGATCGAGCTGGAAAAGCTGCTCGCGTTGTCGCGCGGTTTGCCTGCTTTGCTCGGTCACGAGGTGCCCGGGCAACTGGCGAAGGCCGGCCGCAATCGCGACCTGCATCCCGTGCCGGAATACGTTCTGCAAATCTGATACCCCCTTGACCGACTATACGACCGGACGGCACTGCCGAATCCGGCATTGGAGACAACCATGAGTGACCTCGGCGCAGTCGCAACCGGCAGCCGTCAGCACAGCGGACACGACGCCGCGACCCTCATCCGCAAAGTGGCGTGGCGGTTGATGCCGCTGATCATGATCTGCTACCTGTTCGCGTTTTTCGACCGCATCAATATCAGCTTCGCGAAGTTTCAGCTGCAGAGCGACCTTGGCTTGACCGATACCGCATACGGCCTTGGCGCGAGTCTGTTTGTGATCGGCTACGTGTTGTTCGAAGTACCAAGCAACCTGTTTTTGTACAAGGTCGGTGCGCGCCGCTGGATTGCCCGGATCATGATTTCATGGGGGTTGGCGACGGCGGCGATGGTATTCGTCCATAACGAATGGCAGTTCTATGGGCTGCGATTCCTGATCGGCGCGATGGAAGCGGGCTTTGCGCCGGGCGTGCTGTATTACCTGACGCTGTGGTTTCCGCCGAGCTACCGCGGGCGCATCACTTCGATGCTGTTTCTCGCCTCCGCGTTTTCGGGCCTGGTCGGGGCGCCGGTTGCGGGTCTGGTGATCGGGCATATGAACGGCGTGCTCGGCATGCCGGGCTGGCATTGGCTGTTTCTGCTGGGCGGCTTGCCGTGCGTCGCGCTTGGCTTTCTCGTGATGAAGCTGCTGAAGGATCGTATCGAGGACGCAGGATGGCTGTCGGCGGCGGAGAAGTCATATCTGTCGAGCCAGATCGCACAACAGAGCCGGCAGCCCAGCACCGGACATTCGCTGGCGGGTGCAATCAGAACGCCTGGCTTTCTGACGCTCGCGCTGGTCTACTTCATGATTCAGGTTGCGTCGTACGGACTCAACTTCTGGGCGCCGCATCTGATCCGCGTCGCCGGCACCCACAATCCGACGGTAATCGGCCTGCTCACGGCAGTGCCTTATATCGCCGGTGCGATCTGCATGGTGGTGGTGGGCCGGATGTCGGATGCCACGGGCGAACGGCGCAAGTTCGTCTGCGGTCTGCTCGTGATGGCGGCGCTCGGCTTCTTTGCCGCAGGCTTGTTCGACAGGCAAACCGCGCTGCTGGTCGTTGCGCTGGCCGTGATGGGCGCGGGCGTGGTCGCTTCCATTCCGGCGTTCTGGGCGCTGCCGCCGAAACTCCTGACCGGCGCGGGCGCGGCAGGCGGGATCGCGTTGATCAACACGCTCGGGCAGGTCGGCGGCATTGTGAGTCCGGTGATGGTTGGCCGCGTGCGCGACCTGACCGGCAGCACCACGCCGGCGCTGTATGTGATCGGCGCAATGAGCCTCGTGTGTGCGCTGATCGTGTTGTACGGTCTGCCGGAATCCTTGCGTCAGAAGGATGCATCGCAATGATGCGCGTCTTTAGGTAAACGAAAGACCGCCAAGGCTATTTTCACCCCGCCTGTCATTTCCAGTCAGCGTTTGCGACTAAGTCCATGAAACACCTGGCCGGCCTTCTCGAGCGCCGGTCCGGGTGTTGTGTTCCCAGAGCCGGCGTGTGCGACGGATCCCCCGAAGCCAGCCATTCTGAGTGCTTGAACGTCGCTTACCTGGCGCGCCTCGACGGCCCGCTACTCACGTAAAAGTGGAGATGACATGAAATCGATTCGAACCATCATTCTGTGCGGACTGCTGCCGTTGGCGCTCGCAGCAGGCTCGGTGCAGGCGCAGGGAATCGGGCGCGCCGGCACCTACGTCATGCCGCCGAACTACAGCATGATGATGGACAAGCTCACGCCCGAACAACGCACGCAGGCCATCGGCATTCAACAGAAGATGATGCAGGTGGAAATGGAGTATCAGGACACGATGGCGCAGATGGAAATGAAGCATTCGCACGAGATGATGGCGATGCAGAACCAGTTGCTCGATCTGTTCAAGGGGCATTGAGGGGGACCGTGGCTGACGGAGACAGCGCCTGGCGAGCGTTCTGACGCCTGGGTGGGCGCCGCTTCGTCAGCCCGCCGCGGTTTGAGCAGGCAGAACCCGCCAGGCATGATCCGCATTGAGCCGTCTGCCGTTTCGTGCGACTCTGCGTCAAGCAGTATCGGCGTGCGAATTCCGCGTTGTCCGGCAGGAGCGACCAACATGTCCTTCCATCATTGCGCGTTATCCGATTTATCGGTTGCGTCGGCCCGCACCGGGTTGACCGCATTTGTGTTCGCCGGCGGCGGCAGTCTGGGCGCGATCGAGGTCGGCATGTTGCGCGAACTGCTCCGCCGGGGCGAACGTCCGGGCATCGTGGTCGGCGCATCCGCCGGCGCAATCAACGCCGCCTATTTCGCGGGCCGCCCTGACGGCGACGGTGTGGCGATGCTCGAAGCGCTGTGGTGCCGTATCCGTCGGCGGGACATCATGCCGTTGACGATGTTCGGGTTTCTCGACATGGTGCTGCGGCGCCGGCCGCACCTCTTCCAGGCGACTGCGCTGCGTGTGCTGCTGGAAAAAAACTTGTCGTACGCGCGCGTGGAGCAGGCGGCGCTACCGCTGCACGTCGTGGCCACCGACATGCTGACCGGCAACGAAATCATCCTGTCGTCCGGGCCGGTGGTGGAAGCGGTGCTGGCGAGCGCGGCGATTCCTGGCGTGTTCCCGCCGGTGCGGATCGGCGGACTCGATCTGGTCGACGGCGGTGTGGCCAACAACACACCCATCTCGGTGGCGGTCGGGCTCGGCGCCACGCGCGTGATCGTGCTGCCGGCCGGCTTTGCCTGTGCGCTGCGGAAGCCGCCTTCCAGCGCGATCGCCCAGGCGATGCATGCGCTGACGCTCGTCATCGCGCGGCAACTCGTGCGCGACCTCGAGTTCTATTCGGCCCGCGCGGAGATCTTCGTCGTGCCGCCGCTGTGCCCGCTGGATGTCTCACCGTACGACTACACCCAATGCGATCGCTTGATCGACCGGGCGGCTGAAACAACGCGAACATGGTTGAACGAAGGAGGGCTTGAGAAGGCGTTTATTCCGGGCGAACTGCGTGAGCATGAACATGACGTCGTGTATTAACGTATGCGTTCTCGCAGCGGGAGGCCTCGGCGGCGCGTCCTCTGCATTTTGTTGAGTACGGCCAGCCGCGTCATCCGTGCCCATGCAACGCCGCTATGACTCGCCGACGGCCTGACGATATGCCGTCGGCGCGACGCCGACGCTTTCGCGGAACCGGTGGCTGAAATGGCTGGCGTTCGCATACCCGCAGTGCTCGGCGACTTGCGTGAGCGGCAGCGAGGTGGTG
This sequence comes from Paraburkholderia sp. GW821-FHT02A12, assembly GCF_059422005.1. Taxonomy (NCBI): domain Bacteria; kingdom Pseudomonadati; phylum Pseudomonadota; class Betaproteobacteria; order Burkholderiales; family Burkholderiaceae; genus Paraburkholderia; species Paraburkholderia sp. GW821-FHT02A12. The sequence continues at coordinate 3,763,138 of NZ_JBWKWA010000002.1, read as the reverse complement.
CGCAGCAGCGTGCGCGCGCGTTCGAGTCGCTGCTGCGCGATCCACGCAGCGGGCGGCAACCCGAACGACGTGCGGAACATACGCGCCAGATGAAATTCCGATAACGACGCGACGCCGGCCAGTTCGCCGAGCGTCAGCGTCTGCGCGAGATGGTTCTCGATGTAGTCACGCAAGCGCCGCCGCGTGGCGACCGACAAACCGCCTTTAAGCGACGTGTCGGTGCGGCGCACGCCTTGCGCGCGCAACAGCAGACTCAGCACCTGGTGCGCGGTTTCATTGGTGCGCAGCAGACCGTCGGGATCCTGCCAGTTTTCATTGGCAAGCGATCGGCACAGGGTGGCGATGCGCGGGTCTTCGAAATAGGTGCGATCGGCGAGCGTCAGCTCGCGGGGCTCGCGGTCGAGTTCCTGCACGGCGCGTTGCGTGAAGTGCTCCGGCAGGAAGTACAGATGCATGAAATGCATGTGGCCGCGTACCCACCAGCGCGATTCATGATCGCCGGGCAACGCGCAAAGCCGCGCCGGCGCGCCGTAGCGGCCGGGCATTTTCTGTCTTTCGGTTCGATAGCCGCCATCCAGATAGCACGACAGCGTGTGATGGCCGGGCCGCTCGTAGACGGTCTCGGCTTCCTCGGTGTCGCGCGTCCACACGGCGATAGCCAATTTATCGCCGAGCCACGCGAACCGGTCGAGATTCGCGTTGGCATTGCGCAGCGTGTGGCACACCGAGTGAAGGCCGAACGGCGTTTCGGAGGAGTCCATCGCGGCGGCGGGCGGATTGGCGTTCACGGAACGAGCGGCATGCGTCTGATGAGTGGGGAAGCGTCAGTATAGGGCGAGCCATGCACCGTGGCTTGCCGCGACGAAAAAGTGCGCAATCCTGGACAAGTGCGCTCACGCGTGCCGCCGCATAGTTGAGCTTCCGCTCCACTTAATGCAGCAGGCTTGCCATGAATTTGTCGCTGTACGCCGTCACCGTTCTGATCTGGGGTACCACCTGGATCGCAATCAAGTGGCAATTGGGGGCCGTGCCGCCGCCGGTCTCCATCGCCTGGCGCTTCTGGATCGCCGCGCTCGTGCTGTTCGCGTTGCTGCACCTGATGCGCCGCCCGATCTGGCTACCACGCGCCGCATGGCGCTTTCTGGCCGCGCAGGGGTTGGCGCTCTTTTGCGTCAATTTCTTGTGCTTTTACTACGCCGAGCAGGTCGTGCCGAGCGGACTGGTAGCGGTGGTCTTTTCGACCGCGCCGCTGTTGAACTCGATCAACGGCCGGCTCTTCATGGGCCGTCCGCTGCAGCCTTCGGCGATTGCGGGCGCGTTGCTCGGTCTGGTCGGTATCGTGTGCCTGTTTGTCCAGCAGATGGCGGGACACCTGGGCGATCATGCTGCATGGCTGGGCCTCGCAATCGCCTTCCTCGGAACCTTGTGTTTCTCGGCGGGTAATCTGCTGTCGAGCCGGATGCAATCGATGGGCTTGCACCCGTTCGCCACCAATAGCTGGGCGATGCTGATCGGCGCCAGCGTATTGACGGTCGGTAGCGCGTTGGCGGGCTTTTCCTTCGCCATCGAGCCGTCCGCGCGTTATCTCGGCGCGCTCGCTTACCTCGCGATATTCGGCTCGGTGATCGGCTTTACCGCGTACCTGATGCTAGTGGGGCGCATCGGGCCGGAACGCGCGGCTTACTGCACCGTGTTGTTTCCGATCGTGGCGCTGGCGGCGTCGACGGTATTCGAAGGCTATCAATGGTCAGCACTGTCCGTGGTCGGACTCGTGCTGGTGCTGGCCGGCAATCTGGTGGCGTTCGATTTGACGCGGCGCATTTTCGTGCGGCGGGTGCGCACTTACTGAGTGCGGCGGCCGGCGGCGGCGGCTTATTGTGCCGCCGCCTACTCCGGTCGTTTGCCGAGGCTGTCGAACAGTTCGAGGATGGTTGTCTTGGCCTTCTGCACGGCATTGCTGAGCAGTGCCGTGTCGTGAGGTGAGTGTTTTCGGGATCCAAAATAGCTTGAAGAAATCACCGGTGAGCTTTTCCGGGAGCCAAAGAAAGAGCGCCCAAACCGGCAGGCGGTTTTGTGAAGTACCGTTTCAGCGAGCGCGCAGCGCGAGAAGGGGTGGATGATTGCCTTGTCACGGGCACTAGTGGACCACAGTGTGGTCCAGCAGGTTTCCACTACCGGTGGTTGGCCGAGGTGCCCGCTCAAGTCCACGCGGGCAATTAGTACTTTTTTGGGGAGCCGTGGGGGAATTTCGACGGCAATCCCAAAACTGGCATGCAGGATAACTGGCGCTTCAGGGTGCGCGCGCTCCACGGTGACGATGCGTTTTGGCCGCTCAATGCGGTGAAGTTCTCGAAGGCCACGAAGTCGCCGCACCGCGCTATAAGCGGACTGCATCCGCACAGCCCTTAACATCGAGTGACAATTCCCAGGGCTCGCCATGTGCGGGCCATTTTTTACGTGCACCGCGTTTCCCATCGTTGTAGACATCACTTTCACCAGTGCTGGATAGGCGGGGCGTGATGCCAATGTCACGGACATCAACGCCCCTCACACTTTTCAGATATCTCCGATTTACGTCAGTAACAGACAAAACCAATCTCCCTTCAGAAGTTTGTTCAACCCTGAAGGAGACTGGCGCATGAAAAATAGCGCAATCAACGAAACAACCTATCTGTTCGCGACAATCGGTTCGCTGACCACTCGAGGCGGACGGGTTACGACCGCAACCGGTGGCTACGCTATCGCCGGTCTGAATGTCGCACGGGTCGGTGATGTCGTGACATACCCGGACGGCAGTGAGGCGGTGATTATGGACGGGGCGGGTTTCGCGCTGGTGATCGGCAACCGGCCCGCTGCAGTGGTCGGCAGCAGCCTGAGCAATGGCGACCGGATCATCGAGACGCTGGTGAAGGACCACGGCATCGTCGTGCGTGCAGGCGAAACAATCGACGGGCTTTTCGATGCCAGCTACGTGCCGCCGCCATACACCGGGACGACATATCGTTTTGCCGTCAAAGGAGCGACAACCCGGCTCGGCGGTGTGCTGCGGGAAGCAACGAGCGACCACCCTATCCGCGAGATTCACCGTAATGCGGCCTGTGTCGGCGATTTCATCGAATATGCAGACGGCACGCGGGCACAAATCGTCACGGGCATTGGCCTGCCCGACAGGTCAGGTTTCCGGCCACTTGCTGTCGTTGGCAGCCTGCTCGATAACGGCGATGCGATTACCGACAGCCCCGATCGCGAAAACCATGCTGTGAGCCTCGTTCCAGTCCCGCCCGATGTTCCGGTTCACGGATCTGACGACGCTTTAGCACGACCTGCGGGAGCCTGACCCAATGGCGATTTTCTATAGCGTTGTTGAAGATGATCCGCTCGACAGTGGAGAAAATAGCCGCGTCATAGATGGGCTCGCTAACTGCACGATCGAAGGTCAGGACGGACGCCACAGACGAATGACGTTTCTTGGCCATATGGCGTGGTGCGACCGGTGCAAGAGTGCCGGTGAGATCGTTGCGGCTGCCGGATGCCTGGACAACCGGCGCATGTTCGATGCCACCTTGGGTCGATACCAGGCGCTAGGCGGCGATAAGGTGCTCTGCAAATGCGCGACGCCCCCGCGCATCATTCCGGTCTATGGCCGTAGCTGGATGGTCTTCGACGACATGGGTGGCGTCAGCCATGCAGCCGCCGCGTTTCCGTCCGGTGCATCGTCCCAGATGGCAGGAAGCTTTGACGAGCAATACGTGTTGCGCGACGCCATGACGTCCCGCCCTCTGGCAAACATGCGCTATCGGATACGCACGGCGGCTGGCAGAACGTTTGACGGTGTGACCGATGCTGAAGGTCATACGCAGCGTGTGACGACTGACGGAACGGAAACTCTCAAACTCGAAGTGAAGGAGACGAACGGAGATGCCTGATTCAGACTATGTATTGGTTCATGAAGGCGCGGTGACGAACACGACGCCGGGTTCAAAGGTATACGTAGACCTCACGCTCAACGGGCCGCCTATATGCGAGAACATGACGGACACCGAGTTTCGGAAGCGTGCGTTGCGCTTGCGGGACATTGCCATCTCCCTTATCGACAAGCGACTTGCAGAGCTAACGGTCTGGTCAAACCAAGCGCAAGACCGCGTAAGTGACTGGTTCGGAAGATGCGATGCCGTAACGCGTAACCGCTTGATGACATCCCTGCCAGAGCTAAGGCGCGTACTATCTGGCTTGCAGCCAAAAAATTTCTTGCGTGCAACGCCGGAGCTGGATCGTTATCTCGGATGTACGCCTAACACGAAAAACATTGAACGCGAAATGGCGCATGTCTGCGCACCGAACACAGCAACGCATACCATATGCATTTCCCCCGCTTTCTGTACGGCACGAGACGTCAATATGTTCGGCGAGTCGAAACTTGCGACGATCATCCACGAAGCAACACATTTCACCGATACGTTCGGGAGCCTCGATAACATGTATGGATTCAATTCGTATATGAAGATTTGGGCTCACGACCACCCTGATCTCGCCATCGCAAATGCCGATAGTATTGCGCTATACATTGTCTATGCGGAGGATGTTCGTGCTTAAGATTCTTGCATTAATTGCCTTATTGTTCTCCGCTTCTTCATTCGCATGCGTAGGCCCACAAAATAGACCAACGCAAATCATTTCTGTACCGTTTGAACGGAATTCTGCAGAGTTGACTTCGAAGGAGACTATCCGGCTCGCATCATGGGCAATTGACATGAAGTCGAGTTTCCCAATTCAGCTGTGGACAAACATTGTCGCAACGTCGGCACCAGATGAGAGGGAAGCCGCTCAGCTCTCGGCGCAACGAGCTGCATTAATGAAGAAGTTGGCCGTTCAATTTGGCTTGGCAAACGGCGGCTTCGAAGTGCACAGCTACGTGGACAACGCATCCAGTCTGAACGGCAGCTTCTCAATGTCCGGTCAAATCGATCTTTCTCCGGGTTGCCCGAATAATTGCTGCGATGGTTAGTAACGCTTACCCGCGGAGACCGAGTGTCGTTGCCCGTTGGATACCAGCAGGCGCTCGGTTACGTAACGCGCCGTGCGGCGCGCGCGGGGCAGGGCGCGTGCGGCGAGCATCTGAGCGTGTTCAAGGCAACGGCGAACGCCGACGACCATCTGCGCATCGTGTTGTCGAAGATGTATCGGTTCAACTCGTCATGGATGCCGGTGCTGGACGGCGACAGACGCTATGTCGGCGAAGTCACGCAGGATTCGATCGCCGACTATCTGAGCCCGGGCCGCTCGCGTCAGCAGTCCGGCCGGCCATCATGTCGCCGGCCGGTGCCGCGGCAGCCGCGCAAGCTGCTGCGTACGCTCGAGGTCCACAAGCTGGTTAAACCGCCTGCCGGCCTTCGCGCCATTGCGGAGCGAAGGCCGCGAACGTCGCCAAAGCCGCCGCGATCGCGTACGTCGCCAACCCCAATCCGGCGATAACCCACAACGCAATCGACACATGCGGCGCCAGAATCGTCGCCGCGCCCGCCATCGCAACGCCGAGCAGGCCGCCCGCCTGCCGCAACGCATTCAACACACCCGAGGCCACGCCGGCCAACTCGCCGGGCACCTGTTCCAGCACCGTCGAGATCATCGGCGGAACCGACAAGGCCGTGCCGCCGCCGAACACCACCATGGCCGCATACGTGACGACCCACGGCGCGCGCCATTCCAGACTCATTGCCATCGCCGGCACGGCAAGGGCAGCGAGTGCGAGTCCGGTTGTCATGAACTGCGTGGCAGTGAAACGTCCATGCAACTTGCCCACTAGCACGTTGCCGAGCGACAGGCTGCCGGCGAGCGGTAACAGCGTGAGACCGATCTGCCGCGCGTTGAAGCCGAACTCGCCGTGCAGAAAGAGGCTCAGCATGAAGAGCAAACCGAAGTAGCCGACGTAGACAAGCGTGCCCATCACGTTCATCGCGACGAACAGGCGGTTGCTGAACCATGCAACCGGCACCATCGGATCATGTGCGCGGCGCTCGACGGCGACTAGTGCGAACGTTGCCAATACCGCGAGCAGCGCGGCGCCCCACACTTCTCGCGCAGCGATACCGCGCGACGGCAGTTCGATCGCCGCGAAGCAGAGCGCACCCAGCGCGACGATACTCGCCAACTGCCCACCCCAATCGACGCGGCGTCCGACGCTGCGCAACGAATGACGCACGACGATTCCCGCACCCGCGAAGGCAATCAAGCCGGTCGGCAGGTTGATCAGAAACGCGCTGCGCCAGCCGAACCCTTCCACGAGCATGCCGCCGAGCACCGGCCCGACCGCCGCCGCCACCGATGCAATCCCTGCCCACAGCGCGATGGCGCGACCACGTTCGACGGGGTCGTCGAAGGTGCTGCGCACGATCGCCAGCGACGCCGGCAGGAATAGCGCTGCGCCGCTGCCTTGCACGAAGCGCGCGGCCACCAGCGCGCCGACGTTCGGCGCCAGCCCGCAAGCCGCCGAGGCTGCCACGAACAACGCCAGCCCCCACAAATACACCGCCTTTGCGCCGAAACGGTCGGACGCGACGCCGCCCGCGAGGATCAGCGCGGCGAAGCTCAGCGTGTACGCGTCGACGATCCACGCAAGGCCGCCCACGGACGCGCCCAGGGTAGCGTGCATCGCCGGCAAGGCCACGTTGACGATAGTGGTGTCGAGCACGGCCATGAACATGCCGCTCGCCACCAGCGCCAGCGTCAGACGCGGCCGCTTCGCGGACCGCGTCTCGTCGGCCTGCGCCACCGGTGGCTGTTCAACGGTGCATTCGGTCATCAGGTTCCTCTGGTCCAATCTGCAATCGGTAGATCGGCGAAGTCTAGTCACGCAAGCAGCTGCAATAAAGCAGTGATTTCGCATCTGTCTGATGCAAAATTGCATCACGGAGGAATCGACCGATGATGAACTGGGACAACGCCCGATTTTTTCTCGCCGTGGCGCGCGCCGGCACCTTGCGCGGCGCGGCGATGCGCCTCGACGTCGATCAGGCGACGGTCGGCCGGCGGATCGCCGCGCTGGAAGAAACGCTCTCGGCCACGCTGTTTCTGCGTACGCCGGCCATGTATGTACTGACGCGCGCAGGCGAAGCGCTGCTTGGGCCGGCCGAGACAATGGAGCAAGCGGCGTTGTCGATCGAACGGCGGATTGCCGGGCTCGACGATCAGCTGGCCGGCACGATCCGCGTCGCTACCACCGATTCGCTCGGCAAACGCTTTGTGGTGCCGGCCATCGCCAAGGCGCGGCGCGCGCATCCGGGCATCGAGATTGTCTGCGTGACGTCCGCGCAGATCACCAATCTGACCCGGCGCGAAGCCGACGTGGCGATCCGCACGCTGCGGCCCGATGCGCCCGATCTGGTTGCGCGCAAGCTGGCGCAGCTGGAGGTCGGCATTTACGCGTCGCGCGAGTATGTGGCGGCACGTGGCGAGCCGCGCGACGGCGAGGCGTTCGACGGTCACGACCTGGTGATGTATCAGCAGCCGGTCTCGCCGTGGCTATGGGCGCCGCTGTGTGGCGAGCCGACGTCGCGCGGACGTCTCGTGTTCCAGACGCAATCGACCGCGATGCTGTTCGAGGCGGCCCTCGCCGGTTTCGGTGTCGCCGGGCTGCCGTGCTTCCGCGCGGATTACGAACCGGAACTGGTGCGCGTCATGCCGCATCGAGCTGAGCCATTCGACGTGTGGCTGGTCGCGCACGCGGATCTGTACAAGACGGCGCGGATGCAGGTGCTGATTGCGGCAGTGGCGGAGGAATTCGCGGACGCGCGTTAATCGTCAATGGTCAATGCGAGGCCGTGTCGAACCCGTGCGCATGCTGCGAATCCAGTATCGGCCACGTCGGCGGATTGACCAGCGGCGGCACTGCGCGCATCGCGTGCAGCTGAAAAGCAAATAGCAGCGCGTTGCCGCGCAAACTCATGCACATCGAATTATTTGAAGTTCACGCAAGCCCGCAGATAATTTTTTACGAATAAATTTCCGCCTTTTCTATGCGAGGATCGAACGCCAACGTTCACGTATGCGCGATAGCCATCGATCCGCATACACGCTGAAGCGCGCCGGACACGCCGGCTGTGCGCGCTTCGCACTTCGCAAGGAAACACACTGTTGTGAAATTCTCTTCTCGCCTTGGCGCCGCTGTTCTTCTCTTCCATAGCCTCGTCCCGGTCGGCGCACTCGCCCAAGCTCAACTGAACTACACCACCTCCTGGATCGGCAACAGTTTCGGCTTTGGCGACGGCAAATGGATGCAGCAGGACATCCAGGCGATCAGTGTGGGTGCGGACGGCACCGTCTACACCAATGCGCCCTGGGACGAAAGCGGCAGCGAGATCGCCGCGTATCGCGCGGGCGACAAGCTTGCCGTGGCGGGCTCGACGCACGGCTGGGGCAACACCGGAGGCGATGCGGTCGCGACGAACCATACCTACCTGTACGCGGCGATGTCGATCGGCAACGAGAGCAACAGACTGGTTGGCGCGGACTATCCGCCGGCCAATCAGACGTGGTTCGGCATCACGCGCCGCACGCTCGCCAATCTCGCGACCGGCGCGCCGTTCAGCGGCGGCATCGGCAACAGCGCGAATGCGACGAAGAACAGTTTTCTGCTGCTCAACGCCGTGGCGACCGGCAACGATGCGGGCGTTCGCGGCATGGCCGCCACCGATAGCGAAGTGTATGTCGCGGATACGTACAACAGCCGGATCCTCGTCTTCGACGCAGCCTCGATGCAGCGCTTGCGCTCGTGGAACGTGCCGTCGCCGGGACGCATCGCGGTGGATACCGATTCGACGCTATGGGTGATGAGCGGCGTCTCGTCGGGCAGCCTGAGCGTCCTGCACTACGCCGCCGACGGCACCGCCCTTTCCGGCACATTGGCCTTGCCTGCCGGTACGGTGCCGACCGACATCGCGGTCACGCCGTCAGGGCAGATCCTTGTCGCCGACAATGGACCGACGCAGCAGATCCTCGTCTTCAACAAGGACGCCAGCGGTCAGCCGCAAGCCGCCGCGCCGATCGGCACGCGCAATGGCATCTTCCACGTGACCAAGGGCGTGCCGGGCAACTGGCGCTTCAACGGCATCACGGGTATCGGTGTCGATCCGGCCGGCAATCTGTACGTCGCGCAAAACGGCGAAGGTCCGCGGCCGCTCGGCTCGGCATCGGTCGGTCAAGGCGCGGTGCTCGAGAGCTATGTTTTCAGCACGCATGCTTTCAACTGGCGTCTGTACGGGCTCACCTTTGTCGATAGCGCCGCGTTCGATCCCGCGACGCCGAATTCGGTCTACACCGGCTCGAAGCGCTTCACGCTCGATTACAGCCAGCCGGTCGGCCACGAATGGTCGTACGCGGCCTTCACGCTCGACCGTTTCGATTATCCCGACGACCCGGCCTTTCACCAGCCGCGCGGCGTGCGCGGCGAGCCGATGGTGCGGCGAATCAACGGTCAGCCGTTTCTCTACACGCTCGATCCGGGCGCGCATTACCTGAACGTGTATCGCTTCGACGCGGCGCATGGCGAAATGGCGATTCCGTCCGGCTTGCTGGCGCAGAATCCGCTTCCCGGCACGTGGCCGAGCGGGCAACCCACGTATGGCGAATGGCTGTGGCGCGACAGCAATGGCAACGGCACCGTCGACGCCAGCGAGATCACCGGCAATCCGTCTACCGGCAGCACGGTCGGCGACGGCTTCTGGTGGGTCGATACGCCAGGCAACGTATGGCTCGCCACGCCGACGAGCGGGATCCGCGAGATGCCGTTGCAAGGCCTCGATTCCGTCGGCAATCCGATCTACACCTACGCGAGTTCGAAGATGTTCGCGATGCCGCAACCGTTCACGCGGATCGCGCGGATCGTCTACATTGCGGCGACCGACACGATGTATATATCCGGATTCACGAGCGCAATTCCGTGGGATTCCACGCACTGGAAAGAAGCCGGCCCGGTGCTCGCGCGCTACGACAACTGGAGCTCCGGTACGCCGACGCAGCAGTACGCGATCTCGCTGCCGTGGAATACGCAGAGCAATCCGCAGACAACAACGGTGGGCGTCGCGGTGGCGGGCAATTACGTCTTCGTTGCGGAGTTGTACACCGCGAAGGTGGACGTGTACGACGCGCGTACCGGCCAGGCGGTCGGCTATATGATGCCGGGCGCGAGTGTCGGCAACACCAGCGGCTGGGTCGATGTGTACCTCGGCATCAGCGCGGTGCAGCGCGCCAATGGCGAATACGTCGTGCTGCTGGAAGACGACGCGCGCGCGAAAATCCTGATGTATCGGTGGACGCCTTAACGTGGATCGTGCTGGGTCCCTTCACGAATGGACGGCGGCACACGATCGGTATATAACAAACGTGAAAGGATGGCTTGTTCACCGGTGCTTCAACAGGAGAGATGTTTCATCATGACGCAAGACGAAACGCCTAAGCCACCAACAGACGATAAGCCGGATCTGGAACACCTCGATGCAGCGCTCACGCATGTCGATCAGCAAGTATCGTCGGGCAGCATTGCTTCGGGTGCTGCAAAGGGCATTCTGTACAGCCTGATCGAAACGCTCGGCGCGTTAGTCGGCGATCCCGATCTGCCGGCGCATGCGCGTTCGGGTTACGAAGGGCTGCTGGAAACCGCTCGCGAATTGCGAGCGAGGCTCGATCACTGAAAAGTAGCGGCTCGTCGCCTGCGGGCGGCGTGGTTTGCATCGGCTCGAGCATCGGTGCGGACTCTGCATTGGCCGTCGTATTTCGGCGGCTCGGTTCTCTATGATAAAAAGGTGCACTGTTCCCAACAGTGCACCTTTTTATGCTCTCCACGTCCGTTATCGCGTTGCTGGCCGTCGGCATTGTCGTCGTGCTGATTACGCCGGGTCCCACCAACACGCTGCTTGCCGCGGCGGGTTTGCGTCAGGGCGTGCGACGCTCGTTGCCGTTGATCGCCGCCGAACTGGCCGGCTATCTCGTGTCGATTTCCGTGTGGGGACGTTTTCTCGCGCAAGCGGCGCATGCGCTGCCGTGGTTGCCGTCGCTGCTGCGCGTCGCGAGCGGCATGTACATCGCGTATCTCGCTGTCGATATGTGGCGCGCTGCCGTGGCGTTGCCTGTATCGGCGCAGCGCGCGAGCGGCATGCGCACGCTATTCGTCGCGACGCTGCTCAATCCGAAGGGCTTGCTATTCGCTGGCACGATCTTTCCCGCGATCGCCTTTACCCAGGCTTCGGCATACGCCTTGGCGATGCTGATGTTCGCATGCCTGCTGGCGCCGATTGCGCTCGCGTGGATCGCGTTCGGCGCTGCGCTCGGCAGCGGCAAACTCGCAAGGCTGAACCCGGTGAAGCTACAGCGCGGCGCGTCGATCGTGCTGGGCGTGTTTTCCTTGTCGCTCGCGTGGGCGGCGTTTCATTGAGCACACGTTTCGTGCAGCGCGTTCACGCTGCCACGCTGCTGTCGACGCTCAACGCTTCGAGCCACTCCGGCGGCGCGGAGGTGATTTCCAGTTGCGGCGTGCCGTGCCAATCCGCGCAACGCTGCAACGCGCGGCGCAGATCGCCCGCAAGACGCGCACTCAGGCGCACGCCGGGTTCGATGTGCAGCGACTTCAGTTCGAACACGCCGCTGGTCCGATGCGCTTTGGCATCCACGCGGCCGACCAGACGACCGCGGCTCAACAGCGGCAGAACGAAGTAACCGTATTTGCGTTTCGCCGCCGGCGTATAGCATTCGATCGCGTAGTCGAAGTCGAATAGCGCGGCGGCGCGCTTGCGGTCCCACACCACAGGATCGAACGGCGACAGCACCGTGGTGACGCTCGAAGCGAGTTTGCCGTCGGCCGCGTCGTCGATCATCGACGCGAATTCGCGGTGGACGTAGCTGTCCTGTTTCCAGCCTTCCACTTGCACCGGAATCAGCTCGCCCTGATCGGCGAGCGCATGCAGTTCGTCGCGGTAGGGACGGCGCGGCAGCCGGTAGTAATCGGCGACCCAATCGGCGCGCGCGACGCCGAGCGCGCGGCAGCTGCGGCGCAACACTTCCTGGGTGACGGTTTCCGGCGGCGGCAGATCGCGCGCGTCGTCCCAGCCCGGCAGCACACGCTCGGTCAGATCGTAGACGCGATGAAAATTGCGCCGCTCCGCCACCATCAATTGCCCAATGGCGAACAGCACTTCCAGGTGGCGCTTCTCCGGCTTCCAGTCCCACCAGCCGTTGCCCTTACCGGCCTCGCGAGCGAAATCGGCTGAACGCACCGGGCCAGTCTCGCGAATATGCGCGAGCAGGCGCGCGATGTCCTTACGATGCTTCTTGTGCCACTCGGCTGCGTATTTCCAGCCCATGCCGCTCGGATCGAGCATGCGGTGACGCAGCAGACCGTAATCTTCGGTCGGCACGAAACAGGCCTCGTGCGACCAGTACTCGAACAGCTTGCCTTCGGCGAGATGCTCGTCGAGCCATTGCTGCGGATACGCGCCGAGCCGGCTGAACAGTACGAGGTACGGGCTGCGGGCGACGACGTGGATCGTGTCGATCTGCAATTGCGCCATCCGGCGAATCGCGTCGACCACGTCGGACTTGACGGCCTTGCGGCGCGGCGGCGTCAGCAAACCTTGCGCGGCCAGATGCAAGGTGCGGGCTGCGGATAGCGGAAGAGTCTTCACGCGAGCGTCGTTCAGTGAGTGACTGCGTTGGGGAGCGGACGCGAGGTCCGGCGTCGGGATCGGCAGTCGCTACTTTAGCGTGAAAGATTACCCGCCGGCCGGTGGTGAGCCGGACGGCGGATTAGGAGTGCAAGCGGGGAAGTGAGCCGAAAAAGCGGCCAAAAACCGAGCCGAAGCCCGCAAGACGGTTCAGGCACCCAAAGCGACCGCTTCGCCCGCCGATGCCGCCAGAAGCTGATGAATCTGCGAGACCACCGCCGCGCCTTCCCCGACCGCTGCCGCGACCCGTTTGGTCGACCCGGCGCGCGCGTCGCCGATCGCGTACACGCCTTCGACGGTCGTGCCGAGATCGCAGGTCGACGTGCCGTCGGCACTGGTGCCGGTCAGCACGAAGCCCTTGGCGTCCAGTTCCACACCGCAGGTGCGCAGCCAGTCGGTATTCGGGTCCGCACCGGTGAAGAGGAACAGGTGCCGCGTGTCGAAATGATCGGTGCCGTCCGGCAGCGGGTTTTTCAACGCGACCGACGCGAGGCCGCTTTCGTCCGCGTCGAGCCGGCCGATCTCCGAGTTCGGATGCACGAACACATTCGGCAGCGAACGGATGCGGTCGATCAGGTAACGCGACATGGTGGCTTCAAAGCCGCTCCGGCGGATCAGCACATGGACTTTGGCCGCATGCGTCGCCAGATAGACGATGGCCTGGCCGGCCGAGTTGCCGCCGCCCACCAGCACGATCTCCGCGCGCTTGCACAGCTTGGCTTCGACCGGCGACGCCCAGTAATAGACGCCGCGTCCGTCGAGGCGCTCGAGGCCTTCGAGCGCGGGGCGCCGGTACACCGCGCCGCTGGCGATCACGATCGTGCGGGCGCTGATATGACCGCTGCACTTGAGTTCCAGCCGATACGGCGATTCCGCGCAATGCAGCGCCTTCACGTGGACCGGAATCGCGACGTGGGCGCCGAATTTCTGCGCCTGCACGAACGCGCGGCCTGCCAGCGCCTGCCCGGAGATACCGGTCGGAAAGCCGAGATAGTTTTCGATCCGCGCACTGGCGCCCGCTTGGCCTCCCGGCGCGCGGCTGTCGAGCACGATCACCGACAGTCCTTCGGACGCCGCATACACCGCGGTGGCGAGGCCTGCCGGACCGGCGCCGACGATCGCCACGTCGTACACAACCGAATCGTCGAGATCGGGCAGCAAGCCGAGACAGGTGGCGAGTTCCGGCGTGCTCGGGTGACGCAGCACCGAGCCGTCCGGGCAGATCACCAGCGGCAAGTCCTCTTTCTGCGCGGCGAATTGTTCGATCAGACGCAGCGCGTCTTCGTCGCGCTCGTCGATCACCGAATGAGGATGGCCGTTGCGCGACAAGAAGCCTTGCAACGTAACGAGCCGCGCGTCGCTGCTGTTGCCGATCAGAATCGGGCCGCCCGCGCCCTTTTCGATCAGCGCCACGCGCCGCAGGATCAGCGCCCGCATGATGCGCTCGCCGAGTTCGGCTTCGGCGACGATCAGTGCGCGCAGCTTGACCGGCGGGATCAGCAGCGCGTCGACCGGACTGAGCGCCAAGCCGTTGACCAGCGCGGGCCGTCCCGACAGTTGACCGACTTCGGCGAGAAATTGCCCCGCGCCATGTTCGGCGATCAAGACTTCGCGTCCGATGCCGTCGCGCTGATATACCTTCACGCGCCCGTCCAGCAATACGAACATGCCGGGGCCGGTGTGGCCGGTCTCGAACAGCAGATCGCCGGCTTCCCAATGGTGCTCCTCGCCGAACCGCCGCAGACGCTTGATCTCCTCACACGTGAGTTCGGGGAACATCTGATGACGACGCGTCGAGAGCGACGAAAACGGCGCATCGGCGACTACTGCTTGTTGCCCTTCAGCTTCTTGAGTCGAAAGCATTGAACCGCTCCTTCTGTCTTCATCCTGATTGTTCGACGGCGAAGCGGGCGTGGGCGCGGGCGCGCGATGGCGCTGATGCTGGGGCGCGCTGCGCTACACGGCCTTCGGCGCGATATCGTCGACCGCCACTTCCGGCGGCAACATGTCGGGCAGCGCTTCCACCGTTTTGCCCGAGTCGCGCCAGGCTTCCATGCCGCCACGCAGCGGCAGCACGTCGGAAAAGCCGGCTTCGTTCAACTGCTTGGCCATCCATGCCGCGGAAATCTCATTCGGGCACGAACAGTAAATCACTACCTTCTGATCGCGCGGATACTTCGCGACAATCTCGTCGAGTTGCCGCTCGTCGGCGAATTGCGAGCCCGGAATCACGAACGGATCGAGCTTGCGCTTTTCCTGCGAACGGATATCGAACAGCACCGGCGTATCGCCGGCCGCGACCAGTTTTGCCAACTCGTCGACTTCGATCCGTGCGGACGCGAGCTTCGAAATCAGCTGGCGGCGGCGTACCCAGCGATAACCGGCGTACAGCAGCAGCAATCCGACGGCTACCAGCGCGGCCGTGCGCCCGAGGCGTCCGGCGGCGGCGAACACCATGTCGATCTGCCGCGCGAACAGCGCACCGAGGATCAGGCCCGTGCCGGACCACAAAGCGGCGCCGACGCTGTCGTACGTGAGGAACGTGCGGTAGCGCGTACCCATTGCGCCGGCCATCGGGATCGACACGATCGACAGGCCCGGGACAAACTTTGCCACCGCCAGCACGCGCACGCCCCAACGTCCGAAAAAGCGTTCGGTCTTCTTCACGCAAGTGTCGCGCGACAACGAAAGGCGGCAGATCGTCTTCAGCGTGTTGCCGCCGTACAGACGCCCGGCGAGATACCACGCGCTGTCGCCGATCAGCGTAGCGAATATCGACAGCACCAGCACTGGCACCAATTGCGTGCCCACCGAGCCGGGGTGCATGGCGGCCATTGCGCCGAACAGAACGAGCGACGGCATGGCCGGTACCGGCAGCCCAAGGGAGGCGGCCAGCACATTGGCGAAAATGAGCGCCGGCCCGTATTGCTCGACGAGGTCATGTAGCATTGGCTTACATCCGCAGCCTTTTCAGGAACGGAGTAGATGGGGAAGTCGGAAGAGAATGCAAGGATTATGGACGCATTTTCAATACGTGCAAACGCCCAGCCAGGATGCCCGCTATTCGGCTCTATGAAGCGCCGCCACGGCTCGCGGATTAACCGTCCGTTCGGCCGGACGCCGTCAATTAGAAGGTATTCAAAAGGCGAATAATTTGAGTCACGGCTTACACAGAACGCGTGCACGACGGTACCGAAAGCCGGCCGCTAAAACTAAAGACTAAAGTGAATTGAAAGCGCGCCCGGAATGGATCGATAGAATTGAAATGTACAGCGGCACAGGGCCGCCGGACGGTGACAGTGCAAACACGACACGCTTCACCCGGCATCCGCGAGAGAACGCAATGCCGGGCGCTCGCGCTTTATTGACGATGATTGTGCTGTTCGCCAGGCAATTCCGCCCCGTGCGCGCGAATCGCCGCGATCAGTTCCGCAGGCGTGATTTCGTAGCGCACTTCGCGGTGAATGCCCGGCTTGCGCTCATCGACCTCGATCAGAAGAATGCCTTTGCCGTCTTCTGTCGATTCGAGGCGCAGTGAGCGGAGTTCGCGCGCCGTTGCGTCGTCGTATTCGGTGAGCAGGGCCATTGACCCGGAAGACCCGGTAGTGCGCATCGAAGTTGTCCTTGTTCCGTTGTTGATCAAACGATTGTACGGGCAGGATGGAGCCGCCGTCTGTCGCGCCGCGCTCACATCTGGGTATCTGCCCGTTCATTCATATGCCTGCTGCATTCCGTCTCGCCGCGTCGCCGCGTGCGTGCTGCGCCGCACGACGATGACAGCCAGTTTAACGCGACTCTCCGCAGCGACGGACGCATTTTTCGTGCCCCGCGGCGGTGCAATCCTTCCTCCCGGCTGTCATGTTGTTGACGCGTGCTTCGGTTAAGAACCTTGCGGCCCCGTTTGGCTTATCGCGTCAATCCGGGCGGCCGCTGAAGGTTAGCCAGCTCATGCAGGTCGAGTTCGCGCAGCGGCGCGTCGGCGGCGAGGAAGAACTCGTCGAGCTGAGGCGGGGCGGCGGTAATGCCGCTCATCATCGCGTGCGCCTGGCCGCGATGATGGATCTGATGCACGAAAACATGCGGCAATACGCTGCCGATGTTTTCATGCTGCACGCCGACAGCCGGGCCGCGGTCGATCCGTACGTCGCGTTGCAAAGCATCGTCGGTCAGCGATTCGCAGAAGGCCAGCAGTTGCCGGTCGCTCTCTGCTTGTGCATCCCACAGGTCTGCTGCGCGCGGATAGGGCAATTCGTTGTCGAAAATGGTGAGCCCTTTGCCGCCGTCGACCAGTGCGTCGAAGTAATATCGGTCGACCAGAAGAATGTGATTCAACGTGAGCTGCAACGACGGAAAGAAACTCACCCTTCGCTCGGCGAAGGCCTTGTCGGTCAAGGTGAGGCAGACGCGGTACAGGCGCAGATTCGACCATGCGTTGTTGCGCGCCATGGCGGTGTAGTGCGAAGAGAGCGGATTGATGTGCGGCGCGTCGGAAGCGGTCACGTCAGTCTCCGGTGATGGTGGATCGTGTTGCTTGCGCGAGGCGAGGCGAACTCAGGCGCAGGCGCAGTTCGCTTAGCGTAGCATCGCTTGGGGCGTGGCGCGCCATTGGTGCCGCGTTGCGCTGTGCCGGGGTGCAGTCGCGTGCTGGTTTCACGTCGACCGCTCCCGTATTTCCTCACCTTTCGCACGGCGGCCCCGCGGCGGTTCCTGCTAACGGCAAGGTGGACGGCGACCCCGGGCAACGAGCGCGGCCTCGACGTTCGCGGCCTCGACGTTCGCCGTTTCGAAGATCGCCGCTTCGACGTTCGCCGTTTCGACGTTCGTCGTTTCGAAGATCGCCGCCGGCGAACAACCGGAAAACCATCGGAAAACAACCGGTAAAAAAATAGCCCGTCCGCAAAGGGACGGGCTGCTAAACGCCGTTGTTACTCGGGTCAGCCAGCCCACACAATCAACCGGGCGCTGACGGTCTCCATCCTGATGCGTCAATACCTGGCTGTCGAGGTGGGAGTAACGCCGATCTATCAGATCAATGTCATTTCTTCCTGCTCGATATCGCGTGCTACTGCATGTGCAGCATGCGCAACGTCACGCTTCACTTCTCGCGCCTGATCGTGCGCAGCGGCCTGCCGCTTCGGCGTGGCCGCGCGCTGCGCGGGCGCTGCATCGGCGACGGTGAACAGGCGCACCGCCTCGTCCAGCACGTCGGCCTGCTCCGCGAGACGTTGCGCCGTGGCCGCCGCCTGCTCGACCAGCGTGGCGTTCTGCTGCGTGGCGCCGTCGAGATGCGAAACCGCCTGATTCACCTGGCGAATGCCTTCGGCCTGCTCGCTGCTTGCATTCGCCACCTCGACGATGATCGACGACACGCGGCTCACCGCTTCATCGATCACGCGCATCTGGGAGGTTGTGCGTGCAACCAGCTCGGTGCCCAGCGCAACTTCGGTTGCACTCGCTTCGACCACCGATTTGATTTCCTTCGACGACGCCGCGCAACGTTGCGCCAGCATGCGCACCTCGCTGGCGACGACCGCGAACGAGCGGCCCGCTTCGCCCGCGCGCGCCGCTTCGACGGCGGCGTTCAGCGCGAGGATGTTGGTCTGGAACGCGATGCCGTCGATCACGCCGGTGATGTCCGCAATGCGTTTCGACGCGGCCGTGATGCCGGCCATGGTCTGCTCGACCTGGCCGGCGATCTTGCCGCCGACCGCCGCCGCCGCTTGCGCGTCTTTCGCCAGATCGAGCGCGCGCACGGTGGCATCGGCGTTAGCCTGCACAGTGGTGGTCAGCTCTTCCATGGTGGCGGCGGTTTCCTCGAGCGACGCAGCCTGCAGTTCCGTGCGGCGCGCGAGATCGACATTGCCGCTGGAAATTTCACGCGCGTTGTCGAGCATGCCGGTGATCTGCGCGCGCACGTCGTAGACGATCGCCGCGAGATTCGCCTTCAGTTGATTCAACGCCTGCAGCACGTCGCCGAGATCGTCATGACGCTGGATCACCAGATCGGCGGTCAGGTCGCCGGCCGCGAGGCGGGTCGCAAAGCCGGACATGTCGAGGATCGGCTCGGCGAGTTGCCGCTTCAGGATCTGCCAGGACACGACGCTGAACGCCGCGGTGACGCCGAACGCAATCCAGAACGGCGCCGGCGGCGTGCCGCTCCATGCGGCGAAGCCGGTGAGCAGCAGTGCCAGCAGCGTGAGCGCATAGCCGATCGCCGCGCGCGTCGCAACCGGCAGGCGCATCAGTGCTTGCAAACGGCCGAGCACACCGGTGCGCACCACCACGCCGCGGCGCAACTTGAACGCGCGCGATTCGCCGGTGCGGATTCGCGCATACAGCGCGTCGGCGGCGCGCACCGCGTCGCGTTCCGGCTTCACGCGCACGCTCAGATAGCCGACCACCGCGCCTTTGTCGACCACCGGCGTGACGCTCGCATACACCCAGTAATGGTCGCCGTTCTTGCGGCGGTTCTTGACGAGCGCGGTCCATGGACGGCCGTCGCGGATCGTCGTCCACATGTCGGCGAAGGCTTCGCGCGGCATGTCCGGATGACGGATCAGGTTATGCGGCTGGCCGATCAGTTCATCGCGCGTAAAGCCCGAGACGGCGATGAACGCCGGATTGCAATACTGGATGCGGCCGGTCAGGTCGGTCGCGGAAACCAGCATCTGCGACGAAGGGAATTCGTATTCGTGCCCGGTGACAGGCTGATTGTTGCGCATGGCTTTCCTTGCAGGGCGGACGCGCGTTCGAGCGGTCCTTACGTCAATGCAAGGATTAACGGCATTAACCCCGCGCTCTTGAGGGTTTCCCAGTAAACCACTCAGGTTTATGCTGCGCCGAGCCGTAATTGCAGGGTTGGGTTTATGCGTGCTCCTGGTGCTACTTCAAACTTTACCGCGCCGCGACTTGAAGCCGGGGAGGGTCCTCGCGTCAGGGCTCCACGCAAGGTGGACCCCTTGCTCGACGGCTGCATTGAACTGCAATTCACTCGTCCACATCGGGATACGTGTCCGATAGAAGTCCGCCCACTGAAATTCGGCGAAGGGCTCAGGCGTTTTTACGTAACCACCCCCGTCGCGCACAAAGGCTGCGAGGCTGCGGTACGGGTCGTCGGTGAGCCCCGACACCTCATCTGGAATTGCGGAAATGGCTCGCAGGATACCTCGCTCATCCTGGGGATGAACCCACCGTCTCTCGATAACAGTGTCCCAGAACTTCATGTCGGCAAGACGCGAGAGGTCCTCTACGACTTCGACGAAAGCCTTCCCGATGCCTCCATCCAGGAGCGCACGCGCGAGATGATGGTGGTCGACGATGTAGTGCCGGTCGTGCTTGCCTATCACTGTTGGAATCGGTGCGCCTTTCAGGAATTCCTTCAAGGCCTTTTCGTTCATGGCCAAAAGGCGTTTTCGTTTTGCGTCTACCTCGATCATTCCGACCGTCGCCTGCAGCGGACGGAGCTGTTCGATGCTGACATTCGCTATCTTTGCCATAAGCCACCCTCCGTGTCCCTGAGTTGTGCCATCTTGCAGTGTCTCGACCACAGAACGCTCCCGAGGCCAGAGCAAGCAGCATACTTCGAGCCAACTGACTTGTGTGAATCACGGGTTGTGCAATGGCTTTTGAGGGCGAACTCAAACTCGGGCGTTGCCAGCATCAGCGAGCCGCGGGCGATCACCGCGACTCGACGTTAAACCAGCCCCGTCGCGTAATAAACCGCGATCACAAAGAACACCGCCAGCGTCTTGATGACCGTCACCGCGAAAATGTCGCGATACGACTGACGGTGCGTCAACCCCGTCACCGCCAGCAACGTGATTACCGCGCCGTTGTGCGGCAGCGTGTCCATGCCGCCACTCGCCATCGAGACGACCCGATGCAGCACTTCCATCGGAATATGCGCGGCTTCCGCGCCCTTGATGAACACGTCGGACATCGCCGCGAGCGCGATGCTCATGCCGCCCGAAGCCGAACCCGTGATGCCCGCCAGCGAGCTCACCGAGACGGCAGCGTTGACGAGCGGATTCGGGATGCTCTTCAACGCATCGCTGACCACCAGAAAGCCCGGCAGTGCCGCGATCACGCCGCCGAAACCATATTCCGACGCGGTGTTCAACGAAGCCAGCAGCGCGCCCGCCACCGCGGCCTTGGTGCCGATCGCGAAGCGATCGCTCACGCGGCGGAATGCCGTCAGCACGACGAGGATGATGCCGAGCAGCAGCGCACCTTCGACGGCCCAGATCGCGACCACGCTTTTGATCGTCGCCGTGACCGGCGCATGGACGCCCGGCAGGATGTCCGGTGTGACGGTGTACGACGCGCCGTACCAATTGGGAATCCAGCGCGTCAGCAGGAAGTTCGCCACGCCGACCAGAACCAGCGGCGCGACCGCCAGCAGCGGATGTGGCAGTTGCTCGGATTCGACGCGCTCCGGTTCGTTGACGAGTTCCGTGCCGTAGCCCTCGCCGGTCGCCATTGCCGCGCGGCGGCGCCATTCCAGATACGTCAGCCCGACCGCGATGATGAACAGCGAGCCGATCACGCCGAGCGCCGGCGCGGCCCATGAGGTCGTCTTGAAGAACGTGCTCGGGATGATGTTCTGGATCTGCGGCGTGCCCGGCAGCGAATCCATCGTGAACGAGAACGCGCCGAGCGCGATCGCGCCCGGCATCAGGCGCTTCGGAATATTGCTCTGGCGATACAGTTCGGCGGCGAACGGATACACCGCGAACACCACCACGAACAGCGACACCCCGCCGTAGGTGAGCAGCGCGCATACCGCGACGATCACCGCATTGGCGCGCGAGCGGCCGATATAGCGAATCGCCGCGGCCACGATCGATTCCGAGAAACCGGATAGTTCGATCACCTTGCCGAACACGGCGCCCAACAGAAATACGGGGAAGTAGAGCTTCACGAAGCCGACCATCTTCTCCATGAAGATGCCGGAGAACACCGGTGCAACGGCGGCCGGTTCGGTCAGCAGCACTGCGCCGAGCGCGGCGATCGGTGCGAACAGAATGACGCTGTAGCCGCGATACGCGGCAAACATCAGAAACGCCAGTGCGGCGAGGACGATGACAAAGGACATTGAGTCTCCATGCTTGGTTGTTCTACGTGTACGCCGTCCCGACGGCGCGGCGGCCCGGCGCCGCAGATGCAGGTTCCGTGCCACACGCGCCGCAGCGGCCTGCCGGTGGATCTGGCAGCCCGCAGCTCGAAACGTGATGCGGCTGATTGTACCCATACGTCTCGAAATCGGGACGTGAAATCAGCTGAACATAGGCTGTGCCAGGTCAATCCCTTATGCGGCGGGATTGCTGGCGATCTCTTCGTTGAGATATGCTTGTCTACCAAACGAGACAAGCATAAATAAGACGATAGCAGGAGACAGCGACATCATGATGAACGACTGGGCGGGCCTTCCCGCCACTTACGGCGACGTGCTGCGCCGGGCGATGGATTCGCTTTTCCGTACTTTCGAAAATTTCAGCGAAGGCACTTTTATCGTCGATGCCGACGCGCGCGTCGTGTGGATCAACAAGCGCTATGCGGCGCGTTTCGGCTTTTCGGATCCGCAGCAGGCCATTGGCCGCGACTGCGAAGCGGTGATTCCCAACAGCCTGATGCGTGAGGTGGTGAACACCGGCAAGCCGATATTGCTCGACATCCTCGAAACGGACCGCGAACCGCTCGTCGTCACGCGGCTGCCGCTGAAAGACGATGCGGGCGAAACCGTCGGCGCGGTCGGCTTCGCGTTGTTCGATGAACTGAAAGCGCTGACCCCGCTCTTTTCCCACTATTCGCGGGTGCAGGAGGAACTGATCGCGACCCGCCAGTCGCTGGCGCAGGCGCGGCGGGCGAAATACACGTTCGGCAGTTTCGTCGGCACCAGCGCGGCCAGTCTCGAAGTGAAGCGCCAGGCGCGCCGGGCGGCGCAGGTCGATTCGCCGGTGCTGCTGCTCGGCGAAACCGGCACCGGCAAGGAACTGCTGGCGCACGCGATTCACGCCGGGTCGGCGCGGGCGAATCAGCCGCTCGTCACCGTCAACGTCGCGGCCATTCCGGACACGTTGCTCGAAGTCGAGTTCTTCGGCGCGGCGGCCGGCGCGTACACAGGTGCTGACCGCAAGGGCCGCGTCGGCAAGTTCGAGCTCGCGAACGGCGGCACGCTGTTTCTCGACGAAATCGGCGATATGCCTCTGCCCTTGCAAGGCAAGCTGCTGCGCGTGCTGCAGGACAAGGAGTTCGAACCGCTCGGCTCGAACCGGATCGTGCGCGCGGACGTGCGGATCATTGCAGCGACCTCGGCCGATTTGCCTGCGCTGGTTGCGGCCGGGCGCTTTCGCGCGGACCTGTTCTATCGCCTGAACGTGCTGACGATCCAGGCGCCGGCACTTCGCGAGCGTCTGTCCGATATCGAGGCGTTGGCCTACGCCATGCTCGAGGATCTGTCGACGCAAGCGCGCGGCGGCAGTCACTTCGAATTGCAGGACGACGCGTTGCGGCTACTGTGTTCGTACGGATGGCCCGGCAATGTGCGGGAGTTGCGCAATACGCTGGAGCGTGCCGTGATGCTGTCCGATAGCGAGCGCATCGATGCGCGGGCGTTGGCGCCGTTCATCGGTCCGGCGCATGGAAGTTTGCGTCATCCGCGCGAGCCCGATCTGACGGCTCACGCGCGCGCCTCGGCTGAAACCGCCGCCGCGCCCGAGCGGCCGTTGTGGAGCGACGCAATGGCGGCGTTCGAGAAACGCTTCCTGAGCGACGCGTTGCACGCCAACGGCGGACGCGTGATCGAGACGGCAGCGCAGATCGGCATGGGCCGCGCGACGCTCTACAAGAAGATCGCGGCCTACGGCATCGAGGTGAAGACATCGACTGACGCAGCGTAATTCGAGCGTGGCACAATCGCGTGATCGAAAAACAAGAAGCGATCGGGGTTTCAATGAAACACAGTCTCTCCTCTTTTGCGCGCCGGGCTTGTGTGGCGCTGGGCGTAGCCGGGGTCGCCGTGCTGAGCGGTTGCAGCAGCAGCGCGCCGCTGTTTCTGTCGGACGGCCGCGCCACCACGCTGGTGCAATGCCCAAATGGCTCCGACTCCTGCGTGCAACAGGCGCGCGCCGGTTGCGGCAGCGCTTTCGACGTGGTGCGCCAGTCCACCGACAACGGCACGCTCAGCCTGATCTACGCCTGCCGGGCGAAATGACGACGCGCTAGCCTTCGGCCGGCGCGGCCTGTTTTCACCTTCCTCTATTGAGTCCGCCGATCGGCCACGACGGCGGGCGTCGCCATTCGAGTCATTCCCGCCATTCCCGCCATTTGCGCGCGGATTTCTGCCCGGCCCGAGCTATTCAGCTAGCCGGTGCTTATGTTAAGCACAATACCGTCATAAAGATCAGTATCTAATGCACATTTGCGGATGGTCCACGATGCGCAACGGATTTTAACGGACCTCGCCGCTGCATTATTTCTTTCGCCGCCCAGCCCGAATAGAAGGCGCTCAGGGGCATTCGGGTTTGCCGACACGCCGAGTCGGTGCGGCACCTAACGGAACGCGAATATTAGTCGCAGTATCCTCGTCTCAGCGACTGGCAGATTAAGGCGGCACGCATGTTTTGCCGATTTTGTGTCGGTTGGAACGGGGGGTTGAGAGAGATTTTCAATCTTTAACAACGAAGCGGCTCGATTGCGGCACGTTTTATGCTCCGCAATTGATTTGATTTGGAAATTCCGGGGATAGAAATGAATCACCACCAACTCGAAAAAGATATTGAACATCTTGAACACATAATCTCGCACATTTCTGCTGAAGACCGTATCCCGTTGTCCTATTGGCGCAACCGGATCGATTCTGTGTCCGGCGCGGCGCTGGTGCCGGCGCAGGCGAGCCGCGTCAAAAGGCTCAATGCCGCGCTTCTGGCATTGGAGGCAAGGCAGAAGTCCTGACCGCGCGCGGCGGCGGATGCCGCCCGTGTCCTCCGATCTGCTCGTTCGATTTCGAACGTCGCGTATACGATGCAATTGACGATTGAGTGTGCCGGTTCCCCCCTGTTCGCGGCCTTGATGGGCGGGGGCAGCGGGTCTCTATCCGGTGCTTTTTTCGTCTGATAGGGTCACACTGCAGTTAGTCAAACCGATTGGAGCACCGTCATGGCCTCGTACAAGCAGTTGACTGCCCAGCTCGAAAAACTCCACAGAGAAGTCGCGCTGGCACGTGAAAAGGAAGTCGCACAGGCGATCGCCGACATCAAGCAAAAAGTCGCCGAATACGACTTGACCGCGGAAGAATTGGGCTTTTCGAGCAAGCGCGCGGCGGGGCGCAAACCGGCCGTGGTGGCCAAGTATCGCAATCCGAAAACCGGCGAGACATGGAGCGGTCGTGGCCGCTCGCCCAACTGGCTGGCGGGCAAGAATCGCGAGCGCTTCCTGATCGAAGCTCCCTGAAGTCCCCCACATCGCGTGACTGCATGACGGCATGGCGCGTTCGCTCGCAACGCGGTTGTTTTTCCAAAGTGAATCTGCGCGTACTTTTTTTCGCACCGCTGCACTAGTCCCGAAAACGCTCACCTTTCGCGTGAGGCTGGGTCGCGATGCATGGGTTTTTCCTTGTCCCTTGCGTCGGGCTTTGTTTGTTCGGTGAGCCTGGCGTCGGCGTTTTGCACACTCGACGCAAGCGGTCGGCTGCGCTGATCGCAGCGCGTCCCGAACCTTCCGCGTAAGCCGCGTCAGCCTTTGGTGGCGGGCGTTTCCGGGCCCTGTGAAGAATCTCGCGGGTCGGCTGCGACTTCATGCGGCGCATCTTCCAGGACATTGGCGATCTGTTTGACTTGCTCACTCCCGGTGCGTGCGCAACGTCTGACGCGATCACCGTTCGCCGTGATTCGAGGTCGACAATCGCGGTTCCCGAAAACCCTCACCTTTACGCCGTTCGCACGCTTCTGAATTCTGAGGTTTCTCTTCCTTTGCGCTGCTCACGATGGTGTCTGCCGGCCCATTCCCGTTCTACCCATGACCCGGCCCGCCGCCTTTTCCGGCGGGCCGTCCCCATGACGTGTATCATTCGCACCTTGCGCTGTTCTGCGCTGGCGATTCCCGTATTGTCGAACGCTCGTTCGTGACCCGTTTCCGACGCGGCGAGGTTGCCATGTGACGCGGGTCCCGGCCCAACTCCCGCAGCTCGACGCCGCCGCGCAAGGCGTGGCAGACCGGCAGCCACAAGCCGCCGCAGACCGCCCGAACCCCTATCCGTGACCGCCAGACCCGATGTCAGTCTCCGAACTCAAACGCCGCCGCACGTTCGCGGTCATTTCCCACCCGGACGCGGGCAAGACCACGCTCACTGAAAAGCTGCTGCTGTTTTCAGGCGCAATCCAGATCGCCGGTACCGTCAAGGGCCGCAAGAGCAATCGCTACGCGACGTCCGACTGGATGGAGATCGAAAAGCAGCGCGGCATTTCGGTGGCCAGCTCGGTGATGCAGTTCGAGTACGGCGACGCCGTGATCAATCTGCTCGACACGCCGGGCCACGAAGACTTCTCCGAAGATACCTATCGCGTGCTGACCGCGGTCGACGCCGCCGTGATGGTGATCGACGGCGCGAACGGCGTCGAAGCGCAAACGCTGAAGCTGCTCGAAGTCTGCCGCAGCCGCAAGACGCCGATCGTCACCTTCATCAACAAGCTCGACCGCGAAGTGCGCGAGCCGCTCGAACTGCTCGACGAAATCGAACAGCATCTGGGCGTCGCCGCTGTGCCGTTTACGTGGCCGATCGGTATGGGCAAGGAATTTCAGGGCGTCTACGATATCCAGCGCGATCAGGTGCGCGTGTTCCGCGCCGGGCAGGATACGGCGGGCGGCGCGGTTGAAACGCTGCAGGCGCTCGGCGACGAGGAAGGCGAACGCCGTTTCGGCCATAGCTGGGTGCGCGCGAAGGAAGAGATCGATCTGATCACCGGCGCGACGCCCGATTTCGATCGCGAACAATTCCTGGCGGGGCAGCAATCGCCGGTGCTGTTCGGCTCGGCGATCAACAACTTCGGTGTGAAGGAAATTCTCGACGCGCTGGTCGATCTGGCGCCGCCGCCGTCGATGCGCATGACGGTGCAGCGTCCGGTGATGCCGGACGAGCCGAAGTTCACCGGCGTCGTGTTCAAGGTGCAGGCGAACATGGATCTGGCGCACCGCGACCGCGTGGCGTTCATCCGGGTGTGCTCGGGTCGTTTCGAGCGGGGCATGGCCGTGAAGGTGACGCGCTCGAACAAGACGTTCCGCGCCAATAACGTGGTGACGTTCCTGTCGCAGCGTCGCGAGACGGTCAGCGAGGCGTATCCGGGCGACATCATCGGTATTCCGAATCACGGTACGTTGAGTCTCGGCGATACGCTGACCGAAGGCGAGCAGTTGCAGTTCGTCGGCTTGCCGTTCTTCGCGCCGGAAATCTTTCAGACGGTGGAAGTGGTCGATCCGATGCGCGCCAAGCAGCTCGGCGAAGCGCTCAAGCAGCTCGGCGAGGAAGGCGCGATTCAGGTGTTCCGTCCGGAAGTTGGCGGCTTGATGATTCTCGGCGCGGTGGGTCAGCTTCAGTTCGAAGTGGTGTCGCACCGCTTGTCGACGGAATACAAGGTCGACGTGCGGATGGCGCCGGCGCGTTACCGGATGTCGCGCTGGGTGACCTGCAACGACGCTGCCGAACTGCGCCGTTTCACCGATTCGTACGCGGCGCGGATCGCGCTCGATGCATCGGATGCGCCGACGTATCTGGCGTCGCATGTGTCGGAAATCGAAGTCGCGCAGAAGGCGTGGCCGAAGATCGTCTTCAATGAATTGCGCGAGCATTCGGGCGCGCCGTTCAAGAAGGCGATGTAGGCCGCATCTCTGTGGCGTCACAAAAAAGTCTTCAGCATCACAATAAAGCTTTCAGTGTTACAAGAAAGTCTTCAGTCCAGCCGCGTATCCCAGTGCTGAAGACTTTCACTCGTAGGTGAAACGAGATATAACCTACAGAATGGCAACGCGTCGGACACGATTCGTAGCTAATGCAGGTAGGACGCTCTTCACGCTGGGTAGTGCGCGGTCGCTGTCCCACTCAGATATATCCGGCCTTGACCGAGCGTGTACTTTGTC
The DNA here is from genome assembly GCF_059422005.1 of Paraburkholderia sp. GW821-FHT02A12. Lineage (NCBI taxonomy): Bacteria > Pseudomonadati > Pseudomonadota > Betaproteobacteria > Burkholderiales > Burkholderiaceae > Paraburkholderia > Paraburkholderia sp. GW821-FHT02A12. Next base: position 3,735,299 of record NZ_JBWKWA010000002.1, on the reverse strand, counting down.
GTCGAGCGACGCAGTGGCGAGGGCATCCCATAGTGGGGAGGATAGCGGGGCGTTCATGCTTGAGATCTCCAGCGGCTTGATGGGAAGCGAAGTACTGAAAACGGACTTTCTTTTTTTTTAATGATGTCGAGGCCGGCGCAAAGAGGCCGGTCAGTCTTGCGCGCTCAACTCTCGATAACACCCGCCGTGGTAAATCAGAGGCTTGCGCTGCGCAGTCGAGAAGCGCTCCACTGCACCGATGAACAGCCGATGATCGCCGGCTTGCAGGCGCGACTCATTGCGGCACTCAAACCAGGCGCAGCAGTTTTCCAGCAGCGGAACGCCGCCGAGTCCCGAGGACGTACGCAGCCCGAGGAACTTGTCCACGCCGCTGGTGGCGAAGCGCTGTGCCAGTTCGATCTGATCGGACGCGAGAACGTGCACGGCGTAGTGTGCAGCGCGTTGAAACGCGTCCAATCTCGAACTGGTCCGCGACAGGCTCCAGATGATGAGCGGCGGCTCCAGCGAAACGGAGTTAAATGAATTGACGGTCAGACCAATCGCGCTGCCGTCGGCGTTGCGCGCGGTGACGATGGTGATGCCCGTGGCGAAGTTGCCCAGCGCGTTGCGCAAGGCCCGTGGGTCGGAAATCGTCGTGGGTCCGTCGTGGTCTACGGCGTCGCATAGAGACATGGTTTGGCGGTATCCAGGCTGGGGGAAGTGGGCGTGTTACCGATCGGACACGACGGGACTTGCAGCGACGTTCGGACTACGGGACTTGACCCGGCGCAACGCGCTGGCGTTTGCCGCGATCAATGCCAACGCCGCGCCAATCGCCGTGATGAGTTGCGCCTGGCGCTGGTGCGCAAGGCCGAACACCAGCGCCACCACCACGGCGCCAAGCGACTGGCCGAGCAGACGGCCCATCGATTGCAAGCCGGATGCGCCGCCGCTGCGCTCCCTTGGCGCGCTGCCCATGATCACGCGATTATTGGGCGATTGAAACAGACCGAAGCCGAGCCCGCCGATGGCGAGCCGCCACGCAATGTCGAACAGCGACGGATCGCTGCCGAGCCAGCAGAGCGAAGCGAGCCCGCAGCCGAGGAAGACGAGGCCGACGCTGCTGATCCGTTCCGGCGACATACGATCGGAGAGCCGCCCCGCGATCGGCGCGATCAACGCGGTCATCAGCGGCCACGGGGTCATGAGCAAGCCGGTCTGCGTCGCGGGACGGCCGAGCGTCGTTTCGAAGTAGAAGGGCAGCGCGATGAAGGCCATGGTCTGCGCCGCGAAGGAGCAGATCGACGTGATCATCGACAACGAGAACACCGGCAGGCGCAAAAGATCGATTGGCAGCAGCGGCTCGGCAAGACGGCTCTCCCGCCAGACGAAGAGTGCGCCGACCAGCAACGCGGCCGTGACCATCGCGACGCCGCGTTCCGCTCCGCCCGCTTCGCTGAACGCCGCGAGACCGGAAATCAGCAAGCCGAAGGTGATCGCGTTGAGTACCGTACTGAGCTTGTCGAGCCGCTTACCCGATGCGGGCGTGATGGGCAAGGTCCGCGCACCGACCATGAGCGCGAGCAGGCCGAGCGGCACGTTCACGAGGAACAGCCACTGCCAGTGGGCGACGGAGAGGATGGCCGAGGCGACGCTCGGCCCTGCAGCCGACGACACCGCGACGATCAGCGAAGCGTAGCCGACGCCGACACCAAGCTGCGCCTTCGGATAGATGAAGCGCACCAGTGCGATGTTGACGCTCATGATGCCCGCCGCACCCAGACCTTGAACCACCCGGGCGGTGGCGAGGACCGGCAACGTGTGCGCATTGGCGCAGGCAAACGACGCGAGCGTGAAAACGGCCAGGCCGGCCCAGTAGATCCGCTTGTAGCCCATGATGTCGCCGAGGCACGCCAGGGGCAGCAGTGAAACGGTAATCGCCAACTGGTAGGCGTTGACGACCCAGATTGCCTGCGCGGGAGACACCGACAGGTCGCGGCCGATGGCGGGCAACGCCACGTTGACAATGGAACTATCCAGAACCGCGATGATGATGGCGATCGCGATAGTGAAGAAAGCAAAGAAACGTTGTGGATTGGGCAGACCGTCAGTCATAGTGGAAATGTAAAAAAACAAAAATGCCGACTTAACGATTCGGCTCGAACGGAGGCTATCGACGTGCCGCACTTCACGCCGGACTGCTCATGCCGGGTTGCGGACCGTCGTAGCCTTCGATGATCAGAATATCCGCTGTCGAACAGCAGTCGCGCTTGGCCTTGACGAGCTCATATTCGGCCGACTCGTAGCAGGCGACGGCCGTCGCATAGTCTTGGAACTCGATCACGACGGTGCGCGCCCGAATAGAACTGCGACAACTCCGCGCTTAGCACTTCGATTTTGCTGGCGATCGCGAGCGCGCTGCGGCGCACGGCGTCGCCCGCCGGTGTCACGCTGATACCGCGGGCGTGGCGCTGGATGAGCGGCAAGCCGACCAGCGCTTCGATTTCGGCGACTCGTCGGCTGACGGCGGACGGTGTGATGAATTCGCGCTCGGCGGCACGCGCGATATTTTTTTCCTGGCAGACAGCGACGAACAAGCGTAGGGAAATCAAGTCGAGCTTTCTGATCAAATTTTCCATAGTAACTTTCGCAGAGTGTTCAAAAGACTCATTCGACTGACGAAGCCCCGCCGGAAAGTCAGGCAACCGGCCAGTTCGAAGCGCGCTTCACAAATGCCGGCGCAACGTCCAAAGCGAACACGCCGACGAGCGATCGTGCCGCGATGACGAACTACGCCGACGACCCGCGCACTTGCCCGACCATCGCCGTGAGGCTGGCCGCGCGGGGCAATTGAGGCGGTGATGCGGTCGGAGGGGTGGCCGGCGGCAGAGGTCGTGCTCGGACGATAGTCGATACGACGCGTGGCGACCCTGGGGCGCTTTTGACGCGGGTTGCCGTGCGCGCAACGAATCGGCGGATTCGGTTTAACCCGCCATTGACGCTGCGCGAATGAATATCAACAACGTGAGTCCGCAACGGATGAGTGAGCTTTCATTTCGTCGACGGACCAGGGTTTATTCCAACGGATATATCTGAGCTTGCTCAACGCGAGCGGCGCTGTCCTTCGTTTTGAAACCGATTTACGCCGCAGCGTCGCATCGATCTGCGATACGCGATTAAATTACGAATAAATTACTTGTTATTTAATTTTTGCTTCCGAAATGCCTGCAAAGAGGGTGCTGCCGACCAGCTTGGTGGCGGCTGCCGGGGAGGCAGGCGCGAGTGTCTTCATGCAATAATCGCCCGAAATGTAAATTCCAAATTTATTAAAGATATCGATTTGCCTGAGTTAATAATCTGTTAATGCTTGAAGGGCAGCGTATTAGCGTGTTGATGTATTGGGGCGAGAAATATAATGTTATTTATGACTTATTTCGGCATAGTCTAAGTCATTTATATTGAAAAAACAACGGAAGCCGAGCTTTATGCTTTTTGGATTGTGGCGGCAATACGAGGGCTATTGACGGCGCCGCGGCACGGTGCGCAAAAAACCCCTGTGACGCATCAGAACCTGCCGCTTCCCGATGCTTTGGAAACCACGCCGCGAACGCACGCGCCTATCGAATGAGTTACCGCAAGCGGTCGTCGGCATCGCGATTTCTGGACCCGATGGACCTCAAGAATGTGGGATCACTCAGTTATTTAATGGATAGCAACATCCTGGGAGATTAAAGCGATGACGGGCATGGGGGTGGCCGCAGCCGTTATCGTCGGCCTGCTGGTTGGCGGGCCGCGATTGATCCGGGCTTTGCGCAAGCCCCAGATCCGCGAGGCGATCACGATCCAGGAACTGGCAGACCGCGTGGTCGCAAGCGAAATCGACGGAGTGGACAAACTGGAACGCGAAGAGGTCATCCGTATACTTACCGACGCGTTGGATAAGAGCAATAGCAATAGCACGCCCGAAAATTGAAAAGTCCGCGAAACCGGATCGTTGCGATGGGTGCTTACCGGGCGCGCTCACTGACACACGTTCCTGCGCGGTTCCCGACAAATCCGCAAGGCAGTTGCTGGAAACGCGGGCACCGACATTGCCCGCATTGGAGAAGATGATGCACAAAAGAAGGCTACTAGCGTTGGCTATGACGTGTTTGACGCTGACGGCTTGCGACTGGCTGCACGAAGGACCAGGCGCAGGCGACATTGACGGCGCGGTACGCCGGGCACTCGATTCGGCCAACAAGGGGTCGCTCAATGCCTTGGTCGGCAACCCGCTGCCGACGTCGGCGGACGTCGCGTCGGTTAAAGCCGACGGCGATTGCGCAAAGACCGGCACAAACACCTTCGCGTGCCACGTCATCATCGCGCGCCGGGCGGCACAGCCGAACGAGGAGGGCACGACACTGCGCGCCGAGCTGGTTTTCGCCAAAGATGGCGAAGGGCACTGGCAGACATCCGACATCGATCAGGCGCTCGCCGTGGGCGCCGCAAAGTCGCTCATCGATCGCGTTAACCAGGCGCTGCCGGATCACGTCGCGTCGAACCCGTTCTGATCTCCATCTCAATACAACAGACTCCGGTAAGTGACATGTAGTGCGGGCATATGTTCGAGCAGCATGTCGAGCGGTTGCCCGAGCAGACGCGGTGCGCCGACAAGCACGTGACGCTCCATCATCAGCAATTTGGAGTCGGCGTCGGGTAGCGCGTGGCGGCCAAAGCGGATGGTGCAATGGCAATCGCCATGAGCTTCGGTGCGGACAGACAATTCGACGTCCGGCAACTCCACCGCCAGCGAACCTAGCCGCGGCGAGAACCGCTGCGTCGCGAAGGTGGGCGGCACGGCGAGCACGAGGCGACGTCGACCCTTGGCCGCAGTGATCTGGCGGAAACCGCGCTCGATCGTGTCGAAAGCTTCGGAGAGGCAGGGCAGGAATTGCAAGCCCACCGGCGTCAACCGGACGCCATTGTGATCGCGCTCGAACAGTTTTGCGTCGAGCGATTCATCGAGCAGCCCGTTCAGAAGCGCCGCGCAAGCCCGCAACTTCGCCTATCCTGACGAAGACGCGTGCCTCGCCGTCGGCGCGCCTTCTCCAATCTGCGGAGCGCCCGTGACCGTTCGCAATCTCGACGCCTTGTTCCGACCCGAATCCGTCGCCGTGATCGGCGCTTCCGAGCGGCCGGGCAGCACCGGTGCGATGGTGTGGGCGCGCGTGCTGGAAGGCGGCTTCAACGGCCCCATCTGGCCGGTCAATCCGAAATACCGCACGCTCGGCGGCCGCGCGGTGACCGGCGATGCCGGCGATCTGCCGCAGGCGCCTACCGTGGCGTTGATCTGCACGCCGCCCGATACCTGGCCTGGCATCATCCATAAGCTTGGCGGGTTGGGCACGCGCGCGGCGATCATCGTCGGCGAAGTGCGTACCGATGACGATCGGCTGGCGCTCCGGCATGCATTGTCGGCGGCGCGGCCGCATCTGCTGCGGATCGTCGGACCTGGCAGTCTGGGCGTGGTGTCGCCGGCGCTGCGCGCGCATTTCGGCGCGCCGTCGTGCACGGTGAAAACGGGCGGCGTCGCATGGGTCTCGCAGTCGAATGCGCTGACCAATGCCGTGCTCGGCTGGGCGCACGCGCGCGGACTGGGTTTTTCGCACGCGGTGGCGCTGGGCGGCGAGGCCGACGTGGACGCCGGCGACGTGCTCGACTACCTGGCGAGCGACCCTGGCACGCGCGCCATCCTGCTCGAACTGGACACGGTGCGCGCGGCGCGCAAGTTCATGTCGGCGGCTCGCGCGGCGGCGCGCAACAAGCCGGTGCTGGCGTTGCGCTCGGGCCGCGCCGATCCCGCCGACGCGCTGTACACCGCCGCGTTCCGTCGCGCGGGCATGGTGCGCGTGGATGCGCTCGACGATCTGCTCGACGAAATCGAAACGCTCGGCGTGGGCCGCGTCGCAGTGGGCGCCACGGCGACGCTGATCACCAGCGACAGCGGCCTCGCGACGCTGGCCTGCGACGCGTTCGCCGCAGCCGGCGACACGCTCGCGCCGTGGCCGGCAGAAGCCGCCGATGCTTTAAGGCAAGCCTTGCCGCACGCGGTCGGCGGCAACCCGCTGCAACTCGGCGACGATGCCCGTCCGGAGCATTTCGGCACCGCGCTGGAGCTGCTCGCCAGCCATCGCAGCACCGGCACGGCCTTCGTGGTCCACGCGTCGACGCATGGCGCGCCGGTCGGCGAGGTTGCGCAGGCGTTGATCGCGAATCAGCGCTTCGCGTATCGCGGTTTGCTCGCGTGTTTTTTCGGCGGTGTGGACGCGGCGACGCGCGACGCGCTGCATGCGCAAGGCATTCCGGTTCATACGACGCCGCAGCGGCTCGCGCGCGCGTTCGCCCGGTTGGTCGATTACCGGATGGGGCGCGAATTGCTGATGCAGACGCCAGAGGGTTTGCCGGCGCAGATTCCAGAAGCCATCGACGCCGCCCAGGCGCAAGTGTGCGCCGCGATAGCCGCAGGTGAGCACCAACTAACCGGCGAAGCGGCGGCGCAGTTTCTTGAACGCTTCGGGCTGCGGGTCGAGACGCAGGCGGGCGGGCAGAAGGAAAACGCGGCGCAAGGCGCTGCGCAGTCGCAGAAACCGGTCGTTGACATCGCCGTCGAGCTTCACGACGACGACAACTTCGGCCCCGTCTTCCGCTTCACCGCGCCGTCGGCGGATGGCGTGTCCGAGCCGCTGCGCGTCTACGGCTTGCCGCCGTTCAATCCGATGCTGGCGCGCGACATCGTCACGCACTCGCGCTACGCGCGGCTGATCGATCCAGAGCCGGCGTTAGCCGCATTGACGGCGCTCTCGCAGGCCGTCTGCGACGTCAAGGAAATCGTCGGTCTTTCACTGACTTTGCGGGTGTTCCGCGACCACGTGGTAGTGGTCGAGCCAACCCTGAGCATTGCGCCGACGCGCAGCCGCCTCGCGATCGTGCCGTATCCGCGCCGCTTCGAAGAGACGCTCGACTGGCAGGGCATTCGCGTCACGGTGCGGCCGATCCGTCCAGAAGACGAGGCCGCGCATCACGATTTCGTCGAAGCGATGACGCCGGAAGATTTGCGCCTGCGGTTCTTCGGCGCGGTCGCCAACTTCGACCATTCGCAGCTCGCGCGTATGACTCAGATCGACTACGACCGCGAAATGGCGCTGATCGCGACTGTATCGAGCGAAGAGGGTTTCATGCGGACGCTGGGTGTGGTGCGCGCGGTGGCCGATCCTGACAACGAAACGGCCGAATTTGCGGTCGCGGTGCGCTCGGACCAGAAGGGCCGGCGGCTCGGACAGTTGCTGATGGACCGGATCATCAAGTACGCGCGGGCGCGCGGCATTCATTGGCTGGTTGGCGAGGCGTTACGCGAAAACGGTCCGATGATCGCGCTGGCCAAGTCCTGCGGGTTCACGATGACGCAGACGGAAGATCCGGGCGTGGTCGGCTTCAGGATGGCGCTGGACGAACCCGCGCAGGGGTAAGCGGGTTCGTCTGTTCGTCTAGGTCTGTGGCGGGTACGACCCTCAAGCCGGCAGCTTCGCCGCGGCTTCGTCGACCTGCGTGCGAGTCACGGCCAGCTCTTCCAGCCACGCATCGGCGTACACGGCGCCGGTCTCGCGTTCCAGACGCGCGATGGTCGCCGCGCAACGACTCGAATCCTTCGGCGTCGCGATGAACGATTTCACCGACTCACCCGCCTTGAACTTGTCGAACAGCGGTACGCGAATATCGTCCGGCAGCGCGCGCGCCGTCCATTGATACGGCTTGCCGTTGAACGTGAACGACGGCGGCAGCACGCGTTCTTTCTTCGCCGCCGGAATCAGACCATAGGTGCGCGCGGCTTCGCCGATCTGCTCGGGCGAAAACAGCTCGTCCGGGCTGATGTCGAATTGCTGAATGAAAGATTCGATGCTTTGCATCGCCGCGGCGCGGTCGTCGCGCCGTTTCTGCGCGTGGGCGACGATGTCGCGCAGTTCGTCGGCTTCTTCAGGCGTAATCGTGAAGCTCGACTGCTTCTGCTGAAGTTCGGAAAAACGCTGGAATTCGGAATCGGTCAGAAGTTTCGCCATTGCTTGATCGAGGGCGCGCATGAGGAAACCCATGCGGCGTCATTTTTGAGAGGGTCGCCATTCTAAACCATGTGCCGGCGCGCTTCGTTTTGAAGCGCTTCAGCGGTCCTCCCGAAACATCGACAACGCCTGCACCGTCTCGCACAGCAGGGTCGTGACAGCGTCCAGCGTCGGTGCGACGTATTCGTCGATGCGCCGCATGTACGGGCACGTGAGCGCCGCAATCGCCTGGCCGGAGGGTCCGAGGATCGGGAAAGTGACGTCCGTCACGCCAACAGTCTGCTGACTGTCCTTCTGCGAAAACCCTGCTGCGCGAGTCCGCTCACATGCCTGTTCCAGCGCATCGCGATCGATCGTGACTTCGCCTTTCACCTTGGTGTGTTCGGCCAGCATCTGCTCGCGTTGCTCCGGGGTTTGGAAGGCCAGCATCACGCGCCCGGAACCCGTATCGATCAACCCGACGCGCGAGCCGAGCCGCACCGAAATGCCCCACGTGCCCGGTCCGTCCACCTGCGCGATCACCAGCAAATTGCCGCGGTCGTACACCGCGAGGTGACACGATTGCTCGGCAGTGTCGGCAAAGCGCTGCATCAGCGGCAACGCTTCGGAAATCAGCCGGTTCATCGGCGGATGCCGATGCGCGAGCGCATACAGCTTGAGACTCAGCGAATACCGGTCGCCCGCCTCTGAGCGCACAACATACTGCCGCGCGACCAGCCGCTCCAGCATCCGATACATCTCGCTCGCGTTGCGCCCCAGCAGCTTGGTGATTTCGGCGCGCGTCAGTCCCCCTTTCTGCTCGGCGAGCAGTTCGAGGATGTCGAGGCCCTTGTCGAGCGCGGGCGCGCGGTAACGGTCGTCGTCTTTGTCTTCCGCATCCATCGTCAGTGTCTCTCCATGTGCAGTTCTCGTTATCTGGGCGTGAGTGTAGTTCGGAATAAATCGAACGAAGCCAAATACACGGCTGGACTCGTCGTTACGCGTGGCCAGGGAAAACACCGACGGTTGGTGCAGTGCACATTCCTTGACTTCAAAAAGTCCGTATATGAATAATACGTTCATTGGTGAATGAGCGCACGCCAATAAACCGACACGACAAGAAAGCGCAGGACGCAGTGCCGGTCATCCAGCATGGCCGGATCACGCAGTTCAACAACGCATTACCTTGCATGGGGCCGGAGCGCGCTGCGTGGGACCGGAGTAAGTGCTGAAGCACTAACTCCGGATCGACATAAGCGCTAAAGCGCTAACTCCGGACCGACACAGGAGACACAACCATGTCGTTCGTAAAGAGACCGTTCGCGGCTCGCCGTTGGTTCCGGAGTCCTTCATTTGCCGCAGCGGCGGGAGCTTGTGCCGCCGGTCTCGTCATCAGCAGCGCCGCGCAAGCCGCCGAGGCCGGCAAGATCGGCCTCGATCTGCCGCTCCTCACGTCGCCGTTCTGGCAGTCATACAACAGCTATCTGCCCAAGTACGCGAAGGATTTGGGCATCGACATCCTCGCGCCGGTCAATTCGAACGGCGATCCGGTCCAGCAGATCACCGACATGAACAACCTGCTGAATCTCGGCGCCAAGGGCATCGTGGTCGGCCCGCTGGATTCGGCGGCAATCAGCCGCGCTTTGGAAGGCGCGGCGACCAGGAACGTGCCCGTCGTCGCGGTCGACGTCGCGCCGACGCAAGGCAAAGTCGCGATGGTGGTGCGCGCCGACAATCGCGCGTATGGCGAGAAGGCGTGCAAATACATCGGCGAGCATGTGAAATCCGGCAAAGTCGTGCAGATCATGGGCGATCTGGCGTCGGTGAACGGGCGCGACCGGTCTGAAGCGTTCCGCGCGTGTCTGAAGGGCTATCCGGGTTTGTCGCTGCTGGAAATTCCGGCGAACTGGAAGGGCGACGTGGCGGCCACTGCGCTCGATAGTCTGCTGACAGCGAATCAGGACGTGAAGGGCATTTACATGCAGGCGGGCGGCGTCTATCTGTCGCCGACGCTGCAAACGCTGCGCCGCAAACAGATGCTGTTTCCCGCCGGCGACGCGAAACACGTCGTGATCGTCAGCAACGACGGCATTCCGCAGGAGTTCGATGCGATCCGCCGCGGCGATATCGACGCCACCGTTTCGCAGCCCGCCGATTCGTATGCAAAGTACGGCCTGTTCTATATCAAGGCGGCGCTCGCCGGACAAACCTTCAAACCGGGCCCGACCGATCACGGCAGCAATATCATCCAGTTGGCGCCGGGCGTTCTCGAAGACCAGCTGCCCGCGCCGCTCGTGACCAAGTCGAATGTCGACGACAAGGCGTTGTGGGGAAACACGGTTAAATGAGCGAACTCACGCCATCCGTGCCGGTCGTCGAAGCGTTGGAGATCACCAAACGCTTCGGCTCCACGGCCGCGCTGAAAGACGTGAGCATCCGCGTGATGCCCGGCGAGTCTCACGCGCTCGTCGGGCGCAACGGTGCGGGCAAATCGACGCTGGTGTCGATCCTCACCGGCCTGCGCAAGCCCGACACGGGCGAGGTGCGTTTCAGCGGCGCGGCTGCGCCGTCGATCGCGGACCGCGATGCGTGGCGCGAACGCGTTGCGTGCGTCTATCAGCACTCGACCATCATTCGCGATCTCACCGTCGCGGAGAATCTGTTCATCAACCGGCAACCGTCGCGGCACGGCGTGATCGATTGGTCCGCGATGCGCCGCGACGCCCGCGCATTGCTCGACCACTGGAAGATCGACGTGCGCGAGGATGCGCGCGCCGGCGACCTGACGGTGGAAGCGCGCCAACTGGTCGAAATCGCGCGGGCGCTGTCGTACGGTGCGCGTTTCATCATCCTCGACGAACCGACCGCGCAACTCGACGGCGACGAAATCAAGCGCCTGTTCCGCCGCATCAGCGAGTTGCAGCGCGAGGGCGTGACGTTCCTGTTCATTTCTCATCACCTGCAGGAGGTCTATGAGATTTGCCAGGCCGTGACGGTGCTGCGCGACGCGCGGCATATCGTCAGCGCGCCGGTTTCCGCGTTGCCGCGCGAGCAGTTGATCGAAGCGATGACGGGCGAGCGCGGCGGCCTCGCCGTCGCCGATGCGGCGGCGCGCGAGGCGTTGCCTGCGGATACGGCCGTCGCGTTGGAAGTCGAAGCGCTGGCCGGCTCCGATTACGAAGACGTGTCGTTCACGGTCAAGCGCGGCGAAGTGGTCGGCCTGACCGGCGCGACGAGCAGCGGCCGCACTAGCGTCGCCGAAGCGATCGCCGGTTTGCGCGCGGCGAAACGCGGCGAGATTCGCGTCGTCGGCGCCACGCTGCCGCGCGGCGACGTACCTGCGGCATTGGCGCACGGCATCGGCTGCGTGCCGAAGGATCGCCACCACGAAGGCCTGGTGCTGACGCAATCGGTCGCCGAAAACGCTTCGATGACGATCGCGCACCTGCTCGGCAAATTCGGCATCGCACCGCCGGCGAAGAAAAACGCCTTCGGCCAGCAGATGATCGACGCGCTCGGCATCGTCGCGCAAGGCCCCGAGCATGTCGTCTCAGGGCTCTCGGGCGGCAATCAGCAGAAAGTCGTGATGGCCCGCGCGCTCGCCACCGATCCCAACGTGCTGGTGCTGATCGACCCGACCGCCGGCGTCGACGTGAAATCGAAAGAAGCGCTGCTGTCAGTCGTGGACCGCGTGCGCGAAGAGGGCAAGGCCGTGCTGGTGGTGTCCGGCGAACTCGACGATCTGCGCACCTGTGACCGCGTGCTGGTCATGTTCCGCGGGCGTATCGCGGCCGAATTTCCCGCCGGTTGGCAGGACCACGATCTGATCGCATCCGTTGAAGGAGTCAGTCTCCATGAAGAATAGTGTGCCCAGCCCTGCATTCGGTACGACGCAAGCTCAAGCGCAGCCGGCCATGGCGGCCATGGCGACCACGCGCGGCAAACGCGCGCGGATCGAATTCGCCCGCCTGCGCGATTTAGCGTTGTTGCCCGCACTCGCATTGCTGATCGTGATCGGCGCATTTGTCAGCCCGAGCTTTCTGACGCGGGCAAATCTGATCAGCGTGCTGGGCGCGTCGGCGGCATTGGCGCTTGTGGTGCTCGCCGAATCGCTGATCGTGCTGACCGGCAAGTTCGATTTGTCGCTCGAATCGACGGTGGGGATCGCGCCCGCGGTCGGCGCGATGCTGGTGATGCCGGCGGCGTCCGCGGGCTTCGGTCTGCAATGGCCGGCGGCGATGGGCTTGCTCGCCATCGTGGCGGTCGGCGCGGTGATCGGGTTCATCAACGGATTTTTGGTGGTGCGTTTGCGGCTGAATGCATTCATCGTCACGCTGGCCATGCTGATCGTGTTGCGCGGCATGCTGGTCGGCGCGACCAAAGGCGGCACGCTGTTCGATATGCCGCCGTCGTTCTTCTCGCTTGCGACCACCATCGTGCTCGGCTTGCCGTTGTCCGTGTGGCTCGCGGCGGCGGCGTTCGCGATCGCCGCGTTCGTGTTGCGCTATCACCGTCTGGGCCGCGCGTTGTACGCGATCGGCGGCAATCCGGAAGCGGCGCGTGCCGCGGGGATTCGCGTCGAGCGCATCACGTGGGGCGTCTTCGTGCTCGGCAGCGTGCTCGCGTCGGTCGGCGGTTTGATCGTGACCGGCTATGTCGGCGCGATCAACGCGAATCAGGGCAACGGAATGATTTTCACGGTGTTCGCGGCGGCGGTGATCGGCGGCATTTCGCTCGACGGCGGCAAGGGCACGATGCTCGGCGCGCTCTCCGGCGTGCTGCTGCTCGGCGTCGTGCAGAACCTGCTGACGCTCGCGCAGGTGCCGTCGTTCTGGATTCAGGCGATCTACGGCGCCATCATCCTCGGCTCGCTGATGGTCGCGCGCCTCGCCAGCGGCGAAGGCCAGAACTAATGCGCGTACAACACGGAGACCTATCTTGAGCCGTCCATTGGATACCGATGTCCGCCTGATTCTGCTGAGCCCGGCCGATAACTGCCTGATCGCGGCGGCGCGCCTGGAAGCGGGCACGCAAATGCAGATCGAAGGCGAATACGTGACGCTCACCAAGACCATCGAGCTCGGCCATAAAGTGGCACGCCAGGAACTCGCGAAAGACGACAAGGTGCTGCGTTACGGCGCGGTGATCGGCCACGTGACCGAAGCGGTCGCGCGCGGCGCGCATCTGCATACGCACAACCTCGAAAGCGATTACCTGCCCACCTATACGCACGACGCGGGACACGAGTTCATCCATCACTGACTTGCGCACAATGAAGTGGCCTGGCGCCACGCTGGAACGATCATGACCGACATTTCCATGGCACCTCAAATCACCCCGCCGACGCTGCAAGGCTACCTGCGCAGCGACGGCCGCAAAGGCATCCGCAACGTGGTCGCGGTCGCGTATCTGGTCGAGTGCGCGCATCACGTCGCGCGCGAGATCGTCACGCGGTTTCGCGAGCCGCTCGACGCATTCGACGATCCATCGGCCGAGCGTGAACCGCCGGTGCCGGTGCATCTGATCGGCTTTCCCGGCTGCTATCCAAACGGTTACGCGGAAAAGATGCTGGAGCGCCTCACCACGCATCCGAATGTGGGCGCAGTGCTGTTCGTATCGCTCGGTTGCGAAAGCATGAACAAGCACTATCTGGTGGACGTGGTGCGCGCAAGCGGCCGTCCCGTCGAAGTACTGACGATCCAGGAAAAGGGCGGCACGCGCAGCACGATTCAATATGGCGTCGACTGGATTCGCGGCGCGCGCAAGCAACTCGCCGCGCAACGGAAAGTGCCGATGGCGCTGAGCGAACTGGTGATCGGCACGATCTGCGGCGGTTCGGACGGCACCAGCGGCATCACCGCGAATCCGGCCGTGGGCCGCGCGTTCGATCATCTGATCGGCGCGGGCTCCGCCTGCATCTTCGAAGAAACCGGCGAGCTGGTGGGCTGCGAATTTCATATGAAAACGCGTGCGGCGCGGCCCGACCTCGGCGACGAAATCGTCGCGTGTGTCGCAAAGGCGGCGCGCTATTACTCGATTCTCGGGCACGGCAGTTTTGCGGTCGGCAACGCGGACGGCGGCCTCACCACGCAGGAAGAGAAATCTCTGGGCGCGTATGCGAAGAGCGGCGCGTCGCCGATTGTCGGCATCATCAAACCCGGCGATATTCCGCCGTCCGGCGGCCTCTATCTGCTCGATGTCGTGCCGGATGGCGAACCGCGCTTCGGCTTTCCGAACATTAGCGACAACGCGGAAATCGGCGAACTGATCGCTTGCGGCGCGCATGTGATTCTGTTCACCACCGGACGCGGCTCGGTGGTCGGCTCGGCGATTTCGCCGGTCATCAAGGTCTGCGCGAACCCCTCGACGTATCGCAATCTCGCTGGCGATATGGACGTCGACGCAGGGCGGATCCTCGAAGGCCGCGGCACGCTCGACGAAGTCGGCCGCGAGGTGTTCGATCATACCGTGGCCATCGCGTCGGGCGAGGCGTCGAAATCGGAGACGCTCGGGCATCAGGAATTCATCCTCACTTACAAGACTTTCGAGCCGGTCGGGCCGGCGTGCCTGCCGTCGAGTGCTGCGAAGCCGCAACGGGTGCTCGCGATCGCACCGCTCTGAGTGCCGATTTGAGTGCCGATTTGCGTGCGCCGGGCAAACATCGTTCGCGCGTGCTAAAACACGTTTAATCACAGGAGACGCGGTCAATGACGGCAACGGTCGGTTCGAAGATCGGGCAACGGCGCGGCATCGGCCGCCGCGCGCTGCAAGTCAGCGGATTGGGGCTCGGTACGGCGCCTTTGGGCGGCCTTTACCGCGATCTGTCCGACGAAGAAGCACACGCGACCATCGCTGCGGCGTGGGCCGCCGGCGTGCGTTACTTCGATACCGCGCCGCATTACGGCCACACGAAAGCCGAGCATCGTCTGGGCGACGCGTTGCGCCGCTATCCGCGCAGCGAATACGTGCTCTCCACGAAAGTCGGGCGCCGCTTCGTGCCGCGCACCACGCCCTACGACGGCAGCGAGGGCTGGCAAGACCCGCTGCCGTTCCAGGCGATCTACGACTACACGCACGACGGCATTCTGCGTTCGTTCGAAGACAGCCAGCAGCGCCTCGGCATTGTCGATATCGATATTCTGCTGGTACACGATATCGGCCGCGTCACGCACGGCGACAAGAATCCGTATTACTGGCGGCAACTGACCGAAGGCGGCGGCTTTCGCGCGCTCGACGAGTTGCGTGCGTCGGGCGCGGTCAAGGCGGTCGGCCTGGGCGTCAACGAAGGCGCGGCGATTCTCGACGCGATGGCCGAATTCGATATCGATTGCGCGTTGCTGGCGGGCCGTTATACGCTGCTCGAACAGACCACCCTCGACGACCTGTTGCCGGCATGCGAAAAACGCGGCGTCAGCATCCTGTTAGGCGGCGCGTTCAATTCGGGCATTCTGGCGCGCGGTGTCGAGGGCGATCTGAAATTCAACTATGGCGACGCGCCGCGCGAAGTGATCGAGCGCGTCGCGCGGCTGGAGACGGTGTGCCGCGAGCATGGCGTGCCGCTTGCCGCCGCCGCCTTGCAGTTTCCGTATGCGCATCCGGCGGTCGCCACCGTGTTGACCGGCGCGCGCAGTGCCGATGAATTGCGCGAGAACGTGGCGTCGTTCGAGCAGCCGATCCCCGCGGAATTGTGGTCCGCGTTGCGCGACAACGGCTTGCTGGACAGCCGCGCGCCCGCACCGGAGGATTGACCGACGATGCATATCGACGCCCACCAGCACTATTGGGACCCGGCTCGAGGCGACTATGAATGGCTCACGCCGGAACTGAAAATCCTGTACCGGCCGTTTGGTCCCGCCGATCTCGCGCCGTTGCGCGAACGAGCCGGCATCGAGCGTACGGTGGTGGTGCAGGCGGCGCCGACCATCGATGAAACGCGTTACTTGCTGGACATGGCTCGCGATGAGCCGTCGATTGCAGGCGTGGTGGGTTGGGTGCCCTTGCTGCTGCCAACTGCGCCGGATGTGATCGACGCCTTCGCGCACGAGCCGAAGTTCAAAGGCGTGCGGCCGATGTTGCAGGATATTCCGGACGATACGTGGATCGCCAACCCCGAGCTCGCGCCCGCGATCGAAGCGCTGATTGCGCACGACCTCGCGTTCGACGCGCTGATTTACGCGCGTCACGTGGAGCACGTCGAAACGTTCGCGACGCGTTTTCCGGCGCTGCGCATCGTCGTCGATCATGGTGCGAAGCCGCCGATCCGTTACGGCCGCGCGGATTGGCAAACATGGGCCGATGCGATCACGCGGCTCGCCAGGCTGCCGCACGTGCATTGCAAGCTGTCGGGGCTCGTCACGGAGGCCGCGCCCGGCTGGACCGAAGAAACCTTGCAGCCGTATGTCGAGCATCTGCTGGCGTCGTTCGGTCCGGCGCGTTTGATGTGGGGCAGCGACTGGCCGGTGCTCGATCTGAACGGCGACTATCTGCTGTGGCACTCGGTGGCGAACACCTTGCTCGCGTCCTTGAGCGACAACGAGCGCGAGGCGGTTTTCGGCGGCAATGCCGCCGCGTTTTACCGGCTTTGAAGGTACGAAGCCAGGACGAGACAAGAGAAGCCCATTCCATTCAACTGGAGTCGTAGATGACACAAAGACTGGCCGGCAAGACGGCCCTGATCACCGCGGCGGGACAAGGCATCGGCCTCGCGACCGCGGAGCTGTTCGCACGCGAAGGCGCGCGCGTGATCGCCACCGATATCCGTATCGACGGGCTTGCCGGCAAGCCGGTCGAAGCGCGCAAGCTCGACGTGCGCGACGACGCGGCCATCAAGGCGCTGGCGGCCGAATTCGGCGCGATCGACGTGCTGTTCAATTGCGCGGGCTTCGTCCACGCCGGCACGATTCTCGAATGCACCGAAGAAGATTGGGACTTCGCGTTCGACCTGAATGTGAAGGCCATGTACCGCACGATCCGCGCGTTCCTGCCGGCGATGCTGGAGCACGGCGGCGGCTCGATCATCAATATGTCGTCGGCGGCGTCGAGCGTGAAGGGTGTGCCGAACCGCTTCGCGTATAGCGCGTCGAAAGCCGCGGTGATCGGGCTGACCAAGTCGGTTGCTGCGGACTTCATTACGCGTGGTGTACGCTGTAACGCGATTTGCCCGGGCACGGTGGCTTCGCCGTCGCTCGAAGAGCGTATCGCCGAGCAGGCTCAGGCGCAGGGCGTGACGCGCGAGGTCGTGCAGGCGGCCTTTGTCGCGCGCCAGCCGATGGGCCGCGTCGGCAAACCCGAAGAGATCGCCGCGCTGGCGCTGTATCTTGCGTCCGACGAATCGTCGTTTACCACCGGTCACGCGCATGTGATCGACGGCGGCTGGTCGAACTGATGCACACGGAATACCACTGAAAAGGGAAGTGTCAGGATGAAACTGCTTCGTTATGGGCCGAAAGGTCAGGAAAAGCCGGGCTTGCTCGACGCGCAAGGCAAGCTTCGCGATCTGTCGAAAGTGGTCGCCGATATCGACGGCGCCGCGCTGACCGACGAAGGCCTCGCCAAACTGCGCGCGGTCGATCCGGCATCGCTGCCGCTGGTCGAAGGCAATCCGCGGATCGGTCCGTGCGTCGGCAAGATCGGCAAATTCATTTGCATCGGGCTGAACTACGCGGATCATGCGGCGGAATCGAATCTGCCGGTGCCGGCCGAGCCGGTGATTTTCAACAAGTGGACGAGCGCGATCAGCGGCCCGAACGACGACGTGGAAATTCCGCGTGGCTCGAAGAAGACCGACTGGGAGGTCGAACTCGGCGTGGTGATCGGCAAGCCGGCGAAATACGTCGACGAAGCCAACGCGCTGGATTACGTCGCCGGTTACTGCGTGATCAACGACGTGTCGGAACGCGAATGGCAGATCGAGCGCGGCGGCACGTGGGACAAGGGCAAGGGCTTTGACACATTCGGCCCGATCGGTCCGTGGATGGTCACGCGCGACGAGGTCGCGGATCCGCAGAACCTGAGCTTGTGGCTCGAAGTGGACGGCCATCGCTATCAGAACGGCAACACGAAGACGATGGTGTTCGGCGTCGCGAAGCTGGTGTCGTATGTGTCGCAGTGCATGAGCCTGCAACCGGGCGACGTGATTTCCACCGGCACGCCGCCGGGCGTCGGCATGGGCGTGAAACCGAATCCGGTATACCTGAAGCCGGGGCAGACCATACGTCTGGGTATTGAAGGCCTCGGCGAGCAGACGCAGAAGACTTATGCCGCGGAGTGAGCGGCGGGTGTAGTCGAAAGGTGCTGATGATGGAAAAGGCCGTTCCTGCTCGATGCGGGAACGGCTTTTTTATGAGCCTCGGCGCGAGCGTTCAGATGGGCGTTCAGGTGGGTTTATGCGCGCTGGGCCTCGAGCAGCCGCGCAAGCAACGCGACCAGCTGATCGACGTGCCGATCTTCGGTGCGCCATGACGACACGCTGATACGGAACGCCGGCCTGCCTTGCCAGACCGTCGCGCCGAACCACGTTTCACCCGAAGCCTGCGCCGCCTCGCGGACCGCGACGGTTTGCTCGTCGGTTGCGGCCCGCGCGAGCACCTGATTCAACACGACGCGATTCAACACCTCGAAACCCGCGGCACGCAAACCTTCGGCGATGCGCGAAGCCTGCGCGCAATGGCGATCGACCATGTCCTTTACGCCGCTTCGCCCTAAAGAACGCAACGCCGCCCAGATCGGAATGCCTCGCGGCCGGCGCGAGAATTCGAGGTTCAGATTCTTCTGCGCATCGTGCGCCGCGCTCAAATACGCCGCGTCGCTGTTCATCGCCGCCGACATTGCGCCCGCGTCGCGGCAGATCGCCATCGCGCCGTCGTAGGGCGTGTTGAGCCACTTGTGGCCGTCGGTGGTCCAGCTATCCGCGCCTTCGATGCCGTCCGTCAGCGCCCGCTTCGACGACGCTCGCGCCCACAAGCCGAACGCGCCGTCGACATGGACCCACGCGCCCGCAGCCTTCGCACGCGGAATCAGCGTGGCGAACGGGTCGAACTCGCCGGTGTTCACCTCGCCCGCCTGCACGCAGAAGATCGTCATGTCGTCGAGCGGCGGCAACTGGTCGGGGTCGATGCGGCCATGCGCATCGACGGGCGCGACGATCACATGCTTCATGCCGAAGCCGAGCACACGCAGCGCCTTTTTCACCGTGATATGCGCCATGTCGGAGATCACGACGCGCACGGCGGGCGCGCCATTCAAGCCGTCGTTGTCGAAATCCCAGCCCTGGCGGTCCAGCAACGCGCGCCGCGCCACCGCGATGCAAACCAGCGTGCAGGCGGTTGCGCTGGTGCCGAAGCCGATCGCCGCTTCGCGCGGCAGATCGAGGGCGTCGAGCACCCAGCGCGTCGCGATCTTCTCGATGGTGGCGGCCACCGGCGAGTTGTCGAAGGTCGACGCGCATTGGTCCCACGCGCCCATCAAACGCTCGGCGGCTGCCGCCGCCGGCAAGACGGCGCCGATCACGAAGCCGTAGTAACGCGGATCGTTCGACGCCACTGTGCCGGGCGACCCGCTTTCGTCGAGCAAACGCAGTACGTCGGCGGGCGGGTGGCCGTGTTGCGGGAAGGCTTCGTCGAACGCAGCGAGTTGCGCCAGCGCGGCGGCGTCCGGAAACACCCGGCGCTTGCCGATGGCCGCGAGGTAAACGTGGGCGCGCCGGTCCGCATCGGCGACAAGAGCGAGTTCGTCCATGAGAGTCCTTGAGGTCTTGGGGCCGGCAGGTCTAGAGATTGGCGAGGTCGCGGCCGAGCTTCTGCAGTTCGGCGTCGATCCGCTTGTAGTAGGTGAATTTGCCGATTCGCTGTGCGCGCACCAAGCCCGCGTCGGCGAGGATGCGCATGTGGCGCGTGGTGGTGGCAGGCGCGATGCCGAGCTTGTCGGTGATGAAGGTGCAGCACACGCCGACCGTTTCGATGTCCGCGTGGTCCTGATAGGGGAAATGCCGCGTCGGCTCCTTCAGCCAGCGCATGACGGCAAGCCGGCTGGCATTGGCAAGCGCGTTGATGCGCGTGAGGTCGTCCGTCATTGGGTTGGGCGTACGCGGAGTCGATAACGTTTCGTATATTAGCTAAATGACAAAACGTGAACAAGCGCCTTTACGGCGGCGCGCGGTCACTGCTAGCGGTCCGTTCAACCCGGCAGTTCGTGCTCGCCGCTGTCGCTGATGCGATTGATCGTGCCTTGTGCCACCGCAACGAGCTTCTCGCGGTTGCCTTCCATCACGTAGACGTTGCACTGGCAGGTCGCCTGAGTTTGACCCGCGTAGACGACTTTGGCGCGCGCGATCAGCGTGCCGTTGATCGCCGGCCGCAGATAGTTGATCTTGTACTCGCCCGTCACGACCTTCGGTCCCAGCGACAACGCGCCGGCGAACGTGAGCGCATTGTCGACGAGATAGCTGATGACGCCGCCATGCACGAAGCCGTGCTGCTGCCGCAGTTCGTCGCGGATCGGCAGAGACAGCGTCAGTTCGCTGGTGCCCGTGTGCATCAGCTCGGCGCCAAGCAGCATGCTGAACGGCTGGGCATGCAATGCGCCGCGCGCCCGGTCGAGGAGGTCGGTCATCTTGATTCCTTCGGGCATGGCCCGCAGTGGCATTCGCACAGGCGTGCGTTGTGTAGTCCTTACCCACTCTAGGAAGCGTGTGCACACCGCGTCAAGGTGATTCGGAAAAATCCGCAATGTATTGTTGTACAAAACAACTGCAATCCCGAAGTTGGCCGATGAAAAGGGGGCGTAAGGCGATCTTTGGTGAAATTGGGCTCAAGCAAAGTCTGGCGATGCCGTTAACCCGAACGTAGCTCCTGCCATTCTTCGCCATTCAGGTATTCATGATGTTCAGCAAGATCAAGGTCGCATCCGGCCTGCTATGTGTCCTGGCCGCGTTCTGCGTGTTCCAGCTTGTGACGGTAGGCCTGGGATTCTGGTCGCTCACTCGCACCCATGATGACGTGGGCGATCTGTCGAACATCGCGCTGAAGCAGGTCGATGCGGTCAATGAAACGACGCAGCATCTGATGGATGCCCGTATCAACCTGTCGCGCGCCGGTACGCGGATGGTGCGCGGCGGCGGCGAGCCGGCCGACATCGTGCAGCACGCCCGTGAACAGCTGATGGCCGCCGATCAGTCATTCGCCGTTTTCATGAACGCGCCGAAGACCAGCGACGAAAACAGCGCCCGCGCCACGGCGATGGCTGATCGCTATAAAAAGCTGCACGACGCGCTCGCGGAACTGGTGCAGTTCCTCGACTCGAACAATATTCAGGCGTTTCTCGACCAGCCCACCCAGTCGTTCCAGGACGCCTACCTTGCCGAGTCGCACCACTTCGTGCAGTTCGGCGACGCCGCGAGCCGTGCGTCGCTCGATTCGATCGATGCCCGTATGACGATGTTCCGCGGCGTCAGCATCGCTATTCTGCTGTTGCTGGTGGTGGGCACGTTTGCGGTTCACATGGCGTTGCGGCGTGGCGTGGTGGCGCCGCTCGAAGAAGCCGGCCGGCATTTCGACCGTATCGCGCTCGGCCGTCTCGATCAGCCGATCGCGGCGCGCGGCACCAACGAAATCGGCCGTCTGTTCTCCGGCCTCGCGAAAATGCAGGCGAGCGTCGCGCGCACCGTGCAGACCGTGCGCGAATCCGCCGACTCGATCCACCTCGGCGCCGACGAAATCGCCACCGGCAACGCCGACCTGTCCGCGCGCACGGAAAACCAGGCGGCCTCGCTCGAGGAGACCGCGTCGAGCATGGAGGAGCTGACCGCCACCGTGCGCCAGAACGCCGAGCACGCCCGCGAAGCCAACGCGCTCGCCGGGACCGCGCTCGACGCGACTGCGCGCGGCAGCGAAGTGGTCAACGAAGTGGTCGACAAGATGCGCGGCATCGCGCAGAGCTCGGACAAGATCGCCGAGATCATTTCGGTGATCGACGGCATCGCGTTCCAGACCAATATCCTCGCGTTGAACGCGGCCGTCGAAGCGGCACGCGCGGGCGAGCAGGGCCGAGGCTTCGCGGTGGTGGCGGGCGAAGTGCGGGGTCTGGCCCAGCGCAGCGCGCAATCGGCCAAGGAAATCAAGACCTTGATCAACGAATCGGTCGCCGGGATTCAGGGCGGGTCGATGCTGGTCGAGCATGCCGGCGAGGCGATGAGCAACGTGTCGGCGTCGATTTCACGCGTCACGCAGATGATGGCGGAGATCAGCGCGTCGTCGCTCGAACAGAGCACGGGCATCGAGCAGGTCAATCAGGCGGTGGTGCAGATGGACGAGATGACGCAGCAGAATGCGGCGCTCGTCGAAGAGGCGGCGGCAGCGGCGGCTTCGCTGCATCAACAGACGCAGCAGTTGAAGCAGGCCGTTTCCGTGTTCGAAATTTCGGAGGCTGTGTTGCGCACGCAACACTTTGATGAAATTCGCGGCCACGCAGCGGCGTTTTCGTTGTCGGACGCGCGGGCGATTTAAATCGTGCGAACGCCTCGAAAAAGGGCGTTTGCAAATGAAAATGGCCCGCGCGAGCGGGCCATTTTGCTTTTTAGACGCAAGCGCCTAAAGGTGCCAGAGCGTACCCAAGGGTACTTAGGCCGGCTGGATGTTCGCAGCCTGCTTGCCCTTCGGGCCTTGCTTAACTTCGAACGTCACCTTCTGGTTTTCTTGCAGCGACTTGAAGCCGCTACCTTGAACTTCCGAAAAGTGCGCGAACAGGTCTTCGCCGCCGTCGTCCGGCGTGATGAAGCCAAAGCCCTTTGCATCGTTAAACCACTTCACAGTACCTGTTGCCATTTTTAATCCAGTAAATGTTGTGTGTTGCATTCGCGACCGCTATTTCTCAACACGAGATCGGAGCGCGAAGTACGAGTTGTATCACGTCTTTATGATGGACGCCAATCAACCCGTATTCGGGTATTCCCCCGATGGCCTATTTTGAGACCTCCGGGGCATTTTGAAAGGATGCCGCCGCCGGTAGGGTAAACTGGCTGTATTACACTTCCAGGAAAACCATTGACACATTATCTGCAAGAAGAACTTACGTCGTTCTGGAGTCGTTTGACCCCCTATCTCGCGATATTGGAGTCTAAATCACCTCAAGAGGGCGCCTTGGATCCGGTCGGCCGAATTACCGTCGACACCGAAGGTCACCAGGCTTTCGCCCTTCACACCACCGACCGGAAGCCGCACGGCGACGCGTCGGACACCCCCACCGGAAAAAGCGCAACCTACACGCGATTTAAAACAGCCGACGCCGATTGGGGACCCTGGCAGCGCGAGGAATACTGATCGCCACCGGCCGGTCGGCCAGATCGGCGCCGTCCGGCTCAGTGGCGGCGTGCAGGTCAGCTCAGCCCGGCAGCGCCTCATAGGCGGTCGCGAGGTGGTAGGGCGTGGTCGACGGCATGTCCGCCCGCGCCACAACGTCCGCCGGCGTTTTGCATTCGAACCAGCCTTGCGGACGCAGAAAGCGCTGCCGGAAACGTTCGATCTGGCCCGGCAGGACCGCTAGCGCAGCCGGATCGTCATGGCTCGCCAGCGCGCGCAAATATTCGGTTTGCGCCCAGATCCGCTGGGTAGCGTCCTTGATCCGGCCGGTTTCGTCGAGCGACGCACACACACCGCCGGTGTCTTTGTCCACCCCGTACTGCTGCGCGAAGCTGAACGCGCGCGTCAGCGCCTCGTCGAGACCCGAGCCCTCGAACAGCGCGCCCGCCCGTTTCACCAGCCAGAACCATTCGAACTGATGACCCGGCTCCAGACGGTTGTCGTCGGCGTCCAGCGGCAATTCGGCGACGCAGCCGGTCGGCGCGTGCACGAAATGACGCGCGACGGCGCCGGCCAGGCGGCTCAACGCGGCGTCGAAAGTGGAATCGCGAGTCGCTTCGCGGGCGGCTAGCCAGGCCTCCGTCAGATGCATCAGCGGATTCTGGATCGGCGTGCCGGTCACGGCGGAGAAGTCGGCGTCGAGCGCGGCGTTGAAAAGATCGCTGTCGGCGGCAAAGTGCGACTGAATCAACGCCGACGTGCGATGCACGATTTCCAGCGCGTCGCGGTTGCCGGAACGGCAGCCATATTCCGCGCACGCGAACACGACGAATGCGTGGGTGTACAGGTCTTTGGTGGTGTCGAGCGGCGCGCCTTGCGCATCCACGCTGTAGAACCAGCCGCCGTGGCGCGGGTCCTGAAACGTGTGCACCAGCGCCTCGAACAGCACCTGTGCATGCGCCGCATCGCCGGCTTGCGAGAACACGAACAATTGCCGCGCGCACGCCATTGCACGGTAGCGCGCAGCAGGCAGCGGCAGATGATCCTCGGCGCTGACCGCTTCGTACGGCAGCTTCAACTCAGTGTTGAAACCCGGCCCGCGCCACAGCGGCAGCACCACGCGAGTGAAGTGATCGCGCAGCGTGGCAGCAAGGGCGATCGTCGAAGCGGCGGAAGGGTTCATGCTTTGCATAGTTCAGTTCGTCAAACGCGGTAATCCGAAGCGCCCAGAGGTTCAGGCCGTTCGGCGTGCGGCCAAGCATAAAGCAAACGGTTGCCGCTGGCACGTCGGCGCAGCTGCGCAATCCGCTTCAGATGATTACGGGTAAGGAGGCGAGCGCTTGCGTCAACTGCCCGGCGTCAAGCAGTTCCTGCTAGACGAGACGCCATCTAAAAATCGGGAAATCGTCGGCGAATGGCTTCGGCAGGGGCGGGCGGCCATGCGACAATGCGGTCTCGAAAAATTCCAATGGTATTGACGAGCGGTGCCCGGCGCCCGCTTTTCGGCGACGACCGCTTTTTTCTCTATGGCAGATTCCGCAGCATCCACGCAGTCCCGGCCTTCGCGCGCCGCTTCGAAGAAGCAGCGTCAGGCCACCGTCTCGACCGAAACCGAAAACAAGCTGGCGCGCGCCGCGCGCTCGGCGCAACGTCTCGCGCAACTCAGCGATGCCTCGCGCGACGACAGCACGCTCGACCTGTTCCCTGACGATCCCACCCGCGCCACGCTCGAAGCAATGAATATCGACGTGCGGCAAGGCACGCTGCATGGCTTTGAATTGCCCGACGTGGTGCTGGCGGCGGTCGGTGCGTTCGATGCCGTGGACACGCACACCGATGCGAAGGCGGCGCGCCGTGCGCCCCGCGTCGCGAAGTCCGATGAAGCGGCGCCGGTCAGCGCGCAGTTGAGCGGATTGGGGATGCAGCACGAGGCCGCGGCGGCATCGCCGATGGGCGAGTTGGCTTTTGCCGAGGCGAAGCCGGCAGGCGCTGCCGCCGTCGAAGAAAAGCCGGCGGCAACGCCGCTCACGCCTGCGATGGCGGCGGCGACCGTGGCGCGCAGCGTGACCGCCTTGCGTCAAGCGGGCGAGCCGGGGGCGTCGGCGGAAATTGCTTCATCGACGGTGGCCGGCGGCAAGCCGCCCGTGCCGCCGCAGCGCTTTGCGACGACTTTCGCCAAGGCGACGACGGCTTCGCGCGAAGCCGCCGTAGCCGAAACTGCCGCAGCCGAAACCGCCGCAGCCGAAACCGCCGCAGCCGAAATTGCCGCAGCCGAAACCGCCGCAGCCGCAACGGAAGCCGCACCGGAGCGCGCTTCGCCTGAAACCGGCCCTGCGGTCGCCGAGCCGAAGTCCGGCGGCCAGCCGGCGCGCCCTGCGCCGGCGCCGGCGAATGTTGCGTTTGGCGCGCAATTCAGGGAAGCCCAACGCGGCGAAGCGGCTGCGGCGGTATTGCGCGCCGCGCCTGAACTCGACCGCGCGCGCGCCACGGCCTTCGCCGATACCGTCGATGCACTGTATGGCGTGATCGCCGACCAACGCCGCGCTGCGACGGACCATTCACGCCGCATGAAATGGATGCTGTCGATCGTGGTCGGCGCGTTGCTGGCCACGGTTGCGATCGGTATCACGCAGACGGTCCTGCTGATGCGTCTGACGCGTGAAACCACGGCCCAGCAGCATCGTATCGAACAGATGATGCAGAACCAGCAGGCCGCCATGGCCAGCCTGCTCGACACCCACATGGCGATGGCCAACGCGGCGGTAGCCCATGCCGCTGCTCCGGCCGCTGCCGCGTCTTCGCCGGCTGCAGTTCAGCAAGCCGCCGGTCCTTCGCACGGCAAACGCAGCGCACGAGTTCAGCACGCGCACAAGCCGAAAGCAGTCAATTCGAACTGATCTTCAGTGACCGCCGCGGGCGTCAGCCGGCTGCGGCGGCTCGCTTCGCCGCCTGCCTGGCCGGGGGCTTCTCCGCTTCCCATGTTGTTCTGCCGGATAGGCGCCGTAAGGCGCCGCATGCGGCCAGCGTCTCGCAAGTCAAATACCGCGTTTTACACTCTCGTTGCTGTTGCGAAGCCGGACCGGATACGCCAGCGCGACTTCTGACGGGAGCCACCATGCCGACTAGCGAGCACAAATATTCCATCGAAGAACTGATCTGCGCGCTGCTACGCGATCAGCGCATTCATGAGGGGCACTGGGCGCTGAGCGTCGAGTTTTCGGCGTCGGGAACGTCCGTCAAGCCGCAGGACAATTCCGCGCGAACCCTGCCGGGCCTGATCGTCTCCGTCAATAGTGCGACGCTGGTACAGGCGGAGAGCGCGGCGACCGGCGCCGTCGACGCCGCCGTGGTCAACCCGCGCAAAGACATGGCGAGCGCGAAGCCGGCGCGAATCAGGAAACCCCAGTCCAGCACGCTCCAATAAGGCGGCCAGTTTTGACCCTGAAAATGAAAGAAACGGGGTCGTTGTAATGGTGCAACGCACCATGGCCGCAAAGCCTGAAACAACGCACCACACCCGAAAAATTGCTGCATTGCACTAGCTTTTGCCTAGGGAAAACCCTATAATTATTTTTAAGGGAAAACCCTAGCTAATCGCAGTAATCAACCGGGAGTCGCCATGAGCTTCATTTTTGCACTGTTCCAAAAGGTCAGCGACCTCTTTGCGTCGCCCCATCTGCCGCTGGATTCGGACTACTCGTACGAAGCGCGTAGCCGCGAAGCGCAGCGCGTGCGCCAGGCGCAGGCTACGTTGTTCGGCATCAAGCTGACCGACTAAACAGCCAGGTCGTATGGCCTGAGCGCGGATCACCCGCGCATGGCCGCGCACGTCGAGTGCGCCTCGCCTCATTGAAGCCACCGCCCGCGAAACGCGTGCGGTGGCTTTTGTTTGTGCGCCGGGTGCTCGCCGAATACCTGACCGGTCCAAATATTTCCCCGCCGAAATGACTGTAACGGCGCCTGACGTGGCATCGCGGCGGCCACGCCGCCAATCCATCGGGCATGGCGCTGCAGACGGGCCGCGAATGCAAAAAAGCTGGCTGTTCATCGCGCCCCGTGTATGAAATGTGCGCTTACAAGTGCTCACGTCTTCACGCGGTTTGCGCCGCTAAAGTTCGTCTCAAGCGTACGGCGTCTGGTCCGAACCCGAAATTGCAGTCCGAGGGTGATCGAACACAGGCGCCGGCTTGATACAAAACTTTGCATGGGAGATCACTATGAAAACCTTGAACAAGACATCTCGCTCGATTCTCGCAACCTTGCTGGCGGGTAGCGCTTTGCTCGCTGCCGGCAGCGCCTTCGCCCAGGAGCGGGTGGTCGTCGAGACCGGTCCGGGACCCGCGGCTTACGGTCAGCCGCACATGACGCCGGCGGGCGTGTCGATCAGTATCGGCTGGCATGGCGATCGTTACTACGACGGCCATCGCTACTGGGAGCATGACGAGTGGATGCGCCATCATCCGCACGACCGCGATCCACGTCACCACGACCGCGACGACCATCGCCCGCCGCCCCCGCCCCCGCGTTATTGATGCGCGCATGACGGCGCCGCATGACGCGGTGTGAAGTCCCGCAAAGCCGGTCGTTCCTCGCGGAAGACCGGCTTTGCCGCGTTCGGCGTGGGAAATAGGCGCGCTGCGCTATGCTTGAACGCTTTCATCGAAGGTGCGGATCTCGGTGGCCTCGATACGTTCCTCGATATCTCGCCTCATCTGATGCCGGAGCTCGCCAAAGATGAAGACGTGCTCGATCTGCTGCGGGCGCAGGTGGACGCGGGACGCGTCGGCGTGCGCAGCGGCGCAGGCTTTTATGACTGGGACGATGCGCATCTCGCGCAGGTGAAGGACGGGCGCAAGCGGGTGATCGGCCGAGGATGAAGTACGGCGGGAGCGGGTAACTCACAACGTGGCCGCTCGCCTAGCCTTTAAGCAGCACCCACGCGACTGCGGTATAACCGGCTTTCCCGCCCCACAACGCCAAACCGCATCAATCATGTCCCACTACTTCTACGATCCCGCCGCCGGCCACGGTCTCCCGCATGACCCATTCAAGGCAATCGTCGCGCCGCGGCTGATCGGCTGGATTTCGTCACGCGACACCGAAGGCACACTGAATCTCGCGCCGTACAGCTTCTTCGGCGCGTTCGCTTCGTTTCCGCCGATCATCGGTTTTTGCAGCGAGGGCCGTAAGGATAGCGTCGCCAACATCGAAGCCACCGGCGAGTTCGTATGGAATCTCTCGAGCAAACCGCTCGCCGAGCAGATGAACCGCTCATCGGCGCCGGTCGCACCTCACGTCGACGAATTTGAACTCGCCGGTCTCACGCCGGCTCCGGGGCGCAACGTCAACGTGCCGCATGTCGCGGAATCGCCGGCCGCGCTCGAGTGCAAGCTGCTGCAAGTGGTGCGTCTGCATACGCTCGACGGTAAACCGATGGACAACTATCTGTCGCTCGGCCAGGTGGTCGGCGTGCACATCAACGAAGCCTATCTGAAGAACGGTTTGTTCGACACGCATGCCGCGCAGCCGATCATGCGTGCCGGCTACCGTGCCGACTACGCGGAAATCGGTGAGATGTTCCAGATGTTCCGCCCGAGCGCATAATCGTCGAACCAGGCATCAAATGTTTAAACCGCGTCGCTCACGGCGGCGCGGCATCAGCCACATCGCCTTCGCGGAAAGCCCACGTCAGGAAACTGGCCCGCTTGATGCTTGCAACCGACACTCCAATGCGTCGTTTTCAAGTACCGGCTCATTCCCCAGGAGCGCGATCATGTCTACCGAATTCGCTACGCAGTTCTCGCATGTCCGTCCGCAAGACACGCCCTATGTGGATCAGGGCTTACGCGATTTTTTTCTCTATCGCGATTTAGGCATTGCGCAGGCAACCGGCGGCAAGGTGCTCGCGCAACTCGTCAAGGCGAATCACGCACCAGAGCAAGGCACCGGCTGGCACCGTCATGAAGCCGATTTCCACATTGTGATCATGCTGAAGGGCTGGGCGCGCTTCATGTACGGCGACAAGGAAACACTCGTCGCCGCCGGCGATTGCGTGCATCAGGCGCCGGGCATCGTCCATTATCTGTTCGACTACTCTGAAGATATGGAGTACCTGGAGATCGTTTCGCCGGCCGACTTCAAATCGATCGAAGTCGACGGTCCATGCGACGTTCCGGCGGTAACGCCGTGGAAGAGCGTCACCGCCTGAACAGCGCCGCCGCAGCAGCAGCGGCGCTTGCACGCGACAACGCGGCCACCCGAAGCATCAGCTCATTGCGCCGCAGGCGGGCGCCGTCGCGGCGACCGTGCGGCCGGCTGCGGTTTGGAGGGGGACGAGCCGACACCAGCGCCATTCGGCGTGGCAGTGACCTCGGCGTCCACGTCGGCATCCACCACTGCGGTGACAGCCGGCGCCGCCGGGGTGATCTCTGCGGCGGCAGCCGCGGGCACCGGCCGGATCGTGCGTGCTCGCGAGCTGACCATCACGGCACGAGGCTCGTTGTCGTAAATGACGGCGCGCACGCGCGGATAAATCTGCCGCTCCCATCGATGCCCATTGAACACGCCATAGTGCCCCACGCCGGTTTGCACGTGATGCGTTTTCAGATACGGCCGTAACTTGTCGCACATATCCTGCGCGGCGAGCGTCTGTCCCACCGCGCAGATATCGTCTTTTTCGCCTTCCACGGTCAGAAGCGCGGTGCGCCTGATCTTCGACGGCTCGACTTTGCGCCCATCGACTGCGAGTTCATGCAACGGCAGCGCGTGCCGCTGAAAGACCGTATCCACGGTTTCCAGATAGAAGTCGGCGGTCAGATCCATCGTCGCGAAGTATTCTTCATAGAAGGTGCGAATCGTGTCGGCCTTGGCCGGATCGCCTTTGGCACGCTCGTAATACATGGTCTCGAACGAGTCGAGATGGCGGCCGAGATTCATCGACATGAACGCCGTGAGCTGCACGAAGCCCGGATACACGCGCCGGTGCGCGCCCGCAAAACCGAACGGCACCGCGCTGATCAGGTTCTGCTCGAACCATTCGATCGGCTTGCTCTTCGCCAGTTCGTTGACGCGCGTCGGATTGATGCGCGTGTCGATCGGGCCGGCCATCAGCGTCATGCTGGCGGGCTGCGCGGGGTGATCGTCGGCGGCCATCAGCGCGACGGCGGCGAGCGCGGCGACCGTCGGCTGACAGACCGCCAGCAGATGCGCGCCTTGCCCGATCGTTTCGGTGAAGTCGATCACGTGTCGCACGAATTCGTCGAAACCGAAGCGGCCCTGGCTGAGCGGCACGTCGCGCGGGTTGTGCCAATCGGTGACGTAGACGTCGTGTTCGGCCAGCATCGTGTGCACGGTGCCGCGCAGCAGCGTCGCGAAGTGGCCGGACATCGGCGCGATCACCAGCACACGCGGCTGCAGAGTCGAAAGCGTGGTGTCCTTACGGAAATGCAACAGCGAACAGAACGGCGTGTGCGCGACGACTTCCTCGACGATCGCGACCGGTTTGCCTTCCGTCACAACACTTTCGATGCCGAACGGCGGTCTAACGGGCGTGAGCCCGGCGAGTGTCAAAAGATCGCAGGCCGCGCGTACCGAGCGCCCGTGCGGCGTTTCGCCGAACGCGGGCCAGGCGTCGAGCGAATGATTGACCAGCGCCGCGCCGTGCCGCATCGGCAGCATCATGTCGGCAAACGCCTGGTATGTAGGATATGCGAACAGGTTCATAACCTTCGCACGAATGCGAGAAAGGAAGGAACCCAAATAGAGGCAAGTCATGTGCCAATCATGCACATGCACTGCCGTATGCTAAGTGTACGTTGGCATAGCATTTGCGCCAGTGGCTGAAGCGGGCCGGAATTGCCGCGCTTTGGTGCGCCGACGCACGGCAGCGTGCATGCACATCGTCAGGCGTCGCGCGAACGCCTCATCAGGAGGAGGAACGTATGACGAATACCACGCTCACCATCAGCAGCAAGAATTATTCGTCGTGGTCGCTGCGCGGCTGGCTGCTGACCAGGTTCAGCTGCCTGCCTTTCGAAGAGATCGTGATGCCGATCGACGATCCCGCCGCGCGCGCCGAATTGCTGCTGCTGTCGCCGTCGATTCTGGTGCCGTGCCTCTTTCACGAAGGCATCAAGATCTGGGACACGCTGGCGATTGCCGAATACCTGAACGAACTGAAGCCGGAGGCGGCACTCTTGCCCGAGGACCTGCGCGCGCGAGCGCATTGCCGCTCGATTTGCGGCGAGATGCATTCGGGTTTCAGTTCGCTGCGCTCGGCGTTGCCGATGAACCTCAAGGCGCATTTTCCCGGCTTCAAGGTTTGGGCGCGTGCGCAATCGGATATCGACCGTATCGTGACGATCTGGAGCGACTGCCTGAAGCAGTACGGCGGCCCGTTTCTGTTCGGCGAGCGTACCGCGGCCGATGCGATGTACGCGCCGGTGGTGACGCGTTTCGTCACCTACGACGTGAAGCTCGATCCGGAGATCGTCGAATACGGACAGCGCATCATGGCGCTGCCCGAGATGCAGCAATGGATTGGCGATGCCCAGCAGGAGGTGGAAGAGATCGACGAACTGGACGTCGAGTTCTGATCACGGCGCGTCGCTGCGCGCCGTGATCAGACGAAGGGACCACCCGCGCCGGCCACTTAATCGCGCCCGGCGTCCAGCTTGAACACGCTGACCACCTGCGCGAGACGCGCCGCCTGATCGCGCAATTCGGCCGCCGCGAGTTCGGCCTCGCCGACGATCGTCGCATTCTGCTGGGTCGCCTCGCCGATCTGGGTAACGGCGAGGTTGACCTGTTCGATGCCGCCCGATTGCTCGCGCGACGCCACGCTGATCTCGGCCATGATCGCGCGCACCTGGCCGACCTGATGGACGATGCCCTGCATCGTCGAGCTGGCTTCTTCGGCGATCCGGAAACCGCTTTTGACGGTCGCCGTCGATTCGGCGATCAAGCCCTCGATTTCTTTCACCGAAGCCGCGCTGCGTTGCGCCAGCGCACGCACTTCCGAGGCCACCACCGCGAAGCCCTTGCCGTGTTCGCCTGCGCGCGCCGCTTCGACGGCCGCATTCAGCGCGAGGATGTTGGTCTGGAATGCGATGCCTTCGATCACGCTGGTGATTTCGGCGATCTTCTGCGACGAGCGGCTGATTTCGCCCATCGTCGAGACCACCCGTTCGACAGCGCGGCCGCCTTCCAGCGCGGCGTCGGCGGCATTCGTGACGAGCGAGTTGGCCTGCGCCGCGTGGTCGGCGTTCTGTTGCACGGTCGACGTGATCTGCTCCATGCTGGCCGCGGTTTCTTCGAGGCTGCTCGCTTGCGTGGCAATGCGCGCGGCGATGTCGCCGCTGCCGGTCGCGATCTTTTCGGTGCCGTAGGACATATCGGCCGACGCGTTGCGCACTTGCGAGACGATGCGCGCGAGGCCTTCGCCGATGCCGTCGATCGACTGCATCAGGCGGCCGATTTCGTCGGTGCGGGCATGCGTTCCCTGCGCCACGCGCACGCTCAGGTCGCCCGCGGCGAAGCGCTCGGATGCTTTGGCGGCTTCATTGAGCGGGCGGCTGACGAGGCGGCGCACCGCGATCAGGAACACCGCCGCGAAGACCCCGACCAGCACGAAACCGATCAGCAGAAATTCGTTACGGGTCGCGGTGACGTCGGCCATCACCTCGTCGCGCGGCGCGACGCCGCCCACCAGCCAGTGCCACTCCGGCACGGTGATGAACGACACGTATTTGTCGCGCGCGTTGTGTTCGCCGAGCGTCGCATCCGCCGAACTGTATTCGAGCTGCCCTTGTTGCATCTCGAGCATCTGCTGATATGGCGCGTTCGCGTTGTCGGCGCTCTGGCCGGCGGCGGCCGGATGCACGATCAGCTTGCCGCGCTCCGGGCCGTTTGAGGCGTTGACGACGAAGTAGTAGCCGCTGTCGCCGATCTTCAGTTTGCGGATGCCGTCTTCGACCGATTGAATCTCGCTGTCCACGTTCACGCCGACAAACAGCGCGCCGATTACGCGACCGCTCACGTCGGTAATCGGCCGGTATTGCGTGATCAAACGTTTGCCGAAGAGCGTGGCAAGCCCGGTATAGGATTTGTTCGCGAGGATCAGCGCGTACGCCGGCCCCTTGCGGTCGAGCAGTGTGCCGATCGCGCGCGAGCCGTCCTGTTTCTTCAGCGACGTCGTCACGCGTACGAAGTCGTCGCCGCTGCGTGCGAACACGGTGGCGACCGAGCCGCTGCGTTCGAGAAACTGGTCGGGGATCGAGAAGTCCATGTTCAGGACTTTGTCGCCGGCCTTGAAGGTTGGCGTGGCAAGACCGTTGATGTCGACCTTCTGGGTTTCGTCGAGCGTATAGCCGGTGGGCAGGAAGCTCGCGAACAACGACATCGAACGATCGACGTCCGCCGATAACGCTTTGTCGAACAGCGTGATCATCGCGGCGATCGAGCGGTCTTTATCGGCGATGCGTTCGAGCACCTGATCGCTGATCTGCGTGCCCGCGCTGCGGGTGAGCCCCCACGCGAAGGCGGCGAAAATCAACGCCACGAGCGCGCAGGAAAGCATGGCCAGCCTGGCGCCCACGCTGGCGCGGCGCAAAGAGAGATGTTCCATCGGCGATTGCGGAGTAAAGGAGGAAGGGTGATGCGCAGGCCACGCTTACGCATGGTCGGCATCGATGTCCTGTTTACGGCCGCGGGGCCAGTTTTCTTTAGTTTATTGAAAGCATCGCGTAATGGACCGTAAGGCGATCCACAACGCGACCCACGCGGCCTACACGGCCTACACGACCCACGCGTCGGCGCTCAGCGGCCCGGCGCTCAGCGGCCCGGCGCGCCGCGCCAGGTGCGCAGCAGCAGCGCATTGGTGACCACGCTGACGCTCGAAAATGCCATGGCCGCGCCGGCCAACATCGGATTCAGCAGGCCGAAGGCGGCGAGCGGGATGCCGATCAGGTTATAGACGAACGCCCAGAACAGGTTTTGCTGGATCTTGCGCCAGGTCTTGCGCGAGATGTCGATGGCGTCGGCCACCAGCGCCGGATCGCCGCGCATCAGCGTGATGCCGGCCGCATGCATCGCGACGTCGGTGCCGGTCGCCATCGCAATGCCGATGTCGGCGGCGGCGAGCGCGGGGGCGTCGTTGATGCCGTCGCCCGCCATCGCGACAATACCGGCGCTGCGGAATTTCAGGTCGTGGATCACGCGGGCCTTGTCCTCCGGCAGCACTTCCGCGTGGAATTCGTCGATGCCGAGCGCCTTCGCGACGCTCGCCGCGCTGCCCGGGTTGTCGCCGGTGACGAGCACGCTTTTGACGCCCATCTGCGCGAGCCGTTCGATGGCGGCGCGCGCGGTCGGTTTGACGGTGTCGCCGAAGGCGATCAACGCGAGCGCAATGGGCGCTCGCGGCTCGCGCCGCATCAGCCAGGAGACGGTGTTGCCGGCGGCTTCGAGTTCGCGCGCGCGCTCGATGAGTTGTGGCGGTAACGCGATGCCCAGTTCGTTGAGCCAGCGCGTGCTGCCGAGCGCCAGGGTATGGCCTTGAATGTCGGCTTCCACGCCCCGGCCCGGCACGGCGCGGGCGGCTGTTGCAGGCGCCGCCGCAGCCATTGACTCCACCGGGGATGCGGTCGTCGCCGCAGCCATTGACTCCACCGGAGATGCGGTCGTCGCCGCAGCCGTTGACTCCATAGGGGATGCGGTCGCCGCCGCGGCCATTGACTCCACCGGGGATGCACTTGTCGCAGCGAACCCGGGAATGCCAAGCGGGCTATCGTCGCGCGCTGCGACGCCGCCATGCGCTGACGCCGCCCCAACTACGCTCTCCGCCGGCGAAGCGCCTGCCTGCGTTTCTTCGTAAGCCTTCACCACTGCCCGAGCCAACGGATGATCGCTATGCCGCTGCACCTCCGCGGCGAGCGCCAGTGCTTCGCCGCGGCTAATGGCGCCGATCGGCTCGAACGCCGTCACGGAGGGTTGTCCGACCGTCAGCGTGCCGGTTTTATCGAACGCGACGACATTCACCCGATGCGCCGTTTCCAGCGCTTCGGCGTCTTTGATCAGCACGCCATGCCGCGCAGCGACGCCCGTGCCGGCCATGATCGCCGCCGGCGTCGCCAGTCCGAGCGCGCACGGGCAGGCGATCACCAGCACGGCGACCGCGTTCAGAATCGCGGTTTCGCCGCTTGCGCCGGCGATCAGCCAGCCCGCGAGCGTCAGCGCTGCGATCACCAGAATTGCCGGCACGAAGATCTCGCTGACCCGGTCGACCAGCCGCTGAATCGGCGCCTTCTCGGCCTGCGCGCTTTCCACGAGGCGGATGATCCGCGCCAGCGTCGTTTCGGCGCCGATCGCGGTGGTTGTCACTGCAATCGCGCTTTCGCCGTTGATCGAACCGGCGGTGACGAGATCGGCTACCTGCTTCGGCACCGGCAGGCTTTCGCCGGTGATCAGCGATTCGTCGATATGGGTGCGGCCTTCGAGCACCGACCCGTCGACCGGCACCCGTTCGCCCGGCCGCACGATCACCACCGTGCCGACCCGCACTTGCGCGAGCGGCACCTCGCGTTCGTCCGTACCGATGCGAATCCGTGCGCGGTCGGGACGCAGCGCGTTGAGCGCGCGGATCGCGTCGGTGGTTTGACGCTTGGCGCGCGCTTCGAGCCACTTGCCGAAGCGCACCAGCGTGATCACCACCGCCGACGCTTCGAAATACAGATGCATCACGTCGCCCGGATGGCTCGCCAGTTGATAGACGCTGATCCCATACGCCGCCGAGGTGCCGAGCGCCACCAGCAGATCCATATTCCCGGCGCCGGCCCGCACGGCGCGATACGCCGCCCGATAGAAGCGCGCGCCGAAGACGAATTGCACGATCGACGCGAGGCCGAGTTGCAGCCACGGCGAAAGCATCGCGTGCAGCCCGAACCACTCGCCGGCCATCGGCAGGACGAGCGGCAGCGTCAGCACGGCGGAGGCGAGTACGGCATAAAGCTCGCGACGTGTCTTGTCGCGCCTGGCGTCGGCTGTTGCGGCGCCGCCGTCGGCCGGCGGCGCGTCTGGCGGCGCAAGCAACGTTGCCTGGTAGCCTGCTTTCCTGACGGCTTCGATCAGCGCATCCGGCGGGCTCAAGGCCGCATCGGCGAAATCGACGGTTGCCGTTTCGGTCGCCAGATTCACCGACACGCCCGCGACGCCCGGCACCTTCGCCAGCGCTTTCTCCACCCGCATCGCGCAGGACGCGCAGGTCATGCCGCCGATGTCGAGTTCGGCGGTTTTGGCGGGCGCGTCCGCGGGACGCTGGGGAGTGGCAAGTTCGGTCATGGGAGGCAAGGCTCGTGGCGGCATCGGGCCGCATCAAGAGCCCAGTATCGACCTTCCCATGATGGAAAGGTAAAGGACCTTTTGATATCGCTCGGGAATGTTGCCGAAAGCGCGTGAAAGCGGCGTCCGGAAACCTCCAGAAGCGGCGTCCGGAAGCGGCCCGCTCAGAACGCCGGCGGCGCGTCCAGCATCGCCTGGCCGACTGCCTGCCATGCGCGTGCACCACCATATAGTTGTACGTCGGCACCTGACGATGCGCTTCGTGCTTGCTCGGATACCAGTTTGGCGAAATATAGGCGGCCGGTCCCTGGAAGATCACGAGCGCCATCAACCGTACCGCAAGTGAATTCCGCGCTTCTTATTACGAAGCTCAATTGTTGCCTTTGCGCTTGCCTCGTGAGTAAGGATACGATACAACCCGATGTTGCTGGCATGACGCCCCCAGACTGCCCGCGCAGGGCTTGAGGAAGCCGCGCAGGCAGGCTTCGCCGCACACCGAGGAATTCCCTGGACCGTACGTTCCGACACCTGAACGAATGATAAAAACTCGCCGAGAACTGTTTTCGCTTCACTGGACCTGCGCATCGCTCGCGGGCCTCGCATTTCTGGCCGGTTGCGCGTCGACACCGTCCGCCACGCAAAAGACGGCCGGCTGGATCAAGGACGAAGTCGCCGATTCGTACGTGTTCGGCTATCCGCTCGTGCTGATGGGCGTCGCGCGTGACGCGGCGGTCGGCACCGATCCGGGCCAGGCGCCGATCAATACGCTGCGTCATGCGCAGGCCTTGCCGCCGGTCGGCACCGCCAATCCGCCGCAGCCCAGCCTCGACACGCTCGATTCGACCGGCTGGCTGGACGTCGGCGCCGAACCGGTGATCGTCTCATTACCCGATTCGCATGGCCGCTACGTCGACGCCCGCGTGCTCGACATGTGGACCAACGTGATCTGGTCGACCAGCACCCAGTTCGCTACGCGCGCCGCGGGCATCAAGGCGCAAACGATTGCGTTCGTCGGTCCCGGCTGGCAGGGCGAGCTGCCCAAGGGCGTCGCGCGCGTCGACGTGCCGACCCGCAACGCATGGGTCAGCGTGCGCATCCAGTCGAACGGCACGCGCGACCTGACGGCGGTGCGCAAGCTGCAACGCGCGATTCGCGTGGCGCCGCTGAGCGTGTATGCAGGCGACACGCGCTCCGCGTCGATTACGCCGCCGCGCAGCAATGCCGCCGATGCCGCTGCGGCGGCCGCATCCGGCACGCCGGCCGCGCAGATCGCCGCACTCGACGCGAACGGCTTCTTCAGCCGGCTTGCGCAGGCGTTGCAGGACAATCCGCCGACTCCGGCCGATCCGCACGCGCTGAAAATCCTCTCTGACCTTGGCATCACGCCCGGCGACCCGGTAAAGCTGCCGGGCGCGGCCGAGGCGATTGCCGCGGGTCTCGCCGACGGCCACGAGCGCATCGTCACGCCACCGTCCAATCTGCTGGCCGGCAATGGCTGGAGCTGGTTCGGCGACGGCGTGGGCAACTACGGTCCCGACTACGCGATGCGCGCTTACGCTGCCTTTGCGCAACCGGGCATCGGCACGAAGGACGACGAAGTGCGCGTGGTCGTCACGCAGGACAGCGACGGTCATGCGCTCAACGGCGCGAACCGCTACGTGATCCATTTCGGACCGAACCAGTTGCCGCCGACGCGCGGCTTCTGGTCGATCACCGCCTATACCAGGGATGGCGCTCTCGGCGAAAGCGCGCCGGCGCGTCTGGCGGTCGGCGACCGCAATGGCGCGCGCCGCAATCGCGATGGCTCACTCGACGTGACGGTGTCGTCGGCGCGCGGCAAGAGCGGCAACTGGCTGCCGGCGCCGCGCGCCGATCTGCAACTGATGCTGCGTCTGTATGCACCGAAGCCGCAAGCCACCGACGGCAGCTGGCAACCGCCGGCTGTCGTGCGTCAGTGACATGACAACGTTCCATGAGTGACGTATAGGTAAGTGCGTGTCCGTTGCCTGGCGCAACGGACACGCGATGCTGTAGCGCGGATCAATGTGTAAGTCACGGCTTACATTTCTGTCCCATGCAAGGTGCGCGACTTATACTGCCGCTTGCGGGATTTTCGTTTTCGCGGCGGGCTTGCCGCCGCACTATCCAAGACCGAGCATGGCAAGCCTCAATAAAGCAACACTGGCATCTTCCATGCGGACCGTGCGCGAGGTCGCGCAGTCACGCCGTACCCGGCGTGTCATTACCGGTCTGCTGATCTTCCTCGTAGTATTCGGTCTACTCGGCTTTTTCGCGGCTCCGCCGCTGATTCGCCACATCGCCGAGCAGCAGCTCAGCAAGCAACTCGACCGGCCTGCCACGATCGGGCGCATCGCGCTCAATCCGTACACGCTCAAGCTCGAAGCCGATCGCGTGCATATCGGCGAGCGCGGCGGCGCGGGCGATTTCGTCGATATTTCGCGGCTCATCGTGCAGCCTTCATGGAGTTCGCTGTTTCGCGCGGCGCCGATCATCGACGAAATACAGCTCGATTCGCCGCGCTTTCACATCGTTCGCTACGATGCGCAGCGCTTCAATTTCACCGATCTGATCGAGAAGTTCGCGAAGCAGCCGTCCCAGCCTTCCAGCAAGCCGACGCTCTTCTCCGTGTCGAATATTCGCCTCGAAAACGGCCAGATCACGTTCGACGATAAATTGCTCGGCGCCACCCACGTGATCGATCAATGGAAGCTCGGCATTCCGTTCATCGCGACGCTGCCCTCGAAAACCAATATCTTCGTCGAGCCGTTGTTGCGTGCGCGGATCGACGGCAGTCCGCTCGCCATCGACGGCAAGACCAAGCCGTTTGCGGCGTCGCGTGAATCGGAAGTGTCGCTGCGCTTTGACGGGCTCGACGTGCCGCGCCTCATGTCCTACGTGCCGACCAAACTGCCGGTGATCGTGCAGAGCGGCAAGCTGTCCACCGATCTCAAGCTCAACTTCGTGCTCTCCAACGACACGCCGTCGCTGCGTGTGGCGGGCACCGTCGATATGAACGATGTGGACGTGCGCGATCAGAGCAAGGCGCCGTTTTTCGCGGCGCGTGCGCTGCATGTAGCCGCCGCGACGCTCGAGCCGTTAAAGAGCGCGTATCACTTCGACGATATCCGCATCGACGCGCCGACCGCCAATCTTGCGCGCGATAAAGCGGGCATGCTGAGTGTCGAGCGGATGTTCGCAGCTGAGCCGGCTCCTGCGGCTTCCGCACCTGCGGCTGCATCGGCACCCGCATCCGCGACCGCATCCGCATCCGCATCTGCATCTGCGCCCACATCTGCGCCCGCCACAGCGAAGAATCCGGCCAGCGCGCCAGTTGCGGCCTCCGGCGCTACCTCCGCCGCCACGGAAAAAGCCGCACCGCCTTTGGACCTGTCGATCAAGCGCTTTGCTCTCAATGACGGCACGGTGAATGTTCACGACGAAGCGGCCTCGCGACCGGTCGACCTCGGCCTGCAAAAACTGGCCGTCACGTTGACGGACTTTTCGACGCTCGCCAACGCGCCCGCGCATTACACGGTGAACACCGGCTTCAAGGACGCCGCCGGCTCGCTCGGCGCGGCGGGCGCATTCGGCCTCGTCACAAAGACCGCCAGCGCGAAGCTCGACCTGAAGTCGCTGCCGTTGCCGCTGCTGCAACCGTATCTCGACACCGCGACCGCGGCGCAGATTGTCGACGGCGCGCTTTCCGCGACGGCGAACGTCGGCGCGAACTGGTCGAAGT
Source organism: Paraburkholderia sp. GW821-FHT02A12 (assembly GCF_059422005.1). Classification (NCBI taxonomy): domain Bacteria; kingdom Pseudomonadati; phylum Pseudomonadota; class Betaproteobacteria; order Burkholderiales; family Burkholderiaceae; genus Paraburkholderia; species Paraburkholderia sp. GW821-FHT02A12. The sequence continues at coordinate 3,694,860 of NZ_JBWKWA010000002.1, read as the reverse complement.
CGCCGGCGGCCGTGATGGTCACCGACACGCAACTGGATCTGCAATCGCTGAAACTCGCGGCGCGCGGCAGCAAGGAGCCGGCCGTCTCGCTCGCGCAAGGCCGTGTGACGGTCAAGCAGGTCGACGTGGCGGGCCGCACCGCCGATATCGCCGGCGTCGACACGACCGGCCTGGTCGTTAATGCGCAGCGTCTGAAAGACGGCAGCATCGACCTCGCCGCGCTCGCCGGTCCGCATCGGGCCGAACAGCAACGCACGGCGATTCACGCGGTCAAGAAGGCGCAGGAGCAAGGGCCCGCGTGGCGCTACAAGATCGCCGAACTTAACCTCAAGGACGCGACCGCCAATTTCACCGACAACACCACGCAGCACCCGGTCAAGCTGAACGTCACGCCGTTGCAACTCAAAGTCCAGCAGATCAGCGACGACCTGAGCCGCCCGCTGCCGATCGATCTGCAAGCGACGCTGAACAAGAAAGGCACGCTCGGCGTAACCGGCAATGTCACGGCGACGCCGCTCAAACTCGCGTTGAAGGTGAACGCGAACCGGCTCGACGCGGCGGCCTTCGAGCCATACTTCGGCAGCAAGCTGAATGCGTTGATCGCGAGCGCGTTGCTCAACGCGAACGGCGACCTTGCGCTGACTCAGGCGAAGGAGTTGAAAGCGGCGTACCGCGGCGATGTGGCGCTGGTCGAAGTGCGGATGCTCGACAAAGCCACGTCGGACCCGTTCGCCGGATGGGGTTCGCTCGCGCTGACCAACCTGAAGGCCGATTACGACGAGCGCGGCGGCACGGTAGTCGACGCGGGCCGCGTCACGTTCACGAAGTTCTATGGGCGCGTGCTGCTCGACGCGCAAGGCAAGCTCAATCTGAAGGACGTGGTCGCGCACGAAAGCGGCGCGGCTCAGTCGCTGACGCGCGACAAGAGCGGCGCCGAACCGGCGCCGTTGACGCCGCAAGCTGTATCGGCGTCCACGCCGGCGCCGGCGTCGGCGGCGGCAATCGCGACCCCAGCGGCCACCGTGACCGCCGCGACGCCGCCGCAAAGCCCCGTCAAGCTGCATTTCGGCCAACTGGTGCTGCAACAGGGCCGCGTGACCTACACCGACAACTTCATCAAGCCGAACTACACGGCGAACCTGGTCGGCATTCAAGGCACGGTCGGCGCGTTCGGCACCCAATCGACCACGCCGGCGCCCGTCGACATCGCCGCAAAACTGGCCGCCAACGGTCCGCTGTCGATTCGCGGCACGGTCAATCCGCTGATCGCCAAACCGTCGCTCGATCTGACTGCCAGCGCGCACGATATCGAGCTGACCAACCTCACGCCGTATTCGGCGAAATACGCCGGGTATCCGATCACCAAGGGCAAGCTGAACGTCGATCTGCACTACAAGCTCGACAACGATCAGTTGAACGCGGACAACCACCTGTTCATCGATCAGCTCACGTTCGGCGATCACGTCGAGAACGATACGGCGACCAAGCTGCCGGTGCGTCTCGCGATCTCGCTGCTGAAAAACTCGCGCGGCGAAATCAACGTGAATCTGCCGGTGTCGGGCTCGCTGTCGAATCCGGAGTTCAGCATCGGCGGATTGATCTGGCACGCGGTGCTGAATCTGTTGCAGAAGGCCGTGACCGCGCCGTTCTCGCTGATCGCCAATGCGTTCGGCGGCAGCGGCGAGGAATTGGGCTACGTCGAGTTCGAGCCGGGTTCGGCGAAACTCTCGGACGCCGGTGATAAAAAACTCGATACGATCGTGAAGGCGCTGGCTGACAAGAGCTCGATTCGTATCGACCTGATCGGCCGCGTCGATCCGGCTGTCGACGAACCGGCGTTGCGCGACCGCTATGTCGAGCGGCTGGTCAAGCAGCAGAAGATCAAGGACGTGGTGGGCAATGGCGAAAGCGTGGATCTGTCGACCGTCACCGTCGACCCCAAGGAGTACGACAAGTATCTGACCAGGGCCTACAAGGCGGCCGACTTCAAGAAGCCGCGCAATTTTGTCGGCCTGACCAAGAGCCTGCCGGACGACGAAATGAAGAGCGCGCTGGCCGCCAACGCGCCGATCGACGACGCCAGCTTGCGCGACCTCGCGCAGCAGCGGGCGCAAAGCGTGCAGCAGTATTTCGAAGGCAAGATCGACAGCAGCCGCGTGTTTGTCGTCGCGCCGAAACTGAACGCTGAAGGCATCAAGGACAAGGGCGCGACGACGCGCGTGGACTTTGGCTTGAAGTGATGCGCGGTGGACGCCCGCCCTGCAACCAGGGGCGGGCAGTTAGGCGGCGCGCGTCGGCGCTTTCAGCGCCGTCTGTTCGATCACGCGTGCGAGCGTGTCGAACGCCGGACCGATCCTGTCATTCGGTACGCACGCGTAACCCAGCAACAGCCCTCGCCGCGCGGGCGTCTCGCTGCTGTAGTAACTGGCGAGCGGCCGCACGATCACGCCGGCATCGAAAGCGGCTGCCGTTACCGCGCGATCGTTCGCGTGATCGGGCAGACCGAGCACCAGATGCAAGCCGGCCTCGTCGCCCATCACCGGCAATTCGTCGCCGAAACGCGCGGTGATCGCGTCGATCAGAATCTGCCGGCGCTCGCCGTACAGCGCCCGCATACGCCGCACGTGCGACGTGAGGTGGCCGTCCATGATGAAATCGGTCATCACCGCCTGCTGCATCAACTGCCCCTCGCGATACAGCTCGGCAACGCCCGTGCGAAACGTATCCACCAGATGCTCCGGCGCGATCATGTAGCCGATCCGCAAACCCGGAAACAGCATCTTGCCCAGACTGCCGACGTAGATCACCTGGCCGGCGTCGTCGAGTCCTTGCAGCGATGCAAGCGGACGGCTGCCGTAACGGAACTCGCTGTCGTAGTCGTCCTCGATGATCCACACGTTGTGCTGGCGCGCGTATTCGAGCAGCGTGCGGCGGCGCGCAAGACTCATCACCATGCCGAGCGGATACTGGTGCGACGGCGTGACGAGCGCGAGGCGCGGCGGTTGCTGCAAATCCTGCTCGCGCGGGTTGAGCCCTTCGTCGTCGACCGGCACCGGCACCAGCGTAATCCCCGACGATTGCAGCACGCTGCGCGCGCCCCAATAGCACGGCTCTTCGACCCACGCGCGATCGCCGACGTCGGTCAGCAAACGCACCGCGAGATCGATCGACTGATGGATACCCGTCGTGATGATGATCTGGTCCGGCGTGCAGTTCACCGAGCGCGCAACACGCAGGTAATCGGACAACGCGCGCCGCAGCGGCCGATAGCCGCCGCCGGGCGCATAGGTCAGCAGATCGGGATTGGCTTCCTTCCACAACCTTGCCTGCAAGCGGCTCCATATACGCGCCGGAAATTCGGCGACGTCGGGTACGCCCGGCATGAACGCGCCCCATTGTTTGGCCGACACGCCAGCCTGATCGATCAGCCTTCGTCCACGGCTGGAGAGGTCGCCGAGATCGCGTTTCGGCGGTTTCGCCGCCGAGGCGGCCGGATTGCCTTCCGTATCGACGCTCGCCACCGGCTTCTTGCGCGCGTTCACGGCCGCGCTGTCCGGCCGCGTGTCGGCGACATACGTGCCGCTGCCCGTGGTCGAGATCACATAGCCTTCGGCGGTCAACTGGTCATAGACGTGCAGCACCGTATTGCGCGCAATCCCGAGGTCTCCCGCGAGCGTGCGCGAACTGGGCAGCTTGGTGCCGGGCGGCAACTGGCCAGTCAGGATGGCCTGCTGGATCAGTCGCAATGTCTGCCTGTAGACCGGTTCGGCGGCCGTGCGGTCGAGCCGTGCGGCCAGCCAATCCGACAAGATCACGGTGTCCAAGTGGTTCTATCCGGAATAATGAAATGGTTCCATATTGTAGAACCGTAAGGGACTATAGTGAGCCACGCAATTGTTGCAATCCCTTTGTTTCGACGAGGGAGCCAGCCGGACCGCAGAGGAGACCAGGCGATGAAAACCGATGACGTGATCGTCAGCTTTCGGGGCGTGCGCAAGACGTACGACGGCGAAACGCTGGTCGTCAAACAGCTCGATCTGGATATTTACCAGGGCGAATTCCTGACGCTGCTCGGACCTTCGGGTTCGGGAAAAACCACTTGTCTGATGATGCTGGCGGGATTCGAATTCCCCACCGGCGGCGAGATCTGGCTGGACGGCACGCTGCTCAATACCGTGCCGCCGCATAAGCGCAACATCGGCATGGTGTTTCAGAACTACGCGCTGTTTCCGCATCTGACGGTCGAACAGAACGTCGCGTATCCGCTCACCGTACGCAAGCTTTCGGCGGATGAGCGCGCGCATCGCGTGAATAACGCGCTGAAGATGGTGCGCATGGAGAGCTTCGCAAAACGTTATCCGGCACAGCTTTCCGGCGGCCAGCAGCAGCGTATCGCGTTGGCGCGGGCGCTGGTGTTCGAGCCGAAGCTCGTGCTGATGGACGAGCCACTCGGCGCGCTGGACAAGCAGTTGCGCGAACACATGCAGTACGAACTTAAATCATTGCACGAGAAGCTCGGCGTCACCTTCGTCTACGTCACGCACGACCAGGGCGAGGCACTGACCATGTCGGACCGCGTCGCCGTGTTCGACAAAGGCATCGTGCAGCAGCTCGATACCGTCGACCGGCTGTACGAATCGCCCTGCAACGAGTTCGTGGCGAACTTCATCGGCGACAGCAACAAGCTGCGCGGCACGATCGCGAACGTCGATGGCGAGTACTGCGAGTTTCATCTGATTGACGGCACACGGCTCACCGGCCGCAATATCGGTGGCGCGCGGGCGGGCACGCCGGCGGTTGCGTGCATCCGGCCCGAGCGCATGAAGCTCGCCAACCTGGTGAACGGCGTCTCGCGCCCCGGCGCCAACGCGCTGGCCGGCGAGGCGCGCGGGCTGATCTATTTCGGCGACCACGTGCGCATGCGCTGTGGCCTGCCGGAGCAGGACGAGTGCTTCGTCAAGGTGCCGCTCGGCACCGACGCACTCGAATCCTTCGCGCCCGGCGCGCCGGTCGCGCTGGAGTTCGCGGCCGAGCATCTGCGGGTGTTTGCCGGGGCGTGAGCGCGTTTGATGCGCGGGTAGTTCAACGCAGGCCGGTCAGGCAGGCAGCACATAAAAAGTCGCATCGTACTTAGCTGGAAGCAAACCACCAAAGGAGAGCAACACACCATGAGCAAGATCGGGAAATCGCGCTGCGCCATCGCTGTCGGTGCTGTGGCGCTCGCGCTGGGCGCCGCGCAGGTCAATGCAGCCGAACTGACCGTCGTCAATTTCGGCGGCGCGAATGGCGACGCGCAAAAGGTCGCATTCAACCAGCCGTTCGAAGCGCAAACCAGCAACAAGGTGACCGCCGTCGAATACAACGGTGAGCAGGCCAAAGTGAAGGCGATGGTCGAAGCGAAGCATGTGAATTGGGACGTGGTGGAAGTCGAATCCGGCGACATCGGCCGCGGCTGCGACGAAGGGCTGTACGAGAAGCTCGACTGGTCGAAGATCGGCAAGAAGTCGGACCTGATTCCGGAAGCGCCGCAAACTTGCGGCGTGGGTTTCTTCGTGTGGTCGACGGCACTCGCCTATAACGCCGACAAGCTGAAAACCGCGCCGACCGGCTGGGCCGACTTCTGGGACGTGAAGAAATTCCCGGGCAAGCGCGCGATGCGCAAGGGCGCGCGCTACAACCTGGAGTTCGCGCTGATGGCCGACGGCGTGCCGCCGAAGGACGTCTACAAGGTGCTCGCCACCAAGGAAGGTCAGGACCGCGCATTCAAGAAGCTCGACGAGCTGAAGCCGAATATCCAGTGGTGGGAAGCGGGTGCGCAGCCGCCGCAGTTCCTCGTCGCGGGTGACGTGGTGATGTCCACCGCGTACAACGGCCGTATCGACGCCGCGCAGAAGGAAGGCAAGAACCTGAAGGTGGTCTGGAACGGCAGCATCTACGACCTCGACTACTGGGGAATTCCGAAGGGCTCACCGAACAAGGCGCTGGCCGAGAAGTACATCGCCTATTCGATTTCGCCCAAGCCCCAGGCGGAATACGCCCATCACATCGCATACGGTCCGGTGAACGTGGCTGCGATCAAGGCGCTCGATGCGAAGACGCTTGCCGATCTGCCGAATTCGCCGGCCAATGGCAAGAACGCCGTGCTGCAGAACCTCGGGTTCTGGACCGATCATGGCGATGAGCTGGAGCAACGTTTTTCGTCGTGGGCTTCGAAGTAATTTGCCGAGTGTGAGAAGGCGCGGCTTGGTTTGATCGAGCCGCCCTTTGACGATGCAACATAACGCGCGCATGTCCATTCGGCGTGCGTGCCCGGCTAGATGGATGGGACCGGAGTAAGTGCTTTGCATGGGGCTGGAGTAAGTGCTAAAGCACTAACTCGAGCCGACAGCTAAAGCGCTAACTCCGGTTGACAGCTTTGCATGGGACCAGAGTAAGTGCTGAAGCGCTAACTCCGGTCGACAGCTTTGCATGGGACCAGAGTAAGTGCTCTGCATGGGGCTGGAGTAAGTGCTAAAGCACTAACTCCAGCCGACAGCTAAAGCGCTAACTCTGGTCGACACAGGAGAAGGGTGTGACTACCATGACGATCGCCGCTGATTCGACGCCCGAGTCGAGCGTTCGGCTCAAACGCGAACTGAAGGCCGCGGAAGCCAGGAAGCGCGCCATGGCGCTGCTGCTGATCGCGCCGCTCGCCATTTTTCTGCTGCTAATCTTCGTGGTGCCGATCGGTGCGCTGTTGACGCGCGCCGCGCAGAATCCGGAAGTGGTTGGCGCATTGCCGCATACGCTGAATGCACTGAGCGGGTGGGACCGCAAGACGCCGCCGCCTGACGCGGCTTATGCCGCGTTGGCGGTCGACCTCACCGCGATCGCGGACAGCGACGGCATGGGTGCGCTGGCGCGACGGCTGAACGTGGAGATTCCGGGCTATCGCTCGCTGGTCGCGAAATCGGCACGCGCCATGCCGTTCGCCGACGACAACAGCAAACCGTTGACGCTCACGCCTGCCCAGGTCCATGCGAAGTTCGTCGAGCTCGACGAACGCTGGAACAACATTGCCTACTGGCAAGCGATTGCGAAGAATTCCAGCGCGTATTCGCAGTTCTATCTGCTGGCTTCGCTCGATCACAAGCAGGACGCGTTCGGCCACATCATCCAGACCGATCCTGACCAACAGATTTATCTCGCCGTATTCAGCCGCACCTTCGTGATCGGCGCGGCCGTGACGATTTTCGCGCTGCTGCTTGGCTACCCGCTCGCTTACTGGATCTCGACGCTCTCCGACCGTCGCGCGAATCTGGTGATGATTCTGGTGCTGATTCCGTTCTGGACGTCGATTCTCGTGCGCGTCGCGGCGTGGATCGTGATTCTGCAAAGCGAGGGGCTGGTGAACAAGGCGCTGATCGGCAGCGGACTGCTGCATGATCCGCTCGCGCTGCTGTTCAACCGCACCGGCGTGTACATCTCGATGACGCACATCCTGCTGCCGTTCATGATCCTGCCGTTGTACAGCGTGATGAAGTCGATCCCGCCGACATACCAGCGCGCCGCGATCTCGCTCGGCAGCCATCCGTTCGCCGCGTTCTGGCGCGTGTACGTGCCGCAAACGTATCCGGGCATCGGCGCGGGCGCGTTGCTGGTGTTCATCCTGGCGATCGGCTACTACATCACGCCGGCGCTGCTCGGCGGACCGAACGACCAGATGGTCAGCTACTACGTCGCGTACTTCACGAACGTGACGATCAACTGGGGCATGGCGTGTGCGCTCGGCGGTTTGCTGCTCGCCGCGACGCTCGTGCTGTACGTCATCTATGGGCGCTTTACGCGCTCGTCACTGAGCCTCGGCTGATCGCCTGAACGGAGCTTACCCGCGATGAAACTTGCCAAGCCCTTGTTTGCGCCGCATACGTCATGGATCGAACGCGTATGGTACTTCGCGTTGCGCGCGCTTGCCGTGCTCACGCTGCTGTATCTGATCCTGCCGGTGCTGGCGATCGTGCCGCTGTCGTTTTCGTCCAGTACGTTTCTCGTGTATCCGATTCCGGGCTGGTCGCTGCGCTGGTATCAGAACCTGATCGCGTCCGATGAATGGCGCATGGCGGCGAAGAACAGCTTTATCGTCGCGCCGTCGGCGACAGTGGTGGCGACCGTGCTCGGCACGCTGGCGGCAATCGGCCTGACCAAGGCGAACTTCCGCGGCAAGGCGCTGCTGATGGCCATTTTGATTTCGCCGATGATCGTGCCGGTGGTGGTGGTCGGCGTCGGCATGTATCTGTTCTTTGCGCCGCTCGGGCTCGCGAATACGTATATCGGGCTGATTCTCGCGCACGCGTCGCTCGGCGTGCCGTTCGTCGTGACGACGGTGGCGGCGACGTTGCAGGGCTTTAACTACAACCTCGTGCGCGCCAGTTTGTCGCTGGGCGCGAATCCGGTGAAGACGTTCTTTCGCATTACCTTGCCGGTGATCGCGCCGGGCGTGATTTCGGGCGCGCTGTTCGCGTTCGCGACTTCGTTCGATGAAGTGGTCGTGACGCTCTTTCTGGCGGGCGCGGATCAAACGACCTTGCCGCGGCAGATGTTCACCGGTATTCGTGAGAATATCAGCCCGACCATTGCGGCGTTGGCGACGATTCTGATCGTGTTTTCCACGTGCTTGCTGTTGGCGTTGGAGTGGCTGCGCGGGAGGAATGCGGCGCGGGCGGTGAAAGCCTGAGTGTCGGTTGGCGGAGAGGCTGCCATGCGGCATGGGCATAAGCCGTCGTATTGAAATCTTCCGATGTCATTCTAAGAATTTTCCCATTCCGCCCCGGTCTGCGTCTGTTCATACTCCGAGACTTCTTATAGAAGATGCGCTCGACGCAGATATTCCATGAAATTTCAGCTAACGATGCTGGCGTTCGCGCTGCCCCTGTCCGGCTGCGCGGATCACGCCGCGCGTGATCGTCTCGGCATCGAGGATGCCACGGTGCTGAAAACGGGTCTTGGCGCCTCGCAAGACAGCGCTGCGGGTGCGGCTAGCTGGCAGTGGGTAAGCACCTACGCCCCCATCGTCAGAAGCCAGGCCGCGTTGGTGTCGCTGCAGCGGCGGCTCGATCGCCTGCCCGGCGACAAAAACAGCTATTTTCACGCAAAGGCGCAATGCTGGATCGATGCGGGCCAGCAGACGTCGCAGGCTCACGACCATTGGGGCTTCGTCGAGGAAGCGATCGGCCAGGCCGCATTGATCACGATGGGGCTTGAGAATGGCACGCCGTTGTCAGCGGCCAATCCGGTTTTGCGAACCGTTTCTACGGTGCGCCCCGATTTGTGGCAAGTCGTCAATACCATTAAGGCTGATTCTGCGATCGCGCAATGTCCGGACGCGCAACCACCCCTTGCGTGTGGAGAAGTCGAACTGATGCAAGCAGGGCACGACGCATGGGTTCGCAATTTCACTTCCGCCGAAAAGCGCTTGCCAGCGATTAAAGACAATTTGCGCAAATCAGCGGAGACCGCGTTGCAATGCGCCCAGGCTGCGCCTCAACCGACCGCTGCGGCGTAGCCGCCGCAAACCATCACGCTGCGCGCCGATTCCCTGTCTTTTATCTAGAGCCCGGCATGCGGATGCGCGCAACGGGACGGGATTTCGCCGCGGCATCTCCTTTGCGCGCAAGGGTCTCTTTCATTAGGAACACAAACATATGTCTACTATTCTGATTGTCGACGACCATCCGGCATTTCGACTGATTATCAGACTGCAGCTCATGCAGCTGCTTGGTGTCGAAAACGTATTCGAGGCTGACAACGGACAGGCCGCTGTGGAAATGGCCCGGCAACATGCGCCGGACCTCGCGATACTCGATCTCGATATTCCACGCATCAGCGGACTGGATGTCATTCCGCGTCTCAAGCTCGCGCATCCTTCGATCCGCGTGCTGGTGCTGTCAGGCCAGGATCCTGTCACATTTGCCCCGCGGGCAATGCGTTCCGGTGCCCACGGTTTTGTGGGGAAATCGCAGGAAATGAAAGAAATCTTGCGCGGTGTGGAAGCCGTACTGGCTGGCTACACGGTATTCCCCGTTACGCGCAGTGGTTCAGGCATGGCGCCGAATAATGGCGCGGCAAGTGAGGAAGACAAGCTCGCGCTGCTGTCGGACAAGGAGCTTGTCATTCTTCAAATGCTTTCCAGAGGCATGTCGAACAAGGCGATCGGCGACGCACTGTTTGTCAGCAACAAGACCGTCAGTAGCCATAAGACGCGGATCATGCAAAAGCTGGGTGTCAGGTCGCTCGTCGAACTGGTCGATCTGGCGCGCCGCTGCCGTATCGCGTCGGCGCAGTGAAACGCAACAGTTCGGATGGACAGCATGCATTACGTGAGCTTGATTGGCGCAGAGGCTGGTTGGGGCCTGGCGAGCGGACTGAATGGCGTGCTCGAACGTCTCGGCTTCACACCACGCTCTGACATATCGACCATGGTGGTTTCTGTTTCGCCTCAACTGATAATTGTGCAGTGGTCCGCGGACGACAAGGGCGCTGCGTCGGCGATGGATTGGGACACGATGCCAGCCGACCGCATTAAATTCGTCGTCGTGCCGGCCGATATCCCCGAGGCAACGCGCGCCGCACTGGGGAAGCTATTCCACGGCATTCTGACTGCGCCGGTCGATGAGCTCGCCTTATGCAAGGCGCTCGTCGCGCAACGCTACATCGCGCTCACGGCGACTGAACGTCGGTCGCTGCGCGCCAAGGTTGACGAACTCGCTTGCGGCGACGAAGCCACCGGCGCCCATTTGCTTCGCTTGATCATCGATACCAATCGAACTGGACTCGCTACATTGTGCGAGAGCGATCGCCGCGAAGCGTGGGATGAGGTGCGCAGCGCGGCGCATCGAATCGCGGGATCGGCACGCATACTCGACTGCGGCGGCTTGACGGCGTTACTGAAGCGTCTGGAAACCGCGGCACGGGACCGGCAGGTCGAACTGGTCAAAGCGCTTATGCCGCTGGCGGTCAATACGCTCGAAAGCCTCGAGATGTCGGTGCAGACATCGCTTGGAGTGGTCCAGTAATCGCGATACCCGCTAACCGGTAGGCTGGCATGGTTCAGTCCCCACCCGTTTGACGGACCTGCAAGAAGCGTCCGATAGCGCCGCCCGATGCAGGTTTTTCCTGCATGGTCCCCGTCGATGAAATCGCATCCCGATAGCGGAAATAGCGATCGATGACTTTGGGCACGTAATTGATCGTTTCCTCATACGGCGGAATTTGCCTGCCATACTTCTGCACTGCGCCTTCGCCAGCGTTGTAAGCGGCAAGCGCGACTTGCAGATCGCCGAATTGCCGCATCAGTTGCTTCAGGTAACGCGCTCCCGCATTGACATTCTGCAGAGGATCGAACAGGTCGGACGCGCCATGCCGTGCGCCTGTGCCCGGCATTAACTGCATGAGTCCTGTTGCGCCTTTGGGCGAGACAGCCTGTGGATTGCCGCCTGACTCGACGTCGATTACCGCCATCAGCAGCGCACTGTCCACATTGGCTGCGCGAGCGGCTTCGTTGATCAACGGCGAGAGCGCCATGACTCGAGATGCGACAGAGGCGGAACCTCGCGGTGTCGATGTCGTTGAAGAAACCGCGCCTGGCTGGAAGACAAGGGACAGCGGCCCGGAGTCGTCAGGCGAAACGACGGATTGTGCTGATAGGGATGGCGTGGCCGGTTCGACCGCGTCGTCCGAATTGGCCATCCCGCCGACCATCATGACCACGCCGGACCTATGACGGGCACGCGCGGCTGTGACGTCTGCGGCGCGCGCGCTGTCTGACGGGCACGCCGATCCCATGATTAGACCGGCAAGTAGCCACGCATACAGTCGTGCCTTCGGCAACGTCTTATCCGCTGCATGGCGAACCCGCCTGGGCGCGGCGTCGAGCGAGACCGGCTGCCAATTATGTAGACGACGCGCCATCAATTACCTGTGGGATTCGGAGAGTCGTTCGCCGCGGAATTTCTGAACGGCGACTGCATGCGCACCATTGCCTCCGAATCCAGCGACAGCAGCCAACGATTCGTTTCGATTCCGTCCACAAGTTTGGTATTGCACAGATAGTCACCGTTCTGTGGCGCACCGTAGGGATCGTTGTTCACGTTGGCGGGTTCGCGCGTCAGAATGCCCCCCGTACCGATATTGCCGATGATGTTGGCCGCGTAGTAGATGACTTTGTTGACCAACGGTACGTACATCTCGTAGCAGTAGTGCACATGAATCTTCAGCAGGTTTGCGTCCTGAATGTTCATCAGAGAGTTGGGTCCAGGCGTCTGCGGGTCGCGATACATCAAGGTATCGTTGGGAATATCCATAATCGGATTAGCCGGGTCCCGATACACGCGCGGCCGTGAGAAATCCTGCACGACCGCTCGATTGGGATTCAATATGGTAATGGCACTCAGGTTGACCGCATCCGACTGCGCACGGGTCAGTGCAGCAGCGACGCCCTCGGCACTGGCATCGCGCGCATAGATAGGCGCAAGCCCGCGCGCCAATCCCGCCCGCATTGCCTTCATCGAGCCGTTGTTGACCGCGCCTTCGCGAACAGCCTCCAGCACGGCGACGTCCAGCGTCGACTTCGCCTGATAGAGCAGCACGAACTGGATGACACCAAAGCACACGAACAGCAGCACGGGCGCGATAACGATGAACTCGGCCATCGATTGACCGGATTGCCGGAGCCTGCGTGCACTTCGGATCGATCCCGCACGGGGCGATGTAAGGCTACGCAACATGCAACGTGGGTCGATCACCGGATGTCCTCGAAATCAAGCGTGTCGCCACGCGCGAACTGGAACTGCTGGGCCATGCCCGCCGGCATTTCCAGGGTCTGACTTGCGCGAAGGCTAAGCAGCATGCGCCGCCTGGGCACGCTGTGATGGATCGCTACGATGCGTTGCTGCCGGTCGAGGAACAGCACGTCGATCGGAAAGCGCATGCCGAACGTGTGGACTGAACCGCAGCGTTTCAGAAGCAGTGCTTCGTCGCGCGGCAGATCATCATGGTCAAGCAGACCACGCATGCGCTCACGCGTGGTCTCAGTGATCGAGACCTTGACGCCGAGGTCCTGTCCGCGAACGTGAAGGCGGGTCGATTTCACAATAGACCTTCCTGCACGAATTTCATCGCGATCGGGAAACCGAGCACGATAAAGGTGATCGGGAAAATGAAAAAGAGCAGCGGAAACACCAATTTGACCGGTGCTTCCATGGCCTGCTTCTCCGCTCGCTGGAAGCGTTCCGAGCGGCGCTGTTCAGACTGGAAACGCAATGACTTCGCCAGTCCGGAGCCCATGCGCTCGGCCTGCACAATCGCGCCGACGAGGTTCGTCACTTCCTTGATGCGCAACCGGTCTTCCAGGCGGCGGAGCGCTTCGGTACGGTTCAGCCCGGATTTCAGGTCGCGCAGCACGTGCTCGAGTTCCCAGCGCAACGGACCCTCAGGGCCTTTTTCGACCGCCTTTTTCAGTGCGCCGTTGATATTCAGGCCGGCTTCGACGGCAAGTGTCAGAAAGTCCAGATAGGTCGGCAAATGCTTGAGAATTTGCGTGACACGGCGCCGACGGACGTTCCGTGTCCAGATGCGCGGGTAGAAATAACCCAGCAGGGCCGCGCCGATCGGCACAAAAACCGAAAACATGCCGAGCGCGAGCAGCAGCAGCGAGCTGACGAGCGAGGCCACTAGCGCGCCGATCAGGGACAACGCCAGAAACTGCTGCGCGTTCATCAGGAACGTGAGTGACGTCAGCCGTAATTGCAATTCCGTCTTTGCGACGAGCTTAGGACTGAATCTATTGCCGAAGTGAAATACGACAAAATTGACGAGTGGCCACAGAATCCGCAGCGACCTGGGCAGTGGATCAAGATAGAGCCGATCCTCTTCAGGAATGTTGCGAGTCAGACCATCGACCGACTTGAAAATGACGACGCCGACGATAAGTACACCGACGCTGACGGCGAAAGCGATAAATAGCAGCATAAGTTACACGTCGATGTTGGTGATCTTGGAAATTGACACGTAGCCGAGAAGTTCCATTACGCCGATGACAGCCAAGGTGGCCCAACCGACTGGCTCACTGAAAAGCGGCGCCATGGCCTTGGGTTCCATGAAGCGCAGAACCAGCATCAGGAACAGCGGCAGGCAGGTCATCACGATGCCTTGCATGCGGCCTTGCGATGTCAACGCCTTGATCTTGCCTTCCATCTGCAGTTTTTCGCGCAATGTGCGCGCGACGGATTCCAGCGTTTCAGCGAGGTTCCCGCCCACTTCACGCGCGATGGTGACGGCGGCCGTGGCCATCATGAAGTCGGGAATCGGAATGCGTTTTTCAGCGTTGCGCATCGCGATGTCGAGATCGATGCCGAGACGAATTTCCCGCATCAGGAGGTCGAATTCTTGCGAGATCGGCGCGGCGGATTCACTCACGACAGCTTCCAGCGCGGCGGGAAAGCTGGCGCCGGCCCGCAACGCGCCGGACATCATCAGCAACGCATCGGGCAACTGTTTTTCGACTGTGTCGATACGCTTTTTGCGCATGCGCGCAAGGTACTTCTTGGGCAACGTCACGGCGACCGGCACGGTTGCGAAAGCGATCAGGATGTTGCGGCTCAACAGGAAAACAATGACCGGCAAACCGACGATGGCGAGCATGCTCCACGCGGCCATCTTTTGCCGGTTCACGAACACGAAAGCGTCGGCGAGTGACGATTCGATTTCGCCTGCCATTTGCCGTGAACCGGCTTTGAGGGAGGCCGAGCCGAGCCGGGCGATTAACCAGATCAGCATGAGGCTGCCGAAGAACGCCAGTCCGAGGATGATGGGAAGACTCATGGCTTTTCTCTCATTCCGCTCGCGTGAATATTTCGGTATTCACATTAATGCGCCTGCGGATCAGTTCCTGATAGAAGTCGGGGATGTAGGCGGTGGGAATAAATTTGCCTTGAATTTTGCCGTCTTCGCCGAACCCTTCCTCTTTGAAGATGAATACATCGTGAAGCGTGATCATGCCCGACTCGATGCCGCTGACTTCGGTGATGTGCGTCACGCGACGCGAACCGCAAGAGAAGCGCGACTGCTGCACGATAATGTCGACCGCCGAACAGATCTGTTCACGAATCGCCTGTGCCGGCAGGTCGAGACCCGCCATCAGTGTCATCACTTCAAGACGTGCGATACAGTCGCGCGGGGTGTTCGCGTGTGCGGTGGTGAGCGAACCGTCGTGACCGGTGTTCATTGCTTGCAGCATGTCCAACGCTTCCCCACCCCGGCATTCGCCGATGACGATCCGGTCCGGACGCATCCGCAGGCAGTTCTTCACGAGATCGCGGATGGACACGGCGCCCTTGCCTTCCATATTCGCAGGGCGTGCTTCCAGCGAAACGAGGTTCGGCTGCGACAGTTGCAGTTCCGCAGCGTCCTCGACAGTTACGATGCGCTCGTCGTCGGGGATGTAGCTCGACAGCACGTTCAGCAAAGTGGTCTTGCCGGAGCCAGTGCCGCCGGAGATGATGATGTTCGCGCCTTGCTTGACGGCCGTATGCAGAAACTCGAGCATTTCGGGTGACATCGAACCAAAGCTGATCAGATCCTCGCCGACGAGCTTGCGCCTGGAAAATTTCCGGATGGTCAGGCTGGGCCCTTTCAACGCCAGCGGAGGAATCACTGCGTTCACGCGCGAACCGTCGGAGAGACGCGCATCGACCATGGGCGAGCTTTCGTCGATGCGGCGGCCAACCGGCGCAACAATGCGCTCAATCGCGCCAAGCACTGCGCGGTCGTCGGTGAAGATCACCGGCGAACGGGTCAACCGTCCCGCCTGCTCAATGAAGATTTCGTTATGGCAGTTGACCATGATTTCCGACACGCTCGGATCCGCGATCAGCTCTTCGAGCGGGCCGAGACCGATAATTTCATCGAAGACGCTTTTCTTCAGGATTTCGAGCGGAATGTCCGCGGTACGGAAGCTGGTGTCGTGGTTAAGAATTTCGTCGAGCGCCGCGCTGACGGTTTTACGCAGCTCGTCGTCTTCCATGCGGGCGACGTTCAGACGCCGCAAGTCGAGCGCCGCGATGACCTTCATGTGCGCCTGCTTGCGCAGTTCGATGCCGAGGGGACTGTTGATCGGCGCAACAGGCAATTCAGGCGCCGTTGCCTTGATTGCCCGCACGGCTTGTGGGCCCGGCGCAGCTTGAACAGTCGACGCGTCAGCCGTGTGAACACTCGAGTGTGGCGTGGACGACCGGAGGTCGTTGCGCGTCGCGCCAACCGGCAGGACCTGACCGGTGTGATCGGGGCGCGATACGGCGGGCCACTGCGACGCAGGGTTCGGTGAGTACGACGACCCAGCATCCGGGAGGCCCGCTCCTTGCGCGTAGGACGATTGCGCGTACGTCGGCGGCTCAGTCTCCGGCTGCGCAGCATGCGCCGCCGGATGATCGACCGGACGTGCCGTTGCCGCTTGCGCGGCTTGGGCCGCGGTCATTGCGCGAACGATTTTTATCGTTGTCATGCCGATTTCTATCTGGTCCACCTCAGCGAGTGGACCGTAGCGCGTGATCGGCGAACCGTTGACGAGTGTCGCTGCAATTCCGCCCCGATCTTCGATGTAGTAGGCGTTGTTTTCACGCACGATGCGAGCTTGCAGCTTGCCGATCAGCATGCCTTTGATCGTGATGTCGCAACTGGCGCCCTTACCGATCGTGCAGCCCTGATCGATTTCGAAAGCGCGCATGGGCGCATTGCGACTGTGGACTTGCAAATTGAGCATCTAACTTCTCCCCCTATCCACTCAGTTGTCTGCGTTGCCGAGAACGCCGACCTGCGGCGGCAGCTTGCCGTTGCCGGCTGGCTGCGCCGGGGTTGTCGGCGAAGGCGGCGCAGCGGGCGGCTGCTGTGTGGCGCTCAGCATGCGCAGGGCTTCGGCGACCCCAGCCGGCGGCTCGCTGACGGGCGGCTGTGGCGCGGAGGATTGAGCTGCCGCGTTGCGGTCGGGTTCCGGAGCGGCTTGGACCAGCGGTTGATGCGGAACCGGAGCGGACATGGGCCCTTGCGGCTCAGTGGCTATCTGCACCGGCGTGCTACGGATCGGCGCGGGGGGCAGGGCTGGTGTCGGCGCGATCGGCTGACGCGGGGCAGGCATTTCCGCGGCCTTCTCTTCATCGGAAACGAGCGGGTTCGGGTGACCGTACTCCTGACGGTATCGTTGATCCAGTTTGTCGGCGCGCGCCAGTAACTCGGTGTTGGGCGAAAGCTCCGGATCGGAGATGACAGGCGTCACGAAGATCACGAGGTCGCTATTCTTGGCGCGGAAGCTGTCTGAGCGAAACAGATGACCCAGAATGGGCAATTGGCCGAGGAACGGCATACCGTTGCTGTCGTTGACCGCGTCCGCGCTCACCAGTCCGGAGATCGCGAGTGTTTCGCCTGGGCGCATCGAAATATCCGAACTCGTGCTGCGAGTCAGGAAACCCGGCATCCCGCCATACGTGACGGTGGGATCGATCTGGCTGATCTCGGTTGTCAGATGCGCGGAGATGATATTGTTCGCGTCGACAACCGGAATGATGTTGAGCTTGATGCCGTATTTCCTGTACTCGATATTGGTCGTGCCCAGTGCGCCGGATTGCGGGATCGGTATTTCGCCGCCCGCGAGGAAGCTTGCGGTGCCCCCACTCTTCGTACTCAGCTCTGGCGCGGCGAGAATGTACGCGTCGCCATTGTTGATGGCGAAGTTGATCTGTGAGGTGATGTTAGAGGCAAGGCCTGCGAGGAAATAGCTCGTTCCCGCGGTGACGGCTTTTGCGGCACCCGTGGCGACGCTCGTCGCACCGCCGATCTGCGGTCCCTTGAAGCTGCTGTCCCACGCAATGCCGAGGTTCTTCTGAGCATTGCGTGTGACCTCCATGATCTGTACCTTGAAGTGAATCGTCTTCTTGAGCGCGTCGCCCTCGTCGATGGTGGTGGTGTCGATCACGTTCTTCATGTCCTGCGTGGCTGACTTGACGATTCCCGCCATGTCACGATGCACGACACCGGACAACACGATGTTCGAGCCGATCGCATCGATACGCAATCCAGCCACCGATTTCAACACGGCACGCAGCTGTTCCAGTGAAGCGTTCACCTCGGACTTTGCGATTCGCACCGTGGTTTGCAGCGCAATACCCTTTTCGGTCCACACCACGAGCGACGTCATGCCGTCTTGCTCGCCGAGCAGCATCAGGCTGCCGTCGACCACATTTGCGGTAATCAGCTTGCCGTTGCCGATCGCGATGCGCTTGATCGTGCCGGGCAGATGCAGGATGCGGACTTCGCCACGAAACATTTCGAGCACCCGGGTGCTGGCCGAAGCATCGTCCCTGGTGGACGGGTACGCGGCTTGAGCGAGCGCAGCCGGAGCGGCCTCGCATAACAACATGCCGATGAGAAGGGACGGCAGGACCCTGCGACGCAATTGGGCCGCATTGTGTTTGACTTTCATGGTGTGAAACCTGGGCTCGATACTTCAGTTCTGCTTCGACGTGCGGGGCGCGACGGCTTTCTGCAGTTGTTGGGCAATGGCGTTGGCCTGCTCGTAGAGGCTCGGCTGACGCTCGGGCAATGCCGGCGTGGGTTGAGCCGCGTTGGCGGGCGCAGGTGCGGCGGCCGGCGTTTCCTTCGCGGAAGCGGACGGCGCGCTTTGGGGAACGAGCACGCTGCTGTTCGCGCCGCCGCCCGAAATGACTTCAACGACCTGGCCCACGGGACCGGTGCCAGTGGCCGTTCCTCGATCGGGGTCCATGAACACGTCGCTTTCTTTCACAAGCAGCGGCCCGTCCGCACCCTTGTCGTCTGAATTGCGCAAAATGAGGCGCAGGCCACCGATTTTTTGTGCAAGGGCAATGCGTGGAGCATCGTCCACCGGAACCTGCAGCGTTACGGTGGTGTAGCCCATACCTTCTTGCCGGCTCATGGCGCTGCTGTTGGCATTCGCCTGGTCTTGCCGCTCTGCCTCGCCTGCGTCGCGCGGGCGCATGTCCTGGCCGGTTGCGAGAACCAGCACATTCGGCATGATCAGTTGGGCCACTTTCTTGTCGTCCGAGGCCTGATTTTGGTGGAAGACTTTGCCGACCCAGTACACATCGACGCGGTTACCTGGGCGGAGCATCAGTGCGGTTGAGTTGACGGTATCGATTTCCACCGTGACCGCGCGCTGGCCGGCCGGAACGATGTCGGAAAAATCGCGGCCACGTAGCGAGTCAATGTCGCCGGCACGTAAAGGCCGGCCGCGACGTACCGGTCTGACGAGGTGCGAAGCGTGGTACTGCTGGAAGTTTTCCGCGCGGATCATGTCGTCGTAAACCAGATCGGGTGCAATCTCGCGCGCGACGAAATCGCTGCTCGACAGCGGTGTGCCGACTGGAACGTCCTGTGCCGGCACGACGACCTCCACGCCGGCGCGCACGCGACGCGCGGCCATGTCGGCCTTCAGCTTGTTTTCACGGTCTGTCAGGTACGTGTACAGGAGAAACGTCAGACCACCGGCGACCAATACAGCAAGGAAGAGCAATACCCAGGAATTTCCGAGAAGCGAGCGAAGTTTGATTTTTTTCAGCATAACGATTTGATCCTTGCGGATCAGGGAAGCGAGAGGGTGAAGCTATAGGCGCTAAAAACCGACTTGAAGCTCGTGACGAGGGCGGTAAACGGCGCTACGGTGTCGCCTGCTGCCATCAGCAGAATGCCGACGAGAGCGGTTGCGACGACGAGGTACTCAGCGTAGGCCTGGCCACGCTGCCGACCGCGCCGCGCCGCAAGGCGCTTAAAGATTCCTGGGTGTTGCATCTCAACGGTTCCTTGTTGCGTTGACGACTGCGACGGTTCTTCCATCGCGATCTGAAAAGCTCACGTCTACGCTGTCGCCGCCGTGTTGCATGACGAATGCCGTGCCGTGCGCGGATTGTGTTCCGGCAGACCGATAGTCCGGCTGACGGCCGAGGCTCGACCATCCCTGCGCCGCGAGCCTGTTGCGATAGCGCTGCGCGTTCCAGCGTGCTTCTCCCGGCATATCGAGCAGCCACGTGCGCCCGGTTTGCCCGGGATCGCGGCTCTCGACATCCGATACGACCTTGCTGTCCTCGGGCAGCGGGACCGCCGAATCCGGGATCCGATGGATCGCCTGATCGCTGCCGAGTTTGATGACGCTCATCATTGCGCGCGTGTGCGCGCCGTCTGGTTGAGGCGGGATACTGAGTACATAGAGGCAGTGCTCGTCGAGCGCGCTGAGCAGAATCCCTGAGGCGCTGCTCTGGTTTTTCGACGGCACATCGTCGGCTTTCCAGTATTCGCGGAACGCCTGCGCGACATCGCTCGGCGCACTGCTGAATTGCATGCCGACAACCGATGTGGGCACGCCGTTCACGATCATGTCCCGACCGAAAGCCTGGATGCTTTGCGGTTGTACGGGCTGTTTCTTGCACGCGGTGCCGGCCACGGCCGTGCCGGCGACCAAGGCGGCGAACAGCGTGACGAATAACGTGACGAATAACGTGACGAATAACGTGACGAATAGCGTGACAACCAGGCGGCCGCCTCGAGCGAGGGCATTGAAACGCTTCATGGACTTAAGCGGTTGGGCGGTACGACGTCTTGCTGAACACGGCCGAACTCAAGCGACGAAATCTCGGGCGCGTACTTTCGTAGACCCAGATACCCGTATGGTTGGACCAGCACGACGTTGGCAGCGGGCACCGCCTGGCTGAATACGGCTTTGTTGCTGTCCGTACCGTCAGGAACCCAGGTATTCGTCATCAGCACGTTCGTGTCGGAGAAGGTCAGGCCGCTGAACGCAGGCAACAAGTTATCTTTAGGCCACAGACGCTTAAGTACGTCGCTGTCCTGGGCGATCGAAATACTGAGCGTGCCGGATTGCAGCGTGCGCGTCGGCAGGCTGAGTTGCGACAGGTATTGGCCACCGGTTCCGGTTGTCATCGTGCCAAACGGATTAACGGCGTAGCTGGTCTGACTGCTCGCAGGATCGGCGTCCGCGCTGGTGCTGACCACGACGTCGCCTGCCGCTGCCAGCAGAGGTTTGCCGCCGTAATCGTTCCACATGGCCGGCAGGGTCGCGGCCAATCTGTTTTGCTTCCGGTCGGTACTGGAAATCGGCGAATTGTCGCCTGCCAGGACGCGTTGCATCACCTCGTTGTTGAGCTCGGAATCCACCTTGCTCGCGGTCAAGGCTGCGCTACCGTAGGTACTCGACCAGCCCTCGGTGGTAGTCGGATCGGCGACAAGGTTCTTTTTGGGATCGCTGTCCGACCACACGGTGCGTTCCCACGTGACGTAGCGCGAGCCCATCAGCGTCCGGTTGCGGATGTCGTTGAACTTGCCAAGCATCACGATGCCGAGCAACAGCACGCTCATGACCAGTGTCATGGAGACGAGGAATTCCACCATCGCCTGGCCAGCCTGTGAGGGTTTTCTGGTGTCGAATCGCGTCATTGCTTGTGGGCCTGAGTGGCTGTCGAAATCTGGCTTGCCTGAGCCGCCGCGCGTTCGCTGTCGCTGACCGGTGCAAGCGTGGCTTGCCAGTACGGACTGAACAGGCTCGGGTATTCGGTTTTGTGATCGGCGCGCGCCCATTGGCCGGCATTCACCAGACCGCCGATGATCGAAGCGCCGAACGACGTCTCGTCGGGACGCACGAAATAGGCATTGGCGCTCGACAGCGCCCGCATTGCACCGCCGGCAGCGTTGTCGTCGACAGCCATCCGTCCGCCGCCGCGCAGGTCCACTGTCTTGACCAAGGTGTTGCTGTTGCGAGTGACTTCGATGGTGATGCGCGGAGCGGCGTTGAGCGGCGTGCCGGTCACGTTCTGGTAGGGCAACAGGCCGCCGTTAGTCGCGTCGAGCGAGGGGCCGGGCCCGCGACGGAACTGTTCCGCCATCGCATCGGGCACCTTCCATCCGGGCCTGGAACTCCCTTGATATCCAAAGTTGAAGTAGCCGCCATAGCCTTGCCAGTCTTGCCATGCGGCGAACGGCGGATGAGTCATGAAACTGGTTACGTTTCCGTTAGCACTACCGCCGAAGCCGGCTTCGGCTTCAAGGGGGCCAATGCAACTGATCCGCATATGCGCAGTGCTCGCATCGATGGACTGCCAGCCCGACTTGTCGCTCCGTAGCTGGGTACCTCCGTCATGCGTGACGTAGACGGTGAACGAGCTGTTGGCTCCGCATAGGTTGTCGGCCGTGTCGTCCAGTTGCTGAAAGTTCGGCGCGACGCTGCGCACGGAGTCGCGATTCTTGACGAAACCGTCGAGGGTGTTCGGGTCCGTCACCACGTCGGCGAAAGCGTCCTTCCCGATGGTGCCGGCAGGCGTGATCGTGGCCGTATAGGACCTCCAGGCTGCAAGCTGTGCCGCGTTGCGCGGGCTGATGAAGTATCCGCTGGTGACGTGCGTGTCGGGCTGGTTTTGCTGGGCGATGGCGTCGGCGGTGTCGGGCACGGCGCTGAAGATCGCCGCATGGTAGTTAGCCTGCGCGGTGCTTAGCGCGGGATTGAGGGTGCCAATGCCCGTAGCCACGGTAGGCAGCAAGGCGTCCAGCGCCGCACGCACAGGCGCAATATCATTTTTGCCAACGCTTTTGGGCGTGCTCCATCGGGCCGGATGGTCAGCCAATCGATTGATGGATGAGTCGAGCTGTGACGGGGTGTAAGTCGCATCGAGTTCGTCGATCCAGGATTTCAACGCGACCACTTGCGCGGCAGTGACCTGGTTGGCGACCATTGCCCGGTTCGTATAGGCGGAAAAATTGTAGTCGCGCGCCTGCAGCACGGCGGCGCTGTACGCAGCTGCGTCGGCGGTGTTCTGGAGTTTGATCTTGGCGCTCGTCATCTGGAACGAGTTGAACGCCACATACAGGCCGATACAGCCGACCAGAAGAAAAATCAGTGCAGGGACCAGCGCCTGCCCGCTAGCGCCGGCGACCCTGGCCCTGCCCTTGCGGGCAGAGCGGTTCATGATTGATTTCGCTAACCAGACGAGATTAGTTGTTGTTGCTGGCGTTATACGTACCCATGTTCTTCGTCTTGTCGGCGTTGGTGGTCGCCGTGTTCGCGTTGGTTTGCGCCGACCCGATGTTGCCTTTAGCGTCCTGGCCGGACATTTCCACTGCGAGACCGGCGGTCTGATTACGCAGGGTTTTGCCGAAAAGCGCATACACACCGATTGCCGAGACCGCGATTAGCGCGACGATGATGATGTATTCGGTCATGCCCTGACCAAGCTGCTTATTCTTGCGGCGAATTTGTGAAATTTTCATGATGTCTATTTCAAAATGATTGATAAAAAGATTGAATATTGTCCGGCTGCAGCCTTGCGGGATTTATCGCTTTGAAAAGAAGCGGAAATTAAAAAATTCACTGCTCAAAACGCGCGGGCAACAGTGCCGGTGCGAAGTATAGGAGTAAGCATAGGCAGATACTCGTGGGAAATTTCTGAAGCTTTTGGTGTAAATGCGCATGCAGCCGAAAGCGTAAATAGTTTGTTTGGCGGGCGAGAAATTGGCGATCGTCTGACAAGCGTCTTGACGTGAATGTGCCGACGCGAGCTAGGCCGTGAGGCGCCCGGGGACATAGCTCCGTAGCGCGGCTTGCCCTTGGGCGGGCGCGTGCATGTTCTATATTTCTTGTCTCGGTGTATCCCTGTTGCGACGGCGCGACATTAGCTTCGCGCGCCGCTTGATCCCGGCTGAGGTAAATAAGTGGCGAACTCAAGCCTGGCGTGGGTAATTGGCCGTCCGCGAATTATCTCAAGTCGATTCGGATTATTCTGACACGAATTTCTATTTTCCTGATTTTTAGGGATGGGGCATCCAGTTAGATTTAAGACGCGTGAAAAATCCAGGTCGAGACTTTATGGTATGCGACCGATTTTTTTGCGGAATTTTGCGGAAACCAGTAGGGCACAGTTTTACAAATCTAATTGCAAGCGGGGCTCGCCCGATTTTAGGGAATTTATGAACAAGTCGTATATCAGCGTCTGGAACGACGCATCCGGAACGTGGGTAGCTGCGCCCGAAACCGCCAAGGCGCGCTGCGGTGGCGGAGCTGCGTCTTCCCGTGCGATCTCGCCCGGCAGGGACGCGGCGGCCCGTCCGGGCACCCCGCTGAAGGCCGCGTTTATGCCGATTGCCATGGCAATCGGCGTGGCTATGTTGCCGGGCACGGCAGCGGCCCAGGCGACCACTGGGAAGGGCGGTCTTGAGTTATGTCCTGGCGGGGTAGGTGGGGTCGGGTCTTCGTGGGGGCCATTGTCGAGCTCCGTCGGCTTCATGGACTGCAACGGCGCGGGCGGCAGTGGCGGGATGTCGTTCTCGTTGAATAACTCGGCAGACGACAGCGGCGCAAATGGCTACAACAGCGGCAACATAACTGCCCGCGTAACCGGTTTTGACGATGGCCGCCTCGAGCTCAAGGGTGTGGGCGGCATCACGATGCTCAATGAAGTCGACTTGAGCAGCCATAAGATCACCGGGGTGGCGGCAGGCAACGTGTCGTCGACGAGCATGGACGCGGTGAACGGGGCGCAGCTGTATCAGCGCACGCGTTATTTCCAGGCAAACTCTCCTTCGAGCGACCGGTATACCGATGCCCAGGCCAAGGGAGCCAGTTCAGTTGCCTCCGGACCGTCGGCAATGGCGATTGGCAACCGGTCAAGTGCGTACGGTGCAAACGCTGTTGCGATTGCGGACAACACGGTTGCACTGGGCGCGGGCTCGGTTGCCAGCCGTGACGATACTGTGTCGATCGGCTTTCTGTCGGCGGATGGCAAATCGCAGTACACGAGACAGATTACCAACGTGACAGCCGGCGCCGCGGGTACCGATGCTGTCAACGTCGACCAGATGAATGCTGCGATCGCAAGCGTCAGCGGTGGCGGCGGTGGTGGCGTTGCCGACAATGCCGTTACGTACGACAACTCCGCGTCCAACCTGATTACGCTCAAGGGCGCAACCGGCACAAAGATCACGAATTTGACGGCCGGCGACATCTCATCCGAATGGAGTACGGATGCAGTGAATGGTTCGCAGCTATACCAGACGAACCAGAACGTGACGAACGTTGTCAATAATGTCGCCAACATATCAGGCAACCTTGCCAACGTGACGAACGTCGTCAACAACATCGTGAGCAATGGTATCGCGGGCTCACCGCTCGTGGTGACGTACGATACATCGGCTCGCGACACGGTGACGCTCGGCGGTGTGGACCACACGAATGCGGTCAAGCTGACAAACGTGGCGCCTGGCGATATCTCGTCGGCCTCGAGCACTGACGCGGTCAACGGCGGCCAGTTGTACACGACGAACCGGAACCTGAACGCGTTGGCAGACAACGTGGGCGGAATTGGGGTGAGCATTTACAATCGCGGCGTCAAGTATTTCCACGCCAATTCGACGCTTGCCGATTCGTCGGCAGTCGGTACGGATTCGGTGGCGATCGGCGGCGTTTCCATCGCGACGGCAAACAACTCGGTGGCGCTAGGCTCGAATTCCATGGCCGATCGCGAGAACACCGTGTCGGTCGGTGCAGCCGGCTCGGAACGTCAGATCACCAACGTTCTCAGTGGCAAGCAGGACACTGACGCCGTCAACCTCGGTCAAATGAATACCGCGCTTGCCAACATCTCGGGCGGCGGTTCGCCTGACGCAGTTATCTATGACACGTCGGCGCACGACAAATTGACGCTCGGCGGCACAGGCGCAACGGCGGCAGTCGGTTTGACGAATGTGGCAGCTGGTCAGATCACCTCGAATAGCACGGACGCAGTCAACGGTTCGCAACTTTACAACACGGCGAACAGCGTGGCGCTTGCGCTGGGCGGTAGTTCAAGCGTGAGCCCGAGCGGCATGGTTACCCTTCCGAGCTACGAGCTCAGCGGCAAGACGTATGCCGATGTCGGCGCGGCACTTGCCGGCGTAGACGCGGCAATTGCCCGCGTAGACGGCACGGTTAGCACGATCAACAACACGATTACCGATACCACCAAGTACATCAAGGTGGTGTCGGGGTCGTCTGGGGCGATTGCGACCGCCGGCGAAACGGTGGCGATCGGCGGCGGAGCGTACGCGGGCGCGACGGGTGCGTTGGCCTTTGGAGCGGGCGCTCGCTCACAGTTCGCAAATTCGGTGGCGATTGGCTCGAATTCGTCGACGACCGGCGTGAACACGGTTTCGGTTGGATCGAAAGGCTTCGAACGCCGCATCGAGAACGTGGCTAACGGCGTTGCGCCCAGTGATGTCGTGACGTTGGCTCAGCTGACCGCAATGCAGAATACCCTCACGCAGCAGGTGTCGCAGCCGTCGATCGGCGTGAAGTCGATGCTTCTCGCGGCAGTGCCGGTCACCAGCTACATCTCGGTAAGCTCAAATGTCACGCAGGGTACTACGACGTCTACAGATAACGCGCTAGACGCGATGGCGATTGGTCCTACGGCGACTGCACTGGGCGAAGGCTCGCTGGCCGTCGGTGCCGGGGCTGGCACGGGGTTTGCCGGCTCTACCGCCGTCGGCACCGGAGCAGCAGCTCTGGCTTTGAACGCGACAGTAATTGGATCCGGCGCGACGACTAGCAACGACGGTACCAATGGTGTTGCGATTGGCTATATGTCTAAGTCACAAGGCGCAGACGCGTTGGCGCTCGGCTCTAGCAGCCAGACGAACGCCTCGAATTCTGTCGCGATGGGTAGCAATGCCTTCGTGGCGACGGTGGCCACGAATTCGATGGCTCTCGGTAGCAATTCCAGCGCCAGTCAGGCTAATTCCGTCGCACTGGGCGCCAATTCGTCGGCGGATCGCCCCAACACCATTTCGGTGGGCAGCAGCACGGCGCAACGTCAGGTTGTCAATGTGAAAGCCGGTACGGTAGCCGCCGATGCGGTTAACGTCGGCCAGCTGTCCGGCGTCCTGACGGCGCTCGGCGGCGGCGCGGCTGTCAATGGTACCGACGGTTCGATCACGAAGCCGTCTTATGCAATCGGCGGGAAGACATACACGGACGTTGCTTCGGCCCTCGCGGCGATTGCGACCGGTGAATCGCCCAACGGAGTGCAGTACGACACGTCGTCGCATAGCAAAGTGACGCTGGGCGGTGTCGGCTCGACGACGCCGGTGACGCTGGCCAACGTGGCGGACGGCAAGGCGAACAACGACGCGGTGAACGTGCAGCAGTTGAAGGAGATGGGCGCGAACATCGACAGCAGCGGCAACGTGACGGGCGCATTCGTTGCCTATGACGATACGTCGAAGAACACGATTACGCTGAGGGGCGTAAGCGGCTCGACGAAGATCACGGGCCTTACCGCCGGCACACTGTCGGCAGCGAGCACGGATGCAGTCAATGGTGCTCAGTTGTACCAGACGAACCAGAATGTGGCGGGCGTCGCGGGCAACGTGACGAACCTCGCCAACATCGTAAATAACATCACCAATGGCGGCACCGGCGTCAAGTATTTTCACGTCAATTCGACGTCGGCCGATTCGTCGGCAACGGGTAGCGACGCCATGGCGATTGGCGGCAATGCGAAGGCGACGGCAAGCAATTCGGTGGCGTTGGGTGCAAACTCGTTGGCCAGCCGCGCTAACACGGTTGACGTGGGTTCGCGACAGATCACCGACGTGGCAGCCGGCACGCAATCCACGGACGCGGTGAACCTGGCGCAGCTACAGGCTGTGGGTGCAAACGTCGACTCAAGTGGCAATATTACGAACACGTTTGTGTCGTATGACGACACGATGAAGAACACGATCACGTTGAAGGGCGCGAGCGGCTCGACGAAGATCACCGGCCTCACGGCCGGTACGCTGTCGGCGACGAGTACGGACGCGATCAATGGTACGCAGTTGTACGCGACGAACCAGAACGTGATGAACGTGACCAACACGGTGAATAACATCACCAGCGGTGGCGGCGTCAAGTATTTCCACGCTAATTCGACGCAGGCAGATTCGTCCGCAACCGGTACGGATGCGGTCGCGATCGGTGGGAACGCAAAGGCGACGGCAAACAACTCGGTGGCTCTGGGCGCGAACTCGGCGACGGTGTCCAATCTGTCTGCCGCCGCGTATCTGGCGACAAGCGGCACACTGTCTGGAACGACACCGGCAGGCGAAGTCTCGGTGGGTTCCGTTGGCAATGAACGTCGTTTAACGAACGTAGCGGCCGGTGCGGCAGCGACCGATGCAGTGAACGTGAGCCAGTTGCAGGCAGCTGTGACCGCAGTCTCCGGCACGGCTTTGGCTAACGCGGTGCAGTACGACACGTCGTCGCATAGCAAAGTGACGCTTGGCGGTGCCGGTTCGACGACGCCGGTGACGCTGGCCAACGTGGCGGCCGGCAAGGCGAACAACGACGCGGTGAACGTGCAGCAGTTGAAGGGGATAGGCGCGAACATCGACAGCAGCGGCAATGTGACGGGCGCATTCGTTGCCTATGACGATACGTCGAAGAACACGATTACGCTGAGGGGCGTAAGCGGCTCGACGAAGATCACGGGCCTCACCGCCGGCACACTGTCGGCAGCGAGCACGGATGCAGTCAATGGTGCTCAGTTGTACCAGACGAACCAGAATGTGGCGAACGTCGCGGGCAACGTGACGAACGTCGCCAACATCGTAAATAACATCACCAATGGCGGCACCGGCGTCAAGTATTTCCACGCTAATTCGACGCAGGCAGATTCGTCCGCAACCGGTACGGATGCGGTCGCGATCGGTGGGAACGCAAAGGCGACGGCAAACAACTCGGTGGCTCTGGGCGCGAACTCGGCGACGGTGTCCAATCTGTCTGCCGCCGCGTATCTGGCGACAAGCGGCACACTGTCTGGAACGACGCCGGCAGGCGAAGTCTCGGCGGGTTCGGTTGGCAATGAACGTCGTTTAACGAACGTAGCGGCCGGTGCGGCAGCGACCGATGCAGTGAACGTGAGCCAGTTGCAGACAGCTGTGACCGCAGTCTCCGGCACGGCTTTGGCTAACGCGGTGCAGTACGACTCGGCGACGCACAACAAGGTCACGCTGGGCGGTGCTGGCTCGACCACTCCCCCTGCTGTGTTGTTGACGAACCTCGCCAACGGCGCGGTCACCTCGACCAGCAGTGACGCAGTAAACGGTTCGCAACTTTACAGCACGGCGAACAGCGTGGCGCTTGCGCTGGGCGGTAGTTCAAGCGTGAGCCCGAGCGGCACGGTTACGCTTCCGAGCTACGAGCTCGGCGGCAAGACGTATACCGATGTCGGCTCGGCACTTGCCGGGGTAGACGGTGCGGTCACCACGATCAACAACACGATCAGCGATGCCACGAAGTACATCAAGGTGGTGTCGACGTCGTCTGCGGCGCTTGCGTTCGGCGCCGAATCGGTGGCGATTGGCGGCGGAGCGTCCGCGATCGCGAAGAATTCGTTGGCCTTGGGAGTGGGGGCTCGCTCACAGTTCGCAGACTCGGTGGCGATTGGCGCGAATTCGGCAACCACCGTGGCGAATACGATTTCGGTCGGCTCGAGGGGCGCGGAGCGCCGCATCATGAACGTCGCTGACGGCGTAACGGACACTGACGCGGCAACCTTCGGTCAACTGAAGGCGTTGCAGACTTCGGTGTCGCAGCAGCTTGCGCAGCCGTCGAGCGGCGTGAAGTCGATGCTTCTCGCAGCAGTGCCGGTCACCAACTACATCTCGGTAAGCTCAAATGTCACGCAGGGTACTACGACGTCTACAGATAACGCGCTAGACGCGATGGCGATTGGTCCTACGGCGACTGCACTGGGCGAAGGCTCGCTGGCCGTCGGTGCCGGGGCTGGCACGGGGTTTGCCGGCTCTACCGCCGTCGGCACCGGAGCAGGAGCTCTGGCTTCGAATGCGACAGTAATTGGATTCGGCGCGACGACTAGCAACGACGGTACCAATGGTGTCGCGATTGGCTATATGTCTAAGTCACAAGGCGCAGACGCGTTGGCGCTCGGCTCTAGCAGCCAGACGAACGCCTCGAATTCTGTCGCGATGGGTAGCAATGCCTTCGTGGCGACGGTGGCCACGAATTCGATGGCTCTCGGTAGCAATTCAAGCGCCAGTCAGGCTAATTCCGTCGCACTGGGCGCCAATTCGTCGGCGGATCGCCCCAACACCATTTCGGTGGGCAGCAGCACGGCGCAACGTCAGGTTGTCAATATGCAAGCCGGTACGGTAGCCACCGATGCGGTTAACGTCGGCCAGCTGTCCGGCGTCCTGGAGGCGCTCGGCGGCAGCGCGGCTGTCAATGGCACCGACGGCTCGATCACGAAGCCGTCTTATGCAATCGGCGGGAAGACATACACGGACGTTGCTTCGGCCCTCGCGGCGGTTGCGGGCGGTGGCTCGCCCGACGGTGTGCAGTACGACACGTCGTCGCATAGCAAGGTCACGCTCGGCGGCATCGGCTCGACGACGCCGGTGACGCTGACCAACGTAGCGGCAGGCCAGGTCACGTCCGGCAGCAAGGACGCGATCAACGGCTCGCAGTTGTACGGTACGGCGAACAGCGTGGCAGCAGCGCTGGGCGGTGGCGCGACTGTGGGAGCGGACGGCAAGGTCTCGGCGGCCTTGTCGCTGGATGGCAAGACGTACGGTAACGTCGCCACGGCACTGGACGCGCTGAACGCGAAGATTGCCACGGGTACGACGGACGGCGTGGTGTACGACTCGGTCGCGCATGACACGCTGACGCTTGGCGGTGCTAATTCGACTACGCCGGTCCAACTGAAGAACGTTAAAAACGCGACCGACTTGCTCGACGCGGTCAACTTCGGCCAGATGCAGGCGTACGTCGCGAACCATGCAAGTAGCGGTACTGCGAACGGCGTGGCCTATGACGACTCAGCCATGAACACCGTGACTCTCGGCGGTGCGGGTCATGATCCGGTGACGCTGACGAACGTGGCAACAGGTTCCAATGCGACCGACGCGGTCAACTTCTCGCAGTTCTCCAGTCTTCAAAGCCAGGTGAACAATCTCGCCGGCGGCGGTGCGGGCAACACGACCTACGTCAACATCGGCACGCCGAGCGCGGATGGTACGGCAGCGGCGGCGACGGGTTCGGATGCGATCGCGATCGGTAGCGGTGCTGTTGCATCGGGCACGGCGGCGATTGCAATCGGCAAGGACACGACGACGGCAGGCGACAACTCGGTGTCGCTCGGCGCGGGTGCTTCGGCTCCGAACACGAACTCGGTCGCGCTGGGTGCAAACTCGACGACTGATCGCAAAGACTCCGTATCGGTGGGTTCTACCGGTGCAGAGCGCCAGATCACCAACGTTGCGGCCGGTACGCAAGGCACCGACGCGGTCAACCTCAATCAGTTGAACAACGCGATGGGTGGTGTGCAGCAGCAGATGCACGATATCGACCGCAGTGCGGCCAAGGGTATCGCATCGGCATCGGCGCTGAACATTGTCACGCCGTATCTGCCAGGTCGTACCACGCTGAACGCGGGTGTTGCCAACTACCGTGGCTACCAGGCGGTTGGTCTGGGCGTCTCGCGCTGGAACGAGAAGGGCACGATCAACTACAACCTTGGCGTGTCCAGCTCGGGCGGCAACAGCACCATCGTCCGCGCCGGCATCGGCATCGTGCTCGGCAACTAAGCGTGGCCGCAAGGCCTTGAATAGAAGCTCGGGACGTTAGCTGTCTGGGTCGCACGGGAAGCTTCCGTGCGACCCTCTTTCCATGAGAAACAGACATGAAGTATTCATTGATTGCCATCGCGCTCGCCGCGATGCTTGCAGGATGTTCGTCGTCTGCGACGCGTGATCGCCTGCAAATCCAGGCCCCCACGGTTTTGCAGACTGGTTTCAGCACAACGCAGAGCCAGGCCGCCGGAGCGGTCACGCCGCAGTGGACCGCAACTTATGGCGGCGTGAAGAACGGCGCGATGCTTAGCGCTGTCCAGACCCGGCTGAACGCGCTCGGTGAGCGCAAAAATAACTATTTCGGCGACAAGGCGCAGTGCTGGCTGAACGCCGCCCGCGACGAACGGTCCAGTCACGACGGCTGGGGCTTTATCGAGGAAGCGCTGGTGGAGGCCAACTATCTGACCACGGCGCTCGAGACCGGTCAGGGACTCTCGGCGAACAATCCGGAGTTGCGGACCGCAGCGGTGATCCGTCCGGATCTGTGGAAACAGGTGCTGGCGGCGAAGACCTCGCCGCTCTTTCCGCAATGCCAGGAAGCGCAGCGCCTGACGGCGTGCTCGGAAGTCGAGTTGATTCATGCCGGCCACGAGGCATGGACCCGCAACTTCGTTGCGAGCCAGCGTCTGGTCGACGGTGTCGAGAAGGGCTTGCCGGGCATTGGCGCGGCGCTCGAGGCCTGCACGCCGCCGCCGGTTGCGGCAGCGGTGCCGGTGATTCCGCAGAAGATGACGCTGCAGGCTGATGCAAGCTTCGAGTTCGATCGAAGCGATTTGCCTGGCATGCTGCCGGCCGGCAAGGCAAAGCTTGACCAGTTGATCAGCGATCTGAAACACGTGGACGACGTGACGGGCATCCGCATCGAGGGCTTTACCGATCGTCTCGGTAGCGATAGCTACAACCGCCAGTTGTCGGCCAAACGGGCAGAGACGGTCAAGCGTTACCTGCAGAGCGGCGGTGTCGCGATGCCGATGATGGCGCGTGGCCGCGGCAAGGAAGAACCGATGGTGCAGTGTCACGACCGGAACCGGCAGGCACTGATTGACTGCCTGGCGCCGAATCGTCGCGTGGAGCTGGACTTTGCGCGCAGCAATGCACAGCCGCAGGCAATGAATTCACGGCAAATGCAGCAGCGCATGCAAGAGCAAATGCCGCAACAGATGCAACGGCAAGAGCAGTAACGGGAGACATCGCCGGACTTTGCCAGTCCGGTGATTCCATTTAATCGGTGGTACTGCGGCATGTACCCACCCGCAGTTTCCACGAGCGCGAATATCGTCGCGCCCGTTTCTTTATCCCGCTCTTTGCGTTTTGCTCGCTCCGAGGTGGAATCGGGTTCGACCCCGCCTCCACCGCTTGACTTGTTTCCACGAGATGCGCCCTCCATTCAGGCGATTCACGCAGTTGATCTCATTCACCATTTACTCGTAGGAAATCCCAAATCGCTGGGTAGGAAAAATCCTGCAAATATTGCGGAACTATCATTCCGCTACCGCGAAAAAATGTTCCGTAGCCGTTGATGCAATTTAATTTGCATTTCCCGGCGGTGGGCTATTCGGTACGATTTTTCGCTCATTAATGAATGATCAGAATGATCAAACAATGGAGTGGTAAATGAAAAGAATCATGATTATCGACGACCACCCAATGATTAGAGGGACGATAGCGAACGTATTGCGCGCCGACCCGGAGCTTGAGCTGATCGGAGAGTGCGGTGACGGTGAGGACGGTCTGAAAATGGTGCTGGATGAAAATCCTGATCTTGTCATTCTCGATCTTGATTTGCCCCGGCTTGACGGTTTATCAATGATTCGCCGTATTCGGGCACACAATAGAAAAATCTGTATCCTTATTCTTTCCGCCAAACCAGAACACGTCATGGCCGGTTATACGCGCGCTGCCGGTGCAAATGGCTATGTCGGCAAAGGGCGCGAGATCGGCGAATTGATTACGGCTCTAAAGACAGTGTTGTTCGGTTATGACTGTTTTCCGGCCGAAACGGCTAATTCGGCGGCAGATAGTGGACTCAGCACCTTGTCGGCGCGTGAGGTGGAGATTTTGCAATATCTTGCGCGTGGCGTAAGCAATCGGGATATCGCGAGCCGCTTATTCCTGAGTGATAAGACGGTCAGCACATACAAGAGCCGAATCCAGGAAAAGCTCGGGCTAACGTCATTGGCCGCACTGATTGAGTTTGCTTCGCTACACAGGCTCATTGACTGAGTCGTGCGGGTTATGAAAAAAATAAGGAAAAAAATAAGCCCGCCTGGTTCTTCAGCGACCGCGCGAAGCCGCCCGTCGCGTTTCTTTCGGGATGCGGGATCCAATTCGATACGCTTCGCGACACTGTTGGGCGGTCTGCTTGCATTTGTATTGCTGTGCATGTTGTCGGTGCGCGCCTACGCCGCACCGTTGGTGAGCGATCCGCGCCCGGCCGCAGCGCCGGCCGTATCCGATGCATTAGACCGGGTCGGCCAGTCGTTCCATGACACCCATCCGCATGATCAAACGGATGCTAGCGCCTCTTTAGCACTTGCCGGGGGTGAGGGCCGCGATACCGTCAGCCAACCGGCGGCGGACGCACGTGCTGCCTCGATCGAGTGGCAAACGTGGCTGTTGGTGGTCGCGGCTCTCGCAATCGTTGCGCTGGGCAATGCATGTCTATTTCGCGGTGTGCTGAGCCGCTCCGCGGAGACGCTGCGTCGCACCGAGGAAGAGTGGACGCGCCGGTGCGATGCAGCAGAAGCCGGGGAGCGGGCCGTACGCGCGGCGGCGTCCGCTGAGGCGAGCGCGGCGGCGACGCGGGAGCGGCTCAGGGTGCTGGCTGCGATGCGCATCTACGCGGAGGCTCCGTTGATCGCCGTGACGGGCATGCTGGAGTCGATCAAAACGGCGGCGATGCTAGCCACCGACCGTACGCAGCTGGCGGTGGCCGAATCCGCAATGCGCACGTGGTCGCAAACGCTGCGCGATTTGCTGGACGTTGCACCCGTGCAGTCGCGCGGTATCGTTCTCGACGAAAGCGTGACGAATCTGCGCGATCTCATTGACGGCGTCGTTGCACTGTTATCTATGAATGCCGCCCGGCGAGGCACATGTGTAGTGGTAACCGTTGATCCCACGGTGGCCACGAGGATTCTCGCCGATGGCGCCCGGCTCGGCCAGATGATCTTCCATCTGCTGAGCCGCGCCATCCAGCTTGGCGCGCATCAAGCGATTACGGTCGTCGTGCGGTCGGAGCCATTGAATCCCGGCTCCCAGCGTATTTCCGTCAGTCTGACAGGCACCGACTCTGGAGACCCTCCTGCAGCTCAACTGCAATTTTTCGAGCTGGGCGCTGATGAACCGTCTGCAGGAGCGTGGCCTGTCGACACTGACGTTGGCATGGCGCTGTGCGAGACAATCGCGCAGCGTATGCAAGGTGAACTCTCGCTCTCGAGCGGCTCGGACTGCGGCATCTACGCGAGTTTCAGTGCGCCGTTCCCCGTGGAGCAATGGGGCCTGTCATCAGAACCGGCTCGTCATGCGCAGGCGCCATCCGCGATTGCTGCTCAAGCGCAAGACGCTTCCTTAGGCGTCCCATCTGAACCATTCGAACGCCGTTACCTCGATGTGCTGGCCGAAGAGGGTATCGATCTGCCCGCGTTTCTGAGTGGCTGGCGCCATTCGATGGACGATGACCTCGCGCGCCTGAGCGGTTTGAGCCGCCAACGCGACAGCGAAGGTCTGCGTTCCATGCTGCACAGATTGAGCGGAGCCGTAGGTCTTGTCGGCGCACACAGTTTGATGGAGGCACTGCGGCGTGCCAGCGTTGCTCCGCTGGAGTTTGACGTCGGCGCTATCGATACGCTTGTGGAGCGCGCAAGGACTTTGGCTACGCAACTCGATACAGCGTTCGATCCACACCGGAGCCTCATCCAATGAATCAACCGCAGGCTTTGGTCGAAGGCGATCTGGCGTTCCCGAGACTGCGGCCGTTCGATGGTGTGCCGCCGCCTTTCGGTTCGAGACGACGTGCCCCGCAACAGGCGATGCAGGGCGCGCTACAACGCATGGCCAATCCGGCGCGCCGGAGCCCGTTTCCTCCGGGCGTGAAGCGCGTTCTGTTCTACAAGACGCCGCCGCAACGCGTGGATTCTCATCGCTTCGATGCGGCGATGGCTGAAGCAAAGCGCTATCTTGATCTCGAGACGTGCAAGGTCCGCGCGCGTTCGACCCGTTCTGATCAGGTATGCGGCGCGGCGATTTTCGTCGGCAGCAGTATTGCCTTGGCCTGGTTGCTGGCAACGTGCGCGATTCAGGATGCCGGAACACAGCCGGAGCTTGCGAAGAAGCTGCCGGAGGCACCGGCAATCAGCAGCCCAGCCGTCGACAATCCGCAACGACCCGCCAAGCTGGCTCGGCGGGACACCGAAGGCGTACAGCCGTCGTCGGCGCTGGCCCCTTCGGTGGCGAGCGCTGTGCCGCCGGCAGCGTCGGCGAAAGCGCTGGGATCTAACGCGGCAGACGTCGCGCCAGTGCGTTCCAAGGCAAGCGATGCTGTGCCGATGACACCGCCAGAGAGCCGCGCAAGGAGCGACGATTCCACGCCTGTGATGGCGTCCCGAAGCCCGCGCACGCAGTTATCGACGCACGTCTCGCAGCAGCCATCGGCGCGCGCAACGACTCACGAGCCCACGAGGCGCGCGGCAAAGGCGGACCGCAAACCCGCGGCCGCGCGTTTGACCCTGGAGCATGTCGACAAACGGCTTGCATTGAACCATGCGGTTCGCCCCGCCAATCGGCCCTCCGTGTCTATCCAACCGGAATGGACCGGGCGCCGGCCGGCGGAAGGCGACGCTATCGATCAGGCGCCGTGGCTCGACTGGTCGGCGCAACCGCCGCGCAGCCGCGTCACAACGCATGCAACGGTGCCCGCTGACACCAACTGGAACGCCCGCATGACCCAACGCCGCATCACCGACGATCCCACCGCCTTCCAATCCGGCACCACCCCAAAATAGGCACACCATAAAAAAAGCCCGACCATCGGTCGGGCTTCCAAAGTCGGCTGCGTCCTCCACAGGACGCAGCCCCTGCAAAACAACGCGCAGTGACTGCCTGTTAAGCGTAAGTGAATACCTTAAGCAGCCAGCAGCGAGCGCAGCACGAACGGCAGAATCCCGCCGTGCTTGTAGTAGTCGACTTCGATCGGCGTATCGATACGCAGCAGCACCGGCACGCGCTTCTCTTTGCCGTCCTTGCCGCGAATCACCAGCGTCACTTCCTGTTGCGGCTTGAAGTCCGCGCCCAGGCCTTCGATGTCGTACGTTTCTTCGCCGGTGATGCCGAGCGATTGCACGCTATCCGAGCCCTTGAACTGCAGCGGCAGAACACCCATGCCGACCAGGTTCGAACGGTGAATCCGTTCGAAGCTGCGTGCGACCACAGCCTTCACGCCCAGCAGTTGCGTACCCTTGGCTGCCCAGTCGCGCGACGAGCCCGTGCCGTACTCTTCGCCCGCGAACACGATGGTCGGCGTGTCGGCGTCGATGTACTTCATCGCTGCGTCATAGATCGACAGCTGTTCGCCGCTCGGCTGGTGAATCGTCAGGCCGCCTTCCACGCGCGTGCCGTCTGCCTTCGCCGGGATCATCAGGTTCTTGATCCGGACGTTGGCGAACGTGCCGCGCATCATCACGTCGTGGTTGCCGCGGCGCGAGCCGTAGCTGTTGAAGTCGGCCTTCTGCACGCCGTTCGCCTTCAGCCACTTGCCCGCCGGCGAGTCTTCCTTGATCGAGCCAGCCGGGCTGATGTGGTCGGTCGTGACCGAGTCACCGAAGATGCCCAGTGCGCGCGCGTTCGTGACAGCAGCGATGCTGTCGGCCGGCGTCATCGAGAACTCCTTGCCGAAGAACGGCGGCTCTGCGATGTAGGTCGACTTCGGCCAGTCGTAGACTTGACCTTCTTCGCCTTCGATCTTGCTCCACAGGTCGCCCTTCTTGGTCAGCGACGAGTAGTTCTTGCGGAACGCGTCGGCGTCCAGCGCGAACTTGAGCAGCGCGTTGACTTCTTCGCTGGTCGGCCAGATGTCGCCCAGGTAGATGTCCTTGCCGCCCTTGCCCTTGCCGACCGGTTCGGTCATCAGGTCGCGCGTGATGTTGCCGGCGATCGCATAAGCGACGACCAGCGGCGGCGAGGCCAGGAAGTTCGCGCGGATGTTCGGGTGAATACGCGCTTCGAAGTTACGGTTGCCCGACAGCACAGCCGCCGCGACGATGTCGTTCTTCGTGATCGCTTCGTTCAGTTCCGGCGTCAGATCGCCCGCGTTACCGATACAGGTCGTGCAACCGTAAGCGGCCAGCGTGAAGCCCAGCTTGTCGAGGTACGGCAGGAGGCCGGTCTTCGTCAGGTATTCGGTGACGATGCGCGATCCCGGCGCCAGCGACGTCTTGATGTGCGGCGCGACTTCCAGACCCGCTTCGACAGCCTTCTTCGCCAGCAGACCGGCAGCCAGCAGCACGCTTGGGTTCGACGTGTTCGTGCACGACGTGATCGCGGCGATCAGCACGTCGCCGTTCTTCACGTTGACGCCGTTCGTCGTGGTGTATTGCGCGTCCAGATCGGCTTCCTTCTTCGCAAAGCCGTTTTCTGCAACCGGCTTCGAGAACAGGTCGCTGAAAGTCGACTTCACGTTGCCGATTTCGATACGGTCTTGCGGGCGCTTCGGGCCTGCCAGCGACGGTGCAACCGTGCCGAGATCCAGCGTCACGACCTTGGTGTAGTCGATGTCGCCGTCCTTCGGAATGCCGAACAGGTTCTGCGCCTTGAAGTAGTTCTGGAACGCCGAGATTTCCGCGTCCGTGCGGCCCGTGCCCTTGAAGTAGTCGATGGTTTTTTCGTCGACCGGGAAGAAGCCCATGGTTGCGCCGTATTCCGGCGCCATGTTGCCGATCGTCGCGCGGTCCGGCAGCGACAGCGACTTCGTGCCTTCGCCGAAGAACTCGACGAACTTGCCGACAACCTTTTCCTTACGCAGCAATTCGGTGATGGTCAGCACCAGGTCGGTTGCCGTCACGCCTTCGCGCAGCTTGCCCTTCAGGTGCACGCCGACCACGTCCGGCGTCAGGAAGTACACCGGCTGGCCGAGCATGCCGGCTTCAGCTTCGATACCGCCCACGCCCCAGCCCACCACGCCGATGCCGTTGATCATCGTGGTGTGGCTGTCGGTACCGACCAGCGAATCCGGGTAGTAGACCGTGTCCGCGCCTTCGGCCTTCTTGTGCACGCCGCGTGCGAGGTATTCCAGGTTCACCTGGTGAACGATGCCGACACCCGGCGGCACGACCTTGAACGTGTCGAATGCCTGCATGCCCCACTTCATGAACTGGTAGCGCTCGTTGTTGCGCTGGAATTCCAGTTTCATGTTCAGGTCGAGCGCGTTCTTTTCACGGAAGTGATCGATCTGCACCGAGTGGTCGACGACCAGATCGACCGGGACCAGCGGCTCGATCGACTTCGGGTTCTTGCCGACGCGTTGCGCGACACCGCGCATGGCGGCGATGTCGGCGAGCAGCGGCACGCCGGTAAAATCTTGCAGCACGACGCGCGACACGACGAACGGGATTTCGTCGACGCGCGCAGCGGTCGGCTTCCAGTTCGCGAGTTGCTCGATGTGTTCTTCGGCGATCTTCTTGCCGTCATAGTTACGCAGCACCGATTCCAGCACGATACGGATCGAAACCGGCAGGCGGTCGATCTTGATGTTCAGTGCCTTGCCGAGTTGCGGCAGGGAGTAGAACTTGCCTTTGCCGGAACCGCTGTCGAATTCCTTGAGCGTTTTGTGGAGGTTGTGGGCCATGGTGTTTTCCTTGGTTTGATCGCGGAACTACAGTACTTGACTAGATGACGTACAAATCGACGTATTCATTGACCGGCATGGCTTCGAGCCTCGCCTGATCCAGCGACACGTCGAGAATCGCCAGTTGTTGCCTGACCGGAAAGCGGCGCGCGAGGTTGGTCTTGAACTTCTCGACCAGCAACGGTATCCCGTCTTCGCGACGACGCTTATGACCGATCGGGTATTCGACAACGACTTCGTCGAACTTCGACCCGTCGTTGAATTCGATCGTCAGTGCATTGGCGATCGAACGCTTCTCCGGGTCGTGGTAATCCTGCGTGAACTGCGCGTCTTCGACGCATTCCATTTTGGCGCGCAGCACATCGATACGCGCGTCCTGCGCGATCGAATCTTCATAGTCCGCGGCCGTCAGGCGGCCGTGGATCAGCGGCACGGCGATCATGTACTGGATGCAATGATCGCGGTCGGCCGGATTGTTCAGTAGGCCTTTCTTGTCGATGATGCGGAGCGCGGCTTCGTGAGTGCGGATCGTGATCTTCCTGATGTCTTCGACGCGCTTGCCTTGAGCGGCGAGTTGCGCGTGCAACGTCATCGCCGCTTCCACCGCTGTTTGCGCGTGGAACTCAGCCGGGAAAGAGATCTTGAACAGCACGTTTTCCATCACGTACGAGCCGTACGGGCGCTGGAACCTGAATGCGTTGCCTTTGAAAAGGACATCGTAAAAGCCCCACGTCTTCGCGGTCAGCACCGACGGATAGCCCATCTCGCCGGTTCTGGAAATCAGCGCGAGACGCACGGCGCGCGACGTTGCATCGCCCGCGGCCCACGATTTGCGCGATCCGGTGTTCGGCGCGTGGCGATACGTGCGCAGCGCATGTCCATCGACAAATGCCTGCGAAACCGCGTTGATCAACTCGTCGCGCGTCAGGCCGATCAGTTGGCCGACCACTGCGGTGGAAGCCAGCTTCACCAGCAGCACATGGTCGAGCCCGACCTTGTTGAACGAGTTTTCGAGCGCGATGCAGCCTTGAATTTCGTGCGCCTTGATCATGCCGATCAAAACGTCTTTCATCGTCAGCGGCTTTTTGCCCGCTGCGATGGCATTGCGCGAGAGCCAGTCGGCCGTCGCCAGAATCCCGCCGAGGTTGTCCGACGGATGGCCCCATTCCGCTGCGAGCCAGGTGTCGTTGAAGTCCAGCCAGCGGATCATCGCGCCGATGTTGAAGGCGGCCTGAACCGGGTCCAGCTGGAACGACGTGCCCGG
The DNA here is from genome assembly GCF_059422005.1 of Paraburkholderia sp. GW821-FHT02A12. Classification (NCBI taxonomy): domain Bacteria; kingdom Pseudomonadati; phylum Pseudomonadota; class Betaproteobacteria; order Burkholderiales; family Burkholderiaceae; genus Paraburkholderia; species Paraburkholderia sp. GW821-FHT02A12. The sequence goes on along the minus strand of NZ_JBWKWA010000002.1, from coordinate 3,654,028 downwards.
CACCTTCGCGCCGTTGGGGACGATCGTGCCCGGCACGATTGGTCCCATCAGCTTGGTGCAGGCCGGGTAGGTCAACGCCTCGAGTCCGCAACCGAGCGTATCGATCAGGCAGTTACGCGCGGTTTCCAGCGCGAGCGTGCTGTCGATCTGATAATCCAGTACGTAATCGACGATATCGGCCAGGACTGGGTCCGGGTCGGGTCGTACGCTGGAAATCGGAGCGGACATCGGGGCTTCCCTGATGTAAATAATTAGTTGCTGGTCTTGTCGATCGCGTTCGATTGCGTCGGAGCAGGTGCACCTTGCACCATGGCTGCCGTCTTGCACTCGTCGGCCAGACGCGAGCTGTCCTTATCCGAGAACAACATCGCCTTGGTCGGGATCACAACCAGATCCATACCCGTTGCGGCGTCGTGGAAGCGGTCTGCGCCCGTGGTGGTCGCTTCACGCGGCAGATTGTAGTTCTTGTTCGCCCAGTGAACCGTGACGATCTGGTCACGCTTCATGTCGCCCTTCAGTTCGAATGCCAGACCTTCGTTGCACGACCACTTTTCCGAGCCTTCCGGAACCGGATCGACCTTCGCTTCCTTGGCCGGATTCGACTTGCGCTTGATCAGGCGTTTCGGTTGCGGGCGCTTCGCCACAGCCTTGGCAGCCGGCTTCGTGGTGGTCGCCGTTTGCGCGACGGCGTCAGTCGCGACGGTCAGCATCGTCGTGGACAGGGCGCCAATCACGGCGGCGATCATCAGCTTTTTCATGGAGGGGAACCTTTCTATCTAATTTCAGTTGAACATTGCGCGGTTGGCCGTCTGGAGAACCGCGAGGTTGAACTGCACGCGCTTCATAAGCGCACAGCGGCCGCTATTTTCTCCTATTTAGCGGCACGTACTTCAAATTCTCGGGGCCGGTGTAATTCGCGCTCGGCCGGATGATCTTGTTGTCGATCCGCTGCTCGATGACGTGCGCGCTCCAGCCAGCCGTGCGGGCGATCACGAAAAGCGGCGTGAACATCGCCGTCGGCACGCCCATCATGTGATACGACACCGCGCTGAACCAGTCGAGATTTGGAAACAACTTTTTCACATCTGCCATCACTGTTTCAAGTCGCTCGGCGATATTGAACAGCTTCATGTTGCCCGCTTCCTTCGAAAGCTTCTTCGCGACTTCCTTGATGACCTTGTTGCGCGGGTCGGCAATCGTGTACACCGGGTGGCCGAAACCGATCACCACTTCCTTGTTCCCGACGCGCTTCCTGATGTCGGCTTCGGCTTCATCCGGAGTCTGGTAGCGCGACTGGGTCTCGAACGCGACCTCGTTGGCGCCGCCGTGTTTCGGACCGCGCAGCGCGCCGATCGCGCCGGTGATCGCCGAGTAGATGTCCGAACCCGTGCCCGCGATCACGCGGCCGGTGAAGGTCGAGGCGTTGAATTCATGCTCGGCGTACAGGTTCAGCGACACATGCATCGCGTCGACCCACGTCTTCGACGGCTCCACGCCGTGCAGCAGATGCAGGAAGTGGCCGCCGATCGAATCGTCGTCGGTTTCGACCTCGATGCGCTTGCCGTTGTGCGAGTAGTGGTACCAGTACAGCAGCATCGAACCGAGCGAGGCCATCAGCCTGTCGGCGATATCGCGCGCGCCCGGCAGGTTGTGGTCGTCCTTCTCGGGCAGCACCGCGCCGAGCACCGACACGCCGGTGCGCATCACGTCCATCGGATGCGCGGCGGCCGGAATCCATTCGAGCGCGGCTTTCACGTTCGCGGGCAGCCCGCGCAGCGCCTTGAGCTTTGTCTTGTAGGCGGTCAGTTCGGCCTGCGTCGGCAGCTTTTCGTGGACCAGCAGATACGCGATCTCTTCGAATTCGCAGGCGCCGGCGATGTCGAGAATGTCGTAGCCGCGATAGTGCAGGTCGTTGCCGGTCTTGCCGACCGTGCACAGCGCCGTGTTGCCCGCGGTCACGCCGGACAGCGCGACGGATTTCTTCGGTTTGAAGCCGCTTTGGGAACCGCTCTCGCCTTGTGCACCGGCGGTTTGCGTCGTCTCGCTCATCTCCCGCAATCTCCTTTGTGCCGGTCGATCGTTTCTGATCGAACCGCTGGTCGAGCCGCAACCTGGGCCGAGCCTTGTGTCGCGTATTCAGCGCCAGTCTGCCGCCGCGGCAAACGCAGGCTGGGCGCCGCAGCACGGCGCGCGTTCGCACCGTCCGCCGCCAGCGCGCCGGCCACTGCCGTAATCGACGTCCTCATGATGCGGCTTGCCCGTTAGTACCCACTTTCGTGAAGAGCGGCGCGGCGTCTTGCGGGACTGCGCGGCCAGTGGATTGTGCGCGGCGCAGCACCGACCAGTAGTAGCGATAGCTGGCCCGGTCGTGCAGCGTGTCGTGATGGCGTGTCGGTCCCCATTGCGCGGACTGTGCGGCCAGCAGGATTTCGGTGGCCGTGACGATCTCTTCGTCGCGCGGTGCAAACGCGGCAACGATCGCTTCGATCTGCGCCGGATGGATGCTCCACATCCGCGTGTAGCCGAATTCGTTGCGGGCGCGCGCAGCGTCGTTGGCGACCACGCTCATGTCGCGCACTTCGGTACTGACGTTATGCGAGGGCACCCTGCCATGCGCATGACAGGCCGCTGAAATCTCGAGCTTTGCGCGCCGCACCAGCGGATGATCGAACTGGCCGGGCGAGCGCATCGCGGTATCGGGAATCGCGCCGTCGTGCGCGGAGATGAAGTCCATCAGGCCGAAGCTCAGCGCTTCGACGCCGGGCAGCGCGGCCAGATCGAACACGCGCGTCAGCGCACCGTGGGTTTCGACCAGCAGTTGCACCGGCACGGGCTGAGCGATGCCGAGTTCGCGCCGCGTCGCTTCGATGAACGCGACCATTTCGGCGGCATCGGGGACGTTGCGGATTTTCGGCAGGGTGATGTAAGCGGGCGCGCGCCTGGCGGCGCGCAGAATGAGACGCACGTCGTCGCGCCAGTGCGCGTGATCGAAGTCGTGAATCCGCACGCCGACGCGGCCGAAGCGGTCATGCTCGCTGCCCAGCAGCGACGCGACCAGCTCCGCGTGCTCTGCTTCGCGGCCGACCTGCGCGCCGTCTTCACAATCGAGCGTGATGTCGAACACCGGGCCGAGTTGCTGCTGCAACGCGAGCGATTTCAGCATCAGCTTCTCGCTGCCGGCGTAGTGATCGCAGGCAGGCAGTACAGCGGGCGGCACTTCGCCTTCAAACAGCACTTCGGCGGGTGTGAGGGCGCGCATCTTCGGCGTCAGGGCGTGGGTGGTCGTTGGAGAAATCTGATTCGGACGCGCTCTGCTGAACCATCAGCGAGATATGACGCAAAACGCGTTCGGATCAGATGCGGATGCTGGCACGACAAATTGCGAAGTGAACCGCAAAATGGAGCGTCGTACCCGCATTCGCACGTAAAAAACCGGAACCCGCCGCGATGATGCTTTGGAGTTCCGGTTGTTCTGCATCTGGTGCTTAGCCGAGCAGGTGTTGAACGCCGTCGCGCTCTTCGAGCAGCTCCTGCAGCGTGCCATCCATCTTTTCGCGCGAGAACGCGTCGATTTCCAGACCTTCGACGCGCTTGTACTCGCCGTTTTCGCAGGTAACCGGCACACCGTAGATGATGTCTTCCGGAATGCCATACGAACCGTCCGACGGAATACCCATCGTGACCCACTTGCCGTTCGTGCCGAGGACCCAGTCACGCACGTGGTCGATCGCGGCGTTGGCTGCCGACGCTGCCGACGACAGGCCGCGCGCTTCGATGATCGCTGCGCCGCGCTTGCCGACGGTCGGGATGAACGTGTTGCGGTTCCATTCGTCGTCGTTGATCAGCTTGGTCAGGTCCTGACCTTCTGCGGTTGCGACGCGGAAATCCGGGTACATGGTCGGCGAGTGGTTGCCCCACACAGCCAGCTTTTCGATCGAAGCGACCGGCTTGCCCGACTTGGCGGCCAGTTGCGACAGCGCGCGGTTGTGGTCCAGGCGCAGCATGGCGGTGAAGTTCTTCTTCGGCAGATCCGGCGCCGACTTCATGGCGATGTACGCATTGGTGTTGGCCGGGTTGCCGACCACCAGCACCTTCACGTCGCGGCTCGCGACTTCGTTCAGCGCCTTGCCCTGAACCGTGAAGATTTCGGCGTTTGCCGACAGCAGATCCTTACGCTCCATGCCTTTCGAGCGCGGACGTGCGCCGACCAGCAGGGCGACGTCGGCATCCTTGAATGCGACCTTCGGATCGTCGGTGATCACGACGCCCGACAGCAGCGGGAATGCGCAATCATCCAGTTCCATCACGACGCCTTTGACGGCGGCTTGCGCTTGCGGCAGGTCGAGCAGTTGCAGGATGACCGGCTGGTCCTTGCCGAGCAGATCGCCGTTGGCGATGCGGAACAGCAGGGAGTAAGCGATTTGACCTGCGGCGCCGGTGACGGCAACGCGCTTTGCGGGCTTAGCCATTGAGAAATCTCCAGGACGATGCGTTAGACGCTAGGGAAAACGCCATTCTATATGCGCGTTCAGCGAAGCGTTGTGAAACACGGCGGAATTCACTGTTCGCGTACTGCCCCGTAATTTTGCGGGGCCGTGCGGCGCGCTGCGGCAAGACCGCCATGCCGGAAACCTGTACTACTGAGTGCCCCCAAACCTCGCGCTTTGCGCCAGGTCCCCTCGAGGGGACAATCCCTCAATCCCCCAAGGGGACTTCCTTCGGGGCGGGGGACTTCCTGCCGGGCGGAAAACTTGGGGCGGCCCGGCGTTTTCTTGAGAGGGCGGGGAGCGGGGCATATCAGCGCCGGGTAGCCGCTGCACGGTGCGGGCTCCTGCAAACAGCGCGTTTCGGCAAACGTCTGACCAGCGAATGGCGGCGAATCGAAACCTGGACTGCGTGGGAACGGCATGGTGCAGAGTGGCTGCCGGTGCGTCGCGGCGCTGCACGGCACAGTGCAAAACAGCCGCCGAAAACCCCGCAAACCCTTGCTCGACAGGGAGTGTAGGAGTCGGCCGACACAAAGTCAACATTATCTTATGTCTTATATAAGACATATCTATTGCGGGGAAAAACCTAGACGCGCCCCAGCCCTTTATGATGAAATGCGCGGATGACTTCGAACCCGGTGAACACCACGAATCCCAATGGCCAAGGGGCCGCGGGCGGAGGTGTATCCGCTGCCACGCCCGCTGCGTCGCCCACTTTCAGCCCCTTGTATCAGCAGATCAAGGGGTTGATTACGCAGAGCCTCGAAAGCGGCGAATGGAAGCCCGGCGAGATCATTCCTAGTGAAGTCGAATTGGCGGCCAGATACAAGGTCAGTCAGGGAACCGTGCGCAAAGCGATCGACGAGCTTGCCGCCGACAACCTGCTGGTGCGCCGCCAGGGCAAGGGCACGTTTGTTGCAACGCACAACGAAGACCGCGCCCAGTTTCGCTTCCTCCGGTTACTGGCCGATGACGGCGCGGAGCATCCGCACGTCAGCCGCCTGCTTGAATGCCGGCGTTTGCGCGCTTCAGCGGACATCGCCCGGCAACTCGATCTGAAGCCCGCCGATCCGGTGGTGCTGATCAAACGCCTGCTGCAGTTCGACGGCGAAGTCACCGTACTCGACGAGATATGGCTGCCCGGCGGCGTGTTCCGCGGGCTGACGCTCGAACGCCTGTCGGAGTATAAAGGTCCCCTCTACGCGATGTTCGAGACCGAGTTCGGCACGCGCATGATCCGCGCAACGGAGAAAATCCGCGCGGTCGCGGCCGAGCCTTCGGTGGCTGATCTGTTGCGTGTGCCGGCGGGTTTCCCGCTGCTGTCGGTGGAACGTGTGTCCTATACATACGGGGACCGGCCGGTTGAAGTCCGGCGTGGTTGGTATGTCACAACCGGGTATTACTATCAGAACGATCTAAGCTGAGTCGGGCTGGATGAAGGCGCGGCGTCCCACACGCGCGCCTGTTTGAAGGCGCCTTTATCGCGCACGCTGTAACGGACCTGCGGTGGTTTTCGCTGCAGCGCGATAAAAAAAGGCGCTAAAATCGCGGATTAGTGTGACTACATAGTAGGGGTCTAGCATGGCTGAAGCCGTAAAAAAACCGAGGCCGGAATTCCGGAACATCGGTATCGGGCAGATTTTGACGGCATACCGTCTCCCGCTAGCGGGGCGAGTGTCGATCTTGCATCGCGTAAGCGGTGGTCTGCTTTTTGTTTTTCTTCCGTTCCTGCTGTACCTCTTCGATCAGAGCCTCACTTCCGAACTTAGTTTCGAAGTATTCAAAGGCTTCCTCTCCAACATCATCGTCAAGCTCATCACGCTCGTTCTCGCGTGGGCCTTCCTGTTTCACTTCTGCGCCGGCATCCGTCACCTGGTGATGGACACGCACCGCGCGGTCACCAAGGAAGGTGGCAAGCAAACCTCTATCGTGGTCCTCGTCGTGTCGTCCCTCCTCACGATTGCATTCGCCGCAAAACTGTTCGGAGTCTTCTAAGAAAATGGCAGCTAATAACCGAATCGGTCCGAAGCGTCTCGTCGTCGGCGCACATTACGGTCTGCGCGACTGGCTCGCCCAGCGCATTACCGCCTGCGTGATGGCGATCTACACGGTGATCCTGCTCGTGTGGTTCTTCGGCGCGCGCGATTTCTCGTACGAAGGCTGGGCGTCGATCTTCGCGACGCAATGGATGAAGCTCGCCACGTTTGTCACGCTGCTGTCGCTGTTTTATCACGCGTGGGTTGGTATCCGCGACATCTGGATGGACTATGTGAAGCCCGTCGGTGTACGCCTGTTGCTTCAGTCGCTGACGATCGTCTGGCTGCTCGCTTGTGCGGGCTACGCTGCGCAGATTCTCTGGAGAGTGTAAAAGAATGGCTGCAATCAAGAATTCTCTGCCGCGTCGCCGTTTCGACGTGGTTATCGTCGGCGCAGGCGGCTCGGGGATGCGCGCTTCGCTGCAACTCGCGCGCGCCGGTCTGTCGGTTTGCGTGCTGTCCAAAGTGTTCCCGACGCGTTCGCACACGGTCGCTGCTCAAGGCGGCATCGGCGCATCGCTCGGCAACATGAGCGAAGACAACTGGCACTATCACTTCTACGACACGATTAAGGGTTCCGACTGGCTCGGCGACCAGGACGCGATCGAGTTCATGTGCCGCGAAGCACCGAACGCTGTCTACGAGCTCGAACACTTCGGCATGCCGTTCGACCGTAACGCCGACGGTACGATTTACCAGCGCCCGTTCGGCGGCCACACCGCGAACTACGGCGAAAAGCCGGTGCAACGCGCTTGCGCGGCGGCTGACCGTACCGGTCACGCGCTGCTGCACACGCTGTATCAGCAGAACGTTGCTGCCAAGACGCAGTTCTTCGTCGAATGGATGGCGCTGGATCTGATCCGCGACGCCGACGGCGACGTGCTCGGCGTGACGGCGCTGGAAATGGAAACCGGCGACGTCTACATCCTCGAAGGCAAGACCACGCTGTTCGCCACGGGCGGCGCAGGTCGGATCTTCGCGGCGTCCACGAATGCGTTCATCAACACCGGTGACGGCCTGGGCATGGCCGCGCGTTCGGGCATCGCACTGCAAGACATGGAATTCTGGCAATTCCACCCTACCGGCGTGGCCGGCGCGGGCGTGCTGATTACTGAAGGCGTGCGCGGCGAAGGCGGCATTCTGCGTAACTCGAACGGCGAGCGTTTCATGGAACGCTACGCGCCGACGCTGAAGGATCTGGCGCCGCGCGACTTCGTTTCGCGTTCGATGGACCAGGAAATCAAGGAAGGCCGCGGCGTCGGTCCGAACAAGGATCACGTGCTGCTTGACCTGTCGCACATCGGCGCCGAGACGATCATGAAGCGTCTGCCGTCGATCCGCGAAATCGCGCTGAAGTTCGCGAACGTCGATTGCATTAAAGAGCCGATTCCGGTCGTGCCGACCATCCACTATCAGATGGGCGGTATTCCGACCAACATCCACGGCCAGGTCGTGGGTACGTCAAAGGGTCACGAAGTGCCGGTCAACGGTTTCTACGCCGTGGGCGAATGCTCGTGCGTGTCGGTGCACGGCGCGAACCGTCTCGGCACGAACTCGCTGCTCGACCTGGTGGTGTTCGGCCGCGCGGCCGGCAACCACATCGTCAAGCACGTGAAGGAAATCAAGGAGCACAAGCCGCTGCCGGCCGACGCTGCCGATTTCGCGCTGTCGCGTCTGGACAAGCTGGACAAGTCCTCGTCGGGCGAATACACGCAAAACGTCGCGAACGATATCCGCGCCGCGATGCAGGCGCACGCCGGCGTGTTCCGCACGTCGAAGCTGCTGGCCGAAGGCGTCGAGCGTATCCGCGAAGTGGCCGAACGCGTCGACAACATCCACCTGAAGGACAAGTCGAAGGTGTTCAACACCGCGCGCGTCGAAGCGCTGGAAGTGGCGAACCTGATCGAAGTGGCCCGCGCCACGATGGTTTCCGCCGAAGCGCGCAAGGAAAGCCGCGGCGCGCACGCGCAGAACGACTTCGAACATCGCGACGACGAAAACTGGCTGCGCCATACGCTGTGGTTCAGCGAAGGCGATCGCCTCGACTACAAGCCGGTTCACATGCAACCGCTGACGGTCGAATCGGTTCCGCCGAAAGCGCGGACCTTCTAAGGCACAAGTCAAAGGAATTCAGAAATGGCTAAGCGTACATTTGAAATTTACCGCTACGACCCGGATAAGGACGCAGCGCCGCGCATGCAAACGTATGAGATCGAAATCGACTCGCACGAACGCATGCTGCTGGACGCACTCGTCAAGCTGAAGGCTGTCGACGAAACGCTGTCGTTCCGCCGTTCGTGCCGCGAAGGCGTGTGCGGTTCGGACGCGATGAACATCAACGGCAAGAACGGTCTGGCGTGCCTGACGAACCTGAACGACCTGCCGCAAAAGATCGTGCTGCGTCCGTTGCCGGGTCTGCCTGTCGTGCGCGACCTGATCTGCGATTTCACGCAGTTCTTCAACCAGTATCACTCGATCAAGCCGTACCTGATCAACGATACGCCGCCGCCGGAAAAGGAACGTCTGCAGTCGCCGGAAGAACGCGACGAGCTGGACGGCCTGTACGAATGTATTCTGTGTGCCAGCTGCTCGACTTCGTGCCCGAGCTTCTGGTGGAATCCGGACAAGTTCGTCGGTCCGGCGGGCCTGCTGCAAGCCTATCGTTTCATCGCGGACAGCCGCGACGAAGCGACCGGTGAACGCCTCGACAACCTGGAAGATCCGTACCGTCTGTTCCGTTGCCATACCATCATGAATTGCGTCGACGTTTGCCCGAAGGGCCTGAACCCGACCAAGGCGATTGGCAAGATCAAGGAATTGATGGTTCGCCGCGCTGTTTAATATGAACAACCCCAACGCTCCCTGTCGTTCGCTGCCCCCCGAGGGGGCGGTCAGTACGCTTGGGAGCGGCCCGGCGCGTACTGACATGAACGAATCATCACATCAGTCCGACCCTCTTCGCCGCGCGCGCCTTCGCTGGCGCGCGCGGCGCGGCTTGCTGGAAAACGATCTGATCTTTGAGCGTTTTTTCAGCCGATATGAGCATGACCTCAGCGACGCCGATGTGGGCGCACTCACCCGCCTGCTCGAGCTGAGCGATAACGACCTGATGGACTTGCTGCTCGTGCGCAAGGAACCAGAAGGCGACCTTGCCGACCCGGATGTCGTCCGGGTGCTGGAACTGCTGCGAAACGCTTGAGCGGCTTGAGCGCGGCTTGTTCGTTGTTTCCAGGCGTGCAAATTATCGAAACCCTGTTTCCATACTTCGATTGAGGATGTGCTATGACCCCGTCAGATGTTAAAGCCACGCTATCGTTCAGCGACAATTCGCCGAGCGTTGAAATGCCGATTTACAAGGGCACTCTCGGCCCGGACGTGATCGACATCCGCAAACTGTACGGCCAGACCGGCAAGTTCACGTACGACCCGGGCTTCATGTCGACGGCGGCCTGCAATTCGGCGATTACGTACATCGACGGCGACAAGGGCGAACTGCTGTACCGCGGCTACCCGATCGACAACCTCGCGGAAAACGCCGACTTCCTCGAAACCTGCTACCTGCTGCTGAAGGGCGAACTGCCGAACGCGCAGCAGAACGCGGAGTTCGTGGGCACCGTCACGAAGCACACGATGGTGCATGAGCAAATGCACTTCTTCTTCCGTGGCTTCCGCCGCGACGCGCACCCGATGGCGATTCTGGTCGCCGCAGTCGGCGCGCTGTCGGCGTTCTATCACGACTCGCTCGACATCAACAATCCGCGTCACCGTGAAGTGTCGGCCATTCGCATGATCGCGAAGCTGCCGACGCTGGTCGCGATGGCGTACAAGTACAGCATCGGCCAGCCGTTTGCGTACCCGAAGAACGACCTGTCGTACAGCGCGAACTTCATGCACATGATGTTCTCGAACCCGTGCGAAGAGTACAAGGTCAACGACGTGCTGGTGCGCGCGCTCGACCGCATCCTGATTCTGCATGCGGACCACGAGCAGAATGCATCGACCTCGACCGTGCGTCTCGCCGGTTCGTCGGGCGCGAACCCGTTTGCGTGTATCGCAGCCGGTATCGCTTGCTTGTGGGGGCCGGCGCACGGCGGTGCGAACGAAGCCGCGCTGAACATGCTGGAAGAAATCGGCTCGGTCGACAACATTCCTGAGTTCATCAAGCAGGTGAAGGACAAGAACTCGGGCGTGAAGCTGATGGGCTTCGGTCACCGCGTCTATAAGAACTACGATCCGCGTGCGAAGCTGATGCGCGAAACCTGCCACGAAGTGCTGGAAGAGCTGGGTCTGCACGACGACCCGCTGTTCAAGCTGGCCATGGCACTGGAAAAGATCGCACTGGAAGACGAATACTTCGTGTCGCGCAAGCTGTACCCGAACGTCGACTTCTATTCGGGCATCGTGCAGCGCGCGCTGGGCATCCCGACGTCGATGTTCACGTGTATCTTCGCGATGGCGCGTACGGTCGGCTGGATTGCACAGTGGAACGAAATGATCGCCGATCCGGAGCAGAAGATTGGCCGTCCGCGTCAGCTGTTCATCGGCGATACGCAGCGTGAAGCGAAGCCGCTCGCACAACGTTGATCGAGGTTGAGTCTGCGTAGTTCGTGGTGATTGGTTCGCTGCGAATGGGCGCAGATTTGGCGCTGACTAGAAACAAAACGCCCCAGCGGGTTTGCCGTTGGGGCGTTTTGTTTTGTGGCGCGTCGTGTCGCTTGGTGCGCGTGGTGTTCTCAAGCGGGTGTCCGGCGGGCCTGACGCCGTCTTGTCCGTTCGAGCGCAGGCGATCGTGTCTCGAGGTTGACCTGTGCCGAAGCGACGTCCTTCGGCGTATGGCCATGGGTTTCGAAAAAGCGCCGGTACGCACTCGGCGTCATGCCGCGCGTCGACAAAAACTGCCGGTTGAAATTGGCGAGATTCGGAAAGCCCGCTTTAGTAGCGATCAGCGCGATCGGCCAGCCTGTATCGGTTAATCCAGGGCTGGAGTCAGCTGCCAAGCTTCCTGCGTGGCGAAAGCCCGCCGGATTTTCCGGCTGATCACTTCGAGACCGGCTTTATCGGGCGCGCACAGGAAAGCGATTTGACGCCTCTCGGCCGCGCGCAACTCGGCTTCGATCTCGAGCGCTGACCACCTGTAAGCGCGGCGGCGCGTGGGGCCGCCGTCACGCATTCCGCTGCCGGGTAACAGCGATACAGGTATCGGCACTACCACCCAACCCCCTGTTTTTTATCGGTTTTTCCGTGGTTTGATGGGCCAGAAGGCGGCTCTGCGTGGCATAATCGACCGGACACAGTCAGCCCGCAGTCATTACTACCCCGCATACCATGGCACAGACTCTCTACGACAAATTGTGGAACACGCATGTGGTCCACACGGAAGAAGACGGCACGACGATTCTCTATATCGACCGCCACCTGCTGCACGAAGTCACCAGCCCGCAGGCGTTCGAAGGCCTGAAGCTGGCTGAGCGTCCGGTGTGGCGTATCAGCGCGAATCTGGCGGTTTCCGATCACAACGTGCCCACCACGGATCGCAGCCATGGCATCGCCGATCCGGTTTCGAAGCTGCAAGTCGATACGCTCGACAGCAACTGCGACGCCTACGGCATCACCCAGTTCAAGATGAACGACCTGCGTCAGGGCATCGTGCACATCATCGGGCCGGAGCAGGGCGCTACGCTGCCTGGCATGACGATCGTCTGCGGCGATTCGCACACGTCCACGCACGGCGCGTTCGGCGCGCTGGCGCATGGCATCGGCACGTCGGAAGTCGAGCACGTGCTGGCCACGCAAACGCTCTTGCAGAAGAAGAGCAAGAACTTGCTGGTGAAGGTCGAAGGTCCGCTGCCGCGCGGCTGCACCGCGAAAGACATCGTGCTCGCGATCATCGGCAAGATCGGCACGGCGGGCGGCACCGGCTACGCGATCGAATTCGGCGGTTCGACGATTCGCGCGCTGTCCATGGAAGGCCGCATGACGGTCTGCAACATGGCGATCGAAGCAGGCGCGCGCGCCGGCATGGTCGCGGTGGACGACACCACCATCGAATACCTGAAGGGCCGCCCGTTCTCGCCGGAAGGCGTCGAGTGGAATCACGCGGTCGAGTACTGGAAGCAGTTCAAGTCGGACGAAGGCGCGCAATTCGATCGCGTGGTCGAACTGAACGCCGCCGAGATCGTGCCGCAAGTCACGTGGGGCACGTCGCCGGAAATGGTCACCGCTGTGGACGGCCGAGTGCCGGATCCGGAACGCGAAAAAGACCCGGTCAAGCGCGACGCGATGGAACGCGCGCTGAAGTACATGGCGCTCGAACCGAATGCGCCGATCGAATCCATCAAGCCGGATAAAATCTTCATTGGGTCGTGCACCAACGCGCGCATTGAAGACATTCGCGCCGCGGCTTACGTCGTGAAGAAGCTCGGCCGCCGCGTCGCGCCGAACATCCGCCTGGCGATGGTGGTGCCGGGCTCGGGTCTGGTCAAGGCGCAAGCGGAACGTGAAGGCCTCGACAAGGTCTTTACCGATGCCGGTTTCGAATGGCGTGAACCCGGTTGCTCGATGTGTCTCGCAATGAACGCCGACCGGTTGGATCCGGGCGAGCGTTGCGCTTCCACGTCGAATCGTAATTTCGAAGGTCGTCAGGGCGCCGGTGGCCGTACCCACCTCGTGAGCCCCGCAATGGCTGCGGCTGCGGCCATCGAAGGGCATTTCGTCGACATTCGCAAGCTTGGATAACTCGCATGATGAAGAACATGAATCGCACCACTCTATTGCGCCGTTTCGCGCTCGGTACCCTGGCTGGGTTGCTGCTTGGTCTGGCCGGTTGCAACACGGTGCACGGATTCGGCGAGGACATGTCGCACCTCGGCAATTCGATCAGCAACCACGCTGACAAATAAGCGGTTTTTGAATTTTGCCGGCAACGCGCGGGCGGCTTTGCGGTCGCCGCGCGCATCGTCCGGTCTTGAAACAGGCGCAAGCGTCATGGATAAATTCATCGTACACACCGGCGTCGTGGCGCCGCTCGATCGCGAGAACGTCGACACGGACGCGATCATTCCGAAGCAATTCCTGAAGTCGATCAAGCGCACGGGTTTCGGTCCGAACGCGTTCGACGAATGGCGCTACCTCGACCACGGCGAGCCGGGTCAGGACAATTCGAAGCGCCCGCTGAATCCGGATTTCGTGCTGAATCAGCCGCGTTATCAAGGCGCGTCGGTGCTGCTGGCGCGTAAGAACTTCGGCTGCGGCAGCTCGCGTGAGCACGCGCCGTGGGCGTTGCAGCAATACGGTTTCCGTGCGCTGATCGCGCCGAGCTTCGCGGATATTTTCTACAACAACTGCTTCAAGAACGGCCTGCTGCCGATCGTGCTGACCGAACAGCAAGTCGATCACCTGTTCAACGAAACGTACGCGTTCAACGGCTTCAAGCTGACCATCGATCTGGAAGCGCAAGTGGTGCGCACGTCGGACGGCGGCGCCGAATATCCGTTCGAAGTCGCGGCGTTCCGCAAGTACTGCCTGCTGAACGGTTTCGACGATATTGGCCTCACGCTGCGTCACGCGGACAAGATTCGCCAGTTCGAAGCGGAGCGGATCGCGAAGCAGCCCTGGCTGAATCACCGCATCGTCGGCTAAGGGCTTAAAGACCCGTTCGCTGATTCAAGCACGCAAGTCTCAAAGAACATCATCAAGGAATTCGCATGAAGATCGCAGTGTTGCCGGGCGATGGCATCGGCCCCGAAATCGTCAAGGAGGCCGTGAAGGTCCTGAACGTACTCGGCGAAAAGTTCGAACTCGAAGAGGCGCCGGTTGGCGGCGCGGGCTACGAAGCGAAGGGTCATCCGCTGCCCGATTCGACGCTCGCGCTGGCAAAGGAAGCCGATGCGATCCTGTTCGGCGCCGTCGGCGACTGGAAGTACGACTCGCTCGAACGCGCACTGCGTCCGGAGCAGGCGATTCTCGGTCTGCGCAAGCATCTGCAATTGTTCGCGAACTTCCGTCCGGCGATCTGCTATCCGCAACTGACAGGCGCTTCATCGCTGAAGCCGGAAATCGTGTCGGGTCTGGACATCCTGATCGTGCGCGAACTGAACGGCGACATCTACTTCGGCTCGCCGCGCGGCGTGCGCGAAGCGCCGGACGGCCTGTTCGCCGGCGCGAAAGAAGGCTTCGACACGATGCGTTATGCGGAACCCGAAGTGCGCCGCATCGCGCACGTCGCGTTTCAGGCAGCGCAAAAGCGCGGCAAGAAGCTGACTTCGGTGGATAAGGCCAACGTGCTCGAAACATCCCAGTTCTGGAAAGACGTGATGATCGACGTGTCGAAGGAATACGCGGACGTCGAGTTGTCGCACATGTACGTCGACAACGCGGCCATGCAACTGGTGAAGGCGCCGAAGTCGTTCGACGTGATCGTCACCGGCAACATGTTCGGCGATATTCTCTCCGACGAAGCCGCGATGCTGACGGGTTCGATCGGCATGCTCCCGTCGGCCTCGCTCGACAAGAACAACAAGGGCCTGTACGAGCCGTCGCACGGTTCCGCGCCGGACATTGCCGGCAAGGGCGTGGCGAATCCGCTGGCCACGATTCTCTCCGCTGCAATGATGCTGCGCTATTCGCTGAACAAGGCGGAGCAGGCCGATCGCATCGAAACCGCAGTCAAGAAGGTGCTGGAACAGGGCTTCCGCACTGGCGACATTCTGACGCCGGGTTGTCAGCGAGTTGGTACCGTGGCGATGGGCGATGCGGTGGTCGCCGCGCTGTAAAGCATTTAAGCCTAAACGGTCGTTAGGCCTCAAACGGCCTTTAAAACGCGGATTGGCCTCGAAAACAGGCCAATTCGCGCGTAATATGGACGATGGCGTCGCCAGATTCCGGTTTTCGTGTATATTGTAGCGATGGCGCAGATCTCCCAAATCTCCTCGATTTCTAACCAGCACGGCAAAACGGCCCGTGCGGTTGAGTTCGCCATTACCACCAAAACGCTCATTAAAGCGATTACCCCGAAAACGATCACGAAACGCTGATCGTCCGTCGTGCCCGCTCATCTTCCCCGCGCGGTCACTGCGGGCAAAGATGCGGGGAAGTTTCCACTCGAAGGGTATGAAGTCATGAACGTAGGTCTCGTAGGTTGGCGCGGCATGGTCGGTAGCGTCCTGATGCAACGTATGCAGCAGGAAGGCGATTTCGACTTGATCGAACCGGTGTTTTTCAGCACCAGCAATGCGGGCGGCAACGCGCCGTCGTTCGCCAAAAACGAGACCAAGCTCAAAGATGCGACAAGCATCGAAGACCTGAAGAAGTGCGAAGCGATCATCTCCTGCCAGGGCGGCGACTACACCAATGAAGTGTTCCCGAAGCTGCGCGCAGCGGGCTGGAACGGCTACTGGATCGACGCGGCTTCGTCGCTGCGCATGAAAGACGATGCAGTCATCATCCTTGATCCGGTCAACCTCGACGTGATCAAGAATGCGCTGGTCAAGGGCCAGAAGAATTTCATCGGCGGCAACTGCACGGTCAGCCTGATGCTGATGGCGTTGGGCGGCCTGTTCCGCGAAAACCTCGTCGACTGGATGACGGCCATGACGTATCAGGCTGCTTCGGGCGCGGGCGCGCAAAACATGCGCGAACTGCTGCAACAAATGGGCACGCTGTACGGCGCGGCCAAGGAAGATCTGACGGATCCGTCGTCGGCGATTCTCGACATCGACCGCCGCGTGCTGAATGCAATGAACAGCGACCGCATGCCGACCGACCACTTCGGCGTACCGCTCGCCGGCTCGCTGATTCCGTGGATCGACAAGGATCTCGGCAACGGCATGTCGAGAGAAGAGTGGAAGGGCGGCGCCGAAACCAACAAGATTCTCGGCAAGCCGGCCATGGGCACGCCGGGTTCGATTCCGGTGGACGGCCTGTGCGTGCGGATCGGCGCCATGCGTTGCCATTCGCAGGCGCTGACCATCAAGCTGAACAAGGACGTGCCGCTGGACGAAGTGAACAGCATCCTTGCGTCGGGCAATGACTGGGTCAAGGTGGTGCCTAACGAACGCGAAGCGTCGATGCGCGATCTGTCCCCGGCGGTGGTCACGGGCACGCTGACGGTGCCGGTCGGCCGGGTGCGGAAGCTGGCAATGGGCGGCGAATATCTGTCGGCCTTCACGGTCGGCGATCAGCTGCTGTGGGGCGCGGCCGAACCGCTGCGTCGCATGCTTCGCATTGTGCTCGACAAGTAAAGTAAACTACGCGCTCACGACGCGTAGAAAACTCAAAAAGCGTCGCGTTTCTCGCGACGCTTTTTTCATTGTGTGCCCCGATTATCTTGTCTCTTTCCAACCGCAAACAAGGGCTGCGCGCTGATGCGCCAGGAGTCCCGATGAACCTTCGACTCTCTTCCCTTCGGGCTATGTTCATTCATCACGGTGCAGGCCGGTTGGCGGCTGCGGCTGCTTTGGCTTTTGCGCTGGCTGGCGTCGGTGTCGGCGCAGGCGGCGCTGTGGCAGCCACGGTCGATGCCGCGAGCGCGCCGGAGGGCGCGTCGGCCGCCACGGCCACGTCATATGCCGCAGGCAGTCAGTACACGGTTCGGCTAGGGCAATCGCTGAACGACGTGGCGATTGCCGTCACGCAATCGCACGACCGGGCGACGCTCGCTCGTGCGTCGCGCGCGTTGTTCGACGCGAATCCGAACGCCTTCATGAGCCATGACCCGAGCCGGATGCGGATGGGTGCCGTGTTGACCGTGCCGGCGCTGGACGCGTCCGGGGCCTTGGTGGCTTCGTCGGCGAGTGTGGGGTCTGCGGCTGTTGCCGCATCCGCTCCTGCGGCGGCGCGGGTCTCCGCGTCGAGCGCTGCGACGGCGGTTGGCGCGGCGAGTGGAGTGGCACAGGTCAATGCCGTTGCAGCGAGTGCGGCAAGTGCCGCGGCTCGCGCTGCGGCGCCGGCGACGCCCGTGGTGACAGGCGCGGCCGGCGCGGCGTCTCAGGCAAACGGCGCGATGCCGGGTGCGAGCGGTGCAGCTGTGGCGGGTGCGGCTTCGTCCGTATTGTCGGTAGCGGGTTCGCAGGCGACCGCCTCGTCCGCGTTGCCGGGGAGCGGCGCACATGTATGGTCCGGGTCGATCCAGCCTTCCGCCAGCGAGTCGGCTGAAGGAGCCTCGGCGCTCGCTGCTCCGGCGTCGAGCGTCGCTCAGCCGGCTTCGCAGGCGCATACCCAGGTGTCCAGCTTGCAGCAATTGCTTGCGCTGAAAAACCGTGTGCTGATGGAACTGCAGAAGCACGGCATCGGCGGTTCGACGAAAGCGACGGGTACTGCGTCGACTGGTATGCCGCCGCCGGTGGGGGCGTCGTCCGCAGCGGCGGTTGCCGGTCATAGCGGTGCGGCGATTTCCACGTCGAACGAATCCGGGATTTCGCAAACGAATTTGAGCGTGGCGGCGGCAGTCGGCGCGGCGTTGGTGGTGTTGCTGGCGGCTTTGCGTCTGCGTCGCCGCAAGCGCGAGAGGATTGCAGCGACCGACGCCGCGTCTACGGATGATGTGACGGCGTCGGCGCGAGCCGCCGGTCCGCAGGAGATCGTTTCGACGCGTGAGCAGAGCCCCGTGAACGAACCGGCAGATGTGAGTGTGAGCGACGACGCTGCGATGCGGCGCGCGGCGGCACTAGCGGCGGAGCGTGAGGCGGAACAGGGTCACGCAGCAGCGAAGGAGA
The DNA here is from genome assembly GCF_059422005.1 of Paraburkholderia sp. GW821-FHT02A12. Lineage (NCBI taxonomy): Bacteria > Pseudomonadati > Pseudomonadota > Betaproteobacteria > Burkholderiales > Burkholderiaceae > Paraburkholderia > Paraburkholderia sp. GW821-FHT02A12. The sequence goes on along the minus strand of NZ_JBWKWA010000002.1, from coordinate 3,635,794 downwards.
GTGAGGCGGCGGAACTTGAGGCGGCGGAACGTGAAGCGGCGGAACGTGAAGCGGCAGAACGTGCAGCGGCAGAACGTGCAGCGGCGGAGCGTGCAGAGACAGAACGTGCAGAGACAGAAGGTGCAGCGGCAGAACACGCAGCGGCAGAACACGCAGCGGCAGAACACGCAGCGGCGGAACGTGCAGCAGCGGAACGTGAAGCGGCCCAACGCGAAGCAGCTGAACACGCGGCAGCTGAACACGCGGCAGCGGCCCACCAACCCGACACGACCAGCACCCCCTTAGCGGCGCAGGAGTTCACCGCGTCTGAGCATCCTTGGCAAGAACGCCGCCCAGCGCCTGCCCCCGCCGAGCCAGCGCAACCGGCCCCCGACGTCTTGCCAGCCGCTCACAGCGACTTCACCTCCGAACCAGTTCCACCGGCCCATCACGAAAACTTCGACGGCGCGACCACGGCCGCGAGTCTTGCAGCCGCCGCCGAACTCGGCGCCGAAGCGCTGCCGGTGACGCCGCTCGAACCGGTCAGCGAGGTCTCGCGTCAAGAGCAGCCGCCCCATCGTCTGCAATGGGAAGACGAGCCGCCGGCGCCGCTCACGAAGCCGCACGACGATCCGCATGCACCGCAGCCGACACTCGATTTCACGCAGCAATCCGTCGAGCCGCACGCGACTTCGCCGTCCGGTCAGCCGCACAGCGACGCGTCGACGCATCCAGCAGCCGCAGCGCCGTTACTGCAACAGGACGCATTGCCAGCCACCGCGCCACACTTCGAGCCGGCTCCCGTCACGCAGGCTCAGCCTGTGCCGACCGCGCTGACCGAATTCCCGCGCGACGCCGTCGACGCCTTCGGCAGTCTCGACATGCCATTGCCGCCGCGCGTCGAATCGACCGCCGGCGCGGAAAACGACGACGCGCCCGCAGCGCACGCGCCGCAGCCGATTGTGCCCTCGGAAACCGCCGCGCACCATGCCGTTGCGCCTCACGACCCGGACGACGCCCGGCATATCGCCGATGAAATCGCTTCCGGCACCGCAGGCTCCGCAGCGCTCGCCGGTCTGGGCGCGGCTGGTTTTGGCGCGCTGAAGCTCGATTTCGACCTCGAACTGCCGCCGAGCCCCGCTCAGCCGCTGCCGGCCTTCACGCAGGCCGACCTCGCACGCATCGCCCGCAACAAGCTCGATCTGGCCGCCGAATATATCGACCTCGGCGATTTGTCGGGTGCGCGTGCGCTTATCAACGAAGTGATCGAAGCGAACGATCCGGCCACGCGCACTGAAGCCCGCGCGTTGCTCTCCACGCTCGCGCCGTTGTCGTGAAGCGTATCGCTTTAGGCGTTCAGTACGACGGCTCGGCATTCTGCGGCTGGCAGTCGCAGCCGCACGGCAAGACGGTGCAGGACGAGCTCGAACGGGCGCTTCGCGAGTTCGCGCAGACGACGGTGCAGACCGTCGTCGCGGGTCGTACGGATACGGGCGTGCACGGTCTCGGCCAGGTCGTGCATTTCGATACCGAACTCGATCGCGCGGATTTTTCGTGGATTCGCGGTACCAACGCGTTTCTGCCGAAAACCATCGCGGTGCAGTGGGCCAAGCCGATGCCCGACGAGTTCCACGCGCGCTTCTCGGCATTCGAGCGAACCTACTACTATGTGCTGTACGTCAACCCGGTGCGCTCGCCGATGCTGGACACGCGCGCCGGTTGGGTCCACACGCCGCTCGATGTCGACGCGATGCGCGCGGCGGCCGCCTATCTGATCGGCGAGCACGATTTTTCGTCGTTCCGTGCGTCGGATTGCCAGGCGAAGACGCCCGTCAAGCATCTGTACCAGATCGATATCCGGCAACAGGGCGACTTCATCCATTTGCGCTTTCGGGCGAATGCGTTCCTGCATCACATGGTGCGCAATCTGATGGGTTGCCTCGTTTCCATCGGCCGCGGCCGGCATCCGGTCGAATGGATGGCCGAGGTTCTCGCCAGCCGCAATCGTGAATGCGCCGCGCCGACTTTCATGCCGGACGGCCTGTACCTCGCGCAGGTGGGCTATCCTGAGCAATTCGCCGTGCCCGCGCCGCAGACCGGCAGCGTGCCGTGGAATACCGTATGGACCGAGCAAGCGCAATCATGAAATCAAGCGAAAACCTGGTGGCCGAAGCCCACTCCAACGCGCAGCAGCAAGCCGCGCCGCGCCGTACGCGCATCAAGCTTTGCGGCCTGTCGAAGCCTGAAGACGTAGCGCACGCGATCGATCTCGGCGCCGACGCGATCGGCCTCGTGTTCTATCCGCCCAGTCCGCGCTCCGTCAGCGTGGCGCAGGCGGTCGAGCTGGTGCACGACGTGCCGCCGTTCGTATCGGTAGTCGGTTTGTTCGTCAACGCGACGCCGGACTGGATCCGCGAAGTTGCAAGCAACATCGGGCTTACGCTGCTGCAATTCCACGGCGATGAGACCGCGGACCAGTGCGAATCCCTCGCCAGCCTTGCGGGTTTGCCTTGGTTGCGCGCGCTACGCATCGCGGCGGATACTCAGCCCGCTGATTTGGTAAAATCAGCGCTTAACTATTCAGCAGCCAGCGGTCTTCTGTTCGACACCCATGTCGAAGGCTATGGCGGCGGCGGGAAGGTTTTCGATTGGTCACTTATTCCAGCAGAGCTCGCGCGTCGGGCCGTTTTGAGTGGTGGGTTGAACGCGCAAAACGTCAGTGACGCGATCCATCGCGTGCACCCGTACGCGGTCGATGTCTCGAGCGGCATCGAAGTGCCGGGTGCCAGGGGCGTGAAGGATCACGCCCGGATGGCGGCGTTCGTACGCGCAGTGCGCGCAGCGGACGCCGAATGATTCTGGCGGCGCGGTTTTCTCGCATGAACTCCGCGCACCACACTGAGAAGAGTGATCGCTATGTATAACTTGCCTGACGAAAGAGGCCATTTCGGCCAATATGGCGGCGTGTTCGTCGCTGAAACGCTGATTCACGCGCTCGACGAGTTGCGTGTCGCGTACGAGAAATACCAAAAAGACCCTGAATTCGTCGCCGAATACGAGCGCGAGCTGAAGTATTTCGTCGGCCGTCCGTCGCCGATTTATCACGCGCAGCGCTGGAGCGAACTGCTCGGCGGCGCGCAGGTTTTCCTGAAGCGCGAAGACCTGAATCACACCGGCGCTCATAAAGTTAATAACGTGATTGGCCAGGCGCTGCTCGCCAGGCGCATGGGCAAACCGCGCGTGATCGCCGAAACCGGCGCGGGGCAGCATGGCGTCGCGACCGCAACCATCGCGGCGCGCTTCGGCATGGAGTGCGTCGTCTACATGGGCGCCGAAGACATTCGGCGTCAGGCTGCCAACGTGTACCGGATGAAGCTGCTCGGCGCGACCGTCGTGCCGGTCGAATCCGGCTCGCGCACGCTGAAGGACGCGCTCAACGAAGCAATGCGCGACTGGGTCACGAACGTCGAAAATACTTTCTACATCATCGGCACGGTGGCGGGGCCGCATCCTTATCCGATGATGGTGCGCGACTTCCAGCGCGTGATCGGCGACGAGTGCAAGGTGCAGATGCCGGAACTGGTCGGTCGCCAGCCGGACGCCGTGATTGCGTGCGTGGGCGGCGGTTCGAACGCGATGGGTATCTTTTACCCGTACATTGACGACGCTTCGGTGCAGTTGATCGGCGTCGAAGCGGCGGGTGACGGCATCGAATCGGGCCGCCATGCGGCGTCGCTGATCGCCGGCAGCCCGGGCGTGCTGCACGGCAACCGGACTTATCTCCTGCAAGACGAGAACGGCCAGATCATCGAGACGCATTCGGTATCGGCAGGCCTCGACTACCCGGGCGTGGGCCCTGAGCATGCGTGGCTAAAAGACAGCAAGCGCGCGCAATATGTCGGCATCACCGACGAAGAAGCGCTCAAAGCCTTCCACGACTGCTGCCGCATCGAAGGCATCATTCCGGCATTGGAATCCAGCCACGCGCTGGCCTATGCTGCGAAACTCGCGCCGACGCTGCCGAAGGATAAATACCTTCTGGTCAATCTGTCGGGCCGCGGCGACAAGGACATGCACACGGTCGCTGAGCGATCGGGTATCCAGTTCTGAGCGCCGCGACGATGCGCGACGAGTTCGACGAGCCCCAGCCCGCGGTTGAAACCAACCCGGCCGCCGGCGCAATGGCGGCCGAGGCGCCTGCACCTTTGTTGCCGCAGGTGCCTGCCGGCATCCAGCTGTTGAACCGCGATTTTCTGACCGATGTGTCGAACATCCCCGACGGGTCGATCGACCTGATCCTGTGCGATCCGCCTTACGGGCTCGGCAAGGATTATGGCAACGACTCCGACATGCGTTCAGGTGACGATTTTCTCGCCTGGACGCACGGTTGGCTCGAGCTGGCCATTCCAAAGCTCAAGCCATCGGGTTCGCTGTATATCTTCTGCACGTGGCAGTACGCGCCGGAAATCTTCTGTTTCCTGAAGACAAAGCTCACGATGGTCAACGAGATCATCTGGGACCGGCGGGTACCGAGCATGGGCGGAACGACGCGCCGGTTCACGTCGGTGCACGACAACATCGGTTTTTTCGCGGTATCGAAGGATTATTACTTCGATCTCGATCCCGTCCGCATCCCGTACGATGCCGTCACGAAGAAGGCGCGTTCGCGTAAGTTGTTCGAAGGCAGCAAGTGGCTGGAGCTTGGCTATAATCCCAAGGATGTCTGGTCGGTGTCCCGGCTGCATCGGCAACATGCCGAACGCGTCGATCATCCGACCCAGAAGCCTCTGGAAATTGTCGAGCGTATGGTGCTGGCAAGTTGTCCGAAGGGCGGGCGCGTGCTCGATCCCTTCATGGGCAGCGGCACCACCGCAGTCGCTTGCGCCCGTCAGCAGCGCGAATTCGTCGGCTATGAGATCAATGAAAGTTACTGCGCGATAGCGCGCGAACGCGTGAGCGCGGTCGCGGCGGCTCCCGCTGTTGCCCGGCCGCTTGCAGCCGAAACCGAACGGCAAACCGAGGCGCAATAAGCGAGCGCGCAGTAGCCTAAATCCGAGAATATTCCATGTCCCGTATCAAGAACACATTCGACGCGCTGTCCGCACAGGGTAAGAAAGGCCTGATCCCGTTCATGACGGCTGGCGATCCCGACCCGGCGCGCACGGTCGAATTCATGCACGCGCTCGCTGCCGGCGGCGCGGACGTGATCGAACTTGGCGTGCCGTTTTCCGACCCGATGGCTGACGGTCCGGTGATCCAGCAATCGTCGGAGCGCGCGTTGGCGCACGGGGTGTCGCTGCGCCACGTCATCGCCGATGTGAAGCGCTTCCGCGAAACCAACGATAAAACCCCGGTCGTGCTGATGGGTTACGCCAATCCGATTGAACGGATGGGCACCGAAGCGTTTGCCAAGGTCGCGAAGGAAGCGGGCGTAGATGGCGTGCTGGTGGTCGATTATCCGCCGGAAGAGTGCGTAAGCTTCGCCGAACAGATGCGATCTGCTGGCATCGATCCGATATTTTTGCTTGCGCCTACCTCCACGGATGAACGCATCGCGGAAGTCGGCAAGATCGCCAGCGGCTACGTCTATTATGTGTCGCTCAAAGGCGTGACCGGAGCGGCAAATCTGGACGTTTCCAGCATCGCGAGTAAAATCCCGGCCATCAAGTCGCGCGTCCCCCTGCCGGTGGGTGTCGGTTTCGGCATTCGTGACGCGCAAACGGCGCGTGCGGTGGCCGAAGTGTCCGATGCCGTCGTGATCGGCAGCCGTATCGTGCAATTGCTCGAACAAGCCGCACCCGACACCGCTGCCGAAACGCTCACGCGTTTCATCGCCGAAGTGCGCGAGGCGCTCGATAGCGTCGCGACTGCCCGATAACAACAGTTATTTTTGTCTTCTGTAGTGTGAACGGCGGGTTCGTCCCGCCGTTTGCTCTACCGTTGACCCCGAGAAGGATTCAATATGAGCTGGCTCGATAAGCTGCTGCCGCCGAAAATCAAGCAAACGGACCCGAAGAACCGCAAGGGGATTCCGGAAGGCTTGTGGATCAAGTGCCCGTCGTGCGAAGCGGTGCTGTACCGCAGCGACGTCGAGGCCAATCTGCATGTTTGCCCGAAATGCGACCATCACATGCGCATCGGCGCGCGTGAGCGGCTCGACGGCCTGCTCGATCCCGAAGGCCGTTATGAAATCGGCCAGGAAATTGTGCCGGTCGACGCGCTCAAGTTCAAAGACAGCCGCAAGTACCCGGAGCGCCTGAAAGAAGCGATGGACGACACCGACGAAACCGACGCAATGGTCGTGATGGGCGGCGCAATCCATACGCTGGCGGTGGTGGTCGCGTGCTTCGAGTTCTCGTTCATGGGCGGCTCGATGGGTTCGGTGGTCGGCGAGCGTTTCGCGCGCGGCGCGCAGAACGCGCTGGAACAGCAGGTGCCGTTCATCTGCTTCACCGCTTCGGGCGGCGCGCGGATGCAGGAAAGCTTGCTGTCGCTGATGCAAATGGCCAAGACCACGGCCATGCTGACCAGACTGGCCGAAGCCAGGCTGCCGTTCATCTCCGTGCTGACCGACCCGACCATGGGCGGCGTGTCGGCGAGTTTCGCCTTCCTCGGCGACGTGGTGATCGCGGAACCGAAGGCGCTGATCGGCTTTGCCGGTCCGCGCGTGATCGAACAAACCGTGCGCGAAAAACTGCCGGAAGGCTTCCAGCGCGCCGAGTTCCTGCTGACGAAGGGCGCGATCGACATGATCGTCGACCGCCGCAAGCTGCGCGAAGAACTCGCGCAATTGATGGCGCTGCTGAGCCGCCAGCCGGCTGACGCCGTCGCGTAAGCCGCGGGTGTATGAGCGGCCGTTGAGTGAACCGCCGTTGAGTGACCGCCGTTGAGTGACAATAAGCGGCTGCATCGATCTGTCAAAGCCTTAACCAGCGCCGCACCCTCGAAGCGCGGCGGCAGTACGAAAAGCAGCAAAAAATAGCGCGCCGCGAGAGTCATCAAGCGGCGCGCTGTCATTTCCGGGATAATCACGGTCTCGTGACGCAGCGCCGCATGATTCGCGCTGCCAGGCCCAGCTTTCTGCGCATAAAGTCCGCGGCGACCTCCAATGGCGTCGTACGCAGCGCACCGAACCGACGGCCCCCGCGCATATTCGCCACACTGCCTAACCGATTCACTCGCGATTCACCCGATGACCACATTCCCCACCCTCGACGCGTGGCTCACGCACCTCGAATCCGCGCATCCGGTCGGCATCGACATGGGTTTGGCTCGCATCTCCAAAGTACGCGACGCGATGCAGTTGTCGTTTGCGTGCCCGATCATCACGGTCGGCGGCACGAACGGCAAGGGTTCGACCTGCGCGATCCTCGAATCGATTTTGCTGCGCGCCGGTTTTACGGTCGGCTGCCACACGTCGCCGCATCTGCTGTCGTTCAACGAGCGCGCGCGCGTGAATGGCGCAATGGCGAGCGACGCCGATCTGCTCCCGCATTTCGAAGCGGTTGAAGCTGCGCGCCTGAGCCTCGCCGAACCGGTCACGCTTACGTACTTCGAATTCACGACGCTGGCGATCATGAGCCTGTTCGCTTCGCGCGGACTCGACGCGGTAATTTTCGAGGTGGGTCTGGGCGGCCGGCTGGACGCGGTCAACATCCTCGACACGGACTGCGCGATCATTACCAGCATCGATATCGATCACACCGATTATCTCGGCGGCACGCGCGAAAAAATCGCCTTCGAAAAGGCCGGCATTTTCCGTGCGGGCAAGCCGGCGATCTGCGCCGATCCGGTGCCGCCGCAAACGCTGATCGATCACGCCGAACAGATCGGCGCCGAACTGTGGCTGTTCGGACGCGATTTCCGCTACGAAGGGCAGGCGGGCAGCGAGCGCCAGCAATGGAGCTACGTGGGCCCGACAATGCGCCGTTCGGCGCTCGCCTATCCAGCGCTGCGTGGCGCGAACCAGCTGATCAATACGTCGGCGGCGCTCGCCGCTCTCGAAGCGCTGCGCGACCGTCTGCCGGTCTCGGCGCAGGACATTCGGCTCGGCCTTGCCAATGTCGAATTGCCGGGGCGTTTCCAGGTCCTGCCCGGTAAGCCGGCCATCGTGCTCGATGTCGGCCACAATCCGCATGCAGCGGCGGTGCTCACGCAAAACCTCGGCAATATGGGCTTTTTCCCGTACACGTACGCGGTGTTCGGCGCGATGCGCGACAAGGACATTGCCGGCGTATTGGCGCATCTGAAAGGCGAAATCGACCACTGGTGCGTGACCGATTTGCCGACTCCGCGTGCTGCTTCCGCTGAAGAGCTCGAAGCTGCGTTGCGCGAGCAGGGCGTGAGCGATGGCGCCGATAGCAGCGTGATGCGCTACGCGACGCCGGCCGAGGCTTTTCAAGACGCTCTAAAACGAGCGTCGGAGAATGATAGAATCGTGGTTTTCGGCAGTTTCTATACGGTAGCAGGTGTCATGGCCTACCGTAAATCGCAGCAACACTGAACGGGCGCCAGCCTCGAACCAAGCGATTCATGGGAATTTTCTCGTTCGGCAAGAAAGACGACACGCCCGGTCGGCGTGGCGCAAACACCAGTTCCACTCGTGCCGCCCGTGGCGAACGCGTGGAGCGGCGAACCCGCCGCACGGAGCGCGCCGTGGACGCCGATGCGATGCTGCTCGACCCTACGTTGCCTGAAAAGCAGCGTGCGCGGCGCCGGCTCGTCGGCGCGATCGCGTTGGTGGTGGCAGCGGTAGTCGTCCTGCCCATGGTGCTGGACTCGCATCCCAAGCCCGTCACCGACGACATCTCCATCGACATCCCGAACCGCCCCGCGCCGAGAGCCCACAAGGTCGACGAAGACACGCAGGCCGGCGTAGCGCCTGACAATCCGGCGCCCGATGCGGCCCTCGCCGCTTCCGGCCTTACGCCGGCTGCACCGGCAACGGCAGCTACGCAAGGTCAGTCCGGTAGCGCAAAGCAGCAGAGCGTGGCAACGAGCGCAGCGCCGGCCGTCGCGGCCAATACCGCACCAGTGGCTGCGGCGCCGACGCCAGCCAAGCCAGCGAAACCGCAGACTACGCATAGCGCCGCGAACGTTCCGGCTCCGAGCGAAGACAGCGCCAACAGCAACGCCGCGAGCGCGGACGCCGATTCCGGCACGCCTGCGTCGCCTCCGGGCAGCCGCTTCGCTGTGCAGCTCGGCGTGTTCCCGGACGATGCCGGTGCGCGCAATTGGGCCACCAAGTTGAAAGCGGCGGGCGTGCCAGCATATACCGAACGTCGGAAGCAGGCAGACGGCACGATCCGCACGCTATTGCGCGCCGGCCCGTTCGCCGACCGTGCAGCGGCCACCGCCGCGATTGCGAAGGTTCGCGAGGCTGGCTTGACGTCGGGCGCGAACAACGCCGCTGCACAGTAAGCGAGCGATGTTCACTGCCTTCGACTACGCTGTAATGGCGGTGATCGGTTTGTCGGCTTTGCGCGGCACGTGGCGCGGCTTCTTGTCCGAGGTATTCGGGCTGATCGGCTGGATTGCGGCGTTTTTCATTGCTTGCCGCTTCGTCAGTTATGTCGTGCCGTTTATTCCCGCCACGTGGCCGGGCGGCGCGTTGACCCAATGGCTGCTGGCGTTCGCGCTGGTGGTGATCGGTGTGGTGCTGGTGGCGAGCGTGCTGAATGCGCTGCTGAGCCGCATCGTGCAGGCAACGGGTTTGAGCGGCGTGGACCGCTCGCTTGGTTTGATGTTCGGCCTCGTGCGCGGGGTCATTCTGGTGCTGATTCTGGTCGCCCTCGCGGGCTTGACCGAACTGCCCCAACAGGAATTCTGGCGCAACGCCCTGCTTCGGCCCTACGCGGTCGACGGCGTGCACATAATGAAACCGCTGCTTCCCGAGACGCTCGCCGCCTACGTCCGTGTGTGACGATCAGGCGGGTGATCAGAGGAAGCCCGCAGTACTCCGGCGCAATCCGGCTGCTTTTACGTTCCATAGCAGGCACCGGTCGCCGTTACGAATTTCGTACCTTTGAAGGACATGCCATGTGCGGCATCGTAGGCGTAGTTTCCCACTCTCCGGTCAATCAGCTGATCTATGACAGCCTGCTGCTTCTGCAGCACCGCGGTCAGGACGCCGCCGGCATCGCGACAGCGAACGGCAGCAATTTTCACATGCACAAGGCCAACGGCATGGTGCGCGACGTGTTTCGCACGCGCAACATGCGCAGCCTGCCCGGCACCACCGGTATCGGCCAGGTCCGTTACCCGACCGCCGGTTCCGCGTCGAGCGAAGAAGAAGCCCAGCCGTTCTACGTGAACGCGCCGTTCGGCATCATCCTCGCCCACAACGGCAACCTGACCAACTGGCAGCAGCTGAAAGATGAGATGTTCCGCATCGATCGCCGCCACATCAACACCAATTCCGACACCGAAGTGATGCTCAACGTGCTCGCGCACGAATTGCAGCTGTCCAGTTCAGGCCTGCAACTCGATCCGGCCGCGCTGTTCAAGGCGGTGTCGGGCGTGCATCGCCGGGTGCGGGGTTCGTACGCTATCGTGTCGCTGATCGCCGGTTATGGACTGCTCGGGTTCCGCGACCCTTTCGGTATCCGCCCGCTGTGCCTCGGCAAGCAGGAAACGCCGGAAGGCGTCGAGTGGATTCTGGCGTCGGAATCGGTGGCGATCGAAGGTATCGGCTTCGAGTTCGTGCGCGATGTGGCGCCGGGTGAGGCGATTTTCATCGACCTCGACGGCAATCTGCATTCGCAGCAATGCGCCACGACCCCGAGCCTGAACCCGTGCATTTTCGAACTCGTGTACCTCGCGCGTCCGGACTCGGTGCTCGACGGCGTGCCGGTCTACAACGTGCGTCTGCGCATGGGCGACTACCTCGCCGAGAAGATCAAGCGCGAACTGCCTGACGTCGCGATCGACGTCGTGATGCCGATTCCCGATTCGTCGCGGCCGGCCGCGATGCAGGTCGCCAAGAAGCTGGGCGTCGAGTATCGCGAAGGCTTCTTCAAGAACCGTTACGTGGGCCGTACCTTCATCATGCCGGGCCAGGCGGTGCGCAAGAAGTCGGTGCGTCAGAAGCTGAACGCGATGGGCATCGAGTTCAAGGGCAAGAACGTGCTGATCGTCGACGATTCGATCGTGCGCGGCACCACCTCGCATGAAATCGTGCAGATGGCGCGCGACGCGGGCGCGAACAAGGTGATCTTCGCCTCGGCGGCGCCGCCGGTGAAATTCCCGAACGTCTACGGTATCGACATGCCGACGCGTGGTGAACTTGTCGCCCACGGCCGCACCGACGAAGAAGTCGCGCGCATGATCGGCGCCGACCATCTCGTTTATCAGGACGTCGATGCGTTGAAGCAGGCGGTGCGCGACATCAATCCGGCGCTGAAGGAGTTCGAAGCCTCGTGCTTCGACGGCAACTACATCACCGGCGATGTCACCACGGAGTATCTCGACCGCATCGAAACCGCACGCCTTGCGCCGTCCGCGCAATCGGACCGCGACGCCGCGAGCGAAGCGATCGACGGCGGCGCGCCTGCGCGTTCGCAACTGCACCTGCAATTGTCGGTAGGTTGAGCGGTCCCGCAACCGGCGTGGCGCGCTGCACGCCCGCCGCGAGCGTGTTAGCATGGCGGCTTGCGTCGATTTGATCTCAGCTTGCGGACGCGGGGCAACCCGAAACAGCTAAAGCGAATGGTGGAAAAGCCGCAGTCATCCGCCTCCGCTCCAGCTTCCCCCGCACATGAAGCCCGCTTATGCCGACGCAAAAGCGGGCTTTTTTGTTGCTGCCGTTCAGCGTTGCGCGCGCCTTCTCACGTGAGCCACGTTGAACGCAGCCATGGAACATTGGAAACCAGAACCAACATGGACAACTCCCTGAACTTCGACACGCTGGCAGTCCGCTCGGGCACTGTGCGCAGCGACTTCAACGAACATTCGGAAGCGATTTTCCTGACGTCGAGCTTTGTGTTCGCGAACGCCGCCGAAGCCGCCGACCGCTTCAAGAATTCCGAAGACTATTACACCTACTCGCGCTTCACGAACCCGACCGTCTCGATGTTTCAGGACCGTCTGGCCGCGCTCGAAGGTGGCGAGGCATGCATGGCCACGGCCTCGGGGATGGCCGCGATCATGTCGGTGGTGATGTCGGCGTTGCAGGCCGGCGACCATCTGGTCAGCTCGCAGGCGCTGTTCGGTTCGACGCTCGGCATGTTCTCGCAGATCTTCAGCAAGTTCGGCATCACGACCACGTTCGTCGATCCGACCGATCTGGACGCGTGGAAAAACGCCGTGCGCCCCGAGACGAAGATGTTCTTCCTCGAAACGCCGTCGAATCCGCTGACCGAAGTCGCCGATATCGAGGCGATCAGCAAGATCGCGAAGGCGGCCAATGCGCTGTTCGTGGTCGACAACTGTTTCTGTAGCCCGGCCTTGCAGCAGCCGTTGAAGCTCGGCGCGGACGTCGTGATGCATTCGGCCACCAAGTTCCTCGACGGCCAGGGCCGTGTGCTCGGCGGCGCGCTGGTCGGCTCGAAGCAGTTCATCATGGAGAAAGTGTTTCCGTTTGTGCGCAGCGCCGGGCCGACGCTGTCGGCGTTCAACGCGTGGGTGCTGCTCAAGGGCATGGAAACGCTGTCGCTGCGGGTCGACAAGCAGTCGGCGAACGCACTCGAAATCGCGCGCTGGCTGGAAACGCATCCGGCCGTGAATCGCGTGTTCTATCCGGGGCTCGAATCGCATCCGCAGCACGCGCTGGCCATGCGTCAGCAGAAGGCGGGCGGCGCGATTCTGTCGTTCGAACTGAAGGGCGAGACGCCTGAGGCGATGCGCGCGAACGCATGGCGCGTGATCGACAGCACGAAAATCTGTTCGATCACCGGCAATCTCGGCGACACGCGCACCACTATCACGCATCCGGCCACGACCACGCACGGCCGCGTGACGCCGGAGGCGCGCGCGGCGGCAGGCATCAGCGAAGGGTTGATCCGTCTGGCCGTGGGCCTGGAAAACGCCGGCGATATTCGCGGCGATCTGGAGCGCGGTTTGGCGGGGTAATGGGAGCTTGAAGCCGCGGAGCTCGAAGCAACGGAGCTTGAAGCAACGGAGCTCGAAGTAACGGAGCTTGAAGCAGGAAAGCGGGCCGCCTGATCAGGCGGCTCGCGTGGAAGGCTCGCGTTGAAAACTCAGTGGCGCAACGCGCGCCATTGACCGGGCGCCAGCCCGAAACGCCGCGTAAAAGCGTGCGTGTAAGCGCTCTGATCGCCGAAGCCGATCTCCAACGCGATGTCGGTCAAAGAGCGGCGCGGATCGGCGAGCAGCGTAATCGACGTATCGAGCCGCAGCCGCTGCAAATAGCGATGCGGCGTTTCGCCGAAGGCTTCGATAAAAAGCTGATGAAAGCGCCGCATGCCGAAGCCGCAATGTGCGGCGAGGTCGGCGATGCGCAGCGGCTCCGATAGATGCGCGCGCAGCCAGCGGTCGATACGCGCGAAATCGAGGCCGGCGCCGGGCGCTTGCGTCCCAGCTGTCGTGCCTGCGTCGGCGACCAACGCTGCGCCTAAGCGCGCCGCGGCGTCCCAATGAAAACGCCGGGTATCCAGATCGTCGCCTTGGGCGCCGCCCGTGGCATGCGCCGCAATTCGATGCACGAGCTCCGTGAGCGAGGCATCCACCGTGACAGCCCGCGCGCGGTCGAACAGACGTTCCGGCATGGCCAGCGAGGCGGCCGGCAGATCCAGCACCAACTGCCGGTTCTCGCCGACACCCGCATAATCGTGCCGCGCGCCCGCCGGAATGAGCCATGCGGAACCAGCGTCGATCTGCTGCGCGACGCCGTCCACGGCCATCACCATTGCGCCGTCGAGTCCGAGCACGACCTGATGAAAGTCGTGCACGTCCGACGCTTCGATCGCGCCGTATCGGCGCAACGAAACGCTAGGCGCGGTGACGGCGGCGTGACTCATTGGCAATGCCCGATTGCAAAGCTGCGAAAAACTTAGACGCCGAGCAATTCGACTTCGAACACAAGCGTCGCATTCGGCGGAATCACGCCGCCCGCGCCGCGCACGCCGTAGCCGAGTTGCGGCGGAATCGTCAGCTTGCGCGTGCCGCCGACCTTCATGCCCTGCACGCCTTCGTCCCAACCCTTGATGACCATGCCGCCGCCCAGCACGAAGGCGAACGGGTCATTGCGGTCCTTGCTCGAGTCGAACTTCTGGCCATCGGTCAGCCAGCCGGTGTAGTGCACGCTGACGGTCTTGCCGGCGACGGCTTCGGCGCCGGTGCCTTCAACGATGTCTTCATATTTCAGGCCGGATTCGGTAGTCACAGTCGACATGAGTCGCTCCTTAGGTCAAATCGTAAAACTCGACATTGTAGGCGCGTTGGCGCCGCATCGCCGAGGATTGCCGCGTGGCACGCGGTTTGCGGCCACCTTGGCCGTCTGGCCAGGGTGGTTGCGCCGGGCAGCATGCCTATAATTAGGCTTCTTTTAACAATTCATGTACCGGCTGAGAGGGCTCGATCGTGACAACGTCTTCTACCGGAGCCGGCGGCAGTCAGCCGGTTCGTCCCGGCTTCGCCGTATCCGAACGCACCGCGCATCTGCGGGCGGAGACCGCGCTGTTCATGCGCGACCACGTGCTGTCGCTGGTGTCGCACGATCTGCGCGGTCCGCTGAATGCGATTCATAGCTGGGCCTACGTGCTGGAGCGCAAGCTCGATGCGAACGACCCCAACTCGCAGCGCGCCGTGACCGGCATCCGGAATGGCGTAGACCAGCAGGTGAAGCTGCTCGAAACGATCGTCGACGCGACCCGCGCTGAAACCAAATCGTTGGCGCTCGCGTACGAACCGTTTCCGCTGCATCCTTTACTCGACGAAACCGCTGAAGAGGTGCGCTCAGGTTTGGCCCGCTCGCGCGGCGTCGAGATCGTCGTGAACTCGCAGCTTGCTACGGAGCAACTCAGCGGCGATCGGGAGCGCCTTGCCGCCGCCTTGTGGCTGATGCTCACCTTCGCCGTGGAAGCGAGCGCGGAGGGCGCAACCGTCGCGCTGGCCGCGCGTGCCGATGCTGCCACGTGGCACGCCACCGTCACCTTCAACGTGACAGCCGCTGCGCTGGACGATCCTTCGTTGCCGCATGTGCTTGAAGCATTCGCCCGCAAACAGGCGCGCGAACCGCGTGAAGCCAAACGGATCGCATGGGTATTCGCGCTGAGCAAGCGCGTCGCGGAAGCCCACGGCGGCAGTTTCGAGCAAAGCGACGCGCAAGACGCCGAAGCGGCCACGCTCGCGCTGCGTGTGCCGCTCAGCGCGACGGCAACCGCGTGAGGGCCGGCTGTCGCAGCGTTTTCCCGTACGCGATTAACTTTCGTCGAGCTTTCACCCTTTATACTGACAACTTTTGTTGCCGGAGCTTGCCGCTTTGATCCAGGTTGTCGCCCTTATCGGTGCGTTGTTTCTCGTTGCCCTCAACGGTTTTTTTGTCGCCGCCGAATTCGGTCTGGTCAAGCTGCGGCAGACGCGCGTGCAGAGCCTTGCCGTCAAGCACGGCATGCGCGGACGTTTGCTGGCGAAGGTGCATGGCCGGCTCGACGCCTATCTGTCGGCCTGTCAGCTCGGCATTACGCTGGCGTCGCTCGGGTTGGGCTGGATCGGCGAGCCGGCGTTTGCCGAACTGCTCACGCCGCTCTTCAGCCTGGCCAGCGTGGAGTCGGAGAAGCTGATCCACGGCATTTCGCTGTTCTTCGCGTTCTCGTGCATTTCGTTCCTGCACATCGTGGTGGGCGAACTGGCGCCGAAGTCGCTGGCAATTCGCGAAGCGGAGAAGGTATCGCTGTGGGCCGCCACGCCGCTCTACGGCTTTTACTGGGCGATGTATCCGGCGATCTGGGTGCTCAACTCCAGCGCCAACGCGGTACTGAAGCTCGCGGGACTGGACGCCGGCCACGGCCACGATTCGCACTATTCGACCGACGAACTCAAGCTGATCTTGCGCGGCCGCCGTGCCAATGTCGCGACTGAGTTCGGTTCGCCGGATGGCGCATACAGTCAGGACGAATGGAACACGATTGCGCATTCGCTGGATTTCTCGCGCATGACCGTGTCCGATCTGATGCGGCCTGCTTATGAAATGGTCGGCTTGCGGCGCGATTTGCCGTTGCGCGAGAACATGCAGGTGGTGGCGCGGCATCGCTTCAGCCGTTATCCGTTATTCGAAGACGCAGCTGGCGAGCGCGTGGCCGGCATGATTCACCTGAAGGATATGCTGCTGGCGCGCCACGCGGGCAGTACGCTCGACGATCTCTCCAAATATGCGCGGCCGGTGCAGTACGTCAAACCGGATATGCCGGCGCTTGAGCTGTTTCGCCGCTTCCGGAAGGGCGCGCCGCATTTCGCGCTGGTCGGACACAAGAACTCTAAGCCGATCGGTTTTCTGACGCTCGATAATCTGCTGGGCGCGCTGGTCGGCCAGATTCATGACGAATTCCGGCAAGGCGACGCCGACTGGTCGCGTATGGACGATGGCACGTTGATGGGCAAGGGCAGCTTGCCGGTGGTGTCGCTGGAGCGCGCGTTGGGGATCGATATCGACGAGGGCAAGGCCGAATCGGTGGGCGGTATCGTGATTCAGGCGCTCAATGATCTGCCTGTTGAAGGGCAGAGGGTCGAATTCGATCGTTTCGACGTCGTCGTCAAGAAGATGAAGGGGCCTCGCATTGTGCTCGTGCGGGTGTACCCGAAGGTTTTCGATGATGAAGGAGGGTGATAAGGTTTTTTCACCCGCGCCGCCTGAGGTTTCTTTTTTGCCTGCCCGCGCAGGCAAAAAACCTAAACCCTTGGTACGCCATCCTCCACCAGAACAGCCACCGGCATCCCTCCCAACGCATCGCGTAAAAACAGCAATCCGTTCTCAGCGACCTTAGGCGCCGCCGGGCTTAACCAGTCGAACAAAGCCCGCCCAGCCAGATCAGCTGGCATCTCGACCGCCGTATCGTCCCATCTGGCCGGATCGACCAAAGGCAAATCGCCGTCGTCACCCAGCAATCCAGTAGCGAGCCGGCTGGCAATAACCACAGCCCATGCATTCTCATGCCGCCGCGCGAACGCAATCGCCTGCGCCGCATGCCTGCCACGCACGGTTAATGGCAAATAGGTACTCTGACTCAGCAACTCCGGCAAATGCGCGCGCAGCGCCAGCACGCGCTGCACCACCGCGAGCTTCACGCGGCCGTCGCGCCAGCTCGGCAAAAATCCAGACGGCGGCGTCTGCACGAGCCACGCCTCGCGCTTTGCAAAATCCACCGGCCGGCGATTGTCGGGATCGACCAGACTGAAGTCCCACAGCTCAGTGCCCTGATAAAGATCGGGAATCCCTGGCGACGCCAGCCGCAACACCGTCTGCTGCAAGCTATTGAGCGCACCAGCGCGGTCAATCCGCGCGACGAACCCGGACAGCTCGCGCAAGAATCCGTCGCGCCGCTGCGGCGCGAGGATGTCAAACAGGAAGTCGCGGCATCCCGCTTCGTACGCTTCGTCAGGCGCGAGCCAGTTGGTTTGCTGCTTGGCTTCGCGCAACGCCTTCAGTTGCCATTGCGCGACGCGCCCGGCCAGTTCCTTGACGCCGGCTTCATCGTCCGGCGATAGCTCCGGCGGCCAGCAGCCCGCCAGCGTCTGATACAGCATCGCTTCGGCGGCGGGGCCGGGCGCCCAGTCGTAGCTAGCATTCTTGCTGACGCTGCTGATCGGCGTGCCGTCGAGCGCCCGGCGATGCGGCGCATTCAATGTCGACCACGCGCGCAATGTCGCGTTCCAGTCGTGCGCAATCTCGCTCAACACCGCGAGCCGCGCACGCACGTCTTCGCCGCGTTTGTGATCGTGCGTTGCGGTGGCGAGCATCGCGTGAGGAAAACGCTGCGAGCGCTCCAGATTCCCCGCATGAAACTGCTCGACCGACAACGCGAAGTCGCCCGGATCCGAGCCGACTTCGTTGCGCGACAAAAGGCGGCCGTAGCGATAGCACGCGGTGTCTTCAATCGCCTTCGCCGCGACCGGCGCGGTCAGTTGCGAAAACAGCGTTTGCGCGGTGCGCCGCGCGGAGCCGGCATAAATCGGCGGCGCGCTATTCTGACCCTGCGACGGTGCGTTAACCCGTGCATTCGGCACTTCTTCGGCGCTGCCGCCGAGCCATGCGTTCACGCGTTCGAGCACGACATGGTCCGCGCGCGATAGCGTTTCCTTCGCACCGGCCAGCGCCTGTTCGAAATAGACGTTATCGGCGGCGCTGCGCAAGCCGTTCTGCGGATAAATCCGATACATCGGAAAATGCACGACCAGCTCGGTCAACACGCGCCGCAGCGCGGTGAAGGTGAAGTCGCGCGTCGTCAGAGAATCGCGCGCAATGCGATGCAATGCACGCGCCGCGCGATCCAGTTCCGCGCAGAGGTTTTCCGTGAGGATCTTGCGCCGTGCGGCTAAGGCCTCGTCCACAAAACATGCGCTGCGGCCGGTGAGTTCGGCCCACGTCGTCGCGAGCGGCTCGGCGCCGGCCGGATCGTGCAGCAGTGCGCCTACGTCGTTCATGAAGTCGTAGCCGGTCGTGCCGTCCACCGGCCAATCGTCGCGCAACGGCTCGCCACGGCCCAGAATCTTTTCGACGACCACGTAGGGCGCGGTGTCGCGCAACTCAGTGAGGCGCTGCCGCAGACGCTGACAGTACTCGCGCGGCTCAGCGAGGCCGTCGATATGGTCGATCCGCAAACCGTCCACCACGCCTTCCTGGTACAGACGGAAAATCAGCGCGTGCACGGCTTCGAACACCTCGGGCCGTTCCACGCGCACGCCGGCTAGCGTGGAGATGTCGAAGAAGCGTCGCCAGTTCACTTCATCGGAAGCGGTGCGCCACCACGCCAGGCGGAAGTGCTGCCGTTCGATCAGGCGATGCAGCCGGTCACGCGTGACCGGGTCCTCCGGCGCATACGTTTCGAGCGCGATCTCGATCGCCGAGGCGCCCTGCTGCGCGGCGAACTCGCGTAGCAGGGCGCGTCCTTCGGCGGCGCGGGGCTGATCGGCGGGCTGCGTCGTCAGGCCCTCGAAGCGCTCGGCCAGCGCGGTGAGATCGGCGCGGTCGGCGCCTTGCAGAATCGACGCGTAATCGATCGGGCAAACGGGGAACACATGCGGACCGTAGCCGATATAGAAGCGCCCGGTATCGGCGGCGAAATGCAGCGCAATGCGGCCCGCCGCAAGTTCCTCGCCGTACGGCGCGCCGAGCGCCGGCGCCAGCACCTTGCCGCGCAAAGCCGGATCGGGCGAATGCCAATCGACGTCGAAATGCCGCGCATACGCGCTGTGCCGGCCCCATTCGAGGATATCGAGCCACCACGCGTTGCTCGAGCCGCCGACGCCCATATGGTTCGGCACCACGTCGACGATCAGCCCCATGTTGCGCGCGTGCAGCTTGTCGACGAGGCGCTTGAGGCCGGCCTCGCCGCCGCATTCGGCGTTGACCTGGGTGTAGTCGACGGTGTCGTAGCCGTGCATCGAGCCTGGCTCGGCGGTTGTGATCGGCGACGCGTACAGGTGACTGATGCCGAGCGCGGCGAAGTATTCGACGTGCTTTGCGGCGTCGTCGAAGGTGAAGCCTCGATGGAATTGGAGGCGAAGCGTGGAGCTCGGGACGGTCATGGCGTATCAGGCTCCGAAGAAGCGTGAGTCGTAGAACGGATAGCGGCGCTGCGCGCGCGATCGACTGCCAGCAGGCGATCGCAAAACGTCGTGTCCTCGAATAGCGCGTCGATCGGCAAGCTCATGCGGCGGCGCCAGTTCGGATGCTCGTCGATCGAGCCAGGCAGATTCGGTTGCTCGACTTGCGCGAGCAGATCTTCGAGCGGGTAGGTGACGAGCGGCTCAGGCGTCGCGGCGACAAAGGCCAGCGCTTCGTCCACGGGCGCGTCGTCGGGCGGCGGCGCAGCGACGTCGGACGCGGCGACGCCGGCCTGCTGGAACGCGCTCCATAGTTCGGCGCGATCCGCGGCGCGTTCTTCCTGCGCGGCTTCCTCGGGGTCGCGGCCGTCGGCGCGCGCCATCGTCTGGCCAATCCGGTTGCGCCACGTGATGTCGCTGCCGCGCCACCAGCCCGCTACGGTCGGCAGATCGTGCGTCGTCGTGGTGCCCACCGCGTTGCGATCCCATGCGTGCGGCGGCTTGAAACCCTTGCCATCTTGCGCGCGCTCGAACCAGAGCACGCGAATCCCGGCGATGCCGTGCTCGTCGAGCCGTTCGTGAAAACCGGACGGCACGGTGCCGAGATCTTCGCCGACCACGATCGAACGATGCCGCCACGATTCGAGCGCGATCAGCCGCAGCAGGTCTTCGAGCGGATAGCGCAGATAGGCGCCGTTGCGCGCGCTTTCGCCCTCCGGCACGAGCCACAAGCGCCGCAAGCCGAGAATGTGATCGATGCGGATGCCGCCCGCATGGGAGAACGCGGCGCGCAGCATGTCCATGAATGCGGAGAAGCCCTGCGTGCGCATCGCGCGCGGCGAAAAGGTGGTGAGGCCCCACGCCTGTCCCGCCTGATTGAACAGGTCGGGCGGCGCGCCGACCGACACGCCTTGCAGCATCTCGTCGCAATACGACCATGCATGGCTGCCGGCGCTGTCGCAACCGACCGCGAGGTCGGCGATCAGGCCGACGGCCATGCCTGCGTCGCAAGCCGCGTGCTGAGCGTGCGACAAACCCTTGGCGGCAAGCCATTGCAGGAAGAGATGAAACTCGACTTCATGGCGATTGGCTTGCGCAAATGCTTCGACTTCCGGACTGCGCGGATCGCGCAATGCTTCGGGCCAGTTGCGCCAGTGACCGTTGCCCCCTTGTTGCGCGAGTTGCGCGGCCTGCAACGCTTCGAATCGCGCGTGGTCTTCGAGTGCGCGGCCGGCGCGTTCGCAGAAGCCGTGAAACTCCAGCGCGCGCGGTGCGCCCTGCGCGTGTTCACGCGTGCAGAAGTTCTCGTACAGCGCGCGCAATACCTTCAGCTTCAACACGACCGCATTCGGCCAGTCGATCAGCGGCAAGTCTTCGAGCCTCGACCATGCATCGGCCGCTTGCGCGGCGTCGATCGCGGCGCGTGCCGCGTCCGCGCCGAACACCGCGGCAGGATCGATATGCGTGACGTTCAGCCACAAACGCGACGACGGCGAATACGGACTGAAGCGATGCGGCTCCGCGCTGAACATCGCGTGTGTCGGGCTGACGGCGAGCGCATGCGCGCCACGCTTCGCGCTTTCGATCGCCAGCTGTGCGAGCGCCGAATAATCGCCGATGCCGCCGTCGCCCGTGCGGCGCAAGCCGTATAACTGCGCCGCGATGCTCCACAGCGGCGGCGTTTGCGCGGAGCCGCCGTGCCGCGTGCGCCATGCATCGGCAACGGTGTAGCAGCGCGAAGGCGCGACGGCCAGCGTCATGCGCTGCTCGTTGATCACGAGCGTGTGATAGCCGGGCTCGCTGATCGGCGTGAGCAAGGCCTCTTCGCCTTTGGGCGCGGTGAAGCGGCCGTCGATGATCGAGCCGCTTTCGAGTTCGATCCGATAGTGGCTGTCGGACCTGATTGCGGCGGCAGGCAGCGCGATACCGCGTTCGACTTCGGCGGTCATCAGCGGCGGCAGTTTGCGGCCGGACAGTTCGGCCTCGAGCGCGGCGGCGCTTTGCCGAATCTCGGTGGCGTTACCGCACGGCAGCCCCATCCGTTCGAGCAGAACGGCGAGCGTATGCTTGGGCACATGCCGCGTCGCATGGTGCGCGTCGCGCCATTCCACCTCGAAGCCGGCGCGCGTGGCGAGGGCGGCGATCGTATCGTTCGGGCGGTGGGTCGGACTCACGCGTTGCGCTCCTGAACACCTGCGATGCGCGCATCGTGGCCGATGGCGTAGTCGCTGACGTTGCCGGTCAGCCATGCGACGAACGCGTGCGCGGGCAACACCCTGGTGTCGATCTGTTCGCGCACGCGCGGCGGCGTTTCGAAAATCACCTTGCCGGCGGGGACATCGGCGAACGGCACGCTGTCGTTAGACAGATTCAACGCGATCGATAAAGTCTCGCCGTCGCCGAGTTTCCAACGCGCGATCAGCGCATTGGCATCAGCGCCGCTTTGCGCTGTCAACACCGTCGCGCCGAGCGCTTTCGAATGCTTCAGACGCGGCGTGATCAGCTTCGCCCGCACAGTGAGCGCGGATTTGTAGAAGTGCATCCATTCGAGGCGCGCTTTTGCGTCTTCCAGTGCGCTCGCCTCGGCAAGCGCAGGCGGCGACGACGCAGCAAACGTCTTCGCATCGTTCGGGTCGGGAATCTGTGCGCGGCGCTGTTCGTCGGCGAACGCCGAAAAGCGGGCGAACTCACGGCGGCGTCCTTCACGCACGGCGTCGGCGAGTTCGCCGGTGTAGTCGGTGAAAAACAGGAACGGCTGGGTCGAGCCGTATTCCTCTTCCATGAACAGCAACGGGATTTGCGGCGACAACAGCAGCAGGCCGGTCGCGGCGCGTAACGCGTCGTCGGATGTCAGCTTGCGCAGACGCTCGCCGAACGCGCGATTGCCGATCTGGTCGTGATTCTGCAAGAACATCACGAACGAGGTCGGCGACAGATGCTTGCTCGGTTCGCCACGCGGCGCGCCGCCGTGAATCGGCGATGGGTCGCCCTGATACGCAAAGCCTTCCGACAGCACGCGCGCCAATCGGCGGATCGGCTGGTCCTCGTAGGCGTGGTAGTAGCCTTCGGTTTCGCCGGTCAGCAGAACGTGCAGCGTGTTGTGCGCGTCGTCGTTCCATTGCGCGTCGAAATGCGCTTCCAGCAGACTCGCGCTGTTGTGTTCGTTTTCCAGCACCAGATGCACGTGCCGCCCGTGCTGCGTCTTCGCGCGAATATGGTCGGACAAATCGCGCAGCCACGCGTGATCGCCGATCGCGTGCACCGCGTCGAAACGCAGGCCGTCGAAGCGATATTCATTGAGCCAGTACACCGCGTTGTCAGTGAAGAAATCGCTGACTTCGCTGCGGTCGAAGTCGATCGCCGGGCCCCACGGCGTATGTGTGCCGTCACGGAAAAACGAGCGCGCATACTGGTGCAGATAGTTGCCGTCAGGACCGAAGTGGTTGTAGACCACATCGAGAAACACCATCAGACCGAGGCCGTGCGCCGCGTCGATCAGCGCTTTCAGCGCTTCGGGGCGGCCGTAGGCGGAATCCGGCGCATACGGCAGCACGCCGTCGTAGCCCCAATTGTGCTTGCCGGAAAAATCGCTCAACGGCATCAACTCGATCGCGGTCACGCCGAGCGCGACGAGCGCCGGCAAGCGCTCCTGCACGCCCGCATAACCGCCTAGCGCGCCGACGTGCAGTTCGTACAGCACCGTTTCTTCCCACGGGCGGCCATGCCAGTGCGTGTTGTCCCAACAGTAGGCGCGCGGATCGATCACTTCGCTCGGACCGTGCACGTCTTGTGGCTGGAAGCGCGACGACGGATCGGGCACCGCAAGTTTGCCGTCGAGCCGGAAGCGATAGAGCGTACCCGCGCCGCAATCGGCGGTCGCTTCGAACCAGCCGTTGCCGGCGGGTGTCATGTCGTGCGCGCCTTGTGCTGGTCCGCTTTCGATTTCCACCTGCGCCGTTTTGCACGAAGGCGCCCAGAAACGAAACCGGGTACGCGGTTTCGTCCCCGCCGCGCCGAGCAACTGTGCGCCGAACGGCAGGCAATGTGCGTGGTGATGCGCGTGAGGATCAATCGGACATTCGGACATGATTTCGTCACCCTTCGGTTTTGCTATCGAGCCGCGCCTTGCGTGTCTAACGAGTCTTATGCACCTTATTCACCCTATGCGTCGTGAAGCCGCCGCCCTGCTGTGCGTGCTGCCATGCGTGGACTGCTTACGCGAATGGCGACCTCTCGTCTCCCGCCGGTTGTGTCCCCGGATCCGGCGGCAGCGCCGTCAATAGCCGCGGCCCGTGCTGCGCGCCGGCTTTCCAGCCCGCCTGCCAATCCGCCTCGCCGACCGGTTGCGCCGCCAGCATCACGAGGCTATGCGCGGCTACTTCGAGCTCTGCAACCGCCAACCGATGCGGCGCGCTTTCCGGCTCGGCGGTATCCAGCAGCACGTGCCATTCCAGGTGCGGTGGGGGAGGCGTAAAACGCAGCATGTGCGCCGACGCGTTGAGCATCATCAACAATACTTCCGTTTCGCCGTTCAAGCCTGGACCGGCGCGCCGCAGCGTAAACGCGCGGCCTTCCGGGTCCTGCCACGCTTCGATGGTCAGTGGATCGCCGTTCTCGTCGAACCAGCCGACGTCGAACAGGCCCGGCAACACTTCGCGGTCGCCGAACAGAAAGCGCGTCTCGCGCAGCAGCGGATGCTGTTTGCGCAGCGCGGTCACCCGCGCGACGAACTCGGTCATCCTGCGCCCTTCCGGCGCCTGCGCGCGCTCCCAATCGAGCCATGATAGTTCGTTATCCTGGCAGTACGCATTGTTATTGCCGTTCTGCGTGCGCAGCAATTCGTCGCCGGCCAGCAGCATCGGCGTGCCGAGCGCCATCAGTAGCGTGGCGGTCAGCGAGCGGGCCACGCGTGCGCGGGTTTCGAGAGTCTGCGGATCGTCGGCGGGGCCTTCGACGCCCCAATTGCGGCTGCAATTTTCATTGTGACCGTCGTTGTTGTCTTCGCCATTCGCTTCGTTGTGCTTGTGCTCGTACGCAGTGATGTCGGCGAGCGTAAAACCGTCATGCGACGCTACAAAATTGACCGATGCCCACGGCTTCCTGAAGCGCCGGTTGAACAGATCGGCCGAGCCGGTCAGACGCGCGGCGAGGTCGGGCCGCAAGCCGGCGTCGCCGCGCCAGAAACGGCGCACGGAGTCGCGGAAACGGTCGTTCCATTCGGCGAATCCCGGCGGGTGATTGCCGAGCTGATAGCCACCCGGGCCGATGTCCCACGGCTCGGAAATCAGCTTGCGTTGCGAGAGGACCGGGTCCTGGCGCAAGGCGTCGAAAAAACCGGAACCCGGATCGAAGCCGTGGTGCTCGCGGCCGAGCGTCACGCCGAGATCGAAACGGAAGCCGTCGATATTGAACGCGGTCGACCAGTAGCGCAGCGAATCCATCACCATTTGCAGCACGCGCGGATGCTGCAGGTTCACGGTGTTGCCGCAGCCCGTGTCGTTGATGTTGTGGCGTTCGTCGCCGGGAATCAACCGGTAGTAGCTGGCGTTGTCGAGCCCGCGCCACGACACGGTCGGCCCCATTTCGTTGCCTTCGCAGGTGTGGTTGTAGACCACGTCGAGAATCACCTCGATGCCGGCCGCGTGCAACTGACGCACGGCAATGCGCATTTCGTCGAGCCGGTGCGTGCTCAGATACGACGGCTCCGGCGCAAAGAACGCCGCCGTGTTGTAACCCCAGTAGTTGCGCAGGCCGCGCTCCACCAGAAAGCGGTCGTTCAGAAGCGCATTCACCGGCAGCAGTTCGATGGCGGTGACGCCGAGCTTCAGCAAATGCGCGATGAATTCCGGCGCAGCCAATGTGGCGAACGTACCGCGTTCATGCTGGCGCAAATCGCTGCGCAGCATCGACGCACCGCGCACATGCGCCTCGTAGATGATGGTTTCGCCCCATGGCACATTCGGGCGTCGGTCGTGCGACCAGTCGAACGCTTCGTCGACCACGACGCACTTCGGCATGGCCGGCGCCGAATCGCGCCGGTCGATGGAAAGGTCCGCGCGATTCGAATGCACGCGGTGGCTGAACAGCGCATCGGACCAGCGAAACTGCCCAACCAGTTTGCGCGCGTACGGATCGAGCAGCAGCTTGTGCGGATTGAAGCGGTGACCATGTTGCGGCTGATACGGACCATGCGCGCGAAATCCGTATGCGGTGCCGGGATGCGCGTTCGGCAGATAGCCGTGCCAGACTTCGTCGGTGCATTCGGGCAGCATGAAACGCCGGAGTTCCTTGCGGCCGGTGGGGTCGAACAGACAAAGCTCGATTTTCTGCGCGTTCGCCGAGAACACCGCAAAGTTGACCCCGAGGCCGTCCCAGCTGGCGCCGAGCGGATAGGGCGAACCCGGCAGAAGCCGGTCGGGCATTGCATGCGACATGGTTCCCCTTCCTTGTTCTGATTTATGGACGCTATCGTGGGTCTTCATGCAACGAGCGCGCGACGCATGCGCCGCGCGCTCGTATACGGCACATCCACGGCGCATCGATCAATCCGCGCGCAAAACGATTGTCGCCAGCGGCGGCAAAATCAGCGACGCGGAATACGGCCTGCCGTGGCTCGAGATTTCCTCGCTGTGAACCAGCCCGCCATTACCCATGTTCGAGCCGCCATACACGCCGGCGTCCGTATTCAGCACTTCGACCCAGCGGCCGCCGTGCGGCATGCCGATCCGGTAGCCGACCCGCGGCATCGGCGTCATATTGCAGACCGCCACCAGTTCGCGGCCCGCGCCGTCGCTGCGGCGATAGGCGAATACGCTGTTGCTGCTGTCGTCGCCGATCAGCCATTCGAAGCCGCCGGGTTCGCAGTCGAGCTGATGCAGCGCCGGCTCCTGGTGGTACAGATGATTCAGGTCGCGCACGAGTTTCTGCACGCCGTGATGGTTCGGATCGTCGAGCAGATGCCAATGCGGCGACGTGTCGTGATCGAATTCCGCCATCTGGCCGAATTCGTCGCCCATGAACAGCAGCTTCTTGCCCGGATGCGTCCACATGAAGCCGAGGTACGCGCGCAGATTGGCGAAGCGTTGCCACGTGTCGCCGGGCATCTTGCCGAGCAGCGAGCCCTTGCCGTGCACCACTTCGTCGTGCGAGAGGGGCAGCACGAAGCGCTCCGAGTACGCGTACACCATGGCGAACGTCATCTCATGGTGATGGTATCGGCGGTGGATCGGGTCTTCGTGCATGTAGTGCAGCGTGTCGTGCATCCAGCCCATGTTCCACTTGAACTGGAAGCCGAGGCCGCCGTCTTCCACACGCGCGGTGACGCCGGGCCACGCGGTCGATTCCTCGGCGATCGTCATCGCGCCGGGCACGCCCGGCACATAGCCGACTTCATGATTGAGCCGCTTCAGGAACGCGATCGATTCGAGATTCTCGCGCCCGCCGTAGATGTTCGGCACCCACTCGTCGGCGGCGCGCGAGTAATCGCGATACAGCATCGAGGCGACCGCATCCACCCGCAAACCGTCGACGTGATAGCGCTTGAGCCATGCCAGCGCGGAGGCGATCAGGAACGCGCTCACCTCGTTGCGGCCGAGGTTGTAGATCATCGTGTTCCAGTCCTGGTGATAGCCTTCGCGCGGATCGGCGTGCTCGTAGAGCGGCGTGCCGTCGAAGTCGACCAGACCGTGGGCGTCGTTTGGGAAATGCGCGGGCACCCAGTCGAGAATCACGCCGATACCGGCCTCATGCGCCTGGTTGACGAACGCGGCGAACCGCTCGGGTTTGCCGAAACGTGCCGACGGCGCGAACTGCCCGAGCGGCTGGTAGCCCCAGGAACCGCCGAACGGATGCTCGGCGATCGGCATGAATTCGACGTGCGTGAAGCCCATGCTCTGCACGTACGGAATCAGGCGTTCGGCGAGTTCTTCCCAGTTGAGACCGCGCTGGCCTTCTTCAACGACGCGCAGCCAGGATTCGGCATGCACTTCGTAGATCGAGATCGGTGCGCGTGCGGTTTGCCTGGCGGCGCGCGACTCGATCCACGCTTGATCGGTCCATTGAAACTGCTCGATTTCGTCGACCTGCGCGACCACCGAGGCGGTGCCGGGCGGCTGTTCCGTTTGCATCGCGCACGGATCGGCCTTCAACGGCAACGGATGGCCGTCGCGGGCGAGCAACTCGTATTTGTAGCGCGTGCCCACACCGAGGCGCGGCACGAACAACTCCCACACGCCGGCCTGATGGCGCAGCCGCATCGGATGGCGGCGGCCGTCCCACGCATTGAAGTCGCCGACCACCGAGACGCGCCGCGCGTTCGGCGCCCACACGGCGAAGCGCACACCAGGCACGCCGTCTATTTCCATCGGACGTGCGCCCAGACATTCGAGCACCGCATACGGATCGCCGCCGGCGAGACGCCCCAGCGGTTCGTCGCCAAGCACGGGGCCGAATGAATAGGTGTCTTCGATCTCCTGCACCGCGCCGTGCCAGTCGATGCGCAAGCGGTACTGCGCCGCGGACGTGACGCGGCCGGCAAACAGTCCGGGCCGCAGCTGCTGAAGCTCGCCGAGCGTCGTGCCGTCGGCGCGCGTAATCACGCTGACGTGCGCGGCGTTCGGCAGCAACGCGCGCACCACCGGACCCGCGTCCGTGTGATGCAGCCCGAGCTGCGAAAAAGGATCTGGATGACGCGCCTCGACGAGCGCATCGATATCGAGCGGTTGAAGGCCCGAGGCCGGATCGTGCTCACTCATAGTCGCCCTCGGTCGGATTAGGCGGTGCGCCGGCGCCTGGCGCCTGGTTGGATGAATCGTGGGCCGGCGTGCCGGTGTAGCCGAGCAAACGGCTGGCGAGCGCGGCGAGGCCGCGTACCGGCAAACCGAGCCACGTCGGACGATTGGCCGCTTCGTAACAAATTTCGTAAGCGGCCTTCTCGATCAGTAGCAGATCGAGCAAGCCCTGCTCCGATTCCGCGGCGACCAGCGGCGGCTCCGCGGTGGCGATCGCGGCGCGGTACTCCTTCAGGAACGCTTCCGCCGCGCTCGCGCGGAAGCGCTCGAACAGCACACGCTTGCGATCGGCGGTTTGCTGCGGCGCGCTTTCCATCGTCGACTGCGCCGCCGCGCTCGCGTACGACAGCGAGCGCAGCAAACCGGCCACGTCGCGCCACGGGCTCGACTTCTGACGCCGCTCTTCGAGCGTACGGGCAGGCTCGCCTTCGAAGTCGATCAGATACGCGTCGCCCTGCGCGACCAGCACCTGACCCAGATGGAAGTCGCCGTGAATGCGGATGCGCAAGGCGCCTGCGTCGGCCGGCACGAGCTTGTTGACGGCTTTGGTGAGTGCCGCGCGGCGGTCCATCAGGCTTTGTGCCAATGCCTGGGTTTCCGGGTCGGTCATTTGATCGATGCGCTGCGCGAGCAGATCGAGCGCGGCGGCGAGCATCGCTTGCGTGCCGTCGATCCACGCCTTGACCTGTTCGGCGCTCGCGCGCTCCGGTGCGAAGGCCGGGTCGTCGGTAGGCGAGGCGAGCGCCACGTGCAACTCGCCGAGCCGCTTGCCGATGGTGCTGGCCAGCGTGCTATAGCTTTCCACCAGAATCGCTTCGTTGTCGCGATCGGGCGATTGCGCATCCGCATCGACGGCGAGCGCCAGCTCGTCGACCGAGCGGCGCAGGAAGTCGAGCGACCAGTTCCAGGCGTCGCCCTGATTGTCGATATAGCCTTGCAGGATAGCCAGCGTATGCGGTACGCCTTCGGGATCCACGCGCACCACTTCGCCATACAGCGGCGCGGTGTAGGCATAACCGAGCTGGGTCAGATAGCGGCTGATTTCCGCTTCCGGATGAATGCCGCTCACGAGGCGCCGCACCAGCTTCAGGACGGCAGCGTCGGCGATGATCAGCGAACTGTTGCTTTGCTCGGCGGCGAGCCAACGAACTTCGGGCTGCTCGCCAAGATGCTCGAGTTCGGCGAATCGCGCGGTTGGGATGAACCTGATTTCGCTCTTCTGCACCGTCGGAATGACCGCGCGTTCGCGCAGCTTGCGCAGCACGCCGTGCGCGAAGATCGGCAGCGCGAATGCGTCGGTCAGGTGACCGACGTTGCGGCCGCGGCGCACGCGCGCGAGCGCCAGCTGGATGAATAGCGGCGTGGTGGTTTCGCCGCCCCAGGTGATCGCGATCGGCACCACGTAGCGCTCGGTGTGATCGCCCACGTCCGCTTCGATTTCGGTGAACGCGAAGCCGCCGTTCGGAATCGTGGTCAGCGCGGCGAGGCGCACGGCATGCATCTTCTGATCCTTCGATGCAAACCAGCGGCGCCGGCTCAGCCATGACGGCAGCACTTCGGATTCCAGCAGACGGACATTCTCCGGCGTCGGGCCGGCCTGGCCTTCGCGGATCACGATCGTGACGAATTCGGGCAGCGGCTCGGAATGCGCCTGTGCCCACGTCGGACGCTGGCTGCCCTCGCACAGCATGAACCACAGAAAGCCGTACGGCGGGAAGGTCAGCAGATAGGTGAGCTGGCCGATCGCGGGGAACACGGAATCCGCCGTCATTTCGATCGGCACCGAGCCGTTGAATTCCGACAGGTCGAGTTCCACCGCTTGCGGTGCGCGCGACAGATTCGCGACGCACAGGATCGGCGGTTCGCCCGGCATCTCACGCAGGTACGCGAGAATCTTGCGGTTTTCCGGCTTCAGGAAGCGGATCGTGCCGCGTCCGAAGGTTTGTTTCGCGCGGCGCGTGGCAAGCATGCGCCGCGTCCAGTTCAGCAGCGAATGCGGATCGCGGCTTTGCGCTTCGACGTTGACCGCGTCGAAGCCGTACAGCGAACCCATCACCGGCGGCAGCACCAGTTGCTCAGGATCGGCGCGCGAGAAACCGCCGTTGCGATCCGACGACCATTGCATCGGCGTGCGTACGCCGTCGCGGTCCCCGAGGTGGATGTTGTCGCCCATGCCGAGTTCGTCGCCGTAATAGATCACGGGCGTGCCGGGCATCGACAGTAGCAGCGAATTGATCAGCTCGATACGGCGGCGGTCGCGTTCCATCAGCGGCGCGAGGCGGCGGCGAATGCCGAGATTCAGGCGTGCGCGGCGGTCGCTCGCATACGTGTTCCACAGATAATCGCGCTCCGAATCGGTGACCATTTCGAGCGTCAGTTCATCGTGATTGCGCAGGAAAATCGCCCACTGATTCGTTTCGGCGAGGTCCGGCGTTTGCCGCATGATGTCGGTGATCGGGAAGCGGTCCTCGCTCGCGATCGACATGTAGATGCGCGGCATCAGCGGGAAGTGGAACGCCATGTGGCATTCGTCTTCGTCGCCGAAATACTCTTTCACGTCTTCCGGCCACTGGTTCGCTTCGGCGAGCAGCATCCGGTTCGGATATTCGGCGTCGATGGTCGCGCGGATCTTCTTCAGCACCGCGTGCGTTTCCGGCAGGTTCTCGTTGTTGGTGCCTTCGCGTTCAACCAGATACGGCACCGCGTCGAGCCGCAGCCCGTCGATCCCCATATCGAGCCAGAAGCGCATCACATGCAGCACCTCGCGCAGCACGGCGGGGTTGTCGAAATTCAGGTCAGGCTGGTGCGAATAGAAACGGTGCCAGTAGTAAGCGCCCGCAACCGGGTCATGCGTCCAGTTCGACGGTTCCGCGTCGATAAAGATGATCCGTGTCTCCGTGTACTTCTGATCGGTGTCCGACCACACGTAGTAGTTGCGATAATTCGAGCCCGGTTTCGCACGCCGCGCGCGCTGAAACCAGGGGTGCTGATCCGACGTGTGGTTGATCACCAGTTCGGTAATCACGCGGATGCCGCGCGCATGCGCTTCCTGAATGAAGCGCTTCACGTCGGCGAGCTGGCCGTAGTCGGGGTGCACGTTGCGGTAATCGGCAATGTCGTAGCCGTCGTCGCGACGCGGCGACGGGTAGAACGGCAGCAGCCAGATCGCGTTCACGCCGAGTTCGGCGATGTAGTCGAGCTTCGCGATCAAGCCCGGAAAGTCGCCCACGCCGTCGTTGTTCGCGTCGAAGAACGACTTGATATGCACCTGATAAATGATCGCGTCTTTGTACCAGAGCGGGTCGTCGCTGAGGGCAGCGGGTTTGCCGCGCCGTGCCGTCCGCACTTTCGCCGTGCTGCCGGTGGCTGCGCTCGAATGGGCTTGCGACGTGGTTGGGGCTGGATCGTCACGCTTCATGTCGCACCTTCCGTTGGGGTTGGGTTGCCAGCGTCGTCTGCGTGATAGCCGCTGTCGGCATCGTCCGGGCGGTCGGCGGGCAGGCCGCCGAGCGGCGCGATGCGCCAGATCGAGAAAGGCTGGCCCGAACCGAGTTGCACGTGCTGCCAGCGGCCATGCCATTCGAAGCGCGCACCCGTCATCTGATCGGTCACTTCCAGCGTGCCGTGGTCGTGCAGATGCCAACGCTGGAAAGTGTCCCACGACAATTCGATATCGGCGCCCTGTTCGTTGAACGGGTCGAGGTTGATCGCGACAAGGATCACGTTGTCGCGTGCTTCGGTCGCTTTCTCGAAGAACAGCACGTTGTCGCTGTGCGCGGACAGGAACGTGAGACCTAGGTGCGTTTGCAGCGCCGGGTTCGCGCGGCGGATCCGGTTCAAAGCGCTGATCTCGCCGACGATGTTGCCGGGCCGGTGCCAGTCCCATGCGCGCAGCTGATACTTCTCGGCGTCGAGATATTCCTCGCTGTTCGGCAGCGCGGCCGCCTCGCACAACTCGAAGCCGCAGTACACGCCCCACGAACCGGCGAGGGTTGCCGCCAGGGCCGCGCGAATCAGAAAACCCGAACGCCCTGACGATTGCAAATGACGCGGATTGATGTCCGGCGTATTGACGAAGAAGTTCGGCCGATAAAAATCACGCGCATTGGTTTGCGTGAGTTCGGTCATGTACTCGATGAAATCGCGCTTCGATTCGCGCCACGTGAAATACGTGTACGACTGCGAGAAGCCGATCTTGCCGAGGCGGTTCATCATGCGCGGCCGCGTGAACGCTTCGGCGAGAAAGATCGTGTCGGGATAGCGCGAGCGGACGTCGTCGATCATCCATTCCCAGAACGGCAGCGGCTTGGTGTGCGGATTGTCGACGCGGAAAATGCGCACGCCCGCTTCGATCCAGAACAGGATCACGTCGCGCAAAGCGAGCCACAAGTCGGGCTTGGCGTCGTGCGTATAGAAGTCGGGATTGACGATGTCCTGGTACTTCTTCGGCGGATTTTCCGCGTAACGCAGCGTGCCGTCGGGGCGCCAGGCGAACCACGCCGGATGCTCTTTCAGCCACGGGTGATCGGGTGCGCACTGGATCGCGAAGTCGAGCGCGATTTCGAGGCCGTGCGCGTGCGCGGCGGCCAGCATTGTCTTGAAGTCGTCGAGCGTGCCGAGTTGCGGATGCACGGCAGTGTGGCCGCCTTCCGCCGCGCCGATCGCATACGGGCTGCCGACGTCGCCCGGTTGCCCGTTCAGCGTGTTGTTGCGGCCCTTGCGATTGGCGCGGCCGATCGGGTGGATCGGCGGGAAGTACAGCACGTCGAAACCCATGTCGCGCACGCGCGGCAGCTTTGTGATCACATCGGCGAAGGTGCCGTGGCGCGATTCGTCGTCGCTCATCGAACGCGGGAAGATCTCATACCAGCTCGCGAAGCGCGCGGCGGTGCGCTCGGCCTCGATCTTGTAGACGATCGGATCGCGGCTCAGGTACGGGCGGTGCCGCGCGGCCGTCATCGCCTTCGCCGTGCCCGGCGCGAGGATCAGCGCGAGCTTCGCGTCGGGGCCGGCCTTGGCGAAGTCCTTGACGATCTGTTCGAGCGGCTTGGTGACCGCGCCGTCAGACGTTTCCACCTCGGCGAGCACCAGCGCGAACAGGTGCGCAGCTTCTTCGAGTTCGATCTCGACGGTTTGGCCGGCCTTCAGCTTCTTCTCGATGTGCTCGACCAGCGACGCGAAGTCGTCGCGCCACGCAATCACAGTGAACTCGTGGCGGCCGAGGCGTTCGAGCGGAATGCGCGCCCGCCAGAGGTCGAGGCCGGCCGGCGGCGCGGGGTCCATCGGCACTTCGTGCCATGCGGTTTCGTCGGCGGCGCGCCAGATCACGGCTGCAGCGATCTTGTCGTGACCTTCGGCGAAGATCGCCGCGCCGATCTCGACGCGCTCGCCCACCGTGCGCTTGACCGGAAAGCGTCCGTTATCGACCGAGGGCGTCACGCTTTCGATCGCCACGCGCGGCGCGGCGATCGCTTCCATGACGGTCTTGTGGCCGCTGCGCTTGCCGCTCGCCTTGTCGATCGGCGGTGCGAGACGGATCGGCTCGTCGGCCACCGCGCGGAACAGGCGGATCGCGCCGGGCTTGAGCGCGAACGGCGTCAATCCAGCGGGTTCGACATGGCCTGGCGCTTCGAGCGGCACGAAGCGCGTGAAGTTGCCCGGCACGCCGCCGAGGAAGCGCGCCGGATCGACGCGCACCGGCGCGCCGAGTTCGGGATTGATCGCGATCAGGATTGCTTCGCCGGCGTCGCGCAAGTCGGGGTTGTCGGCGCGCAGCAGCACGGCCGCGGGTGCGCCCGGACCGCTGAGCGGACGCAATTCGCCATTGGCCTGCAGTACCTTCGTATTGCGCACCATCGCGTTCGCCAGCGAGATCTGCTCCGAGAGGTCGAATTTCTTCGACTGACAGGCAAGCGCATATTGCGAGGCGTTGCCGCGCGTTTGCCACATCGGCTCCGTCACGCCGTATTCGAAGCCCATTGGCATCATCCAGCCGGCGCCGGTCGAGGCCGCCGTGAACAGCCCGCGACGATAAGCCCGCTCGACGATGGCGGCGTCGTGCGCATCGTTCAGATCGGCGGCGAGCCGCGTGCCGTAAGGGGCTTCGGGAAACGCGACAGGTGCGCCGACGCGCGCGAGCGCCGCATGGTCTTCGACCATCCAGCCGGCGCGGAAGTCCCACCAGCGCACCGACGAGAACACGCTGTCGAAGCCCGCGTCTTCAAGGCCGAGCAGGTCGCCGCGCGCGAGACCCGGCGTCGCAGCGAGGAAGCGCACCTCCGGATGCCGCGCGCGCACCGCCTCGCCGAGTTGCCGCCAGACCGCAGCCGGCACGCGGTGCGGCGAATCGAAACGGAAGCCGCCGACGCCCGCGTCGGCCAGCGCCAGCAGTTGACGCGTCCACCAGCCGACTAGCGCCGCGCTGCTGCCGGCGTCGTTGAAGTTCGCGTAGGCGACGTTGTCCTCGCGATGCGCATGGCGTGGATCGAGCCGCGCCTCTGCGGATTCGAACGGATGGAACCAGCCGGGATGTTCGGCGTACAGCGCGCCATCGGCGGCCATCCGGTCGATCACGAGGTCGACCAGCAAGGTCAAGCCGTTCTGACGGGCGGCATCCGCGAGCGTCCTGATTGCCGCGGTGGCCGGTTGCTGCGTCTCGAACACTGGATGCACCTGGCCGTGATTGCCGACCACCTGTCCATGTCCCGCCCGGCCCGGCTCGAAGAGGCTGCCGATCAGCGCGTGATCGAAGCCCAGCGCGGCCGCGTGAGCGAATTGCGCAGGCCAGGCATCGAGCGGCCCAACGAGGAGTGAATGAAAAAAGTAGATCCGCGGCGCATACCCGTTTGGAGATTCCATCGGTCTTTTCCAGATTCGTCCTGCTGCGGTGTGGATGCAATTGACATGCGATCACAGCGCTCATTGGGCTTCCAGAGCCGGCTGCCCGCGCGTTGCGTGAAGCGAGGGCGCGTACTGGTCAATGTAGTGCAAAGATCGTCACGCCGCTGGCCAGTAACAGGTGCTTTGACGCCAGAGGCCGATTGCACGGGAGTTGGCCAGATTGCTCGGCAATACACATGGCAAACCACAGCAAACGCTGTGCCAGCGAGTTTTGGACCGGGGCGGAAGGGCGCGAAGCGTGCGCCCGAAGGGTGGGGAGCAGCGGGGGATGGCGGCAGGGGGCGGCAATCGGGCCCAAGCAGGCCCAAGCGGGCTCAAGCGGGCCCAAGCGGGCCCAAGCGGGCCCAAGCGGGCCCAAGCGGGCCCAAGCGGGCCGCATGGGCTGCGTGTAAAACGGGCGGGCGTCGTCCGGGTTTTACACGCGGCTTGCAGAAGGCGGCGCGGTGACCGCAAACGGGTGAAGCGGCGGTGTCACGAACCGAGCAAGCCCGCCGCGATGTTCACGCACAAGCCGAGCACGGCCACGTTGAAGTAGAACGAAAGAATCGATTGCGCGAGCGCCGCGCGGCGAATCGAGCGCGAGCGCAGCACCACGTCGGAGGTTTGCGAGGCCACCGCGATCGTGAACGAGAAGTACATGAAGTCCCAGTAGTCGGGCTGGAGCTTGTGGTCGGGGAACAGGAGCGGCGTCTCCTTCGCGTCGGGGTCGTAGTACAGGCGCGCATAGTGCATCGTGAAAATGGTCGGGATCATGAACCATGCGCCGAACATCGTGAGGCCGGTCAGCAGGTAGTGCCATGCAGTCGATGCGCCGGCCGTGCCCTTCGCCGAGGCCAGTTCCAGCACGATGGCGGCAATGCTGGCGATGGTCGCGACGCAAATCACGAACAGCACCACGCCTGCGTTTTCGTCGTCGCGCAGCGCGGACTCGCGGACCCGGCCTTCGTCTGCCGCGGCCATGTGTATCCAGATCAGGACCAGGTAGCTCCATACGGCGGCGTCCCAGCCGATCAGCCCACGCACCATCGAACGGGTGTGCTCGGGCACCACCAGCGAGGCGACGACACCGACTGCGAGGCCGATCAGCATGCGCGGCCGATTGCGGAGAACTTGCGGATAGTATTTTGTGAGCATGGGATCGGGGGCGTCGGGCCTTTGGGGTGTGTCGCGGATTCTACCCGCGCTTCGGGCGCCATTTGTCGAATGGGCGGGTCACAGGCTATAGTCTTTCGCAACGGCCTTGCACGCCGCTTTCAGTTGAAAGGCGATTGGCAGGCAGCAGGCTTTTCGCACTGCTCGCGGTTTTCATACCGCGTTTTCAATCTGTTTTCACATTGCCGTCATCGGCACAACGTAGCGCTGCATGGCGCGGTTTGCATCCGCATGCACCGCTCGCCGCAGAACAAGACCGCTAAAGCGGCGCAAGACCAGGTTCGGGGTAGAGCAATCGACGCAACGCGCTTGTGGCATCACGCCATGCTCACGTTGCCTGTTGGAAACGACTCACCATCTGGAGCCCCCATGACAGATGTTCCTGAGAACAATGATGCGCACCGCGAAGTGACGCATTTAGCCGGGTGTTCGTCGTCAACTTCGTTTTCGTCTTCACTGTCGTCCTCATTTGCGTTCTCGCGCAGGGCATGGGTGCTGGGTGCGTGCGCTACCGCCGCGGCGCTGGCGTTTGCCGGCGCCGGCCGTTCCCTCTCGTGGATCGCGCCCGCGTTCGCCGAGGCGCCCGCTGGCGGCGGTCTCGACGCGTTCCTCGCCCTCTCGCAGCGTCTCACCGGCCGCACCGGCTTCGATACCGTGCTCGGCAAACGCGTGTATGACGCCCTCGTTAAATCCGACAGCCAGTTCACCCAGAACGTCGCCACGCTCAACACGTGGCTGCAAGGCCATGGTGGCGTGCCGTCCGATACCGTCACGCAGGCTTTGCAGGCCCAACAGCCGGCGCTCGCGAAAGCAGTGAGCGCGATCATGCGAGCGTGGTATCTCGGCCTTGTCGGCAACATGCCGCATGTGCAGGTGGTCGCCTATGAAAAAGCGCTGATGTTCGATCCGGTCAAGGACGTGCTGACGATTCCGTCCTATTGCCGCGACGTGCCGTTCTATTGGACAAAGAAACCCGTGAATGCCTGAGCGACGTTCCTCTCGCGTGCCGTTCCTTACCCGGTTGGACAAGGCGCCGGCATGCCATGACAGCAAGCAACAATAAGCCAGCACAACCATCGTGCATGGGACCGGAGAAGAGGGCAACAATGGCAAATTCAAATTCCGCCGATATCGTCGTGGTGGGTTCGGGCGTGGCGGGCGGGCTGGTCGCGCATCAAATGGCGTTGGCCGGTGCGTCGGTGATTCTGCTCGAAGCCGGGCCGCGCATTCCGCGCTGGCAGATCGTCGAAAACTTCCGCAACTCACCGGCCAAGGACGATTTCGCAACGCCTTATCCATCGACGCCTTACGCGCCGCACCCCGAATACGCGCCCGCCAATAATTACCTGATTCAGAAGGGCGCCTATCCGTACAACTCGCAGTATGTGCGGCTGGTGGGCGGCACGACGTGGCACTGGGCGGCGGCCGCGTGGCGGCTGCTGCCGTCGGACTTTCAGTTGCACAAGCTATACGGCGTGGGCCGTGACTGGCCGTATCCGTATGAAACGCTCGAGCCGTGGTATTCGGCGGCTGAGGCGCAACTCGGCGTCTCCGGGCCGGACAACTCAGTCGATCTAGGTTCGCCGCGCTCGAAGCCCTATCCGATGAGCCAGCTTCCGCTCTCATACATGGATCAGCGTTTTAGCGACGTGCTCAACGCGCAGGGTTTCAAGGTGGTGCCCGAACCGGTGGCGCGCAACAGCCGTCCGTACGATGCGCGGCCCACCTGCTGCGGCAACAACAACTGCATGCCGATCTGTCCGATCGCCGCGATGTACAACGGTGTCGTGCATGCGGAAAAGGCCGAGCAGGCCGGCGCGAAACTGATTCCGCAAGCGGTGGTGTATCGCGTCGAAGCCGACAACAAAGGGCTCATCACGGCGGTCCACTGCAAGGACCCGAACGGCAACAGTACGCGCGTGACCGGCAAGCTGTTCGTGCTCGCCGCGAACGGCATCGAAACGCCCAAGCTGATGCTGATGTCGACCTCCGGCAAATTTCCTCACGGCATCGGCAATAGCTCCGATCAGGTGGGCCGCAATCTGATGGATCATCCGGGCACCGGCGTCACGTTCCTCGCCAACGAACCGCTCTGGCCAGGGCGCGGACCGATGGAGATGACCTCGATCGTCAACTTCCGCGACGGCGCGTTCCGCTCCGATTACGCGGCGAAAAAGCTGCATCTGTCGAACGGCGTGCCGACCATGGGCGTGACCGCCGATCTGCTGAAAAAAGGCCTGACCGGCGCCGAGTTCGACCGGCAGATTCGCGACCGCGTCGCGCGCACGCTGAACATCAACAGCTTTCACGAGCATCTGGCGGAGCCGCAGAATCGCGTGGTGCCGTCGGCGGATCATAAGGATGCGCTCGGCATTCCGCAGCCCGAAATCTATTACTCGATCAACGACTACGTGAAGAAGAGCGCGGCGAACACGCACGAAGTGTATGCGCAGATCGCGGCGCTGTTCGGTGGCGTCGAGGTTTCCTTCGACGACACCTTCGCGCCCAACAATCACATCATGGGCACCACGATCATGGGCCGCGACGCGGCCGATTCCGTCGTCGATGCGGATTGCCGTACGCACGATCACTCGAATCTGTTCATTGCCAGCAGCGGCGTGATGCCGACCGCCGCATCGGTGAATTGCACGCTGACGATCGCGGCCTTGTCGCTGAAACTGGCCGACAGGCTCAAGCGTGAAATCTGAGCCCCGAACGGAGAGCCACAATGACGAAGAACACCTCTCGCGTGCAGCCGGCCGATACGCTTGCGCAGAATGCGCGTCGCCGCCTCCTCCGGGTGACGACGCTGGCGGGACTTTTTTCGCTGTTCGCGTTGTATATCGCCTGGCATGAAGCGCACGCGCCCAATGTGCAGCACAACGATGAATTACCGATCACGCAAGCTCGCGCCGACGATGCTTCGCAAACGGCCAATGCTGCGCCCATAGCGACGTCGCCCGGCAGCGATCTGGTCAGGCGCGGCGAGTACCTCGCGCGCGCCGGCGATTGCGCCGCTTGCCACACCGCCGACAAAACACGTCCCTTCGCGGGCGGTTTGCCGATCAACACGCCGTTTGGCACGATCACGACGCCGAACATCACGCCCGATCCGGACACCGGCATCGGCCAATGGAGCGACGCCGATTTTCTGCGCGCGATGCACGAAGGCGTCGGCAAGAGCGGCGAACGGCTTTATCCGGTGTTCCCGTACGCGGAGTACACGAAGGTCACCGATCAGGACGTGCTGGCGATTCGCGCGTATCTGAACACGCTCGCGCCGATTCACTACACACCGCCGCGCAGCAGCCTGAAATTCCCGTTCAACTTGCGCTGGCTGATGGTGTTCTGGAACCTGTTCAATTTTACCGAAGGCCGTTTTGTTCCTGATCCGAAACAAAGCGCCGAATGGAATCGCGGCGCGTATCTGGTGGAAGGGCTCGCGCATTGCGAGGAATGCCATACGCCGCGCAATTTCATGCAAGGGTTGAAGTCGAGCTCGCGATTCTCCGGCGCGGTGCAGGCCGGCTGGCATGCGTACAACATCACGCCGGACAAGAACAGCGGCGTCGGCAGCTGGAGCGACGCCGAACTGATCTCGTATCTGTCGGCCGGCGCGGCGCCGGGCCGCGCCAATGCAGCTGGCCCGATGGCCGAAGTGGTGGCCGACAGCACGCAGTATCTGACGCGTGAGGACCTCCGCTCGATCGCCGGCTATCTGCGCGCCGTGCCGCCGATCAGCGGCGGCGAAGCGCGTGCGCGCGACCAGTGGGGCAATCCTGCCAACGACGTCACCGCGCTGCGCGGCGCCACGATCAGCGCGGTGAACGGCGCGCACCTGTTCGTCGCCAATTGCGCGACGTGCCATAACTGGACCGGCGAGGGCATCGGCGCGAGCGCGCCCGGTGCGTATCCGTCGCTGATTCACAACACCGCGGTGGGCGCGAGCGATGCCAATAATCTGGCCCTGGTGATTCTGCACGGCGTCACTCGTACGACGAAACAGGCCGACGTGCTGATGCCCGCATTCGGCGGCCAGCTCACTGACGATCAGGTTGCCGCGATCACCAACTATGTGACCCGGCAGTTCGGCAATCCGCAGTCGACAGTGACCGTGGACCAGGTGGCAAATTTGCGTTCGCAGCAATAATGACCGCATACGCGACGTATTTCCGGCAAACCCTGCCGGGAATGCACCGTTTTCGCGACGATTGCGCCGCGTACGACGCCCGGAAAAGATAGGAAGCGCGCATACGCATCCGCGCGTGCCGCACTATCATGGTCGAATGGAATCCGTCCTCGTCACTCCCGTCCAGCATCATGCGGTCAATCTGAGCGGTCGCGACTTTATCGTCGGCGATCTGCATGGCTGCATGGATGCGCTGCGCTATCTGCTGCGCGAGATCGCTTTCGATCCCGCGCACGACCGGTTGTTTTCGGTCGGCGATCTGGTGGACCGCGGCGAGCATTCCGAACAGGCGTTGGCTTTGCTCGACAAGCCGTGGTTCTATGCCGTGCTCGGCAATCACGAAGACACGTTATGCGCTGTCGCTGACGGGCGCTTGCGGCGGCAATGGTGGTACGGAATTGGCGGATCGTGGGCGGCGGAAGTGTCCGACGAACGGCTGCAGTGCTACGCGGAACGTCTGCGGACGCTGCCGCTCGTGCGCGTGGTGGGCAGCGGCAAAGAGCGCTTCAATATTCTGCATGCCGAATTTTTCGGCACGGACGCCGATCTCGACGCCGCGAATTTTTCCGCCGACGTGCGCCAGCAATTGCTGTGGGGCCGTGATCTGGCCATCGGCAATGGCGATCCGGCGCGGCAGCGCGGACTTTCGCTGACCTACTGCGGCCACACGCCGATGCGCGACATCCAGCAGATCGGCTCACAGGTGTTCATCGATACCGGCGCGTTCGGGCCCGGCGGCAAGCTAACGATCGTCGAGCCTCACCGGTTGCTGCGCTGGTCGATCTCGGTCGAAGCGGCGCGCGCGGAAGGCGCGGCGGCGCTGGCTTTGCCTTCCTGAGCGCAGTCGTCCTCCGTTTCTCGCTGCTTGGCGCCGCTTTTCTCCGCTGCTCTGTCAGCCGACCTGGTTGAGTTCGAACACCATATCGATGCTCTTGCCGTTCCAGTTGTATTCCAGATACGCCGCGTGATGGCAGTCGCGCAGCAGCGTCGTTCTGAACGCGGCGAGACATTCGCCGCCGTCGTCCCGCACCGACGGATACACGATGCCCGGTGCACCGGCTTCACGCACGGCACGGCCGAGCGTCTGCCCTGCGAGGTAGTCGTTGGGCGACAGCACCGCGAAATCGAGCGACGGGTCGCTGCGGATGTCGACCACCTCGCCTTGCGCCAGCACGGTGTACAGACGCATCTGCTGACGCATTGGAAGCTCGGCAGTGGCTTCCAGAAACTTGCCGGTGTGATAGCGCGTTTCCGCGATCGCGGTGGCGCGCGAGCGGGCGCAATAGAACACGCCGTAGGTACCGTCCGAGAAACGGCTGCCGAGCGGATTCAGGTGTGTGAGCGCGGCCATGATCGGCCCATAACCCGGCCCGAAGCGGCGCTCTTCGCGCGGCACCAGATCGAGTTCGCCGACTTCGGTGCGCAGACGGTCGTTGGTCAATGCTTCGAGCGCGTAGAGCGCGTCGAAATCTTCCGGCGAAGCAACCCGGTCGAATAGATTGACGGCCGGAAAGCGCGTAGGAATCACGCGATACGCGGGCGACCAGTCGAGCGGCGCGGTGCGCCAGCGGTACTGCGAATACGGTTCTGTCACGCCCAGCCGCCTCGCATCGCGTCGAGATACTGGCGCACGGCCACGAGATCGCTGATGTTGCCGGCCAGCATGCGGTCGAGCGCGCGCCGGCCGCCGAACGGCGGCGCGCTGTTGGGGCGCTTGATCCACGCATCGGCGGCGCTGGGCTGCGGCAGCAGAATCTGCAACGCCTTATAAATGCCGAGCAGCAGCGACAGCCGTTCGAGCGTGTCGCGCCCGACGCGGGCCGTTTCCGGCGCGGCCTTCCATTTGAAGAAGGTGGAGCGGCCGGGCGAGCCGAGCAACACGATCTGCTCGTCGGCGCTCAGGTCCCAGTCGCGCGCGATATTGAAGAATGCACGCAGGCCCGCCGCGGACATTTCCGTCAGCGTGGGTTCCGACGCAGGCCGGCGAATCGGCGGTTCGGGTTGGGGGATGCGGGCAGCGTGAGACATAGGCGCGTGAGTCCTTTGATGTACTTGTTATTGATATTAGTCCAGTTATGGATTATTGCAAGGGAATATAATCCCGGCTCGTTACGAAGCCGAAGATCAGGAGAAGCAGGAGATGTGGGTTAGAGCAGTAGCAACGGCGGTTGCCGTGTGGTGCGTGTCTGGCGCGGCTATGGCTGCCGGGTATGCCGAAGTATGGAATCCACCCGAGGCCACCGGGCATGCCGCGAAGCATGCAAAGAAAACGGCCGAGGGGCCGAAGGTCAAGTCCGCAACTGGGGCGAAGGCCGCACCGAAGCACGCGGCGAACAGCCAGCATGCGGCGCAGCGGGTTGCGTTGGCGTCGAAGAACGGGGCGAAGCCGGCGCATGGCAGCGTGAAGA
Organism: Paraburkholderia sp. GW821-FHT02A12; assembly: GCF_059422005.1. Classification (NCBI taxonomy): domain Bacteria; kingdom Pseudomonadati; phylum Pseudomonadota; class Betaproteobacteria; order Burkholderiales; family Burkholderiaceae; genus Paraburkholderia; species Paraburkholderia sp. GW821-FHT02A12. The sequence continues at coordinate 3,592,658 of NZ_JBWKWA010000002.1, read as the reverse complement.
AGGTCACGGGAAAAGAGGTGGCCAGTGGCGCAGCGAAGGGGGCAGCGAAGGGGACAGCGAAGGGGGCAGCTAAAGGACCGCTCAAGGGCGCAGTGAAGCCGAAGCCCGCCTTCGTGGTGCAGGCCAGGAAACCGCGGCCGCGACTGGCGCAGGCGAAGGCCGGTCAGGCCAGGCCGGTGCATGCCGCGGTTGCTCAAGGCGCCGCTCATCCCCGCGTGACCAAGGTCGCCGCGAAAACCGGCGCAGCCAAGCCGGCCGTATCGACCGTATCTCAAGCGAACGTCACGGCCAATCCCGCTACGGCCAGCAGCGGTTCGCTGCCGCCGATTCTTCACTGACCCCGATCTCAGGCCGCGCGATTGCGTCTGGTTTTGCCGCCCGGTGGACCCAGCGCCGCGCGGCCGAGTTCGACGATACGCGCCGACAGCTTTTCGAGGCGGAGCGACTGCACTTTCCACGCGTGCCAGAACAACTCGGCATCGGTTGACCGCGCGGACGGCGGCGGTTTGCCGGGGGGCGAGGTCCACTTGGCTACCTTGAAACTACCTTGAAATGACGGGTTCCTGGATTAAGCAAAACGCGCCGCTGGCCTTTACCGGTGATTTGGGTCGGGCGATGGTTTGTCATTGCGTTGCCAACCCATTCGCTACCAACCGCAGCGTCTCCATCGACCGCTTCTCGCGAACCCGCGAATGCAGCGTGACGCGCGATTCCGGCAGCGGCGGCAATCCCAGCCGCGCGCCGACATTGATCAAACCACGCGGCGCCACTCTGCGCGCCAGCGGCGACACCGCGAGACCGGCCGCGACCGCCGCCCCGACGGCGGCCACGCCCCCGCCGACGAACACTTCCTGCCACGCAATTCCCGCCTCGTTCAGCGTTTGAAGCGCCACCGCGCGCACGTTGCACGGCGCGGTCAGCAACGCCAGCGGCAGCGGTTCGCCAACGCGCGGCAACCACTCCGGCGTAGCAAGCCAGCCAAGCGGCTCGCTGAAAAGCACCTGCGCGTCGTCGCGTGGAGGCTCGTCGGCGCCGTAGCGAACGATCACCGCATCGAGCCGCCGTTCGTCGAATTGCGCGAGCAGCGCGGCGGACATGCCCAGATGCAATTCGACCACCAGACCCGGATCGTGCGCATTGAGCCTGGCGAGCAACGCCGGCAAATCAGCGCCCGCGACGTGCTCGCTCAGTCCCAATACCAGCCTCCGACGCTCCACCGACAACGAACCCAGTGCCCGTTCATGCGCGTTCAGCAGATCGCGCGCCGCGCCGAGGAAAGCGTTGCCGTCCGCGGACAGGCGCACGACGCGCGGCGTGCGCTCCACCAATTGCTTGCCCAGATGCGCCTCCAGCCGCTTGAGCTTCAGGCTGACGGCCGACTGCGTGGTGTCGAGCGCATCGGCGGCGCGCGTAAAGCTGTGCAGATCGGCGACCAGCACGAAGGCCCGCACAGCATCGAGGTCGAGGACTTTCATTTCAAATGAATATAGATGAAATCACTATCAATGTATTTTAATTATGACTAGTCGCGCCTAAGCTGTCACCTAAGCTGTGTTTACCCATTCACCTGCAACCACGGAGTTTCATCATGCCGCTCACACGAATCGCATTGCGCGCCGGCAAGCCGGCGGAATACCGGAAGGCGCTGACGGACAGCATCCAGCGTTCGCTGGTGGACACCTTCAACGTGCCGAAGGACGACATCTTCATGCTCATCACCGAGCACGAGGCCGGCAATTTTGTGTACGACAAGCAGTATCTGAATATCGAGCGCAGCGATGATCTCGTGCTGATTCAGATCACGCTGAACAACACCCGCACGCTCGAGCAGAAAAAGGCGCTGTATAAGCGCATGGCGGACGAACTGGCGGAGTCGCCCGGGCTGCGACGGGAGGATGTGCTCATCAATCTCGTCGAAGTGCTGAAGGAGAATTGGTCGTTCGGTAACGGGATAGCGCAGTACGCGGTTTGAGTCCGCCCGCAGTGCCGCGCCGGTGGCCGCAGAAGCCTGCGTCGCTATAATCATTTGCTGCCCGTTCCCCCTCTCATCGACCACGCGCCGCCATGACATCCGATCACCCCGACTCGTCTCACGAACCGCTCGAACTCGGCGGCTCGGTCTGGTTTCAGGCCGGCGCGCAAACGCTCGGCGGCGCGTCGCGAATCGCGCTGCTCGCGGCGATCCGCGAAACGGGTTCGATCACCGGCGCGGCGAAGGCCGTGGGCATGAGCTACAAAGGCGCGTGGGACGCCGTCGATGCGATGAACAACCTGGCGGGCGAGCCGCTCGTCGTGCGTTCGACCGGCGGCAAAGGCGGTGGCGGCACGACGCTCACGTCCCGCGCCGTGAAGCTGATCGATACGTTTCGCGCGGTCGAACGCGAGCACCGGCGTTTTCTGGAGCGCGCGGGCGCGGCGATAGAAGGTTTCGCGACGGATTGGGATCTGATCGGGCGTATCGGCGTGAAAACGAGTGCGCGCAACCAGTTGTACGGCACGGTTTCGAGCATCGTGCGTGGCACGGTCAATGACGAAGTGTCGCTGGCGTTGCCCGGCGGCCACACGATCGTATCCGTGCTGACGCATGAAAGCACCGAGACGCTGGGGCTCTCGGAAGGCTCGGCGGCGTTCGCGTTGATCAAGGCTTCGTGGGTGGTGCTGCTCGTCGAGGACGCTGACGGTGCGCCGCCGAAACTGTCGGCGCGCAATCAGTTGCGCGGCACGGTGCAGAGCGTGAGGCGTGGCGCGGTCAATGCGGAGGTGTCGTTGACGCTCGAAGGCGGCACCGTGATAACCGCCGTCGTGACGAACGAAAGCGTCGACACGCTCGGCCTTGAAGAAGGCGCCGCCGCGATGGCGGCGTTCAAGGCGTCGAGCGTGATTCTCGGCGTGAAAGACTGAAAGCGGGACCGAAGGCGCGCGCTTACGGCACGCTGCGCGCGTAGCCGGCGAACGGCTGATTCTCGCGCACGCAGCCGTCGCTGACCTGCACGACCTGATCGCCGAAGGCGGCGACGTCGTCGGGATCGTGCGTGATCAACACCATCGGAATGTCCAGACGCGTTTGCAGGTCCGACAACTCGCGCCGCATGCGCTGGCGCAAAGCGCTATCGAGTGCGGAAAACGGTTCGTCGAGCAACAGCAGCCGGGGCTGCGCGACCAGCGCGCGCGCCAACGCCACCCGCTGCTTTTGTCCGCCCGAAAGTTGTGCCGGATGATTGCCCGCCACGCTTCTCAGTTCAAGCGCGTCGAGCCAGTAATCGACTTGCGGATGCACGATCCGCGCGCGCGGATTGAACCAGCCCGGCTGCAAGCCGAAGCCGATGTTTTGCCGCACGTTCAGATGTGGAAACAGCGCGTAGTCCTGAAACAGATACGCGATCTTGCGCGCCTGCGGTTTCAGATCGACGCCGCGCGCGCTGTCGAACAAGGTTTTGCCATGCAGCGTGATCGCGCCTTCGTCGGGGCGCAGCAAACCGGCGATAGCCTGCAAGGTCAGGCTTTTTCCCGCGCCGGACGGCCCGAACAGCACCACGCGCTGCGTGCTCGCCTGAAACGAAACGTCGAGCGTAAAGCTGCGCTCGGCGCTCTTGACGGTCTTGCGAATGTCGACGGCGAGCGGCATATCAGCGGGACGCCAAAAGCGTGTGTTGCGGCACCAGACGGCCCGCGAGCAACAGGATCACCACGCACGCCACCGACGTGACGAGCACGAGGAAATTGGCGGTGCTGTCGTCGCCGGCTTGCACGGCTGAATAGACTGCAACCGAGAGCGTCTGCGTGCGTCCCGGCAAGTTGCCCGCGATCATCAGCGTTGCGCCGAATTCGCCGAGCGCCCGGGCGAAGGCCAGCAAGCCGCCGGCCAGAATGCCGCGTGCGGCGAGCGGCAGCGTCACGCGAAAGAAGATCGCCGTCTCGCTGACGCCGAGCGTGCGCGCAGCCCGTTCGAGTTGCGGATCGACGGCTTCGAAGGCGGCGCGCGTCGATTTCAGCACCAGCGGGAACGCCACCACCGTCGACGCGATCACCGCGCCTTGCCAGGTGAACACCAACCGGATATCGACCCGGTCGAGCCAGGCGCCGACCACGCCGCGCCGTCCTAGCAACACGAGCAGGTAGTAGCCGAGCACCGTGGGCGGCATCACGAGCGGCAGCATCAGCAGCGAATCGATCACGTCGCGCGCACCCGAACGCCAGCGCGACAAGCCGAAGCCGGCGGCGACGCCGAACACCAGATTGAGCACGGTGGCCCAGCCCGCCACTTTCAGCGACAGCAAGAGCGGAATCCAGGCCTGTTGCATGAGCGTGTGAGAGATCTTTAGTGAAGCGAGTTAATGAGGCTGCTCAACGCGGAGGCTGATCAATGCGCCGGCTTGAAGCCGTACTTCGCGAGCACCGCCTGGCCGGCCGGCGACAGCACGAAACGGATGAAAGCCTGCGCGTCCGCCGCGTGACGGCTGCCTTCGACCTGCGCGATCGGGTAGCTGATCGGCGTTTGCGTCCGCACGTTCAGCGCGACTTTGACCTTGTCCGGCATGACGGCGGCGTCGGTGCTGAATACGAAGCCGGCATCGACTTCGCCGCGCGACACGTAGTCGAGGCTCTGGCGCACGTTCGCCGCCAGCACGGCTTTGGCGCTGACGGCGTCCCAGACGCCGGCGGCCTGCAACGCGCTTTGCGCGTAGCGGCCGATCGGCACGGATGCCGGATCGCCATAAGCGACGCGCTTCACATTCGCCGACGCCAGATCGCTCAGTGCGGCCGGCGCGAAACGGCTGTCGGTCGGCACGATCAGCACCAGCGAATTGGCGGCGAAATCCTTGCGGCTTGCCGGCACGATGACTTTTTCGTTTGCGGCCTTGTCCATCGCCTTCTGATCGGCGGACGCGAACACGTCGGCGGGCGCGCCTTTGGCAATCTGCTGCATCAGCACGTCGGACGCGCCGAAGTTCAATAGCACCTTGGTGCCCGGATGCTGCTGTTCAAAGACCTCGCTGACCGCCTTGAACGCGTTGGTCAGGCTGGCGGCGGCGGAGACGATCAGTTCGTCGGCGCGTGCGTTGGCGCTGACGGCAACGGAGACGGCGCTGGCAATGTACAGCGCGTGTTTCAGTAAGCGGTGGGACAGTGTCATGAAGGTTCGAAGGTCCGGCGTGCGCCAGAACGGCGGGTTAAAACGCTATCGTAATATACGAAAGGTTATAACGGTGGCCGATGACGATTATTCAACAGGACGCATGACGCGGCTAGTGAACCTGCGGAGGAGTGTTGTCAGACGCCCGATGAGCGCAGCGGCTCAAGCGTATTGAGGGTTTGCGAGAGCGGCGCCGTGGCGGGGCGGTTGTCACGCGTGGCCTTCCAGCGTGCGCGGATGAACGGCCTCTCATGACCGGAAACCTTCAGTGCAATGTGCGTGACCCAGCGCTGAGTGGGCACGTGCACACCGTGCATTAGCACCGCGAGAACCATCAGACTTGCCGTGACGGGCAGCGCCGAAAGCCGGTCCGGCTCGGCGTGCCACGCCATCCGCACGAAGACGAGCGCGGCCAGCGCACCGACCAGGCAGCCGGTGATCGCTTCGGACGGCGAGTGAGCGCTCAGCACGACTCGCGACAGCCCGACCGCGGCGCCCGCGGCGAGGCCGAGCAGCACGCCGGTCAGACGAATTGCCGGCCGCGTCGGCAGCAGCATGAGGAACAGCGCGACCGGGTACACGGCAGTGGACAACATCGCGTGACCGCTGACGCCGGTGAAATCCAGTTCGCGCACGCCAACGCCCCAGCCGAGGAACGCCAGCTTGGTCACGGTCACAACGCCGATGGCGGCGCCAAGCAACAACAACCAGCCCGCCGCCATTCTCCATGAGTATCCGACCGCCAGCCAAAGCGCGATGGCGAGCGCGATCGGCAGCGTCATGCCGGCGCCGCCGAGGCTGGTGATCAAATACCACAGATGGGACGGTAAATCGGGCATGGCAAAAAGCGCGGCTAGGGCCGCGTAGAATCGGGTTAGTAGTGATTTAACGCGCGAACGGCGCGAATCGCCGACGAGACAAAGGTATCGCACACCAATTAGGTTACCCGCCAGTATAGACGGGCGCTGCCGCGTAGATTTAACGTGCGCGGCGTTTTTGTCGTCGGCGGCTGGCTTGTAAACCGGGCCGTGAGGCGGTTTGACGCCGACCCTGCGATAAGGTTCGTCGAGTGGAAATTTCGGTGTTGGGCAGGAAGCGATGCTTGCAACATCGCATGAGGATTGATGTTATTGTGCATTGCACAACAAAGCGTCGTTCCACCGAACGGCCCCTGCCCCTTTTTGCGAGGTTACCCGCCGATGGCAAAAGGTCTATCGAAAATCTGGCTACGCGGTCTCAAGCGGCTGTTCGCGATTCAGACCGAGCACGCTCACAAAACCACCAAGCGCACCACCACGCGTCCGGCGCGGCCCGCCACTGCGAAGCTGTCGACCAAGGTCCGTCCGCTCACACCGGCGGCTGCGGTGCGTGCACCCACGAAACGCGAGGCGCCGCGCGCCGTCGCCCTGGAATCGCGCGTCCGCCCGCGGGCGTCGGCTTGGGCGAGCGGTTCGTGGACCCGCTCTTTTCACTCGGCGCCTGCGGCGCCGGGGCGGCTCGTCAATCATCTTCAATATGGACTGTACGTTCCGTCCGGCCATGCACTCGAAGCCATGCCGCTGGTGGTGATGCTGCACGGCTGCACGCAATCGATCGATGAATTCGCCGAAGGCACGCGCATGAATGTGCTGGCCGACCGGTTCGGCTTTGCGGTGGTGTATCCGGAGCAGTCGAAGCACGTGCATTCGCACCGCTGCTGGCACTGGTACGACTCTGGCGAAAGCGCCGGCGGTGCCGAGGCGCGCGCCGTGGTGTCGCTGGTGGATGCACTCGTCATGCAGCATGGGTTCGACGGCGAACGGGTGTACGTCGCCGGGATATCTGCAGGCGCCGGTCTGACGGCGCTGCTGGCGGTCAACCATCCGGAGCATTTTGCGGCAGTCGCACTGCATTCCGGTCCGGCTTTGGGCGAGGCCCGCTCCGGCATCACGGCGATGGACGTGATGCGGCGAGGCGCGCGTCATGAACCGGCCGAGTTGGTCGACGAAATCGTCAATGTGGCGGAATACCCTGGCATGCCGGCAATCGTCATTCACGGCGACGCCGATCATGTGGTCGCACCTGTCAATGCGGACCAGCTGGCGGTGCAATTTCTCCGGCTGAACCGGATCGTCGACGAAAACGGCGCGCGCAAATCCGGCGAAGTGCGCGAAGAACGCAAAGGCGGCGTGGTGACGCGCGACTACCTGCGCGGCGGCCGGCGCGTGGTGCGGCTGTGCCGCGTGCAAGGGCTCGCGCACGCGTGGAGCGGCGGTGACGACGCAGTGCCGTTTCACTCCGCCAAAGGGCCGGATGCGAGCACGTTGGTGTGGGAGTTCTTCAGGCACCAGCGCCGCACGGGCGCCGGCCGTATCGCGGAAAGTGCCGTCAGTACGGCCTCAGCCGGCGAAAGGTGACGCGGGAACAACACTTCGAAAAGAAGATTGGCGTATTCCTAGGGTTTTCCCTATAATAGGGGTTATCCCTTAGGAGTTAACGCCTAAATTCATAGTCGAGGTTGACCATGTACCTGCTGAGCCGCTTGTTCCTGTTTCTGACCAAATCGCCCGATCAGCTTGCGAAAGAACGTGCTGACGCATTTCTCGCTGAAGCTACGGATCTGTACGATCTCGAATTCCGTATGCGTAAGCTGGATCGCGAGGCGAACATCCGCCAACCGTCGTGGATGAGCCAGTACTAAGCTGTTGCTGTTCGGGTGAGGCGCCCAAGCTGTCATGAACTCCCAGGCAGCCGGATTCAATTGCCACAACGCGTGATTCAACACCGCGGCGAACGCCACCCAAGCCACATCGGGCATCAATAGGCCGCCTGCCCAGCGGTACCGTCGCAGAACGCGAACATCGTCGCGACGAGCAACACCAGCAACACCACGATATCGGCCAATGCAATGCCGACCGTTACTTGCCGAAGCGAGCCAGTGTGTGCTGCCACGCTTGTGCATGGTCGACGATCTGCGCGGGATATTTCTTGCCCAGCACCATGCCGCAATCGGCGAGCTCTTCAGCGCCTGCCAGCCACGGCGCGTGAATTCACTTAGGCCGCAGTTTCGCCAGCTGCGGCAGATAGCGCCCGATAAAGTGCCCTTTGGCGTCGAACTTTTCGGACTGCGTGACCGGATTGAAGATCCGGAAATACCGCTGCGCGTGGCATCCCGGTCCCTGCTCCCTGCTCCCTGCTCCCTGCTCCCCGCTCCCCGCTCCCCGCTCCCCGCGCAACCGGTTGTACTCTTCCTTGAACCGTTACGTGCCGCGTCCGCAAAAAAGCACAACGCCCGCGCCTGTTTTGCAAGGAGCGGGCGCTGATCGTGGCAGCGCGGTTTTGTCGCGCCGCCCCAGCTATTCAAACAGGTCGCACGCTTACGCGATTTGCAAACGCACTGCGACGTTGTTGCGCGTGGCGTTCGAGTACGGGCAGACGTGATGCGCCGCGTCGACCAGTTCCTTGGCCGCGTCCGCGGCGAAACCCGGCAGCGAGATGCGCAGATCGATATCGAGCGCGAAGCCGCCATTGTCGTTCGGGCCGATGCCCACTTCTGCCATGACTTGCGTGTCTGCCGGCAAAGCCTGCTTGCGCTGGCCGGCGACGAACTTCATCGCGCTCAGAAAACAGGCCGAATAGCCGGCAGCAAAGAGTTGTTCCGGGTTCGTGCCCACCGTGCCGTTGCCACCTAGTTCGCGCGGTGCGGCCAGCTTCACGTCAAGCACATTGTCCGACGACACTGCACGGCCGTCACGGCCACCGGTGCTGGTTGCGCTTGCTTTGTAGAGTACGTTCATTGTGCTGCTCCTCAATCTGGGTTGTCAGGATCTGCATATGTGCCGCTGCTTGCTCACCGTTCCGGCTCATCGCTATCGAAGCGGCATGCGATAAAGATAGTGCACAAATCATTTGTGTGCAAATGTTTTTGCAGATCGGATCGATAGCGTGCTTTTGCGGCAGGCTGGCTAGTGGTCCATGTAATCGTTGAGGGTGGTGCGCAGGCGCGTCAGGTCGTCGCGCAGACGAAGCAGGAATTCGGGCGTCTGCTGGGTCGCGCAGAAGATTTCCGCCGGCACTTCCCGCGCCTGGCGCTTCAGTGCGGTGCCGGCTTTGGTCAGCCGGATGTAGACGAGCCGCTCATCTTCGACGCCGCGCACCCGTTCCAGATAGCCTTGCGTCTCGAGGCGCTTGAGCAGCGGCGTGACCGTCGCCGAGTCGAGATTCAGACGCGCGGCGATGTCCTTGACCGTGATGTCATCGGTTTCCCATAGCACCAGCATCGCCAGATATTGCGGGTACGTGAGGTCGAGCTTGTCGAGCAGCGGCTTGTACGCTTTCGTCATCGCGAGTGAGGTCGAATAGAGCGCGAAGCAGAGTTGCTCGTCGAGCGTGAAGGGCAAAGCGGGACGCTGGGTCATGGTGCATCTCGTCTGAAATAGCGTGCAAATCGATTGCGCGCAAACCATTGTGCCGCAAATCGCGTCGCGTTGACGAGTGGAGTTGAGGAGTCGACGAAGCGGCGGCGCGGCGCGTGAGCGCCGCATCAGCGCTCCGCGCCCGCGCGCCAAAATACTTAAGCTGCCGGGGTGGTCGGCAGGTCCGGCGTTTCGGGCGTTTGCACGCCGAAGCAGCCGCGATAGGTTGCGTAGAACGAGCAATACAACATGGTCGTGACGATCATCGTGGCGGGCATCAGGATCGCGAATGCGAAGTCGCCGGCGCCCAGTGCCTGCATCACCGCCGACAAACCGAGCGACACCGTCATGGCCACCGCGAACCACAGCGCGCCGAACACGATGAACGCGCCGCGATTGCGCCAGCAACTGACGAGGCTGAAGAACATCGCCTTGACCGGCGGAATGTCGTGCCACGCAATGAGCGTCGGCGAGAACCAGAAAATCATTGCCACTGGAATGTAGAACGCGAATGCGGTGAGCACCGCGAGCGGAATATTGCTGTTCGCGATCGCGTCCTGATCCATTGCCACGCCGCCGAGCATCACCTTCAGCAGCATGCCGCCGTCAGCCAGCGCCGACCCGGCGAGCACCAGCGCCATCGCGACGACATACAGCACGCCGAGCACCAGCAAGCGTTTGGCGACCACGGGGCCGTACGAGTGAAAGCCGTCCACCAGAATGGTCGGAAACACCGGCTTGCCGGCGATCGTATTGCGGCACGCCGCCATGAAGCCGACCGCGACGCCCGGAATGAACACCAGCGGCAGCACGCCGCCGATCACCGGAATCTGCGACACGAGCGTCATGACCAGCAGGTAAGTGAAGAACAGCGTCAGAAACGCGAGCGGGTTCTTGCGGAACAGCCAGATACCCTGCCGGAACCACACATAGCCGGTTTTCGCGGGGACTTCGATCAGTTGCATGAGGTATGAATGCCAGGAAGTGCAACGCCGGACAGGCGTTCGCGCAGAATGCGCTCGAAATGGCCGGGGTCGTGCGGTTTGAGCAGCTCGGCCGCGCGCGGCAAATGAAAATCATACAGGCGCGAGACCCAGAAACGGTACGCGCCCGCACGCAGCATGTCGCCCCAATGGCGGTTTTCCTCGGCGGTGAAGGGGCGCACGGTCTGGTAGGCGCGCAGCATGGCTTCGGTGCGCGCGTCGTCCAGCTTGCCGGTGGCGAGGTCGACGCACCAGTCGTTGACTGCTACGGCGACGTCGAACAGCCACTTGTCGCAGCCGGCGAAATAGAAATCGAAGAAACCGCCCAGGCGCACCTCGTGGCCGGTCTCGGGCGCCGCATGCGCGAACAGCGCGTTGTCGCGGAACAGGTCGGCGTGGCACGGGCCTTCGGGCAGCGCGGCGTAATCGGCCGAAGCGAAGAAAGCTTCCTGATGGGCGAGTTCGGACGACAGCAACTCGCGTTGCGCGCCGTCCAGAAACGGCAGGATAGTCGGCACGGTTTCCTGCCACCATGGCAGGCTGCGCAGATTCGGCTGATAGCGCGCGTAATCGCGGGCCGCCAGATGCATGCGCGCGAGCATCTGCCCGACCTCGATGCAGTGTTCGACGCCCGGCGCCAACTCGGGCGCGCCTTCGAGCTTGGTCACGATCGCGGCGGGCTTGCCATGCAGCGTGCCGAACAGCGCGCCGTCTTCGCGCGGCATCGGGTCCGGCACCGGCACGCGGTGCGCGGCCAGATGCTGCATCAGATCGAGATAGAACGGCAGTTGTTCGGCCGTCAGCTTTTCGAAAATCGTGAGGACGTATTCGCCACGCGTCGTCGTCAGAAAGAAGTTGCTGTTCTCAATACCGGACGGGATGCCGCGAAATTCGACGACTTCGCCGAGATCGTAATGGCGCATCCATTCTGCTAGTTGGGGTTCGGTGACAGCGGTGAAGACAGCCATGCGGGAAACGTCGGATCAGGTTGGTCGGGCTGGCGCGTTGCGGCCAGTGCGAGGTGTGGCAAGTGCGGTGTCAAAAAGCGCTGCCGAAGCGCGATAAGTCCGGGCGGCGAGTCGGCGCTGCAACTCAGCGCCGGAGCTTAAGCGCCGCATCTCGGCAAACTGGCTGAAAGCCCCAAGGGCGGCGCTCCGCAGACCGCGCAGAGCAGGAGGGAGGCGGCTTACGCCGGGCCGCCGCTCCGGTTTTGTCAATAACTCAGATTCACCGACGGCAAACGCGTGCTTGCGCGGCCGTTGTCGCGCACGGTGGGCGACGTGTCGAGCGGCGCGCTCATCTGATAGCGCGTGCCGAGGTTCGAGTGCACGTTGATTTCAACCGGCTTGCCTTTGTCGCGGTATTCGGTGATTTCGGTGCCGTTGGCGCTGCGTTCGTAGAAGCTCGGCGTGCGTGGTACGTTGATTTCGACCTTGGAGCTGACTTCCGCGGCCGGCCGGTTGATCGCCTTCAGGTCCGGCAGGCCTGCCCGTTCGTTGGCGGACTGCGGTTGATCCGGGGGCGGCGTGGCGTCGACGGGCTGGGCAGCCATCGCGGCGCTGCCGAAGGCGAGGGCCAGCGCAACGGCGACGGGAAGGAGCGGCTTCATGGTGATTCTCCAATATGGTGCCCCGATTCTAGCAAATCCAGCTTTGCCTACGGGCGCGATCGCCTTATTTTGCGCCGCTTTCGCGCGGCGTGCCCGCAATCGCGCGGCCGTTGCCGCCGCGGGCGTCACCAGCGCTGCACGGTCATTTTGCGAGCGCGGGTTCCGTGGTAATGTCGTCTCGTTAATAGAGGCGAATGAAGATGAACAACGATACCAATCAACGCGCGGTGCAGACTCCCGCCAACAGCTTCCCAGCCGCATCCTTCGACGACGCCGCCGAGGCCGTCACCCGCCTGTCCGCCATCTACGAAGCGAACACTTCGTTTCTGCGCGACGCCTTCGCGCGTTACCGCCGTAACGAATTGTTCGATCGCCGGGTGCGCGCCTGCTACCCGTTCGTCAGAGTGTGCACCGAAGTCAACACGCATATCGACTCGCGCCGCTCGTACGGTTTCGTCGCGGGTCCGGGCGTGTTCGAGACGACCGTGACGCGGCCGGACCTGTTCGGCAACTACTACCGCGAGCAATTGCGCTTGCTGGCGAAGAACCATCACGTGCAGATCGAAGTGGGGGTGTCCGATCAGCCGATCCCGATTCATTTCGCGTTCGCCGAAGGCATTCACCTCGAAGGCGATCTGGATCGCGAACGTCTGTTCCTGATGCGCGATGTATTCGACACGCCGGACCTCGCGCTGCTGGACGACCGCATCGTCAACGGCACGTATGAGCCGCTGCCGGGCGAGCCGCACCCGTTGGCGCTGTTCACGGCGGCGCGCGTGGACTTTTCGCTGCATCGGCTGAAGCACTACACGGCGACGTCGCCCACGCATTGCCAGAACTACGTGCTGTACACGAACTACCAGTTCTATATCGACGAGTTCGTCAAACTCGGCCGCGCGATGATGGCCCATACCGACGACGAAGAACTGCGCGCCTACCGCAGCGAATACACATCGTTCGTCGAACCGGGCGACGTGGTCACGTACAACGAGAACCTCGGCGAGCAGGCGCAGGAAGGTACGGCGCCGCCGCGTTTGCCGCAGATGCCCGCGTATCACCTGAAGCGCGCGGACGGCAGCGGCATCACGATGATCAACATCGGCGTCGGGCCGTCGAACGCGAAGACGATTACTGATCACATCGCGGTGCTGCGTCCGCACGCATGGATCATGCTGGGTCACTGCGCCGGTCTGCGTAACACGCAGCGTCTGGGCGACTACGTGCTGGCGCACGGCTACGTGCGCGAGGACCACGTGCTCGACGCGGATCTGCCGCTGTGGGTGCCGATTCCGGCGCTTGCCGAAGTGCAGGTGGCGTTGGAACGTGCGGTCGCGCAGGTCACGCAACTGGATGGCGTCGAGCTGAAGCGCGTCATGCGTACGGGCACGGTGGCGAGTGTGGATAACCGCAACTGGGAGTTGCGCGATCATCGCGAGCCGGTGCAGCGGCTGTCGCAGAGCCGCGCGATCGCACTCGATATGGAAAGCGCGACGATTGCGGCGAACGGCTTCCGTTTCCGCGTGCCTTACGGCACCTTACTCTGCGTGTCGGACAAGCCCTTGCATGGAGAGCTGAAGCTGCCCGGCATGGCCGATCAGTTCTATCGCGCGCAGGTCGATCAGCATTTGCAGATCGGTGTGAAGGCGATGGAGTTGCTGCGCATGAACGGGCTGCATCGTCTGCATAGCCGCAAGCTGCGCAGCTTTGCTGAGGTGGCGTTTCAGTAAACGGGGGCTTTTCGAGGCCAAGGCTAGCGTTGGTTCCGGTCGCCTTGGCCTCGCAGTCTAGAACTGCCCGAAGCCCGTCAGCCCGATCAGGCTGCCGGCCGCCAGCAGCCATAACGGATGGATGCGCGTTTTCAACGCCAGCGCCGCGGTGGCTGCGGTAATCGCCCACGCAATCGCCGTCGGATCCGACGCTTCGGCGATCAAGGCCGCGCTCGCCGCGACAATGCCGGCAGTCACCGGCACCAGTCCGGCCTGCGCATAGCGCCGCCACGGGCGGTCCTTGAATCGGTCCCACGCATGCAGCGCGAGAATCGTCACGATCGACGACGGCCCGAACTTCGCCACCGAACTCACCAGCATCCCGGCCCAGCCGGCCACATGCCAGCCGACCAGCGTCACGATCATCAGATTCGGCCCCGGCGCGGCTTGCGCGAGCGCGAACAGCGCGCTGAATTCGCCGGCCGGCATCCAGTGATGCACGTCCACCACCTGACGCTGCATCTCCGGAAGAATTGTATTGCCGCCGCCGAATGCGATTAGCGACAGCTGACTGAAAATGACGGCGAGTGAAATGAGCGTATCGATCATCGTGCGGCCCTCGACGCTATGTAGATGCTGAGCGGCGTGAGCACCAGCATCGTCGGCAGAAGGGGCAGGCGCATGATTGCGATGGCGATGAACCCGAGCGCCGCGATCAGCGCCGCCATCGGCTTATCCCGCAACGGCAGCAGGATCTTCACGGCCATCGAGACCAGCAGACCGGCCGCCGCCGCGGCGAGACCGGCGAACAGGTGCCTGACATGTGGATCGTCTTGCGTGTGCTCGTACAGCACGCCAAGGCCGATCACCACCAGCGACGGCCCGGCAATCAGACCCAGCAAGCCGGCGAGCGCGCCGGGCAGGCCGCGAAAGCGCATCCCGATCGCTACCGAGAGATTGATCACATTGCCGCCCGGCAAGAACTGGCACAGGCCGAGCAGGTCCGTAAATTCCGCGGCAGTCAGCCAGCGGCGCCGTTCGACCACCGCGCGCCGCGCGAGCGGCAGCGCACCGCCGAACGAGATCAGCCCGAGGCCGAGAAAGCCGCCGAAGATTTCCCGCAGCGTCGGCGCGGGCGCCTGTGCGGGTTCGGACGAAGTGAGATTGTGGTCCATATCGCTAGCCTTCCAGTTCATGTTCTGGAGGTTAGCGCCGAACCCTCGGCGCACAAAACGATTTTTGAGCGCGTGCTTGTGATCTAGAATCACAAGCATGGCCCGTAACCTTCCACCATTTCCGGCGCTGCGCGCCTTCGAGGCCGCTGCACGGCATGAAAGCTTCAGCGCGGCGGCGAACGAATTGCATGTGACGCACGGTGCAATCAGCAGGCAAGTCGCCGCGTTCGAAACGTGGCTCGGCGTGCAGGTTTTTCATCGCCGCGGCAAGCGTGTGCGTCTGACCGAAGACGGCCGCCGCTATCTGGCGACCGTGCAGGCCGCGTTCGACAGCATCGCGCTCGCTACCGATCAATTGCGCGACACGGGCGTCGTCCGTGTGCTGCGGGTGAACGCGTTGCCCACCTTCGCAATGAAATGGCTGCTGCCGCGTCTGAATCAGTTCCAGCGCAAGGCACCTAACGTGGAACTGCGCTTATCGACCTCGAACGCGCCGGTCGAAACGCTGGACAGTTTCGACGTTGCCGTGAGGCGCGGGCCGGCTCACTGGCCGAACTGCGTGAGCGGCCATTTTCTCGCCGAGAGCGAGATTCCGGTGTGCAGTCCCGCGTTGTTGCAACGCTCGCCGATCAATGTCGCTGACGATCTCGCGCGCCACGTGCTGCTGCACTCGGACACGCGGCCCGAAGCGTGGAGCAATTGGTTGTCGGCAGCAGGCGTGACGGCGAAATGCCGGAAGAAGCAGTCGTTCGATCACTTCTATCTGGCATTGCAGGCTGCGGTGGACGGGCTCGGCGTGGCGCTCGGTCCGTTGCCGTTGCTCGCGGACGAATTGGCATCGGGACGGCTCGTGGTGCCGCTGCCGGGTCCGCGTATCGATGCACGCGGCTATTGGTGGGTCGCAAGACGCGAGGTGGCAGAGGCGCCGTTGGTGGCGCAGTTCTGCGAATGGTTGCAAGCGCAAGGCGATCAGGCCGATGAAACGGAAACGGGCGGCATGGACGCCGCCCGTTAGCTCGCATCGACCTGTGCCGACCCGTATCGACCCGTATAGCGCTATCTCACGCGGTACTGGAGATCACAGATAGAACATCCGGTCTTCGTCCGACTTGGCCGGATGCGGCTCGGCTTCTTCGCGGTCTTCGTAGAACTTCAACACCGCTTCGAGCACCTGGTCCGGATCGTCGATCACCTGCATCAAGTCCATGTCCGTCGGATTGATCAGGCCCATCGGCGTGAGCGCGTTGCTGAACCACGCAAGCAGGCCTTCCCAGAACTCGGCGCCCACCAGAATGATCGGCACGTGGCGCGATTTCTTGGTTTGAATCAGCGTGAGGACTTCGGCCAGTTCATCCAGTGTGCCAAAGCCGCCCGGCATCACGATCACCGCATCCGAATTCTTCACGAACGTGACCTTGCGCGTGAAGAAATGGCGGAACCGCAATGAGATGTCTTGCCACTGATTGCCCGATTGCTCGTGCGGCAGTTCGATGTTCAAACCCACCGACGGCGCCTTGCCCCCATGTGCGCCCTTGTTGGCCGCCTCCATGATGCCGGGGCCGCCGCCGGAGATCACCGCGAAGCCGGCGTCCGACAGCTTGCGCGCGATTTGCGTGGCCAGTTTGTAGTACGGCGAGTTCGGTTTCAGGCGCGCTGAACCATAGATGCTGACAGCGGGACGAATCTCCGAGAGGTACTCGGTCGCCTCGATAAACTCTGCCATAATCGTGAACATCTGCCACGATGCGCGGGCCTTCTTAGCCGTTGCGCGCTCTTGATCTGCGAGTGATCGCAGACTCGGAATCACTTTTCTCTTAGTCATAATGCCTGAAGAACGAAGCCTAGAAGGTAAGACCCTGCTATTGGTCGACGGTTCGAGTTATCTGTACCGGGCCTACCATGCGATGCCTGATCTGCGCGGACCCGAGGGTGGCCCGACGGGTGCGCTCTACGGGATGATCAACATGCTGCGCCGCATGCGCAAGGAAGTCACAGCAGAGTATAGCGCGTGCGTGTTCGACGCCAAGGGCAAAACGTTTCGCGACGACTGGTATCCCGACTACAAGGCGAATCGTCCTTCAATGCCGGACGACCTCTCGCGTCAGATCGAACCGATCCACGTCGCCGTGCGCGCGCTCGGCTGGCCGTTGCTGATGATCGACGGCGTGGAAGCCGATGACGTGATCGGCACGCTCAGCACCGCGGCTGAAAAACGCGGCATGAACGTGATCGTGTCGACTGGGGACAAGGATCTGGCTCAGCTCGTAACGGATCATGTCACCCTCATCAATACGATGACCAATGAAACGCTCGACCGCGCCGGCGTGCTCGCCAAATTCGGCGTGCCGCCGGAGCGCATCATCGACTACCTGTCGCTGATCGGCGATACCGTCGACAACGTGCCAGGCGTCGAGAAGTGCGGGCCGAAGACGGCGATCAAATGGCTCACGCAATACGATTCGCTCGAGGGCATCGTCGCCCATGCGGACGAGATCAAAGGCGCGGTAGGAGACAATCTGCGCCGTGCGCTCGAGTTTCTGCCGATGGCGAGAAAACTCGTTACCGTCGAGCGCAATTGCGATCTGACTGGCCATATCGTGTCGATCGAGAAAAGCCTGGAGAGCCGTCTGGAGTCGCGCGAGGAACTGCGCGACGTGTTCACGCGCTACGGCTTCAAGACCTGGCTGCGCGAAGTGGAAGTCGCGGACGCAGTGGAAGGTCCTGAGACCGACGTGCCGCCGGCGCTCACGGTGGACGACCAACGTCACTACGACACCGTGCAGACGTGGGAACAGTTCGACGCGTGGCTCGAGAAGATCAACGCGGCCGAGCTGACCGCCTTCGATACGGAAACCACGTCGCTCGATCCGATGACCGCGCAAATCGTCGGCTTGTCGCTCTCGGTCGAAGCCGGGCGTGCGGCTTATGTGCCGCTCGCGCATCGCGGGCCGGACGCCCCCGTGCAACTGCCGCGCGACGAAGTGCTCGCGAGGCTCAAGCCGTGGCTGGAGAGCGATGAGCACAAGAAAGTCGGCCAGCATGTGAAGTATGACGAGCAGGTGCTGGCGAACTACGGCATCGAAATGCGCGGCATCGAACACGACACGCTGCTGCAATCGTACGTGCTCGAATCGCATCGCACGCATGACATGGACAGCCTCGCGCTGCGCCATCTCGGCGTCAAGACCATCAAGTACGAGGAAGTGGCGGGCAAGGGCGCGCAACAGATCGGCTTCGACGAAGTGGCGTTGGACAAGGCCGCGGAATACGCAGCGGAAGACGCCGATATCACGTTGCGTCTGCATCAGGCGTTGTATCCGCAAGTGGCCGCGGAGAAGACGCTCGACTACGTCTATCGCGACATCGAGGTGCCGACTTCGCGCGTATTGCGCAAGATGGAGCGCGCCGGCGTGCTGATCGACGCGGAGAAACTGCGTCAGCAAAGCAGCGAAATCGCCGCGCGTCTGATTCAGCTCGAAAGCGAAGCCTACGTGCTGGCAGGCGGCGAATTCAATCTGGGTTCACCGAAGCAGATCGGTCAGATTTTCTTCGAGAAGCTCGAATTGCCGGTGGTCAAGAAGACCCCGAGCGGCGCGCCGTCCACCGACGAAGAAGTGCTGCAAAAGCTCGCCGAAGATTATCCGTTGCCGAAGATCCTGCTCGAACATCGCGGTTTGTCGAAGCTGAAGTCCACCTATACGGACAAGCTGCCGCGCATGGTCAACGCCGAAACCGGCCGCGTGCATACGAACTATGCGCAGGCGGTGGCGGTGACAGGCCGTCTGGCGTCGAACGATCCGAACTTGCAGAACATTCCTGTACGCACCGGCGAGGGCCGCCGGATTCGCGAGGCGTTCATTGCGCCGCCGGGCCACAAGCTCGTCTCCGCCGACTACTCGCAGATCGAGTTGCGCATCATGGCGCACATCTCCGGCGACGAATCGTTGCTGCGCGCGTTCTCGCAAGGCGAAGACATTCACCGCGCCACTGCCGCGGAAATTTTCAGCGTGACGCCGCTCGAAGTCTCGAGCGATCAGCGGCGCGTGGCCAAGGTGATCAACTTCGGCTTGATCTACGGCATGAGCTCGTTCGGCCTCGCGTCGAACCTCGGCATTACGCGCGATGCCGCCAAGCTTTACATCGACCGCTACTTCGCGCGGTATCCGGGTGTTGCGCGTTATATGGACGAAACGCGTCTGAGCGCGAAGGCCAAGGGCTATGTGGAAACCGTGTTCGGCCGCCGCCTGTGGCTGCCGGAGATCAACGGCGGCAACGGTCCGCGCCGGCAAGCCGCCGAGCGCGCCGCCATCAATGCGCCGATGCAAGGCACCGCCGCCGACCTGATCAAACTGTCGATGATCGCGGTTCAGAAGTGGCTCGAGGAATCGAAGGTCGGCACGCGCATGATCATGCAGGTGCACGACGAACTGATTCTCGAGGTACCTGACAGCGAATTGTCCGAGGTACGCAAGCGCTTGCCGGAGCTGATGTGCGGTGTGGCCGCGCTGAAGGTGCCGCTGGTCGCCGAAGTCGGCGCCGGCTTGAACTGGGAAGAAGCGCATTGACGTGCGTGTGACGGAACGCGATATCGTCGTGCGCATGTCACACATGCGTTTTGACGGCTTGTGACAACCCGTGCTGCTCGTGGACAATCGCTGACAGACGGCGCGCTTTTCATGCGCGCCGTCTCGACGCACAACCATCGGCAAACACGGAGAGTTCAATGCATCGTTTTATCGTCGTTGGCGGGGGCGCGGGGGGGCTGGAACTGGCGACGCGCTTGGGCGACCGCTATGCGCCGCATAAGAACAAAGGCGGTCCGCAGGCACAGGTAACGCTCGTCGATCGCTATCCGACCCATATCTGGAAGCCGCTGTTGCATGAAGTCGCGGCCGGCAGTATGGACCCGTTCACGCAGGAGCTCGAATACGCGGCGCAAGCGCGCTGGCATGGCTTCGAGTTTCAACAGGGCGAGCTGACCGGTCTCGACCGGACGAACAGGCGTTTGACGCTCGGCATCGTGCTCGACGACGACGGCGCCGAATTGCTGCCGGTGCGCGAGCTCGAATACGACACGCTGATCATCGCCATCGGCAGCACGACGGCGTTCTTTGGTGTGAAGGGTGCGCCTGAGTTTTCCCTGGCGCTCGACACGGTCAGCCAGGCTGAGCGCTTCCGCAAACGGCTGATCGCGGCGTGCATGCGGGCTGAGCATCAGGTGCATGAGCCCGTCGAGTCGGAATCCGGCACGCCGCTTTCCACCGAGCCGCGCATCCAGGTGGCGATCGTCGGTGGCGGTGCGACGGGCGTCGAACTCTCCGCTGAGTTGCGCAATACGGCGCAGGTGTTGTCCGCGTACGGCTTGCATAAGCTCGATCCGCGGCACGACGTCGGCATCGTGCTGATCGAAGCGGGGCCGCGCATTTTGCCGGCCTTGCAGGAGCGTGTTTCGACGGCCACCGCCGAATTGCTCACGAAGCTCGGCGTAAAGCTGATGATCGGCGAGACGGTGGCGGAAGTCGCGCCCGGCCTCATCCGCACCGCGAGCGGTAAAACGGTGCGTGCCGATCTGACCGTGTGGGCAGCGGGCATCAAGGCGCCCGCTGTGCTGAGCCAGCTCGACGGCTTGCCGGTCAATCGCCTCGGGCAGCTCACCGTACGCCGCACGCTGCAAACCGAAATCGACGACAACATCTTCGCGCTTGGCGATTGCGCGGCATGTCCATGGCCGGGCAACGAGCGCAACGTGCCGCCGCGTGCGCAAGCCGCTCACCAGCAGGCGAGCTTCCTGATGAAGGCGCTCGCGGCCCGGCTCGAGAACAAGCCGCTGCCGGAATTCACCTATCGCGACTTCGGTTCGCTGGTGTCGCTCGGACATTTCAGCGCGGTCGGTAATCTGATGGGCGGCGTAATCGGCGGCAATATGCTGATCGAGGGGTTGTTCGCGCGCTTCATGTACATGTCGCTTTACCGGCTGCATATCGCCGCGCTGCACGGCTATGCGCGGATGGTGCTCGATACTTTCGCGCACTGGCTGCGCCGCACCACGCTGCCGCGGGTCAAACTGCACTGAGGGCTGGCAGGGCGGTTGTGCAACAGGATGCGCGTGAAGCGTATCCTGTTGCCTCCAACTTTCACCCGAGGAGCGCCGCATGCTGAAGCCTGACATCGACAGTCTGGTCCCGCACGTTCCGTTCAATCGACGCACCTTCATCAAGGCCGCGCTCGGCACCGGTTTTGCCGCAGCCGTGTTGCCAGTGTCGGCGCAAACCATCCATACCGATAGCGAGGGCCTCGAGGCCGGCGAGGTTGGCGTGCGATCCGGCGATACGCTGGTGCCCGCCTATCGCGCGCAGCCGAAGGGCAAGACGCACTTGCCGGTGATCATCGTGATCCATGAAGCGTTCGGCGTGCATGAGCACATTGCCGACGTCTGCCGGCGCTTTGCCACGTTGGGTTATCTCGCGATCGCGCCGGACCTGTTTGTCCGCCAGGGTGATCCGTCGGTGTACCCGACCATCCAGCAGCTCAGCGCGGAAATCCTCGACAAGGTACCGGACGAGCAGGCGCTGGCCGATCTCGACGCGACCGTCGCATGGGCCGGCGAGCATGGAGGCGATCTGAATCGGCTCGGTGTGAATGGCTTCTGCTGGGGCGGCCGGATTGCGTGGCTGTATGCCGAGCACAATCCGCGGCTGAAGGCGGTTGTGGCTTGGTATGGGCGTGTGACGGGCGAGAAGAACTCGATGACGCCGGCCAATCCTCTCGATCAAGTGGCGAATCTGCATGCGCCGGTGCTCGGCCTATACGGGCGCCAGGATCAAAGCATCCCGCAGACACGCTGGAGCAGATGAAGCAGGCCATCGCCCAAGGTCCGCAGGCGGGCCGCGGTTCGCAATTCGTCGTGTATGACGACGCGGGTCATGCGTTTTTCGCGGACTACCGGCCGAGTTACAAAAAGGCCGATGCCGAGGATGGCTGGCGCCGCGCGTTGATGTGGTTCAAGCAGCATGGCGTCGCGTGAAGGCACGCGTCTGTTCGCCCCGGTTCGAGACTCCGATTGAGCGCAGCATAGCCGGGAGCCGATGCGTTGGGCTCGAAGAATGAGAAAGGCCATTGCCGCTTTTCCGCGGCAACGGCCTTTTTACTAACGGTCCCGCGCTCCGCTTATGGATTCGGGCCGGTGGCAACCGGCCGCGCCGGATCGGAAGTCCATTCGCTCCACGACCCCGCGTACAACGCCGCGCCGTGCATGCCGGCGATCTCCATCGCGAGCGCGTTGACGCATGCCGTCACGCCCGAGCCGCATTGCAGCACGACGTGCTCCGGCGGCGTATCGGCCAGCAGCGCATGGAACTCCTCGCGCAGCGTGTGTGCCGGCTTGAAGCGGCCATCCGCGGTGAAGTTGTCCTTGAAAAAGCGATTGAGCGCGCCGGGAATGTGGCCGCCGACGCGGTCGAGCGTTTCGTTTTCGCCGCGATAGCGATCCGGTGCGCGCACATCGACCACGACGCGCTCCCGCGTGCTGAGATTGCGCTCGACCGCCTGGGCGTCGATCGTCACGGAGAGCGGCGCCGCGGCTTTGAAGTCGCCGGTGTTCTGCGCCGGCGCGTCTTGCGTCAGCGGCTGACCGGCGGCCTGCCAGGCTGGCAATCCACCGTCGAGCAACGCAACAGAATCGTGCCCCAGCCAACGCAGCAGCCACCAGGCACGAGCGGCGTACATGCCGCCTTGCGCGTCATAGGCGACCACTTGTTGACCTTGTTTCAGGCCGCGCGCCTCGAGCGTTTCCACGAGGCGCGCGCGGTCCGGCAGCGGATGGCGGCCGTTGGTGCCCGTCTTGGGCCCCGACAGATCGCGATCGAGGTGCAGATAGTGGGCGCCGGGCAGATGCCCGGCCGTATAGGCTTTTTCGCCCGCGTCGGTGTCGGCCAGATCGAAGCGGCAATCGACGACGAACACGCTGCCCGGCGCAGCGGCAAGCCGTTCCGCGAGATTCGTTGCGGAAATCAGAGTGGTGTAGTGAGTGTGGGGCATGACGTCTCCTGAGCGGGCGATTGCGGCGCTGGCGCGGCGGTTTGGCGCCGTTCGCTGATGGCCGGAACATGTTGTTAGTCTAAACAAAAAAAGACGGGCCGAAGCCCGTCTTTCCATGCTTTCAAGCTTACCGCGCGCCAACCGGATCATGCGCAGACCGCACGCAGACCGGTCGCGGCTCAGATCGCGCCCAGTTCGCGCCGCAAGAACTCGTGGAAGTGTTGCATGCCGTCTTCCATCGGGCTCTGATACGGGCCGACCTGCGATTCGCCACGCTCCATCAGCGCGCGGCGGCCTGCGTCCATCCGTTCGGCGATTTCGTCGTCTTCACAGGCCGTTTCCATATAGGCGGCACGTTCGGCTTCGACGAATTCGCGTTCGAACAGCGCGATTTCCTCAGGGTAATAGAACTCCACCACGTTGGTGGTTTTCTGCGGACCGCGCGGAATCAGCCATGACACCACCAGCACATGCGGATACCACTCGATCATGATGCCCGGGTAGTACACCATCCAGATGGCGCCGAACTCGGGCGGCTGGCCGTCGCGGAACCGCAGCACGGCATCGTGCCATTTGCGGTAGGTCGGGCTGCCCGGCTGTTCGAGGTCCTTGTGCACGCCGACCGTCTGCACGCTGTACCAGTCGCCGAATTCCCACGCCAGATCGTCGCAATTGACGAAGCTGCCGAGGCCCGGATGGAACGGTGCGACGTGATAGTCCTCCAGATAGACCTCGATGAAGGTCTTCCAGTTGTAGTTGCACTCGTGCACTTCGACGTGATCGAACATGAAGCCCGAAAAATCGAAGTGTTGCCGGGTGCCGAGCCGCGCCAGATCGCGGGCGACGTCGCGCCCCTGCGCTTCGAACAGCAGACCCTGCCAGTTCTGCAATGGCGTGCCGCCGAGATTCAGACAAGGGTTATCCGCAAAATGCGGTGCGCCGAGGAGCTGGCCGTTCAGGTCGTACGTCCAGCGGTGCAAGGGGCAGACGATGTTCTCCGTCTGGCCGCGGCCGTTGAGCATGATGGCCTGCCGGTGGCGGCACACGTTCGACAGCAATTCGATTTGCGACTGCTGGTTACGGACGAGCACACGCCCTTCGCTCTCGCTGGGCAAGGCAAAATAATTCCCCGCTTCCGGCACCATGAGTTCGTGCCCGACGTAGCGTGGACCTTTCTTGAAAAGGGTTTCGATTTCGCGCGTTAGAAGCGCTTCGTCAAAGTAAGCCGTGACTGGCAGCTGGCTGTGAACAGACCGCAACTGCAATGCATTGCTCAGATTGGACATTCCCACTCCCGATGAAGACGTGAAAGCAGTGAACAACCCAACCATCGAAGATTCGATTTAGGGAGCCCGAGATTATACCTGTTTCCCCCTCCTTGGGGCGCTTAAGTGACTGATTTGGGTCAAAAATGTCAAGGAAGTTCGCGGTTTTCGCCGCAGACCTACAGATATTTTTCTGCGAGACTGAGGGCCGGGCGCGGAGGCCAAAGGCGGGGGGAGCGGGGCGGCGAGCGGATCGGAAATGTCGCTTTTGCCGTAGAATGTCCGACTTGTTTTAATTTTGCGACTATTCATGGCGAAGACCGCATCGAAGGATACTGCCGCCGCGCCTGCTGAAGGCGTCGACACCACGCCGCTGCCCGAGAGCTACGAGGCGGCTCAGGCGGAGCTGGAAGGGTTGGTCGCGCGAATGGAAGGCGGCAGTCTGAGCCTCGAAGAATCGCTTACCGCTTACCGGCGCGGCGCGGCGCTCGTGGCGTTTTGCCAGCAGCAGCTCGAGAAGGTCGAGCAGCAGGTGCGCGTGCTCGATGGCGAGACGCTCAAGCCGCTGCCCGTGAATAGCGCAGGCACAGCCGCTACAGAAAGCGGGGACGACCTATGACATTCGAACAATGGACGCGCTCGGCGCTTGAACGCGTTGAAGCGGCACTGGAACATTATTTGCCGACGGAGGCGACCGAGCCGGCGAAACTGCACGAAGCCATGCGCTATGCGGTGCTGGGCGGCGGCAAGCGGGTTCGCCCGCTGTTGTGCCATGCGGCCGGCGAGCTGACCGGTGCGCGCGCCGAATGCCTCGACGCGGCGTCGGCGGCGCTGGAAATGATTCACGTCTATTCGCTCGTGCACGACGACATGCCGTGCATGGACGACGACGCGCTGCGCCGCGGCAAGCCCACGGTACACGTCAAATATGATGAAGCGACGGCATTGCTGGTTGGCGACGCGCTGCAATCGCAGGCTTTCATTGCGCTGACGTCGGATGTTCTGACCCCGGCGCAGCAGGCATCGCTGGTGCGGGAGCTGGCTCTCGCGAGCGGCTCGATCGGCATGTGCGGCGGCCAGGCAATCGACCTGGCGAGCGTCGGCCACACGCTGACGCGTGCGCAACTGGAAACGATGCACCGGCTAAAAACCGGCGCCTTGCTGCGTGCCGCAGTGCGCATGGGCGCGCTGGCGGGCGAAACGCCGGGCGCGGACACCATGTGTTCGCTCGACGCGTATGCGGCCGCAGTCGGCCTCGCGTTTCAGGTCGTCGACGATATTCTCGACGTGACGACTGATTCCGCGACGCTCGGCAAGACAGCAGGTAAAGACGCGAAGGACGGCAAGCCGACCTACGTGTCGATTATCGGGCTTGACGCGTCGCGTGCGCTCGCAGCGCAACTGCGCACCGACGCCCACGCTGCGATCGCGCCGTATGGCGCGCGCGCACAGCGTCTTGCCGAATTGGCCGACCTGGTGGTGAACCGGGTCAGCTAAACGCGAAAGCCCGCCGCCGTGCACCTTCCGCTACGAGGTGCATGTATGAAGTGCGGGCGCGTAAGTTTTCCTACAATGGAACGACGATGTACGACTTGCTGAAAACCATCGACGACCCGGCAGCCCTGCGCCGCCTCGATCGCCGCCAATTGCAACCGCTTGCCGACGAGTTGCGTGCTTTCGTGCTCGATAGCGTATCGCAGACGGGCGGCCATCTCTCGTCCAACCTTGGCACGGTCGAGTTGACCATTGCGCTGCATTACGTGTTCGACACGCCGCGTGACCGGATCGTCTGGGACGTCGGCCATCAAACCTATCCGCACAAGATCCTGACGGGCCGCCGCGACCAGATGCACACGCTGCGTCAGCTCGGCGGCATCTCGGGCTTCCCGAAGCGCGACGAGTCGGAATACGACACCTTCGGCACCGCGCACTCCAGCACGTCGATCTCCGCCGCGCTCGGCATGGCGATCGCCAGCAAGCTGCAGGGCGAGAACCGCATGGGCATCGCCGTGATCGGCGACGGCGCGATGACGGCCGGCATGGCCTTCGAGGCGATGAACAACGCCGGCGTCGAAGACGACGTGCCGCTGCTGGTCATCCTGAACGACAACGACATGTCGATTTCGCCGCCGGTCGGCGCGCTGAATCGCCATCTGGCGCGTC
This sequence comes from Paraburkholderia sp. GW821-FHT02A12, assembly GCF_059422005.1. NCBI lineage: Bacteria > Pseudomonadati > Pseudomonadota > Betaproteobacteria > Burkholderiales > Burkholderiaceae > Paraburkholderia > Paraburkholderia sp. GW821-FHT02A12. The sequence goes on along the minus strand of NZ_JBWKWA010000002.1, from coordinate 3,566,192 downwards.
TGATGTCGGGACGCTTCTACGCTGCCGCGCGTGCGGGCGTCGAACGCGTGCTGCGCGTCGCGCCGCCCATGCTGGATCTCGCCCGCAAGCTCGAAGAGCACGCGAAGGGCATGATCGTGCCGGCCACGCTGTTCGAAGAGTTCGGCTTCAACTACATCGGCCCGATCGACGGTCACGACCTCGATTCGCTGATCCCGACGCTGCAAAACATCAAGGAACTGCGCGGTCCGCAATTCCTGCACGTCGTCACGAAGAAAGGTCAGGGCTACAAGCTGGCCGAGGCCGATCCGGTGCTGTACCACGGACCGGGCAAGTTCAATCCGGCCGAAGGCATCAAGCCCGCGACCACGCCGTCGAAGAAGACCTATACCCAGGTGTTCGGCGAATGGCTGTGCGACGTTGCCGAACTGGACGCGCGCGTGGTCGGCATTACGCCGGCCATGCGTGAAGGCTCGGGTATGGTCGAGTTCGAAAAGCGCTTCCCGGACCGTTATTTCGACGTCGGTATCGCCGAGCAGCACGCGGTGACCTTCGCCGGCGGCCTGGCTGCGGACGGCATGAAGCCGGTCGTCGCGATCTACTCGACCTTCCTGCAACGCGCTTACGATCAGCTGATTCATGACGTCGCGCTGCAAAACCTGCCGGTGGTGTTCGCCATCGACCGCGCGGGTCTGGTCGGCGCGGACGGCGCCACGCACGCGGGTGCGTACGATCTGGCGTTCCTGCGCTGCATCCCGAACATGACGGTGATGGCCGCGTCGGACGAAAACGAATGCCGCCAGATGCTCTACACCGCTTTGCAGCAGCCGAACCCGACGGCGGTGCGCTATCCGCGTGGCGCCGGCGCCGGCGTCGCGACGGTCAAGCAGATGACCGCGCTGCCGCTCGGCAAGGGCGAGATTCGCCGTGAAACGTCTCAGCCGGCCGGCAAGCGGATTGCGATTCTGGCGTTCGGCACGATGGTTGCGCCGTCGCTGGCGGCCGCGGAGCAACTGGATGCAACCGTTGCCAATATGCGCTTCGTCAAACCGCTGGACGCCGATCTGGTCCGCCAGCTGGCCGAAACGCACGACGCTATCGTCACAGTCGAAGAAGGCTGCGTGATGGGTGGCGCGGGCTCGGCTTGTGTCGAAGCCCTGCTGGAGAGTGGGGTTATGCGACCCGTACTACAATTGGGCCTCCCGGATCGGTTCATCGATCATGGGGATCCGGCCAAACTGCTCGCCCAATGCGGTCTGGACAGCGCGGGCATTGCCAAGTCGATCCGCGAGCGCTTTCTTTCGAGCGGCTCGGCCGCCGGTCAGTCGTCGGTGAAGCGCGTCGCGTAATTTCGCTGCCGCTCGCTGTGCTGCCGCGATGCTATGGCGGCCATAGCAATCTCCAACTTGAATCGATGGACCCTCGGGTCCATCATCCAACGCCGGCAGAGGCCGGCGTTCGCTGTCGCGTGCTCTGATCCGCACGGCCGCTGAGAGCCCCCAAACCTGTCGCTTCGCGACAGCCCTCCCCCCGAGGGGCAATCCCCCAATCCCTCAAGGGGACTTCCTTCGGGGCGGGTGACTTCCTGCGGAGCGGAAAACTTGGGGCGGCCCGGCGTTTTCCTGAAAGGACAAGAATATGAACCAGATGAACCCCGCCTTTGTGATGCCCGACGTGCAAAGCACGCCCGATACGCGTCAGATCCCGATTCAGCGGGTCGGCGTCAAGGCAGTGCGTCATCCGCTGACGGTGCGCACGCAAGGCGGCGACGTGCAGCCGACGGTGGGTACGTGGAATCTCGACGTGCATCTGCCGGCTGATCAGAAGGGCACGCACATGTCGCGTTTCGTCGCGCTGCTCGAAGAGAACAAGGCGCCGCTCGAACCGGCAAGTTTCCGCACGATGCTGGCCTCGATGCTCGAAAAGCTCGAAGCCGAGGCGGGCCGCATCGAGGTGTCGTTTCCTTACTTCGTGAACAAGACTGCGCCGGTGTCGGGCGTGCACAGCCTGCTGGACTACGAAGTGACGCTGACGGGCGAGACCCGTCACGGCGTGACGCGTCTGTTCCTCAAGGTGCTGGTGCCGGTCACGAGCCTGTGCCCGTGCTCGAAGAAGATCTCGCAGTACGGCGCGCACAATCAGCGTTCGCACGTCACGATCAATGCCGAGCTCGCAGGCGACGTCGCGGTGGAAGAACTGATTCACATCGCTGAAGAGGAAGCGTCGTGCGAACTGTGGGGCTTGCTGAAGCGCCCGGACGAGAAATTCGTCACCGAGCGTGCGTATGAAAATCCCAAGTTCGTCGAAGACCTTGTGCGCGATGTCGCGCAGCGTCTGAATGCCAATGAGCGGATCGTTGCGTACGTGCTCGAGGCCGAGAACTTCGAATCGATTCACAATCACAGCGCGTATGCGGTGATCGAGCGGGATAAGCGGGCGGCTTGATAGCGCCCGCTAGCCTTGCTTGCTTGTGAAGCTCAGCGGGCGAGGGACGTCAGATCCCAGCGCGGCTTGACAGTGAACGCGTAGTCTTTGCCCGATTGATCGGGCCAGCGTTGAAGCCTCAAAGCACCGGCCAGCGCGATCATCGCGCCGTTGTCCGTGCACAGCGACAAGTCGGGGTAGTGCACATAGAAATTGCGCTTTTTGGCCGCGGCGGAAAGCGCCTCGCGCAGTTGCCGGTTCGCGCCTACGCCGCCTGCCACCACCAGCCGGTTGAGCTGGGTCCGCTTGAGGGCGGCCAGCGATTTTGCCGCCAGCACCTCGACGGCTGCGTCCACGAAGCCGCGCGCCAGATCCGCCTTCGCCTGTTCGCAGATGTTCGCGCCGCCGAGCTTTTTCGCGTGTGTGAGAACCGCGGTCTTCAGGCCGCTGAAGCTGAAATCGAGGTCGCCGGAGTGCAGCATCGGGCGTGGCAGGACGACCGCGCCGGGCGTACCGAACTCCGCCATCCGCGAGACTTCCGGTCCGCCCGGATAGCCGAGGCCGAGCAGCTTGGCGGTTTTGTCGAAGGCTTCGCCGGCGGCGTCGTCCAGCGTTTCGCCGAGCGTCTCGTAGACGCCTACATCCGTCACGCGCATCAATTGCGTATGACCACCCGAAACAAGCAGCGCGACGAATGGGAACGGCGGCGGCTCATCCACCAGCAAGGGCGACAGCAGGTGCCCTTCGAGATGGTGGATGCCGATGGTCGGTTTGTCCCACGCCATGGCCAGCGAATTGGCGACGCTCGCGCCCACCAGCAGCGCGCCGGCGAGCCCTGGCCCTTGCGTATACGCGATCGCGTCGATGTCGCCGCGCGCCGCGCCGGAGCGCTCCAGCACCTCTTCGAGCAGGGGCAGCGCGCGGCGAATATGATCGCGCGAAGCCAGTTCAGGCACCACGCCGCCATACTCCCGGTGCATCGCAATTTGCGAATGCAGCGCGTGCGCGAGCAGGCCGCGCTCCGTGTCGTAGAGCGCGAGTCCGGTTTCGTCGCAGGAGCTTTCGATGCCGAGAACGAGCATGATTGGTGGACTTGGACGGACGCTTGGATGCGCCCAAAAGTGAAAAGGCAAGCCTGAAAGTATAGCAGTGCGGGCAAAGGGCCGCAGAGGCGCAGGTACAATGCGGCCCTATGGAATCCTTCGATATCGCAGTGATCGGCGCAGGCGCGGCCGGCATGATGTGCGCGGCGGTGGCCGGGCAGCTCGGCCGTCGCGTGGTGCTGATCGACCACTCACAACGCCTCGCGGAAAAAATCCGCATTTCCGGCGGTGGCCGCTGCAACTTCACGAATCTGTACGCGGGGCCGGCCAATTATCTGTCGGCCAACCCCCATTTTTGCCGCTCGGCATTGGCGCGCTATACGCCGCGCGACTTCATGGCGCTGCTCAAGCGGCATCACGTGACGTGGCACGAGAAGCACAAAGGCCAGTTGTTCTGCGACCAGTCGAGCGACGCCGTCATCAACGTGCTCAAGAGCGAGTGCGACACCGGCCGCGTTGCCTGGCGCGCGCCGCTCGCGGTCGAGCAGGTGCGGCAGGGCGCCGAAAGCGGCTTCACACTGGATACGCAGTCGGGTCCCATTTCCACGCGCGCCTTGGTGATTGCGACTGGCGGCTTGTCGATCCCCAAAATCGGCGCGACGGACTTCGCCTACCGGCTCGCCAAGCAATTCGGCCACAAACTGATCGACACGCGCCCCGCTCTCGTTCCACTGACGTTCGCCGGGGCCGACTGGGAGCCGTTTGCGGCGCTGTCCGGTGTGTCGCTGGAAGTCCAGCTCGCGACCGGCAACAAAAAGACCGGCGCCGAGTTCAACGAAGATCTGCTGCTCACCCATCGCGGCTTGTCCGGACCGGGCGTGCTGCAAATTTCGAGCTACTGGCAGCCGGGCGAGCCCATCCACATCAATCTGCTGCCCGATCAGGACGCGAGCACCGCGTTGCTGGAAGCGAAAACCGGCACGAAGCGCCAGATCGCCAACCTGCTGTCGGAATGGGTGCCGCAGCGGCTCGCCCACGTCTGGCTGGAAACTCACCAGATTTCCGCCGAAGCCCGCGTCGCCGATCTGCCGGACAAGACGTTGCGCCGCATCGGTGAGGCCTTGTCGCGCTGGACGCTCACCCCGAACGGCACCGAAGGCTACCGCAAGGCCGAAGTGACGCGCGGCGGCGTCGATACGCGCGATCTTTCGTCCTCGACGATGATGAGCGCCCGCGCGCCCGGCCTGTACTTCATCGGCGAGGCGGTCGACGTGACCGGCTGGCTCGGCGGCTACAACTTCCAGTGGGCGTGGGCGTCGGGCGTGGCGGCCGGTCAGGCGGCCGCGGAGTATGCTAGAGGGGCTTGACGGCGCGCTACCTTTGTGAGAAAGCTCTGCTATACTCCTGAACCTTTACAAAGTTCCGTTATTGAAAAATGACGACCATCCGCGTAAAAGACAACGAGCCGTTTGAAGTCGCCATGCGCCGCTTCAAGCGCACGATGGAAAAAAACGGGCTGCTGACGGAACTGCGCGCACGCGAGTTTTACGAAAAGCCCACGGCGGAACGGAAACGTAAGAAAGCGGCGGCGGTGAAGCGCCATTTCAAACGGCTACGTGGCCAGATGCTGCCAAAGAAGTTCTACTGATTCTGGCGTTGCCGCGGTTCCCGTCGAACGGAGCGGCGACATCCAACCGGTGACGGCACAGCAGGTGCCATCACGGAAAACACGGCCCCTTCGGGCCAGCCGGCAGGGTCGCATCCATTACGCGAATTTGCGCCAACCCGCTTGAGGAAGCAGTCCCAAGCGGGTTTTTGTGTTGATGCAGATGGCCTCGCCGGTCTTTCAAATTCCAACGCATTCAGGTGAGTGATGAGTCTCAAGGATCGGATCAACGATGACATGAAAGCCGCCATGCGGGCGCGTGAAACCGAGCGTCTCGGCACTGTCCGCCTGCTGCTCGCCGCGATCAAGCAACGTGAAGTCGACGAGCGCATCACACTCGACGACGCCGCGATCACTGCCGTCGTCGACAAGATGATCAAGCAGCGCAAAGACTCGATCAGCCAGTTCGAAGCCGCTGGTCGCACGGATCTGGCCGACAAGGAAAAGGCGGAGCTGGCGATTCTGTCCGCTTACATGCCGGAGCAGATGTCCGAGGCGGAGATCGTCGCTGAAGTTCAGGCCGCGGTCGCGCAAACCGGCGCGGCCGGTCCGCAAGACATGGGCAAGGTGATGGGCGTGCTCAAGCCGAAACTGGCCGGCCGCGCCGACATGACCGCCGTCTCGGCGCAGGTCAAAGCCGCGCTCGCGAAGTAATTCCTGTATGTCCGGCCTGCGCGCGCCGTCGCTCGACGGGGTGCGCAGCTTTGAGCTTTTCAGGTAGCGTCATTCACTGTGATTCCACCGTCATTCCTGCAGGACTTGCTCAACCGCGTCGATATCGTCGACGTGGTCGGCCGGTATGTGCAGTTGAAAAAAGGCGGCGCGAACTTCATGGGGCTGTGCCCGTTTCACAACGAGAAAAGCCCTTCGTTTACGGTTAGTCCGACTAAGCAGTTCTATCACTGCTTTGGCTGCGGCGCGCATGGCACGGCGATCGGGTTCCTGATGGAGCACGTCGGCTCCACCTTCCCCGAGGCGGTCAACGAACTGGCGCAGTCGGTTGGTTTGACCGTGCCGAATGAGCCTTCGCCGGGATATGGCGGCGGTGGCGGTGGCTCCGGCGGCTATGCGCCGGCCGCCTCCAAGGCGGTCGCCACGGCGCTGTCCGACGTCATGCAAACCGCCTGCGACTTTTACCGCAAGCAGTTGCGCAGCGCGCCGGTCGCGATCCAGTATCTGAAGAAGCGCGGCCTGACCGGCGAGATCGCGGCCCGTTTTGGGCTCGGCTACGCGCCTGACGGCTGGCAAAACCTGGAAGCCGCGTTCCCGAACTATCGGGACGATTCGCTGGTCGAATCGGGCCTTGTGATTGTCAGCGAGAAGTCCGACGCGCAGGGTCAGAATCGCCGGTACGACCGCTTTCGCGAGCGGATCATGTTCCCGATACGCAATGTGAAGGGGCAGGTGATTGGCTTCGGCGGCCGCGTGCTGGACGGCGGCGAACCGAAATATTTGAATTCCCCGGAAACGCCTCTATTTAACAAAGGCAGCGAGCTGTATGGCCTGTTCGAGGCGCGGCTGGCGATTCGCGAGCAGCACTATGTGCTGGTGGTCGAAGGGTATATGGATGTGGTCGCGCTGGCCCAATTGGGGTTTCAGAACGCGGTCGCCACCCTCGGCACGGCTTGCACGCCGATTCATGTGCAGAAACTGATGCGCCAGACCGACACAGTCATCTTCAGTTTCGACGGCGATTCGGCCGGCCGCCGCGCGGCGCGCCGTGCGCTGGACGCCTGTCTGCCGCACGCGGCGGACAACCGGACCATCCGGTTCCTGTTTTTGCCGTCCGAGCACGATCCGGACAGCTACGTGCGCGAATTCGGCACCGAGGCGTTCGCCGAGCAGGTCGAACGGGCCATGCCGCTGTCGCAGTTCATGCTGAACGAGGTGCTGACCGGCAAGGAGCTGGATCAGCCCGAAGGCAAGGCCCGCGCGCTGTTCGACGCCAAGCCCCTGCTGCAGGCGCTGCCGGCCAATGCCTTGCGCGCACAGATCATGCATATGTTCGCCGACCGGCTCGATGTGCCGTTCGACGAAGTGGCCGCGCTGTGCGAGGTCGATGCCCGGATTGCGGCGGCCGCCCGTTCGGCGCCGGCGCGCAAGGACCGCCGTAGTGTGACCGGGATCGAAGAAAAAACGCTGCGCAATCTGGTGATGCATCCGCGGACTGTCGCCATGCTCGACGAGGAGGCCGAACAGGCGCTTCTGACGGTCGCGCGGCACGGCGAATTGTTCGAAGAAGTCACCACGCATGCGCGCGCGCTGGGCGATTCGGCGGAGTTTCAGTTGCTGTCCGACCTATTGCGAAACGGCGCAAACGCCCCAACTTTCGAGGAAATCTTTCGCAAAATTCTAGACTATGATGAAAACGTCCGGGATTTGCTGCTGAAGGACCCGGAAGATGCGACCGTCATCGAGGAGCGGCGCGAGCAGGAGCGGATCGTCGGAGAGGAGCTGAAAGCGGCGATCCTGAAGATGCGGTACGACGCTTACTGCGATCGTCTCGAGCAGCTTTCGCGGCAATCCCGGCACACGCCGGAGGAGTTTGCGGAGCTCTCGGAACTGAATCAGAAGCGGGCTGACATGAAGCGCCAGCTTGGGCTGTAGGCGGGAAGGGCGGAACCTGGGTGCTATAATAAAAGGTTTCCAGCGGTTTGTTTTCTAAAGGTTTTCCTAGCAAAGGCGAAAAGGCGATGCGATGGCAAAGACTACAGGCGGAACTACGGGCGGAAAGAAAGCGACGGGCACGAGCTCCAGGGAGCAGACCCGAAAGGTCACCGAGGCCAAGTTAGTTTCTTCCGCCAGAAAAGCGTCTGCCGTCAGTGTCAAACCTGCTGCCGGGAAGAAATCTTCGACCTCTTCCGCTGCGCGAGCGGAGCCGGTCAGGGCGGCGAAAGCTGCACAACCGGCCACGAAACGGCCGAGTGCCAGAAGCGCAAGGGAAGCGGCTGCCGCGCAGGACGATGCGGCGGTGCGCGAGACTCCAGTATCCACGGTTCAACCGGCTGTTGTCCACCAGCCGCGAGTCGAGACTACAGCCGGTACGGCGAACTCCATGACGAAAAAGCTGAACGAAGTACCCGTCGATGACGACGCAACCCAGAGCGAAGATGCCCCTGCGGCCGTTCCGGGCAAAGTTGAAAAGGCCAAGGCACGTGATCGTCGCGCAAAGGAAAAAGCGCTGCTGAAGGACGCGTTCGCGTCGTCGCAGCCCGGCACCGTCGAGGAACTTGAAGAGCGCCGCTCGAAACTGCGCGCGCTGATCAAGCTCGGCAAGGAGCGCGGCTTCCTCACGTACGCTGAAATCAACGACCACCTCCCGGACAACTTCACCGAGACCGAGGCGATCGAAGGCATCATCAGCACGTTCAACGACATGGGCGTGGCCGTGTACGAGCAGGCGCCGGATGCCGAAACGCTGCTGCTGAACGACAACGCGCCGACGGCTTCTTCGGACGACGAAGTGGAAGAAGAAGCGGAAGTTGCGCTGTCCACCGTCGACTCCGAATTCGGCCGTACCACCGATCCCGTCCGCATGTACATGCGTGAAATGGGTACGGTCGAGCTGCTCACGCGCGAAGGCGAAATCGAAATCGCGAAGCGGATCGAAGACGGCCTGAAGCACATGGTGATGGCCATCTCCGCGTGCCCGACCACGATCGCCGACATTCTCGCCATGGCTGAGCGCGTCGCGAACGAGGAAATCCGCATCGACGAACTGGTCGACGGCCTGATCGACGCCAACGCGGAAGATGCGGACGGCTTCTCCGCGCAGGAAGCGGAAGCGATCGAAAGCGAAGACGAAGAAGTCGAAGAGGACGAAGAAGAGGACGAGGAAGAAGACGACGGCACCGCGCAGGCTACGGCCAACGCAGCGCAGATGGAAGCGCTCAAGCGCGCGTCGCTCGAGAAGTTCGCCCTCATCAGCGAATGGTTCGACAAGATGCGTCGCGCGTTCGAGAAGGAAGGCTACAAGTCGAAGTCTTACCTGAAGGCGCAGGAAACGATTCAGAACGAACTGATGACGATCCGCTTCACCGCGCGTACTGTCGAGCGTCTGTGCGACACGTTGCGCGCGCAAGTGGACGAAGTGCGTCAGGTCGAGCGTCAGATTCTGCACACGGTTGTCGACAAGTGCGGCATGCCGCGCGCCGAGTTCATCGCGCGTTTCCCGGGCAGCGAGACGGATCTCGAATGGGCTGACAAGATCGTCGGCGAAGGTCATGCGTATAGCGCGATCCTCACGCGGAATATTCCGGCGATTCGCGAGCAACAACAGCGTCTGCTGGACTTGCAAGCGCGCGTCGTGCTGCCGCTGAAGGACCTGAAGGAAACCAACCGTCAGATGGCGGCCGGCGAACTGAAGGCGCGTCAGGCAAAGCGTGAAATGACCGAGGCGAACTTGCGTCTCGTGATCTCGATTGCGAAGAAGTACACCAACCGTGGTCTGCAGTTCCTCGACCTGATTCAGGAAGGCAACATCGGCTTGATGAAGGCGGTGGACAAGTTCGAATATCGTCGCGGCTACAAGTTCTCCACGTACGCAACGTGGTGGATCCGCCAGGCCATTACGCGTTCGATCGCTGACCAGGCGCGTACGATCCGCATTCCGGTTCATATGATCGAAACGATCAACAAGATGAACCGCATCTCGCGTCAGATTCTGCAGGAAACCGGTCTCGAGCCGGATCCGGCAACGCTGGCTGAGAAGATGGAAATGCCAGAAGACAAGATCCGCAAGATCATGAAGATCGCGAAGGAGCCGATCTCGATGGAAACGCCGATCGGTGACGACGACGATTCGCATCTGGGCGACTTCATCGAAGATACGAACACGGTCGCGCCGGCCGACGCCGCATTGCACGCCAGCATGCGCGATGTCGTGAAGGACGTGCTCGACTCGTTGACGCCGCGCGAAGCGAAGGTGCTGCGCATGCGTTTCGGTATCGAGATGAGCACCGATCACACGCTCGAAGAAGTCGGTAAGCAGTTCGACGTGACGCGTGAACGGATCCGTCAGATCGAGGCGAAGGCGCTGCGCAAGTTGCGTCACCCGAGCCGTTCGGACAAGCTGAAGTCGTTCCTCGAAGGGAATTGATCAAAGCTGGCGGGTCGCGGCAAATGATGCATTGGTTTGAAGGGGCCTTCCGGTTGTTTCGCATGAGCGAAGCGGTTGCGAAGGCCCCTTTTTCGTGTAGTATGTCGGCCAATCAGCGAATAGGCCCGGCCTTCAGACCGGGTCTTTTTCTTGGGCCGGACGCCGTGCTGGTTGCAGGCAGCGGACTCATAATCCGCCTCCGAAAGGACATCGTGGGTTCGAATCCCACCCGGCCCACCATAGATGTAAAAAAAGGGTTCCGAGATTTCGGAACCCTTTTTTTATGGCGCGAATCGCATATCAGATGCGGCGATTTGTCACTTCCACCTCGAGTCTTAACTAGAAAGTGCAGATTCCCAGCCGCCTCTGGAATCGGTTTTCGCGACAGCGTTTATCGGCTTCAATGGCCATTCACGTTCGAGTTCGGCGCCGAGGGGTGAGGACGAGGCCGGGCTGGTTACAAGCCGCGCCATAAGAGTGGACCGCCGGGTCGCTGGAAGGTAGGGAAACTCTGTTAAAAAAACCGATGGCTGCGCCGTTAATAAAATACGGATGGCTGTTCGACGTATGCCATCCGCTTTCAGTACGGGTTTTTGTCACGCGGCGGCCGGCGCCGCAATTCACCCCCGGGCAACACCCGTGCTGAAGGCTTCACTCCTGCGGCGCGTTCGCTTTGAAGCAACAAGTGCGTCGAAGTGCGGGGCCGCCCTGCCTGCCTGACTGGCTGGATGAGACCGCCGCCACAGGACGGGTGTTTCTTTGGCGGATCCGCGCAAGGTGACGCTGCGGCAGCTGTACGGAAGTCGAGCCGAGAAATTCAACCCGATTTGTTAATCGCCATCTGTTAATTGTCAAAACTGCGGGATAACCGCTGTGCCGCGCTGTGCAGAATAATTTCTGTAAAAGGACGATCAGGTAAACTGAATTAAGTTCCCGGTTTTCTGAAATAAATTCACTCTGCCCACATCTGCCTCGCGCATTTGCTTGATTTTCAGGCAATAAGCCGCAGCTCATTTTTTGATCGTTCCGACCCGATTGCGTCGGGCATATTAAATGCTGTTGCATACGCACAACTTTGATTATTGAGAAGTTGCAAATATTTTCTGTCTAGAGCAGTCGTGCGGGGCGTCTTATTTCATGATAAACGCCGGAAAAACAAAGACTTAATCTCAAAGTTGATTTTATTGTTGCGAATTCTGAAAGATCATGTTGCGTAAATTACGCATATTGCTATTAGGGTGTCCCCCTACACTCACGCTTCGTTTCAAGGGTGCCCTGCTGACCCGAAAGGGTTCGGCGAACAGGGCGGCAGTGCGATACAAGCGCTGTCGAGGCGGGTCTTGCTCCCCGCGTAAATTTATCGAACCGGAGTCCCACGCATGAAAAAGAGTCTCATCGTCGTTGCGGTTGCCGCATCGTTCGCTTCCGTCGCTCACGCACAAAGCAGCGTGACGCTGTATGGTCTGTTGGATGCCGGCCTGACGTACACCAGCAATGTCAACCACAACGCAAAGTGGGCAGCAGGTAGCGGCGGCATCAACCAAAGCATGTTCGGTCTGCGCGGTTCGGAAGATCTGGGCGGCGGTCTGAAGGCAATCTTCACGTTGGAAAGCGGCTTCAACATCAACAACGGCAAGTTCGCTAACAACAACGGCAAGTTCGCTAACAACAACGGCATGTTCAACCGTCAGGCGTTCGTCGGCCTGTCGAGCGCGCAATTCGGTACGGTCACGCTGGGTCGTCAATACGACGCAGCACAAGACTACCTGGCACCGCTGACCGCAACGGGCAGCTGGGGCGGTACGTACTTCGCTCACCCGTTCAACAACGACAACCTGAACACGAACGGCGGCTTGTCGGTCAACAACTCGATCAAGTACTCGAGCGCTAACTACGCTGGCTTCACGTTCGGCGGCACGTACGGCTTCTCGAACCAGGCTGGCGCATTCGCAAACAACCGCGAATACAGCGTTGGTGCTGCATACCAGTGGCAAGGCCTGCGTTTGGGCGCTGCTTACGCACAGCAGAACAACCCGGGTGCAACGAACGCAGCAGGCACGGCAAGCAACGGCGGTGCTTCGGACGGCTCGATCATGGGCTTCACCGGCAACTTCCGTCAGCGTGAATTCGGCGCAGCCGGTTCGTACTCGTTTGGCCCGGCTACCGTCGGTCTGGCATGGACGCAATCGCGTATCGACAACGTCGCTGGCGCACAACAATCGCTGCGCGCTAACAACTACGAAGTCAACGGTAAGTACAACGTGACCCCGGCTCTGGGCCTGGGCGTTGCTTACACGTTCACCGACGGCAAGGGTTATGGCGTCGGCGCGAACGGTGGTTCGGAGTCGGTGCGCTACCACCAGATCGGCCTGCAAGCTGACTACTCGCTGTCGCGTCGTACGGACGTCTACGCTCAAGCCGTGTACCAGCACGCAATGGGCGACAGCGGTGTCGCTTCGATCTACAGCGGCGACGTGACGCAACTGCCGTCGTCGTCGAAGAACCAGACGGCTGCTACGGTCGGTCTGCGTCACCGCTTCTAAGCATCAACAGAAGCTGGTCGTAGTAAAAAAGGTGCCGTTCGCGGCACCTTTTTTTATGGGCGCGGCATTCAGAACATCTGCCACGAATGGCGGATGCCGCGCGTCTCGCGAGACTCAGAAAATCGTGCGCAGACCGAGTGCGACGCCGGTCTGATTGTTCTTGCCCGGCAATTCGACCGAGGCCGCGCCCGACACCTTGTCGAAATCGACCGTACCGTACACCTCGGTACGCATGGACAGCGCGTATTCAGCCAGCGCAATCAACGTGTAGCGATTGCCGCTGCCCAACTGGCCGTTGCCGATCGCCGCAATGGACATGTGGTCGTAGTAGTACGCCGCGCCGGTCAGCGTGAGCGCGAGCGTGGCCTGCCAGGCCATGTCGGCGAACGGGCCATTGTCGACGCGTCCCGAACCCTTCAGCATCTCGATGCCATGCACCACCGTTTGCTGCGCCAATGCGCTGTCGACGAAGCCGGTGTCGTCCTTCGAATGCAGGTAGCCGACGTACACCTTCGCTGAACTGAACGCATAGACCGCGTTCGCATTGAAGATGGTCTGCTTGTGGCGCAATAGGTTATTGCGATTTCTAACGACTGCACGTGCGCATCTGACAAGAATTAACCTTCGCGAAAGCGCGCTTGGAGTAGTCTCAATAAATTGATCCATCGGCTATTTTTGCGCTGCAACGCTAGCACGTGTGCTGCAAGTGCGCGTTCTTACTGCATGAATACTCCCGCTTCAAATCCCCTCGCTGGCTCGCCGGTTATTCATGATCTGACCGACGAGCAATGGCACCGCATCGTACCGCTGCTGCCTGAAATGAAGGACCTTGGACCACGGCGCGGCCGTCCCTGCATCGATATCCGCTGCGTGGTCAACGGCGTGCTGTGGGTGCTGCGCACGGGCAAGGCGTGGAAAGCGCTGCCTGACCGGTATCCGCCTTATCAAACATCGCATCGCTACTATTTGCGCTGGAAAAGGTCAGGTGTGCTTGCCAGCATCGCCTTCGCGCTATTCAATAGCGATGTGATATTGACCCGCCAGGATTCGCGCAAAGGCGACGCGAGCGCCATCTGAATTCCGCTTCTGCATCGCAAATGAAAAAGGCCGTCACTGGTGACGGCCCTGGTTCACCGGCGCTGCAAGTACGCCTGTCAATCAGGCCTGCTGTTCGACCTTGAACACCGAAACTGCATGTCGCAGACGTTCGGTCTGCTCATCGAGTGAGCCGGCTGCGGCGGCCGCCTGCTCGACGAGCGCCGCATTGCGTTGCGTCACGTCGTCCATTTGACGGATCGTGAGATTGACTTCGCCGATGCCCGAGCTTTGCTCTTTCGAGGCCGCCGAGATCTCGTTCATGATCGCCGTTACCCGGCGCACCGCGTCGACCACCTCGCCGATCGTACTGCCTGCCTTGCCGGCCAGCGTCGAACCTTCGCCGACTTGCGCCACCGATTGATCGATCAGCACCTTGATCTCCTTGGCCGCCGTCGCGCTGCGCTGCGCGAGGTTGCGCACTTCGCCCGCAACCACCGCGAAACCGCGGCCTTCTTCGCCGGCGCGCGCGGCTTCCACCGCGGCGTTCAGCGCAAGGATATTGGTCTGGAACGCGATGCCTTCGATCACGCTGATGATCTCGCCGATTTTGCGCGAACTATCGGTGATGCCGGCCATTTTCTCGACCACGTCGTTGACGACCTGGCCGCCGCGCGCCGCAATATTGGATGCGTCCGTCGCCAGTTCCGACGCGGTTGCCGCATTGTCGGCATTCTGCGTGACGGTCTTGGTGAGTTCGTCCATGCTGGCGGCCGTTTGCTGCAGCGAAGCCGCCTGCTCTTCGGTGCGGCTCGACAGATCCAGGTTGCCCGCGGCGATCTCTTTCGAGGCGACCGTGATCGTTTCAGCGGAAGTCTTGATCCGCGCGACGGTAGCGGCGAGCTGATTGCGCATCTCGCGCAACGAGAACAGCAGGCTCGAATGGTCGTCGCGCCGCAGTTCGATCGTGGTGGCGAGGTCGCCGCGCGCGATCTGCATGGCGATAGCCGCGGCGGTCGACGGTTCTCCTCCGATCGAACGCGATACGTTGCGCACCACTCGCGAAGCAACGAACGATACCAGTATGCCGAGCACTACCAGCATGGCGGCCGAGCGTTCAAGCGTGGTGTACAACTGCGCCTGGATGTCGTCCATGTAGGCGCCGGCGATGAAGTCCCAGTTCCACGGACCGAAGCGTTTCACGTAACCGATCTTTTCGCTCGGCGTCGTCTCGCCGGGTTTCGGCCACCAGTAGCGCAGGTAGCCGGAGCCGCCCGCCGAGCCGCCGGCCTGGGCGATGTCGTGATACAGCGCATTGCCTTTGGCGTCGCGAAAGCCGCTCATGTCCTTGCCGTTCAGCTTCGGGCTCATGGGGTGAGCGATCATCACCGAGTCGCCGCGCACGATCGTGACATAGCCGGACGTGCCGTAGCGCTGCGCATTGACGCGGGCGATGGCTTGTTGTTTGGCTTCGTCGACGGAGAGCTTGCCCGCGTCGGCCAGCTTCGCGTAGTCCGCGACGATCGACAACGCCATGTCGGTGACATCGGCCAGATCCGCACGCCGTGCGTCCATTTGACCGTTTCGTGCTTCTAACGCGTTCACAACGGTGACGATCAGGAGCGCTGCCCAGCACAGCAGCAACGGCACCCACAATTTCTGTTTTAGTGTCAGGGGGTTCATTGTCGGCTTCGGCGATACGTTGAACTCGGAATGGGGAGGGGTTGCAATCTGCGCTGCATAGCTCGCATAACGGCCGTGGCGGCAGATTCTTTATTCCGTTGCTCAAAATTCAGGCTGACATGCGAAACGGCCGCCCCCGGGCGGCCGTTGGAAGAGGGGGAAAGCGCCTGTGCGCCCGCCCTAGATCTGCTCCCGGCCGAACGCACACAGACGCTCGAGGTCGAGCACATCGATCTGGTTGTACGAGAGGCGCAAAATTTCCAGTTTTTCGAGGTTTTGCAGCGCCTGGTTGATCCGTTGCCGCGACACGCCGGCCAGCAGGCCGACTTCTTCTTGAGAAATGGCCAGCGTGCGGCCGGTGTCGGGGTAGAGATCGGGATTGAACAGTTGCGCGAGCGACTGGGCGACGCGCGCATCGACGTCCAGCAGCCGGCTATTCTGGATCGATGCGATGAACTCGCCCATCCGGTTATTCAATTGACGGATCACGAAGCCGGTGAACGGCAGGCTCGATTCGAGCAGTGCATGGAACGTCTCCGACGGCACGAACATCGCGAGCGAGGGTTGAATCGCGGCTACATCATATTTGCGCAACTCGCGCTTGATGACGCTGCCTTCGCCGAACCAGCCGCCGGGCGGTACGCCGGATAGCGTGCAACTGCGTCCGGAAGCGTTGTAGATGGCAAGTTTGATAAGCCCCGAATGCACGCCGATCCAGTAATCCGACGGTTCCTGGCGGCGCGCGATCCACGCTCCGCCTTCCAGGCGCTCCGCGTGCGAACTGGCGAGGACCATCGCCCGGTGTTCGTCGGCCAGCGCCCGGAACCACGCGCAGGTGGCGAACAGTTGCGGCAGGTCGGCGCGCGCGACGCGCTCCGGCCGGTGCGAGCGGGCGCCTGCGAGGGGAGTGAGCGGAACGTCGTCCATAAGCGGCTTGGGGTGTGTCCGGTTTAGGGCAAGAGCGGTAACTGAGGGCAATGCGGGGCCGGTTAAGGCCGGGTAAGACCGCTTAAGGTCGGTTAGGGTGTGCCACTCTGTCATTTGAACGACAGACAGTTCAGCATGACAATTGCTAGGCTAGTTCATCAAACAGAATAACCGACGGCGCGGTCCGCGCCTCAGGAGACGATGCAATGAAGCACATGTTCGAAGAAGGACTCGAGCGCCGCGAGGCCAACTATGTCCCGCTGACGCCACTCGATTTCATCGTACGCGCAGCGGAAGTTTACGGTGAGCGGCTCGCGGTCGTCCATGGGGAGATTCGCCGTAACTGGCGCGAGACCTACGAGCGTACGCGACGGCTGGCCAGCGCGTTGCAACAGGCCGGTATCGAACGCGGCGACACGGTCGCGGCCTTGCTCCCCAACATTCCTCCGATGATAGAAGCGCACTTCGGCGTGCCGATGGCCGGGGCCGTGCTCAACACGCTGAATACGCGGCTCGACGTGTCGTCTTTGCTGTTCATGCTGCGGCATGGCGAGGCGAAGGCGCTGATCGTCGATACGGAGTACAGCGAGTTTGCACATCGCGCGGCGCTGGAATTCCCGGAGTTGCGGGTAATCAGCGTATCCGACGCGATGCCTGCCGACGCGGACAAATTCATCCGCGCGACCGATTACGAAGCGTTCCTGCAAGCCGGCGACCCTGAGTTCGCGTGGGCGCCGCCCGCCGACGAGTGGGACGCCATTGCGCTGAACTACACCTCGGGTACGACCGGCGATCCGAAGGGCGTGGTCTACCACCATCGCGGCGCCTATCTGAATGCCCTCAGCAATATCCTCGAATGGGACATGCCTAAGCATGCGGTCTATCTGTGGACGTTGCCGCTCTTTCACTGCAACGGCTGGTGTTTCGCGTGGACGGTCGCCGCGCGTGCCGGCGTCAACGTCTGCCTGCGCAAATTCGACGCGAAGACGGTGTTCGACCTGATTCGCCGCGACGGCATCACGCATTATTGCGGTGCGCCGATCGTGCAGAGCGCGCTCGTCAATGCGCCGGCTGAGTGGCGCGAGGGCATCGCGCATCGCGTGTCGGCGATGGTGGCGGGCGCGGCGCCGCCGCCCGCGGTGATCGCGAAGATGAAGGAGATCGGTTTCGACCTGACGCACGTGTATGGGCTCACGGAAACCTACGGGCCGGCCGCGGTCTGCGCGAAACAGGATCACTGGGAAACGCTCGACGACAACGCGTGCGCCGAACTGAATGCACGGCAAGGCGTGCGCTATCACCTCCAGGCAGCAGTGGCGGTACTCGACCCCGACACGCTCGAGCCGGTGCCGAACGACGGCGAAACGCTCGGTGAAATCATGTTCCGCGGCAACATCTGCATGAAGGGCTATCTGAAGAACGAGCGCGCCACGGAAGCGACCTTCCGCGGCGGCTGGTTCCATACCGGCGATCTAGGCGTGCGGATGCCTGACGGCTATATCCGTATCCGCGATCGCAGCAAGGACATCATCATTTCGGGTGGCGAGAACATCTCGAGCATCGAGATCGAAGACACGCTGTACCGGCACCCTGCGGTCTCGGTGGCCGCCGTGGTGGCGATGGCCGATCCAAAATGGGGCGAAGTACCGTGCGCCTTCGTCGAACTCAAGGAAGGCGCTCAGGTGACCGCGGAAGAGATCATCGCGCACTGCCGGCTGTTTCTTGCAGGATACAAGCTGCCAAAAGCAGTGCGCTTCGGCGAATTGCCGAAGACGTCGACGGGAAAAATCCAAAAGTTCGAGCTGCGCGCGCGGATCAAATCGGAAGGAACCGAATAGACCGCGCGTGATTTTCTAGCGCGCCGGATGGCGCGCAAAGTAGTGCTTAAAGGAGGCATCGCGCTTAACCGCGCGTGTCGACCCAGTTGCGTGCCCAGCGTGCCGAGTGCTGCAACGCCTGCTCTTCGTTCGCGAAGTAGTCGAGCGAATAGAACTGGTAGCGCCCTTCGGCACGCGCACTGTCGGCGCGTTCGAGCAGCAGGTTGGACGAAAAGCTACCGTCGGGCAAACGATGCGCCGAGGGTTGGACGGCATAGCCGTTGTAGTGATGAATATGTTTGTTTTGCATTTTAATTTTAATGATGTTCGAGTGCGCGCATGCCGTGCGAATCCTGCACGGACGAGCCGATTCAAGCCATTGCGAGCCGAATCTGAACGCAGTCGGAAAGCGAAAAAAGGGCGTTGAAGCCAGAGGGGGGAATGAGGTGCAACGAGGCGTTTGGCGCTTGGAGCTTGCTGCTGAAAACCGATGCAGCTAAAAGCGATCGCGCCAACTGTGGGAGACAAAAGCTCCGCGAGGATGTCGCTGCAACCCGGTGTCCGTTGCCGGACACCGAGCCCTTCAAACTTACAGCGGCTTGATGTTAGCCGCTTGCAGACCCTTCGGGCCTTGCTTCGTTTCGAAGCTCACCTTCTGATTTTCAGCCAGCGTCTTGAAGCCGTCGCCGCTGATTTCGGAGAAGTGCGCGAACAGGTCGTCGCCGCCCTTGTCCGGGGTGATGAAGCCAAAGCCTTTGCTGTCGTTGAACCACTTAACGGTACCGGTATCCATGAAGAATCCTTGAAACAAGAAATAGAAAGATTTGCTCTGCTGAGGAGAGCGCGTAAAGAATCAAGGAGGGAGAGGACAACGAATACCGCTGAGGGAGCGAGCAATTGATGAACAGCAATCGAACTTCTTGAACTTCGGATCGCACAGTAACCGCCGGGCCGTGTCAGCGTCAACATTTATCTTGTAACTGTTTTGCCGCGCACGCCGTATTCCACGCGCCGGCTCGCCCGACGATGCGGCCCTGGTTTCTGGCGGGACAAGCCGGTCACATACAGACGATGTTTCAGAGGCCCGTTTTGTGTGCCGTCAGGATCAGGCGCAATCCGAGCGCCGCAACCGCGCCTGCCGCGACGCGATCGATCCAGGCCTTCCATGTCAGATAGATTTCGCGCGGCCGTTTGCTTGAAAAGCACAATGCGACCACGGTGTACCAGCCGGCTTCGATGGCGAATATGGCAGGCGGCAGTGCGAAATAGCACCACAGCGGGGGATGTTGCGGGAGCAGAGCCGCGAAAATGCTGCCGTAGTAGACGGCTGTCTTCGGATTGCTGAGTTGTGTGCTCAAGCCAATCCAGAAGGATTTGCGCACGTTGGTGGCGTCGGCTTGTGCGCTGTCGAACGCGAGCGGTTTGGCGGCGCCGCGCCAGATCTTCGACGCGAGGTAGATCAGATACAGGCCGCCCGCCACTTTCAAACCGACGTATAGCCACTCGACCGTGGCGAGCAACGTGTACAGGCCGAGCAGCGCGATGCCGCTAAAAAATACGCCGCCGATGCCCATGCCCGCGGCTGTCGCGAGGCCGTCGCCGCGGGATAGGCCGATGGCATTGCGGGCGACGATCACGAAGCTGGGTCCGGGGCTCATGGCGCCCAATAGCAGTGCGGCCAGAATGGTGGCGATGGCAGTTGATGCGGACATTTTGCGTTTCCCTCGACGGTTGAAGGCAATGAGTCACTGGAAAATAACATGATCGCGACAGGTTAGGGTTTTTCCTGCATAGCGCTATGGGTTGTACGCCTGCGGCATTGCCTTTCCCTGTTTTTTCGTTGGTTTATTAGCATTGCAACGCTAATGAATCGATGAGAAAAAAAGGTCTAAGAAGCCGGAACAAGACGAGCCAACGCCGTAGGCACACAGACAATGCCGCTGCCAAAAGGCAGGCAGAACAGGAAAGCATCACAGACAACCCCGCCGGGCAGGCTGCACTGCGGGCATCACAAAATGGATGCTAGAATTGCTTTCCATACGCTGAAGCAGCCTCGGAACACCGAGGCGACCAGGGCGCGATTCGAGCCGTTTGCCGACGAATTTCCCAAAATCCATGATTTGTTGGGCGTGATTTCCAGATGCGAATTTCGCGCATCGGGGAAGGGCATCGCGAGTTCGATTTGCACCCACTCATCCGATTCATGCAAAGGCTTCGCGTTGTTTAGCGAAGCCTTTGTTTTTCGAACGCGAGCATTATTAGCCGCGAAACCGGTACGTTATGAAAGAGCGAGAAGAACAACGGCTGTTCGACCTCGACGGGAATGCGCGTGAGCGCCTGATCCTGTGGATACGACGCCGCATGGACGAATACGGCATCACAATGGAAGCACTCGCAGATGCGATCGAAGCAGACGCGTCCGCGACCAAGGCCGTCATGTATCGCGATGCCTACGGCAATACATGGGACGGTCATGGCGATAAACCGGATTGGCTAGCGCGCGCGATTTACGCCGGGCAAAACATCGATCATTTCCGTTGCTGACGGTGCGATTGGGTCTACGCCGCTAGTCGTTTTCCTGCGGAGTTCCACTGCGCGGTGCTTTATATTTGTGTGCCTGTGCCTGTGCCTGTGCCTGTGCCTGTGCCTGTGGCGTACAACCAATAGCACCGCCAAAGGCGAAAATCTCAAAATCGCCGAACAAGAAATACAAACCACAAAAACTTAGTTCACCCGCGAGGGCGCCCTCTCCATGCTGTGGATCATCTTGTCATAACAAGTGAACAAGGCAATACCATGCCGAAATCCCCAGCGGGCACTGTGCTCCCGTCAAAGCCAAAGAGCAGAATCCGAATCTGCAGGTCTTGCTGCTGGAGAAGGCCAACGTCAAACGCAGCGGCGCGATTTCGATGGGCATGGACGGTCTGAATAACGCGGTCATCCCCGGTCACGCGACGCCCGATCAGTACACCAGGGAAATCACCATCGCCAACGACGGCATTGTCGATCAAGCCGCCGTCTATGCCTACGCGCAACACAGCTTCAAGACCATCGAAGAACTCGACCGCTGGGGCGTGAAGTTCGAAAAGGACGGCACCGGCGACTACGCGGTCAAGAAAGTGCATCACATGGGCTCGTATGTGCTGCCGATGTCCGAAGGTCACGACATCAAGAAAGGATCGAGCCAGACCGAATCCGAACGGCGCACAAAAAAAAGCCCGCACGAAGCGGGCTTTGAGTTTTACTCGGAGTTTCGCGATCCAGTCGCCAGACGGATCGCATTCAGTGTATTTGAAGGCAATATGAAAGTATAGGAATTCCGCGTTACAGGTCGAAGAATACGGTTTCCTTGTCGCCCTGCATATGAATGTCGAAGCGGTACACGTTCGCCATTTTCGGTTCGCGCCGGGCGATCAGCGTGCCGCGACGGTCCGCGGGCACGGAAGCTAGCACGGGGTCGCGCTCGTTGGCTTGCGCTTCATCCTCGAAATAGATGCGCGTGAAGGTATGCAGCAGCATGCCGCGCATCGTGACGATCACATTCAGATGCGGCGCTTCCTCCGGGCTCACGCGGCCGGGTTTCACCGTCTCCACGGCAAAGCGCAATTGCGGATCGGTGCCCGTGCCGACCCGGGCGAAGCCGCGAAAACCGCTTGCCTCGACTTCCGCGCGCGATTCCGGATAGTGGCCTTGCGCGTCCGCTTGCGACACTTCCAGCATGGCATCGCCGATCACCTTGCCGTCGCCGTCGAACACCTGGCCGACAATCGTGATGTGCTCGCCGGCCGCTTCGCGGTCAGCCAGAACGGGCGTGAACAGGCTCTTGAAGGGGAAGTCGTATTGCTGCGGGCACAGACCGTAGGCGAAGTAAGGTCCAACCGTTTGCGAAGGCGTTTGCTTGAGAGTCGTCATGGCTTAGCGCTCCATCGGAGTTTCATTGCGGCCGCGCAGCACGATGTCGAAATCGTAGCCGAGCGCATAGGCCTCTTGCGTCGTATCGAGCGAAAAGTTCGCGATCAGCCGGTCACGTGCATGCTCGGGCGTGCCCTGGAAGATCGGGTCGAAGGCAAGCAGCGGGTCGCCGGGGAAGTACATCTGCGTGACGAGGCGCGAGCCGAAATGATCGCCGAACAGCGAGAAGTGAATATGGTTCGGACGCCATGCGTTCGGGTGATTGCCCCACGGATATGCGCCTGGTTTGATCGTCAGAAAGCGATAGCGACCGTCGTTGTCGGTCACGCAGCGGCCTGCGCCAAGAAAGTTGGGATCGAGCGGCGCGTCGTGCTGATCGTTCTTGTGCACGTAGCGGCCGGCGGCGTTGGCTTGCCAGATCTCGACCAGCGTGTTGCGCACCGGACGGCCGCCTTCGTCGAGCACGCGCCCCGTCACGATGATGCGCTCGCCGAGCGGTTCGCCGTTGCGCACGGCATTGCGCGTCAGATCGCTATCGAGCGCGCCGAGGTCTTCTGTGCCGTAGACGGGCACGCGCTGATCGCGCAGCTTTTCCTTCAGCGGAATCAGTGGGCGCGTCGGGCCGCGTTTGACCGATGAACCGTAGCCGGGATAGATGTATGGCGGGTGGGACGCGAAATCGCGGCCGGTGAGAACAGACTCGTCCATCAGTGTCTCCTTCGGGGAATTGTGGGATACAGCGTATGGAGCGACTTTATCCAACCTGAGAAGTTATGCAAAATGACGTTTTCGCTCTTTTCGTATAACCTTTCGTTATGCAACGCAGCCTCGCGGACAGCCGCGTCAAATTCCGTCATCTCCAGTGCTTTCTGGCCGTCGCGCAGTTCGGCGGCGTGCAGCGGGCGGCCGAAAGTTTGTCGATCACGCAGCCCGCGGTCTCCAAGACGGTCGCCGAACTGGAAGCGATACTCGGCGTGAAACTGTTCGAGCGCGGCCGTCACGGCGCTGTCACGACTCGCGAGGGGCAGCTCTTCATGCCGCATGCGAGCGCTTGTGTCAGCGCATTGCGGCAGGGCGTCGACTTGCTCGCGCGCGCGGAAGGCGCCGCCGCGGCCACGCTGGAAATCGGCGTCCTGCCGACTGTCGCGGCTGCGCTGATGCCGCCTGTGCTCAAGCTCTTCGCCGTGCAGTGGCCGCGCGCGATCGTGCGTCTCGCGACCGGCTCCAACCCTGAATTGCTGGAGCGTCTGAAAGCTGGCGCGATCGAATTTGCGATTGGACGTCTGGCGGATCCGGAGCGTATGGTTGGGCTCAGTTTCGAGCAGCTCTTCAGCGAGCCGCTGATCGCGGTCGTACGCGCCGGGCATCCGCTGGCAACGGGTTCCGGCTTGCCGGCCACTTCGCTGGAAGATTTTCCAGTGGTGCTGCCGCCGTTCGGCACGCTGATCCGGCAATCGGCTGAGAGCCTGTTGAGCGCGTGGGGCGTGCCGCCGTTGTCGGCGTATGTCGAGGTGCTGTCGGTGTCCACGGGGCGCGCGTTGACGCTCGAGAACGACGCGGTCTGGTTCGTGCCGCTGAGCGCGGTCGAATACGAACTGGCGCGCGGTATGCTGGTGCGTCTGCCATTGCCGTTTGCCGGCACCGACGAGCCGGTCGGGTTGATCCGGCGTTCGGATACGCAGCCGTCGCCGGTGGGCCGGGCGCTGATCGACGCGGTGCGCGAGGTCGCGCGTCAGCGGATGAGCGCCGCTGCGGATAAGTCCGGCGGCAAGCGTGCGCCCAGGCGCAGTCGCAAGACGCGCTGAACCGCCCCCTGATGGTCGCGGCGTGGTTCCGGCGCGATTCCGGCTGAACCATTCAGTACAAAATGCAGGTTGCGAACGCCCTGCTACACGGTGTACAAACACGGTGCGAAAGCCGTCGCTGACCGCGTCGTCGCGGCACACCACGAACGTACTGCCGCGTTGCGCGCGTATGACGGCCCGCACCGGACATCTGCAAAAGCGTCGAAAGACTGTACAAGGAGAATGCCATGCCCAGCGACTTGCCCACCCCGGAGGCCGCGCTGCGCGCCGTGTCGGTTCCTGAGCACAATCCGCTCGGCACCGCCGGCCTCGACTTCGTGGAGTTCGCCGCGCGCGAGCCGCAGGTGCTCAGCGAGACGTTCACGCAACTCGGCTTCAAGGCGATTGCGCGCCATATCAGCAAGGACGTCACGCTGTATCACCAGGGCGAGATGCATTTTCTGCTCAACGCCGAGCCGGACTCGTTCGCCGCGCGCTACGCCGAAGAATACGGCGTGGGCATCTGCGCGATCGGCATCCGTGTGGCCGACGCGCAGCGCGCGTTCGACCGCGCGATCGAACTCGGCGCATGGGCGTTCGAAGGCGAGAGGATCGGCGCGGGCGAACTGCTGATTCCCGCGATCCAGGGCATTGGCGATTCGCACATTTATTTCGTCGACCGTTGGCGCGGCCGTGGCGGCCAGCGCGGCGGCCTCGGCGACATCTCGATCTTCGACATCGACTTCCGGCCGATCGAGATCGACACTGCGCACGCCGACCTGAGCCATGTGGGCACCGGCCTTGTTGCGGTCGATCACCTGACGCAAACGGTTGGCGCGGGCCGGATGCAGGAATGGCTCGACTTCTATCGCGATCTGCTGAATTTCCGCGAGATTCACGAGCTGCACGCGAACTGGCATGTGTCGGCGGAATCGCGCGTGATGGTGTCGCCGTGCGGAGCGATCCGCATTCCGTTGTATGAAGAAGGCACGCGCCGCACGAATCTGATGCACGAGTATCTGCCGGATCATCCGGGCGAAGGTGTGCAGCACATCGCGCTCGCCACCGACGATATCTTCGCGTGCGTCG
This sequence comes from Paraburkholderia sp. GW821-FHT02A12, assembly GCF_059422005.1. Classification (NCBI taxonomy): domain Bacteria; kingdom Pseudomonadati; phylum Pseudomonadota; class Betaproteobacteria; order Burkholderiales; family Burkholderiaceae; genus Paraburkholderia; species Paraburkholderia sp. GW821-FHT02A12. Next base: position 3,541,192 of record NZ_JBWKWA010000002.1, on the reverse strand, counting down.
AGCAATTGCTGGCGAACGGCGTCGAATTCGTCGAGCCGCCGCCGCGTTACTACGAGCAACTGGATGCGCGCCTGCCGGGCCATGGGCTCGACGTCGAACGGCTCAGGCGCACGCACGTTCTGGTGGACGGCGAGATCGGCCTCGACGGCGTGCCGCTGCTGTTTTTCCAGACTTTTGTGCGGCGTCGCGCGGGGGAAATCTTCTTCGAGATCGTGCAGCGGCAAGGCCACCACGGTTTCGGTGAAGGCAATCTGAGCGCGTTGGCGCAGGCGCGCCAGGCAACTGACGCCTAATCGCTATCGGTGTCGGCAGCGCTCTGGCCGGCCAGTTCGGGATTCACCGCGCTGTAGGTGAGCGCTTCTTGCAGCAGCCACTCGCGGAAGCTGGCGAGCGGCTTGCCGTGGCTCAACTCGGTCGGATAGACGAGGTAATACGCCGAGTCCGCGACCGCCGGTGCGTCGAGCGGTATGACGAGTCCAAGCTGTTCGAGTTGCGCGTCGACGAAAAAACGCGGCACCAGCGCGATGCCGAGGCCGGCCGCGGCGGCGCTGATCAGCATGGTGTGCAGTTCGTAACGGACCCCTTGCATGGTCCGGTTGTCTTCCACGCCCAGGTTGGCGAACCACGACGCCCAGCCGTCGGGGCGGGTGGTGGAGTGCAGCAGCGGGTAGTCGAGCAGATCGGCGGCTGACTCGACCGGCCGCGTCAGCAGACTCTCCGCGCACACCGGCACCACTTCTTCGCGAAACAGAAAATCCGCCGATGTGCCTGGCCATGTCGGTTTGCCGTAGTGAATCGCCGCTTCGAAATGCGTGTCCGCGAAAGGGAAGGTGCCGGTGCGCACGCCCATGTTGACCAGCACGTCGGGATACTGCGCGTTGAATGCCGCCAGCCGCGGAATCAGCCATTGCGACGCGAACGTCGGCAGCACCGCCAGTTCCAGATAACCGCCGCCGCTGCCGTGCGCGATGATCGACAGTGTGTCGCGGTCGAGTTGTTCCAGCGAGCGCCGCACCTGCGCGCTATAGACCTTGCCCGCCTTCGTCAGCACGACGCGCTGTTTGACGCGCACGAACAGCCGCACGCCGAGATTGCTCTCCAGCGTATTGATTTGCCGGGACACCGCGCTTTCGGTGAGGAACAACTCACGCGCCGCATGCGTGAAGCTTTCGTGCCGCGCGGCGGCCTCGAAAGCGAGCAGCGCACCCATGTTGGGGATCTTGAACTTTCGCACGTTGATTCCAAAAACGCATCAAGTGGCGATTTTATCTCGCTTTACGCGATGCCGCCGAATTTGAATAATCTCGCTCGAAACATGCCGCGCTTGCGTCTTGAAGCCGCGCCGGCAGGTCCCCTTAAGCGCGTGAATGCACGCCTCAAAGCGTCACCTGGAAAACCGATATGCGAAACATCAAGAATGCGAATGTCGAACAACTGCTGCTGGAACTGCTCGGCGCCCACAGGACGGCGACGCTGTTCGCCACGTTGAACCATCCGCAGGTATTGAACGAATGGGAAGACGGCGTCGTGACGCGCGCCGAACTCGCCCAAGCGATGAATATGGCGTTGTTCGAAGACCTGCTGGCGCGTTCCGCGAACGGGCGCCAATACACGCAGGAGACGATCGCCGCCGGCGGCAGCGTGTACTTCGACCACGGCGCGCTGCGCACGGTGCGCTGGCCGCACAGCGGCGCGCTGCCGCCGGGCGAAGCCGCGTTCGCGCGCATTCTCCGTCCGCTTGGCTTTAGCATCAACGGCCGCTATCCGCTCGACCGTCTCGGCATGACCGGCCGTGCGTGGACCCACGACGACGCGCCTGACGAGATCGCGCAGTTCTTCGTCAGCGAATTGCACCCTGAGCGTTTTTCGGCGGAATTCCAGCAGGCGGTGACGAACGTGATCGGCGCGTCGCGCGATCCGTTGACGCCGCAAGCCGTCGGCCAGTTGTGGGAGCTCGAACGCGAAGGCGTGTTGCCGCTCGACGCGGCCCATGCGTTGCTGCCGGTGATCGTCGGTGCGTTTGCGCGGCAGCACGAGATGCCCCGCGAAGCCGATTACGACGTATTGTTGAAGGAATCGGCGGAAATGGCATGGATCGCGACCGAGGGCAATGCGTTCAATCACGCCACCGACCGCGTCGCGGACGTGTTCAAACTCTCCGACGATGAAAAGGCGAAGGGTCGTCCGATGAAGCCGGAAGTCGAGCGTTCGCGCTCGGGCCGCGTGTTTCAGACCGCGTACCGCGCGGACATCGTGAGGCGAGAATTCCGCGCGGCCGATGGCAGCACCGTGACGCGCGACGTGCCGGGCTCGTTCTACGAGTTCATCACGCGTAAGCGCACCTTCGATCAGGACGCACGCCGCTGGGAAACGGACCTGCGTTTCGACGCGGGCAACGCGCAGGGCATCTTCAAGATGACCGCTAGCCAGGCTGCGTGAGTGCAGGGCGAGCGTTGGGCACGGGACATGAGAGACGCGGTGGGAACATCAATCGATGAAGAGCCGGGCGCGAGTGTGAATGCGATAGGCGATGCGCAGCGTCGCGCTGCGCCGGTCGCGCGGCCTTTCGAAGGCACCGCCGCCGTGATGCAGGCGCTCGAAGCCGATCTGCGCCGCGGCGTGCGTGGCGAAGTACGCTTCGATCAGGGCTCGAAAGCGTTGTATGCGTCGGATGCGTCGAATTATCGGCAGGTTCCGCTCGCCGTCGTCGTGCCTGCGGATGTCGACGATCTGCTGGAAACGCTCGCCGCATGCCGCCGCAACGACGTGCCGTTCCTCCCGCGCGGCGGCGGCACTTCGCAAAACGGCCAATGCGTGAATGTCGCCGTGGTCGCCGACGCGAGCAAATACGTGAATCGCGTGGTGTCAGTGGATCCGGCGGCACGCGTGGCTATCGTCGAACCGGGCGTGGTTTGCGACACCTTGCGCGCCGCCGCCGAGCAGCATGGCCTCACGTTCGCACCCGATCCGGCCACGCACAGCCGCTGCACGCTTGGCGGCATGATCGCCAACAACTCGTGCGGCGCGCATTCGGTGATGGCCGGCAAGACGGTCGAAAACGTCGAGGCGCTGGAAATCGCGACCTTCGACGGCGCGCGTTTCTGGGTCGGCCCCACTTCGGACGATGAACTCGCGCGCGTCATCGCAGCCGGCGGTCGGCAGGGCGAAATCTACGCCGCCCTCAAACAATTGCGCGACACCTATGCCGATCTGATTCGCGCGAAATTTCCGCAGATCAAGCGGCGCGTGTCGGGCTTCAACCTCGATCAACTGCTGCCGGAAAACGGCTTCAACGTCGCGCGTGCGCTGGTCGGTACCGAGGGCACTTGCGCGGTGACCTTGCAGGCGAAAGTGAGGCTCGTGAAGAGTCCGGCGAAACGCGTGATCGTCGTGGTCGGCTTCACCGACATCTACACCGCCGCGGATGCCGTGCCGCATTTCATGCGCTTTTCGCCGATCGCGATCGAGGGACTCGACCGCGCGATCATTCGCGGTTTGCAAGCGCGCGGTTTGAAGAGGGACGAGATCGCGTTGCTGCCGGAAGGCGACGCTTGGGTCGTGCTCGAATTCGGCGCGGACACGCACCAGGATGCGGTGCGCGAGGCGCAAGCGGCGGCTGCCTATTTCGCATCCGGCGAGGCAGGACCGAACGTCTCGGCGATGCTCGTCGAAGACCGTGCGTTGCAGGCGAAGGTATGGTCGATCCGCGAAACGGGGGCATCGGCGGTGGCATTGTCGATCGATCCGCGCACGCCTGATCCGGTGGTCGGCTGGGAAGACGCGGCGGTCGATCCCTTGCGCCTCGGCGATTATCTGCGCGCGTTCCAGGCCCTGGTGGATCGCTATGGCTACGAGACGAGCCTGTACGGCCATTTCGGCGACGGCTGCGTGCACGCGCGCATGACCTTCGACTTGCGCAGCGCGGCAGGCGTCGCGACGTGGCGCAAGTTTCTGCGCGAAGCGGCGGAGCTGGTGGTCGAGTTCGGCGGCTCGTTGTCGGGCGAACACGGTGACGGCCAGGCCAAGGCCGAGTTTCTGCCGATCATGTACGGCCCCGAACTGATGCAGGCGATGGAGCAGTTCAAGGCGATCTGGGATCCGGCCAATCGATTGAATCCCGGCAAGGTCGTGCACGCCTATCGCGCCGATGAAAACCTGCGCGTGGGTCCAGCCTACAAACCGGTGAGCCTGCAAACGAAGCTGACATTTGCCAGCCCGGAAGGCGACGGTTTCCAACGCGCGATCGAGCGCTGCATCGGCATGGGCAAGTGCCGTTCGTTAGAAGGCGGCACGATGTGCCCGAGCTATCGCGCGACGCGTGAAGAGAAATATTCGACACGTGGTCGCGCGCATCTGTTCTGGGAAATGCTGCAAGGCGACGTGATCGCGGACGGCTGGCAAAGTCGCGAAGTGAAAGAGGCGCTCGATACGTGCCTCGCGTGCAAGGGCTGCAAATCCGATTGCCCGACGCATACGGATATGGCTTCGTACAAGGCGGAATTTCTCTCGCATTACTATGAGACGAACCGCCGCCCGCGGCAGGCGTTGTTCATGGGACGGATCGGCGAATGGGCGCCGTGGGCGGCGCGCTTTCCGCGTTTGACGAACTTCATGACGTCGGCGCCGGGTTTGTCTTCGGTGGGCAAGTGGGTCGCGGGTGTGGCGCAAGCGCGCGAGTTGCCGAAGTTTGCGACGCGAACGTATCGGCAGATTGCGCGGCGCTCGCAGCAGACTGAACGTGCCGCTCGCGGTCTCGGCGAAACGAAGAAAGTCATTCTGTGGGTCGATACGTTCAACGATCATTTCACGCCCGACATCGCGCAAGCTGCCGCCGACGTACTGACGCAAATGGGCTGGCACGTGGTGCTGCCGAAGGACCGTTTGTGTTGCGGCCGTCCTTTGTATGACTTCGGCTTGCTTGAACGCGCGCGGGAGTTACTGATGAACATTCTCGACGACCTCGCCGATGACATCGCCGCCGGCGTGCCGCTGGTCGGACTCGAACCCGGTTGCTTATCGGTGTTCAAGGACGAACTGCTGAAGCAGCTGCCAGATCATGCTCTGGCCAAACAGCTGTCGGCGCAAACTTTTCTCTTCTCCGATTTCGTCGCTCGCCAACCGTTCGATTGGCCGATGCTCGAAGCAGATGTGGTCGTGCATGGGCATTGCCATCAGAAGGCGCTGTTCGGCATGCAAGGCGATACCGCGTTGCTGACGAAGCTCGGCGTCAGATGGACGTTGCTCGATACCGGATGTTGCGGCATGGCGGGATCGTTCGGCTTTAACGCCGAACATCACGCGCTCTCGGAGAAGATCGGCGAAGACAAACTGTTTCCTTTCGTGCGTGGCGCGCCGAAGGAAACGATCGTGCTGACCAACGGCTTCAGCTGCCGCGAACAGATTGAACAAGGCACCGGACGTCACGCGCTGCATATCGCGCAGCTGGCGCAGAGGGCGTTGGCCGGCGGCGCGCTAACAGGCGCCAAGGCCGGTTTGCGCCGCTGATGCGCTTGCGTTACTTCTTCGGCGAGTCGGCGGCGGGCGGTGCTTGCGGGATGTCGGCGCTGGTCGCCATCCACAACACTTCGGCGTCTTCTTCGCTGGTGGAGACCGCGGCGTGGCCGGTGCGGCTGTCGAAGTAGAGGCTGTCGCCGGCGTTCAGATGCGTGGGTGCGTACAACTCGGAATAGAGGCACACGCTGCCGCTGATCACGTACAGGAATTCTTCGCCTTCATGGCGGCCCCAGTCGTCGAACGCGTCGAGCGTGTGCGCGGAGATGCGGATACGGAACGGCAGCATCGCTTTGTGCGCGAGGTCGGTGGCGAGCAATTCCATCTGATAGCCGCGGTACGCGTGACGCTGGCCCGCGTCTTTGCGAGTCAGCGCGCGGCGCCCGCTGGCATTGACTTTCGGCGTGGAGCCGAACAGTTCGCCGATTTCGATCTTCAGACCGAGGACGATTTTCTGTAAGACGTCGAAAGTGGGGGACATCAGGCCGTTTTCGACCTTTGAGAGCGTCGAGCGGGAGACGCCGCACAGGCGGCTGGCGGTTTCCAGCGTCAGATCCTGCGCCTGGCGTGCAGCGCGCACGCGCCGGCCGAGGTCCGTGGTGGATTGCTCAGGCGGTTTGGTGAGATGCGTATCCATGGGGTGTGGGGTCAAATGCGCGCTTTGGGAGGCGTTTGGTGTTTCCGATCATAACATTTGGAGGAATGGGGGAGCCTGGAAGGGCCTGGGCGGGTGACTGCTGGCAGCTCCAAGGCGGATCTTCCGATGGTTCACGTGCTGGCTGAATGGCGGCTGAGCCTTGCACTAAGTGGCGCGGGGTGATCAGGTGGCGCTGTGCGAGCGGCTTCCGCGATACTCACGCGCGTCGCTGCGTGAGACACGCTCGTTCGTGTGGAGCATCGACGGATTTTTCCCATCGGAAACGTTGTTCTTCGGGATGGTCGTTATGGCGGCGCTGCCTGATTGGCCGTGCGCTTTCTGGCACCGCTGAACGAGTGTCCATGGAAATCTTCATCGTCGGCTCGGCAAGGCCGGACTCGTTTGGCACGGACCCATCGCACACCCTATCGGATAAGATACCGCCCGCCTCGCATTTTTCAGAACAGAAGGAGTGTTTTCAGTGATTCAACCGAGCAACGCATTCAAGGATAACCTCGCCCAACTGCCGGCTGTAGATGGTATCGAGCGTATCGACCTGGTCGACGGCAAGGGCGCCGTGGTTGCAAGCATCGAGAACAAGCCGGGCAAGCAGGGCTCACTGGCGGTGTACCACTACCTGCGGCAGGTATTCGGCGCGCTGGACGCCAAGGCAGCCGAGCACGGCCTCGCGGTGTTCGCCGAGCACACGGCCGACGCTCGCAACCGTCCGGGTGCGCACCCGAACGTCGACCGCTTGCTCGCGATCGCAGCCGGAGGGGAAGCGTTGCGAATCGACGCCGTCGCGGCAGCCTGAGCGCTCGAACGGACACTCGAACGTCAGGTCAGGTCAAATCAGATCAGATGTCTGTGGCAAGCCTGGAAGCATCATTGCTCTTCTTGCAAAAAATTATTGAGTTTCAAATCAGGCGTGGTTCAGATTGAATCTTCTGCTCACATCATGCCGCCGGTGACGCTGCCTGTGCCGCCAGTGCCGGATGAAGGTGTGGACGTCATTGTGATCGGGTGAGCGAGACCCGCCGCTGACAGCAGCGAGACGGCGGCCGGATCGGGCATGCCATTGGCGTCGATCGCGCCTGCTGTCGCCAGCGCGCCGAGATCGCTGTCGACGCCCGCTTGCCCGACGATAAACGGCGTCGTCAGAAACGCCGGTGCCGTCAGCGTGACCGCATAGCGCTGCTGCAGATCCGTGACGACTGCCGATTGCGCAGCCAGCACATCGGTCTGATTGATCAGCACCTGCTGGAACTGTGAGTTGCTCGGGAAGTCCGCAATCAGATGGGTCTCGCTCGTGCCAAGTTGCGAAGCGAGATAAACGAGCATCAGCTCGGTCTCGGGCGTCGTATTGAAGGTGCCACCGGCAAATGCCAGCGAATGCAGGGTCGTGCCGCCGGAGGTCACGGTGAGGACGCAAGGAAGCGTGACGTTGAACGTGATGCTGTAGTGTCCACCGCCGTCTGACAGGGTGGAGCCCGAACTCCGTGCGCAATTGAAGCTGACCGTCGCGCTGGCGAGCGCCTTGCCGGTGGCGGCCGTGCCGGATATTGCGACGTTTTGCAACCCGTTGCCGCCGCCACAGCTGTCAAAGCCGACGCAGAAGCTGCCGCCGCACGCGACTAGCGTTGCGAGCGGAGCCACGCAGAGTGCAGCCAGCACCGGGCGAACGAAACGCGCATCGTGAGTGTTCATGGCTGACAGCCGTCGATGGAAGGGGGCAAGGCGGCAGGTCCCACGCAAAGGGGCCGGCGCTATTTTTAATTTTAGGCCCGATGCGCCGAAACCGTGTGTCGCGTCAATCACATTGCCGCGTTGTCGGCTGGAGCGGTCGTCGGCCCGCCACGATAAGTCGACGGTCGCGCTAACGGGCGGTCTTATCGGACCAGCCCGGCGACGCCTGCGACGCGCGAACAACGCAAGTCCGAAAATCCCGACAGTCCGTTGCACGATTTTCTGGAAATTCGGACGCGCACGCGCCTCGCCGTTCAACGATGCCTTTGTAATCAACCCACTGGCGAACGGCCGAACCTGGCATCAGCTTTGCATCAATCGCTGGCCGCAGGACCCGGTCGCCGGCAGGACGCAAGTGATCCGTTTGATTGCGGCGAAACGTAAGGTTTTATGGAGCATTTCGAAGGCACGAGTGATTGCGACATGCAATACGTACTTCTACCGTACTTCTGAGGATCTGACTGCTAGTGTCATCAACGGTGAGGTCATTTGTCGTCAAGCTCGCAAATAGACCTGGTTGGGTAGTGAGGCTTCACTAGCCGAAGGTCATATTGCCACGCTTTAATCCCATAACCAGTAGAACGTTTGGAGACGAAAATGAAGTTGCAGCGAATGTTAGGTATTACCGTGCTGAGTGCGTCACTTCTGACCGCTTGCGGAGGCAGCGTCAATTCTTCAGGAGTGCCGCATGTCGTCGCAGACATCGCAATACCCGGCGTGGGTCCGGGCGTTAACTTTTCGTTTGACCTGGGCGATATCAGCGGGGGGCGCTTCTTCTTTACGGACCGCAATAACGCGGCGGTGGATGCGATCGACATCGCGAGCCAGAAACTCGTTGCCCAGATCAAGGGGAGCGGGGCGTTGGCCTTTGCAGGTGCAGGTGCGAGGCCAGCGCTGTCCGGACCTGATGGAATCAACGCCGTGGGCAACCTTCTGTACGTTGGCGATGTGAATTCGGTGAAGATTGCCGATCCGGCGACAAACACAGTCGTCAGGAGCATCACCGTGAGCACGGGTGGCGTCCGGGCAGACGAAGGATGTCTGGACTCGGTCCACAATGTTTACATGATCTCGAGTCCGGAGGAAGCAACGCCATTCGCGACGTTCATTGACACGCAGACGCAGACGATTTTGGCTAAGGTCACCTTCTCGGACGCAGGAGGAGCGCCTTCGGCAGGTCTTGAACAGTGCCGATATGACGCCGCAAGCGACACATTCTTTGTCAACAACGACGGAAGTACTGCCAATCCGCATGGTGAACTCATCAAGGTTCCCGCGGCCTCGGTCCGAGCGATTCCCCGCGGTGCAACGGTCAATTACACTGACCTCGCCGGCGCTGCCGCGTACCCTCTCGGCAATTGCGATCCCACCGGGCTTGCACTCGGACCGGGTACCGACGCTGCGGTAGGCTGCCGCGAGGCGACGGCGGGGGCTCCACTCCTCGTACAGATCGTGAATCGCTCGTCAGGTGCTTTGGTGGCGTCTCTCAATGCTGGCGGAGGAGATGAAATCCAATATGATGCAAAGTCCAATCGCTACTATAACGCTAGCTATCGCTGGACGGCGACGGGTAACTCGGTCGGCTCCGCAGGCTGCTCGGCTGCGGCTCCCTGTACGCCGGTCCTGACCGTTATCGATGCGACAGCGCGCACGGTGGTCGCTCGAGTGGCAACGGGAAACAACACCCATTCGGTGGCGGTTGACCCTGTGTCTGGTCTCATCTTCATGCCGTACTCCGCGGCCGACAAGCCGGCAGGATGCGCGACGTGCGTCGCGAACAACTTTACAAACGGCGGGGTGCTGGCCTTCCAGATGTAACCAATCATTGGCCTGTGGTGCCACTGGTGCTGCCTTATGCGCGCCAGTGGTTCTCCCACGTCGTTGCCTCGGACGGACACCTCGACGTGGCGGCGCCGGCGCGATTGTTCGCCACCTCAACAAGCTGAAAGCACCCCCCATCCAGACAGCGGACGCAGTGGTATCCTTGACGCGCACATTGCTGTGATCGAACTGGCCTTTGCGAGTGCGATGCATCAACTCGATACCGGAGATCCTCCCTTCTCCTTCATCTGGCCTTTCGCGACCATGCGCATGATCTCGATGCCGCCCATGATGATGCGAGCGCAGCGAAAGTCCTCGAATCCCAGCATTGGACGTACGACGCGCTTGACCACCCGATGGTCCTGTTCAATCATGTTGTTCAGGCACTTCGGTTGTCGAACCTTGATAGGCTCGCTTCGCGCGCTGCCCGCGCCATCCTGCTCAGTCCCACTGCACAGAAGCCGCTCAGTGCTGACCTTGGATTGCAGGGGCACCCAGACTTTCGTGCCGATTCGTACCGCGAAGTACTTTGGCAGCCATTCTGGCCGGTGCTTTCAGGCTACCAATCGCAGACGCGGAGCCGTCCGAAAGTTTGAACACTGCCACGGCTTGCACCAATTGCTGGGCTTGGGACTTCAGGCTTTCTGCAGCCGCAGCACTCTCTTCTACCAACGCAGCGTTCTGTTGCGTAACCTGGTCCATCTGGCTCACAGCCTCACCCACTTGCCCCACACCGACGCTCTGCTCGTTGCTGGCCACACTGATCTCACCAACGATATCGGTCACACGTTTGATCGAGCTGACGATATCGGCCATCGTCGTGCCAGCTTGATTTACCAGGGCAGTGCCCTGGCTTACACGTTCGACGCTGGTTGAGATCAGCGTCTTGATTTCTTTCGCCGCGGCGGCGCTGCGCTGTGCCAGGTTGCGCACCTCCGCAGCAACCACAGCGAAACCACGACCCTGGTCACCGGCACGCGCCGCTTCCACTGCAGCGTTCAGCGCCAGGATATTGGTCTGAAACGCGATACCGTCGATCACGCTGATAATCTCGGCAATCTTCTTCGAGCTGTCGTTGATACCAGCCATAGTTTCGACGACCTCTTCGACAACCTCTCCGCCTTTGACGGCGATCGTACTCGCGCTGCGCGATAGTTCGTTGGCCACCTTGGAATTTTCCGCATTTTGTCTGACTGTAGCCGTGAGTTGCTCCATTGAAGCGGCGGTTTCTTCCAGCGCGCTCGCTTGCTCCTCGGTGCGACTCGACAGATCGAGATTACCCTGAGCGATTTGTGCGCTTGCGGTAGCCACACCGTCGGCGTTCTGGCGTACATCCGACACAACCCGCAACAGACTGTCGCGCATGTTCTTCAGCGAGGCCATCAGGCTACTCGTGTCGCCAGGCCGCAGGTCGATGTTCACGCTGAGATCGCCTGCCGCGACGCTTTTTGCAAGGTCGGCGGCTATCACTGGCTCCGTCCCGAGTTGCCGCGTCAAACTACGCGTGAGCCAAATGCCGATTCCGATTCCGGCCACGGTAGAGAAGATTGCCAGGGCGATCATAAGATTGCGGCTTTCCCGGTACAACTCCTGGTTGGTTTCGGCAGCTTCCTTCGCATTCTCCTGCTTCTTGCTGACTAGCGTGTTCATGAGCTCGTCAACGTTATTGACCTTCTGGCGGAAATCGCCGAACAGGTGTTCGGTGAGTTCCCCTCGATCCTGCAACGAGGCAGCACGGGTTTTCGCTTCCATATCCTTGAAAGCCTGGACATAGCCCTGCCACTTCCGATCGAGATCGAGAAAAATAGCTTTACCTTGCTCGCTGCGGAAAAGCGGTCTGGCTTTGTCGAGCGTCTCACGCGCCCGCGCCAGGTTTTGCTCGCTTCTGTCCAGAAACCCGGCTCGCTGCTCGGCCGTGGAGGCCAGAATGGCGTTTCTCAGCGAGCGGCCAGCCTCCAGCAGATCGATATTCGCCTTTTGGGTCAGTGATAGTCCGATCAGATCGAACTGGTAGACTTTGTCGCCCTCGTCGTTGATCTTGCCCATATTGCGGATTCCGATCCCGCTGACAACTGCGCTGATCAAGCACACCAACACAAAAGCGCTGATCAGTTTGGTGCCAAGTCTCATGTTGCTGAATTTCATTCTGCCATCCTGTGAAGTCGAAGGACCTTTTCCATTGCAGGTCATTGCACCAGGAACGCGCAAATCCTGTGTGCGGTTCCAACTAAGAGAATCAGCGCCTCACCATTCAAATTCGTCTGAAGATAACAGCAGACCATCGCGCGTATTCATAAGACAATTGGCAATCCTCTACGTAATTGCTCAACTACGTGGCGGTTCACTTCCAGACCGGCTTCGCACAGGCGCTCCAGTAATATTTCGGCGCAGGCGCGCCGAACTTGAGAGGCTGTGAATATAGATTTACGCTCATGGGTTGCCGCCGTACGCAGGAGATCGAGGACAAAGATGCTGGACAATCCACGATCCGAACGAAGGCGCTCACTGAAGCCGGCCGTTAGTGTCGAAACAAAGGCAGACGTGCTAATTCATCGTCCAAGCTGCGTCGGAACCGCTCAGAGCTTCAAGTGGATATCGTCGGTCGAGCTGTGGATCCTCGAACGATAAGCTTCGGAGGCGAAGTGTGGATGACCGTCGACTCGTTCGCCCGCCCGGCCATGAGTTCGATGAGAAGGCCTATCCCCTGCTCGGCCAGTTCGGTCGTTGGTATCGCGACAGTGGTCAGGCCCGGGCGCGATTGGCGTGCGGGGATAATATCGGTGATGCTCACAATGGATAAATCGTCGGGCACCGAGTATCCAAGGTCCGATGCAGCGTTCAACACACCAAGCGCCGGAAGGTCGTTAGAGACAAAGAGCGCTGTCAGGTCGGGACGGGCCGAAAGCAAATGCTTTGCAGCTTCGTAACCGTCTTCGAATGAGTCTCCTGTGAATCGCTCGTCCGCCGCTAAATGTCGAATTTTGGCTTCCCGCATGACCTCTCGAAACCCACCATATCGAGCTCGGTGGATTCCATTTTTCGGGCTGCCAATGATAGCCCCAATGCGCCGGTGTCCATATTCAACCAGGTGCTGTGCGGCGAGTTTGGCTGCGCCCTTCGAATCGAACGTCACGCACGGGATCCCAGGAGGTTCGTCTGGCAGTTCCCACACAGATATGACCACCGGCACGCCTCGACGCTGCAGCCTGCGTAGCTCGTCAATCGGTAGATCGGCGTAGTTCGCTACCAGAACCCCATCGGAAAGAGAGCCGGCGACTTGTTCCAGGAAACGCGTACCACGGTCTGGCTCATGATCTGTGTTGCAGACGAGCAGATGGCGCTGGTGCTTTAACGCTGACAGATTCGCCGCGAGCGTGAATTCCGGATAGAACGGGTTGGTGATGCAACTGAGCATCAACGCAAGAGTCGGCGCCTTGCGTTCCACGAGTGCGCGAGCCGTAAGGTTCGGCCGGTAGCCTTTGCGCTCTACCACTTCGAGAACTCGCTTCCGCGTCTCTTCACTCACGCGTCCCCGACCGCGCAACACATTCGAGACGGTCATGACCGAGACGCCAGCGTGTTCAGCTACGTCCTTGATCGTCGCGGCAGGGGTGAATTGTTTGCTGCTCATAGTAAGAACACTCGTCGGCGAAGCCGCAACAGGATTTTTTAGCATCATTCAATCGACGCGACACGGCGTTGTCAATCATATTGCCCATGAAAAAGCTCTTGCACCTGCCGGGAAACGGGCGTAGAGTCCATCGCAAATACAAGGACAGTTGCTCCCGGTCAGGCCTCGCGGCCTTTTTTTAAAACCCGTTGGTGTAACGTTAAATCAAGCTGGACGGAGACATGGCAGCCATCACACTGAAAGGCGTGACCAAGGCGTATGGAGCGCACTCGCCTGTACTACGCGGAATCGATCTCGATATCGGGGAAAACGAGTTCTGTGTTTTCCTGGGGCCATCTGGCTGCGGGAAGTCGACGCTGCTGCGCATCATTGCTGGACTCGAAGACGCGACGTCTGGTGACGTGCACATTGGTGGGAAGCTCGTGAGCGCCGTACCCCCTGCCAAACGAGGGGTAGCGATGGTCTTTCAAAGCTACGCCTTGTTTCCTCACATGACCGTCGAACAGAACATGGGGTTCGGCTTGAAGTTGGCCGGTCTGCCCTCGGGCGAAATCACGCAAAAGGTCAACCAGGCGGCGAAGATATTGCAACTGGATGCTCTGCTCAATAGAAAGCCAGCGGCGCTCTCCGGCGGCCAACGCCAACGCGTCGCCATCGGTAGAGCTATCGTGCGCGAGCCGGGAGTGTTCCTGTTTGATGAACCGCTCTCGAACCTCGACGCAATGCTTCGGGGCCAGACACGCGTCGAGATCGCGCGGCTCCATCGTCAATTCGCTCGAGCCAGCACTGTGTACGTTACTCACGATCAGGTTGAAGCCATGACGCTCGGAGACAAGATTGTCCTGTTGCGTGCAGGGCAAGATGCTGAGCGCTTCGGCAGCATCGCGCAGGTCGGTTCACCGTTGGAACTTTATCACCGTCCAGACAGCCGATTCGTTGCCGAATTCATTGGTAGCCCGAAGATGAACTTTCTATCCGCGTCCGTCGTATCCGTGGGCTCCGAAGGTGTCACAGTGAGATTGACGAAGTCCGACGACGTAGTGGTGGCGAAGGTCGATGGTTTATCCCTGGGGATCGGACAATCAGTGTCGATTGGAATCCGACCTGAACATATCGAGAACGCCGCAGTTCACGCCGCCGCAATGTCTGCTGAACCTCACGAGGAAATGCAAGTTTTGTGGCGCGACGTCGCCCTGGTCGAACGACTTGGCGAACACAGCTATCTGCACGCCGATGACCCCGGTGGAACGACAATCATTGCAAAGCAACCAGGTGACGCGAACCACCTGACCGGCGCTCGCGTCGCACTGGCCTTCAGGTCCCATTCTTGCCACATGTTCACCGCCGACGGCCGCGCAGTGCCGAAACTTCAATAAAACGACATCCGGAGACATCGATGAAACGACTGCTTGTGCTCTCAGCCTTGGGTGCGGCCCTCTCTTTCGCGAGTGTGGTCGATGCGGGGACTCTTCAGTTGAATATCGCTTTCAAAGGCGCCGAGCAGCGCGCGGTATGGGAGCGGCTGATTCAGGGATTCGAAAAGGCCAACCCGGATGTGACTGCGAAAGTCGCGTTCGTCGAGGAAGAGTCGTACAAGGTGCAGCTTCCTGGTTGGCTGACATCGGTCGCACCCGATGTGATCAATTGGCATGAAGGCGAGCGCATGGCCTACTACGCACGCCGTGGTTTGCTCGAAGACCTGTCTGCGGATTGGCAAAAGAACGGCTGGAACACGCAGTTCGCGTCACTCAAGACTGCGTCCTCGTACGAGGGCAAGCAATATGCGATGCCTACGCAGTATTTTGCGTGGGGACTCTTCTACAGGAAAGACCTGTTCGACAAGGTTGGCATCAAAGGCGATCCGGCCACCTGGGACGAGTTTCTTGAGGCGTGTCGTAAGCTCAAAGCGGCGGGCATTGCTCCGATTGCAGTGGGTGGGCGCGACTCGTGGACGCTGGCAGCGTGGTTTGATTATCTCGACCTCCGCATGAACGGTTACGACTTCCACATGCAACTCATGAAAGGCGACATTCCGTACACCGACGCCCGCGTGAAAAAGGTCTATCTGGCGTGGAAAACGCTCATCGATAATAAATACTTCATCGACAACCCGCTGTCGTACAGTCTGGACTCCGTACAGCCGCTCTATATTCAAGGCCAGGCCGCGATGATGTTGATGGGCACATTCCTGTCGCCCGGTTTGCCCCCGGCGACGAAGACACAGACCGGCTTTTTCCGGTTTCCCACGGTCGACCCCAAAATTGCCCCTGCAGAGGACGGCTCTGCCGAGTGCCTCAATATTCCCAAGCGGGCTGCGAACAAGATTGACGCCCGTAAATTTCTTGCGTCCATTGGCCGACCGGATATCGACGGGGAACTCGCGAAGGGCGTAGGTACGCTTCCGGCCAACAATCAGGCCGCGATGCCTGAGGACCCGATTGCAAAAATCGGCTTCCAGATTCTCTCGAAGACCACCGGCGGTGTGGCGCAATTCTATGACCGTGACATGACCAAGGAAATGGCCGACGAGGGCATGAAGGGCATGCAGCGGTTCATCAGCGATCCATCCAGGCTCGACGAGATTCTCGGACAACTCGAAACGACGCGCAAGCGCATTTATAACAAGTCGTGACAGTGCGAGGCGTGCCATGGCCACCGCAGAGACGAGAACGTCAGTGCAAAAAAGTTTACCCGCAGACCAGCCCTCTCGCATTCGCCGCGCGTCGACGGGGGGGCGGTCTACACCTCTGGCAAGCAGGCGCAAGCGGGCAGCCATCCTGTTCTTGCTGCCCGCTTGCGCGATGTTTTGCATTTATGTGATTTACCCGATCATCAGCAGCGTCGTACTCAGTTTTTATAACTGGGACGGCATGAGCGATAAGGTTTTTGTGGGGTTTGCGAATTACAAGGAGCTCTTTCATACCGACACGTTCTATGTCGCACTGAAAAACAACTTGTTGTGGCTTGTGCTCTTTCTGCTCGCATCGCCTCTGGGACTGATTTTCGCTCTATATCTGAACCAAAACGTTAGAGGCATGCGGCTGGTCAAGTCGTTGTTCTTCTCTCCATTCGTGCTGTCCGGCGTGGTGGTTGGCCTTGTCTTCAGCTGGTTCTATGACCCGGCCTTTGGTCTCCTGAAAGTGTTCGTTGGGCACGGAATACCGATTCTCGGTGACGAACACTACGCTACGTTCGGAATCGTCGCGGCAGCACTCTGGCCACAGATTCCGTTCTGCATGTTGCTCTACCTGACCAACCTCACAAGCATCAACCCCGAAATTATTGAGGCAGGTCGCATGGAGGGGGCCACGGGCTGGTCTCTTTTGTGGCACGTCGTCCTGCCTCAATTGAGGCCGGCTACCTTCTTATCCGTCGTACTGACCATTATCGGCGCGCTGCGTAGCTTCGACCTCATTGCTGTTATGACCGGCGGTGGTCCATTCGATAGCTCGACTGTGCTTGCGTATTTCATGTACGACCAGGCTATCAAGTACTTCCGATTCGGTTATTCGGCGGCCATTGCTGTTGTGTTGTTTCTCATCATGCTGGTTTTCATCGTGTATCAGCTGCGCCGCCTCCTCCACGCGGAACGGTAACGAAGGACGATTATCTATGTATCCAACTCCCGTTAGCAGATGGAGTCCAGTTGGACGGACTGTCTACAAGGCTTCGTTACCACTCGCACTTATCATCTGGCTACTCCCGTTGATAGCAGTTCTAGTGACGTCCGTTCGCTCGTCAAGCGAACTCATGAAAGGAAATTATTGGGGTTGGCCTGAGGGATTCGCCCTCTTCGAGAACTACAGGACAGTCCTCGTCGACTCCCCGATGCTTCACTACTTTCTGAATAGTTGCCTCATTACCGTGCCATCGGTGCTGGGCTCCATCGCTTTGGCGGCGATGGCGGGGTTCGCCCTCGCAACCTATCCGTTCAAAGCGAACCACGCGATTCTTGGCGTATTTGTGGCGGGTAACTTTGTTCCCATTCAAGTCTTGATGATTCCTGTGCGCCAGCTGACCTTGCAACTGGGATTGTTCAACCCTCTTGAGGGGCTGATTCTCTTTCACGTGTCGTTTCAGACCGGATTCTGCACGCTATTTCTGCGAAATTTCATCAAGGAACTGCCCTATGAGCTTATCGAGGCTGCGCGTATCGAAGGAGCAAATGAATGGCAACTATTCTACAAAATCATCCTGCCGCTTATTGCGCCAGCGCTCGCTGCGCTAGCGATTCTTGTCTTCACATTCGTGTGGAACGACTACTTCTGGGCGCTATGCCTTACGCAGGGTGATGATGCGGCACCTATCACAGTGGGTGTCGCTGCGCTCAAAGGGCAGTGGACCACAGCCTGGAACCTCGTTTCCGCCGGCTCGCTACTTGCCGCCCTCCCGTCGGTCGTTCTGTTCTTTGCCATGCAGAAGCACTTCGTTGCCGGTCTGACCTTCGGCGCCACCAAGGGCTAAGCAAGCCGTTCATTCCATGTTCAATGCGAGCGATGGGCTTGCAGGGCGCCCTGCGCCCATAACATCCATAAAGGAACAATTCCATGAAGGTGGGAGTCGACTACTACCCCGAGCATTGGGACGTCGCGCTGTGGGAGCGGGATGCGCAGCAGATGCAGGACGCTGGCATTACTATCGTTCGCCTCGCGGAGTTTGCGTGGTCAAGGCTTGAGCCTACCGAAGGCGCTTTCGATTTCGCCTGGCTTGACCAGGCCATTGCAGTCCTTGCACGTCACGGCATCGGTGTTGTGCTCGGCACGCCCACCGCTACGCCGCCAGTGTGGCTCACGCACAATTATCGGGACGTTCTTCCGGTCGACAACAAAGGTCACCCCCATTACGCGGGCGTGCGCCTTCATCGCTGCTACAACAGTCCTTCATTGCGCAAGTATGGCGAACGAATCATCGACCGACTGACGCGGCATTACAGCACGCATCCGGCTGTCATGGGTTGGCAAACGGATAACGAACTCGCGGCAAACGATTGCCATTGTGAGAATTGCACGCGGCTCTTTCGTACCTGGCTCCAAAGCAAATATGGAACGCTGGAGAATTTGAACCGTGAGTGGGGAACGGTTGTCTGGAGCGGTGAATATAGCGACTGGACGCAGGTCAATACACCACTTGGCGGGTCGCCACATCTTAATCCGTCGTTCCTACTGGACTTCCGGCGGTTCTCCTCCGATTCCGTTGCCGACTTCAATCGTTTCCAGGCTGCCCTTATACGCGAGAACAGTCCCGGCAAGTTCGTGACCCACAATCTGTGGGGCTACCCCGTCACGGCCGACTACTACGACATGTTCGACAGCATGGACTTCGCGTCAGTTGACTACTATCCGGCCACAGACCTGATCGACAACTCGAAGTCCCGGATGTATCACGGGGCTCTGACACTTGACCTGACGCGTGGACTGAAGCGGCAAAACTTCTGGGTGATGGAGCAATTGAGCGGGACGCCGGGATGTTGGTACCCGATGTCACGCACGCCGTTTCCCGGAATGATTCGAGCTTACGCATGGCAAAGCGTATCTCGTGGTGCCGATGCGGTGGTGCAATTCCGATGGCGTTCGGCCCGGATCGGTGCAGAGCAGTTCTGGCACGGTCTACTGGACCATCACGGCGTGCCTGGTCGCCGTTTCGACGAGTTCGTGCGGTTCAGCCGGGAGGCAACGAAACTCGCTCCACTGCTGGAGGGCACGACATTAAATCACGATGTAGCGATGCTCTTTTCGCACGAGCAACTCAACGCCTTCCAGATTCAGCCGCAGTCGGACGGGTTCGATTACCTCGACAACTTCAAACGCCTGCACTCGGCACTCTTGCGAATCGGCATCGGCACGGACGTGCTTAACTGGCGGGACGACTTCCAACGCTACAAGCTTGTCATCGCCCCGATGCTCTACCTTATTGACGAAGCCGTGGCGGCCAGGCTGCGCCAGTATGTGGACAACGGCGGTACGCTTATCTTGACAACGCGCTGCGGTGTCAAGAACACCAACAACGTGTGCTTGCCAAACCGCTTGCCGAACTTGTTGACGGAGCTCGCTGGCGTGTTCGTAGACGAGTACGACCCAGTTGGAACGGACGTGCAAAGAATTGAGTTCGAAGGTGGTGAGCTATTCAAGTGTAGTCAATGGTGTGACATCCTTTCACCGATCACAGCGGAGACGAGAGCAACTTATTCAAGCGAATACTTTGCTGGCCGCGCTGCCGTCACGAGGAATGTTGCCGGCAACGGCACTGTGTATTACATCGGAACAGTGCTCGATGATGAGGCTTATAAGGTTTTGCTCGGTCGGATTGCGGTAGATGTGGGTCTCGATTACGAGCCAGATCTACCCGAGGGAGTAGAACTCGCCGTAAGAAGCTCTGAGGCCACAAGGCTTCTGTTCGTAATGAATCTTTCAAAGGAATCGAAACGAATCACGCTCAACCATCGCGAGTGCGTAAGTGCCTTGTCAGGCAAGCGATTGCAGGGAGGACGCATTGAGCTCGAAGCTGGGGATGTAGAAATCTTTGTAGAAGCACGTTCGGAAGTGGCTGTCACTTTGTAACGCATCGGTTTCGCGAGCGACTGCGGCGCTAACGACTGTCTGATAGCGCCGCAGCTTGTGCTCGACGAGATTTGCGATACCAGTCGTGGGGGTACGGACAGGGTCGCGTAATGGCTAGGAGAACTCGGAAGTTCGACGAAGGACCGAGTTCGCCCCCCGCCGCCCGCCTCAAGTTCTCCCTTTTTTCGCCGTAGTCCGTGAAGGTGGCCCCAAAACCGTGACTCGGCTCGGGTCGTGCCGAGGTGCCGCAGCAGGCGTTCCGATTCGTGCAGCACCCTTCCACTCTTCACGGAAACCATGATTTCCTCACTCCGAACCCGCATCCTGATCATTTCCTCCGCGACCGTCATCGGCGCGCTAGCGCTCTCGGGAGCCGCCGCCTACATCACAGTGCGCGCCAACACGATGGAGACCATCGCGCAGAACCTGAGCGCCATCGCCGGCGCCAATACGCTGGCCATCGACAAGTGGGTGGCTGCCAAAGCGCAGGCCGTGAAGGCGACCGCCGAAGAGGTCGAGCACGGCGATCCGCAAGGCCTCGTCAAGCATATGAGTCGCGCGGACGGCTTCCCGATCACCACAGTCGGGTGGACCGACAAGACCTATTTCTCGACCAGCAGCACCACGCCCAAGGACTACGACCCGACCGCGCGGCCCTGGTACAAGGCGGCCGTCGCGGCCGGCACGCTGATTGTCACGAAGCCGTACGGCGACGCGTCGACCGGCGTGCCCTACGTGTCGTTTTCCGCGCCGATGATCCGTAACGGCGAGCCGACCGGCGCGGTGAGCGGCGCCGTGCCGCTCGACGGGGTGCGCGAAGTGGTCGCCGCCGTGCATCCGACGCCGGCGAGCCTGGCCTTCGTGGTGACGCGCGACGGTCAGGTTATCGCGCATCCGGATGCCAAGTTGATCCTCAAGCAGGCGACCGACATCGCCGCAGCGCTCACGCCGGACGCGCTGGCCTCGCTCGCGCAAGCCGGTGCGCCGATGGAAGTCGATCTGGGCGGGGTTGCGAAGCTGCTCAAGGCGCAGCCGGTGCACGGCACCGACTGGTATCTGGTGCTCGCACTCGATAAGACGGAGGCAACGGCGGGTCTGGCCAACGTCCTGCAAGCGCTCGGTGTGGCGATGGTGTTGCTGACGCTGGCGGCGGTGGGCATTGCCGCGTTCTTCACCTCGCATTCGTTCCGCAGCCTCTCGCAGGTGCGCGATGCGATGGATACCATTGGCTCAGGCAGCGGCGATCTCACGCATCGCCTGCCCGTGGTCGGCAGCGACGAAGTGGCGCAGATTTCCGCCTCGTTCAACGCTTTTGTAGACAAGATCGGCACGGTGCTACTGGACGTGCGTGCCGGCGTGGAGAACATGAAGACGGCGACCAGCGAAATCGAAATGGGCAACCGCGATCTGTCGCAGCGCACGGAAACGTCCGCCTGCAATCTGCAGAACACCTCGGCTGCGCTCACGCAGTTGACTGCCAGCGTCAAGCAGTCGGCCGAAGCCGCGATGGAGGCCACGCGGCTGGCGACCTCGGCGAGCCAGGCGGCGGCGCGCGGCGGCGAAGTCGTGACGAGCGCAGTCAGCACGATGGACGACATCGCCAGGTCCTCTGCGCGCATTACCGAAATCATCAGCGTGATCGACAGCATCGCGTTTCAGACCAACATCCTCGCGCTGAACGCCGCCGTCGAAGCGGCACGGGCCGGCGAGAACGGCCGCGGATTCGCCGTGGTGGCGGGCGAAGTGCGCACGCTGGCGCAGCGCTGTGCGACCGCCGCGCGCGAGATCAAGGACCTGATTCAAGCTTCGGAAGCCAGCGTCGGCACGGGCGCGCAGCGTGTGCAGGCCGCCGGCGCAGCGATGCAGGAAATCGTCGAAGGGATCGATCGCGTGAATCGCGTCATTGGCGAAATCGACGGCGCAATGAACGAGCAGAGCGCCGGCATCAGCCAGATCGACCGCAGCGTCGCCGAGATGGACCAGGCGACGCAGCAAAACGCCGCCCTCGTGGAGCAATCGACCGCCGCCTCCGCGACGCTGAACGAGCAGGCGCACGGCCTTTCGCGCATCGTGGGGCTGTTCAGGCTGCGCCACGCCGACGCACGCGCGTAACGCGCACCGACGACGCTACCTGCGCGGCTTGCGCCGCGCAGAGGTGGGTCTGCTCCAGCACCTGCAGATAGGTGTCGACAACGTTCTCCTTCCACCTTAACGCTCACGAGCGGCCGAATTTCGGCCGTGGCGGCCGGCCCTTCGAATCAATCAATACGTTGAAAGTCTTTCAAAAATATAACGTCGACTAAAACCACTAAAGGTTTGTGATTGTCCGCCGTAATAGAAAATGCACCGCTGTCGTCAGGGGATGAACACCATGCCATCCGCCTCGTTGCGAACGGCGGTTGCCGGGGACTAGCTTTCCTTTCGGACAATTTTAAAAAGTAGAAACGAGAGATATTCATGTTCAATACGAAACGCATAATCGCACTTGCCGGTGCAGTCAGCCTTGCGCTGTCGCTATCGGCCTGTATGACACCACATTCTTACGTGGACCAGTCGCTCGGGGAGCCTCACTACGCTGATTTAAAAAAGCCGGCAAGTCCGCAGCCCATCCAGCTGCTTGTCGAGTTCCAGACCAAGGGCGTCGTGAATGCGCGGGTCACGGAGTCTGTCAGACCGCACGTGTATGAACAGGTGTCGCAATCCGGCCTCTTTAGTCAGGTGTCGTACGACCCGGTATCGTCCGGACGCAAGCTGTCCGTTTCGATCAACAACGTCGCACTGACAGACAATGTGGCGGCGAAGGGATTCGGCGTGGGACTGACGTTCGGGCTGGTCGGCACGATGGTTACCGATGGCTATATTTGCACGGTCAGCTACATCGAACCCGGGCATGACGCAGTGACCAAAGTGATCAAGCACGCTATCTACACGACGATCGGCAATGCATCTGGCCCGGCTGGACTTCAGCCGATGCCGATACAGCAAGCGTCCGACACGATGCTTAGACAGATCGTGGCGAAGAGCCTCGAAGAACTCGATCAATCGTCTGATATCGCCCAGTGACCCGGATCCACACTGCGCGTCGGCGCATCTCCAAGTCGCTTGCCGGGCTGGCGGTAGTGGCCGGCGTGCTGACATTGACCGGCTGCGTCACGCAGCAAGTGCTGCCTTATCAGGTCAGTGTGGCCAACCAGATGACGCTGTCGCGTGTTCCTCATGCGGCACGCTATCGGGTGACGACTGGGGACGATCCAGCCGACATACAGACAACCGTTCGGTCGTTGCGCGTGTTGGCACCGGGAAGCGGTTCGTGGTCCGACTATCTGAATCATGCGATACGCACTGAGCTGTCGACGTCCGGAAACTACGACGCTGGCTCAACCGCGACCCTGGAAGCGACGCTGCTTGAAGTTCATGTTTCCGACGGGAGGGCGGAACTGGCAGGCCGCTTTGTCGTCAGGAACGGCCAGACGGTCTGCTATGACAAAGTGCTACGCGTGAACACTCATTGGGACTCGGAGTTTCTTGGCGTGCTCGCCGCGTCGAACGGACTGAATCAGACCACGGCTATCTTCCAGGATCTGCTGCGCAAGCTGTTCGATGATCCGGACTTCATCAAGGCCAGCCAGGTGGTGACGGCGCGGGTACCGCTCTGAGTTGATTGACGAAAGGAGCATTGGATGCCCGACCTGACGACATGTTGCCAATGAATCGCCGCCTCGGCGCAGGCAGCTACCTTCTGTGCATGTCGCTCAGTGTCATCGTATGGTCGTTGTTTACCGCGCTTGCATGCATCGTGTTCGCCGCGAAGGGCCGCATCGGACTAAGCGAGCTGAACGTCTTCGTTTCTCTGCTGGGCGCTGCGCTGGGCAGCCTGTTCTATGGCGCGTCGGCAAAGCGCCTGAGGGACCTCAATTTTCTCGGTTGGTCCGTCAAGGTGCTCTCCTTCCCGATCGTCGGCGTCATCGTTCTGCCCGTACTTTGCTTCTTGTCAGGGCAGCGCTGGGACTGAAGATTCATCCATCGGCACCTTCATTCCAGTGTGCCCGGTCCTCGCGTCAATCGGTGCAGGCGTAAATTGACGATCTTAAGATAAGCTTGTCCAGTTAAAAGCGCTAACTGGATGCGCGGAGGCGGCGGGGCGCCACCTCGTCATCCGCCCGATACTCAGCTGCGAGATCGTTGCCGCCAGTCTCTCGTTGCCGGATTGCATCCTCATTGTCCTACTTTGCCACGGGATCACGATATGCTCGCGAATGGCATCGCTTACAGCCGATTCGATGTTTCCGGGCTGCCGCCGCAACAGCAATTGCTGGCTTATTGGGAGCAGCTTGGCCAAGTTATCGAGGTCGTGCCGTCGCGTGAGCAGGTTCGACAGCCCTTTATCTGCATCAACGACCGTTACGACATCGGCGAATTCCGTATCAGCGACACCTATACCGATCATGTCATGATCGAACGCACCGTCGCCCGCATTTCGCGCGATACCGCGCGCGGCATCGGTTTTACCATCTTCCTGGACGGTGAAGCTCATTCGGCAACGACGCTCGCCAGGAAGCGTGAGTACCCCTTGTGTGGGGGCAGCGTACTTGCCACCGACCTGGAACAACCCGTACGCCTGCGGCGGCAGGCGTGCCGGTACATCACGCTCGTTGTGCCCTCCAACCTGCTGCGACACGTGTTCTCTGACCCAGGAGCAATACACGGACGCGTACTCGATCCGAGCAGGTCTGCCACGCGGCTTATCGTTGAGCGCGCCAGGACGCTAGTCGAGAACTTCCGGTACATGCCGTTCGAGGACGGTCATCGCAAGCTCGCCGGCCTCGTTGAACTGATCGCAGCCGCATTCGGGGAAGAGGCTGGGTTGAGTGGCAGCAAGCGAGCCGTCGGCCGCGCGCTCATGTTTGAATATACGCGACGCTACGTTCGCGCAAACCTGCAGGAACGCGAACTATCGCCCGATAGCGTAATTGAATCGTTGGGGCTCCCACGCAGCACGATTTATCGGCTATTCGAACATGAAGGCGGGCTTGGTGCTTATATCCGCCATCTTCGCTTGCGCGCCGCCGCAGACGAGCTCGTTCGATTTCCGAGCGTTCCGATCAAGGACGTTGGCTATTCAGTCGGCTTCAAAAGTGCATCCGACTTTACGCGTGCCTTTCGGCGCGCCTACGGGATGACACCTCAAGAAATGCGCCTGAACGACTACCGATATCTTCATGCCGAACAGCGGTAGCCAGCCGTATCGGCGCCTATCACTGCCTGTACAGGCACAGGCACAGGCACAGGCACAGGCACAGGCACAGGCACAGGCACAGGCACAGGCACAGGCACAGGCACAGGCACAGGTCAGCGCATATTCCCGGTGTGGCCTAGCGAATAACGCCCGGGCTGCGGCCAGACAGTGAGTCCGTGTGGTTCCATTCCAACCGGAATGGACTTGACCGTGCCGGTCGTCGTGTCGATCGCGTAGACCACGTCGTCGAACCGGCCGGACAGCCACAACATCTTGCCATCCGCGCTGACGTTGCCCATATCGGGACTGCCGCCACCCGGAATCGGCCAGTTCGCGACGACCTTGCGCGTGGCGAAGTCGATGACCGACACGCTGCCCTTGCCGTGGCGAACTCCGTGGACCAGATTGGAACCTCGATTAGCGACGTATAGTCTGGTGCCATCCCGGCTCGGGTACAGGCCGTGGGTACCGACGCCGGTCTTGACGAAACCGATCTTGGTGAAGCTGTCGCCGTCGACCATGAAAACGCCATCGGCCATCATGTCGGCGACATAGAACACCTTGCCGTCCGGCGAGACGCGAATATCCTGCGGCATGCCCTTTTTGTCGAGTTGAAGGTAGCCCACGACCTTGCGGTCGACGAGATCGATCTTCGCCAGCTTCCCGCCGAATTCGCAGGTAAACAGCGCGTACTTGCCGTCAATCGAAAAATCAGCGTGATTGATACCCTTGCACTCCGGTACGGAAAGGCTCGACTTCAGCGTCATCGTATGCGGATCGCGAAAATCCAGCCGTGCGTGCGCTTCTGCCACCACGATCGCTTCCTTGCCGTCCGGAGTGAAGTACATGTTGTAGGGATCATCGACCATGACTTCCTTGCCGGGTTTTCCGGTCTTCGGATCGATCGGCGTCAGGCTGCCATCGGTTCGACCTTCCGCATTGTTGGCCACCCACAGCGTCTGCAGATCCCACGCAGGGACGACGTGCTGCGGGCTGAAGCCGACGTGAAACCGGTCGACCACCTTGAACGTCGCCGGATCGATCACATAGACATCGTTCGAACGCAGATTGGGCACATAGACTCGTGACAAGGCGCCCGACACCGCTGGACTGAGGCGGCCGGTGCCAGCTTCGCTATAGAGATTGCTGGCATTCACCACGGGCGGCATGCCGGCTACCGTGGCGACTGCCGGCGAGGCGGACACGGCGCCGGCCATGCATAGGCCGGCCAACGCAGCACCGACTGACGAGCCGAGGCGTGACAAACGACTGGAACACGAACGCATTTCGACTTCCGTTATCAAGTGGGTAATTGAAAACAAAGGTTGGACGCCGGCGAACCCGTCAGCGGCCGGCGATTTCTTTCCTGATGCCGTCGATTGTCTGCGACACGATCGCATCGATGCCCAGCTGACCGAGTTCGACGCTCGAGCGACGCGGATCGCCCCCGTAGACACCATCGGCGGCCCCGAGTTTCGGACCGCTTCGCAGGCGCTCGAGCCGCACCATCTGGGGCGCGACCGCCAGCAACAACGACGTATCCGCGAGTCCTGCGTGAGTGCCTATCTCGTCGTCGCGGTAGCCGTGCTGGCGCAGGATTTGTGCGTATCCGTCGGAGCTGGCGCCGTAATACTCGGGCGGCACGAATGCCCGGGCGCCAGAGCCTGCCCATGCCTTGTTGAGCTGGGCTACCGCCCGCTTGACGTCGTTCTGATAGCCGCCGTGATCGCCGAGAAAGACGATGTTCCTGAAGCCGTGGACCTTGAAGCTGTTGGCGGCGGATTCCAGCGTCTTTTCGAACACGTCGTCGGGCACCGTGATCGTGCCGGGAAAACGCATGTGCGAGGTCGGCGGTGCGTAGCCTCCCTCAGGCACATAGGCAATGACTGGCGCGACGAGCGCGTTGCCCAGGCCCTCTGCAATACGCTGGGACAGCACCTTCACCCGCGCGTTGTGCTTGCCGAGCGCAACGTCGGGCCCGCTTTGCTCGGTGCCGCCGATGGGAATGAGGATGGTGGTCTTGCCCGCATGAATCTGATCGCGCAGCTCGGTCCAGGTGAGGTCCTCCAGCTGCACCGTTTTGGACGTCTGCGCGAGGACAGTCTGAGTAGTGACAAGCAAAATCACAGAAGCGAAAGCTCGCCGTAGGGTGAGGCGCATCCTGAATCCTCGAAGGAAGGGGGGTGAATATGGGAGATCAGTCTACGGGAGCCCGGCCGACATGGGAACCTCGGCCGACAAGGGAACGTCTCTTCCGTGATCAAGCTCAATTAGCTCGTTGGTGATTGGATAGCCAGGGTAGTACGTATCGCCGTCACAGTCTCCTGGACCCGAGACGGGCCGTGTCACAATGCGTTCCGGATCACGTACCAGCGGTGACCGATCCAATCACAGGGATGTGGGTCCATGAATTGAGCGCAGCTCCGGTCCGCGGTCCGTCCGTCGGAGACAAAAACTCAACATTGAGAAGACGATGATAGATAGACATATGGTCGCGACGACGTTTGAGCTTCCGGGTCACAGGATAGAGCGCTCCTTTGGAGTCGCTCGTGGGATCGTCGTTCGATCTCGATCCATCGTCGGGGCGCTGGGAGCATCCCTGCAGACGATATTCGGCGGAGACATCTCGCTGTACACGTCGCTGTGTGAGCGAACGCGGCAAGACGCATACGAACGCATGCTTGCGCAAGCTGCTGACCTGGGGGCAAACGGCATCATCGGTATGCGCTATGACGCAACCGAAATAGCAAAAGGAATCACGGAGGTACTGTGTTACGGGACGGCGGTTCGCGCAACCGCGCTAGTTTAAAAAGCATGTGCGGATTGAGACTGAGGACGCAGTCACGTGACGATATCGACACAATCCCGGTACCGGTGCACTTCGTCTTTTTGATCCAACATTGTGGCTGCACGTACGCGAGCCTCGAGAGCCGTAAAAAAAGCCCGCCGGAGGCGTGGCCGGGCAGGGCTATTGAATCCGAACTTCGGTGACGAGTCCGGAGGGTTCGGGAGGAGAGCGAACTACGTTGATTGGACCAACCGCCTGGACCTCGACAATGTGCTCCCCTGTTATGAAGCTATCGATTCAGATTTGAATCGAATCCTGTTACCGGAAATTTTTATTCGCACGCCAGAACCGAGCCGACGCTCCATGTCCTGCCGGAGCAGCTCTCCTCTCGCTGTGAACATCGGTGAACATCGCGGAGAGCATACGCCGGAGGATCGGACTGTATCCCATCGGCGCAACTCTCCCGTGCCTTTAACTCATGCCTTGACGAGCTGCAGGCCGCCAAAATTCTGGATGGTGGGAATATCGACCTTCGTGTATGTGTCAACCTGGGTGACCGGCGCCACCACGATGGCTGGGCTGGCGAAACCGCCGCCATACGCAGCGTTGACGTTTCCGAGGTTGTAGTTGCTGCCGCCGCGTACAGCCGAAAGGGCCTTGGCGGACAGTTCTTCGGCGTGTGCGAGGTCTTTGATCATCAGCGAGGTCATGGTAAATCCCCTGGGTTTGCTTCAATTTGGAAAAGCACGATTCGGCGCAAGTGGTGGAGAGTCCCCGGAGAGGGGTGAACGGCGTCCCCGGTCAGAGAGACTCTCCAATCCGCTTAACTCACAGTGCGACAAACTGCAGGCCGCCAAAATTCTGGACGGTCGGAATCTCGACCTTCGTGTGCGTGTCGGTCTGGGTGACCGGCGCCACCACGATGCCCGGGCTGGCGAAGCCGCCGCCCAACGCAGCGTTGAGGTTTCCGACGTTGTAGTTGCTGCCGCCGCGTACAGCCGAAAGGGCCTTGGCGGACAGTTCTTCGGAGTGTGCGAGGTCTTTGATCATCAGCGAGGTCATGGTAAATCTCCTTGGGTTTGGTTCGGTTTGGGAAAGAGCACTATTCGTTGCGCTCACAGGCACAAACGCATAGGGTGTGCCAATCTCGAATCGCGAGCCGAGAAAATTCACCCAACCACATGAAAACAAAGACAAATAAAAAATCTCGCGTGGGCCGTTTCGACGCTTTCGAAGGGCGGGAGGAAAAAGATGTCCTGCCATGACAAACATATCTCTCGGTGGCTGTTTGTTTTGGAGCAACAGGTCTGCCCAAGTCAATTTCAGATGACATGACGGCCGTTTCCGGCCCGCCCGGTTGGCGGCAGCAGCCGACGCGTGTCGACCCCAAGCGGAAGTTCGCTCGCCCTCAGCCGACTTCACGTCCATGACCCAATCCCGACCTCGCGCTCATTTGAGCGCGTTCCGGAAAGCGGCTGTGCTGGACCATCGCGATACCTCAAAGCGCGAGTGCAGGAGCATCGTCGCGCAATGCCACGCGGTTCAAGGTGCCGAGGGGATCACCCGCTTCGAGCCCACGCCGCCGCTGTAATCAGCGACTCCATCGGAATACCGCCACACTTGTTACTCCCAAGTTTCGATTTCCGGTGCCAAACTATCTCTCAGCCAACAACGAGCGATAGGCAGCGTATGGAATCGCGCTTCAGTCACGAGGCGCGAGAATTCGCCCAAATCAGGAGATTGCAAAAGCCATGAGTACATCAGCCGAGAACGGACGGAAAGGCGGACAGCCTGCCATGCACACACCACCGGTTGTCTCGCCGCAGGCGTGGGAGGCGGCCCGCGAGCAGCTGCTCGTGAAGGAAAAGGCCCAGACCCGCGCCCGTGACGCCCTCGCCGCCGAGCGCCGGCGAATGCCGTGGATGGCCGTGGAGACGGCGTATGCGTTCGAGGGGCCTGCGGGCAAGGCCAGCCTGCTCGACCTGTTCGACGGTCGGCGTCAACTGATTGTCTACCGCGCCTTCTTCGAGCCGGGAGTGTTTGGCTGGCCCGATCACGCCTGCCGGGGCTGCTCCATGGTGGCCGACCAGGTCGCCCACGTCGCGCACCTGAACGCCCGTGACACCACCCTCGTCTTCGTCTCGCGTGCGCCTCAGGCGGACATTGCGCGGCTGAAGGCGCGGATGGGCTGGGAGATGCCGTGGTTCACCCTCACGGACAGCTTCGACGCCGATTTCGGCGTGGACGAGTGGCACGGCACGAACGTGTTCTACCGCGACGGCGCCCGGGTGTTCCGCACCTACTTCATCAACAACCGCGGCGACGAGCAGATGGGGGGCACCTGGAACTACCTCGACATCACGCCGCTGGGCCGGCAGGAGGTATGGGAGGACTCGCCCGAGGGCTATCCTCAGACACCGACCTACAAGTGGTGGAACTGGCACGACAGCTACGTCGCAGACGCAGCGCCCGACAAGAAGTGGGTCGAGGTGTCGGACGCCGGAGAGGCGGCGTTCCGGAACCAACACGTGAGCACGAAGCCATGAAGGCCTGTTCCGGTAGATCCGACGGGCGGCGACGGTCGGTCTGAGGGTTCCGCGATCGGCCGTAGCGCGAAGGTCTGCTATGAAGAGCGGTCGCGAATGTCCGGAACTGGCTGTTTGTCGCGGTTTTTCAAATCCAGTTAGACACTTTGTCATCATCTTGCTTGAAAAAGCCCGCGCAACCTGCCACCCGCACCGGCCAGTCTCCGTTATCGCGCCGATAGAGGCGTAAGCGCTCTCCGATTACTGACCGCGCCATCAAATGAATATGCCAGACGCACTGTTCCACGAGCCGCCTTCAAAAAACCTTGCGCACAATCCAAAAAACACTTTATATGCTTACTGCGGCCCGATATGCCGCTCTGGAAGAAAACCAATTAACAACTCAGGGCTGGGGAAAATCTGATGGCGAATACATTCGATTTACTTAGAAACAAGCGGGAGAAGCGCTATCAATGGATCATGATCGTGATTGGGGTCCTTCTGTGGATCGCCATTGCGCAGGCAATCTACAACCATTGGAATGACCCCAAGGCGGGCCACATCATCCGCCTCTACGCGGGATATGGCGTCGCGTTCGCGATCTTCTACTGGCTGGCAGCCGCGGCCTATCGCGCGTCCGCATTCGGCAACATGGTGCTGCTGGGCAGCGAGCAGTTCCCGGAGTTCCACGCGATGGTCGTCGAAGCGTCGCGGGAGATCGGCCTGTCCGCACCGCCGAAGACCTTCATCTACAACTCGAACGGCATTTTTAACGCCTTCGCGCGGCGCCTGCTCGGCGGCCGCTATGTCTTCCTGACCGGCGCACTCGTCGAAGCGAATAGCGATGCCCAAGTGCGTTTCGTGATCGGTCATGAGCTGGGCCATCATGCGGCCGGGCACCTGAATCCGTGGATCAACGCGCTCAAGCTGCCGGCGCACGTCGTCCCATTTCTCGGCAAGGCTTACTCGCGCTCGCGGGAATACACATGCGACAGCATTGGCGCCTATCTATCAAAGGACGCCCACGCGTCGCGCGGCGCATTGCAGATGCTGGGTTGCGGCTGCCGACGCCTGAATGCATCAATGGATTCCAACGCATTCATGGCTCAGGAAAAGATGGTGCCGCCCATCTTCGGCTTCCTAACCGAAATCTGCCGGACCCACCCGCGGCTGACGCGGCGGGTCGCTGCAATCAATAGCAGCGTGGCAAACCACGCACACGGTGGCTTCGAAAGCGCCTCGCGGGAGCCGCAATTCAACGTCGGCAGCCACACGCTGGACTCGAAATGAAGAAACTGACAGCTCTTTCGCCATGGGCGGCCAGTGGGTCCTGAACGTGTTCTCACTCGAGAAAGGGAAACCCATCCACATGGGCTTGGACAACCGGGTTCGGCCGCGATTTGAGCCATGGCCATCGACATGATCCTTCCTTCGATGTTGACCTTCGCCACCGTGAACTTAAATTGCCGCCGGAGCCGGCGTGGCGAATGAGTCGGCGCAGCGACGGCTACAGATAAGTGCAACAATAAAAGGCCGTCAGCGCCCTTTAAAACTTATTCTGTGACACGGAGGCGAACATGTCGGCGATCGCGAGGAAACGGGTTGCGGCAACGGTGAACAAGATTCTCGAAGCAGGGCTGGCGCCGTGGTTTGCGTCGGCCCTGGCGAGCGCTGCGCTCACCATCGGCTTGGCGCAGGCGCAGCCGCCGTCGTTCGAGACCTTCGCCGTGCCGACCGGCAGTGCGCCGCATGACGTCGCACCGGCTCCGGACGGCGCCGTGTGGTACACCGCACAGGCGCAGGGCGCGGTCGGACGGCTGGACCCGCGTAGCGGCAGGATCGACAAGATTCCGCTCGGCGCCGGATCGGCGCCGCACGGCGTGATCGTGGGTCCCGATCGCGCGGCGTGGGTGACTGACGGCGGCCAGAACGCGATTGTGCGCATCGATCCGAAGACGCTCGCCGTCACGCGTTTTCCGCTGCCGAAGGACCGGCCAGACGCCAATCTGAACACCGCCGTGTTCGACAAACAAGGGCATCTGTGGTTTACCGGGCAAAGCGGCATCTATGGCGAACTGGATCCGCAGCGCGCCCGCATGCGAGTCTTCGATGCGCCGCGCGGGCCCGGGCCCTACGGCATCTGCGTGACCCCGGGCGGTAGCCTGTATTTCGCGTCACTGGCGGGGAGTTATCTCGGTCGCATCGATCCCGGGAGTGGTGCGGCGCAGGTCATCGAGCCGCCAACGTCAAATCAGGGCGCGCGCCGCGTATGGTCCGATTCGAAGGGGCGCGTCTGGGTCAGCGAGTGGAACGCAGGAAAAGTCGGCGTATTCGATCCTGTGACGCATCAATGGCGCGAATGGCGACTGCCCGGCGACGATCCGCATGCGTACGCAATATTTGTAGACGACCAGGATATCGTCTGGCTCAGTGAATGGAGCGCCAACGCGCTAGTGCGCTTTGACCCGCGTGCCGAGCGGTTCGAAGTGTTTTCGCTGCCGCGCCCGCACGCGAACGTACGTGAGATGATGGGCCGCCCGGGCGAAGTCTGGCTGTCCGAATCCGGCACCGATCATCTGCTGCTCTACCGGTCCCGTGCAGCCGATGCGAGCGGGAATTGACGACACACTGTGCCGACACTGAAATTCCGAAGTCCGCTCCGCCCTGCGCGCAGGCCCAGCGCGAAAACGGCCTAGAGCAGCTGCAGAGTTTGCGGATCGGCTTCACCGCCGAAATACTTGCGCAGAGCTTCCACAAATACGTCGTTATCGCTCGTGGCGCGCGCGAACAGGCTGATCGACGATCGAAACTTCAGGTAATCCGGATATCCGAAAATTTCCTCTATGGAACGCTCTTTGACGAGGTTGACCAGTCGCGTCGATTCGCGGAGCCGTGGGCCGAGTAGCGGGTGGCGCAGATAGGCTTCGGCCTCGGCCAACGACGAGATCGCGAACCGCCGCGCCATTGCGCTTGCCCCGAGGCCCTGGATTTGCGGAAACACGAACCACATCCAGTGGCTTCGCTTGCGTCCATCCCTCAATTCATCGCATACCTGTGCGTACACCGGGTCTTGGGCGTCGACAAAGCGCTGAAGGTCATATAGATCATCCATTTCGTATTCCGTTGATGCCGGCGTGGAAATCCACCCTCGAACCCCGATTCTCGCACCTGTTTCCCACCTCGTCCGCCGCCCGCCGCGGCAATGACCTGCTGCCCAATGCGGCATCGAGAGTTGCGTTTTTAACGATAGCGCATCGGCGGCCTTCGCGCTCTCGCAACATCGGCAGCGCGGTGCGATCGGCTGAGTTCGACCCATACCGGCCGGTCACGTTTCTCCAAAGCGGCCGTTCAAGACTCCGGGCATTTAAACGTGATACGGAGTTGCGCCGCGGTGATGCAATCGACGGCGGACGGATAGAGATTGTGCTCGACTAGTAGCGCAAGCACTTCCTGCGTGATGCCAATGCGGTCATGAAAAAGAACGCCGAGTTACACGGTGGCCTCGCGGACGGCGTGTCAGTGATTGACGTACGCAAACTCCATGACGATATCCGTTTCGGCGCTATGCTCGCGATTAGCCGCGCATACTGGTGATTTACCGGCTTAGTACCAATTAGTCCCGGCCTTCTATCTTCGATACAGGTTTACTACGATCACACCGCCTAACGCGATGGTGCCGCCTATCAACGTCGAAAAAGTTGGGATCTCATGCAGTAAAACGTACGACACCACGACCGAAACTGGCGGTGCTGCATAAAGGAAACTCGATACCCGGCTCACTGGAAAGTTGGCTAGCGCATACGACCATGTGACGTATGCCACTGCGGCAGGACCGGCGCCAAGAAAGATCACAGCCCACAGCGCCGTCGAAGATGCCGTACTAACCTGTAGCAGCGCGGTCGGCAAGAACGGCGTCAACGCACACGTGCCAACCCATACCAGACACGCGGTCACGGGCAAGGCCCGATAGCGGCTCATCAATGGTTTCTGCACGACAAACTGCAGCGCCTGGCACATCGCAGCCGCCAACACAAACAGCGCTCTATGGTCTAATCGGACGCCGTCCCGCCCCCATAGCCCCACCACTGCGACGCCTGAGAAGCTTATCGCGATACCCGCCCACTGCAAAGCGCGCATCCGCTCATTCAGAAACGCGACGCCTAGCAACGCGGTAAAGATGGGGGCGACACTCATGATGAAACAGGCTGCGCCCGCGTCCACAGATTGTTCCCCGCTATTAAGCGCGAAATTGTAGAGCGCAATCCCTACGACACCGGCTAGCGCTACGCGCACGAAGTCGCGGCCACGGGGCCATTGCGGGCGAGCCGCTACGGCATAAAGGCCAAAAACCACTGATGCGATCAGGTAGCGCACGAAGGCCACCGCGCCCGGCGAGAAGCTGGTCAGCGCGGCCCTGATGCCAGGAAAAGCAGATGACCAGAGTAAGACTGTAATTACGACCGAAAGCGCCGCTTTTGTGCTCGCTGAAGGCAAGAAAGAAACTTGATTGCGTGGGCGTGTAAGCATGATGTCCTTTTTGAGTACCCCGCATTCTGGAATTGCTGTTTGCCTTGCACAATCGAGCATTTTTCACGCAAGATGTGACGAACGAACACAGGTCCGTCATGCGCTATCCGCCCCTCAATACATTGATCGCTTTTGAGTCAGCAGCGAGGCTTGGCAGTTTTAGCTGCGCGGGAACCGAACTGCATCTGACACATGGAGCCGTGAGTCGACAGATCGCTAGTCTCGAACGCCATCTCGGCGTGGTGCTGTTTGAGCGGCAGGCACGCGGCGTCAGACCGACCGCCGCCGGCCAGCGTTTCCATGTGGTGGTACGCAGCGCCCTTGCGGCAATCGAATTGGCGGCCGGGGAGCTGCGCGAGCACACCAGCGCAACAGAAGTGCGTGTATCGATAACGCCGTCTTTTGGTGCCCGTTGGCTGATGCCACGTCTTGCTCAATTTAACGCAACGCATCCGAACATCCTCCTCACACTAGATGCTGACCTCCGTCTCGCTGACCTGTCTGGAGAAGGATTCGATTTCGGGGTGCGCTATGGGGCGGGCCAATGGCGGGGCGTCGATGCGACACTGTTGCTTCGGGAGACGCTGTCGCCTGTTTGCGCACCGTCGTTTATCGCACCCGGGATGGCAGACCTCAATGCCCTGCTCGCATTACCGCTGCTGCACGATCACGATCATCATATGTGGCGCCTGTGGCTTGCAAACTTCGGATATAGCGATCCAACACTAGTGCGCAGTACGGTATTGAACGACTACAACCTTGTTCTGGAAGCGGCTGGCAATGGGCTGGGTGTTGCGATGGGCCGCAGCGTGCTGGTCGCCGATGAGCTCGCGCGGAAACGGCTGGTTGAGCCGCTGCCCCTACGCATCGACAGTCCCTACAGCCACTATCTGACCAAACCGACGGCGTTATTGCGGCCAGCCGCTCAGACGGTGTGGGATTGGTTCTGCCAGCAGGCGGGCGTGGTTTTGCCAACAGTAGGGACAAGCGGGCTTTGAGCGTCGCTGGCCATTTAGCCGACTTCATCGAATGACCGAGAGTAGCCGAACCCTGCCCGATGCCCTGCGCGCCTGAACTACCAAGCCGCCCATCGCGCGCCGACCCATAGGCGACAATGCCCCCGCCACGTAGCCGTCATTCAGGACCGCCGAAGTGGACATTAAGTGGTTCCCAGCCTGCATCACGTCACGTCTTCGAGAAAGTCCGTGATCGCATCACGACTCGGGGTAATGCCTTTCAGCTGAAGAACGGCGCTAGCATTGCCCCGATGATAAGTTCCATGCAGGCATACATGCAGAATGATCTCGCCTCGCTGCATACGCGTCGGCTTTCCGCTGGTGAAGACGAAATCGACAGGCTGCTCGAAATCGCTCTCCGCCAAACTATCCACGTAACACGCGTACCAGTCGTCGACCTTTCGCGCATTGCTCGCAAGCGCCTCGAGTTCCGGCATTCTCTCCGATCGCGGCGCCTGAAACGTGTGCGACTGTCCCTGCAGGTGATGCTGAAAGATTCTGTCGACCACATGTATATGGTCGAGGATGCGGAGCATGATCGACGCATCCTCACTGGTCAGCCGGTCGAAATTCTGGCTGACAACATCGTAGAGGCCGCGATCGGCCCATCGTTTGATGGCAACAAGTTTTGAGTAAGGCTGATAGATCATGAGACGTCTCCTCTCACCGTCCAGGTTACGACACGCGTTCGATCCAGGTTGGCTTCCCGGTTGCTATTCGATTCGCCAGATGCATAATACGAGTAACAGCTCGTATTTACCTACTCGCATTTGGAGCGCGAGAAATGGCGCGAAAACCGCTCACGAAACCAAGGAAACACGCCTCTCAAGGGAGATCGCGCGCGACAGTCGATGCCCTGATTGAAGCGACAGCTCGCATTTTGGTCAGGGACGGTTTCGATAAAGCCAGCACCAACCGTATCGCAGAAAAAGCGGGCGTGAGCGTTGGCTCGCTCTACCAATATTTCCCCGGCAAAGAGGCGCTCGTTACCGCCGTCAGGAAGCGCCATAGTCAGGAAGTCATGCAGGTCGTGCGTGGCGCGCTGGCAGAGGCCGCGGCGCTCCCGATGGAGCAAGCGGTGCGCACGCTTGTCACCGCAGCGATCGAGGCGCATCGCATCGATCCCAAGTTACATCGCGTGCTTGCCGAGCAGATGCCACGCACAGGAAGGCTTGAAAACACGGAAGTCTTGAACGGGGAAACCTATGCCCTGTTCAGGGCCTACCTTGAGGCCCACTGCGATGAGTTTCGCACAGTCGACCTGGGGCTTGCGGCGTTTGTGTGCGTGACCTCAATAGAGGCGCTGACGCATACAGCGGTCGTGCACCATTCCGATAGCCTCTCGGACGAAGCGTTCGGAGCGCTCGTCGACGAGGCCACACGGCTCATAGTCCGGTATCTGCAGTAGTCGCCGTGGTTGATGAGTGAGCAGCGAGCACTCGCGGAGTGCTTCGAGTCCCAATAGACGGGTGGTCGGCCAGAATAGCGCGATCAGGTTGGAACATGGCACACAATGCGACAAACGCGTCTTTCGAGTCCCGATCGCTTCACCGTCAGATGTAGAGGTCACGAGTGAATGTCTCTTTTCCGGCCGAAAGCCCACGCCATCGACTGACAGCTTTCGACCCATTTCAGCCAGTCGGTTTGCTCCGAACTGACCGTTCAACTTTCAAATTAACCGGCCCGCGCAGCTTCTCGCACAGGTCCGGTTGAGCGCAGGGTTAGGCGCGACTTACTCCTGTGGAACGAGCTCAACAATCACTACTCGGCACGGCACCTTACCGGCGTTCTTTGCAGAAATAGTGCCGGCCGGATGGTTCTCGCCCCTTCCTTCGAAATACGTGGAGCCGGCCTCGAAGGTCTGCGTCTTGCCCTCCTTCCAGTTGATGGTAATGGCCCCCTCCAATACGTAGCGGAGCCCTGGACCCTTATGCACATGAAAAGGAATCTCGCCACCGGGTTCGATGACCAGCATGGTCGCCTTCATATTCCACTTCCCTGGCGGAAGTTCTCCAAGGGGGACTTCCTGAAGCGTGTTCGCAGTGAATTTCTTGGGCGCTGGCGTTTGCGCCATTGACGGCCCCGAGCCCAACATGGCAATTGCGGCAAGAACGCTAACTACTCCGAGTTTCAGCTTTAGCATCATCATTCTCCTTCGTCCAGATGTGTCGCTACAAGAGAGACGCTAGGTACGTCATGTCATTGCCTCAGCATAGCCGACCACCAAGTGAAACGTAATGGCCACCGGCGGCTTCTGGCCGCGTGCATGTCTCATGCATTAGGCCTCGTTTCCCGTGGCGCGTACCGCGGCGATCGGCAGCACGCGACCCGTTGCGGTCTGTCGACCCAATGCGACATTTCGGGCGGCTTTCAAGGTACAACGGCCGTTCATCGATTCGCGACGGTCAATTCGAAGCGAGGCGGCCGCCTGGCGAGGGAAACTGCGGAGGGATGGCCGTTTTGTGATGAGCGTCAGGCGCTGCTTTAAGCCGCTAAGCCCCGGGCTTCGTGAAGAATCCATTTCGCAAATGCCTGTAGTGGCCCTTCACTCAACTCGATCGGCTCAGGAAGAACGAGGCAGAAGTTTTTGGTAATCGCTTTGCCGTCCGGCCAAGGCGCGACCAAACGGCCTTGTTCAAGCTCTGCCCCGACGTAAAGACGCGGCACCAATGCAACACCCAAGCCGGCTAGCGCCGCCTCTATCAGCATGGAATGGAGATCGTAACGTGCGCCAACCGCCGAATTGGTCAGCGCGATGCCGACCTCTTGTGCATAAAGCTGCCACGCGTCCGGATTTTGTCTCCTGTGAAGGCGTGGCAGCTCATCTAGCGATATGTTCGCATCGGCGTCTGCGAGGAGCGCCGGACTACAGATGGGCACAAGCACCTCCTCCAGCAGGCGATGTAGACGCATACCCGCCCATGCTGGATGCTCAAAATGGATTGCTGCGTCGAAACCGCTACCAGCAAGAATGAAAGGTTCCATACGTTCTGCGATATGCACGGTAATGTTCGGATGCTTATTTTGAAAGTGTTTCAGCCGAGGGATAAGCCAACGGGTGGCAAAGGTCGGAATTGCGGCGATATCAATGCTCGCGCCCTCGATGGGCTGACCCATCAGATATAGGCTGTCCCGTTCCAGCCGATCCAGGCTCTCGCGAACCTGCACCGCGTATCGCGTGCCGTTGGGCGCAAGCCGAACCCGATTTCCAATGCGCTCGAACAGTGCGACACCCAAAAACGCCTCCAATCGACCAATCTGACGACTGATGGCGCCCTCGGTCAGCGCTAATTCCTCGGCCGCGCGGGCGAAGCTGCCGTGTCGAGCCGCGGCCTCAAAAGCCAGGAGCGCGGAATTGCTTGGAATCTTACGTCGCATTTGAGTCTCGCCGGTTGGTATGCATTCGACGCCAGCTTGAGTAAACGTCACTGAAGGCTGACTTTATATCGATATATACGCGGGAAATGTCAGATTAGCATTACGTTACTGCAATGAACATGAATCGTTTGCTGCAATATGCTCACCCGTCACGAAGGATAATCTGATGATCTACACCGTGGAATGCAGCTTCGCCGATCCCAACAGCGAAGCCGAATGGAACGACTTCTACAGCCTTGAAAAACTGCCCGCCCTCATCTCGGTCACTGGCTTCCACACGTCGCAGCGCTTCAAGTCGTTAAGCGATGGTTGCCCGGTTTACCTCGCCGTCCACACGATTGACAGTCTCGATGTCCTGACGGGAGATGAATATCGCCAGAAAGGCGGTGGCAATTTTGCAAGGTGGCAGCAACACATCACCGACTGGCACCGAAATCTCTACAGCGATATCGGCCTTGCGCCGGCGGTCAATGCAGACGAACTCCTCGTGCTTTGCGCAGGCGGCCCCGAACCTCTGATCCAGATGGGCCTCACACCGTTGGCGATGCAAGCAGTTGCACTGGAGAAGTTTCCGGACCGCCGTTGGCTCGCAAGACTGCCTCGGCGAAACGCTCAGCTTGTCGAGAGCATGTCGGAAGGCGTCCACCTTTACTTGCCGATGACGGAACAACTGACGAGTTCCCGCACCGTTTCGATCGAACAGTAAAAATAGGTCCGCGATGCCCAATGTCACTTTCTATATTCCTACGGGGCAAATGCCGTCTGATGAGACGCTTGCCGAGCTTTCCAGCGACTGCATCAAACTCTGTACGAGTGTCCTTGGAGCTGCACTCAAAAACGTTCATGTCATCTATGTCGACGTTCGGAATGGGCACGGACATCCCGTCTTCGCGGAAGTCCAATATCGCCTTGAGACATTTCGCACGCCCCCGGTAATGAACCAGTTCATGGAAGCCCTGGACGACGCCATCGCGCGCCGCACTGGTCTCACGGCGCGCATCCGTTGTTTTGGATATGCCGCATCGAACATTCACGCCCGAAATTAGAAAGTCTTCCGGAGAAGAATTGTGTCCACCTTTACCTTTCCAAGTCAGCGAGTCGGGGATTTCACGATCACCGCAATCAGCGACGGCTACCTCACCGCTAGCCTGGACTTCCTCTCGAACATCGACCCGTCCGAGGCCTGCAGAATGCAAAGTGATGCAGGGCAGAAGGAGCCTTCCGCCGTGCATATCAACTGCTATGTAGTACGCGGAGCGGGCCGCACGATTCTCATCGACGGTGGGGCTGGAGGCATCAAGCAATGGGGTGGCCGCCTGAGAACCAATTTATCGCTTGCTGGCGTCGACCCGTCCGAGATCGACACGATCCTGCTCACACACGCCCATCCCGACCATGTCGGAGGGCTAGTGGACACAGCCGGACAAATTACCTTTCCGAATGCGGAGCTTATTGCTCATCAGCGAGAGGTCGGATTTTGGCAGGACGACGGAAATCTAAGTCGCGCCAGCGAGCGTGCCCGCGGTAACTTCCTGATAGCGCGTCAAGTGTTCGACGGCTACCGCGACAGGCTTCGCACTTTCAATGAGGGAGAAGTGCTTCCCGGTATCCGAGCGATGTCGCTACCGGGACACACAGATGGACACTCCGGATATCTTCTCGAATCCCATGATCAGGGCCTGCTTGTTTGGGGAGATATTGTTCATTTTCCTCACATCCAGATTAAACGGCCAGACGTATCGATTGCGTTCGATCAAGACCCTTCCCTGGCAGCCACCACACGATCACGGCTCCTGGACCTGGTCAGTTCGGAGGGACTTTTGATCGCCGGTATGCATTTGGGGGAACTCGGCTTCGCGCGAATAAAACGAACGAGCGGGAGCTACGGTCTGCTTTACGAGACCGAAGCATGAGGCCGCGAACAGAAGCAACCACATCTGATACCACTTCGGCATTCTGCACTGGAGCAACTACGAACACTGCGATGCCGTGACAACGGCCTTGGCCGCTTCGTGCTTTTTAAGGGACATTCTCACTGCACTAACGGAGCAGCCGCTTCGGCGGATGAAGGAGTGTTTGTCTTTGCCAATCGGATGGCCGGTTACGGGGGCGCAGCCGACGCGTGAACGTCCGACCGACAACGCATGTGAACGGCCGCTCTTGGCCGACCCCGGACACGCGATAAAGCAGATCATCACCCGAGTTCGATCGGCTGCCCGTGCCGCGTATGGCGCGCCGCCGCGTCCCACGCGTTGCGGCGACGCAGGAGCGAGTCGTCAGTCGCTAGTCCCTTGATCGTGCTGATGCGCTCCAGCGCTGTCAGCCA
This sequence comes from Paraburkholderia sp. GW821-FHT02A12, assembly GCF_059422005.1. Classification (NCBI taxonomy): domain Bacteria; kingdom Pseudomonadati; phylum Pseudomonadota; class Betaproteobacteria; order Burkholderiales; family Burkholderiaceae; genus Paraburkholderia; species Paraburkholderia sp. GW821-FHT02A12. The sequence goes on along the minus strand of NZ_JBWKWA010000002.1, from coordinate 3,499,493 downwards.
ATGACAGTAGTAAGTGTCGCCGCGGTCTGTGTCGCCGGTGGCCTGCGCGTCGCAGATTGCCTGGTTCAAGCACTTTGCCCACTCCGCCCAGGTGAACATGCCGCACTCGTGCAACGCCAGCGTCATGGCAAACGCCTGCGCTTCCCATGGCGCGTTGAAAACGGGCCCTGCATCGTCACAAGGCAATGCCGGCAAGGTAGCGCGCAGTTCGGGCAGGTTCGTCTGAGCGTCAGTCATGGCAGGCAGGTGGGTGCCCGGTCGAGATACGGTTCCCAGCAATCGACGCACACCGATGCCGCAGTCGTATCAGGTCCCCAGAGCTCAGCGCTGTCGAAGCGCACGGTATAGAGCCATTGCGGTTGCTCGCCGAAGCCGTTCGCGTTTGCATCGGGAAAGACATGCGCGCCGTGCACGGCAACAATACGCCCTCGTTTGCCCCGACAATAGCGCGGCAAACGAGTGTGCGTGGAAGGATTGATTTGCCGAGTCTGTACCCAGTCGCCGATGGCAAACCGTGCTTCGAAGGCCACGGGGCGATCGGCGGGGCTGCCCCGGAGCAGCGTCGCGGATACCTCTTTGGCTATCAACACACGGGGAAGCCGTGCAGCTTCACGCCTCGATTCGCCTGCCTCGATTTCGTCGGCAGTGGCCAGCCCCGTGCTCAGCACGAGCTTCTTCAACCCCTCAAACCAGATCTCGTAGTAGCTGCTGGAGAGGTATTGCACGGGCGGCAAGCTCTCCCGCGCCGCGCGAGACATGTCGATGTTCCACTTTCCGACTGCACCCATGGCCAGCGTGATCGCGAGCACCCTGCGCTCCCAGTCCGCATGAAAGGGCGAGACGTCGTCATCGGGGCATATTGGACCGAACGCCTGCATTCCGCCGAGATCCTGCGCGCCGTTCATGGCGTCTCTCCGATCGACTCCGGCGTCTTCGGCAATCCGGTGCCGATCATCGAATCGCGTGTTACCAGTTCAGCGAGTGCCTCTTCGGAGAAATCACTGGTTCCGGGCGGCTGCATGGGCAACACAAGATAGCGAACCTCAGCAGTGGAGTCCCAGACGCGAAACTCGACCTCGGCGGGCAATTCGAAGCCGAACTCCTTTAATACACCACGAGGATCAATGACAGCACGTGACCGGTAAGGCGCCGATTTGTACCAGACCGGCGGAAGCCCGAGCACAGGCCACGGATAGCATGAGCACAATGTGCAGACCACCATGTTGTGTACGGCGGGCGTGTTCTCCAGCGCGATCATGTGCTCGCCCTGTCTGCCCGTGTAGCCGAGTGATGCGATCGCTGCAGTGGCGTCGTCGAGCAGCCATTGCCTGTACGCCGGATCACGCCACGCTTTCGCGATCACCCGGGCGCCATTGCGCGGCCCGACTTTGTGCTCATATGTCTCGATGAGTATTTCCAGTGCGTGCGGATCGACATACCCTTTCTCCACCAGCAGGGATTCCAGAGCACGGACACGCAGATCCATCTCCGACAACGCACTACCGTGGTGGTCGCGAGTGTCGGCGTGCAGATGCTCCTGGTGATTGCTATCGGAATCGTTACCGTTCATTGCAGTGCGCCGGAAACAATATTAGACAGAACGAGTATGGTTCCCGCGGGGCGCAAATGCAATCTCGGTTAGGCACGCGCTCCACGGGACCAACAAGCCCGAACCGTCGCACAATGAAAACACGCTTGTGATTAGGGTGTCGTTTCGCCCCCAATAGCGTAAAACCGGACGCAGTGGGAAATACTTGTCCCCCGGCTGCTTCTGGGGTACGCCGACAGTCGCGACGGGCAGCGGCTGGTCATTAGCACCCACGCTAAATATCGGCCAGGAGCAGTCGCCCGACATCCATTGTCACCGATAGTCAACGGAGACCTGGCCGTTCATCTGTTCGCGAATTGCGTCCCGCAACAAGTTGGTTTCTTCCCAGCGGACGCGCTACTGAACTGTTGGCCAACGGCCAACAATCCACGGACACACGTTGGCGTTTATCCGGCGATTACTCGGCTGAACCGGCTTCAGGCACTTCAGCCTTGATGGCGATCCATCGTGGAATGCTCTGTCGCCACAGATAATTACGTTCCGGCTGGGAGAGCGCTCAGGCCGCTGGCACGCTGGTTGCGAGTACTTGAATGAGGACGCGGCGTGCGCCTCATTCAAAGTCCACCAACTTTTTAGCGAGGTAAGCAACCATGTCTGACGTCAAAATCAAAGATCTGTCACCGGTCCCGTTTTTCGCGCATTTTCTGGAAGGTCAATTCTCCAGGGAACTCACGGGGGAGGAGATGAAGGCTGTACGCGGCGGCTCAGTCGTGACGATGGTCGCCCCTTCCGATCAGGAGGGCGTGCCGATCAGGGGGTTGCCGGATATTCAGGCACTGCTCCCGAGTGGGCTTGCTCACTTTCGGAACGACCCTCTCACGCCATACCCGGTGACGATGGCGTATCCCTCAGACGGGGAAGTCGCCGCCCGCCCCCTCTAGTCGCTGTGAATCCGTCGCGAGACTGAACTTGGCGTTGAGTGGCCGGCGCCATGTTCTCGCGGCGGCCACTTGATCCAGTCAACTGCCCCCGGTGTAGATGAACATCCAAGGCAAACACAACCCGTTAGCGGAGGGGCTACAGTATGTCCGATCAGCATCGAAGGCCGGTGATTCTGATTATCACCCATAGCAACGATAACGAGAGTATTCCACTGGTAATGGATGCCGTAGTGGAACAAGGTGGCACAGCCTATCGGTTCGATACCGATGGATTTCCTACCGACATTCAACTCTGCAACCAGTACAGTGGCGGCGACGAACACCTGTTGCTCACATGCGACCACTACGAACTGGACCTCGGCACCGTGTCTGCAGTGTGGTACCGGCGCGTTGCCATCGGTCAGTGCATCCCTGAGACGATGGACCCGCAACTGAGACGGGCCGCGATCGATGAATCGCGAGCCGCGGTACAGGGTATGATCGCCAGCCTCGACGCCTTTCATCTCGATCCCGTCTACCGCCTGCGCCGCGCCGAAAACAAGCAGCTCCAGTTAAAGATCGCCAGAGAGGTCGGACTGGAGATTCCACGCACCGTGATCACGAATGAGCCAGATGCTGTGCGTCTGTTTGCACGCGAATGCAGCCGGGGAATCGTCATGAAAACGCTGTCCTCGTTTGCGATCTATGAACGAGGCGAACAGAAGGTGGTCTTTACCAACGCTGTCCAAACCAGGGATCTCGAACACCTCACCGATCTCCGTTACTGCCCGGCCATATTTCAGGAACACGTTCCCAAGGCCCTGGAGCTCCGGGCCACAATCGTCGCTGACCGGGTGTTCACCGCCTCCATCGATTCCCAGCGTTCAGAGAAATCCAGTATCGATTGGCGCCGTGACGGTTTTGGACTCATTTATGAATGGGAACCGTACGAGCTTCCGGCCGAGGTCGAGGAACGACTTCTGCAACTCATGCGTTTCCTGGGCCTCCACTATGGCGCAGCAGATTTCATCCTCACCCCCGATGGTCATCATGTCTTTCTGGAGGTCAACCCGGTGGGCGAATTCTTCTGGCTGGAGAAATACCGGGGATTACCGCTCTCCAGCGCGATCGCCCACCTGCTTGTTTCCAGGCAAAGAGATCGGTGAAACACACGCCTGAAACCGACCGCGAACCGTCACCGACTTGACCTCTCGCGTCCCGGGAACGGAGCAAGAAGTACGCAGAGGCGGCTACGACCTGGTGAGCACACTTCAATACGTGTAGGCGCCGATCACGTCTTTAACCTTTGCCAACGCCTGCCGGAGCGTGATCAAATCCACGGATCCGAGTGCGAGGCGAATCGCATGCGGCGCATGTTCCGATGTCGCGAAGGGTTCAGCGGTCGACACGGAGATGTGCTCGCGAACGAGCGCCATCGCAACCAGGTCGGCACGAACCTCTTCGGCCAAAGGGAGCCAGAGGAAGTATGACGCCGGATGAGAGACGCGTCGCAGTCCGGAGAGAAGCTCGGCAGCCATCGATTGACGGACCATCGCATCATGACGCTTTTCCATCTCGAGCCGGGTGACCGTGCCATCGTCGAGCCAGCCACACGCAATAGCAGTCATCACGCCGGCCGTGTTCCAGGTCGTGGCCCTGATTGCCCGCTCGATCAGAGGCACCCACTGACCCGGGGCTGCGACGAATCCGACCCGGAGTCCGGTGGCTACGCTTTTTGACAATCCCGAGACGTACACCGTTGTCTCAGGCGCGAGCGCTGCCAACGGGGCCGGTGGGTCTTCGGCCAGGAAGGCATAGGCCGCGTCCTCGATGATGAGCAGCCCGTGCCGACGCGCAATCGACACCAATTTGTGTCGCAGTTGGGCATTCATCACCCATCCCAGCGGATTGTGCAGTGTAGGCATCGTGTATATGGCACGCACTCGCCGATTCTTGCATAGCCGCTCCAGGGCCTTCAGGTCAGGGCCGTCGCCCGCAACCGGAATCGGTGCGAGTTCGAGACGCAACGTTTCCGCCAGCACCTTGAACCCCGGATAGGTCAAGGCGTCGACCGCGACCACATCGCCGGGTCGCAAAAGTGCCATGACGGTTGCTGTCAGCCCGTGCTGCGCGCCGTTCACTATCAATACCTGATCTCCTTCGACCGCCAGCCCCCGGCAGGAAAGGTGACGCGCGACAGCCGCCCGCTCGTGCTGCCGCCCACCGTGCGGTTGATAGCGCAGCAAAGCTTCCAGGTCGCCGGACGATGCGAGCTGGCGTAGCGCACTTCTCAGAAGCTCGGCCTGGCCGGGGAGGGACGGATAGTTGAAATTGAGGTCCGCCAGATCTGCCGCTGTGGCGTGTTGATCGATACCCAGGCCGGGCGGAAGAGACGTTTCTCTAACGAACGTGCCGCGGCCGGTTTCTCCGCTGACCAGGCCCATCGCTCCAAGCTCGGCGTAGACGCGCGTCGCTGTGACAAGGGCAAGCCCTTCTTTGGCCGCGAGTTGCCGATGGGTCGGCAAGCGCGTACCCGGCGACAGGCGCCCCGAACGGATGTCGGCCGCAAACGCATCCACCAGAAGCTTGTACCGGGCCTGAGCCATATGGGAATGTATCCATGACAATAATTTGATTGTATTAATTGTCGGCCATAAGATACCTCATCGCAACTCGATTCGCATTGGCGGACGGCAGTGTTGTGCGCGGCACGAACCTCCGGCATGCCCTCCATTTAAGGAGCGTTTATGAACCGTCTTACGGTTACAGAGAAAATTATCGCCGCCAAGGTGTCGCTGGGTATCAGGTGGTCGGACGTTGCCGCCAAGGTGGGACTCAGCAAGGAATGGGTTACCGCCGCGTGCTTGGGCCAAATGACGCTGAGCAAAGAGCAGGCGGAGGTTGTCGCAGAAATCTTCAGTCTGACCGAAGAAGAGGCGAAGTGGTTGACCGTCACACCGTACAAAGGCTCACTGCCTACGGCGGTCCCGACTGATCCGCTCATCTATCGTTTCTACGAGATGGTCAACGTGTACGGGACCACGTTCAAGGCACTTATTCACGAAGAGTTCGGCGACGGCATTATGAGTGCCATCGACTTCAAGATGGATCTGCAGCGCGAGAATGACCCGAATGGCGACCGCGTGCGAATCGTTATGAGCGGCAAGTTCCTCCCTTACAAGCAGTACTGATTTACCGATCCTATTTGCACAGGAAGACGACACCATGCACATCGCCATTCTCACCTTCGAAGGCTTTAACGAACTCGACTCGCTCATCGCGCTCGGCGTCCTGAATCGAGTCAAGAAACCAGACTGGCGCGTGTCGATCGCCAGCCCCACGGCGCGAGTACGGTCGATGAACGGCGTTGTTCTCGAATCGCAGGTCTCCCTGCACGAGGCAAGTGCTGCTGATGCGGTCATCGTGGGTAGCGGCATGAAGACCCGTGAAGTCGTCGCCGACGCGGCGATGATGGCGCAGTTGCAGCTCGATCCGTCAAGACAGCTACTCGCTGCGCAATGCTCCGGCACGCTGGTGCTGGCCAAACTCGGGTTGCTCGACGGGGTGCCGGCTTGTACAGATCTGACGACGAAACCGTGGGTCCAGGAAGCTGGCATTGACGTCTTGAACCAGGCTTTCTTTGCCAACGGTAACGTCGCTACCGCGGGTGGGTGCCTTGCGTCGCACTATCTTGCTGCCTGGATCATTGCCCGCCTGGAGGGTATCGATGCGGCAGCCAATGCAATTCACTACATCGCTCCAGTCGGGGAGAAAGACGACTATGTATCGCGTGCAATGCGACATATCGCGCCGTTCTTGCAGGACAACCCGGCGACCGTTTGATGAAGAGAATTTCAGACAAGGAGAAAGCACATGACAATTCGCGTATTCCAAGCCGCCACACACCGGCAACTCACCGATTTGAAGATCCCGGAAACGGTCGCATTCCTCGACGACGTCGGGTCGTCTGGGAACAAGAGTACGCCGATTACAGCGGGCCTATTTCGAATGGGCCATGGACAGGCGATGCCCTACACCTATGCGTTCGATGAGTTCAAGCTCGTTCTTGAAGGCGAGATGACGGTCACTGACGAAACTGGCAAAGTCTTCGAGCTGAAGGCGGGCGACCTTATCCAGTTTTCTGCTGGCGCCAAGGTGAATTTCTCGTCGAAATCCAGTGGACTGGCGTTCTACGTTGCCCAGCGCTGACATAGACCATCATCAATCTTTGGTCGGCTGTAATCCCGCGGGACGTTCATATAAATTAGCCCGGAATCCAGTAGTCCGATGAAGATCGAAGCTGCCGCTATCAGATCATGCTGTAGACGGAGAAGCAGTCGCGCGGCGTATTCGACTCGACGCCGCCTTAAGAGGCCAGTTCAAAAAGGCTGCTCCGTACGCCTGAAGATGTTCCAGCAGACGAGGGCGCAGCCGAATTTCAAGAATGCTTCGTGAATGTCAGCTCGACGATCGAAGCGTATGCGAAGACGACGGAAGTTGTGGAGCCACGAGTGAGTCCGTTCAACGACCCAACGGAATTTGCCCAGACCACTGCCATGTTCAGTGCGGCGCCTTGCGATCACCGGTTTGATGCCGCGTTCGCGCAATCGTTGACGATGCGCATCGGAATCGTAACCACGATCGGCATAGATGACCTTGGGTCTCTGAAGTGGTCGGCCGCGCGCGCCGCGGATCGGGGGAATCGCGTCGACGAGCGGCAGCAACTGGGTGACGTCGTTGCGGTTCGCGCCGGTCAGGATGGCGCTGATGGGAACGCCATTGGCGTCTACGAGGATGTGGTGCTTGGAACCGGGTCGCGAGCGATCCGTGGGGTTCGGGCCAGTTTTTCGCCCGCCCCAACAGATCGTACCGACGAGGAATCGACGGCAGCGTATGAAAGATCGATCTGCCCGGCCTCGCGCAACTTGTCGAGCAGCAGTTCGTGCAGTCGATCCCATACTCCTGCTTTGCGCCAGTCGTTCAGTCGTCGCCAGCAGGTCGCGCCGGAGCCAAAGCCCAATACGGTCGGCAGGTGGTTCCATCGCAGACCGGTTTTCAACACGAACAGGATGCCATTCAACGCCGCCCGATCCGATACGCGTGGGCGACCAGGATGCTCTTTGCGTCGGGGCTTGGGCGGCGGCAGTAACGGTTCGATCAGTGTCCACAATTCGTCATCAATGATCGGCGCTTCCATCCCTTGGGTTCCGTTGTGTTGGGTAGCCGGAGACGGTTACCCGTCCCCAGCCCCCTGAGAACCGTGCGTGCTCCTTTCGGTCGCACACGGCTCAAGCCTCTGCCAAGGCACCTTTCGATACCCGCGTTCGCAACTTACTTCCCGGCATACTGACTTCCATGGCAATCGGGATGGTGCAGTTGAATGTTGCTCGCCGCGCCTGATCCGCCTTCGGTTCTTTTCACAATCAGCCGGGTCGCCCAAGGGCTACCCGGTGCGATCGGTTCCTGACAGGTCGGACACAGGCCATCCTGCCGTAGCCAGACGCGGTAGAGTTTTACCCTGCCCCTTGGCGAGTTCATCATCTTCTTACCCCAGCGGGCTTCAAAGTAAGGTTCCCACTTCGGGTCGTGCGGGTTTGCTCCGGCCTTGATCTTGATGTGCCGCCGTATTGGCGTGTCGGCTTCCTTCAGCAGGGCGAGTTCTACTCGACTTCCATCCTTCTGTTTTTCGGTTGCGGAAAATACCCAAATCCGGGAGCCTTGGGTTTGGAAGTATTTCTCTTTCACCCAGCGGGCTCCTTTCTCCGGATGTCGCCGAACCGCCCATTGCCACAGCATTGCCCAGACATGTGAATCAATCTTGCCAAAGGTTTCCTTGGCGACCACATGGCGGTGATAGTTCGCCCAACCACGAAGAATCGGATTGAGCAGCCGTATCAGATTGGCCTGTTTAGCCGTCTTGTTGCCTTTGACGACTTCCCGGATCTTGACAAGATGGGCTTTGACATTCGCTTTCGACGGCTTGATCAACAGCTTGCCGCTGTACTTGCGGAAATTCCATCCGAGGAAGTCGAACCCTTCGTCGATATGCGTTACCCTGGTCTTTTCCGGAGACAGGACGAGTCCGCGTTCTGCCAGGAATGCGACCACTGTGGGCTTGACTTCGTTTTCCAGCCACTCTTTCGAGTTGCCAGTAATGATGAAGTCGTCCGCGTAACGCACCATGTGCATCTTCAGCCTAGTCTGCTCCGCTTTTGGAAATTTCTTCGCAAGCATCGCCTCCAGACCATCCAGACTCATGTTTGCCGCGACCGGTGAGATAATTCCGCCTTGCGGCACACCAGCCTCGGTCGGGAAGAGTTCGTCCTGGTACACATATCCCGCCTTGAGCCACTTCTGCAGGATCACCTTGTCCGTGGGGATGTTGGCGACCATCCATGCGTGGCTGATCTCGTCGTAACAGGCCTTAATGTCGGCTTCCAGTACCCACTGTGCGCTGGCCTTTTTTGCGAGGACAATGAAGCACTGCGCCCCCGCGTCGGCTGTCGCGCGTTCCGGCCTGAACCCATATGAGTTCGGGTCGGCAGTGGTTTCCGCAATGGGTTCGAGCGCTAGCAAATGTAAAGCTTGCATTGCCCTGCACCGCATCACGGGTATACCGAGCGGCCTCATTTTCCCGTTCTTCTTCGGTATCATTACCCGTCGAAGCGGCAGAGCCGAGTAACCCCGTCTCTTCAACGACGCAATCGCGTTGGTCTTTGCCCTCGATGTTTTCCAGATGACCTTGTCGACACCGGGGGTGTTCCTGCCTTTATTTTCAGTCACCCGTTTGACGGCTAATGCCTTGCCGCTGAACGAGTGGGTCAGCAGCCATTGCAAGGCTTTCACCTTGTTGTACTTGCCGGCCTGTGTCCACTTCACAATACGCGCTTGCAGCCGTCTTACCTGACGCTGGACATCGGCCCAACTGATACCGTCCCATGCCACGCCGGAAGGCGCACACGCTAATGTTGCTGCGTCCATTTGCTTCCCCTCCGCTAAAATGGTTCTGCCCACTCTCTTGTGATGAGAGACCATGAGGAAGTCTGCCCGCTTTCGCGTGGGATGATGCTGCAACCCCTGTCCATCCGATTACAGGATGGCGTTCGCTTTGTCCTCAATCCTTCGCCCGCATCGCCATTGGCAGGCCTTGCGACCTGCTGTCCCCGAAGGGAGCGATACGGGATTTCCACGTTCCGCTCGTAAAAGTACGTCGACTTAGGCGCCTGCTATCGGCCGGGAAGCATATGGGTCACGACCGCGTAATCTGAAAACGCTAGTCCCACTTCCATTACCTTTTGGTTCAAGCGTAAAAGCCATTTCCGCTTATTCTTGGTCACGACCTTTATCGCAGATTCACATGTGTTCGCCATATCGACTATCTGGCACTCATCCGGCTTATGGCTGCCAGAAGGGTACGCCTCTCGCGATTGATACCCTGCACCTCGCGGTGCTTTGTTACGTTGTCCGGTTCGCACTTGATTCAGAACCGTAGATTCATCCAGTGACATGGATGGTCCCTTCCTGGTGAAGTTGGGACAACTTCTACAAGCGACCTCGTGTCGCACTCAGACATCCAAGGTTAACAGCTTGCCGAGAAAGTAAACAGCCCCCTCAGGGGTTTTTGAACTGGCCTCTAAGGGAGATTGATTCCGGATTGTTGGCGCCAATTACCTCGTACCCGCCTTTTTCCTCGGCGGATTCGCAAGATCGCGGCGAGCAGCCTTTGCCACAGCCGCGATACTTGTGGCGAGACGTTGGGTGGCAGTTTCAATTTCGTCGTCGCTGAAACCGCCGAGACCCAGTATCAAACCCATTGGGCCTTTGCCACCCGAATACATTGGAGATACCGCCCGTACGGCAACCCCGCTTTGGGCAGCGAGCGACGCCACCGACGTGTCGTCAACGCCTCCACCCAGCCAGAGCACCATGTGCATACCCTGATCGCTTGGCTGCAACCAGGCGACTTTCTTCGGCAACAGCCGCTCGATGGTCTCGATGATTCGCGCGCGGCGGTCCGCATAGACGCCACGAATTCGCCGGATGTGACGGTCCAGGTGACCTTCCGCGATGAAGGCCGCGAGCACATGCTGATCGGCATTCGGCGGGTTGCGATCCATCAGCACGCGCGCACCGCAGAACGCCTCCACCAGGTTCCCCGGAACCACGGCATAGCCGAGCCGCAATGACGGAAACAGTATTTTGCTAAAGGTGCCGAGATAGACCACCCGGTCAGGGTCCAGCCCCTGGAGCGACGGAAACGGATGTCCCGCATAACGCAGTTCGCTGTCGTAGTCGTCCTCGACCACCCAGGCGTTGTTTGAGCAGGCCCACGCCAACAGCGCGTTACGCCTCGCCATGCTCAATGGCATTCCCAGCGGATACTGGTGCGACGATGTGACGAATGCCACCCGTGCATGCGGGTCCAGCTTAATGCCCGCATCGACGTTGAGGCCCTCCGCGTCGACGGGCACCCGGATCATGCGCTCCGGGCGACCGGTGCTTTCGAGAATTGCTGTAATGCCCCTGTACGCCGGGTCCTCCACCCACGCCGACGCGTCGGCATCGAGCAGCACCTGGCATGAAAGGTAAAGGCCCTGCTGTGTGCCGCTTGTGATGATCACCTGTTCAGCCTCGCAGCGGACTGAGCGCGATTTCCTGACGTAATCGGCCACCGCTTCGCGCAGCGCCCGCGCCCCTTGTGGGTCGCCATACCCCGCCGGCGCGCCGGGTCCGCGGGCGCGCAGCCGGTTGCCGAGCCGGCGCCAGACATCGTCCGGAGCGGCGGGTCCAACCGGCACCGAAACGGCGAAGGGCGCCTGCGGTACCGCGGCAAACTGACGGGCAACCTGTGCGAACAGGCGGGCGCGTTCTGGAAGCGGGGCTGATTCAACGGATGAGGAGCGCCCGCGCGCATCGGCGGGAGGCGTCAGCGACTGCGCCACGCGCGTGTCGGCTCCAGGGTGCGATTGCAGAAAACCCTCGGCGATCAGTTGCTCGAATGCCTCGATGACGGTTCCACGGGCAACATGCAACGACGCAGCCAGCGTGCGCGTGGATGGAAGCACCTCGCCGGGTTTGAGGTCGCCACGGCGGACGGCATCGCGGAGCGCCTGCGCGAGCTGACGCCCCAAATGACCCGCCGCTCGATCCAGCATGCCGATCGACGGAACCTCCACTGCTTTCGGTCTTCGAGCCATGGCTTTCTGGTCCAAAGAAAATGATCCAAACTGGTTCTACAACATAAACCAGTTTGCCGCCACAATTCTTTACAGACCTGGAGCCCTGCAATGTGCAGGCCTGCCGCACCGGCGTTGCCTCAAATGAGGGCTAGCGCATTGCTACAGTCATCACGGAGCCGATATGTACGTACCCACTCATTTTGATGAACCGCGCACTGACGTGCTGCACACGCTGATCGCGGAGAATCCGCTTGGCATTCTGTTCACGCATGGCAAGAGCGGTCTGGATGCCAATCACATCCCGTTTGAACTGAAAGCCGGCGAAGGAACCTGTGGCGTCCTTCATGCCCACGTGGCGCGCGCAAATCCGGTCTGGCAGGACGTGACCAACGGGGACGACGTGCTGGTCGTGTTCCGCGCTGGCGACGCGTATATCTCGCCCACGTGGTACCCGAGCAAGCACGAGTTTCACAAGCAGGTGCCGACATGGAACTACAGGGTGGTCCACGCCTACGGCCGGGTGACCATCCGCGATGACGAGCGCTACGTTCGCGGGCTGGTCGCGCGCCTCACGCGTACCCATGAAGCATCCCAGCCCCATCCGTGGAAGATGACGGACAGTTCCAGCGACTACATCGATACCCTGCTCAAGGCCATCGTCGGGGTCGAGATCGAAATCACCCGGCTGGTCGGGAAGATCAAGCTCAGCCAGAACAAGGAGGTGCGGGATATACGAGGGGCCGGATCTGCCCTCAACGAACAAGGAGAAAACGTGATCGGTGAGGCTATGCTCGAGTACGCCGCAACAAAAAGCGTAGTAAAGGCCGGCGATGACCCACGTGGCGCTCATGAAAAACCGTGACCAGCAGCTCGCCCGAAGTTGTTGAACTTGTCGAGTCGGGCAAGGCGGACATCGGCTTCGTCTATGACACGGCGGTTGCATCAGATGCGGTGGAAATCACCCCATTGTTCGAACAGAACATGTGTCTCGTCGTCCACGAACAGTCCCCGCTCGGTCGTCCACGAACAGTCCCCGCTCGCCGCCGGGAGCGAAATCAACCTACGCGAGCGTTCCCTGCCGCTTATAGCGTTCCCGGCGCAGTACGCACTGCGTCGGATGCTGCACGCGGACGGCCTGGATGCCAACGTGGTAGCGGAGGTCGATACCGTCGACGCCATGCTCAAACTCACGTCCTTGACGCAAGGCCAGCGCATCCTGCCCGATTACGTTCGGCCTGGCTACGGTGCCAGCCGTTTTCTTTCGCGAGTGCACCTGTCGGTTCGCTTACTCCCGAAGACGTTGTTGACATTACACGACAAGTCACTTTGCCGGCGTACCATGTCCCGGTACACAAGGAGCACGAGATGAAGCCGTTGCAACGCCATGCCGCTGCCGGCAGCTTCTATCATCTGGCCGGCACGCCGCTGACAGGCTGTGCCTGCAACGGTCTGGCCTGCTTCGCCGCGCGTGTGGACAACCCCGCGCGCTGGGCCAAAGCGTGCCAGCAGCGCTCCCCTGTCTACTGCCTCGGCAAGTGCTATGCCGCGCCCAGTGATGCCGACCACGACACCTCGCCGCATATCGCGGTCCACAGCCTCCGCAGCGTGCTGCTGGATAACGTGAGCACTGGCGGTGTGCGCGGGCTGGCCGAATACCAGAAACGCGGTGGCGGCGCGGCGCGCCTTGCCGCGTTGGCCATGCCGCCGGCTGATGTGGTGCGGCTGATCGACGTTGCCCGATTGCGCGGTCGCGGCGGAGCAGGCTTTCCGGCGGGCTGGAAATGGCAAGCCATGGCAGCGCAGCACGCACCGCGCAAGTATTTGGTGATCAATGCGGACGAAGGTGATCCCGGTGCATTCTCTGACCGCTTTCTGCTGGAGGGCGATCCATTCCGCCTGATCGAAGCCGCCACCATCGCCGCCCATGCGACGTGCGCGACGCACGGCTATATCTACCTGCGCAAGGAATACCCCGATGCGGCACCCGTGCTCGCCAACGCATTGCTCGAGGCGCGGGCAGCCGGCTGGCTGGGTGCGCAATTCGACCTTGAATGCGTGATTGGCGAAGGCAGTTATCTGTGCGGCGAAGAAACCGCGCTGCTCAACGCGCTGGAAGGCCGCCGGCCGGAAGCGCGCCTGCGGCCGCCGCAGCTCACCGAACACGGGCTGTTCGGCTTGCCGACCCTGGTTCAAAACGTGGAAACCCTGTGCGCCGTACCCTGGATCGTCGCACAAGGGGCGGATGCGTACGCCCGGCTGGGCTTCTCGCAAAGCCGCGGCACCAAGCTGCTGTCGCTCAATTCCTTGTTCCGCAGACCGGGACTCTACGAAGTGGAGTTCGGCATTCCGCTCGAGCGCGTGGTCGACGAACTTGGCGGCGGGCTGCGGCGCGGCCAGCTCAAGGGCGTAATGGTGGGCGGGCCACTGGCTGGTATCGTGCCGCCCGCGCTGCTCGGTACCCGGCTGGGTTACGAGGAAATGCAGGCCATCGGTTGCGCGGTCGGTCACGGCGGCGTGATTGCCTTTGCCGACGATACACCGCTGGCGGCCATCGTCGAGGAGGTATTCCGCTTCGGCGCGCGCGAATCCTGCGGCAAATGCACGCCATGCCACCTGGGCACGCCAAGGCTGGCGGCGATGTTCGCCGCCGTTAAGGACGGTGGCCCGAGGCGTGGTCGTGACGATGCAGCCCAATGTGAAGCGCTGCTGGAAGCGCTCGCCGCCACCAGCCTGTGTGGGCACGGGCGCGGCCTGGCCGAATTTGCTCGCGCCGTGCAAACTCACTACGCCAAGGAGTGGTCGGCATGGTTCGGATAACGATCAATGGCGTCGCGCATGATGCGCGGCCCGGCACGTGCCTGCTGGATGCCCTGGAACAGGCTGGTGCGGCGGTGCCGCATACCTGTCACGACAAACGCTTGCCCCCGGCCGGCGCTTGCCGCCTGTGCGTGGTGGAAATCGACGGCCAGCCCCGGCCGGTAGCCAGTTGCGCCACCCCTGTCGAGGATGGCATGCAGGTGCACACTCACACGCCGGCGCTGGAGGCGTTGCGTCGAACCAATCTGGCGCTGATCGCGGCGCACTACCCGCAGCAAGCCGTCGTCGCCGAACCAGAGCGGCCCTTCCACCAGCTGCTTACCCGCTACCAGGTAACGGCAGGCGGGGTGGCCCGCGCTCACGTGTTCCATGACGACAGCCACCCCTATCTCGGTGTGGCGATGGAGCGCTGCATTCATTGCTATCGTTGCGTGCAGATCTGCGAAGACGTGCAGGGTCAGTTCGTTTGGGAAACCTGGCAGCGCGGCGAAGAAACCCATGTCGCACCCGGCAAAGGGCCAACCTTGCTCGATGGCGGTTGCGTGAGCTGCGGCGCCTGCGTGGATACCTGCCCGACCGGCGCGTTGTTCGACAAGCGCAGCCCGCACGAGCCGACCGGCTGGACCCGCACCACCTGTGTCTATTGTGGCGTCGGTTGCCAGATGGAGGTCGGCAGCAGCAATGGCAAAGTCGTGGCGGTGCGGCCCGCCGATCACCCGACCAACCGGGGCCACCTGTGCGCGAAGGGTCGCTACGCCTTCGAGTTCAACCATGCGCCGGATCGTATCGTGACACCGATGATCCGCCGAGACGGCGAATGGCAGGCGGCAAGCTGGAACGACGCGCTCGATTTCGTCGCCGACCGGCTGCGCGCGATCATCGCCACCGCTGGGCCGGATGCGATTGGCGCACTGGGTTCAGCCCGCGCTACTAACGAAGAAAACTATCTGTTGCAGAAGTTCGCCCGGGTGGTGCTCGGCACAAACAACGTCGATTGCTGCGCTCGCGTCTGCCATACCCCCAGTGCCAAGGCGCTCAAGACCATGCTGGGCACCGGGGCCGCCACCAATTGCTTCGACGACATCGAAGTCGCCAACGCCTTTCTGCTGTGCGGGGTCAACCCGACCGGGAACCACCCCGTGGTCGGCGCGCGCATCAAGCAAGCCGTCCTGCATGGGGCCCGGCTGGTGGTGGTGGACCCGCGCAGCACCGAGTTGGCGCAGCTCGCCGATGTCCATCTGGCCGTGCGGCCCGGCTACAACATCCCGCTATTCAACGCCATGGCCGCGACGCTGATCGAGGAAGGCCTGGTCGATCAGTCCTTTCTGGCCGAACGGGTGACCGGCTTCGAGGACTTTGCCGCCTTCGTCACCCGGTACGCGCCGGAGCGGGTTGCCGATGCTTGCGGGGTTGCCGCGGCAGACATCCGCGCCGCCGCGCGCATCTACGCAGCCGCCCAGCCGGCGATGTGTTTTCACGGCCTGGGCATGACCGAGCATCTGCAAGGCACCGAGGGCGTCATGACGCTCGTCAATCTCGCCTTGCTGACCGGCAACCTTGGCAAGCCCGGCGCCGGCATCAACCCGTTGCGCGGCCAGAATAATGTGCAAGGGTCAGCGCAAATGGGTTGTGACCCGGTATCGCTGACCGGCTCTCAACTGATCAAGGACGCCGGGCCGCGTTTCGAAGCCGCCTGGGGCTGCCGGCTGCCGGTCACGCATGGCCTGGATTTGCTGCAGATGATGGATGCTGCGCGCGACGGCAAGCTCAAGGCGTTGTGGGCGTTTGGCTACGACGTCTACCTGTCGCTGGCCAACGAGACCGCGACCCGCGATGCGCTGGCGAATCTGGAGCTGGTGATCGTGCAGGACCTGTTTGTCAACGAGACCGCGCGCGCTTTCGGCACCGTGTTCCTGCCGGCGGCGTCGTTCTTCGAAAAAGACGGCACCTTCATGAATTCGGACCGGCGGGTGCAGCGCATCCGCCGCGTGGTGCCGCCACCAGGCGTTGCCCGGCCGGACTGGTGGATCATCCAGGCGCTTGCCGTCAGGCTCGACCATGCGCAAGGCTTCAGCTTCGACAGCCCCGGCGCCATCTGGGATGAAGTACGCACGCTCTGGCCGGACGGGGCTGGTCTGTCCTACGACCGGCTGGAACGAGAAAGCCTTCACTGGCCGTGCCCAAGCGAGGATCACCCCGGCACACCGATCTTGCACCGGACGCACTTTCCGATCGGCAAGACCGCTGCGTTGGCGCCGGTCGACTTCATACCCACGTCCGAAAGCACCGACGAAACCTACCCCTTGCTTCTGACCACCGGTCGCACGCTCTATCACTTCAACGCCGGCACGATGACCTGCCGCACGCCTGACGCGCAGCTGTGCCCGACCGACACGCTCGACATGTCGCCGACGGATGCAGTGCAGCTGGGAATGACGGATGGCGATTCGGTACACGTGCGCAGCCGCCATGGCGCGACGACGCTGCCGCTGCGCGTGACCGAGGATGTCCGGCCGGGGCAGCTGTTCGCCACCTTCCACCGCCCCGAACTGTTCGTGAATCGCCTCACGTCCCCCGTGCGCGACCGGCAGGTACATGCACCCGAATACAAGGTAACCGCAGTGCGGGTGGAGCTAGCGATGAAAGGTCGTCGATGATTCCGGCGCAGTGGTGGAACGCTGAGACCCTCCCGATTATGGATGTCGACCGCCCCACGCACTTTGTCCGAGTGTCCGTTATCGAGAAAGCTGGAGGCCTCTTGTGGGTCGATTTTGGTCCAACGCGTCACGCAAACGCAAACGTCAGAAATAAAAAAAACCGCGCGCCAGGCCGGCCGCGCGGTGCAATCCTCCAGATCGGCAGAGCCGGTCCGGCCCTGCGCTTCTTGCCACACCGTTACGGCGTGCGCGGAAACTCGAACGCGTCGAACAGATCGCCGATTGCGGGCGCATTGACCGGCACATATGGATGCGTCTGCAACTGGATCGGATTCGGCAGATTGTCGCGGCTTCTGTGCGTGATCGGCTTCAGACGCCAGTTGCGTTCGATGAACTTCGCGATCGACGCGTGATCCGAATACTGG
The DNA here is from genome assembly GCF_059422005.1 of Paraburkholderia sp. GW821-FHT02A12. NCBI lineage: Bacteria > Pseudomonadati > Pseudomonadota > Betaproteobacteria > Burkholderiales > Burkholderiaceae > Paraburkholderia > Paraburkholderia sp. GW821-FHT02A12. The sequence goes on along the minus strand of NZ_JBWKWA010000002.1, from coordinate 3,481,946 downwards.
TGCACGACACGGCCACCGCGCGAGTATGGCGACACGACGATCATCGGAATGCGCGGGCCGTCGCCGAAGAAATCGAGCGGCTGGATGTAGCCTGAGTCGTAGTAGCCGCCGCCTTCGTCGGTCGTGACCAGGATCGCCGTCGAAGCCCACAGGCTCGGGTCGCGCTGCACCTTGTCGACCAGCTTGTGCACGAACGATTCAAAGAGCCCGAACTTCGACGACTCCGGGTGCCCGTCGAGCAGACCGCCCGGCTTCACGAACGAAACCGCCGGCAGCGTGCCGTTCGCAATGTCCGCGTACAGATCGGTCGTGTCCTGCAGGTGCGCATTGACGAGCGCGGGGTTCGTCATGATCGCGGTTTCATACAGGAACGGGTTGCAGATATTGCAGTAGACACTCGTGGCCGGCGTCTTCACAAACGTATTCCAGCCTTCGCCGTAGTACTTCCACGAGATGTTCTTCTCGATCAGCGTATCGGCGATCGTCCGCACCGGCGACGGCGGGATCGTGAACGCACTCGTATTGACCGTGCCGTCCCCGTTGTAGCCGGGGTTGTAGTTGTTCAGCAGGTAATACGTGTTCGGTGCGCACTTCGCGTCCGGCTTGTACGGCAGGCGGTCCAGGTAGTGGCGCAGCGTGCCGGCGCCGGGCTGATGACTGTCCGAGCAGTTGCTGTACGTGCCGCCCGAATAGCCGTCCTGCGTGTACCAGTTGTTGGTGTTCGCCTGCGGCAGCGGATTCTCGATCTGATCCGCCGGCGGCTTCGTGGCATTGCCGTTGCCGTCCGTGTAGTAGATCGCATCGGCGGTGCCGATCATGATGCTGTTCGCACCCGTGCCGCCCATCACCGGCTGGTGATAGTTGTCGCTGATCGTGAATTGGCGCGCGAGATGCGTGAAGTACGGCATGTCGCCGGTATTCACGTTGTAATAGCCGAGCGCGGTCGCTCCTTCGCCGGTCGTCTCGTCGTTGAAGTTCGCGGGCTGCGGCTTGCCGTTCGAACCGGCGCCCACCGACGTCTCCACCCACGCGAACAGATCCATCTGGCAACCGCTCGGATTATCGAGCGTGGCGTGATCGAGGTTGCAATCGGCCTGTTGCCAATTCTGGTAGAAGCGGTGCACCGGGCTGTTGATGTACTGGTCATAATCGGGACCGACGCGCGAGATCTGATACGGTCCGTTCGGCAGGTTATACGTGTTCGAGCCGAAGCGCGTATCGACGCTATGCGTCGGCAAACCGCTCGCACCGGTGGTCAGGTGCACGACGTCCCACGGCTCCATCATTGCGCCCTCGGCGGCTTGCGCCGCGGCGAGCGTGGCGAACGGCGGCGGATTGGTATCGCTCGGCGCGCTTGCCGTATTCCCGGTATTGGGTGCCGGCAGCACCGTATAGGGCTGCTTGCCGCCAGGCGCCATCTCGAAGCGCTTCGGGTCGGTGGCACTGGCCGTGTATTGCGCAGCCAGCGCGAAGTTCGGGCCCGGGCTGCCGTCGGCCGTGATGATGCCCTTCGACAGCAGGTTCGCCACCGTCTGCCCACGACGCGGCGTGTAAGCGCCGAATACGTGATCGAAGGTGCGGTTCTCGCCGACCACCACGATGACATGCTTGATCGGCGACGCAGTGTTCACTGCTGCAGCCGCTACCGCGGCCTGCTGCTCGCTTTGCGCGACAGCCGGGCAGATAGCCGCGGCAAGCGCGACAGAAACGGCGCCGCAAAGCAAGCCGCCTCTAAATGTTGGTATGCTAATTACATTGGCAATTTTTTTCACGAACGCCTCCATGACGTTACTCGGACGAGCAAGCGGTAATGTGGCGTGTGGGAATAATGGGCAGCTCCCTGCGTGGAAACGCTGCCTCTCTTACGAAGCGTTACGACGGGAAGAAATTATAGGGCGGCAATGACAATACAGGGACAAAAAAAAGTCGATGGCGTGTGAATCTGCTAACGAATTACTTTCGCTGCGATTCACATTGCATAATTCGCCCGTGGCGCCGGATTGGACGACGAAGATGCGTTCGCAGCAAAGGCCGCGAGCGCATCATTGTTCATTGCCGTTATCTCGTCGCTTCAACATGAACCGGCACCATGTTTTCACATGTCTTTAGCTTGGCTGTGCAAAAACGCCGCGCGGGGGTGAGCGGCCCCGTGACGTCGGACAGGTAACGCTCGCCCGCGCGATAGAACAGCGGTTGGCCGATGATCGACTCGAGATTGCTGATCTGATGGCTTACTGCCGATGCGGTCAGCCCAAGTTCCTCTGATGCACGGTTGACGCTTTTCGTTCGGGCCACGCTCTCGAAAGCGATGATGGCTTTCACCGGTGGGATGCGCATAGTGAAATTTTTTTCAGTTTCAGTTGAATGAAACCGCCTTGTTTGAATGCCCTACGCACTGCCATTCTTTCTGTCGGCAAGCCGCATAACCCGGGACACGAAGCCCTCCCGACTAACCCGAAATTTTCGGGCAGCAGAGCGGCAGACCACAAGCAAACATCGCGCAGTGCAACAACTGCGTGGGAGACAGCAATGAATTATCCGACTTTCCTGCTTAAAGCGCGATCGATCGCCGCTCACCAGGAACCTCTCTGACCTCCTTCGGCCCTTCATATCGCATGGAATATGAACTATCGCGAATGTCCGGTTCCGAGCACTTGGAACAGATACTACTGACCCGCTTCGTTCTTCGCTAAATCATGCTTGCGTCGGGCGCCCGGATGAGTGACGGGGCGGGCCGCACTTCTAAGCGCGGCATGCGGAGTTGCAGACGGTGCGAAATGTGCCAAGTGAGGTACCGCTGGTCGGATTCTTCGCCGGCGGCGAGATTGCAAGGAGCCACCTTTACGGCTACACCGGGGTATTGACGGTCTTTACGAACCGGGACTGAGGCCCCGGACGATTCTGAATTTTGCCATAGCATGAAGAAGACCCATACTACGTTCATCTACCTGAGGGATGGGCTTTGCGAGAGGCGTTGTCGTTTGACTGACGCGTAACAAGCCCCGTATCGGACTAGCTACTTAAACGACGCGGCGCTGCTCCTCGAAGTCTGCTGAACACTCGGCTGAACATGCATATAGACTCGGTTCTTCTAATAGCCGCTGCCGCACGTACGCCTGTAGAGCGAGGTGGATGCCTGCGCCTCGATCTTTCCGGCGCTCCGGCCCGGTACACCAACAGCCATTCGTACGTCGCCCTGACAGATCATGCACGCCCTCTTCAAACCATGGCTTGTCAATGACGCGTTTGGCGACCCAGGTCTATACGTGGACTTTTGCGACGAACGGCGTGCCCTCCTTTTCGATCTTGGCGATGTCTCCAAGCTGCTGCCCCGCCAACTGATGCGTTTGTCCCATGTGTTTGTTACCCATACGCACATGGACCATTTTTCCGGCTTCGATCATCTCTTGCGCGTGATGCTCGGGCGCAAGGCTGGCATCGTGATGTTTGGCGGCCCCAACTTTCTTACACAAATCGAACACAAGCTGAGCGCCTATACCTGGAACGTGGTGGATCGTTACGAGGTCGAGCTGGTGATCGACGCGCGCGAAATCGGAGCGGACGGTGGCGGGCAGCGCGCACTCTTTTCAAGTCGGAGACGGTTCGCCCGCGAAGCCAGCCCATCCTTCGAACGATCTGACGACGTGGTGCACAACGAAGCAACCTTTCGCGTGCGTGGCCGATTTGTCGATCATGACATCCCGTGCGTTGCGTACGTGCTCGAGGAGAAGGCTCGCGTCAACGTCGCGAAGGAGCGGCTCGCGGAGCTGGGGGTGTCGACGGGTGCGTGGCTGCGCGAACTGAAACATGCGGTGCTGACCGACGCGCCTGACGAGGCGCCAATTCAGGTACGGTGGCGCGATCGGCATGGCGAGCACGCCATGACCCGACAGGTCGGCGAACTGCGTCACCTGATCCTCGACATCGTTTCTGGGCAGCGCATTGGCTACGTAACGGACTTGCGTTATACGGAACCGAACGTAGAGACCCTGTCGGAGTTGATGCACGACGTGGACCTGCTTTTTATCGAGAGCGTATTTCTTGACGAGGACAAGGCCCATGGCCTGCGCAAGAATCACCTGACGGCCCGCCAGGCCGGTCTGATCGCGCGCCGGATCGGCGCCCGGGCGGTTGTGCCGTTCCACTTTTCGCCGCGTTACGGAGGACGCTCGGCAGCACTGATTGCAGAAGTGCAGGCGGCATGGTCCGCCACGTCGGTTCTGGTTGGCGAAAGGCCCGATTAGACCAGGGAAGCATTCAGTCAACAGACCTGACTCGTTTTTCTTTGGCTCATCGGCGTTCCGTAGAACCCCAACGCGATTCCACATATCGACTCGGCGTTGTACCCAGCACGCGACGGAATGCGGCCGCAAACGCACTGGGGCTCGCATAGCCGAGATCAAGGGCCACTTGGGTTACTGGCTGCCCCAAGCTCAGGCGTTCGATCGCCGCCAGTAGACAGACTTGCTGTCGCCATTCTCCGAAACTTACGCCAGACTGCGCTCGAAATAGACGAGTGAAGGTACGTCGACTCATTCCTGCCTCGGCCGCGACGGTGTCCAGACTCATTGTGATCAACGGCTCCGCGAACAGACGCCGACATACGCGTGCAAGACGAGGGTCAGCGGGTAACGGTGCATTCAACGACAGCTGCGGCATGGCCGCTATTTCCGCGACTAGCAGTGCCACCAACTTGCCGGCGCGGCCACCATCGTCGTACAGGGGCGGAAGAACGATTGCATCGTCGAGCAGTTGTCTCAGCAACGGTGAGACGCCATACACGCTGCAATGTGCGGGCAGTCCTGCCGCTTGAACTGCCTCGTCCGACACGAATGTGTTGAGCATCGTTACTGGACCGCTCATCGTCATTTCGTGTACGACGCCCGCCGGTACCCAGCACGCACGTTGCGGGGGGACGAGCCAGGTGCCCTCTGGCGTCGTCAGGCTGATCGCTCCGCGAGACGCGAACGCGAATTGCCCGCGTCGATGTGAGTGCGCGGGAAACGTCGAGCCGGCCCGATAGTCGTTCGCGGTAACGACGACGCTGCGGGGAATGTCTTCGTAGGGATCGAGCGGGGTATTACGCATGGCCCGAATTCTACAGAGGTTGACCCAATGTGGAAGGCGGGCGGCTCTCGTCGTCTTTACGATGCAACGCATGCGTGTCAGGTAACGCATTTCAATGCATCGGCGAACAAGCCGCTCTAACCAATCGTTCCTTCGGAGTTGAGATGCCCAATACGTTCCATCGGGTGGGAAATGGTCCCCATCCCGTCCTTGTGCTGCATGGCTGGTTCGGCGACGCGCGAGCGTTCGAGCCGATCGAGGTCTGGCTGTCGCAAGATGTGTTCAGCTACGTCTTCATGGACTATCGCGGTTATGGTGGCATGAAGGAAGCGGGCGGCAATTACACGATCGACGAGATCGCCGCGGACACGCTTGCGCTTGCTGACGCACTTGGATTTCATACATTCAGCCTGATCGGTCACTCGATGGGGGGCATGGCGATCGAGAAGATCGCAGCATGCGCACCCGAGCGCGTGCTTGCGCTGGTTCCAGTCGCGCCCGTGCCGTGCGGCGGCATAGAGTTCGACGCGGAAAGGCGCGCCTTGTTCGAAGGCGCCGCTGCTCGTCAGGACCACCGCGTGACCATTATCGATCGCAGCACGGGTAACCGATTGCCGTCGTCATGGGTCAAGTGGAAGGCGGCCTATTCGGCGGAGCATTCGTCAAAGAATGCGTTCGCAGCGTATTTGCACGCGTGGGCCGATACAGACTTTAGCGGGGAGATTGTGGGCTGCCATCCGGTAAAGGTGCTCGTGGGGGCGCATGATCCGACGTTCAACCTGAGATTGATGACCGAGACGTACCTTCGGCGATATCCGCTCGCCACCGTTGAAGTCCTGGAGAATGCGGGTCACTATCCGATGAACGAAACGCCACTGGCACTGGTGACGGCCATCGAACGCTTTCTCCTCGATGCGGTAAAAATGGATCTTTCACACGCCAGCGTTTCAGAGCGCGCGATCTGATCACGGCAGAATGCCCAACTGCCAACACGATTCCAGAATGGCGGCGAAAGCGAGCCGCTGCGTCGGGCTGGCAGCCTCGCGCGATTGTCGAATAGATTAGGGCCTCGCGAACTCAGCGCTCGCGGGTCCGGGTGGAGAAAGCCGTGTGCCAAGGCCGGGACGTGACCAGTGAACACGGCCCCGATCAATGATCGAACGCTGCGATGACGCCCGAGCGTTCATCGAGCAGCAGTCGGCCCGCACGCGGACCACCATCAAAATCGAAGAACCCATTCGGCGACCCGGCGACCGCATCGGCAGAACCGTTGCCAATGCGCGGCACCCCCCAGTTGTCTTCGATAAAGCGAATGATGGAGGACTGATCGGTCACCTGGTGGTCGATGTAGTTTGCCTTCGCCCAAGGCGATATCACCAGCAGTGGCAGTCGCGGGCCGGTAGCCGCAGCGCCCGTTTTGCGCGCCGCCTGCCGAGTCGTTCGGCACGGGTTGGCCACAGCTCCCCGCGGCCAGCAGTTGATCATCAACTATGTTGGACTGGTAGACGACTGGTCCCATCACATGGTCGCGCCATCCATCGGAATCATCGTGGGTAATCGCGATCGCGGTCTCACGCCACTCCGGTGAGCGCATGACATCGTTGATCACGCTCACGACAAACGTCCGCTCGTCGAGCGGATCGGAATATCCGGCGTGTCCGTCCTGACACGCTCGCGCTTTCAGGAAGCTCACCGTCGGCAGATTGTGATTCGCGAGCGAGATGTGAAAGCGGCCCAAGTCGTACTGATGGTTGGCCTGGCCAGTCTTGCCGATCGCCGCATCCGAACCCGGCGGCACGTGGCGCGCGTTTTGAGTGCTCTTCCAGTACTGAAAGAATGCGTGGTGCGGTACGTAGTCGGCGCCCGCGCTACTGCCCGACACGTTGTTATGGGCCAGCTTGCAGTCGTTCAAGCCTCCCATGAATGCGCCCCAGGTGATGCCCGAGGTGTTCAACCGGTCGCCAATGTTTTCACCTGACATGGTGATCTGGGTTCGTGATTGTTCCTCGCGGAAGACCGGACGGTATTGGGGGCGCGAAACGGTGAGGTGGTCTATGGCCGCGGCGCGGCGTACTGGTGGACCATTGGTTATTCATCATCGGAATCGATCGTCGCGAGCTCTTCGCGCAAGGAATGAATCGCATCGAGTTGCATGAGGGTGCGCTGCTCGACGCCCTGCTTGACGGTCACGGCGGGCGGCGCGGTCTCAGGCAGCTCGATGGCATCGACGTGCTATGGGATCATCGCGATCTGACGAAGCGCGACCTGATCATTGGCCTCAGCTTTGCGAACCTGAGCCCCACCGACCCAGTGCGCGAATACGAGAAGCGCGGTGTCATCGTCTATGAACGGGTCGCCTCCAGCCTGTACTCCGGACGGATGCTGAAATCGTTCAACCTCGCAGGCGCGGTGCGGATACAGCCGCTGCACTGTCATGCGCCACGCGACATGGAGCGCTTTCTCGAGATTACCGAAGAACTGACGGCACTCTAAATAGGTGGCCCGGATCTGATCCACGCGAGGCTCGGATTCGATAAGCACCACCGGTCCTCACGTACGCAGACTGGAAATGATTCCGTGACACGTTAGGCACCGTCAGCCCCGCTGCGCACCTGGTTGCCGGTCAGCACCACATGCGCAAAGCGGCTCGCGGCCAGGTCGCCGCACATCAGCGCGACCGGCTTGGTGCCCGCATGCGTCGACGCGGCGGCGATCAGCACATCCTTCACCGGATAGCCGGCCGCGGCGCATGCCGCCATCATCTCGATGCGCGATTGCTCGAGCCAGCCATGCGCGCCGCGCTCCATCACTTGCGCGATGTCGTGTGGCTCGAACAAGGCCATGCGGGCCATACGCATAGCGAGCTCCGGATTGCCGCCGATGCCCAGACCCAGCACGCTCTCGGCGCCTTGACTGCGATGCCACGTAGGCGCCGCTTGCACCGCCCAATCGACAATCGAGTCCGAGGGGTTGAGCATTTTCAGCAACGCGCGGCCGGGTGCATCGCCGTCGGTTAGCGCAATGCGTAAGTCGATGCCGCTGCCTTGGACGATGTTGTAGTAAATCTCAATCGGTACTTCGCCGGTTTGCCGCAACACACCGGCTTCGATGATTCGTGCGAGTGTGCCGGCGCTGCCGCTCCATTGCACGTTCATGCCGAGCGTGGCGAACACGCTGCAGCCGCCAATGCGCGCTAAGCCGCTCGATGCGCAAAGCTCACGCGTTGCGTATCCGATATGCCGGATCAGGTCGTTTGTTTCAATGATGTTCATAAGCGTAGCGAGCTGAGAGTTGACCCGTGCAATACGGGGGGACAGCGAGCCCAACTGCGCTCAAGGCAGCGAAAACTAGACGTGCGGCGGCCCAGTGCCGCCGTTCCCGCGCTTGACAGCTTCGAGCCGACGCCATAGTGTCGGCGAACTGAGTTGTGCCCGGTTGGCGGCCGGGTCACGGTCGTCATATCGAGATCGCGTAGTCGAACTGCAAGTCGGTGGCTGCCTGACCCCCGCGCATGCCCCAGTTGTCGAACGGCTCTTCGCGCGGCAACACGAGAACGTGCAACGGATCGATTCTGCGCAACTGCGCCACGTCGCGGGCAATACGGCGATACAGGCGGCGTTTCGCGTCGAGCGAGCGCCCGGCGAACAGTGTGATTTCAATCGACAGATAATCGGCGGCGCCCAGCGGCGGAACGAAGTCCTCCGCGTCGAAGCCGGTATGACGCGCCTGCAATTCGGCGTCGTTCACGCCGAGCGTCGCCTTCAATGCATCGAACACCACGCCGATGAGTTGGGCTTTGTCCGCCGCGCTGCGTGGACCGCGTTCTTCTATTTTCACAATAGGCATGTCGTCACCTCGGGAGAAAGCGCTGCGCCGTCGAACGGATTCGGATAGGCGCGCGATTGCATTTCGGTCAGCCGGCTCAGTGTGCGCGACAGGTCGTGCGCGCCCTCCAGACCGTTGACGGCGGCCGCAATCGGCTGGTCGGATGCGATGAACAGCGCCCGCTTGCGGTCGTAGAGAATATCGACCAGCCACACGAAGCGTTGCAACGTCTGTGGCCTCGCGAGCCAATGCGTGGCCAGTCGATCGACGATCAATCCTTGCCAGTGTTCGGCAAGATCCAGATAGTCGAGATGCGAGCGGCTCGCGATGCAGAGTTCGTCGAAATCTATCCACGCGAGCGTCTTGCCGGCCGCTCGCCCTTTCAATGGCCGGCCCGCCGCGGAGAGCGTGCGGGGGCGCAACGTGTCTTCGCCTTCGTACCGCAGGAAGATACGCCGCAACGCATCGCCGCTTGCCTCATCAAGCGGCGCAAAGAAACGTGGACGTTCTGGCTGCTCGCCGCCGAAGCGATAGTCGCGCGAGCCGTCGAAATGAATCACGGTGAAGTGCCGCTCGATCCGCTCGATAGTCGGCTGAAAACGCTCATGGAACTCCGGATTCGGCAGCAAACTCTGGGGGGCATAATTCGAGGTCAGCACAACGCGCGTGCCGAGTTTGAGCGCAATGTCGAGAAAGCGGCCGATCAGGAACGCGTCGGCGATATCGTGCACATGGAATTCGTCGAAGCACAGCAACTCCACGCCGGCTAGCCACTGCCGCGATACCGAGCCGAGCCGGTCGTCGCCGCGTGCTTCGTCGACGAGCCGCCGGTTCATCTCGCGCAAGAACTCGTGGAAATGGATGCGCCGCTTCGCGCAGACGGCGAGTTCGAACACGGTATCGACTATGAGGCTCTTGCCGCGCCCTGGTAAGCCATAGCAATAGACGCTCTGAACACCGCGTACCGTCTGCGCATGACCGAGCCAGTTGCGCCGCGTGCGGGCGCCGAGTAGGGCGACCAGCGCGGCGATTGCGCGGCGCTGGCTAGCGTCCGGCACGATCGCGCGAGCCGCGAGTGCGCTCACGACCTGAGCTTCGTCAATCATGGCGCGGCAACTCCGCAGGCGGCAAGAACGTTTCGAGCAACGGTCGCGGACTGCGCGTGCGGCTCGCAAGCAGATGATCGAGCGCGGCGTGCTGGTCGGCGAGACTTTTATCCTGTGAGAGCTTGATGCGCGCTTCCTCGTGTTTCACCCGCACCCTCAACGCGAGAATATGCGGCGCAAAGCGCTTCACTCGCTCGTCGTGCGGGTCGAACTGGTAGGGCGCGTCGTCCGGTTGCAAGCGAGCCGCCGTCTCGCGCAGCACGTCGAGCTTGTGCGCCGGATCGTTGACGATTTCCACGATGCAGCTCATGTGCACCGACACGTAGTTCCAGGTCGGCAACTGGCGTGTCACATAAGCTTCGGGGGGAATATAGCTGTCCGGTCCCGTGAACACGATTCGCGCGTGAATGCGGCGCAGGCCGGCGAACTGCGGATTCGCTGCATCCACGTGACCGAACAGGTCGCGGGAACCGGTCACGCGAAACAGCGGTACATGATTTGCGTGCGGTTGCGGGCCGTCGATACTAACGACGAGCGCCAGCGGAAAGCTGTCAATGAGCGCGTCGATACGTTCCGGATCGTTGAAGCGAAAAGCGTCGTAGTGAAACGGCACGGGCGCAACGGCGGGGACTTCGGCTTCGGTCAGTATCATGGTTTTGTCGGGCAGTCGTGGTGGGAAATTAGTCGGTAGGCGTAGCGGCCTCGCCGCGTGCCGGATGTTCGGCGCGGCGGTCACGTTGGGTGCGTCGGCAGCGTTCGGCGGCGATGAGCCGGCGTGCAAACCAGACACCGAGGCGCGGGGCACCGGCCGGTTTGAGCGGCTGCAGCGGCATCGGCACGGACTCGACGGGCGCATCCGCGGCCAGTTCCGCGAGCCACTGACCCATCACGAACGACAGCGCGATGCCGCGCCCGTTACAGCCGGTCCAACCGAACACGTTCGGCGCGAGCTGCAGCAGTTGCGGCAGACCGCGCGGCGTCACACCGACGCGGCCGGCCCACAGGTCGGTGAGCCGCGCCGGCGTGACATTGAACACTCGTTCGATGCGCTGAGTCAGTTCGGCATTGATGCCTTCACGCGTTAGCCGCGCGCTCGTCGGAAACATGCCGGTCACGAGACGGTTGCCCTGCAGGCGGCGAAAGAACCACATATCGCGGCCGACGTCCGAGAAGGGCTGGTTGCCGAGCAGCACATGGTCGGCGCCGTCAGGCGGAAGATCGCATGCTGCCAGCAACAGCGCGAACGGCAAGGTCGCGGCAGTGAGGTTCTTCGCGCCGTCGTGGCCGTTCGCGTTGGTCGCAACGATGGCGCGGCGTGCGAACACCGTGCCGTACGGAGTCTCGAGCCGCACCAGTTGATCGGTTTGCGGCCGGGCTGGTACGAGCAGGCGACACCCATTTACCAGCGTGCCGCCGAGTCGCACGAAGGCGGCTGCCAGCCCGCGCGTGAAAGCGAGCGGGTCGATCTGTCCGCCTTCCGTCAGACAGAGCGCCGCCGGATAGCGCGCACTGCCGGTCAGCGCCTGAAATTCGTCGGGCCCGACGAGGCGCGCCTTGGCGCCCGACTCGTGCAAGCTGCGCAGGCGGCTCTCCCAGACTGCGGCGCCGGCCTCGAACTGGTCGGGTTGAAGCCAGCCGTTCTGCTGGGCGTCGCAGTCAATCCTTTCGAGTTGGATGAACTCGAACAACGCGTTGGCCGCGTTGCTCAACTGGGCATTGAAACGGACCGCGCGCGCGGCGCCCCAAGCGCGCGCCACGTCCTCGGGGCCGACGCGGCTGAGCGTCGGAATCACGAAGCCCGAGTTGCGGCCGGATGCCCCCGCACCGGGTTCGCCCGCTTCCAGCACCGCGACGCGCAAGCCGCGCCGCGTTGCGTGAAACGCAGCAGTCAGCCCGGTGATGCCGGCACCGACAATCACGACGTCGTACACCTCGCCCTCGATCACCGGTGAAGCACTCGCGCCCGTTTCAGCCGGCACGCCGCGTGCCCAGCAGGGCCGCTCAGCGAACAGCGTCACTAACGAGGTCACTGTCGGCATCCTGAGTCTGATCACGAGAAGCGGGAGAGGGCGCGAGCTGCGCGGCGAGCGATTGAGCAATGGCCGCCGAACGCAGCGCGAGCAGACTGAATGAACCGGAATCGCCCATACCGTGCGACGACTCGCACAAACCATTCAGATACAACGGCGCCGCCCCGTCAGGCTTATCGGCGAACTGAACCCGGTAGTCGATCGATACGTCGAGATGACCTCGACTCAGCTCAAGCAGCGGAGCAACGCTGGTGAGTAGTCGGGGATACGCTTCGCGTTTCGGACCGCTGCCGATGTCGAGAAAACCCGTGGCGAGCACAACCAGATCGAACTCCTCGGCGAAGCAGCGATCGTTCACCGTATCGCGCAACGTCAACCGCACCCCGGACGCATCGGCGCTGACATGGCTGACTTCCGTATTGGTGCGCACCGCGAGCGAGTCGCGCTGCAAGATCCGGTTCGCGTAGAGCTTCACGTACAGCGCTTCGACCACGTCCTTGTCCGCCGACGAGTAATTGGTCGGCTCGAGTTCGGTGCGCAAGCGGTCTTTGGTCTGCTGATCGGCAAAGAAGAAGGTTTGAACGAATTGCGGGAAATACACTTCGTCCGAGAACGGACTAGTGTCTTTCTGCCGGAAGCCGAAATTGCGCGTGATGCCGACCACCTTCTCGCACGAGCCGAGTCCGTGCGCGTGCAACAGAATCTCGACCGCGCTCTGACTGCCGCCCACCACGGCGACGCGCGGCTTGTGTCCGCCGTCGCAGGCGCGTTTCAACGCGAACAGATAGTCGTTCAGATGCACGATGCGTTCGCTGTCGACGTGCGCGAACTGCGCCGGCACATTCGGCGTTCGACCGGGTGCGACCACCACCGAGCGCGCGCACCATTCGCGGCCTGCCGCGTCGCGTACCCTGTAACCTAGCAAGATGCCGGTGCCGGAATCGACGAGCGGTTCAATGGCGCTCACGTTCACGTCGTACTGCACCTGGGGTGCGAAAAAGCCCGCGACCCAGCGCACGTACTGTTCGTATTCGATGCGCAGCGGAAACGACAGGCCGAGGTTCAGATGCTCGAACAGCCGGTCGTTTTCGAACAGGAAGTTCGTGAACGAGTAGCGGCTGCGCGGATTGCGCGGTGTCACCAGATCGCGCAGCGGATGATTCTGGATATCCGATTCCTCGAGCAGCATGCCTTCCTGCCAGCGTGGGCCGCTGCGTTTCTCGAGGAACTGCACGCGCAGACCTTCGGTGAGCTCTTCGAGCGCGACGGCGAGCGCGATGTTCGCGGGACCGAAGCCGATGCCGATGACGTCGAGCATCGGCTGCTGCGTGGCGGCGAATGGCATGGCGGTGCGGTTCATAATGCCTCCGCAGGCTGTGTGCCGGTGTTCTGGCAGACCGGCGCCGTGCACTCGGCGAAGGCCAGATTCAGGCGCGTCAGGATCTCATCGACTTGTGCGTCGGTCAGCACGAGCGGCGGCAGCATGCGCAACACAGCGCCGTGGCGTCCGCCGGTTTCGATGATCAGCCCTTGCTGCAGGCATTCGCGCTTAATGCGTTTGGCAAGCGCGCCGTTTGCGGGCGGCAGGCCGCGTGCGTCGCGCGGGCCGTGCGGATCGACGATCTCGATGCCGAGCATCAGACCGCGGCCGCGCACGTCGCCAATGCAGTCGAAGCGCTGCTGCAGCGCACCGAGTCCGGCACACAGCTTCGCGCCGAGCCGCGCCGCGGCGGCGGGCAGGTCGTTCTCGCGCAGATACTGCAGCGTGGCCGCGCCCGACACCAGCGCGATCTGATTGCCGCGGCTTCGACCGCGTCGGCGCCGCTCGGTCCGCAGAACTGCACCTTGGCGTTCGCGGCGAAGGCGGGCGGTAATACCTGGTACAGTTCGTCAACAAACGCGGCCTTGGCCGGTGTCGCGATGTCGAGCCCCTGCAGAATGTGACCCGACGCAAGGAAGCGGTTCACGCGTTCCTTGACGTACGGATGATTGTGGCCGAGCGGCAGGGCCCCCGCGCAGGCGAGGCAGTCGAGATAACGGCGACCTTCGCTGTCATGGACGATGGCGAGCTCGCCCTTCGTCAGCACGCGGTCGATCGATCGCGCATAAGTGCGCGCATTCGATTCGCGCTCGGCGAGCAGGCTTAGCGTAGTCAGCGGCACGTCGTGCGGCTGCGGCAGCGCGTGCTGCGGCGCGCTCTCAATGGAGTGTTCAAGCATAGGAAGTGCTCCTCGACGAACCGGCCGGCGCCGGCTGAATCGGAATCGTGGTGGTGTTGACGGCGAGCGCCGCTTCGCCGAGCGCTCTCAGCCAGCGGCGGTATTCGACCGCGAGCCGGTCGCTGCGCACGTGCATTTCTTCGCGCAGATCAAGCGGCAGCCGGTACGGACGTTGCGATTCGACGATCCGCCGGTCCTGTTCGAATACGCGGTCCTGACGGCTCAGAATCTGTTCTTCAGTCAAGTCGGCACCGAAATTGATCGTGACGATCAGGTACAGCACCGCTTCGTCTTCGTCGGCGGGCGTTGCGTTCAGGAATGTGCAGAAGCGTTCGGTGACGCCAGTCTTCTTCGTGAAATACGCGGTGGTGGGCTGGAACACGTGATACGTGTAGCGCGCCGTCACCGGAATCCCGCGATGATCGCCGTACGGCTGGAACACCGAAATTTCCGAGGTCGTCAGACCTTGCGGTCCTTTGAAGACCTCGTAGTCCGCAATTGGATCGGGATTTTCCGGATCGCCGTTCAGGTTGGCATGCACGAACGGAAAGTGCGACGCGTCGAGAAAATTTTCGACCGAGCGGAGCGCATTCGCGCGGTAGCGATATGGCCCGGCGTACACTTTGCGAAAGCCCTGGTCGTCCCATTCGGGGAACGCGGGCACGTCGCCTTCTGGTTGTCCGAGACTGACCCACACGAGACCATAGCGCTCGGTGATGCGATGCGGATAGACGAGCCGCTGCTGGGGCGGTTCGTGATCCGGATGAGCGGGTACCTTCACGCACTGGCCGCTTTCCGAATAGCGCCAGCCGTGATACGGGCATTCGATCTCTCCGTTGCGCACGCAACCGAGCGATAGCTTTGCGCCGCGATGCCCGCAGTAGTCTTTCCACGCATTGATGCCAGCCGGACCGCGCCACAGGACGAGGTCCTCGCCAAGCAGACGCACCGGTAGCGGCGTGCCGTCTCGCACTTCGTCGACGCGCGCGACCACGTGCCATTGATCGCGCAACGCCTTGTAGTCGAGACCGTCGCGATCCCATTTACCACCATAAATCATGATTTGCTCTCTTTGGGGTTAGACGATGAGGCTGGCTTCGCGCTGGCCGTCGAAGTGCCACACCGGATTGCGCCAGCCCTCGACTCCGTAGTCGGAGAGGCACTTGTCCACCAGCGCCTTGCACTTGCCGATTGCGCCGCTCGAGGTCGCGTGGTTCAGCATGTCGAGCCGTACCTGTTCGTTATTGCCCGCGTAGTTGTGCTCGTATAGCTCGTGGCGGCCGCCGAATTCGCTGCCGATCGCGTCCCACAACAACTTGACCAGTTTCAGCCGCTCTTCGGCGTTCGAATCGGTGCCCTGGAAGTAGGTGTCGATCAGGTCGCGCAGGTCGGGATTCTTCATGTCCGCGTAGCTCGCGACCTGCATGATGGGAGAGCCGCCCAGAATCGTGTCGAAGATCGGCTTGATCTGCGACATGATCTGCGCGCCGAAATAGCGGACCGTTGCGGCCGCTTCGAGGCGCGGCACGACCGAGCCGTCGCTACGCGATTCCGGCGCGAGGCACATCGCTTCGGTCAGCGACCACATCGCATTGCGCCAGCCAACCACTTCGGCGACCTTGGTGCGCACGCCGCGGAACTCATAGGTGCCGTTCGATTCGAGCAGCTTGATCAGCACGCCGCATAGGAAGTCAAGCTTGACCGCGAGACGCGTGCCTGACTGCAGCGGATACCGGTTCAGAAAGCCCGACGCGGAATAGAAGCTGCGCGCCTTCGGAATGTCGCGATAGATGAGCACGTTTTCCCACGGTACGAATACTCCGTCGAAAATCAGCACCGAATCGTTTTCGTCGAAGCGGCTCGACAAGGGGTTGTCGAAGGGGCTCAGCGCGGACGCTTCGAACGAGCGGCGGCAGACGATCTTCAGATTCGGCGCGTTCATCGGCAAGATGAAGCACAGCGCGAAATCCTCCTCGCGGCCTTCGGTGTATTGCGTCGCGCTGTTCTGCGCGACGAAGGTCGCGTTCGAGATGGCCGCGCTGGTCGCAACCATTTTCGCGCCGCGCACCACGATCCCGTCGCCGCGCTCCTTCTCCACGTGCAGGTAGATGTCGCGCATGCTGTCGATCGTTTTCGCGCGGCCCACTGGCGGATTCACCAGCACGTGGTTCATGAACATCACATTTCGCGAGGTCTGGTTGTACCAGTGCACCGCGTTGTTGCGAAACGGGTCGTAGAAGTCCGGATCCGACAGCAGCGTCGCAGTGAAGCCTGCCTTGTAGTCCGGCGTTCGGCCCATGAAACCGTACGACAGCCGTGACCAGTGAGCTATGGCGTTGCGCGCTTTCAGAAGATCGTCGGACGAACGCGCCGGCGTGAAATAACGGTGTGTGCGGTAGCCGTTCGGGTCGAGCGTCGTCATCGTGTCGCGGGATTCGGGCGCGTGCAGCGCCTCGTACAGTCGCGCGATCGACTGCGCGCTGTTGCGAAACGCCGGGTGGGTCGTGACCGAACGGACCTTCTCGCCATAAATGAAAACCTCGCGACCGTCATCGATGCTGGCGAGATAATCGGCGGCGGTGAACATCTCGTTTTTCTCCGCAATTTCCAGCTTCAATGCGGCAGATGTGTTGTGACTCATGGGCTCCTCCAAGTTGATGCGTGCCTGACTGGCGACAGGTAGATATAGCCGCGTTGAAGCGGCGTTCCGCGCCTGCCAGGAATACGGGACAGAGATTTGACTAAGGGCTGTCAGACGGGACTACGAGAAATACCGGACGATCAGAAAAATCCCGGAGACGAAGATCACGATGTTCACGAGCCGCACGAACTGTTCGCGCGACAGTTTCAGCGTGATGTGCCGTCCGAGCCAGACGCCGGCGAGCATGCTCGGCGCAAGCAGCGCGGCTAGCAGCAGCAGATTGACGTCGGCATACACACCGGCCGCCAGGAAAATCACTAGCCGGGTCAACGTCGACAGTCCGATCAATGTGGATTGCGTGACGCGGATATGCTCCTTACTGTCGAGCCTGCTCTGCAGATAGATCGCGTAGATAAAACCGCCACTGCCGAAGAGCGCGCTGAACACGCCGCCCACTAGTCCGAACGGCACCGAGAAAGCCGGTCCGAATTTTCTGATGGGTTTATAGCCACTCAGCGAATAAGTCGAATAACCGATCACAAATACGCCGAGCAGCAGCAATAAAACGTCGGGTTTGGTGAGCAGTAGAATCAGTGCGCCAATTCCGCTGCCGAGTATCATTAACGGTACCAGTCGTTTCAGTTCGCTGAATTCCGCCTTGTGGCCATCGCGTGCCAGATTCACCGATGCGGCGAAAAAATCGAGCAATGCCAGCAAAGGTACAATATGGGAAATCGGCATGAATTGTGCTAGTAACGGACTTGCCACCAGCGCGGTACCGAAACCCGCAATACCGAACACCACATATGATAATGTGACGCCCAGCCAGATAATGGACAGATGGGAGGTGGTCAAATTGGTCAGCACGGGTTTGGCCCCTCGTTTTCTGATAATGATTGAATATTTATTCTGTGCAGCGTTGAATGCGCGGGTTATGAATCGTGTATAAACTGCCAACGGCCCAACGGCAGACGAAAACGTAGTGCTCGCATTCAAGCGAGCGGCACACGTATTAACCATTTTTACGTATTGCCGTTTTAGCCGCTTCTAGCGACATCAGGCGTCCGATTCGCCTCCCTCACAATTTTCCGCAAGGTTTGACGCGAGCGGCAAACCACTATATCGATGCATCCGGAGGCTGACCAATATAAAATACGCAATCAAATATCTAAAAAAGGCATAGACCATGGTGTCGATGCGGCAACTACGCTACTTCGTGGAAATCGTCGAGGCGGGCAGTTACAGCCTCGCCGCTGAACGTTTATTTGTTGCGCAGTCGGCTCTGAGCCGGCAGGTGAAAGAACTCGAGGCGTCAGCGCAAGTGCAATTACTGACACGCGGTGCGCGCCGTTTCGAACTTACACCGGCCGGCAAAACGTTCTACGACGGCGCGAAACGTCTGTTATTCAATTTGAATGAAACGCTGGTGCAAACCCGGCATGCCGATCGCAGCGAGCAGGGCGTGATCCGTGTGCTGCATTCGAGTTCGGTGGCGCTCGCTAGTCCGCTGATGCAGCGAATCCAGTCCTATCTGAGCAACAACGGCGCTTCGCTGGAAATTTCGCAAATGTCGTCGGATCATCAGGGCGAAGACATCGAAGAGGGCCGCAGCGATATCGGCCTGGTGCGTTTGCCGGTCCATATCAAGTTTCCCGGTGTGCGAATCGAAGAGGTCTACACCGAGCAATTGATGCTGGCGGTGCCGGTTTCGCATCGGCTGAGTGGATCGAGCGAAGTGGCCGTAGCCGCGTTGCGCGAAGAGCCGTTCGTTTCATTGCCGCACGGCGAGCGCGGCGGGCTCAGCTATCGCGTGGCCGAATTGTGCATGCGCAACGGCTTTTTTCCGCGCGCGGCGCGTGCGACCTCGCGCAAGACTACGCTGCTGAGCCTCGTCGAGGCAGGTCTGGGCGTGGCGCTCGTGCCCGCCAGCATGCGCTCGATTGCGCCCGCCAGCGTGTGCTTCGTCTCACTTTCCGGCACCGACAATTCGACGGCGGTGGCGATGTTGTACCGGCGCGGCATGTCGACGCTAGTCGACGGTTTCGCAGCGGCGCTGCACGGCGAAGTGTGAAGCACATGGCGAAACCAGTGACGAGTCCAGCGGCTACGTTGACGCTGCTATCAGACGGTATATTTTTGCGTCGGGCGTCAACTGCAATATCACGTCCGGACCGCTTGCGAATGTCGACCTTGCCGTTCCTCCACGAAGCCTTGTAGGCGAACC
Source organism: Paraburkholderia sp. GW821-FHT02A12 (assembly GCF_059422005.1). Classification (NCBI taxonomy): domain Bacteria; kingdom Pseudomonadati; phylum Pseudomonadota; class Betaproteobacteria; order Burkholderiales; family Burkholderiaceae; genus Paraburkholderia; species Paraburkholderia sp. GW821-FHT02A12. Next base: position 3,462,834 of record NZ_JBWKWA010000002.1, on the reverse strand, counting down.
CGCTCCGACTCGCGCGCTTTGTTCAACGAGAATCGATCTTGCCCTCCAGGCGAGGGCTTTCTGCCTCATACCATCCCGCTTCTGGCCAACGTAATGGCCCGCTCCGGGCATGCTGTCACACACAATCCGCATGCCCGACACGCATCGGCGTTCGGCGTGTACACAACCTTCATTCCGTATACGCGCAGCTTGAATTTCTGCAGCGCTCCCAACTGCTGGTAGTCAGCCAGGTCGATCCGGCGGATTTCGAAAACGTGCTCGGGAGAGACTACTGCGCAATCGCCCTTGCCTTCACACTGCTTCAAATTGACGACGGGAGCAATCACGCCTGCGGTTTGCTTGCAAGCGGATGTTGATGCGTTGCTCATGCTCGATCCTCTTGGGGCTTGCCGTTAGCGGGCGATACGCTCTTCTGAAAATTTTCGCGTTCCTCCGGCGTCATGCGTTCCCACCGACGCCAATGCCTGCGTCCATGCCAACCGCCATGACCTCGAAATCCACCAAAGAGAATCCGGCTCAGGATCAACAGGCCCATCGCATGTGGATAATCGATCGAACGGCCGCTGATGAATAGCGCCGGGATAACCCAATTCCATAGCAGCATCACCATCCATCCCAGCACGGCAATGCCCACCAGAACCAACAGTGCCTTGCCGAAGCATCTCAGTCTGAAACTCATCTATCTGCTCCTTTAGATATCCAGATCGTCATACACGGCTTGCAAGCGAGCGCGCAGATGCAGTACCGCGTAACGCTTGCGTGCCAACAGCGTGTTCACGCCGACACTGCTCCCGGACGCCAGATCCTTAAAACTGCGTCCTTCGAGTTCGTGAGCAACGAAGACGTCGCGCTGCTCCACCGGCAATTCGTTGAGCGCGTCTTGCAGGGCCTCCAGCAGCACAGACCTTGCATAGACGGCTTCTGGACCGGCGTCGGTTGCCGGCAGCGCGAGATCCAGTCGATACTCGGCGTCGCCGGGGGCGTCTTCCATTTCGGTCAGCGCTTGCTCTTTCCGCTTGCGAAAGCGGTCGATGATGCGGTTTCGCGCCACGCGAAACAGCCACGCGCTAACTTGTTCAATCGGCGCAGGGAGCCGATAGGCTTGCACGAACTCGCGAAATACATCCTGCAAGATGTCTTCGGCTTCACTCGGATCGTGCACGCGACGCCGGATGAAATTGCCGAGCTTCGTACGCTCACGCAAAACAGTTGCAGTGATGTCACTATCTCGTTCGATCATCGAGTCCGGGGCGCGCGGCGGTTCCATACGTCTGTAGACGATTCACGATCAGAAATATTGTCAGGGAGGACAACTTGTTCGCGCGTCACTGCTATCCGCACATTTCGCATCCGTCACCGGTCCTCGTTCCCTCTGCGAAATCAGGGGCCCTTCAGGAGAAGACCCCGAAACCGGCGCCGACAATGCCCGCGACGCACACGACCGCTGCAATCCCAGTGATGAGCCACAAGTAAGCTCCACGAGGCCGATGCTGGCAAGGCAGCGCGGCGACGCTGAGGGCGATGAGTAATCCAACCACGAGTGGCAGCATCAACGCGTTGACAACCTGCGCCGCAACGTTAAGCGAAACGAGGTTCGGCGCCAGCCAGACGACGTAAGCACTGCCGGCTACCGAGGCGACATACACCCCGTAGAACCACGGGGCGCTCGCGGGCCGGTCTTCAAGTGACCGTCTGTATCCCGCCACTTCACCCAGCCCCCAGGCCAGAGACAGCGAACAGACAATGGCGGCCACCATCGATGCGCCGAGAACGCCGGCACTGAAGAGAAGGCGTCCCGCGTGTGGACCCACTACGGTCGCGAGAGCGTTACTGATTTCGCCAACGCTTTGCAGGGAACGTAGGTGACCACTTCCCGATAGCGTTGCCGCTGCAGCGACAAGGACCGCCGCCGTCAGCAGCTGCGTGAGGACCGCACCAACGGCCGTTTCGACCCGAGCCGCCGTGTAGTCTCTCGGAGTGAGTTTTTTATCCGCCACCGCCGCTTGCTGATAGAAGACCATCCACGGATTGAACGTCGCGCCAATGAGCGCAGCCGCAAGGTATCCAAACTGGTGATTGGCGAGCGGGAGGGTAGCCATTTGCCGGAACAGGTCGTGGACGTTCGGGTGCGCCTTCCACACCACAACGAAAAACATCAATTCGAAGGCCCCAATGACCATTGCGACCTTGTCTACGCGTCGATGCGAGCCTGAGAGCACGACGGCTATCAGGGTGACGACGGCAAGCGGTAACGTAATGGACCGGGAGACGCCATACATCTCTCCCACGCCAGCTACCCCAGTGAACTCAGTCACAAGCGAGCCGAGCACGGCAACGACCAGTCCGAGTGCCGATACCCACGCCCACAGTGGTCCAAAATTCGAGCGGATGAGTTCGCCGTGACCTCGCCCGGTGAAAATGCCAAGCCGGACAGTGAGTTCCTGGACCATGTAAAGCAGAGGGATGAGGCCCAGCAGCACAACCAGAAGTTGAAGACCCCATTGCGCGCCGGCCTGCGCTGCCGTTACAACATTTCCGGCATCGCAGTCAGCGAGCATCACGAGCAGTCCCGGTCCCCACAAAGCGACCCATCGCAGACCGGGCGAGACCTTTGGTTTGAGCAGCGAGGAGTCAGTCATGCTTTCTGAAAGGAAGCGAAGGTAGTATTCGGCGACTGATTTTAGCGTGACATGTACCGTCGGCAGGCACGCGGTACCCATCAACCACCTTACACGGTCGAGCATCCAGGTGCGCCGCCGCTGCCGCTGCGCCAGCGCTGACCCGCACAGCACAATATATCGAGGGTTCGAAATGGATACGTACATCGAAGGAACTGCTACAAGCTAGACCTCCTGCTTGTGCAGGGCCCCCAGTCCTATCAGACGCGGACAAGGTAAGAAACGGCGTTCATTTATTTCATTTAACTTACGACACCCCTATGTCCTCATCTGCGACCAGTACCGTTACTCCGACCGTTAACGCCGCGCCCAGTCTGGTCCTTGGCGCCATCGGCGTAGTTTTTGGAGACATCGGAACGAGCCCGCTGTACACATTGCGCGAATGTTTAAAAGCCGCAGGCGGCATCAGTCAGACCAATGTGTTTGGCATCGTATCGCTGATTCTCTGGTCAATACTCGTTGTGGTCACGCTGAAGTACGTCAGCTTCGTCATGCGCGCGGACAACGATGGTGAAGGGGGGATCCTCGCGCTCACGGCGCTGGCTTCCCGCGTCGCGCCCGTGCGACTGCGCCAGGTACTACTCACGCTCGGCGTGTTTGGCGCCGCAATGTTTTATGGCGACTCAATGATTACGCCCGCCATTTCCGTCATTTCAGCGGTGGAAGGCGTGACGCTGGTGGACCCCCATCTGACGACCTGGATAGTACCCATCTCGCTTGTCATCCTCACTGGCCTGTTCAAACTTCAGAAGCGTGGTACAGGTACGGTCGGGAAAGTGTTTGGGCCCGTGATGATTGTGTGGTTCGTCACCCTGGCTGTGCTGGGTATATCCCATATCGCCGACAACCCAGGCATTGCGCGAGCTGCATCGCCGCTTTACGCGGTGAGCTTCGTTGCGCATGCTCCCGGCACCGCGTTTGTGGTCCTGGGGTCAGTGTTTCTTGCCCTGACAGGAGGCGAAGCGCTATACGCGGACATGGGTCACTTCGGCAAGAAGCCGATTCGCCTTGCCTGGCTGCTCCTCGTGCTACCCAGCCTGGTCCTCAATTACTTTGGCCAGGCCGCACTCGTTCTGACGAATCCCGCGGCGGTGGCGCAACCTTTCTTCGAGTCGGCTCCCAGCTGGGCGCTCGTGCCTCTGGTCCTGCTGGCCACTGCAGCAACCATCATCGCGTCCCAGGCCGTGATTTCCGGCGCATTCTCGATGACAAAGCAGGCAGTCCAACTCGGCCTGTTGCCCCGCATTCCCGTCGTCCACACGTCGACGCACGAGGTGGGTCAGGTCTACGTGCCGTTCATCAACGTGTCGCTCTACGCCGCGGTCGTGTTTCTCGTCGTGTTCTTCAAGTCTTCCGATAACCTGGCAGCCGCCTATGGCATTGCAGTCGCGTCGACCATGCTGCTGACCACCCTGCTGATGTATTTCATTACCCACTGTCTGTGGAACTGGAAGCCGGCCGCGACACTGGCTGTCATTGGCCCTTTGGCGCTTATCGATGTAGTGTTCGTGTCGAGCAATGCCAGCAAGGTCCTCGACGGCGGATGGTTTCCGTTGCTGGCGGGCGGCGCGTTGTTCACCGTGATGACGACCTGGCATCGGGGACGCGAGGTGGTAGTCGAACGAATGAGAAGTGAGAACATACCGCTGCCGGAACTCATCCATTCGCTGTGTGACGGCTCATATCCGCCGCCTCGCGTTGAAGGCACGGCGGTATTTCCCGGCGGTGTGGCCGGTATGACGCCGACCGCATTCATGCACAATCTCAAGCACAACCGGGTGATGCATCGAATCAACATCTTCCTGGCCGGCACGACAGACAACGTGCCCCATGTACCAGACAACGAGAAGGCTGTGGTGGAAAACCTGGGCCACGGATGCTACTCAGTCACGGTCCGTCATGGCTTCATGGAGATTCCCAACGTCCCGGCGATTCTTCATCTTGTCGAGAAACGGATACCTGACTGGCAATACGAGCCAGCGGACACGTCGTTCTTTCTGGCACGCGACACAGTCCTCGCGACAGGAGAAAGCAAAGCCATGTCGCTATGGCGCGAGAAGCTCTTCGCTTTTATGGGGCGAAACGCGGCGCAGGCGGCCGAGTACTACAGTCTGCCGGCGAACCGTGTCGTAGAACTGGGCGGGCAGATAAATTTGTAGTTTTGCGTGCGGCAACTGGGCGGTAACCCAGCTGCCTCGGTTGGACCACGCTTGAGCGGCCCAGGCACAGGCGAGCCGCTTCATTTAAGCGCCTTCGCAGGTGCATCAACATGATGGAGTATGCGCATGGAATTCGGCGATAAGGACGAGCCGCTCGAAACCCGGCTGGTACAGGTGCGTGGCGAGGTGCAGGGTATCGGCTATCGGGAGGCGTGCGTACGCCGCGCCAGAGCGCTGGGCGTAACCGGCTGGGTTCGCAACCGGATGGATGGTTCGGTAGAGGCGATGCTGCAGGGCTCTCCGGAGCAGTTGGCGACCATGTGTGCCTGGCTCAGCGAGGGTATGTCCGCAGCGCTGGTCGACGAGATCGAAGTAACCGAGGTGCAGCCGCCGTTTGCCCGCTTTGACAACTTTGAGCGTCTGCCCACCCAGTGAGTGGTAGCAGGCAGCGACAGTTGGAGGACTCGCTTTACCGCCGTCACTGCACCCGCCGCGTATTTTCTGTTTCCCGGGTGGCCATAGCGATGTCCCGCGGACATTACCAGGAACGGGAACAAGCGTCGTAAGAGCGGTTTCCTTGCCGGCTATTACATAGCCTTTCTGGTCAGCGGGTTACCATACTAACTTTGCAAATGGGCCGACCAGATTCGGGCGCCAGTCCTCTCGCGCAGGCCGGCGAAGGATGGCAGAAACGCGTCGACGCATCTACTGTAGAACTTTCCAGCCGGAGCCAGTTGTGATCAGCGTACCAGTCGAGGCCGTAGTGCCGGGTGACACGGCTGTGTTTGTGGCGCGTCAACCGATCATGGATCGGGCTGGTCGCGTTGTCGCGTACGAACTTCTGTTCAGGGATGGGCCTATCGGGGTGGGCCGGATCGACGACCTGCGCTGTACGACAGCGGTGGTGGAGCGCGCAGTGGGCTCGATCGGTCTCGAGCGACTTGTCGGGAACAAGGCCGCCTTTCTTAACTGCCCACACGATTTTCTGTTCTCGAACTACCCCGATGTGCTGCCGGCGTCACGTTTCGTTCTGGAGATACTGGAGTCGGTCGAACCGAGTTCGGTCCTCTCGCGGCGATGCAGCGAGTTACGAGGCGCGGGCTTCCAGCTGGCGCTGGACGATGTCCGGACCATGACCGACGATATCCGGTGGTTTCTTCCGTCTGTCGACATCGTCAAGATCGACTGGCCGTTCGTGGAGCGCGCCGAACTACCGGAGCTGGTCAGCCAGCTCAAACGTGCGGGAAAGGTCGTGCTCGCCGAGAAGGTTGAGCATGCGGAGGATGCGGAACTTGCCCGGCAGCTCGGTTGTGATCTGCTGCAGGGCTATTATTTCGCGAAGCCGCAGATTCTTTCCGGCAAGCGCTCGATGCCCCCGGTGAAGGCCATCCTTCATGTGTTCGACCTGGTCGGCAGCGATGCCCCCCTGGATAGTATTGCCCGGGCGTTGAAAGAGACGCCGATGCTGGTAGCCCAACTGTTGCGGCTGGCAAACAGCAGCGAACAGCCTAACGGTAAAACGGAGCGCATTTCATCGCTGAAGCAGGCCCTCTCGATAGCCGGCAGCCGCAGGCTTCTGCATTGGTGCGGACTTCTGCTTTACGCGAACCGCGACGGGCTTCCGGTCGAGGAGGATCCGCTCGCCTTGCTCGCACAGCGACGGGCACATTTCATGGAAGAGGCGATCGACGCGATGGCGGACGGACCGCGTTCGCTGGTGGCCACGGCATATCTTACGGGCATGCTGTCGCTACTACATGTCGCGTGTCACATGGAGCTCCGCGCCTTTGTCGATGAGTTACCCGTTTCTGATTCCATCCGCGAGGCCATCCTGAACGGCGGCGGCGTACTCGGCGAGCTGCTGTCGATTGCTGCGCTGCTTGAACGGGGCGATGCGGGCGCGGCGACTGTGAGGCTTCAACGGCTGGTGGCCTCTCCCGCAGAGCTTCAGAAGATCATCGAGTGTTATTGACATCGTCTCAAACGACACGAGGTCTGAGCCGGCCGTCCATCCAGCACATTTCAACTCGCGAACGTCTGCTATCGAGCGAGGCGACTCAATATTCCACGAGGATGGTAACGCGGCGATTCGCGGCTCGCGCTGCCGGAGCGTCTCCGATAATCAAGGGGAAGTTATCAGCCCGACCGATCGCGGCCATTCTGTGGGCTTCGATCCCTTTGTCGGCAAAGAATCGAACCACGGCGCCTGCCCGTGCGGACGACAGTTCCCAGTTGGATTCGTATTTCACCGTTGATATCGGCAGACTGTCCGTGTGGCCTTCTACGAGGATGTTGTTTTTTGAGTGGTCGCGCAGCACCACGGCGACCTGGTTCAACACGTCGAAAGATTCCGGCAACAAACGCGCGTCGCCCGAGTTGAACAAAACTTTCGCGTTGATTGCGATTTCAACGCCCTGTGAGGCATTCGAAATCGTAATCTGCTGTTTCTCTTGAAGCGGCTCTAACAAAGAAAGAAGCTGCCTCCTTGCGACATCTGGCGCTCCGGGCGCAGCAACAGCAGCGTTAGCGTTGCCGGCACCCGTCACCTCCTTCACCGCGTGACGCTCGAGAGTCTTTATTTCAAGCTCTCTATTTTTCGCCAACTGCAGTGCATAAAGTGCAAGGAACAACACCATAAGCGTGGTGATGAGGTCGGCGTAGGAAATCAGCCAGCGCCCGGACTGTTCCTCCTCGGCATCGTCGCCTTTCTGATAGCCCGCTTTGTCTGACGCAAGGCGCTTGTTACCCAAGGAGGTATTCATACATGAAACGTCTGTTTCCAAATTGCGTTTGAATGGGCGTCCAGCAACATTCGCCAACTGAGCGAGACCGGCTATCCCAGCAACTCAGCCGATCTTTCGCGGACGTCGCCCGCCAGCCGGGTTTCGATCGTGTGGGGCGACTCCTTGCGGGATATCGCGAGCAAGCCGTCGAGGTATAAACGCCTGAAGCGCAACTCGCTATCTACCTGCGCCCTTATCTTTCCGTACAACGGCAGAAAGATCAGGTTCGCCAACGCGAGGCCGTAAAGCGTTGCCACAAAAGCGACGGCGATACCTTGCCCGAGCTGCGCGGGCTCGAGCATATGACCCGTGACCTGAATGAGGCCGAGCACAGCCCCGAGGATCCCGAACGTCGGCGCGTAGCCCCCCGCCTGCTGCCATATCCGTGCCGCCGCCATGTGATTGCGCTCATACGCATCCAGTTCTCTTTGCAAGGCGTCTTCGAGCACGGTGGTCGATACGCCGTTTGCCAGAAGCTCCAATCCTTTTTTGGCGAAAGGATTGATTCCGCCGGCCTCTATCGACTCGAACGCCAGCATGCCGTTCAGTTTCGCCTGATCGCCCCATTCGAGCAGGACGGACAAGCTTTCCCGGTCGACCTGCCGCGCTTTCACAAAAGCCAGGCGCAGTTGCTTGACGCCGTCATAAAACCTTGCCCAGGTATTCTGGATCATCACCGCGCCGAGGGTCCCTCCCAGGACGATGACAAATGCCTCCAGCTGAAAAAGGGAGGTGAAGCGCCCACCCTCGAGCGAGAATCCGGCAACGATGGCCGTCACGCCGAACAACGCGCCAAATAGCGTCAAAAGATCCATACATCCTCTCGAACGGCCGCTCCAGCCATTGGACCCGAAGCGAACACAGCCTGCTGTCCTTGCACCAGGTGTCAGGCATCCAGCCTGGAAAGCGGCGCTGTATTGGCCGCCGGAGATTTGATCGCTCGCACGATCTCGAGAAATCGCTGCTCGATCTCGGCAATCTCGATAGGATCGATCTTGATGTCACGCCGCATGACCCACGACACTTCCTTTTTTCTAGCCTCGGTCATCACCGAAAGCAGGCGTTCGGCAACAGGCTGATCCGTCAGGGCGGAGAGCAGTTTCGCGAGGTCGTAGGTGTCGAAAGCGCTCACGGCTTCGAACAAGGCTCGCTGGTCGACAAACGCCAGATCGTCCAGCGATTTCAGGTCGCCCGGACCACGGGAATTTCGCCGGGAAAAATACGTGACACCCTTTTCCTCGACGTAATTCAATACCTTGGTCTTGCGAAACGCGAAGATATCTTCTGCAATTTCCGCATGGGACAGCTTGTTGAGAATCAGCTTCTTCTCGACGCCGATCAGGGCTTCCAGGTCAGCCAGTTCGATCAGTTCCAGTTCACTGCCGATCGAGATGTCGAGATCGTGGTCCGCCACCTGCTGAGCCCGCTCCGTGATCCGTACAGGATCGAACGTAACAAGCTGTCGGCTCGTTGCGCCGTCGTGCGCCGAATATCGCGCCGAGGTGTTGCTCAGGCGCTCGGAGCCGCCCGGTTCGAGCGTAACGAGGTTGAGTTTCTCCATCCGCTTGAGTATGGCCATCACATGCGGACGGGAATGGCCGGCAATCGCATGGCACTTCTTGATGACTTCGGGCAAGGGCACCGAGAACTCTTCTCCTTGAGCGCGGCGCATGCGTCCATCCAGTCTGTCCGCGTTCTCATTACCCGCCATCAGAGCCAGAACGTGAGCATACGAGAGAACCCCAGGCAGGAAATCCGCATGCGTATAGGTGGCAAGGACATCGTCCTTCTTCTTCACCCGCCGAATCATGGTGCGCACGATATGGCGAAGCAGCGGCGATACGCGCTCAAGCTCCTCTTCCACCACGTTTGCTGCGATGACGGTCAATTGACAGAAGCTCAGTGCTTTCGCGGTGTGCGCTCGCGGTTCGGCCGGCAACAAAGCCGCTTCGCCGAAAAACTCGCCCTTTCCTAGCGTGGCAAGAATGACCTTTTTTTCGTCGCACTGAGTGGAGATTTCGACTTTGCCGTCAGCGATGACGTAGATGACGGCGTCGCCCGCGAAGCCTTCGGAATAGATGACTTCGCCCGGAGCCGCTGTCCGCGACCATGGCGATCGTTGGTGGTTCAAGATTCATTCCCCCGAAGAGCTATTTCCTCGTTCAGTTCGCTCCTTCCCGAGGCGCGAGCATGCCCGATGGTCCCGATTTGTTTGACTGTATAACGACATGCAAGACGCAAATCTTTAGCACGCGAGAATCATCAGACATGGTGACGTCATGCAGACTGACTGACGCAAACGTTTGGCGCGAGGGAAGGGGGCGCCAATGCCGTGGGGCTCGCTCGCGTACGCGAAGCAACATGGTGCCGGCCGGTTCGTGGTGGTCGGCACGTTGTTGGCGTACGCGTCAAACGCGCAGTCGTTCCGTTGCGCATTATTGGTCAGCCTTCTCGAAAGGCAGCTTCCAGACGGTCACGGTATTTGTGTTGTCGTCGACCGCGGCAAAACGCACGAACTCTTGCCGCGGCTGCGTGAACGCCAGTCCGAATGCACCATCTGGAGCCGGGTCGATGGAAAGCTGAGCGACGAAGCGGCCTTGCGGCGTGAATTCGACGATTTCGCTCGGCTGATTCGGATCGCTGTTGATCGCATCGCCGTTCGCGACGAACAGATGGCCGTTCGGTCCGAGGGTTAGCGCGATCGGGCCGTGGAGATGAGCATTGTCCGCATAGATCAGCACCCCTTTGCCACCGTCGTGCTGCGAATTGCCTGCGCCGAATACCGCGAAGATCGCGTTATCGACGGTGGACGCGACATAGAGTACGTCGCGCTGCGGATCGTAGGCGAGTCCGGTCGGGCCTACGACCAGTGCCGCGGGATCGCTGCGAAACGGGTAGCCAGAGGCGATCTGGGTGGCGCGGTTGAGGTGGACGCCGTTGTCGTCGACGCTCACATCGAGGCGCACAACCGTCCCGTTGAGCACGTTCGACACGAAGACCTTCGCCTGGTCACCCCGATCGAAGATCGTCAGATCCCAGGGCCCGTCGATCTTCGCCGTCGCAGGCGTCCATTGCGCGACGATGCCGCCGGTTCGATTCAGCACCAGCAGCACGCCGGGCTTGATCGTCTTGAAGGTGCCATCCGTGGTCGGCACGCTGCCAACCAGCACGAAGCCGCCCTTGAGCACACCGAGCGCGGTGCTCAGGCCGAGACCGGGGGCACCCCCAAAGAACGTGACCGGCTTGTCGTTCGGCACGATCTTGACGATTGTCGTGCCGGTGCCCTGCAGATTCTGCGCGTTGTTGAAATTCGACACCAGCAGGTCGCCTGCGGCGATCGTGCCGAAACTGGGGAATCCGTCGGGCACGAAGGCGGCGCCGTACGGATTGAGGTCACCGTTGGCAGGCACCGTCGACGAGGTGACGAACGACGGCGGGAGCAGCGGCGTGAGCTCGCCGGCAAGGGCGGGGCCCGCTGGGGACAGGGCGAGACTGGCGCTGTACAGCGTGGCCAGCAGCAGGTATCTCAGCGTGCGGCCTTTTGAACGGGCAACGCGGGGGCAGGGTTGCCGGTCGATTGTCGGATTGAAGCCGTGTATGACGGGGTTCATGACTGGGCTCTCCAAGAAAGCCGCGGGGCGGGCGCGTTGTTGTCGCTGCACGCAATGCGTGCCGGCCGCCGCTAGCGAACCTCGCCCGTGCCCACGCGACGGGCACCAGCACCGCCGTCCTGCGACTCGAACGGAACGCGCGTCGCGCAGCGTCGGCAACGGTGGGGCGAATCCTGCAAACCGGGCAAATACAGACCCCTTGTCGGCGGGTGCGTGGCAAGCGAGGCGTGCTTCATTTCATGCGCAACGGAACTGGATCGTCCGATGGCACACGCGGATGCAGATGAGTAAACGGCTGGCAGGGACAAATATTCCGTCGTGGAGAGACCCTCGGTGCAGCGATGGGTTGAACTGAACCGTCCTCCGCTTTGAATGACCGCGACAACGCGCATCAGAGGGACGCACCTGGCGTACGTGGCGGTGCCATTGTCAGTCCTGGTTGTTTCGCTGGCCCATGGTGTGCGCGTTTGGTCACAAACATGCCGTCCGATCCCAGCAAGTCGTTGTGTATGCACTCGTGAAACCACCGTTCGCGGCAAACGAAAAACTGCGCTGATTGGGAGCATGGCCGCCGTCGATTGCAAGCTGCTGCAACTATGGATAGTTAGACGCTTCTATCCGGCCACCACGCGATTGCGGCCGTTGTGCTTGGCCCGGTATAGCCGCTCATCGGCGACTCGTAAGAGGGTGTCGATCGTGTCGCCGTCGCGGCCGAATTCGGAGATGCCAACACTGACGGTAACGGCGACGGCCCGCCCGGTTACGGTATAAAGCTCCTCGCTAGCCACGGCGCCCCGGACGCGCTCCGCGATCGAACGGGCCACGTCTAGCGCGGCTTTGGGCAGCAGCACCATAAACTCTTCGCCACCGACCCGCGCCACGCCGTCATAGGGGCGAATGGCGTCGAGGCATTTCTGCACGAATCGCTGCAACACCTCGTCACCCACCTGATGGCCGTAGTTGTCGTTGATCAATTTGAAGTGGTCGAGATCCAGCGCCAGCAGCGAGAACGGCGCACCGCCTCGCTTGGCACGTGCGATTTCCGCCTCCACTTGTTGAATAAACTCGCGCCGGTTCGCGGCACCCGTCAGGGGATCGGTCGCGGCGAGGTGCTCGAGCTTGTGATTGGTGCGTTGGAGCTCCTGCAGCGCGCTTTCTGTGCGCGCCATCGCCTCGGCGAGGCGAGCCATCAGTTCTTCCTGACTGTAGATCGACGAAAAGGACTGCGTCGTGCGAAACGCCTGAACGACGCCATAACTCAGCAGGAAAAAACCGGAGGCGAAGATCGCGTGCGCCAGCCACCACATGTGATTCCAAGGCTTGCCGAGAATGAACGCGAGAGACGCGAGCGCGAAGGAGGTAATCGAGATGCCGTAGATCACCATCAGCGGCGAGCGAATGCGACGGAGCATCAGCGTCATGACGTTCAGCGTCGAGAAGATGAGCGCACCGCCTTCCATCGACAGTCGCACTGAGAGGCTGCCCGCGATCGGCGAGTTCGCGATGAGTCCAACGACCAGGTCGATCAGGACGAACACGGCGATCGCGGTCAGCCACGGGCGCGGCTTCGAGCGCCGCTCGACCGCGTGCGGCGCGCGGCGATACGAGAGAAGCCCGACCAACAGCAGCACCGACATCACCAGACGCGATGCCGGTCCGTAGAGCAGGAACAGCCAGATATTGTGGTGAGCCATGCCGGTGAACGCGCCGTGCAGCGCATAGACCAGCACAAAGCCTAGAAAGCCCAACGTCAGCCACCGCAACAGCGGTTCACCCGACGACAGATAACAACGCCAGGTCACATAGGTGACAAACAGCCCCTCGAGCGTCGCCGCCGCGATCGCGATTTCGTGGAACGCGTGGTTTTCGAACTTCAGACTCGGGTCTTGAAAGAAAGCCAGATAAGCAATCAGGTAGGCGGGAATAAGTGCAAAACCAATGACCAACAAAGCCGAGTAGACCTTGGTCACGGTCCCAATGATGCGGGGCGGCCCTTCGATTGAGATAATCGTGCTCATGTGCCCGTCTCCGACAATATTGCTGTGGTTTTTCGCATCGCCGAGCGATTGACGCGTGAATCGGCCGACTCGGACGCGGGACCGTGCCGTCGTGCGGAGCCAAGCATACCGCGCAGCGGACTACCTTCAGGCAATTGGAAGTATAAGCGTCAGGTTTCATCTGACAAGGGTGTCCAAACGGACTGCGATTCGCGTCGGCGACACATCGGTCGCGCAATCGACTCCTGATATTCCGTGCAGTTGCCTTCTGAAATCGCCTTCTGCAATCGCGAGCAGCCTCTTCGCAGCATCCAGGCTAATCGTCGCGCTGTCCCGCACACGCCGCAAGCCCGACGCGCATCGGCATTGACGTGCACGCGACGCCAACCGGGCGGGCCGGAAACGGCCGTCATGTCATCTGAGATTGACTCGAGCAGACCTGTTGCTCCAAAACAAACAGCCACCGAGAGATCTGTTTGTCATGGCAGGACATCTTTTTCCTCCCGCCCTTCGAAAGCGTCGAAACGGCCCACGCGAGATTTTTTATTTGTCTTTGTTTTCATGCGGTTGGGTGAATTTTCTCGGCTCGCGATTCGAGATTGGCACACCCTATGCATTTGTGCCTGTGAGCGCAACGAATAGTGCTCTTTCCCAAACCGAACCAAACCCAAGGAGATTTACCATGACCTCGCTGATGATCAAAGACCTCGCACACTCCGAAGAACTGTCCGCCAAGGCCCTTTCGGCTGTACGCGGCGGCAGCAACTACAACGTCGGAAACCTCAACGCTGCGTTGGGCGGCGGCTTCGCCAGCCCGGGCATCGTGGTGGCGCCGGTCACCCAGACCGACACGCACACGAAGGTCGAGATTCCGACCGTCCAGAATTTTGGCGGCCTGCAGTTTGTCGCACTGTGAGTTAAGCGGATTGGAGAGTCTCTCTGACCGGGGACGCCGTTCACCCCTCTCCGGGGACTCTCCACCACTTGCGCCGAATCGTGCTTTTCCAAATTGAAGCAAACCCAGGGGATTTACCATGACCTCGCTGATGATCAAAGACCTCGCACACGCCGAAGAACTGTCCGCCAAGGCCCTTTCGGCTGTACGCGGCGGCAGCAACTACAACCTCGGAAACGTCAACGCTGCGTATGGCGGCGGTTTCGCCAGCCCAGCCATCGTGGTGGCGCCGGTCACCCAGGTTGACACATACACGAAGGTCGATATTCCCACCATCCAGAATTTTGGCGGCCTGCAGCTCGTCAAGGCATGAGTTAAAGGCACGGGAGAGTTGCACCGATGGGATACAGTCCGATCCTCCGGCGTATGCTCTCCGCGACGTTCACCGATGTTCACAAGCGAGAGGAGAGCTGCTCCGGCAGGACATGGGGCGTCGGCTCGGTTCTGGCGTGCGAATAAAAATTTCCCGTAACAGGATTCGATTCAAATCTGAATCGATAGCTTCATAACAGGGGAGCACATTGTCGAGGTCCAGGCGGTTGGTCCAATCAACGTAGTTCGCTCTCCTCCCGAACCCTCCGGACCTGTCACCGAAGTCGGATTCAAAAGCCCTGCCCGGCCACGCCTCCGGCGGGCTTTTTTTACGGCCCTCGAGGCTCGCGTACGTGCAGCCACAATGTTGGATCAAAAAGACGAAGTGCACCGGTACCGGGATTGTGTGGATAACGAACAGTCACGAGCGGTTTCGGGTCGCTTCCGGCAACATTCGGCCAGCCAGAGACGTTCAACCAGACCTTCACGCGGACGTTCGAACATCCGCTGCGCCCCCAACAACGGACTTACGCTCGCGATCATGTGATCGACGCTCCGCCTCCTTGGGCAGCCATGATCATGTTGGTGGCGTCGGTGTCCGCCAGCATCACAGGCACCGGCGCCCTCCGTATCGCGATAGGTCGGGGAAGTGACCCAATCGTCAGGAAGAAAGCGCGGGAATTACAGGACCGAAAACCTGCGCCCAAGATCGGGCTCAGCGCCACTCATGGCAAGCGCCTTAGCGAGCGTGAGTCCATCCGGGACTCGACTAACGGAAGCCGTAGACCAGGACCTGTTTCCCCTCAAAGCTTTCTTGCACACCTTGCTCGCAATACGGTGGACACATTACTACGCCGTCCGCGCTCTCGCCTGACACGGTGACCGCCCTGTAGACAACGGATTCGATGAGCGTCCCGTCGGCAGCGACGACGATGTTCAGATCAGTCTCGACGCCGGCCGGCACGCCTCCGCCGGCGGTATAGACGATTTTCATGGTGCCGGTGCAATCGGAGTTCACCGTGTAGGTGCCGATCTGGTTCGGATTGAATGTAATATGCCCCCCTTTCGGCAGCCCGCCGATAACCCCGAAGTCGGTGCGTGAAAAATGGCCCATACCGTCGAACGTCACCAGGGCGACGTCATCGAGGATCGACGGGGCGGCGTACGGATGCACCTTACCATCGGCACCTATCAATCCAAGAATCTCTCCGTGACCGATAAACCCAAACGGTCCCTTTAGCGTTGCGTTCGAGCAAACGCCGCCGTGGCCGCCGGGTTCGCCGGCCTGCGCGGCGCCACTGAGCGAGAGAAGTGCAACGGCGGTTGCTGACAAAATGCTTAAATGCTTGATCTTCATGGTCATCTCCTTGTCACCCAATCAGGCGCATAACATCACAGCGCGCAGGGGCCCGATTGCCTGGCGAGATGAGGCGCCCAATTCAAACAAATGAAATAAAAAGCGGCCTCAGTGTTACCCGGCTGCCGCCGTTTGCGGAGCAAGCGATGAGAGAACGAGAGGCCGTCGGTGCGACCGCCTGTTCCGGAGCGTGAGGTGAGAAAGCCCATGCGTGGGCCAATGTGGCGAAACGCTTCACCAGGCAGTCATTTTTCGCCCGGTGTCGGCAGACACGTGCAGAAGGGGTGCACGAAAGTCCGCGCAATTGTGACTTCGTGGGTCAGCCACGCTTTAGAGTCGCATAGCAAAAAGTAGCGTAATCCACGATATTCGCAAATGCCAGGTGGATGTCGGACAAAACGCAGGCGCATTCAGCATTGCGCGGTATTGCGCGGTGCGAATGATGAACTATCGCGCGATAGCGAATGACTGCGAAGGCCTCACCGGTCGGCTAGCACGTAGGCAAGGATGACCGTTGTACGTTGGAAGCTGCCGTTGACGCGGCCTCCGGATCATCGAGGCCACCGGAATGCGCGATCACTGATCGGCATTCTTGAGCGCGCGTCTCTGCCTGCACTCGGGGCGCAGCCCTATAACGAGTACTGCATTGGCCCGACCTCAATGGCACTCTAGCGGACCGCGTGGCGAGACGGGCCGCTCACGCAAAGGAGACGTAGAATGAAATCAGTACTCGCGATTGCCTTCATCGTTTTTTTTAGCGTGGCTGCGATGGCCACCACTTCCATGGGATCCTACTCGAGGAATGGCAGCGACCAGCAGGACGCTTGCCGTTCTGCAACCGCTGCTGCGGAGCAGGACAGGGTTAATTGGCTCTCCAAGGGATGGATCTTCGCAGGGATGTCAAGCTGCACCTGCTCCGGAAGCGGAACAAGCTGGACTTGCTCAGTCAATGCCACGTATTTCCGCCGCTAACCGCAGAGCGACGCCTCACGGCAACTCGGGGGCCAGGTCGGCACTTCCGGTGTGCGCGGCTCCCTATTGTCGACCGTTCGGTCAGCAGCCCTTAGCGGACTCGCCAACGCTTGTGCGCGACAGGCAGCTTCACGTCCTGAGGCGGTCAGTCAAGGTTTTTCCGAGGGCAGGTGCAGCCCACATCCTTGACCTTGTAGCCTCGGGCGCCGCTCATTCATGAAACGGCGTATGTCGAGGAAACGTCGTGCGCCCGCCTGGCTGCACAAGCAGGTGATGCAGGCGCTGGCGGCGAACGGTGGCAAGCTGCCGCCCGATCTGGCGGCCTGAGTTCGCTTATGGCTGTGTCCGGGCTCCGCGATTTTGGCGCCGTCGTTATCCAGCTTGTCAGCGTCAGCTTTGCTCTGGCCCGGCACGTTCATGGCAATGGCATGCCGATGAACTAACATTTATGCAAAGAATCAAGGAGGACATGAGAGGGCGGGTTCAGTCGGTGTCGTCGAAGGCAGAAAGCAGGTCCATAACCGCATCACAAAGCTTTCGGAGAGAAAAATGGATTTAACCAGTTTTTTCGTTACGCTGGAAAACGCGCTAAGTGGCTTTTTGCCTAAAATCGCCGGTGCGCTCGGCATTCTGATCGTCGGTTGGCTGGTTGCCGTTATCGCCCGGGCCGGTGCCCGCAAGCTGCTCTCTGCGCTCAAGGTCAATCAGCGCATTGCCGACAGCACGAAGCAGGCCGCGCAGGTGGAGAACGTGATTGCCGGCGGCCTGTTCTGGCTTGTTCTGCTCATGACCGCCGTCGGGGTCTTCAATGTCCTGAACCTGTATGCGGTCTCCAATCCGTTTTCGCTCCTTGTCACCCAGATCGTCAACTATCTGCCGAACCTGATCGGCGGCACCGTGCTTGCGCTGGTTGCATGGCTGATCGCGTCGCTATTGCGTGCCGTGGCCGACAGGGCGCTGCGCGCGAGCAAGCTTGACAGCAAGTTGTCCGAGACGGCCGGCATGCGTCCGATGAGCGCGTATGTAGGTGATGTGCTCTTCTGGCTCGTCATCCTGTTGTTCATTCCGGCCGTGCTCGCGGCATTCGCTCTGAACGGCCTGCTCGCGCCCGTGCAGAGCATGATCGACAAGCTGCTTGCGATCGTGCCGAATCTTTTCGCGGCCGCCGTGATCGGGATTGTCGGCTGGATTTTCGCGAGGATCCTGCGCGGCCTTGTCACCAATCTGCTCGCGGCGGCCGGTGCGGACAAGCTCACACAGGACGTCGACAGCCCGACGCCCGTGCGGCTGTCGAGTCTAGCCGGAACGGTGGTGTACATCTTCGTGTTCGTGCCGACGCTGATTTCTGCACTCGACGCACTGAAGATCGAAGCGATATCAGGACCCGCCACGCATATGCTCGATCAGTTCCTGAGCGCCGTGCCGGATATCGTCGCAGCCGTGGTCATTCTGCTCGCGACCTTCTATGTTGCACGCTTCGTCGCGGCACTGGTACAGAAGCTGCTGGTGACGGCCGGTGTGGACGGGTTACCGGCGGTGCTCGGTCTCGACAAGGTTCTGGACGGCCCGTTGCAACCGTCGGTGCTGGCCTCGCGACTCGTGATTTTCTTCGCGATGTTGTTCGCCGTGGTGGAAGCTGCCAATCGCCTGGGCTTTGGCCAGGTCCGCGACGTGGTCACGCTCTTTATCGAGTTCGGCGGACACATCCTGATGGGCAGCGTGATCCTGATCATCGGATTCTGGCTGTCGAGTCTTGCGCGGCGTGTGATCGAGCAGGCCGATCGAGAGCACAGCGTACTGCTTGCCCGCATCGCTCAATTCGCGATCCTCGGACTGGTGTTCGCCATGGGACTGCGCGCAATGGGTATTGCCAATGAAATCGTGCAACTTGCATTCGCCCTGGTGCTGGGCGGGATCGCGGTAGCCGTGGCGCTGTCGTTCGGCCTTGGCGGACGTGACGCGGCCGGCAAGCTGCTCGAACGCTGGTTCGCTACCCGGGGCGACAAGGAGTAGCGGCGCCCGCCTGAACCGCACCGTGTTTGCGGTGCGGTTCAAGTGCTCCAGTTGACGCCGGATACCCGGCCGAATCCCGGCCAGCCTGGTCAACATTGCATCGGTAACGACACGGTGCGGAATCCATCCAGGGCTGATCGAAGTCCTTGGGCTTAAACGGGTTTGACGATCCCGGATGGCTGCTATCGGGAAACTCGACTGTCTCGTGAGGGTCGCCTGGCGCCGGTCGCTGACAGCCAGAGGACGGCCGATCGGCCGACGTTTCCGAAAGATGCCGGCAAACGGTTTTCCGACCTCCAGCTGTCATCCGGTTATCCACTGCAGCAAACACATGAGCAGGTATTTCAATTTGCGATTGTGGCTCGCGTCTGGAACCGTATCACCTTTAAATTGCGTTTTATCCAGGCGCCGATATCGTGTGTGGCGTCAGGCTTTAGCGAATGCGGTCAGCGCACCCGCGGCGATCAACACGACACCGGTTGCCCGACTCGCGGCACTGGCCCATCTTCGATTGGCGGCAAATCCCTGACTTTTCGCGCCAAGCCACGCATAGAACGAATATGAACAGAGGTCGAGCAGTACGGTAGTCAGGCCGAAGATCAGCATTTGAAGCCAGATCGGTCGGTGCACGTCAACGAACTGAGGTAGTAGCGCGACGAAAAAGAGCAGCGCTTTCGGGTCCGGACCTCGCAATTCTGTCGGGGATTTTTGAGATGCCTGGCGCGGTAATATCCACCGAATTGCCGTAAACAATATCGCCGATATTTGCGGCTAGCGGAGTACGTTGTTCCGTCCGGGAGACCGGGATTGCTGGTCAGCGCACTGGTACGAGCGCGAGGCGTTCAATCGAATCGTGCAGTCCGTCGCGTCTCGGCAACGCTTGACACTTCTTGACGCTTTTTTATTAGATTTCACGCGATGTTCGACGTCCGTGAGAGCGGATCGAATGAATCGCGAGTAGAACAAGATCATGAATAAAAACCAATATCGGCTGGTATTCAGCCGCGTGCACGGTATGCTGGTTGCGGTGGAAGAAATAGCCAGCGCAGCGGGGAAAGCAAATACGGGTGAAACCCGGCGTACCGTCAGTTATAGCGGCGTGCGTCTGGTAACGCAGTTCGCTTTGCGTCTCGTCGCATTCGGCGCATTGATTGCCGCTGGCGCCATGCCGATGTGGGCGCATGCGCAGATCGTGGGAGCGGGGCCAAACGCCGCCTCGGTGGTTCAGACGCCTAACGGCTTGCCACAAGTGAACATCAACAAGCCGGGCGGCGCTGGCGTTTCGCTGAACACCTATAACCAGTTCGACGTTCAGAAGAACGGCGCGATCCTGAACAACTCGCCGACGATCGTCAACACGCAGCAAGCGGGCTATATCAACGGCAACCCGAATCTGAGTGCGGGGCAGGCGGCGCGCATCATTGTCAACCAGGTCAACAGTACGGCGGCCAGCCAGATCAAGGGGTATGTCGAGATCGCGGGAAGCCGCGCGGAGATCGTGCAGGCCAATCCCGCCGGTATCGTCGTGGATGGTGGCGGGTTCATCAATACCTCACGCGCAGTCCTTACAACGGGCGTGCCGCAGTTTGGCGCGGACGGCTCGCTGACGGGCTTCAATGTGAATCGCGGCCTCGTGACCGTGCAAGGTGCGGGCCTCGATACGTCAAACGTCGACCAGACGGATATTATTGCGCGCGCTGTGCAGGCCAATGCCGCAATCTACGCAAAGAACCTGAACGTGATCGCCGGCGCGAATCAGGTCAATCACGACACGCTGGCCGCGACGCCGATTCAGGGGGATGGCGCTTCACCGGCAGTTGCGATCGACGTGGCGCAATTGGGCGGCATGTACGCGAACCGGGTGTTTCTGGTCGGCAACTCCGCAGGCGTCGGTGTGGCGAATGCCGGCACGATCGCGGCACAGGCGGGCGACCTGACGTTGCAGTCGGACGGCCGTCTGGTGCTGACGGGCAAGACTACCTCTACCGGCAGCCTCGCGCTGTCGGCCGCAGGCGGCATCCAGAACAGCGGTACGACGTACACCCAGCAATCGGCTTCGGTGAATACGGCCGCCGATCTGACGAATACCGGCACACTTGCGGCGCAGCAGAACTCGACGATCAACGCGGGTTCGGTGAATTCGACCGGGACGCTCGGCGCGGGCGTGAACAACGATGGTTCCGTTGGCCGTAGCGGCGATCTGAACGTGACGGCGTCGGCGCAGCTTTCGGCGAGCGGTCAGAACGTCGCGGGAGGCAATGCATCGCTGATCGGCGCGGACGTGAATCTCGCTGGTAGCACGACGGCCGCGAACGGTAATCTGTCGTTGAACGCGACGGCCGGTGACGTGAACCTCGCGAACGCGACGACAAGCGCTCAAGGTGCCGTCTCTGCGAACGCTTCGGGCACGGTGATCAACGATCACGGCAGCCTGTCGAGCGGCGGCAGCACGACGCTTTCTGCCGGTAGCGTTTCGAACCAGGGCGGCAAGGTGTCGTCGCAGGGGCCATTGTCGGTGACGGCCGCCAACCAGATCGCAAACCAGTCCGGCGTGCTCGTGTCGGAGAGCACGATGGCACTGCGTGGCGGTACCGTCGCGAACAATCAAGGCACGATCCAGAGTGCCGGACACGCGACGGTCGACGGGGGCGCGATCGACAACACGGCAGGCCGCATCACGTCGCTGAATGGCGATGGTCTGACGCTGACCGCGACCGGGCAACTGACGAACGCGGCGGGCACGACGTCGGATGGCGCGCAAGGCGGCATGATCGGCGGCAATGGCGACGTGACCGTGCAAGGCGGACATATCGCCAACCACGGCACGATCACGTCCAGCACGAATCTTCACGTTGCCGGTCAGTCGGTCGGCAACAACGGCGGCGCGCTGAGGGCCGCTCAGGCCGTGACGGTCGATGCCGGCGCGCACCTGACGAACAGCACCGGCACGATCGCCGGCCAGACGGCAACGGTCAGCGCAACGACGCTCGACAACAGTACAGGCACCGTGCAGGCCGAACAGGTCTCGTTGACCGCTACCGACCTCGCGAATCATGGCGGCGCGATTACGCAGACCGGCACCGGCGCGATGGGCGTCAACGTGTCGGGCACGCTCGACAATTCCAGTGGCGGCACGCTGCAGTCCAACAGCACTGACCTGACACTCGCTCCCGCTTCGCTGGTTAATGACGGCGGCACGATCACGCATGCCGGCACTGGCACGCTGACGCTCGGCGGCGGCGCGGGTTCGATTTCGAACGTCGGTGGCACGATCGCGAGCAACGGGCGCATCGTCGCGCAGACTGGCACGCTGAACAATACGTCGGGTTCGATCAACGCCCAGACAGGGTTGGCGGCTACCGCCAGCGGCATGCTGAACAATACGAGCGGCAAGCTGCTGTCGAATACGGACCTCGGTCTGACCAGCAGCACGCTGACGAACGACGGCGGTCAGATTGGCGCGGGCACGAACGCGTCGATTCAGACCGGCTCGCTGACCAACAGTGCTGGGTCGATTGTTGCCCCTAACCTGACCGTCAACGCAAACGATTCACTCGACAACAGCGGCGGCAGGCTCGAAGCCAATCAGCTCGCGCTGACGGCGACGAACCTCACGAACCATGGCGGCACGATCTCGCAGTATGGGTCGTCGGCGATGGGCGTGAACGTGAGCGGCACGCTCGATAACTCGGCCGCCGGCGTGATTCAGACCAACAGCACGGACCTGACGCTCGACCCGGCTGCGTTGGACAATGCGGGCGGCACCATTACGCATGCCGGCACCGGTACGCTGACGATTGCACCGGGCAATCCCCCAGGGGGACTTCCTTCGGGGCGCGGAGCCAGCGCGCTGAACAACGCGTCGGGCACCATCGTGACGAAGGGGCAAGCGATCGTCAACGCCGGCAGCTGGAACAACGCGAGCGGCATCCTCGCGGCGCAGCGCGGCATCAGCGCAACGATTGCGGGCGACGTGAACAACGCGCAGGGACTGCTGAGGTCGGATACCTCGCTGTCGCTGACGAACGGCGGGGCGTTGTCGAACCGCAGCGGCCACATTCAGGCCGGACAATCGACCGCCGGCGACACCAGCACGCTCGATATTCAATCGGCCTCGATCGACAATGCCGACGGCGCCATGGTCGATCTCGGCGCGGGCAAAATGACCGTGCAGGGCGGCAGCCAGATCGCCAACAGCCACGCTGGCGGCGTATCGGGTATGGGTGCCGTCACCGGCAACGGCGACGTGACGGTCAGTGCTGGGTCGATCAGCAACACGCAAGGCGGTCAGCTCAGTGGCGCGTCCCTGCATGTCCAGGGGAATGCGCTCGACAACAGCAGCGGCACCATCGGCAATGTCGCGAATTCGAATGGCGACGTGAATGTCACGACGATCGGGGCAGTCACGAACACGAACGGCCAAATCAGCTCGACGCACGACCTGACGGTCTCGGCGGCTACCCTGCAAGGTGGCGGCACATACAGCGCGGCGCACGACGCGAGCGTGAACCTGCGCCCCGGAGGAAGTCCCCTTGGGGGACAGGGCGATTACACGGCAGCGGCCGACACGCAGTTCAACGTCGGCCATGATCTCGCCTTCACGCTGCCCGGCACCTTTACGAACAACGCGAACCTGCAATCGGTCAACAACCTGAGTGTCGACGCGGGCAACATCGTCAACACGGGCGCATTGACGGCCGGCGGCCTGCTGCACACGCAATCGACCAATCTGACCAATACCGGCGCGCTCGTCGGCGCCAGCGCGTCGCTCAATGCAACGAACACGATCTCGAACGTCGGCCCGACCGCGCTGATTGGCGGGTCCGACAGCAACGGCACGCTCGAGCTCCTCGCGCACGACATCGAGAATCGCGACGACACCACCGCGACCGACACGATGGCGCAAACCGCGATCTTCGGGATGGGCAAGGTCGTGCTGGCCAGCGGCAAGGACGCGAGCGGCAACTATACGAACGCGGCGCTGGTCAACAACGCGTCGGCGCTGATCCAGTCCGGCGGCAACATGGAACTGCACGCCGACAAAGTGACGAACACGCGGCGCGTGATGACGACCTCGACCAGCTCGATCGATCCGGCGCTGCTCGCGCAGTTCGGCATTCCGATCAGCGGCCGCACGGGCCAGGTCGGTGTGAAGGATCCAGACAGTATCGGCGGCGTTTATACCGATCCGCCCCATGGCGGTCAGTGGAACAGCACGTATCAGTACACCATCTTCTACGCGGACAGCGCGACGGCGACGACCGTGGCAGGCATTAGTCCGGCAGGCCAGATCGTGTCGGGCGGGAACATCGACGCGTCGTCGGCTGGCAATCTGCAAAATTACTGGAGCAACATTGCCGCGGTTGGCGACATCAAGATGCCGGTGCACTACGACGCTGACGGCTGGGCGGCGTCCGGCCAGAAACTGCCGGGCGTGACAGTCTCCTATTCCGGGCAATATCACTACAACAACTACGACAACAGCGAATACAACTGGCAGTTGCCGTTCGGCAACGCGCCGTTCGTGACGGGACGCCCCGGTGGCTATACGCAGGCGGCGCCGGCCGACATCAAGGATTACAAGCTGCCGAGCTACGATTCGACGTTGGGTTCGAACGGCACGATTTCGGGTACCGGCGTCAGCGTCAATAACACGGCGGGCAACGCGTCGATTCCGTCGCTCGGCCTGCTGCCCGGCCAGGCGGTACCGGGTCTGACGCTGGGTGGGCTGAGCGGCAACGCGAGCGGTGCGAAATCGGGGGCGTCGTCCGTGCACGGCGGCACGCCGGCGCCGGTGGACCCGATCATCGCGAGTGCGACGGCGCTGAACGTGCTGAACAATCTCACCATTGCGCAGGGCGGGTTGTTCAAACCAACCACTGCGCCGAATGCGAGCTACGTGATCGAGACGAACCCGGCTTTCACGAATCAGAAGAATTTCATTTCGAGCGACTATTTCTTCGGTCAGCTCGGCGTCGACCTCACGCATATTCCGAAGCGGCTCGGAGACGGCTTCTATGAGCAGCAGCTTGTGCGCAACGAAGTCACGGCGCTGACTGGCAAGGCTGTACTCGGGCCGTATGCGGACCTGGAGACGATGTATCAGTCGCTGATGGCGGCCGGTGCGGATCTTTCGAAATCGCTCAATCTGCCGATCGGGGCAAGTTTGTCGGCCGATCAGGTATCGAAGCTGACGAGCAATGTGATCATGATGGAAACGCGGGTGGTCGATGGCCAGTCGGTGTTGGTACCGGTCGTTTATCTCGCGAAGGCCAGCCAGCGGAACATCGACGGGCCGTTGATCAGCGCGACGAACATCGACTTCCAGAACGCACAGTCGTTCACGAACAGCGGGACGATCAAGGCAGATAACACGCTGGCGATTCAGGGCAAGCAGATCGACAACGCGTTCGGCGCGCTGCAAAGCGGCGGGCTGATGTCGCTCACGACCGGGAACAATATCGACCTGACGTCGGCCAATGTGAAGGCCGGCAGCCTGCAACTGGACGCCGGGAAAGACCTGATTCTCGATACGGCGACGACGACGAACACGCGGGTGAGTCGCGATGGTGCGATGAGCGTGGTGACGACGCTCGGGCCGACCGCGAAACTGGACGTCACCGGCGACGCGTCGATCACGACGGGCGGCAATTTCCAGCAGAACGCGGGCAACCTGTCGGTCGGGGGCAATCTCGGCATGAATGTCGGGGGTAACTGGGATCTCGGTGCGGTCCAGTCGGGCGAACACAAGATCGTGCAACGCGCGAACGGCGTATCGAACACGGACATCAACAAGGTTGCCGGCAGCTCGGTCGAGGTCGGCGGGCAATCGAGCATCGGCGTCGGCGGGGACCTTGCCGCGAAGGGCGCGCAGATCGACCTCGGCCAGGGTGGGACGATCGCAGCCAGGGGCAACGTTACGCTCGGCACGGCGAGTGCGACTTCGACGGTAAACAGCAACAGTTCGGGCAGCGATAGTCACGGCAGCTACGCGGAGACGTTGCACACGTCGGACCAGGCGCTGACCGGCACGATGCTCAAGGGCGGCGACACGGTCAACATTGTGTCGGGCAAGGACATCACGGTCAGCGGCAGCACGATCAGCCTCGACAAGAGCAACGCGAACCTGCTGGCAGCCGGCGATGTGAATATCGGCGCGGCAACCGAGACGCACGAACTCAACTCGCACGAAACGCACAGCCACAGCAATGTGGTGAGCGGTTCGAAGGTTGCGAGCGGGGTTGACCAGACGGCGACCTATAGCCAGGGCAGCACGGTGTCGGCCGATGGCGTCAACATTGTCAGCAACCGAGACATCAACGTGACGGGCAGCAACATCGTTGGCACGAACGACGTTAAGTTGCAGGCAACGCGTGATGTCAACATCAAGACCTCGCAAGATACGGTCCAGTCGTCCACCTACTACGACAAGCAGGAGTCCGGCCTGCTGTCGAACGGCGGTCTGTCGGTTTCGATTGGTTCGCGCTCGCAGTCGGACAAGCAGCAATCCGCCAGCGTGACGAACAACGGCAGCGCGATCGGTGCGCTCAATGGCAACCTGACGGTAAGCGCAGGCAATGACGTGCATGCGACCGGCAGCCTCCTCCACGCAGGCAACGATCTCGCCGTAGCGGGCAAGACCGTCACGATCGATTCAGCTTACGACACCATGAGCCAGGCGGAACAGCAACAGTTCCGTCAAGCGGGCTTGTCGGTCGGATTCACCAATCCGGTTGTGGCGACGGTGCAGACGGGCCGGCAGATGGCGGAAGCAGCGCAACATACGAACGGTGACCCGCGTCTGACGGCACTGGCAGCGGCCACCACGGGACTGGCGGCGAAGAACCTCTATGATGGCGCGGCCAGCGGCAATCCGGTGCAATCGCCGACGAGCGTCGGGGTCAGTATTTCGCTCGGTGCGAGCAAGAGCGACAGTCAGTCGCAAGCCCAGGCGAGCACGGCTATCGGCAGTACGCTGTCGGCAGGTCGGAATGTCACGATCGGGGCGTCGGGCGCAGGCGCCGACAGCAATATCAACGTGATCGGCAGCACGATTTCGGCCGGGAACAACGCGCTGCTGGCGGCTGACGGCAACGTGAACCTGCAGGCGGCACAGAACACCAGCGACCAGCATTCGACCAGCAGCGGGTCGAGCGCGTCGGTCGGCATTGCATTCACCGTGGGTTCGCAAAATGGTTTCTCGCTCAATGCGGGTGTGGCGGGCAATCGTGGGCACGCGGACGGCGATTCGACCACGTGGACCAATACGCACGTCACGGCGGGCGACACATTGACGATCCAATCGGGCGGCGACACGAATCTCAGGGGGGCCGTCGCATCGGGTAAGCAGGTCGTGGCCGATGTGGGCGGCAACCTGAATATCGAAAGCTTGCAGGACAAGGACCATTACGATTCGAAGCAGCAGAGCGCGGGCGTATCGGTCAGCGTCTGCGTGCCGCCTTTCTGCTACGGCGGTTCCTCGAGCGCGGCGGCAAACTTCAACCAGCAGGAGATGCACAGCGACTACGAGGCGGTGGGCGAGCAGTCTGGCATCAAGGCGGGCGATGGCGGTTTCCAGGTCGACGTGAAGGGCAACACCGATCTCAAGGGGGGCGTGATCGCGAGTGGCGACAAAGCCGTGCAGGACGGCGTGAACAGCCTGACGACTGCGACGCTCACGCATAGCGATATCGAAAACCATGCATCGTACGACGCGTCGTCGGTCGGGATTTCGGGCGGTGTCGGCGGGCAAATCGGCAAGGATCAGAAAGGTACGGCGGACAACGTGAATCCGGTGCCGGGGACAACGCTGCCGAAGGGGGATGGCGGAATGCAGGTTGCGCCGCCCGTAGCCCTCAGCGCGTCGGGCGATGCGAATTCCACGACCCGAAGCGGGATTAGTGGCGGAGCAATCAAGATTACAGATGGCACGAAGCAGCAGCAGCTGACGGGCCAGACTGTCGCCGAAACGGTAGCGAACATCAATCGTGACTCGTCGAACACCGGGGGCGCGCTCGCGCCGATCTTCGACAGGGACAAGATCCAGGCCGGCTTCGACATTACGAGCCAGTTCATCAATCAGGCGGGGACGTTCGTGGCGAATCGCGCGGCGGAAGCCGATGCAGCGAAGGCAGCCGCGAACAACCCGAATCTGACGCCGGATCAACGAGCGGCCGCCCAGCAGCGCGCCGATGAACTGAACGCCAATTGGGGGCCGAGCGGCACCTATCGTCAGGTGCTGACGGCTCTGTCGGTGGCTGCGGGCGGAAACGTGACAGGCGGCTTCGGTCAATTTGCACAGAATGCGACGGTCGCCTATCTGCAAGAACTCGGCGCGAACCAGGTTAAGCAGATTGCCGACAACCTCGGCAGCGAAGAAGCGCGTGCTGCACTTCATGCGATTGTCGGTTGTGCTGGCGCGGCCGCCAGCAGCCAGAGTTGTGGCGCGGGCGCCATGGGTGCGGCGACCAGTTCTGTCCTCGGTAGTCTGCTTGCGCCGTCGACGAACCTGCCGGCATCGGAGCGCGAGGCGCGCGACAATCTGGTGACAAGTTTGGTTGCCGGCGTCGCTGCGGTGTCCGGGCAGAATGTAGCGACGGCGACCGGTGCTGGCAAAATTGAGGTGGAGAATAACCAGGTTTCGTTGCCGGGAGCCAGACCGAAAGACTCGCTCGACGCAATCAAGGTCGATCTGGTCAGTAAGTACTGCGGTGGAGGGAACGTTTGTACAGATGCCCAATTAAAGGAGGTTCTGGCGGCGCAAGGTGAACTGTCTCAGGCGGTGAATCAGTATGCGATGGGCACAGTCGCAGCCGGCGGCGGAGCAGCAGCGCTTGCTGCGGCAGCGATCGCGGGACCTGAGGCGCTGGTTGCGTACAAAACTGCGCAGGCTGGGTATTCACTGTACACCGCCGCACTTACTGGCGCGGGGGTTTCCGGAGGTTTGTATGTAGGTTTGGCGGCGTTTACTGCTGCATTTAATTCCATCTTTCACGGCCAGGATTTTGGTTCTGGTTTTGACCAAAGATTTTCTGTAGCAGGCTTGGGAGCCGCCGCGACGGTCGGTGCGCTCAATGGAATGTTCGCGACCTCTATGTTCCAATGGGCCGGCCTTCCGAACTCGATTAAGAACATCAATACAATTCCCGGTTTGGTGATTCAAGTAAACAAATTCGCTTTGGGTCAAGCTGCGGGCAAGGCGGCTCAAGGAGCCGCTCGACAGGGCAATTGACGAGGCAAACGGAGAAAGCCATGTTCGATGGATTCTGGAGCGGCATGATCGGCGGTCTTTTTGGCCCAGCCCTTGTGCGTTGGGCGGGCCAGTATAAGTATCGGCTCACATTTTTCACCGTCACTTTTGGCGTGTACATATGCATGTTCATCTTAGGTTCACTGGAGTTCGGAGTTCGTGTCGCATTTGAGAAGATGGGAAGCGCGATCTTCACGCCAGCCTTTCTTTTTGTTCCTTCGGGCATAGGTTTGTTGGCAGTCTTCATCGTTGCCTTGTACTCGGCGACAACACCAAAGGAATCCGACAAAAATAGTACTAGAAACTGAATACGCTCGGCACGACAGCCTTCGCTTATGAGGAAGCTCCCCCTCTGGAAAGAACAAATTGAGGTAGAGAACAATCAGGTCGCCATTGGGCGAACCGTCACCGGACCGCAGAATGTGCCGCAAGGCATGGGCGGGTACTTCGGGGAGCAGCGCCAAAAAGGCGACGGCGTGACCGCCGATCCTGCTACGGTGCTTGATCCGACGATTAAGCCGAATGGGTCGTTGATCCATCCGTTGCCGGATGCCAAGACGGTCGGCGACTGGATTACGGCGATCATCCCGGATGACGTTAAGGATCTGGTTGACCACATCTTCTCGGCGTCTAACGAAAATGACGCTCGACGTACAAATCCTTCGAAAGCTGATAGTCCGGTATGGCAGGGACTTCGGCCATCGGGGAACGGGGTGAGGACTGACGGGGATCGCCTGTACGAGTGGGACTACACTCATAACAAATTTGAAGTCTACGATAAGCGCGGGCGTCACTTGGGGTCTGCGGACCCGGTAACTGGTGAGCTATACAAACCCGCTGTTCCCGGCAGAAAACTGAATCGGTGAAAGATGAAAAAGCGCGATTTGCTTGATGATTTGATTAGGGGGCGACTGTCGCCGGAGGATGCTGAAAACGTCTATGACTTGTACATGGACAATTTGACCGAAGCCGATCCGCCTGTCACGGAGATGCTTGGTTTCTCAAAGAAGGAGTGGACCGCGCATGCTCATGGAGCTCCTTTCGAGGTAATCGCTAAATGGCGTGAAAAAGGTTGGCCTGACACGTGTTTCGTCTGTGGAGGGAAAATTGTTTCCGACGATTTCGGATGGTTTCCTCGCGAGCACGATGGAAAATATGGGCTCCGACATATCGTGTGCCCTAAAGATATCTTGACTGGTTGAGAAGGCGAGGATTCAAGTCTGATGTGAGGACGCGAGTGTTCGATGGTAAGGGGAATTTCAAATATGTTGTAAATTTGGATGGGTCGGTGAATTCCGATAAGACGAACGCCGGATCTGGTCGAAAACTTAATATTAGGTGAGGTGTATGGAGTCGAGTCGAGTTATCAATTCGCGTAAGATTGTTGCCAAAAACTGCGCGCAGTCTTATGAATACGACGAGACGTCATTTGCTGCGATTCTGCACGAGCGTGGTATATGGCAACGGGACCAATATTGGCTTCTTGAGCGGGCGCTTTACGACCTCACTTCAGAAACAGAGGGTCGCGAAGAGCTGTGTGGGTCAGTTTTTCGTATCTTTAGTTACGTAATGAATGCGATAAGCTCGCATCTTGATAAAGATGATCTCTTTGAGATACAAAATCTTGGAAGAGATGAAGTTTACGAGTTTCGTGAGCGAATTAGAATGGTTTTCGAGGGATTTTTTTTAAAGAATTTTCCCGATCAGATTATGTTTGAGGAAGAAAATCCATTGCTTCCTGGAGGAAAAGGTGCTTTGTGATGAATGGTGAAACTATTGGGGGCGCTGGTTCAGTTAAAGCAGCTTTTTGTCGTGCGACCTGCCCCGGAATTTCCGGATCAATTGAAACTTGAGAGAATGGCTTCCAACGGAGAAAAGGAAGTCATGATGAATAGCCGATTTACCGAAAAACAGATGGTCATCATCCTGCGCGAGGCGGACAAGACCCCGGTCGCTGAGGTCGCGAAGAGGCACGGGATCAGCGAGAAAAAATCTTGGAACCATTCCCGGCATTGTCATTAATGCAAACAAGATTGCGATAAGCCAGACTGCGGGGCGAGCGGCTCAGGCGGCGCAGTCCGGGAATCCGCCACAGAAATGAAAGGAGTGAAGTAATGATTGATGGTCTCTGGAGTGGTCTGTTGGGTGGATTTCTGGGGTCTATCGTTGCGAAAATCCTCGGGAAATTCTCATGCTGGAAGGTTTTTGTTTTTCTGCTGACTTGCATTTATATTTTTATATTTTCTGTTGCGATATTTAAGGCTGGATTTAAACATGGTTTTGCGACCGCAGTGGAAATTGCTTCAACTATACCTGGTGCGCTGGTGCCGATAGGATTTGCCGCAATTTTTGCATTCTGCGCCCTTCTTCAAGCGCGATCAGATAAGAAGGGCTGATCTCATGAATCATTTATCGTTGGCGCGGCAGAGTCTAGAATTTGATCGACAATGAAAATAAAAAAACAGCTGGCGACCATGCCGTTCGCCGCCTTGATATCGGTTGCGGTGCAGGCGCAACAGACACCTATACTTACTCCCGCCGACCAAGCCGCCGCGGCACGGGCGAACGCGGAACAGGATCGGCAGGCGCAACAGCAACGGGACGCGCAGCAGCGTGACGCAGCCGTGCGTGCGCCTTCAGTGCGGTCGGACGTGCCGCACGTCGAAGCGTATCCGGCCTTGCCTACCGAAACGCCATGCTTTCGCATTGACCGCTTCACGCTCGACGTACCGGGCTCGTTACCCGACGCGGTGAAAGCACAAGGTGCATCTGCGCTGCCGATGGACCGCTTCGCATTCGCGCGCGAATGGCTGCACCACTATTCCGGGCAATGCGTTGGCAAACAAGGCATTGATATGCTGGTCAAGGGACTTT
Source organism: Paraburkholderia sp. GW821-FHT02A12 (assembly GCF_059422005.1). Classification (NCBI taxonomy): domain Bacteria; kingdom Pseudomonadati; phylum Pseudomonadota; class Betaproteobacteria; order Burkholderiales; family Burkholderiaceae; genus Paraburkholderia; species Paraburkholderia sp. GW821-FHT02A12. Next base: position 3,430,874 of record NZ_JBWKWA010000002.1, on the reverse strand, counting down.
CACAGGCCATACTGGCGCGCGGGTACGTGACGACGCGCGTGTTGCTGCCTGAACAGGACCTGTTGACAGGGACTCTGAAATTTTCGTTGATCCCCGGCGTGATCCGCCACGTGCGCTTCGCTGACGACAAACTACGCGGCACGTGGAAAACTGCGTTTCCGACTGGCGACGGTGAGCTGCTGAACCTGCGCGACCTCGAACAAGGTCTGGAGCAGATGAAGCGCGCGACGAGCCAGGATGTGTCGATGCAGATCGTCCCTGGCGATCTGCCGGGCGAAAGTGACGTGGTGCTCGACGTGAAGCGCGGCAAGCCATGGACCGTCGTTGCGTCGATCGACAACTCGGGCACGCGCGCGACCGGCAAGCTGCAAGGCAACCTTTCGGTTGGCATCGACAATCCGCTCGGCCTGAACGACGTGTTCAACATTGGCGTAAGCCAGGATCTCGAATTCGGCGACAAGCGCCTCGGCTCGCACGGCTGGAACGGCTTCTATTCGATTCCGTGGGAGTACTGGACCGCGACGCTGTCCGCGTATACCAACACGTACTACCAGCAGATCGCCGGCGTGAATCAGACATTCGTCGCGAGCGGCAACTCGAAGACGGTCGACTTCAAACTGGCTCGCGTTCTGGCGCGCAGCCAGAATGACGTATTCGGCGGGTATTTGCGCTTGTCGCGCCGTTTCGGCCAGAGTTTCATCGAAGACACCGAGATTTCGCAGCAGCGCCGCAACAACACATTCATCGAACTTGGTCTGACCGATCGGCACTACTTCGGCAGTGCGCAGTTCGATGGCACGCTCGCGTACAGGCAGGGCATCGGCACATTCGGCGCACAAGACGATGTGCTGGCGGCGGGCGGTGACCCTACCTATCGCTACAAAATGGCCGTGCTTGATGCGAACTTGTCGGTGCCGTTCGCGATCGCGCAGCAGCCGTTCCGGTACGTCACGACATTTCACGGCCAGTACACGGGCAACACGCTGTACTACATCGATGACCTGACGATCGGTAGCCGCTATACGGTACGTGGTTTCGACGGCGAAACGATGCTGGCGGCGGCGCGCGGATTCTACTGGCGTAACGAGCTAGAGGCACCGATTGGACAGACGGGGCAGGCGCTCTATGCGGGACTCGATTATGGCCGCGTATGGGGCCCGCAGCCGATCGCGCTCGTCGGTACGCAACTGGCCGGTGCGGTGATCGGCGTCAAGGGGAGTGTTGGCACGCGATTCGGCGCCTATGCGTACGACCTCTTCGCGAGTACGCCGGTCTACAAGCCGTCGGGCTTCCCGACCGCGCGCGTGACGGTTGGTTTTCAGGTGACAGCGCAGTTCTAAGGGATGGTGGAATGGGAGATGGGGCACGAGCCAAAGATGTGATCGAGCCGAATGACGGAGGCGTGGGCGACAAGCTGTTGAGTCAGAGCCGATGTGCGTTCGAGCGCGCGTCGCGACGTCGTTTGCATACGTTGCTTTCGGCTGATGCGAATCCTGTCCCGTCATGCCCGCGTTGCAAAGGAATTGCTGTCGAGAAGAAGGGATACACGCACCGCAGTACGGGACGACTGCCGACGTACATTTGTACAAGATGCGGTCAGTATTTCAATCTCGCAGCCGAGCAGGTGCGCGGCCTGACAAGCAGACCCATGCGGGTGGTGTGGTTCTCGAAATTTGCGTTTTGATGCTGGTCGGAAGCCGGTGCGGTGCATGCATTGCGGACGCATGATGTCGGTGCGTCGTGAGATCGTTGAACGGGGCGGCTTGTTGGAGCTTGGCAACGGGCAGGAATCAATGCGAAAACCGAGTAACGGCATCTGAGATCTGAACAGGCTCACTTTTGTTCGTTCGAGTGACGGGGGGAATGGAGCAACCCATCGCGCGGCGAACCCGATGTCCGAAGGTTATGTGGTTGATCGGCGCGTTGCTCCTGGCGTGGGCGCGCTTCTCACCACAACGCAAAAGGACAAATGCAGAATGGAGAATCTGATGGAAAAATCGAACGTTATCGCCGCGCTAAAAGCAGCAGGCGCTGCAGGTTGCCGTTTTCACGTTGGAGTGCCGTCGTTGGGAGGCGCCACAACGGTTGCGTTGACTCCGGAGCAGGTTCTTCGCCTTACATCGGATAAAAATGCAGTGTTCGCGGAAGTCTTGGGCCTCACGGTTCCCGAATACATCGAGTGGTATGAATCGCAAGGCTCGGTGTATTGTTCCGGACGTACGAAGCAAGGTCGACAATGCCGCAATTTTATCGTAGGCGGAATCGGGCTCATGCCTGAGAAATGGACGGCACTGCGAGCCGCTGGAGGCTATTGTTCGACTCACGGAGCGTAGGAAACCCGATGGATAAGATCAAGCTCACCCAACGTTGCGACACATGCGGAACGATTTATCAATTTGGTCCGCACGTGTACGACGGCAAATACGTTCCGACGTACCGGATTAACGTGTGTATGACGTATTGGGACGCGAACTGGGATGCGCTGGGCGCCGCACCTGGAAGAAAAGGTAACGGCAAAGCTCAAGGCGGAAGGGCTACCTGAAGTTGGCCCGCCGAAACGCCCAGGCATAAACGCCCTGTGGAGTTCGTTGCCGCCAGCAAATTCGGCGAGGTTCCAGTTCTGGTTGATGAAGGCACTGCGCTTTGCCAGTCGAACGCCATCCTCATGCATCTTGCTCAGCGCACTAACGCCTTCCGTGGTGAAAAGTCGGAATGGCAAACGATCCTGGAATGGCTTTCGTGGGAGACGAATCGTATCGGGTTCAGCATACCGAACCTTCGTTTCTCGCTACTGTGGGCGCATCAACCGACAGAGGTTATTGCATATCTGCGCCATCGAGCGATTGCAGATCTGAGGACGCTTGATGAAGTTCTATCGACCACCGAGTTTCTCTTACCATCAGGTCCAACGATTGCCGATATCTCGTGTTCGGCGTATCTGTTCTGGCTTTCTCAGGCCGGCATCGCGGAGGCTGAATTCCCTAATATTGAGCGATGGTTGCGATCACTGCGTGCTTTGACTGGATGGATCCATCCTGATGACGCAATGAGGCCGGCGCCGCTCGCTCCCATGGCCTAACTGGGGTCATGCGAAACGCTGAATGTCTGCTCTCGAGTGCGGTGAATTTTCGCGATGGGTCGACTTCTGCCTGTCGCCAACACAGCAGTCGCCGACCAGGCGATTTTCACTGATTGCGCTGGGAATTTTGACAGTTGAGCGAACCGAATCGATGGAAAGCTTCGAGCAATGCCTTCGCTACGCGACGAGCGCAGCGTCCACCGCAGGCAGATAGCTGTTGAAGCCGGCTTCCACGAGGGCTGCGCGCGCACGCTCGAGTTCGCGCTGCGCTGCTTCCCCAGAATGGTCTTGCTGCGCGCGAGCGAGGGCGCGGCCGCGCGCCACAAACAGCTCTGCCCATGGCAGCGGCTCAGCGCGCGTATAGTCTTCGAGCGCGGTGACATAGGGCAGTGCGCCGGCTGCGTCGCCGGCGGACAGCATCGCTTCCATGGCATCGCGGTAGAACCACAGATGATTGTGGCCAACCGCGCCTCGGTGCAACATGTCGGCACCTTCGGCGAGCAGACGCGCGCGTTCGCCGTCGTCCTCGACAGCGCGGCTCAGTGCGCCCACGGCCTTGGGTGCGCTGAACTGCGTTCCCACCTCGCGGCAAATCGCTAGCGCTTCACGCAATAATTCGGCGGCCTCTCGCCGACGCCCGCTATCGAGCAGCACTCGCGCCCGCATTTCCATATTCTGCGCCTCGAAGCGGCGAGCTCCCAGCTGACGGATGATGTGCATCTCGCGTTCGAGATGGGTGAGGGTCGCCTCCATGTCGCCCATTTCGTAGCAGGCAAAGGCGCCTAACGTTTCGCACAGCATCTGCGCACGCGGCTGACCGACCAGCGCGGCGGCGCGTGCGGCGGCGCTTACGTCCTCGCGCGCTGCGCGTGCCTGGTTGAGGTAGATCCTGCTGAAGCCGGCCATCGAACGATTGGCGACCTCGATGCGGCCGAAGCCGTGTTCGCGGCTTAACGCAACGCACCGGCTAAAGTGCTCGAAAGCGGTGCGCATGCGCCCTTGCGCGTAAGCAGCATCCGCGATGCCGCCGAGCGCGCGCGCCTCGGCTTCCGGCAAGCCGAGGCGCCGTGCATAGGCAAGCCCGCGCTCATGCTCGGTGCGGCAATCTTCGATCCTGCCAAGCGGGAAGAGGATGTTGCCGCGCAGGTGATGCAGGCGCGCAAGTTCAGGCACCTTATCCAGACGTTGCGCCACTTGCTGGGCCGCGTCGAGCAGCGAGAGGGCTTCGGCGAGGCCTTCGCTCACCCGCAGACCTTCGGCGAGCCCAAGTTGGGACTGGCAGAGACTCGCTTCGTCCGGAGCGGCGGCCACGGCCGCACGGTACGTCGCGATGGATGCGGCGATGTCGCCGAGATCTCGTTGGAGTTCGCCCCTGAAACAGATCAGCGCGTGGCGATCCACGTCCGTTTGCGCGATTTGCAGACCTCGCTCGACTAGCCGCAATGCCGCCTCGGTCAAGTAGGCGGAGCGTTGTGCGATCGCGGCGTCGAGATAGGCCTGCGGCGCCCGCTTGTCCTCGGCGCGATCGAGATGCTGGGCGCGCAGCACGGGGTCAGTCGCCGCAAACCAGTCGGCCGCCAGGCGGTGCAAGTCGCGCCGGCGCGCCCGCAGCAGCGTCGCGTAGGCGCTCTCCTGGATTAGCGCGTGGGCAAACAGGAAATCGTCGCCTTCCGGCAGGACGAGCGCGTTGGCGACGAGCCCGTCACAGACATACTCCGGTGCATCGATCAACCGCCGGAGCAAGGCGAGGCCAAAGCGCTGTCCGATTACCGAGGCAGCCTGGAACGCTTCGCGGTCGCGCGGAGCCAGCCGGTCCATGCGCGCCAGCACGAGGCTCTGGATCGTCGCGGGGACCGCTTCCTCGCTGCCTTCCTCGGCGTTATGCAGGAGTTGTTCGAGGAACAGCGGATTGCCGCCGGCTCGCTCGATGCAGGCACGCGCGACACGCCCGGTCGCTTCGATAAAGCTGCCGGCAAGGTTCAGCGCCTCGTCGCTGCGCAGCGGGCCGAGGTCTATCGTGGCGAAGGGCGTGCCGCGGCAACTTGCCCGCCATGCCGCGTCGAGCGGATCGCCGTCCACGCGCGACGTCATCACAAGCAGGCCCGGACCGTTCGCGATCGCAACGGCGAGGGTGGCGAGGTAACCGAGCACCTGCGGGTCGGCCCAATGAATGTCCTCCACCACAATCATGGTTGGCTGGTGCCGGCAGACATCCTCCGTGATTGCTGCTGTGACCGCGCGCTTGCCGCGCGTGTGTGCGGCATTGTCCATCGCGTCGTAAAGCGTGTGCCATTCGCCGGTTTGCGTGAGATCGAGGAGGTCGTGGAGAAACATCAGCTGATCGGGGCCGACGGCCCCGGATGCGGCAACCCGTTCGGCGGCGGCGCGCAGTTCATCGGACCCGGCCGCGGGCCGCAGGTCCAGCAGGCTGCCGACAATGGTGCGAATGGGGTCCTGGCCTTTACCCACGCCAAAATCCAGTACGAGGCCGCGGTGACTGACAAAGCCCAGCGTTTCGACGAAGCGGCGCATCTCGTCGACGAGCCGCGTCTTGCCAATGCCCGCCTCACCGCGGACATAGACGACGTGACCGGCCCGCTGTTCGAGGCACGCGCGGGCGAGGCCCTTGAACTGCTCGAGTTCAGCCTTGCGGCCGACAAACACACTGCGGCTTGGCGTGACGGGTTCAAAGGCGAGACCGCTCAGACGCCACACGCGCACCGGCGAGTCGATCCCCTTGAAGCGCATCGCACCGACGGCGTCGCTCATCACGCAGTTGCCGAGCGCGTGATGCACGCTATCGGAGAGCAGCGTTTCCCCGGGGCCGGCGGCGGCAACCAGGCGGGCGGCGAGGTTCACGGAGTCGCCGAGGACCGTATAGTCCTGAACGTCTGCGCGCTCGAGCGGACCCGCGACCACCTCGCCGCTGGCGATGCCCACATGCGCCCTCAGCGCAGGCGCCACTTGCTTGCCGAGTCCGTTAAGGGCCTCATGAATCTCCAACGCGGCACGCGCCGCGCGCAGCGGATCGGTGTCGTGCGCGCGCGGTGCACCGAAGATTGCCATGACGGCATCGCCGATGTGCTTGTCGATCGTACCGCCGTAACCGAGGACGATCCCATCGACGAGCGCTGTGTAACGACCGGTTAACTCGCGCAACTCTTCAGGATCGAGCGTTTGCGACAGCGCGGTAAAACCACACAGATCGGCGAAGAGAATGGTGACTTGCCGACGCTCGCTTGCCGGCGCATTCACAGCGGGCGACGCTGCGCACAGTGCGGCGTCGCGCTGATCGGCAATCGCCGCCAGCAGGCGCTTACGGTGGCCGAGCGAGAGGACGCCGAGCTCTTTCAGATCCGCGCCGTCGAGCTGTGACAGCATCGCGAGATCGATGTCGTTCTCGGCAAATACGCGTGCGTATTGTTCAAGCCCCAATGCATGCAGCCACTGATCGATATCCATCGCCGCCGCCTAATCCGGTGCGTTCGAACAGGCATACTCCGTCGCGGTTCGTGGCCGCGCAGGCGGTCGAACCGTATCCCCGAACCGGGCCGCGTCGCACCAACAGATCATACGAATCGACGCACCGCCGGTTGCCTGGCTGTGACGGGTGCAACATACTCCGTGCTCAAGGCCTTCCTGCCGAAAGCACAGTGTACGTCCAGCGTGAAGGAAACGGATACCGGGCATGAGCGACGAGGTGGATGCAAATTCGGCCAGGATCGCAACGGCGCGCCGCAGTGCGTTTGACACTGGCTGCGGCCACGACGGATACTGCCTAGCGAATCGGCCACAGTGTCGGGCGAGCAGGCAAGCGCAACGTGCAGTCGTTCGTCATCCGGAACGATGGGTGACGTTCGAACAAGCCACAACCGCAGCGCGCCGCGCGAACCGCACGGCCCAGGCCAGATTCCATCTGCCCTCACCGGGAGCACTGTGAAGCCAGCTACGACAGGTTCCTCACCCGATGCCCGCCCCGGGCCACGCATCACGGGCCTGGTCGGAGACCTCTCGGCCGGCATGGTGTCGATGTTGGTCATGCTCTGCTATGCAATGAGCCTGGGCACTATGATCTTTAGTGCGGATCTCGCCCGTTACGCTGAGCTTGGCGTGCCCACCGCCTTCATCAGTTGCGTGGTAACGGCACTGGTGATCGCCTTGACGAGTTCGATGCGCATGAATATAGCCGGACCCGACGGCAACGCGACGGCGTTTCTTGCCGGTGTGGCGGCAGGCGTCGCGAGCAGCGTGCGGGCTGACGGCGGTACGCCCCAGACAATTCTGCTGACGGTGCTGATTGCCATCGCGCTGTGTTCTGTGGTGACGGGCGTCATTCTGTATGCGGTCGGTTCGTCGAAGCGCAGCCGTTCCCTGCAATTCCTGCCTTACCCGGTCGTAGGCGGCTTTCTTGCCGGTACTGGCTACCTCCTGCTAGCCGGCGCGTTTCGGGTCGTGACCGGCGAACCCTTGAACTGGCACACACTGGCGCTGATGACGCACCTGAACTGGCTGGTGTGGACACCCGCTGTGCTGGTGTGCGCATTAGCCACGCTCCTGTCGCGCACCTGGAAACACCCAGCGGCGCTGCCGATCACCCTTGCACTCGGCGTCGTGCTGTTCTACCTGCTCCTGCTTGCTGCAGGCCTGTCGATCGACGACGCCCGCAACACGGGATTATTGCTTCCGCGCGTGGCACTGCACCCGATCCGGATTCCAGAACTGCATCTTCCGGCATTGCTGACGCGTGGGAGCGTCGACTGGTCGGCAATCGCTGCGCACTTGCCGGAGACGCTCGTGGTCACCTCGATTGCGGCGATCACGATCCTGATGAATTCGACAGCGATTGGCGCAGCCACGGGCGAAGACATCGATCTGAACCGCGAAATGAGGGCCGCCGGAATAGCTAACATCGCGAGCGGGATGTTAGGCGGGATGGTCGGATACCAGTCGTTCAACCGATCGATGCTCAACGCGCGCGCGGGCGCGACAAGTCGTATGGCGGGCGTATTCGCCTCCCTCGCATGCCTGTTCGTGCTGGCCGCCTCGCCGGACCTGGTGGCGCTATTCCCGGTACCAGTGCTGGTCGGGCTGCAGCTCTTCATTGGACTGCGTCTGTTGATCCAGTGGCTAGTCGGTGCGTATCGTAAGCTCAACTGGCATGAGTATCTACTTGTACCGCTTATTCTGGGCGCTATTGCGTTCTACGGCGTCGTCACGGGCGTCGTCGCGGGGGTCATCGCCGCATGTGTGATGTTCGCTCTGCTGTATGGCCGCGTCAGTTGCGTTCGTATGGAGTTCGATGGCAGTACCCGCACATCGAATGTTGAGCGCAGTATCGAGGCAACCGAACGGCTTCACGAACTCGGCGTACAGGTGTGCGGAACGTGTCTGCAGGGGTTCCTGTTCTTTGGCACCGCCAATTCGATCTTGCAGCGCGTGCGCGAACGGCTGGCGAGGCACGGGCCGCTGCCGGTTCGCTTTGTCGTGCTCGACTTCGCTTTGACCAACGGCATGGACGCGTCGGTATCGGTCAGCTTCGTCAAGCTCAGGCAGCTGTGCGCGACGATTGATGCGGACCTGGTGTTGACGGGGCTGCCGGCACGCTCGCGTGAACTGCTCATGAAGACCGGCACGCTGAACCTAAGGATTCACGAGTTCGCTACGCTGGATGCCGGCCTGGAATGGGTCGAAGATACGCTTCTTGCGTCGGATTCACGCGCGCCGCCTTGCGGCGAAGAGGATTTCGAGGCGCTGCTCGCACCGCATTTCACGTCATACGCGCTCGAAAGGCTGTTGGCCCTTCTAGACGTGCGCGAGCTTGGCGCGGGGCAGCCGGTGTTCCGTCACGGCGAGCCGGGGGACGCCATGTACTTTGTCGAGCGCGGCCGTGTCACCGTCTTACTGCCGCTTGTGGACGGGAGATCCATCAGGCTGCGCTCGTTCGGACCAGGTACGATCGTCGGCGAAATGGCGGTGTACACGCAGCGGGCGCGTAGTGCGGATGTGCTCGCAGACGGCCCTGCGCGTGTCCGGCGTTTGACACTTGATTCGTTGCATGCGCTCGAGCAGGACGATCCGGTGACCGCGCGGCAAATCCATCGTTTTGTCGTCAAGGTCATGGCGTCACGGCTGGCTGTCGCGGACGAAGCCTTGCGCGCGGCTCATTGACAGGCAACCCTAATCATTGAGGCAAGCCCGTATCTGCCGGATCGTGACCAGCGCCCGCAGCCGCACGAGCGTGCGGCAGTCCCGTTCATTCCGCACGCGCACCAGACGCTCCATGACGGCCTCCGGAGCTGTATATGCAAACATATTGCTCACATATACAGGTTCCACGGATCTTTCAAGGTTCAGCCCGTTCAATTGACGAGACAAACGGCGAAAGACCCTCGGCCAGGCGCTCGCCCAAAGCGAAGTCAGGCCGCGAGGTCGGGCGGCAACTTCCCGCCGTTCGCCGCCAGCGCCTGCATCACTTGCTTGTGCAGCCAGATATTCATGCTCGCCGAGTCGTTCGTGTCGCCGTTGTACTTGAGTTCCTGGGCGAGTTGCTTGCGATGATCGAGGCTGCTGTCGACGCCGAGCGCCTTCATTGTGTCAACGATTGACGTGCGCCAGTTCAGCGTTTGCCCGCTTTCACTGACAAGCTGATCCATCACGGCTTCGACGTCGACGTCAGTCAGAGGCGCAGGTGCTGGCGTGGCATCCGGGGCGGCAGCCTGGGCTGCCGCGGGATCCGGGGTCGGCTCCGCTGCAGGCGCTGGTTGATCCGGTTTTGCTTTTCCGAACAGCTTGTTCACAATCTCGCCGAAGATGCTCATTATCGATGCTCCCAACAGGTTGGTAATTCACGGAAACACCGTACCGTATCCCGATACGCGTGCTTTCAACATCCTATGCGAGGTTTGCGTCCGGGTCGTGGCAAATTGTTTAAGAATGTTCAGGCGTTGGCAGTCTGCGCCAAGGATTGAAAGCAGCGCGAGTCGCCTTGTGGCGCGCTCTGCATGAGAGCTGCCCGCACACTTTCCGATCGACATGAGCGCACTCTGTGTGGCCGCTCATGCGCCCGCGGATGCTTCCAGTTCCGCGAGACGCTTGCGCAGCAAGCGATCTTCCTGGAAGCGGCTGGTTTCGTCGCGGATCACGGCGACGATGCCGGTGAGCTCGTTTTGCGGCGAATGCAGCAACGCAACCGTAAAGGCAATCGACAGTGACCGCCCGTCCTTATGTGCGGCGGGCACACGCAGCACGTCGTTGCCGTAACGGGTTTCGCCCGTTGCCATGGTCTTGTGATAGCCGTCCCAATGGCGGCCGCGCAAACGTTCCGGAATGATCAGGTCCAGCGACTTTCCCAGCGCCTCGCTTTGCGTAAAGCCGAACATGCGTTCGGCCGCGGGGTTCCACAATGTGATGCTGCCGCCGGCGTCGGAAATGATGATCGCGTCGCCGATTGCGTTGACGAGTTGCTGGAAGTCGATGGCTCTTTGCATGGCGTTCCCCCGAATGTAAAAACGTAGATCCTTGAATCGGATATGGCGCCGCCAGGGGCGCTGTATTCACAGGCCCGAGCGTACGACCGGGCCTGCGTGACACCCCGCGTGACACCCACGTGACACCATTAAACCGCTTTGACTTCGCGCAGGTTGACGATTTCCTGCTGACTGTAGCCAAGGCTCGCGAGCACTTCGTCCGTGTGTTCGCCGAGCAGCGGCGACGCGGTGACTTCCGGCTTCAGATCCGAGAACTTGATCGGACTGCCGACCGTCAGATACGTGCCGCGTTTCTTGTGCGGCACTTCGACGATCGTGCCGCTCGCGCGCAATGACGGATCGTTGGCCAGTTCCTTCATCGTCAGCACCGGCGCGCACGGAATGTCGAACTTGCGCAAGATGTCGACTGCTTCGAATTTGGTCTTGTCGGCGAGCCAGTCTTCGATGGTTTTGAAAATCTCGAAGATATGCGGTTGACGTGCTTCAGCGGTCTTGTAGGCTGGGTCATCGATCCACTCGGGTTTGCCGAGTGCCCGGCAGATCGGCTCCCACGCATGACCCTGGATCGTGAAGTAGATGTAGGCGTTCGGATCCGTTTCCCAGCCCTTGCACTTGAGCACCCAGCCCGGCTGACCGCCGCCGCCCGCATTGCCGCCGCGCGGCACCACATCGCTGAATTCGCCGTGCGGATATTGCGGATATTCCTCGAGATAACCCACGCGCTCCAGCCGCTGCTGGTCCCGCAGCTTTACGCGGCACAGGTTCAGTACGCTATCCTGCATCGACACCGCGACCTTCTGGCCCTTGCCGGTTTTGTCGCGCCCCAACAGCGCGGTCAGAATGCCGATCGCCAGATGCATGCCGGTGTTGCTGTCGCCGAGCGCCGCGGCGCTGATGGTCGGCGGACCGTCCCAGAAGCCGGTGGTGGACGCCGCGCCGCCTGCGCATTGCGCGACGTTTTCGTAGACCTTCAGGTCGTCGTAGTGATGGCCGTCGCTGAAACCCTTCACCGAAGCGACGATCATCTTCGGATTGAGTTCGTTCAGGCGTTCCCACGAAAAGCCCATCCGGTCCAACGCGCCCGGGCCGAAATTTTCGACCAGAACGTCGGATTCGCGGATCAGCTTTTCGAGTACTTCCTTGCCTTCGGGCTTTTTCGTATCCAACGTCAGCGACTTCTTGTTGCTGTTGAGCATCGTGAAGTACAGCGCGTCGGCGTCGGGCATGTCGCGCAACTGGTTGCGCGTCACGTCGCCCGAACCTGGTCTTTCAACCTTGATCACGTCGGCGCCGAACCAGGCGAGCAACTGGGTGCACGCGGGACCGGCTTGAACGTGGGTGAAGTCGATGATCTTGATGCCGTCGAGAGGTTTGGTCACTTTGCTATCTCCTGGGTTGCTCTGGATTACTTTTTCATCGCCGCGCTTTGCGGATTCAGATTGGTCAGGCGGCCGCTTTCGGTGCCCGCCGCTTCATCGATCACGGCATTGATCAAGGTTGGCTTGCCCGATGCGATCGCTTCGAGTAGCGCCTTCGTCAGTTCTTCCGGGGTGGTCGCGTTGTAGCCGACACCGCCGAATGCCTCGATCATCCTGTCGTAGCGCGCACCCTTGACGAACACGGTCGGCGCGACGTCCTTGCCGCCCGTCGGGTTCACGTCGGTGCCGCGATACACGCCGTTGTTGTTGAATACGATCGTGCAAACCGGCAAGTCGTAACGGCAGATGGTTTCGAGTTCCATGCCGCTGAATCCGAACGCGCTGTCACCTTCGATCGCGACAACCGGTTTGCCGCTCGTCACCGCCGCGCCGATCGCGAAACCCATGCCGATGCCCATGATTCCCCACGTGCCCGAATCGAAGCGTTTGCGCGGCTCGGCCATGTCGATGATGCTGCGCGCGTAGTCGAGCGTGTTCGCGCCTTCGTTGACGACGTTGATGTCCGGGCGCGTCTTCAGCACATCGCGGATCGCACGCAACGCGCTGTGGAAATTCATCGGCGACGGGTTCTTCTCGAGCGTCGCGGCCATCTTGGCGAGATTCTTGTTCTTGCGCTCGGCGATCGCGCCGGTCCACTCGGCGCCCGGCTTCGCGAAGCCCGCATCGAGGCCCGCGCGCAGTGCTGCGACACACGAGCCGATATCGCCGATCACCGGCGCGGCGATCGCGACGTTGCTGTCGATTTCGGTCGGCGAAATATCGACCTGGACGAACTTCTTCGGCTCCGCGCCCCACGTTTTGCCCTTGCCATGCGCCAGCAGCCAGTTCAGCCGCGCGCCGATCAGCACGACGACGTCGGCTTCCTGCAGCACGAACGAGCGCGCCGCCGACGCCGATTGCTCGTGCGTATCGGGCAACAGACCCTTGGCCATCGACATCGGCAGATACGGAATGCCGCTTTGTTCGACGAACCCGCGGATCTCCGCGTCAGCCTGCGCGTACGCCGCCCCTTTGCCGAGCAGGATCAGCGGACGCTTGGCGCTCTTCAGGACATCGATCGCACGCTTGACCGATTCCGGCGCGGGCAGCTGACGCGGCGCGGCGTCGACTACTCGCACCAGCGACTGCTGCGCCTTCACGGCATCCAGCGTTTGCGCGAGCAGCTTGGCCGGCAAGTCCAGATACACGCCACCCGGGCGGCCTGACACCGCGGCACGAATCGCACGCGCCACGCCGATGCCGATGTCTTCCGCATGCAGCACGCGATATGCGGCCTTCGCGTACGGCTTGGCCGCGTTCAATTGATCCATCTCTTCGTAATCGCCTTGCTGCAAATCGACGATTTCGCGCTCGCTGGAGCCGCTGATGAGGATCATCGGGAAGCAATTGGTGGTCGCGTTGGCGAGCGCCGTCAGGCCGTTCAGAAAGCCCGGCGCCGATACCGTCAGGCAGATGCCCGGCTTTTGCGTCATGAAACCGGCAATGGCCGCCGCGTTGCCCGCGTGCTGTTCGTGACGGAAGCCGATAAAACGCATCCCTTCCGCCTGGGCAAGCCGCGCCAGGTCGGTGATGGGGATACCGACCAGCCCAAAGATGGTGTTGATGTCGTTTAGTTTCAGTGCATCGATGACGATGTGGAATCCGTCGGTCGTCTCCGTCGCCTGTTGTTTCAAGGTCTCTTCTGCTGTGGTGCTGTCGGCTTCTGCCATGACGTCTCTCCTCCGAAGCTGGGGCGTTGTGTGGTTCGTGATATACAATATTCCACACACAGTATTAGTCAAGCGAGTTTTTCCATGACGGGTGGATTGCTGCATTGCAGCTAGTCTGTGCGTGCTTGTATTTAAAGGCCGATGCGGGGTGCGAGCGTTTGCGCCGCACAAATCGCCGGCGGAGCCGGAATTGCGCGGGCGCTGCATTTTTGACCACTGGTTTGGCGGGTGTCGGTGACGAAAGAGAAGGGTTGGCCGACGCTCTGTCAAGGTCTGGCCCCTTGCGAGGGAGAATAAAAAAGCACTGCGACGCTGAAAGCGTGGCAGTGCCTGGCGGTTCTTACGAGATGCGGCGACCGGCTCCTATGCGAAGCCTTTATGTCGCGCCGAAGATGATTTCAGGCTCAGTCGAGGAAATCGCAGTTCGCTTCGACGAACGCCGCCAGCTCGAGCGAATGCTGCCGCACGAGGCTCTCGACCAGCTCGGTATCGCGCCGCTCCAGCGCCTCGATGATGCGCATGTGATCGACAATCGAGCGCGATGCCCGGTCGCTCTGCGAGATCGTCATTTTGCGAATCGCGCGGACATGGACGAACAGATTCTTCATCGTATCGAGCAGAATCTGCGATTGCGAGAGCTGCACGATCGACTGATGGAACGTAATGTTTGCCTCCGAATACTCGTCGATGTGCTCGGCCGGCGTGGTGTCGCGAAAGTCGTCGAACATGCGCCTGAGCGCGGCGATCTCGGAGTCGGACGCGCGCTGCGTGGCGAGGCGCGCCGCCATGCTTTCGAGCGCCGCCCACATGTGGATCATGTCGACGATCTCTTTCTTCGTCTTGCGCTGGATGTAGATACCGCGGCGCGGCACGGTGCGCAGAAACCCTTCCTGCTCGAGCAGCGTCATCGCTTCGCGAACCGGCGTCCGGCTGACGCCGAGCGCCTCTGTGAGTTCTTTTTCGTCGAGCCGGATCTCTTCGCGCGAGCGATAGATGTCGGCTTCGGCAATCGCCTGCTTCAGCTTGGCGTAGGCCTGGTCGCGCAGCGAGGCAGTCGCGTTGATCGGCACGAGCGTCAGTGGCCGAGCCGCTGGAAGAACATCGGATTGCGTATCAGCCATTGACAGTGCTTCCCAGTTTGAGGATTCGTTGCTCGGGACGCGCGAGCGAGTCATTTAAATATATTTAATACCATATATCACATACAGCTATTAGTCCAGGTGGTGTAATCCACGGGTTTTAGCTGGGAAGCGCGTGCCGTTCCGTACGCGCTATACATATTAGATGGGGAAGCGCGGAAAGCGACCGTGCAGCAAGCTGCAGGTCGCGACGCAGCACCGTCGAACGCGGTGCGAGGGCAGGGCTGCCGCCGCAGCAGCCTATGCCGCTGCGGCAGGCGAATCCAGTTGGGCCGTGAGCTACGCGCTCACGTTGTCATTCACGCTCACGTTGCCATTCATTCACGCGAGCCGCCGGACAACGGCTGCAACCGCGCTTCGGCGACAACTACGCCGGCCGGCGCACCCGAGTGCTCGATCCAGCGCTTTCTCATGGGTGCGAGGACGAACTTCGCGGACACTGCTGCCGCAATCGATACCACCGCCGCCGAGATGAACACTGTGCTCCACCCGCCGTTCGCCGACAGCACCGATGCTATCGGCACCAGCATCGACGCGGTCCCCTTCGCGGTATAGAGCGTCCCCGCATTGGCCGCGGCGTATTTGCTGCCGAACGTGTCCGCGCAGGTCGCCGGGAAGATCGAGAAGATCTCGCCCCAGCACAGGAACACGATGGCTGCGAAGAACATGAATGCGTACGGATTGTGGCCGAACTGCATGAGCCCCAGCAGCGCGACGCCTTCGCCGAGAAAGATCATGAACATCGTGTTCTCGCGGCCGATGCGGTCCGACAGAAAACCGCACAACGGACGCGTGAAGCCGTTGCACAGATTGTCTATCGACAGCGTCATCGTCAACAGCGGCAGGGTGATGCCCATCAGATTCACCGGCAGCCTGGCAAAGCCGAATTCCTTCGCAATCGGCCCAAGCTGCGCGGTTGCAATGATGCCGCCGGCCGCGACGAACACGAACATCAGGTACAGCACCCAGAAGAGCGGCGAACGGATCATCTCGCCGGGCGAGTAGTCGATCCTGGTTGCGACCACGCGTCTGGCCGCGACCGCGGTTGCGGGCGGTTTCGGCCGTATCAGCATGGTGGCGAGCAGCAGAATGCAGACGCCCTGGAAAATGCCGAAGAACATGAACGTGTGCTCGTAGCCCGAACGCTGGATCATATTGGCGATCGGAATTACGGTGAGCGCCGCGCCGGCGCCGAAACCGGCCGCCGTCAAACCGGCCGCGAGACCGCGCTTGTCCGGAAACCATTTGAGCGCCGTGCCGACGCAGGTGCCGTACACGCAACCCGCACCGATACCGGCGATCACCGCCGCGACGTATAGCGCGGTGAGACTGCTCGCATGCGCGTCGATGATCCAGCCGAGCGCCGCGCACAGCGAACCGCCGATCACAACCGGGCGCGGTCCGAACTTGTCGACGAGCCAGCCTTCAATGGGCACGAGCCACGTTTCGGTGACGATGAAGATCGTGAACGCGGTCTGAATCGCCGTCTGGCCCCAATGGTGCGCATTGTCCATTGGTACGACGAAAAGCGTCCACGCATATTGCAGGTTCGCAACGAGCCCCATGCACACGATGCCGATCGCCAGTTGCACCCAGCGGTTATGCCTGAACGCCGTCCTGCCTCTCCCGGCTACGTTGGAATAGCCCATGTCTCCGTCTCCTGTAGATTCCGTCGCGCTCGAGCGGCACGTTGGACTTACCTAGTCGAATCGCCTGATCGCCGGTTTGTGTGCCGGCAATGAAGCGCCAATGGTCGGCCAGAGGGCATTTCATTAACGAAAACCCTTACCTCGTTGATCGCGCGACAACTGAGTAGAAGTAGCTGCGCGTGCGGCGAGTGTGGGGGCATGCTGCGCGAGAACAGCAATCGGTGAAAGTTAAAATATTTTATGGTTTGTATTAGGTATCCCTAATATAGGGTTTCCCAGCTCTGAGTGTGGGTTCGTCGTTCTGGGCGGCGAACATGCATAAACAAAACACTATCGTTATTCACAATAACTTTAACTGTTGTTTATTTATGCTCGCTCCTATTCTTGGTCCATACCATCTGCCTGAAGGAGACGACCATGAACCCCTCCCAATTCGACGCAGGCGACAGCGCGCATGATGCGGAAATCCGGGCGCAACTGTGCGCCTATAACACCGCTTTCGACGAACTCGGCCTGCGCTTCCGTTGGGACGCGCGCACGCTGGCGTCGCTGGCTATGATCGACGGTGAACAGGCGCGGATTACCGCGTACATCGAAGCGCACCATGCGCATTTGCTGAAAGCGTATAGCGCCGAGTTTCTGAGCCGGGCCATTCTCGAGAAGAAGAACGCACGCTACCCGGCGTGCGTACCGACGCGCGTCGACAGCGCGCCGCATCTGAACCACGAGACACGTCGGTCGCCGATGAGCAGCCGGCGCGAGCGCGTGTCGTATGACGTAGAGCTGCCGGCGCTGGCGGGTGTTTAGACGCAACGGGCGGATTTCGGGAACGGCGTCCTTACCCCGGCTGCCGTTCTCGCGTCGCACCTTACTTTCGCAAGCTGATTCCGCGTGTTTCGGGCGCAAAGAAAGTCGCCGTGAAGCTTATCCCCGCGAGCACGCCGATATACGTTGCGATCGGCCAGTACGCACCGTGTGTCCACGCCAGCAAAGCCGCGGCAATGAACGGTGCGATACCGCCCGACGCCACTGCTGCGAACTCTTTGCTTACGGCAATGCCGGTATATCGATAGCGAGCATTGAACAGTTCGGGGAAGTATGCACCCTGGATGCCATACATCCCGAACACGCCGACGCCTATCGCCATCGCCATGCTGAAAACAATCAGCACAGGATCCTGAGTGCTGAACAGCCAGAATGCCGGGAACGCCCAGAGGCAGGTAAAGAGGGCGGCAAGGCGGTACATCAGGCGCCGGCCGAATCGATCGGAAAGCCAGCCCATCAATGGAATGGTCAACACCGCAAGCGCCGCCGCGATCGTAACGCCGATTGTGCCGACCGATTTGTCGACCAGCAGCACCTTGGTCAGATAGCTCAGTGCGAACACCTGATACAGATAGGATGAACCGTTCTCGCCAACCCGAAGGCAGAATGCGACGAGCAAGGTGCCGCGGGCTTCAGACATCAGATCGCGCACGGGACGTTTGCTTGCATGACCCGTCTTCTTGATCTCCTCGAAGACCGGACTCTCTTTGACCCGCATCCGGATAACGATGCCCGCGACAATGACAACGGCGCTGAACAGAAACGGCACGCGCCATCCGTAGCTCAGAAACTCGTCCTTGGGCAGGCGCTGCACCAGGGTGAATATTCCATTCGCTAGCAATATGCCGACAATGCATCCGGCGAATGGCAGGGCGGCATAAAAGCCGCGCCGGGCGGGCGGGGCGAATTCTGAAACGATCAGCGAGGCGCCGGCTTGTTCCGCTCCGGCGCCGAAGCCCTGCAGGAGCCGGAGCGCCACCAGAAACACCGCTGCCCAGACGCCGACCTGGTTATAGGTGGGTAGAAGGCCGATACAGAATGTCGAGCCGCCCATCAGCAGTACGGTCGCAACGAGCACACTCTTGCGCCCGTACTTGTCGCCGAGCCAGCCGAAGAAAAGTCCGCCGAAGGGGCGCGCAAAGAATCCGGCGGCATATGCGCCGAATATCGCCAGCAGCCCGGCCGCCTTGTCGAGCCCCGGGAAAAACAGATCGGAAAATATCAGCGCCGACGCAGTACCGTAGATACTGAAGTCGTACCATTCCATCGCGCTGCCGGCGACGCTGGCGCTAATGACGCGTCTAAGATCCGTGCTTGTGACCGTACCGGCCGTCTCATGAGTCGTTGAGATATTGGTGGCTGCGTGTCCCGTCATGTTTTGTCTCCTTGTCCTTGATGCACGGACATTCGTCGTGGTTTTGAATTTGCGATTGCATAGCCGGCAAACCGGATTCGCCAATTTCGCCGCTAGTTTTCAATCCCAGCATGGAGGCTGAGGAATTCGCCCATCCGGCGACGCGCCAGTTCCGGCCGAATCAGAACGCCGGATCCGTCTGCCTTTCTGAACACGTTCGCGTAATGCAGGACGGACCGTGCCGATTGCATGCCACCCGCCATCGAGAAATGACTTTGATGGCCGTTGAGCCACGCGAGAAACACCACGCCAGCCTTGTAATACTGCGTCGGCGCGACGAACAACTCTCGCGACAGTGAGACCGTCGGCGCAATCAACTGGTGGTAGTGTTCGAGATCGCCTGCGGCAAGCGCCGTCAGCGCCCGGGACGCGACCGGCGCGATCGGATCGAAGATACCCAGCAGCGCGTGCGATTTGCCGGTGCTGTCGCCGGCGATCAGGTCGCCGTAGTTGTAATCGTCACCGGTGAACATCAAGACGCCTTCGGGAAGCTGGGACCGCAGCTGGCATTCGTATTCGGCGTTCAGCAGCGATATCTTGATGCCCTCGATATTGCTGCGGTGCTGTCTGATGATGTCGAGGACTGTTGCCATCGCAGTCTGCACGTTGCTGCTGCCCCAGTAGCCTGCAAGGGAAGCGTCGAATGCCTCGCCAAGCCAGTGCAGGACGACCTTGTTGCGAGACGGGGAGATCACCGCGTCATAGACGTTTTTGTAGTCGTCGGCAGACCGGGCCACCGCGCAGAGCGCGCGGCTAGCCATCATGATCGGCCGACCGCCCGCGGACTCCACCACCTCGAATTGCTCGTTGTATGCATTGATGATGTCCGACAGCGTGTGGCGGCGCGAATTGTCCAGATGGTCGGTGCCTGCCCCACAGGCAAGGTCGGCGCCTGGAATAGTGCGGGCATGTGCGATGCTGCGCCGGATCAGTTCAGCCGCGGTCGGCCAGCCGATGCCCATGCCTCGCTGTGCGGTGTCCATCGCTTCGGCCACTTTGAAGCCGAGCCCGTAGAGATACTCGCGGAACGCAAGCGTGCTATCCCAATCGACCCGAGGCGCATCACCCCACGGCTCATACGCCGTGCGCGGATCGACTACGACGTGCGCCGCCGCATAGGCGATACGGTTGAAAACAGGGTGCGTCGTGGGAGGCACCGCGTCTTCCTGATGCTGCATCACGTAGCTTTGGATCGCGCCGTCGTGGGATGGTAGATTGATCTGCATGAAATCCTCTCACTGTCTGGATTGAATGATCATGTCGGCCGCTTTCTCCGCGACCATGATCGTCGGTGCGTTGGTATTGCACGACGGCACGAACGGCATGACCGACGCGTCGACCACGCGCAATCCCGCGAGGCCGATCAGACGAAGATCGGGCGTCACGACGCTATCCGGATCGCTCGCGGAGCCTATCCTGCATGTGCCGACCGGGTGATGATCGGTCTTCGCATTCGCGCATGCGTATTCGAACAACTCCTGGTCCGTATTCGCGCGCGGTCCCGGAAGCACTTCGTTTTGCACATACCGCTTCATGGCAGGGGCGCTCATGATGTCGCGCGCAATCCGTAAGCCCTTGATCGCCATGTCGCGATCGTGAGGATCGGACCAGTAGTTCGGATCGAGTAGGGGAGCGGCGGCCGGGTCGGAGCTCGCCAGGCGAACCGTGCCTCTCGAGCGAGGGCGAAGGTACGCGGTATTCAACGTCACGCCGGCGTTTTTCAGCTTCGCCATGCCCGCTTCGATGCCCGATCCCAACCCCAGATGAAACTGGATGTCGGGAGATCGGTCGCGTGACGGCGAGTCGCGATCCGCGTACCAGAAGCCGCCCGTTTCGAAGAGGCTGGAAGCGACAGGCCCTTTCTTCAGCACCAGGTACTGCAATGCGGCCCACGCTGCGTTGTGCAGTTTGTTGTACTTGTCGTAGGTGTGATCGCCGGTGCATTCCGCAATGACAAAGAGATCCAGGTGATCCTGAAGATTCTCTCCAACGCCCTTCAGGTTGTGCACGGGTTTGATTCCCACCGATTCCAGATGACTCGCCGGACCGATTCCGGATTGCATCAACAGTTTCGGTGAACCGATCGCACCCGACGAAACAATGACCTCGCGCCCGGCACGCACGATTTGCGGATCGCGGCTATTGCCCACTACGAGTTCCACGCCGACCGCCCGGCCCGCCTCGACAAGCACACGCAGCGATCTGGCCTGCATCCGGACCGTCAGGTTCGGCCGGTCGAGAACAGGCTTGATAAAGCCGGTCGCCGTGGAGGAGCGGCGGGCGTCGAGCTGGGTGAGCTGGTAGTAGCCGAGTCCCTCCTGGCTCGCACCGTTGAAATCGGGGTTGAAGGGAATCCCCAGTTCCTGTCCGGCCTGAAAGAACGCTTCGCAGATCGGCAGCGGGCTGATCGGATTCGATACCCCGAGCGGGCCGCCATAGCCGTGATATTCGTTGGCAAAGCGCTGATTGTTCTCCGAGCGCTTGAAATAGGGCAGAACGTCGCGATAAGACCAACCCGTGGCGCCGGCCTTGCTTTCCCATTCATCGTAGTCGGCGGGCACGCCGCGCGTATACAGTTGGGCGTTGATGGATGAGCCGCCGCCGATTACCTTGGCCTGCGTAAAGCGCAGTACACGATTGTTCAGATGCTTCTGCGGCACCGTGTACCAGCCCCATGAACCGATTCCCTTTGTCATCTTCGCGAAGCCTGCCGGCATCGCAAAGAAGGGATGGCGGTCCGAGCCTCCCGCTTCGAGCAGCAGGACCTTCACCGAAGGATCGGCACTAAGGCGATTGGCCAGTACACAGCCCGCCGAACCGCCGCCCACAATCACGTAGTCGTATGTTGTCGTTTTCATGTCAGTCGGCTTCAAAAAGCGGGAATAGACAGGCCGCCGTCCACGTTCAGCACACTGCCGGTGGCGAACGGGAGAGAGCCGTCGGCCAGCGTGGCGACCGCCTGGCCGACCTCTTCGCTTTCGCCCCAGCGCCCGGCCGGGACGAGGCCTTGTTCGAAGCGCGCCTCGTATTTTTGCGCGACGCCTGCTGTCATCGGCGTTCTGATGATCCCGGGCCTGACCTCGAAGACGGCGATATTCGCGCTCGCCAGGCGGAGCGCGAAGAGCCGGTTCATCATCGGCAAGGCGGATTTCGACAGGCAATACTCGGCGCGTTCGGGTGAGGCCATCTCCGCGGATACCGACGAGACCGTGATGATCGAGCGGGCGAAGCCGGATGGCGTGGCCGTCATGTGGCGGGCCACTGCTTGCGACATGAAAAACGTTCCGCGTAGATTGACGCCGAGCACGGCGTCGAACGCTTCGGACGAAACGTCGAGCAGATCTCCGCGGCTCGGTGAACCCACTCCCGCGTTGTTCACCAGGCACTCGATGCCGCCTTTGAAGCGGACGGCCTTCTCGAGAACGCCGGCATGCGAACCGAGGTCGCTCAGGTTGCTCTGCACAAAGAGAGCGTCCCGGCCTTCCCGCCGAATCAGCGCGCAGGTGTGCTCCGCCTCTTCATCCTGCACGACATCCGTCAACACCACGTCGAACCCGCGACGCGCAAGCGCAACGCAGATCGACCGACCGATGCCTCGCCGGCCGCCCGTTACCAGTGCGGTCGGATACTTTCCCTCTGAATTGCTCATGGTTACACCATCTTTCTATGCGCGAGACGCCGCAGCGCCGTTCGTGGCTCAATGAATCCGGGCTTCCGTTTCGGCATCGAACAGGACGAGTTTCGAGAGATCCACTCGTAATTCGCAGCGCTCTCCTGACCGGTGAGGCATATCGGCGCCCAAGCGCGCCGACACCTCCATGCCGCCGAATTCCAGAACGGCCAACGTATCGGGTCCGGTCGGCTCGAGCACGTTGATCTTCACGGGAACCGTGCGGAATGACGACGTTGCGCGCTCGTTCTCGACGCCGATCGCCTCCGGCCGAAGACCCGCGATCACGTTCTTTCCGACATACCGCTCCACAGCCGCCGGTTGAGCCGGCAACGCCAGATCGATCGCATCCTCACCGGTGCCGATATGAAGGTTGAGCGAGCCGTTCCTTTGCTCGATGCGAGCCGGAATCAGATTCATCGACGGTGAGCCCATGAAGGTCGCCACGAAGGTATTCGCGGGCGTGTTGTACACCTCCGAGGGCGTGCCGAGCTGCTGCAGGATGCCGCCCTTCATTACGGCGATTCTGGTGGCAAGCGTCATCGCCTCGATCTGATCGTGCGTGACATAGACGATCGTCGCGCCGAGCCGCTGATGCAGCTTCTTGATCTCGGTGCGCATGTCGACGCGAAGCTTGGCGTCGAGATTCGAGAGCGGTTCGTCGAAGAGAAAGATCTTTGGGTGCCGCACGAGCGCGCGGCCCATTGCGACGCGCTGCCGTTGACCGCCGGAAAGCTGAGCCGGGCGACGGTCAAGCAGATGCTCGATCTGCAGGAGGCGCGCGGCATCCTGCACAGCCTTCTCGCGCGCCGGTTTCGACACCTTGCGCATCTCGAGACCGAAGCTGATGTTCTGTCCGACGGTCATGTTGGGATACAGCGCGTAGCTCTGGAACACCATCGCGATGTCGCGTTCGCTCGGATGGAGATCGTTGACCTTGTCGTCGCCGATGCGAATCTCGCCGCCGCTCAGCGTGTCGAGGCCCGCGATCAACGAGAGCAGGGTGGACTTGCCGCAACCAGACGGGCCGACGAGAACAAGGAAGTCCCCGTCTTCGACATCGATGTTGATCTCGCGAAGAATTTCAGTGGAGCCGTATGCCTTGCGGACATTCGATACGTGCAGAGAAGACATTTTCTTACCCCTTGACCGAACCGGCCATCAAACCGCGAACGAAGTAGCGGCCGCCAATGACGTAGACGAGCAGCGTCGGCAGCGCGGCGATCATTGCCGTTGCCATCTGCACGTTGTATTCCTTCACACCGGTGGACGTGTTGACGATGTTGTTGAGCGCGACCGTGATCGGCGCGGAGCTGCCGGTCGTGAAAGATGCGCCGAACAGAAAGTCATTCCAGATATTCGTGAATTGCCAGATCACGGTGACGGTGATGATCGGCACCGAATTCGGCAGCAGAATCCGGAAGAAAATCCGGAAGAAGCGGGCGCCGTCGATCATCGCCGCCTTGACGAGTTCATCCGGAAACGCGATGTAGTAGTTGCGAAAGTAGAGCGTCGTAAAGCAGAGGCCATACACGACGTGGACGAAGACGAGGCCGGGGATCGACTGTGCGAGGCCCACTTTTCCGAGGAACGACGCCATCGGGATGAGGACGATCTGAAACGGAATGAAGCAACCGAACAGGACGAGCGCGAACAACACGTTGTCGCCCTTGAAACGCCACTTGGTCAGTACGTAGCCATTCAGTGCGCCGATCAAGGTGGAGAGCGCCACGGCTGAAAACACCATCCGGAACGAGTTCCAGAAGAAGCCTTTGACACCTGAGCAATCGAGGCCCACGCACGCCGAACCCCACGCCTTCTCCCACGCGGCGATAGTCCATTCGTGAGGCAGCGCGAGGATATTGCCCGCGTAGACTTCCGGCAGCGGTTTGAGCGACGTCAGAAGCATGACCAGCAGCGGTATGAGGTACACCACGGCTGTGATAGCCAGCATCGAGTAGATCACGATGCGTGAGATGTAGTTGTGCTTGCCCACCACCATTTGTGGCGAGTCCCATGATTTGGCAGCCATCATTGTCTCCTTGGCTTTGTGAATCAGGCTTTGTGAATCAGTCTCTATGAATCGCTTAATGCCCACCCGCCGTCCGGCGGGGGCGCATTTCAGAGTAGAGGTACGGCACCATGATGGCCGCGACGGTGCACAGCATCATCACAGCGCTCGCGGCGCCCATGCCGAGTTCGTTACGCGTGAAGGTGAACGAATACATGAACGTCGACGGCAACTCGGTGGCGTAGCCCGGTCCGGCTCCGGTCAACGCGATCACCAGCTCGTAGCTCTTGACGGCCAGGTGTACAAGAATGACCAGCGCGGAGATGAACACGGGACGCAGCTGCGGAATGATGATGCGGCGGTAGATCGCAGGCATCCGCGCGCCGTCGATCGATGCGGCCTTGATCATTTCCTGGTCGATCCCGCGCAGTCCCGCGAGAAACATCGCCATCACAAAGCCGGAGGCCTGCCACACCGCGGCGATCACGACCGTATAGATGGCCATGTCGTCATTGATGATCCAGTCGAACTGGAACGTCGTCCAACCCCAGTCATGAAACAGCTTGGTGAGCCCGAGGCCGGGATTCAGGATCCACTTCCACGCCGTGCCCGTGACGATGAACGACAGGGCCATCGGATAGAGAAACACCGCACGCAGGCCGCCTTCGGCTCTGATGCGCTGGTCGAGAAGAATGGCGAGCGTGAGACCGATCACGAGACATAGCGCGACATAGAGCGATGCGTAGATGCCCAGGTTCGTGACCGCTACATGCCAGCGCGGATGCTCCCAGATACGCGAGTACTGGAGGAAGCCCGCCCACTTGAAGTTGGCGAATGCGCGAGATCGCGTGAACGAGAGGATTGTCGTCCAGGCGATAAAGCCGTACACGAAGATAAGCGTAACGATCAGCGTCGGGCTGAGAACGAGCTTGGGAAGAACCGCTTCGAACTGGTTGCGAAGAGAGCGTTTTTTCACGCTCGGCTCGGCGGACCGGTTCAATGAAGCGGCCGCGTCGACTGAATGGGCGCGATTGTGTAAGAGCATGGTGTCACCTGCACATCAGGTACAACGAGTACACGGGGGACGCGGATATCCAGGAGCATCTCGCGTCGCCGGCTAGTCGATTACTTCGAGTTCTCCACGGCCTTCACGAGTGCCTTCACTGCGTCGGCAGACGACTGATTCGAATTGAAGAAGTGGGTCACCACGTCGTACATCGCGGTCTTCGACGCTTCCGGCATGGCCTGGCCATGGGCGAAGCTGCCGACCATGGTTCCGTTCTTCAGCGCGGTGCGCATGTCGTTCATCGATTTCACGCCGCATTCGTCGAAACCGTCGGACGGAACATCGAGGCGGGCCGGAACCGCGCCCTTCACCTGATTGAATCTGGCCTGCACGCCCTTGTCCATCACCGCTTCCGAGAACGCGTATTCGCCTGCCTGCCGGTCGCTGCCGGCCTTGAACGTGGCGAACTGATCGGTCACGAAGATGAAGTCGCCCTGGGTGCCGGGATAGCGCATGCACAGATAGTCGACGCCGGCCTTCTTGCCCGCATTGGCGAATTCGCCTTTGGCCCAGTCGCCCATGATCTGCATGGCCGCCTTGCCGGTGATGACCATGGAGGTCGCGAGGTTCCAGTCGCGGCCGGAGAAGTTAGGATCGACCATGCCGCGCAGCTTGCGCATCTGATCGAAGGCCTTTTCCATCGTCTTCGAGCCGAGCGCCTTGGTGTCGAGATTGACCATCGCGTCCGTATAGAACTTCGGGCCGCCAGCCGACATCACGGCGCTGTCGAAGATCGTCGCTTCCTGCCATGCCTGGCCGCCGTGGGCGAGCGGCACATAGCCCGCCTTGCGGATTTTGTCCGCGTCGGCCACCAGTGCGTCGAAGGTTTGCGGCGGCGTCAGCTTCAGTTCGTCGAAAATCTTTTTGTTGGCCCAGATCCAGTTGGTGCTGTGCACGTCGATGGGTACGGCGTACCAGTGGCCGTCCGCCTTCGAAAAGCGCTGGATCGGAGCAGGGATCAGCTTGTCCCAGCCGCCCTTGGACGCCACGCTATCGAGCGGCGTAAGAAGGCTCTGTTCCGCGTAGTCCTGGACACTGAAGCCAAGCATCTGCATGGCGTCCGGGGGATTGTTCGAGGCCACGCGTGCACGCAGCACCGTTCGCGCAGCTTCGCCGCCGCCGCCGGCGATCGGGCTGTCCTTCCATGCATAACCCTTCTGTTTGAGATCGTCCTTGAGTACGCTCAAGGCCTTCGCCTCGCCGCCGGACGTCCACCAGTGCATCACTTCCACCTCCCTGGTGTCGGCCGCAACGGCAGACAGGGCGTGGCAGGCGAGCAGTCCCGCCGCGATCGCAACAATGCGTTTCCTGAACATCTTCGTCTCCATGATTACGCTCCCTTGATGGGCGTTCTTTTCGATTCCACAGCGACAGATCGCCGTGACC
Organism: Paraburkholderia sp. GW821-FHT02A12; assembly: GCF_059422005.1. Lineage (NCBI taxonomy): Bacteria > Pseudomonadati > Pseudomonadota > Betaproteobacteria > Burkholderiales > Burkholderiaceae > Paraburkholderia > Paraburkholderia sp. GW821-FHT02A12. The sequence continues at coordinate 3,404,000 of NZ_JBWKWA010000002.1, read as the reverse complement.
AGGTGATGAGGGTTGGGTTAGGCCGCCGGGCGCGGTAACCACCAGTTCTTCCGTTCCCCGATGTGAAGCTGAATCGTTTTTGTCTCGGTGTAGTCTTCGACCGCCTGTTTGCCGAGCTCACGTCCCACGCCGCTCGACTTGAATCCGCCGAAGGGCAACTCCGGGTAGCCGTCGAGGAATGTATTGACCCAGACCGTCCCGGCATCCACGCCGCGCGCAACGGCGAGGCACGTGTCGATGTTGCTGCTCCAGACCGCCGCGGAGAGGCCATAAGCCGTGTCGTTGGCAATATCGATCGCTTGCTGCGCGTCGGAGAAGGGAATAATCACGAGGACCGGGCCGAAGATCTCGTCGCGGGCGATGCCCATGTCCGGCGTGACATCGCTGATGATCGTCGGCTCCAGATACAGGCCTTTCGCGTCGTAGCGTTTGCCGCCGAGACGCAGCCGGGCGCCGGCTTCGACACCCTTGTCGACGTTGCCGAGAATGTCGCGCAACTGGTTTTCGCTGACGATCGCACCGACCTTGCAATCCGGGTGCAGCGGGTCGCCGACAGGCACCTGCTTCGCACGCTCGACGACCGCCTCGGCGAAGCGTTCCGCAATGGATTCGTGGACGAGTACACGGCTGCCGCTGTTGCAGCATTCGCCGGCGTTGAAATACACGCCGAAGACGACCGCATCGATCATCGCTTCCCAGTCGCAGTCAGGGAAGACGATCTGCGGGTTCTTGCCGCCGAGTTCCAGCGCGATCTTCTTCAGGTTCTTCGACGCCAGCCCGCCGAGCATGCTGCCCACGCGGGTCGAACCGGTAAACGACAGCATGTCGATCGCGGGATGTTCGGCAAGCGGCTGGCCGACCGTCGGACCTTTGCCGGTCACGACATTGACGACACCCGGAGGCACACCGGCTTCCTCGAGTACCTCCATCAGCATGACGGTGGTACTCGAGGTCAGCTCGCTCGGTTTGACGATGCAGGTGCAGCCTGCCGCAAGCGCGAAGGGAAGCTTTTGCGAAAGGATCCACAGCGGGAAATTCCAGGGCGTGATCAGGCCGACGACGCCGATCGGCTGACGCAGCACGATGCCAAGCATGTCTTCGCCGAGGCTGTCGTAGGCGTCGCCGCTGATGGTGCGCGCGAGACTCGCCGCGTATTGCCAGAGATCGACACAGCCGGACACTTCGCCGCGCGCCTGCGCAAGCGGTTTGCCGGTTTCGAGCGATTCGAGAAGCGACATCTTTTCGACGCGAGCCTTGATCCCTTCAGCGACCGCGAGAAGAATCCGGGCGCGCTCGGCGCCTTTGAGTTTCGGCCACGTTCCTTGCCGGAGTGCCGAATCAGCGGCTTTGATCGCTGCTTCGACGTCCGCGGAAGTCGCCTCCGGAAATGTGCTGACGACGTGTCCATGCGCCGGGCTGCGTCGCTCGAAGCGCATACCGTCCCGCGCTTCGGTCCACACGCCGTTGATGTACATCCTGCCGTTGAAGCTGTCTTGCGTGGGCGTCGTAGCGCTCATCAGCAGAGCAGGGGCTGCGGGAATTGCGGATGCGTTCGTCATTTCATTGACCCTCGTATTGCGCCTTGCGGCGTTCACGGAAGCTGGCCATACCTTCGCGCGCGTCATTCGTCGTTGCGGACAAGGCACCCGCCATCGCTTCCAGGGTGGCGCCTGCTCCGTGGCCAGAGGCGGCGTTGATCAGTTGCTTGGTCAGTTGTACGGAGACCGGCGCCAGCGTCGCGATTTTTTCGGCCAGCGCGATGGCCATGTCGAGCGACTGTTTCGGTTCGGAAAGTTCGTCCACGAGGCCGATTCCATAGGCGCGTTGCGCATCGATCCGGCGGGCCGTCAACGCGAGCGATTTGACATGGCTGGGGCCGATCAGCGAAACGAGACGCTGCGTGCCCGACCAGCCGGGACAGGTGGCAATGCTTGCCTCGGGCAGCGCGAAGGTCGCCGCGGGGTCCGCCACGCGCACGTCCGCGACAGCGGCGAGTTCCAGACCACCGCCTAATGCGGGGCCGTTGATGGCGGCGACAACCGGCAGACGCAGCGCAGCCCAACGATCGAAGATCCGATGACCGCGGGTGACCCAGACGCGCCACATGTCGAGCGGGGCGAGCGCTGCCCATTCGTTGATGTCCGCACCGACGCAGAACGCCCGCTCTCCCGCGCCGGTGAGCACCACGGCACGCAGCGTCGAATCTGCTTCGAGACCAGCCGCAGCCGCCTCCAACTGGTCCAGCATGGAAGGCGTGAGGGAATTCAGCTTCTCGGGCCGATTGAGCGTGATGACGGCAACCGCTCCTGTCCTGTCGATCTGGATCAGTGGCTGATCAGACATGACGGGCCTCCTTGAGCTTCAAGCCAAAGCGCTCGTCCGTGAAGATCGACGCGTCCATGGTTTTGAGCGCGGGGGAGACTGCGAGATGGATGTCGGACTGATCCAGCACATCTCGTTGCAGATCGATGCCGGGAGCTATTTCGGTTACCTCGAGTCCATCAGAGCCGAGCCGGATCACGCAGCGTTCGGTGACGTAAAGTACTTCCTGATTTCGTTGCCGGCCCATGCGGCCGCTGAACGTGACGTGGTCTACGTCAGCGATGAACTTCTTCTTGCCTTCCTTGAGGATGGTCAGGCGGCCATCGCCCACTTCGAGTTTCGCGCCGGCTGTAAAGTAGCCGCTGAACACTAACCGCTTCGCGTGAGTCGTGATGTCGATGAATCCGCCGCAGCCGGCGGTCAGATAGGGTTTGCTGGGCAGCTTCGAGACGTTCACGTTGCCGAAGCGGTCGACTTGCAGGAACGACAGCAGCGAGACGTCGAATCCGCCGCCCTGGAAATACACGAACTGCGAAGGCGAGGGCATGATCGCGTCTGCATTGCCCGAACAGCCGAACGCGAAGCCGAGTAGAGGAACGCCGCCGACCGCGCCTTGCTCGATCACCCAGGTCACGTCGTCGCGGTAGCCTTCCTCGAGCAGAATTCGCGGGACGTTGGCCGAGATGCCGAAGCCGAGATTCACCGCGTCGTTCTGCGCGAGTTCCATCGCTGCGCGCCGCGCGATGACCTTGTCCGCGTTCCAGTCGGCGAAAGCAAAGGTGCTATCCGGCAGCTTCACTTCGCCGCTGATTTCCGGGTCGTATTCGATCTGCGTTGTCTGCTTCTGTTCAGGATCGACGACGACATAGTCCACGAGATTGCAGGGGATATGCACCGCCTGCGTATGCAGTGAGCCGGCCTTGACCACGCGTTTGACCTGCGCGATCACGATGCCGCCGTTGTTGCGAACGGCCAGCGCCTGATCGCGTCCGCCAAGAAGCGCTCCTTCGTGCTCGAACGACAGATTGCCGCGCTCATCCGCGGTCGTGGCGCGCACGATCGCAACTTGCGGAACGAAGTTCTTGTAGTACAGCCACTCGTCGCCAGCGAAAGAAACCTTCTCGACGATTGGCTGCTCTGCAGCTCGCGGGTTCATCGCACCGCCCTGGCGGGACGGGTCCACATACGTGTCCAGACCGACCTTCGTCAATACGCCCGGCCGTTTCGCTGCAACTTCGCGATGCATGTCGAAAAGCACGCCGCTGGGCAGGTTGTAGGCGCGGATGTCGTTGTCGACGACCATGTGCCAGATGTCCGGCATGGGCAGACTCGATGGACCGCTCGGAAACGAACCGGCAATGACCGTGTCGATCAGCCCTTTCTTCGCAACGTGATCGATGCCCTTGATGCCGTACATATCGCCTGCGGCGATCGGATGAAGCAACGTCAGATTGCGCGGATGGTTCTCTTCTTCGAAGCGCGCGCCAATGGCGGCGAGCATTGCATCCGGACATCCCAATCCGCTGGACGAACTCACGGTGACGACGTCGCCGTCGTTGATCAGGCTCGCGGCCGCTGCCAGTGAAATGACTTTGCTAGGACCCACAGTGAATCTCCTCGGACATTCTTAACGCGCAAATTGAGCAGGGACCGTCACGTGCTCGCCTGTTTCGGCGGACCGCACGAGAGCCAGTGCGGTAATCAGGGAGCGGTATCCGTCAACGCCCGTCGCAGCGGGTTCCTGTCCCTCTGTGATCGCGCGATGAAACTGGGCAACCGCGGTGACGTACAGATCGCCGTGTGCGATATCGATGAGTTCGATGCCGCGCGCGGATCGAAGCTCGACTTGCCCCACGGCGCGCTGAGTCATGACGTCACGCGCCGACAGCGATCCTTCTGTTCCGTGGACCTCCAGGCCTGTCGGTGCATAGGGAACTGTGAATGCGTCGTGAATTTGCGCGAGCACGCCGTTCCGGAAGCGGATGATGGCCATCACGCCGTCGGCGAGTCCGGCCGTTCCCAGGGATCCCGAAGCGGTGAGCGCGCTGACCTCGAGCGGTTCATCGTCGAGAAGGAAACGCAACGTATCGACGTCGTGAACGGAGATGTCGAGGACGACACCGCCGCCTGCGTCCTGGCTTTCGATCCGCCAGCCGCGCAAATGCGGCGGCAAGCAGACTGCGTGAAAAACCCGCGCATAAAGCGGTTTTCCAACGGCGCCGGCGCGGATGAGTTCGCGCATCTTCCGGTGCGATGCCGCGCAACGCAGATGGTGGTTGGTGCCGAGAATCACCTTACGAGCGGCACATGCTTCGATCATGTGTGCCGCCTCGGCCTCGGAGAGGGCAAGAGGCTTTTCGCAAAGGACGTGCTTGCCGGCTTTCGCTGCGGCCAGAACGTGAGAGAGGTGTTTTTCGTTGGTGCTGCTGATGTAGACGGCGTCGATGGCCGGGTCGGCGAGGACCGCGTCCAGATCCGTCGAGGCAAGCGGGATACCGTGCTTTTGCGCGAATTCACGGGCGCGGTCCTCGTTGCCACTGACGACGGCTTCTATCGAGCCGTCAGGTTGCGACCGTATCGCGTTGATCATCCACTCGTCGGCGATGGTGCTGGCGCCGATCAGCGCCCAGCGAATCTTGGACATTGTCTCTCTCCGTTGGAACGTTCCAACTCACATTCGTTGGATCGTTCCAACGGACTGTAGTAGACTGAATTCACGCTGTCAAACACTTTTTGGAACGTTCCAATTGTGCAAAGCAACATGAAATCTGGTCCGACCATTCAGGACATTGCCGCCGCTGCCGGCGTCTCCAAATCGACCGTCTCGCTCGTCTTGCAGGAAAGCCCGCGGATCAGGGCCGAGACGGCGGAGAAGGTGCGCGCGGCCGCTCGCAGTCTCGGCTACGTATACAACCGCGGGGCCGCGACGCTCAGAGGGCGGCGCAGCACGACGATCGGGATGGTGATCAACGACTTGACCAATCCCTTCTTCGTTGAATTGCTGGTTGCGATCGAACGGGTGCTTGCGCAATCCGGCTACACGACCTTGATGGCCCACACGGCGGAAAGCATGGAAACGCAGACGAGGGTTTTGCGATCGATGCGTGAGCAGAATGTCGCCGGTCTCATCATGTCGCCTGCGCTCGGCACCCCCGACGAGCTGCCTGCCGAGATTCAATCGTGGGGAATTCCTCTGGTTCTGGTGATGCGTCCGATGGGGACCGACGTCGACACGGTCGGCGTGGATAACCAATACGGCTTTGCTCTCGCGACTGAGCATCTGATCGAACAGGGACACACTCGAATCGCCTTCGCCGGCAACCGGAAGGGTTATGCGGTCGCGAACCAGCGCAGGGAGGGCTATCTGTCCGCCATGGCGAAGCATTCGCTGACTGTCAGCGATGACTGGATTATCGATGTGGAGTTGACGCCGCAGGGAGGCCGCAACGCGGTTCGTGCGATCTTCGAGATGAAGCCGCGGCCAACGGCGGTCGTCTGTTATAACGACCAGGTCGCCATTGGCGTGTTGCACGAGCTTGACCGGATGGGCAAGCGCGCGGGCAAAGCGTTGGCGGTCGTAGGCTGCGACAATGTCGTGGCGGCGGAACACACCAACCCGCCTTTGACGACGCTATTCGCCGGGGCGGGCAAGCTTGGCACTATCGCGAGCGAGACGCTGCTGGGCAGGCTGACCGAAACATCCGAAGGCGAAAAGCCCCCGGTGCAATACTTCGCGGTGCCCGAGCTCGTTGTCAGAGAGTCGAGTGTAGGCGCCGGCGTGAGCCACGCAAGCGCAACGTCCGGGACGGCACGGAAACGGGAGCCTGTTGCTGGAGGGCGATAAACTCCGCGCACGCGATCCTCGGCGTCGTTCGCCGCGCACACCACCATTTAACGTGCCTGTTGCCTCAAGAGGGGCGTGACAACGCGCTCCAGCCGCTCAGATGTCCAGACGGGAGATTTGTCGTCCCATCCGTTGTCGGCCAGAAGTCCAGAACGGTCGATCGTGAAGCTCACCGGGAAGTATCTGGCTTACTGCAGACGGAACGTGCCGACCATCGTCTGCAACCGTGCGGCTTGTTCGTCAAGCGATGCCGCAGCCGCGGCCGCCTGTTCGACCAGCGCCGCGTTTTGCTGCGTCACTTCGTCCATCTGCGACACCGCGCGATTGACCTGCTCGATACCGGTGCTCTGTTCGAGCGACGCTGCGGCAATCTCGCTCATGATGTCGCTGACGTGCCGGATCGACTGAACGATTTCACTCATCCGTTCGCCCGCGACCGCCACCTGATCCGTGCCGTCGTCAACACGCGCCACGGACGATTGGATCAGATCCTTGATGTCTTTCGCCGCCGCCGCGCTGCGTTGCGCGAGCGTGCGCACTTCGCCTGCGACCACCGCAAAGCCGCGCCCTTCCTCACCAGCCCGTGCCGCTTCGACCGCTGCATTGAGCGCGAGAATGTTGGTCTGGAACGCGATGCCTTCGATGACCGCGATGATCTGGCCGATCTTGCGCGATTCGTCGGCGATGCCCTGCATCTTGCCGATCACCTCATCGACCGCATTGCCGCCGCGCCGGGTGGCTGCCGTGGCGAGCTCCGCTAGCTGGCTCGCCTGCCGCGCGTTGTCGGCATTCTGCTTCACGGTGGCCGTCAACTGCTCCATGCTCGCTGCCGTCTCCTGCAAGGACGCAGCCTGTTCTTCGGTACGTTGCGACAGATCGGTGTTGCCTTGCGCGATTTCACCCGAGCCCGTCGCAATCGAATCGCTCGAATGCTGAATGCCTTGCACCAGTTCGCGCAGCTTCTGCCGCATCTCGCTCAACGCGTACAGCAAACTCGAACGGTCAGTCGGCGCGAGCTTGATATTGGCCGCCAGATTGCCCGAGGCGATCTGCGCCGCAAACACTGCGGCCTCTGCCGGTTCGCCGCCCAGTTCACGCTTCACGCTGCGCGTCATGACCCACGCCATGCCGCTAACCGCGGCGAAGATCGCAAGCGAGAGCGCGATCAGCGTTTTCGCGAGCTTCCAGTACGCCACGTTGATGTCGTCGTGGAAAAAGCCTGTGCCGATCCACCATTGCCATGCCGGAATCGCGACCACGCCTTGCAGCTTGGCTTCGAGCGGGCCGTTTTGAGAGCGTTTGATCAGGACGTCCACCAGCGCAAAATGTCTGCTTGCAAGTCCTTGCTGATAGGCCTGCGTATCGGTGAGATCGCCAGACGTCGTCTTGTTGCCGCCGGTCTTGGTGCCGACGAGACTCGGGTTCGGGTGGACCAGATTGATACTGTCGGTATTCGTCACCCAGTAGTAGCTCTGGCTGTTCGCGTTCAACTGACTGAGCGCCGTTTTGGCGGCGGCCTGCGCGTCTTCGCGGCTCATCTTGCCGCTCGCCTCGAGCGACTGGTAGTACAGCACGAGATGTTCCGCTTTGATCAGCAGCGTTTCGATCTGCGCCTGACGGCTCTCGATCAGGGCATGGTCGAGTTGTGACAGCGCGATTGCAGCGATGCTAACGACACCTGCCAGCGCGGTGCAGACAATCAGAACCAGTTTGGTCGAAACTTTCATGGGAATATAGCCGGCGGGGGCGCGCAAAGTTAACCGTACAGTACATATAACGACCAACCGCGCTTGAACCTTTAGCGATTTTTTTGACTGGCAGGCGTCACTTGTGAGAGCTACCGATCGCAGCCGCAGATCTGGTAAAGCGACCGCTTCATTCTCGAAAGGCGCCAATCGTTGACACGGACGATCCTGTTCGACGGGGCGCCTGGATTGCGTGGAAAGTTCTTGTAATCACTTCCGGATCACGGGTTTTTCTCTCTTAATCGCAAAATCGCGCCCGCACTATCCTGTTCTCTCAGAAACCGCATCCCTGAAAGCATGGCGGCAGGTCGCGACGATGTCCCGCCACGCCTCAGCCTGGTTACTTCCCTGAACAGAGGCTCGGCATGTTTACTTTCAACACTGTTTTCTCTTGCGCTCTCCAGCGCCTCGCGAAGCCGTCGGCTTTGCTGTCGATCGGCATGCTGGTGGTAGGCGCTACGCTTGCCGCCGATGCATCCGCGGCAAGCTTCAAGTGCACGAGCAAGTCGTCCGCGTCGGAAAAGATCGTCTGTAAAGATCCGGAACTGTCGGCACTCGACGACCGTCTCGCCGCCTCCTGGCACCGCGCAAAGGACACCACGCTCGACCCCGCAGCGCTCGAAGCGGCGCGCACCCAGCAATGGCTCTGGCGGCAGCACCACTGCACCGACCAGGCGTGCGTGAAGAGCTGGTACGACCGCCGGATCGTCGAATTGGACGCCGACTATGAACAGGCGAAGCAGGCGCGCCACGAAGCCTTCGAAGCGTCGCTGGCAGCGCAAAAACTCGTGCCTTCGGCAGCTGACGCGGTTCGGAAGATGAAAGGCACGTCGGTGGCGAATGCGACAACCGCGAGCACGCAGTAGTCGAATCCGAGCCGCTCGAGCGGATAGCCCCGGAAACTCCGTTTGAAGGGGCACGCGGCCTGACTACGCTCGCGGATAAACCGCTCGGTGCGCTCGCGCAGGTGTGCGGTGCTGGTATGGCTGGCATGGCGCCGCACATGCGATCTCGTCTGTCTGGCGCATCTCAACGCAGCAGAATCGCACACAGCGCCCCACCGGTCAGGTAGGTCCCAAGTGCGCCGACGAACCGGAAAGGGTTGGGTTTTGCCATCGTTGGCCATGCGATCAGTCCGACGACAAGCAAACAGCGGCACACGGTTGCCGCGACGATCAGCGATACTGTCGCCGTCGAAGGCGATCGCGCGCCAAGATAGAGAAACAGCAACGCGAGGAACGGCGCGTATTCGGCCGTGTTGGCATGAGCCCGGACGAGCTTGTGTAGCCGGTTCGCGGGATCCAGCTCGCAGCCTGAGCCGGTGCCTTCGCGAAAACGCATCACCGAGACGGACAATCCGAGGCCGAACAGTAGTAGCCCTAGAACTACCGCGCATGCGAGAGCAACGTTGTCCATTTGAACGAGCCTCCTTGGCAGGGAATCAACGAACGCCGGTTTGGTAAGTAAAGCTGGCATGTCGGTCTCTCGATTACGATGCACCGATTTGCAGCGGATAGCCTCGGAAGCTCCATTTGAAAGGGCGTGCGGTCTGATTATATGCTCGCGGATAAACGGCTCGGTCGCCTCATGTCTTCGGCCACATTGCGAACGGACAACCACCACTACTTGCGAATCTACATGGGGCATCTGCGTCACAAGCTCGAACGCGATCCGGCTCGCCCCGAGCACATCATCACCGAAGCGGGCGTGGGTTATCGCCTCGTCGGCGTGCGCTGATCTGGCGGCGCGAATTCCCGAGCGGGGCGAGAGTCCGCAAGGAGTTTGAAAACCTCCGATACTTTTACACTGTGTTAACGCAGCTTTAGCTAAGCTGAAAGTACATAGTGCGGGATAGGAGTTTTCGGTGTTAAGAATGCTGATCCCTGTGTTCGGCAACGGCGGAGCAGTAGAAGCCGCACGTTTCGCTGCATTCATGTTTCTGGAGCGCTGCGTCACCGAAGTCGAATTGCTGGAAGTACTCGAACCCGTGGACCAGGGGCGCGCGGCAGCCTTCCACTCCCGAAGCTCACTGGTGCGTCTGGAAAAGCAGGCCATGCTGAAGGCGCTGATCGAGGCCCGTGCGATCCTCGAAGAAGCCGGCGTACCGTATCGGTGGAAACGCGTATTCGGCCACCGCACCAAGGCCATCGCCGCCTATGCGGCAACGACGCAGCCTGACGTGATGGTGATCGACGCCAGTCATATGGGATTCTTCCGCCGGCTGGCGACGCTCGCGGCACTCTCGCGGCGCACCGTCACCCCGGTGACGATGGTCCACTGAATCAACCCACGTTCATTGGCAGCAGCACCATCTGTTTGCCGACAATCAGACGCCAGATGTTGCTGAAGGCGTTCATGTCCCCTCCCAACCTGCGTAGGCATTCCGGCGTAGTTTGCGTCGGTCGATGGCTCTGGTGCGGGGTGCACGACGACGGCCCAACATCCAGGCGGTCATTTTGCACCCGATCGGGCCAAATCGACGTTTGAAATGGGCTATCGGGGATTCAACTGCGGAAAACGGGGTGGTAGCTGCGATGCCGAGGAGGACGGGTCGGTAAAGCAACCCGCGGAAGAAACTTTTTTCCGCCAGTTTGCATCCGGCGTGCCGCTTGATCCGTATAGCTCGGTGAGGACTTGCCGCTTCGTGCATAGCCATCGAATGCGCGGTCTTATGCTCAGGGAGAGTCTCGGGATGCGATGGCAACGACCCCAGGAGGCACTCGTTTCGACTGGCCGCCGCGCTGCTAAACTACCGCTATTCCCGATCATGCACGGCCAACCTGCAGAGAATGCGATGCCCATGCAAGGAAATGCAGCGGCCGACGGCGACGGGATCGCGGATGACTTCGAGGCCCGGCGCCGCGACGAACTCAACCGGCTTCTGCTCCGCACCGGTGAAGGCGACCAGGCAGCATTCGCCACGCTCTATCAGCGCACTTCTGCAAAGCTGTTTGGCATTTGCGTGAAGATGCTGCGAGATCGCAGCGAAGCCGAGGACGTGCTTCAGGACGTCTATGTCACGGTATGGCGCCGAGCCGCAATCTTCGACCCTGGAATGGCCGGCGCCGTCACCTGGCTCGCGACGATCGCGCGCAACCGGGCGATCGACCGCTTGCGCCGCCGCCGCGAGGAATCGCTGGATGAGTCGACAGAAGAGGACATCGTCGACGAGCATCCGTCACCGGCCGCGTTGGCCGAGCGCAGCCAGCAGAGACGGCGTCTGGAGCATTGTCTGGAAAGGCTGCCTGCCGGGCACGGCAAGATCGTACGGGAAGCCTTTTTCACGGGCGCGACGTATGCCGAGCTGGCGGAGCGCCTGAGTGTGCCGCTGGGCACCATGAAAAGCTGGATCCGGCGTAGCCTGATTCAGCTCAGAGCCTGTCTCGAGCAATGAATACGCCCTTACACGAACCCGACGATCTGCGGTGCGCCGAGTACGCGCTGGGTGTGCTCGACGCTGCCGAGCGCCGCCAGATCGAAGAGGCGATGCGACACGATCCTCATCTGGCGGCTAACGTGGCTCGCTGGCAGAACCGCTTGATGCCGCTGAGCGAGGATATCGGCGAGATCACGGCGCCTCCGCAGGTGTGGGCGCGCATCCAGTCCGAGCTGGGTTTCGCGCGGCCGGCGCCGCGCGCGCCACGCGTCAGGCTATGGGACAACGTTCGTTTGTGGCGCGTGATCGGTATCGGTTCGAGCGTCGTGGCTGTCGCGCTCGCTATCGTGTCTGTGTTGCCGGTCGGACGGGCGCCCGTTACGGCGCCGGGCAATCATGACTACATGGTCGCCAGCATCGTCCGGCAAGGCGGGGGTGCGGGATGGACCGCCACCGTCGACGTTCAGCGTGCCCGCATGGTGATCGTTCCAGCAGACAACGTACCGGCGGTGGCCGACCGTTCCACCGAACTATGGATCATCCCGCCGGGCGCACGGCCCATCTCGCTCGGCGTCATTGCCGCGGACCGGCCGACTATCGTATCGCTGCCGCAGGCCCGGATCGCGCAGTTGAACGCCCGCGCGATCCTGGCTGTGTCGCTGGAGCCGTCCGGCGGGTCGCCTACCGGACAACCGACCGGGCCGGTACTGGCGAAAGGGGTTGTCGGCGGGACGTGAACCGTTCTTGCGGCAAGGTTCTTCGCGTGCGTTTGTGTTTAATTGATGCGCGTGCATCCGCCCGTTCGTTGGACCCGTATCTTCGATTGCTTCCAGTCCGGAAGCGTCGATCTTTCGGGGAGAACCGAAATGCAATCCTGCAACAATATGAAGACTATCGGCGCGATGCTCGCGCTCGCGCTGACCTTGGGCGTGGTGACGCCGGCCGCTACGGCCGGATCGATGTCCACCGATAACACGGTGGAAGTCGGCGGCGCGCCGATGTATCCGTCAAAAAATATCATCGATAACGCGGTGAATTCGAAGGACCACACGACGCTGGTGGCGGCCGTCAAGGCCGGCGGTCTCGTCGATACGCTGTCGGGCAAGGGGCCATTTACGGTGTTCGCGCCGACCAACGAAGCATTCGCGGCGTTGCCGTCCGGAACAGTCCAGACGCTGCTCAAACCCGAGAACAAGCCGACACTCGTGAAAGTGCTCACGTATCACGTCGTGCCGGGCCGCATCACCGCACACGACCTCGCCATGGCGGTCGAACAGGGGGGCGGCAAGGCCAACCTGAAAACGGTCGAGGGCGATTCACTGATCGTCAGTAAGGACAGCAAAGGTTGGGCTATCACCGACGACAAGGGGGATATCGCACACGTGACGATTGGCGACGTCATGCAATCCAACGGCGTGATTCATGTCGTCGACACGGTGCTGATGCCTTGACGTCCGCGTGAAAACCTCGGGGGACTGGCTGTTGCGACGACTGCGTTTAGAGTGGCAGGTCGGCGGCCAGTCCGCTTCGTATTGCGTGGGCAGGCGATCCGTGCGTGATGTCGCGGCGCCGCAGTCCTGCATTACAGGTCAGCGGCCGACAGCGTTACACGTTCGCCGGTGTCTGGCGCTTCCTTCGCCTCTACTGCCTGCAACAGCCGATGCTTGCCAAGCTCGAAGGCGAGCAGCAATTGCCTGGGGGTCCGGTTCGCAGCGCCGAGTTCTTCGCAAACGACTTCGCAAGGCAGCGCAAAGGCGCAGTATCCCCAGCCGAAGCCGTACGCCGAAAACAACACGGTAGAGTCGGTACAAAGGATTGGCTCAGTCAGATTCCTGGTGGGCTGCATCATGGCTCATCGCCCTCCTATCCGACGGAAATGTTTTTTGAATTCTTGCATGTTGACCTTACAAAAGTCCGTGTGTAGGGGTAAGCGATGACGAGGTGCAATAGTTGTTGATTGGTCTGGCGAATTCACTGCAGCGAATACGCGCGCAGGTATCGTGAGCTATTAGGACCAGCGCGGTGTGATCCGGATTCACGGCATTCCATCTATGCGACTGCATAACGGTGCCGTTTCGGTTTGCATTCGACCTCGCCCCCCGGTCGCGCTATCGGCGACTCGAGTGCGGCGACCGAAGCACGATGGGAGGTGATTAGAGAGTAGGACCGACTAACGATTTACGATAGTTAATGTCTTTAGCGATAAAAATAAGCCAAATTTTATGCATTTTGGCGCTCGGTCCAGCCGAGGTTTCTATGAAGCGCCGGCGACTGCCTGGCGGACATTCGCTAGACTTCACCCTACCCGACGGATAGGTCTCTGCCCGGAATAACAGCCATTCCTGCAGCCAGTGAAATCTGCCCTCGACTTCCTTAAGCAGACGTTAAGCGACTGTCTGTCATGCTTGGTCACGGTTTCTGTTTAACTTTGAACAAGGGCATTCATCAATATGAAAAGCGACGCGCGGCAGATATTGGAACATGCGGTCAGCAAGGTCCCGCAAGTCACATTGGGCTTCTGGATTGTCAAGATTGCCGGAACTACGCTTGGAGAAACGGGCGGCGACTGGGTGACGATGTCGCTCAACCTGGGCTATCTGATCGGCTCGGCCATTTTTGCGGTCATCTTTATCGGACTCGTTTCGGGACAAATCAAGGCCGAGCGGTTTCGTCCATCCTTATATTGGGCGACGATCGTCGCGACCACGACGCTCGGCACGACCATGGCCGACTTCTTCGATCGATCAATGGGTGTAGGTTATCCGGGCGGCGTCGCCATCGTGTTCGCACTGCTGCTTGCGAGCCTCGTCATCTGGTACAAGGCGGAGGGCAGTGTGTCGGTCCAGAGCATCACGACGCCCAAGGCCGAGTGGTTCTACTGGATCACAATCCTGTTTTCGCAGACGCTGGGTACAGCGCTGGGCGATTGGGTGGCAGGCTCGGACCGCGGCGGCCTGGGTCTCGGATACGAGTACGGCGCGCTGATTTTCGGCGGCGGCCTGGCGATTGTGGCGGGTCTTTATTTCTGGAAGCGTATCTCGCACACGCTGCTGTTCTGGGCCGCTTTCATCCTGACGCGTCCGCTTGGCGCGACGCTTGGAGATTTCCTCGACAAACCCGTCACCGACGGCGGCCTGCACGTCAGCCGGCTGTATGCGTCGGTGATATTGCTGGTCTTCATTGTTGCGTGCGTCATGCTGATTCCTCAACGCCCGGCAACCCGGACAAAGCCGGTGAGAGCGAGCGGCGAATACGGGGGCGCCTGACGGGTATTGAGTTTGCCTGGCGACGCGGCCGATCCGGTGCATGTTCGCCAAGGACAAACGTTGCCAGATGCCGCGCCACCGGCATCTGGCTTGTCCGTCGCTACGCGGAAATCAATGCCGTAATCTGCGCGGCGCTAAGCGCGTTACGGTAGATGCGGAACTCGTCGATCAAGCCGTTGAAATACGGGTCGGCTGAAAACTGCGAACGGCCGATCCAGTTCTGGTTCGTACTTTCCAGCCGGAACGGCGCAAACGACATCGCCGTGTTGGAGCCGATCTCGCTGCCGTTCAGGTACAGCGTGCCGACATTGCCCGACAGCGTCACCGCGACGTGAACCCATTGCCCCGTGGGCAGCGCGACGTTGCCGTCGATGCCCTGCTCGCCGGCGGCGCCGTTGAGCGTGATCGCGAAGCGTGCGAACCCGCTATTGGCGCGCGGCGTCAGCATCATGTAGCGGCCCGTGCCGGAGCCGAAGTCGAATATGCGCTCCCAGGTCTTCGCTGCATTCCAGTAGACCCAGGTAGCGATCGTGAAGTCCGACACGTCGGCCACGAGGTTGTCCGGCAGGCTGACATAGCCCGTGCTGCCATCGAGCGACACGGCATTGCCCTTCTTGCCGGCCGCCCGGCTCGCACCGCCGACCAGCGTACCGGTATGTCCGTTCCCGCTCGAATCGGCCGCGCTCGTGCCGCTGCTTTCGTCGAATGTCAGCCAGGTCTGCAGTTGCACCGCCGTGATCGCGACGGCCTCGTTCGATGCAGCCGTTTCACCGGACGGTGTCACCGCGGTCACGACGTAGTAGTAGGTGCCGGCTGCAAGACCGCTGTCCGTATAGCTGAGCAGATCGGTGACGCCGTTCGCAATGGAGGTATAGGGTCCGCCCGACGTAGTGCCGCGCTTGACGTTATAGCTCGTCGCATACGCCGTGCCCCACCACGACAGGATCACCTGCCCCGCGCTCACGCTCGCGCTGAGCGCGCTCGGCGCCGCGCCGCTTGCGATCGCGTCCAGCGTGCAGGTCAGCGTTCCATAGCCCAGTTGGTCGTAGCCGCCGCTGTCCGATCCATAGTTGCCTCCGCCGCCTTCCGGCTGAACCAGTGTCGCAAACTTCTGCGTATAAGGCGCGGCCAAACCCTTGCGGTTGACGTAATGGTTGTAGACCAGCGCCCAGCAAGGCCGCGCCGTACCTTGAGCCAAAGTCGAAAACCCCGTCTGGTTGACGTTGTCGACATTGTTGTAGCGTACGAAGGGCACCGTGTAATAGTTCGTGCCCGACTGGATCAGGTTGCTCTTCGCAACGTATTCGGCGCCCATCAGGAACCGGTTGTTGTCGTAGCCATAGAGGTCGACGCCCTGATTCCAGGCCATTTCGCAGATCGTCCCCGCGAGCGCGATGCCGAGCGTGGCATGCCCCTGGTCGCGTCCCGATTCCTGCCATTGGCCAAGATAACCCGGATGAACGTAGTACACAGCTTGCTGGATCGCGCCGTTGCCTGCGCCGCTCTTGAAGTAGGTGACGGCCTCGTCGAATAGCGCCTGATCGTCGCATAGCACGCCGATGGCCATGATCGATGCCATGTTGCACAGATCCCAGTTGGCCCAATAGTGGGTCACCTCGGTGTTGTTGTGCCGGTTGATGAAATCGTGGTTGATCGGATAGAAGACGTTGCGCATCATGCTCTGGAAGCGCGCGAAGTCGGCGGCCGCCCAGCCTGAATAGGTGCGCATGATTTCACCGGCATTGGCGAATTCGTAGCCGTAGATGCCGGCCGCGAGATCGGCGTCCGTATCGCCGCCGATCCCGGTCAACGTGGACGACCATGCGTTCATGATCTGCACCGACTTGTCGGCGTAAGCGGTGTTGCCCGTGACTTTCCAGCGCAATGCGCATGCGTACGCCGCCGCGACGTCGTTGTACAGCAAGGAGTAGTTCTGCGGATGCACCCCGTCGCTACCCCGATAGACGACTGCCTGTGGGCGCGGTGTCCAGGACAGGCTGGCATGACTGTTCGCAATCAGGATGTTCCAGCTATCGATCCACGGCGAAGCCTTCGCCGCGACCTTCTGGCTCATCCGGTCGAAATCGGCCTGGGTGTGCAGCAGACCTGGATGGACGAACGTGCCGGATGACGAACTGCTTAGCACCGCCGCGCGCGACGCGGCCGCCGCAAGCGATGACCCGGACGATGCTTCGGCGTTGCCGCCACCGCCGCAGGCGGACAGCGCCAACGCACCGAGGCTGTAAAGGAATGTACGACGCGAAATGCCTTCAGCAATGTGTGCCTGCATCGCGAAGGAATCCGCTTGTCCAGACAATGTTTCAGGAGTGTCTGGATTCACGTGAGCTCGTTGCACATCGAATTTGCTCGATTTCGATCTCTTCATACCCTGCTCCATCTCTGATTGGGACGCGCCCGGCGGTTGATCCATGTAACGATTCCGGGCGTCGCCGATAGTTGGCAAACGTTTGCTCTCGAGGCCGCAACGTTCCTCGCCCGTACCAAGCGGCGAACAAAATCATCACGGCCTGTTTGTCTGTTGCAGTTCAGTGAACCCTGTTGGCTTCACCCAGGTTTTGATACGCGCGTTCAGTGCCCGGCAAGGCTTTCTGTTTTGCCGGATGGCTTGTCCCGATACACTTTTGCGCTGCGACGTCGAATCTGAATGCGAATGCCGGTTGATTCATTTCGATCATTTAAGACAGCCGAAATCACATCGGATCAAGCGATTTCGACAGGTGTTCCGAAGATCAGACATAGCTGAGCCGCCAGAATCAAGCCGTGACGAGCGCGGATGGCGGCGGCTGCTGATGATCCACGATCCTCCATGGTATACGGCCACGTCCAGTCATTCTGAAGAGCGGAAGCAGGTGTTATTTCATCGGTTTCAGGTAAGGCGCTGGATGTAAAGCAAGCTCCAGCAATGGTCTATGAATAGGAAAGGAAATCCTTATAAAAAAATCAGGATTTATTTACAAAGAAATGTTCATAGAGTGAGCGAGCCTGAGGAATAGGCTCGCGGAAATCAGCGAATAAAGCGCGCGTCAACTTTCCGACCCGGTCGCCCGCGAGAGTCTGTCGTGCTCGCCGCGCAACTCGTCGTGGCGCGGCGACGCATCGCGGTCGATCTCCCGCTGACGCAGCCGCCCCGGCAGGCGCGCTGAGGTGCTTAGCGTCTTGCCGAACAAGATGCATGGCGATTCGATGAATCGATACGTAAGCGATGCGCTCGCACAGAGCAGAACGACATAGGCAAGACCGACAAGCCAGAATGCCGGCATGCTGGCGAATGCGAACGAGCGGATTGCGGGAATGGAAAAGAACAGCGTGAGGAACAGCCCCTGGGCAAGGTAGATGCTATAGCTCGCTTGTCCCAGCATCTGCACGGACCGGCTCGTCAGTAAGCCGAATAGGGTGGTGCCGGAGCTGATCAGATAGAAGAGGAGCGAATAGTACGCGACAGACATCGGGGACAGTGTTTGGAATGCATGTGGCGCAGCAAACATTGCGGCAAGCAGCAACAAAGCGGCAGACGACGTAGCGCGGTTGTCGAGATGAATCCGGTGGCCCGTATGATGAAGTGACGCGGCGCTCATGCCGGCAAGGTACAGCGAGGCGAACATGGGCATCGTCTTGTGGCTCGTCAGCCCTGCGACCAGCAGGCAGACGGTCAGGGCCAGCAATGGGAAGAGCACGCGGGTCTTCTTTCCGGATAGCAGGGCCAGCACTGGCAGGCACGCGTAGAAGAGCCACTCCCAACGCAATGTCCACGTTACGCCGGCCAAGATGAGATCGGCCCTCGGGTGGCCGTTCACCGTATGCGGCACGTCGACGATCCCCACGCCGAGCCAGCACAGCACCTGGTAGGCGACGCTGCTTGCCGGCTCGCGCAGGATGAAGCCGGTGCGCGCAAAGACGACAAGCAGCATGATGCTGACAACGAACAAATACATCGGACCAATGCGAAACAGACGCGCGATATACAACCGTAACCAATCGGTCTTGATGCCGGCCTGAAGGACCTTTTCCCAAAAGACGAACCCTGTGATCATAAAAAAGAGTGGGAACGACTCGAAATAGCCGATCATGCCTTCCCATTCGCCCGTCTCGATGGCTTTGTGGGTGCGCAGCAAGTGACTGACGGCGACATTGATCGCAAGAAAGGCGCGCAATCCATTTATCGCGGCGTTGCGTGCAGGCGGCGAACTCGCCGGCGCGGCGTTCGACCGTGCTTGCCAGAGCTGAAATATCCAGAACGTGGTCGCCAGCAAGACGATGCTCGGTAAGGCGGGGGAGTAACCGATCATGGGCGTCTCCGGTCTCGTGGAACGGGCCAAGCGGGAGCGGTGCTCGACCGAAGCAGCGATCGTCTGCCCGCCGTGACCGCGTTCACCGGCTCCACTCGCATGCAGTAGGACAGCGCGTTGGCCGCGCTGTGTATAGGCTTCCTTCCTGGGTACGCAAAGAGAGCCGCGTTCTCTGTGTGGAACGCGGTCGAGAGGCTCAGTTTTCCCCTCGCTGTCTCCGTTTTATAGACCCGAGTATGGGTCGTCAATGGGGTTGCTTCCCCAAACGCTCGGAATTCTGGGGGCCGGCCCACCGGCCACACGCGTTATTCCTTCTGAGCGACCAGCTTCTGGATTGCCGCTTCGGTCTGAGCGTAATCGCCTTCGCCGAAGTGGCTATAGACGATCTGTCCTTTCCTGTCTCGTCTGGATGTATCTCGTGTGTGTCGATTGGGATTCGAATGCGCAATGTTTTGTATCTATTCGGCGCGTGGATGCATTGCGATACAAATCGCGGAGCTATGCCACCAGCAGCCTGAAATTCCGCGTTCACCCGTCCCACTAATCAAGAAGCGGCAGTCTTCAGCCCGGCGGCGTGTAAACTGCTGACTTTTTTGACTTTGGTGGTATGGTGCAAGCCCCGCAGCGCACAGCTTTCAGCGGTCCGACGCTCATTCGCTTACTGGCTCGCCTGACAGACGCCGACGTTCCCGAATCCACGCAATCGCTCTCGGACCGGCTGAGCCAATGGCTCGGCTGGACCGACGCCATCGCCTTGTCCAGCGCGCTCAACGGCAGTCCGCCTGCCGCAGCATCTGGCGCGCGCGCCTTCGGCAGCGCTGAAGAGAACGAGTGCGACCGCGTGCGCACCTCGTTGGCACATGCCATCGCCGGCGACAGTGCGTTCGCCGGCGCCAGACGGCGCGGGCCGGCGCAAGCGCCCGTCCAGGGCGCCCCCATGGATGCAGCGGTCGATTACGCGGTTTTTCGTCAACGCTATCTCTCCTTGCAGCAGGAGATGGAGACGGGTATCGACAATCTGCGCGGCCGTCTGCGGCAAATGCTGGCCGCCAGGACGCCCGCCATGACCCGGCTCGCGGTAATGGATGCCGTCATGGAGCGAGCGCTGAGTTCGCGCGAGCAGAACCTGCTGGCCGCTGTGCCGGGGCTCCTTGCAGCGCACTTCGAGCGTTTGTGCCGGGCCGGGCAGGACACGCTGGCCGACGCTCGAGTTTCGGGCGATGCCGCGGCGGTCACGCCCGGCGCATGGCTCGACGTGTTCCGCAAGGATATGCAGAGCGTGTTGCTCGCCGAACTGGATCTTCGTTTTCAACCGGTCGAAGGGTTGCTCGCGGCCCTTCGCACCAGCTAACTGGGACACTATGTCCAGACATCTTCTTAATCTCGTTGTTTTTCTGGCAGGTCTGGCCGTTGTGTGCTGGATCGGCGCCGGCTACGCCGGCTCGAACCCGCTGGCGCTGGCCGTCACGATGCTGGTTGGCGTTTGCTATCTGGCCGGCGCGCTCGAGTTGCGACGCTACAGCCAGGCGACTTCCACCCTGGCGAGCGCCGTTACGGCGCTGTCCGTACCACCGCCGAGCCTTGGCGCCTGGCTCGACCGCTTGCATCCCAGCCTGCGCAATGCGGCGCGCCTGCGCATCGAGGGTGAGCGCGTGGCTTTGCCGGGGCCGGCGCTGACGCCGTATCTGGTCGGCCTGCTGGTCTTGCTGGGCATGCTGGGTACGCTGCTGGGCATGGTGGCGACCCTCAGGGGCACCGGGATGGCGCTGGAAAGCGCGACGGACTTGCAGGCTATCCGCGCTTCGCTGGCCGCACCGGTCAAGGGGCTGGGATTTGCGTTCGGCACCTCGATTGCGGGCGTGGCCACCTCCGCCATGCTCGGGCTGCTTTCCGCGTTGTGCCGGCGCGAGCGGATTCAGGCGGCGCAGTTGCTCGACGTCAAGATTGCGACGACCTTGCGCATCTACTCGCAGACCCATCAGCGCGAGGAAACCTTCAAGCTCCTCCAGCGGCAGGCCGAGGTGATGCCCGCTCTGGTCGATCGGCTACAGACGATGATGGCGGCCATCGAGCAACAGGGCCTCACCTTGAACGAGCGGCAGATCGCCAGCCAGGACGTCTTCCATGGCAGGGCGGAGGCCGCCTACACGCGCCTTGCTGCCTCCGTGGAGCAGTCGTTGAAGGAGAGCGTCGCCCAAAGCGCCCGCGTCGCCGGCGCGGCGTTGCAGCCGGTCATGCAGGCCACGATGGCGGGTCTCGCGCGCGAGTCGGCCTCGTTGCATGAGACCGTCACGCACGCCGTGCAGCGTCAGTTGGACGGGCTGTCGACCGGTTTCGAGACGACTACGACGACCGTGGCGGATATCTGGAACCGGGCATTGGGCGAACACCAGCGATCGAGCGAAGTGCTTGCCCAGGACCTGCGCGCCTCGCTGGACCGATTCAACGAGACTTTCGAACAACGCTCGGCCGGCCTGCTGGAGGGCGTCTCCACCCGCCTGGAAGCCGCGGCCGGCAGTGTGGCGCAGGCGTGGGGCGAGGCGTTGTCGCGGCAAGAGCGCGTCGGCGAGAAACTGGCGGGCGACAACCAGCGAGCCCTGGCGGCGGCCACTGCGACCTTCGAGCAGCATTCGGCGTCGCTGCTAAGCGGCGTGAGCCGATCGCATGCCGACTTGCAGGCGGAATTGGCGGCGCGCGACCAGCAGCGCCTCGCGGGCTGGACCGAAACGCTCGGTTTGATCGCCGCGACGCTGAGCAAGGAGTGGGAGCAGACGAACGCGCACGCCGCGAGCCGGCAGCAGCAAATCTGCGACACGCTGGAGCAGACCGCGCGCGACATCTCGGCTCAGACGCGGGCTCACGCGAGCAACACGATTGCGGAAATCTCCCGCCTCGTGCAAGCCGCCTCGGAAGCGCCCAAGGCCGCGGCCGAAGTCGTCGCCGAACTGCGTCAGAAGCTCTCTGACAGCATGGTTCGCGACACCGCGATGCTGGAGGAGCGCAGCCGCCTGCTGGCCACGCTGGAAACGCTGCTCGATGCTGTGAACCATGCGTCCACCGAGCAGCGGTCGGCCGTCGACGCGCTGGTCGCGACGTCGGCGGATCTGCTGGAGCGTGTCGGCACCCAGTTCACCGACAAGGTCGAGCTCGAGACCGGCAAGCTGGGCGCCGTTGCCGCGCAAGTCACCGGCAGCGCCGTCGAAGTGGCGAGCCTCGGCGAAGCATTCGGTGTGGCCGTCCAGTTGTTCGGCGAGTCGAACGACAAGCTGGTGGCCCACCTGCAGCGTATCGAAGCTGCGCTGGACAAGTCCCTCGCGCGCAGCGACGAACAGCTTGCCTATTACGTGGCGCAGGCGAGGGAAGTCGTCGACCTGAGCATGAGGTCGCAGAAGCAGATCGTCGAAGACCTGCAACAGCTCGCCGGCCAGCGGGCGTCCGCCGGAGCCGAAGCGGCATGAGCGAGGAAATCGACGGCGGTGTGGAGACAACGGCGCCGATATGGGCCGTATTCGGCGACCTGATGTCGGTGCTGCTGGGCGCCTTCGTGCTGATCCTGGTGGGCATCATCGGCGTGCAGTTGGAACTCTCGACGAGGCTGGATGAAGAGGTCAAGCAGCGGCAGATGGAAACGCAGCGCCGCAAGAGCCTGGAGCAGGCGCTGGCAGGGCCGCTGGCGGCGGGCCGGGTGACGCTGGTCAACGGGCGCATCGGCATCAGCGGCAGCGTGCTGTTCGCGCTGAACTCCGATCAATTGCAGCCCGAAGGCCGGGAAGTGCTGAAGAGCCTGGCCGGGCCTCTGTCCGGGTATCTCAAGGCCCGCGACGAAATCCTGATGGTGAGCGGCTTTACCGACGACCGCCAGGTGCGGGACGGCAACCGCCGCTTTGCCGACAACTGGGAGCTGTCGGCGCAGCGCGCGTTGACGGTGACGCGTGCGTTGATCGATGAAGGCGTGCCCGCCTCCTCGGTATTCGCGGCTGCGTTCGGCTCCGGGCAGCCCGTCAGCTCGAATGCCGACGACGCCGGACGAGCCAGGAACCGGCGAGTGGAAATCGCGCCTGTTCCGAGGCCGTCGACGGCAACGGTGAAGTCCCATGACTAATGGCGTGACACACGCCCGGGCGACGCTCGACGCATGGCGCGAGCACGGCGCCGATCGCCTGGATCCGGTCCGCTTTCATTTCATCGAGGCGCTGGATCGGCGGGCGGCTGGCCACAGCGGCGAGGCGCGGCGCATCCTGGATGACAGACTGT
This sequence comes from Paraburkholderia sp. GW821-FHT02A12, assembly GCF_059422005.1. Classification (NCBI taxonomy): domain Bacteria; kingdom Pseudomonadati; phylum Pseudomonadota; class Betaproteobacteria; order Burkholderiales; family Burkholderiaceae; genus Paraburkholderia; species Paraburkholderia sp. GW821-FHT02A12. Next base: position 3,380,886 of record NZ_JBWKWA010000002.1, on the reverse strand, counting down.
CCAAACTGCTCGCAGCCTATGCCGATGATCTCGAGCGCGCCGGCCCCAGGCCTGGCGACGCCGACGGCGCTTCATCGTCAGGCGAGCCCGCTCGCGGAGCGCTCGCCGGACTGATCGATCACATTGCCAGCCACGCGCCTATGGATGGCGCCGGCCCCGCGGCCAACGCCGCGCCGCGGCGCCCCTCCTATCCGGAACTGGAGGTGCTCGATTACTTCAGAGACATCTGGTCCAGGCTCAGCACCCAGAAGCAGTTGCGGCAGTCGCTGGAGCAGGTGCCGGGGAATGCCGGTCCGCTCAACTCGAGCAGCCTCGTGCATCGGTCGCTCTCCTTGATGCGCGAGCTGTCGCCTGGGTATCTCCAGCAGTTTCTGTCGTATGTCGACGCTTTGTCGTGGATGGAGCAGATGAACGGCGGCGCCGTGGCGGGTAAAGATGCGCCTCGCGCCGGGAGCGCCAGGAAGAGCGCCCGGGGCAAAGCACGCTAGCGCCGTCAGTGCGGCACCCATTCCCGCGAGGACCGAAGCCCTCATCATCTCGCTGCTGTTGGTTTGCAGGCTGTTGCTCCGCAATAGCCGTTTTTCATCGGCAATCGTTGCGTGCCGTCACAAACCTGTCACACCGAAAAATCAACATCGCTTGATGAATCAGCCGAGCCTGGCGGTCGGCGTGGCCGGACCAGAAGCGAGTACTCGTGGAGCCGGGGAGCCTGAGATCGCATTCTGGCGTGCTTTCGTCATCACCGCCCGACGCCCGGCAGGAATGGACGAGACTTCATGAAACAGCGCGCGACTGTCGTGTGCCAGCAAGGAACGCGAGTTCTGCTGGTAGGCCGGGAACAAAGTAGATGGTCGCTGCCGGGCGGCAAACCGGAAGTGGGGGAAACGCTGGAAGATGCGGCGTTGCGCGAGTTGTTCGAGGAAACCTGCCTTCGTGCGGGTGCCTTGAAATTCATGTTCGAATTTGCCGGCGCGCATACCCGCCATTACGTTTTTGTGGCTGAGGTTGCGCAGGGGCAATTCCCGGTGCCCAGCAACGAGATTGCCCATTGCTGGTGGGCCAAGGTGACGGATGTCCCGAAGCTCGCCACCAGTGTGTCCACCAAGGGCATCGTGGGTCTGCTGGCCATGGATACTCGCCGCCCTCTACGGCTGCAAAACCGCCGCGAGCGAGCACAGTCGTTCGTGCAGAACCTCAGGCTCGCACTACAGGAAGGGAGCAATCAGGGCCAGCCTTCCTTCATGAACGCCAAAGGCTGACACCGCCAGGCAGTCGCCCCGCACTTTGGAACGGATGATTAGCGCGGGGGCAAAACCAGCCCTTCGCGCATGTGCCGTCGACGCAGCTTTTATCCCTTTGCAGGTCGCCCCGTCTTCACTGCTTCCACTGACGACACCGCGGCTACAAGTCGTTTCGGTGCGGCGGACTCCAGCATCAGCAGCCCTGCACGCAACAGCTCACTCTTCTTGACGGAAACGCCGGCATCCAGACACTTCTGCTTCAGCGCCGCGATTTTTTCGTAGTCGGATTTTGGCATGGTGAAGCTGTCGCGCACGACTTTCTCTTTCTTTGCGCGCTTCACTTTTGCCTCTGCGGGAGCGCTGGCCGGTGCGGCCTCCTCAGCCACCGGGCGTTTTGATTTCGCGGCCTTCTTGGTCGTGGCGGACTTTTTCGTCGTAGCGGGCTTGTTCGCAGCGGCGGCCTTCTTCGCAGTGGCGGGCTTCTGCGCAACCGGTTGCTCCGCAGCGACAACGGCTTTGTCATCGCCTGATGCAACGCTATTCGAATTCTTCGGGAAGTGGAATGCTTTCTTGCTGGGCTTCTGGGTAATGGGAGCGGTCATGTGAACCTCTGCGTTGATAATGGTATAAACAGTATATACCGTTTATTGCAATCATCCCGTCGGACAGGTCCCACCGTCTTTCTATCGTTACCTGGTGCGCCGCACTGAAGCGAAGAAACAGAAATCCTGCAATCGCTAGCCGGTGTACGCGTCAGAGCGGTTTTCAGCGCTGGGAAAAGGTCCAAATTCTTGACATTCATCACGGCGTCGTAGCGCTTGGCGACGTGGACCAACCGTTTGATCCACGCCGACGACGGGCAAACGCTATAGGGCGGTCGTTTGTCCGAGTCGAAGGGGTGCCACTACCGTAGGCAATGGCCGATGAAGAGGCGGTGCGGGCCGCCCGGCTGGCGGCCGGTCATCGGCCGGAGCGGACGTTCATCCATAGGCGATGACAAGGCAGGTAACGATTCCTTTCCCGCCATTCGCACGTCGGCAACCATCAATGTCAGGTTTCATTGCAAGCGGATGCGTACTTGCGACCCGTTGCGGCCCGTCAAGCCAGCGCGACATCTACGGCGGCTTTCAAGGTACAACGGCCGTTCGTCGACTCGCATAGGGAGACGGGAGTTCGGCCATTGCCGACATTGGGGCGGGCTGAGTTGTACGTCAGCAATGTGGCGGATTGCTGACGGGCTGCGTCAAGGAGACGGACGGCAGCTTTCTGCATCAGCGAACTCACACTCCCGACCCAGAACTGCCGTTCCGACTCGCGCCACCGCAACGACCTCTTTCAAGCTATTGCGGACAGTGGACGCCCTGCCGCGTCAATGGCGGCTGTTGCGGGCTGCTCGGCATCACAGGCACGAATCAGTGCGCGTTTAGTGCCCGTCCGTCAAGGCGCGTTCAAGCGCGTCGACCGATACGGCGCCGAGAAGCCGTCGGCTGTTGGCAAGAATGATCGTCGGCGTGCCCGTCACGTTCGCGCCACGCCCGAGTGCGAGATTCCTTTCGAGCACGCTCGTGTCGCAAGCCGTCGATGCCGGCGACGGAGCGCGGCGATCCAGCATCCACGCTTCCCACGCCGTGACGCGGTCGGGCGCACACCAGATTGCCTTCGATATCGTCAACGAATCGGGCGACAACACCGGGTAGAGGAAGGTGTAGACCGTAACGTCGTCGACTGACTTCAGCGCCGCTTCGAGCCGCCTGCAGTACGGGCAGTTTGGATCCGAGAAGACGACGATCTTGCGGCTACCCTTGCCTTTGACGACCTTCACTGCATCGGCAAGCGGGAGGCTTGCGAAATCGACTTTGTTCAGCTCGTCGAGGCGCGCTTTGCTCTGATCGGTGCGCGTCTTCGTATCAACGAGATCACCTACAATCACATAGTCGCCGTTTGCGTCGGTGTAAATGATCCGGGAACCGAGGTTCACCTCGTAGAGGCCTGCGATCGGCGTCTTTTCGATGCTCTTGATTTCGATCTCGGGCAGGCGCGCTTGCAGCATCGATCTGATCTTGTCGGCAGTCTCATCGGCGTATGTCGGGCAGCTCAGTGTCACCGTGCTGAGAACAGCAGTCGCTGCCGCGATGCGCATGAAGTTGGGCATGATTCGGGTCCTTCTGTTGCGAAGCGTCGCACGCGCGGCCTGATGTTAGGTAGCTACGTCAATCAGCCGCCGGCCTGGCGCGCTCCCTTCTCACCGGAGCACACGCGTAAAGCGCGCCTCATCGGACGCAGTGCCTCGATGGTCTCGCGCGAGCTGGCACGTAACCGCAATTCTTTGTGCCTCATTCCGATGGGCCACGGGCGGCGTTGCCAAGCTTTGCTGAACGCGCCTTTGCAGATCGCGAACGATACCTTCAAGATTCATACGTCGATTGGCTTTCCCAACATGCCGTGACGCCGGTATTGCAGTGACCCGCGCCAAGCCTCGTGCGTGCAACCCGTGACGCAAAAGAAGAGGCGGCCGGCAGGACCAGCCAGCCGCCTGAATGTCGACGTATCAGGGGCACATGAAAATAGTCGCGGAGACTGAAGACGGGACGGCATTCTGCGTGATCGAATTCGTGTCATCGGTGATCTGAATACCTGAATAGCTAACCTGTGAAAGCGTCAGCGTCTGGCCGCCAGGGCACTTGAAACTCCCCGCACTAGGCGGAGCGAGCATAAGACACGCATTAATTGAGCCATTTTTTCCGGAATTGAACGACCCGTTGGCGCTGACTGGCCCATTTACGGTTGTCTTATTAGCGGCGTTCGGGCACTGCCCGCCGCCGTTCTCACAAACGTAAGTGGCAGCCGCTTGCGCGCTTGCGGTGTAGTTAATTAATTGATTGTTCCCGAGACCGGCCTCCTTGAAACACACTTCCGCGTCGCCATCGGCTTGTAGCGTCGATGTCACCTTACCTACGAAATGTGGATTTTGTGCCGATGCCGGAAGCGCCGTCCAGGCCAACGCAGCGAAAACAAAGGCCAGCGCTGCGCGTGCTGCGATCGTTTGACACATGTCATACTCCTCATATCCAGAATGGCGGCACACTACGCCTTAGCAGTCGGAACGCTGCACCGGCCGATCAAGGCGAATGACCAGATCCCCCCGTGCTACCCACGACGCAATCGATCAGAGAAAAAAGCTGCAAAGCCGCGACCGCGATAGCCGCAACGATTGTTGCGGACATTAGTTTTTCATATACGTTGCATTCAGAAAATAAAACCAGTCAATTCGTGCGCTGGAATCGGTTTGCGCTTCGATTTTTCAATTTACAAAATAACTAACTAACCCCTTCACGGTCCCCATCGACAAAAGTATTGTCGATAGTGATTAACTGAGAATCCGCGCATATTCTAAAAGCACCCAGCGTCTTGTATGGATAATACGAATATCACGCTGATGGACGATTTAATCTATTTTTTAAACAGCCGATTCGATGAAAAGTATAGGTTTACGCAGGAGTTACTTTATGGCGCTATCGGATACGCGCTAGGTTGTGTCTGAAATCAATCAAGCGCCGCGAGCACCACCAAGCAAGCGACGAAAGAGTCGTAGGCCGGTTTTCTTGCGGCCCATGCAAGAGCAGAAAAATCAGTAGCGAACGACCGATTCTGGAGTAAAACGGTCGCGTGAACGTCCTGCCGACCGCGAGGACGAAAGTCCGCTAAGCGTCTTAATTTCCGGGATAGTCCGCTGCATAGGGAAAACCAAGCCCTCCGGAGGTGAGTTCTGGTGGTGACACCACAATTTGCCTCGATCCATTCTGGAATTGGGCGACCTCATGACCCTGTATTCCCTGGAATTGGATCTGCAGGACCCGCGGTTCCGCCCATTCGCCATTTACCCCAAACCTCACAGCGCCTATGACTGTGTGAAAGGTCGTGCTTCGCGTGTACGCCGAGAGGCTTGCATCGTCGAAGCCACGGGTAGCTTCGACAGCCTGGGCAACCACCTGCATCTGGGCGTCGGCGAGCGGTGCCATGTAGTGTCCCAGGAGGTCGACGCCGACGTCGCCGGCTCGCGCCTGGTAGGTATTGAGTAGTTCCTGAACGCCCGGGAACATCATCTTGGGGACTGGCGCCCAATACTCGTAGTTCACGAAGCCATTGAGCAGCGGCCCGAGTGTGGTTTTCACCGACGCATTCTGAGGACCGATCATGGCACCGCCAACCATCTTCGGACGAAAACGGTGTGTACTGATGGTTCGCACAAGACCGATCGAGTCAGCGAGGTACGAGCAGAGAAACAGCAGATCGCAACCGCTTTCGGCGACAGCGTCGATAACAGGCGCAAAATTCTCGGTCGTCAGTGGATAAGTCGCCTCGTGCACAATCTGGAAGCCGTGCTTCACGGCATTGGCCTTCGCGCCGAGAACGGGATTGCGTGAAAATTCCGCATCTGCCGAGACCAGCGCCACAGTCAAAGGCCGAGGCGTCTGCGCAGCGGCGAGCTCGAAAAATCCCTCGGTGAGGGCGGCATTCGGATCCGGTCCAGTTGGAATCATGGCGAAGTAGTTCGGATAGGCAAGCGCGTTGTTGACGCCCAAGCCCATCAACCCGACGAAAAAGCGCTGTCGCTGCATGATCAACGGCATCGCCGGCAACAGGCTGTTGGTGCCGTAACCGCCGATGACGAGATCGACCTTGTCTTCGTCCATCAGCCGCTTGTAGATGCCTGGAACGAGTGAAGCATCCGCACGATCATCGTAGCAGACGAGTTCGACAGGGCGGCCAAGCAGCCCACCGCGGCTGTTTACGTTCTCCCGCCAAATGTCATGGGCGAGCCGAGCCGAGCGGCTGTTGTCCGCGACGGGACCGGTGAGCGACAGGCAGTACCCTATACGGATTGGCGCTGGTGCGGTGGGCACGATCAGACGCCCGATCCAGCGCGCCCCGCGAGAAGCTGCAGTTCCCAGGCCAAGGCGACACCGCTGGCTCCGCCATGTTCGAGAACGACTACGGCAAGTACAGCTTCCGCCGCTGGACCGCGCAGTTTACGCCGCGTCACGCCGGCCAGTGGGTGCTGAAGGTTAAAGCCGTCAACGACCACGGCGTCGCTCAACCGGACACCCCGAACTGGAATGCCGGCGGCTACATGCGCAATGTCGTCGAATCCGCGACTGTGGTCGTCGCGTGAGGAGGGGAACATGAAGGCGGCTGCTGTAGTCCTGTCGATGTGCGCGATCTGTGCATGGCTGTCCGCGGCGGCTGCCGGCCCGGACAAACCGGGCAGTGCGGCGACCCGGACCGTCGACGTCACGATGCCGGGCGGTACGGCGACGTTCCCGCCCGGCGACGGGGCGGACCGCGCGAACTCGCAATGTGTGCAATGCCATTCCGTCGGGATGGTGACGCGACAACCCGCCCTTTCTTTCGACGAGTGGAAGGCCGAAGTGAACAAGATGCGCACCGTTTACGGCGCGCCACTGTCGGCCGATGAGGTTGAGCCGATCGCAAGGTATCTGACGGCGATCAATGGCAAGCCTTGATCAGGTTCAAATGACGTGTCGAAAGGGCCTGCAAATTTGCACCCGAGCCAACTGAACAGGGGTAGCGCCCGTCGGGGTGATCGGCCTATTCTGGAAGCATCCGCCGTTCGTCACGATTGAGCGCGTCCAGGGGAACATCATGAATGTACAGAATGGTTTCGTCGACTGCATTGGCAGCACGCCGCTGATCCGGCTTGCCAAGCTCAGTGCGGAAACGGGGTGTGAAATTCTCGGCAAGGCGGAATTCCTGAATCCGGGCGGATCGGTGAAAGACCGCGCGGCGCTGTATATCATCCAGGATGCCGAGCGGCGTGGCGTGCTCAAGGCTGGCGGCACCGTGGTGGAGGGCACCGCCGGCAATACCGGGATCGGGCTGGCGCATATCTGCGCCACGCGTGGTTATCGCTGCGTGATCGTCATTCCGGAGACCCAGTCGCAGGAAAAAATGGACCTCCTTCGCGTACTCGGCGCGCAGGTGCGTCCGGTGCCGGCGGTGCCGTACAGGGATCCGAACAACTACCAGAAGATCGCCGGCCGTCTGGCGCAGGAGATGGAGAACGCTATCTGGGCCAACCAGTTCGATAACCTCGTCAACCGGCAGGCCCACTATGAAACCACCGGGCCGGAAATCTGGCGCGACACGGCGGGTACGGTGGACGCTTTCGTGTGCGCTACAGGGACGGGTGGCACGCTCGCCGGCGTCGCGCGCTTTCTCAAGGAACAGAATCCGGCGGTGAGAACCGTGCTTGCCGACCCGCACGGCAGCGGGCTGTACAGTTTCGTGAAAACGCGCGAAATCAAGGCGGAAGGCAACTCGATCACGGAGGGCATTGGCTCCAGCCGTGTCACTGCCAACCTCGAGGGCTCGCCGATCGACGACGCGGTGCGGATCGATGACCAGAGTTGCGTCACGATGGTGTACCGCCTGCTGCGGGAGGAGGGGCTGTTCGTGGGCGGCTCCAGTGGTATCAATGTAGCGGCAGCCGTCTGGCTGGCGCAGCAGATGGGGCCGGGCCACACCATCGTCACGCTCCTGTGCGATCGTGGGGACCTGTACTTTGCCCGGCTATTCAATCCCGCCTGGTTGATGGAAAAAGGGCTCGTGCCGGGTTGAGGCGGTGACTTCACGTTACGCATCTCCCGCGAACCGGCAGGGTTCTGCTACAGAACCAGACGATCGCCCGTTTCCGCAAAGACAACGGCAAAGCAATCCGGGCGGTCTGCCGCCAGTTGGTGAAGAATGCGAGCAGTTGGATCTTTTCTCCGATGCCCTCGTCGCGATTGATGGCAGCAAGTTCAAGGCGGTAAACAATCGGGGCCGCAAGCGCCCGATAAGCTGCGCACCATACGGCGAGGAGTAGCTGCCCGGCTTCGAATCACAAACGTTCGGACCAGCCCGGAATTCCTGGTCAGCCTCCATTGCAGACGGATTGGAAATGCAAAGGGGCGTGGCCGCTGGGGCGGTGGGCGCGACGGGCCGTGGCGTACCTCGCACTCTTATTCGAGCCTGATTAAGTCCTCGAATTCGACTTTCAGCTTGACTTCCGGAACTTCCAACGTAACTTTCGCGGGAAAAGATTCAGTTCCTGCGATGGCACCGCTAGCAATGGCCTTGGCCACTGCATGCTCGATCTCACGCTGAGAATTTACGCCAACCATTTTTAAGAACTTACGTACACTGAGGTTGAAGCTATCTTCGTTCATTTGGGCTCTCCAGTTTTCCGTGAACCTGAAAATTTTCGATGACACAGATGGTTGGGGGAGGGACCTCAAGTATGCGCGCGATACGTCGATGCAACGCGCAGGAGTCCCACCGAAATTGGTGTCGCCAAGCATGGACAAAAGCCTATTTGGGGTGCCGTCAGGAAACGGACGAAATCGTACGCCTGACGTCCGGGAAGTCCTGTCGCATAAGGCTTGGCGCTAACGCTGCGTTCCGACCCTTGGCCGAAAAACGGAGTCCATTCGCAAGCTGTTGATTATATTGATTGTGCGGTGCGGCTATCGTACGTTTTCGTCCGTTTCCTGACGGCACACCAACCCGTACGCACGTCGGCGCCGCAAGCTGAACCGCGCCACAGCAGCAACAATTTTCGCCGGCCGGATATGCCTGCCAGGTCAGTCCGCTCGCGGCCACGACTCATCGGGCGCGTCGAGTTTCCGAAGCGCCGGGGCCAGCGTCCGCAGTCTTTCGACGCCGGGTTGAGGCGCGCCACGCGCGCTGGTCTTTGGCCGCGGAATGGTGATGGCTTCAGTCAGTTGCGTCTTAGTTCCGCGTTGTAGGCCAGAGCGCCATTGGCGACGGCAAACAGGAAGTCATTGTTCCTGCCATCCCCGTCATCGACGAGGGTAGCCAGACCGGTCAGCGCCTGGCTACCCACCTGCAACGTCATGCGATAGACATCCACCGTCGGATCAAGAACGGACAATGTGCCAGCGAAAGCTTGCCCGGCCGCATCCCGGTAAGAGACATTCCCGTTCGCATCGACGTTCAGAGCGGTAAGTCTCTGGCTGATGGAGTAGGCACCTGCGGCGCGCGGCAGCGTGCCCGACTCGTTAAAGTAGTCCGGATAGAAGTTCAGGAACGAGATCGTTCCGCTGTCATTCGCAGTGGTGTAGTTGGCGAATGCTGTGCCGGTCCGATCATCGAACTCCCCAGCGATCTGGAAAGGTTGCACGGCACCTGCACTAGAGGTCGGCGGCACCACAGTGACATCGACGCCGTCGCAGTTTGTCTGCGTATAGGTCGTGCCGGCACCGGAGAAAAAGGGTCCGCTCGCTGCAATGTTTGCAGAGGTCTGGGCGCAGTCGTCGGTGATAAGGCTAAGGGCGCCGCCTGCCGTCACGATCACGAACATGCCGGTGTCGCGGCCCGTCAGGTTCGAGTGCACATGGCCGTTCCAGATTCCCTCCATGATGCCGGCAACCCCAAACGGCCGATGATCGTGGTGGTCGCCTCCGCATGTCACCACGCTGCCAAGCATTGCGATCGACAGTAGCCAAACCCATAGCTTCTTCATGAGTTCACCTGCGTGTTTAACAGACCCGTCAATAGTGGCTTACGGCAACGGCACGGCAGCGTAAAGTAGGGTCAGCCCTGGGACAGTGGACCTGGACCGCGCAGAGAGCCTCGGCTTTCCGGGTTCCGACTTCCGTCGACTCCGCAGCATAAAGCGCCAGGCGTGGCGAGCACGCTATACGCCGAAGTTGAAGAGCAGGGCCACTATGAAATCCGCTGACTCGCGCCTCATTCACCAGGCGAGCTCGACGCTCCTGGGTTGATGAATACGCCGGCTCCGCGCTCGCGGATGCGTTTTCTGACGGTTGCGTGACGGTCTCGGTCATCGCATCCTCCTCACTGGAAGTCGTATTCGGGGTTATGCCGGTCGAAGGTGGTCTCGCTCCAGTGGTGAGGCACGACGTCTTCGAACTGGATCAGTTCCAGTGGCCGGCCGCTGTCGTCCCACGCGGCTTCGCCACGGGGCCAGGGGTGCTGAAGATCGAACAGCAGTCTCACGCGCTGTGCATAGTGCGCAGGCGGCCCCGACGGAGCAATCCACGTCCAGGCTAGCAACCGCATTCCATGGGCGTTCACGAGTTCGATGCGGGTCGGCCGTTCAGTAAGACCCTCTTCTCGAAAGCTGCGTGCGTCGTGCTCGACGATGCGCGCGATGAACTGCAGACCGAGATCGCGGACGCTATGGCGGGACTGGGTGTGCGCGAGCGGGCCATCGATGGCGATCTTGCCTGACACGAAATGCAGTGAGCCCCCCAGATGGCCGAAGATGCTATCCCGATCCGTCGTTTCGTCGTAAAGAAGCTCCTGTCCCGCATGGTCTCCGTCAGGCAGCCATTTTGCGTAGACTTTTCGTGGGATGTCCTGGTAACGGACAACCATGTGATCGGGCCTGTCAGGCCATCTCCCGAGCACGCGCTCCTGCCGGAACATCCGGTATTCGCAGCCGCCATCGGGGAGCATGTCGGACCTTGCGTACTCAACGAAAGCTTCCGGCTTCATCGCGTCCATCAGGGACAGAATCTGATCGTCGGTCAGGGAGGACAGGGTGTGGTTTTCGATTCGTATTCGCAGCGACGCCGCCTGTTGGCCAGCCGTGAGACACCGGAACTTGTCGAGCTCCGCACTCACGGCGACGGATGTAGCGGCACTGGCGCATCGCGCCGACGTACCGGATGAAGCAGGCACAAGTGGGCTGGTCGATTGAGCCAGAGCGCCAATTGAGAAGATCGGGCACGTCAACGCGAGCGCGCGCAGCAACGTCCGCGCGGTTGCCTGCCATCCCGCAGCAGGCGGGCTGCTCCAGCTTGCAGGGTGATCAGAACTGCGAAAACCGTCAAGCACCGCAGGTTCGAACCACCGCCCGTTGCGAGGTTTCTGCCTAGTCCCCAGCGCGCCGAAAACGTCGATCATCGTGGAGCGCAACGGCGCCTCGGAGGCGTGACCAGTCAGCGCGAATCCCACTCTCTGACTCACCCAGAAGAACGCGCTGCGGGTGCCATCACGAAACAGGCGAAACACCGTGGCGCCCTTTGACTGCGCAGCGACATGCAGGGTAAGCGGGGCCTTGACGGGGATCTGGTACATGAATTGCCTTGCAGGGCCGGACTCGTCGTGCAGCATGTGACTGCCGACCAGCGGATAGCCATATTCCCGAAGCGAAGGCACCGGCAACGGCCGAGGGAGGGGCATGGACGACCACTTGTCGAGATGATCCTCGTTCGCCGCCATGACATCCACGGGGTGGCGATGCTCGGGCGCCGACACCGCGTAAGCGATGTCGGCGCGCTTCGCAAACACGGGCTGATCGGCCGGGAATCCAGCCGACACCCAGCCGGGTGCCGACCTGAGCACCACGCCCACGCCCCGGCAGGAGGCTGCCACGCACGCGTGCCGCCACCACGGCGTGCGGCGCCGCACGACGATGCATCGAGTGTCTTCTCGCGGGTCGCCGAACAGTGCCATCAATGCAGCTTTCTGGGCGCGGTAATCGGCTACTCGGGCGGCTGCCTCCCGGTCATTGGCTAGCCAGTCGAGCGTGGCCGCGCGCTCCGTGGCGGACAGCTCATTGTCGGCAAACGCCGACAGCGGCCACAGATCCGGCTCGCCCGAGCCTCGACTCCTCCGGTCACTATCGTAGATTATGGCCCGCCTCCCGCTACCCTGGTTCGATGCCTCGTGATACCTGAACGCCGCGAGTCGACCAACAGCAGGATCCGGCGTTGCTCGACGGGCAGGCACCAATACCCCCTGCAATGCACATCGCGCAGGACCCGCTCGTCGCCCCGCTGGGGCTGCCGGGTCGACCTCGAAAACGCATGGAGGCAATCGCGGCCCCTAAGACGTCGTCAGGATCATCAATATCCGCCGCCGCCACTGCTGTTACCACCGCTGGACGTCGCGCCATCGCCATGCATGCTCCCGTCGGACGAGCATCCCCGCACGGCGACTGCGAAAACCATCAGGAATGCTGAAAATAGTCGAACTGCTTTCAACGTCATCTCCTGTGAGCGCGGCCAGCGAGCCGATCGCCTGACCGCAGTTTCATGCTGTGCCGCATGCCCTTCAAGCCGTCACCATTCATATCGCCGTATTCCCTGTCCGCCGCAAACCGGTACAGGCGGTGTCCTTTGTATGCCGCGCCGCCTTGTCATATGGATCCGCGAGGCGTCGGTGGCCAGTTCGCGGCACAGGCATCGCCGCACGCACTCTCGCCAAGCAACGGTGTCCTTGTCGATGACGCACCGGGTCTTGCCATCATCGTCGAGCCATTTGCCGAGGTCCGTCTTGCGTACGTCGGCAAACGGGGGAGCAGCAAGGCTTGCGCACGCGGGCAGTACGATCCAGGTTCCTGGCACGTTGCCTTCTTCCCGGTCAGGAACGACATCCGGGTACAGATCTGGGCTCGAAGCATCGCATGCCACTGGTGTTAATAAACGTGCGACGGGACAGCTTTATTCCAATCGGGTGTGGTGAAGGTGACAGAGCCGAAATTGCGTTCGGCACAAAGGCGCAACCTTGGGGTCGAGCGTGAACGCTTGTTGATCGGCTGCACTTCCGGCTTTGCCGGACGGACCAAACCGCAAAAGCGGCCCGCCGGTCTTCCCCTTGCGCGCTGCCACTGTGGAAGCACGTCAGTCCTGCTTTTGACTCTCACCTGAACCTTCAGCGTGGCCAGGGTCCCGTGGCCGTAACGTTAACTCCGGTTCATGCCGCCATCCGCGCGGTCGAATTCGCCCTCCGCATCGGCGCCGCGCACGGCGTACTTGACCGTCGCGTTTAGCGGGCGCTCAAAGGAAACGAGTTCGCTTCATCGGACTCGTCGCGCATTTCAGCGTCAGCGTGCCAATGGTTTGCGTCGGCGTGGCGCCGCTGGCACGGCGTTCGCGTACGGGCTTGTAGCGGCAACGCCCATCGTGGGCGCTGACTTGCCCCAAATCGGTGTGTGGCATGGCCGGTTGTCGACGCCGATGTCAGTGCGTGCGGTGGTGATTGGCGTTGCGCGAAACGCGTGCGTACAGCTCCGATTCGCTGGGTACGTCATCATCCGGCATGCATCTTCATTGGACAGCGACGGACATGAAAATAATTCCTGGACATAGGAATAACCGTGCTGCGCTGACGTTTTAATACCGTAGTGAGCAGGCGGGCGGAATGGTCAGCCCTCGAAGCGCATTCGATCCTGAGATTCATTGTTGCTTGCGACGACCACGACCCGGACGGCGGCGTCAGCAGCGCTATGCCGTTAGCTATTGACTCGTGCTGCGGTCGATGGATCGCACGTCGTTTCCTTGCGCTTCTTCCGGCCCTTCTCAATGAAGCGAGCGGCCAAGGCATGATGCGTAGGGCGACCAGCGATACGTGGAAGCTCGGGCCGATTTGCAGAGGAAAATGTCATGATCTCCAGTCCAAGCACCGCGGTCCTCCTTGGTGCAGCCGCGCTCGGCCTCGTCTGCAGTCCCGGTTACGCAAACGAGACGATAAAAGCCACCTTGCTCAACAACGCGATCCAGCTTGATGTGAGTCGTGTCAAGGCCGGTACAGTCACGTTCGAGGTAAGCAACGCACCGGACACGGCTCAGACACACGAATTGGTCGTGCTAAAAACTGACCTGGCCGCCGATAAGCTGCCAGTTAAAAAGGAACAAGTGCCAGAGAGCCAGTTCAAAAAAATGGGAGAGGCGCAGGACATGGCTCCTGGCAAGAACAGTCGTCTGACGCTCAAGTTGGCACCCGGCCACTACGTACTGATCTGCAACAAGCCCGGACACTACGCTATGGGGATGCATACGTCTTTGGTCGTCACGCGCTGACGCGACCTGCTTCGTGCGTTCCTTGATGCGCCTTCACTTATCGCCGATGGCGTGAGGTCGGTCGGAGGCTGTCGAGTCAAACGGGTTAAGGCGCTAGTAGATTCAACAGAAGCGCTGGGTGAAGGCGACGGACGACCGGTAACCAGGGCAAGCCTGCTACGGTGGTTTTGTCGCGGGAAGAGCGTTGGGGCGAGCGAAAGGACTACTGGGCGGCGGACGGCGTTGTACTCCGAGCCGTTCTGAGCTGGCCTTGCCTGATTGTGTGCATGAACTTGGGCGCCCAAACCTGGGCTTTGCCGATGGGCCTAGATAGAGCCAGGCTGGGTTGATTGTCCTTGCCCACAGATCAATAGTCTCCGCCGCGTTGCATGATCTCTTGCGCGAGGGCCACCTGGGTGCCGATCGCACCCGGGCTGCCTTTAAGGGAGAGGAACGTCAGCAAGCGGCCAACCTCCGAGATGCACAGGAGTCACTGCTCAAGCGCACGCGGGCGAACGGCGCCGCATCCTGCAGGCAGTACAACCCAGCGTTTGAGGCTGCCGCGAGTTCAGCTTTGTGAGCCGTTCCTTGATCTACTGGTTGTCGTGTGTCTCTCGGGCGACACCCCGCCGAACGCAAATCCATCGCGCACCCTGAAATAGTTCGCCGGCAAGGGAATAAAGCGGCGTTACCGCACGTTCAGTAATCTCGTTGACCTTCGGTCAGATGAGGAGCGCTGTCATGAAATCTCTGCTTAAGGTATTGAGCATCGTGGCGGGCGGTGCGGCTTTGGCGAGTCTGGTCGCGTGTGGCGACGGGTCCGTCCACGTGCAATCGTTCACAGCGACCGCGCTGGTTTCGGATGGCGCCGTCCCCGCGCCGCACACCGACGCGAACCTGAAAAACCCCTGGGGCATCGCTTTCAATCCGAAGGGCTTCTTCTGGGTCGCGGACAACGCAACGTCGGTCGCCACCCTCTATGACGGCAACGGCGTGCCGCAATCGCTCGTCGTCAGCATCCCTGACGGCAGCAGCGGTCCGGCAAATCCGACCGGCATCGTCTTCAACGGCACCACGGATTTCGTCGTCAGCCAGAGCGGCAAGTCCGGCGTGGGCGTTTTCATCTTCGTTGGCGAGGGCGGCACGGTTACTGCATGGTCGCCAGCGGTCAGTCCGACGGCCGCGATCACCGTGTTCGACGACGGCAGCGGGGGCGCGGTCTACAAAGGGCTTGCGCTCGCAAGCAACGGTGGCGCGAACTTTCTGTATGCCACGGATTTTCACAACAGCAAGATCGACGTCTTCGACAGGACCTTCACGAAAGTCGCGCTGCCTGGCAAGTTTCAGGACCCGACGTTGCCGGCCGGATTCGCGCCGTTCGGCATTCAGGCGATCGGCTCGAAGCTCTTCGTGACCTACGCAAAACAGAATGCGGCATTGCATGACAATCTCGACGGCCCGGGCCTCGGCTTCGTCGATGTATTCGATACAGCAGGTAATCTCATGCAGCGCTTCGCATCGGCCGGTCCGCTGAATGCACCCTGGGGCGTCGCGCTGGCGCCCGCCAACTTCGGTCCGTTGAGCGGCGACGTGCTGATCGGCAATTTCGGCGAGGGCACCATCAACGCTTTCGATCCGACCAGCGGCCAATTCGTCGGCACCGTCAAGATGCCGAATGGAGCCCCGTTCGTGCAGGCCGGGCTGTGGGGTATTGCGTTCGGTAATGGACTCGATAATCAGCCTGTGAACACGCTGTTCTTTGCCGCAGGACCTAATGACGAAGCGGACGGCGTCTACGGACGCATCGACGTGCAGAACTAGCGATCGTCGCGCACGTTCGTTGCGACTGGAGAAACCTGCACCAGGGTGTGCCCGGAAGTCACCTTGCGTTCCTTGAGCGCGTCCCGGAATGCTAAGGAGATCCCGGTGGCAAACGGCCGCAGATTCGCATGCAGTTCAGTCGGCGATTGATGTCTTGCACCGATCCGCTTGATCGCGAGATAGCGTTGTTGCATGGCGCGAAGCGAGGACGAGATTTTTCCTTCCCCACACGTTATCCGAGCTGCCGCTCCCGGCGTACGGATTTCGGACGTGCGATTGAGCACGGCCGCGCCGATGGGGCGCGCTCCTCGGGGTAGTCGTCCTTTTCGCGCAAATCTGGCGGGCGCTGCTCGCAGTGCACCGTCCAGCAAGGCTTTGCGGTATCACAACACCCCGTTGAGGCGTTACTTCATAAGCCCTTGATAAGTAAGCGATTTTGAATGCAAAGCGCCAGAATTTCCACGAAAAGGACGATTCCACCGTGATGGACATGACATGCATCGGTCGATTGACCTATGCTTCCCGAGGGAGAACCGTCGACCCGGGCGCTTCGAGTGGCGTTTGCAATGGGGCGACTTCCGGACTGGAGGCCCCCTATGTCCACCCAAGTAGATCGCGGCGAGCTCGAAACCAAGGTCCAGGCGATGTACCGCGACGTCGCCGAGCATCCGCACGGCGAATTCCACTTCGAAATGGGCCGCGCGCTGGCCGAGCGGCTCGGCTACCCGACGGCCGACCTGGACCGCGTCCCCGCCGAGGCCATCGATTCGTTCGCCGGCGTCGGCTACTTCTTTCACCTGCTCGACGAGATGGAGGGCACGCGCGTGCTCGATCTCGGCAGTGGCTCGGGCATGGATACCTTCGTCTCCAGCCTGTTGACCGGACCGACGGGTACGGTGATCGGACTGGACATGACTGACGCACAGCGCGCCAAGGCCGAAGGGCTCCGCCGGCGCCACGGCGTGCGCAACATCACCTATGTCAAGGGCTACATCGACGCCGCGCCGTTCGAAGATGGCAGCTTCGACGTGGTGATCAGCAATGGCGTGATCAACCTTGCCGTTGACAAGCTTCAGGTGTTCCGCGAGGTGGCGCGGCTGCTGCGCCCGGGAGGCCGGCTTGCGCTTGCAGACATCGTGACCGATGTCGATCTGCCCGAAAGCATTTCATGCAACTCGACGCTGTGGGCCGCCTGCATCGGTGGCGCCTGGCAGGTCGAACGCTACAAGCAGACAATCGAGGCGGCCGGCCTGCACGTCGTCGCACAGCAGGTCAACGACAAGTATCGCTTCCTGTCTGACAATGCCCAGCGGGCAACGGAGAAATTCGGCGTCAGGAGCGTCTCATTACGTGCAGACAAACCGTGACCGGGGCGGTCATCGACTATACGTGCTGAGTCTGGCGTCACGGCGTTATACCGGAACGTGACCTCGATCCCCGTTTGCGCCGCCCCTGATGTGATGGGACGCAGTCTCGTAGAGACGCTCATGGGAGCGATGAAAACCGTGGGGTAGCGATTCGGGTTCAGGTTGCCGTTGACGGCACCCAGCCATTCGGGCGCGGCCCCGAAATCCGCGGGATAAATTCCAGTTGCGACAAGTTTTCCGGCAAACGTATGGCCATCGAGTCCGTAGCCCCTGCAGCCGTTGTCACGATCCCTTTCGTGATTGGCCGCCGCGGGCAAAAATCGACGTGCCACGACATCGATGGCCACCCGCCGGACCAACAACCAACCCATAGTGGTCCGCGTAAACCGGTACCGGAATG
The DNA here is from genome assembly GCF_059422005.1 of Paraburkholderia sp. GW821-FHT02A12. Taxonomy (NCBI): domain Bacteria; kingdom Pseudomonadati; phylum Pseudomonadota; class Betaproteobacteria; order Burkholderiales; family Burkholderiaceae; genus Paraburkholderia; species Paraburkholderia sp. GW821-FHT02A12. The sequence goes on along the minus strand of NZ_JBWKWA010000002.1, from coordinate 3,363,224 downwards.
ACGCGAGATCCATACGGCGCAGCGTGTGGATCGCGACGTCAGTCTTCCGCGCTACCTGGCCGGTGACCAGGTGAATTCCCTGAAGCGCTCGTCCAGGGGTGCCGTCAGGAAACGGACGAAATCGTACGCCAGACGTCCGGGAAGCCCTGTCGCATAAGGCTTGGCGCTAACGCTGCGTTCCGACCCTTGGCCGAAAAACGGAGTCCATTCGCAAGCTGTTGATTATATTGATTGTGCGGTGCGGCTATCGTACGTTTTCGTCCGTTTCCTGACGGCACACCCACATGGTTGCACAACCGCCGGTGCAGGCGCTTTTCCCCGGCACCGTGTCTTTATCGTACGTGTAGAGCGTCATCCCATCGTCGTCGATCACCATGCCGTTCGAAATCCTCGGTGCCTCAGCAAGGCAGGTGACAGGCACAGCGCAGGCAATGGCACACAGCAAGATCCTGATTATGATTTCCGTCCTTATAGAAACGTGGCAGCAATGCGCAAACGCAACCACGACGCATGAGGCATCGCGATCGCAAACGAGGCAAGCCGCCGTGCCAGCCGTAGCCCGCGTCTTGCACCGCGGCAACAGGTAAACGACCGGGTGGGCGCTTTATTCCGTGTACAACCACACCCACCTCGGCGCTCAGTGCCGAGGTGGGCTTCGATAGCGCGCACTTCTGGCATTCGCTCAAGGTGTGCTTTGACGCAATGTCCAGACAGTCGAAGTGTTGGTGTTGTCGTTGACTGCCGCGAACTGCGGCTGGCCACTGCTGCTGCGCCCAAACGCGAGGCCGAATGCCGAGCCCGACGTCGGATCGATCTGCATCTGCGCGATAAAGCGTCCGTCAGGCGTGAACTCGACGATTTCGCTCGGTTGCTGCGGGTCGGGATTAACCGCGTCGCCATTCGACGTGACGAGATCGCCATTGGGCGCAAGCGCCAACGCCAGCGGCCCGTGAAGGTGGGTGTTGTCCTGGTAAATTACCCTTCCCACGCCGCCATCGTGCGTGATCGACGCAGCACCTGAAACCGCGAACACCGCATTGTCAGCGGTTGACGCGACATAGAGCACATCATGGGCCGCATCGTAGGCCAGTCCTGTTGGCCCGACAACGAGCGCCGCGGGATCGGTCCGATGCGCATAGCCGGACGCAATGATCAGCGAGCTTTGCAAAAGGGTCGCGTTGCTCTCCCCGATGTTGATATCGAGCCTGGCCACCGTGCCGTTCAACACGTTCGAGACGAATGCCGTGACCCTCGACCCCTGATCGACGATCACCGTCATATCCCACGGGCCGTTTAACAGGGTGGAACTTTTCAGTTCACTGAAGAGCCCGCCTTGCGGGTTGATCACCAGCAGCGAGCCGGGTGAGATGACGGCTGTGCCGCTCTTGGTCGGAAGATTGCCTACCAGCACAAAGCCGCTCTTGAGCACTGCAAGTGCGGTAGTGAGACCGAGGTCGCGCCCCTGAAAAAAGGTGACCGGCTTGCTGTCGGTGACGAGCTTCACGATGGTCGTCCCGGTGCCTTGCAGGTTCGACTTGGCGTTGAAGTTGGACACCACGACGTCCCCCGGCTTCAGCGTGCTCCATGACGGCACGCCGCTTGGCACGAAAGCAATGCCGTACGGATTGAGGTCGCCGTTGGCTGGAACGGTCGATGCGCTCGTGGACGACGGCGGCAGAATCGTCGCGTCAGTGCCTGCCCACGCGGAGCCCAACGACAGTGCAAGCAGGCCCACCCCGCATGCCGCATTTCGCAGGCCACGGGCAGCGGCATGAAATGTCCGCTTTGGCTTCGCGAGCCGGGTGACGTCAGCGATCGGATCGAGAGAAGACAGATGGCGTAGAGTTTTCATGTTGTGACTCCATTTCGCAAAAGATCGGCCCGCTTGTCGATTGGCAAGGCACGGGTATCCGGCGAGAGCTCGCGATGCACCAACGCGGGTAGTCGCTGTGCGTAAACGGACATCGAAGCCTTTTATTCCTTCGCATTTGCACAGCCTTGACGGACAGCGCAGTGCGGATCGCACCGGTCCGCATGAATGAGTTGTCCGCTCCAAACGTTTGTGGGATCGGGGAGCCGGCCTGGAACTTCCTGTTACGGGTCCAAAGGGCCGAGACGGTTCACGCGAGCTGACTCATCTGGCGCTGCGCCAGTTGCCGGAACAGTCCGGGCAATCGATTGCTCGTCCTCTGCGGCAAACACCGTGGGCGTTGCTGTCAAACGACACAAAGTTGTCCGAGAAATGACCCAAAGTCGTCCAGCACCGCTCGCTGTGCCTTATAAACTGGTCTTTGGGTCTGGACGACTTTGTGTCATTTGACACTTGCTCAAGGTCGTTAAGTGCAAGCGTGACGGTTGCCTGACGCAGTTTGTCGAATTGCTCAGTACCGAGCGTCGTACGCAGTTGGCGCAAGAGCGTCTCCCGCAGCTAGAGCAGCACCGGCGAACGAAGCAAACGCCGCTATCACGGCTGGATAAAGAACGCTAACGGAGAAAAGGCGGGCCGCCATACGCAGAATTGGGCGTTTAGCTTGCGTTTCGACGATCAGGCGGGGTGTCTTTCGGCGGGACGGCCGGCATCGCTTGCGGTCTTGAGCGGCGATCTGCGCGAGGTTGCGCCGCATCGAATCTCCGAGGTCGACACGGTGATAACGCTGTTCGAAGGGGAGGCGGTGTTCGGCAGCCGCGATTGAACCGCGCCGCGCTGTCGAGACCCACGGCAGACAGCGTGTTTCGCCGGATCGACTAGAACATCGTGTTGTCGTTGTCCGACTGCTCGGACACGGGTTGAATCACATCCCAGTGCTCGGCGATCTTGCCGTGCTCGACGCGGAAGATATCCACGATGGCGTTGCCGCGGTCTTGCGGGTTGCTGGTCGAGTGAACATGCAGAAAGACGAGATCGCCGTCAGTCGCACTGCGCACGATGGCCGAACGAGCATCAGGGGCATGCTTGAAGTATTCGGTAAAGAAGCTGATGAACGGCGCGGACCCGGTGGGCACATGCGGATTGTGCTGAATGTAATTCGGTGCGAGCACGGTGCTAGCAGTCCTGAGATCGTGCCGGTTGAACACCGCCTCGTAGAAGTTCACGACTAGCGCGCGGTTGCGCTCTTCCTGGGCAATATCGCGAGCGGCCGGATGAACCGGCGCGACGCTATCTTCGGCGCGGGCCACATGGCTCGCGATCAGCACAAAGAAAGCAGCCGCTGCCGCGCGCTGGAGCAGGGAGGTTCTGTTTGGCATGACGGTCCCCTTCTTTTCGTTGAAAGCCGGCGGCTTCAAGGACTTTAGCATCCGCAGGTGGCGACGACGAGACGGATCTTGCCGGCGCATCGCCGCTCCCGCGCCGAATGGCCTGCTGCATTGCAACCGCGTCGCCATGCCATCTGCGCCGGCCCTGGAACCTGGGCCATAGCGCGAAAGCCTGCAACACCGACGCGCTTGCAGCATAGGGCAAGTCCCTAAGGCGATTTAGCCGTGCATTACCACATTCGTGTTGGCGTCCCTACGCTTGATTTAACAACACGGGGGTGCGACATGGCCAAGCTGATCCACACGATGATCCGCGTGCAGGACTTGCAGCGCTCGCTGCAGTTCTACCAGCAAGCTTTCCATTTCAGCGTCGCGCATCGGCTCGACTTCCCCGAATTCACACTGGTTTATCTGCGCAATGGCGAGGCCGATGCGGAGATCGAACTGACGTGCAACAAGGGCCGCGCCGAACCCTATACGCATGGCGACGGGTAGGGCCATGTCGCAGTCTGCGTCGGCGACGCGAAAGCCGAACGACAACGTCTGGTCGAACTCGGCTTCGCACCGAACGCTCATGACGGCGAGATCGGTGCCGAAGGACGGATGCAGGAAGCGCCCGTATTCGAAAAGGTTCACAACGGGGATGTCGTGGCAGCTGCCGATCGGACCGACCTGATCGGCTGTGCTTCGCCAGTTGGGCATACTGTGGTCAATGTGGTTGGCCGAGGCAAGCGTCAGCGACATCGACAATCGGCTCGCTGTCGGCGTGAGCTTCGTAAAAGCGGTCGACGCATCTTATCTGAAGGAAGGTCCACCACGTTCCGGGTGGATCGTGACCCAGCCACATCACTGTGGCCGCTGCCTTTGTCCGAAGACCCCATCGTTGCCAGTCAGAGCCGGTTGGCGAAAAATGGCCTTGCTTGTCCATGTACAAGTTCAGGTCCAAGCCGTATCGCTTCAGGTATGGCGGGTTAAGGAAATCGTCGATAGTAGGTATTTCGCCACGGTTAATTCGTGCTCTTTCGATGGCCTCGTCCAGACGGAAGTCGCTGATGGCACGGTTGATCACTGACAACTGAAACAGTAGCATTGCGCCAATTGCCATGCACGTAACACCTATGCAAAGCACGAGCGCCACAAGAACGCGCCTTCCGGTTATCGATATCCGTGACACTCGCGATGCCCCATCGTTCGCTTTTCCTACTCGTGGTCCCGAAGGTCGGCCAACGACTCTTCGAGCGTATCCGTTGCGTCCAGGTGCAGTTGCACGACGGCGTCATTTAACGGCTCGCCTGATGGCATCTTGCGCGACTCGGCTGAGTCACGTAGCACGTTAATCGCAGCCCGCAGTGCGAGTGCTTGGGTCAATTTCGACATGGTTTGCTTTTCCTCGGTATGCCAGGCCGCCGCTGATTACTCTGCGCCTGGCGCTTCCTTGTCCAGTTCGTTGTAGCCCTCGGCGGGGTCATCGCCGATCACATCCTCAAATTCGAGCGATTCGGGGAAGACGTCGAGCGCCGACGCGGTTAATTCCTCGGCCAAGGCGCTGATCGAATCGATCCATTCCTTCGTCGCGATTCCCCTGTCGCCGTTCTGCCAGTTCGCCGACCTATCATCGAATTCATCTTCAAGCTCACGATGCACGTCATCTAGCATGCCCCGCACCGCATCGACCTTTTCGTTATATGCGTCCACGTCTAGTTCCAGCTTCGCACGTGCAGCCGCAACCGCCTCATTGAACACACGCACAGACTCTCCCAACGTGCTCCGCTGCGCCGTCAGTTCGCCGAACGCTGCATCGATGCGCTTCTGATCGGCGGCTTTGATCTTGAATGTCATGCTTGTCCTCTTTCGTGATACCCGAGTCCTGCTGCTGGGCCGCGTCATTTAACTCACGATCGCCAAGGCTTTTCCATGCTCCAGATTCACGCTCTACTGCTTCTGCCAGCCCATGCGCCCATAAGCTGCTGCGCAATCGTCAATCTCGTGTTGAGCGATGATCGGGAAAATTCCCGGCGTTGTTGCATTGCATTGAGCCACTTGCCCCGTCTTGGGATCACGAAAAACCGCCGGTGATGCACATCCGGCAAGCATCAGCGCGACGACGATGATCGTTCGATTCACGTTTTCTCTGTCGATGATGGGTCTTGTGCTGCTACGACGACGATTCTGCCTCGCGGTTCCTTGCGTTAGGATCGCGTCACTCCTGAGTCGCGGTATAGCAACTCGGCGCTGTTTTTGCTGGTGGGGTGCCTTGCCAACAACGCTTCATTTCGCCCGTGTTCGTATCTAATCTCCACGCATTGCCGCCGCCATCCACAGCCAGTTGGTAGTGGCCTGATGCCGTGGGCGAAGCATCATGCGATGCTTGGCCGCAGCCAGTGAGGATCAGGGATAGCGCAATAGGGATGAGTTTCATATGGCTTTTCCTTCCAATTTGACCCGAGCGGCGCTTACGCTTTCGGCTGATTCGCGTTCGGCAGATTTCGAACTTCGATAGGAAACGGTCACTCTCCGCGGAATGCCTCTGCAGCCTACTGCGTAGGCGAAGGTGTGCAAGGTGAAACCGGAATCAACACCCTACGATCTGTCGACGCGACCGCGATCGGTCGGCCCCCTTTTGTGTAGAGCAACTGAAGGGAGCCACGTGGACCGTGGCCGCTGTCGATGTCGGCCGCCAGATTAGCGCCCGCTGGAATCCCCCCGACGCTCAGTCCCGACATCATTGCCGGACGATGTTGCGGATCATGCCAATTGACATTGGCAACCTGCACGTAGAAGTTTGGCAGTGTGCCATGGCTATAGAGGGTCCCCAGCGTCTGCGTCAACCTGATCGCACACGTGGCGCACGGTGCAGGGCGGTTCGCCGACATCAGTTGTTGGCCGACGCGCTGCACCTCAGCTTGGCATGACACAGGGCCTTGCACTTGCGCATGCGCGGGGAATGCGTGAAAAGCGGCCAACGCGCAGACCAAATCCACAGCCCGCCAAATAGTCGCCAGACGCCGGCGCGGCGCATTGAAAGAGGTAACGGATCCGATCAACGTCATGGCAAAATAGCCGCAGAGTTCGGCGCGTGTCGACAATTCGCATTAGATGTGACGCGAGCATCACCATCTCTTGCGCCTCGCGCGCGTCGGCAATCGTGACGGTACGATGCGAATGCGGATTCTTGTACGAACCAATCGCCCCGGCGAAGAGGTGTTGCAGCGCTTCGCGCTCCGCTGTCGGTTGCGACGGATCTGAGAGCGGCCCGTTCGCAGTATGAAATGCCTTGCGCATCAGATCTGTGCCGACGTCGGTAGCCGCGAGGCCTGCCGCATCCCGAACTGCTACCTCGACGGACTTGAAGGCAGCAAAAACAGCCTCGTCATAGTCGCCACGCGCAAGGCTCAGCCAAACCTTTTCCGCGAAAACCGGATGCAGAAGCGTTTTCGGGAACTCGAAGGCTTCTCGGAACGCACGGAACCCATGGTCATCCACCAGGGCCTCTCCGCGACGGCTCACAACAAACCAGCCATTGCGGCCGTTCGGCTCGCTTGCCGGCACAATCAGCCCGGTCACCTGCAGCCAGTTCCATGCCTCAGCGAGCGCCATGTCGATCTCCACCTGCTTGAGCCGCGGATAGCCGCCATTCGAATCGAAATTCGCGCCATACAGGTATGGGGTTGCGGTTGCCGTTGTGAACATGTTGTTTTGGTTCACGCGGTCTTGCTTGGCAAGGCGTAGGAGGATGGGCGCTAGCTCCTCGGGCGCAAGGGCGAGCAGCATGTCCGCATCAGGAATCAGCGCGTGCAGAGTAGTCATCGCGAGGCTTTTCCGATATTTATGTGGCATCCGCGGCGCGAGCAGCCAGCTCCGCCAAATGCTCGATTACCTTTGCTCGCGGCCGGCCTACAAAGATCACTTCTTGCAAGGCCTGAGGCTGGCTGGAAAGGCTCATGATGTAAGAGTCGCGTCGCGCAAACAGGTCCAACGGATCGCGCTCGACAATGGCCTTCGCCCCGTCAACGAAGCTCACAACAACGCTCTTGTCGGGAGTCGGCTGACACGTCCGATACGCCTGGCAAAGCGGACAAATCCGTCCGTATGTCAAGATGGTCCATGGTGCTTTTCCTTAGTCAAAGGGATTCAACAACCGGACCCCTGTTCCTGCAAAGTCATCGACGTTGCGCGTGACAACGGTCAGGTCATGAATCAAGGCTGTGGCCGCAATCAGTTTGTCCAAGGCATGCTCTGGATGCGGCACGCGGAGCCGTCCCCATAGTTGGCCGATTTCTTCGTCCACAGACAGAACGTTTTGGGCATAGTCAACCATGATCGCCCCAAGCCACGTTTCGAGGATTGTCGCCTGCTGTGTGTCGCCCCTGTGGCGGATCAACTCAACTCCACGGCGCAATTCCGCAGCGGTAACGACCGACAAATAAATATCGCTGTCGTCTCGCACCGCTTGGCGGAAGAAAGCACGCACCCCTTTGTTCGCGCGGTCCCGTTTTCGGACCTCGCTGATAACGTTCGTATCAACCAAATACACGCGAAGCCTCGCCGTCATCGACGCGCTCAAAATCCGAATCCGCACCGACGTTTGGAATACCCGTTAACACTTCCGCAAAGCTCTTACGCTTGGGCTTTCGCAGCGCCTTTGCCAATATTTCGCGATGTTCGGCTTCGGCGCTGCGGCCATGCGCAGCGGCCAGTTCGCGCAGACTCTGCACCAAGGCGTCGTCCACGTTGCGCACCAAAAGATTTGCCATTGCAATGCCTCCTGTGATGTTGATATCAATGATAGCATTCAGGCGACGGATTGCAAGCATTGCTATCATCGAAAACGACGTCCAGCTTTAACTGATATCGGCACGTCAAAGCGTTTTCTTCAGTCCCACTCCAACTGATCGAACGCCGATAGCGCATCGCGCTGCTCGCGCGGCGTGACGTCCAGATAGGGTGAGACGTGATCGAGATGGGAGTGTCCTAACAATAGCTGAACGGTATCTAGCGAGGGTTCTGTCGCGATAACGAAGTGCTGTCGAAAGAATGCACGTTTGTTAGCATTCGTTAAATAAGCAAGGAGTAAAATTGCTCGGCGCTGGAAGGATGAGTTCCGTGCGCCGTCTTCATTTGCCCTTTCCTGATCATATGCATCACTTCGATGCCGGACATTGTGATGCGGGCGCACCGAAAATCCTTGAAACCCATCATCGGCCTGGCGATGCGTTTGATCGCCCGGTGATCCTGCTCTACGATGTTATTCAGATACTTGACCTGGCGGACCTTGATCGGCGTTTCCCTTTCAGCATTGATACTCTGGATGGCGGCCAGATTGGCTCCGCTTTTGTCCATGGCGACCGTCTCGGGCACGCCGTTCTGGCCGATGGCTTTCTCGAAGTAGCGACGCGCCGCGGCCTTGTCACGGCGAGCCCTCAGCAGGAAATCGACGGTGTTGCCCGCCTTGTCAACAGCGCGGTACAGGTATTTCCATTCGCCACTGACCTTGATATAGGTTTCGCCCATCCGCCAGCTCTTGCCGACCGGGCGCTTGTGCTTGCGGAACGCCTTTTCGAACAACGGCACGAGTTTGATCACCCAGCGATGCACGGTTGAATGGTCAACCTCGAAACCGCGTTCAGCCATCATCTCCTCGAGATTGCGCGTACTCAGCGAGTACGCCACATACCAGCGCACACACAGCAGAATCACATCCACCGGATAGTGCAGTCGCTTCAGAACCTTGGCGACACCTGCGGGTAACGTCTTTCGCGGCGTCTTCTTCGTCTTTTCCATCGCGAGCTTCATCAAATTCTTGTCGCCCTGATTTTACCTCCACGCCTTAATGCGACAGAGCCCGACTGAATGCCTACGGAAACTGCGCACCTTTATTATGAAAACGATGAGCTTTATGACTGCGAGGCTTATGAAGAAATTCGCGCTCAGCTTGATCCAACCCCAAAAAGGCGCAATGCCGCTTGAATGCACCGATCAACGCACCGCTCCCTGCCCATCGAAAAGTCCGCCGAAATCCCGCTGACATAATGGCACTGTTCGCCGGAAGCCGTTCACCGTCCAGGCCGATCCGGATCGCTCGGGAGAGCGAAAGTTGTCAACTGAAAACGGGACGGAATCGGGTCTGGCCTCACAATGGACATCCATCGCGGATACCCCTCCTGGCCAAACCATCTTTTCCGCTTTCAGCCGCATTGGCGTAGTCGATCGGTGCCTGCGGGTTAGGTCGATTGCGCCAAAGGGCCCACTCGGGCGGACATCGTGCCTGAACATTCGTCAAAGTCCAGGTCTCGCCAGCCTTTACGAGTGCAAGTGTAGTGTCGCAGATGATTCCATCGCGGAGCTCGCGCGGTCCCCGACGGCCGATGATCGCAAACCGGCCTGACAAGGTAATGCGATTCGTCGTGTACTCAAGGCTCAATAACGCTTCCATGATCAGTTCGCTCAATACGAACTGGCGCGTTTCCAGGTAGCGTCGAAACGCAGCGGCCGTGGTCACGTTGCCTTTGATGCTGAATTGCGAGTTTCCGAGCGCCGTATGGAGCGCGTCCCACCGTCCCTCGAGGAAATCGTCGCGCAGTTGCTTCAGTGCCGCGACCGCGGCGTCGGGAAGCCGATCGATCATCGCATGAATGCCGCGGACGGGGGCCGTGCGAGCGCGGCCACGGCTCGAGGCGAGGGCGCGGCGGACGCTGCGCCCGTTTCAACGCGTTGGCGGATCAGTCGCGCCACGGCCGTGCCAAATTGCAGGTCGGTATCCCGGATTCCCAGCCATGCGACATGCGCGTCCCCCGCTGTCGCGCGTACCCGATTGCCTTCCCAGAATACATATCGACCGTCGGGCAGGCGGCTGTAATCGAGCGAGATCACGTCGAGTCCCACTGCTCGCGCGGCGGCGAGAACGCGTTCCGGATGCGGCTCGCCTTCCATGCGGAACATTTCATCCATGGAGCAGGTCTGCGCCCATAAGGCGGCATCCTTGTAGTTGACGAACGCCGACATCGATCGCATGAAGTGCGCGGGAATCACGTCGTCGCCGACGACATAGCTCCGGAATTTATGGTAGTAATGCCCCGATCGCTCGGTTTCGATGAACTCAATGGCCAGATTCAGCGGCAGCATGCCCTTCGCGTTGGGGTAGGTGTGCAGTGCCTGTACTCGCTGATGTTCGATGGTGCGGCGCGCTTCGTCCTCGTTTCTGACAAGGTGCATGCCGGATCCGCGGTGCATGCCGTCGCGCCGCAGCACCAGCGGGTATTGCAGCTCCGTAATATCTTCAAAGGTCGCGAAGTGCTGATACCGCGCACAGGGAATGCCGCCTTCGGCCCAACGACCGAGATAGAACGAATGCAGGCTATGCGCGTTCTCCACCGTGCTGATCACCGGCAAGCCTCGCGCATGCGCTTCGCGCTCGCGTTTGGCGCCATAGTAGACAAAGTTGCGGTTGTAGAAGCGGTAGACGGAGATGTATAGCGCGTCGTACCGTTCGAGGTTGGGTAGTGGATTCCACGGGTTATACAGATGCCACTCAATGTTGGCCTCATCGAGCCCCCACACGAGGCAACGGTGTTCCATGGGCAACATGAAGCCGGTAAGGGTTTCGAAGCCCGTCATGATTAACACCCGAAGTCCTTTCATCTTCCTGTCCCGTTCTTCAATTCGAGCCCAGCGGTCGACACCGGAAGATGGCGCAGACCATGAAAACTGATCGTCGGATACCACTCTGGCGTGCCCGCCAGCGTCAGGTCGGGAAGGCGCTCCACGATCGCTCTGAGTGCGTGCATGGCCTGCATTCTGGCAAACCAGCCGCCAAGACACGCGTGGCGCCCCTGTCCGAATGCCAGATGACGGTTGTTGCTCCGCGTGATGTCGAAGCGTTCCGGGTCGTTGAATACTGCGGGATCCCGGTTCGCCGCACCCAGTACGAGCATCAACTGGTCGCCAGCGGCGATGGGCTTGCCGCCCAGTTCGTGGTCGCGTGTCGCGACGCGCCATGCAATCTGCTGGGGTGATTCGAAGCGGAGCATCTCTTCAATCGCCTTTGGCCATAGTTCAGGCTGTTCGATGAGCATCCGTCGTTGCTCCGGATGTTGCAGCAAAAGCCAGAGTCCGTTTCCGATCAGGTTAACCGTGGTCTCGTGGCCGGCGGGAAAGAGCAGAACGAGATTGGCCAGCGCGTCTTCGAGGCTGATCGCATGGTTTTCGACCGCGCGGGCCAGCGTGCCTGCGAGCCCAGCGTCGGTGGGGTTCTTCATCTTCTGTCGCAGATAGTCTTTGAATGCGTCGATGCTCTCGGTGGCATCGCCAAGAATCGATGCCGCGGGCAGGGGTTCGATCAATGCGGCAACGTGGTTCGACCAAGCCTTCACGCTTTCACGCTCGCAAGTCGCTACATCAAATACGCGACAGATGGTGTGCACGGGAACGGGTAACGCGAAATCGCCAATCGCGTCAAACGTCCTGCTAGTCGTCAGAGACATAAGCTGAGTCTTCAGAATCTCGTCGACCAACTGAATGAGGCGACCTTCCTCAGCCGGGCTGAATGCCTGGACGATGGCGCGCCGCAGTGGCTTATGGTCCGGCTCATCGCGGTTCAGCAGCGAACGCGTGAGTAGCCATGCGACACCCCGGCGGGACCGGTAGCGTTGAACGAAGCCACTCCAGCGCGAGAGTTCGGAACTATAGGTGGCGTCCCGCAAGACTTCGCTGGCTTCCTCGTAGCGGGTTACCACCCAGGTCCCCATAAAGCTCTTGTGCACGGGGTCGTGTTCGCGCAGTTCGCGATAGTGTGCGTAGGGCTGTGCGGTGAAACCCTTGGCGAAGGGGTTGAAGTGCAGCGTGGTCATGGGGCGCCTTCGAACCAGTCGAGTAGTAAAGCATCGGATACCGGCCGCTCGCCGCTCGCGAGCAACAGGATCTCCGCGGTCAAACCAAATGGTGGCATGACGATTAGGCCCCTCGGTTTATAACTCGCGAGATACAGCGCGCTTTCCGCAACGTCGCCAATACGCGTCAGCACCTGGCACAAATCCTCGAACGTCCTGACTTTCCAGCGGCGTCCATAAGCGCGCGTGCGCTCCCGCGCGTGAGAATCGAGGGCCAGTGCGACGCGTACCAGGTCCACCAGCGCGAGCGAAGCCGCGCGCGGTTGCCCGCGCGCGACGATGCTGATGCCGCGCCAGACATCCGGTTCGAGGCGGCAGCGAAACGCCCTGGCCTGTGGCAAGGGAAAGTCGGTGCGTAGCGATTTCACCGTGGCCACCGTGGCCTGATCCGGCACGCCGATCAGCTGCGCGGCCAGCTGGCGGACCTGTGCGCGTGTCGCGGCACTGCCCGCGTAGTGAATGTCGCCGGTGGCGTCGATGGCACTGTCGTGCGTTGTCATCGGATCGTCGAATTGAATGGGTAAATGGCCACTGGCTTTGGCGACAGCGCATACGCGCGTAGTACCCCGCGGTGGCTCAGGCGCGCCAGCAAGCCGTCGCTCGGATAGCGCAGCGGCCGTACATGTTCGAGCAGCGTGCGCGCGCCACGCTGGGACACCAGGTAACAGGCGGAACCGCCGCACGACCATGTGCTGAAGATGGCAAATCCCCCGGTGCGCACGACGGGTTTGTCCTTGTCGATGTCGAACGCCGCCCCCATCAGGTTCTGGTGCTGATCGTTCAGGTAATGCAGATACACCAGGTCCGCATCTCCCGGCGTCCAGCGCAGCAGCGTCCACAAGTCGAAAGCATCTGGCAGCACGACGTCGTCTTCGCAGATCAACGCGTAACCGCTGCGCGACGACCGGAATGTTCGCCATACCTCGGCGTGCGATAACGCGCAGCCGACTTCGCCGGGTGACATCGGCCCGGTCAGTCCTTCGTTTTCCATGTGCAGCAGGCCGTCGCTGCGCATCGACGCAAGATCCAGGCTCGTCCCCTCGACCGCGTTGACGAATTCCGCCGGCCAGCCGACGCGCCGAAACTGCCGTTCCATGTGGCGCCGCCGCGCCGAACTCTGTCGCAAGCTGATGCAGTAGACGCTGCAGGGGAGCCACCGGGGCTTGCTCATTATGCGCCCTCCGCATGAGCGATCAGGCGTTGCAGCTCGTCGAATTCGACGGACCCTGTGGCGCTGCCATCGGATGTGTCCTCCTGGCGGTTCGCTTTGCTCACCAACTGCCGTCCGAGCAGCAGGCCGTCCATGCCGCATGAACGATAGCAGTCGATTGCATCCGCAACGGTTTCCACGATCGGTTTTCCTGCCAGGTTAAACGACGTATTCAGCACGACGGGAACCCCCGTTCGCTTGCCGAAGGCCTCGACAATGTCGTACAGCCATGGATTGGCGGGCCTGCGCAGCGTCTGGATGCGCGCGGTGCCGTCCACGTGCGTGATCGCGGCAAGCTGATCGCGGCGATCTTCGCGGACGCGAAACACGCGCAACATGAACGGACTTTCGTCGTCGCCTTCATCGCCCAGCTCGAACCACTCAGCGGCTTGCTCGTATAGCACGACCGGCGCGAACGGCCGGAACAGCTCGCGATGCTTGATGCGTGCGTTCACGATGTGGGTCATGCTGGTCGAGCGCGGATCAGCCAGAATGCTGCGATTGCCGAGTGCCCGTGGGCCGTATTCACTGCCGTTCTGGAACATCCCGAGAATCCGGCCCTGAGAGAGAAGCTCCGCCACCTCATCGGCAGTCGTACTGGAGGCCGACAGGTTGTGCGCGGCGAGCGCGAGCGTCGCGTCCGTATCGGGTGGCGGCCCAAGGTAGTCGGTTGCCGGCGCGGCGCGAGGCAGTTCACCCAACACGTTGGCGCCGTACAACGCGCAGGCGAGCGCGTGGCCGTTGTCACCGGGATTGGGTGCGATATAGATGTTGCGGAAGCCTGCTTCCTGCGCGATGCGTTGATTGGCGCAACTGTTCAGCGCTACACCACCGGACAGGCAGATCGCGTCCTCTTCCGGCAAGCGGCGGCGCAGTGCACACGCGGCGTTTACCATAATCTCCTCGATCAGCCGCTGTGCCGCATAGGCGATGTCCGCGTGCTCGGGGCGCGGGGCACCGCTCTTGCGGCGCGGCGCATAGCGCGCGAGTTCGGCGAGATAGGCCTCGGCCTGCATGAACGCAAACTCGCCGTCGGCGCGCAATTCGAGAGCGGGCCGCAGCAGCCGATAGAGCGTATCGCGCCCATAGGAGGCGAGGCCCATCGTCTTGCCTTCATCTCCCGCGAAGAAGCCGAGGTATCGCGAAAATTCCGCGTACAGCAGGCCGGGACTGCTCTGCGGGTGCAGGTGTTCCTGCAGCACCTCGATGGCGAGTCCATCGGCCCGGCTTAGCGTCATCGCGATCTTCGATTCGTCGTTGCGCCCGAGGCTCTCACCGCTTTCGTCGGCCGTGAGTACCGCGGCATGCGAAAACGGGCTAGGCAGATAGGCCTGCCATTGATGTATCTGGTGATGATCGAGGTCGCGCACGAGTGCGGCATTGGGGAACAGGCACTCGAGCAGCGAGCCGACGCGGCCCCAGTTGAATGCGAAATGACAGTCGGCCGTCACGATCAGGTCGATATCGTCCGGCGTGAGTGGCAAGCCGCGCAGCAGATGGTGGATGAAGGGCAGCAGCGTGTCCTCGGCGACGTAGGCCGGGGGGAAGCCCTTGAACGAGTAGTCGAGCGCCGAATGGATCGCTGCATCGACTTCGGAGTGCGCGGCACGAATGTCGGCCAGCTCGCGCCGGGTAAACAGGATCGAGTGTTTGCTGCCCGTAAAGCGTTCGAGCGTGAGCGCTCTGGTGCCGTGCCGGGAAGAGACCAGTGCCGCGGCAGCGCCGTGGCCCGTCGAGCACAGTCCGAGGACGTTGGTGACGGCGCGGCGAGGGGGGCGGACATCGATTGCTTGTTCAGGACCAGTCATCGGGACCCTCGTAGATGCGGGGATGTTTACGGGCGACCATGGCCGCGGAGACCGTTCTGCTCGTGAGTGTCTGAAAGTACGCCTGCAGACCGGAGTTGGCGCTTAACAGATCGGAAAACACCGTGTTGATCCATGCGATCGCATCGGCCTGGCACGTATCGATCAGGCTTCCGAAACCGGCGGGTAGCGGTGTGGTCGCGAGCGCATTGATGATGGCTTGCAGATCGGCGGCGAGAACCTGCTTGCGGGAGGCATCGAGCCCCGTTTGGCCCTGCAGGACGGTGAGGAGAGCTTGGGTCTGTGCTTTGATCTGATTCGCAGGAATAGCGGTCTGAAGCGCCGCTTCTTCCACGCCTTTGATGCGGCTCCAGATCTGATAAACCATCGTAATGGGAGAGGCAAAAATGCCTTGCAAATAGATCGAGTCGAGCAGACGCCCGGACATCCGCGTGAGGTTGTACAGGCGCTTGGCAACCTTGCCCAGGTTGTACTTCGCCTTGTGTGGCGTACCGAACTTTATGACCTCGAGTTCCAGCTGCTCGATGTACTGCGCGCGCAGATCGGCTCCGAGCGCGACGAACAAGGCGGCCACGAGGGTCTCGTTGCCTACGTCAAGATAGATTTCCTGCAGAAACGCATCCTGCGAACCGTCCAGCGTCGCGATGTCGCCGGCAGGGTTCTGCCACGTCGGGTCGAGCACGTTGCTGGTGTTCAGGACGATCTGCTGTGACGGATTCGAAAATATCCAGTCGAACTTGATCCAGCCAGGGTTGGTCTGCGCGTCCGTCCACGCAATCGTGGCAGGCTGGCCGGTCCCTACCTGTGTGCCGCTGATCGAACCGGCGGCGATTTGCGCCGGTGTCCACGCAATCGGACTGCCTTTTTTGTCGACACCGGTCTGGCCACTCGCGCGGAAATCGAACGGATAGGCGCCGAACTTCACTTCGATCAGTTGCGCGGTGATGCCCGGCACGCTGGGGACAGTGCGCGCGCGGCCAAGTACGGTGTCGCCGAGAATGCTTTGTGCGGCAGCGAGCGTAGCTGCGGTAATATGCACGCGCTGGGTGAAATCCAGGTCGCCGGGAAAGAGCTGGATCGCGTCCTGGGCGGTGGAGCCGGACATGGCGAGCGCACTTTGTACCGACGCGGGCACCGGCGAGCCGCTACCGCCCACGCCGACCACCGCGACCACGCTGCGCGCGAGTGGCAACGCGGTGCCGTCAAAATCGATCATCGCGACGTTCGGCCCGAATACCTGCGCGGCGCCGTTGCGCACGAACCAGCTTGCCAGGCAGTTGATTGCAGCGCTCTGCATCCAGCTGCGTGCCGACATGGCGTCGAAGCGCAGGTTCTTTCGCGAAAGCAACGCGCCCATCTGGGCTAAGCCCCAGCCGGAAACCGAAGTGGGTGCGCCGCCGAGGGCAAGCGTCGCGCTCGGCGCATAGACTTCACCGAGTGCCGTGCCGCCGCTCTCCGGCAACGCGTAGGACCCCGCCGGGCCCGGCATGAGTGCCGCGATCGCGGGCAGAGGCGACGGCGGTGCGCTGATCAGTGCCGGCGTGCCCTGGTAGTTTGCCTGCGGGTAAAGGGCTGCGTCGGCTTCGTTGACGAACGCGCTCACGCCGAGCGGGGCACTCGTGGAGACTGGGGTGCCGGTCCGGGACCACAGACGCACGCCGGTCTGCAAGTCGAACGCGGATAGCGTTCCGGCGCCGTCCTGCACGATGAGCGCACTGCCCCAGAGCACCGGCGCCGTGGCCGCCGCCTGCGCGAGCGTGACGCTCCAGCAGAGCGACCATGTGGCTGGCTGATCGATGAAGAGCCACGCGTAGGCCGCCAGTTGCCCAGACGCGGTGGGGACAAACAACCGGTTTCCGACCAGCAGCACCTTGGCGAAGTCGATTCCTGTGATGCCCGGTGTCCATGTCGCCACGGCACTGCGGCTGTCGACGTCGACGACGGTAAAGGTGTCGGCCTGGCCGTTTATCAACGCCTGACCACTGCCGGGACTCAATAGTGTCTGGATGGTGGCCGGGCAGGTAAGTGTCCATGTGCTGCCGTTGCTGCCGAAACCATACAGAGTTTGCGCCGAAGCGGCGAGTAACGTGCCGGCGGCAAGGGTCGCGCCATGCGCGGAAAAGTCGGTGGTGGTACAGGCTGACCAACTCAGCGCGGGCTGCGCGCCGAGCGTCAACGCATAGACGCCGATGCTCGAGACCGCGTAAAGCGTTCCACCGTCGCGCGACAGCTGGCAACTGGTCACTCGCGATGTGGACGTTCCGGACATGAACGTGAGCGCCGAGCGAACGACGGGGCTGCCCGGCGTGGTGATGTCCACGGAAACCAGCTGGCCGCTGCCTGTGCAGAACCAGATCGTATTGCCGGTCGCGACCGGTGTCGCATCGATGGAGCCGGACACTTGCGGCAGCGCTGCCGCCCACAAGTCGCCGCCCTGATACAGGTCGAACGCATGCAAATACGTGTTGCCGGTCGCATTGCCTTCGCCGAACACGGCAAGCCGCCCATACCCAAGCGGGGGCGCGGTTAGCGCGGAGAGTAGATACGGTAGTGTGCCGATCACGCTGCCGTTCAGCGTCTGGTAGAAACTGAGCAGCAGATTGGCCGACGCGATGGCGATACCTCCTGGCGGGCACGGCGCTGGCGGCGAGTCGAGCTGCGCGCGCAGCGCGAACATGAAGTTCACCGCGCAGGTCGCGGCCGACGTTGGCGCGGTGGCTGCCAGCGTCTGCGCGGCTGCGCGGCTGTTGACGCCGGCAAAGTCGACCAGGCCGCAAAACGTGATGGCGAGTTCGTGCAGAAGCGAAGCCGCCAGGTCGATCTGTCCGGACTTCGGGTCCAGATAGATCCGTTGCCAGATGTCGCTCCAGAGCGTGACGGTTGCAGTCGCGGACGTGAACGCCGTGATCTGCAGATAGACGCCGTCGAGCATCATCATTGGCAGCGAGTTGTTCAGGTCGAAGGTGATGGTGACCGTAGAGAGTTTGCTGAGCGCGGTTGAAAATACCGCGCTCACCGTGGCCGCGGTGGTGCCGTTGCCGAACAGCGTGCTCAATGCCGGTGACGTCGGCAGGCTCGCGCCCAAGGTCAGTGCATCGGCTAGCGCGGCAAGCGCGTCGTTGAGCACGGTTTGTTGCTGCGGGGTTCCCCCGATGAATGAGGTTGGCACGTGCGTTCCTTCAAACAGGCAGGCTCATAACAGCTGGGACGGATCAACGAACGCCGAAAGCAGTGCCCAGGTGAAGCTGGTCGGCTGTCTGGGCAGCGATTCGTACTTGAGCGGGAGCACGCCGAGGCTGATCGTGGTCGTTGCGGCGAAGCGGTTCATGTCGTCTGACCATGCGGCGGGCGTCGACATGTTCCAGTGCTGGAACAGCTTCACCCGGATCGCGCTCGCGGTCGGCGCGTCGTCGACGAAAACGCTGAGTTCGCCGTCTGCGCGCAGGCTGCGCCGGGAAAAATTGGCGCTGCCGATCAAGGCGACCTGGTCGTCAAACAGCGCGAGCTTCGAGTGAATGTAGACGCCACGGAAATTCGCCGGATATCCCTGCAACGCCTTGTCTCTATCAGAAGGGACAGTGGAGAAGTAGCGTGCAGGCGAACACATGCAGACTCGCGGTTGCGCCGCCGTGCAATGGATGTTTGTAACCTCGGCGAGGGGCACCGTACGGGGTGAGTTGCCTTTCGTGAACGTCAGGGTCGTGTACTCGATTCCGCGCGCATCGAAATTGAGCACTGTGCTGTCCGTGCTGCTGACGATGTCGCCACCCTCGAGCGCATAGAAGTCCCAGTCCGTCGAAGACAGCTTGAGCGCCGCACAGGCGAGCCGCGTGAGCTTCAACTGTCCCAATTCCATCGTGAAGTCATTGGTGAACTCGCTCACGGTCGGGTGTGGCACCATGACGATGATTCTGAATCCGGACGCGGGTCCCGACTTCAGTTTGGCGGCCAGCGCGGCGACCAGTTCCGACGACGTGAAGGTGAAATTTTCGAAGTAGATGTATGTCGTTGCCTGCCTGATCTGGACGATCATCTGATCCAGGATCTGATGAACGTCGGTGAGCAGCGCGCCAATATTCAGGCTGCCCGCTGTGTTCACGGAGAACCGCTCATTGCTGGTGATGGATACCTGGGTCGTCACCGTACGCGACGCCGGCAATGGAGAGACATAGGGCGGCGGCGAACTGGACGGCCCAAGGATCGAACCGCGAGCGATCATCCAGTTGGCGAACTTGACGTAGCTGGTGCCGGACGGCGCAGGCAGCGGGTTCTTTTTCGACCAGCGCCGGTCGAACTCCGCTTCGATCAGATCGACCGCCGGGCCGGTCAGTACAATCCCCGTGTCGTGCCAGCTCGCGCCGTCATAGTTGCCCTGCTCGTCGAGCAGCGTATGGTTCTGGGTATCGTAGTAGGACGGGGTGATCGTATTGAAACCCGAGACCAGCGCGACGCGCGTGCCGTTGACCGAGGCGATCACGATCTTCTGGTGATTCGAACCGAGTTCGACCGGTAGTTCGAACCAGCTGGATACATTGGTCTGATAGTCTTCCAGGTAAGCGGAGACGTTGGGCGTACTCGCCAAGGCAAGTGCCGTTTGCGAATTGAGCCGGTGATCGCCCCGGTACGCGCCACGGGCGTCGAACAGCTGCTGAAACTTGACTGCGCCGAGCGTGGTGGCGATCTGGGTGTTAGTCCAGTTGCCATTCTCGGTCAGCGCGTAGGCGAACGCGGTGTTCCACATCATGACGTAGGCGTTCTTGCCGGCGTTGCCGATCGCCTTGATCAAGCCTTCGAAAGAAAGATCGGCGGGCATGCTCGATGGCGCGTCGAACGATCCGTTGAGTACGGCAATCAGCAGGTCGCGAAGTGCCGGAAAGTATTCTTCGCCGTCGAGCAAAAAGGTGACACTGGCGCTACTCACGCCCTGTGCCAGCTCGATGCCGCTGAGTACCGCCGACATGGCGCCTGCGCTCAAAACCTGAGCGCCGTCGATAACGGGTTGTCTGTTTTTCAGGTCGTAGACGGAAAGCTTACCGTTTGCGCCGATGCCGGCCACGAGGCCGCCCAGTATCAGCGGTGGCGCGATGAATCCCGTGCCGCGGAGCGACCAGACGGAACTCAGGTCAAGTGTGCCGTTCGTGCCGACTGTCAGCGACTGGAGCGCGAGCGTGCCGTTCGGCGCGAATGACAGCAGATCGCCGCCAGCCACGCGTGTCCATGCGACCGCGCCGGGGGCGCCGGCCAGAGCGAATCGGCCCAGCGACTGCTGCCTGTCGACTTCGAGCAGGAAGCAGTCGCCATTGCTGCATCCCGCCAGCAAATAGCTGCTGCTCATCGGCAGAAGCACCGATATGGTCGCGGTGGCCTCGATATCGGACGGCGGCTGTATTCCGCTGGCCGTCAGCGACACCGCGTACAGGGTCGCGCCCGATGCGACGAATGCCGTGTTACCGACTATCGTCGGAACGACGCCGCTCAGGTCAATGCCGCCAAGCGTCGCCCAGAGCGGTGTTGCGCCCGAGCCGGAGACCGCTGCGCCATACAGACCGTCCGCGGTGACAAGCAACAACGTGCGATTGTCGCCCGTGGCGAGCAGCGCCGACACCTTGCCGGGCGCGCGGGTCGAACCGCACACGTAGACCGGCTCCGTGAGCGTCGGCGTCGAGCTTTGCGGGTCGAGAACGCCAATCAGATTTCCGGCACTCGTCGCGAACCACACTACGCCGTTCATGCAAACCGGCGTGGCATCCACGCTGCCGGAGACGCTCAGGCCGCTGCCCCAGCGGTCGGCGATCGGCGTGGTCGAAGGATCGAACGCATGCAGCAGCGTGCTCGCGTGGTTGGTACTCTCGCCGGCATAGAAAAGCGAGTTCCACGCGAGACCCGGCGCGGACAGGATGCCGCGACTGAGCGTGACGCTGCCCGACACGGCACCCGATCCGGCATTGACGAATACCAGGTTGCCCCGGTTGTCGCCGATGGCAACGATATTGGCTGTCGCCATGCTCACATCGATACCCCGGTTGGGACGTCCGCCGCTTTCATGTCGGGCGCCTCGTAGAGACTGGCAATCAGATGGTCAGCGAGCATCGCGCAATTCGGATAGTCCCAGAACAAGGTGCCCTCCAGATCTTGCCGGCATTGATCGCCGATATGCATGGCGAGGTTGACCGCCGCCAGCGAGTCGAGTCCGTACACGCCAAAATGCGTATTCGGGTCGATTTCGGATGACTGGGTGTTCAGCTCGGTTGCGAGTAACGTCGCGAGCCAGTCGCGGACCCGTTCGACGGCGACGGCGGGAAGCTCGCCATGCAGGGAGGGCATAGGCGGTAGCGGTACGCGCGCGGCGCGAGCCACACAGGACCCGGTGGCGTTAGAGCGCCAGGACGCCATGGTGCTCAGGCGCCCGGTGCGAAACGCGGCGGCCACGATGTTGCGGCGGATCTTCCCGCTCGGCGTGCGAGCGAGACTGCGCTCGCGTACCAGCAAGATTTCGTCGACGGCGATGCCATGCGTTTCGGCGATGGCGGCGCGAACGCGCACGAGTAGAGCGGGCATGTCGGCGTGGCGCTTCGGCACTTCCAGCACGACCACAATACCGGTCTGGTCGTCACCGAACGCGGCGGCTCCCATCTGTGCGAGGCCGGGCTCGAGGCCACGGCAGGTCGCTTCCATGTCCTCTGCCTGGTGATTGCGGCCGCGTACCACGAGAACCGCTTTGCTGCGACCGACGACATACAACTCGCTTTTGTGAATGAAGCCGAGATCGCCGGTCCGCACAAAGCGCGCCGGATTGTCCGGCAAACGTGCGCCGAACGCCGGATTGTCGTCGTCGATCGGGGTCGCGACGCTCGGTCCGCTGATCCAGATTTCACCGACGTCATGCGACGACGCTTCGCTACCGTCCGCCTTGACGATCCGCACGGGCTGCAACGGCGCGCCGTGACCCACGAGCAGCCGGTGCGTTGCATCGTTTGGCTTGTGCACGATGTGCACTTCTCCTGCTGCCAGCGCGTCCCGCTCCACCCCGAGTATCGCGGGCCTGTGCCTGTGGCTGCTCGCCGAAACGATCAGCGTCGCTTCGGCGAGACCGTAGCAACTGGTCAACGCGTCGGCCCGGAATCCGAAGCGCTGAAAGCGGCGCGCAAACTGGCGGAGTGTGGACGGGTTCACTGTCTCGGCGCCGTTGAAGGCCACCTGCCAGCGACTCAGGTCGAGCCCGGCCCGCTCGAGTTCGTCGTCAGACGCGGCGAGGCACGACTCGTAGGCGAAGTTGGGGCCGCCTGACGTCGTCGCGCCGGTCAGCGTAATGGCCCGCAACCAGTTCACCGGCGAGCGAAGAAAGGTGCGCGGCGCCATCAGTGTCGTGCGAAAACCTGCGTAGAGCGGCTGGACCAGGCCGCCGATCAGGCCCATGTCGTGATAAGGCGGTAGCCAGATCAGTCCGCGCTGCTTCGACATGTGCACGAACGCCCGGCAGATCAGATCGCTGTTCTGCATCAGGTTGCGATGCGATATGCGCACGCCGTGCGGAATGCCTACGGTGCCGGAGCTGTACTGGTGGATCGCGATCGCATCCGGCTTTTCCGTCATGTCAAGCGCGGCGGCGTTGCTCGCGAGGCAGTCTTCGACGGCCAGCCAGCGTGGCGTTTCCCCGTCCGATGCCCCCGGCAGCGTAGCGATCGTCGCGCGTGCCGCGATTGCCCAGCGCACGCCGCTGTTCGCCACGATGTGCCGCAGGCGGGCGACGGTATTCTTTTCGCCCGGCGGCTGGGTCGGCACTGCGATCGCCCCGGCACGCAGGATCCCGTAGAACGCGCGAACGAAATCCAGCCCGGGCGGGCAGGCGAGTATGACCGGCGCGCCGCGCTGGACGCCGTTGCGCGCGAGCGCCGTCGCCACGCGTGCGGCGGCATCGGCCAGGGTCGCGTAGCTGTCGGTGTCGACGATCTCCAGCCGATGGTTCATGAACGCGAAAGCCGGCAATGCTGGCTGATATTCGGCGCGCCAGTCGAGCAGGCCGCTCAGAGTCGCGCGCGGGGCGAATTGCATTTCGCTCATGGGCACGGCACTCCCGGCGTTCTTTCGAAGAACGGCGTTTCGCGGGGATCGAGCCAGTAGTTATACGTGAAAGCCGGTTCCACGCATTCGACAAAATGCGCCCAGCCAAGCGGCAACAGCAACAGATCGCCTGGAAACAGATCGAACACCACGCAATGGGCCGGATGGTCTGGACTGCGAGGATCGAGCGGGCTGCGCATGAACGCGCTTCCCATGACCGACTCGGCCCGAATGGCGTCCAGTGCCGATGGCGGATGCAGCCAGAAGCGCTTGCGTCCGATCACGCAGAGTACGAAGTTATCCTGAGGGTCGGTATGCAGATTGGAGCAGGCACCCGCGGCGCCCATCCAGATGCAGGGCAGATGCACCTCATGCGGGCGCAGGAACGCGGGGCGGATCAAACCCAGTGCGTTGCGCAATTCCAGCGGCACGCGAAGATTGCGAAATCGAACATAGAGGTCCTGCCGTACCGTCTCGCCAAGGACTGCCGCCGACAGGTACTCGCCGACGCTGATGGGCGCGTCGTGCGCGCCGGAGTCGAGGGTTTGATAGACCTGCGAAGGCTTCCAGCGCGGGTCCAGCATCAGCGAGCCGGCTCTTGCCCGAAGCGCGTCGAAGGTGAGGCCGGCAAGCGGCGTGCCGTCGAGATAGCCGCGCACAACCACCGGCTGCGTGGCGCCGATGAAGCGAGCGACGATCTCTTCGTCCGGCGCGTCACGCCGCTCGAGTTCCACCACCTCGTCAAATGGGCCTTTCCAGCTGCGCAGCAGCTTCTGGATCTTGGAGTTCGATGCGCTCACAAGTTGCCGTCCTCTTCGCTGTCGTCGATTCCGCTGACGAAGTCGATGCCCGGTTCGTTGCGCTCCATGTCTTCCTCGAGGAACATCTCGAGCGTCACATCGACGTCAACGTCGACATCGACTTCGGTTTCGATCTCAGCATCGACGTCGGCATCGACGTCGACGTCAACGTTGGGGTCATCGGGAATCTCGACGTCGTCGCCGATTTCGAGCTCCCCCGGATTGCTCATGTCGGCGTCGTCGGAGGCGTTCTCGAACTCTTCGTTCTGTTCGTCGAAATCGTCTTCCAGGTCGTCGCAGGTGCTGCCTTCGATCAGCCTAGTATTTGCCACCTCATCCCCCGCTCCGTAGTTTGCGATGACCCATGCCAGATGTCAGTCGCATTTGAGTTTCTGCATCTCGACCGACTCATCCTGAGCGACGCGCACATATCCGTTGGCGGAGGAACGACACCAACGAATCAAGCCGATAATGCCCCCAGCGCCCAGAATGCCTAGCACTGCGGCGACGACTCCGAACACCCATCCGGGTGTTCCTCCGCCACCGCCGTTGTTTTGCGCGAGCGTACCGGACCAGTTGATGGCGGTTGGGGCGGGGGCGGATTGATAGAACACACCCTTGAAGCCGCCGGTCTGTCCACGTGCGTCGACGAAGAACGAGATCGCGCCGTTATTGAAGCGGCTGTCACCCGTGACATTCTGGCCGGACCAGTACAGCGTGTTGCCTGTTATCTGATATTGCGCGTTGGTGATCGTGGTTGACTGACCGTTGGCGGTGATTGTCAGCGTGAAACTGCTCTCATCGGTGGCCGCGATAGTGAGGGTCGGGCCATTGGGTATCAAACTGCCGTTGGTGGCGCTGACGGTCGATGTCTGGTAAGTGCCGACCCAGCGCAGCACGTCATTGCTGACCAGGCTCGAGCTCCAGTTGCTCTTCGTACTGCCCGAGGTCTGCGTGCCGGTGAACGCCGTTGCGAATGTCGGAGGCGAGGTACTGTCGGCTGGTACGTATTTGAAGGTTGCATCCAGCTTCAACCCGCCCGCGGTGGTGCCGCTCAATTGTCCGGTGAAGAACGTATAGTTCACCTGCTGCGAGCCGTAGGCGACCCGCAGGTTGCTCGGCGTGCCGCCGATCGATAGCGTGTCGGCCGGTTTCCCGTCGAGCGTGGTCGGATAGTTGCCGGTGAAATTGATCAACGCGTTTGCCGATGCGACGCCCTGGAAGTTAGGGGTGGTCGGCTGAGTGGCGCCGTTGGCCCAAATCGTGCCGACGAAATACGCGGCGTTGGTGAACGGATTGACTGCGAAGAACACTTGCCCGTTCTGCATCGCAGATGGGCCGTTGGTCCACGTTATCTGCCGATTTGCATAAGTGACGGAAAATGAACTTGAGCCCAGCGACAGGGTCCATGCGTTGTTCGTCTGCGTGAAGCCGAGCGGGTAGAAAGGCTGCCATACATTGGTGCCTTTGGTGGCTACCAGATGCTGGGTCGCATACTGGCCCTCGAAGCTGGTCGAGGCGCCGGCCACGCTTGCACCGGTAACGGTCTTGTCGCCGATCGTGCCGCTTAGCGTCATCTTCCCGCTGGTGTTCGCATCCAGAGCGAACACCAGCGAGCCGCCCGACCAGCTGAACTTCGAACCGCCGAAGCTGCCACCGGTGACTGGCGA
This sequence comes from Paraburkholderia sp. GW821-FHT02A12, assembly GCF_059422005.1. Taxonomy (NCBI): domain Bacteria; kingdom Pseudomonadati; phylum Pseudomonadota; class Betaproteobacteria; order Burkholderiales; family Burkholderiaceae; genus Paraburkholderia; species Paraburkholderia sp. GW821-FHT02A12. The sequence goes on along the minus strand of NZ_JBWKWA010000002.1, from coordinate 3,337,517 downwards.
GCCGTCTACATACAGCGCGGGAGACGGATTGCTGCTGCCCGGCAGATAGACAGCGACCGGCGGGCCAGCCTCATTGGTCTGTGTGACGACCGTTGTGTATTCGCCGGTCCAGACCGACAAAGGATTGCTCGGTAGCGGCTGCAAGGTGGCCGTAAAGTTGTTCGCGGACGGTTCGCCTTGCGCGGTTGTCCAGATCTTTCCGCTCACCGTTTGTGCGGTCGACGCACCGGGGACCGAGAACGTCAGGAGTCCACTGCACGGGTTGCCTTTACCTTCGGTAAAACTGAGCTGGCCGGCGGAAAACGTCACATTGTAGAGTGCCGAAGCATTCAGGTAGACCGCGCCATTGCTGACGATATTCGCGTTGCCGTTGCTGCCCGGCGCGCCGGCCATCACCATCAGGACGTCTGGCTGGCTACCACTCGTCGCGTAGATGCCGTTCCACATCAGAAGTAGCCATGCCTGTACGCTGGCCACCGCATCCGGAACGTCGGCAAGGTGCATCCCCTGATAATTCGCGCTGAGCCAGTCATCGACCGGTTGCCAGTTCTTGGGGCTGGACTTCACCGCCGTGGCAAGCATCTGCATCCACTGCTTTGCGAGCGCCGGCTGGGTCTCGACATTGACGACGAATTGCTCGTTCGGCGTAATGCTCACCGCTGCGCCGCGGGCGGCAAGCTGGGTACGCGCGGTGCGCCGGCTGGCAAGCAGCTTGCGCTCTTCGCCGCTTAGATCAGTAAACCCGCGCATTCCTTGTGTCGGGTCGGCCTGGAACTCGCGGCGCAAGGCGGGCTGCTCCGACAGGGCGAGCAGGAAGCGCGCGGCGGCGGTGTCCGTCTGAAAGTGATAGTCGGGCGGCGGCTGGAAATCCTTGAGGGCCGCGATCGCACGGATTTCACGCGGTCCGTAGCGATCGAGCGGGCGGGTCAGTCGCGGCCGGCCGACACGTTGGCCGGGTTTGATCAGTCCAACCTCGCGCGCGAAATCCACGTCAACCGTACACGCTTTGGCGGGCGCAATGTAAAAGGTCGAAATCCCGCTGATCCGCGCGTGCACGACCGGGTCGAGCAACTCATCGAGCGTGTAGGTGTCGATGGTCGGAGGAAGCGTCGGATAGCGCGACGCGATGTAGTGGACGACCGGATGATCGGGCTTGTAGTAGCCGCGCAGATAGTCGACCAGGTGCGCAAACTGGCGGTTGTGAAAGCCACGCCGGCGAAAGCCCAATTCCGCGATCAAGCCGACCTGCCAGAGCACGACATGCGCGCCGATGTCGATCGCACGCCGACGCAGCAACATGTCGGTCGCCTCGAAGGTTTGCAGGCCGGGATAGGCCGGATCGATGCCGAGATCGGCACACAGCCAGTCCAGCGCCGAGACGCCGGGACGCATTTGCGCGCGGTGCCCCTCGCGCCGCGCAATCTTCACGGCGCGATGCGTCGACAAGACAAAGATACCCGGGTGACCATAGAAAACCGCAACGACGCGCTTGCCCTGACGAACGTGGCACAGCATCGCTTCGGTCATCTGCATGTAGGTGTGGTAACGCGGCTTGCGGTCATCGTAGAGTGCGTACAAGTCGATCGCATCGGGCCGACGCGTGCGTAACCACACCTGGGTGACCGGGTCCGCGACACAGAACAGGACGTACTCGGCGTCGTCGATGTACTGCTCGGCGTCGCGCGTGAATCCCATGACGCCGATGCCGGATCCGATGATTGTGAGCTCACCCGGCAGCGCCGCCTTTTCCATCGCCGCGGTGTCACTCAGCCCCGGCAAGGAGGCATGGATCTGGCCGGCCAGCTCGACCCACGCAGCTTCGGCGCTACTGCGGGTAGGGTATCCAACGGTCATGCTTCGGCTCCTGCTACAGTGGGTTGAGTGGGATTGAGCCGATGCGCGGCGCGATGCGTGTCGCTCAGCGATGCGGCCAACGCATCGCCGACCTCCTCGGGCAGCACATCGATCAGTGCCGTGATGGCGTCGACCTCACGGGCGCAGATCTCGCGGATGGCATCCGAGGTCTGAACCCAGTCGCAGAGGTTCGGCTGTCCGGCGTCCTTGTCGTCCTGGTAGTCGCCAATGTCGTTCAGGTACTGGGCCAGTCGCGACAGATGCGCGGTGGCTTGCAGCACGGTCGTGCGCACCGGAGACGGGCACGGGTCGAGCAGATTGCGGTAGAGGATCTCGTCGTACCAGACGGCCTTCTTCTGGATGACCTGTCGGTACTCCGCCAGCGTGGCGCGGGTGGTGTCCAGACCTTCGAGCAGGATGCCCGGTGCGATGCGCTCGCAGATCCGCAGCGTGGTGAGTGCGGCTGCGTCGCCACCGTGTCGGCGCAGCCGCTCGATGCCGAACAGCGTGATCCAGGTGCCGGCGAGCATCGTGTAAGCGCGCCGTGTCGCGTCGTCGAGTTGAGGATGGGTGAGGGACAGCGCGCCGATTAGCGTCGTGCGCTTGCCCTTGTAGCTCCCGTGATTGTCGAGGGCGTCGTCCATGACGCGTGGGCCCGCATACACGAGCATCGCCGCCGCGATGCGTCGCACGTCTACCTCGGCGACGAGACCGAGCGGCGGGGCGAGCTGGCTCGAGCACCAGCTCGACCAGCCTAGCCATCCAACGTATCCGCTCAGCTGCTCGATGAAGGTGGTCGCATCGGAGCGGGTCGGATCAGCCGCGAATGCGTGACGCATGCGCGCGACTTCATTCTGGAACTGTGCCTCGATGCGCAGGCGCAAGTCTCGCAGCACCTCGCCGTAGCGCGCAGCATGGGCGGCCGCGCGGCTATGAAGCTCCGCTGGAAGCAGGTCATCCGGCAATGCGATCATCGCTTTTCCAGAGTGAAGGTTCGGTCAGGCGGAGCAGCCTGACAAAGTTCGAGCGCGATACCACGTCGAGTTCGTCCGGCGCCCGGTCGTGAAAGCGGTCGCGCCAGCGCGGCCATGAGAACTGGTCGTCGAGCCGCTCCAGCGCCTGCTGTACGCCGCCTGGCAACGCATGCCAGATACGATCGAGCAGTTCGTACGCCTTCGCCGCGCGGACACCGCCGGCGTAGGCGAGCAGCGAGGTCGCGTGCACCATGCCGTTAAATGGCAAGCCGCACTGCTTCCCTGTATCGAGCAGCCGGATGACCGCTCGGGCGGCCTGCAGCACACAGTGCCGGCCGGTCTGCAGGTTGAACCAGAATGTCCACGGCGACGGTGCCCAGAAGCGCGGGTTGTGCTCAAGGCAAAGGGCAATCGATGGGGTGCCAGTTTCGGCCGCCAGGTGCGCGGTGTAGGTATCGATGCCAAAAAGCAGATCGGCACGCGTGAGTTCATGCACGACGTGAGCGATCGCATTCTGGGTCGTCAATGCGTTGTCCCCGGTATGCGCAAGTTCGGCATGGCCGCGGCCCCGCAACTGATGCGATGCGAGCCGCGCGATGTCCGCCGCGTGCGCGTTGCATTCCGGTGTCAGCCCAGGCAGCACCACGCAGAGCACGCGTCGACCGCGGGGCAGTGCGCGCGCCAGCGTGGCAATGTAGTCCGCCCAGTCGTAAGCGGTGAGCGGCGAGCGTTTCGATGTGAACGGGCTGAGCAGTATTCTGAAGACGGGCCCGCGCGTCGTCGCCGGGCCCGGACGCATCGCCGTGAAGGGCTCCGCTGGTGCGCGGCGCGGCAAGATGTGTTCGCCGATACGCCCTAATGCCCGGCTCAGACAGGGGTACTCGGCGTTCAACCCGCACCAGTGCAGCTCGGCGCGCTCGCCGTGGCGCCGGAGCACGACTTCGCCGGAGCCCACCGAGATATCCAGCACGTCGTGCCAGTCTTCATACGGCAACATGACACGAAGCGCATCGCGGCGCAGGAAATTGCAGAAGACGACCAGCACCTCGCCGGCCGACGTGGTGGCGCGCAGCGTGGTCAGGCGGTCGAAAGCCGCCATAGGCTGCAGTCCGAGATCGTCCACCTGCCAGCCGCTCTCCAGCGTACGCCAGATTGAAGGGCAGTACGAAAAAATATGGACATCGTGCGCACGCATGGCAAAGTGCCGTTCGATACGCTTGAGTAGCCCTCGCAGCTTGATCTCATCGCCGATGCCGAGCCCGGGCCCGATCATCACGACCACCGAGACCGGCTGCGCGTCATGAAGTGGATCGGCAGGTACTGCTGCTCTGGACGATTCTGTGCGCATCAGTCGCGCGTACAGCGAAAAGTCTTCGCGGATGTAGTGGCCGCATGCCTGTATCGCCTGTTCGCCTGGCCTCGACGCGACGCTCCGCAACAGGCTCGCAAGGCGCACCGCCTCGTCGTCGTACGGGTTCGCGAGAGCATGGCTAGCCTGCACCAGTCGGCCAGCGAGCGTAGCCAGGTTACTCAGGCACGCGTCGACGAATGGCGTGTTGGCGTGGCTGAGCGGACGTCCGGCGAGCGTCTCGACGGTGACGCGCGCGATATGTGCCGCGTAAACCGCATCGCAATGTGGAGCGTTCGACTTGGGCTGCGTTGCGCTCGTCATGATCCGAGGATTGCACGCAGGGTTTCGCGATCGAGAACAACGGGCATGTAGACGACGTGCCGCGACCGCTCCGTGGACTCGAGGGGCGGTGCTTGCGGTACCGCAAACGGCGCCTGCGCGGCGAAATACTGGACCTTCTGATCCGCTGCGGCCTCGACCGGAACGGGTGTGCCCTGCGCGCCTGGGCGAGGCGGTGCGACCGGCGCTACAGTGTTCTGCATGAGAGGATCGGGTAGTTCCCTGGGCGCCGGGGCATGGGCAACGGGCGCCTCCAGATTTGCATGAACATGACGATCCACTACGACCTGAACGGCCGTCCATGTCGCGCGCCGAATGTGGAACACCGCATGTACGACGACTTCCGCGTGCCGTTCGTCCCAATCATCCAGCGTTGTCCAGAACAGATTGAGCACAACAGATATTCTCTGCTTTCCGTCACCGAGGCGCTTTCTGTCGATCTCGTGCTGCACAATCTCGAAGTCGCAGACCTCGTTGAACGCGTTCGCCAGGGTCTGCGAGGTGTCGTCGATCGACGTGGGTTGACCGAAGAAATAGATTTCCTCCAGATTGACCATCTGGCGGAATCCTTCCCAGTCTCGCAGTTCTATGGCTCGAGCCCATCCGCGCACGATTTGAGTTAGCCAATCACCGTCCTGACATGCCGTTGCTTCGGCGTTTGAGGACCCTGCTTTCAACTGTGAGCGAATATCGTTCATTGAAACTCTTCAGTGAGCAATGAAAGCTTACCGCCATGGCTTAGCGTGTGCATGGCGCATAGGAGTGCAGACATTTTCGGCCGGACCGCTCCCGATAACCCGGCAAAAGCGATTTGCCGTGGTCGTCTTGCTTCCCTCTCGTCGGAATGTCAGTTGAACCGAAGTCGGCCCGCATACGCTGGAAATTGCTCACTGCGGCCCCGTCCTTCGTAAATCGGCATCCGGAATGGAGCGCCGTGTCTAGCTGTGACTGCATCTGCGAAGAAGACGACTTTCTGGACTACTAGTGCCGCTGTACTTGAACCGATTGAGTTGACTATTGAGGAATGAACTATTGCAGATCGATCTGCAATAGTTCACATTTCTCAAATCAAAAGAGGGAAGGGCAGGCGCTGTGAACCAAGAGACTGGTAGCAAGACGGTCCGCCTTGGAGAACTACACCCCGTTTTAGGTCGATCAATCTTCAGTAATTTTCGGACAACTATAGTTACCCGGAGAGACATCGTCAACGATCAAACAGCATAAACACACATCATGAGTCCGGGATCGTGGTTGCGACTGCTTCAGCCAGCAAGGTAATCGAAACTGTCCCGCCTTGAGGTACACCCTCTCCGGCAAGGGCGCCGGCGCGGCGCGGGTCCGAAGTGCAGCGTAGGTTTATGTGTTTCGTTAAACTCGCTAAATCTTGTCACCTAATCTTCTCCGCAAGGTTATCTACTGCCCATAAACTCTTTGAACTTGGAGTTGAGGTGAGGAGCGGTGGCTTGGCTTTCTATGCTCATTGCATCAATGAATCTGCGACCGATGAGGCGTGGCTGCGCGCGCAACCTAGTCATGAAGCGTGTCGATGATAGCCGCCGTGATTCCCGTGAGCCCGTGTGAAGTCCCTTCGATCATCCCGACTGCTCGAAGGATTGCCGGCTGCGCAATCGAAATCAGCGCGCAGCGCCGGGCCGGTCTGCTATCCCGCCCTATGTAGTTGTGGCAATACCGTCATAGGTTCAGGCACGAGTCGTGTGAGTGTCAATCGCGACGTGCCGACGGCGAATGGATGGTGGTTGGGTGCCAACGACGCTGGCTTTTCCGATCCGTTCGTGGGCGTTCTGCACATCGATGGGATGAACAAAAAACCGCTGGCGATTTTGATGAATGTCGCCGTACAAGCTTCGATCATGGACGGCTCCCGAACCGCCGCCGGTGGGGCTCTGTCGTCTGTTCAACCGATAGCGCCGGTCGCTCGCAGTAGTTCGTCACGCCGGGATTGGCCTCGAGCATGATCCACAGGTGCCGGATTAGAAGCGGCTCTCGGTCTGAACGACTGCGATGACGCCGTGACGATCTGCTGCGGCAATGAACACTATCCGACAGAACGTTTAGGTCGCAGAGCTTGCGGACAGACGCGCGGCGCGCCGATCCCGCAGGGGTGGCCTGCCGCGCTGCGTCGGATCGGTAACAAGCTACCCGCTGATGGTCGCGAATATTCGCTAGGGCGGTTCCAATTCCTAGTTATCGGCAGGGGCCGTACCGGCGCCCTGCCGTTCTGATCAACGCCTAGACTTCGGCGAGGTAACGCTGGAGGGCCTTGATGTTAACATCGTAGGCATCCGGAGAGCCGAGATCGACACTGCCGCTGCGCACGTAATAAGCAAAGGGAATACTGCGCGTGTCGAAGAACGGCAGGAAGCCGTCTGGTTGCAGCGTGCTGCCGTTCAGGCCGATCGCCCAGTTCCTAGCCTTGTACACCTCGAGTTCGGCGATCACGCTGTTCACGGCCGTGGTTTCCGCCGCCCGGATATTGCCAATGTACTGGGTGAGCGTGGCGATGTTGGTCTGATAGGCACTCGGCTCACCGACGTTGACGCCCTTGGCCCGTACATAATAGCTGAACGGCAGATGGCGTTCGGTGAAGAAGGCCAGAAAGCCATCCGGGGCCAAGGTGTCGCCGTTCAGGCCGATCGCCCAGTTCTTGCTCTGGAAGTCCCTGATCTGCGCGATCGAGCTGTTGGCCGCGTGGATTTCCTTTTGTGCAGGAATGCTAACCGATGTAATGTTGCTCATTCGAATCTCCATGATTGTTGTTACCGCACGGTTGCTCCGGCCGGAGCAATGAGACCGGGTAACCCGACACACTCAGGTGTCGGGCCGCCTACTGTTCCTATCATAGGATGAATGGCCGAAGTTGTTAGGGTCTTTTTGATCAGCCTGCGGATACCGCGTCACCCATGAATCCGGGCTTCAAAACCGGATTTGCACGCAGCAATCTGGTACGCATAAAATCGGCAGCAAAAGCTTGTCGGCCATAGCCGCCTCGTTATGACCTTGTACTACACCAAGCCCGGAGCGACCTATATTCGCGACGTTCTACTCGATGCGAAGGCACGGCTGGACGCGAACAAAGACGCGAGCATCCAGAATTTCCTGCTCGACACCAAGCACGAGGAGCTTCTGCAAACAGCGATTTCGTAGCCAGCGTTGCAAGTACGATCCCAGAGCATCCCGCAGCAAGAAACCCGGTCGGCTGGATGCCGATGCACCACGGCCTCTGCATGGTTGGCGGCAATACCAGTGACTCGGTGGAAAACCGAGCCATCGGTGGATGTCACAACGGAGGGCCGTTGCTTCTGCCGGGTACCGCTGTCACCAATGCAAAGCACGCTCCTGGCCCCGGGGGCAGTCGCAACTGCGTTCGTTGCCGTTGGTTTCTGACGGAGCCACACTACCTGCCGGCGCTTGCGGGGCACTTCAACACGATCGCCTACCATGTCGACGAGGCACGCAACGCTTGCCTCGCGAATGAGAACGTTCTTCTTGAGCTAAAGAAGCAGAAGGCTGATGCCGAGGAAGCGGGCCATGTGTTTCTCCATCTCGATACCTACCGGCAGGCAGAGCGCGTGTGGGAAGGGGCGATGAAGCGATTCAACGACTTCGCTGAAGATTTGGCGGCCTGCTGGCGTCTGATCAAACGCTGTAAGTCTGCGCTCGACGTAGCACGCGATGGCGATACCCAGTTAGTGAGGCGTGGCCGGGATTCGCAAATACCCTAACCTTCAGGTATTCACGAATCCCGGCCAGACCTCTTAGTGGCCGTGGGCGCCGCTGGTGATGTGCATATCGCGTTTGAGGAGACCGAGTCGGAATTGCTGCAACTCGCTGGCGTCTGCGAAAACGTCGAACTCTATCCGGATCTCGATGCGGGCAAGGCGGTATTCCGTCGTAGCCAGTTGCTCGATGCCGTGCTTTATCGCGATGACGTACCACCCGTGTTCATGATGCTGAGTGAAGACGAGCAACTGCGTGCGGGCAACGCGTTTATGCGTCGTCTCGCACAGCAGATGAATCCAGCGAACCCGGTGCTGGGGCAGCGGCAAGTGATTAATCTGATGGACGCCGGTGAGAGCTTGAGCGAGCGATTTGGTGTCGATCTCATCACGCTGTTGCCAAAGGGCAACTCGGTCGCAACGTTCGCCCGCAAACCTCGAACGCTCGCGGAATCGGAAGCATGAATGACATGACGATCGACCGCAACCCCGACGTCGTTCTAGACACGCTGCTTGCCAAAGGCGGACGCTCTCATCGGCGCGCCAAACTGACGGCCATGCACGAGATTTGTCGCAGGCACCACGCATCAGGGTCCCGCGATTTTTCGCTTCCAACCATCGGGCGCCTGGCCGAGGCCGATGGAATCCTAAAAGGACGAGTCCTTTACAACGCTCAATCGACCGACTACCGAGTGCTGGTAAGCGCTTGGGCGGCCTTTGTCGGGCGGCCGGCGCCACAGGCATCGAAGCCGTTGGCAAGCCATGAATACCTGATGCGTATCCATGACCCTGCCATTCGCTCCATCATGCAGACCATCATCGGAGAGCGTGACAAGCTAAAGGCGGAGGTCAACCTTCTGAAGTCCAAAACCCAAGTCGTTGTGGATCGGCGCCCTGTCGGCATCCGCGTTGCTGGCGCAGCCACGTTGCCTGGGACGATATTCGGCCACAACGAGCAACTCACGCCATCCGAACGCGAAGCGCTGCAGAAAGCGGTCTCGGCCGATCACCTCGAGAAGCAGGGGTTACGAGAGGGCACCCACGGCGAGATCTTAAACGAGCGAGGCCGGACGGTGTTCGATATCGGCTTTGCACGCGCTATACGCAAGGTCCTTGGGAACTGACCGACTACCTTTGGAAGGAACGATGTATTTCGATGTATTGATACATCGCAAGGAGAGGCTAGGCGGACGTCATGCCCCACAACGCTTCCGCGCCCTCGAGCTACAAACTATGTACCGCTAGGGTAAACGTCCACAAAGCGGGGTGGACTTCTTCAGGGTGACGCGGCAGGGCGCTCATGGGGTAAGAATACTGTATGAATATACAGTGTCTAGTGTAGCGCTTATCCCGGAAAAATGTAAAAGGGGGTAGTCCGGAGGCCACGGGCGGTTGCTTTTCGTCGAGTGACTGCACAGCCAGCAGGCTATCCATGCCGGACTCGCGTGCCTCGCATCCGAATTCCCGATGACGCCACTCGCCGAACGCAATGCGATGCCGGACCATTCGCCAGCACGTTTTTGCTCGTGGCGGTGCCAGTGACGAAGGGCAGAAGTCGGACCCAACTCGGCCATTCGGCTGCTGGTTACGGGTTGATATTCCGGTCCCGGCAGCATTAAATTGATTTTCCTGCGACGTGCATGAGGCGTCCGGTCAGCAGACGCCTCGCGTGTGGGGTTGCGGTATCCGCCCACTGAACCTCGCGCGCGGCGCGATGGCTGTCGTTCAGGCTCCTCACCAAACGCAACGCCTATCACCCCGGAGGCGAAGATGCCGAGTCCCCATGAATGTGCAACCCTGTGGTTCGATCCGGTTCCGCGCACACGCAAAGGGCCGAATTTCAGGAGCTTCATGATGAGTCTGCTACCCGTCGAGCAAATCAGTGCTGCCCAGAAAGCCAACCTCAACACCTTGTTCGGTCTGACGAACAGTGCCCTGGAAGGATTCGAGAAACTGGTTCAGTTGAACCACGATGTCATGAAGTCGACGCTCGCCGAAATCCGGGATGATGCGCAGAAAGCGCTGTCCGTCAAAGACCCGCAGGAACTGCTCGCGCTGCAAGCCAGCCTGATGCAGCGATTCGCCGGGAAGGTCGTGCCGTATGGACGTCACGTGTATGAAATTGCATCGTCGACGCAGGCCGAATTTGCGAAAGTCGCCGAGGTGCGCTACGAAGCGCAGAGCCGCCGGGTGCAAATGCTCGCCGACGACCTCGCGAAGAGCACACCGACTGGTTCGGAAGCCGCCGTTGCCGTGATGCAGTCGGCGATCACGGCTGCCAACACCGCATATGAAACGGTTCACAAGGCCACGCAGCAAGCGGCTGAGACCATCGAAGGCAATTTCAACGTGGCGACGACTGCTGCGTCGAGAGCGACACAACCCGCCGACGGGCAAACCTCGCGCGCCGCGAGAAAGTAATGATTGACGCGCGCCCGCAGCACCCGCTGCCGGGACGCTGCGGGGCGTATTGACCTGATGGGGTTCCTGCTCGATCTTTCTCGCGATCGGGGGCGTTGCGCTGGCCTCTGAATCCGTCGACAAAAAAGCCAGGCGGTAAAGTCTTTGCCTGGGGAATTTGCTGATTGAGAGGACCAGCAGAAACCGGGAGCGGCCACCGCGCAGGTGTTATCAGTGCGCGTTTCCAGGAGAACCGCGTGTGCCCGTCCAACCAGGCATCAATACGATCATCCTCGGTGCCGCAACAGGTTAGCGAGGGCGGAAGCTCAACGCCGGGCGCTGCCCCAGTCCCACCAGTCGTGATGGTAATCCAGCCGTCTGAGCAGTTTTTGGCGCATTTGCTCCCGGTGATAGTGAGCGGCGACGAAAGCGGTTGCCGTCACCAGCACGAATGACCCTACAACGATTGCCACTGCTTCGCTCATCGGAACCTCCATGGCTGATCTCCCGGGTTCACTGCAGATGTTGCCCTCCGTTGATCGCGATGTTGGCGCCGGTCACAAAGCCCGCTTCGCGCGAGCACAGGTACAGCACGAGTGCGGCGACTTCGTCGGGCTGTCCGAGCCGGCCGACCGGAATCTGCGGAATGATCTTCGTCTCGCGGATCTCCTCGGGCACCGCCATCACCATCTTCGTCGCGATATAGCCAGGCGAGATCGTGTTGACAGTGACGCCTTTCTTCGCCACCTCGAGCGCCAGCGATTTCGTGAAGCCATGCATGCCGGCCTTCGCCGCCGCATAGTTGGTCTGACCGAACCCGCCCTTGGAGCCGATGATCGACGACACGTTGATGATGCGGCCCCAGCCACGCTCGACCATGCTGTCGCACACCGGCTTCGTCATGTTGAACACCGAATCGAGGTTGGTGCGGATCACCGCGTCCCAATTGACCTTGTCCAGTTTCTTGAAGCTGGCGTCACGCGTGATGCCGGCGTTGTTGATCAGGATGTCGACCGGCCCGACTTCCGCTTTGATCTGCGCCATGCATTTTTCGCACGAGTCGTAGTCGGCGACGTCGACCGCATACCCGCGGAACTGTCGTCCCTCGGCTTCCATGCGTGCGAGCCACTCGTTCGCACCGGTGTTGCCGGGCGAATAGGTGACTACGACCGCATAACCGGCGTCATGCAACTTGATGCTGATCGCCTCGCCCAGTCCACCCATGCCACCCGTTACTACCGCGATCTGCTTTGCCATCGAATCGTCCTCACAAATACCAGCGGCGTGCTCGTCTGGAGCAACACTGCCTTCAGTCAAAATTGGATGCATTGAAATGCCGGATTCTTATCCAAAATGAATAAAAGGAATCCTACATATCAGCATGGAACCGGAAACGCGGGCATCGCTGCCCGCGTGAGTCCTAGTGCTTCGCGCTCGCGACTACGGCAGCCGACCCGGCGGCACTACGTTTGGCGGCCTTGGACGCTGAGGCCGTGACGGCTTCGAGATTGGTCCCGGCCATCTCCACGGCCTGTTGCCCCGCCTTCTGCAGCGATTCGCTCAGCGTGGTGGTGGCGCTGATCGCGGACTTCCACGCGGCGATCGCCGCTTCGGAACCCGCGGGAGCACTCTTCGCCGCTTCCTCGACGAGTGCCTGCACGCGTGCGTTATACCGTTCGTACTGCGTCTGTGCGAGTTGCGCGACCTCAGCCTGCGTGGTTGACGCGATGTCGAAGAGTTGACGACCGTATGACAGTGATTTCTCCGCGAAAGGCGCGGCGAAACCGGCTTGCAGCGTGAACCACTGCTGCGGGTCTGTTGTGCCGGGCGCCTTCGTCAGGTTCTCCTGCGATTCCGCCAGCGTGGACTTGACGACCTGCAGGTTCAGCACAACCAGTTTTTCGACGCCTTCAAAGACCTTGCCGGTCAACCCGAAGAATGCGTCGAGGCTGGCCTTCTGTGATGCGGCGATTTGCTCGGGACTCGATAGAGCCATTATTGAAATTCCTCAGGATTCAGTTCGCCGCGCGAAACCCCGGTCGACCGGATGTAGCACGGCGAATGGCGATGATGGATGGCCCGAAGCGCAAGGACGCCTGCCAGGCAGCATGCGTCGCGAATACTTCGGAGGGTCGTTACAGCAAGAGGCACTACGCATTACAGTCCAACAAAAGCTACTTCGCTTACCTTTTCTTCGGCGCGCTCGCCGCGTGATGCAGCGGTGCGCGCCGCAATTCCTAGCGCCTGCGCGCGACCGCCTTGAGAATGGAAGCGCCTTCGCTTGTGACATGAGGACGTGGATGGCCCGACGCGAGGCGTTCCAGTGCTATGAGTTGACGCTCCAGCAGCGTGTCGAGCTCGGCGCGGCCCAGTTCGATCTGATCCGGCGCGTCCTTGATGAGCATTAGGGTGGCGAATTCATGGGGACTCAGCATATCGTCTCCTCGATTTAGTCGGTCTGCGCCGTGGGCATTAATTACCTTCTCCGCGGCCGAATGGCGGCAAATATTTCCTCGCCTTTGCGAAGCGCGCTCAGGAAATCCTTACGGAGACGTCATCATAACCGCACAATTTTCAATTGCAATATGCGGAGTACATTTTTGATTTGTCTGTCTATTTAGTCTGCATATCGACGACAACGCATTGCCCTCGCGATGCCGGTGCGGAGGCCATGAAAGCCTTGACTGGCATGGCCCAGGTCGATCTGGCCGCGCACCCGATGTCTGAATTGGCAGTCCAATCAATGGCACCGCGCAGCGTCCCAATTCATACTTGAATATGCCGTTTATAGGTAAGCATTGTCTTTTTCAGACAGGGCCGCTTCTAACCTGTTATTGAGAAACATTTATTACATCGCATGCGAATCGCTTATTTTCAGAATTCTGACCGGCGAAACGGCTCACGAAGCATTGACTTCTCCCACTGTTGTGAAGGACCAGGAGATGTCGGCAAAACCACACCGGCTCGTTGCACTTTCACCATGTCCGATTCCGCCTCTGCGGCACGGGATTGCTCCGGGAAGCGTAGATACGTAGTCCTTGATATATTGCTCGAGTGTCGCGAAAGGTGGGTTCGGGCTGAAGAGGCAATCCGTGAGGCATCGCTAGTCATCGGTCCGCTGCAGTCATTCCGCGCCGGAGAACCGGATGGATGAAAGTGTGTCACGAACACAGGCGAAAGCTTGTGGTGCTGTACTGAAGATGGGAGTAGGCCTCCCGAAGCCGGCTTGCAGGAGCAGGCTTCAAACCGCCCGGTGCTGCTGCGTTCAAAAGGCGTGGTGGTGAGCGACCGTGGAAAAGTCATCCATAAGGATGGCAGGTATGTGTTGAGAAGATGAGCGAAAGCAAACCGTACGATGATGCGTCGTTAATCCGTTAAGTTGCTGTCAAAACTGGGGTCATTTCGTCGCTCCAGGATCAGTCAGGGCGAGACCTGTTTACGGACCTGACGGCAGCCGGCGTAGAGGCGGCATGAGCTCAACCCAGGCTTCAGTATGGAACGTGAGAACCTTGTTGCGGATGTGAAGGGAAATGACAAGTGGCCAACACCATGAGGAAGAATACCGATGCCGTAACGAGGGGCGGAGCTGCCCGTAGTAGTGCTGAAGCCCTTGTAATGAGGGTGGAGCGAAGGGGCAGCGTTATCCGGTTGACAAAGGTCACCAACCCGCTTGTCGGGGAGGAGTGACATGACATCAACGAAACCTTATGACATTGCTAAGCGAACGATCTGGGAGGCGTACCAGCGAGTGAAGGCCAACCGGGGTGCTGCCGGCATCGATGATGAAACCATCGCGATGTTCGAGCAGGACCTGTCGAAGAATCTGTACAAGCTGTGGAACCGGATGTCGTCGGGGTCGTACTTCCCGCCGCCGGTCAGGCAAGTGGAGATTCCAAAGGCAACGGGCGGTATTCGTAAGTTGGGCGTGCCCACGGTGAGTGATCGTGTGGCGCAGACTGCGGTCAAGCTTCTCATTGAACCGATTCTCGATCCACTATTCCATGCGGATTCGTATGGATACCGGCCCCGGAAATCGGCCAGACAGGCGGTCGCCATCACCCGACAAAGGTGCTGGAAGTACGACTGGCTGGTGGAGTTTGATTTCAAGGCGGCCTTCGATCAGATTGATCATGGCCTCTTGCTAAAAGCGGTACGCAAACACATCAAGGAGGACTGGATCCTGATGTACATCGAGCGGTGGCTGACTGCACCATTCGAAACTGCACAGGGGACACGCTTGCTGCGGGACCGCGGTACCCCGCAGGGGGGAGTGGTCAGTCCGATCTTGATGAATCTGTTCATGCACTATGCGTTTGATGCCTGGATGCAGCGTCACTTCCCGCAATGCCCCTTTGCGCGCTATGCCGATGATGCGGTGGTCCATTGCCGCAGCCAGGAGCAGGCGCAAGAGGTTATGCAGGCCATTGCCTCGCGGCTGGCTGAATGTGGGCTGGCGATGCATCCTGAGAAGTCAAAGATCGTGTATTGCAAGGACCGAAGCCGCACCCAAACCTATCCGAATGTGACCTTCACATTTCTAGGCTTTCTGTTTCGTCCGCGAAGGGTGATGACCAGGCACGGGCAGGTCTCTACCAGCTTCCTGCCGGGCGTCAGTCCTGCTGCCTTGAAACGGATGCGACAGACGGTGCGGGGGTGGCGGCTGCCTCGCCAAACGTCCAGGCCACTGGTCGAACTAGCCGAGCAATGTAATCTCACGATACGTGGCTGGTGGAACTACTACGGCGCCTTCTATCGGACAGCCATGCATGGGCTCTGTCGGTATCTAGACCGGAAGCTTGTGCGCTGGGCTCAGCGCAAGTACAAAACACTGCGACGGCACAAGCGGCGCAGTGAAGAGTGGTTGCACAAGATGAAGAAGGCGTACCCGCGACAGTTCGCGCACTGGCAGTATCAGGGGGTACAGGTTGGATAACGGGTTGTGCCATGAACGTGTTTGCATTCTGAACACGATGCTGTACTCGAGATGGAGGAAGACCCTCCGAGGTCGGTTTGCAGGAACTGACTTCAAACAGCCGTAAGCTGCTTCAGTCGGAAACGCTGCGGTGGTGAACGTTACGGTCAAAAGGCGTGATCAAACACGTCATGTATGGATTAGAGAGTCGAACGAAAGTGAACCGCTGACGACGCATCGAAACCAACTTAGACGACATCAAAACTGGGGGCGCCCGTTACTCCCAGGATCAGCGTGGCGGAAACCTGCTTATTGGCCACGTGGTGTCCGGTGTATAGGCGGCGTGACTCGAATCCGGGCTCGGGTACGGAACTTGGGAACTCTTCATGTGATGCCAAGGGAAAACCTTATAAGTGGGACCCACGAAGGGGGAAAGTACCGATGCACATGAAGGGGGCGGATCATCCCGTATTAGTGTTGAAACTCGTGTAATGCGAGTGGAGCGAAGGGGATGACTCAGCTCAGAGAAGGTTACCGCCAACCGGTAAACCGGGATGAGCATCTACCTTCCGCGTCGATCTGTCATCGCAAGATGGCGGAAGAATGGCTGGGACGAGCCGTGTAAATCGAGAGGGTTACGCACGGTTCTGTGGGCGGCTGGTGGTGAAATTCCACCGGCCGACCCGGCAGCCGTGTAAATCGAGAGGTTTACGCACGGTTCTGCGAGAGACTCCGGGTGAAATTCCTTGGGTCTACTCACCCGTACATTCGTATTCGTGTCAAGGGCGAATGGCGGTATCTTTACCGGGCCGTCGACAAGGACGGCAACACCATTGACTTTCTGCTACGCGCCCATCGGGACAAGACTGCAGCCCGGCGTTACTTTGAGAAATCGATCGCCCAGAATGGCGTGCCCGAGACGGTGACCATCGACAAAAGCGGCGCCAATCTCGCCGCACTCGAAGCCATCAATGATGATCGTGAAACGCCCATCAGGATCCGCCAGTCCAAATATCTCAACAATCTTGTCGAGCAGGACCATCGCGCGATCAAGCGACGCACGCGACCCATGCTGGGATTCAAAACTTTTCGCTGTGCCCGAATCCTTCTGGCCAGCATTGAGATTATGCACATGATCGCCAAAGGACAGATGAAATGTGCTCGCGGAACCCATCCGTCTGGCGCCGATCAATTCTACGACTTGGCAACATAAGCAGTACTTCGCATATCGATCAACTTTCCTCCGCGAGCTTTATGCGACAAAACCTTTCGACATCGAGCGCGGCCTGCACATGCAGGGGCGTGAGCGCGCGGTCCTGCTTGTGCAGGATGCGATGTTCATAGAGCCATCGTTTGAGCTCCTGCATCAGATCGGCGCGATTCGGGCGCCCCGCGAGCCGCTCCTTGAGCCAGCGCGACGCATCACCGGTTGAACGGCGTTTCGGCTGATGAAGTGCGCGCCGATCACTGGCTGAAACAGATCCACTCGCGGGTGTTTTGCGTTCCCTCAGAACGCTGTCTGCGCGTGATGAATACGCCGGTCGATGTGCGTGAACGCGAAGGCGAGGTGTGCGATGAATACGCGCCCGACATCTCAGCGGGACGCTGGCCGGGGCGATTCAGGATCTTCGGCACGCGCTTATCGCAGCAGGGGTGCCGGTGAACACCGTAACGTCAGTCGTCGAAATATCCCGCTGCCAGCGCCTCGTCGAAATCGGTGATCCACGGGGCGAAATGATCGGTGTCGTAGATCGCCATCTTGCCGTTGGTGATACGGGTTACGGAGATCTGTCGGATCGTTCCGTTCCTTCCACCCGTCGGGTAGTCGTCGTTGTCCGTGATCTTGAATTCGCGCAGGTCAAGTCCACGGCTTGCAAGGACAGCCTTGACGTCTTCCTGTTCGTCCCACGAAAACTCGGTGAAGTCATGGGCTGCCATGTTCGTCTCCTCGGCGCGGTGAGCGAAAAACATCCTAGCACGGAGGCGTGACATGCCGGATACGAGCGAACAGCGGCGAGAATACTCCAACTCGCGCATCATCTACGACGCGCTCGCGCGTCTTGGTCCGCAGACGCAATCGCAACTGTCAGCGCATGTGGACGCGACGGCCGTGGTGCAAAAAAAGGTAGAGAGGAATCGCGGCTCGTTGATGGGTTGCTTCAAGATGCGGAAAGAACGGCATTCCAGACAGCGGGCGCAGCGGTATCTTTGAGGGGCAGTTTGGTGAGGTCGAACTGACCTTTGCGAATGCGATGCATCAGCTCGATGCCGGAGATCGTAACGGCGCCGCTCCTGAAACGTTTGAGGCCCAGCATCGCGTTGATCCTGGACTTGATGTTGCGGTGATCCCGGTCGGGTAAAAGCCATTTCCGCTTGTTTCTAGTAACGACCTTTATCGCAGATTCACATGTGTTCGCCATATCGACTATCTGGCACCCATCCGGCTTGTGGCTGCCAGAAGGGTACGCCTCTCGCGATTGATACCCCGCACCTCGCGGTGCTTCGTTACGTTGTCCGGTTCGCACTTGATTCAGAACCGTAGGTTCATCCAGTAACATGGATGGTCCCTTCCTGAGTAGGGACAACTTCTACAAGGGACCTCGTGTCGCACCTCGATCAAGTTGTTTAAGCGATCAAGAGATTGCCCCGTACGGTGAGCAGCCTGAATCCGGCCACCTCGAGTCCTCGCGCCTTCAGACGATTCACCACAGTCAATGTATTGTTTTATAATAGAAGCTATTGGAAACTCATAATTGGGGTGGCAATGACCGCAACAGCGACAACCCGGACCCTGACTGCGCAGGTACCCGTGGCGTTGGCCGAGGAGGTTGACGCCCTGGCCGAGCAGATCGAACGCCCGAAGCAATGGATCATTAAGAAAGCCTTGATCGCGTACTTGGCGCGTGAAAAGGAAAAGCGACGTCTGATCCAGGAGGGTTTGGACGACGTTGACGCAGGCCGTGTGGTTTCGATGGAGCAAGCCGAAGCGTGGGCGGATAGCCTCGGGACGCAAAACGAACGGTCGGTGCCGCGCGCATGACCGTGCCGGTTGAACTAACCAGCAAGGCCATGTCCGACCTCGCTCAGATCGCTGACCACGTCAAGCTTTACAACGACGCCGCAGTGGCGCGAAAGGTAGTTAAGGCAGTGTCGGCCGAAGCGAAGAAACTGGGTGAGGACCACCACCACCGGCTCGGGGAAGAACTGGACGGGTACGACGGCCCGCCGCCCCGCGAGGTTCACAAGTGGGTGTGCCTGGGCGGGCGATACGAAATCCATCTCGAAATCAAACCCGCCTACGCCGATCCCCCCACCACAATCTTCGTGCTCTGGGTATGGGACACGAGGCAGGACCGCTGACCAACGGGCGGGGCATTAGCCCGCTTGCGCGGTGTGTGACCGGGGCAAGTTGCCTTGCACCCGCTCATGCGGACGTAGCCACACTTCGCACATATTAGGGAGGACCCGGGCCCGAGACGATGCCACTGAATGGACTGGGACCCGTAAGATCAGCGCTGGTGAACATGCCGACACTTGCGGCGTAGTGTTCATCAGGGCTCCAAAGAGAAAACGCCCGCGCTATTCACGCAGGCGTTTCCGTGGCCCCGCTACCGCGCCCCAATGAACGATTTCTCGTCCGCTTCTGCTTCAGGGGCCGGCTTCCGCGCGGCTCCTTTCAGTATAGGACGCGCAGCGGGATAACCAAGTCGGCGAGACTAGCGTTCAGATGGGGGTATTCGTACCTTTCGTGCAATTTATGGCGGTTTGATCCTAAAAATCGTTATCGATCAATGACTTGTGTATCCTCCGATTGCGCGAAAGCCGTGGAGCCGCCGAGCCTTGCTGCAAGCGGCTCTGAAAGTGACTACCGCCGGATTTCGCACGATTCGTACGATTACCCCATGACGAACAGGCAGAGCGTTCCAGACAAGGGCGCCGCCGGTGGAAACCGGGTTTTACCATCACCACCTTGCCGCTTGCGTTGCTGGTCGCCTACGGATTTGTCCGTTTCATGCTCGAACTGGTTTTCCCGATCGCAGCGACCCGTCACTGACCGGTGAGGCGAGACCTACCAGTCGATGCGGTGCTTTTCCTCGGTTTCGCGGTGGCGCTCTTCGCCGGGTGTGTGCAGGTACGGGTTGGTGCTCGTCAGCGATGCATGGCGCAGGTTGTCGCGCACGGTACGCAGATCGGCGCCGCCGTCGGCCATGTGCGACCCTGCCGTGTGGCGCAGCCAGTGCGCGGAGGCCTGTTCGAGCAGATCCGCCTGTCCCGCGAAAGCGTCGCCGCGCAGCCGGAGCCGCTCGGCCGCGCCGGCAAAAATGGCCTTGACGATTGTCAAACGACACAAAGTTGTCCGAGAAATGACACAAAGTCGTCTAAATAGCAAATTCGAGAGCGCACGATCTGGAGAAATCGTTATTAATCAAATGGTTGCCATAAAATTGACGTAAAGTCGTCCTGTTTGGTTGATAGGTGGGCTGCGGAATTTCGCGAGGTTGGCTGAACGGTTTGCAATC
Organism: Paraburkholderia sp. GW821-FHT02A12; assembly: GCF_059422005.1. Lineage (NCBI taxonomy): Bacteria > Pseudomonadati > Pseudomonadota > Betaproteobacteria > Burkholderiales > Burkholderiaceae > Paraburkholderia > Paraburkholderia sp. GW821-FHT02A12. The sequence continues at coordinate 3,317,430 of NZ_JBWKWA010000002.1, read as the reverse complement.
CTAACATATTGTTATGTGGTCACTGATGAATCGCGCGATACGCACCACACGCGCTAAGGCTCGGTTCCTAACGTGCCATCGAGGTGCCCCGGGCTTATTGCACCAGGAGCAACGGCGTCTCTGACAAGAGCGTGCGGAGCAGGCGTGAGCGCGCTTGGGACGTCGAGAACCACGCATTCAAAGAAGGTATTTTGCAATGCGAATAATCATCGATTGAAGTGTATCGATCCATCTCGAGGGTTAGGCCGCTCGCGATAGGTCGCGGCAGCGAGAGTCGGCGCCCAGCATGAAGGTGAGCGGCACCCGATAGGGAGAAGTCAACACCACTGGACGTAGGAGATGGAGGAGACCGTGCGTGTGCGGCCGCGACATCGCTAAATTTCCGGTTCGCTTCTCGTGCCGATCCCGTCCAGCAAGACTTGTCAACTTTAAGTCAATTTCAGCAAAATGGACGACTTTGCGTCAATCAAAATTGACGTAAAGTCGTCCAGCACTGCTCGCTGTGCCTTATAAACTGGTCTTTGGGTCCGGACGACTTTGTGTCATTTGACAGCGCCGCGGCTCGCGCCGTTCGAGCGGCTCGCAGTGCCGGCGGAGCTCTCCGGTGGAGATGGCACCCACCGGGGGACCAACCGCGCGGGCGCGTTTGCGTTCATCCGGGCGCCGCACGACCTCGCGGCGATCCACGCGTACCTGCACCGCTACCGGGACCGGCCGGCGACCTGTCGCGCCTACACCCACGAGCTCGAGCGGCTGGTGCTGTGGGCCGTGATCATGCGCGGCACCGCGGTGTCGTCGATGACGGTCGAGGACTGTGAGGCGTACAAGGATTTCCTCGCGGCCCCGTCGCCGGCGCTTACCGGCCCGAAGCAGCCACGCGCGGGCGGACGCTGGCGGCCGTTCGCCCCCGGGGGCCTGGCGCCCGACAGCCAGGCGTATGCGGTGCGCGTGCTGCGCGCGGCGTTTGCGTGGCTCGTCGAGGTGCGCTATCTGGCCGGCAATCCGTGGAGCGCGGTGCACGATCCGGTGACGGTGACCCGCGAAGTCCCGGTGCAGGTCGGGCGCGCGCTGCCGGCCGGGTTGTGGACGGGATTGCGGGCCGCGCTCGATGCGCGCTGCGCACGTCGCACGAACGGTGCGGGTGCGCACGGGGATGAGGCCGAAGCCCGGCAGTGGCGCACCGCGCGCGCGGCGATCCTGCTGATGGGCGACTCCGGGCTGCGGCGCGACGAGGCCGCGCACGCCCGGCGTGAGGACCTGCGGCGTGAGGACCTGCATCGGTCGCCGCAGGGTCCGGATGCGGCTGCGGTCTGGGCGCTGACGGTCATCGGCAAGCGCCGCAAACAGCGCGCCCGCGATTTCGAGGACCGGGCTCGAGCCGCTTTCGGCGACGCCTGCGAAATGAGCGAAAACGCGTGTCCTATGCGCCGATCGACTTGAGTGGCCGGCGACTTTCCGGGAACGGCCATAATCAGCCATTCGACATCGGCATTCAGATCGTTGACACCCATTAGCGGGCCCGGTGTCAAGTGAGCAAACAACATCCTCGACTGCCTGAGCAGCCGATTTCGATTGCACTGACCGAATGCAGTAGCCGAGCGCACCCGTTTCTTCGATTCATGGCTGCGACGGATCGCGCCAGACACCCATCAGGCTCAAGCGATCGGCGTACATCGGTTGCCTGTCGCCCTGGTGGCTCTGCCACCCCAGAAGAACTTTGGTGCCGCAACGCGTCCATTGGGTTCGCACAATAGTCGTGGTTGCCAGACGTCCGGCACCAATCCAGGGCTGGCTCGCGTTGCCGGCGATCCGCGTTGCTGCACATCGGGGACGGCGGCACGGCATCCCATTCAATTGGGTGGCTTTTCGCCAGTCAACGATCAGGGCTTGCCGGTCGCCGTCGTAACGCTTATGCGAAGCAGCGGGTCACATCAAATGGCTTTCGCTCCTTCAGCATGTGGAAACACGCACGGGCGAGCTTGTGGGCCAGGGCCTTGCGTGCGATCACTGAATTCGTCCTGGCTTTCTTGCGCTCGTAGAACTGCCTGGCTTCGGCGCTAAAGTGCATCGCGAAGTTGGCCGCCTCGATGAATGCCCAGGACAGGTATGGATTTCCGTTCCTGGTATTGCCTTCGCCCTTCTTCTTGCCGTTGCTCATGCGCTGGCTGTCCACGCACCGCGCGTAGGAGGCGAAGTTACCGGCGCTGGCGAAACGTTCGATGGTCCCGGTTTCCAGTACGATCACGGTGGCAAGCGTCTGGCCGATGCCGGGCACCGTGGTCAGGAGGGCGTAGTCCGCGTGTGGCGCGACCTTTTCCTGAAGACGCTTTTCCACGATGGCGATCTGTGCGGAGAGCGTCGTGATGACCGCGACGTTGGCGCGGACCGCGAGCGCCACGTCGTCTGGGAGATGCAGCTGGTCGACAGCGGCCTGGTCCAGTTGCTTGACCTGATTGCTCGTGATTCGCGTGCCGTACTGACGCGCCGTTGTGTTCTCGATGGCGAGGATGTGGCTGGTGCGGCTGCGCACCAGTTGCATGCGTTTGCGGGCGAGGTCGCGCACATCACGGTGCTTCGCCGGCAGAATGGTGCCGGTAGGCAGGATGCCCAGGCGCAGCAGGTGGGCCAGGTAGCGCGCGTCGGTCTCGTCACCGCTGTGCTTGAGCCCATCGTACTTTTTGATTGCCGTGGTGTTGGCCAGATGGACCACGAAGCCGGCCGTCTGCAGGCCGTCGACAAGCCAGTACCAGTTGTACGTGGATTCGACCACGACGCCTGCCAGCTCGGCTCGCCACGGGGCAAGGAACGCCAGAATCCTTGCCAGGTCGTTCGGCAGCCGCTTTTCGGCGACCACGCGGTCCGTTTCGTCGATCACGCTCACCACGCTGTTGTTCGAATGCAGGTCAATGCCGCTATAGTTCATCATGACCTCCTTCCGGTTAAAGCGGTTTTGGCAAACTCACTTTAACCCCGTCGCCCGGCAGGGCGGCGGCAGGAGGTCCGCTAGATGATTTTCAAACTGTTGCAACTCCTCCGACGAAACCAAAGCTAACCCATGGCCGATATGAATGAGTCGACGCAGTCGATCGGACGTGAAGCGTATGACGAGTTTGCCGAGCGCTACGCAGAAGCCGTTACGACAAAGCCACACAATGCGCTCTACGAACGCCTCGCGACAATCTCGCTCCTCGGCGATGTCAACGGTTTGCACGTTCTCGATGCGGGTGCGGGCCCGGTATATGCAGCGAGCAGGTCAGGTTTCGGTGAGCCGAAGCCGTACGCGCAAGCCTATCGTCGTCCTCTTTCCGACATTCTGAACGGAAACCGAGAGCGGCTGGCTGTTGGGTCGCTTTGTCGAACCTCGACCGCTCGCCGAGATGCAGACCGTCTCGGAACGCTTGCACACGGAACTCTCGCAAGCCCCAGCATACTGCGCGCCGCTTTAGCGATTAATTCGATTGCTTTCCCCTATCGCATTGATCGTTAAATTTCAACAGTCTAGGTTTGATTTTCTGCCGGCAGAAAACTACACCAGGAGGTGTCATCTCGAAAATGTGCTACCACGCTCCATGGAGGATGATATGTCTGACAAGCGACACACCGGAAGTGTTAGCGAAAGCGAAAGCCCTGCCAACCCCGCGCCAACTCCAAAGGTCAGCCGACCGATGAGGAACGAGGATTGGTGGCCGAATCAGCTGGATCTTTCGGTGCTTCACACGCATTCGCACCTGTCCTGCCCGTTGGAAGAGGAGTTCGACTATGCCGAACAGTTCAGGAGTCTTGATGTCGAGGCGCTGAAGCAGGACCTCATCAAGCTCATGACCACATCCCAGGATTGGTGGCCGGCCGACTACGGCCACTACGGGCCCTTGTTCATCCGCATGTCCTGGCATGCCGCCGGCACGTATCGCATCGCCGATGGTCGCGGCGGCGGCGGCGAGGGCCAGCAGCGGTTTGCGCCGCTGAACAGTTGGCCGGACAACGCCAATCTCGACAAGGCGCGCCGGCTGCTCTGGCCCATCAAGCAGAAGTACGGCCAGAAGATTTCTTGGGCCGATCTGCTGATCTTGGCCGGCAATGTGGCTTATGAATCGATGGGCTTCAAGACCTTCGGCTTCGGTTTTGGCCGGCCCGACGTCTGGGAGCCCGAAGACATTTTTTGGGGTCCGGAGGACACGTGGCTGGGGGACGAGCGCTACAGCGGTGACCGGGAACTCGCCAAGCCGCTCGCCAACGTGCAGATGGGCCTGATCTACGTCAATCCCGAGGGACCGGGGGGCAACCCCGATCCGCTCGCTGCGGCCAAGGACATCCGCGATACTTTTGGCCGCATGGCCATGAACGATGAAGAAACCGTTGCGCTCATCGTGGGCGGCCACACGGTCGGCAAGACGCATGGTGCTGCGCCGGCGGTAGGGAATGTCGGCCCCGAACCAGAGGGCGCCTCGATCGAGGAGCAAGGCCTAGGCTGGAAGAACAAGTTCGGCAGCGGCAAGGGTTCCGATGCGATTACCAGCGGGCTTGAAGGCGTATGGACCAACAATCCGACCACATGGGACAACGGGTTTCTGGAGAACCTGTTCAAGTACGAGTGGGAGCTGACGACGAGCCCTGCGGGCGCGAAGCAGTGGACGCCCAAGAATCCCGAGGCGAACGACACTGTGCCCGATGCACACGAGGCGTCCAAGCGGCACGCGCCGACGATGCTGACGACAGACCTGTCGCTGCGAATGGATCCGATTTACGGGCCGATTGCGAAGCGCTTCTACGACAACCCAGACCAGCTTGAGGACGCGTTTGCCAAAGCCTGGTTCAAGTTGCTTCACCGCGACATGGGTCCCCGCTCACGCTATTTGGGCCCCTGGGTCCCGGAGGCGCAGCTTTGGCAAGACCCGATACCACCCGTCGATCACGTGCTGGTCAGCGAACAGGATATCGTCGCCCTCAAGCGCACGGTCCTCGACTCTGGTTTGTCCGTCCCTGAGTTGGTTTCCACAGCCTGGGGCGCTGCCGCCAGCTTCCGTGGCACCGATAAACGTGGTGGTGCCAACGGCGCGCGGATTCGCCTGGCGCCGCAAAAGGATTGGGAGTCCAATGAGCCGCCGCGGCTGGCAAAGGTCCTGACAGCGCTTGAGCGCATCCAGAAAGACTTCAACGGCTCGCAGTCCGGCGGCAAGAAGGTTTCGCTTGCCGATCTGATTGTCCTCGGCGGGTGCGCTGCCGTCGAGGAAGCGGCCAGAAAGGCGGGATACAAAATTAGCGTCCCGTTCGCGCCGGGTCGCACCGATGCGTCGCAGGAACAGACGGATGAGAGCATCTTTGATGTGCTCGAGCCGATCGGCGACGGGTTCCGCAACTATTTCCGAGCGGAAGACCCCCTGTCTCCGGAGATCCGTCTGCTGGACCGGGCCAACCTCTTAAAGCTGACCGCGCCCCAGATGACGGTTCTCGTCGGCGGCATGCGCATGCTCGGTGCAAACCACGGGCAATCGAAGCACGGCGTGTTCACCGACAAGCCGGGCACGTTGAGCAACGACTTCTTCGTGAACTTGCTCGACATCGGCACAGCGTGGAGACCTTCCGTCTCGGACAAGAACGTGTACGAGGGCAATGATCGCACTACGGGCAAGACCAGGTGGACCGCGACGGCTGCCGACCTTGTCTTCGGGGCGCATTCTCAATTGCGCGCGCTGGCCGAGGTCTACGCGTGCGACGACGGGAAGGAGAGATTCGTGCGCGACTTCGTGGCGGCGTGGAACAAGGTCATGAATCTCGATCGCTACGACCTGCTCGGCCGGGGAAACGGTCGACGCGCGGTTGCAGCCGCGCTCTAAGCGAGTGTGACGACACCGCTGCAGCAAGCGTGGGCGCACCTCCCGAGGGTCGCCTGCGCCTCGTTGCTCGGGCGCGTCGCTTAACATCATGTGAGGCAAGTCCATGGGTCAAGACACCGCGAACCTGATCGCTCGCCTCAACTCGGTTGCTGTCTCCGTGGAGGACTTGATTCTTGCGAGCCACGAAGTTCATAACCTTCCGCCTGAGAAACGGAATTGGGAGGGGCGGACGAGCTGCATCGCGCGTCTCTTTAAAGGGCAACATTACAAGGCGTTTGCGGTTCATTCCAGGCTGCAAGCCATGGCTGCCGTTATCACAAGCGGCAAACTCCCTCTGGCGCTTGTCGCTGAAATGAGCGAGGGCGGCCGAATGGTCGCTGAACCGATATTTACTGCTGCTGCGAAAGAACCAATTCTCTTTACGGAGAAGGAGCCGTTCTTCAATACCGAATCCTTCATTGAGGCTGTACTCCGACACAGTGGCGCGGAGGGACATGCCTAACCGCCTTGCCGATTACACGGCGGGGGATTATTTCAAATCGGACCCGCGGCGCCGATCTTCCAGACAGCGCAGGACGCGCTAACGTGATCGCAGTGCACGTTTACGGTTAGCGGCGGTGGACTGCGCTTCGGGTCGCTGGTACTGGGTATTGAACGTCCGTTTCGGAGTGAGACGACAGTCCGTTGTGGGTCGAACCGAGCCGTTCAAAGTCACTTTGCCGGGTCTTCGCGGGCGGCGATAGTTCATGGGGTGGAATGACAAGGGCAAGCCTCGTCCTATATGGCATCTGGCCATTGCTGTAGCAAATCTGTAGCACGCGAAACGCCCTCTCTTAGAGCACCACTCGACTATTCCGCCGTCACGGCTCGCGCGCGCTCGTTCAACGAAAATCGGCCAGTTTCTGCCGCTCGATTTGGGCGCCTAGATCGTCGACGATCGGTGTTCAGTGTGCGTCCGTATTCAGCATTCACCGGCTAATCGCGCTTCCTTTTGTATCTTCGAGAATGGCACTAGAAGACTGCGCGCTCAATCCAGCGAACGTGCGGAAGTTTGATCCAATCCGCAGAAATGCTAATGCAATGTTTGTTTAAAAGCGTTTCGTAGGATGAGCCTGATCGATACGGATCGCATCGGTCAGGGGCGTCACCTCCGCGCCATATTCATGTAGAGTCGATTCACGGCAAAAGAGCGGTGTTGCCCAAGCGTGCTGCCGTTCCCACTCGTTATTGGCGTGTCTTTCAAATGAAATACAAAGACTATTACGCGATCCTGGGCGTGGAGCGTACGGCGGCTCAGGAGGACATCAAGCGCGCGTATCGCAAGCTCGCGCGCAAATACCATCCGGACCTCAGCAAGCACACCGACGCGGAGGATCGCTTCAAGGAATTGGGCGAGGCCTATGAGGTGCTCAAGGATCCGGAAAAGCGCGCAGCCTACGATCGCATGGGCACTCACTGGCGCAGCGGAGAGGACTTCCAGCCTCCGCCGAACTGGGACGAAGGTTTCGAATTCAGCGGCGCGGGCGAGGAGCCCGGCACGCATGCCGACCTCAACGATTTTTTCGAAGCGATGTTTGGCGGTGCACGAGCGGCGCATGCGCGGCCCTCGCACGCGATGGGACAGGATCACCACGCTAAGGTGTTCATCGATATCGAGGATGCCTATCGAGGAGCACAGCGCTCGATTTCGCTGCAATTGCCTGTCATCGATGCGCAGGGCCATGTCTCGCTGCAATCACGTACGTTGAACGTTTCCATTCCGAAGGGCGTGCGGGCTGGGCAGCACCTGCGGCTCGCCGGCCAGGGAGGAACCGGAGTGGGAGGCGGGCCGGCAGGGGACCTCTACCTGGAAATTGCGTTTCGCGAACATCCGCACTTTCGCGTCGATGGGGCCGACGTCTTGCTCGACTTGCCGGTGGCGCCCTGGGAAGCGGCGCTTGGCGGGCACGTAACGGTGCCGACGCCCGATGGATGGGTCGAAATGACGGTGCCGATGGGCTCGGCGGGCGGCAGGCGCTTGCGGCTCAAGGGCAAGGGGATTCCCGGGAACCCGCCCGGGGACCTGTACGTGATCTTGAATATCGTATTGCCGCCAGCCGACAGCGAGCCAGCCAAAGCGGCCTACAACACGATGCGGCAAGCGTTCAACTTCGACCCGCGTGCGCGGTTTTATGGGTAGTTCATTATGAAAGAATCTGAGACGACCTATCTGGCAGGCCAGATTGTCGATGAAGACGTCGAGTTCACGCTCGTCGAGCTGAGTCGGGTAAGTGGCGCATCGGCAGAAGAAATAACCCTTTGGGTTGCTGAAGGCGCCTTCGAGCCGAAGGGCGCCGGGCCGCAGGAATGGCGGTTCAGCGGCGCTTCGCTGTGTCGCGTGCGCACCGCTTTTCGGCTGGCTCGGGACCTTCAGATCAACGCGTCGGGCATTGCGCTCGCGCTCGATCTGCTCGACGAAATCGAGGCGCTGAAGACACGCTCTAAACGTTCGCCTGGCAACTGAACCGGGCCGTACGCATCGGACCGGGTTCGACCATCTACGGTCATTCGCCCGCAGATCAACGCGGACGTCCGAGCGTCGCCTCCACCGGTTGAATCCGCCCCAGACAGCGGACATTCGCGCGTCGACCGCGCATGTCGCGTCGCCGGCCAAAACGGTCACTCAAGGAACTGCTACCCTAGTCGCAGCGAATGGCCGCTATCAAAAAAACCAAATGCTCGTAGTCGACCCATACAACTGCGCTCGCCTAATCGGAATTGCCTGCGGCGCCGGCCCCCTTGACGGCTCCAGCCACGTCTCCAATTGGATCGACGCATTACCGGAGAATGGCAACGAGCGGCCATCGCGCAGGTGCCAGCTCTAGCCTGATTGGTGGCGCGCTCGACTGAGGAATTGATCGACCGTTTATGTCGCGGCGCAATGTCCACGCGGAAGTCATCTGTTATGGCAACAGCCCCTTGCGCCACCACACACCGCGTTCGGTGGCGCTCGTCCGGGCATGCTATCTATGGCTGAGTATGGCTGAGTTAGATCAAATCCGCCGCCGCCGGACGCGCTAAAAGTGAATTTTGTGAGTCGTCAGGAGCAGCCATGAACACTAAGCACAGTAAAAAGGAACACCTCGAAGCCGCAGCGTCGCATCACGAGCAGGCAGGACGCTTCCACCGCGAGGCGTCGCGGCATTTCGAGGCGGGCAAAGACTTCGCCCACGCCGCACATCAGGCGATGATGGCGCACGGTCATGCGTTGCACGCCATCGACCGGGCGAACGACGCCGTCAAACACAACCGCAGTACGCCGCTGATAGTGCCCCCATCTCCGGGCTCCGCCGAAAGCAGCGCGACCGCGGCCCAGCATCACGCAATGGCAGCGGAGCTACACGAGCAGGCGGTGCTGCATCTGCGCAGCGCCGCCAGGCACTTCGATCAAGACCGTGGCGCAGTCGCTCATGAGACGCAACTGGCGTTCTCCCTTGCGCTGCGCGCGTTGTCCCACAGCAACGAAGCGGCCAGGCAGCATGTCACGTCGTCGCGCGATAGAGGTCCGGTGACCGACGCTGCATGAGATCGGCGCGAGTCGTCGTGCCTGAGCGTTTTCCGAGCTGGCGCTGCAGAGCTTGCGAGCGCCATTGTTGAAACGTGGGCCTGCCCGATTAGTTTGTTGTGGCACTTCGGGGACTGAACCGTCGTGTCCTCGGCATCAAACCGTCGGCCTTCATCGACTCGCCACGACTGGCAGGTTGCCGTAGCAAGGCGATTAGCCATATGTCTTATGAGAAACCATATGGCGGACGTTCGTTGAGAAGTCTGTTCGCTTTACGAGGCCATTGGTCGGGACGCGGCGTGGCGCCCGCAGCTCGTCCAGCGCGACGACGAATGGCGCACTCTCGCGGAGACTGTCATGAAGTTCGACTACAAGGAGTTCCACATCGACGCGTCGCCTCTTGATGAGGGCGGCCACTACTACGCCCGCGCCAAGATTTACCGGCGCGCCCCGGAGGGCGGCTATGCCGTTGAAGTGAAGTATTCGGGCGACCTCGGCGACTATCCCTCCGACGCGGACGCTATCGAGGCGGCGCAGCGCTGGGCGATCCAGTGGTGCGACGAGAACTCCGAATAGGCCGCGCGCACGGACTCCTCGCAATAGATCCTTGGAGGCAGTTATGCAGCCTTGCAATGCCTGTCTCGAATTGGTTGGAAAGCCATCTAGCGTTCCCCCGCATGGTGATCTCGCCGATTCCGGCGTCAGTGAAATCGGGTCGCCTGGCCACATGACGAAGATCAGCAACAACTGGAATTGCACGGTCTGCGGCAACTGGCTGTACCAGAACACAGCGGATGGCGAACCTCCAAACAAGTGGACGATGGGCGAACGGCCGTTAGATTGGTTCGGGAAGGGATGACTAACGATTCCTCGAAGATTGCGATGGAGGCTCAGGATGAGCAATGAAAGCGGGAAAATTGACCGCCGTTTCATGGACCAATTTGCTGGCTTTGTCGAAGAAGACCGGCATACGAATTGACCACGACGCCGGCTTGCGTCCGCTTTCGGTTGCGGCGCTCGTCGGTCTCGCAAGTGCCTGTCACGCACAATCCGCAGTGAATGCGCAGGACCTTGCCGGGGGGGGGGCGAAGGCTCCGTCCATCGCAACCTGTGTCGCGTGCCACGGCGCATTGGGCGCCGGCACCGCAACCGGTGGGCCGCGGCTCGCTGGCAAAGATCCGGATTATCTCGCGCACGCATTGTCAATGTTCAAGGCGGGTACACGCGCAAGCGCTGTCATGCAGACGGTTGCACACAATCTTTCCGATAGCGAGATACGCGAGCTCGCAACCTTTTTCTCGAAGCAGGATCCGCCGCTTGCCGAAGGTGCGCCGCCGCAACAAAGCCTGGTGTTGGCCGGAAAGCAGCTCGCCGAGATGGGTGCAGGATCCGGCGTTCCCGCCTGTTTCAGCTGCCACGCGGCCGGCGGTAAAGGCAACGGCGCGCGCTTTCCGGGCATTGCAGGCGAACCGGCGGCGTTTGTCGTTTCCCGGCTACACGAATTTCAGGCGCGCGCGAAGGAGAAAACGCCGGCTCCGGGAACGATGACAGCCGTCGCGGCCACGCTGAACGACGCACAGATCGAAGCGGCTGCGGCTTACCTTTCGGTGACCAGACCTTGACGACCGGCAACGTGTGATCTGCGCGTCAACACTGTGTCGATTGGCGTTGCAACTCAACGCCTAACAGCGTTTGCGACGGGTTTCCCGTACCGCAACCCATTCCCTTCGTGTCGAGTACATATGCAATTTACCGTGTGGAGTAACGTCGCCGTGGTATCGGGTCTGGTAGTGATGCTTGCCGGTTGCACCGTGAGTAGCGACGGCTCAAATTTGAGTGCAGCGCAGAACCCGCAGCTACCTGAATCCTATCCTTGCCAAAGCTTGCACGTTAAGTCGATGACCTGCCCACCCGGATAGGAAGGCACCGACCGCGTTCGCTACCTCGTCGGCGGTGACGCGTGCGGACGGGGTCAAGGGAACCCCGTTTCAGCTTGCCGCCGATCCTGACTGCAACTGCTTCCATTCCCGCCTGAGAAGCCCATACACCCAGGAGTCCGATACCTCGCCATCCACAATGCAATCTTCTCGCAACGTGCCTTCGCGGACAAACCGGAGCTTCTCCAGCACGTGGCTCGATGCCGTGTTGCGCGTGTCGGTCTCGGCCTGAACACGGTTCAGGTCCAGCGTGTCGAAGGCCCACTGCAACAAAGCGCCTGCGGCTTCGGTGGCGAAGCCTTGGTCCCATGCCGCGTCATCGAGGCAGTAGCCCATCCGCGCGCTGCGATAGTCTGGATCCAATTTGATCAAACAGCACCAGCCGATGAACACACCGTCGACGGCACGCTCGATGGCCAGTTGCGCGCCGGTGCCTTCCTGCTCAATTTGCCTGCAAACCGCGATAAAGTGCTCTGCTTGCGCGCGCTTCTTCCAGGGCGGCGCGTCCCAGTAGCGCAACACGCGTGGGTTGCTCTGCAGTGCGTAGATGGAGTCCGTATCGGCCTCCGTGAAAGGGCGCAATAGGAGGCGAGGGGTATGCAGTGTCGGGGTTGGCAAGGACATGAGCGTATGTGTGTATTGGTCAAGCACGGTGTGCACAGAGTTTTCGAGCCGAGATGTCCCGAAAGAAAAAGTGCCAACTAACAGCAGAGATCTTTGCGGAGATACGAAGCGACCGCCCCTGTCAGCGCGATGCCGTGCAATTCCTCCTGCGATGCCAGATGCGTGGCGATAACCTCACGATTATCAAGCCGCAGCTCGGGTATGCAATCGTCATGGCGAGGCCGTCGAAGGTGCCACCAGGCGCGAGCGAGCCGGAATCCGAGGCGAAGCACCATGCGCCAGACAGAGTCGAATACTCGGCGAATCTTAGGATCGGCTAGCGTCAACATGAAGATTTTTCTCAGAAACTTTAGCGCACACCACCCGCAGAAGGGTAGTCACGGTCGTTGACAACCGACGTGTCGACGCCCTGCCATCCGAAATAGTAGAAGCCTATGACAATGCTTATCACGCAGACCGTCAATGCTGCTCCGATTACTGCTTTAGTCGGTCGATCCATGAATCGAACTCCATAGTCAACTCATAACAGTGGATATCGCATTGTCGCCAGGTTCGGAGCAACGGTCCAGCGACCGCAAGGTCGCTGCGGCAGATCGTCCCGTCAAACGAGGGGAATGTAGATATCGGTTTGCCACTGGTCCTGCGGCGTTTCTGGAAAGACGCTCAGGTAGTGAAAGAACAATGGATGGTCCCGAAGTTCCTCTCCGCTTGCAGGAAGCCAGTCGCGATAGATCGGATAGATTGTCTCGCCAATGTGGTCGGTCGATCCCGTATGCCGAACCACTGCACATCGGCCGCCCGGAATGACGAGTTCGCGGATGCCGTAGACGTTCGACGCGACCGGCTCGTCGATTTCTCCGCAGATGTCGAAGCGAAATGCGTCCGCCGGTGTCGTGTCCGGGTTATTGCGCGGGATACCAAAAGTTCTGCTCGACGCAACCGGAGATTGCCCACTTTGCTTCCGCCAGTCGACGAACTTGCGCACGCTCTCGTTGACGAGCCCAGTCGGTCCGCAGTGTTCAAGCGCGGCGACGCGAGTTTCAGAAAAATCGACAATTTGTACTTGCATGGTGAGTTTCCTTGAAAGATAAGGGACGACGAAAGTCGCACTCCAGATCTGCCAGTTCGGATGCTGCCGAAACGAACTCGGCGCCGCGCCGAACGCGCGCTTGAATGCGCGACTGAAGGCTTCGGGGCTGTCGAAGCCCGCGTCGAACGCGGCGTCAAGCACCGAGCAGAACTCACGCGAAACCAGGCGGTGGGCAGCCCGACGCAAGCGCGTCAGTTGCACGTAGCGTGCGACTGGCACCCCCACATAGGCCGCAAACTGCCGATGAAAATGGAACTTCGAGAAGTTCGCAATGCGACTTAGCGCTTCCACTGACAGGTCGCCATCGAGGTTCGTTTCGATGTATGCGAGTACGGCATTGAAGCGCTTCGTGTAAGCGTGAGTGGCGTCAACATGAGCTTGCATGGTCTGGATATTTGGATCGTGCGACTGGCGTTATGGTCGCTCATGGTCGAAACATCGCGCCTAGCCGTTCTTGCTCAATCTCCAGACGGCCTGTTCGATAAGTTCTCGGCTCATTCAGCCAGTCTTTCGCGGGAGCCGGGTGCCCAGCTCTGAATCCTTTTTGTCAAGCCTGCACCGTCATACCGGCGAAGTGCACGTCTTTAACCTTGAAGGGCAGCGTCGTCTCTGTACTGGCGAAACTGTCGTATCCGGCGACTACGTGCACGAGTCTACCGGCAACGTCGACTGGTGGGAGGCGGTCGGTGACGAACCACTAGTCGTGATGGTGGTGGTGATGGGCACCGTCGAGTATCTTGGTCACAATGGCGAGATCAAACGCCGCATCACAACCGCCGATCGCCTTGCCGACTATCAGCGCTACTGCAGCGAGGTGGGCATCGAGCCGCAGGATCTGCTCGAGCGCTGAGCGCGGCGCCCCAGCCTGTAGGTGCAGGCTGCTCATGCCCTCCTTGCGCCAGCGGTCTTCAGCCGTCAGTCGAGACCGTAACAGACTCCTAGTTACGGATCTCGTTTCCCAACGTGGACAACTTGTCCCTCACCAACCCGAGTGCATCGCTACCGAGCAAACGATGCGTAGGAGGGCGGTGCGCGGCGATTGCGGCGAGCATCGCGCGTGCCGCCTTTTGGGGATCCCCCAATTGCTTGCCGCTCTTCTCCACACGCGCTTTGCGGATGGGCTCGAAGATAGCGTCGTAGTCCGCAATCGAACGGGGCGTTCGCGTCATCGAGCGACCCGCCCAGTCGGTGCGGAACGAGCCTGGCGCGACGGCTGTTACGGCGATGCCGAGAGGCTTGACCTCTTTGCCAAGCGCCTCAGAGATGCCCTCCAGCGCGAATTTGCTTCCGCAGTAGTAGGTGATTCCTGGCATGGTGATATGGCCGCCCATCGACGTGATATTCAGGATGTGGCCACGTCTGCGCTCACGCATGAAGGGCAGGACGGATTTCATCATGGCGACAGCGCCAAACACATTCACATCGAACTGTCGGCGCATCTCGGACAAAGGCGATTCTTCCATGACGCCTTCGTGCCCGTAGCCGGCATTGTTGACCAGAGCGTCCACGGGTCCGACGGTCGCCTCAATTTCCGCCACGATGCCGTCGATGGCATCGAAGTCGGTCACGTCAAGTACACGTCCAAAAGCAGCTTTCGCGGACAGAGACTCGAAATCACGCTTTGCCTGCGCACTTCTCACCGTACCGACGACTTTGTGTCCCGCCGCTAACGCCTCTCCCGCGAGCGCACGGCCGAAGCCGCTGCTGACGCCAGTGATGAGCAGAATTTTACTGGATGCCACTGAAGCTTCTCCCGAGTGTTGTCTGGAGAATGCATACTAGTCTGAAGGACGAGGCTAGCTAAGCCATATTCCGCTATTTTTCTTGCCTAAAGCTATGAGTACGAAGCGGACCTCTACGCACAATCCGGATCTTTCCTCGGGAACCCAGAAACGCATGATTGCGTTGCTCCGCGCGTTGGCGCCGGAGGAGGGCTACAACCTCACGGCGCTGCCGAGCGTCCGCATCTTGCGTTCAAACCGGCCCCTGTCACGCACGCCGGTTCTCTACGACCCCGGCATCGTGATCGTTTGTCAGGGCCGCAAGCGAGGTTATTTCGGCGACCAGCTCTATCTGTACGACGAGCATCACTACCTGGCCGTGTCCGTGCCCGTTCCGTTCAGCATGGAAACCGAGGCAACCCCGGAGCGCCCGCTGCTCGCGCTGTACCTTCACCTCGATTTCACATTGGCCGCTGAACTGGCCGTACAGATCGATCGTGAAGGCGCAACGGAACACGTGCAGGGGCCTCAGAGCATGATGTCGACGCCGATGGATGACGCGATGCAGGCGTCCGTGTTGCGCTTCCTTGAGGCGATGCATCGGCCGCTCGAAGCTGCTGTATTGGGCCCGGGCCTGCTGCGCGAACTTTATTTCCGTGTGCTCACCGGCAAGCAGGGAAGCTCGATGCGCGAGGCTTTGGCGATGAAAGGGCAGTTCGGCCGGATAGGCAGATCGCTACGCCTCATCCATGCCGGCTACGCGCAGCCGCTGGACGTGATGCGGTTGGCAGAGGAAGCGGGAATGAGTCTTCCGAGCTTCCATAGCCATTTCAAGGCAATCACACACGTTTCGCCGATGCAGTACGTGAAGTCAACGCGTTTGCATCAGGCTCGCCTGTTGATGGTCCGCGAGGAATTGACTGCGGAGGCCGCGAGTCACGCAGTGGGGTACACAAGCGCGTCCCAGTTCAGCAGAGAGTTCAAGCGGCTTTTTGGCTTGACGCCAGCGGCGGAGACGAAGCGTATGCGCGAGAGCTTCGCCATTCCGGCGGCGTTCGGCGATGCGAAGTACGTTTCGTCACACTGAGTTTGGCACGCTTTCAGCTGTGAAACGGGATCGGTGCGTCTGGCGCAAGAAACGGCTTCAAATCCCGCCAAGGGATCGAGATCTCTGTCGCTCCAAGAGCGTACGCAAGCACGACGTCTGGAGCGAATGTAATCATCAGCCCGTCTGGCGTGAGCGTCCAGTTGCGAATATCGGTCGTTGCGTCCTCGAGCTGGTCGCGGTCGATGCCCGGCGTCACGGATACCCCGCGACCGCTTCCGCATCGAACGCATCGGCACCCGGCAGATGCGCCCATTCGTTCGGGCCCGGGGCGATTTCGGTAACGGCCAGCAGACACGTCTCGAGCTCCTGCCGCAGCCGGTCGTGGTTGATCGCCTGTCCGATGAACACGATTTCTTGCCGGCAATCGCCGACCGGCTCCTCCCATTTGTCGAGTATGCCCTGACGGCGATAGTCGTCGCGCGGCCAGTCCGGCTGCGGAACGAAGCGCCACCAGCGTCCGACATAGCCCCACCGAAAGCGCCCGCCGGTCTGCACAAGCATGCCGATATCGACATGCCGATGCGCTGTCCAGAAATAGCCCTTGCAGCGAAGCAGGCGGCCGTTGCTCCACGGTTGCTGTAACCACGCAAGGAGACGCGCCGGATGAAACGGCGCGCGCTCGCGATAGACCCATGACGCGATCCCATACGACTCCGATTCCGACGATCGCTCGTTGGCCTGCATCCGTTGCATCCAGCCCGGCGATTCGACGAGCGCCGGTAGATCGAAGCGGCGGGTATGCAGCACGTCTGACGGATCGACTTTGCCGTTCGCCATCGGAAGGATCCGCGCGGACGGATTCAGCGAGGCGAGTGCCGCGCGCAGCCGGTCGAAACCCGCTTCGCCGATCCGGTCGATCCGGCTGACCAGGATCACGTTCGCGTATTCAACCTGCTCGATCAGCAAATCCGAGAGCTTGCGCGGGTCGGCGCCGTCATTGCCTTGACCGCCGTCGTCGCCACTGCCTCCGGCCGTGACTGGGTCTGTCGATTCCAGCATCGTCTCGAACGTCTCGCCGTTTACGACGGTGACGAGCGTATCGAGTCGCGCGAGCTCGCTGAGACTGAAGCCGTCCCGGTCGAGAAACGCGAATGTCTCCGCGACCGGCATTGGTTCCGAGACGCCGGTCGATTCGATCAGCAGGTAGTCAAAGCGTCGCTGCCGCGCGAGCACGCTAATCTGATCGAGCAGATCAGCGCGCAGCGTGCAGCAGATGCAGCCGTTGCTCATCTCGATGAGCTCGTCCTTGCCACGATGCAGCTCGACATGCCGCCGCACGTCATCCGCGTCGATGTTCACCTCACTCATGTCGTTGACGATTACCGCGACCTTCAGGCCCGCGCGATTGCGCAGGATGTGGTTCAACAGCGTGGTTTTCCCCGCGCCGAGAAACCCGGAAAGCACGGTCACCGGTATCCGTGCCACCGGGTTTCCCGGCGTGGGTGACGACACGAATGATGGCGCGAGCGTATTCACGCCGGCGCACCGTCGGCGTGTTTCCGGGCCCACGCAGCTGCGGCATCGGCGCGGGCCGGCGCGCGGTCCAGATAGCCTTCGAACAGATCGGCGACCACGAAGCCGTCGTCCGTGGCATCGCCCCAGAGATCCCTCGCGCGGAATTCGACGTGATAGGTCGGCTGGTGCGCAGCACTTGTGTCGCCGTGGCCAATCGCGTCCGGGAACGGCCACGACTCGGTCGTCCGGTGCAGTACGACGCCTTCCTTGCCGCGCACGTATCCCGGTGCACGAATGTGCCCGCTCACGTATTCGTCGCGAACGATCACGCGGTCGCCGACTTCGAACCGCATCGAGCCTGCGGGCGCCGCGCGACCTGGCGAGTGCGGCGGGTTCGCGAGCCTGAACCGCGAGCCGAGCGCGCGGTCGAGATCGTCCTGCGTCAGCACGCCGGTTTCGACTAGTAACGTCGCCGTCGCGATCACGTAGCGCTCGTAATAGCGCGTGCCGACGTGTTGGCGCACGTCGATCCGTTCGACCGCGTGGCGCACTTCGTCGACGCTGAATTTCTTCAACTGGTCGACACCGACGAACATCAGGCTATAGGCGAGATGTTCCCAGTCTTCCTTGAAAACCGGCTTGTAGCCCAGGCTGTTGATCGAATGCGGAACCCGGCCGAAGCCCTGGAAGCCGCCGAGGTCGTGAAAACCGTCCATGTGTGTACTCCGGAATGAATGTCGATGGGAGAGGGCGGCGCGAATCAGCTCACGCGCGGCAGGGCGACGCCGATCAGCACGTCCTTCGTGACGAGCGTCTGCAACCCGGCCTCGCTCATGTGCTCGCTGCCTTGCGGGCGCACCGGCAGCACTAGATAGCGGCTTTCAGCCGTTGTGTCCCAGACCTTCACCACGACGTCGTCGGGGAGATCGGTGCCGAGTTCGCGCAGCACCGTGCGCCCTTCGCGAACGAGGCGCGCACGGTATTCGAAGCCCTTGTACCACTCGGGTGGCAGGCCGAGCACCGGCCAGTTTGTGCACGAACACAGACTGCAGACGATCACATTCTTGAGCGTTGGCGTGTCTTCGAGCGCGACGATGTATTCGCCCTGTGGACCCGTGTAGCCGAACTGCGCGCACGCGGCCGTGCCGTCCTTCAGCAGCAGTTCGCGAAATGCCGGATCGACCCACGCACGCGCGACGATGCGCGCGCCGTTGGCCGGGTCCCAGGTCGTCGACATCAGTTCAGTCAGGCTTTCGATGTAGCCGTCGGGGATCAGGTTCTTTTCCTTCATGACCCGGAACAGCGCCCTGGCACGTTCGCCGGGCGTCGAGGTCGTTTCCGCGGATGGGTTAGCGCGCATTGGAGGGGACTCCTTTCCTTGTGGTGGATCGGGATGACCGTCGCGGTGTCGATACCGCTGCCGTGTCCGAGGCGGGACGCGGCCTTCACCGGTCACGCTCGATGCAAAGGGTAAGAAGAGAAAATGTGCGGTTCTTTGTCTACGCGGATCGGAAACTGTGCTGAGACGGATCTAGCCGGGCAATCGGCGATGGGCGGGGAACGTGCGGGGCAACCGGCTATATACGAGGCGCCAGACTGAAGTATGCCGCCGCGGGCGGGGCGCTCCGCTCCGCAGGAAATGATGGTGATGGATAGCCGTTTTGTTACCGCCGCGTGGCGCCGATTGCGGAAGCCCGCCACAGTCAATTTCTTGTTCCGTCAGGAAACAGAACCGCATATTTTGTCTTCCTATTCTCCCTCTCAAGCGACGGTCATCGAGCTGTCGCGAATCGACGGCGCATCGAATGCGCCGCCGGATAACAGCTATGCAGCACACCACGATACCGGCGTCCGGCAACGGCGCACGTTCCTTGCACGTCGAGCGTGGTGGTGTTTGCTCATCCAGGTGAGGGGAATGATGGACAACGTCAACAGAACGAAACTGAAGCGGATCGCGAGCTGGATCGGCGCATCGCTGATGCTGGTCGCATCGCACTACGCGGGCGCGGTCGAAGTCGATCCGGGCGACTACGAGCAGTACCCGGCCGGCGCGACGATCGGCGTGCTGTACTACGACTACTCGGCGACGAACGCGTATTACTCAAACGGCGGCAAGACGTCGGATTTCGACTTGCAGTCGAACGTAGGCATAGCGCGTCTCTTGCACGTGTTCCAGCTGACCGACCGGCTGACGATCGATCCGCAGATCCTGCTGCCGTTCGGTCACGTCAGCGGCTTCGGCAACGCGAGTGCGCTCGGCAGCACGACGGGTGTCGGCGACGTGATCCTGACTGCGCCGCTGAAGTTCCGCCTGAACGACGCAAAGGACGTGGCCGCCGCGACCGTGTACCTGTACGCGCCGACCGGTAGCTATGACCAGAACAAAAGTCTCAATTTCGGCGCGAACCGCTGGTCGCTCGACTTCCAGGCAGCGTACGTGAAGCATTTCTCACCGCACTGGGCGCTTGATCTGGTCGGCGACGCGATCTGGTATGGCAACAACACGTCTTACGGCGGGAGCGGCGCGACGCTGCACCAGCGGATGAGCTACAGCGCGCAGGCGATGGTCCGCTACATGCCGGATCCGGGCACGTCGCTCGGGCTCGGCGTTACGCAGTTCTGGGGCGGCGAAACGAGCGTCGACGGGATCGACAGCCACAACGCGCTGCGCACGACGCGGATGCGGGTGACCGCGTCGAAGTTCGTGACGAAATCGGATCAGGTGCAGATCCAGCTCGGTACCGACCTGAGCGTGCGCAACGGTCCGAAGGACAGCGTGCTCGTTGGCCTGCGCTACGCGCACATCTTCTGAGCACAGTTCGAGCGACGCCGATTCGTCCTTCCTGTCTTCGATTCTTCAACATTCAATTCCTTTCCCAGCGAGGCCATTCATGGAATCCGCCATCGACAAACACCTGGTCTGCCCGCGCAAGCTGTCGCGCCGCGTCGCCGACGACTACCAGCCGCCGTTCCCGATGTATGTCGCGCGAGCGTCCGAGGACCTGACCCAGGTCGTGATGGGTTACTTCGGCGTGCAGTATCGCGGCGCCGACAAGCGTGCCACCGCGCTTGCCGCGCTGCGCCGCATCGTCGCCGATTTCGGCGCGACGGACGGCCCTGCGCACTACGACCTGACCCAGCACACCGACAACCAGGGCTATGGCAACCTTATCGTGCTCGGCTACTGGCGCGACCCGGCCGCGTATGGGCGCTGGCTCGCGTCACCGACGATCGCCGAATGGTGGGCGTCCGACGAGCGGCTTTCCGACGGGATCGGCTATTTCCGTGAGATCGTCGCGCCGCGCGCGGACCAGTTCGAGACGCTGTACGCGTTTACCGACGATTTCCCCGGCGTCGGCGCGATCATGGACGGCGTCAGCGGCGAGATCGAGGAACACGGCTACTGGGGATCGATGCGCGACCGCTTTCCGATCTCTCAGTTCGACTGGATGCAGCCGGACGGCGAGCTGCGGATCGTGCATCGTGATCCGTCGAAAGGCGGCCGCGTCGTCGTGCATGCGCACGATAACATCGCGCTGATCCGATCAGGCCAGGACTGGCGCACGGCCGAAGGGGACGAGCGCCGGCTTTATCTCGATGAGATCGAGCCGACGCTGCGCGCCGGCATGGATTTCCTGCGCGACAACGGTAAGGATGTCGGCTGCTACAGCAACCGCTACGTGCAGTCGATCGATCTCGACGGCAATCTGCTCGACGAGAGCTACGCCATCGGGCACTGGCGCTCGCTTGACCGGCTCGAGCGCTGGGCCGAGTCGCACCCGACGCACCTGCGCATCTTCGTCACGTTCTTCCGCGTCGTCGCCGGGCTGTCGAAGCTGCGGTTGTATCACGAAGTGTCGGTGTTCGACGCGCAGCACCAGGTCTACGAATACGTGAACTGCCATCCGCAGACTGGCATGATGCGCGACGCCGTCGCCCGCTGAATGGTCCGGGCGCCGCGCATCGTGCGGCGCCGTCCTACCGAACTGGAGAAAGTCGATGGCTATCAAGCGCCCGACCCGTGAACAACTCGCCGACATCGCAGCTGGGTTCGGCTTCCATGTCGACCAACGGCAGCTCGCCGACTACGACGAAGCGCTGCAGGCGAACTTCGACGCGTACGACGCGATCGACGCGCTGCCCGACTACCTGCCGACCGTTGCGTATCCGCGCACGCCCGGGTATCGCCCGGAAGGAGAGCAGAACCGCTACGGCGCGTGGGCGTGCAAGAGCACGATCCACGGAGCGCCCGACGGCAAGCTGCACGGCAAGTCCGTCGCGGTGAAGGACAACATCTGCGTGGCCGGCGTGCCGATGCGCAACGGTGCGAGCACGTTCGAGGGCTACGTGCCGGACATCGACGCGACCGTCGTTACGCGGATGCTCGATGCCGGCGCGACGATCGCCGGCAAATCCACTTGCGAGTACTACTGCTTTTCCGGCGGCTCGCATACGAGCACATCGGGGCCGGTGCAGAACCCGCGAAAGCCCGGACATTCGTCGGGCGGCTCGTCGTCCGGCAGCGGCGCGCTCGTCGCGAGCGGCGAGGTCGACATGGCACTCGGCAGCGATCAGGGCGGCTCGGTGCGGATTCCGTCCGCGTATTGCGGCGTCTACGGGATGAAGCCGACGCACGGGCTCGTGCCGTACACCGGTGCGATGCCGATCGAGGCGACCGTCGACCATCTCGGACCGATGACGAACAGTGTGCTCGACAACGCGCTGCTGCTCGACGTGATCGCCGGCGACGACGGGCTCGATCCGCGCCAGCGCGCGCTGCCGCCGCGCGCCGACTATCTCGGCGCGATCCGCGACGGTATCGCCGGGCTGCGGATCGGGATCCTGCGCGAAGCCTTCGGGCTCGCGAATTCGGAATCGGTCGTCGATGAGGCTGTGCTCGTCGCCGCGCATCGGCTGCGCAAGCTCGGCGCGAGCGTCGACGAGGTGTCGGTGCCGCTGCATGCATCCGGCACCGCGATCTGGCTGCCGATCGCAGCCGAGGGCGCGACGCAGCAGATGATGAAGGGCAATAGCCACGGCTTCAACTGGGGCGGTCTGTACGTGACCGGGATGATCGATCACCACGCGGGCTGGCGCGAGCGCGCCGACGAACTGCCGGACACCGTGAAGGTGACGATGTTGCTCGGCGAATACTTCACGAGCCGGTATCGTGGCCGCTACTACGCGAAGTGCCAGAACCTCGCGCGGCGGCTGCGCGCGGATTACGACTCGGTGCTGCAATCGTACGATCTTTTGCTGATGCCGACTGTGCCGATGCGCGCGTCGAAGCTGCCGGACCCCGGCTGCGCGATGTCGGAATCGCTGACGCGCGCGTTCGAGATGCTCGCGAACACCGCACCGTTCGACGTGTCCGGGCATCCCGCAATGTCGCTCCCGTGCGCGGTTGCCGAGGATCTGCCGATCGGCCTGCAACTGGTAGGACGACGCTTCGACGAGGCCACGATCTATCGGTGCGCGTATGCGTATGAACAGTCGTCCGACTGGCGTCAGACGGCGCTCGTCTGACACGTACGACTCGCGTCGGTGTGACCGGCGGTGCGGCCTTCGCGACCATGCGGCGTAAGTTGTCGGATCGATTGGACAACGACTTTTTGAACGGGCACGCTACAGGATCCCCCGTTCGCTCATCCATGTTGGGGCACGATCATGACGATGCAACCGATCATTCCCGCCGCGCGCGACATCGTACCGGGCGTCGTGTCCGGCGGTGCGCCGTTCGAGTGGGCGAGTTCGGCGATCGAGGTGGCGACCGACGGCTCGATCAGCCAGCGCATCGAATTCTGGCGCGAGATGATCTTACGCCTGTTCGCGGACGTGCAGATCGCAGCGGTGCAAAAGCCCGATTTCTTCGGAAAAGTGCGGCAGCGCAAATGCGACAAGTTGTGTATATCGGAAATCCATGCTGCCGAGCAGTCGGTCACTCGACGCTATCGCCAGGCCCGAAGCGAATACGAGGATAAGTACTTCGCGGTATTGATGCTCGAGGGAAACCAGTCCGTCGAACAGGACGGCAAGATCGTGACGCTGCGCCCCGGCGATTTTGCGATTTATGACGCGACACGCCCTCATCATCTTCACTTCGACCAGTCATGGCGTGAAATCGTCGTCAGCATTCCCCGGACGACGCTGAACCAGCTTGTTGGAGGGATGGAAAGTCGCACTGCTACCCCGATGAACACATCCCAAGGCGTCGGGAACGTAATGCGCACGTTTCTGGAGGGGATGTCGTCGCAGCTTAGTCACGTGACCGAGGACGAAATGCTCAAGCTCTCGGATACGGCAATCACATTGGTTGCGATGACGCTCGGAAATCTGCGGCAAAACGATATAGCCCAATCACGGTTGAAGGCGATGACTCTGTTGCGTGCAAAGAGTTTCGTCATGGAGCATCTCCGGGATCCCGAACTGAATCCACAAATAGTCGAACGGGCAATGGGAATTTCGGCTCGATACATTAACAAGTTGTTTGAAGCAGAGAACATGTCCTTGATGCGCTATGTTTGGCATATGCGCTTGGAACGGTGTGCGGAAGAGCTCGCAAACCCTCAGTTTTCTTTCTTACGAGTCTCCGACATCGCGTTCAGGTGGGGCTTTAATGATATGTCGCATTTTAGTCGTGCTTTCAAGGAGCGCTTTAACATGTCTCCTCGAGATTGGCAAAACAAGAGGGGACAGGGATGACCGCCATAGCTGCCGCGTAACGTTCGGGTTTCTCCCGCCGCCACTGATAGAACTTACCCCCGACACTGGACTCACTCACGTAGCAAGGTCGATTCATCGCAAAACTATTGCCTCACTTCGCGTGTCAGCCAGCCTTCGCTTCATTGGCAACGGCGAGCATGGTCAAACCATCCTTAGTGGCTCGTCCTGCATCGATATTAAGTTGAGGGCTTATTCCGCCTGGAATTCTGGTCGGGCAAATCGATAAAAATTGATTTCTCACGCTCATAGTCCGAAAAATGATTCGATTTCGCTCTCTGGAAAGTAAGGTGTGAAAGCTGTCCAGGCTGCTCGAACAGCATTACCCTGACGGCTTTTCGCTTGACACAACGCAGCAAATTGAGGTGGGTGTACGACAGACACCTGCTCTCATGAGCGGCCCACATCTAGTCAACCTGAACCATTCAATCGTTGATAGGTGGGGACAGGAGACCGGTGCCGTTTCCTCGATTTTTGTGCTCTGTGGTGATGACTTTGTTCGGGTCGCGACCAACGTCAAGGATTCTCAAGGTGTTCGCGCCGTGGGTGTAGTCATGGACCGTTCACATGCGGCATATGCACTCAATCGCGCGGGACAAACCTTTTACGGGTACACACTCGTTGCGGGCAGGAGGTTCCTTGTGAACTACCGCCCCATTCGCGATGGACAAGGGAACGTCATCGGTATTTTCTCAGTGGGTCTCGACATTGCGGACTTCCGAACACCAGCCCTCGCTGAGAAACTCGGCCTCTCCGTACTCGGTGGTGCCGCGATCCTGACTCTTGACGTTCTGGTGCACATAGTGTTGGACGCATCCACTGCCCCTTTGAATCTGGTAAATGAGGTGCCAAGTTTGATCGCTGCCTTATTGATAGGCCTGTGTGCCTTCGCTTTAACCCGACAGTATGTCTCCCGCGAACTGACAGATGTCGAAACGGCGGCTCGCCGGTTGGCAGCAGGCGACCTGTCAGCCCAGATACATGTCAAACGAAACGACGAAATCGGTGCGATTCAAGACTCCTTTAACAGTATCAATATCGGTCTTGCCAGTCTTATCAGCAACGTTCGCAAATCGAGCGACGATGTGACTACTGCGGCACGCGAAATTGCGGCAGGTAATGCGGACTTGTCTTCCCGAACCGAAGCACAGGCCGGCTCGCTTCAGCAAACCGCTGCTGCCATGGAACAGCTGACCTCCACTGTGCGGAACAACGCAGCAAACGCGCAGCAGTCGCATGAGTTCGCTACTTCGACGTCCGGTCTCGCAGCCACAGGTTCTGATCTGATGAACGTGGCCGTTGAAACAATGGAAGAAATTCGTGCGACCTCGCGTAAGGTATCGAATATTGTTGGCACCATCGAAGGCATCGCATTCCAGACCAATATCCTCGCGTTAAACGCCGCGGTGGAGGCCGCACGTGCAGGTGTCGAGGGCCGTGGTTTCGCAGTTGTCGCACAGGAAGTGAGAAGCCTTGCACAGCGCAGCGCAGATGCTGCACGCGAAATCAAAGCCTTGATTTCCGAATCCGTTGCCAAGGTCGACGAGGGCGGTCAGTTGATCGATCGAGGCGGTCAGAACATGAAGCAGATCGCAAACTCAGTGCACGGTGTTACCAAGCTGATGGCGGAGATTAGCAATTCCTGCACGGAACAAGGCACTGGAATTGAGGAAATTAACCGCGCCGTGGGACACCTGGACGAGATGACGCAACAAAACGCCGCCTTAGTCGAACAAGCCGCAGCAGCTTCTGCAAGTATGCAGCAGCAGACAGACGTGCTCGATAACGCGATGAGAGTATTCCGCCTCGCAACGGATTGAGTGTAGTCAAGCAACGACGCCACCTCTACGGCCGTAGTCTCCTGGAGAGTCTCTGCCCGTCCCGCAAGAAACCATGCCGCTCATAAAAGCGGTGAGTATCTGGCCGGTAATCACCGCTCGTCACTTTTCAACGGTACCACGCCGGCGCTCACGGGCCGACCGTCCTATCATCCGGGCGTGATGCTCAAGATCTATATCTACGGGTATCTGAACATCCGCGCGTGCGAACTGGCCGGGATCACGGCGTATGTCCCGAAACCACTCACCTCGGCATCACGGAAGCAAGGACTCTTTACCACGCGCGACTTTGTCTACGTTGTCAGGAACGTGAGTATCGATGCCCCGCTGGCGAGCGCGCGATTCACCGATTCACGACCGTTGAGCATGACATGAATCTGCGCGCGTACTGGCCCAGTGCTTGCCCGCATTGCCATCTCAAGGAACGCTGTTCGCCCAGCGACTATCGCCGCATCCGACGATGGGAGCACGAACATATACTGGAAGCCATGCAGCGTCGGCTCGACCGGAAGCCAGATGCAATGACCATTCGTAGGAGTACCGTTGAATATGTCTTCGGTACGCTCAAGCACTGGATGGGTGCCACACACTTCCCGACCCGATTGCTCTAGCGATACTGCCAGCTCGAACCTCACTCTTGCCGCGCTTCGCGCAGCGCGTCCTGCATCACGACGCCAGCCGCTTCGATATGCGCTTTCGTCAGGCGCTTCGCGGCGCGCCGGTCTCGGGCGAGTACTGCATCGAGGATCGCATGATGTTCTGCGAGCGAGATGCGTTGGTAGCGCTCCAGTTGCCAGACGAGCCGCAGATAGCGGTCAGTCTTGCGCCAGATTGATTCCAGCGTCTCCAGCAGATGCCGCTTGTCGCTTGGCTGATAGATGGCTCGATGAAATGCCCAGTTGTCGATCGACCAGTGCTCGACCTCGTGCGCATCCTCGTCGCGCTCGAGGATTGCGCGGACCGCGGTCTCGTCGTCCGCGCCGAATGCATCGATAGCGGAGTCGAGCGCCAGCAGCTTTGAGCCGGGCGACGAGGTCGTGCTGACGGATCCAACCTACGCTGGCCTGATCAACCGGGTGCATTTGGCCGCAGGCGTGCCGAAGTTCGCGCGGCTGCAGCCGGGTGCCGACGGCTGGCGGCTCGATCTCGACAGTCTTGCCGCGGCGATCGGGCCACGAACGAAAGCGCTGCTGATCATGTCGCCTTCGATGCCAAGCGGCTACGTCGCATCTCGGGACGAATGGCTTGCGATTGCGGAACATTGCAAGCGCCATGGCATCTGGCTGGTCTATGACGCGGCGATGGAGCGCATCCTGTTCGACGGGCGCGAGGTCATTCATCCCGCCGGTTTGCCGGGCATGCGCGAACGTACCATCACCATCGGCGCGGTTTCGAAGGAGTATCGGATGATCGGATGGCGCGTCGGCTGGATCGTCGGGCCCGCATCGATCATGAACGACGTACGTCTCGTGAGTTTGTCGAACGTGGTGTGTCAGGTGGGAATCGCGATGCCCGGCGCCACTGCCGCGCTGACGGCAACCGACGACGGCGTGGCTGCTGTTGAGGTCCGTTAATTATGCTAATGGGTACGCTAATTTTGCTAATATCGCTTGAGCCACGGAGTTTCGGAGAGGCGACGTCGATATTCGCTGACGAGTGAGAGTAGGCGATCCATATTCCGTGCCCGCCGTGGAATCGACGCCGGAATGCGCTCCAGATCTGTCCCGTGTTCATCGCATACTTTGATACCTGGATCGAGCCATCGTCGTTTCCAGCGTGGGGCGGTGACGTCAACGGGATTGAGTACCAGGCATCTGAAGCAATACGGTAGGTTGGGGCGATCTACCATCCAGTCGGGCGGTGTTTGAGTTCGCGCGAGCCGATCAACGTCCAAACGTGCGAGCGTTGCGAGGATTTCGAGCGTGCTTTTGGGTACCGGAGTGAACAAGATCCACCAGGCGTTGGTCAATGCCGGGAATATTCCAAGCTGATTGATTTCCCATGCTTGGATGACGCTCAACTGATAGCGGTTGGCAATCCGCCCCAACCAGCTTCCGAACGCCTCTTCATCGAACGGGCGGGGCGCAACTGGCCACGGACGCAAGCTAGTGGACGGCAACGCGCGTCACCTGTTCGAGATGATGGAGCTTGATCGATTCGTTCCCGTCGCGGATTGCCAGTTCGGCCGCGGCGTTCAAGATTCGCGATACCTCGCCGGTGAGTCCATCACTGGCGGCCAAAACGTATTGTACGATCTCACGCTGCGCGAGATCAGACGGACGACGTAGCGGCAATATGCGTTCGAATGCCGATAGCAGCCGGCGAAACGCTTCGCTTTCGCGCCAGCGGGGTATCTCAAATGGTGTGAAACGACTCACCATTTGCGTATTGCTTTGGAGAGCGATCACCGCGTCGTCGGTACCGACGAGGACGATGCTGGCGCGGAGATCGTTGGCAAGGAACTTCAGGAGATTCAAAGCGGCGCGTTGTTCGCGATACGTGCCCGCCAGGAGATGATGCACCTCGTCGACGATCAGCATGCTCGGAGTCATCCTCCTCAGTAGATCTCGTGCGAGTCGCTCGAGCACTGCGAGGCTCGCTACGGCATTGTGTGGCGCGCCGATTTCGAACAGCAACGCTGAGTAGAAGCGATGTTGGTCTGGTGTCGGCGGCATTTGCATCGAAACGATTGGGCGCACTTCGATGCCGCGTCGCTCGTCAAATTCACCGGGATGCTCGCGCCGAAACTTGGCGATAATTTGCGTCTTGCCAATATTGGAATCACCATGCAGGAGAAGGCACGGCATCCTGCTCGCGTCGTGGTGTCGCAAGCAGCCTCTCGAGCTGCTCCAGCGCCTGAGTCGCGCGTGGGTAGTCTATCCATCGGTCACGCAACAGAGACTGAATACGCGTTGCATCATCGAGCTGAGCTTGTGGCCGGATCGCCGGTAGTAAGTGTCCGAGCTGCGCGTTCTTCATGTCGTACCCTCACCATTGTTCTGCATCGTAGGCTGGTGCTGGCTTGCTGTAATCGACAAGGTCAAGTTGCGGGTCAGATGCAGCAGGTGATTCAGAAACGACAGGACCGGGGTCAGATTTCGTTTGTGGTGCACTACGATCAGTGCGCGAGGCTCGTTGCTTTGTGCTGCGCGTATTCCGTTGAGCTTGCGTAACAAGACGACGTTGTTCCTCGATCGCGCGAAACATCATCGCTTCCGAAATCAATTTCTGTCCTTGGTCGCGTAAATGCCGGACAACTGATCGCTGCTCCCAAAGTGAGATTCGGGGATGGCGCAAATCCGCAAATCGGACCTCGATGAATTCCTTGCCGGGTATGCTCACGAATATGCGTGAGAGGTCTTCGGGGTGATAGCGAACCATCACGGTACGTCTATCCGGTCGCCACGCGGAGAAGATCGGATGCCAATAGCGAATATAGAACAGCGTGAGCCCATCAGCCTGGATCGTTCGCCGGGCGACAGGAAGAAACTGCAACAAGAATTGCCATTCTGCTTCCGGAGTATCGGGCAGACGCGATGTAACTTCGGCGGCGTTCAAAGTGTTCCACATACTGGCGGGCGTTGCCCCATGAAGGCCACGATGCGCGCTGTTGTGATAACGCTGCCCGATTTCCAGCGCGAGCCATCGCTCGAACTCTTGCAGCGTTAAGGCAGCATGCTTTTCAGGAGCGCGCTTTTTCCGACCCTTCGGGGACGAACCCGTCGTACCGGGAAGCCCGTGAACCCGCTCCATCAGCGTGCGGTTCAAACGCTCAATGTGGCCTCCAAAATGAGGGCGTCCGACTGGGCGGTACATGAGTTCAATGCCATATTCAGAGCATCCGATCCGGAGTGCTCGACTCTTGAACTCAGCGGCATTATCGAGATGCAATACCTTGGGCACGCCGTGCATGGACCACTCGACCTGGACACCGAGTTTGTCCAGCCATGCGGATTTGGGAAGCGCCACGCGTGTCAGCAACAGCGCAACGGTTGCCGCCCCGGGTCGCTCCATGCTGACATAGAAACCCACCACACAACGGGTCGCGACGTCGATGGCGAGGGAAAGCCATGGTCGACCGATTGGGCGCCGGTAAAACGCATCAACGACCATGATATCCGCTTGGGTATGATCAACCTGGACGACGTCGAGTGGATGGCGCACGACAAAATTGCCAGGTGCCGCCGTTGGTTTGCTGGCCTGTTCGAGACTGTCGGCTTCGCGATGTGCGACCCACCGCCGGACCACTGAGCTGCGGCTCGGGGGCGTTACGCCTGCTGCCGCACATCGACGCCGGATCTCGAGTGTCAGGTCGGAAAGCGGGTGAGCGAGCTGACGTTGTCTGGGAAGCCAGATCGTCAGCGCTTCGTCGACGATCAACTCGGCTCGTTCGCTCAAGCGGCGACCGCCCGTCTTTGGGCCTCGCTCACGAGGTTTAACTGCACTGGCGACGGGATTGACCAGGAAGCGTTGCCGAAGGCGGTAGACGGTGGTCCAGTGCACGTCGAGCAATTGTGCGGCCTTCAGTGCCTGAGCCTTCGTAAGAGGCCCGCTCCCGAGCGGTCGGAGCAGTCGGGCAACCGTGTTTTCTCGGTCTTCGCTTTCGTTGGCTTTGACCATTGGGACGTTGACGTCAGTGACGATTAATCTACATTAGTACAATTAGTGGTCAAGAAAGGTGTATTAGCAGAAATAGCGGACAAGAGTTGTATGCCGCGTTGCGAAAAAGCAACAAATCGCGACGAAGTAAATTCGTTGATTCTGTCGAAAAATCAATGAGATAGAGAGATTTCTCGTTAGCAGCGAGATTGGACGCCGTTAGCGGAATTAACGAACCTCAACACCGACATCCGCAGCGGGATGCCTGCGGTCACGGCGAGCGCCCGCGGTTCCCGCAACCCAACCGTCACTGACCTTGGGCTCTCGTACAGACGGTTAGAGTCGCGGGGGTAACCTGTTCCCGGACTCGCGCTGCGGTCTCGACACTTTCGGAAGCAAGGCGTAGCGCCCCTGGTCGTCGGCTGTCATTTTCCCGTGGTACAAGGAAACTGCCGCGTTCGGCCGTTCCGCTGAACGTGACAACAACACAAAACTTTTCGGAAAATTCAGGAAAATGGCAACAGGTACTGTGAAGTGGTTCAACGACGCAAAGGGCTTCGGATTCATCACGCCGGACGACGGCGGCGAGGACCTGTTCGTCCACTTCTCTGAAATCAAGGCAGAGGGCTTCAAGTCGCTGCAGGAGAATCAGAAGGTCAGCTTCGATGTGAAGATGAGTCCGAAGGGCAAGCAGGCTGCAAACATTAAGCCGGTCTAACGGCCAGTTCATCCTTTGCGGTGTCGAATGCCCGGTTCGCCGGGCATTTTCGCCTTTTGTGCGGCGCTCATCTACGAGAGCATGGATGCCGACTGACGGAATTTTTCTGCCGCCAGGCTTTGCGGTTTTGCTAGCCATTCGCTGGCACACTTGCGATACGCTTCTGTACAGCGTTTGCAATGCTCCTCCTGATGCTCCTCGCATTCTGCCGCGCACGCATCGACCTGCGCGCACAAGGCGCAGATAGCCGTCGCGTGCCGGCTGCTGCATACCATGCCACCGGATGCAAGGCGGCAGACCGCCGCGCAATCGACATCGGGTTTTATGCGTTCGGCCATTTCGGTCGCATGTTCCTCTCACAAACGGGAAGCGACGCAGTGGTCGCAAGCCGTTGCTCATGCGTCGAAGGCCGAGATGCAAGGTTGATGCTGTTCGTGTGCCATTTAAAGCTCCGATGGAATGGCCGGCGACAAGACCGGCTCATTTCATCGAGCAACGCACGGACCCAGTCTGCAACGTTGTCTTTTTCGGCCTCCCGTGTCAGAGCCAGGGCGACCGCACTCACGACCATCGGCGTGAGCCGTCAGGTCAAGGTATTGCCTCAGACTGCGTGCGGACGCGGAAAAACCTTTCGACGGGAATAATCGCGACTATGCCGTCTCCGGCCGGCCCGACGTGCGCGATATCCATGATTGCTCTTACGAGGGTTTCAACGTCCGATGCCTGGGCGAAAATTTCGATTTTGAGGTGCTCGGTTGTCCAATCATCGGCAAACAGGTTTGGATGCGCGCCGAACCCTTTTACCTTGCTAACGGTTATGCCGTGGATATCAATAGCGCCGAGCCTCTTTTCCAGAGTTTGCAGAGCGTCCGGCCGAACAACCGCCACAACACATTTAAGTTCCATGTCTTGCTCCTCGTTGACTCCTTGATGGAAGGACGTCATGCGCTGCTACCCCTTCGGCGCCCACCTTGCATCAACTACTGCCTGAATCTTCCCTGCATCTCGAACTCCGTCTTGTGTCATCTGATAGTGTATCTCTGCCATACCTTGGGGAACCGGACAAGTTACTGCAATCCGGTCTTCAAAGCATTGCAAGCGCAACGGCGGCGTATCGGCGTTGGCGAGCGTGATAAGTGCCTGCGCCGGCTTATTTGGGTCGTTGGCCTCTTTTCCATTGACAGCGACCGTTGCTTCACGCGTAGCCCCCGCCGTTGCAGCATATGCGTCGATTACTTTTTTCGCGTATTTAACGGAATTGCCGCTGAGTTACTCAGTGCTGAAATATCCTGGTTCCACTACCGTCACATGAATTCCCAATGGGGCGACCTCGATGGCCAAGCACTCGGTGATGCCTTCTACGGCAAATTTCGTCGCGCAATAGCTAGACGCGCCGTCGCCGTGTTCGCAGTGGAAAACTCGCTCGGCGTTCGCTCCATCCGCCAGATTTCTTTGCGCGCGCCTTGGGTGGCCCGTGAGATGTTGGTTGGGCACCCGAGCCGACACGATGCGAGCGCGGCGCCTCATGCTACTGCGCCAAACAGAGCGCCAACACCTGATGACACGCCCATTGCCAGGGCACTCCAGAAGACCACGCGGATGACGCCTGCGCCGACTTTCGCTCCGCCCGCTTTTGCGGCCAAGCCGCCCAGAAAGGCTAGCGAAACCAAGGCAGAGAGAGCTATGGCCGGAATCAACACCGACTCGGGCGCCAGGGCGGCAACGATAGCCGGCAAGGCTGCGCCCACCGAAAAGCTGCAGGCAGAAGCCAGTGCTGCTTGCAAAGGTCGGGCGGACGTCACTTTCGAAATGCCCAGCTCATCACGTGCGTGAGCGCCAAGCGCGTCGTGGGCCATCAGCTTTTCGGCAACCTGCTTGGCAAGCGGCAAATCCAGACCGCGACGCACATAGATTGCAGTCAATTCTCGATGCTCGCGCGGAAAGTCAGCCTCGAGTTCGGCCTGCTCTTGGACCAGAGCTGCCTTTTCAGTATCCGCCTGCGAGGAAACAGATACGTATTCGCCAGTCGCCATCGACATGGCCCCCGCAACCAGCCCGGCCACGGCCGTGAGCACAATGCTTCCATGAGAGGAATGCGCTGATGCTACGCCGGTAACGAGGCTGGCAGTCGATACGATGCCATCATTGGCTCCGAGAACCGCAGCACGCAACCAGCCAATGGTTTCAAGACGATGCTGTTCCCTACGTCGCCTGGCCATATTTCCTCAACGTTCGAAGCTCTCACCTATCAGCCTCGACCGAACGCACAGTGAAGCTGAGCACCCAGCGCCGTGCATCCAGGCGACCTACCGCTTCTTGCTGCCAATAAAGCCTGGCAGCACTCTGGCATCCGGGTTTTTCGCGAGATATTCGCCCTGATGTACAGCCGCAGTAAACTGAAATGGAGTGGTCCAAAGTCGGATGCGAGTCCAGAAGAAATCGGCCCAGTGTGTTGTCACCGATGCCAGGTTGGCCCATATGCCGGCATCGGACTGACCAGCCTGCCAATCAAGAAACGACTCTGTCATCAACGACTTGCGGCCCAATCTGGCTGGTCAGCCGATTTTCGGCATGCGGGTCAATATTATGTTGGTGTCAACAGGGCAGCCGTAGACTTAAAGCCGGATTCTTCGTCGGGGGAACCGCTGAAACCTTTGTCTCATCGCAGCGGTCCCGCTGGATACGTCTCTCAATGACCAAAGAAAATGTCACATTGAGGCCTAGTAGCGCAAGTTCGAGTGCGCGCGCTGCCTGATGCGCTACGTATGTCGCGAACGCCGCCATATGACATGTCGGTGCTGGATTGAGCGGACGCGTTGGCGTTATCCTGCATCGTCGCGTGAGCGTCGCCCTGCATCGTCTCATCAGCGTCGGCCTGCATCGTCTCGTGGGCGTATGGCCGTACGTCCCGCAGCTCCTTCGCGGTCGCCATATCCGCCACAAGAAGCAAAGCGATGGCTGCCGTCAAAATCAAACGTAATTTCATTTCGAGCCTCCTTGAATCTAGTACCAGTTGCCTGAGTCCTTTTCTCGGCAATTCGCTAATCTGACGCCTGCTCGCAGAACCGCGCTAAAGCGACCCCGGACTACGTCGACGGGCGCGAGCGGGAAAGGTGGGATATCGACCGCTGCAGGTCGCATCGCCGAATTAATTAGGTAACTACTGGCGAAAGACACGCCCTCGGTATCGGGCGGTACAGGGCGGCGCACCGGAAGGTCGCTTGACCAAGTCATGGTAAGCCTTTGCGCAGATAACGCCCGCGCTACAAATTCTGTTATAGGCTGCCAGCGCTAGACTTCAACGGACATTCGATGGAGCCTCTGCGTTGCAAGCGCAACCTGGTCAGCAAGCATCCCTGAATGACTCGTCGCGATAGAGCAGCTTTCGCAATCCTCGTCGACAATACGCATATCGATGGCATGCCAGGTAACGCAGAGGAGCCGTATGTCGACAGAAAAGAGGAGCTCCGACGAAGCACGGGCCTTGGAACGAGTCGTAAGCGCGGCGCGCAATGTGCAAGCCGCGTCCACCGCTCTTGAACGGCACTTCGCATCGGACGGCGACGGCCAGCCGTCGACTCTCGAACTTGTCAGGTTCGAAGCTGCGATGCAAGAACTGAAGGAGGCACGTGAAGCGTTCGATGCGCTCCTATCGGGGGGGCGAGGTAAATTGACGCGTGCGGTCGCGTCCCGGACTAGCTACAGTGGCCGGACCAAGGGAGACGAACATGGCTGAATCCAATCCGCTCAGGCTGTCGCACGAACAATTGCGCGCCACACTCGCCGCGCAGCCTCTACCCTTTATCGAACTGTTCGCGCGACAAGGCGTATCGCTGGAGTTGTTCTCGCCACGCACCGCCGACACGCAGCAACCGTACGACCGCGACGAGTTATATTTTGTCGCGTCAGGTCACGGCACGTTCCGGCGCGAGGGTGAAGTTGTTGCTTTCGAGACTGGAGATTTTCTGTTCGTTGCTGCACATGTGCCACATCGCTTCGAAACCTTCAGCGATGACTTTCAGACGTGGGTCGTGTTCTTCGGGTCCGTTATTCCGCACCCGACGCGATAGCCTAGTTACGCCCGCAGGATGTTGAAGCGCCGACCGCGCGCGTGGAAGCTGACGACAAAGACGGGATGCTTGAAACCCGACTGGGGTGCGGAAGTCGACATGATTTCCTTTCTTACCTCGCGCTATTTCGGCATGAGAACGGAGACGTACAGTCCGGCTAGATACCCGGCTGAATTCCGCATACGGCTACGGAATGGCAAGGACGGAACTTGCCTTTCGGATAGCCGCGGACGACGTGTGATAGCAATTGCCGACCGTTTTCCGCCTAACGCGTTCGCGCGAGCTTGTAGCGGTCGACTACCCTGGAATCGCACCCCCTGTCTTTATTGCCCGCCATACTGCTGGTTTATCTTGTCGAGTTCACCCGACTGGCGCGCGCGCAGATATTCCTGCTTGACTTGGGCCCGGGTTTTGCCCATTGACATGCCTGACTCGCTGGTCGTGGCAGGGACACCTCCAACAGACTCTGTCGAGGACACAGCGGGACTGGCGGCCGGCGTTGCAGGCGACATTTCCTGAGCCTGAACGTACCCGAATGCGAGGGCGGCGACACTAACTGCTGCGAATCTGAGCGGTTTCATATCTATGTACTCCATGTGATGTGGTTCGTTCTCTTGAACCAGGCAAGTGCGGCCGTTCCAGATAATGTCGACGCGGCCTTGCCGACGACCTGTACGTGCGGGTCCAATTAGTTACCTTGGTAAATATCGCAGGACAGTCCAACCGTACACGGCGTCCCGTCAAGGCGAGCGAATCCAAAGCCAGTTTCTGGCACGCGCTGTGCAAGATATCGAACTTATAAAATGGCTATGTGGGCAATAACGCGAGGCTGGTACCGGGCGGAGCAGAACGGTGCGCAATAAGTACGCTGGTGACTGGACGTTGTAAATCCGCTAGCCAATAAAGACCATGCTGCAGTTCTGTTATAGGCCGCTGCGGCAGTGATTAACAGGACAATCGCGAAGCGGCAAATCCAGAGCGGCGCACGGCCTCATAAAAGAACACCACATTTTTATGGCGCGAAAGACCGCGCGTTGCCCGTGCGTATGACAGCTGTTGAGCCACCTAGTGAAGCGTCTTCTCCTCCATCACAAGACAGTGAGGTTGGCCCGCGGATGTATTGAATTCGGCGGATGGCACCACACGAACAAAGCCCTGACACCAATCAAGCTTGCCGAACCGCTGACAAGACCTCATAACCGTACTTTGTCATGAGCTTGGACAGTCTGGCGGCGGCCGAAGCGGGCATACTGGACGGGGACCGATACATCCAGCAACTGTTTGCAAGCAAAGTGGATGTACGTGCCTCCAGAATCATCTTGCGAGATGCAGGTCAGGATAGGTGGTTGCAGGACCGCCATTTCAATGCCCTCAAAAAGCTGGGGTGTGCGGAAATGGACGCATTCACCTAAGCAAGCATCGCGAGGAACAGATATTCTTTGAGCATCTGTTACGCCCCCCTTTCTGGACTACGCATGCGCGAAGCCCGAGTGCTCCTCCCACTGTAGGCGATGCTCAATGGCCTCGCCGATGAACTTCACTTGCAGTCAAACATCGACGCGATGCGTTCCCCCGCCGGCGGCGGCCGCCCCTTGCGCGAGAAGGGCGCCGGAGACTGCAAGCAGTAGCAGCCAGCACACGAATGATTATCAAGGATGCCATATAAACGGCATTCAACTATCGCATCTTGCGGTCAAAATCGACGCGTCCTACTCTGAATCCGGCTATCGAACATAAAGCTTCGGGTCGGCCGCAATTCTGCGTTGTCACACCGAGCACCTTCCCATCCTTTTTGCAGGCCCGTAGTGGAGAAAACATGGACGAGAAGATGATTGCAGCAATTGTGACGCGAAAGTGGCCGCTCGCTCAGGGATATCACGCCGTCGAATTGGAGACGAAGCACCAGATGGAACTACCACCGTTCGAAGATGGAGCAATAGTAGACCTCGTTCGAGACAATGGTAGCCGAACCGTGCGGTCGCACCCTCTGTGGCGCATTCCATCGCGCCTTGACGCGTTTGTCCTGGGAGTCCGGCAAGAGGCCGATAGAGAAACAAAGCAAGTAAGTTCGGGTTTTTCGTGGAACAGAGGGGACGAAATTCATATGGGAATTCCGCGAGACACTGCTGTTGTCATAGACCGAAGCGCGCGCTATATCCTGTTCTCAGCTGGCGTTGGAGTCAAAGCTATCGCAGGTGTCGCAAGGCATATCGCATCAGTGGCGGGATGCTTCATGGAAATTCACAATTTCGCTCGAACACCCGAGCGAGCTGTCTTTCGGACGGATTTGGACGAACTTCGCGACCATGCTCAGGTTGACCACCGAATCGGTCTCAGCGAGGAACAGATTGCGAACGCTACGGCTCACGCCTTGAGCCCCACCCACGCGAACTCACATGTAATCTGCAGCGGACCGCCTGCGTTCATGAAGCTTATCGAATGCCAAGCGCTTCAGTGGGTCTACCCCTCGAACGTGCATAAACTCGTTCTTGGTGAGAAAGTGCTCGAAAAGACCTAGTAGAGCGAGACTGCCTTCGAGGCTGATTTCGAATCCAACCCGCTCACGGCGCCTGGGCGTGATGGTCTGTTGTGCGGGGGAGGTCGGTCTCGGAGCAGCCGGCGTTAGCACCGGATTAACTGCGATTGGTGCGGTCGCCGGAAGCGGCGCTGTCACCGGAGGAGCCATTGTGCTATCCCACTGCATGCAACGCCTCGGATGCACGTTCCCACAACGGTCGACGAGGGTCAATTTCGGCCGTCGCTGTATACGACGGCGGGGCGTCATCCGGTTCAGTCGCGTGCGTACCTCCATATACCTTGACTGACGTGCGCGACCATTCCGCCGCCCACGCCACGGCAGCTTGGCGCAGACGTTTGAAATCATCGTCGTTCTCAAGCATCTCGATGGGACTCCGGTTACCAAGGCTCCCGCGCCGCGACGTCAGAAAATCAAGTCGACTCATCGGTTCAGCAGGAACGATGATTCGGCAAATTGCCTGCAGGCGCCTCCGGTTGTGTGCGGGGTCTGCGAGCAAAGCGGGAATGAACTGAGCTTCATCCACCTCAACCGAAAAGATGCTGCCATCTTCGAGTAGATGTGTAAGTCGTTTCTCGGTCACGCCGATGCGCTTGCTGAAGTCGACTGGTCGCAGCAGTTCTCCACTTGCAATCATGGCGCGCCGGGTAACGAGAGCCTGCTGCCAAAGGTGCTCGCGCAAAATCTCACCGCCGACATCTTCGCCCGCATCGAGGTATGCGTCGCGAACAATTTGTTCTATGCGAGCAATAACATCGTCGGGTACCACCGCACGCACAGCAGGATCACTTCCAGCGGATAGTGCAGTCGTTTCAGTACCCGCGCCACGCTCACAGGCAGTGTCTTTCGCGGTTTCTTCGTCCTGGCCATCGTCGGTTTCGTAAATTTTCGGAGACAAAATCTTACCTGAACGACTTAGCGCGACAGAGCCTGCGGTGCATTTCGCGCCGTTGCATATTCCGCCTGCACTGGCCTTGATCGACGAGGCGTCGGCGATTTTCGGCGACGCGCAGCATTTTGCGTGCTTCGATACCGCGTTTCATGCCACGCTGCTGCCGCGCGCGGTGTTTGCGCATCTGGGAAACGGTTCGAGTTTGTGCGCGTTACAGGACGGTAAATCCGTGGACACGTCGATGGGTTTGACGCCGACCGGCGGCGTGCCGATGGGTACCCGCTGTGGCGATCTCGATCCGCGCGTGCTGCCGTATCTGATGCGCGCGGAGAAGCTCGACGCGGACCCGCTCGAAACGCTGCTGAATCGCCAGAGCGGCCTGGCCGGTTTCGCGGATGGCGAGAGCGATATGCAGGCGCTCGAGAAGCGCTGCGCGGCGGCGGATGTTAATGCGTTGCTGGCGATCGATGCGTTTGCCACCGCTGTGCGGAAAACTATTGGCGCGTATGCGGCTTTGCTGGGGGGTTGATTTGCTGGTGTTTACTGGCGGGATCGGTGAGCACAGTACAGAGATTCGCAAGCGAGTGTGCGAGGGGCTTTCGTTTCTCGGGCTATCGGAGGGTGACACTGCGGGGAAAGTGCGTGCAATTCACACTGAGGAGGAAAAGCAGATTGCCAGGCATTGCCGGAGGCTGTTACAGGCGGGTTGACGCTATTTTGCTTTGATCGTGGTTCGGTCGGAGACGCCGGCGACGCCGAACAGGCGGGATACGTCTTCGAGTGCTGCGGTTTTTTGCTGCGCCTGATGGAGTTCACCTCGCAGGGTGATCCTGCCATGGTCGACTTTTACTTTTAGAGACCATTTCAAAAAGACCCCGAGGTGGCTGTTAAGTTCAAGACCGGGATACACTGGTGCGACCTGTCGATCAAGTTGGGATTTGGTTCGGGCCCGACCTGCTGGCGTCGCTTGCGCGACTGGCAAAAGGCCAGCGTGTGGGACCGGCTGCACGGGTATTGTCAAGTTGTTCGGTAGGCGGACGAGCGAGGGCGATTGGAGTGGGTAATCAATCGCCTTACGCCGCCATGCGGGCGCACGAAGCCCTTTCCCAAGCCGCGAAGGCTTGGGCGCGCGCCTGGCGTTTGTGCTGCGCGTTCCGATTGTGATCTTTGCAGTACAACGGAGTTCGTAACGAACCGACAGCAAACCGAGAACAACCGCGACGAGGCCAGGCATCGATCCAGCGGCGCGCACAGCAGGTTGAGCATGGCAAGCGCAAGCAAGCCGAAGCTCAAACGACGGCGCCGAACATAAATCTCAAACGCCCAATGCGCCTCAAACCACGGGACAGCGCGTCTGATAAGCGTCAGTCGCGAGGCTGCTGAAGAGCAGTCAGCAGAAGCCGGCCAAGCGCCGGCTTTTTTTGTCTGGCGTACGAGAAAAATGGCCGGAACCGAAACGGAGCGGGCTGACTGCATGCGACCGCCGAGCGAGAGAAACGCTGATCTGTTCCTGATCCTGGAATCGAGTGCAAGGCGCATTGCCCGCTTTCAGTTCCATTATGGCGAGCGCGCTCAACAATCCGCCCTCTTGTATTT
Organism: Paraburkholderia sp. GW821-FHT02A12; assembly: GCF_059422005.1. Classification (NCBI taxonomy): domain Bacteria; kingdom Pseudomonadati; phylum Pseudomonadota; class Betaproteobacteria; order Burkholderiales; family Burkholderiaceae; genus Paraburkholderia; species Paraburkholderia sp. GW821-FHT02A12. The sequence continues at coordinate 3,277,148 of NZ_JBWKWA010000002.1, read as the reverse complement.
TTTTTTGCCCGCCCCCATGTATCCATTGCATAGGTCGGCCACCACGCGCCTTCTCGTCCAGCGTGAAATTCGAGTGACTGCCCTGGGTCGCCTTTCGGCGAAGCTGCCGAGGGGCGCACTCGCCTGCGAGGTGATAGATGAAAGGAGATCCAGCCATGAAGGGTTCATTCACGAGGTTTTCTTCCGACGTATTTCCGGACTTCGAGCGGCTCCAGGAGCAGATGGACGCCGTCGTTCGAAACTTTGGCATTTCGTCCGGTATCCGTGCCGGCGCTCGGGGTACATTTCCCCCGATCAACATCGGGAGTACGGCGGACGCCATCGAAGTGGTCGCATTTGTGGCGGGCGTCGACCCGCAGGCGCTGCAGGTGTTCATCGACAAGGGCCTGCTTATCCTGAGCGGCGAAAGGCCGGCCGCCGTTGCGGACGCCGGCGAGCGCAAAATCGTCTATGCGGACGAACGGTTTGCCGGCAAGTTTCGCCGCGTCGTCAGCCTGCCTGACGATGCCGACCCGGCTCGCGTCGAGGCAAAATATGCGGACGGTTGTCTGCGCGTCACCGTGATGAAGCGCGAGTCGTCCAAGCCTCGCCTGATTCAAGTCCAGTAAAGGGAGACTGCCATGAGCGAAGAAACCCAAGTCGCCACGCGTGAACCGCAAAAGGTGTCGGCCAAGAGCGCCACCGCGGCGTTGATCCCGCCCGTAGACATCGTCGAAGATGAGACGGGAATTACCATCACGGCCGACCTGCCGGGCGCCTCGAAGGACCGTCTCGAGATCAAGATGGAAGGTGAACACCTGCTGATTGAAGCAGAGGCTGCCATCGCGGTGCCGGAAGGTCTGCAACTGCTTCACGCCGAAATTCTTGAGGCGCGCTACCGCCGAGCTTTTAGATTGAGTCGCGAACTGGATGGCTCGAAGATCGAAGCAAGCTTGAAAGACGGCGTTCTAACGCTACGCATTCCACGCATCGAACAGGCGCAGCCGCGACGCATCGAGGTGCAGGTAGCGTAATGACAGCGAGCAGTACCGGGGGCGGCTTCAACCCGCCCCTAAAAAGCGGAGAAAGGGTAACCCCTGCCTTATGGCCCGGTAATCAGGGCAGCTTGGGCGGCGACAATCATTGGGGCCGAAAGTGGAGCCAAGGTCACGGGGCTCCATGTCATCCTGGAATTTCATGTCCTCGCGTATGGCACCGAAATGATCGCGGACACCGAAAAGCGAGTCATTCAGGCCACCCGACAGCATGCGGATGACTACCTCGGGCGCTGTCACGTTGAGGTGTTAGTGCCGCAATAGCGGAGAGAACGCGCATTGCTCAGAAAGCGAACGGATTTTGGGTGAGATCAGTGAAGCGATGCCACGCGGCAAAGCGTGCTGCGAGCTGTTTTCGATACGGTGAGGCGCGTAGCAAATGTCGCTTGAGCGCGAAGTGCTGGCGGATCGGACCGAAGCTCGACAGGAACGCCTGCGTACGGTTGGGATCGCGGAAGCCACGCATGCGGCGCTCGCGTTCACGCGTAGGCTGATGGCTATTTTCGGCACGATTGTTTAGGCGGGCACTGGCCTTGACAAAGACATGCTTGACGTCGGCCAGTTCGGGGATCTCGGCCTTCGCCGCAGGATAGCTACGGAGTTGGTCGGTCACGATCTTGCGCGGCACTTCGGAACCCGAGGCCAGCACGCGCTTGAAAAACGGCTTGGCTGCAGCCTTGTCGCGACGCTTCTGCAGCAGGATATCAAGCTCGGTGCCGTGTTGATCGACTACTCGCCACAGCAGGTGAGGCTTGCCGCGCAACGTCACGAACACTTCGTCCAGATGCCACGTGGAGCCGGGCTTGCGACGTGCAGCTTTGACACGGTGCGCAAAGCCCGCGCCGAACTTGTCGCACCAGCGCCGGATCGTCTCATAACTCACGATCACGCCGCGCTCGAACAGCAATTCTTCGATGTCGCGAAGGCTCAATTGGAAGCGAAAATACCAGCGCACGGCGCAGCTGATAACTGCAGCCGGAAAGCGATGACCGTGATATAGCGATTTTGCATTCTTCATCGCCCTATCTTACGCGACCGCCCAGGCAACGTGAGAATGCCGTCGGGATCTGATCGGCACCGCGATCGGCCGCGAAATCACGGGTAGTCCTGAGGACGGTTGGTGGCCGCGCTTGACGGCTCTCCTTATCGTGACCGCTCGTTTCAGACCGTCAATCGATTGCTCTTACAAATATGTTAGTCCTGCATCCGCTCTTGCGGGAACTGGTACGGCGGACGCGGGAGCCGAAGGCATCGGTTGAGGACAAACATATTTGCAACATCGGATCGGGGATGTGTCACGCGCGCCTCCTCGCTTGATGTTCGTGCGTGGGCAGTGTTGTGTCCGGACGCTTATTGGTCTGTTGTGGTTGCGAGCTTGGCTGGTGGCCTTCATCATCACGGACTCTCTTCACGTAGGAGCGTCCGGCTTTGATCGACGCCTTGTCGGGAGACGCCCTTTCCATTTCAGATTGACCCCGTGCTTTTGCAGCAAGCCCACGATCTGGCCTTCGCGCATGTGCGGCAACTGCGCCGGCGCCTTTGCCTTGAACCAGGCGTGCAATTCGACGAACTGGTAGTAGCCGATGTCGGAACGGAGCCAGAATTTCGATCCGGACGAGGTGTCCTGACACTGCATGTGCGTCCACACAAACCGGCGCGCGCAGAAATGCCATTGCGTTTCGGCCAACTCGTCGCGCACCCCGTTGCAGCGCGGGTACGCCGATCGTGCACATACGACGCGACTCAGGTTAGCTGCGCGTCCGATGTGGCTCCTGGAAACCCTCACTGGTCGCTCGAGGCTGGCGTAGAGTTTGATCGCTGCCTGCCGGATTCTGTCGGCCAGTTCAGCATCCATCGGGTGGGGCGAGACGGGCCGCGTTGCGGCGTTCGTTGGTATCCCGCGGGATTTTTGCGCTGCTTCCGGCCCCGGGGCGCCCCTGCATAAGCAGCGTCATGTAGCAGATTCCATCGCCACGTTGCGATTGGAACTCACCGTAGCCCTGCTGGCTTGCTTCGAAAGGTGCCCATGCTGCGGTCGACGAAACGAACATTTGTTAACACAGTCGTACTAGGAGATGACCTGTGGCTGCAACCCCCGCGCCGATCGCCGGCATCCGCAACATCGGCGTCATTGCTCACATCGACGCTGGCAAGACCACCATTACCGACCGGATTCTCTTTCACACGGGACGCACCCATCGCCTGGGTTCGGTCGACAGCGGCACGACGGTGACCGACTGGATGGCCCAGGAGCGCGAACGGGGGATCACGATCGTGTCGGCGGCCATCAGCGCGCGGTGGCGCGACTGCATGATCAACCTGATCGATACCCCGGGCCATATCGATTTCACCGCCGAAGTGCAGCGCTCGCTACGGGTGCTGGATGGCGCCGTGGTGGTATTCGATGCCGTGCACGGCGTACAGCCGCAAAGCGAGACGGTATGGCGGCAGGCCGATCGCTACCGGGTGCCGCGGCTGTGCTTCATCAACAAAATGGATCGCATCGGGGCCGACTTCGAGCGCGCGGTGGCCAGCGTGCGTGAGCGCCTCGGTGCGCCGGTGGCGTGCCTGCAAATGCCTGTCGGCCACGAAGCGGCGTTCGAAGGCGAGGTCGATCTGCTGTCGATGCAGGCGCTGCGCTGGGGGGCTGCGCAGGAGGGCAAGCCGGAATGCGGTCCCATACCGGCTGAATATCGTGCGGCGGCCGAGGCCGCGCGGCAGCGCCTGATCGAGTCCGTCGCCGAGGCTGACGATGAACTGCTCTCGCTTTACGTGACCGGCGGCGACATCGGGACGGAGCCGTTGCGCGCGGCGCTGCGCCGTGCCACGCTCGCCAATCGCCTGTTTCCGGTTTGCTGTGGCGCCGCGTTACGGGATATCGGCGTGCAACCGCTGCTGGACTGCGTGGTCGATTTTCTGCCGTCACCGCTCGATATCGGCGAGGTACAGGGGACCGATCCCGACAGCGGCCTCACGATCTGCCTCGCGCCGCGCGACGAAGAACCGCTCGCGGCGCTGGTCTTCAAGATCGTCAACGATCCCTACGTCGGCCACCTGGCCTATGCGCGCATCTATTCGGGCATGGTCAGCGCCGGCATGACGCTGCACAATGCCACCCGTAACCGCAAGGAGCGGGCCGGGCGCCTGTTGCGCATGTATGCCAATCACCGCGAAAACGTCGAGGCGCTGCACGCCGGGGAAATCGGTGCGTTTCTCGGCCTGAATCAGACCTATACGGGCGATACGCTGTGCCACGCGGAACACCCGGTAACGCTGGAAACGATCACTTTCCCGGAGCCGGTCCTGCGGGCCACGGTAGAACCGAAAACGCTCGCCGAGCATGGCCGCATGGCCGAGGCGTTACGCCAGTTGACCGACGAGGATCCGACCCTGCAACTGAGCCTCGATGAAGACAGCGGCCAGTTGCTGATTGCCGCCATGGGCGAACTCCACCTCGAAATCTTGCTGGACAGGTTAGAGCGCGAATACGGTGTAGCGGCGAAAATGGGGCGGCCGCGCGTGGCCTACAAGGAAACCATCACGCGCGAAGTGGCGGCTGAGGAGGGGCGTTTCGTCCACCAGACTGGCGGGCATGGCCAATACGGCCATGTGATTCTTTCGCTGCACCCCGGCGCGCGCGGCTCGGGCATGCGCTTCGAAAACGCAATCACCGGCGGGGCTGTGCCGCGCCAGTTCATCCCGGCGGTGGAGCAGGGTGTGCGCGATGCCGCCGAAATCGGAGCGCTGGCAGGCTATCCCGTCACCGACCTCGAGGTGCGTCTCGAAGGCGGTTCCAGCCATTCCGTCGATTCGAGCGAATTCGCTTACCGCGCCGCGGCCATCCAGGCATGCCGCGCGGCGTTCGGCAAGGGGCGGATGGTGCTGCTTGAACCGATGTTCCGCATCGAGGTGCTGGTCCCGACTGAGTACACCGGGGCCGCGCTGGCGCAGCTCGGCGCCCGCCGCGCCGAGATTGAAGCGGTGGCGTCGCGCCCGGGCGGTGTGGAAGCGATTGCCGGCCAAGTGCCTCTCGCCGAAATGTTCGGCTACGTTACTGATTTGCGCTCGGTCACCCAGGGCCGCGGGCTGTATTCCATGGAGTTCGACCACTATGCCGAGGTCGAGCTTGAGGTGGCAGGCGTGCCGTCCCGGAATTAAACGGCGGAACGACCTTCATCGGTCGAATTCAGCGCCTGCCGGCGCGGTTCGAAACCCGTCGTTTTTGGGTCACACGCAGGCGACCGGAATCCGTTTGGGCAGCGTCATCCCGCGCTTCGTGTGTAACCCTCGTTTGAACCATGCCCACCTGTTATGAGGCGTCCGGCCGTCTGTATGCTGACTTCGCGGCTATAGTACAGATCTGTGTTCCCTTGTCAGCGCATCGCGCAAACGGTCGTGCAGCCCCCAACTCCGGACGTCGTACGCCTGTTCCCAACCTTCGTGTGCCAGAGCCGCCTCGAACCAGCGTGCTATGAACCACTTAACCGGGATCTGCTCGCGTATGTCGAAACCTTGATGCGCGCTGGTAGCGGAACACGCACAGGTGCCACTTGGCAATCCGGGCACAAACAACATCAGATGCCCGAATTTGCTGCGCTGATCACTCGCATCGATGCAGCCGTGCGCAACGTGGTCGCGTATATCAAGATAGCCGATGCCCCGTTCCGCATCACGGGGTGCTGGGTCAACGTGCTGGGTCCAGGTGCGGCACACGCCACGCACAGCCATCCCAACAATTTCCTGAGCGGCGTCTACTATCTGCAAACGCAGACAGGCACAGACACGATCAATTTCCACGATCCGCGCCCTCAGACTGCCATCATTCGTCCGCCGGTCACCGAATTGACGGCGTACAACACCGACCAGGCGGTGGTGACGGTGAGCGACGGCACCTCGCTCGTGTTTACCGCCTGGCTGCCACATTCGGTGCCAGTGAACACGAACGCCCGCTCGCGCATCAGCGTTAGTTTCAATGTCATGTTCACCGCTTACGAAACGACCATGAGCCTGCCGCTATGGGGCCAGGACTAAGTGCCAGCCCGGCCCTGTAGATATCGGGCGGTGACGTTAATGGGTGAAACTGCGCGCACCATGGCTCCGCTGAAAATGATTGGGCGTTCCCTCATGCTGGGACTTCTCCGAGACAATAGGAGTCGAGTTCATGGAAGATAAGCGCAGCTACGAGTACATGGGTTTCGAGATGACTTCCGGTGTCAGCGGGGACTCGACCAACGGGTTCTACGTCGCCATGCAATGGATCAAGGAAACCACGCCGGCAAACCGGATCAACGTGCCGATTGACGGCATCGCCGCAGGCCGCTTCCGCAGTCTGGAAAATGCATTCGATGCGTCGTTTGATCGTATGAGGATAGCAATTGACCGCCAGGTTAGTGCTGGACGCACATCCTGATCCCGCGGCACATCTTCGATAGTCCGTCGCTTGACCGTCGGGCAGCGCATGCACTAACGCGCCACTGGAAAGAATAGGGCGTTCCTTCATGCCAGGATCCCTCGAGAATCAATGGGAGGACGGCAATGGCTGTCGAGTCGCCCTCTGATCCCCAGCGTTCGCGCTGATGAGTGGTCTAGAGCACGACCGCCTTCGCGAAGGCGTGCAACTCGGGCATGTTGATGAGCGTCGACAGTTGCGCATTCTCACGCTGCAGCTTTTCGACCTGATCGAGCAGGGCCAGGACCGTTGTGGGGTCGACAGCTGATATGTGGTCCACGTCAGCAGCGCCGCAAGCGACGTCGGCGTAGTCTCGGCGTACCATAGTCGGATGCAGTACGCCGCCGTCGGGGCCGCGCCCCGCAGTTTGGCGCTTAGCGCTATTGCTAGTCCACCATTTCAACGGACCCGGCGTCGCGCGTTCGGCAATCTCACGCAGCTTGTTCGTGTCAATGTTCATGCTGCGCGTCCTGCTCGATGATGATGGAGATTGACATGGCCCACGCTGAGAATACGTACAACGGATTTCAGTACCTGGTTCGAACGCTTGCGAAACAGGGCGTCGGGGGCGAGCAATTGCAGATATTCGGATTCAACGGTTTCGTGCTTATCCCGCGCGAATTTGATGCAGAGCAACCCATGCAAATCCCCGTTCAATGCCTCGAGGAAGAGGGATATCGTCAAGAAGACTGGGCGTTGGATGCAGCGATTGACGAAGCGAAGGCGATCATCGACGGCAAGCGTCCGCTGAAAGACCCGAAAACGTTCCGATAAGGCTAGCTTCATTGCGTTTCCGCGAAGGTCGTCAGGTCGGACATTCGGTACGCCAGACCTCGAGGCGCGGCGGAATCTGCCAGCACGAAGGCGGAGAGGAGCCGGGGATGAGCCGGTACAACAGCCGGGAATGCGAACGGTTGTGACCAGGACAGAAGATCAGCGGGCGACGCTGTGCTCCGCACAGGATGCGCGTGCTGCCGGTCAAGTTCCGGGCCATGCAGGCAACAAGGTAGGATTACTACTTTACGAATTTGGCGTGACATTTCGGGCAGGACGCGTGGCCGGGCTGGGCTGAGATCCGGGCACGCATGGCAGAGCTGGAGGATAAGCTGCAGCAGGAACAGTTGAAAGGCCTCATCCTCGCAGTAGCCGAATGCCACGCCGTGCTGGGCCCGCTGCACGCTGCACTGGCCGCTACCGCACGAGCGAAGTCCCACGGAAACGAACATGATCGATCTTGCTGCGGCTCTTCCGACAATTCTTCCTGCGGCGATTGCCTGGGCAGAGGCTCAATCTAGGCTGGTACTTTCTGCTGGCGCACCCTTGACTGAATATGGCATCACCGACGCGCATACGGTGGGCGTCGCTGCACTCGAATCAATTCGCGTAGCGATCGTTCCTCGCTTGCCGCTGCCGGACGATCCAGTGCTGCGGGATGTCGCACTGAATACGGGGCGGTTCAGTCGGCAAATGACGTGCAGGTAGGGGTCGACAAATCACAATTCCGAACCTTGCCCCCTTTTTCGGCGACGAAAACCCTAGTCTTGTTTCCGTTAAAACTTATCGCGGTCGGCTGATTAAGACAGCCACTGTACAAAATCTGCTCGGTAAATCCCTTTGGAAGCGTCGGCTGCGGCCTGGTCGTGGAAGTGGGTTGGCATGTAACCGACTGCCCAACAGCAGCGGCATTGGGTACAACAGCGGCCGGAAAAACTGCGTGCGCCGCATTGGTCAAAAACGGTAACGTCAGCAACAGTGCCAGCGCGGCGATCAAGCGGCTTTGGCTTAACCACTTTTCCATATAGCGCGACACTTTATCCTCCTGCACGAATCGAACCGCGAGACACCGCCACGCACCACGCGTTAATCGCTTAAGCGTGAATCGTTGGTTTTGACGCCGCAGATCATTTAATAGTGGGCCGTGCGCCCGCGGGCAGCGGACAAAAGACTGTCACCGCTCGCCAGGCAAGTAAGCTGAATGGCAGATGAGCTGCAGCCGGCACGCGCTTCCCTGGCAAAAATGCTGGATGCCCGAACCTGGTTTGTCGGTTGCGAGGAAACCAACGCCTGCACTTGACTCATTGCTTCATCACAGCGCTTTATTTACCTAGATGCGCGGCAGTGCGACCGTCTCGAACCAAACCGGAAGCTGCCGTTGAGCAGAGCAATGTCCGAACGGCACAGATGGGTCGACTTCTGCCGAACGAGGACGAGTCTAAGGAGGACCACCTCACCGACTCGACGGCCGACCGGGTCCGGCCAATTGCGGAGGTTGGCTGGAGGCACCTGGATTTTGCACCGCTCCTCAGGTTTACTACGACGGTACAGTTACTACACTTGGTATGGGTCGCGGAAGTGAGGTGCGCGGCCTTCTCAATTACTTCCACGCACTACACGCTGTCGGAAAGAGCAGTTACACGCTGCACACATTGTTCGTGCGGCATGCTCGTTTCGCTGGTCAAACAGGAGGATGCAATCATGCAAACTGTTATAAGGAGATTTTCCGGAAAGGGTGCAAAGGAGTTGTTCGACCTGCTGGAGAAGCGCACGGCTGACGTCGAAGAACTGATGCGTTCGGTCAAAGGCTTTGTCAGCTACACCCTCGCACGCAGCGGCGATGGCGGATTCTCGGTGACTGTTTGCCAGGACAAGACAGGCACTGACGAAAGCGTGCAGAAGGCGAAGGACTGGATCGCGAAAAACGCAGGAAACACGGGCGTAGGCGCGCCGGAGATATCGGAGGGATCAGTCCTCATTCACCTGAAGTAACTTTGCCTGGCGACTGGCAGCGCGTGAGTTCAGCGGGCGGATTGGGACGTGCGCCACCGGCCTCACCGCCCACTCCTCACGCTCACGTCTTGCCGGGTTCGTCCAGACCTGCCTTTTGCGGATCCTCCGGGCTCGTCACAATGCGGCACTTCTGGCTCTCATGCCGCCTGACATGCATTCAACGGACCCACGTCCGTACTACTCAGAAAAGCAGAGCGGGCAATCTGTTTTCTTCTTCATCGAGCGGCGAGTCGCGAACAAGCCCACGCACGCGACTCATGTCAAACGTTGAACGGCTGCTTCGGAGAGAACTGACCGACCAGAGTGGGTCGGCCACTGCCTGACGGCGATCGGCGGCACACGACCCTTCTCGGCCGTTCGGCTCGACGCCATATCAACGGCAGTTACGAATGTACAACGTAGCAGCCCTTTCTGGTGGACGCCGTACTCCTTGCGCCAGCGGTAATAGCTCTGCTCGGAAATGCCGACTTCCTTACAGTCCAGCAGAGCGCTCCCCGGAGCGTCACCGGTACCCGACCGCGCAAATTTTTCGATGAACGACGCATGGTACGTCTATAACACCCGAATGGGGCTGCGCTCAGATCATCGATGACCAGCTGCGTGATGTTCACGAAACGCTTGGACGGCGTACCGCCCTCCAAGAACTCGTGGTTGTTGATGCAGGAAGGCAACTTGCAACGTCCGTTTCCGTTGGGAGGCAAATATGGACAAACGATTGAATGAAGAAGGGATGGATCTGCTGTTCCGTCAGGCTCGAACCCACAATAGCTGGCTGCCTAAACCGGTCAGTGATGACACATTGCGCGAACTCTACGAGCTGATGAAGTGGTGTCCAACGAGCGCAAACTGCAGCCCAGCACGTATTCTGTTCCTGCGCACTCAGGAAGCGAAGCAACGACTTCTGCCGGCATTGGCACCAGGCAATATCGACAAGACGATGAGCGCACCGGTGACTGCCATCATCGCTTATGACGGCAAGTTCTATGACAAGCTGCCTAAACTCTTCCCGCACGCAGATGCGCGAGCCTGGTTCGCCGACACACCGGAACTGGCCGAGGTCACGGCGCGGCGCAATAGCTCGCTACAAGGGGCTTATTTCGTCCTGGCTGCCCGCTCGCTCGGACTGGATTGTGGTCCGATGTCTGGGTTCGATCATGCAAAAGTTGACCATGAATTTTTTCCTGCGAGCGCACAGGAGGGCACCTTCCAGCAGGAGTACTTTCCCGACAGCCACATCAAGTCGAATTTCCTCTGCAATCTGGGCTATGGTGATCCGGCAGGGCTGTTCCCGCGCAGCCCACGCCTAGATTTTGACGAGGCCTGCAAATTGCTCTGACCACCAGGAACCCGGCTTGGCGGGCCGGATCTCCCTCGCCTGCCTAGGTGTAAACGGCTCACATGCCGGTGGATCAGCATGTGGGCCCAATTGCATGGCCACTGCAAAGAAGACGTTCCCGTCCGGTGCGGGCATATCCATACGACCCGACACAAACATGGGTGCATGCGACCGAGACCGACGCTCACGGGTGCCGGCCCTGCATCGCCAATCGTGCCGCCGAGCCCCAAAACGCCATGCCCATCGACCGTGGCGCCCCATGCCCCCAAGGAATAAGTCCTGTCTCCACCACCTGTCTACAGCCATGGCATTCCCGGCGATCGCAGCCGTGTCCTGCAAAGCCGACCACTGCTGACGCTCGGTTTGGCCATCAACTCTGGTTTGAAACGGATTCCTTTGCTGCAGATGGCAACGGCTGCCCTGACGCTGATTCGAACAAGTCGAAGTGACACGGAAACGCTGGTGTACGGTGATCATGTACGGCCGCGGATCTTGATTGTCTGCAGCAGGCTCGGAAGCGGACGGACAAGTAACAAATCCGACTGGCGGAAACTGGCCGTACTGCCTCATGCAAAGGGCCTAGGCAATGTGAACTGCGCACGTCTGCGGTCGGCAGCACGCGACCCGGACGCGACACTCGGCCTGCTCCGAAGCTGCCGCTCAGGATGCGACGATGGTAGCGCAGCGTGTAGATGCTGCGGATTAGCTTGTCGAACTCGAGGATCGCCCGCCGCGTCGGATTTGGCGCGGTGTAGGTGCATACCATCGCGGGCTGGCCTGGATGAACGCATGTGATGCGGCGGACGATGCAGGACGGCGGCGACCTGGACTTCGATATGGTGTCGGCGTTCAGCGTTGAATTTGTCCGGTATTGCCAGGGCGCCATGTTTCGTGGACCACCATCCTACCGGGGAGCCATCGCCTCGATGCACCAACGCCGGAGAACGCGGCTCATCTGATGCTGTCGACAATTCTTGACTCTGCGTGAATGGGCGAATACGCTCGTACTCCCTGACTCTTGAAAAGGAGAGTTCATGGACAGGCGAAACATGATGCGCGGTCTGGTGATTTCCGGTGCCGGATTCTCGGTCATGACGCCGTCGCTGGCCGCGCCAGACCTGATGGTAAAGACTCTCGCTGAGCAATTCGCCGGGACTTTGAGCGCGCATGATATCGACGCGTTCGCGGCGCTGTACGCAGACGATTTCGTCAATCACCAGAGAACTGCCGCCTTGCCGCCTCCGCCAGTCGGCACGCGACCAAAGGATGCGGTGGTGGCGTACTTTGCGAGCCGCCTCAAAGGAATGCCCGACCTCGCCGTGTCGATCGAGGTGATGGTGGGCAATGGGGATATGTTCGCGGCCAGCTTCGTCTACGAGGGCACGCATCAGGGCGTGTATTTTGGTATCGCGCCGACCGGCAAGAAATTGCGGTTCACGTCCTGCGACATCTTTCGTGTCGCCGACGGAAAGATCGCAGAGCACTGGGGTATGGGCGACATCGCGGGCACGCTGGCGCAATTGAAATCGTAAGAGGCGGCGGCGACGTCAGTTCAGCAGGGGGCTCCACGCCGGGTCGCTCGCAGAGGACGGGGTTGGCACAGCGAATTCCTGGCGGCCGAGAATGCCCATCATGTAGATTTGGCGACGTTGATGCCGCAGGTGTTTGCCTGCGGCGTCCGCTTCATATCCACAGGATTCCTCCGCGGGATAAGGGCTCGAATAATCCCGCAATGCGAATTCAATCCGAGCCTGGAACCTTTAATTAGCAACACTATCGGCACGATAAGTGCCCGTCAGCCAGAAAGGGCTGATCGGTAAAAACCAGCCCCGCTTGCTCGGGCTGCGGCATGCAACAACGAACGCGCTTCAGCGCAATGCTACTTGACGCGCGCCCAGACTACGTCACCCTGGCCACCGCCGCTCGATGGTGCGTTGACGGTATAGGTCAGTTGATCCCCGGAAACCTTGAACGCCCGCTTGAACGTACTGCCGTCGTAATTCGCGAATGTGCTGACCTCGACGTTGAATGTAATGGTTTTGTCGTTCGCGTCCACCGTGTACTTGCCGAAATGCGCGATGCTGCCGCCTACGATCGCCTTATTTTCCTCTGCGGTCCCTTTGACTCGCGTACCCGCGGCGACTTTCGGCAGCGTCGCGCGTGCGAGGATGATGGAATAGTGGCCGTCCGGTCCCAGGATCAGCTGGCCGCGCGGATTGTCGCCGAACTGCGCGGCCGAGACGAGGGTATAAGTGCCGGCGACGCTCCTGGCGTCCTGCGCGGCTGCGTTCCCGGTAGACAATGCGAATGCCGCGATCAGCAGCAAAGCGGAAACTGCGGAAAGGTTGTTGCTGTTATTCATGGTCATCCTCGCAGGTGTTTTGGCGCCACGGGCTCAGCCCCAAGCGTCCTTAAACAGGATAGGTGAGTTAGAGCAAATTAGAGGGGCCGTGGTCGAATTTTGTCTCGGTGCACCGCATCGAGAAAGGCGTTGAAGACATTCGCGAGGAACTGCGGATTGCAGTGGGATCTGGCCAGCCATCACTTTCGCAGGAAGTTCGGGAACTATGCCGCTCGTAGTCAGTTCGGAGACCTTCGGTACTTGCGCTCTCATTTCAAACACTGGTCGATGGACATGACTTTGGGCTACGCCTTGACAGTCACAACCACGTCGCGAGCGTACCTTGAACGAAAATTGGTTTTCGTATTCATTTGATTCTCGCGGAATAATAAATGAAGTACATGATGTGCCTCTGTAAATAGAACGCTGTGTTCAACTCAACTTCGATATCATTCCCTCCTCCGTTCCAAGGAATAACTTCTTGCTGATGTGCGCCGCGTAGTAAATACGGTCTGGAGACTGCCCGTGGCATGAGTGGAACCCCCGTGTGCTTCCACGCGTTCGTCCCAGGTTGGGAAACAATCGTACTTTTTTTATATCCAGGACGCGCAACTGGCCGCTCGTATGGCCGTGCTCAACGACGCATCCTGGATCGACCGTGTGAACCAGCGATTGCGACTGAAGGCCACCAGGTGTCACCACGAAGTTTTCCGACATAAGCACTCCTCCATCGACGGGCGAGCCTAAGGATTCCCTTAAACCTGGGACCACTCCAGTGCCTGTTCACATTGAACTGTTCAACGTACCCACTTACACAGTTTGAGTACCCCTTTGATTAAATCCGCCAGCGTCTACCGAAGCACCGATGTGCAGGACCTCTTATCCCAGAGCTTTGGTGTTTTCCCCAAGGGCAGGTTCCGAGCCATTTCGACAAGTGAGGCTCCTCGCTGTCTGTGGGCGCAACCATAAGCGCGGATCACACTCGGATGGTGGAGGAACGCTTAGAAGCCGGAACGGAAACCGCGTCGGAAAGAGGCGCGTGTCGACCGGCATATTCACCACCAGTTATATGCAAAATCAGGCAGCGAAATCCGACAAATTGCCCCTGCATCTGTCCAGCAGTACATGCAGCATAGACGCGCTCACACTTACGGAAACCCGCCGCCGTCAAAAAACGCCGAGCTTACCAAGCCTCGAATGGGCGTGATGGGTCAACAACCCGTTCGTACAGTCCGTGCAGAACTCGTGAGCAGTGGACTGAGCGCGACACCGGCGGTCTCCAAGTTACAACGTTCGGGCGCCGACGGCATAGGACCGAACGGCCGCTGTGAAGCGCAGCCGATACATTCGCGTCAACTACAACCTGACATTCGCGGCCGCCACGGTGCGAATGTCAGGAAAGCAACATGTAACTACCTTACCAGCGCCGATACCTGAAATCCGGCCGCCGTACCAGGCGGCGGCCGGGGCGTCCAGAGCACATCGGCAACGGTCGAGATGCATCCATAGGGTATCCGGCAGGTATCAGAGTAGACCCGCCGTTCGAATGACGGGTTTGTGGAATGGGCGAGCGGCAGCAATTGGCCGAGGGTGTGTCAAAACTCAGGCTCACGCTTCTCGTTCAAAAAGTCGGCTTTCGAGAAGGGCTTACAACGGCTTGGTGGCGTGTCGGGAAGGGTAAAGTGACCCCTCGAAACCTTCAACTTTTGTGTTTTGACACACCCTCGGCCGCTTGCCGCCTCACGCAACCTCGTCATGTCGACCCGTTTGGGCCATTCAGCCGCGGCTCTTGATGATCCGCTCGGGCCACCATGAGCCTGTCGTTCGCGAAGCATGTATCTGTGGCTGGTCGGTCCTTGCGGACGGTTGTGGATCGCCGTCGTTGGGTGAGCTCGATCGTGTCTTCACGCAGAGTCGACGTGATCGCGCACGGCGCCGCGCTGCACCGTCTGCACCAGCGGCTCGCCGAACTGCAGGGCGGCAAGCTGCGTATAGAGCGGCGAGGTCTGAAGGAGATCGGCGTGACGGCCCTGCGCGACGATGCGACCTTGTTCCAGCACGACAATGCGGTCGGCTTGTTGTACGGTCGCGAGGCGGTGCGCGATGACCAGCGTGGTGCGATTCTGCGCGGCATTGTTCAGCGCCAGTTGTACCAGTCGTTCACTGGCGGCATCGAGCGCGCTGGTGGCCTCGTCGAGCAGCAGGATGGGCGGATTCTTCAGGATCGCGCGGGCGATCGCGATGCGCTGACGCTGTCCACCAGAAAGCCGCACCCCGCGCTCGCCGAGAAACGTGTCGTAGCGTTGCGGCAGTTCTTCGATAAAGTCGGCCGCGGCGGCCATTTCGGCGGCCTGCTGAACTTGAGCGAGTGTGGCTTCGGGCGCGCCGTAGCGGATGTTGTCGAGCACGCTGCCTGAAAAGATCACCGATTCCTGCAGTACCGCCCCGATTTCCCGGCGCAACTCGGCAAGCGGCACATGCCGTGTCGGGACGCCGTTGATCAGAATGCTGCCGGCCTGCGGGTCGTAAAAGCGCAGCAGCAGTTGGAACAGGGTGGTCTTGCCGGCGCCGGACGGTCCGACCAACGCGACATGCTCGCCCGGGCGGACATCGAGCGAGAGGCCGGAGAGCGCGGCGATGCCGGGGCGGGACGGATACGAAAAGCTGACGTTGTCGAAGCGGATGCCGTCCCCGTGCGTCGGCAGCCGAACGGCGGCCTCGGCCTGCGCCACCGGCGAGCGCGCCGCCAGCAGTTGCAGCAGTCGCTCGGTGGCGCCGGCAGCCCGCTGCAGATCGCCCCACACCTCGGCGACCGCCCCCACAGCCCCGGCGGTGATCACTGCGTAGAGGATGAACTGGGACAATTGGCCAGCCGTCATGTGCCCGGCCAGCACCGCCTGCGCGCCTAACCACAGGACGAAGACGATAGCCGCGAACACCAGCACGATGACCACGGCGGTCAGCCAGGCGCGCGCCCGAATGCGCGTGAGCGCCGTCTCGAATGCCGCTTCCGCCATGCCAGCAAACCGCCGCGCCTCGCGGGGCTCCTGCGTAAACGATTGCACGGTCGGCATGGCATTGAGCACCTCCCCCGCCAGCGCGCTCGCGTTCGCTACCTTGTCCTGGCTCGCACGCGAGAGCCTCCGCACGCGCCGCCCGAAAATGACGATGGGTGCGACCACCACCACCAGCGTGGCCATGATGTAGCCCGACAGCACAGGGCTCGTCACCGCGAGCATCGCCAAGCCGCCGGTAAGCAGGAAGAAGTTGCGCAACCCCATAGACAGGCTGGTGCCCACCACCGTCTGGATCAACGTGGTGTCCGTGGTGAGTCGCGACAGCACCTCGCCGCTCTGCGTGGTCTCGAAGAATTGCGGACTCATCCCCAGCACGTGCTCGTAGACCGCCTTCCGCAAGTCGGCCGTGACCCGCTCGCCGAGCCACGACACCAAATAGAAGCGCAGCGCCGTGGCCCCGGCCAGTACCAGCGAAACGGCGAATAGCGCCAGGAAATAGCGATCGATGTGCGCCCGGTTGCCGCCGGCGAAGCCCCGGTCGATCAGATATTTGAACGTTACCGGCAACGCCAGGGTCGCACCCGCGGACGTCACCAGCGCCACGAAGGCGAGCGCCCAGCGTCCGGTATAAGGGCGCAGGAAGGGCAACAGCGCGAACAGGGGACTGATACGCGGAGTAGACGGGGCGACATCTGGCATGAGGATTCCTGAACGGATCGAGGCTCCCCTCGATTGTGCCAGTCCTGCAGATTCGGAGTCAGTCCGCCTGCATGCTTGTCATTGATCCATGAGGGCTCATGGCTCGCTTACACCGCTGCGGACTGCCCGCCTGTCTGACTACGCGCCGTTCAGCGATCTGCTTCCACATGCTTGCTGCGACTGCGCATCTGTATCAAGATCAAGTCGCCTCATCAGGAACAAGCGACTCCCATGACAAACGATCCCGACCTCGATCCTGACTCCGATCCCGGCAAACTGAAAGGCCCCGGCGGCATGACGTTGCGGCAGATCCACGAACAGGTACAGAAGAGCGTCGAGCGCGACCGCGAAGCGCAGGCTGCGCACAACTCACCCGCTCCGCCGCAACGCCGGTGGCAGCGGTGGGTGCGCTATGTATGGGGCCGCAGCGGACGTCGCTAGCCACGGTTTGATAAGGAATGTGCCGGTCGCCAGCAGGTTTCTCAGGAATTGAGCCGTATTGCCACTCAGCGCCGTTTCGCTCCGGCCAACCCGAAATTTGAACGCCCGTAGGTCAGCAACGTTGCTAGCCGGGTCCGGCCCTATGTTGGTGTTGCTCGTGAGCGGTCCGTCATTAGGACCGGATAGCCGCCGTCGCAGCCGGGAAAGCCGAAACTGACGCTGTCGCGACAAACGACAACCCGTTTTGGCAGCGCATATTTCGCCTACAGTCGCCACCACCCGACCAGGATTCAATACGCACTCGAACCCGGAAACCCGCGCCAATGCGCGGTCTAGCACGTGACATGCAGGATCGCATTGGTCTGGTCAGGGTGCTCCTTGAGTTTGGCGATAGCTTCCGCTGTCGGCAGGATAACCAATTCGACTTGCCGACGCTGTGCCTCGTGCTTCACCTCTTCCATCACCGGTAACGCCCCGGTGCCGGTGCCAATCACGAGCCGGCGGCACTTCCAGGGTATGTCCTCCTGCGCGGACAGCGGTGTGTGCCCGAAGGCCTCGCGGAACGGCTTGGAGGGTTTCTTCGTGCGTTTGCGAATCTGCCCGTGGTCGATCACCACGTCATGCTGGTAGGTGACCCCATCAATGCGGATGGAACCAAACGAAAATGCTTCGAAGCGCATACCCACCTCCGCCGGTTTCGTGCTGGCAGCGACTCCCTCAGTCAAGGCCCATCGGATTGATGTCCGACACGAATAATTATAGGTTGGAACCATTTGCCGGCAAACCGCGCGAGCCGACTGAGGCGACCGACGACATCGACGATTCGGAGGTGATGTCACGAGTGCCATTGAGAAGGCCGCTTGGGGTAGGGATTCGCGAACTACCGGTATCGACCCATTTGCGTCCTTCGCTGTTCCGCAAAGCGGTCATTCGTATGAGCCAAACACACAACTAGGGTCATACTCATTAATCGAGGCCACCAACTCGACAGCCGCTTCATTAGACGCTGGATCCAAGTATGCATGTCCGGACCGGTCACTGGCAGCAAGCGCCTTAAGTTGCTCGGCAACCTTCTCTGATTCGGACGCAGATATGTCCCATTCAAAGTCGCTTTCATGGCGAGATAAGCGACCGCGGTGGTGTGCAGTGGGAACGAATCGTAACCTCGTGAGCGAGGTCATTGCCCCCCACTCAATAGCGACTAATTGCCGTCCGGAAATCCGCTCCGCGAGCCAAAGAAAGGACTCGGGATTACCTAAGACCAACAGCGTTGGCTCAGAAAAGTCGACAATGCCGATATGCAGTGTAAATTGTTCATTAGGCATGGCTTGAGCGGCGGAAGACCGCCGTGAGGTTCGTTTTCCAGAGGGGAATTAGTGCGTCAACTTCCGTACTCAATGTTAATCGCAAGACGGCTGTCGGAGTGCTCAAAGTTTGGTGCTTCAGATTGTCGCCAATCTAGCACCATCAGTCCAATGACCGCACCTGGCCGCGCACCGCCTCATGCAAACCGCATCGGCGGCTCGACCTCCCTCGGTGTCGATCGACAAAACGCGACCCGCAACGGACCTTCCGGTATCTCGAAAGCAGACATTCAGCACCTCAATTCACCAGCCCGCATGATGTTCCGGCTGTGAGGAATACGTTTCGCCAGTAGCTACGTTTGACGAATCTAAGAAAATTCGATGTCATCCCTTAGGAGATACTCGTCTTGCCGTTCAACAGGCTCAAGGAACCCCAGATGTAGAAAGACGGGGTGCGCCGCTGAATCCCGGATCGATAGATGCCGACGCCGCTTATGAGATGGCGATCACCTAGGTACGGAGCCTGCAATTGCCACGCGTGCCATAGAACCTCCGATTCGGTGAACGCATGGCCGTCTTGCGAATGGACTAAGGTTGCCGGCTTCTGGCTGCCCTTTGGACCGAAAGGTGCGAGGTAGATTGCCGGCGCCTTCAGAAGCGACGCACCATCGCTCGTGCGTTTATGACCTCGTGCTTGGGCGATCTGTTGGGCCAGTTGCGATAGAGATTCGGGCGTTTGGTCATACCAGCTCAACGATTCGAACTGCGCGTAGGCCAAGGGAAGATCAGGCCTGTGAATGCTGACCTCGAGTTCCGTGTATTCATCGGTCAGCAGATAATGCGCCCGTGACAAGAACAAGGTGCGTCGCACGCGGTAGTAGCTAAAGGTGCCGGACAGGTTCTTCATGCCCCAAGCTTGCCTGTGTGGCCGCCAGGCGTCATACATGACCACATCTTCATCAAACGCGATCACGCGAACAGGATGCCCTGTCCAATCCGTTTGGAAAACAGCACCAAGTTCGAGTGGCGGGTAGTTCATGTGTAACTATCCTTTCTACACGGACCAAGCAGGCGTATCGCTCTCTCGCCACCGAAGCGTCACACAATGCTCGACATAACGCGGACCGTCGTGCCTTTGGAGAAGGAATGTCGATATCGCGCAACTAGTCACTGTCGGGCAAATACGGTTCAACGCGCACCACGCGCGCAACTGCGCAATAGAGCAGGAACGAAAAGCCAGTTGACGGATCCAGATCGACCTGGATGCGGCCATCATCGCACCGCGAAAAACGCAAGTCATTGATCCACGAGGGATGGGTTACGTTTTCTGTGACGAACTCCTCCCCCTCCACGTCCTTGAGCAGAAACGTAACCTTGCAATGCTCGTCATTACCTTTCCATGCCGGATTGTCCTGCCCCCAGTGATGAAGTGTGAACTCCATGTCCGTATGCCCTTTTCCACTGGACGCGCGTCGACGCAGGGTTACGGAAAGCAGTTCGGCATCGTGAAACTCAGGCCAGTAGCCGAAGATGCGACGAATCAGCCACGCATCGTTGACCGCGCCCTCGTCGGTTTCCTTGCAGTTCCTGTATCGGTCCGATTCCCATGACTCCGGCAACCTCTCTACCATCTCCTCCAGCATGTTTCGGAGGTATTTTTCCGCTTGTTCGTGCGTGCCCCGGAAATTCAGCACGCTTGCCCCACTCCCTAGGCGGCCATCGCAAGCTTCCTGCACAATTTCGAAACCGTAGATAAACGTCCCGTCGTCGCGCTGATAGAGGTGGTAACCGATGTCATAAGTCAGGCCGCGTGCGTTCTTGCGGATGTACTTGAACGTATTCTCGCAATTTGACTGAAGTCTCATTTGCCTCCCCCGCTTATATAAACCAGCTGGATCGGATCGCCTGGCTCTCACCGCCGCCAACGCCACTCGATAGCCCTCATTTGACATCCATCCAGATTGCGGGAGTGCGTCGCGCGCTCCTGCGGCCCCCGTTCAATTCCTTACTTCAACAGACCAGGGGCCAGTGTACGTTGGCCCCGCACTCATAGGTCTGACGATCAAATCGACCTTTTTTGAATCTAAAACCATTACTTCTGTTGGATCAGATTGCCAAGCATCCTCATTCCCCGCACGGGGATCGTACGGGTCAGAAGAGTATGACACGACGACATGGCGACCGGATGTGACTCTTAGGCATTTATGGGTTCCGCCAAATAATGACATGACTCGCCTTCCATCAAGACGGACGTGAGCAGGTCGAATATTAAGAACTCCACCATCCTCAGCCCGGGAGAAACACATTAATCCACTACCAGCGAAAGATTGAGCGGAACCAAAATAGAGTACGCAAAACAAGATAATTCCATTCGTTAGCAATCTTCTCATGGCTATCCTCGTAGTGTGTTGAATCAGAGCGGTTATTTATTGCCTACGTTCGCCTAAGGGTAAGCGCCCGGTGATCCCAGGGGTTCGGCAGCCGACGTCAGCCTACTGTTGGAGCTGAGGCTGCCAGAGGTGCGGCAACAACTCGTCAAGCCGGCTGGCGGGCTGTGTAGGGAGCCGCGTCAGGATGTCTTTCAGATAGGCATAGGGATCGTGCCCATTAAGCTTGGCCGACTGGATGAGACTCATCATTGCAGCTGATCGCTTGCCTGCTCGCGCGGAACCCGCGAAGAGCCAGTTCCCTCCGCTGACGGCAATCGGCCTTATTTGGTTCTCGCACCAATTGTTATCGACGGGAAGCTGCGGATCGTCGAGATATCGGGTGAGCGCTGCCCACCGCCGCAGACTGTAGTCGAGCGCCTTCGCTATGGACGAACCTTCGTTCACGTGTGCACGCTGCAGAACCATCCAGGTGTGCAATGCTTCGGCGACGGGACGCGCGCATCGTTGGCGAAGTTCCAATCGATTCTCGGGGGAGAGATCACGCGCCTCGCGCTCGACATCGTACAGCTGGCTGATGTAGCGCAAGGCATCTTCGGCAATCTGGCTTCGACTGGCAACATGCAAGTCGTAGAACTTACGGCGCGCGTGGGCCAGGCAACCAACCTCGGTCACGCCCTGGGCAAACAGCTGCTTATAACCTGCGAAGTCATCGCACACCAATTGGCCGCGCCATGGATCGAGGAAGGCGCGCGCATGTTCGCCCGCGCGGCTCTCGGCGAAGTCATAGACAACCGCCTTCATCTGTTCGAATGCCCCGGGGCAATAAGTCCAGAGATAAGCGCGATGCGTCTTCCCCTTTCCCGGACTGAGCATCGCAATCGGTGTCTCGTCGGCGTGCAACACGCGATGCTTCAGTATCTTCTCTTTCAGCGCGTCAACTAACGGCTGCAGTTGAACGCCACACATGCCCACCCATTGGCCCAGCGTCGATCGGGGAATGGCCAGGCCGGCACGCGCGAAGATGCGTTCTTGTCTGTACAGCGGAAGGTGATCGCCGTGTTTCGAAACAAGCACGTGAGCCAGCAAGCCCGACGTTGGAATGCCCTTATCGATGACGTGCGCCGGCACCGGTGCCTGAGTTAAGGTTTCGCAGTGAGCGCACACCCATTTGCCACGAACATGACGCTCGACGGTGAACACGCCCGGCGTGTAATCGAGCTTCTCGCTGACATCCTCGCCGATGCGCTTGAGCTCACAGCCACAGCCGCAGACGGTCGACTCGGGCTCGTGATGGACATTGACACGTGGAAGGTTCGCCGGAAGCGGCGCCCGTCGCGGTTTGTTCGGCACGTCTTTCGTCTTCGGCTCGGTGGACAGCCTCTCCAACTCGAGTTCGATGGCTGCCAAATCGCTGTCGATGGTCTCATCGAGCAAGCTTTGCTGCTCGTGACTGAGCTTCTCGCTTCGGGCGGCAAACTTCCAGCGCTTAAGTACGGCCATCTCGTGCGTGAGTTGCGCGAGCTTCGCGTCGCTGAATCGTAGTGCTGCTTCCGTGCGATCGACGATGTGTTGTTTCGCCTGGACTTCGGACATCAATTCCAGGGCGAGCGCACGCAGTTCGTCTGCGCTCATGTCCTGGAGTTGTGTCCTATCGATCATGACCAATAGTGTGCCAAAGGCCGTGCGACAAGGGTATTGGCACACGCACCGATTGCCGCAGACCGGCTCACACCACACGAATCACGCCGTCTTGACCAATGCGTTGCCACGGCAATCCGAGCACGAGTCCGGCCAGTTGCTCCTGCGTGATCGGCCGACGCGTATCGGTACCGGGCTGCGGCCAGACGAACTGTCCCTGGTTCAGCCGTCGTGCTGCCAGCCAGATTCCGATTCCGTCGTGTACGAGCACCTTCATGCGGTTGGCCCGACGGTTGGTGAAGAGATAGGCGTGGTGCGGATGCGCCGCGTCAAACACGGCGACCACGCGCGCGAGTACCGTATCGAAACCTGCTCGCATGTCCAGCGGGTCAACCGCGAGCCACGCCTCGTCGATGCGGATCATTTCAGCCACTCGCGCAGCCACGCTGCGCACTGGGCCGCGTCTGATGTCGGCCAACTGACCGTGATTGATTGTTGGCCACGCCGCACCTCGACGCGAATTTCCCTTTGATGATCATTCGCGTCGCTCAGTTGAAGTGGGACGAAAGCAGGTGGTATGGGCGCCGCCGCTGACGGCTTCATTGCCACGACGTCACTGCCCGTCGTCGTTGCGCCGCTCTCGGCTTTCTCCAACCAACGCCGCAGCAAGTTGGCGTTCAGTTTATGCATCAACGCGATCGCGGCAACCGACACGCCTGGTCCTTGGCAGGCTGCCACTACTTCCGCTTTGAATTCATCCGTGTATCGCCGCCGTTTGCGGCGCCCCGAGGGTGCATCTTGGTCAATAGTGTTCACGTGTCCACCTATTCGTTAAGTGGACACGATGCTCCCAAGGCTGCTACGTCGATTCAAGATGCCATCACCGGCCGCTTACGCCTAAGGAGAATGGCTTCATCAAATTCGCCGATCGTCGCGAAGTATTCTAAAGACTCTGAAATCAGCGATTTTGGGCCGACGATCCACAGACACAACGAGCCATGTGAGACGCGCTCGCGTACAACATCTTCAAACTTCCGGTCGATATCACCTTCAACCGCAAAGCAGACCGTGGCGAAAGACCGCAAATGGCCCGAACCCGGTCCGATGTCGAAATTCCGCAGGCGACCCTGAGCAATCAGTCGAATCCCCCGAGAAGAGGCGTTCGATGCACCCTATGGTGGGAGGGATGGCAATTTACTACCGTCTCCAGTCATGAGGTGTTTTGCTGGCTTGCACCCGTTCGTGCTTTGGCCGCGAGAATGTATGCGTCTGTCTGCCACTCCTCGTAGCCTAGAAGGAACCCCTCCATGCGTTCAAGCGATTCGTTCCAGCCAGTCACTTCTCCTGTATGCCAAAGAAGTATATAGGCGTCGATCCGCCACGCTTCGTCAGGTCGCGCATACAAAACGCGCCTTGTACGGTAGCCTTTGAGAACCTTTGTTCCGACGTACTCTCTCTTTACAAATCGTCCAGCCGCCACATAAGGGTCGAATAGCCGCTCTGGAATCACACTGTCGTCTGTCAACGATGGATATTCGTCGGCGAAAGCGGCAAAGGGTTTCACGCCGTCAAGCATCAGCGCAAGCTCCCGATCTGTGTGGACCTGGTAAGGAAGGTCGTCAAGCCAATGACGGGGTCTCAGAATTGCTGAGGCCGATTCTCCAACCGAGAAACCGAAATGCGCTGAGATTCTAGCCGTGTCGTGCGCGTCTAACTCATAGACACAATGTGCATCAAATTCCTCGTCCTCCAGTAAAGAGGAAACGACAGACGGATCTGGCAGTTCGATCGCAAAGCTCTTTGCAGGACACGCCGTGTTCGCATCGATGATTTCGAGGATGAATTTAGCGATCATGTCGGAGTGCCCAAAGTTTGGTGCTTCAGATTGTCGCCAATCTAGCACCATCAGTCCAATGACCGCACCTGGCCGACCTCAGCCTGACGCTGATCGGTACGAACGCGACCCAAGCGGGCGCTCGCGCACGGCCCTTATGGCTGGGTTTGCACCGCGACGACGACCAATTCGCTGTCTCCAACTTCAATAGTTTTTCTCCATACGTGTTTAGCATTCGACACAGGCAGAAACTCGCCTCGGTATGCCTTGCCCACCAATTCCCGCTGAAGGACAGGCGTAAGCCCAGGAAGTGCTCCAATCGGAATATTGGAGCACCACGTAGACACGAAGCCTTTGTAATTACTGTGGCTACCTTGACTTATATGAGTCGAACCCTTGAAGGAAACCACATAAGTGTAAAGCGGCATGAAAATGCACCTCAACAAAGAGTGACAACTAATGGCTGCATGTGGCCCGTCACTGCCTGAGGGCGATCGGCAGCGCGCGACCCGTTGCAGCCATTCGGTCTCGGGCTCGACAAACGAAAGCAGTCATCCCACAAGCCGCTGCAGTGCTACCTAACCGCCACCGAGAAACTTGGCGTTGTTGGCCTCTGTGAACAAGCTCAACGTGGCAATCAACGTTGCCGCCTCGGCTCGGATGGGTGTCCAAACCTCATCGCTCATCGCTTGGAGATTGCGCTGCCTGCCCTGGGCGGATATCAAAAGCTCTTGCGGTATTTTATCAAGCGCGTTTATGAGCTTCCATATGTCTGCCTTTGCCTGTGTGGGCAGAAGTTCCCACTCCACGAGGTATCTGCCGGCTTGGACGTCGTCCTTCACCTCCCATGCGACGTTGTAGTCGCCCATCCTATCGCAGGCTTCATCGGGGTTGCTTGCAAGCGTCGTCACCGCGTAGATGAAGTAGTAGTAGGCGGTTCGAAAGCCCTCGTCGGATGTCAATGTCATATTGCAATTCTGCCCGTATATGTTTCAGTGGCCATCCCCAAAAACGGTCGCTCAAGCTTTCGAATGGCTTTTTATTGGCCGTGCTCCGTCGGCTATCGGCTCGTCTTTGCTTCTAACGTTCAGTTCGGGTTCTCTCGGAAGCAGTCGTTCAGAAGTCTGTCCTACAACGCGTACCGACCCAAGGTGGCCTGTTTCACAAAAAAAGTGCCCATGCCGCCAGCCCCAGCCCAATCAGCAGAAGGAGGCAACCGTTAAGACGAACTACTTTTTCTGCATATTCCGATTTAAATATAAAGGAGTAGATATCAAATAGGTCAAACCATGGATGACGCCTTCTCATTTCAATGAAAAAATTAGGCCGTATTGCCTTTGCCGCTCCGAACCCGAAACATAAAATGGAAATACAGTCGATCCAGATCTTCTCGGTCACCTGCTGCCCCTATTTAATTAGACTTCCAAGGTTCCAGCTGGCCCAAGCGTCCTGCTCCCGTTGACAGTGTCAGCGACGCTTGCTCCTTACAAACGGTTCATAAGTAGGAAGGCCACATGCTATACACGTTCGACGAGGAAACGGCCGGCTGATCTTCCAGTGCCCACGAATTTCCCATAAGAGTGGTTCCCTACATCGCGGACACGAAAAGGTTAGCGCCCAGAACATAAATACCACTATCGAAACAATACCACTGACAATCGCAACGCCGACCGCCAAATGCGCGGCCATGACCACGGACGGAATAATAAGGACGAAAAATAGCATTAGAAGCCATGCGACCGTGCACTTACGCCTTGATGTCATTTCCATCTCCCGGAATAGCGCTGACGGATGTCCGCGTTTGGCCTCATTCATCTGGCGGCTGCCTGAATGCGGTTGTTCAAACCCGGCTCTCAGCCTCGGCCGTACAAACGCCACCGTCAGAGTAGCTTCCACTAGTGGCCTGACCATCCGTCCGTCGATTGAAAATCATCTAGCGGACCTCCTGCCGCCGCCCTGCCGGGCGACGGGGTTAAAGTGAGTTTGCCAAAACCGCTTTAACCGGAAGGAGGTCATCATGAACTATAGCGGCATTGACCTGCATTCGAACAACAGCGTGGTGAGCGTGATCGACGAAACGGACCGCGTGGTCGCCGAAAAGCGGCTGCCGAACGAGCTGGCTAAGATCCTGGCGTTCCTTGCCCCGTGGCGAGCCGAGCTGGCAGGCGTCGTGGTCGAATCCACGTACAACTGGTACTGGCTTGTCGACGGCCTGCAGGCTGCCGGCTTCGTGGTCCATCTGGCCAACACCACGGCAATCAAAAAGTACGATGGGCTCAAGCACAGTGGCGACGAGACCGACGCGCGCTACCTGGCCCATTTGCTTCGTCTGGGCATCCTTCCCACCGGCACCATATTGCCGGCTGAGCACCGCCAGGTGCGCGACCTGGCCCGCAAGCGCATGCAACTGGTGCGCAGCCGCACCAGCCACATTCTCGCCGTTGAGAACATTACGGCGCGTCAGTACGGCACGCGAATCACGAGCAATCAGGTCAAGAAACTGGACCAGGCCGCTGTCGACCAGCTGCATCTCCCAGACGACGTGGCGCTCGCGGTCCGCGCCAA
The DNA here is from genome assembly GCF_059422005.1 of Paraburkholderia sp. GW821-FHT02A12. Taxonomy (NCBI): domain Bacteria; kingdom Pseudomonadati; phylum Pseudomonadota; class Betaproteobacteria; order Burkholderiales; family Burkholderiaceae; genus Paraburkholderia; species Paraburkholderia sp. GW821-FHT02A12. Next base: position 3,250,313 of record NZ_JBWKWA010000002.1, on the reverse strand, counting down.
CGTCGCGGTCATCACGACGCTCTCCGCACAGATCGCCATCGTGGAAAAGCGTCTTCAGGAAAAGGTCGCGCCACACGCGGACTACGCCCTCCTGACCACGGTGCCCGGCATCGGCCAGACGCTTGCCACCGTGATCGTACTGGAAACCGGGACCATCGAACGTTTCGCCAGCGCTGGCAACTTCGCCTCCTACGCGCGGTGCGTGGACAGCCAGCGCATGAGCAACGGCAAGAAGAAGGGCGAAGGCAATACCAGGAACGGAAATCCATACCTGTCCTGGGCATTCATCGAGGCGGCCAACTTCGCGATGCACTTTAGCGCCGAAGCCAGGCAGTTCTACGAGCGCAAGAAAGCCAGGACGAATTCAGTGATCGCACGCAAGGCCTTGGCCCACAAGCTCGCCCGTGCGTGTTTCCACATGCTGAAGGAGCGAAAACCATTTGATGTGACCCGCTGCTTCGCATAAGCGTTACGACGGCGACCGGCAAGCCCTGATCGTTGACTGGCGAAAAGCCACCCAATTGAATGGGATGCCGTGCCGCCGTCCCCGATGTGCAGCAACGCGGATCGCCGGCAACGCGAGCCAGCCCTGGATTGGTGCCGGACGTCTGGCAACCACGACTATTGTGCGAACCCAATGGACGCGTTGCGGCACCAAAGTTCTTCTGGGGTGGCAGAGCCACCAGGGCGACAGGCAACCGATGTACGCCGATCGCTTGAGCCTGATGGGTGTCTGGCGCGATCCGTCGCAGCCATGAATCGAAGAAACGGGTGCGCTCGGCTACTGCATTCGGTCAGTGCAATCGAAATCGGCTGCTCAGGCAGTCGAGGGTGTTGTTTGCTCACTTGACACCGGGCCCGCTAATGGGTGTCGACGATCAATGCGGCGATGTCGAACGTCAGAAATTGGCCGATGACTGCCTCATGCAAACCGCATGAACTTCGGAATCCCACTCCGTCGCGACCGGCAGTACGCGACCCTAAGCCGCCGGCCATGAGTCTTGGAAGCGGACGGTCATCACATTAAAGGTTCACCAGCACCAGCAACTTCTCTGTACAGTGATTCATCACATGTCACTAAGAACAAGATTGGTGTTCCAGCTCCGAGTACGTGTATCGGCCGTAAGGCAGCAATCTGTGCCCAAAATTCTTCTGTCAGTGCATCGCCGTCCTTAAGCGGTGAAAATCCAAAATGATTCACAAATGACCGATGGGGGCCAAAGTTCCTACGATTATCGTAAACGTACCACTCGTCGAAGCCCGGCGTCGGCAATTGTGAAATAGTCTCGATCCGTGGGCTAACTGCCAAGTCTCCGAGGCTGTACCAACCGCTTGCTACTTCAAAATCTGTCGGCCTGTACGGGCCACTGTCGCAGGACGCGATTGCAACATGCCTTTCTATAACTATGTTCGGGAAGCGCTGAAGAATATCTTCAAGAGAAGGATCCCAATCACTTTCCCATTCGATAACCCGATAACCAGCTCGCAAGCCTGTACGCATGATCTCTGATCTCCAGAGAATGGTTTAGCAACGCAGCCCTTCTTCGATATATCTATCATACGAAACAAATAACTGCTCAATCATGCTGAAATCTGGGATAAATATGTATTCCAATACTATAAATAGAATCTTCAGTAAAACGTGTAAACTGCCCCAAAAAAACACCAAGGCAACAAACGTCATGGCCCAAATAACCATAATGGCCAGCAACTTAAGACGATACTTCAGATACTGCGATTTGGACATTTTTTGTGGAGCCGGCCAAGCTATATAAAGAAATTTCAGCATTGTTCACCGCTAGCTATAGGTTAATTACTGATGGACTGACTGGCCTCAACCTAGGCTACGGTCAGAGTAGCTTCCATTAGTGGCTTGACCATCCGTCCGTCGATTGAAAATCATCTAGCGGGCCTCCCCACCGCCGCACTGAGACCGATGACAACCGTCTCAGGTCGACCCGCGGCGGTCATTCAAAACTCAGTCCACCGGCATTGCTGCTTGCTGGTGGCCCACAAAGGTTAAGTCACCTTATGGCCGCAGTGCACACATTTGCTAGACCAAACATTACCCCATCCAAATATCCAACCTACTTTGGTGAAGAAAAATCTTTCTCCGCAGCACGGGCATACAAATGTATAAAGCCTTACCAAAGCGCGATAAGCACGAAAGAACAGCACCCATACCCATGACGAGGCGTTGCGCATCGCCTCCATGCACCCGGCGGCCACGCTGGGCGAAGAAGGTGGATGGGTCGTCGAGCTTATCCCCGTGGATTTCTACTGGTCCCGATGAGGGCTTGGACGCGTGTCTCAAATATGCGTTGGGGCTCTGTTCTCCTCAAACACCTTCACGGCTTCGTGAGTCATCGCGACGATGCTACTTCTGGGCCGAGCGGCGACGCCTGTGATCGACCCGGAACGGACGGTAACGTCGATCCATAGCGGACATACACAGCGAGATCCAGTTCGCTCCTGCAAGCAAAATAGTCTACTCTAGGAGTTTGGTGCGATTGGCGCAGTAGTTGGTGCTGGCATAGATATCGGCAAGCAAATGTTGATTGATGGCAAGAGCGCCAAGTGTGTAAACATCGGGCCGGTTCTTACTTCGGCCGCTGCGGGTGCCTTTTCTCCAGGCCTTTTGACGTTGGGGACGAGTGTTGTTGGTAGATCTGGCGTGTCCGCATTGGGACTCGGATTCAAGGACCTAGCCATCATGCAAGGATTGTTCATTGGCACAAACACGTTGATGAAGCGTGTTTTGGGAGAGAAACCATGGGCGATCGGCAGCGATTGTGAGTGCAAGTAGTGGTGACGATTATGTCGATTTGTCGTCGTCTCGCTGAGCTCATTAAAAGAGCGTTTTCCAATCCGTGGGTCTTGTGGGCTTTGCTTACGGTACTGGGGGTAGCTTCCGCATACATGGCAACGTTTGCCAAGGAGTCACTGTCCGCCAGTCACTTGGCGGTGGGAGGAGTTTTTGGTTGCGCGGTCGGCGCAGCCTATGTTGTGGAAGTACGGCGCATTGGTACGGTCTCACTGAATCGCATGATTTGTGCGCTTATTGGAATACTTGCGGGCGTGGTGATCGGATTTCTGTTGTCGTTCTCGATCGCCGGGACATTGATTAGCGCCGTGGTCGGTCTTTTTTTAGGCGCTACCAGCAGAAATTGGATCAGTCACGTAAATCTACCATAGACCTGAACCATGCTCGTGTGACGTACCTGTTCCATTTTGACCTCGGCAAACTTGCAAGCTCAGTGCAAAAAACGTTGGCCGTACTCCCTCGCTAATCACATGTGCTCTCAATGCTCTAGCGGCCGTTCATACGTATTAGCTCTTAGGATCGCCCGTCCACCATCTCAATTCTGGTTGGCGTCCATCCGGCGTATCCGAATATCGCCTCGTTAAGTCGGGCCTGTAAGGACGGACCGTCAGGACCGCTGCAGCAATTGCCACGCAAACAGCAGAGGTAAAGAGATACCCGAGGACCCCAACTTCCCTTGTGTGCGAATGCGCACCGTCAAGTAGACGTAATGCGGTTAGCCCAAATGCCAGCCCTGTGAGCAACGACATAATCCCGAACAGACGAGCTAGGATGTTGAAGATGCTCCAATGTAGAGCCTCGTATTTCGCGTATTTCATTGTCGGGAAGGGAGGCTTTCACGAAGTGCTTGGATTTCGAAGCTTCAGATTGTCGCCAATCTGAGGGCATCAGTCCAGTGACCGCTCCTGGCCGAACCTTGCCGATCGTCGTGCGATCGACCTGTGCCTTGCCACGAGCGGCAGCACGCGACCCATCAGAGACCTTCAGCTTTCCCGGAAGCGGTCATTGGCACCGGTGGCATTTGAACAACGCTGAGGAACTATCACTTCGCTAAGCTCCGAAGTGCTCTCGCGCAAAATCCAGAAAGCTCCTCAACTTTGGCGTCACGCGGCGATCATGCGCATATAGAACGTGTAATGGCCGCGAAGGCGCCTGATAATCCGGAAGCACGACAACCAGATTGCCACGATCGAGCTCGCCCTTCGCCAGTTCTACGGGTTGAAGCATGACCCCGACGCCCGCCACTGCGGCCGCTAGCAGCACCTCTCCGTGGTCGACCATAAACCGACCCGACACCTGCACAGAGACGCGCCCCGCAGGGCCATCAAACGTCCACTCCGATCTTAGTGACGTGTGCGTAAACGCAAGACACTCGTGATGCTGGAGATCAGCGGGAGTTGTTATGCGCGGGTTTGCAGCAAGATACGACGGCGCAGCGCATAGCACCAGCCGGTATGGAGCGAGGGGTTGAGCAATCAGGCCGCTGTCCCCCAGCTCACCAATCCTGAACACAGCGTCATATCCTTCGTCGATCAAATCAACGGCTCGATTTGAAAGGGCCAAGTCCAATACGACCTGTGGAAACGCCTTTAGGTACTCCGGCAACTTCGGGGCCAAGGTGTGTATGCCGAAGCTCACCGGAGCATTCACCTTCAGACGACCGGTCGGCACCGCACGGGTTTCGGCAACGAGATTTTCAGCGGCCTCGACCTCCGCGAGGATGATCTTGGCGCGTTCGTAAAACACCCGTCCGACATCGGTCAGGCTTTGCCGACGCGTCGTTCTGTTCAGCAAGCGCACGCCCAGGTTCTGTTCGAGCAACTGAACATGCTTTCCGACAAGTTGCGGCGACATCTGAAGCGCGTCCCCGGCCGCTGAGAACGAGCCCAGTTCGACCGCTTTCGTGAAAACGCTCATGCCGGTCAAGCGATCCATTCCAAACATCCTGTTGTGAATGTTCAAAGATATCACGCATTTATCTCGATGAATTTGCAGTCTAGACTTGTTCAAGACGTCGTAAGCGCTCCCAACGCGGCACATACGCGACGCGCCGCAGCCTGCTCTACCTCTCGTTTAGCAGCGCACATGAACCACGCCGTTGCGGACGGCGGCACTCACTTACAAGGCTCAAACCATGACCGCCGAATCGAACAAACTCTTGATGTCTCGCTTTCTCGAATTCATCAACACAGCCAACGAGGTACTCGCCGACGAGCTTATTGCTGCCGACGCAATCTTCTATGTCCCTGGCCGCCCGGACTCGTTGACGGGACCACGTGGGTACATGGAAATCATTGGCATGATGCGTTCCGGTTTCCCCGACGTTCAGTGGACGCTCGAAGAAACGATCGCGGAAAACGACAAGGTTGCCGCACGATTCATCATGCGCGGTACTCACCAAGCCACCTTCTTTGGCGTGCCTGCGAGCGGTAAGAAGATTCAGGTTCAAGCCATGAACTTTTATCGTTTTTCCAGCGGGAAAATTGTCGAAGAGCGCGGGCAACCGGATCGACTTGCCCTCCTGCAGCAAATCGGTGCCGTTCCAGTCCTGAACGGAAGATAGTCGCGCCCGGCGTCGATCGGGACGACCGTGCACACGCACCTTTTTTTGCGAGTTGGATAGCCGGAGAGAGGGACCACTACGGAACCGCGAATGCATATCGAAAGCACCGTACCCAGTTTCTCCTAATGGCTACCGGTAGCGAATATCCATTACGCGGGTCGACCTTCGCCTATATGCGTATGGTTTCCCATGCGACAGTGCTCACACCGATTGCCAACGATCTTGGTCCCAGTGCCGAAGGTCCCCTTGTGGCGTGCGCGGTTCGTGCGGCCGCTTTCCGGCGCGGCCCTATTCGTGCGCAACCGGCCATGAACTGCCGCTCGCAGTTACATTTCCATCGAATTCCTTTGGCGATGAGCTAAGCTGACTTGATGGCGATCGGACCAACGCCGTCGTCGTTTGAAGCACGCTTGCGGGGCCGCCGTCGCTGGTCATCGTCGTACGTTGACGTTCGGTTCTGAACACGTAAAACGACCCTCATTGGCCGCTTTGAAGCGGTGCATAAGAAGGGCCAAAAGCAATGGGCATTCGTCGCCGCTGCTCCAGTTGTAGCTTGCTGATTCGCTAGCCCGTCCAAACGGCAAGTGTCCTGGCGACATCAATGTTTAAAAGGAGGATGGCAATGAAGTACATGATTAGCTGGTTCGAACGCACACAAGGTTCGCCTGTAGAGTACGAGAATGCCCAGAAGCGAATCCTTGATGTGTTTGGTCAGTGGAAGGCGCCAGACAACTTCAAGATCGAGTTTTTCGTGGTGCGTGTGGGAGAGTGGGGTGGGCACATGTTGGTTGACTGCGACGATCCGTTGGCGGTTCACAAAGTTTGCTCGACATTCCCTGCATTTGAATTTCGGGCGCACCCCGTAGTTGCCGTCGAGGACGCAGTCCGGGTCGAACTCGAAGCGATCGCCTGGCGAGACGGACTGAAAAGCAAGTGACATCCGAGAGGATCATGTCGCCTTCACGGCGAGTGAACCCGAGGCACGGTCCTCCTTTTTGAGGTGGCCAGCGTCCTGGCACTGCCGCCGAGCCGCGGGCTAACCCCCGCTCAGTCAGACAGCCAACGGCCTGCACCCGCGGGCCGTCGTTGACCGTAAGCGTCCGCTTCAGGGAAGGATGAACGGCGGCAGCGGGTCGAGAGTACGCATCCGCTATCCGTGAAACCCGACATTCGCGGTCGCGTAGGTTCGAATGGCAGAAAAGGAACCTGAAGCCGCCTCACGTGCGGCGACACGTGAACGTCGGCTAAGGCCGAACTCCCGTCTCCCTGTGCGGGTCGATGAACGGCCGTTGTACCTTGAAAGTCGCCGAAGTTGCCGCGCTGGGTCGACGGGCCGCAATGGGTGCGGGAGTTCAGTTGCCCGGGTTCTGCCGTCTCCTTCCATTCGATAATCGCTGTCGGCCGTAGAAAGCGAGTTTGCGAGAAGTCGATAATCGCTCGTCCGCGCATCCTCCAGCCCTTGGCGTGGATCGATCCATCCGATATCCGGCGGCAGGGACGGCGGCACAAGCCGTGCCATTGCCGCCGCGCAAGCCGGGAACAAGCGAATAGCGCAGAATAGGATCGTGAGCACCTTCAAACGCGCGTGAGAGGAAGTGGCGCCCGACTTGGGTCATTAGGGCTAGGCGTTAGCGAGACAACTTTGCTGCAGAGAGACCAATGAAGAAAGGAAAGACAAAACTTACCCGCCATGATGCTGAGCGCCTTTTCGAGGGTCTGCCCGACGGGAAGGTGAGAGTATCGAGCCGGCCCGAGAACCCATTCGAAGCAGGGGTATTCGACGTGGTCGAGCGCGTCGACGACGAAACCAAACTCTGGAAAGACAACCTCATTACTCTTCCGATGTCGATCGAGTTGCCGGCCGGCTACGAATCGGTCTCTCGCATGCGCGAGGCGATGGCGCGGGCATGGCGCGTGAAGTGGGTGAGGGAGGGTAAAAACGAGGTTGTCGCGGAGTTTCCTGAAGGATGGACCGCCGTTCGCCCTGAAAGCGGCCCCATAGAGTTGCGAGATCCGTCCGGCGTGGTCCGCGCCTTATACGGGTGGGCCAAGGATGCTGAACTCAGGATTCTGCCACGGTATCTTGTTGAGTCACAGGCGAACAGTTCAAGCGGACTAGGCAGCTTGCTTGTCCGTGATCGCGGGAACGGTCAAATTCTTGAGAGGTCGTCGACCTGGTCTGCTCAAACTGGTACCAACCATCCAGATTGGACCAGGCTGTCAGCGTGGCTCAGCTTACGCTATCCACAACATCACGACCCGCTGAGGTACTGGGAAGATTGCGAGGAAAACATCCAAAACTGAGCTGCTTCTGGGGCGCTGTTCTCGGGCAAACCGCTACACCCAGCTTGACAGAGGCGAAAGGAGGGCTGACTGCTTGATTGGGCTTCCGAGTTCGGGGCGGACCCGACGCCTGAACGTCCGACCGACGACGCATGTAAACGACGGTTTGTGGCCGAAAGCACCAGTTCGATGAACGTTCTACAAAACGGACGTTGGAATCGTACAGACTCAACCCAATTCCAGTGGGAACAGAACGGTCCGGACCGCGCAGCGCAGCGCGGGGTCTGAGCCGCGTTAGCGCGAGGCTTGCAACCTCGCGTGGCATACGCAAGGCGCCAATCTAACTTCTCGCCGATGACAGCTCGATGCGCTTGCGCTGCAGGAACCGGCGCACGGCCGGATCGCGCTCGAGTCCGATCGCGAGATCGTACGCGCCGAGCGCTTCGGCCGTCGCGCCGGCACGCGCGAGCAGATCGGCACGCGCGGCCCAGTACGGCTGGTAGTCGGCCAGCCGCGGATCGTCCGCATACGGCTCGAGCGCGTCGAGCGCCGCCTGCGGGCCGTCTCGTTCCGCCAGCGCGAGCGCGCGGTTCACCGCGACCACCGGCGACGCTGCAATCGCGAGCAGCGCATCGTAGAGCTGCACGATCTCGTCCCAGTTCGGGCGATGCGTCCGGCAGCGGTGGACGTGCGCCGACTGCAGCGCGGCCTCGAGCTGAAAGCGTCCGATTGCGTTGAATGCGCTTGCGCGCCGCAGCAATGCGTTGGCTGCGGCGATCATCGGCGCGTCCCATGTCGCCGGATCCTGAGCCGACAGCGGCACGTAGTCGCCGGCCGCATCGCGTCGCGCATCGCGCCGCGCCTGCGCATACAGCATCAACGCGAGCAGACCAAGCGTCTCCGGCTCCTCGGGCAGCAGTTCGACGAGCAGTTGTGCAAGAAACAGCGCCTCGCCGACGAGATCGCGCCGCTCGGTATCGCCGCCGACCGGATCGGTCCACCCTTCCGCATACGCCGCATAGACCGCTTCCAGCACCGCAGCGAGCCGGCCGGGCAGCTCCTCGCGCTCCGGTACGCTGAACGGAATGCCCGCTTCGCGGATCTTGTGCTTCGCCCGCACGAGGCGCTTGCTCATCGCGGCGGGCGACATCAGGAACGCGGACGCAATCGTCTTCGCTTCGAGCCCCAGCACCACCTGCAGCATCAGCGGCGTGCGAATCGCGGCCTCGAGCGCCGGGTGCGTGCACGCGAACAGCAGCGCAAGCCGCCGGTCGGGCAACATGCCTGCTTCACGCTCGTCGATCTCGTCGGCGAGGATCGCGAGCTGGTTCGCCACTTCGTCGCCGACACGGCGATGACGCGCGCCATCGACCGCCCGGCGGCGCGCAACCGTCATCAGCCACGCTTCGGGATTCGCGGGGCAGCCGCGCTCCGGCCAGTCCGCGAGCGCGGCCGCAAACGCGTCGGCCAGCGCGTCCTCGGCCGCGGCGACGTCGCGCGTGCGCATCGCCAGCAGCGCGACGAGCTTGCCGTAACTGCGGCGAGCGACCGCCTCGGCAATCGAATGCGCGGCGCCGTCAGCGTCACGGCCGCCGCCGGACGGACTCATGCAGCAGATGGCGCATCGCTGGGGGCGGTCCAGACCGGGCGCACTTCCATGAGGCCGTGCGCCGCGCCGGGACAACGCGACGCCCACGCGATCGCCGCATCCAGGTTAGGCACGTCGATCAGGTAGTAGCCGGCGAGCTGCTCCTTCGAATCGGAATACGGTCCGTCAAGCACCTGCGGCTTGCCGTCGACGAGCCGCACCGTGGTGGCCGTGTTCGTGTGCTGCAGCCGGTTGGCGCCCACCAGCGCCTCCGCTTTTTTCAACGATTCGGTGTACGCCTGATATGCGGCAACCCCTTGCTGCCGCTCGCTGTCGGTCATCTGGTTCCAGCGGTTTTCTTCCGAATAGATCATCAATAGGTATTGCATATGAGCCTCCGTCATGGGGTTAAGGCGGGTGAATTACATCGGGCCGCCATCACAATGACGCTCGGGCTGCATGCTGACGGACAAGCGGCGTCGAAAAAAAATCGCGGACGGTACGCTCGCACCGTGCGTGATGCCTACCGACCACCGCTCCCCTATCAGAGTCGCCCGGGTCATCGAAAAATTTGAGGGGGTCGGCTGCGAATCTAGCCGGGTCAGTTCGTCTTGGAGCTAACAACAACGGGATTCGTAGTCCAATCCCTCTCCGAGTGTCGACCACGGATGCAAAACTATTTCCCGAGGTGGATAAGAAAATAGAGAGGCTACTGCCAATGGCGTTACCTAGGAGGAACGATGCTCCCGCTCATTCTTGGACCACGATACAACATCCGCGTCACCTGTGATGCCAGCCCCAGCAATGACCGAAGTGAATCGACGATAGAAGTCAATCCGACCAATCCGTACAACATGGTCGGGTCGTCCAAACGGTTCACCGACCCGCACACCTATGCGTTCTCGCTCGCCGCGTATTCGACATTCGACGCGGGCCGATCGTGGCAGGAGGCTGCGCCCCTCGGGCTCCTCGCGGGTTGGGACGGCGTTTCGGATCCGACGGTCGCCTTCGACGACATCGGCGGCGTATATCTCGTCGCTCTGCCGTTTCAGGGAGCCGAGCCGATGGCCATAGCGGTGTACAAGTCTACGGACGGCGGGTTGACCTGGTCCGCTCCGAACCTCATTCACTCGGCGCCTGGCGATGACAAGCAGTCGGCCGCAGGCGATACCAATCCCGGCAGCCCCTATCATGGCCGTGTTTACGCCGCCTGGGACGGTCCGGGTGGCATGCTCTTCGGGCGCACGATCGACTACGGGGCCAACTGGCGCGGGACCGGAGCGAACCCGGTCGGAACGTCGCTTGCTCCGGCCTCGTTCGGACCCCAGGTCGTCGTGGCCGCGGACAGTAGCGTCTACATCTTCTTCATCGCCGGCACCGACATTCAGTTCGTCAAATCCACCGATGGCGGGGATTCGTTCTCGAACCCGGCCATCGTTGCGAGCGGAATCACGGGCTTGCCCGGCCAGCTACCCGGTGGGACGTTCCGGACGCCCACGGTCGCGACGGCGTGTGTCGGCGTGAATGCGACCGACCTGGTTGTTGCCTGGGCCGACTATCGACAGGGAATCGCCCGCATCTACTATGCGCGCTCCAACAATGGCGGCGCCGTCTGGCAGGCGGGCAGCGGCTCCGGCATGCCGCTGATGAGCGGCGGCGCTGTCTCTGCCCCGGATCAACACGAGTTCCAGCCGCAGCTTGCCTGCACGCCACAGGGAGACGTCGGCTGCGATTTCTATCTCTTCGGACCGAAGGGCGGCGGCACGACACCGCTGATCGACGTTGTCCTGACAGCGTCGGCCGACAACGCGGCGACCTTCGTGGATCGGGCCACCGTGACCGAGATGCCGTGGGACCCCACAGTGGATGCCGTCTGGGCGCACGGGGATCCTAACGTCACCTTCATTGGCGATTACTTCGGTCTGGCGGCGAGTCCGCTCGGGTTCTTCCCGTTCTGGATGGACACTCGCACCGGAACCCAGGAAATGTTCACCGCGCGCGTCGCGGTCCGGCCCGCGAACGTCTACATCAGGGACTCCTCGAGCGACACAGGAACGGTACCGTCACCCGGCAATCATTGGGAGGCTCCGGATCTGATCGTGCGCCGGCAGCAGGACGGTAACGCTGTCTGGGTCGATCAGGATCTGCTGCGCGACGGTGTGACGGACCATTTCATCTACGGCAAGATCACCAACCTCGGGCCCAATCCCGCGGAGAATGTCACGCTCGCTGTCACCGTTGGCAACTATCCCGCGCTCGATGCGCTGCCTGGGCTGGAGTTTCGTTATCCGCAGGATTGGTATCCGGGCGACTGGCAGACGGCTGCGGTCCAGCAGAGACACCTGTATCTCGGTGAAAGCGCGCCGATCAATCTGGCGGTGGGCGCCACCCGTATCTTCGGACCCATTCGCTGGTCCGCCGCTCAGATTCCTCAGGAGGGCACCTGGCACCCATGCCTGCTGGCCGAGGCGCGCGGGGACAACAACGACTCCGCAGGCGGCCTTGATGGTGCGCCACTGCTGGTCGCGCCCGGTACGTGCGATTACGGCAGCTACTTCTGGGGCGACAACAACGTCTGCCAGCGCAACCTGTCATACGCACATGTCTTCGCCGACGCCGAGAGCCTGATCGAGTTGCCCTTCATCATCGGCAGCCCGTACAGTCACGCAAAGCTCGTCGAGGTCATCGTCCGCAAGGACTACCGGCTCGACGACGTTCCGATGATTCTCGAAGTGCTTCCGCCCAGGAAGGGGGAGAAGCCGCCTGTACCTGACGGGAATCACATGCACGGCGCCAAGCTTACTGGCAAGCATTGGAACCTGACGCATCGAGTGGCTGGAGTCGGCTTTGCGGTTGAACCAGGGCAGACGCTTCGCCTGAAGCTGTCGGTCAAGCTTCCCAACGAATTCGATCTCGACGCGCCGACGAAGCTGACCATCTTCCAGCGCAATGACGGCCATGTCACGACCGGCAGCGCCACCCTCGAGCTCGTTCGCGGCCACGTCGAGCACGCGAACCACGAACGGAAACAACGTGCTCCTGCGGCGCGCAAATCGGGGCGATGACGCCGCGCAGCATCGGACTCCAGTTACTGCACGCACTTTACAAAATCGGCCTGCCTGCGCCGTTTTGCTTACACGTGATTTTGCAAGGCACCTTTTCCGAGCTGGGCTGTCGGGTTCCATCGGCCAGCTGTTACCGCCCGGGGCCTTTTCATTCTGCTGGTCGTGTCTTCGCGACCAGCCCATGAATGAAGGTTTCGCGCCGGGCGATCACTCGACCTTTCGAATAATCGATAAGGGGGGATCATGTCGAATATCCAGGTCACGCACGATACGAGCGTGAATAACGCGAGAAGCGAAAGCAATATCGCAGTCAACCCCAATCACCCGAAGCAGATCGTAGCGGGGTCCAAGAAGTTCGGGGACATTCACAATTACGACTTCATTCTGGCCACCGAATACTCCGCGGACGGTGGCCTCTCATGGCATGATTCGGCCGCCTTGACGCTATCCGGTTTTACGCTGCTCACCGACCCTGCGCTTGCCTGGGACGATGTGGGAAACGTCTATCTGGTCGGTCTGTCGGGCAACAATCCGCCGACCTTCGACACCGTCGGGATCGTGATCTACCAGTCGTCGGATGGCGGGCAGACCTGGAGCGCTCCGCTGCCGATCCACAACAGCGCTGGCGATGACAAGCAGTGGGCGGCAGGAGACACGAATCCGTCGAGTCCGTTTCACGGCCGCGTCTATGCAGTCTGGGACGACGGATCCGACATGCGGTTCGCACGCACCACGGACTATGGTGTAACCTGGATCGGTGCGGGACCTGGCGTGACACCCGCCGGCACGGTGCTCATCAATGATTCGTTTTCACCGGACATAAGAGTCGCGGCCAACGGTGACATCTATATCGTCTGGATCGCGGGAAGCGAGATCAAGATGATCGTGTCGACCGACGGGGGCGACAGTTTTGCGCCCGCCGTGTCGCCGGCCGTGGGCGTGACGACGCTCAATGCCGGATTGCCGGCCCCTCATGGGTGGCCGGTGTTTCCGGGCGGAAACTTTCGCGTGCTGACGATCCCATCGGCGAGCGTCTTCGGGAGCACCGTCGCCGTGGCATGGGCCGACTTCCGCGAAGCCGTGTCCCGTATCTACTGCGCAGTGTCGCCTGACGGCGGCGCCAGCTGGCCCACCGGTCTCTCTGGAAAGCCGCTGCTGGCAGGACCGCTACCCTCGGGTTTGCAGCACTTTCACCCGCAGATCGTCATTGATCCCAACGGCGTGATCGGGTGCGCCTTCTACGAGTTCGGACCCAAGCCGTCGACACCGCTCATCGATGTGATCATCGCCCAGTCGGTTGATGGCGGGGTCTCGTTCGATCGTGCCATCGTGACGGACCAGCCGTGGGATCCGGCCATCGACGCGCCGTGGTCCCATGGAGATTCCAACGTCACCTTCATCGGTGACTACTTCGGGCTGGACGCCAGCACGCGGGGATTCTATCCACTCTGGACGGACACACGCACCGGTATTCAGGAACTCTGGACTGACATCGTGCGGGCCCGTGCAAAGGCGGCTGGGATTCCACTTGGTGTCTATGGGCAGGTAGCCCAGATTCTGGACGGCATCATTCAGGACGGCGGTGGCGATGAGATCGTGGGCGGGCATATCGTACATATTCCGCCCTGGGGACCCGAACTGGATATTCTGCTGGGTGTCGCGATCCAGCGGATCGCCACGCTTGTCGCCAGCCCCGGGGGCATCGGCATTCAGAGAGCAGCCATGGCCATGGTGGCGCACGTAGCTCAACAGGAAGTAAAGCGTCTTGAAGGCAAAGGATAGGCGACCAGCGCGCATCCAGGTGACTCGCGGTGCCAGGCCAACTCCGGTCGCGCCTGCCCACCGCTACTTCACCGCCCCCAGCGCCAACCCCTTCACCAAGAACCGCTGCAACCACGCAAACACAATCGAAACGGGCAACGTCGCACCGAGTGTCGCCGCCATCACAAGATGCCACTCGACGACGTACTTCCCAGCGACCATATCCGTAACTTGAACGGTCAAAGTCTTATTCTCCGGCGACCGAATCAACGTATAGACCACCGCAAACTCATTCCACGCATTAATAAAAGTAAAGATCGCCGTCACAACAATCGCAGGCACGGCCAACGGCAAGAACACCTTAAAAACAGCCGTCGTCCTCCCACACCCCTCAAGCCATGCCGACTCTTCAAGATCCCTTGGCACAGTCTGAAAGTAAGAAGACAACATCCAAACCGCAAACGCGATATTAAAAGACGCATAAGAAACGATGACTCCGATCCTGGAGTCAACCAGATTCCCATCCCCATAAGGAATCATCGCCGCGAGCCGGAACAAGCCAACAACCAGCAGAATCGGCGACAACATCTGCGTCACCAGCAGAAACTGCGAATACAACCCCTTCCCGCGAAACGGAAACCTCGCCAGCGCATAAGCCGCCGGCAAGCTCACCGCCAAAGCCAGCGCAGTCGAAAGAAAGCTGATCACGCAGCTATTCCTCAGCGCCACGCCAAAATTAGCCGCGACCCACATGTCCGAAAAATTGCTCCACTGCCAATGCACCGGCAACCACCTTGCCGGATACACAAAGATCTCCGAAGCTGGTTTCAAGGCGGTAAACAGCATGACGGCAAACGGAAACAGCACGACCACAACCAGCGGCGACAGCGCGAGCCAGCACCACAGCGTGCGCTTCATCTTGACGCTCAGACTCATGTCGGCTCTCCTTCTTTTGCGGGCTGCAGGCGCAGATAGGCGATCGAGAAAACGAGCAGCATGACGAGCATGATCAGCGACACCGCGGCAGCTTCGCCGGGTCGTCCCAGACGGAAACCGAGCTCGTAGAGATACGTGACGAGAATATGCGTGCCGTTGTCGGGGCCGCCTTGCGTCATCACCCAGATGATCGGGAACGAGTTGAACACGTAGATCACGTTCAGCAGAATCGTCATGTTGACGAACGGCCGTAACAACGGCAGCGTCAGTTTGCGAAACTGCTGCCAGGCGCTGGCGCCGTCCATGCGCGCCGCTTCGTAGATATCGCCCGGCACCGACGACAAACCGCCGAGCAGAATCGTCACCGTAAAAGGAATCGACACCAGAATGCCCACCGCGATTTCCACCGGAAACGCGAGTTCCGGCGTCGCAAGCCAATGAATCGGACCGCTGATGAACCCGAGCCGCTGCAACGTGACGTTGACCATGCCGTAGTCGTCGTTGAAGGCCCAGCGCCAGACCACGGCGGTCATCGTCAGCGAGACGGACCACGGCAGCATCACGATCGTGCGCGCTACGCCGCGTCCATAGAAGTCCTGATTCAGCACCAGCGCGACCGGCACCGAAATCAGCACCGTGCCGCCCACCACGCAGACGGTCCAGATTACCGTCCGTCTGGCGGCGGCCAGGAAGGCGGGGTCGCTGAAAATCGTATAGAAATTCTGCAGGCCGGTGAAATCGCGAATCGCACCGAAGCGCGACACCTCGTGCAGCGATTGCCACACGATGTTGAAAATCGGATAGCTGATGATGAACAGCGCCAGCGCGAGGCTCGGCGCAATCAGCAACCAGGGCGCTTGCAGGCGCGAAGAAACGGAAGAAACGGAAGAAATGGAACGGCTCATGCGTGCTCGATCGTAAGACGCGCCCGCATCAAAAGCGGGCGCGACGGGATGGGCCGGACAGTGCAGTACGACCGGAACGCGCGCCGCCTTCGCGACGGCGGCGCGCGTTCCGTCTTCAGCAGATCACTGCGAGACTACGCGATCAATGACCGAGCGACTTGTTTGCTTGCGCCGCCGCGGCATTCAGCGCGTCGGCCGGTTTCGCCTTGCCCAGATAGACCGACTGCATGGCATCGGTCACGGCCTTCGCGGTGTCTTCCCAACCGGTCACGGTCGGCGCGAAGTGGGCCGTTGGCAGCAGCGCGACGAAGGCCTTGGTGTCCGGATCGTTGAACGCCGGATCGGTCGCCTCAGCCTTGGTGGTCGGCAGGAAACCCTCGGTGGTCGTGAACTCGACGCGCGGTTCCTTCGTGAACAGATAGTCGAGGAACTTCCATGCCGACTTCTTCACCTTCGAGTTCTTGAACATCACGATCGAGTCCGTCACCGCGTAGGTGGCGTGCGTCGTACCCATCGGGATCGGATCGATGCCGTACTTCAGGTTCGGCGCTTCCTTCTTGATCTGCTTGGCGAGGAATGGCGCGGAGATCATCATCGCGACGCGGCCTTGCTTGAACAGGTTCTGCACGTCTTCGCGGCTGTAGCCGGTCACGCCCGGTTGCGTCAGCCCCTGATCGATCATCGTCTTGTACAGCGTGGCCGCCTTGATGCCGGCCGGCGAATTGACCGCCGCCTTGCCGTCCTTGCCGACCACGTCGCCGCCGTGGGTCCACAGGGCGTAGTAAAAGTAGACGTCGGTTTCGATTTCCTTGCCTTGCAGGCCGAAGCCGGCCACGCCTTGAGCCTTCAGCTTCTTCGACGCTTCGAGCACGTCATTCCAGGTTTTCGGGCCGTCGGGATAGCCGACCTTCGCGAGCAGATCCTTGTTGTAGTAGAGCGCACGTGCGGAAGCGGCGATCGGCAGGCCGTACACCTTGCTGTTGATCTCGCCCGGTGCGAGGAACGGGCCGATAAAGCGGCCCTTGAAGCTTGCGTCCATGTAGCTGTCGAGCGGTTCGGCGACGTCGTCTTTCACGAAGTCGAGCAGCCACCGCGTGCCGACGATCGCGAGGTCGGCGTTGGCGCCGCCGGAAATGTCCGTTTGCAGTTTCTGTTGCAGCGTGTCCCAGTTCACGTCTTCGATCTTGATGGTCGTGCCGGGATTGGCCTTCTCGAAGTTGCGGGCCATCTTTTCGAAGTACGGCGCGGTGGCATCGCTGTAATGCGCGACGGTGACGCGGACCGTGTCGGCGTGAGCCGCGACGGCGATACCTGCAAACGCGAGCGCCACGGCAACTTTGCCGAGCGCGAGGGAAGCACGGGCATGCAACGACATTTCTCTCTCCTGTGTCGATCGGAGTTAGCGCTTCAGCGCTTACTCCGGTCCCATCCAACGAAGGGTGTCGATCGGAGTTAGCGTGTCGACCAGAGTTAGCGCTTTAGCGCTTACTCTGGTCCCATAGCGCTTACTCCGGTCCCATCCAACGATGGTGGGGGGGGCTGCTGCCGTCGCCGGCCGCTTGGGGTTGAATTGTTTGAAAAAATCCTACATGACGAAAAATAGCTTGTCACGTAGGGTCTGCGATATTTTTTCTCGGCCGGTTTTGTGCATAAGATGCTGTAAAGCAGGGATGTTTTGTGGGGCGAGAAGAAACGGATACCCAATCTTCGGGATGACCAGGCAACTGCGGGTCGTCAGTTTTGTAGGAAATTTACACGCGAAACCGGCGCCGGCAACGAGGGGCAACGAGGGGGCAACGAGGGGTTGAGGAGTGAGGCGAACATGAATCGTGTGGTGTTGGTAACCGGCGCTTGCGGCGGAATCGGCAGCGTGTTGTGCAAGCGGTTCGTGGAGCAAGGCGATACGGTGCTGGCGCTCGACATCGACGCGAACGCGCTCGGCGCTTTGACTTCGCAGCTCGGTGACGCGCACGTCACGCCGATCGCGGTCGATCTCGGCGACGCCGAAGCGGTCAAGCAAACGGTGGCCGCAGCGGTCAAGACGCGCGGTCCAGTGGACGTGCTGGTCGCGAACGCGGGCGCAGCCCAAGGCCTGACGCTTGCCACGACGGACGCCGCCAGTTGGCAGCGCGACATCCATCTGAATCTGAACGGCACGTACCACACGGTGGAAGCGGTGCGCACGTCGATGATCGAGCGGCAAAAGGGCGTGCTGGTGCTGATCGGTTCGGTGAACGGCATGGCTGCGCTCGGTCATCCGGCGTATAGCGCGGCGAAGGCGGGTCTCATCAGCTACACCAAAGCGCTGGCGATCGAGCTGGGCCGTTACGGCATTCGCGCGAACATCGTTTGTCCGGGCACGGTGAAGACGCAGGCGTGGCAGGCGCGGGTCGACAAGAATCCGCAGGTCTTCGAGGATCTGAAGAAGTGGTACCCGTTGCGCGACTTCGCGACGCCCGACGATATCGCCGACGCGGTGCTGTTTCTCGCATCGCCGATGGCGCGTGTGATTACGGGCGTCGCGTTGCCGGTGGACGGTGGCTTGATGGCCGGCAATCGTCTGATGGCCGAGGAGCTGACGCTCGAACCGCTTTGAACCGCTTTGAACCACGTTGAACTGGTAAGCGAGCGTGGCGCGCACTGCGTTCAATGAGGCACGACAGCACGACGGAATGACAATGAGGACAGCATGGCAGCAGTGCAACTGAGCGGCATCTTCAAACGCTACGGCGACACGCAGGTGGTGCACGGCATCGATCTGCACATCGACGACGGCGAGTTCGTCGTGCTGGTCGGCCCGTCGGGTTGCGGCAAGAGCACGCTGATGCGGATGGTGGCGGGGCTCGAAGAAATCAGCGGCGGCGATCTGATGATCGGCGGCACGCGCGCGAATGGTCTCGCGCCGCAGCAGCGCAATATCTCGATGGTGTTCCAGAGCTACGCGCTCTATCCACATTTGTCGGTCTACGAAAACATTGCGTTCGGGCCGCGGATCCGCAAGGAATCGTCGGCGAGTTTCAAGCCGCGCATCGAAGCCGCCGCGAAGATGCTGAATCTCAGCGGCTACCTGGACCGCTTGCCGCGTGCGCTGTCCGGCGGTCAGCGGCAGCGCGTGGCGATGGGCCGCGCGGTGGTGCGCGAGCCGTCGCTGTTCCTGTTCGACGAACCGCTGTCGAATCTCGACGCCAAGCTGCGCGTGCAGATGCGCACGGAAATCAAGGCGCTGCATCAGCGTCTGAAGAATACGGTGATCTACGTCACGCACGATCAGATCGAAGCGATGACGATGGCCGACCGCATCGTCGTGATGAACGCGGGACGTATCGAACAGATCGGCCGGCCGCTGGAACTGTACGACCATCCGGCGAATCTGTTTGTCGCGAGTTTCCTCGGCTCGCCGTCGATGAATTTCGCCGAAGGCGTGCTGGTCAATCGCGCGCAAGGCGCCGGTCTCGCGTTGAAACTGGACGACGGCGGCGAAATCGTTCTGGAGGGCGCGCCGGCCTCGGCGACTGCCGGCGCGAAGGTCACGCTCGGCGTGCGCCCTGAGCACATCGAGACCATGGCGGAAACGCCGGATGCTTCGATGGAAGTCGAAGTGGTCGAGCCGACTGGCGCCGAGACCCATTTGTACGGGAAAATAGGCGGCAGCACGTGGTGCGTGACGACTCGCCAGCGCTCGAAAGTCGAGCCCGGTCAGCGCGTGACGCTGCGCTTGCCGGCCGAACATATTCATCTGTTCGATACGGAGAGTGGGCGCAGGCTGGTCTGAACCGCGCGATGCTGGCTGAAGCCGATTGAAGCTGCGACGCGACGCGGATTCATTTAACCCTTAAGGAACATTGGGTGTCCGCACCGAACTTGATTCCCCACATCCGCAGCGCACTGGCCAATTTGCGGCCCGCCGAGCGCAAGGTCGCCGACATGGTGCTGAGCGACGTCGACTTCGCCATGCGTGCGAGCATCACCGAGCTTGCGCAGCGCGCGGATGTCTCCGAGCCTTCCGTCACGCGCTTTTGCCGCGCGATCGGCGCGCATGGTCTGCGCGACTTCAAGATGCAACTGGCGCAGAGCGTGGCGGGCGGCTTGCCGTACGCGTCGACTGCGGTGGCGCGCGGCGACGATGTGCAGACGCTGATGGACAAGGTCGGCGAAGCGGCCGTCGACGGCATCACGCATGCGCGCGGCGCCCTCGATCCCGCAGTGGTCGAAAGCGCGATTGCGGCGTTGGCGAGCGCGCGGCGGGTGTTCTTCTTCGGCGTCGGTTCGGGGTCGGGGCTCGTCGCGCAAGATGCGGCGCTGCGGTTCTTGCGCCTCGATATCGCCGCGAGCGCGTTCACCGACGGTCATCTGCAACGTCTCTATGCCGGGCTGATGGAACCGGGCGACGTCGCTTTCGCGATTTCGCATGCGGGGCGCAGCGTCGAAGTGAACGAAAGCATCCAGATCGCCAAGGAGCGCGGCGCGACCACGATCGCGCTGACTAACGTCGGCTCGCGGCTTGCGTGGCTGGTGGATATTCCGCTGCTGCTGCGCGTGCCGAGCCCGATCGATCCGAATACGCCAGGCGTGTCGCGGCTCGTGCATCTGTGCATCATGGATGCGCTGGCAATCGGCGTTGCGCTTAAGCTCGGTCCGAAGACGCTCGAAAAGATGCGGCATGCGAAGGCGCGGTTGTCGCATGAGCCGGAGGCGGCGGGGGATTAACCCTCGGTGCGAACCGCACAGTGATTTTGCGCTGCTCGTTGTCGCGGGTATTGGCGGGTGGGGCTATCGCAGGGTTAAAGCGCGGCGGGATGCGGGAAGCCGCGAGTGATGCTGCAGGGTTAGCGGCTGTTCTCATCCGCAAATGCATCCGTAATGGCCTGCACGATTTTTGCCCTCAACTCTGGCCGCTCGTCGAGTAGCGGATAGCGCTTGCGCAAGTGGTTCGAAATGTCGTTGTCGTTCTGTCGAACGCTGCGAATGATACCGTCCAGATCGTTGTCGGGCGCCTCGAGAAAGTCCTTGATGGTACGGCGTGCTTTGTCGGGTGCCTTGGGGGGCTCGAGAGCCGCTCTGGTTTGCTCAGTTTTGCTTACTCGGCTCCTAAAACGATTAGAAATCGCCTGTTTTATGAAAAAACGCTTACACACCCTTCGGCGGCCCCTTCTTCAGCCCTCGGCCGCCGCCTCGATCCACCCAAACCGCCGCGACAACCGCAGCGTCGCGGCCTTTAACGTGCGCGCCGGATCGCCCGCCGGTTCGCTGTCGAAGCTGCCGGTCGGCCCCATCAGCGCGAGCACCAGACAGATGCTGCCGGTGTGGTCCAGCACGGGCGCGGCCAGCGTGTTGATGCCCGGCACGGGGCGGCTCAGCGCGGTATCGATGCCGTCCGCGCGAATCTGTGCGAGCCGTTGCGCGTAGTGTTTGGCCACTTGCGCCGGCGCCGCTTTTTTAGCGCTCGCCGTGGTCGTCGTTGCCGTCGTTGCCGCCGTCGCGAAGATATCCGCTCTGTCCGCACCCGCCAGCCGCAGATGATCCTGCGCGAGCAAGCCATTGCGCACCTCGTCCGCGACGTAAGCGGCGAACACGCGGCCGATCGCTGTGTTCACCAGCGACATCACCGTGCCGACCCGCAAGCTCACATGCAGCGGCCGCGCGGATTCTTCCAGACGTACGACGGTCGGCCCGAGCGGCCCGAGCACCGCCATCGCGACGCTCATTCCCGTCGATGCAGCCAGTTCGACCACTTCCGGTTCGGCTTCGCGGGTCGGCGAAAGACGTTGCAAGCCGATCAAGCCGAGCTCCAGCGCAAGCGGACCGGCTTCGAAACAACCCGCGGCGTCACGATTGAGCAAACCGATCTTCAGCAGGCTCACGAGATGCGGAAACGCCTTGGCCGGCGGCATGCCCGCGGCGGCGGCAAGGTCGCGCAAAGTCAGCGGCCGCGCCGCAGCGACCAGCGCGGCAAGCAATTCGCCGGTGCTGTCGAGCGACTGGATGCCGCGCTGCGGTTTCGCATCGGCGGCGCTATTAGGCGAAGTGTCGGGAGAGTCGGTCACGATGTGGAAGAAGCAAGCAGGGAAGGCGTTGCCGCAAGTTCGGCGCCGATGTCCCGAGCCGTGGCGAGGAGCGCTTGAGCGGTCGGGCCGTCGGCGGCCACGTCCATCGCGCCGGTCGAGCCGATTACCGTCAGCGCGAGGCATAAGCGGCCGTCGCCATCGATCACCGGCGCGCTCAGGCTGCTGATTCCCGGGCTCGGCACATCGACGCTGCACGCAAGCCCGCGTGCGCGAATCTCGGCGAGCGCCGCTTCGAACGCTGCGTGCTCGCCGGCCGGCGTCATCGGGCTATCGGCGGCGCCGGACTGGTTCGCCCACATGCCGTCGAGCGTGGCGCGCGGTAGATAAGCGCAAAACACACGTCCAGTGGAAGTCGCCGGCAACGACATCACCGTGCCCACGTGCAGATTCACGTGCAACGGAAAGCCCGCATGCTCATATCTCACGATGGTCGGCCCTTGCGGACCAGCAATGCAAATCGCGACGCTAAAGCCGATCGCTTCGGCCAACGCCGCCACGCGCGGTACAGCGGCGCGGAACGCCGGCTGGTTTTCCAGATGCAGCAAGCCGAGCCGCAGCGCCAGCGGGCCGGGTTCGTAACGGCCCGAAAGCTCGTCGCGTTTGATCAGCCCCAGGCGGCCCAGGCTCACCAGATAAGCGTGGGCTTGCCCAGGCGCAAGCTGCGCGCTGGCGGCGAGATCGGACAGCGCGAGCGGACTGCGTGCCTGTGCGAGCGCCAGCAGCACGCGGCCGCCCACTTCGACGCTCTGGATGCCGCGCTGGGTCTTGCCGCTGTCGGCTGGTTCGCCGCCGCCTTGATGCCGGCGTCCGCCTTTGCCCGCGCCCGATTTCGCTGCTTTGCTCACACCCGCGCTCATCCGTAAAAAGGGTCCATATTAAAGGAAGACTCCCGAAGGCCCGCACCTTCTTGTCCTTATCTTAGGCGTTTTGAAATTTGCGTATAGCAACACATTTCGCTATTGACAAATAATCTGAGACGGCCATAACATGCATTCACCCCGACATACCGGTGCAGTCACAGAGTCAAAACGGGGCGAGACAATCCTCCAATACAGTCAGCCTGCGCGGCAAACGGCACGCCACGCAGCCGGCCGTCTCGCCTCACGTCCAACTTTTGAGGGAGACAAGCATGGCAAAGGCATTCGCATCCCAGGCCGACCTGGAAGTCAAGAAAGTCACGTGGACGCAGTTGTCCGAGAACGCCTACGCGTACACCGCTGAAGGCGATCCGAACTCGGGCGTGATCATCGGCGACGACGGCGTGCTGATCGTCGACACCACCGCCACGCCGGCCATGGCGCAAGACCTCATCGCGAAGATTCGCAGCGTGACCGACAAGCCGATCAAATACGTCGTGCTGTCGCATTACCACGCGGTGCGTGTGCTCGGCGCGTCGGCGTATTTCGAAGAAGGCGCGCAAGAAGTGATCGCGAGCCGCGGCACGTACGAGATGATCGTCGAGCGCGGCGAAGCGGACATGAAGTCGGAAATCGAACGCTTCCCGCGGCTCTTTGCCGGCGTCGAAACGGTGCCGGGCCTGACGTGGCCGACGCTCGTGTTCGAAAAGGAAATGACGCTGTTCCTCGGCAAGCTCGAAGTGCGCATCGCGCATCTGGGCGCGGGCCACACGAAGGGCGACACGGTGGTGTGGCTGCCGTCGCAGAAGGTGCTGTTCTCCGGCGACCTGGTCGAATACGACGCGGCCTGTTATTGCGGCGATGCGCAGCTCGAACAATGGCCGGCCACGCTCGAAGCGCTGCGCGCGCTGAACGCCGGGAAGCTCGTGCCGGGGCGCGGTCCTGCATTGACCACGCCGGAAGAGGTCAACAAGGGCCTCGACTACACGAAGGACTTCGTCACCACGCTATTGCAACAGGGCCGCGAAGCCGTCGAACAGAAGCTCGACCTGAAGGCCGCGATGGCGCACACGCGCAAGGCGATGGACCCGAAGTTCGGCAACGTGTTCATCTATGAGCACTGCCTGCCGTTCGACGTTTCGCGTGCCTACGACGAAGCGAGCGGCATCACGCACCCGCGCATCTGGACCGCGCAGCGCGACAAGGAAATGTGGGACGCGCTGCAAGCCTGATAAAGAAAGCGCACCGCAGAGCAGAGATGGACGGAGACACAAGATGAGCATCAACTACCAGACGCTGTCGTTCGAATATAAGCCGTGCCGTGAACAGAGCGAACCTGGCGCACAAGCGGCACAAGGGGCACAAGGGGCACAAGGCGGCGCGGAGCGGGCGGCCTATCCCGTGATCGTGGTCGGCGCGGGCCCGGTGGGCCTCGCCACGGCGATCGATATCGCGCAGCAGGGCGTGCCGGTCGTGCTGGTCGACGACGACTGTTCGTTGTCGACCGGTTCGCGGGCGATCTGCTTTTCGAAGCGCTCGCTCGATATCTTCGACCGGCTCGGCTGTGGGCAGCGGATGGTGGACAAGGGCATCAGTTGGAATGTCGGCAAGGTGTTCCTGAAAGATGAACTGGTGTACACGTTCAATCTGCAGCCGGAAGCGGGCCATCACCGGCCCGCGTTCATCAACCTTCAGCAGTACTACGTCGAAGGTTTCCTGCTTGAACGCGCGCAGGAGATGCCCAATCTCGAGATCCGCTGGAAGAGCAAAGTGGTCGGCGTGCAGCAGAACGGCACGCCGGGCACGTGCGATGCCAGCGTGACGCTGAGCGTCGATACGCCCAATGGTCAGTACGCGTTGCGCGGCCGTTACGTGGTGGCCGCCGACGGCTCGCGCAGTCCGATTCGCAATCTGATGGGACTCGACAGCAAGGGCGTCACGTTCAAAGACCGCTTCCTGATCGCCGACGTGAAAATGGAAGCGGACTTCCCGACCGAGCGCTGGTTCTGGTTCGATCCGCCGTTCCACCCGAATCAATCGGTGCTGTTGCATCGGCAGCCGGATAACGTGTGGCGGATCGATTTCCAGCTCGGCTGGGACGCCGACCCTGTGCTGGAAAAAACACCGGAGCGCGTGATTCCGCGCGTGCGCGCTTTGCTTGGACCTGACGCGAAATTCGAGCTGGAATGGGTCAGCGTCTATACGTTTTCGTGTTTGCGGATGGAACGCTTCCGGCACGGCAATGTGCTGTTCGCGGGCGATTCGGCGCATGGCGTGTCGCCGTTCGGCGCGCGCGGCGCGAACAGCGGCGTGCAGGACGCCGAAAACCTCGCATGGAAACTGGCGATGGTGCTCGAAGGCAAAGCGTCCGACGCATTGCTCGACACCTACGCCAGCGAGCGCGAATTCGCCGCCGACGAAAACATCCGCAACTCCACGCGCTCGACCGACTTCATCACGCCGAAGAGCCCCGTGAGCCGCGTATTTCGCGACGCCGTGCTGAAGCTCTCACGCAAGCACGCGTTTGCACGGCAGTTGACCAATAGCGGCCGGCTCTCGGTACCGGCGGTGCTGCGTGATTCCCCGCTGAATACAGCGGACAGCGACAGCTTCGAAGGCCTGATGGTGCCTGGTGCGTCATGTGTCGATGCGCCGGTGCAGGTGGCCGGGCAGCCGGCATGGCTGTTGCGGCAACTCGGCCAGCGCTTTACCGGCGTGTTGTTCTGCGGCTCGCAAGGTGTGGATTCCGCGACGCAGGCTGCGTTGGCAACATTGCGTGCCGGTTCGATTCCGCTGAATCTCGTCGTGGTGACGAGCGGCGATGCTCAGGATGTCGTAGCCGCGGGCGCGAACGTCGTGCGCGACGTCGAAGGTCTTGCAACCGCACGCTACGACTCGACGCCCGGCACGTTCTATCTGATTCGTCCGGACCAGCATGTCTGTGCGCGGTGGCGGCAATTCGACATGAGCGCCGTGGAAAGTGCGTTGAAGCGCGCGTTGTGTGTCGAAGGTACGGCCTGAACGCACAGTAGGGCAGGCGCAGCGCAGACGCAAAGCACATGCAGAGCACATGCAGCGCATCAGCTAAAAATAGCAGGAGACAGTCATGACGTTGAACACGCAACCCAATCTCGCCCGCCCCGACGATTTCTACGAGGCGCTGATCGACATGCATCGCGATCTGAGCGATGCGCAGAGCCAGTCGGCCAATGCGCAACTGATTCTGCTGCTCGCCAACCATATCGGCGATCACGCGACGCTGCTCGAAGCCATGCAATACGCGCGCGAAGGCGCGGCCGATGCCCCGCTTCGAGGCGGCGAGACGCATCCGCTGGCCGCCTGAGCCGGCGGCGCAAGCGACACGAAATCCCGGTACGCAGGTGATGGTTCGAGTCACCTGCAATCCATCAAGACTACGGCACGCGGCGTATCAACGCCGCCGCGTACCGTTCCAGCAGCAAACAAAAACGCGGCGCATCAAGACGCCGGACCCATCGGGTCCGTTGGACCCTCACGTTTGGAGAAGACCGATGAGCCAATCTTTTGTCCGCGCGCTCGAGCCGGGCGCATCCGCTGCCGCGCACGACGACCTGCTGTATCACAAGGTCTCGCTGCGGATCATTCCGTTTCTATTCCTGTGTTATGTCGTGTCGTTTCTCGACCGCATCAATATCGGCTTCGCGCAGTTGCAGATGAAGCACGACCTCGGTTTCAGCGACGCGATGTACGGTCTCGGCGCGGCGGTCTTCTACATCGGCTACGTGCTGTGCGAAGTGCCGAGCAATATGCTGCTCGCGCGCTTCGGCGCGCGCCGCACCTTCACGCGGATCATGCTGCTGTGGGGCATGGCATCGGTCGGCATGATGCTGGTGTCGAAGCCGACGCACTTCTATGCGCTGCGCTTCATGCTCGGCGTGTTCGAAGCAGGTTTCTTTCCCGGCATCGTGCTGTATCTGACTTACTGGTATCCGGCGCGGCGGCGTGCAGCCGTGCTGTCGATTTTCTTTGCCGGCGTTGCGGTGGCAGGTGTGCTCGGCGGTCTCGTGTCCGGCTGGATCATGCGCGACATGGGCGGCGTGATGGGCATGTTCGGCTGGCAGTGGATGTTCGTGATCGAAGGCGCACCGGCCATCGTGCTCGGCTTGCTCGCCGCGTTCTATCTGGACGACGGGCCACAGCATGCAAAGTGGCTCAATGCTGCCGAGCAAGCGCATCTGATCGCGCAACGCGATGAGGACCGGCCGTCGGGGGATGCGCATGCGTCGCGCTCTTTCATGCAGGCGCTGCGCAATCCGCGGGTCTATCTGTTTGCGTTCATCTATTTCTCGCTGACCTGCGCATCGCTGACGTTGAACTTCTGGATGCCGCTGATGATTCGCGATTTCGGCATTCACGACGTGCTGGCGATCAGTCTTTATACGGTGATTCCGAATGCCGTCGGCGCGGTGGGCCTGATTCTGATTGCACGCCACTCGGATCGCCGCGGCGAGCGCCGCCGGCATTTTGCGGTTTGCACGATCGGTGGCGGTATCGCGCTGTCGCTATTGACACTGCATCTGAGCAGTTTCCCGGCGATGCTCGCGATCCTTTCGCTGGCCGCCGTGCTGATCTTCGCCGCGTTGCCGATCTTCTGGACCGTGCCGTCGGGCTATCTGTCGGGTGCTGCCGCGGCGGCCGGGATTGCGCTGATCAGCAGCATCGGGATCACGAGCGGAATCGTCAGCCCCTGGGTGATCGGCCAGATCAAGACGCATACCGGCAGCATGGACAACGCGCTGTATCTGCTGACCGCGCTGTTGTTCGTCAGCGGTGTGGCGTTGCTGCTCGGCGTGCCCAGGGAAACCCGGCGCGTCTGAAGATCGAACGGGCCCGGAGGTCGGATCGGGTACAGTCGCGGTATTGTCTTGCGACCTCGCTTTTGAGCCCCAACCCTGCGATGTATTCTGTTGAACCCGTTCCCTTAACGCATGAAGGCCCGCCCGACGTTTCGTTGTGGCGGGTCGATTTCGTTTTCGATGCGTCACTGGATGACGCCGCCTTCGCGCCGCTCAGCGATGACGAGCGCGCGCGAGCCCGCGCCTTTCGCCGCCATGAGGACGCGCTTCGATTCGCGACGGTGCGCGTGGCGCTACGTGCGCAACTGGCAGGGCATCTCGGCATTGCGGCGCACGCCATCCGTTTCATGCTCGATGTCAATCGCCGTCCCCATGCCGCGGATTCCGGTGCGATCGATTTCAACGTATCGCATGCGGGCGCGCATGGACTCATCGCGATGTCGCCTTGCCGGCGTGTCGGAGTCGATATCGAACAGCACAGCGATAAATTCGATTGGCGTTCGATCGAATCGTTGACGCTCGATGAAAGCGAAGCGGCGTGGATCGAGCACCTCGACGCCGCGCAGCAGATCGCCGCGTTTTACGACGCATGGGTCGCTAAAGAGGCACTCGTCAAAACAACCGGCGTGGGCATCACGCGCGGTTTGCAGCATCTGACGGTGTTGCCGCGCGACAGCGCATGGGTGACTTTGCGCAATCACGTTCCGGACGACATGCGCGATATCTCGGCGCGCTGGATCGAGGCGCCTGATGCTTATGCCGCATGTGTGGCGTGGTCGGTTTCAACGTTCGCGGAATAGAACGGGCCGACGCGCACGTACCTACGCGACTGCGCCAAAAGTCAGCGCCTTCGGCCAGCCAAACGCTGGCACCTGCGTGACCGGCTGCGCGAGCGCAACCGCCGCGCGAGTCGAGGTTGTCGCGCAGACGCGGCGAGGCGGGCGAAGCCAATTCCAGTTCCAACGGCATGGGCCTGGCCCCTCAATGCATATACGTGACGCGGCGAGCTTGCACGTCGAGTTCGAGACCGGCGTCGAGCAGATCGATGGCGAACCAGCGGATCAGCTTCAGCACGCCGCTGACGGCCGGCGCGGGCAGCCATTCGGTCAGCATGCGTAACGCGGCGCCGCTATGGGTTCGTTGCAGCAGCGCGATGGTTTGCAGAATCACGGCTTCGTCTTTGCCGAGATCGCTGGCGCAGCGGCACCGCATGTCGAGCGGACGGTAGGACACGTGCATCAGTGAACGCATCAGCAGATCGAAGTGTTCAATGCCGTCTTGCCGCAAGCCCACACCGGTCAGGATGTCGCGCCAGTTCATGCCGCTGCGCACCGTTTCGCAAGCCGGGCGCAGCCACGTGCGCACGGCGCTCAGGACCGTGCGGTCGGGCGCGTCGGTGGTGTCGATAGAATGATCGTCGATCAGTTCGGGACGGCTGCTGTATTGAGAGCGGAAGTTCATCGATGCTCCTGAATGGACACGGTCCAATGAGTCGCGCCGGCCTGATCGAAGGAATGCCGCGTCGCGGGCCAGCGCTGTTCGCAGGCGACGGATGGGCGATGACGCAATGCTTGCTTGCGTCAGGTTCGTGCCGGCTGAAGCGGACGCCATTCGCGCACGTGTTCGCTGCGCGGCGGACGCGCCGTTGTCTGCCCGGGCGTTTTCGGCGTGCCGACAAAGAGGAAGCCGAGCAGCCGCTCGTTCGGCGCGAAGCCCAGAGCGTCATGCAGTTGCGCTTCGTCACTGTCCGCGCCGGTGGACCAGAAACCGCCGTAACCGAGCGCATGAATCGCGTTCAGCATGTTCATCGTGGCCGCGCCGACCGCCAGCAATTGTTCGCTCTCGGGCACCTTCGGATGAGCCGAGAGCGCGGCGCCGAGCGCGATGATCAGCGGCGCCGCATAGGCCTTTTGCCGCCGATGCGCATGCGCCGAACGCGGCTCGCCGGGCGAGCGGGCGCAGGCCAGGTCGACCAGCACGTCGCCGAGCCGGCCGCGCGCGTCGCCGCGGATCGTGACGAAGCGCCACGGCCGCAGATTTCCGTGGTCCGGCGCGCGCAATGCCGTGTCGAAGATCAGATCGAGCTCGGCGTCGGCAGGACCCGGCTCGATAAGCGGCCAGTGAGACTGGCGCGACAGCAGCACTTCGAGCACCGCCTTCGCGTTCGGCGTGGTGGCGGCGTCCGGCAGCGTGTCGATTTCAGCTTCGGTTTCGGGACAGCAGGCGTCTGGCGTGATCATGATTTCATTCGGCGGGTAGCACGGACTCCATCATGATCGAAATCATCGTTAAATGCAAATGATTCTCATTTATACGATGGCGCGGTGCGTTACACCTGCACGGAAGGAATGCTCTTCATGCAGCGCAGTGCGAACATCGAGCGGCTGTGGCGGATGCCGGCGATCTTGTAGAGTTTCTCGCGCAGAAACCGCTCGTAGCCGGCGGTGCCGTCTACAGCCACCTTGACCAGATAGTCGTAGTCGTTAGCTGCCTGCGTGCATACAGCCTTCAGGTTGCTCAGGATGTTTTGGTGGACGTTTTGACCGCGCTTTGTACGGCGACATTGCGATAGACGTCGCGGCAAAATTGCATGCTGGTGTTGTCGTGTGTGCCGGTGACGGCAGCCGTTATTTTCACTGCGCCTTTGTCGGACGGGGGTGTTGCTGGATTGATCACAGCGGCATCGATCGCGAACGGATCGGTGGCTGATGCGCGCATGATGCCGATGCCCTTGATCGTGACCGCGAGACAAGGATCCGGAACCTGCGGACCGTGCGCGGCGGCGACGTTGAAATTGATGTTCAGCGTCCAGAAACCTTCGTGAATGCCCTGATGAATGATCACCGCCTTCACCACGTCCTGATGCGACAGCGTGTATTCGTTGCTTGCCATCGGTCCCTCCTTGCTCGGACGCGGCATGCGCGAGCGCGTGCGTATCTGGCATTCGCGCGGAACCGTCAGTCTAGTCTTTGACTTCGATTCCTCGACTACCTGTCAGGTCCGGTCCAGGCTAATACCCGTTATGGGAGCGCGAAATTTGCCTGGCAGGACTCGTCCGACGTGTATGTGCCTTAGCCGATGGCGCACGGTGTGACGCAGCAGGCAACGTCGTCGTCGTCGTCGTCGTTACGCGCAGCGTTACGTAACGTGAACTCGATTTTCGGTAGCAAATGGCGCTCGCTGACCCCCGCCGCTGACGGGAGGCATCCCACGAAGCCGCACCTTAGCCGTCGCTCTGCAGGCTCCTCTCCGCCTCAAACCGATCCAACTCCCTGAGCAGTCTCCCAATCGTGGAAATCTGCGAATCGGACAGGTGGAAAACATCCAGAATCTGTTCAAGCCGTCTACGCCAATAGGCCGGCGGCAGCACAGGCTCACCGCGAAACGCGCTCAGCGACGGCACCATCACACGCGCTACGTGCGCGATGTCTTCATCCATTGTCATGCCCACAACCCCGAAGACCTCGTTGTTTAGTTTTGGCCCTTGTTATATGGCTCGCTTAGGCTGAAAACGTATGCGCTCGAGTAGCGCCCGCAAGCCGCGACCCGACATAGTAGAAACTCAAAATCCACCGGTCAAGGTCTCTGACTATTATTCGCGGTTCAGAGCGTCAAACCTTCACCTTGCCTCTTAAGCATCCGCTTCCGCCTGCCCGCCCGTCATCAGCTCAACTTCCAGATAAGTGATCCGCACAGGCGGCACGAACCACGCGAGGCACAAACCGATTAGCGCAGCCGCGCCCGCCACCAGAATGCCGATATGGATCGACTGCACCAGCGCATCGCGCGCGGAATTTATCATCGCGTCGCCGGCATGGCCGGCGCTCACCAGCCGATTGATCAAGGCCGCCTGTTCCGCGCGGTCCACCAGCAACTCCGGACTCGCGAACGACTTGAACCACTGCGTAGCCTGATACGAATCCAGCGACCGATGCACGCCGCGCGTGTATAGATGTCCGAGCAATGCGCCCGTCATCACGGTGCCGAGCATGCCGCCGAACGTGCGCAGCGATTGCAGCAGTGCGGTGGCGGCGCCGAGATGGTCCCGCGCGACGATTTGCTGCGAACAGATCGTCAAACTGGTTGCCACCAGTCCGAGCCCGAGTCCGCTCAGACCCATGCACGACATCCACACCAGGTGCGGCTCCGTGCCCCGCAGTGCGACCACGCTCAGACACGCAAGCGCGGACAGCGCAAAACCCGCATACATGATCGCGTTCGCGCGGCGAATTCGTGTGACGATACGATTGTTCACCACGCTTCCCACAGTGGTGCCGAGCAGCAGCGGCGTGATCAGCATGCCCGAGTCGTGCGCGGACATCGCGTAGCCGCCCTGAAACAGCAACGGCACATAAAACACCAGCGAAAACAGCGCAAAACCACCGAGCACAGACATCGCGAAGAGCGGGGAGAGCTTGCGATCCATCAGCATGTCCACTGGAATGATCGGGTAGCCAATGCGTCGCTCCCACAACCAGAGTATCAGCGCGCAGATCGCCGTCACGGTGCCCAGCACGACCGTCATCGTGCTGAAGCCTTGCCTCGGAAACAACTCGATCAGCAATTGCAGCGAACCGAACGTGACAGCGACGACGAACGCGCCGAGCCAGTCGAGCCGCACGCGGCCGCTATGCCGCAAATGACGCAGCGGCGGCAGAAAGCGCTGCACGAACAGCAGCGAGACCAGTCCGACCGGCACGTTGACGAAGAACACCAGCCGCCATATTGCGTCAGCAATCCGCCGAGCGTCGGGCCGACCATATTGGCGATGCCGAACGCCGACGTGACGAATACGAGCCAGCGCAGCCGCAGCTTCGGATTGGGGAACAGATCGGCGACGGTGGCGAACACGGTGCCGATCAGAATGCCGCCGCCGATGCCTTGCACGCCACGCGCGATCACAAGGAGCAACATGCTCGAGGCGACGCCGCACAATACCGACGCACAGGTGAACAACACGATGGCGGCGACCAGAAACGGCTTGCGGCCGAACAGGTCGCCGAGCCGCCCGAAGATCGGAATGGTGATCACCGATGCGAGCATGTACGACGTCGCGACCCACGCGTACAGATCGAAGCCCTTCAGATCGGCGACGATGCGCGGTAAGGCGGTGCCGACGATGGTCTGGTCCAGCGCCACCAGCATCGCGACGAACGCAATGCCGAGCATCGCCAGCACCGATTCGCGAAACGGCAGTAGTTGTCCGTTGGGACGCGGCGCGGCTCGACCGGGAGTCATGGTGTGCTCCACGGAAAGTAACAGCGGGCGCGGTGGGTTTACTTGTGTGCCGCCTGGTGCGCGGCCAATGCGGCACCCAGATCTTCATCCGTCATGGCCGGCGAGACGGACAACGACAACAGGTCGCCCCATTCGAGCGCCAGCGCCGAAAGCCCACGCGTATCGTCCGCTTCGACAATTGCGACGCCATGCAAGCCGCCGACTGCGTGCCAGCGCCCGAGCAATTCGACACCCTCCGGTGCCTTGCCGCCGGTTTTCATGAAGCGCTCGATCACGGATTGTTCGGCGGACGGCTGCCCAACCCATTGCACGATGAATTTCATTGCGGATCTCCAATTTGAATTGGCGATGCCGGCTCGTGGCGGGCTGCCATCGTCGCGAGCGTCGCGTGGCGCTCATGTATGACGTGTGTCGCGACACTTCCACGCCAGCATGCCGCTCGAACATGCGCTGTTCGCGAGCGGCATAAGACCACGTGGCGTCTTAACCATCATAGTTGACGATGCGGCGGCTATCGTCGCCGCATACGGACATTCAATAGGCCTATTGAACAATGCGCCCTACGCGGCCAAAGCGTGGAGGGCGCATCATTGTTTCCAATTACGGGCATCTCGCGCGTCCTAGAGGAAGGACGACGGATTTCCTGGCGGTACTCGCGACCCCGTCGGTGTGTAACCTGTAACCGGAAGAAAAAACGCGAGGGGCACATACGCAAAACGGCACGCGCATCGAGCGCGTGCCGTTACTGCGAAAGTCCGAACCGGAGTCTACCCGCGCGACAACTTGCGCGGCGCGGCCGTGTCGGCGATTGCCTGGTGCGCTGCGGGAAAACCCGGTGGATACTCGACGACGCGCGGCGAACCCGGCGCCGGCTGCGCGGCAAAACTCCAGCGTGCACCGATCCGCGCTCCGCCGATAATCGCGGCCATGGCCTGGCGGTCAAGTTCGACACTGTCAGTGAGGTCTTTGATGACGACTTTTGCCATGAGGGCTCCAGATAAATAGGCGAGTCGGCAGTCCGCTTCGTTGGTGCGATGGTTCGGCTGCCGCCCGGTTTGAGTCTTTAAAGTGTGCTGAGGTCTCCTCGCCCTATCAGTATAGGAAATCTGCTTGCGGCCCGCCTGTAGAGTACAAGTGATCGGTACGGCGGATCGGTACGGCGCTCCCGCAGCGGGGCAATCCTGGTTTGCGAAAGCATGGGTCCGGGGCTAGTATCGAAGCGGCACATGTAACTGGTTACGACAGGTTTTTTATCAGCCCGACTGGTTTCGCTCGTATGCGATCCGGTCCAACGGCAGCGGCGGCGCTTCGCAAAAATGGCTAGCCTTGCGCATGTGATTCGCGACTTTCAGAGCGGCGAGCTGTCACGCGACGAGTTCGTCGCTCAGCTCGACAGCACGTTGACGACCGAAGGGCTCGGTCCGGCGCAGCTGCTGGAGATGCTCGGCGCGGCCCAACGCCGGACCCCGCTGCCCGACGATCTGTACGCGGAAGTGCGGCGGCGGATCGAACAGTTGCGCGTCTCGAACGTGGCGGCCGGCGGCGAGGAAACCGGCGTGCAGACCACGATCGAGATTCCATCGGTGCCGTCCGCGAGTTCCGCAAGCGCCTCGAACTCGTCGAGCGCCTCAAGCTCCTCAGGTGGGATAAACCCCCCGGGGCACGATCAGGTCAAAGGCACCGGCGACACGCTGAACAACCGCTTCGTTCTCGAGGAATGTCTGGGCGTCGGCGGAATGGGCACGGTGTACAAGGCGCTCGATCTGCGCAAGCTCGAAGCCTCGGATCGCAAACCGTATCTCGCGATCAAGGTGCTCAACCTTCAGTTTCGCGGCAACCCGAATTCGCTCGTCGCATTGCAACGCGAGGCGCGCAAGGCGCAGGTGCTGGCGCATCGCAACATCATCACGGTGTACGACTTCGACCGCGACGGGCCGATCGTCTACCTGACGATGGAGTATCTGACCGGCAAGCCGTTGAGTCAGTTGTTGCGCACGCCCGGCTACAAAGGCATGCCGGTGCGCGCCGCGCTGCCGATCGTGCGCGGCATGTGCAGCGCGCTCGCCTACGCGCACGAACGCGGCTTCGTGCATTGCGACTTCAAACCCGCCAACGTATTCCTGACGACCAGCGCCGAAGTGAAGGTGATCGACTTCGGCATTGCGCGCGTATTTCAGCGGCCGGAGGAGGAGAGCGACGCAACGGTGTTCGATCCCGGCAGCCTCGGCGCATTGACGCCCGCGTATGCAAGTGCGGAAATGCTGGAACATCTTGAACCGGACCCGCGCGACGACATCTATGCGCTTGGCTGCATCACCTACGAGTTGTTGACCGGCCGTCACCCCTTCGATCGACTGTCGGCGACCCAGGCGCGCAGCGCGGATTTCAAGCCGCAGCGGCCCGCCAACCTCGACGCAAAACAGTGGCGCGCGTTGCGCGCGGCGCTTTCGTTCGATCGCAAGACGCGCATGCCGAGCGTGGTGCGCTTCATCGCGGAGTTCGACAACGAAGCGCGCGCCGAGAAGTCGGGGACGTTGGTGAAGGCGGCGTTCGCGGGTTTGGCTGTGTTGTGCGCGGCAGTGGTCGGCGTGTTTGCGTTCCGGTCGGCGCCGGATCGCCAGAGCGGAACACAGCCGGTGACGACGGCTTCGCAGGCGGTAGCGGAGCAGGCAGGTTCAGCAGGTTCGTCGCCGCCGTCTGCGTCCGCGGCGACGGTGGCGAGCACGCCTCTACCGCCGCCAACTGCCGGGCCACCCGCGGCGCCGCCCATCGCGCAAGCTCCGCCACCCGTGCCCAAGCCGGCGCTGACGATGGCCGCCGTCGCGCCGATGCTGGCGCAGGTTCCGTGTTCCGCGCTGGCCGGTTCGGCGCACGACCATTCATTGACGGTTCGCGGCTACGTCTCGCAACGCTACGGTGCGGCGCGTCTGAAGGACACGCTGACCGCGCTGCCGGGCGTGGAGACGCTCGCGCTCGAAGTCGAGCCGCTCGCCGACGACAAATGCGACACAATCAAAGCGCTAGCACCGTACTGGGTTCGCAACTGGCAGGCCGGTCACGTCGCGGCGCTGCATGTGCGCCCGCCTGGCGGCCAGTTGAGCGAAGGCGATCCGCTCGTGGTCGACGTGACGACACCCGCTTACGACTCGTACGTCAACCTCGACTACTACCAGCTCGACGGCAGTGTCGTGCATATGGTGCCGAGCCCGCGCGCGAAGGACAATCAGGCGCCGCCGCGCTACGCCGCCACGATCGGCAGCGCGGGCGACTGGATCATTTCGAAGCCGTTCGGATCGGAAATGGTGGTGTTGCTGATTACGCCGGTGCCGCTATTCGACAAGCCGCGGCCGGAGAGCGAAGCACACGCCGACTATCTGCGTGCGCTCGATACGCGTCTCGCGCAAATCGCCGGCAAGTACGGTCAGGATCACATCGTCGCCGATTTCGCGCAGATCACGACCAAGCCGCGTGCGCCCTGACGCATGCGCAAAATCATCTGCGGCACCCGGATCACTTGAGTTCCTTGACCACCCTGAAGCCGTCCTGCGACTGGCGCACGCCCGCACTGTATTTGAAGCGCGTCGCGCTGAGCATGTAGTTCGCGCCTTCGCGCCACGAGCCGCCGCGAATCACGCGCATCTCGCAGCCTGGCGTATCCCATGCGCGGCCGTCGGTGGGTGCGCCCTGGTACGAGTTGTGCCAGCAATCGCCGACCCACTCCCAGACGCCGCCGTTCATGTCGTACAGGCCGAGCGGATTCGGCGCGAACGAACCCACGCTCTCGGGACCTTCCTTGTGCCACGGCTCGCCGCAATCCTTGCAATTGGCGTTGCCCTTGCGCATCGGGTCGCCCCACCAGTATTGCGTGGTGGTGCCGCCGCGGTCCGCGTATTCCCATTCCGCCTCGGTGGGCAAACGATACGTTTTGCCGGTCACCTTGCTGAGCCATCTCACGTACTGCTGCGCGTCGTCCCAGCTGAGGTCGCGGGCCGGCGCGCTTCTGTTGGAATTGGTTTCGGGCGTCAGCTTTTGACAGGCGTTGGCGTCGGCGCACGCGTTCCATTGCTCGACCGTCACGTCGTATTTGCCGATCGCGAATGGCGCGCCGATGGTCACGCGGTGGACGGGTTTCTCGGAAGGGTCGTCGGTGCTGCTGCCCATCGAGAACGAGCCCGCCGGTACCGCGATCATGACGGGGCAGGTAGCGCAATCCCGCGTCTCGTTGGCGTTCGCCGGGCGTGCTGAGGGTTTTTGCGCGGCGGCCGGCGCGGTTGAAGGTGTGGCAGCAGGCGCCGCCGGTGTTGGCGTGACCGACGCGCGCGGGTGTTCCTGCGGCCCTGCACTGGCGGGCGCGGCCGGCCGCGCGGCTTGTGGTGCAGGCGCCGGCGCGCTCGACGGTGCGGCGGCGCGCAGCCGGTCGATACGCGCATGGGCGAGCGTGGCAAAGCGGCCGTTCGGATAGGCCTTCAGATAGGCCTCGTAGTCGCTCGGGTAGTTGCTGTCCTTGATCGAATTCCAGAAGGTGATTTCGTATTGCTCGCTGCTGTCCTTCGGCAGGATGCCGCGGCTGTGCAGCACGACAACCGGTTCAACGAGCGTAGCGGCGGCGAGCTGCGCGGTCGCGACATCGGAAGAACGCATATTTAAGTGAAAAGCCCTGGAAAGCGACGAGGTCACCCATGGTGTTTGCTTACCGCCGGTGTTCTCGCGAACCTGTACGGCGACGCGTTGAAACAGGTCATGAAGATCTTGCGACGGAGCGTCGGCAAGGGCACGCAACAGTGTGCTCGTATAGACGCCATGACGCACGCCGTCCGCCGCGAAGCCACCCGGCGCTGTTGCGTAAGCGATTAGCGTATTGCCGGGAAGCGCATGTGTACCGATTTTTGCGGGAGCCGAGAACGGATTGTTCAGGCACGTATCGAGGATCACGAGATTGAGCGGATCGGCACGCGGCGCACGCATCGCTTGCAACACGCTGCTCAAGTCGACGCCTTCGCCAATCAGCCGCGCCGGTGAGCGTGTGTCGGTGCGGGCGGGAATCAGCAGCGTCTGCTCGCCGACTTGCATGCCATGTCCAGCGAAATAGAAGAGGCCAACGCCACCCGCATGCAGACGTTCGCGGAATTCGGCGATGGCCTGCTGCATCTGCTGCGGAGTCGCGTCGATACGCACGATGACGTCGAAGCCGTGAGCGCGCAGTTGGTCGCGCATTGCCAGCGCATCGCGCGGCGCGTTCTCACGAACCTGATCGGTGTCGTGGTCATACTCGCCGTTGCCGATCACGAGCGCGACGCGCCGGGGATTGACGTTGTCCGTCGGTTCGGCGGTCACAGCTGCAACGCCGGCGTCTACGCCGCCGCCGCGCTGCGCTGCGGCATAGGCATGACCCCAATGCGCCTGAATTGCCCCGGCCATGCACACCAGCAGGAATATTCGCCACATATTCAAATCCTGTTTGTTCCGGACAGAACATAGGTATTCGACGACCGCGACGCCCGCAGCGGCCGTTGGAGTGCATAGGGCGGCACATCGACGCCGCTATCGACCATCCGTAGACAATCTATGAACAACGATAGCACGCAGTTCGCGCGCTACAACCGTCCGCTTGCCGTCAACGTGTTATACGGTTAACGAATGTGGCGTTTCTTTTTGACAAGTTACGTCCTAAGCTAAATCACAAAGTAACAATGCAGCGCGGCCTTTGCATGCCGCGGCCGTCCGACCACGCGTGCGCCCGCAAAAAAACAGCCGGAGCGCGCGGTCCTCGCCTCGAGTCACGAAGGCGCTGGGCCACTCTTCGGGAGAGTGCGCAATGCGAATAACAGTCACGCTGGGCGTGCTCAACACGCGGCATCGGGTGTGCGCGCGATCCACCGCTCTCGGTACAGTTCTTTGCGCCGCGTTTGTCACCCTGCTCGGCATCGCGCCGCTGTCCGAATCCACGCTCGCCGCGCAAACAGCTTCCCCGCCGGGCGCCGAGGAATACATCATCTGGCCGCCGGACGGTGCCGTGATTCACGGCGGCAAGCTGTGGGTACGCATGGGGCTGCGCAACATGGGCGTGTGTCCGAAGGGCATCGTTTTTCCCAATACCGGCCATCACCATTTGCTGATCGACACCGATCTGCCGCCGCTCGACCAGGAAATTCCATCGGATCGAAATCACCTGCACTTCGGCGCCGGCGAGACGGACGCGCGCATCGAGTTGCCGCCGGGTAAGCACACGTTGCAACTCATTCTCGGCGACCACAACCACGTGCCGCACGTGCCGCCCGTGTATTCGAAGAAGATCACCATCAACGTGCAATAAGACTCGCGCGACCCGGTCGTTCAAAGTGGGTCCGTCTGGACGGAGAGCCTTTCATGTACAGGAACATCGCGATCGCGGCGCTTGTGACACTGGCCGTACTGGCCTCGCCGGGGCTCGCCTTAGGCGGCACGACGCCCGCGCCGGCCGGCGCGCATGTATATATCGGGTATCCGAACGACGGCCAGGTGGTGCCCGCCAACAGGCCTTTTCGCGTGTGGTTCGGCTTGCGCTTCATGGGCGTGGCGCCCAAGGGCGTCAAGTATCCGAACACCGGCCACCATCACCTGCTGATCGATACCGATCTGCCGCCGATGGACCAGGAAATTCCCTCAGACCGCAACCATCTGCATTTCGGCGCGGGCGAGACGGAAACGATGATTCAACTGCCGCCCGGCAAGCACACGCTGCAGCTGCTGTTGGGCGACGACATGCACATTCCGCACAACCCCCCGGTTTACTCGAAGAAGATCACGGTCATTGCGCGGTGAGATTGTGACGCGGCGCGCCACCTCACCGCGCGCAGTGCCATCCACAGTGTCTCGGTTCGGCCAACACCGCAGCGTGCGTTGTTGGTTGCGATCCACCATCTCCCGCTTGCCGCTTTGCCGCCATCTCGATGCGGTTAGCGGGACCGCATCCCGCCTGGCCTTTATCGACAGCCTTTCTGCGATTTTCTTAGGATCGGAAAACAAACCTGGCACAGCCCATGCGTTAGTGACACTCGAGCAGACAAATTGCTTGAACCCAGCCGCAAGACTGGGCTGTTTTCCTTCCAGGAGAATTACCATGAACACGCTGATGATCAAAGACCTGTCCATCACCGAACAACTCGACGGCAAGGCCATGAGCGCTGTGCGCGGCGGCTTCGGCTATGACTACCCGTTGTCGTCGTACTTCAGCTTCGCGCCGGTGTATGCGCCGAACAACAGCAAGCGGGTCGAGGCCACGCAACTGATCAGCACGACGCTGAACATTCAGAATGCGAATGGCAACAACGCTGCGTTCGATGCCGGCATCACCACCACGATCAACCCGCATCTGAGCACCAG
Source organism: Paraburkholderia sp. GW821-FHT02A12 (assembly GCF_059422005.1). Lineage (NCBI taxonomy): Bacteria > Pseudomonadati > Pseudomonadota > Betaproteobacteria > Burkholderiales > Burkholderiaceae > Paraburkholderia > Paraburkholderia sp. GW821-FHT02A12. Next base: position 3,210,031 of record NZ_JBWKWA010000002.1, on the reverse strand, counting down.
CAACAACATCTACGTCGCCTGAACGGCGCAGGCCGCCGCGGAGGCTTACCGGCCGCCGCGGGCCGCGCAACAGCGGCTCGTCAAAAAGAATTCGCAATCAATCGTTCTTTTCACGCGACCCCCGCGTCACCGTACGATTCCCGCGCCGACTTTCTTGCACCGCTTCGATGGTGAAGCCGGGCAGGACCTGCTTTACTTGAAGAGCGCGTTCTGCTCGTGCAGCGCAGCCGGCGTCATCGGAGAAAATCGTGTCAGCGTTGCTTGATTCATCGGTCCGTCAGCGCTTCTTCAATGTATCGGCGCAGCGCTGCCCGGCACTTCAACGGGCTAATACGGGCCGCCTGGCCACGGCGGCGCGCGCAGCCGGCGCCGCGATCGTATCCGCGCTGCTGCTGTGCGCGTGTGTCGATGTGAGCATGCCCGATTACAAAAGGCCCGACACGCCGGCCAAGGCATCGTGGTCGGATCAGAAGGGCGCGCCGGTGTCGGCTGCCGCGACCATCGAACCCGACTGGTGGAAAGGCTTCCACGATCCGTATCTGGACACGCTGATCGCCAAAGCGATTGCGGGCAATTTCGACATCAAGGTGCTGGCCGCGCGTATCGACGTCGCCGGCACGCAGATCGGCGAGGCAAAAGCCGGTGCCTTGCCGACCATGGATCTCGGCGCGGGCGCCGATTTCGAGAAAACCACCCGCCAGACTTTCTCCAAACAGTACAACGTCGCGACCCAGGTGAACTGGGACATCGACATCTGGGGCAAGGTGGAGAAGGGTGTGCTGGCGCAAAAAGCCGAGTTCCATGCCACCGAGGCGGACTGGCGCGCCGGCTATCTGGAGCTGGTCTCGAACGTATCGAGCACCTATTTCCAGATCCTGCAATTCGACGACCAGATCGAGCAGCAGGAGAAAACGCTCGTCGCGAACAAGCAGATTCTCACGATTTACGACGGGCAGAGCCGCAGCGGTCTCGTGCCTCACACCCAGGTATTGCGCCAGCAAGCCGAGATCAACCGCCTGACGAACCAGTTGCTCGAACTGCGCCGCTCACGCGATCTCGCGAACAACGCGCTCTGCACGCTGGTCGGCGTGCCGGCCGGCGAATTCCAGCTGCCCAAAGGGCATTTGCAGCAACGCGTGCAACTGCCGTCCGTGCCGGACGGTTTGCCGGCGCAACTGCTCGCGCGGCGTCCCGACGTGGTAGCCGCCGAATTCAGAGTGCTGGAAGCCTACGACCTCGTCGGCCAGGCCAAGCTCGCGCAACTGCCCACCATCAGCCTGACTGGTCACGGCGGCACCGCCAGCTTCGCGCTGACCGACCTGCTGAAATCGTTCACGTTCGGCTTCATGCCGAGCATCAACATTCCGCTGCTCGATCCCGGCGTGCGAGCGCATGTGAAGGTCACGCAAGCGCAATCGACGGTGGCCGAGCAGCAGTATCGCGTCGCCGTTATGGGCGCGTTCGAGGAAGTGGAAAACGCGCTGGTCAATCTGAATTCGCACAAGGCGCAGCGCGTGGAATTGCAGCAGCAGGTGTCGCGCCTGCAAATCGTCGCCGATCAGATCCAGGCGCAATTGCGTCTTGGCGTCGTGTCGCAGCTGGAAGTTTTCGAAACCGAACGGACACTGCTGGAAGCGCAGCAGCAACTGCTTGCCAACCATCAGTTGATTCTGTCCGACACGGTGCTGCTCTATAAAGCGCTGGGCGGCGGTTGGCCGAGCGTCGACGTGCAAGCGCAAGTGAAGGATAAGTGAAGGATAAGTAAAGGGCAGCTAAGGGCAGCTAAGGGCAGCTAAGGGCAGCTAAGGGCAGCTAAGGGCAGCTAAGGGCTCAAGTAAAGGAACGCTGAGCTAATCGGCGGATCAACGCGCGTTGCGTGCAGCGTGTGGAATTCAGGCTGTGCGTCGTGCGTTCATTGCTTCTACAACCGAGGATCTGAAAATTGACACTCGCCATGCGTGACTTAAAATCGTTAAAGGGCTGGCCTCTGCGCGGCTCATTCGCACAAGATCTCTCCGCCGTCGTCCTTTTTCCCCGTTTTCATCGCGTTTTATCCGCAGCGGGTAAACGATTAGTGATCCAGACAAAATGAACGCCGGCGAAGTTCCGATTGCTGAGGGGCGCACGACACTGGACGCTCTGTTCGACGTGGTGCTGTCGCCGGTTGCATCCGCGCAGCGTCCCGCGCTCGACGCGATCCGGATCGTCGACAACCTGTTCGCAATCGGGCGCAGCGAGGCGCCGTTTACGGATTATCCGGCCGAGCGGATCACACGCCTGTCGCGCCGGCATGCACGGATTTTCACGGAGCACGGCGCTGTCTATGTTGCCGACCTGGGCAGCAAGAACGGCACGACGGTGAACGGCGTCGCGGTGCGAACGACACCTGCCCGCGTGCGTGCCGGCGACGAATTGTGCTTCGGCGGCGAGCTTTGCTATCGCGTCGGCATCGAACCGCGTGCGCGTATCGTGGCCGCCGCCAGTGCCGCGCCGGCGCCTGGCCTGCTGCTGGTGCCGCAGCGTGACGACCTCGGCCTTCAGCCGATCGACGTGAAGGCGTTTCCGTTCCTCGTCAGCAAAGCGGACGACATCTTCTCGCGCTACAAAAACCGCTACCCGCATCAGGTCAACTACATCTCGCGGCGTCACGCGCACATCTTTCTGAAGGGCGGAGAGCTGTACGTCGAGGACCTCGGCAGCACCAACGGCACATTCGTCGGCGGAAAGCGGCTCGACGAATCGGCGCAACCGCTTGTCGACGGCGACGTCGTTGCATTTGGCGGCGACCACTTCGTCTACAGGGTAACGCTGCAACAGCCCCCTGAAGTCGAGCCGACCGTGACCCAGCTATCTCTGACTCCCGCTATCGACGAAGCTGCCGATACCGACAAGACCACGTTCGTTGCCGCCGCACATTCATTCCTCGATATCTTTTGCGTCGACCCGGGGCTACAACGCGAAGATGAAGTCAACGAGGCGGCCCAGGCTGCGTCGGCGCATGCGAAGAAACGGGACGCGGCTGGCGGCGGGGCGAACGGCGCCCATGGAACCCACGGCACCCACGGCGCAGGCGGTACGAGCGGCGCCGCGAAGGGCAGGCCGCAGCGTTGGCGTCTGGTGGCGGCTGAACTCAGCGAGGCTTTCGCGGGCGGCGACCGCACGATGGTACGGCGCGCGGCGTGGTGGGGCGGCGCGGGTGTCGCCGTACTGATGGCCCTGGCGCTGACGCTCTACATGCGCGGCTCATCGGAGCGCGAATTGAAAAACCTGTTGGCGAGCGGTGACTACTCCAGTGCGATCGTGGTGGCGAACGGCTATCTGACGCATCATCCTGCGGATTCGCAGATCAAGGCGCTGGCGAGCGAAGCGCTGCTGAAGGCGAAGGTCCCCGGCTGGCTGAATGCGTTGCAAAAGGCGCAGTTCGGCCAGGCGGACATGCGGCTCGCGGAGATGAAATCGTTGAGCGCGAACAATGCGGACGCCGCGTCGCTGGTCGGCGAATTGCAATGGGTCGGCGATCTGGAGCGTTTCGTGGTCGGGCGGGGCGGCGTGGATGCGCCGATCAGGATGTACGCGGACGAGTCCGTCATCCGCAGCTTGCTGCAACGCTGGGACGACGACGCAAAAAATCACCAGCGCGCGCTCGACCGCATTGCGTCATACGTGCCCATGTTCGCTGAGCTGTACGCGCAGGCGCTGAGCCATCTGCGCAAACTGGAGAGCGACGATTCGGTGTACCTCGCCGCAATCGACCGGCTCAACGCGACGATTCGCACCGAGCTGGCGCGCGACAAACCCGACGCGCTGCCGCCGGCGTTCGACGACTACGCGCAGCGCTATCCGCGTCTCGCCGGCCTCGACCGGCTGCGCGAAGATTTGCGCCAATACGCGAATGTGCTGAACGCCGCACTCGGCCGCCAGCTGACGCCGCTGCTGGCTTTACTGAAGACGGTGCATTTCAGCACGCCGCCGTTCCAGGCGCAGTTTCAGCAACTGGCCGCGAGCCGTTTGCCTTCGGCGGATGTGATCCAGCGGCATGACGCCGTGACCGCGGCGTGGCTGCGCGGCGACGGCCAGCAGGCGCTGGCCGGTTTGCAGGCGATGCCCGCCGGTCCGTGGTCCGACGTGCTCGCCGCGGAGCAGACGCATAAGAAAGCGCTGCTCGACCAGTTCGCCGACTTGCAGAAAACCCGTGGCGGCAAGGGCTACGACGAACGCCTGCTGTCGTTCTACGCGAGCCTCGATCCGGCCGCGGACGCGTGGTTCGTGGCGTCGATCCAGAAGGACGTAGCGGCGCTGCACGACAAGGCGCTGGCCCGCGCGCAGGATTTGCTGCAGCGCGCGCAGAGCCTCTGGAAGCAATACCGCGCGAATGGGTCGATCGGCGGCACGCAACGGCTCGAGGCCGGCATCTCGGCTGGCTTTCGCAGCGAGGCGCGTTTGCTGTCGGATGCGCAGGCCGCCGCGCAACAGGGCATGCGCATCTATACGCAGTTGAAGGCGGATCATCCCGCCGACTTCGACCAGCTGCTCGCGGATATCGAAGCCGAAGCGAATTTGCAGCGCCGCTCGCTGACGGAACTGCGCATGGTGCTGGACCCCGGGCTGCTGAAGGCGAAACTGGCGTTGATCGGAGGCGAGCAGAGTGAAGCGCGACAGTCACCCTAGACCGTTGTCGGAGGCGCTGGAGGATCACAGCGTCGAAGGCATCGCGATCCTGACCGCCGAACCGGTGCGGCTCGCCCGTGCGCTGATCTGGGCGATGGTCGCGCTGGTGGCGGTCGGCCTGCTGTGGTCGTTCGTCGGCCGCGCGGATGTGATCGTCAGCGCGCAAGGGACCTTGTCGCCGGAATCGGAAGTGCGCCGCATTTATGCGCCGATCGACGGCGAGCTTGCCGATCTGTATATCGCCGAAGGGCAGCCGGTGCAGAAGGGCGACGTGCTGGCGCGGCTCAACGCACGCGGCGCGATCGAAGCGGCCAGCAACGCGCTGCAAGCGCAGCTCAAACTCGAAGACGCCGAGCGCGACTGGAAGCAGTTCCCTGAAAAGAAAGCGCTGATGGAGCGCAAGGCCGCCGCGCTCAAGGCACAGATGGAAGTGGAAGCGCGCCTGCACGAAAACCGCCTCTCCGAAGGCACCACCAAGCTCGCCGAAGGGCAGAAAGCCGAACTCGACGAAGCGCGCAGCGTGCTCGACAACGCCCGCCGCACGCGCGAAGCGGCGCGCCAGGAACTGGACCGGTACTCGCGTCTGTTCGCGCAGCCGGGCGGTGGCGGCATCGCCGAACTTCAGGTCGAGCAGAAGCGCACCGCCGCGATGGAAGCGGACAACGCCTACCGTGTCGCGCAATCGAAACTCGCGGAACTCGATTTCCGCCTGAGCCACGAGTATGCGCAGGCCCACGCGCAACTCGAAACCAGCGGCCAGCAGGCCACCGACCTGCAACTCCAGTACGACTCGGCGGTGCGCGATATCACCGACGCGGAAGACAAGGCGCGCCTGCAATTGCAAAGCGCGCGGCTGGTAGCCGACGCCGCGGCGCGGATTCGCTTCGAGAACATCGACAAAGACAATTTCCTGCTGATCCTCGCGCCGGTCTCCGGCGTGATCACCGACGTGACCTCGACGCAACCGGGCGACAAGATTCAGGCGAACGCGCCGCTCGGCGGCATTGCGCCGAAAGATGCACGGCCCGTACTGAAGATCGAAATCGCCGAACACGACCGCGCGTTTCTGCACGAGGGTTTGCCGGTGAAGCTGAAATTCAGCGCGTTCCCGTATCAGCGTTACGGGCTGATCAGCGGCACGCTCGCCTACATCTCGCCGGCCACCAAGCCGTCCTTGCAGGACAAACAACCCGTGTACGAAGGCCGCGTCACGCTCGACAAGAACTACTACCAGATCGCCGAAACTCGCTACCCGCTGCGCTACGGCATGACGGCGAGTGCGGAGATCGTGGTGCGCGAGCGGCGCCTGATCGACCTCGGTCTGGACCCGTTCAGACAGGTTGCGGGCTGATAGCGCAGATCACACGTCAATTAAAGGAGCGGATGACATGACCGCGATAGTGCGAATCGATGAGGAAGTCGTGGACGTTGCCGAGTTCATTCGTCTTCTGAAATTGACCGGCCAGTTCGAAAGCCTGATCGAGCAGATCGTGCGCGACAAGCTCACCGTGCATGCGGCGAAGAAGCAGGGTGTCGTCGTGACGGCCGACGAAATCCAGCAGCGCGCCGATCAGTTCCGCCGCGTGCGCGGTCTGCACCGCGCGACGGATATGAATCAGTACCTCGATGTGCTCAACGTGAGTCTCGACGAATTCGAGGCGTTCATCACCGACGGGCTGTATCAGGAAAAGATGCTCGACATTGTCGGCAACGAGGCGGCGATCAAGGACTACTTCGCGCTGAATTCGCCGAAATTCGATGCGATCGAGGTGAGCCATATCGTGCTCGACAGCGAGGGCAAGGCGAAGGAAATGATTTCCTATCTGCGTGACGATCCGGACTGCTTCGCCGACATGGCGCGCGAGCATTCGATTGCGGATACGCGCGAAGCCGGCGGCGTGATCGGCAAGGTATTGCGCGGCTCGCTGAAGCCGGACATCGAAGCGAAGATTTTCAACGCGGCGGTGGGCGATCTGCTCGGGCCGTTTCCGTCGGCGGATCGTTCGTGCTTCGAGATTTTTGCCGTGACAGCCAAGTATCCGGCAACGCTGGATGCGGACGTCGCTTCTGAAGTGAAGCGTCTGCTGCGCGAGAGCTGGCTGATCGCGCGTGCCCAGGAGCATGTGATCGAAGCGCGCTAGCCGGCCCGCGATGCACCTGATGCACCTGATGCACCCGATGCACCCGATGCACGTATTGCGCCACATCGCGCACTGTCGTAACAAAGCTGAATCGAGGTCCGCAAGTCTATGGATGCACCCCAGACCGCGCCGTCCGCCGCCGAGTTTCTGACTTCGGTGGAGATTCTTTCGCCGTTTTCGCGCGACGAGATCGAACGTCTTGCCGAATATGCGCAAGCGCGCTTCTATTCGTTCGGCGAAACGGTGTGCTCCGCGGGCGAGACGGCCGACGGTCTGTACGTGGTCCGTTCCGGCTCGGTGCGCATTTTCATCGAGGAGCACGGCAAGGAAACCAGCATGGGCGTGCGCAAGGCCGGCGAGATTTTCGCCGACATCGCGATGTTGCGCGCGTATGTGCACGAAGCGTCGGTGCGGGCGTCGGCGAAAACCGAGTTGCTGTTCATTCCGCGCGCCGCGATCGAGCCGGTGATCGCCGGCAATCAGGCGGCGCTGGCGTTTATCGCGAGCTATGTGGCGATCAATTCGGCAGGCGGTTTCGTCGCGCAACTGTTCGATCTGCGCGGCAAGCTGAACAAGGCGGAACTCGAAGAATACGTGCGCAGCGTCGGCGTAAAACGGGTGGCCGCCGGCAAGGAGATTCTCAAGCAGGACGGACGTGACGACCGGCGGCTCTATGTGGTGCGGCAAGGGCAGGTGCGCATCGTGCGGCATGAGGAGGGGCACGATTACACGCTCGCCACCCTGGGCGAAGGCGAAATCTTCGGTGAGAAAGCGTGTTTGATGCGGCAGGAACAGATGGCCTCGGTGGTGGCTACAACCGATACGCGGCTGCTGGTGATTCCCGAGCGCACCGTCCACTTCATTCTCGAACGCAATCCGAAGTTGCGCGACGTGCTCGATGAACGGATTCGCTACGGCGACCGCGAGTTGCAGCGGCAAAAGCGGCTCGAACAGCGGCGCAAATTGCCGCTGATGCTCGATTTGCAGAGCAAACCAGAGTTCGGCGAAAAAGTCATCAAGCGTTTCGCGCTGGTCGAGCAGGCCGAGGAAATGGATTGCGGCGCCGCGTGTCTCGCGATGGTGTGCCGTCACTACGGCATTCCGATGACACTCGGCAAACTGCGCGAACTGGCCAACGTCACGACTCAGGGCGCCACCCTCGACAGCCTCGCGCGCGCCGGCGAATCGCTCGGCTTCACCGCGCGAGGCGTGCAATGCACGTTCGACTCGTTGCGCGGCTTCGATCTGCCGTTCATCGTCCACTGGGAGGGCTACCACTACGTGGTGGTGTACGGACTCTCGAAGGACTATGTGTGGGTCGCCGATCCAGCGCTCGGCTTCAGGAAAATGACCGTTGAAGATTTCGAGCGCGGCTGGAGCGGCACCTGTCTGCTGTTTACCGGCGACCCGAATCTGTTGCAGATGTCGGCTGCGCGTTCGCCGTGGATACGCTTTGTCGGCTATCTGAGGCCGTACAAGAAAATTCTCGGACACCTGTTTCTCGCCACTTTCGTGATTCAGGTGCTCGGCGTGATTCCGCCGCTGATCATCCAGAACATTCTCGACGGCGTGATCGTGCATCAGAATGTGAGCCTGCTGAATCTGCTGATCGGCGGGCTGATTATCTCCAACGTGTTTTCGCAGTTGATGTCGTCGATTCGAGCGTATCTGGCGAATTTCATGGTGCGCAACATGGACTTCGCGATGATGTCGCAGTTCTTCAGGCACACCATGACGCTGCCGTTCTCGTTCTTCGCCAAGCGCAAGACCGGCGACATCTTCGCGCGCTTCCAGGAGAACCAGACGATCCGCGCGTTTCTCACCGAATCGACCGTGACCACCGCGCTGAATCTGCTGATGGTGTTCATCTACTTCACGATCATGTTCGTCTACAACGTGAAGATGACGCTGGTGCTGATCGCGTTCGTGATTCCGATTATGGCGCTGACCGCGCTGGCCACGCCGAAGATCAAGAACTACGCGCGCGAAGTATTCACCGCGTCGACCGATGCGAAAGCGTTTCTGATGGAGGCGCTCGCTGGTGTGGAAACCGTCAAGGGCATGGGCATCGAACGGCCGGTGCGGCTGCGTTGGGAGAAGAAGTACGCGAAGGCGCTCGAAGTGCAGTATCGCGCGCACGCATTCAATATCCTCGTCGGGCTCGGCAGCCAGTTGCTGAACGCCGCGACGACGATTGCGATTCTCTGGGTCGGCGCGAATCTGGTGCTGGCGCGCGAAATGACGATTGGTCAGCTGATTGCGTTCAATGCGTTCATGGGCAGCGTGCTGGGTCCGCTGATGGGACTGGTGGGCCTGTGGAGCATGTTGAACGACGCGGGCGTCGCGATGGAGCGGCTCGGCGACGTGCTCGACATCGAGCCGGAACAGAAGCCGGAGGATTTGCCGTCGCGCGTGATGCTGCCCGAACTGCAAGGCGAAATCAGTCTCAACGGCGTCTATTTCCGCTACGGCGACAACGACTCCGCATACGTGCTCGAAAATATCAGCTTCGACATCAAGCCCGGCGAACTGGTGGCGATTGTGGGCCGCAGCGGCTCGGGCAAGACCACGCTCGCCAAATTGCTGGTCGGTTTCTATGCGCCGACCGAAGGCAAGATGACGATCGACGGCTACGATCTCGGCGTGGTCGATAAAGCCTATTACCGGGCGCAGATCGGCTACGTGATGCAGAGCAATCTGCTGTTTTCCGGCACGATCGCGGAGAACATCGCGAGCGGCGACGACGCGCCCGAACGGCGCCGTATCGAGGAAGTCGCGAAGATGGCCGACGCACACGCGTTCATCAGCAAGATGCCGCTCGGCTATGAGCAGATTGTCGGCGAACGCGGCATTGGCTTATCCGGCGGGCAGATTCAGCGGCTGTGCATCGCGCGGGCGTTGTATCACGATCCGCGTCTGCTGGTATTCGACGAAGCGACTTCGGCGCTGGACTCGCAGTCGGAAAGCAATATCCTCGGCAACATGCACGACATTCTGAAGGGCCGCACCGCGGTGATCATCGCGCACCGGCTCAGCACCATCATGCGCGCGGACAAGATTCTCGTGCTGTATGAAGGCGCGATTGTCGAGCAGGGCCGGCACGATGAACTGATCCAGCGTGGCGGCATGTACTACCAGCTGGTCCAGAAACAGTTGAGCGCGTGATGAAGATACTCGACCAGATTGAAGAGCCCAGCCCGGCGATCTCGTATGCGGGCCTGATCGAGCGGATCGAGATTTTGCGCTCGACGCTGCGCTGGTCCTCGCGCCTCGAGCGCGCCGACATCGACAAGCTGCTCAGGCAAGCCACCTCGTTGCGCGACGAGGTGATGCAGCTCTCGCACAAGGAGCGCTTCGTGCAGGCGGCAGTGGCCGAACCCGCGCGCGTGGATCAATCGCGCGGCGCGCGCAGAAAGGCATTGATCGAGCGCAGCTTCATTTTCGAGGGCACGTTCGGCGACAATCCGCGCTTGCTCGAATCGCTCGAAATCGCCGAAAAAGCGGCGCCCACCGATCTGCCCGTGCTGATCGACGGCGAAAGCGGCACCGGCAAGGAACTGATGGCGAAGGTGATTCACGCGAACGGCTCGCGCGCGGACAAGCCGTTTATTTCCGTGAACTGCGGCGCGATTCCCGAAAATCTGCTGGAGTCGGAATTGTTCGGGCATCGGAAGGGCGCGTTCACGGGGGCTTCCAACGACCGTAAAGGCAAATTCGAAAGCGCGCATACCGGCACGATCTTTCTCGACGAAATCGGCGAGTTGCCGCTGGCCGGCCAGGTGAAGCTGCTGCGCGTGCTGGAAGCGCACGAGATTCAACGCGTGGGCTCCGACGAAACGATTGCCGTCGATACGCGGATCGTCGCGGCGACCAATCGAAACTTGCGGCAACTGAGCGAGGAGGGCAAGTTTCGCGAAGACCTGTTCTACCGGCTCAGCGTGATTCATGTCACGTTGCCGCCGTTGCGCGAGCGGCGCGACGAGATTCCGCTGCTGATTGCGTGGTTCGGCGACGAGGCCGCCGGCACGCTGAAGCGCCGGCCCGTCAGACTGACGCCGCGCTTGCGCGACTTTCTGCTGAACTATGCCTATCCGGGCAATATCCGCGAACTGCGCAACGTGATGTATCGCGTGTCGTGCCTCGCCGGCGACATGGCGGACGTCGATCATCTGCCGGTGGATATGCGGCCGGCTGCGCCCGGTTCGGCCGCGGCGGCGGGCTCGGCGTCGTCAGGCGGTGAACCCATCAGCGTGGCGAATCTGATGTCGCTGAGCGACGCCAAGCGAGCCGCCAGCGACGATGCGGAAAAAGCGTTCCTGGAGCGCGGCCTTCGCGAGGTAAGCGGCACGGTTGCCGAACTGGCCAGACGCATCGACATGAACCGTTCGCATCTGCAAATGCTCCTGAAGAAGCACGGCCTGCATTCGAAGGACTTTCGCAACCGGAACTTGCCGCCGCCCGGCAACAACGGCACCGATGAAAACGATGAAGAAGACGGCGACAGTTGACGCCGCGTTCACGCCCTCAGGGCGCCGGGTTGAGCAGCGTTTTGTCGGATGCGTAGCGATCTTCGGCCCGCACCACCACGGCGGTGATGTTGTCGCGCCCGCCGCGCGCGAGCGCCAGATCGACCAGTTCATCGGACGCGCGCTCGCATTCCACCGTGGTCAGCACGGCGAGCATTTCCTGATCGGTGATCTCGTTGCTCAGGCCGTCGCTGCATAGCAGGAAGACGTCGCCGTCCGCGACTTCGATTGCATCGTCGTCGAGTTCGAGCTGGTCCGTGGCCCCGACCGCGCGCGTAATGGTGTGCTGCGCCGGATGATGGCGCGCCTGTTCGCCGGTGATCACACCCAGTGATTTGAGCTCTTCGACCTGGCTATGGTCGCGCGTCAATTGCCGCAATTGCCCTTCGCGATACAGATAGAGCCGGCTGTCGCCAGCCCACAGATAACCGCAGAAGCGGTCGCACGCGAGCAGCACGATCACCGTGCTGCCGATCCGCTGCACCTGGCGGCGCGCCGCTTCGTCCCTGAGCTGGCGGTTGGCCGTCTGCAGCCGGGTGCGCGCGTCGGCAATAGAGGCTTTCATGCCCGCGGGCCGCGCGAGCCGGCTCAAGGTATCGATCACCAGGCGGCTCGCCAGATCGCCGACCGCGTGCCCGCCCATGCCGTCGGCGACGGCCCAGCGCCCGAGTTCGGGCTGGTCGAGGCAGGCATCTTCGTTGATTTCACGCACGCGCCCCACGTCGGAACGCGCGGACGACGTCCATCGAAATTGGCTCGCACAGGTCACAACGTCTACACCGTATCGTTTCTGCTGCGTGCGTCGGGAGAGACACTGATGTTCGAGTTCGCGCCGGTGTTGCGGACATCGACCGACTGGAACTGGTTGATCATCTGGTTAGCATAGAAGTTGTTCGAGACCTCGTACAGGTTGACGACCGGCCCGATGCTAGGGGTTTCCCGCACATAGGGCTGAATCCAGCCGTACACCCACGGCGCACCGCCGCCGCCGCGAATCGCCGCCATTGCTTTACGGTCGAGTGCGAGGTTCAGCGCCAGGTCATTCACGGTGATTGAGGCCATGTCGATCTCCGGTTGGCCGCCCGAGAGCGGCGCGCGGTTAAAAGAGAAGCTGAGCGTGATGGTGCAAGTGGCATGCCAATTTGCGGCCGGCGCGCGCGGTTTGCCGTAACGCGTTGATTGGGTGGCGATTCCGTTCGATCAGGCCCGCGCCGTACGTTCAGGCTGACGCGCAGAGGTCGGGTTGCAGCCAACAGCCGCGGCCTCAGACCGATGCTGTACCCAACACATTGGCAAGGCCTGCCGCACGTTTATCGACGACCGCAAATGATCGCCGAGCGCCAACACATCGACGCGAAATCTGTCGGCTGCCGGCGCACACCTGCTTGATTCCCGAACCCTCGAAAATGCCGATTTCCCCGTAAACAAAGGCTTTCCGGCCCATGGCCCGGATGATGCGAAAGACCTCGCAACAGTGTTGGATATTGAACCGAGGCCAGCCATGAACACCCACCTTCTTCAGACGAACGTCGAACGGCGCAGCGAAGGCCGCAACGATACGTCGACCATCGACCTGCCGATCGGCGCGCATCTCGTGACGCAACGCAACGGTTATGAACACCACGGCATTTATGTCGGCAACGGCCGGGTGGTGCATTACGCCGGGTTTGCGAACTCGGCTCATCGCGGTCCGGTGGAAGAAGTCGAACTGGCGCGCTTTGCCGCCGGCCATCCGCTGTCGGTTCGCACGACACCCTGCGCGCGCTACCAGGGCGACGAGGCCGTGCGCCGCGCCCGCTCCCGGCTCGGCGAAAACCGCTACAGGCTCCTGACCAATAACTGCGAGCACTTCTGCGCGTGGTGCCTGCTCGGCGAAAGCCGCAGCGAACAGGTGCATTGCTGTCTGACCCATCCGCGCGCCGGCATGCATGCGCTGCTGTGTCTGGTGAAGGCTTTTGTCGAAAGTGGTGCGAAGGGTGGTCAGGTCGCTGCGTACGCCGCGTGAGCGAGTGGAAAGAGTTGAACGGGATTCGAGGAGAACATCATGGTTGCCGCAGAAAAGACCTTGCACTGGGCCGTCGACAAATGGCTCGCACCCACACCGTCGATGCCCGCGCGCGTCACGCAGTTTTGTCATAGCAAGCTGCAGCATCAGTGCTATGTCTGCGTGGAAGCACTCCGCCCGGGCGGACTGCTGTCGATCTTTTTCTTCCGTCACGACGACGGCTCATGGAACGTGTTTCCGCCGCAAGCCGAGCGGCCCGCGATGAACGGCCATCGCCGCGCGGCGGTTTGCTAGTCCCGCGTTTGTCTCCCGCGATGCCCTTACGGCTGTCTGCAGCGGCTCATCTGCGCACTCCAGGCCTTGATCGACCCAAAACTCGCACTTCACGCCGCGACCCGCCAGGCCTGAAAAACAAAACCCCACGCTCCGAAAAACATGGGGTTGGTCAGCAATCTGAAGCCCGCAGATGCGGGCTTTTTTTATCTAACGTCGATTAGAACCTGTGACGGATACCCACGGTCACGGTAGCCTGCTTGCTGGACCCCGAATTGCCCGTTGCTGAGCCGATGACAGCTACAGCAGCCGTGCCCGACGAGTCTTGCGTTCCTGATGCAGTCGTGTACCCTGCCCACGCGTAGGCATCCGTACGCTTGCTAAGCGAGTAGTCCGCTGCGACTGCGAGCTGGTTATACTTTGCCGACGAGTTGCCGCTCGACTTCAGATACACGTAGCCAATCTGGGTCTGCAGCGGTGCCGAGACCTGCCACACGGCGTACACCGAACCCGTGTTGTACTTTTCCGCGTGCTTGAACGTCGAGCTGCCGTCTGCAGTGTATTCGGCGTAGCTGTAGTAGCCGCCCAAGGTCACCGAGCCGAATACGTAGTTGCCCCCGATACGGGCATTGTTGATCGACGCCGCGGTGGAATACGCGGCGTTGACCGCTGTGTTGAACAGCGAGTCCCACGTCGATGTTCCGCGGGTTGCGCGGTTGCCGTTGCTCAGGTGGTAGTAACCCGCTGCCAGGTTGACCGGACCGTTGCTGTACGCAGCTGCAGCGGCATAGCTCTGACCCGAGCCCATCGCGCCAGCCACCCCGCCCAGCGAGTACATGGTCTCGAACTGGAAGCCGGACCAGGAAGGCGACGCGTATTTGATCGAGTTATTGACGCGCGCGCTGTTGTCGGCGTTGTCGATGTCACCCGGCGAGATGAACACGCCACCGAGAAAGCCATCGCCCTGCACCGGCTGAACCAGGTCAACCAGCGGATCGTATTGACGCCCGGCCGTGAGCGTACCCCACTTGTCACTGCTCAGACCAACGAACGCCTGACGACCGAACAGGCGGCTACCCTGACCAAGCTTGCCGTTGGTCGAATTAAAACCGTTCTCCAACTGGAAGATTGTTTTCAGGCCACCACCGAGGTCTTCCGAGCCTTTCAGGCCCCAACGGCTACCGGACTCGTTACCCGACGACATGCTGAAGGACTTGCTGCCGCCGTCGTTGGAAACGTACGTCAGGCCCGTATCGACGATACCGTAAAGCGTGACGCTGTTTTGTGCGTGAGCTACGCCAGTTGCGCCAAGCATGGCCAGCGAAAGAATTGCCGGAGTGGTCTTCTTCATCGGCGTCCTTGAGTTGACGGTGCCCGCAAGGGTAATAGCAAGGTTTTTCATTAGTGATCTCTTCAGTGAATTGACGACTTCGAATTGACGGAGGTTTTAGCCAAAAGTGTCCCCTTTCCTATTTTTTGCATAGACATACTAATTATCCATATTGGACTGCGGATCTTCGAAGGTAAGGTCCAGCGGTGGTTACCCCGTTATCGCCTGGATAACGTCATCCTGAAGTCCACGAATGTGGCTGACCATCGCGTTGCGCGCTTCCACCTTGTCACGCGACTTGAGCGCGGCGAGGATCGCCAGGTGTTCGACGTGATTCTCCTGCTGGCGGTGAAGATGGCTCGTCACGCGAAAGAGCCGCGCGTTCAGCCGCATCATCGCGATCATCTGGACCAGAACGGCATTGCCCGACGCCTCCGCAATCGTCCTGTGCAGCAGATCATCCAGTTCACGATGCTCGACTTCGGTATGCTTGCCGACCTCGAGCGCGTGAACCTTCTCTTCCAGCGCCTCGATCGCCACGGGCGTGAGCCGCTGGATGCCGAGGTCGATCGCTTGTGCCTCGAGTACTTCACGAACCCGCATGCTTTCGAAAAACTCGCGGGCAGACACCGTGCGCACCGCGAAGCTGCGTGCGTCGGCGCGCACCAGCAGGCCTTCGCCGGTGAGCCGGATGAGCGCCTCGCGAACGGGTGTACGCGACATATCCAGTTGATCGGCGACACGCAGTTCATTAAGCAGCGCGCCCGCCTCGAGCTCACGATCCAGAATCATCTCGCGCAAACGCCGGTAGGCGCGCTCGCCGAGGCTGGCAATGCGCGTTTCGGAGACCGCTTCTTCTGTCTGCACGGACGATGCGTCTGGCTGCGGCACCTCGCCTGTCGATTTCCGCGATGCCTTCTTCACGCCGGTTCCCGCTGCTTTGGTGTCTGCTTTTGTCATGATTGCGCGTAGTTCTCTTTTCCGCCGGATCCGCTTTCAGATGGCGGCAGTCCCGATTTTGACCTGCGATGTTACAACCTCGGGGCGCTCGCATCGCAGGAACTGTCCATGACCGGCCTGCCCGCGGAACTGCCCGTCCGCCCAGACGGTCACGCCTCGACTCAGCGTCGTCGCGGGCCATGCACGCACTTCGCGTCCCTCATAGGGCGTGTAGTCGGCCGCATGGTGAAGCTCGTCGTTGCGGATCGTACGTTCGATACCCGTATCCCAGATCACCAGGTCGGCGTCACTGCCGACCGCGATTGTGCCCTTGCGCGGGTACAGCCCGTACAGCTTCGCCGCGTTCGTCGACGTGAGTTGCACGAAACGGTTGATGCCGATCCGGCCGGCCAGCACGCCTTCCGAGAACAGCAGCGGCAGCCGGGTTTCGAGGCCCGGAATGCCGTTGGGCACCAGGTGGAAGCCGCTAGCGGCGCCATGCAGCATCTTGCCGTGCGGATCGTCGTAGTTAAAGGGCGCGTGGTCCGACGACACGATCGTGAACATGCCGTTCTGCAATCCGGTCCATACGGCCTGCTGGTTCGCCTTGTCGCGCGGCGGCGGGCTGCAGATGCACTTCGCGCCAGCGAAGCCTTCGAGCGCGAGGTCTTCTTCGCTGAGGAAAAGATACTGCGGGCAGGTTTCCGCGAAGATCGGCAGACCCCGGCCGCGCGCCCAGTGAATCTGCTCGATCGCCTCCCGTCCGGAGACATGGACGATCAGAATCGGCACCTCCGTCACCTCGGACAACGCGATTGCCCGATGAGTAGCTTCCCGCTCGACCAGCATCGGCCGCGAATCGCCGTGATACTTCGGCGCGGTGAGCCCGGCCGCGAGCAGCCGTTCGGTCAACCAGCCGATGCAGTCGCTGTTCTCCGCATGGACCATCGTCATGGCGCCATGAACGCGCGCGCAGGCGAGCACGTCTATGATCTGGCGGTCGTCGAGCTTCATGTCGTCGTAGGTCATATAGACCTTGACCGACGTATAACCGTCCGCGATCAGTGCCGGCAGTTCGTCCTTCAGCACAGCCTCTGTCGGGTCCGACACGATCAGGTGGAACGCATAGTCGATCGATGCCTTGCCGGCCGCTCGAGCATGATAATCCTGCACTGCCGCGCACACGCTGTGTCCCTTGAACTGCAACGCGAACGGAATGACCGTGGTAGTGCCGCCGCACGCCGCGGAGCGCGTGCCGGTCAGGAAATCGTCCGCCATTTTCGAGCCGTCGGACGTGGGCTGGTCGAGATGAACGTGCGCATCCACGCCGCCCGGCGTGACGAAGCGGCCCTTCGCGTCGATCGTCTCGCGGCCGCCGGGCAGATCACGGCCGATTGCGACGACCACGCCGCCGCTGATGCCGATATCGGCGGTGTAGAGATCGGCCGCCGTGGCGATGCGGGCGTTCCGAATCACCGTGTCAAAGCTGGACTGGTACATGTCGGTCACGCGTGTTTTCTCCGTAATCAATGCGAGCGGGCTGCTACGCGCGGCGTGCGGCGCGCCGTGAGCCATGCGCGCCAACCGCTGCGGCCTGCATCGTGCGCGGCATAGCCTCGTCCGTAATAGGCTTCGATCCTGCGCTGGAAGAAGCTCCAGACCGTCGTCATCAGCAAGTAGTAAAGCGCGGCCACGACAAACAGCTCGAGCACCATGAAGCGTTCCTGGATGAGTTCCTGCGTGCGTCTGAGCAGTTCCTCCATCGAGATCACCGACGTGATCGAGGTCGTCTTCAACAGGCTGTTCACGCTATTGCCGAGGGACGGCACGATGAGCCGCATCGCTTGCGGGAAGACGATCTGGCGCATGGTCTGCACGCCGTTCAGGCCAAGCGCCTTCGCGGCGTTGATCTGCCCGCGCGGCACAGCGGCAATGCCCCCGCGGATGATCTCGGCAAGGTATGCCGCCTCGTTGAGGATCAGGCCGATGAGCGCGGCCTCGATCACGGAGAAGCGCAGCCCGACCTGCGGCAGCCCCGTGTACAGGATGATCAGTTGTACCAGCAGCGGCGTCCCACGAAAAATCCATACGTAAAACGCAGCCGGTGCTGACAGCCAACGCTTTCCGGACAGCCGCGCAAACGCGATGAGCGAGCCGAGAACAAGGCCGCCCGCGATCGCCGCGAGTGTCAGCCAGATGGTCTGGAACGCGCCGCCGATCAAGTACGGGCTGATCAGATACGAGGCGAAGCCGTCCCAGTTCCATCCTTTGTTCATTGCTCGGCTCCTGATGATGTAATCAACGTGCTGGTGACGCGGTCACTTCGGCTGTGCGACTGCGATCGGCGCGTCGAGCGGCTTGATGCCGTACTTCGCGAACAGCTTCTGGTAGCTGCCGTCCTTCTGCATCTGGTCGAGCACGCCGGCGATCGCGCTCGCGAGAGCCGGGCTCTTCGCCGCAAGCGCGACCGGCGTCGGGTGGATGCCGGATATCACGCGTGCAAAACCACCGCGCTTCTGGTACTCGCCGGCCACCGCGTCGATCGAGACGACCGCGTCCACCTGCCCGGCAGCCAGCGCCTGATAGGCGATCGAGAAGGTGTCGAAGGTGCGCAACGTGAAAGGCTTCATGCCACGCGCCGTCATGTCCTTGATCATCGCGCGGGCCTGCGCCTCCTCGAAACCGCCGATCTCGACGGCCACCGTGTGCTCTGCGAGGTCATCGGTCTTCGTGATCTTCAGCGGATTTGAAGCCAGGGCGGAAATGCTGATCGCCTGGTTCTCGTACGGGATCATCTGCATGATGCGGGTACGCTCATCGGTCACGAAAATACCGGTATTGATGACGTCCCAGCGGCCGCCTTGCAGACCCGGCACCATCGCGTCGAAATCGATCTTCACGTATTCGGGCGTGAGGCACAGACGCTTCGCAATCTCCTCGCCCAGTTCGATGCGCATGCCCTTCAGTTGTCCGGAGGCGTCGGTGTATTGCAGCGGCGGCAACGTCGGGTTGGTCGACATGATCAGCGCGCCTTGCTTGATCAGCGCGCCGGCGGGAATCGATGACGTGCACGCGGCAGCAGCCGGCTGCGCGGCCATTGCCACTGCAATCGCGAGTGCGCCTGAAAACAGGAGCGGGCGGGCGAACGAACGGTAGGACATGAAATTCTCCAGGAAAAAAAAGGGAATCAGGACAGCGTGTTTAGCGCGCCGAGCGCCGCGAGATCGGCGCGTAGCAGTTCACGATCGGCGGCCGGCAGCGGCAGACGCGGCGCGCGCGGCTCGCCGGCTGGCAAGCCCATCATCGCGAGGCCGGCCTTGCTTGCCGACACATAGCGATGCCCGCCGACCCAGCGCACGATCGGCAGCATCTCGCGATAGATCGCAAGCCCCGCGTCGAGATCTCGCTCGACAGCGGTGCATTCGTAAAGCCGTGCAGACAGCCGGGGCAGCAGGTTCGAGCACACCGCCACCCAGCCCTGCGCGCCGACACACATGGATTCGTAACCGAGGATCCCCGCGAACACGGTCATGCGGTCGCCGCACAATTCGACGATGTCGCGCACTCGCGTGACTTCAAGCGTCGACTCCTTGATGTAGCTGACGTTGTCGATGTGCGACAGGCGCGCGACGAGTTCCGGCTTCAGGTCGACGTTCGCCGTGGCCGGATTGTTGTAGATCATGATCGGCAGTTCGATCGATTCGCCGATCCGGCGGTAATGCTCGAAGAGCTCGTCTTCGGTCGGCGTGCTGTAGAACGGCGGAATCACCATCACGCCGTCAGCGCCGAGTTCCTGCGCTTCCCGCGAGCGGGCGATGGCGTCGTCGGTCCATTCCATCCCCGTGCCGAGCAGCACGGGCACACGGCCCGCCGCCGCCTCGATCACGGTCTGCGCCACTTCGATCCGCTCCGAGTCCTTTAGAGACAGGAACTCACCCGTACTTCCGAGCGGGATGAGCCCATGAATCCCTTCTTCGATCTGCCAGTTCACGAGTTTGCGCAAGGCTGGGACGTCGACGTGCTTGCCGTCGGCGGTAAAGGGCGTAATCAGGACGGTGTAGGTGCCGCGAAAAGTTTTCATCGTAGAGCTGGAATCCGGTTTTTTTGAGAGCTTTGAATCTGCATATTGTTTGTATAGCATTTGTATACAAATTTCATACGTCAAGTCTTTTCAAATCCCGGCACCCGTCTGGAAGCTTGAGCCCAATGCAACAAGGTTTCCGATGCGTCTAAAAGAATCGCACGTCGCTCCATCCGGCAAGCTCATCTCGTTCGAATACGACGGCGAGCGCATCCGCGCGCTAGAGGGCGAGTCCATCGCCGCGGCGCTTGCCGACGCCGGCCGCGGGGTGTATCGAGAGACACGCGACGGGGCGCGGCGCGGGCTGTATTGCGGCATGGGCAACTGCTTCGAATGCCTCGTGTGCGTGGACGGCAAACAGGGACAACGCGCCTGCATGACGAAGGCGGCGGACGGCATGCAGGTCACCGCACAGGGCACGGCGCGCGCAAACGCCGGCGATCATGTGCCGCTCGCGCCGACGCCTGAGGGCGCACAGCCGCGCGAGGTCGCCGTCGACGTGCTGGTGGTAGGCGCCGGTCCCGCGGGACTGACGGCGGCGTGCGCGGCCCGCTCGCGTGGTGCATCGGTCGAGGTGATCGACGAGCGCCCCATGGCGGGCGGCCAGTTCTTCAAGCAGATGGCGCCGAGCCAGCAGGCCAGCAAACTGGATCGACAGTTCCGCGAAGGCGCAGCGCTGATCCGGCGTGCTCGCGCGATGGGCGTCACGCTCACGTCGGAGGCGTTCGTCTGGGGCGCATTCGGCCCGCACGAAATCGGTGTGATCGTGAATGGCGCAAGCGTCGTGTTCCGCCCGCGGCAGATCGTGCTCGCTCCTGGCGCGTACGAATACACCGCGCCCTTCCCGGGTTGGACCTTGCCCGGCGTGATGACCACCGGCGGCGCACAAACGCTAGCGCGGGCGTATCGCGTGGCGCCGGGCGAGCGGATCGTCATTGCGGGCAACGGGCCGCTGAACCTGCAACTTGCCGCCGAGTTGGTGGCCGGCGGCGCGAACGTCGTGGCGGTTCTCGAAAGTGCAACGCGACCCGGCTTGCGCCTGTGGCGCGAACTGCTTGTCGCGACCCGCGAAGCGCCCAGCCTGATTCGCGATGGCGCCGCTTACCTCGCCACGCTGCGCGCCGCGAACGTCCCGGTCGTCTGGAACGCGCGCGGGCTCGAGGCGCATGGCAAGCAGCGGCTCGAAGAGATTGCCTACAGTTGCGACGACAAAACCGTCACCCTCTCTTGCGACACCCTGTGCGTCGGTTACGGCTTCGCGCCGACGACCGATATCGCACGGGCGCTCGGCTGCGCGCATTCGTTCGTCGACAGAGGCGTCGGTCATCTCGCCACCGACATCGACGCGAACGGGCAGACGAGCATCGCAGGCGTGTTTGCGGCAGGCGACGGCGCGCGCATCGGCGGCGCCCGGGTCGCGCTCGCGCGCGGGACGCTCGCGGGCCACGCGGCGGCGGATGCGCTATGTCTTCAGTCAAAGGCGGACGCCGGGCAATCGCGTGCTGCGGCACGCCGTGCGTTGGCGCGCGCGGACCGGTTCCAGACTGCGCTGTGGAAAATTTTCGCCGCACCGGCGCCGCGCATCGCGGATCTGCCGCGCGACACGATCGTCTGCCGATGCGAGGACGTGACGCAGGGCGTAATCGTCGACCAGCTCGCCGCCGGCCACGACACGCTGGCGTCGATCAAGCGCAACACCCGCCTCGGCATGGGCCGCTGCCAGGGCCGCAATTGCGCGGCGAGTTGCGCGAAGCTCGTCGAGGAATCGACCGGCCGTGCCCGTGAGGTCATGCATTTTCTCGCACCGCGTGTGCCAGTACGTCCCACGCCGCTCGCCGCGCTCGCGTTCGAGAAGCCCGAATGGGGCGGCCATCGCAAGGCGTCCACGCCGAACGTTGCGCGGCCTGTAAAAGAACCCGCACTGGGCGATCAGACGACCGACGTTCTAGTGATCGGCGGCGGCGTGATGGGTGCGTGCCTGAGTCATTTTCTGAGCCGTGCCGGCTGCGACGTGCTGGTGGTAGACCGCGACGATCTGAACCTGCAGGCGTCCGGCGCGAACGCGGGCAGCCTGCACGTGCAACTGCTGTCGTTCGATTTTGGCAAGAAGGCCCGCGCGGGCGGCACGCCCGCGGCCAACACGCTTGCGCTCGGCCCCGCGTCGGTGCGGCTCTGGCAGCAACTCGAACGCGAAAGCGGCGACAACCTCGAAATCCGCGTGACGGGCGGTCTGATGGTGGCCGACAGCGACGCTGGCATGCGCTTCCTCGAGCAGAAGATCGCGCTCGAAAAACAGTTCGGCATCGAAGCGGAACTGCTCGATGCACGCGGCCTGCTCGCGTTGTCGCCGCATCTTTCGCCCGCGCTTCTCGGTGCGGAATACTGCCCGATGGAAGGCAAGATCAATCCGCTGCGCGCAACGTATGCCGTCATGCGCCTTGCCGGCGCGCAGGGAGCGCGCTTCCAGCGTGCGACCAACGTCACGGCGATCATGCGCGATCGCGGCGGCTTTTCTGTCGACACGAGCCGTGGCCGGATTCGCGCACGTGTCGTGGTGAACGCCGCCGGCGCGTGGGCGAAAGAGATCGGCGCGATGCTCGGCGTGCACGTCCCGGTGGCGGGCGCGCCGTTGCAGATGATCGCCACGGAACCCGCGCCGAAGCTCGTCGACCATCTGATCGCCCACGCCGACCGCCACCTGAGCCTGAAGCAGACCGCGACCGGCGGCATCCTGATCGGCGGCGGCTGGACCGCCGCGTTCGACCCCGCGCGGCGCATGAATCACGCAATGCGCGAGAGCATCGAAGGCAATGCCTGGGTCGCAAGTCACGTGCTGCCCGCGCTCAAGGGAATGCACATGGTGCGCGCTTGGGCCGGCATGAATATCGACATCGACGGCGCGCCGATTCTCGGTCCGGTGGAAGGCGTTCCCGGCTTTTTCAATGCCGTGACGTCGAACGGATACACACTTGCGCCGATCGTGTCGCAACTCGTCACCGATCTCATTCTTCAACGCTCTCCCGAACTCGACATCGCGCCCTTTCTGCTCGACCGGTTTACACCTGCGTGAAGCACGGCGACGTGGCTCGAGGATTTCAGGCAGGCCGGCTTCAGGGACGAGGTGCAGCCTCCAATTCTGAAGCAGAACGCGATCGGCTTGCTCGGCTTGAGCGCCTGAGCGTCCTGACGCTTGGGATACGGAAGGTCAGTCGCGCGGCGCGTTCGAGCATTCCGCGCCGCGCGGCAGAAGCGTTTCGCCGTATACAATTCGGCAGCGCTTGAAATTTGCTCAATACTGACCTGATCCCATCCATGCCCAATCCGACCCGGGCCTTTCTTCTCGGTCCGCTCCTGAAAGGCGTTTCACGCTCCTTTTACCTCACCTTGCGCGTGCTGCCTGTCGGCATGCGCGATCCGATCGGCCTTGCCTACCTGTTGGCGCGCGCCGCCGACACCATCGCGGACACGTCGCTGATTCCGCCGGAACAACGTCTCGCGTTGCTGTTGTCGCTGCGCAATCAGGTCAACGGCGCGGCCGACGATGGCGCTTCGATCCGGCGGATCGCGGCCGAAGTGGCCGGTCAGCAGATCCAGTCGGATGAAAAAGTGTTGCTCGAGTCGCTCGGACCTGCGCTGGAGGTGTTGTCGCAACTGAGCGAGTCCGATCGGAAGGCCGTGTGCGGGATCGTCTCGACGCTGACCGAAGGCATGGAATTCGATCTTCGAGCCTTTCCTGACGAGCAATCCGGGCAGATCGTCGCGCTTCGCGAATATGACGAGCTCGACCGGTATACCTATCTGGTGGCGGGATGCGTCGGCGAATTCTGGACCACGATGACCTACGCGCACATGCCCGGCACGCTGAAGGAGCAACCCGGGACGATGACGCGCCGGGGCGTGCGCTTCGGCAAAGCGCTGCAGATGACCAACGTGCTGCGCGATTGCGGCAAAGATCTGCGGATCGGCCGCTGTTATCTTCCCGGCACGATGCTGGATCGATTCGGCTTGAGTGCGCAAGACCTCCTGTTGCCGGGCAATTCGGTCCGCGCGCGGCCTCTGATGGTGGAGCTCGTGCGCAAGGCTCTGGATCACTTCCGCGAGGCCCTGGCGTACACGCTCGCGATACCCGCTCTTTCCGTGCGTTTGCGTCTGGCCTGTTTGTGGCCGGTGCTGATTGGCCTCGACACACTGCTGTTGCTGGTGGATAACGACGCGTGGCTCGACCCGGCCAAAGTTTCCAAGGTGCGGCGCAACGACGTGTACAAGATCATCGCGTCTTCAATGCTGCTGGTGCCGTCGAACGCGCTTGTGCGCAGGTCGGTGGAGCGGCGGATCGAAAAAATCGAAGCACGGCTCGGAACGTGACGCTACTCCGCCGCGTCCCGCAGATCCCTGATGTGCTGATACACCGTCGCGCGGCCCATTCCCAGAACGTTGGCAACGTAGTTCGCCGCGCTCTTTCCTTTGAAGGCGCCCTCCGCCCACAGCGCCGTGACGAGTTCGCGCCGGTGGTCTCGGGTCAATGAGTTCAACGCCAACTGGCGTTCCTGAAGCCATGCGTGAAGGAACGTGTTGATGCGTTCCTGCCAGTCGTCCTTGAACAGTTCCTCAGGCTGCTTCACGACGCCCGCGCCTGAAACGACAAGGTCGATGACGTGTTTCACTTCATCGAAGACCGCGATGTTGTAGTTGATGCACATCATGCCGACCGCGGCGCCGGCGTCGTCCAGCAACACCGTGCTGACACAGCGCATGCGCCGGCCGTCCCAGTTGATCTTCTCGTATGGACCGATCGTGCCCGGCGTCGCGACGTGATCGATTTCTTCCAGCGCCGATTCGTCACCCAACTCGCGCTTCGACAGATTGTTGGCGATATACGCGACCGTCTGGCTCTGAAGGTCGTGAATGACGATTTCGACATACGGGAAAAAGAGCAGCGCGATACCGTCGGCGACACGGCCATATCGCTCGAGCAGAAGCCGGCGAGCCGGTGTGGTTTTTGTCTTTCGCATGGAGATAGGTGCAGTTTTCAGGTGGCGGCGATGTCCGGCATCGGCTTGTTCATGCCGCCGCCGATCCGTGTGGTCCGTGCTATTTTGCCACGGCGTTTATGCGGCGATTTTCAACGTCAGATGCCGCAACAACTCGTAAGCGATCGCCACGTCCTCGAGTCCGAGTCCGATTGAGCGGAAAAAAGCATGCTTCCGGTAAGACGGCTTCTCAGCGTTGCCGCAAACCAATTCAGGCAAATCAGCCACCACGCTTTGCGGCGACCATCCGTGCCGCTCGGCCGCCAGCTTCATTTCTCCCGCGCTGGCGGGCGTGGTGCGCCGGTAGTCGCAATAGACGTCCATCTCCGTCAACCACGCAGGCGGGATCTCGTGTGCATTCGCGGCGTTCGTGCTGATCGACGTGATCAGCGCCGGTTTCGCCAGCATGCCCTCCAGCAACACGGGCGTGCCCGATGAAGTGCACAGCGCCACCACGTCCGCGTCGCGTACGCACTCTTCGAGTGTGGCGTTGATCGTCACCCGCGCTTCCAGCGCGGTGATCGCCGCGCATTTCGCCACGTCGCCGTGCAGTCCGGGCGAGAACACCTGGATCGAGTCCCACGGCCGCAACGGAGCGATATGGCGCAGGTGCGCCTGCCCGACCGCTCCAGCGCCGACGATCGCCAGGCGGCGCGCGCCAGTTGCCGCAAGATGTTCGACCGCGAGCGCCGTCGCGCCGGCCGTGCGCTCGATGGTGAGCAGGCCGGCGTCGCACCACATCAGCGGCTGGCCGGTTTCCATCGACATCAGCGCCGTCCACGCGGTGATGATCGGTTTTGCGCCTGTCACGATGTACGGCGACAGCTTCGCACCGAATACCCTGGCGTCGGCGACGGCGCCGAGGTACGTGATGAAATCGCCGGCGTTGGCGGGAAACAGCGTGAGGCTTTGCGGCGGCTGGACCGCATCTTCATGGCCGAGCGCGCGAAACATCTGCGTCAGCGCACGGCGCACATCCAGTTCTGGCAGGGCCTTGCGCACGGCGTCTTCCTGAACGATCAGCGGGGTCTGGTTCGTTTCGTGATTGCTCATTGGCCTGCTCTCCAAGTCGTTGCCGGGTTCCGGCGGTGACGCAATTCTAAATTCAAAGTCCAGTCTGGACTATTATTTTTGAAAAATGCTTGCAATTGTCTGAGTCCAGAATAGACTGATGTTCCAGAACAGCGATGAACACGGTTCATGCCCACCGGCGCCGGCGGTCTCATGGCTGTTTCACCCGATCCCTATTTCTAGCGATACCAACCACGCCTGGAACCATCATGAATCTCAAGATTTCGCTTTCACTCTGCCTCGCTGCCGCGTTGGCCAGCGTGGCCGGCACGGTCAACGCCGAAACCGCAGGCACCTTGCGTTTCGGCATCGAAGCCGCTTATCCGCCGTTCGAAAGCAAGTCGCCCGCTGGCCAGTTGCAGGGATTCGACATCGATGTCGGCAATGCCGTCTGCGCCAAGATGGGCGTGAAGTGCGTGTGGGTGGAAAACTCGTTCGACGGTCTGATTCCCGCGTTGCAGGCGCGTAAATTCGACGTCATCAATTCGGCGATGAACATCACCGCCAAGCGTAAGCAGAGCATCGATTTCACGCGGCCGATCTACGTCGTGCCGATCGTGATGGTGGCGCGGCGCGGCTCGACGCTGCTGCCCGATGTAAAGAGTCTCCAGGGCAAGCGTGTCGGGGTCTTGCAGGCGTCGTCGCAGGAAGACTTCCTCAAGCAGCACTGGGCGAATGCGGGCGTCACGATCGTGTCGTATCAGGACCAGGATCAGGTCTATGCGGATCTGCTCGCGGGACGTCTGGATGCAGCGGTTCAGGAAGCGCAGACCGCGCAGGAAGGATTTCTGGATAAGCCGGCGGGTCACGACTACGCAATCGTCGGTGAGCCGCTGAAAGATCCGGCCACGCTCGGCGAAGGCACCGGCTTCGGCATGCGCAAGGACGACAAGGCGCTGGGCGGCAAGATCAACGCTGTGCTCGACGCGCTGAAAAAAGACGGCACGCTGAGCAATCTGTCGATGAAGTACTTCAAGCGCGACATCATTGCGAAGTAACCGGCTCCCAGGCCGGGGCCGACGGATCCGAACCGCGCGAGCCGGTGAGGAACACAGAGCGAGTCTATGGATTTCGATGTAATTGTACTGGGCGCCGGCATAGTCGGCGTGTCGTCCGCGCTGCATCTGGAGGATCGCGGACGCCGCGTCGCGCTGGTCGACCGGCGTGGCCCCGGCGAGGAAACCAGCTTCGGCAACGCGGGCTTGATCGAGTCGTCGTCGATCGTGCCTTATGGGTTTCCGCGCCGTCTCGGCACGCTGCTGCGCTACGCCCGCAATCGGTCAACCGACCTCTATTGGGACTACCGGGCACTCCCTGCGTTCGCGGCGTGGCTCGGGCGTTTCTGGTGGGAGTCGTCACCGCAGCGTCTCGCGATGGCCGCGCGCGACATGCTGCCGTTGATCCGGCAAAGCGTCGCCGAACACGATGCGCTGATCGAGCGCGCCGGTCTTGGCAATCTCGTGCACGACGGCGGCTGGATCGAAGCATTTCGCACGCGGGCCGAGTTCGATCAGCAGGCGGCCGCCGCCGAAGTCTCCGCGCGCCAGCACGGCCTGCGTCTCGTGCCGCTCGATGCGGCGGCGCTCCGTAAGCAGGAGCCCGGCATTGGCCCGGGCTTTTGTGGCGCGCTGCACTGGCAGGACCCGAAGAGCATCTCTGATCCCGGCGCACTGACGAAGGGCTACGCGCGTCTCTTCAAAGACGGCGGCGGCACGCTGCTGACCGGCGACGCGGCCACCGTGCGGGCCGAAGGCGATGCCTGGACCGTCCAGACAAGCGCCGGAAAAATCAGCGCAAAGGAAGTGGTGGTCGCGCTCGGACCGTGGTCGGATACGGTATTCGCGCCGCTTGGCTACCGCATTCCGTTGCGCGCGAAACGCGGGTATCACATGCACTATCAGCCCATGCAAACGATGCTGTCGGTGCCGGTTGTCGATACTGAGGAAGGCTACGTGATCGCACCGATGCGCGGCGGCTTGCGTCTCACCACCGGCGTCGAGATCGCCGCGCGCGATGCGGCGCCTACCGCGGTTCAACTCGACCGCGCGGAACGTATCGCCAGACCGGTATTCGGTCTGGGGGATCGTCTCGATGAGAAACCATGGCTCGGGCTGCGTCCGTGCACGCCCGACATGCGGCCCGTGATCGGACCTGCGTCTCGGCATCGCGGCCTCTGGTTTTCGTTTGGACATAACCATCATGGCTTGACGCTCGGTCCCGTCACAGGGCGCCTGCTAGCGGAAATGATGACGGGCGCTGCGCCGTTTGCCGACGTGCATCCGTTTCGTCCGGAGCGGTTCCGCTAGACAGGCCGGAGACGTCGGCGCGATTTGAAAAATAAGGAGCGTGAAATGAAGATCAAGGAATTCGGCGTCGAGCGCTGGATGGACCTCTATGAAAACCAATGCACGTACAACCTCGCGGAAACCTGCGTCGAATCGCTGACGGTCGATCAGTTGCTGACCCTCACGGGCAAGCAGGACAGCATCCTGGACGAGTTGCGTGCGCTCAAGCTCACCTACGGCGCCATCGAGGGCTCCGCGCGGTTGCGAGAGGCGATCTCGGCGATGTACGAACATCAGACGCCGGCCAATGTGATCGTCACGCATGGCGCGATCGGCGGCAATGCGCTGGTGTACGAAACGCTGGTCGAACCCGGCGATACGGTGATCTCGGTGCTGCCGACGTACCAGCAACACTATTCGATTCCCGAGAGCTATGGCGCGGACGTGCGCATTCTCAAGCTGCGCGAGGAGAATGCGTTCCTGCCGGATCTCGCCGAACTGCGAAGCTTCGTCAACGACAAAACAAAACTGATAGCGATCAACAATCCTAACAACCCGACGGGATCGTTGATGGACGAGAAGTTTCTCGGCGAGGTGAGTGAGATCGCGCGATCGTGCGGCGCATACGTGCTGTGCGACGAGGTTTATCGCGGCACCGATCAGCACGGTAGCGGCTACACAGCGTCCATTGCGGACGTCTACGAGCGCGGCATCAGCACCGCAAGCATGTCCAAGACCTATTCGTTGGCGGGACTGCGGCTCGGCTGGATTGCGGGTCCGAAGGAATTGATCCATGCGGTCGCGATTCATCGCGACTACAACACGATCAGCGTGGGCATGATCGACGATCACTTCGCGACCATCGCGCTCGAACACCGCGCCGCGATTCTCGCGCGCAATCACGACATCGTGCGCACCAATCTGGCGATCGTCGACGCCTGGGTCGAAAAGGAGCCGGCAATCTCGTACATCAAGCCGAAATCCGGCACTACGGCGCTGCTGAAATACGATTTGCCGATGTCGTCGCGCGATTTCTGCACGGCGCTGATCGAGCAGACCGGGGTGATGTTCACGCCGGGCAGCGCGCTCGACATGGAAGGCTACGTGCGCATCGGCTACGCCAATAACCGCAATGTGCTCGAGGCTGGGTTGGCCAAAGTATCCCAATTCCTCGCGAAGCAGGGCGGATGAACGCGGTGGGCTAACGCGAAGGCGTGCATTCAATCTGCATCATCTGACACAGGCCAATCGGGAAACCCCTGGCATCCTGCATCCATGGTTCACGTTAGTCTCTTCAAAAGAGGAGACGAACCATGAGACAAGTGTTCAATATTGCCGTGGTGTTGCTGCTTGGCTATCTGATGGCGGATAGGGCGTTGATGCGCGCCCAGGCGGGAGAGGTGGGGACGATAACCTGCGCAAGAGGCGCGGAGCTGGTCAAACTGGACGCGTTGAAAAAGGGCTTCGGCGAGGCGGGATCCAGCAGCCAGGGTGAAAATTTCCTGTCGAGCTGCCTTGTTACGGGCCGCGGACGCGTGGGCGATCTGGTCGCTCGCGATTGAGCGTTGCGTCCCGCGCAGAGATAGCGTAACGAGAACGCGGCGACGAAAAAGCGCGCAGACAGCGAAGGTTCAGGCGAAGTCATCGGGAGCCCGATGCGGTGTATCTCGAGTAGGCGCCGCGTTAGCCTACATGCCATAGCAAGTGAAGCGGCGTCTTACCCGGGTTGGAGCCGTGGCGTCGAGAAATCAGCCTGCCAGTTCAATTGCCTCCCTTGAAAAGCTCCTGCATTCGGGCCGCTTCACCGCTTTGCTGCGATTGTAGAAGCTGCTGGTAAACCTGCGCCCGCGTCAGCCCTTGTGCGGGACCACCCGACATCGTGGTGGTGGCAGGTTGCCCGCCGACGGAGTCGGCGGCTGACTGCTGGGTTTGCGCTGTCGTGCCCGTGCCGGCGTCTTCGGCATGCGCTTGCCACGAAAGTGCGCAAAGCAGTCCGCCTGCGATCATCAAAGCCTTCTTCATTTCCATCTCCTTCAAACTGCCGGCGCCGCTCTAACGACACCTCATTGCGAAAACCTCGCCGGATTGCTCACGATGAACGCCGAGCGCTCTGACGAGACACGGAGTGGAGATGGCCACCGGCGTCCCTTGTCGAGTTCTGCGCAGCGCACCAGAGAAGTGCGTTACCGGAAGAGCTTCCCTTCGCAATGGAAAGGTGCATGCTGAGGCTGTGTTGTTTGACGGACCTCAGGAAACCGGATTGCCTCCACCTTGAAAATGAGACGAGCCGCTTGAGATGAATTTCAAGCATTAATCAGCCATCCTCAATGCGTGAGAGGCAAACTCGGATCTGGTGTTTTTATACGATGATTGCGCTGGGACAACGCGCATGGAGCAAGGGGAACGTGAGGAAGGGAGCGGTGGATAATTCGCGTGCGCTGCAATCAGAATGCAAAAAGGGCGCCTGTGGCGCCCTTTTCACTATACTGCCTGACGGTCTGGTTAAACCGCCGTCGGCCGCCACTTCAGCAACCGCTGTTCGACAGCGGTCAACAGATAGTCCGCCGCCAGTGCGACCACCGCCAACACAATCATCGCCGCGAACACGCCGCTTGCGTTGAATGCGCCTTGAGCCGTGGAGATCAGCAAACCGATACCTTGCTTCGAACCGAGGAACTCGCCGACCACCGCGCCGACCAGCGCAAAGCCGAAGCTCACATGCAAGCTCGCGAGAATCCAGCTGAGCGCGGAAGGAATCACAACCGAAGTCGTCACCTGGCGGCGCGACGCGCCGAGAATCTGCGCATTCGCGATCATGTAACGGTCAGCTTCACGCACGCCCTGAAACGCGTTGGCGAACACGACGAAGAACACCATCACCACCGCGAGCGCCACCTTCGACGCCATCCCGAGACCGAGCGCGATCACGAACACCGAGCCGAGCACCACACGCGGAATCGAATTGGCGATCTTGATGTAAAGACTGAACACGTCGGACAGCAATTTGTTGCGGCCGAGCACGATGCCGCAGAGCACGCCGGCCACCGAACCGATGATGAAGCCGAGCCCGGTTTCCTCCAGCGTGACCCACACTTGCGTCAGCAGCGGACCCTGCGAAGTACCGTTCACGAACCAGTCGATGATCTGTTCGAAGATCGCGCTCGGCATCGAGAAGAAGAACGGATCGATCCACTTCAGGCGCGCCGACAGTTCCCAGCCGCCGAGCACGACCACCAGCACGAGAATACGCAGCGAAATCACTAGCGCATGACGTTGGCGGATGCGTTTTTGCGCGACGCGTTCGACTTGCGCGAGCGCCGCCGCATCGATGCCCGAAGGCATCATCTGTTGAGAGGTAGTAGACATGTTTGCCGTTCCTTGATTAACCGATCTGCACTTCTTCGCGCAGGTCATGCCAGATGTCGCGCGAGATTTCGATAAAGCGTGGGTCGTAGCGAACTTCCGACGTGACGCGCGGACGCGGCAGATCGATTTCGTACACTTTCTTCAGCGTAGCCGGGCGCGCGGTCAGCACGAACACGCGATCCGCGAGCGCAATCGCTTCTTCCAGATCGTGCGTGACGAACACCACCGAGCCGGCACCCCCCCACAGTTGCAGCAGTTCGTCCTGCATCAGCGTGCGGGTTTGCATGTCGAGCGCCGAGAAGGGCTCGTCCATCAGCAGGATTTCCGGCTTGTTGATGAAGGTCTGCGCGAGCGCCACGCGCTTGCGCATGCCGCCCGACAGCTGGTGCGGATAGTGTTTGCCGAACTTGTCGAGGCCGACGCGGCGCAGCCATTCGTTGGCTTCGTCGTGGGCGGCGGATTTCGAGCGGCCGCGATACAGCGGGCCGGCCGCGACGTTGTCGATCACCGAGCGCCACGGGAACACGGCGTCGGCCTGAAACACGAAGCCGATGCGCGGATCGATGCCGTCCACCGGCGCGCCCATGACGCGCACTTCACCGGTGGTCGGCTTCAGGAGGCCGGTGATCATGCTGAGCGTCGTCGATTTGCCGCAGCCCGTCGGGCCGACAACGGCGACGAACTCGCCGCGCGCCACCGACATGCTGAAGTCGCGCAACGCGATTGTCGCCTTGCCGTCGGGAGAAATGAAACGGCACGATACGTTGCGGAACTCGATGGCTGGCGTATCGCGTGACATAGGTTGATTCATCGGCTGATGCCTCGCTGTTCTCGTGATGTTGAAAGTGTGTTCGTGTTCGTTACTTAGCCGCGGTCTTGACCGGCACCGACGACACGTAGTCGCTGGTGTAGGTCTTGGCGAGGTCGATATGCTTACCCTTGACGGAAGGATTGAAGGCCGACAGCACCTTCAGCACCGTGTCCGGGCCGTCGGCGGGCATCTTGCCGTCCTTCGTGAACATCGGCAGCGATGCCTTCAGCGCGCCGACGTAAAGGTCCTTGTTATTGCCGTAGTAGTCCTTCGGCATCCTGGCGGCGATCTCATCGGCGCTATGCGTGGCGATGAAGTTCAGCGTCTTCACGAACGCGTGCGAGAGTTTCGCCGCGTCGTCCTTGTGCGAATCGGCCCACGCGCGCTGCACGTAGAAGCTCGAAGCCGGATACGTGCCGCCGAGCGCGGCGCGCGTGCCTTCCAGCGTGCGCATATCGACCAGCACCTTCGCGTCGCCGGTCTTCAGCAACTGCGAAACGGTCGGCTCGGTCGTCATGCCGGCGTCGATGCGGTTCTGCTTGATGGCGGCGATGAAGCTGTTGTCCGCACCGACCGGCAGCAGCGTGTATTGCGTCGACGGCACGCCGGCGCGTTGTGCGAGGTATTGCGTGAGGAAGCTGGTGGAGGAGCCGAGGCCGGTCACGCCAAGCGTCTTGCCCTTCACGTCGGCCATGCTCTTGATCGTTTCGGCGGCCTTGGTGGAGACCATTTCGACTTCACCCGGCACCTGGCCGAAAATCACCAGCGCCTCGACTTCCTTGCCCTTGCTCTGCAGATCGATGGTGTGATCGTAGAAGCCCACCACGCCTTGCACGGCGCCCGCGAGCAGTTCGTTTTCCGCATCGACGCCCGCCGGTTGCGAGAGGATTTCGACGTCGAGGCCTTCGTCCTTGAAGTAGCCGAGCTGTTCCGTGAGCTTGGCCGGCAGGTAGATGATCTTGGTGGCGCCGCCGACCATGATGGTGAGCTTCTCGGCATGAGCGGCGGCCGACGCGGCGGCAAGGGTGAACGCAACACCGGTCACAGCGGCAATCTGGCGCAAGGTACGCATGAAGCAGTCTCCTTAGGTATGGTCGCCGCTGGGTGCAAAAAATGCGGCGCTTTCTGGATGAATGTCGAGGATTATAGAAATTGGAAACCTTCTGGCAGCTTTCTGGGCTGCAGGCAAATCATGGGTGTTAACCCGAAACTGAGCCGAGACTGAGCCGAGACTGAGCCGGAAGCGAGTCGAAACTGAGCCGGAACCGGGCCGCGAGCGCGCCTCAAACATCACAACGTACGCTGCAAACCACGCGAGACGCGCGCAAAGCCTTTGTTTTACGGCACAATCGGCGTCCTGACTTTCGCCGTTCCCGCCATGAAGCTGCTGCTGATCGAAGACAACCCCACGCTGGCGCACTGGCTCGCGAAGATGCTGGAGCAGGAGTCGTTCGCGCTCGACGCCGTGCAGGACGGCGATGCCGCCGACCAGCTGCTGCGCACCAACCACTACGACGTGATCCTGCTCGACCTGAATCTGCCGAAGCTGTCGGGCAAGAACGTGCTGCGGCGGCTGCGCCAGCGCGGCGACGCCACGCCGGTGCTGATCCTGACCGCGAGCGGTTCGATCGACGAAAAGGTGGAATTGCTCGGCGCCGGCGCGGACGACTACCTGGTCAAGCCGTTCGAAGTACGGGAGCTGGTGGCGCGCATCAAGGTGCTGATCCGGCGGCAGACGCCGTCGAAGGCCGGCGAGGTGGTGTGCGGCGACCTCGCTTTCGATATCGACACGCGCCAGTTCACGCTGAAGGGCGCGCCGCTGAACGTCACGCCACGCGAGCGCACGGTGCTCGAAACGCTGATTCTGCGGCTCGGCAAGACGGTGACGAAGCCGGCGCTGGCGGACGCGATCTTCACGCTCGCGGACGAGCCGAGCGAAGACGCGATTGAAATCTATATCTCGCGGCTGCGCAAGAAGCTGGACGGCAGTTCGGCGGCGATCGTCACGCTGCGCGGGCTCGGCTATCTGCTGCGCAAGAAAGACGATGACCAATAGCCTGCGCATGCGTTTGCTGTGGTGGCTGCTGGTGCCGCTCGCGTTGTACGTGTTCGTCACGGGCAAGGCCGAATACGACAATGCGCGGCGCACCGCGGATCTGGTGCAAGACAACCAGCTGATTTCGTCGGCGCGTATGATCGCGGGCGAAGTGGAATGGGTGGACGGGTTCCTGCGTGTCGATGTGCCGCCCGCGGCGCTCGAAGTCTTCGTGTCGCCGTACCGCGACCAGGTGTTCTACAGCGTGAGCGTCGACGACGGCCGGCTGCTGGCGGGCACGCCGGACTTCCCGCAGCGCAAGGCGCAGGCACCCGACACGCCCGATCACTACAACGCCGACCTGCACGGCCAGCCGGTGCGCGCCGTCGGCCTGGTTCGGCAGATGTACGATAACGGCGTAACGCGGCGCGTGCTCGTGACGGTCGGCAAGACCGTGCGGTCGCGCGATGCGATGGCGCAGCAGCTGTGGCAGCCGCAGCTCGTGCGGCAGATCGAGATGATCGTGCTGGCGGTCGCGCTGGTGTGCATCGGCCTGACCTTCGAGTTGCGTCCTCTGATGAAAGTGAAGGAAGAGGTGGCCGACCGCGATCCGATGCAGTTGGAGCCGATTCGCGTCGAGCGCCTGCACACGGAGTTGCGGCCGATTGTCGAAGCGATCAACCAATGTATCGCGCGGCTGGGTGTCCAGGTGGCCGCGCAACGGCGCTTCATCGCCGATGCCGCGCACCAGTTGCGCACACCGCTCACGCTGCTGGGCACGCAGTTGCAGTTCGCGCGCCAGCAGGACGGCTTGACGCCCGCGCTCGATGAAGCACTCGCGGCCATGCACCGCAGCAATCGTTCGATGGTCGGGTTGACCAACAAGCTGCTGCTGCTCGCGCAGGCGGAGGCGGCCGACAACACGCAGTTGGCCGTGGAAACGGTGGATTTCGTGCCGCTGGCAATGGAAGTGGTGGAAGACCTGGCGCTGCTCGCGCAGGCCCGCGACATCGATCTGGGCGCCGAACTGAACGGGCCCGCGCCGGTGGCGGGGCACCGCGGCCTGCTGCAGGCGCTGGTCGCGAATCTGGCGGAGAACGCGATTCGCTACTCCGGCAAGGGCGGCCATGTCACCGTCGCCGTCAGCGCCGATGCGGAAACGGTCACGCTCACGGTGCTCGACGACGGGCCGGGCATTCCGCCCGAGTCGCGCAGCCGTGTGTTTGAACCGTTCTTCCGGGCGTCGACGGATACAGAGGGGACCGGGCTCGGCCTCGCGATCGTGCGCGAGATCACGGATGCGCATCACGGCGAAATCACGCTCAAGCCCGGCGAGGGCGGCAAAGGCGTGCACGTGACGGTGTCGTTCCCGCGCGCGGCGGCCGACGAGGCGCAGCCACTCTGACGAGCGCCTTGGCGCGCATTGCTTGCTGCCGGAGTCGGGACAAACCCGCAATTGGCGCAGGAAACGCACAAGCGAAAGCATATAGAAGGGTTTGCGCCCCTAGAATTTTTGCAGGCGATCCACCCGACGCCCGCC
Organism: Paraburkholderia sp. GW821-FHT02A12; assembly: GCF_059422005.1. Taxonomy (NCBI): domain Bacteria; kingdom Pseudomonadati; phylum Pseudomonadota; class Betaproteobacteria; order Burkholderiales; family Burkholderiaceae; genus Paraburkholderia; species Paraburkholderia sp. GW821-FHT02A12. The sequence goes on along the minus strand of NZ_JBWKWA010000002.1, from coordinate 3,173,930 downwards.
CGGATACGGGACATAAAACGGAGACATTCACCATGAACCATGCGTTGACGCGCTTCACGCGCGCCGTCCGTGCCGTGGTCGCGGCGTCGCTCCCACTGTTCCTGGCTGCTCCGGTGCTGAAGGTGCTCGCGGGCTCAATCCTGCGATGAAGGACCGCCATATCGAGCTGTCGAGCGCTTTCACGAGTCAGTTCGTGAACCAGGTCGAACCATAAGATGGACGCCGGCCGCGCCGCGAGGTGCGCCGGCCTCCTGAGACAAGAGGAACGCCGAATCGTGTTTTCAGGCAGTTTGCGCGGACGTTTGCTGTGGTGGCTATTGCTGCCGCTGGCGGCGTTCGTTTCCATTTCCGGCATGATTTCGTTCCGCAACGCGCAGACCACGGCCGATCTGGTGCAGGACAATGCGTTGCTTTCGTCGATGCGGATCATCGGCGAGGACGTCGACTGGGATAACGGCAGCGTCGTGATTCAGATTCCGCCGGCCGCGCTCGAACTGTTCGAATCGCCCGAGCAGGACAGCGTGTTCTATCGCGTCGAGGCGAGCGGGCATCGTCTGCTGGCGGGTATCCCCGAGCTGCCGTTGCCGCCTGGCGCCGGGGTCGGCCCCAGGCTCTATTCCACCCATCTCGACGATGGCCGCGCCGTGCGCGCCGCCACTTACGTGCGGCAGCTGTACGACTCCGGGCGGACCGAGGAAGTCGTGGTGGCGGTCGCCAAGACGGAACGCTCGCGCGACGCGATGGTGTGGCGCCTGCTGCGTCCACAACTGTTCGGCGAGGTTCTCACGCTGGTGCTCGCGATGGTCTTCGTCTATCTCGGGTTGACCTTCGAACTGCGTCCGCTGATGAAAGTGAAAGACGACGTCGAGGATCGCAATCCATCGCAGCTCGAACCCATTCGCGTGGCGCGGCTGCATGTGGAGTTGCGGCCGATCGTCGAGGCGATCAATCAGTGCATCGCGCGCATGCGCCAGCAGGCCGCGGCGCAGCGGCAATTCATCTCCGACGCCGCGCATCAGCTGCGCACGCCGCTCACGCTGCTCGATGCGCAGATCCAGTTCGCACGGCAGCGCGAGAACCGCGACGTGCGGCTTGCCGAAGCACTGGCCGCCATGCACAAGAGCAGCCGCAAGATGACGACGCTGACCAACAAACTGCTGCTGCTCGCTCAGGCGGAGTCCGCTGCGCGGTCGAAAGAACACGAACGCGTCGATCTGAGCGCGTTGATCGCGGGCGTGCTCGAAGAGCTGATTGCGTTCGCCCAGTCGCGTGAAATCGATCTGGGCGCGGAGCTGGAAGACGGTTTGCACGTCACCGGAGACGAGGCGCTGACCGCGGCGCTGGTGACCAATCTCGTCGATAACGCGCTGCGCTATACGCAAGCGGGCGGCCGCGTCACGGTGCAGACGCAGCGCAGGAACGACATGGCGATCGTGCGTGTCGTCGACAACGGGCCGGGTATCAAGGCCGAGGCGAGGGCGCGCGTGTTCGAGCGCTTCTATCGCGCATCGAACCACGCGGACGGAACCGGCCTCGGTTTGCCGATCGTGCGCGAGATCGCCCAGCGGCAGGGCGGCACCGTCACGCTCGGGCCGGGAGAAGACGGTGTCGGTCTGGTCGCGACCGTCGAGATGCGATTGTGGGCAGCCGTGGTTCGAAGCGCGGCAAGGGGAGACATATGAAACTGCTGCTTGTCGAAGACGACGCCGACCTGGCGCGCTGGGTCATCAACCTGATGCAGGTCGAAAATTTCGCGCTGGACTGGGCGCAGGACGGCGAGAGTGCGGAGACGCTGCTCGGCTCGCAACGCTACGACGCGGTGCTGCTCGATCTGCGCCTGCCAGGCATCGGCGGCAAGGATGTGCTCGCGCGTTTGCGCCGCAAACGCGACAACGTGCCGGTGCTGATGCTGACCGCCAACGGGTCGACCGACGACAAGGTCGCCTGCTTCTCGGCCGGCGCGGACGACTACGTCGTCAAGCCCTTCGACGCACGCGAACTGGTGGCGCGCATCAAGGCGCTGATCCGCCGTCAGGCGGCGGGCGACAAGGGCCAGTCGATCGACTGCGGCGATCTGCGCTATCTGTTCGACACACGCGAATTCCTGCTGCAAAACGAGCTGTTGCCGCTGCGCCGGCGCGAACACGCGATCCTCGAAGCGCTGATTCTCAAGCAGGGCAAGACCGTCTCGAAGACCACGCTGATGGACAGCGTCTTCAATCTCGACGACGAACCGAGCGCCGATGCGATCGACATCTACATTCACCGCTTGCGCAAGCATCTCGCGAGTTCGAGCGTGAAGATCATGACCTTGCGTGGACTCGGCTATATCCTGCGCGAAGAAGCGCCTCGCGAAGCGTTTGCCGGGGCGCTGTAGCCGCACGCTGTATCCGCATTCCGTCACGCTGCCCCGTTCAGCCACGCCGCCTGGAGCGGTGCTACTCATGCGGCTTGTACAGCATCACCTCGCAGCCAGGCGTTGCGTCGTTGAAACGGATCGACATGCCGTGCATTCCGGCCACCGCCAGCGCCAGACTCAGGCCGAGCCCGCTGCCCGGCGTATGGCGGCTCGCCTCGCCGCGATAGAAGCGCCGCAGCACCGCTTGCCGTTCTGCGGGTGCGATGCCCGGCCCGTCGTCGGATACGCTGACGCCCGCGCCCGTGCGGTCGCGAAACACCGTGAGCCGTACCTTGCCGCCATGCGGCGCGAACTTGATGGCGTTCTCCACCAGATTCGCCAGCGCTTCGAATAGCAGACTCGGGTCGCCCTGAATTTCCAGCGGACCGGCGGTAGTCCGCTGCACGTCGAAGACGATCTGCTTGTCCTCGGCGGTCGGCTCGTAGAACTCGAATACGTCGTCGGCGACGGCGGCCAGATCGACACTCGTAAAACCCTTACGACGCACGCCGCTCTCGATTTCCGAAATACGCAGCAGCGCATTGAAGGTGCGCAGCAGGCCGGTGGTCTCGACAATGGTTTCATCGATCGCCGCGCGATACTCCGCTTCAGTTTTGGCGCGCCGCTGCGCGCGTTCGAGTGCGCCGAGCATCCGCGTGAGCGGCGTGCGCAGATCGTGCGCAATCGCATCGCACACGCCCTTGACTTCGTGCATCAGCCGCTCGATCTCATCGAGCATGCCGTTCACGACGCCGACGAGACGATCGACGTCGTCCCGTTTCGAATGCACGGGCAAACGCCTGCTGAGATTGCCGGCGACGATCTCTTCGATCGACGCAGTCACCGCATCGAGCCGCCGCATTGCCGAGATGCCGATCAGGCTCGCGCCGATCAGGCCGATCACAAACGTGAGCATGGCCGTGGACAGCAGCGCGTGCAGCAGTTCTTCGTCGAAGTGATCGAGCTCGCGGGTGTTCTGGCATTGCAACGCGACGCGGCTGTCGGACAGCCGCGCGGCGATGCATCGTCCGGGCGGGTGGCCCGGCAGATTCGCGAGGCGCATCGAAAACGGCTTGTCGAAAGCGGAAATCGACGGTTGCTCGCCCGGATAGCCGCCCGCAAGATGTTTGCCGCTGCTGTCGAACAGCGCGAACGGGCGCTGGTGGCGCGGGTCGAACTGGCCTTGATGCTGGAATCGCGCGACCAGTTCGTTCGGGTCTTCGCGTATCAGCTCCGCGTGTTCCCGCACCAGCCAGTCGTCGATGCGTTCCTGTTCGAAGCCGGTGATCTCGCGGTAGAGATAGCCGAACAGCAACATGGCGATCACGCCGAACAGCACCAGAAACAGCGTGGCGAGGCGAAAACCGGTGGTGCGGTGCAGTTCAGTCAGGCGCATGCAGCATGTACCCCGAACCGCGCACGGTATCGATCATCGGCGCCGACCCGTCCGGGTCGAGCTTCTTCCTCAGGCGGCTGATGTGCACGTCGATCACATTGGTCCGCTCGTCGAGCCGATAATCCCACACTGCCTCGAACAGCATGGTGCGGCTCACCACCTGGCCTTCGTGCTGCATCAGATATTCGAGCAGGCGGTATTCGCGCGGCAGCAGCGGCACCGGACGGCCGCCACAGGTCACTTCGCGTTTGAGCGGGTCGAGCCGCAGCGGCCCGACCTGGTACTCCTGCACACCCGGCGCCGCTTCGCGCCGGCGCATCAGCGCGTCGAGCCGAGCGGTCAGTTCGATGAACTCGAACGGCTTGGTCAGATAATCGTCGCCGCCGGCACGCAAACCGCGCACGCGTTCGTCGACCGCGGACAGCGCGCTGAGAATCAACACCGGCGTAAGCACCCCGGCGCTGCGCAACGCCGCCAGCATGCCGAGCCCTTCGAGGCCGCCTGGCAACATACGATCGAGCACGATCGCGTCGTACGTATTGGCGACCGCGAGCATCAGGCCGTCGCGGCCCGTGCTCGCGGCTTGCACCGTGCAGCCGTGATCGGTGAGGGCCTCGACGATTTCCGCGAGGGTTTGCTCGTCGTCCTCGACGACCAGTACATTCGACATGCCTTTATCCAGTCAATGAGCAGCGCCAGCGCCATGAGCAGCTCAATGAGACAGCTCAGTCGGCCAACGCAATCAACGCAATCAACGCAATCAGCGCAATCAGCGCAATCAGCGCAATCAGCGCAATCAGCGCAATCAGCGCGCGGCGGGCCGCAGCCGGCCGGCCGTTTTACACTATGCCCGTACGCGCGATCTTCGCAGTATGCCGCGCGAAGCTGCACAGGCGTTTCGCGCCAACATGAAAAAATTTTAATGTAAGCCCGATTGCGGATGCGAATCCTTCTGATCGAAGACGATATGCGCGCCAGCCAGTTTCTGGCGCGCGGCTTGAGCGAGAGCGGTCTCATTGTCGACACGGTGGCCGACGGTGCGACCGGGCTCGCCTATGCGCGCGAGGGCATCTACGACGTGATTGTGACCGATCGGCTCTTGCCCGCGCTCGACGGCATCGCGTTCGTGCAACAACTGCGCGCCGGCGGCGACACGACGCCGGTGCTGATGCTATCGGCGCTCGGCGGGCTGAACGAACGTGTAGAGGGGATACGCGCGGGTTGCGACGACTATCTGGTGAAGCCCTACGCGTTCGTTGAAGTGCTGGCGAGAATCGAAGCGCTGGCGCGGCGCGCGGATCGCAGCAGGATGAGCGAGCGGCTCGAGTGCGCGGATCTGGTGCTCGACACGCGTGCGCGGAGCGCGAGCCGCGCGGGCCGCGATCTGCGCCTGCAGCATCGCGAGTTCCTGTTGCTCGAATGCCTCGCGCGCCGCGAGGGGCAGGTCGTGACGCGCAGCATGCTGCTCGAGGCCGCGTGGAATTACGATTTCGAACCGCGCGGCAATATCATCGACATGCACATGCATCGCCTGCGCATGAAAGTGGATCGCGACTTTCCGGTGGCGCTGATTCACACCGTGGTCGGCGCGGGCTACGTGCTCAATCCCGCGCCCTGAACGCCGTCGATGGCCGTGGACAGGCCGTTCCACACGCATGTTGCGCCGCATTAAATTTTTTTAATCATTGGGCGAAAGCGCCGACAGAACCCATTGGCTAATCTGGCGGCATTCTTTGTTGCCTGAGGCTTTTCCATGTCAGGGCTGTTCCGTCCGGCGCCGTTTTCTCCCGTCGTCAGTCCTCATGCGCGGCGTTCCTGCGTCATGCGCGCTGCCTTGTGCACGCTGGCCGCCGCGGTTCTGGCCGGATGCTCGCTCGTGCCTGCCTATCAGCGGCCCAGTACGCCGCTGGCGCCAAGCTTCGACGGCGCGGCGGGGGCCTCGCTGGCCGATACGGTGCCGGTCAGAAGCGGCTGGTGGCGCGAGTATCACGACCCCGCGCTCGACGCGCTGGTCGAGCGCAGCCTGCGCAACAACTTCACGCTGGCGTCGGCCGTCGCCAGCGTCGAACAGGCGCGCGGCAATGCCGAGAAAGCCGGCGCGCCGCAGTATCCTTCGCTGTCGGCCGGCGGGACTTTTACTCGCAGTCACCAGGGCCGCGGCTCGACCACAAAGAGCCAAAGCCTCTTCGCCGAAGCCAGCTACGAAATCGATTTCTGGGGCTTGAATGCCGCCAACGCCAATGCCGCCGACCTGCTCACGCGCGCGTCCGAATTCGATCGCGATACGGTTGCGCTGACGCTGACTGCCTCGGTTGCGGATACGTATTTTCAGGTGCAGAGTCTGCGCCGCCGTCTCGCGATCGCACGGACCATTTCCGACGACGCAGCGCGCATTCTGCAATTGTTGCTCGCGCAACAAGCTGCGGGCGTCGCGACCGAATTGCAGGTGCAGCAGCAGCGCAATGCGCTTGCCACCTTCCAGGCCGCGGTGCCGGCGCTGCAGCAGCAACTCGACACCAGCGTGCATGCGCTCGCCGTCCTGGTGGGCACGGCGCCCGAACAATTCGCGGTCAGCGAAGCCCCGCTCGCCGACATCGTCATTCCGCTGCCGCGCGCGAATCTGCCCGCGAGCCTGCTCGAAACGCGCCCCGACATCCGCTCGAAAGAAGCGCAGTTGCAATCGGCCAATCAGAGCGTCGGCGCGGCGCGCGCGGCGTTTCTGCCGAACATCGTGCTGACCGCCGACGGCGGCCTCAGCAGCAAGTCGCTGTCGCACTTCCTGTCGAGCCCGTTCGCCAGCATCGCCGCTTCGCTAGCGGCGCCGATCTTCGACGGCGGCGCGCTGCGCGGCCAACTGCATGCGAGCCAGGCGGCGGAGACGAAGAGCGTGGCGGATTACCGGCAGGCCGTGGTGACCGCGCTGCAGGACGTCGAGGATTCGCTGTCGGCGGCGCAGCAGCAGCAACTTGCTGAAGCCGCCGACCAGAACGCCGCCGACGCCGCCCGCAAAGCCGCCACGCTCGCGCAAACCCAGTACACGCTCGGCACCGTCGATTTTCTGACCGTCCTCGACGCCCAACGCACGCTGTACCAGTCCGAAGACACGCTGGTGCAGGCGCGGCTCGCGCGCCTGCAAGCGTCGGTCAGTCTGTTTCGCGCGTTCGGCGGCGGCTTCGGCATAACCGGCGATAGCGATGGCCGTCCCGCTTCCTCTTCTACGCCTTCCCGCTCATGAAACCTGCTGACCTTCCGAAACATGAGGCGCCGCGTGCGCGCAGAAGCCGCGCGCCGCTCGCTGTGGCGTTGGCCGTTCTCGTCGTGATTCTCGTGGCGTGGTTCTGGCCGAGGCACCCGGCTGTCAAACCGGCGCCGGCCGTGCCGGTCAACGCCGGCCATGCGGCGAATCGCGACTTTCCGATCCGCGTCGCGGCGGTGGGCACGGTTCTGGCGCTCAATACCGTGGACGTCAAGGTGCGCGTCGACGGCCAGTTGCAGCGCATCGCCTTCACCGAAGGGCAGGATGTGCACGCCGGGCAACTGCTCGCGCAACTCGATCAGGGACCGCTGACCGCCCAGCTGCACCAGGCGGAAGCGGCGCAGCGCAAGGACCAGGCATCGCTCGACAATGCGCGGCTCGATTTCGCGCGCTATTCGAAGCTGGTCGGAATCGGCGCGGCGACCAGCCAGGCGGTCGACACGGCGAGGTCGCAAGTGGAAGCACTCGCCGCGACCGTCGCCGCGGATGCCGCGCTGGTGCAGAGCGAGCGCCTGCAACTCAGCTTCACGACGCTCTCCGCGCCGTTCACCGGCCGCGCCGGCGCGCGCGAAGCCGATATCGGCGCGATCGTGCATCCGACCGACACGACCGGCATCGTCACGGTCACGCAGATGGAGCCGATTACCGTGCAGTTCTCCGTGCCTCAGGACGTGCTGCCCGACCTGCTCGCCAATCAGGCGAAAGCGCCGCTCGCGGTGAACGTCACCACGCGTTCCGGCAGTTCGCCGCTTGCCGACGGCACGCTCGTGTTCATCGACAGCACGGTCGATCCCACTACCGGCCAGATCAAGCTCAAGGCCTCATTCACCAACAAGGACCGCAAGCTCTGGCCGGGCGAACTGGTGAACGCGCGCGTGCTGGTGCGTACCGATTCGCAGCGTCTCGCGGTGCCGAGCCGCGCGGTGGTGAATACGCAGAACGGCACGCAACTGTACGTGATCGACGCGAACGGCACAGCGCGGATGCGGCCGGTGCAAACCGGTGTCACGGTCGACGGCATGACGGAGATACGCAGCGGCATTGTCCCGGCGGATCTGGTCGTGTTCGACGGACAAAGCCGGCTGAACCCGGGCGTGCATGTGGCGGCGACCATGGTGGCGACGCTCGCCGAGGCGCCGCAGGCCAACGCCAACGCCAACGCAGCGGGCAGCCAGGCTAACCAGGACAATCCGTCATGAGTTTCATGGAGTTGTTCATCAAGCGGCGCATTGCGACCAGTTTTCTGGCGATCGCGGTGCTGCTGGTCGGCGCGGTAGCGTATTTTCTGCTGCCCGTCGCGCCGCTGCCGCAAGTCGACTTTCCGACCATCCAGGTCGTCGCGAAGTTGCCCGGCGCAAGTGCGGAAACCATGGCGACGTCGGTGGCGACGCCGCTCGAGCGGCAGCTGTCGCTGATTTCCGGCGTGACGCAGATGACGTCGTCCAGCTCGCTCGGCAACACCAACATCGCCGTGCAGTTCGACCTGTCGCGCGACATCAACGGTGCGGCGCAGGACGTGCAGACCGCCATCAACGCGGCCGGCGGCAATCTGCCGAAGAATCTACCGAATCCGCCGACCTATCAGAAGGTCAATCCCGCGGACTTCACGTTGCTCTCGCTGGCGCTGACTTCGCCTTCGCTGACGCTCACGCAGCTCGACAGCTACGCCGAAGACTATCTGGCGCAACAGATCTCGCAGATGCCCGGCGTCGGCCTCGTCGATTTCCACGGCCAGCAGCGGCCCGCGGTGCGCATCCAGCTCGATCCGGACAAGCTCGCCGCCCGCGGTTTGACGCTGGAAGACGTGCGCTCGATCGTGGGCGTGCAAACAGTGAATGCGCCGAAGGGCAGCCTGAACGGCCCGGACCGCTCGGTCATCTTCAACGCGACCGACCAGATCACGAGCGCCTCGGAGTATCGCGATCTGGTGGTGGCGTACAAGAACGGCGCGCCGATTCGCGTGTCCGATCTCGGCACGGTTCTGAACGCCGCCGAAGACAACCAGCAGGCCGCGTGGCTGCAACACGAGCGCGCGATCATTCTCGACATTCACAAGCAGCCGGGCTTCAACGTCGTGCAGACCATCGCCAACATCAAGGCGAAGCTGCCGGCGCTCGAAGCGACGCTGCCCGCGGCCGCGCATCTGCACGTGGTGGGCGATCGCACGCAGACCATCGACGCGTCGGTGCACGACGTGCAGTTCACGCTGATGCTGACGATCGCGCTGGTCGTGATGGTCATTTTCTCGTTCCTGCGCAACCTGTGGGCGACGGTGATTCCGAGCCTGACGATTCCGCTTTCGTTGGTGGCCACGTTCGGCGTGATGTATCTGCTTGGCTATAGCCTCGACAATCTGTCGCTGATGGGTCTGACGATCGCGGTGGGCTTCGTGGTGGACGATGCGATCGTCGTGATCGAAAACGTGATGCGGCATATCGAAGAGGGTGTGCCCAGAATGAAGGCCGCACTGCTCGGCGCAATGGAAGTGCGCTTCACCATCGTTTCGATGACGATCTCGCTGATCGCCGTCTTCATTCCGATCCTGCTGATGGGCGGCATTGTCGGCCGTCTGTTTCGCGAATTCGCGGTGACGGTGAGCGCGGCGATCGTGATGTCGGCGCTGGTTTCGCTGACCGTGACGCCGATGCTGTGCGGCTGGCTGATTCGCTTGCCCGAGCCGGATGACGCAGGCTGGATGCGCAAGTTCGAAACGTGGCTCGAAGCGGGCTTTACCGCGGTGGAGCGGCGCTACGAGCGTGGTCTCGATTGGGTGCTGAGTCATCAGAAGCTGATGCTGGCTGTGACGGTGGCCACGATTGCGGCGACCGGCGTGTTGTTCGTCGCGATCCCGAAGGGCTTCTTTCCGCAGGAAGACTCCGGCTTGATCATGGGCGTCGCGCAGGCCGCGCCGGACATCTCGCCTCGCTCGATGTCGGTCAAGATGCAGCAACTGGGCAATCTGATCGAAGCCGATCCGGCTGTCGATAACGTCTACTACTGGATGGGCCCGAATCCGACCGTGAGCCAGGGGCGCGTCATGATCAATCTGAAGCCGTTCAATCAGCGCAAGGACAGCGCGGCGCAGGTGCTCAACCGCCTGAAGCCGAAACTGGCGAAGGTCATGGGCATTTCACTGTCGATGCAGGTGCGGCAGGACATACAGGTGGGCGGCCGCATCAGCGCCGCGCAGTATCAGTACACGTTGCAGGACCCCGATATCAAGGAACTCAATCACTGGGCGGGCGTGCTGACCGACAAGCTCTCGAAGCTGCCGGAACTCGCCGACGTCACCTCCGACCAGCAGGCTGCCGCCACCAGCGCGACGCTCGTGATCGACCGCAGCACGGCGTCGCGCTTCGGCATCACCGCCCAGGCGATCGACGACACGCTCTACGATGCGTTCGGCCAGCGGCAGATCGCGACGCTCTTCACGCAACTGAATCAGTACCATGTCGTCGAAGAAGTGGACCCGAGCTTCCAGTTGACTACCGATGCACTCGCGCACCTCTACGTGCGCTCGCCGTTGACCAGCGAACTGGTGCCGCTCAACACGTTGGCGAGGCTCGAGAACAACGTGTCGCCGATTTCGGTGAATCACCAGGGGCTGTTCCCGGCCGTGACGATCTCGTTCAATCTTGCGGCGGGGCAGTCGCTCGGCAACGCGGTGGCGGCGATTCACCGGGCTGAGGTCGCGGCAGGCAAACCCGATAGTCTGACGGGCTCGTTTCAGGGCACTGCGCAGGCGTTCCAGGCATCGCTCGCGAGCGAGCCGTATCTGATCGCCGCGGCGCTCGTGGTGGTCTATCTGATACTCGGCATCCTGTACGAGAGCGCGATTCACCCGCTCACCATCATCTCGACGCTGCCTTCGGCGGGCGTGGGCGCACTGCTTGCGTTGATGCTGTGCGGTCAGGATCTCTCGATCATGGGGATGATCGGCATCATTCTGCTGATCGGCATTGTGAAGAAGAACGCGATCATGATGATCGACTTCGCGCTCGTGGCCGAGCGGGAGCAGGGGCTGTCGCCGCGCGAAGCGATCCGGCAGGCCTGCGTGCTGCGCTTCCGGCCGATCATGATGACCACGCTTGCGGCGCTGTTCGGCGCGTTGCCGCTCGCGCTCGGTCATGGTGCGGGCGCTGAGCTGCGCGTGCCGCTCGGCATCGCGATTGTCGGTGGCCTGATCGTTTCGCAGATGCTCACGCTGTTCACGACGCCGGTGGTGCATTTGTGGTTCGACCGTCTGTCGCATTGGCTGGAGAAGCAGCGCTCGAGCGGCAGTGTGGTCGAAACGGAATCTGTTAGTTGAGCGCTGACAATCAGATCAATGGCGGGACTGGCTCACACTAAAAGTATGTACGTGGTTGTTATCCAGTTTCGCAAGGCGTGGACAGTCAGCGTAGATAGAAATGGATGGCCATTTCTTTTGCTCTCGATCACAAAGACCGTCGATAGGACAACTCCACCCAGGAACGCTGTCGCAATGTATGGAATGCTGTAGTCGTGAGCCAGACCGAACACCGCCGAGGAGACAAGAATAGCAACGCTTGCTCGACAACGGAGCTTCTGAAGTATGCGGATACAGGCCCACTGATGAAATGCCGTTTCAAGTAACGGCGCCAGCACGCATCCGAACAGAATCATCCGAAAGACGTCATGCTTGCCCCAGCCGGGCCCGCCGACAGAAGATTCGGGACTGACGAGAACGGAAATGACGGACGGTAGCGTTGCAACATAAGTTAGCAATAGGGCGAGTGGAATGAGTTTCACTGTCGGCAATCCGAGAAGCGTCACTTTCAGATTGCTATAGCAAGAACCAACTAAAGTTGCAAATTTGATCATCGAGATACGCTCTCCGGAAAAATAATGCCCAGTCGAGTGACCAGCCATACTCGCAATTCTCCCGCTCTCGCCACCGAAAGCAGCACGCTCCGAAAATGCGTCGGGGCATTGGGTGATCCTCTATTAGCCGGTCCCGCGCCGGCTCATGGAACACATACGCCTCGTACGGTACGAAGTCTGGCGCAGACGACGTTTCGGCCGCCTCGAACTGCACAACGTCAAACCTGAGTTCGCGCTTGAAATAGTGCGCCAGTGTTTCAACGGCGCGACGAAGCGCGATCGGCGAATCGGGTCCAATACGTAGCGGCGCCCCATCATCCAGCCAACGATGGCGACTAAGCGGTAGAGTCAGTGAATAGAAGTCCGGCATCGCGCGCGACGCGCGCTCGAACGCACATCGGCTCTGACTCAACAGCTTGTCGCCCACGCCTCCGTCATTCGGCTCGATCACATCTTTGGCTCGTGCCCCATCTCCCATTCCACCATCCCTTAGAACTGCGCTGTCACCTGAAAACCAACCGTCACGCGCGCGGTCGGGAAGCCCGACGGCTTGTAGACCGGCGTACTCGCGAAGAGGTCGTACGCATAGGCGCCGAATCGCGTGCCAACACTCCCCTTGACGCCGATCACCGCACCGGCCAGTTGCGTACCGACGAGCGCGATCGGCTGCGGGCCCCAAACGCGGCCATAATCGAGTCCCGCATAGAGCGCCTGCCCCGTCTGTCCAATCGGTGCCTGTAGCTCGTTACGCCAGTAGAATCCGCGCGCCGCCGCCAGCATCGTTTCGCCGTCGAAACCACGTACCGTATAGCGGCTACCGATCGTCAGGTCATCGATGTAGTACAGCGTGTTGCCCGTGTACTGGCCGTGAAATGTCGTGACGTACCGGAACGGCTGCTGCGCGATCGCGAACGGCACCGACAAGTTCGCATCAAGCACGGCCATTTTGTAGCGATAGGTAGGGCCACCGCCCGCCGCCAGCACATCGTCTTGTGCGCCGAATGTGCCGATGCCCTGCCTGTACGCGAGCGTGCCATCGAACTGCGCACTGCCGAAGTAGTGCCGATCGGTCAGACCAAGTTCGATGAATGTGTTGTTGCGGCGCTGCTGCGAAATCTCGGTGTCTTCGATGAAACTCTGGCCGAAACGGCGCGACAAGCGCATATACCCGCCGAATACGTCATTCTGGCTGCGCGCTAGAATGCGAGCCAGTTTGAAGTCGACCGTCTTCGAGTTGCCGCTCGCGACGAATGTCTGATTCACGCCGGCGATCTGCTGGTAGTACGCGTTGGTATACGCGGACAGCGTCGCGGTCCAGTAGCCCCACGGAATCGAATAGAAGCCGTTCCAGCCGTGCGAGCCGAGGCGCTTGTCGCCGAATTCGAGATCCTGGCTCATGCCGATGTTGAAGAGGTCGTTCAGGCCGAGTGGGTTGTCGATACCAAGCGAGAGATTGCCTTGCAGCTTGCCGGTCGCGCGTGTGCCCGAATTGTCGATCGATGCAACGACGGTCCACGGCTTGCCGCGCTTCACGTCGAGCACCACGTCACTTTCGCCCGGCAGATCGCCCGGGACGATCTGCATCGAGACATTCTGGCTCGTCACGCGCTTCATCTGCTCCAGGCCTTGTTCGAGGTCGCGCAGGTTCAGCAGTTCACTGTCGCCAGTCGGAAACGCGGTCTTCCACGTGCCGCGCAGCTTTTCATCGGCGAAGTGCACATGACGGATCGTGCCGGGAATCAGCGACAACTTGAGCGTGCCGCTCGACAGGTCTTGCTCGGGGACGAGTACACGTGTCGTGACGTAACCTCGCGACAGAATCGCTTGAGACAGGCCCTTGACCAGCACGTCGATGCCTTGCTTTCCGACGCATTGTCCGGCGTAATGGTTCAGCCATTCACGCGCGAACGCGAAGCGATCCATCGGCAATGCAGACGCGCCTTGGGTCTTGACCGCTTCGGGCAACGTGCCTGGCACATCGAGCGAGAAGTGGTCGATGCGGAAACACGGTTGCTCTCTCGGCAGCGGTGGATACGTTTCAGCTTGTGGCACTTCCGAGCGCACCGATGGGGCTCGCAAGGCCGCGTCGCGCTGCTGGGCGTCCCGTTGCTGCTGGGCTTGACGGTCCTGCTCCGCATTCGCACGTGCAGCTGCTGCGCGATCAGCTGGGGTTGGGGCTTGTTGAGCAGAAACGGAGATCGGCACTAGCCATGCAGCCGACAGTAATACAACAGATGTGCGGATGGTCATGCGCGTGATTTCGTTAAATTCGTTTTATGGCTTGGGTGCAAGGTGGCCTGGAATCCAAACCAGTCAGGATGAAGTTGCCGGTTGTAGCGAACACGCAACCCAGACACGCCCGCCGTTGGCGAATCCTCAAACTCCCGACGCGACGCGGCTTTGAGCGCCTCAATTTCCCGGATGCAGTTCTTCACGACAGATTTTTTGCCCCGACGCGGGTTTTGGCCTAAAGACGCGAGTCTGCCAGAAGAGACCTTTTCCTTATCCCAATTACATTGCATCACGAAGCAGTTTCATCGTCCCGCCGGGTTTGACGGCTCCCGGTTTGCTCAAGGCTAATTTTCTTCGTCGTCCTTGACCTTGTAACTTTCCCGCGCCTGCTTGTAGCTGTTGTCGAAAGGCTTGATGTGGAACATTCGCGCTCGACAGGTCATCCCTCCTACTGCCGCCACACCAAAGCCAATCAATACCAAAACAGCACTCCATATCGAGGGAGGCCCAAATTTTAGTGTGCCGAACATTACACCGAACCCTAACAGGATCAGGCATACACTAGCGCCCCATGTCAAGTTGCCGTCCTCAATGAGTTTCATTTCTTGACTCCCTGATTTGTAAACTTGTTCCAATTAGAATTAATAAAGTCCTGAATGGCATTGGACCAGTTGCTATCGTTAAACTTGTTTGCCGCTTCGTTTATAGCTGGACTCAATTCGGGATACCGGCCGGAAACGGCGTTTGCCGCGATGCCAGTCGCGCCGTTTTCTAAGAGGTCAGTTCAAAAAGGCCGCTCCGTACGCCTGAAGATGTTCCAGCAGACGAGGGCGCAGCTGAGTTTCAAGAACGCTTCGTGAATGTTTGCTCGGCGATCGAAGCGAATACGAAGACGACGGAAGCTGTGGAGCCACGAGTGAGTCCGTTCAACCACCCAGCGGAATTTGCCCAGACCGCTGCCATGTTCAGTGCGACGCTTCGCGATCACCGGCTTGATACCGCGCTCGCGCAGTCGCTGACGATGCGAGTCGGAATCGTAGCCACGATCAGCATAGACGACCTTGGGCTTCTGAAGCGGCCGACCGCGTACGCCGCGAATAGGCGGAATCGCATCGACGAGCGGCAGCAACTGGGTGACGTCGTTTCGGTTCGCGCCAGTCAGGATCGCGCTGATGGGAACGCCGTTTGCGTCGACGAGGATGTGGTGCTTGGAACCGGGTCGCGCGCGATCCGTGGGGTTCGGGCCAGTTTTTCGCCCGCCCCAACGGCCCGTATCGACGAGGAATCGACGGCAGCGTGTGAGAGGTCGATCTGGCCAACCTCGCGCAGCTTGTCGAGCAGCAGTTCGTGCAGCCGGTCCCACACACCAGCCTTCTGCCAGTCGTGCAGTCGTCGCCAGCAGGTTGCGCCGGAGCCAAAGCCCAATCTGGTCGGCAGGTGGTTCCATCGCAGACCTGTCTTCAACACGAACAAGATGCCATTCAGCGCCGCCCGATCCGACACGCGTGGGCGACCAGGATGCTTCTTGCGCCGCGGCTTGGGCGGCGGCAATAACGGTTCGATCAGTATCCACAACTCGTCATCAATAACCGGCGGTTCCATCCCTTGGGTTCCGTTGTTGAGGCAACCAAGGTTAACAGCTTGCTGGGAAAGTAAACAGCCCCCTCACGGGTTTTTGAACTGGCCTCTAAGTATTGGCCAACATCAGGTTTGACAAGTTGAGTGACACCGTCCGCCGCCATGTCTGTCGCGGTAGCAACAAATGCGCCGCTCGATCGTCTCAGGGATGCGGGTGACTTTCCGTAAGGACAAGGAAATAGATACTGAGCGCAATAGCTACGAGAATCGTCAGCATAACGAGAAATAGATTTCGCCAACCTCTGCGAGTTGTTGGAAGGTCGCTTAAGCCCCCGCCTGTACCCATACCCCCGCTGAGAAGTTCGAGAGCGACAAGAAGCAAAGCGGCAATGACCATCGTCGCCTTCGCAATCGCACCGAAGAACAATTCGGCGAAGCGATAGGGCCACATGGAACCGCGCGGCCCTACCGCGGGACGGCGAAATTCTGGATGTTTGTTCGAGAACATGATATTTCCGCAACAATGCGGCTTCGTTAGAAATGCCAAGCTGCTGCTGGTGAGCGCTGCTCACGCTCGCGATGTTAAGGTTTCCGTTACGCTTGAAGCAGACCGCACGCACGAACACGCTGGCTTCCTGCCGGGACACCAGGTTCTGTTCAGCGTCGATTATCGGTTCGGCCACGTCACCATCACGCCCGATTACGACTATAGGGTCGCCGGCAGGTACATGACCTCGCCAGAGACCGAGGCCATGCTGCAAAGACGCAGCAAACAGAACTGAACAACCCACAAACAACAATCCCGGCTCACGCAGGGTTTGCTGCTTGCTCAAGGCTTATTCTCTTCGTCGTCCTTGACCTTGTAACTCTCCCGCGCCTTCTTGTAGCTGTTGTCGAAGGGCTTCAAATGAAGCAGGTTTGCTCTTTCAGCATAGGTCCCAGTGGCCAGAATAACCATACCAACAACAACCCCTATGAACATCGGCATACCGGAAAGTAGCTGATAGGATGCGGCGGCAATAGCAATTCCAGTCGCCCACAGCACAACGCGGAACCATGGAGAGAAATTTCCGTTTTCTATGATTTTCATTTTTTTGGTTTTACGGCGTCGTTTAACTTATCACTCGCTTGCTTTACCGGTCCCGGTCTTGATTGTTACCGGGCTCCACACTTACTTAGTGCTTGAGCAAGACACTCGAGACTCTCAACGTTTCCGTGTAGAACAACGGTGTTGGTGCATAAACATCATTCCCACGTTTCCATCGAGCCGCCGTAATAACGTAGTCTACAAGCCCCTCGATCTGATCAGGGATGATCGCCGTAATCCAGTCCCCCACTGTCTTGGCATCCGGCAACGGATAAATCAACGATCCATTCGGCTTGATCGTCGGATCGAGCGCCGTAGCGGGATCGGCAATCACGCCGTCGCCTTTCTGCCACTGCTCCCCGGTGTACCCGCCCATGCCTTGCGGCACATTCTGCGGTCCAGTGACGGTTCGTCCAATGATTCCGCTGAGCTGGTTGTTCTCAACAACATCAGCATCCGACGCACGCGCCGTTGTCGAAACGGATTTTTTCCCGACGCCTCAACCACTTTCAAGCCACTTCGCCCCGACGCACCGGCCAGCCAACAACTTTTTTCCCCGACGCGACTTTGCGCCTAAAGACGCGAGTTTGCCAGAGGACGCCTTGCGTCCATCTCAATTACATCGCATCACGAAGCAATTTCATCCAGCAGGGTTTGACGGCTCCCGAAGGGAGACGGCAAACCCGGGGGAACAGGGCCGTCGTGCTCCACTGCTCCATAACCGCGTCGACCCTCGTAACTCGATAACGGCACCTCGCTGGCCTCGTGCACTTCTCCGTCAAGGCCGCGCGTGAGCGCGCCGAAGGGCAGCCTTGACGGCCACCAGGGTTCTACGCTTCACCGAAGCTGAACAGCAGTTCGCCCGCCGCTGACTCGCTCACCTGCATGTCATCGGCGTGTGTCACCGCAGGAGCCAGGGGCGATACCTCCTCATTAGCCGCGCTTTCGGCTGCGGCCAGCGTGACCGCTTCGCCTGGCACAGCAATAGCAGCTAAAGAGGAGGCAGGTTTAACGTCCGTCACTTCGTCAACCCGCATCGGCTGTGCAACCGCACAGTAGTGAGCAATACGCTGACGTAAACGAAGCGCGGGCGGTGAGTGCTACCAACACTCACCGCCCGCTGACCACCACCAACTCAGACAAGGAGTTGATATGGCTGACGCCCATCTTAAAGCATTGCACGCTCATCCCGAGCGACACGCCACCGTCCAGCAGATCATGCGCTGGCGGCCCAGCCCCCAAGAGGGAAGACCCTGGCGAACACCACGGTTTTTTCCGTGGCTACGCATCGCCGGCATGTGGCTTGAACAGGCCGGCTTCCCGCCCGGACAGCGAGTGAGAATCCAGGTCGAGCACGGCAGGCTCGTCATCACGCCGGATTGAACGACTCTACAAACGACAAACCCAGCTCGAAGACTGGGTTTGTCGTATAGGTAGTCAATCGAATGGGAAACTATTAAACCGCTCCCCAATATCCATGGAACGGACCATCTGGCGCTACAAGCCTCCAGACATCTCCGGATTGCTTACAGCGGAACCACTTTTCGTCAAACATTTCTCCGGCATATGAGTCTTGGACGGCTACTTGCTCCGCCAACCCGCTAGCCACCTGATCACCAAGCCAAGCGCAGAAACGACGATATTCGCCGGGCGAGGAGAATGTGTCTATCACTTCCCAGTTACACGCGTTCATGGTTTCTTAATCCACGATGGATCAATCTTGACGTCCTTCGGAAACACCACTTGACTGCCGCCACCAACAAGTCCACCTTGCGCAGCGGCAGCACCCTCATAGAATTTTGTTCCAGCGGGAATATCTATTGCGACCACATTAACAGCCGTATTGCCCCATTGCGGATTCAAGGCACTATCGATTATTGACTGGACTGGACCAGCCGGTGGCGTACGCGACCAATACCCTCCAAGTTCGTTAGCTGTACCCCCGTACACTCGATAAAGAGTCGTCGGCTCTTCTACGACGATTTCCGCATAGCTTCCGCCTCTGAATGTATTCGCAATGGCTTGAGGGAGAGGACCTTGATTGAGCGGTCCATATTGTTCAATAAGTTTCGAACCGCTTGCAACGGCCTTCGCTCCAGCACCTTCAATTGCAACGCCCGGCGTCACCGAGTTCGTCACAATCGCCGCCGCAGTCTCCGCCGTAATGATGCCAGCATTCACCGCTGCCACCGGATTCGACAACGCCAGCGCCAACGCATCTGGCGCCAACGATGCCAACGCAGGCACCGCCACTATAGCCGCCGCTGCTCCGGCCACGATCACCGCATTCTTGCCAACCGCGTCATTCATCTGGTTCTGCGCCTGAACCAGTTGCTTGACCTGCTCATCTGTGCACGTCCCCGTCGCGCAGAACGTCTTTACCAGATCGGTTGTCAGCGGATTTTTCTTCGGCGCGAGGATGCTAACCTGATTGTTCTCTACCTCAATTTTGCCAGCACCGGTCGCCGTCGCTACATTCTGCCCTGACATCGCAGCGACGCCGGCAACCAAACTTGTCACCAGATTGTCGCGCGCCTCGCGCTCCGATGCCGGCCACCTCACCTAATATTAAGTTTTCGACCAGATCCGGCGTTCGTCTTATCGGAATTCACCGACCCATCCAAATTTACAACATATTTGAAATTCCCCTTACCATTGAACACTCGCGTCCTCACATCAGACTTGAATCCTCGCCTTCTCAACCAGTCAAGATATCTTTAGGGCACACGATATGTCGGAGCCCATATTTTCCATCGTGCTCGCGAGGAAACCATCCGAAATCGTCGGAAACAATTTTCCCTCCACAGACGAAACACGTGTCAGGCCAACCTTTTTCACGCCATTTAGCGATTACCTCGAAAGGAGCGCCATGAGCATGCGCGGTCCACTCCTTTTTTGAGAAACCAAGCATCTCCGTGACAGGCGGATCGGCTTCGGTCAAATTGTCCATGTACAAGTCATAGACGTTTTCAGCATCCTCCGGCGACAGTCGCCCCCTAATCAAATCATCAAGCAAATCGCGCTTTTTCATCTTTCACCGATTCAGTTTTCTGCCGGGAACAGCGGGTTTGTATAGCTCACCAGTTACCGGGTCCGCAGACCCCAAGTGACGCCCGCGCTTATCGTAGACCTCAATATCGTTATGAGTGTAGTCCCACTCGTACAGGCGATCCCCGTCAGTCCTCACCCCGTTCCCCGATGGCCGAAGTCCCTGCCATACCGGACTATCAGCTTTCGAAGGATTTGTACGTCGAGCGTCATTTTCGTTAGACGCCGAGAAGATGTGGTCGACCAGATCCTTAACGTCATCCGGGATGATCGCCGTAATCCAGTCGCCGACCGTCTTGGCATCCGGCAACGGATGGATCAACGACCCATTCGGCTTAATCGTCGGATCAAGCACCGTAGCGGGATCGGCGATCACACCGTCGCCTTTCTGTCGCTGCTCACCGAAGTACCCGCCCATGCCTTGCGGCACATTCTGCGGTCCGGTGACGGTTCGCCCAATGGAGACCTGGTTGTTCTCAACCTCAATTTTGCCAGCACCGGTCGCCGTCGCTACATTCTGCCCGGACACCGCAGCGACGCCAGCAACCAAACTTGTCACCAGATTGTCGCGCGCCTCGCGCTCCGATGCCGGCAGATTCGTCGACGGCGCAAGCAGACTTCCGAGGACAGAACTGGTCGCCGCACCCATGGCACCTGCACCG
Source organism: Paraburkholderia sp. GW821-FHT02A12 (assembly GCF_059422005.1). NCBI lineage: Bacteria > Pseudomonadati > Pseudomonadota > Betaproteobacteria > Burkholderiales > Burkholderiaceae > Paraburkholderia > Paraburkholderia sp. GW821-FHT02A12. The sequence continues at coordinate 3,153,431 of NZ_JBWKWA010000002.1, read as the reverse complement.
CAACTCTGGCTGCTGGCGGCCGCGCCAGCACAACCGACAATCGCATGAAGTGCAGCACGCGCTTCTTCGCTGCCGAGGTTGTCGGCAATCTGCTTAACCTGGTTCGCGCCGAGTTCTTGCAGATAGGCGACCGTCGCATTCTGTGCAAATTGACCCATCCCCCCCGTTACATTACCGCCCGCGGCCACCGACAAGGCCGTCAGCACCTGACGATAGGTGCCGTTCGGCCCCCAATTGGCGTTCAGTTCATCGGCGCGCTGCTGGGCGGCCGCTCGTTGATCCGGCGTCAGATTCGGGTTGTTCGCGGCTGCCTTCGCTGCATCGGCTTCCGCCGCGCGATTCGCCACGAACGTCCCCGCCTGATTGATGAACTGGCTCGTAATGTCGAAGCCGGCCTGGATCTTGTCCTTGTCGAAGATCGGCGCGAGCGCGCCCCCGGTGTTCGACGTGTCGCGATTGATGTTCGCTACCGTTTCGGCCGCAGTCTGTCCCGTCAGTTGCTGCTGCTTCATGCCGTCGGTAATGGTGATGGCGCCGCCACTGATACCGCTCTTCGTCGTCGAATTCGCATCGCCCGACGCGCTGAGGGCTACAGGCGGCGCAACCTGCATTCCGCCATCCCCCTTCGGCAGCGTTGTCCCCGGCACCGGATTCACGTTGTCCGCCGTACCTTTCTGATCCTTGCCGATTTGCCCGCCGACACCGCCCGAAATCCCGACCGACGACGCGTCGTACGATGCATGGTTTTCGATATCGCTATGCGTGAGCGTCGCGGTTGTCAGGCTGTTGACGCCGTCCTGCACCGCCTTGTCGCTGCTCGCGATCACGCCACCCTTGAGATCGGTATTGCCCTTCACGTCGACCTGGAAACCGCCATCGCCCGCTGCTTTGATGCCGGACTGCTCGCCCACCGCCTCGTAGTCGCTGTGCATCTTCTGCTGGTTGAAGTTTGCCGCCGCGCTCGAGGAACCGCCGTAGCAGAAAGGCGGCACACAGACGCTGATCGATACGCCCGCGCTCTGCTGCTTCGAATCGTAATGGTCCTTGTCCTGCAAGCTTTCGATATTCAGGTTGCCGCCCACATCGGCCACGACCTGCTTACCCGATGCGACGGCCCCCCTGAGATTCGTGTCGCCGCCCGATTGGATCGTCAATGTGTCGCCCGCCGTGACGTGCGTATTGGTCCACGTGGTCGAATCGCCGTCCGCGTGTCCGCGATTGCCCGCCACACCCGCATTGAGCGAGAAACCATTTTGCGAACCCACGGTGAATGCAATGCCGACCGACGCGCTCGACCCGCTGCTGGTCGAGTGCTGGTCGCTGGTGTTCTGTGCCGCCTGCAGGTTCACGTTGCCGTCAGCCGCCAGCAGCGCGTTGTTCCCGGCCGAAATCGTGCTGCCGATCACGTTGATATTGCTGTCGGCGCCTGCGCCCGACGCCCCGATCGTGACATTCCGACCTGCCGACAGCGTACTGCCGATAGCCGTGCTCGCCTGGGCTTGCGACTGACTGTCGCTCTTGCTCGCACCGAGCGAAATACTGACCCCGACGCTCGTCGGCGATTGCACCGGATTGCCGCTGGCCGCGCCATCATAGAGGTTCTTCGCCGCCAGTCCCGTGGTGGCCGCCGCCAGTGCCGTCAGACGCGGGTCACCGTTCGTATGTTGCGCTGCTTCCGCCATCTGCCGGCCCGTCTGCACCGCCGCCACAACCGGATTGGTGAATCCGACCGACAAGCCCGCTTGACGGAACTGTTGCTGTTCCGCCTGGCTCATGGTGTCGTAAGCTGAATCGATCGTGACGGTCTTGCCCGCTACGGCGAGATCGTTGCCTGCGTGGAGGAGGCTGCCGGTCGCATGCACGTCATTGCCTGCGTTTACCGTCAGGTTGCCGTTGAGCGCACCGATCGCGCTGCCGTTGTTCGTCACGCTGGCGGATTGCTGCTTGTCCGACTGCGAGCGCGAACCCACCGTCACCGACAGACCGCCATTCGTGAGCAGCCCCGTTTCCTTCTTCTCGTAGTAGCTGGATGATTGCGTCGTATCTTGCGAGGTCTTGATGGTGACGTCGCGTGTTGCCTGCAACGTCACATCGTTTGTGCCGACGATGTTGCTGCCCGTCACGTTGATGTCTCGGTTGCTGACAATGTTGACGCCATCAGCCGACACCGTGCTACCGCATGGCAGTGCTTGCCCGCCCGCAGTCCGTCCGCATCGCCTGAATTCAGCATCACAGGGACCTTTTCGCCTTCAAATTCGATTTATGCAACAACGCCGCGTAGATCACCTACCACCACACCGGGAATTGTTCAATTTGACTCTTTATATGTGCCATTGTGTCTTCGTCGATTCGCGAGCTAAACGCCGCCGTCACAGTCGCGCCATCTAAGCCACTTCGCTTGATTTCCCATGACATTTCCGGCATCCCAGCCGATTTTCCAAGTCGCAAAATGAAATAGTTATTCATATCGGCAAGACTTGCCTCGGCTGCGTCAAGGTCATTCAATCTCGAAACAAACTCATCCCAACTGGAGCAAGCAAACCATAGACTGCTGTGGTAACTAATATCTTGCCCAAACTGCTGTATCTCCGCCGATACTTGCATCCGCATGGACGGAACATGCTCATCCGTTTCGACCACATCGAAACTCAACCGAAACGGCTTCTCAATCCTGATTTCCATATGCGAATCTCACTTACCTGTAGGCAGTGCATGAATGAGCACGGGAAGCTGCCCCGGTTGCCGTGGAGGAGCAAACTTTAATTCCCAGCCGTTGGAATTGATTAGCTGATTGTATGGCACGCCATCTTTGGTAACAGCGTTCACGGCACCCTCCAAGCTCGCAAGTTGTTGTTGTGTCGCAACTCGAACAACTTCCGGCGGATTGTTCTTTGCAATCATCTGGGCATATTCCGCGATATGCTCCGTCGCGTTCCCATGTACCCAAACACTCTGCCCGCCTTCCAATGTTAGCTCAAACGATTTTGGAAGAACTGAGCCAGGATAAACGGGCTGAGTCGCAACAATCGAATCCCACACCGTACCTGCTTTCGCTCCCGCGCCCTCAATAGCCATGCCTGGCGTGATCGAATTCGTCGCAATCGCCGCTGCGGTTTCCACCGTGATGATGCCAGCATTCACCGCTGCCGCCGGATTCGACAACGCCAACGCTAACGCTTCCGGTCCCAGCACCACAAGCGCAGGCACCGCCGCAACAATCGCCACCGCTCCGGCCGCTGTCACCGCGTTCTTGCCGCTGGCCTCATTGATCTGGCTCTGTACCTGAACCAGTTGCTTGACCTGCTCGTCCGTGCACGTCCCCGTCGCGCAGAACGTCTTTACCAGATCGGTTGTCAGCGGATTTTTCTTCGGCGCGAGGATGCTAACCTGATTGTTCTCCACCTCAATTTTGCCAGCGCCGGTCGCCGTCGCTACATTCTGCCCGGACATCGCAGCGACGCCGGCAACCAGGCTTGTCACCAGATTGTCGCGCGCCTCGCGCTCCGATGCCGGCAGGTTCGTCGACGGCGCAAGCAGACTTCCGAGGACAGAACTGGTCGCCGCACCCATGGCACCCGCGCCACAACTCTGGCTGCTGGCGGCCGCGCCAGCACAACCGACAATCGCATGAAGTGCAGCACGCGCTTCTTCGCTGCCAAGGTTGTCGGCAATCTGCTTAACCTGGTTCGCGCCGAGTTCTTGCAGATAGGCGACCGTCGCATTCTGTGCAAATTGACCCATACCCCCCGTTACATTACCGCCCGCGGCCACCGACAGAGCCGTCAGCACCTGACGATAGGTGCCGTTCGGCCCCCAATTGGCGTTCAGTTCATCGGCGTGCTGCTGGGCGGCTGCTCGTTGATCCGGCGTCAGATTCGGGTTGTTCGCGGCTGCCTTCGCTGCATCGGCTTCCGCCGCGCGATTCGCCACGAACGTCCCCGCCTGATTGATGAACTGGCTCGTAATGTCGAAGCCGGCCTGGATCTTGTCCTTGTCGAAGATCGGCGCGAGCGCGCCCCCGGTGTTCGACGTGTCGCTATTGATGTTCGCTACCGTTTCGGCCGCAGTCTGTCCCGTCAGTTGCTGCTGCTTCATGCCGTCGGTAATGGTGATGGCGCCGCCACTGATACCGCTCTTCGTCGTCGAATTCGCATCGCCCGACGCGCTGAGGGCTACGGGCGGCGCAACCTGCATTCCGCCATCCCCCTTCGGCAGCGTTGTCCCCGGCACCGGATTCACGTTGTCCGCCGTACCTTTCTGATCCTTGCCGATTTGCCCGCCGACACCGCCCGAAATCCCGACCGACGACGCGTCGTACGATGCATGGTTTTCGATATCGCTATGCGTGAGCGTCGCAGTCGTCAGGCTGTTCACGCCGTCCTGCACGGCTTTGTCGCCACTCGCGATCACGCCCCCCTTGAGATCGGTGTTGCCCTTCACGTCGACCTGGAAACCGCCATCGCCCGCCTTGATGCCAGACTGCTCGCCCACCGCCTCGTAGTCGCTGTGCATCTCCTGCTGGTTGAAGTTTGCCGCCGCGCTCGAGGAACCGCCGTAGCAGAAAGGCGGCACGCAGACGCTGACCGATACGCCCGCGCTCTGCTGCTTCGAATCGTAATGGTCCTTGTCCTGCAAGCTTTCGATATTCAGGTTGCCGCCCACATCGGCCACGACCTGCTTACCCGATGCGACGGCCCCCCTGAGATTCGTGTCGCCGCCCGATTGGATCGTCAATGTGTCGCCCGCCGTGACGTGCGTATTGGTCCACGTGGTCGAATCGCCGTCCGCGTGCCCACGATTGCCCGCCACACCCGCATTGAGCGAGAAACCATTTTGCGAACCCACGGTGAATGCAATGCCGACCGACGCGCTCGACCCGCTGCTGGTCGAATGCTGGTCGCTGGTGTTCTGTGCCGCCTGCAGGTTCACGTTGCCGTCAGCCGCCAGCAGCGCGTTGTTCCCGGCCGAAATCGTGCTGCCGATCACGTTGATATTGCTGTCGGCGCCTGCGCCCGACGCCCCGATCGTGACATTCCGACCTGCCGACAGCGTACTGCCGATAGCCGTGCTCGCCTGGGCTTGCGACTGACTGTCGCTCTTGCTCGCACCGAGCGAAATACTGACCCCGACGCTCGTCGGCGATTGCACCGGATTGCCGCTGGCCGCGCCATCATAGAGGTTCTTCGCCGCCAGTCCCGTGGTGGCCGCTGCCAGTGCCGTCAGACGCGGGTCACCGTTCGTATGTTGCGCTGCTTCCGCCATCTGCCGGCCCGTCTGCACCGTCGCCACAACCGGATTGGTGAATCCGACCGACAAGCCCGCTTGACGGAACTGTTGCTGTTCCGCCTGGCTCATGGTGTCGTAAGCTGAATCGATCGTGACGGTCTTGCCCGCTACGGCGAGATCGTTGCCTGCGTGGAGGAGGCTGCCGGTCGCATGCACGTCATTGCCTGCGCTTACCGTCAGGTTGCCATTGAGCGCACCGATCGCGCTGCCGTTGTTCGTCACGCTGGCGGATTGCTGCTTGTCCGACTGCGAGCGCGAACCAATCGAAACCGACAGACCGCCGTTCGACAGCAGGCCGGACTCCTGCTTGTCGTAGTAGGTGGACGACTGGACCGTATCTTGCGAGGTCTTGATGTTGACATCACGCGTTGCCTGCAACTTAACGTCGTTCGTGCCAACGATGTTGCTGCCCGTCACGTTGATGTCTCGGTTGCTGACAATGTTGACGCCATCGGCCGACACCGTGCTGCCCTGGCTATAGGTCGCCGTCTGGTCAACCCCGCTCGCAACCTTCGAACCGCTCACCACATTGCTGTGGCTGTGCGTTTCGTGCGAGTTGAGTTCGTGCGTCTCGGTTGCCGCGCCGATATTCACATCGCCGGCTGCCAGCAGGTTCGCGTTGCTCTTGTCGAGGCTGATCGTGCTGCCGCTGACCGTGATGTCCTTGCCCGACACAATGTTGACCGTGTCGCCGCCCTTGAGCATCGTGCCGGTCAGCGCCTGGTCCGACGTGTGCAACGTCTCCGCGTAGCTGCCGTGACTATCGCTGCCCGAACTGTTGCTGTTTACCGTCGAAGTCGCACTCGCCGTGCCGAGCGTAACGTTGCCCCTGGCTGCGATCGTCCCACCCTGGCCGAGGTCGATCTGCGCGCCCTTCGCGGCAAGGTCCCCGCCGACGCCGATGCTCGATTGCCCGCCGACCTCGACCGAGCTGCCGGCAACCTTGTTGATGTCCGTGTTCGATACGCCGTTCGCGCGTTGCACGATCTTGTGTTCGCCCGACTGGACCGCACCGAGATCCCAGTTACCCCCGACATTCATGCCGAGATTGCCCCCGACCGACAGGTTGCCCGCGTTCTGCTGGAAATTGCCGCCCGTCGTGATCGACGCGTCGCCGGTGACGTCCAGTTTCGCGGTCGGCCCGAGCGTCGTCACCACGCTCATCGCACCATCGCGACTCACCCGCGTGTTCGTCGTCGTCGCCGTATCGAGAATCAGGTCTTTCCCGGCGTCCAGTTGCAGGCTGCCGGCCTTCACATTGGCCGACGTCAGATCGATATTGTTCCCGGCCTTGAGCGACATCAGCCCGCCGCTTTGCAGCGCGCCGAACGCGTTGTCGATCTGCTTGCCCTGAATCGCCAGCGTGTTATCTGCCTTGATCGTGCCGCTGTTCGTGAACGACTGTGCGTTCTGGAAGTCGATGTTCGTCGCGCTGATCAGTGGCCCGTCGATGTTCTGCTGGCTGGCCTTCGCGAGATAGACGACCGGTACCAGCACCGACTGGCCTTCGACCATCCGCGTTTCCATCAGGATTACGTTGCTCGTCAGCTTCGATACCTGATCGGCCGACAGACTTGCCCCGATCGGCAAATCGAGCGATTTCGACAGATCCGCACCGGCCGCCATCAGCGACTGATACATGGTCTGCAGGTCCGCGTATGGGCCAAGCACCGCCTTACCGGTCAGCGCCGTGACTTCGTTGCGCACAAGCTGCTGCTCATAGAAGCCATCGCCGAGCCGCTTCGGAATATGCGTGAGGTCGACGCCGAGCTGACCGAAGAAATAGTCGCTCGAAATGAAATTCTTCTGGTTCGTGAACGCCGGATTCGTCTCGATCACGTAGCTCGCGTTCGGCGCAGTGGTCGGTTTGAACAACCCGCCTTGCGGAATGGTGAGATTGTTCAGCACGTTCAGCGCCGTCGCACTCGCAATGATCGGGTCCACCGGCGCTGGCGTGCCGCCGTGCACGGACGACGCCCCCGATTTCGCACCGCTCGCGTTGCCACTGAGGCCGCCGATTGTCAGGCCCGGAACGGCTTGTCCGGGCAGCAGGCCGAGCGACGGAATCGACGCGTTGCCCGCGGTGTTATTGACGCTGACGCCGGTACCCGAAATCGTGCCGTTCGAACCCAGCGTCGAATCGTAGCCCGGCAGCTTGTAATCCTTGATGTCGGCCGGCGCCGCCTGCGTATAGCCACCGGGACGTCCCGTCACGAACGGCGCGTTGCCGAACGGCAACTGCCAGTTGTATTCGCTGTTGTCGTAGTTGTTGTAGTGATATTGCCCGGAATACGAGACTGCCACGCCCGGCAGTTTCTGGCCGGACGCCGCCCAGCCGTCAGCGTCGTAGTGCAACGGCATCTTGATGTCACCGACCGCGGCGATGTTGCTCCAGTAATTTTGCAGATTGCCGGCCGACGACGCGTCGATGTTCCCGCCCGACACGATCTGGCCTGCCGGACTAATGCCTGCCACGGTCGTCGCCGTCGCGCTGTCCGCATAGTAGGTCGTGTACTGATACGTGCTGTTCCACTGACCACCATGAGGCGGATCGGTATAGACGCCGCCGATGCTGTCCGGATCCTTCACGCCGACCTGGCCCGTGCGGCCGCTGATCGGAATGCCGAACTGCGCGAGCAGTGCCGGATCGATCGAACTGGTCGAGGTCGTCATCACGCGGCGCGTGTTCGTCACCTTGTCGGCGTGCAGTTCCATGTTGCCGCCCGACTGGATCAGCGCTGACGCGTTGTTGACCACCGCCGCATTCGTGTAATTTCCGCCCGCATCCTTGCCGCCTGCCAGCACGACCTTGCCCATCCCGAAGATGGCCGTTTGCGCCATCGTATCGGTGGACGTGGTGTCGTCGCGGTTTTCGATGTCGTGCGCGAGAATCTCGAGTGTACCGTTGCCGTCGGAACCGCCGATCAGCGCGGTCGGGCCGACGTTCGAGATCGTGTTCGTTGCATTGAGCGACGCGCTGGCGCCGACGAGCGCGCCGGTATTGGTCAGATTGGTCGATTGCGTGTGCAGCAGGCCGCCGGCCGTCAATGCGCCCGCGTTGACGATGCTGCCCGCATCGACGCTCAGGTTGTTGACCGATTGCAGGTTCGTGTTGTTCGTGAAGGTGCCGGGCAGCGTGAACGCGAGATCGTGACCGACGTTGAACTGCGTGTCGGGCGACGACGTGTAGTCGCCCTGTCCCCCAAGGGGACTTCCTCCGGGGCGCAGGTTCACGTTCGCGTCGTGCGTTGCGCTATACGTACCGCCGCCTTGCAGCGTGGCTGCCGAGACCGTCAGGTCGTGCGTCGAACTGATCTGACCGTTCGTGTTCGTGATCGCACCAGCCGTGGTCACGTCGACGTCGCCATTCGAATTCGCGACATTGCCGATCGTGCCGCCGCTGTTGTCGAGTGTATTCCCCCGGACGTGCAGCGATGCGCCGCTGAGTTGCCCACCCTGCGTGTTGCTGATCGACGCCGCACTGACCGTCACGTCGCCGTTGCCGGTGATGGCGCCCATACCCGATACGCCGCCAGCGTGGCTGTTGGCGATCTGGCTGCCGCCTTGCACCGTCATCTTGCCGGCGCCGAGGTCGACCATGGCGCCGTCCGCGTTATCGATCGATGCCGACTGAATATCGAGCGTGCTGGTGTCGCCGGCGGTCGATTGCCCCGCCTGAATATGGCCCCCGCGGTTCGACAACGCGCCGCCGTTCGTCAGCGACAGCGAGGTATCCGAACGCAGCAGTCCCTGCGCGTTGTTGACGTCGCCCGAAATCGTTGCGTTGATGCCGCGCTGCGCCGCGAGAATACCGCTCGCGTTGTTCCAGCTGCTCGCATCGACGACCGCTTGTCCCTTCGTCACGATGGTGCCCGATGCGTTGTTCAGCGCGCTGGCGCCATTGCTCGGTGCGATCGTCAGCGTGCCCGTGCCGGCATGCGTGATGGTACCGCCCGCGTTGTTCAGCTCGGCGGGCTTGAGCGTCAGATCCGTGCTGTTGGTCTGAATCACGCCGGCGGCCGAGTTGTCGAGCGTGCCGCTCACGTTCACGCCCATCGCCGACGATCCATACTGCGTGATCGCACCGTCATGGTTCGTGAGGTTCGTCGCCGTCAGCGCGAGCTGATTGGCTTCGAGCCTGCCGCCGCTGTTGTCGAGTGTCGAGTCGGTCGTGACCGACAGATTCGGCGCGACGATCGAGCCACCCTGATTCGTCATCGAGCCGCTATGAATCGACGCGTTCGTGCTCGCGCCGATCTGACCGCCGTCGTTCGTCAGCGTGCTGCTGGTCAGACCGAGGTCCGTATTCGACAGCAGCTTGCCGCTCGTATTGTTCAGCATGCCGCTGGCGGTAGCCGCCAACCCTGTCTGGGCGTTGATCGAACCCGACGTATTGTTCAGCGTGCCAGTCTGCGCGACGATGCGCCCGTTGCTCGCGATCGTGCCACCGACGTTCGAAATCGAACCCGCGCCGCCGCCGAGCGTCAGCGTGCCAGTGCCGGCATGCGTGATCGTGCCGCCGTCATTAACCAGCGAAGCGGGAGCGAGTGTCAGGTCAGTGCTGTTGGACTGCAGCGTGCCGCCACTGGAATTGTCGAGCGTGCCCGACACGTTGACGCCCATCGCGCCGGTGCCGGTCTGCGTAATCGCGCCGCCATGATTCGCGAGGTCGGTAGCGGTCAACGAGACCTGTTCGGCCTGCACGGTGCCTGTACTGTTGTCGAGCGTCGTTGCGCTGACCGTTGCCGTCTGGCCGGCGATCGTGCCGGTGCTGTTCGTCAGGTGCGCGCCGGCATCGACCGTCACGGCCTGAGCGGCCCTCAGCGCGCCGCCGTTGTTGCCGACCGACTGACCGGCAACGTGAAGATTCGTGCTGGACGTGATCGTGCCGTGGTTGGCGATATGTCCGCCTTGCACGGTCACGTCGCCATTGCCGCCGATCATGCCGCCTTGCGCGCCATCCGACGTCGTGCCCGCCGCGTTCGTCAGTTGCCCGGTCGCGGTCAGCGTCAGACCATCGCCATTCAGCGACGTGATGCGGCCTGCCGTGTTGTCGATCGCGCCCCCGTCGACCGTCGCGTGTCCGGCACTCTGGATCGTGCCTTGATTGTTCGCGACGGTACCGCCACGCAGTGCCATCGTGCTCTCCGACACGAGCACGCCGGACTGGTTTGCGATCTGGTTGGCGGCCGTCACCGACAATGGCCCCTGCGACGACACCTTGCCGCCCTGGTTCGAAACGCTACCGGCAGAAAGCGTCGTGCTGCCGCCGCTCGACAGGCTGCCGTGATCGTTGATCACCGTGCCCGAAGCGTTCGCAGAGACGGCACCTTGAGCGCTTGTCGTCGCGTTCGCGAGGTTCACGTCACCGGCCGTCGCGTTCAACGACAGATTACCGTTCGCGGCCGTCGTGCTACCAGCGAGATTCACGTCCGCGCCGATCAGCGATGCATTGCCTCCCGCGACGTTCTGACCGCTCGCCGAAAGCTGCGCCGACGCCGTCACGTTCAGATCGCCGCTACGGCCAACGGAACCATCGTTGTTCACGCCCGCGCCGAGCGTCCCGGTCGAATTCACCGAACCCGCGTTGATCGTCGAGTTCTGCTGCGCCGCAAGTGTGCCGGTATTCGTCAGATCGGCGGCCGTATTCACCGAAGCCGATTGCTGGGTGTACGTCGTACCGCTGTTCTGGATGCCGCCTGCGGCCGACAGCGCGAGGCTGCCGGTAGAGGTAGTCTTGCCCGTCAGCACCAGACGGCCGTCCGACTGCAACGTCAGGTCGCCCGCCTGTGCCGCGATCGTGCCGGCATTCGCCACACCGACGCCTGCGGAGTTGCCGACCAGAAACACCCGGTTCGCGTACATGCCGCCCAATTGCGCCACGTCGATCGCAACTGCCGGTGAAGCGCCATCCCCCTGAATCGGCGTCGCGGCCAGCGTGTCGTGATTGACCTGATTCGCGCCGGCGATCACGTTCAGGTTCTTTGCGTAGATTGCGGCATTGGCCTGCACAGCGCGCGCAATAATATCCGTCTGGTCGACGTTTGACGTATCGAGGCCCGCACCTTGCACGGTCACGAGGCCGCGATTCACATTGAAGCCCGTCAGCGAGCCGTCCGCGCCAAACTGCGGCACGCCCGTTGTAAGGACTGCGCGTGAGGTATTGATGAACCCGCCACCATCCACGACGATACCGGCGGGATTGGCCTGCACGATCTCCGCGCGGCTTCCCGCGATCTCGACATACCCCTTGATCTGGCTGGCCGCCGTACTGTTGACCTGGTTGACAATGATGCGCGCCGCCTGCCCCGCACTCAGATTCGGGTTGCCGTTGATATAGCCCGCTTGCTGCGTGTTGACGATCGTCGGCGAGTTGTTCAGGATCGCGCCGTTCTTCTGAACGTCGAACTGGTTATAGGTGTTCAGCGAAACGCCAGCGCCGCCCGGCTTGTTGATGTTCACTTGTGGCAAGCCGTTAGGCGTCTGAACCACCGAGGCGGCGTTTGGCCCCGCTCCCACGATCTGCGCATGCGCCCACATCGGCATGGCGCCAGCGGCAATCAATGCGCCGAATGCGACGAGACGCAAAGCGAACTGCGTTACCAGACGCACGCCGCTATAACTGACGGTACGCCGGGTTTCACCCGTATTTGCTTTCCCCGCTGCGCTGGCTATTTCTTCCACCGCAACCAGCATACCGTGCACGCGGCTGAATACCAGCCGATATTGGTTTTTATTCATAATCTTGGTCTACTCGCGATTCATGCGACCCGCTCTCACGGACCTCGAACATCGAATGAAATCTAATAGAACAGCGTCAAGAAGTGTCGAGCGTTGCCGAGACGCGACGGACTGCACGATTCGATTGAACGCCTCGTGCTCGTACCAGTGCGCTGACCAGCAATCCCGGTCTCTCGGACGAGCAACGTACTTCGCTAGCCGCATATATCGGCGATATTGTTTACGGCAATTCGGTGGATATTACCGCGCCGGGCATCTCAAAAATCCCTGGCAGAATTGCGAGGTCCGTGCGTCACGATGCGCCTATCAACTCACGAAGTACCCTAGGGACCAATTCAAATATGCGTTGTATGCCGATGAACGCTGGGCACCTCAATGTCGCACAATTTGATATAGAAATAGTTATGCGTTTAGTAGCGAAATGGATGTATCGCAATTCGAAGGCGTGTCAATGAGTAAATGTAAGGTTTGTCTTGCGAATCTTCTCCAGTGGCGCGCAGACAATTCTGGCCACTCGGCAATGCGGTGACCGCGATTCATCTAAATCTCCCGAGAGAAAAAACGTTTGTACTGCGCTCTGTCCATCGGCCTGGAAACCGAGTGCTTGAGCGGTATATTTTTTGCATTTCGCGCGGCCCTTAAGCCTTTCTTAAGGCTCGGTCGAAGCCTGTCTTCGTGATGTGCGCGACAACAGCGACTCGCGATTCTTTTTTACATCGTCGTAAGCTTTCCATAAGGTTTCCCGTCGCATATTGGCGCCTGGACGAAACGCGAGCCGTCTCGCTCGCAGCGTCGATCTATACGCCTATTAACGGGAGAACCAGCTTGGCAGAGATCTCGAACTATCGCGTTGCCGACATGAGCAACAAAGTGCCTGAAGCGACACTTGTCTTCTGGGCGATCAAGATCATGGCAACCACCGTCGGCGAAACCGGCGCGGACTATCTGGCCGTGCATGTCGGTCTCGGCGCGGCGCTCACCGGCGGGATGATGCTTGTGTTGCTGCTCGCCGCGCTGGCCGTGCAGCTTCGTATGCGCAAGTACTTACCGTGGATTTATTGGCTGACCGTGGTTCTGGTCAGCGTGGTCGGCACGCAGATCACCGATGCGCTGACCGACCGTCTCGGCGTCAGTCTTTACGCCAGCACGATTGCGTTTTCCATTGCGCTCGCCGCTGTGTTCGCCCTCTGGTACCGCAGCGAGCGAACGCTGTCGATCCACACGATCGTCACGACACGCAGAGAACTGTTTTACTGGGCCGCCATATTATTCACGTTCGCATTGGGCACCGCGGCCGGCGACCTCGCGACAGAAGCCTTGGGACTCGGCTTCATGATCGGTGTGGTGGCGTTCGGCGCGCTGATCGCGGTGGTGGGCATCGGCTATTACGTCGGCGGAAATCCTGTGCTGACCTTCTGGATTGCCTACATTCTGACGCGGCCGTTGGGCGCCTCGTTCGGCGATCTGCTCTCGCAGTCACGCGCATACGGCGGTCTCGGTCTGGGCACGATCAATACGAGTGTGATGTTCCTGAGCGCGATCGTCGTGCTGGTTATCTTCGCCAGCGCTATCGAACAGCGGTCCATGCGCGCGGTCACCGTACGCGAACCTTGAGCCTTGAACCTGCGTCGCGCGGAAAGCTGCGCACGATGCCTTCTTTTTTCACCGAGTATCGGATCCAACCGAAGAGAACAATCATGAATCAACGTACCCTCAGTAAAGCCGTCATTGCTTCGTTCATCGCGATCTCCGCGGCCAGTTTCGGCCACATCGAGCCGGGCAGGATCGGCTTTTCGTCCGCAGCGGCCGCCGAACCGGCCAAGGCGTCGAAGCTCGGCGACCTGTCGCCGTTCCGCAAGATTGCCGCCGATACCGCGGCCCTGGTCGGCAAAGGCGAGCTCGCGGGCGGCAAAGCGCGCATCAAGGATCTGGAACTCGCATGGGACGATGCCGAGCCTTCGCTGAAGCCACGCGCCGCAGCCGACTGGCACACAGTCGACAAGGCAATCGATCGCGCATTGAGTGCATTGCGCGCCGGCACGCCGAATGCGGCGGAATGCAAGCAATCTCTGACGGACCTGCTGGCGGTTATCGACCGGATGAGCGGCAAGGCTTGACGCTCTAGCCATGATTGAATCTGACGCCATCGGCGAGGCCGCGGGTGGCGATCGTCAATCGATATGGGATGCGAATCAGCTTTGCATGATGTCCCCGTAGAAAATACTGTTGGCTGCCCGTCGCGCCACCGGCAACAGTCGCCAAAGCGAATAACAGCGCAGTCGCATTCAACTCGCTGAACTGGCTGGTCAAATCCATTTACGCCGGCGCGTAGGCTCACCCTGGTCGCGGCCCACATCACGCTTCGTCAGACAAAACTATCGCGACTGTAAGGTTATTCCAGATCATTATTGAGAATGATTCGCGTTTACGATAGATTGACGCCCTGTCTTGAAAAAAACGGAGCGAATCTATGGCTGAGGTGCTCACTCGGCGGGGGGCTTCAACGGCGCGACCGATGTCTGTTTTCAGCCCCGGCGTTGCGTGCCCGCCGCCTTCGCCACGTATGCGCCGCCGTTCCCGCTCTGTCGATTGGGAGAACGGCACGCTGCTCGACGTGCTGATCGCCAACCGGCCGATGCTCGTCAATCTGGCGCGCGGCTTTGTCGGCTGCGCGAGTCTGGCGGAAGACGTGGTGCACGACGTCTTCATCAAGCTGGTCGATTTCCCGGATCAGGATGCCGTGCGGCAACCCTTGGCCTATGTGACCCGCATGGTGCGCAATGCATCGATCGATGCCTTCCGCCGCCAGAGTCTCGAAAACACGTACCACGCGGACGAAGACGACGGGCTCGACGTGCCGTCGCCGGAACCGTCGCCCGAAGCGGCGCTGCTCGTGCGCGACACGCTGCGTCATGTCTACAACGCGCTCGACCAGTTGCCGCCGCGAAGCCGCGCCGCGTTCGAGATGGTGCGGCTGCGCGAGGAGACGCTGCAAAGCACGGCGCGCGCGCTCGACGTTTCGCAAACGCTGGTGCATTTCATGGTGCGCGATGCCGAGAAGCATTGCGCCGATTGCCTCGACGCCTGCAATCGCGGCGTTGCCGGTCCCGTGTTCTGCGGCGGCCGTGCCCGCCGCCGCGGGTAAATGGGCGCTCAGTGGCCGCTCTAGTGCGGTCAGGTCGCCGCCAGGCCGCCTATCAATCGCCGGTAAAAAAACACGTGCGCCAAACGTCAACTGGATAGAGGCGGTGCGAGTGGGATCTTGCCGCCGCAGCTTGGGGAGCGTTGCCCTGAGAGCCTGATTAGGCATCCAGACAATTTCATCGAAAGAGCTATTCATCATGACGCAATCACAGCATGCTTCCACCGCCGCAACGGGCGAGGCGGACGACCTCGTCTACACGGTCGTCATCAACGACGAAGAACAGTACTCGATCTGGCCGACGTTTCGCGCCGTGCCCGCCGGCTGGCGCGAAGTGGGCGTGAGCGGTCCGAAGGCCGTCTGTCTCGCGCATATCGAAACCGTCTGGACCGACATGCGTCCGGCCAGCCTGCGCCGCCACATGGACGAGGCTTCGAACGAGGCTTCGAAGGCGCGCGCGTCGTAACCCGGCACGCCCGGACGAGCACCGGGCCACGCCGCTTCTGCAAGAGGATTTCGCATGACCATGCTGTCGATGCCGCTGCTCACGCTCGAGGATCTGTCGATCGAACCGGGGCTGCCGATTGTCGTTTCGCCGCGAGCGGGCGCGGAGATTTCACTGGAAGAGGCGGCGCCGCTGCTGCATGCGATCGTCGGCGACACGCTCGAACGCGCCGGCGGCGTGTTGTTCACCGGCTTTCGCGTGGCCTCGATCGATGCCTTTCAACGCTTTGCCGGGTCATTCGGCCATCCGCTGATCGGCTACGAATTCGCGTCGACGCCGCGCAGTCAGGTGGAAGGCGCTATCTATACGTCGACCGAATATCCGCCGCACCGGTCGATTCCGTTGCATAACGAACAGTCGTACACGCGCGAGTGGCCGTTGCGCATCTGGTTCCATTGCGCACTCGCTGCCCGCTCGGGCGGCGCGACGCCGATCGCCGACAGCCGCGCGATCTACCACGCGCTCGATCCTGCTCTGGTCGCGCGCTTTGCGAAGCGCGAGCTGCTGTACGTGCGCAACTTCGGACAAGGACTCGATCTGCCGTGGGAGCAGGCTTTCGGCTCGGACGATCCGCGCGTGGTCGAGCGCATTTGCCGCACGCGCGGCATCGAGTGCGAATGGTGCGACAGCGAAGACGGCGAACTGCTGCTGCGTACGCGCGAGCGCTGCCAGGCCGTCGCCCGCCATCCGCGCACGGGCGAGCAGGTCTGGTTCAACCAGGCGAACCTGTTTCACCTGTCCTCGCTCGATGAAGACATGCAAGATGCGCTGATCGATTCGGTCGGACTCGAGAACGTGCCGCGCAACGTCTATTACGGCGACGGCGAGCCGCTCGAAGCGGACGCACTCGCGGAAGTTCGCGGCGTGCTCGATCAGCAGCGCATCGTGTTCCCGTGGCTGACGGGCGACGTGCTGATGCTCGACAACATGCTGACCGCGCATGCGCGCGACCCGTTCGAGGGGCCGCGCAAGGTCGTCGTGGCGATGGCGCAGAGCTACGGCGAAGCCGCCGGGCGGACGAGCGCGCAATGACGAAGATGCTGGTAGCGGCGCTCACGGCGCACTCGCTGACGGTCGGCTACCGCGCTCACGTGGTGCTCGACAGTCTCGATCTGACGATCGCGGCGGGCCGTGTCACCGCATTGTGCGGGCCGAACGGCTGTGGCAAGAGCACGCTATTGCGCACGCTCGCCGGTTTGCAGCCGGCGCTCTCGGGGCGCGTCGAAGTGAACGGCGCGCCGCTCGCTTCCTACCGGCGGCGCACGCTCGCCCGCACGCTGACGATGCTCGCGCAATTCAACCAGATTCCATCCGGCCTCACCGTGCGGGAACTGGTCGCGTATGGCCGCTATGCGTATGGCGGCTGGTTGCGCGGACTGTCGCGTGCCGATCACGCGGCGATCGACGAAGCACTCGCGACCAGCGGCCTGGCCGACGACGCCGCACGCGACGTCGCCGCGCTGTCAGGCGGCGAACGACAGCGAGCGTGGATCGCGATGGCGCTCGCGCAGCAGGCGCCGATCGTGTTGCTCGACGAGCCCACCACGTACCTCGACATCCATCATCAGCTGGACATCCTGGGTGAATTGCGGCGCCTGAATCGCGAACGCGGTCTGACGATCGTGTGGGTGCTGCACGATCTGAATCAGGCCGCCGCGTACAGCGACGAAATCGTGTTGATGCGTTCGGGCCGGATCGTCGCGCAGGGTTCGCCCGACGCGATGCTCGATCCGCGTCATCTGAACGAGACCTTCAACGTGCCGATGATCAAGATCGCGCATCCGCAAACAGGCGCGCCGATGTGCGTGCCCGCTTACGACGGTGACGCTGCCGATATGAGCGCCGTCGAATTCGACGGCGAAGCGTTGAGCGATGCGACGGCCACGAGCAAGGACCTCACCGCATGACGACTCTCGCAGCGCGCAGACGCCTGCGCCGCCATGCGCCTGCAAACGGTAGCTGGCGCGCACCCGTAAGAAGCCGGGCGGGGACGATCGGCGCGGCGCTCGTCGCGTTGATCGTGGTGGTGGCCGCGATGCGGCTCGCGCCTGGTTTCAACACCTGGCTCGCCGCGCCCGCGGGCAGCGACGCGGCCCAACTCGCCGGCATTCTGCTTTTCGATCTTGGTGTGCCGCGCATTCTGGCGGCTTTGGTGGCAGGCGGTTGTCTTGCCGTCGCGGGGACGTTGTTCCAATCGTTGACCCGCAATCCTTTAGCTTCGCCTGACCTGCTCGGCATTACCGGCGGCGCGCAACTCGGTTTGCTGGCCGCGATGCTGGTGCCGTCGCTTGCGGGCGTCGCATCGGTGCCGCTTCTGTTCGCTTGCGGGCTCGCCGCTGCCGCATGTGTCGCCGCCGCAGCAGGCGGCTGGCGCGCGACGCCGTTGCGGCTCGTGCTTGCCGGCAGTGTTTGCATGCTGCTGTTTTCCGCGCTGAGCACGCTGATCCTCGCGTTCTTCGAACAAAGCATCGTCGGCGTGTCGCTGTGGGCAAGCGGCAGTCTCTATCAACCCGGCGCGGCGGGGCTGAAAATCGCCGCCAGTTGGCTCGTGTTGCCGCTCGCCGCGCTGCCGTTCGTGATCAGGCCGCTCGACCCTCTGGCGCTCGGCGACGACGCCGCCGCGGCAGCCGGCGTGCGTGTCGACGCGACGCGGCTCGCGGCGATGGTGGTGGCGGTCGGCTTCGCGAGCGTCGCCGTGAGCGTGGCGGGGCCGCTTTCGTATGTCGGTCTGATTGCGCCGAATCTGCTGCGCCAGGCGCGTGGCGCGAAGGCGTCGCGCCTCGCGGCGCTCGTGCCTTTGTCCGCGCTGGTGGGCGCCGCGCTGGTGCTCGTCACCGACAGCGCCGTGCAGGCGCTCGATCTCGATGCGACCCTGTCGGCCGGCGTGGCGATCGCGTTCGTCGGCACGCCGCTGATGCTGGCGATGATTCGCAGCGGCGCCGCGTGGTCGGGCGCGTTGCACGCCGGCCAGGACCGTCCTGCCGTGCGGGCGGGGACGCGCTTCGTACGGATAGTCGACGCGTGGCCGTGGCCAATGACAGCAATCGTGCTGCTGTTGCTGGGCATCGCGATCGTGTGCGCGGGTGCGTCGATTGGGCCGGCCACGATCGGGTTGCATCGCTGGCTGGCGGTAGTCGATCAGCGTGACGACATTGCACGGATGCTGCTCGACTTGCGCATGCCGCGTCTCGTCTGCGCGTTGCTGGCAGGTGCGTTGCTCGCCGCAAGCGGGGTGCTGATGCAGAGCATCGTGCGCAATCCGCTGGCCGGGCCGGAGGTGCTCGGCGTCACGCAGGGCGCGGGGCTCGCGACACTCGCTGCACTGGTTGCCTGGCCGCTCGCCGCGCATTCGACGCTGGCGGTTGCATCGCTCGCAGGCGGCGGCGTGACGCTTGCGCTCACGCTGATGCTCAATCGGCGGCATCGCTATGCACCGCTCGCGGTCGCGCTGACCGGCATCGTCATCGGCACGCTGTGGACGACGCTGTCCCAATGGCTCATCACGCAGCAAAGCGTGCAGCCCGCGCGTTTCGTGGTCTGGCTGGTCGGCGGTACGTACGGACGCAGCTGGGGCGAAGCGATGACGCTGTTGCCGTGGTGTGTGCTCGCGGTGCCCGTCTTCGCGCTGGTCGCGCGGCCGCTGGATTTGCTCGCGTTAGGCGACGACCAGGCCGCCGCGCTCGGTTTGCCGATTGCCGTGCTGCGTCCGCTCGTGCTGACGATCGCGACGCTCGCCGCCTGCGCGGCGGTGGCCGCGGTCGGGCCGGTCGGCTTCATCGGTCTGATGGCGCCGCATCTGGCGTCGATGCTCGGCGCGCGTGCGCATCGCACGCGGCTGTGGCTCGCCGCTACGTGTGGCGCGTTAGTGCTCGTGGTGGCCGATATTGCGGCCCGCACGCTGCTCGCGCCGCGTGAAATTCCCGCCGGCGTGCTGACCGCGCTGATCGGTGCGCCTTATCTGCTTGCGCTGCTGATCATGGAGGCGAGGCGCGAGAAACGGGGCAAACGGTGACGGTGCGGCAGGATCATGCTTCTGCCAGCGTCGATGCACGAACCTCGAACACGCAGTGCTTCGCTGCGTTTGTGCCTGGAAAATCTGCTCGACTACCTGTTCGAACAATGTGCGCCGCAGCTTGACGCGACCGGCGATGCCGCCTGGCTATTCGGGCCGCTCGTCGCCGACAGCGAGGCCAATTCGCTGCGGATGCCGGTACGTCAGGCGAAACCACGCGCGGCGAGCTTGCCGAATCCGTTTCGCGCACGGCGCGTCTGCTGCGTACGTTATGAAATTCCCGGAGAGACGCAACTGTGTGGAAGCTGCCCCTTGCTATTGACTATGAGCGAAGCGGAAATCGCGTTGCAGGACGCTTCGCATTGACGAGCCGCGCCAGGATAGCCCGACACATCAAGCATTCTGTGGCCGCTGTGGCGACAGGCGCGCTGTTCTTCAGTTCCTGCGCGTTCGCACAAGGCAGCATTGGCAATTCAAGTGGCGCAAACGGCGCAAACGGCGCAATCAAGCAACAGCAGCAGATCTGCACACCGCTCGCCGGCAATCGAAGCATCTCGCAAGCCAGCCCTTCGCTGCCCGCGCGGCCGAAGCGCATCGTCGTGCTCGAATTCATGTTCGCCGAAGACCTCGCCGCGCTCGGTATTACGCCCGTCGGCATGGCCGACCCGGCGTACTACCCGGTGTGGATCGGCTATGACAACGCGCGCCTCGCGCCGGTGCCGGACATCGGCACGCGCCAGGAGCCGAGTCTCGAAGCGATCGCGGCGGTCAAACCCGATCTGATCCTGGGCGTCGGGCTGAGACACGCGCCGATTTTCGCGGCGCTCGAGCGGATCGCGCCGACGGTGTTGTTCAAGTACGGCCCCAACTTTACCGAAGACGGCGCCAAGGTTACGCAGCTCGATTGGGGCCGCACAATCCTGCGCACGATCGGCTGCCTGACCGGCCGCGAAGACGCGGCGCGCGCGGTCGAAGCGAAAGTGGACGCCGGCTTCGCACGCGACGCGCAACGCCTCGCGCAAGCCGGCCGTCGAGGCGAACAGGTCGCGTGGTTGCAGGAGCTGGGATTGCCCGACCGTTACTGGGCGTTTACCGGCAACAGCACGGCGGCGGGCGTTGCGCGCGCGCTTGGGCTCGACCTGTGGCCGCCCGAGCCGACGCGCGAAGGCACGGCCTATGTGAGTTCGGAGGACCTGCTGAAGAAAGCGGATCTGACGGTGTTGTTCGTCAGCGCGACCGAACGCGATGTGCCGCTCGCCACCAAACTCGATTCGCCGATCTGGCGCTTCGTGCCGGCACGTAGCGCGGGCCGCGTGGGCCTTGTCGAGCGGAATATCTGGGGGTTTGGCGGGCCGATGTCTGCATTGCGTCTCGCCGACACGATGACCGACAAGCTGCTCGCGCTGCCCGCACCGGGTGTCAGGAAGCCATAGCGCAACAGCATCGCAAGCAGGAGTCTTTCAATGCTCGTGCCTGCGATTCGTTCAGACTCAACCCTCAGTGCCGTTCGCCACCGCCTGGGTCTGCACAACCTGCGCGGAGCCATATGTTTCGCTGACGATACTGCCGTTATCCAGCTTCAGCACCCGGTCCGCGAGATGGAAGTAGCGGTCGTCGTGGCTGATTACCAGCACCGTCTTGCCGCGCGAGCGTAATTCCGGCAGCAGTTGCTCGTAGAACACCGCCTTGAACTGCGGGTCCTGATCCGCGGCCCATTCGTCGAACAGATAGAACGGCCGGTCCTCCAGATACGCGACGACGAGCGCAAGACGTTTGCGCTGACCGGTGGAGAGGGCACGCGTCGAGAACGCGCCGTCCACCACCTGCACCTTGTGATCGAGCGCGAGCTTCGCAACCAGTGCGTTGGCGCGCGCGTCGGCCTGCGCGCGCGACTGGCCGTTCGGATCGACGATGCCGAGCAATGCGTCGAACAGATGGAAATCGTTGAATACGGCCGTGAAGCGCTGCCGGTACGCGGCGCGTTCGGCGAAGCCGACCGGCTTGCCGTCGAGTTCGATGGTGCCGTCTTCCGGTTCGTATAGACCCGTGAGCACTTTCGCGAGCGTCGTCTTGCCGCTGCCGTTACCGCCGACGATGAACACCAGTTCGCCCGGCCTGAAGGTCAAATTGACCGGGCCGACGCGGAACATCCGCTCGTCGCGCTCATGGAAATACGAATGCGTGACGTTGCGCAATGTGAGCGTTCGGTACGGCTCGTGCGACGCGTGTTCGCCGGGCGGCGGCGCGGTGCGCAGCGCGCCGAACTCGCCCATCACCTTCTCGATCCGGTCGAGCGACACGCGCGCGGCGTTCAGCGTCGGCACGTTGTTGAGCAAGCCGTCGAGCGGCAACAGCATGAACAGGAACACCACGACATAACCGGATGCCGCGGGCGCATCGGCGTGCACGCCAAGCGCGGGCCAGAACGCGGCGACGCCCAGAAACACATAGAACAGAAACACGATCCAGCCGACGCTGACCGCATACGCGCTGAACGCGCGGCGTCGATGGTCGCGCACCTCGCCGATCGCCGAGCCGAGTTGACCGTCGACGAATTGACGCGAGCGCGCCTGATGCAGCTTCAATTCCTTCGCGCCCGTGAACAGCGCGCCGAGATAGCCGAAGAGTTTGTCCTGCGAGCGGCCCGCGTCTTCGAGCGACGCGATCGCGCGCTTGTCGCCTGCGTGATAGCCGATCGAACCGACCAGAATCGCCGCCACCGCGAGCAGGCAGACCGGCCACGACAGCCAGGCCAGATAACCGAGGCAGCCGAACACGATCGAGCCGTGCATCACGAGATTGGGCAGCGCGAAGAACAGCATCGACACGTTGGTGGCGTCGTCGGTCAGCACCGACTGCACCGGTGCCGCGCCGATCCGTTCGACGTCGCGCAGTTCGGCCTCCGCCACGCGTCTTGCGACGTGTTCCCGCAACTGCGCCATCGTGTCCTGCGAGAGGCGCGCGAACAGTACTCCGGTAATGACGCGCGTGACGAGCGCGATCACGGCGCATAACGCGAAACGCATCGCGAGCGGGAGATCGGCCGCGCCCGGTTGCGACAGCGCACGGCTGAGTGTCGCGACGAGCAGCACGCTTGCGATGCCGTTCAGCACGCACGCGGCGAGCGCAATCGCGAAGGAACCGCGCGAGCGCTTGAGCAGCGCCACGATGAGGCGCATGGCCGGTTTGCCGGGTCCGTTAATAGTGGAAGCGGTAGCTGAGGGTGAAGACGAAGGTGGCGCGTCGTAGCGCTCGTTGGCAGCGGTCATCGGCAATGGGTCGCAGTGGATCGGTGGAATGCGGCAGATAAGTGCTGCAAAAAAGGCGGCAATTCGACGGAGCGCAAAGACGCGCCCCTTGCCTGATAGACGAATGGGCGCCGCAAACATTTACCGTGTTCAGCATAAAAGCGGCAGTCCGAACAAAAAAGCAACGGCGGCGGTAAAGATTTTTGATCGCGGTTCGTCACACCCAATGAAGCGGCCCTTTGCGGCCCGCGACTTGGCCGCAGCGGCCAGATCTAACGGATTTCACGCCCATGACGAGCTTCCCGATTGCGTTGCACCACCGAATCCGCGCTCAGGCGCGCATCGATCCCGATGCGCCCGCGCTTGCATCGTTTTCGCCCCACACCGTGCGGCTCACGCGCGGCGAACTGGATAGCCGCGCGTCGCGTCTCTCTGCCCGGTTGAGGGCGGCAGGCGTCACGACCGAGGTGCGGGTCGGCGTGTGTGTCGCGCGCTCGTGCGATCTGTTCGTCGCGTTGCTCGCGGTGTTGAAGGCGGGCGGCGTGTTCGTCGCGCTCGATCCACGCCATCCGGCTGCGCGCCTCGACTGGATCGCGCAAGATGCGGGACTCGCACACGGTATCGTCGACGGTTCCGCCGATGCGGTGATACGCGCGCGCTTTGCGCAATGTTTCGACGTGGAAAGCGCTGCTCTGACGGACGAAGCGGACGAAGCGGACGAAGCGGACGAAGCGGACGAAGCGGACGAAGCGGACGAAGCGGACGGGGCAGACGAGGCGGACGGGACGGACGAAAGCGCGCCGCGTTTCGATGGCGCTGACGAGCCGGTGCATCCGCGGGCGGCGGCGTACATGATCTATACCTCCGGCTCGACCGGCACGCCGAAGGCGGTGGTGGTCGAACACGGCCCACTCGCCGCGCACGGCGACGCGCTCGCCGAATCTTTGCCGATCGACGGCAGCGACCGCGTGCTGCATTTCGCGTCGGTGAATTTCGATGTCGCGATCGAAGCGTGGCTGGTGCCGCTCGCGGTCGGCGGCAGCGTCGTGATCAGCGATCCGCCGCCGTTTCCGCCGGAAGCCACGCACGCCTTCATGCTGCGCGAAGGCGTGACGAACACCACGCTGCCGCCCGCTTATCTGCGCGAATTCGCGAACGTTTGCGAGCGCCTCGGCGTGCCGCCTTCGCTGCGCGTGCTGCTGTTCGGCGGCGAGGCCATGTCGCAGGACAGCTTCGACGAGATTCGCCGCGTGTTCCCGTCGATTCGTCTTGTCAACGGCTATGGGCCGACCGAGACCGTGATATCGCCGATGCTGTGGCCGGTCGATCCGGGCATGACGCCGACGCTCGATGACGGCAACGGCTATGCGTCGCTGCCGATCGGCTGGCCTATCGGGCGCCGTGTCGCCTGCATCGAAGGCGCGGCGCAGCAGGGTGAAGCGGGTGAACTGCTGCTGGGCGGCGTGTGTCTCGCGCGCGGTTATCACGGACGCGCGGCGCTCACCGCCGAACGTTTCCTGCCGGACCCGGCAGGCGTTCCGGGTGAGCGGATCTATCGAACCGGCGACCTCGCACGCGAACGCGCCGACGGCTCGTTCGACTATCTGGGCCGCATCGACGATCAGGTGCAGGTGCGCGGCGTGCGCGTGGAGCCGGGCGAAATCGCGGCGTGCCTGCTCGCGCATCCGGCCATTGCCGATGCGGGCGTGCTGGCCGGGACCCCTAACGGGCGGGCGCAATTGATCGCCTGCATCGTGCTGAATGAAGTCCTGGACGATGAAGCATTGCAGGCGCATCTCTCCGCGCAATTGCCGCAAGCGTGGCTGCCGCATCGGATTGCGCGCTTCGAAAGTCTGCCTTATACGCTGAACGGCAAGCTCGATCGCGCCGCGTTGCGCGATGCGGTTGCAACCATGCCGGTCCCCCCAGCCGCCGATTATGTCGAGCCGCTGACCGCTACGGAACAGCGTCTCTGCGGCATCTGGAGAACCTTGCTGAACGATCCGACGCCGATTGGCCGCAACGATCGTTTTTTTGCTCGCGGTGGAGACTCGCTCGCGGCGATGCAATTGCAAGCGGCGATCAGGATCGAATGGCAGGTGAATCTGCGGCTCGATGCGCTGTTCGACGATCTGCCGCTCGACAAGCTTGCGGCGTTGATCGATAGCGGCGATGTCGAAGCGGCTGTGGGTAAGCATCAGATCACCGTCGTGCAACCCGCGAAAGCGCCGTACGTCGATCGTGCTGCGTCGTTCGCGCAACAACGTTTCTGGGTACTCGCGCAAACCCAGGATGCGGGCTCGGCGTATCACGTCGCCGTGCAATGGGACGTTCAAGGCAGGCTCGATCTCGGCACTTTGCAACGCGCGCTCGATCACCTGATAGAACGTCAGCAGGCCTGGCGCACCACGCTCGTCGAAACCGACGACGGCATCGTGATGCAGCGGATTCACGCGACGTTGCCGGTGACGGTCGAAGAAGCCGACCTGTGTAACGCCAGCAACAAAGCCGAACTCGAGACACAGCTGGCCGCGTTCACGGGGCGCCACGTCAGCTCCGCCTTCGATCTGTCGGCAGGTCCGCTGGTGCGAGCGACGCTCGTCACGCTCAACAGCGACAAGCAGCGCTTCCTGCTGACCACGCATCATTCGATCAGCGACGGCTGGAGCTCGCGCTGTGCATTCGACGAATTGACCGCGGCGTATGCGGCCTTCGCGGCCGGACGCGTTGCGCAACTTCCCGCGCTGCCGATCCAGTACGCCGACTACGCGCAATGGCAGCGCGACTCGCTCGCAGCCGGCGAGGGCGCCCGGCAACTCGCATACTGGCGCGACGCATTGCGCGATGCCCCCGAACCGCTAGCGTTGCCGCTGGACCGTCCTCGTGCGCTGCAACGCGACTATCGCGGCGGCCGTCTCGCGACCCGCCTTCCGGCGACCACGTCCAACGCCGTGCGCGAACTGGCGCGGCGCACGCGCGCTTCGCCGTTCACGGTGCTGCTGGCCGCGTTCGGCGCGTGGCTGTACCGGCTCACAGGCGCGACCGATATCGTGGTGGCTGCGCCGATCGCTCATCGGCAGCGAGCGGAAACCGCACCGCTGGTCGGCCTGTTTCTGAACACGCTCGCGTTGCGTGCGCGCGTCGCGCCGAACCGGTCGTTCGCCGCGTTGCTCGACAGCGTGCGCCGTTCGGCGTTCGATGCCTTCGCGCATCAGGACGTGCCGTTCGATCAGGTGCTCGACGCCGCAAAGCCACCCGTGCGGCGCGGCGAAGAATGGCTGAAGGTCAAGTTCGCGCAGCAGTTCGATCTCGAACTGACGGCTCAATTGCCGGGCGCGTCGGTGCGGATGTCGCCGGGACTGGATCTCGCCGCGCGTTTCGATTTCGCACTCGATTTCACCGACGACCCGCGCGGCATCGAACTGGTCGTCGCCTATGCGCTCGACGGTATCGACGAAGCGACGGCTCAAGCGTGGCTCGATAGTTTCGCCGCGCTCGTGACCGACGCGGTGCGCGATCCGCAACGAACCATCGCGGAGCTGGATTGCGCCGATAGCGCCGGGTATCGCGCGGCGCAGCACGGCCGCGCACTTCAACTCGCCGCCGACAATGTCCTCGCGCTGTTCGCGCGTCATGCGAGTGAAACGCCGCATCGCGTGGCGCTTGCGGACGTCGGCACGCAGATCACATTCGCCGAACTGGACGACGCGTCGGACCGTGTCGCGATCGCGTTGCGGCAGCGGAACGTGGGCGTGGAGCAGCCGGTTGCCTTATGCATCGAACGTTCGGTGCGTTTCGCCGTTGCGCTCGTCGGCGTGATGAAGTCGGGCGCCTGCGCGGTGCCGCTCGATCCGGCTGCGCCGCACGAGCGGCTGGCGGCGGCTGTCGATGCCTGCGGCGCACAGTGGATGCTGACAGCGGCTCCCGAGCATGCAACGCTTGCTATTGGCCGTGCGCAGACGCTCGGGCTCGATACGCTCACGCAAGATCCATCGCTCGCCAACGCCGCTGCGCCACGCATCGCGCCGTTGCCCGATCAGGCCGCGTATCTGATTTTCACGTCAGGTTCGACGGGCACGCCTAAGGGCGTGGTGATCCCGCATCGCGCGCTGGCCGATTATGTCCAGGGGATGCTGGACGAACTCGCGTTCGCCGCCGATGCGTCGATGGCGATGGTCTCGACAGTCGCCGCCGATCTCGGCCATACGA
The DNA here is from genome assembly GCF_059422005.1 of Paraburkholderia sp. GW821-FHT02A12. Classification (NCBI taxonomy): domain Bacteria; kingdom Pseudomonadati; phylum Pseudomonadota; class Betaproteobacteria; order Burkholderiales; family Burkholderiaceae; genus Paraburkholderia; species Paraburkholderia sp. GW821-FHT02A12. The sequence continues at coordinate 3,126,288 of NZ_JBWKWA010000002.1, read as the reverse complement.
CGCTGTTCGGCGCGTTGTGCTCGGGCCGCACGCTGCATCTGCTGCCGGTGCAATGCGCATTCGATCCCGATCGCTTCGCTCACGAGATGCGCACGCGCGAGGTCGGCGTGCTGAAGATCGTGCCGAGTCATCTGCACGCGCTGCTCGACGCGCAACAGCCTGCCGATGTGCTGCCCGCGCATGCGCTGGTGACCGGCGGCGAAACGCTGCCGTGGGCGCTGGTCGAGCGGATCGCGGCGCTTAAGCCTGCTTGCCGCGTCATCAATCACTACGGTCCGACGGAAGCGACGGTCGGCGCACTGATCTGCGACACGTCGGCTCTGGCGGCGCAAGCCGTCTTACGCGCCCATGCGGCGCAGGCCGTTCCGCTGGGTCTGCCGTTGCCGAATGCGTACGCGTGCGTGCTCGATAGCCACGGTGCGAGCGTGCCGCCTGGCGGGATCGGCGAGCTGTATCTCGGTGGTCCGGGGCTCGCACGCGGTTATCTGAAACGCGCTGCTGCTACCGCTGAGCGTTTCGTGCCGCATCCGTTTGCGCCGGGCGAGCGTCTCTATCGAACGGGGGATCGCGTTCGGTTGCGCGCCGATCGTCGGCTGGATTTCCTTGGACGTCTGGACGATCAGGTGAAGATTCGCGGCTATCGGGTCGAGCCGGGCGAGGTGAGTGCCGCTCTGCGCGCGCTCGATGGCGTCGCACAGGCGGAAACCGTGGCGATGGAACACGAAGGGCGCTTGCGGCTGGCATCGTTTGTCGCTTTGTCTGACGGCGCACGTCTCGATGAGCCCGCATTGCGCGCTGCGTTGACCGCGCGTTTGCCGGATTACATGGTGCCGGCCGTGCTGCTGGTCGTGGCTGCGTTGCCCGTAACCGCGAACGGCAAGATCGATCGCGTTGCATTGCGGGCGCTTGCTGCTGCGCCGGTTCCATCCGTTGCTGAAGGCGACACGCCGCGAGGGGCGACCGAGGAAGCGCTCGCCGCTGTCTGGAAAGAGGTGCTCAAAGCCGAGCGTGTAGGCCGTGACGACAACTTCTTCGAGTTGGGCGGCGATTCGATTCTCGTGTTGCAGGTGATCGCGCGTTCGCGCAAGCGTGGCGTGCGCTTCACGCCGAAGCAGTTGTTCGACGCACCGACGCTCGCGCAGCTTGCGCAAGTGGCGACCGCGGCGGATGCCGCTGCAACGAAAGCGCCGCGAGTCCCTATAAAACACGAGGACGCGGCCGCGATCCTCACGCCCGCGCAACAGCGTTTCTTCGCGCTGGATATTCCGCAGCGTGGCCACTGGAATCAATCGGTCGAACTCGATACGCATGCGCCGTTCGATTTCGACGCGTTCGCCCGCGCCTTCGAGGCGCTGCTGACGCATCACGAGATTTTCCGGCAACGTTTCGCGCCGACCGGTCCGCGGGGCGAATGGCAGCTCACGCTAGCTGCGCGCGCGTTCGACGCACTGCCGCTCGCGGCTGCCGCCGCACGCGACGAAGCCGACGCGCTCGCCCAGTTCGACGCGTTGCAAAGCGCGCTCGATCTGACGCGTGGCCCGCTGACGTGCGCATTCGCCGCGATGTTGCCCGACGGTTCGACCAGGCTTTACGTGGCGATTCATCACGCGATCGTCGACGGCGTGTCGTGGCGCGTACTGCTCGACGATCTCGATGCCGCCTATCGCGCCGCCTGCGAGCGCCGCAGCGTGCGTCTTGCGTCGACGGGCACGAGTGCGCAGGAATGGGCCGCGCGGCTCGCCCGTTCGGCGCCCGATGCGGCGCACTCGCCGTTTGCCGCGGAAGTGCCGTATTGGTCGGCGCTCACCGCGCTCTCTGCACCGTACGACGATCTGCCGCTCGACTATCCGCGGGCGTCGGCGACCAATGCCGACGCGCAGGTGGTCATTCAAACAATCGACGCCGATCTCACACGCGCCGCTCTGACGGAAGCGAATGCCGCTTACCGCACGCAGATGATCGAACTGTTGATCGCAGCGCTGGCCCAGTCGCTCGGCAAACTGACAGCTCAGTCCGTTTGCCGCATCGAACTCGAAGGCCACGGCCGCGAGGCGTTGTTCGACGATGTCGACGTGAGCCGCACGCCTGGCTGGCTGACGAGCCATTATCCGGTGGAGTTCGCGGTCGAAAGCACGCCGGCCGCGACGCTCGGCGCGGTCAAGGACACGCTGCGCGCGGTGCCGAACAAAGGGCTCGGCTTTGGGGTGCTGCGCCATTACGGCGATGCGGCGACGCGCGAGGCGCTGGCCGCCGTGCCGCGTCCGCATGTCACCTTCAACTACCTCGGCCAGTTCGATGCGCCGCGCGATGCGCTGCTCGTGCCGCGCTTCGGTGGCGCGGGCTGCGAGCGCGATCCGGCCGGCCCGATCGGCAACGCGCTGGCGATTCACGCGTATATCGACGGCGACGCCGCTCGCACGCTGAAACTCCATTGGATCTACGGCGCGACGCAGTTCGACCGCACGACCATTGAAGCGCTCGTGCAGCATTTCGAAACCGCGCTCGCCGACTTGACGGCCGCTTGCGCCGCACGTCTTACGCAACGCGGCGGCGGCGCGACGCCGGGCGACTATCCGCTCGCGCGTGCCGCTGGGCTCACGCAGGCCGCGTTGGAGCGCCTGCCGCTCGATCTGCGCACCATCGACGACATCTATCCGCTTTCGCCAATGCAGCAGGGCATCCTGTTTCATTCGCTATTCGCGCCCGAGCAGTCGACCTATGTGAATCAACTGGTCGCGACGCTGATCGAACCGGACGTGGAGCGTCTGCGCGCGGCGTTCGAAGCCGCGCTGCCGCGTCACGACATTTTGCGCACCAGCTTCACGCCCGACGAAGCCACGCCGATGCAGATCGTGCATCGCGCGGCGCGCATGCCTGTTGAGATGTTCGATTGGCGCGATCGGGGCGAGGCAGCGCACGATGCCTTTGAAACATGGCTCAGCGCTGACAGGGCACGCGGTTTCGATCTGACCACGCCACCGCTGATGCGCGTCGCGCTGATCCGGCTCACGAACGACCAATGGCGTCTCGTCTGGACCCGCCATCATTTGCTGCTCGACGGCTGGAGCACCGCACGTTTCTTCGGCGATGCGCTGCGCGACTATATCGAGCCGCCGCGTCCGCAACCGTTCGCCGCACCTGCGAAAACCCGTTACCGCGACTTCATCGCGTGGCTCGCGGCGCGTGACGTCGAAGCGGAACGCGCGTTCTGGCTGCAACGTCTTGCTCGCCTCGACGAGCCGACGCTGGTTGCCAGTCGCGAAGCCGAAGCCGCCAGCGCGACCGGGCATCGCACGCGCCGCGAGAGCCTCAGCGCCGGCGCCACCGCACGTTTGACCGAGGCGGCCCGCCGTCTGAAGGTGACGGTCAACACGATGGTGCAGGGCGCATGGGCGCTCGCGCTGCAACGGATGACGCATCACACGGCGGTCGCGTTCGGCGCGACCGTGGCAGGCCGCCCTGACGCGCTGCCCGATGCCGACACCGTACTTGGCCTCTTTATCAACACGCTGCCGGTCATTACCGCGCCGTTGCCGCAACGTCCCGCGTCGGCCTGGCTGCACGAATTGCAGCGAGACAATGCCGCCGCTGCGGAACACGCGCATACGCCGCTCTATGAAATCCAGCAATGGGCCGGGCAAGGCGGCGCTGCGCTGTTCGATACGCTGGTCGTCTTTGAAAACTATCCGGTCGATGAAGCCTGGCAAGGGCGCGACGAACGCGCGCTGAAGCTGCGCGATCCGCGCAATATCGAAGCGACCGACTTCGCGTTGACCCTGGTGATCGAAGCGGGCGCAATGCTCACGATCGACTATGGCTACGACGCCGCGCAAATCGACGAAGCGCGCGTCGCGACTTTGCATCGCGCGTTTGCCGCGTGCCTTGATGGCTTGATCGCCGATCCCGAAGCACCGCTCGGCACGATTTCGATCGCGACGGCGGATGATCTTGCCGCTCTGGCGCGCGTCAATGACACAACGGCGGCTTGGCCGCACGCGCAGCGACAGCCGCTGCATCGTCAATTCGAACAAGCCGCGCAAGCGTCGCCCAATGCGGTCGCGCTTGAGTTCGTCGACGCACAAGGACACATGCAACAGATGTCCTACGGCGCGCTCGACGCGAACGCCGACCGCGTCGCCGCCGCGCTCATCGAAGCGGGCGTGCAAGCGGACACGGCAGTTGCGCTATGCATCGAGCGTTCGTTCGACATGGTGGTGGCGCTGATCGGCGTGCTGAAAGCGGGCGCGGCCTATCTGCCCATCGATCCTGATTATCCCGCCGAGCGCATCGGTTATCTGCTCAACGACGCGAAGCCGGCAGTCGTACTGACGCAACCGCATCTGCGCGAACGCGTCGCGGCGACGGTCGAACGTGTCGACGTAAAGATCCTGAGCGTCGGCGACCTGCCCGGCCGCGACGCCGCACTCGCCGCGCCCGTCAAAGCCGCGCCTGAACAACTCGCCTATCTGATCTACACCTCCGGTTCGACCGGCAAGCCGAAGGGCGCGGGCAATACGCATCGCGCGCTCGCGAACCGGATCGCGTGGATGCAGGACGCGTATCGCCTGAACGCCGATGATGTCGTGCTGCACAAGACCCCGTTCGGCTTCGACGTATCGGTGTGGGAATTCGTCTGGCCGCTTGCCGTCGGCGCGAAGCTCGCCATTGCAGCGCCGGGCGATCATCGCGATCCGGCGCGGCTCGTCGCGGCGATCGAAGCGCATCGCGTCACGACGTTGCATTTCGTGCCGGCGATGCTCGCGGCCTTCGTCGCGCATCTCGACGATTTCAACGCCGCAGGCCGTTGCGCGAGCATCGAACGGATCGTGGCCAGCGGCGAAGCGCTCGCACCGGAACTGGTGACACGCGTCGCGCGACATCTGCCGAAGGCGCGGCTCTACAACCTCTACGGTCCGACTGAAGCCGCTATCGACGTCTCGCACTGGACCTGCAATGCGCGCGACGCCACCGCGGCGTCCGTCCCGATCGGCCATCCGATTGCGAATCTGCAATTGCACGTGCTCGATGCGGCGCTGCAACCGTTGCCGCCCGGCGCGATCGGTGAACTGCATCTCGGCGGCGTGGGACTCGCGCGCGGTTATCTCGGCCGTGCCGCGTTGACCGCCGAGCGTTTCGTGCCCGATCCGTTCGTGAGCGGCGCGCGTCTTTATCGAACCGGCGATCTCGCACGCCGTCGCGCGGACGGCGCGCTCGATTACCTCGGCCGTATCGATACCCAGGTGAAGCTGCGCGGCCAGCGCATCGAGCCCGGCGAGATCGAAACCTTGCTGCGTGCCGGGCAAGGCGTGCACGACGCGGTCGTGATCGTGCGCGATGAACAGCTGATCGGTTACGTCGCACGGAGCGCGGACAACGCGATCGACACGCAAGCGCTGCTCGACGCGTTGCGCGCGCAATTGCCCTCGTACATGGTGCCCGTGCAGTTGATCGAGATGGACGCACTGCCCGTCACGCCGAACGGCAAGTGCGATCGTCATGCGCTGCCGGCACCCGTTCGTGGCCTCGCCGAAGGCAAGCATGTCACGTCGCTGGAAACCGATACAGAGCGCGAACTCGCCGCGATCTGGCAACGCGTGTTGCGTCTGAAGTCGATTGGCCGCGACGACGATTTCTTTGCGCTCGGCGGTCACTCGCTGCTCGCAACGCAGGCGAACGCGCAGGCCAATCTGCATTGGACGCTGATCCTGCCGCTGCGCACGCTGTTCGACGAACGCACGCTGCAACGCTGCGCAGCCGCGATCGACCGCGCGCTGGCGGCGCGCGACACGCATGCGGGACAGGACACCGCGAGTGCGATCGATGCGCTGCTCGGCGAGTTCGAACTGCAATGAATCAACCAGACGATCGGCAATAAAAGTACAGAGACAACCCAGCATGACGACAGCCAAACCGGATCTGCTTTCTCTCGCGGCACGCTTCGCGCTTTTACCGGACGCGCAGCGTACGGCCTTCCTCACGAAGCTCGACGCGGCCGGCATCGATTTTCGGGTGCTGCCGATTCCGCCGCGCACCGAGCGGGCCGCGAGCGTGCCGGCTTCGTTCGCGCAGACGCGGCTGTGGCTGCATGCGCGCATGATCGACGAACCGGCGGCGTACCACATCACCGAACGTCTGCGGCTAGACGGCGCGCTCGATGCGAATGCGCTGCGCCTTTCGTGCGATGCGTTGATCGCGCGTCACGAGGCATTGCGCACGACGTTCGCCGAAAGCGCGGACGGCGTCTTGCAGACCGTTCATGCGCCGTCGCGCTGCCCGTGGCACGCTACCGATATCAGCACGCTGCCCGTACATGAGCGCGAGGCACGCGCCGCGGCCATCGCGCAGGCCGATGAAGCACAAGCTTTCGATCTGGCGCTCGGCCCGCTGCTGCGCGCGCATCTGATCCGTCTCGACGCGACGACGCACTGGCTCGCGCTGACGACGCATCACATCGTGTCGGACGGCTGGTCCGCGGACGTGATGCTCGCGGAACTGGGGTCGTTTTATCGCGCTTATGCGAAGAGCGAGGCGGTGTCGCTGGCGCCGCTGCCGATCCAGTACGCCGACTTCGCGCTGTGGCAGCGCCGCTGGCTCGATGCCGGCGAGCGTGACCGTCAGCTCGAATTCTGGCGTGCGCGGCTGGATGCGAGCCGCGACGTGCTGATGCTGCCAGGCGCCGCGCCGCGTCCGGCGCAACGCAGCGCCCGTGGCGCGCGGCATCGTTTCGCTTTGGACCCAGCGCTCGCGCAACGCGTCAGGGCGCTCGCCAACGCACAGCGCGCAACGCCGTTCGCTGTGCTGCTTGCAGCGCTTAACGCGCTGCTCGCGCGCTCTTCAGGTGAAGCTCAGATTCAGATCGGCGTGCCCGCTGCGAATCGCGAGCGAAGCGAAGTGGCGGGGCTGGTGGGCTTCTTCGTCAACGCACTGACGCTTGCTGCGCCCGTTCCCGCTACGCAGCCGTTCGCTCCATTGGTCGGTTCGACGCAGCAAACGCTGATCGATGCCCAATCGCACCAGGACGTGCCGTTCGAGCAGGTGGTCGAGGCGCTCGGCGTGGTGCGTAGCGCGAGCCACCATCCGCTGTTTCAGGTGATGGCGGCATATGGCGCGCGCCGGGCGCTGCCGTCGCTCGCCGAGGTGCGCGTGACCGAGTTGCCGTCGGGCGCACCGTTTGCCAAATTCGACTTGACGCTGAGCTTCGAAGAGCGCGACGACGGCTCCATCGATGCCTATTTCATTTACGCGCTCGATCTGTTCGACGCCGATGCGGTGGAGCGGCTGGCTGGGCGGTTCATCGAACTGCTGTCGAACGCGACTGTTGCGCCTGAAACTGCGGTCGGCGATTTGCAATGGCTGCCCGAAGCGGAGCGAGTCCAACTCGATGCATGGAACAGCACCGGCCTGAACCACGACGAAGCGTTCAAGCCCGTTCATCAGCGCGTCGCCGAGCATGCGCACGCACGGCCGGATGCGCGCGGCGTGGCCGATCTCAACCGCGCGCTGACGCGCGGCGAAGTGGACGCGCGCGCCACGCGGCTCGCACAGCGGCTCGCCGCAGCGGGTGTGAAAGCCGAGATGCGAGTGGGCGTGGCGCTGAGCCGCTCCGTCGATCTTTTGGTCGGCCTGATTGCGGCGCTGAAATCGGGCGGCGCGTTCGTGCCGCTCGATCCGAGCCATCCGCGCGAGCGCCTTGCACAGATTCTCGACGACGCGCAGATCTCGCACGTCATCACGGAGCGGTCGAGCCTCGCCGCGCTGCCGGCGTCTGACAGACTGCGTGTTTGGCTGATCGATGAGGAAACCCGGCGCAACGATCCGGCGACGGCCCCGCTCGAGCTTCCCGCCGTCTCGCGGCACCAGGCGGCCTATGTGATCTACACGTCCGGCTCGACCGGCAAGCCGAAAGGCGTGGTGGTCGATCACGGCTCGTTCGCGCTGCATTGCGCGGCGATCGCACAGCGCTACGGCGCGGGCGAAAGCGACGTCTTCCTGTTGTTCCAGTCGGTCAATTTCGACGGTGCGCACGAGGGCTGGTTCTCGCAGTACATGTCGGGCGCAGCAGTGGCCGTCACCGCCGACACGCTGTGGCCGCCCGCGCAAACCTGCCGGATGATGGTTCGCGAAGGCGTGACGATGACCTACGTGCCGCCCGGCTGCGCGACCCAACTCGCCGAATGGGCGCTCGCGCACGGTGCGCCGCCGACGTTGCGATCGCTGACGGTGGGCGGCGAAGCCACCTCGCGCGAAGCCTTTGCACTGATGCGCCGCGCGTTTCCGAATGCGCGCATCGTCAACGGCTATGGTCCGACCGAGACTGTGATCACGCCGATGCTATGGATGTTCAATCCCAACGACGATGCCGCGAAGCTCGCCGACAGCGCGTACCTGCCGATCGGCACGCTGGTCGGCGCACGCACCGCACACGTCCTCGACGCCCGCGTGAATCCGCTGCCGGTCGGCGTGATCGGCGAACTGTATCTGGGCGGCGAGGGCGTCGGTGTCGCGCGTGGCTACCTCGACCGGCCGGCGCTCACCGCCGAGCGTTTCGTGCCCGATCCGTTCGGCGCACCGGGTGCGCGGCTCTATCGCACGGGCGATCTCGTCAAGCGCCGCGCGGACGGCGTGTTCGATTTCATCGGCCGGGTCGATCATCAGGTGAAACTGCGTGGGCTGCGTATCGAACTGGGCGAAATCGAAGCGCAGCTCGCCGCGCATGATGACGTGCGCGAAGCCGTGGCGATCGTGCATGGCAAGGGCGCGCAAGCCGCGCTCGTCGCCTATGTCGAGTTGAGCGCCGAAGCGCGTGAGCGCAACACGCGTGCGGATGCCGCGGAACTCGACGCGCATCTGCGTCACACGCTGCCCGATTACATGGTGCCGGCGCATATCGTCGTGCTCGACGCGCTGCCGCGCAACGCGAACAGCAAGGTCGACCGCGCGGCGCTGCCGGAACCGCAGCGCGTCGAGCGTCCGTATCAGGCGCCCGCGCCAGGGCTCGAAACGGCGCTCGCGGCGATTTTCCTCGAGGTGCTGGGTGTGGCGCGCGTCGGCCGCACGGATCATTTCTTCGAACTCGGTGGACACTCGCTCGCGGCGGTGCGTGTGGCGACGCGCGTGGCCGAGCGGCTCGCGCGGGACGTGCCAGTGCGCGTACTGTTCGAAGCGCCGACGCTCGCACAGTACGCGCAGCGGGTGATCAATTCTGCGCACCGTGAAGCAGTGGCCGAGTCGGAAGGCGGCGCATCGAGTCCGCTTATGGTTGCGGATGCACAAGGCGTGTTGCCGCTGTCGTTCGCGCAATTGAGCCTGTGGTTCTTGTGGCGCGCGCAGCCGGACAGCGCGGCCTACAACATTCCGGTCGCGTTGCGTCTGCGCGGGCCACTCGACGCCGATGCGTTGCGCGAAGCATTTGCCGAGGCTGCTGCGCGGCATCCGGCATTGCGTACGCGCCTTGTCGTTCGTGAGGGGCAATGGCCGGGCCAGCGAATCGCCGCAATGTGGCCGGTTGAACTGCCGGTAGTCGATCTCTCGCTTGAGGCGGCCGATGCCGAAGCCGCGCGCGAAGCGGCCGCCGTCGCACTCACCGACGAAGACGCGCTCACGCCGTTCGATTTGTTCGGCGACGCGCCGCTCTGGCGCGTGCGGCTGCTGCGGCTTGGCGAGCAGGATCATGTGCTGTCGCTGGTCGTGCATCACATCGTATCGGATGGGCAGTCGATCGATCTGTGGCTGGACGAGGTCCGCACGATTTATGTGGCGATCGTGAGCGGCGCTGCGCCGGCGCGTGGCGCGTCCGCGGCTGCCGATTCGTTGTCGGCTTCGCACATCGCGCCGGTTTTGCCCGCCGCCGCGCCACGCGCACGGCTGTCGTTCTGGCGTGACGCACTCGCCGACGCGCCCGCTCATGTCCTGCCGGCGCCGCCGTCGGGCCGGGCCGCTGAGCCGCTGTGGGCCGCCGGCCGCGTCGCGTTCGAGTTCGACCCGGCGCTGGTGCGGCGCGCCCGCTCGATGGCGCTCGAGGTCCACGCGACCTTGCCGATGCTGCTGCACGCCGCGCTGAACGTCGCGTTTTATCGGGCGACCGGCGCGACCGATCAACCCGTCGGCGTGCTCGCCTCGACCCGCGAACTCACCGGCGAAGCCGCGCGTCGCGCGCTTGGGCTATTCATCAACGCGGTGGTCGTGCGCACGCGGCTCGCAAAAAAGGATTCGCCCGCGACCTTGCTTGCGCAAGTCCGCGATGCGGCGCTCGCCGCCTATGCGCACGCCGATACACCGTTCGCCGACGTGGTGGCGGCGTTGCGCGCACCGCGCACGGGACTCGGCAATCCGCTGTTCCAGGTGATGTTCAACTACTTGCGCCCAGCGGGCGCGACGGAGCGCGACTGGGCCGGCCTCTCGCTCGACGATTTCAACGACGTCCGGCACCGGGTCGTGTTCGAGCTGGAACTCGACGTGGTCGAGCATCTGGACGGCCGCGTGACGGGTGCGTTCTCGTACGCGAACGAACTGGTCGACGGCGGCTTCGTCGAGGCGCTGACGGCTGATTACCTCGACGTGGTGCAGCAGTTTGTCGATGCGCCACATGCGGCGCTGGGCACGGCGCAAGCGCGCTTTGCACTGAAGGCGCAAAGCGCTTCCGCTACGAGCACGGCCCGCGCACAAGACGAAGCCGCCGACCACGCCCAGGCGCTCGAACGCGTGTGGAGCGATCTCTTTGAAGGCAACACGCCTGCTCGCCACGACGATCTGTTCGAAGCCGGCGCGACTTCGTTCGACATCGTGCGCTTTGTCGATGCGGCGCGAACGGCCGGTCACGCACTGTCGATCGCCGATGTATTCGCCGCGCCGAATTTCGCCGGGTTGGGCGCGCGGCTCGCAGCGCAGGCATCGGCGGTCGCCGAAGTGCGGGACGCCGATTGATACGCGCACGAACCTCGCGCAAGACCCCGCGCAAAAGCCCCGTCAATCACGAGACATTTTTCCCCGGCCCGTGCATCCGGCGCGCCGGCTCACACCGATAAGGACCTGCGACATGCACAGAGACACTGTATTTGATCTGATCGGAGTCGGCTTCGGGCCGTCGAATCTGGCGCTTGCCGTGCGCCTTGCCGAAGAGGCGGGCGTATCGAACCTCGCGCATTGCTTTATCGAGCGGCAACCGGAGTTCGGCTGGCATCGCGGCATGCTGCTCGACGACTGCCGGATGCAGATTTCCTTCCTCAAGGATCTCGTCACGCTGCGCGATCCGAAGAGCCGCTTCACCTTCATCAACTACCTGTTTGAACGGGGGCGTCTGGCCGATTTCGTCAATCTGAAGAGCTTCTATCCGACGCGGGTCGAGTTCCACGATTACCTCAGCTGGGTCGCCGCGGCCTTCGACGAGCGCGTGCACTACGGCCAGACCGTGATCGGCATCGAGCCGGTCGCGGTGGCGGGCAAGCCGGCCGAAGTTGAAGCGCTGCGCGTGTTCTCGTGCGACGACGAGGGCCGCGAATGGCAGCGTGTGACGCGCGCGCTGTCGGTCGGCATCGGCGGTGGCGCGCAGGTGCCGGAAGCGTTTGCCGCGCTCGGCTCGCACAACATTGTGCATTCGTCGAAGTATCTGGGTTCGATCGACCGTGTGATCGGCGCGGCGGATAGTGGTTCACGCAAACGCGTGGCGGTGATCGGCGCGGGGCAGAGCGCCGCCGAAGTGTTCATCGATCTGACGCGCCGCTTCCCGCACGTCGACGCGAGCCTCGTGATCCGGTCGAGCGCGCTCAAGCCCGCCGACGACAGTCCGTTCGTCAACGAAATCTTCAGCCCGGCCTTTACCGACGTCGTTTATGCGCAGCCGAAAGACGGTCGGCGCTCGCTGATCGAACGCTTTCGCGATACCAACTATGCGGTGGTCGACCGTCCGCTGATCGAGCAGATCTACGAAATGCTCTATTTGCAGAACGTGTCGGCTGAACGGCGCCATCGGCTGCTGGCGAACACCGGCATCGAAACCGCAACGCGCACGGCGAGCGGGCAGATCGAACTTACGCTGCGCGACCGTCTGAGCGGCCACGCTCGCGCTGAACAATTCGATGCGCTCGTGCTCGCGACCGGCTATCGCCGCGACACGCATGTCGCGCTGCTCGAAGGGCTCGCGCCGCAGCTGGGCGAGTCGCTCGCGCAAGGCAATGTCGAACGCGATTACCGGCTCGCTACGCCCGCGAGCTTCAAACCGCGCATTTACCTGCAAGGCTGCTGCGAAGACAGCCACGGGCTTTCCGACACGCTGCTGTCGGTTCTCGCACTGCGCGCGGACGAAATCGTCGCGTCGCTCGCGCAGTGCGGCACACAAGAGCAGATGACCAGCGGGAAGCAACAACAAGAAAACGGGACGAGTGCAGGCCGCATGGCCTTCGCTCTTTGACACAGCGCGGCGGGAAGGCCGCATAAAAACCTGGAGCATCGAGAGATGGAGTGGGCAATCAGCACGCGTCGGCGCGCAATCGCAGCCGCGGCAAGCGTGGCGTTTTACGCGGCGGCAACCGGTCACGCGCAGGCGCAACAAACCGCACCGCGGGCAGGCGACGCACAGCAGCAGAACAATCAGACACAACAGGACGCGGCGCCAGCCAGCACGTTGCCGTCGATCAGCGTCAAGGCATCGGCGGAAAACGAGGGAACCGTGGGCCTCGTCGCACGCCGCAGCAGCACCGGCACCAAGACCGACACCGCGCTGAATGAGATTCCGCAGACGATCAACGTCGTGACCGCCGCGCAGCTCGAGGAAACCGGCGCGACCAGCATCAACGAGGCGCTGCGCTACATTCCGGGTTTTTCGTCGTATGGCGCGGACGTGCGCTCCGACTGGTATTCGGTGCTGCGAGGCTTCACGCCGACCGTGTTCGTCGACGGCCTGCAGGTGCCCAACACGCTGAATCTTTCGAGCTGGCGCGTCGATCCCTACATGATCGACAGCATCACCGTGCTGCGCGGTCCAACTTCGGTGCTCTACGGGCAGGGCGATCCGGGCGCGATCATCGACGTGCAGAGCAAGCTCGCGAATGGCGAACGCATTCGCGAAGTCGCCATGCAACTCGGCGACTATGCGCGCAAGCAACTGGCGTTCGACGTGGGCGACAAGATCGATAAGGACGGCACGCTGTCTTATCGTTTCGTCGGCGTGGGACGTGACGGCAATTCGCAGACCGGGCCGAATCCGGAGCAGCGCGTCGCCATCGCGCCTTCGATCAAGTGGCAGCCGAACGCAAAGACTTCGCTTACCGTCGAGGCCAGCTATCTGCAGGATTGGGGCGACGCGTCGAACAACTTCTTGCCGGCACAGGGCACGATCCTGCCGAATCCGAACGGCAAGATTTCGCCGGATCTGTACACGGGGGACCCGGAGTTTTCTCATTACCGCAAGAAGCAATGGTCGGTCGGATACCAGTTCGAATACAAGCCCGATTCGGTCTGGAGCTTCCGGCAGAACACCCGCCTGATGCATCTTTCGCTCGACCAGGGGCAGGTGTTCGGCGGCGGTCTTGATCCGGCCGACCCGACCGGGGCGTCGCTGCTGCGCTACGTCGGCCTCTACCAGCTGAATTACAGCCGCTTCGACGTCGACAACCAGGCGCTGGCCCGATTCGGCACGGGTCCGCTCGAGCATACGGTGCTGCTCGGTTTCGAATACAACCGGCAGTCCACGACCGATAGCGAGTGGATGGCGACCGGGCCGAGTCTGAACCTGTACAACCCGGTGTATACGCCGATCACCAACGCGATTTTTTCCGGCCCCACGGCGTTCCCGCGCACCGATACGAAGTCGACGCTCAATACGTTCGGCCTGTACGCGCAGGACCAGATCAAGTGGCAGCGCTGGGTGCTGACGCTCGGCGGCCGTCAGGACTGGAGCAACACGAAGCAGAACGACATCGCCGGCGGCACGCAGCTGGAGCAGAACGACCATGCGTTCTCCGGGCGCGTCGGGCTCGTCTATCTGGGCGACTATGGGCTTTCGCCGTATATCAGCTATTCGACGTCGTTCAATCCGCTTGTCGGCGTGAAGATCGCGGGCGGCGGGATCGTCGAGCCGACCAAAGGCAAGCAGATCGAAGCGGGTTTGCGCTGGCAGCCGGCCGGCAAGAATCTGCTGCTGAACGCGGCGGTCTACCAGATCAACCAGACCAACGTCGTGACGCCCGACCTCGCGCTCGATGCGAGCGGCAGCACGTCGGCGCAAATCGGCGAAGTGCGCTCGCGCGGCATCGAGTTGAGCGCGGTGGGCAACGTCACGCGCAACCTGTCGGTGATGGCCGCCTACGTGTACCAGGACGTGAAGATCATCAAGGCCGGCGACGGCACGCTGGGCAAGTGGCCGGTCGATATTCCGCGGCCACGCCAGATGGCCTCGCTGTGGGGCGACTGGACGTGGCACGCCGGGCCGCTCGCGGGCTTCGGCATGGGCGCCGGCATTCGCTATCAGAGCGGCTCGGCGGGCGCCGCCGACAACTCGCTGTACGTCCCGAGCTACACCGTGTACGACGCGGCGATCCACTACGAGATGCGCAACTGGCGCTTCGCGATCAACGGTCAGAACATTTTCAATCGCCGCTTTGTGAGCGGTTGCCAGTCGGCGAACACCTGCTTCTACGGTAATCCGCGCACGGTGATCGCGACGGCGAAGTACGACTGGTAAGCGGCAGGCGTTCGGGCGGGCAGCTGGGTTTCGAGCGCCGTCCGAACGTCCATTGCCATGTTCAACATTGCAACGACTGACCCCTACTCGAACCGACTATGCCGAAGAAAAAACTCGTTTATATCTGGTCTTTGAGAAACGCTGCCGCCGACAAGGCGGGGCAGGACATCGCGTACAAGAGCGGCACGCGCTACATGAAATCGGTGCTCGAATCGCTCGTCGAGGCGCTCGACGAAACTGGTCTCGGCGATCTGTACTCGCTGGAAAAGGTCATCTACGACGACGATGCGGGCTCTGCTCAGGATCGCGAGAAGCTGAAGGAATATGGCTTCTCATACGAGCCGGGCGAACCTGGGAAACCGGGAAAACACTGGTTCTATCCGCCGAATCTGCGTGTGCAAGGCAAGTCCGTCAACGATCTGCTGCTCGCGATTCCCTCGACGTACCGCCGCGAGCCGCCCGGCGCCGCAGGACGCGCGGCCGGCAAGAGCCGTTTCGAAAAGCACCTGCTCGATATGCTGGTCGAGTTGACGGCCGATCTCGTCGTGCTCGATGGGCTGCTGATCATTCTCGACGAGCTGGTGCGGCCGGGCGCGCCGTTCTATCGCAAGATCGTCAATATTCATCCGGGTGTGACGCGCGCGGAGTCGCCGTATAAGCGGCGCGGCGCCTGCGCGACGCTCGATGCGCTTTACGGCGCGCGCGGCAAGAAAGTGGTCGACTGGAAGACGATGGAGACCGTGCCGGTGACGCCGTTATATCTGACGGGCGCGTCGTTTCATTATGTCGACAACGGTATCGACTCCGGCGAAGTGATCCACGACGTGCTGAACACCGAGATCGACAAGGACGACACGATTCTGGAGCTACGCTGGAACAACTTCAACCGCAGCCTGTTTCCGGCCTTGCATGAAGGACTCGCGATGCTGGCGGGTCATGTCGTTCAGGCCGAAGCGTAAGGTGGGCTGTGGTCTTCACGCGCCTTGCGGCGCGTGACTGCATCAACCCCGGCTGGCGCTCGACTCCGATGAATAAGGTGCAGGTATGATCCACTGCCTTGGTATCGACCGACGCTCACCCGGAGCCCCGCACTGAGAAGCGACGGAGTGCGGCGTTGGCCGCGCGCAAACGCAGGGCGGCCGGCAAGCAATTGATTCTGCATATTCTTTGAATTGGGCAGCGTGACGCCTTCCCGCACCAAAGGTGTGTGGAAGGAATCGGTTGAACGGCTGGAGAAAACGGCAATTTCGTGCGAATGTTGATGCATCTGATTCGCATTAACAATTATGTCGTGTTCAAGTCATCTATAAGACATCTGACAAAAGACTAGGGGAGATTCCCTCAAACCCATGCCTGGCAGGCGTCGGCCCGGTTTGGGGCGTCTGCGGCGTATGTTTATCTAGCAGCGCGTACTGGAAAACACGCATATACTCACGTGCGGGCCGTAAAAAGTAGTGCCGTGGGTCGCGCTGCCTTTGCGCCGTTCGTCGCAACCTCGCTGGCTCAGCGCTACAACGCTCTGTCTTTCAATTCACCAAGCAAAGCATTAAACATGTCCACGCCAAAGATCATCTACACCCTTACCGACGAAGCGCCTGCACTGGCGACTTACTCGCTGCTCCCGATCGTCAAGGCTTTCACGCGCTCATCCGACGTGATCGTTGAAACGCGTGATATCTCGCTTGCCGGCCGGATCATCGCTGCATTTCCGGATTACCTGACCGCGGAACAAAAGGGTTCCGACGATCTGGCGGAACTGGGTGGACTCACCACGCGCCCGGAAGCGAACATCATCAAGCTGCCGAACATCAGCGCGTCGGTGCCGCAGCTGAAGGCCGCGATCACCGAACTGCGCGACCAGGGCTACAAGCTGCCGGCCTATCCGGACGAGGCGAAGACCGACGCTGAAAAAGACGTCAAGGCACGCTACGACAAGATCAAGGGCAGCGCGGTGAACCCGGTGCTGCGCGAAGGCAATTCGGATCGCCGCGCGCCGTTGTCGGTGAAGAACTACGCGCGCAAGCACCCGCACAAGATGGGCGCGTGGACCGCGGACTCGAAGTCGCACGTGTCGCACATGAGCGGCGGAGATTTCTACGGCAGCGAAAAGTCGGCGCTGATCGCGGCAGCCGGCAGCGTGAAGATCGAATTGACGGCCGCTGACGGCGCGAAGACGGTCCTGAAAGAAAAAACGGCAGTGCAAGCGGGCGAGATCATCGACGCTTCGGTGCTGAGCAAGAACGCGCTGCGCAGCTTCATCGAAGCCGAGATCAACGACGCGAAGGCGAAGGGCGTGCTGTTCTCGGTGCACCTGAAAGCCACCATGATGAAGGTGTCGGATCCGATCATGTTCGGCCAGGTGGTGTCGGTGTTCTACAAAGACGTGCTAACCAAGCACGCTGAAGCGCTGGCGCAAGCCGGCTTCAACCCGAACAACGGCATCGGCGATCTGTATGCGCGCCTGAAGGACCTGCCGGCCGAAACGCGCGAAGCGATCGAAGCGGACATCAAGGCTCAGTACGAACAGCGTCCGCAACTGGCCATGGTCAACTCGGACAAGGGCATCACGAGCCTGCACGTGCCGAGCGACGTGATCGTCGACGCATCCATGCCGGCCATGATTCGCGAGTCGGGCAAGATGTGGGGCGCGGACGGCGCGCTGCACGACGCCAAGGCCGTGATTCCGGACCGTTGCTATGCAGGCGTCTATCAGGCCGTGATCGAAGACTGCAAGAAAAACGGCGCGTTCGATCCGGTCACGATGGGCACCGTGCCCAACGTCGGCCTGATGGCGCAAGCCGCGGAAGAATACGGTTCACACGACAAGACGTTCCAGATTCCGGCGAACGGCGTGGTTCGCGTGACCGACGAAGCCGGCACGGTTCTGCTCGAGCAGCCGGTCGAAGAGGGCGATATCTGGCGCATGTGCCAGGCCAAGGACGCACCGGTCCAGGACTGGGTCAAGCTCGCGGTGAACCGCGCACGCGCTACCAACACGCCGGCCGTGTTCTGGCTGGACGCGGCTCGCGCGCATGACGCGCAGATCATCAGGAAGGTCGAGCAATACCTGAAGGACCATGACACCAGCGGTCTGGATATCCGCATCATGACGCCGGTCGATGCCACGAAGTTTTCGCTCGAGCGCATCCGCGCCGGCAAGGACACGATCTCGGTCACCGGCAACGTGCTGCGCGACTACCTGACCGACCTGTTCCCGATCATGGAACTGGGCACCAGCGCGAAGATGCTGTCGATCGTTCCGCTGATGGCCGGTGGCGGCATGTTCGAAACCGGCGCGGGCGGTTCGGCGCCGAAGCACGTTCAGCAACTGGTCGAAGAAGGCTTCCTGCGCTGGGACTCGCTCGGCGAATTCCTCGCGCTGGCTGCGTCGCTGGAACACCTGAGCAACGCGTATCACAACCCGAAGGCGGCGATTCTGGCCAGGACGCTGGATCAGGCGACCGGCAAGTTCCTCGATAACGACAAGTCGCCTGCGCGCAAGGTTGGCGGTATCGACAATCGCGGCAGCCACTTCTATCTGGCGATGTACTGGGCCGAGGCGCTCGCTGCGCAGACCGAAGACGCCGCGCTGCAGGCGCAGTTCGCCGGTGTGGCGAAGGCAATGGCCGACAACGAAACGAAGATCCTCGAAGAGTTGGGCGCAGCGCAAGGCAAGCCGGTGGATATCGGCGGCTACTATCGTCCGAGCGTTGAACTGACGAGCAAGGCAATGCGTCCGAGCTCCACGTTGAACAAGATCGTGGACGCGGTTGCGTAAATGGTCGCGTAAAGCACTGAAGTACGCACTGAAGCAAGCAGTGAAGTAAGCGGTAAGCATGACGATGGCGCTCGTGAGCGCCATCGTCGTTTCTACCTGCACGTGGGCGGCGGCCATGCCTGCCGTCACACGTGAACGATTTCCCAATCGCCGATTTTTTCCGGAATTTCGAGCGTCGACGTGTCGACTTCGGACAGATGCGGGCAGGTCAAGCCGCGCGCGAGGTCGTCAGCCGCTTGTTGCGGGCTGGAAAACTCACCGAGCGTTTCGTTGCCGAAGGTTGCCTCCCAACCATCCTGTCCCGGCAAAATGTAGAACGCTCCCTGGGTCGAGCCAAAGCGAAAGCCTTTCATTTTTAGTCTCCCAATTGCCATTAAAAACCGCGACGCCGTGGCGGCTTCCTGCGGGCGGCGGGGGACAGACTCGACAGCGTTTTTGTCCTATCCGTTTCAACTCGACCGCGTGAAGCGCCAACTCATGTGAAAGAGTCTACGTCAGCAGGTCGCGTCGCAAGGGATCGTTAGATGGCTCATTTGTTCAAAAAATACCCTTAAAAAACAATGATTTGTTTGAGTCATTTTGAGATGTGAAACTCGAGGCGACATTGCGGAATGGCGAATTTGTGCCTTGCACCAAGGTTTTTTACAGAGCAACGCGTCATGCCACATCGTGAAATTTTGGGTGGTTGGCGTGACGTAAGCCGGCACGGACTCAAGACGAAGCGGAACCTTGAAATAGCGATCCGCTACGGGTCGTTATCTTTTACACCAGTGATCCGGACACGCCGTTTCTCGATCCATTGCATTGATCTTGCCGGGCGGCACTATGACGTGCGCGGAGCGTTTACCTATACTCCTCTCACTCTGTAAGGCACCCCCACCCACAGTCATACCAACAACACGGAGCCTCACATGCCGATAGCATTGCGAAACGCGGCCTTGGCATTACTGACCTGCTCCATGTTGAGCGCCACCGTCTGCGTACAAGCCGATGCCAGATGCAACTCCGCCAATTGCAATCCTCGCGGCCAACTCCTCGATCGACGCACCACGCTGCGCCTGAGCGCAGCCGCATTCTCGAAACTGCTGGCGTCGACCGCCTCCGGCCAGCAACTCGCTCAAGTCGCCGGCACCCCCGCGTGCAACGTGGAGATCGTGTATTTCCGCTACCGCACCATCGGCGGAGCAGGGGAGCCCGCCACGGCCAGCGCCGCCCTGATGATGCCTGGCGGACGTACGGGGTGTAGCGGCTCGCGCCCGCTCATGCTCTACGCGCACGGCACCACCGCCTATCGCAAATACAACATCGCCGATGTGACGCAAACCGATCCGGGCAACGGGGACGGTGCGTCGGAGGGCATCAGCGTCGCCGCCATGTACGCAGCCCAAGGCTATATCGTGGTGGCCAGCAACTACGCGGGCTATGCCGGCTCCGATCTGCCGTACCACCCCTATCTGAACGCCGACCAGCAATCGGCGGATATGATCGACTCGCTGCGGGCGGCGCGCATCGTCCTGGGTGAATCAAAACCGGAAAGGCCGGAAAAGTCGGAGAGGCGCACGCGGGAAAACGGCAAGCTCTTTATCACCGGCTATTCGCAAGGCGGCTTTGTGGCCATGGCGACGCATCGAGCGCTGCAAGCGGCGGGCGTCAGCGTGACCGCGGCCGCGCCGGGATCGGGACCCTATGCGCTCGCCGCCACCGCCGACGCGCTCGTCGAAGGCGAGGTGAACCTGGGCTCGACGCTGTTCACGACGCTGGTCGTGACGGGCTACCAGCATGCGTACCAGAACATCTATCGCAAGCCCGGCGACTTTTACGAAGCCGCCTACGCGCCCGGCATCGAGAATCTGCTGCCCAGCGTGAAGCCGCTCGATACCCTGTTTGACAAAGGGAAGCTGCCCGCGACGCAACTCTTCAGCAGCGTCCCTCCTGCCCCGCAGTTCGCCGCCATGACGCCGCTGACGGCTCCGCCGCTCGTGCCCGCCGCGCTGACGCCGCTCTTTGCTTCAGGGTTCGGCAGCGCGAACCTCGTGCGCAACGAGTATCGGCTGAGCCTTCTCGAAGACGCATCCGTCAATCCCGATGGCGCCTTCCCCAACGCAACGGTTGCTCTCGCGCCGGCTGCCAATCCGACCCATCCGTTGCGCCAGGCATTCAAGCGAAACGATCTCCGAAACTGGCGTCCGCATTCGCCGGTTCTGCTCTGCGGAGGCCAGTCGGATCCCACGGTGTTCTTCTTCAACGCGCAGATCGAGCAGGCCTACTGGCTGAACGCCAAAGTGTCGGCGGGGCTCACGTCGGTGCTGGATGTCGACTCCCCGGTCTCCGGGCCCAACGACGCCTACGCGCCGATCAAGCAAGGTTTTGCGCTCGCGAAATCGACGCTCGCCAGTCAGGCGGTTGCGGCAGGCGCCACCGACGGCGGCGCCTCGGCGGTGCTGCAGGCCTACCATGGTGACCTCGTCGCGTCGTTCTGCATGGTCGCCGCACGGGCTTTCTTTGCGAACTTCTGAGCGTGCCGCCAACATCCGAACCGCCTGGCAGGCTTCATCGGCCGAATAGCGGCAATCGGCTGGTCTGCGGCGGCGTTCCGAAGCCGACGGACCGGCGCGGTACGCTTTTTGTCGCTGTCACATCGAACCTGCTTTTCGGCTGTTGCCTCCCTATACTTTGAACAAACAAGGCAGCAAGCCAATCAACTGATCATTCATCCGGCTTTCAGATCGATCGGGAGCGAAGACGCGACGATCTGTTCCTTACGGCACAGCGGCACATCGAGTGCGTTGCATCGCAGGAGCGCCAATCTGGAGCGAGACATGAGCCAGTCAGTATCCGCCAGGGCCAAGGCTGGCCATCCCGGCCATCCCGGCGAACCCGCGCCTCACCGGCCGGCGATGCCCGCGCTTGCACTTGCGGCGCTGGGTATCGTGTATGGCGACATCGGGACCAGCCCGCTCTATACGCTGCAGACGGTGTTCGATCCGGCCAGTGGACTCACGCTGAACGCGCTGAACGTGGTCGGCATTGTGTCGTTGATCGTCTGGTCGCTGATTGTCGTCGTCTCGCTCAAGTATGTCGCGCTGATTCTGCGCGCGGACAATCACGGCGAGGGCGGCATCATGGCGCTGCTGGCGCTCGCTGCTTCGTCAGTGGCGACACGGCCACGGCTGCGTCATACGCTGCTGGGCGTCGGCCTCATGGGCGCCGCGCTCTTCTACGGCGACAGCGTAATCACGCCGGCAATCTCGGTGCTGAGCGCGGTCGAAGGTCTGGAGGTCGCCGCGCCGTTTCTGAAGACGTACGTGATACCGGTGACACTGATTGCGCTGGTCACGCTGTTCCTGATGCAGAAGCGCGGCACAGCCGGCATCGGCAAGATCTTCGGACCTGTGATGGTGCTCTGGTTCATCGTGCTTGCCGTGGTGGGCGTCGTCAATATGACGAGGGCGCCGGTGATACTGTATGCGCTCGATCCGTTCACGGGGCTCGCATTCTGTCTGCGTCACCGGTGGCTGGCCTTCGTTGCGTTGGGTGCGGTCGTGTTGTCGCTGACGGGCGCCGAGGCGCTGTATGCCGACATGGGACATTTCGGCGCGAAGCCGATCAGGTTGACGTGGTTCGGCCTGGTGTTCCCGGCGCTCGCGCTGAACTACCTGGGGCAGGGCGCGTTGCTGCTTGCCGATCCGGGGGCGCTGCAGAATCCGTTCTACCGGCTGTTCCCGCAATGGGCGCTGTATCCGATGATCGTGTTGTCGACGATCGCGACCGTCATCGCGTCCCAAGCCGTCATCTCGGGTACGTATTCGATGACGAAGCAGGCGATGCAACTCGGCTTCCTGCCGCGCATGAACGTCGTCTATACGTCGGAAAGGGAGATGGGGCAGATCTACGTACCCGGCATCAACTGGACATTACTTGCTGCCGTCGTGGCCGCGGTGGTCGGCTTCGGCTCATCGACGGCGCTCGGCTCCGCATACGGTATTGCCGTGACCGGCACGATGCTGATCACAACAGCTCTTACGTTCTTCGTCGTGCGCTACGCGTGGCATTACAACTGGCTGCTGTGTGTTTTCGCCACCGTATTTTTCTTCGTCATCGACGCGACGTTCTTCTCCGCGAATCTGCTGAAGCTGATGCAGGGCGGCTGGTTCCCGCTTCTGATCGGGCTGATCATCTACACGATCATGGCGACATGGGGACGCGGCTGGGAGATGATGCGTGCCGAAGCGCGCGTGAGGGCCGGGACGACGCCTCTCCGGCCATTCCTGGCGAAGCTGCTGGCCTGCTCGCCGACGCGGGTCGGCGGTACGGCGATCTTCCTGTCGGCTGATCCTGATGGCGTGCCGCACTCGCTGATAAACAATCTGATGCACAACCGCGTGCTGCACGATCGCGTGGTTTTCGTGACGGTGAATAATGAGGAAATACCATGGGTTCCGGCGAGCGAGCGCGTGACTGTGCACCCGCTCGACTCGGACTGCTACCAGGTCACGATCACCTATGGCTTCATGGATGAGGTCGATCTGCCGCGCGCACTGAAGGCGTCGGGTTTCACCTTCGATCCAGCTGAGACGTCTTATTTCCTCAGCCGGGCGACCGTGGTGCCCACGCGCGACAGCGGCATGGCGATGTGGCGCGAGCGGCTGTTCGCGGTCATGCTGCACAACGTCGGCAACGTCGCAGCCTATTTGAAGCTGCCTGCCAATCGGGTAATCGAGTTGGGCGCACGCGTGGAAATCTGACGCGCCAAGCCTCACGATGCGTGCCCATACGGCCTCTCGAAATGCTCGATGAGCATGCGCAGTCGCGGTCAGTTGCTGGCGTTGATCATGGCCTTCTGCACGGCATGTTCCTGCAAGCCCCACTTCACGAGAATCTTCTGGTACGTGCCGTCGGCGATCAACTGGCTGAGCGCGGTCGTCAGCGCGGTATTGAGCGCCGCGTTACCCTTCGCCATGCCAATGCCGCTGTACTGCGACAGGAACGGCTTGCCGACCGGGGCATACGCGTTCTGCTCCACCGAGTTCTGGTAAGGCAGCGTTTCACCTCCCTGCACCGCGGCATCGATCCGGTTCTGACGCAACTGCATGCGGGCATCGGATGAGCCGTCCGTGCCGACCACCTTGATCGCCGGCTTGCCGGCCTTCACGCAGTGCGCGTCGCTCCACTTCGTAATGTCGTCCGGGAAGGATGTGCGGCGGCTCGCACCCACGGTCTTGCCGCACAGCGCATCCATGTTGGGGAATTCGCCTGCGCGCGCCTTGACGGTGTAGAACTGCGGACCGCTCGCGATGTAGTCGAGGAAATTCACCGCCTCGCGGCGTGACGGCAGGTCCGTCATGCCCGACAGGATCACGTCGACCCGCTTCGTGGCGAGTGCGCTCATCATCTGGTCGAAGCTGCTCTCTTCCCACTGCAGCTTGACGGCGAGCTTCGCAGCGAGTGCTTCGCCGAGATCGACGTCGAAACCCATCAGCTTGTCGGTGGCAGGATCCTTGTATTCGAACGGCGGATAGTTCGGCACGATCGCCGCGACGAGCGTGCTTTTGCCAATCGACGGCGGTGTCTCGGCATGGGCAACCGAAACCTGCAGCGCCGCAGCGCCGACGATGAGCATGACAAGGCTGCGAAAACGGAAAGATGCGTTCATGGGATCTCGCTTGGAAGTGAAGGTTGCACCGGATGCCTGCCGGAACCCGGCGTTATGCTCAGGACAGCACGGCTGAAATGAAATCCTGGGTGCGGCGATGCCGGGGTTGCGACAGGACCTGTTGAGGTGGACCGCTCTCCACCACTTGCCCCTGGTCCATGAAGACCACGCGATTGGCCACTTCGCGTGCGAAGCCGAGTTCGTGCGTCACGACGATCATCGTCATGCCGCTCTTCGCCAGATCGCGCATGACGGCCAGCACTTCGCCGACCAGTTCGGGATCGAGCGCCGAGGTGGGCTCATCGAACAGCATCAGTTGCGGATGCATCGCCAACGCGCGCGCGATCGCCACGCGTTGCTGCTGGCCACCCGAGAGTTCCACCGGGAACGCGTCGCACTTATGCCCGAGCCCTACACGCGTCAGCAAGGTGCGTGCTTCGTCGAGCGCTTCGGCGCGACGGCGTTTGAGCACCTGCACCGGCCCTTCGATCACGTTCTCCAGCGCGGTCTTGTGCGGAAACAGGTTGAAGCGCTGAAACACCATGCTGGTCGCGAGACGCTGCCGTGCGATCTGCTTCTCCGACAACTCGTAGAGCTTGTTGCCGACACGCCGGTAGCCGACCAGTTCGCCGTTGACCCACAACGCGCCGTCGCTGATCGTCTCCAGCTGATTGATACAGCGCAGGAAGGTGCTTTTGCCCGAGCCGGATGGTCCGATTACGCACAGCACGTCGCCTTTGGCGACGTCCAGCGTGATGCCCTGCAGCGCCTTGAATTCGCCATACGACTTGCGCAGATCGACCGCGCGAACGATGGAAGTCATGGTGGGTTTCTCCTTTGTCGTCGCCGGGTTCACTGCCGGCCCGAGGCGCGGCCCGCGCCTCGGGCGTAGTGCCGCTCGACGCGCGACTGCGCGAACGACAGGACCGTCACCACCACCAGATACCAGATGCCCGCCACCATCAGCAGTTCGATCACACGGGCGTTGGCGTAGTAGATGTTCTCAGCGTTATGCAGCATTTCCGCGTACTGGATCACGCTCGCGAGCGAAGTCAACTTGACCATGCCTACCAGTTCGTTGCCGATCGGCGGCACGATCACCCGCATCGCCTGCGGCAGGATCACGCGGCGCAGCGCCTGCAGCCGCGGCATGCCGATCGACTTCGCTGCCTCGTACTGCCCCGTGTCGACCGACAACAGGCCGGCCCGCACCACTTCCGAGGTGTACGCGCCCTGGTTGATGCCAAGACCGAGCAGCGCGGCGAGGAACGGCGTCATCACGTCGACGGTGCGGAACTCGAACAGGCCCGGAATGCCCAGCGCCGGAAACACCAGCGCCAGGTTGAACCACAGCAGCAGCTGCAGGATCACCGGCGTGCCGCGAAACAGCCACACATAAGCCTGCGCGACGGTTTGCAATACCGGATTGGTCGATAGCCGCATGATCGCGGTGATCACACCGAGTACGATGCCGAGCGCCATCGCCAGGATGGTCATCACGATCGTGTTGACCAGACCGGTAAGGATCGAGCGCGCCGTCAGGAAGCGCGCGACGTAGCGCCATTCAATCTGTCCATGTGCAAAAGCGGCGACCACATAGCCCACGATCGCGATGATCGCCGCCGATGCGAGATAACGTCCCCAGTAGCGGCGTCGCACATGCTCCAGATGCGAGATGCCGGTGACGTCGTCCGCGCCCGTTGCTGCCTGGCTGTTCTGCGATGTGCTCAACATGTGGGTCCCCTGTAATCCGCTGCCCAGGCGGCCTGTCGGTCGATGGCCGCACGCAGGCGTGCGATCTGTTCGGCGACGCGCGGCGGCGCGGTCCCGCCAAAGCCGCTGCGCGCTGCAACGGCCGCGTTCAGTGTGACCCGCTCGAGCACGGCCGGCTCGAGGCGGGCGTCTACCGTGGCCAGCGTTTCAGCCGACACGTCAGCGAGTTCGATGCCTTGCACTTCGCAGGCGCACACCAGTGCGCCCGTGATCTCGTGCGCTTCGCTGAACGGTACGCCGCGCAGCGCGAGCCAGTCCGCAACCTCGGTTGCCAGCGTGAAGCCGAGCGGGGCCTGGCGCCGCATTTCGTCGACATTCACGCGCATCGTACGGATCATGCCCGCCATTGCAGGCAACACGAGTTCCAACGTGTCGATGCAGTCGAATGCCGCAATCTTGTCTTCGGCGAGATCGCGGTTGTAGGCAAGCGGCAACGACTTCAGCGTCGCCAGCAGACCACTCAGGTTTCCGATCAGGCGGCCGGCCTTGCCGCGCGTCAATTCGGCAATGTCGGAGTTCTTCTTTTGCGGCATGATCGAACTGCCGGTTGCATAGCCATCGTCGAGTTCGACCCAGGCGAACTGGCGGGACGTCCACAGGATCACTTCCTCGGACAGTCGCGACAGGTTCACAGCCAGCATGCTCGCGATGAACACGAATTCGGCGACATGGTCGCGTGACGCAACCGCATCGATCGAATTTTCACACGGCGCGTCATACGCCAACTCCTCGGCGGAGAGTTCCGGCTGCAGGCAGATCGCCGAACCCGCCAGTGCGGCGGCGCCCAGCGGCGAGCGCGCACTGCGGCGGTCCCAGTCCAGCAGACGGTCCACGTCACGATAGATGGCTTGTGCATGCGCGAGTAACTGATGCGCGAACACGATGGGCTGAGCCGGCTGCAAGTGGGTAAAACCCGCGGTCACGGTTTGCACATGCGTCTGCGCCTGTTCGACGAGTGCGTTCTGAAGACCGATCACACCCAGAGCAAGTTGGCGCGCCTTGTCACGCAGATAAAGACGCAGATCGTTCGCCGCCTGGTCGTTGCGCGAACGTCCCGCTCGCAACTTGCCGCCGACCGTGTTCAGACGCTCCGTTAACGCGCGCTCGAGAAACGTGTGCACATCTTCGTCGGCCAGCGACGGGGCGATCTCGCCCGCGAGAAACTCAGCTTCGATTTGCGTCAGCGCATTCAGAAGCTGCTGCAGTTCGTCATCGTTCAGGATTCCCGCGCGACGCAGTTCATGCGCATGGGCGCGGGATCCGGCGAGATCGTAGGGTGCGAGGCGAAAGAAGCTTGGGTCGGATCTCGACAAGGCCTCCAATGCGGCTGAGGGACCGGACTTGAAGCGGCCACCCCACAAGCGCTCGATTGGTTCAGAAATGCTCATTGCCGGATGCCTTGCGTAGTTGGGTTATATGAACTCTACGTGTTCAATTTTTCTTCTTGTAGCGAGAATTAAATTCTGATGAAATGAAATTTTTCTCAGCATCTCGTCACGTCCCATGAGAGATCGCCTTCCGCTGCTCAACCCACTCCGGGCCTTCGAGGCGGCGGCACGGCGCGGCAGCGTGTCGGGCGCGGCGCAGGAATTGAACGTCACGGCAAGTGCTGTCAGTCACCAGATCCGCATTCTCGAGGGCACGCTTGGGGTGGCGCTATTCGTCAGGTCGAAGGCGCGCGTCAAGCTGACCCGGGAGGGCGAAGCGCTGTTGCATCCTGTCAAAGGCGCGTTCGACATGATCGCGAGTGCGGTGGTCAAACTGGGTTCGCCCGCCATGGCCGGCGATCTCGTTGTTTCGACGCCGCTGCTGTTCACCTCGCGCTGGCTTGCGCGGCATATCGGCGAGTTTCTCGACCACTATCCGGGGATCAAACTCAAGGTGATCCCGTCCAACGATGACCGCGAGGTCTATGCTCCCGATGTCGACGTTTGTGTGCGTTATGGCGAGGGCCGTTGGCGCGACCGCCGTGTGACGCTCATCACCCATCCGGCGCTGTTCCCCGTCGTCAGCCCGGCGCTGATGAACGGGCCCGACGCAATCCGCAAGGTCGGGGATCTCGCTGGCAAGACATTGTTCTGCGAACACTCGGGATCGTGGATGCGATGGCTCGCGCAAGCGTCGGCCGACAAGCTCGAGGGTCTGCGGATTCTGGAAATCGGCAACGCGCACATCGGCATCGAAGCTGCCGTGCGCGGTCAGGGTGTCGCGCTGGGCGACAGTTTCTCGGTGCGGGACGATCTGGTCGACGGCACGTTGATTCGCCCGTTCAACATCACGGTGCCCTCGCGGCACGCCTATTATCTGGTGTCCCGTCACGAACTCGCGGACACTCCGCTCGTGTCCGCGTTCGCGTTGTGGCTGGACGCGAAGCTCGGCTAAGTTGGCCGCTTTGAACTGAGCCGATCCGCACAACAATAAAGGACGAGTTTCATGCTCACTTATTCATCCGTGGTTTCCTGCTGCATGACATCGTTGATCTCTATCAAGTGCTCGGCGCGCCCTTCGTCTGGCGATACAACGGTATCGGCATCGCCAAAGGGAATATCGCCTTGATCAAGACGGTTTCAAATGCGGTCAACCAGATGATTGCCGATGGCCGCTACGCAGCACTGCTCCCGCAATGGGGGATTAAAGATTTCGGCATCAAAAAAGTGACGCTGAACGCCGAAGAATAATCCTTCATCGGTGCGTGGCATCGCGGGCCATCTCGGCGCTTTACTCACACTTGTCGCTGACAGCGGAGGAGGTGGCGGCGTCGTTGAATGTCTGGGTGCGCGGCACGCGCCGTCGTTGCCTTCGGCCGTGCCGTTTCCGCCAGCACCTAGTGCATGGCCATTTTGAATTCTTCGAGCCCCAGCTTGATGGGCTCCGCGGGCTTGAAGGATTGTTTGAGTTCCGCCACCTTCAATATCTCGAGCTGCGCGTCTTCGAACGCGATGAGAAGATCTGTCCGCCGCCTGCTCGCGGCCCCGCAATATCTGATCAGCGCCTCAGCGCTCACTTCGAAGATCTGCGCGCGATCGTCAAAACAGACACGAAAGGCCACGGTTGCGCATTCCGTGACACAGGGCCTGAACCCCTCATCGACATAGACCGACATGGCGATCTCCCAGCACACGCCTGAACTGACAGGATGACGGAGCATCAATTTCAGGTATGTGGGAAAACCCGCATTACTCGCGAAGTGGATATTCAGCGCTTGCTGGGGAATACGCTGAAGCGCTCGCCGCGCGATTTGCGTGCCGCGCGACGAGCATGAGAACTTTCGACCACTTTGTGCTTATTGGACACTGCATCCTCGAACGGCAATGTGAGTTATAAATAGAGAGTGCATTTGAAATCTCGTTCTCTCTTAATGACGAGATGCCACCTGAGAAGATCGCTACGTCGCGCCACACCTGGTTCGACGTTCCGTACCTTTCAGAATGGCTTCGCTACCTCGTGAGGCAGCGAGGCGACACGATTAGCGTGAGCGTCGCGTTAGCACAGCGTCTGCGCACACCAATTGGAGTCACTCGGAGTCACTCCTTTCGGGGTCGAAATCGCAAAGTTCGTGTGCATCCAATCTTCCGATCATCATGAGAAAGCCGAAATCTTTGCGACGCGGCAAAGTAATAGAAAGAATTCTGCTATTTGGAGGAACGCGACTATTTCGTTTGTGATCAACCCGCCATTCCGGGTACGATTTACCCCGGTTGCGGCGGTAAGCGTGAAGAATTTTCCGGATGGCTGCTAATGGCAGTCCTGCCCGGTCGAACGTTTGTCCGGCGCGTGGCGGTAGGTTTTGAACAGCGATGGGTGTCGCAGTTAGATCGTCTCAATCGTTCGTTAAACGTGGCGTGGCGCGCGGATCGGCTTCGCGCGCAAAGGCGGCGCTTGTACATTGGCTCGCCGCGTTTAACCAAACGTTACCCCTGGCGGTTTAATCGAGCTTTCAAACTGAACGAAGAAGTCACTAGAAAAATTTTTGCTTTGAGGGCTGCGAAATTCAACGCGCTTTGTCTATGCGCACTGACTCATTCGAAACATCCAAAAACGACCATTTGGATTTTTTATCGAGACTTTTTCGACAGTGGACTAAATTCGCAATGATAAAACGACGTCAATTTCTTGGTTGCCTGACGGCTCTCAGCGGAAGTTATCTTTTGAGCGCGTGCGGTGGAAGCTCCGAAGGCGGAAGTAGCAGTAACTCCGGATCCGCCGTCAGTAATGCGACGGCACATGCGAGCACTGCGTCGGCGAGTGGCACGACAATACCGTCGGCGACCTCTATCACCGACAGCACGGGCGCCGTATGGACCTTGGTGCAGGGATCGGTATATCGGAACGGTACCAAAGCGGGGAATACCTACAATGTGACGCTCGTGCTGTGGTACAGCGGGAGTATTTATCACGAAGGCACCGGAGGTCAGTTCTATTCATGGAACGGCTCCACATGGACCGCCTGCAACGATCCGCGCCTGGGCGGCACTTCTGCCGACGGTACGACGATTCCTTCAGCGCCGTACATTATCGACAAGACGGGTGCGATATGGACTCTCGTCAACGGTGTCATTTATAAGAACGGGGCAACCGTAGGCAACACGTACAACGTATCGCTTGTCCTCTGGTACGGCGGCAAGATCTGGCATAGCGGCACAGGCGGCCAGTTCTACGTGAACGCGGAGGTTGCCGCGCAATGGCTGCCGTGCAACGATCCCCGCATTGCCACGGCCGCGATAGCGGGCACCTTCTACGGGATGAACGGACATTACGACTACGCGTACACGCCTGGGCAACTCGTCTCGATCCTGAAGGGTCTAGGCTGTACGAGCTACCGCGTCGGCTGCAGCGACGACCCGAATCAGTTGAGTGCCGTGGTGAAACTGGCGCAAGCATTCCAGTCAGCCGGGCTCACGCTGCTTGTGCTGGTCAATCAAGGCGTCTACGACACCAACGGAAGCCTCCTGAATGGCGAGTCTGCCGCTTACAACCGTGGTTTCGCGGCCGGCATGGCGGTTGCCAACGCTCTGAAGCCATACGGCGTCACAATTTACGAATGCGGAAATGAGTTGACACGGCAAAACGCCACGATTCTGGACTTTACCAACGCAGGTACGAAGGCCGTCGATTTCAACAATGCGAACTGGCCGGTCATGCGTGGCGTGATGCGCGGCATGATCGACGGGGTGAAATCAGTCCAGGCCTCCGCAAAGTGCGGCATCAACTTTTGCGTGGCGGATGTTGGCGCGGCTGACGCGTTGTGGGACGGCATGCAGCCCGATGGAAGCGGGGGCTATCCCAAGGTGCGCTGGGACATCACTACCTGGCACAATTACGAAGTGTACGGAGACATTTTCAACATCGGTTCCGATGGGTCGGGTCCCGGCTTTGATTTGCCTACCTATTGCAAGGCAAGATACGGTGTGCCCTTTATCATTTCGGAGTGGAACACGGGCCCTGAGCAAACCCAGACCTATCGGGCGAATTACATCACCACAAAACTGGGCGAGTTCTATCAGGCAAGAAAGACGCACAACATCCAGTCGGTGATGTACTACGTGCTGGATAGCGGAGACAATACGTTCGGCATTATGAACAACGGTGTCGCACTGAATCCGCCATACAGTGCATTTTCGAGCTTCGTAGCGGGCTATCCTGACAATTAACCCGCCCCGCATTTGTAGCGCAAGATAGACCTGCTCCTGACTCGCCTTGCTAGTCGGGAGCAGGTCGCATGTCCTTGCACGGTCGCGGACCCGTCCAACGTGGTGCTATTAGCCTCGAGTTCAGGTCAGAAGTCTGCCCCATTCGTAGTCGACGCGGTCGGGGGAAAAAGGCAATACGCCGGCGCCGGGTGTGAACGTCAACTCACCAAAGTAGACCTTGTCATCTGGAGCATATAAGTCGACGCGGACATAGTCGAAGTCTTCGCATAGAGTGGCTGCCGCAGCCAACACCGACTCGAGGTTCTTTGGGCGAGGGGGCGGCGTTGCGCTGCGCTTGTAGTGGCCGATGGCTACGTCAAGATGATTCCAATCAACGTCGTACACATCGCCGCTGGTATCGCCCCCGAATCTATCCGAGATCACCAGAATATAGATGAGCGGTCGTCCCGCTCTGCCGCCGAAGCAATGCACTTTGTAGTCTGCGGGAATCTGGCCACGTTGGTCCAGAAGAAGGTGTTCAAAGAAGATGCGCGGCTTTATTTTCCGGTAGTGCCTCTCCCGTGCAATCGTGTAAAAGTCGGTGGACAACCATTGTGCTGCCAGATGCTGCAATTTTCCGAAGGAGGTCTCCGACTTGTTTCGAACGACTTCGACAAAACTACTGCCGTGGTTTGCTTTCATCACGAAGGAACCCGGGAGTGCGTCGAAGATCTCGCGTGTGAAAATCCCGGGCGCAGCGAGCAGTGGAATGAGATGCTTCTCGCCAAGCTTCGCCGCAATATATTCTCGCACTGAAAGCTTATCGGCCAATGTGACATAGCGCGGGTCGGGCCTAAGGCTCCGTAGCAGGATCTTCTCGTTGAAGGTGGTGGGACGAATGAGGTTTGGGTAGCGGCCGACGCATTTATGATGCAGCAGACTCAGGAATAGAGCATCTGGTAGCATCGACTTCGCTGCATTCTTGATTCTTCGCGCGACTGACTCAGGTCTTTTTGGTGAGAGATGAAGCTTATCCGGTGAGAACATCCCTTCGTTTGGCGAAATATCTTCGAACAGATCGGCTCGATTTCGTCGTCGGGCGGCCGAGCCGGCGTGTCTGTCGAATTGCGCGGACTTGTTGTTCTTCATTTTTCCATCCATAACTGATGGTCTTGCCAGACTGCATCTAAAGGTTTAGGCGGCTCAGGGTGTTTCCCGCAATATCTCGCTAACGTTCTCCCAACTTTCGTCATGGGGCAGGCTCCGCTCGCCGAGTTCAAAGCGCTGCTGCGCGCGGAATTGCGTAGGCGACATGCCATATCTTTCCTTGAACAGGCGGCCTAGGCGGTTTCCGTCTCCCATTCCACACCGTCTCGCAATCTTGTCGACTGGTAAGTCGGTATTCCTTAGTATTGTGCGAACGACTTCGAAGCGCGTGCGTAGCAGGTACTCGAGTGGTGTCATGCCGAACTCGAATTTAAAGCGGCGTTGAAAATTGCGCTTGCTCATCGCAGCGGATTCCGCTGCTAGAGCAACCGAAATGGGGTTGCTGTAGTTCTCCTTGATCCATCGCGCCGACTCGCGGATCTTCTCGGTTGTCGTAACGACGCTTGCATCGTCAAACTCAGGCCCGATGTGCTCGACGAACCTTGTGTGCAGCGCGCGGGCGATCCTTCGAGCGGTATCCGTGCTCAGGTCGCGCTCGATCTGTGCAAGAACCACGTCGGTGGGTGTCGTGCCGCGATTCGGCGTTCCACCGAAACAGTCGTCAAAGAGAAAAATCGGCACGGTTGATTGCCGCGGGTTCCTGCAGACGACCGCCAGATTTTTCGCTCCTTGCTGCATACCAAACGATGCAATGGAGCCTTGACGTGTAATCCATGAAAGCAGGCTATCGTTCGATTCCGCTGACACCGTCGCGTCGCGGCAAGCCACAAAGAATGCGTGGAATTCGGCCACGCTGTACCGCTCCAGTCGTTGCGTCCAGATAGAAATGCTGGATGAACTAGTTACCAGGCCGCCTTCGTCCGACAACACTGAAAACCTATAGGGAGGCTGCTCGCCTCCTGTCATCCCAAACTGGTTAGCGAGGCGGAAGGCATCTCCGATCGCTCCTGTGGTAGTCAATGAGCATTCCTGAAAAACTAGAAGTCCAATGTGTTTCATAACATTCAGTCCCGCTTGGTGCATCTTTGATGCAGGGCGTAGAAAAACGAGTGAAAGCAGTCACTTAGTTATGCAAATGGATGCATCACACTACGTAGCAAGCTTATCGTATCGAAACGAGTCGCGCGACCTGTCCGGTTTCGGGGAGCATTGGCGTAATTGTCAGAATGAATGAAACTATTACCTCTAATTAAACTGAGGAATCTTCGCGTGTTGCTCAATTCATCGGAAACTTTTCCCGCAAATATTTTGCAGGTTGACGACCCGAAGTTGTGCGTGCGTGCGGCCGTCTGCCCCGAGTAGCAAGGAATTGCGGCCCGCGAGCCGCGCCAGAGCATACGATTGCGCGAGACGAACTGTCACCACGATAGTGTCACGACTTAAAAATGCGTCGTGTATAACTCTGTTACATCAATTGCAGACCGCAACAACGCTTTCTGACGTCGCGGTATTTGTAACGCGTTCAACGGAATCGGCCAATAGCACCCGAATTTAGGCCGAAGGCGATCCGGTGCCTTTGGTGGGGACTATGCTTCAGTGCAACATGGATGCAAAAGCTGTTGTTGCGAACGCGTCAGTTCCTGAGAGCTGACGCGGAGTAGTTTACTTTTAGGGCGCGTCCGATGCGGTGAGGAGAGCGTGTCAGATCATTGACTTCTACGAGCATTCGATTGCCTTCTGGACTTCAAGTCATGAAGGTGTAAAGCCCCGGTTGCAGGGAGCCAACCTGCATAGAGAGAGGTACACGCCATATCAGGCGAAACCGTCTTCTCAGCGACCTGTGGGGCCTGCGTAGGACCTTCTTGACGCTGGTCTCCGGTTGTCGCGACACCGCGGCGTCGACATCACCGATGCCAGCCGTTCAATATGTCCCAGCTCGTTCAAAAGTTGGGGCATCCACTTGTTCGAAAAAAATGGAAGAGACAAATCTTTCTGACTTTCAGTCAGCGTGACTATTGGTAGTACGAATTAACACGAGTTGTTGTTGGATGTGTACAAGGAATTCATATCGTGATGAATGAAGCAATGCGCCTCCGGGCAGATCTGAAATTGCGCCGGAGGTGAAGCGCGCGCTCTGCATCGTCTGGACTGCGCTCAAGAAGTCCTGAGAGCGGGTCCTAAACCTGATGCGAGCCAGCAGAAACTCCAGGGCGGCGTTGGGCGGGTGCTGCATCCGATTTGGCCGGCGCCGCTTCCAGATTGCGAAACACCGGTGCCGCGGATCGGTACCGAACCATGACATCGCCCATCGAACTTGGAAGGATCACACCGTTGGATTATTACCCTTCGAATTCGCTCCCCTTTGCCGCCAACGTAGAGCGCAGTCAACTCAGCGTGAGCGGAATGCTCAATCTGATGCGAGACCACGTCTGGGAGATTCTGGCCGCGACGGCGATTGTCTCTATGCTGGCGGTGGGTTATCTGCTTATCGCCACGCCGATCTACTCTGCCGACGTCCTCGTGCGCGTAGATCCGCCAGAACCGAATGCGCTCGGCCTCGCAATACAGAGTCAGGAGGCGCTTCCTCCGCCTGCGCCGTCGCCGGTTACCGAAATGGCCGTCATGCGGACTCGTTCGGTACTGGAGCCGGTGATCGAGAAATACCGGTTCGACGTTACCGTGACGCCGCACAAGATTCCGCTGCTGGGCGATATCGCGGAAAAATTCGCCACCCCTGGTGAGCCGGCTGGAGCATGGTTTGGATTGAAGACGTTCGCATGGGGAGGAGAACGCGTTCAGATCGGTGCGCTGGACGTTCCAAAGGATCTCGAGGAAGAGAAATTGACCTTGATTGCCCTTGATGGTGGCGCGTATGAGTTGCGTGGTCCTTCTGGTCAGGTTCTGGTCAAAGGGACGGTGGGTGCGACCGCGAAGGGAAACGACGTTTCAATGCTGGTGAAGCAATTGATCGCGCGACCGGGCACGGAATTCCAGGTCATTCGCTGGAATTCAATTGACGCCATCAAGCGCTTTGACAACGTAGTGAAAGTTGGCGATAAGGTTAAGGACTCGGGTCTGCTTCAAATAGAGTATTCGGATACGAGTCGCGACAAGGCCACCGAAGTCGCCGACGCGCTAGGAAAGCAATACCTTGCAGCTGCCGTTGCCAGCCGGCAGCTCAACGACACGACCACTCTCGCGTTCATTAACGGCGAGCTTCCCCGTTTGCTCGCGGATCTCAGGAAGTCCGAGGAAGCGCTCAAGCGTTTCAGAGCGACGTCCCAGTCCATGCAGCCGACTACCGAGGCGCAATCCTACCTCCAGGGCGGGCTCGACCTTGATAAGCAAATCGCGGGTCTGCAACTACAGCGTACCCAACTGCTGGAGCGCTTCACGCCCGAGAGCCGCTGGGTGCAGAGCGTCGATAAACAACTCGAGCAGTTGAAAAGCGCGAAGGCGGAATTTGACGGCCGTTTTGGCAGCATGCCGGCATCTGAACGCGAAAGCGTCGATCTCGTCCGGGCCCAGAAGGTCGCGGAGACGATTTATCTAGGTATGGTCCAGAAAGCCGAGCAATTGCAGGTGCGGCGTGCGAGCACGACGGGAGGCGCGCATATCGTCGACGCTGCAGTCAGGCCGCACCGGCCCGTCAAGCCGAATCCCGCGCTCGTGCTGCCGGCCGGCGTGGTGCTCGGTATCGTGTCGGGCATCCTCCTGGTTTTCATGCGCCGTCACGTCATGATTGGAGTGACGGATCCGAAATACGTTGAACATCGATTCAGCGTGCCGGTGCTCGGCGAGATTCTATTCAGTCAACAGCAGGTGTTGCTCGACCGTAGCGCCCAGAATGGAGCACGCAAACCACTGCCGACCAGTGGAGGGCGAACTACGTTACCGTTCCAGCGAGCCACATCCGATATCCGGTTGCAGGGTGGCGCCAATGAGCTGGATCCATCTGGTTCCCTGCGTGCTGATGGCAACAGAGTCCTCGCGGCATGTTTTCCGAACGACCCCTCGGTCGAGGCGCTTCGCACTGTGCGCACCGCGGTGACGCGCGACCTTGCGCACGCGCGCAATAACATCCTGATGGTTATTGGTCCGACGCCGTCTGCGGGAAAGAGCTTTGTTGCGGCGAATCTGGCGATCCTGCATGCCGAGATCGGCTCGCGGGTCGTATTGGTAGACGCCGATATGCGTCGCGGCCACCTCGCGTCGTTTTTCGATCAGAACAACCGCGGCGGTCTCTCCGAAGTTCTCTCGGAGCGGATGGCGTTGCGTCATGCGCTGCGGCATACCGGCATAGACGGCCTGTCCTTCCTGTCATGCGGGGCGCGTCCGGAGAACCCCGCCGCGATGCTAATGAGGCCGCGCTTCAAGGATGTACTGGAGCAGCTCGTCAACCAGTTCGACCTGGTAATTGTGGATACGCCTCCGTTTCTCGCAGTCACTGACGCCTCCATCGTTGCCAGTGAGGCCGGCGCATCGCTACTTGTCTTGCGCTCGGGAATGCAAACCGAGCAGGAAATTGCCGACACGGTCAAGAAGTTGGAGCGCGCCGAGGGACGCATGGCAGGCGCGGTCTTCAATGGCATCCCGCTGCGGCGTAGTACCCGGTATTACGGGTATCCGACGAACTACGCCAGCGACTTTGGCGATCTCGAACCAACGCTGAAATGACCGGGTCGCAAGCGAGTAGCGACCG
This sequence comes from Paraburkholderia sp. GW821-FHT02A12, assembly GCF_059422005.1. NCBI lineage: Bacteria > Pseudomonadati > Pseudomonadota > Betaproteobacteria > Burkholderiales > Burkholderiaceae > Paraburkholderia > Paraburkholderia sp. GW821-FHT02A12. The sequence goes on along the minus strand of NZ_JBWKWA010000002.1, from coordinate 3,088,968 downwards.
GATGTTCTGCAATTCGAAAAACGGAGAACCTGATGGCCTTCGCAATCAACGGAAAGTTCACCTCGCAGCAAATCACCGGTGTTCAAAGAGTTGCCTATGAACTAACGAGAGCCATGCAGATGCGCGCAAATCCTGGCGACGAACTGGAGGTTTTCGTGCCTGAAAACGCCATCGAACCGGGTGCGCTGCTTAAGCATCAAAGGCGCTTTCCGTGGCTGCGCGGCACACTTTGGGAGCAGATTACGCTTCCAATCGCCGCAAGGGGAATGACGCTTCTCAATCTCTGCAATACCAATCCGATCTTCAAGCGCGGCCAGGTCGTGATGGTCCACGACATGGCCGTCTATGACGTCCCGCAAGGGTTCTCGAAGAAGTTTCTGCTGTGGTACCGGATCTGCTTTTCCATACTGCCAAGGATGAAGCCGATGATCCTGACGGTATCGACATTTTCAAAAAGACGGATCTGTCATCACCTGAAGATCGATGAGGCGCGCGTCGCGGTCGTCCCGCCCGGCGCGGATCATCTGGATCGCGTTGTATCGAATCCCGCGACAGTGAGACGGCTTCATCTTGTGAAGGACGCGTACTGCATCATTGTCGGCAGCCTTGATCCGCGGAAGAATTTGCAATGCGCGTTAGAAGCCATCGATCAGCTCGAGCATTTCGGCAACGTCAAGTTCGTCGTTGTCGGAGGCAAGAATCCGCGTATCTTCAATAGCGAAAGTATTGGGCGAACGGCGCACTCGAAACAGGTCGTGTGGACGGGATTTGTCTCAGATGGTGAATTGAAAGCGCTTTATGAGAATGCTGGCTGCCTCGTCTTTCCCTCCCTGTACGAAGGATTCGGGCTGCCGCCGCTCGAGGCGATGTACTGTGGCTGCCCGGTGATCGCCTCTTCGCGTACTTCGATACCGGAAGCGTGTGGGGATGCCGCTATGTATTGCGACGCGAGCTCCGCTCAGGACATCGCCGAAAAGGTTTCTTTGATGATGTCCGACGACGGGCTACGGCAACGCTATCGAACAAAGGGTCTGGTTCATGCACGGGAATATCAGTGGGAGCGCTCGGCGCAGAAAATTCTGGAGATTCTGTATGGCCAAACTGGCACCCGGCTGTCCGAGCTTGCGCCCAGCGCGTCGGTGAGCTAGCGAATGCTGGTGGGCAGGCTTATGTTTCGGACCGGTTGCGGTGCCGGCAGGCGGCGGGCGTTGCGGACACTGGCAGCGCTCGCGGGGGCTGTCCTGCCGATGACGCGAGCGAAGACCTCGTTTGCGCTGCCGGCCGATTCCCGCACGCACGATGCCACCGGGCGCAGGATCACTGAATTGATCGGGACAAACGGCTGGCCCGGATCGGCTAGAGACATTCAGATGTGGCGCGAGATGGGCATCAGCTGGGGGCGCGGCTCTGTGGGACCTGGACAACCTGATTCGCCCGGCGAAGTCATGCGCGTCGACAGGACAGGCTCTGAATTTGACAGCGATCTGCCGTCGGTTCTGATCCGAAACAACCGGAACGGGATCGGATCTCTCCTGTTGCTCGGCTATACGCCTACGTGGAATGCGAGCGTGCCGGGGGACTCGAATTCGGCACCCGTGGATGTGGAGGCGTGGAAACGATATGTCGAAGCGGTCGTCCGCAAGTACTCCGCACCGCCTTATAACCTGCGCTACTTCCAGATATGGAACGAGGCGGCCGGCAAGCTGTCCGGGGGATTGCCTCAGGCCACGTTCTGGCACGGCCCGGATTTCAACGTCGACAAGAAGCGCTCAGCGCCCTATGAGCGCGCCATGCAGGACTACGTTGAACGAATCCATATCCCGGCGGCACGAATAATCCGCCGTTACGGGGCCTATGTTGTCTACGGTGGATGGCCGGATCAGGGGGGGCTTGCCAATTTCAGCAAATGGCTGGAGTACAGGAGCCCCGTCTTGAAGGAGCGGATGCTCGATTGGGTCGACTACCTCGACACGCATTACCTCGCTGTCGCCGATCTCGATTCGCTTTATCAGCAATACGTTAGGAATGGTCCCGCTCGCGGTATATGGCAAACGGAAATCGGTGACGCCTACATGAAGGATGTGCACTATTTGCCGCGCTATTTTTTTGACTTTGCAGTGTGGGCGCTCGATCGGAACTGGACCGACGCGGACAAGTATCTCTCCATGGTCTATCACTGGGATGGCTACGAACCGTTCCGTCTTACACATCGGGGGCCGCCTCACAGGACGTACAACGTATCGGGGAAAAGTCTGATCGTGCTTCGTAAGACCGTTGCCGGCTCGCTTGCAAGTTTTTCGAAACCGTTGAAGTTCGGTACAGGTGTATCTGGAAGTGCACTACTTTCCGGCCAAGACATCGTGCTTCAGTTGAGCGCGGACGCGGGCTGGCGAACGGTCACTGCGTCCGGGATCAAACCGCCGCCGTCGCGCCGTGCAAATGTCGAGTTGATCGACGCACTGACTGGCCTGCGGAGTTCTCGTGACGATGTCAGTCTGACGTGGGAGGGCGAAAACATGAACATTCGATTCAAGGTGCCAAGTCGCGTCAATGGTCCGGACAACGATCCACCGAAGCACCTCGCTTATGTCGTTGTCCATACTCAATCGTAGCAATTCAGACAGGCGGGAGGCGCTGCGCAATGGGTGTGCGGGGTGTGCGTTGCGTGCTTGCTGCGGGAATTGTCAGTTTCACTGTCGGCGGATTCACACTGACCGACCCTTTTAGATAGCGTCTAGACACCATGAACCAAGCCACCGTTGTCATCTGCAACTACAACTACGAGCACTATCTGGCCACGGCGATTGACTCTGCGCTCGAGCAGGACCATCCGGGAACACGTGTGATTGTCGTCGACGATGGTTCGACCGACGGGTCGCGCGCAATCATTGAAAGATATGGGGCGCGCATCGTGTCGATTTTCAAGGAAAACGGCGGTCAGGTATCCGCTTACAATCGTGCGATTTCGATTCTCGAGACCGAATATGTGATCTTCCTCGATTCGGATGACGTCCTGTATCCGGGCGCCGTATCCGAAGTGATGCGGATCTTCGATGACGGTGATCGGACGAAGGTGCAGTTTCGCCTGGACGTCATGGACGTGATGGGAAAGCCAACTGGCGCCTATGTGCCGCACACCGAGCCGCCTGCCAATTGCGGCGCGCTGTTGCGGGGCGGGTGGCTGTATCCATCGCCGCCGGCGTCGGGAAATGCGTATCGTGTGAGCGCGCTAAGGCACATTTTTCCGGTTCCGGAGGAGAATGTAAATCGCTACGGAGCGGACTTCTACGCCATCTACGGTACGGCTTTATTAGGTCCTGTCGCGACCGTCACGAGATCGCTAGGGGGCTATCGTGTGCATAACTCGGTCGGCTCTACTGCGTCGTTCGCTAACTCGGAGAAAATCTCCAAGGCCCCGAAAGCCCTCAGTATGCGGTGGGCGATATTGAGGGACATTGCACGTTCCCGGCTGCAGATCGAGCTTCCGGTGTCATTTCATGATTTTGCTCATGAGAAGGCTGGCTTCTGCGCGGCCGTTTACGGCGCGCCGCTTTTAACACGGTGGCGCTGGATGTTCCGGGAGTCTCGCGGGTATTTGCATACGATCGTCGCCAACCCATTCTGGAGTCTAAAGAAGAAGCTCGGCACTCTCGCTTTATCAAGTCTGTGTCTCGTACCGTACTCGCCACTTTCTGACTTTGTGGTTCGTTACATAACCAACCCGCTTGCCCGTCGTCGCACGGTCGAGCGCTAAGTCCAGAACGCGTGTCGATCCGGTTCAAAGGGGAACAGTATGGATAAACGAGAGAACGCTAACATCATTGCGTTTGTCTACGGCGGGTATGTGATGAGATACGTTTATCTCATCATTGTGGTGCCGTTCTACGGCAGGATTCTTGGTGTGGCCGAATATGGTCGCGTCCTGGCGTCGATGTCACTAATGAACGTGATATGGATGCTCGTAAGCTACGGATTCACCTTCGTCGGCATGCGCGAAGTATCGAACGCGAAATCGGCTGAAGAATGCAATGCCATCTACTCCTTGCATGTAAGTGCGCGTCTTTTGCTGGGGCTGGCGGGTGGATGTGTCGGCATTGTTGCCACGATGTATTCACCCACATTGGCGGAACGACCCGTCATCGGTCTGCTGGCGACCCTGCTGGGTATTGTCTCCGCTTTGAATCTCGGGTGGCTGTTTCAGGGGCGTCAGCACTTTCGAACGCCCATCATGATCGAAGTTTTCGGCTTCGCCTTGAGCCTCGTGCTGGTTCTGAATCTGGTGAGAGGGCCGAAGGACTCCGTATGGGTGCTTGGGAGCCTGTTGATCGCTGGCGTGGCATCTCTTGCGATTTCATACGGTCTCACAACCGCTCAACTGGGGTTGCCGCGTCTCAGGTTAGCCGGAATCGTTCCGCTCCTGCGAAGCTCGACAATGCTCTTCTGTTATTCGTCGGGATCGGTCGTCCTCACGGCGTCGTCGACCTACCTGCTGACTCTCTTGTCCACCCCCGCTCAGGTGGGCTACTTCGGCGCCGCCGAACGCTTCGCAACAATCGGGCTCAGCCTGATGGGGCCGGCGTCGCAAGTGTTCATTCCCACGATTTCCCGGCAACTCGCGCAAGGAGACAGGGACGGTGCGCACGCCACTACCCGGCGAGGCGCAACGTTGCTGATGGGTTATGGACTATTGATCCTATGCGGCGCGCTAACGTTGTCGCCTTTCCTGCTGCCTTTGATACTGGGTGCCGCCTTCGAGCCGAGCGCTCGCGTCCTTCAGTGTTTCGCGTGGATGTTCCCGTTCGCTGCGTTTAACGAATTCGCCGCGTTCTACGTGTTCGTGCCGCGGAAGAAGGACCGGCTGCTTGCCGTCGTCGGAGTCGTGTCGGGTCTCGCCAATCTTGCAGCGGCACTTTTCCTCGCGCCTCGATATGGCGCAATTGGAATGGCATTCGCGCGGGTGATTGGTGAAGCAACGCTATCGGCATTGCTGATGGGCACCATGATTCGCCTGGAACTGTTTGGCCTGGTGCCGGGCGCCAAACGGGCGGTTGGGATGGTTCGGCTTGCATGGGGCGCACGGACTCAGGCGGGCACCGCAAAGGACGAGTGAATCATGTTTGTCGAACACGTAGGGTTTCGATCCTAATCTCACAGGAGGTCGAAGTGAAAGTTGCCATTGTTCACGATTGGCTAGTGGTTTCGGGTGGGGCAGAGAAGGTCCTGAAGAACATCATCGAATGCTTTCCGAAAGCGGACGTCTTCGCGATTGTGGATTTTATGGAAGATCGCGAGTGCCTGAAGGGCAAATCCGTCGAGACTTCATTTATCCAGAAGCTGCCCTTTGCCCACAAACGTTACCGCGCATACCTGCCTTTGATGCCGATCGCCATCGAACAAGTCGACCTGTCCGGCTACGATCTCGTCATTTCCAGCTCGCACGCGGTCGCGAAGGGTGTTCTCACCGGACCGAACCAGGTGCATGTCAGCTACGTTCATTCGCCTATTCGCTATGCCTGGGACTTGCAGCATCAATACCTCAGGGAGTCGCATCTGGCGAGGGGGCTCAAATCCGCGATGGCGCGCGTTCTGCTTCACTACATCCGGGGCTGGGATTCGCGCTCGGCGAACGGAGTCGATCACCTTGTCGCGAATTCGCAATTCATCGCCCGGCGGATCCGGAAAGCGTACCAACGTGAAGCGACGGTCATTTACCCACCGGTCGATTTGAAAAACATGACGATGTGCACGCAGAAGGACGACTTTTACGTTACGGCGTCGCGCATGGTGCCCTATAAGCGTATCGATCTGATCGTGCGGACCTTCTCGCAGACACCTGAGCGCCGGCTTGTGGTGATCGGAGACGGACCCGAGATGAAAAAGATCAAATCCATTGCCGGGGAAAACGTGACGATCCTGGGTCATCAATCGTCGGAAGTCCTTGTCGACCATTTACGGCGAGCCCGCGCGTTTGTGTTTGCGGCTGAGGAGGACTTCGGTATCTCGGTGGTGGAAGCTCAAGCATGTGGAACGCCGGTCATCGCGTTCGGCAGGGGCGGTGCGCTCGAGTCCGTTGTTGGTCTGCCGCTTGAAAGACCGACCGGCGTTTTCTTCGGGGAGCAGACGCCGGAAGCACTGCTGGAGGCGGTCATCCGATTTGAACACAATGCCAATCTGTTTGATCCGCGGCAATGTCGCAAGAACGCAGAGCGATTTTCGTCTGATAACTTCAAGGCGGCGTTGACGAATTTTATCGATTCCCGCATTCCATACGGCCACGTCGAACAGTTTCTTCCGAATCGGGTCAGCGAACAGGTGCTCACTGAGGAGCGTCATCTTGCCGACGTGGCTTCGTGAGAATAGACGCGATAGGCGATTCGACCGAGGCGAGCGAGGACGGAGGGCGCATGGCTGCGGAGTTCCGGCGAGCGCGTCTCAATGAGATGTTGCAGCGGCGCTTTGTGTCCATAGGCGAGCGTCGCGACAAGCAGAAGGCTGATGGTCGACCAGACAGGCCGGAAGCGCTCAAACTGGATGCCAGTAGTGGCCCGTAAGAATATCGCGGCCACAAGTACGCCTAAAACCCAGCCGGTGACCACTTCGGGCAGCGAATGCGAGTGGCCCACGACTCGGGAAATGCCGGTCAGGAGCCCAATGGCCATGCCGGCGACTATGCCTGGTATCGGCGGTTGACGCCACCACTTCAATTGAAGGGTGTTCGTCACAATCCATACTGAAGTCGACAGCATGGTGTGTCCGCTAACGACGCGGAAATCCGAACTCGGGATGGATAGGCCCCACCCGGCGTAGATGATCTTGGTTGCGCCAACCAGAGCCATGCCGGCGGCCAGTGCGCCGATCCATCGGCATGCCAGGCGGAGATCGAATAGCGCGATCCAGCCGGCGCAGATAGCGGCCACGGGTAGCGTGATGGCGGCGTCGCCCAGGTTGGTGAACACGGTCCACATAGGATTCTCTCTTCTTCGCTGATCTTCAGCTGACACAGCGAGACTGATGCGCAACCTGTTCGCACCGTATCAGACCGGCGCGAACAGGCTGTCAGGATGGGATACGCCCGCGTGGCCCGTGCCGATACTGTTCAGGCGCGATTGCGGTGATTGACCGCGAGGCCAGTAACAGGGAGATGACGAGAGAAAGAATCAGAACATTCGATGGCGAGACTAGCCGATGTTCTGTCGCCGCCATCACAAGAAGGCAAACAGACGATATCTCGACAAATCTGAAGGCGGCGAAGTTCCGTCCTTGTGCAATCAGTGCGGCCGCGGCCGCACCTTGCTTGCTCCACTCAACCAGTTTCCAGTAGAAACTCAGCATCAGAAAGAGGCCGATCACGCCGAGTTCCGCGAGAATGTTCAGGTAGGAGTTGTGAGCATGGGAGTCGCTATGTTCGATGACAACATCTGAAGGTATGCCCAGGAGGTTGAAGTAGGAGACTACGCTGCCGATATGGTCGTCGAACGAACCGAATCCGAGCCCGACGATTGGGCTTTGCAGGAAGTAAGTAAGAGCCCGCGGCCACAGCCATTCATATCGAATGTCCAGATTGGCGACTTTGGCATCCTGATTGTGAATGGAGAAGGTATAGCCCATGTAGTCGACCGTCGGGTCGGTATGGTAGACAGCCATCGCAATGGAGCCCACGACGAGGCAGGCCATCAAGGTCGCCAGTATCCAGCGTTTGCGGCCGAAGTAGAGATAGGGAAGGATTGCAAGGGCACCCAGCAATGACCCTCTGCTATACGTGGAGAAGAGCATCAGTGCGTTGATGCCAAGCTGCGCCAGAAGCAGGTTGCTGCGCTTCTGCAGGTAGCATGCCACGCCCAGGCAAAACAGCATGGCAAAGAAGCCTCCCGCCGCGTTGCGAGCGATGAAGAAGCTGCCGAAACTGTCGTCCGGATGGGTGAAAATGCTCAGCAACCCGGTCTCTAGAATGTAGTAAGCGTAAAGCGGTATGTTGATTGCCACCGCGAACACGAAAAACGCACGGAGAACTTTGTTCAGGTCCCAGCGGTGCGCGTAGAGGCAACCGGCAAAAATGGGTGCATACGAGATGAAGAAATTACCGTCGCGCCGATAGAAGTCAAACTCGGTGAATGATCGAGGGTCGTAAAGCAATGTCGAGACCACCGCCAGAAGCGTGAACGCGGTGAGCGGTGTGATGAATGCAGGATAGCTTCTTCCGAAGAAACGCCATGAGCAGAAGACGAGGGGTACGAACCCCACCGCGCTAACGGGTACCAGATTGGTGACAGTCAGGAATAGCGCAAATAACGATATGTAAGCCATTGCGGGTTCCATAAACGAACATCAGACAGTCTTTGACGACCAGCCTGTGCCATAAAAAATACGCGAGAGATCCGACACAGCACGCCAGAACTGTACTGACTATGGACAACATCGGAATCCTACCTTTGTGATTGCGACAATGCCGCGTTCACACGAAGGTACCACGTGTAGAAGTTGATTTCCAAGTTGCCCGTCATTTGTCGGAGCGGAAAGCAGGGGTATTCGCTGCGTTTGGGGCATGGGTCCGACGTGCGTGGCCAAAACCTCAACGGTTCGCGCCAGAAATGCCGTGCTGCAGCGTATCGCGTCTATGATTTATCACATCGAGTACAGCCGTTGCGGCCTCTGCTCGCCAGCAGAACGTCGACGTGTGTCGTTCATTTTGCTTGCGATGGAGTCGCGGTCTGTCCATGGCAGCGGTGACGGGCACGGATCGAAATCGATCCGCCGTTACCGCGTTGGTCCTCTGCTGCCTCAGACGGAACGGCTGGTCATGTCCGTTGACACGGACGTCATGTCACTAATCAAGTGAAGAGACATCGGCGCAGGAATTGCTCTCGGGCATGAACATGAGCGTCCGGGATCGGGCTGCATTGAAGAGGAGTTTTGAATGAGCAAGGTGACGGTTGGGGCAGGCGAGACAGATATTGCGATTATCAATGAAGCGTTCGTGGATAGTCCGCGACTCGTGCAAGTGATTCTCGCCGGCGGATCCGGGACTCGCCTGTGGCCAGTGTCGCGCGAGCAGTTTCCCAAGCAGCTGATCGGCGTGATCGACAACCAGACTTTGCTGCAAGCCACGATGGGTCGGATGAAAGGCTTTGCCGGCAAGTGGGATGTCGCGCCGGAACCCGTGATCGTTTGTGGCGCGGAGCATTACTTTGTCACTTGCGAACAGGCTCGCGAAAGCGGGATGAATGCGCACATCGTGGTGGAGCCAACTCGCCGGGATACCGCGCCCGCTCTAACTCTGGCTGCGCTGACCACATGCAGTGATGGTCGGGACGCCATATTGGTCGCTATGCCCGCAGACCATGCTATTACGGATCTGGCAGCGCTTCATGATGCGATCGCTGTCGCAGCCGGCTATGCGCAAGCCGGCGCGATCGCGACGCTCGGTGTTCCGCCGAGCCGCGCCGATACTGGCTTCGGTTATATCCGCCTGGGCAGCGCGTTGCGCGATGGTGCTTATCAGATCGAGCGTTTCGTGGAGAAACCCGCCGCGGAACTTGCTGCTCAATATGTCGGCGCTGGCAATTACTGGTGGAACAGCGGCATGTTCGTGGTTCGTTCGTCGGTATGGCTTGCCGCCATTGAGCGCTTCCAGCCAGAGATGTACGCCGCTTGTGTTCAAGCCTATGAAAGCGCCCGGAAAGCAGATGGTTGCGTCGTCCCCGATGAGGCGGAGTTCCAGCGATCGCCATCCGATTCGATTGATTACGCGGTCATGGAACATCTTGGCAAGCCCGACTCTCCGTGCATGGGAGTAGTCGTGCCGCTTGAAGCGGGTTGGTCCGATCTCGGCTCCTGGGATGCGGTCTGGGAGGCGATGGAAAAGGATGAGTCAGGTAATGCATCGAGCGGTCGCGTGTTGTTCGAAGGGGCAACGGCAACTTACGCGCGCTCTCAAGGCGGAAGGCTGCTGGCGTGTGTCGGCACCAACGACCTGGTCGTGGTGGAGACTGACGACGCCGTGCTCGTCGCCGACCGCTCGCACGTGCAGGACATCAAGGGCCTCGTGTCGCGCATCAAGCGGGACAAGTCTCCCGAAGCCGACGCGCACAGAAAGGTCCGCCGGCCCTGGGGCTTCTACGATTCGATCGATCACGGCGACCGTTTCCAGGTCAAGCGAATCGTCGTGAATCCGGGCGCGCGGCTGTCTTTGCAAATGCATCACCACCGCGCCGAGCATTGGGTCGTCGTGAGCGGAACAGCGCTCGTCACTCGCGGAGAAGAACAGTTCCTTCTGGGAGAGAACGAATCGGCGTACATCCCGCTGGGCGTGCGTCACCGTCTCGAGAATCCCGGGTGGGTCCCGCTTCAGATCATCGAGGTTCAATCGGGAACCTATCTTGGCGAAGACGACATCGTGAGATTCGACGACAAATATGGGCGGTGCGGCTAACCGGCCGTGGCGGACTCGTGCGCGCTCCTGGAGGACTGCAATGCGATTGATTACAGGTTTACTGGCGAGATTGTTCGACGTTGCGATGATTTTGGCGGGTGCCGTCGTGGCCTCGCAATTCCGCTTCGACGATGTCTCGCAGCGAAGTTTCTATCTGGCGTTTGTAGCGTTCGCGGCGGCGTTTTCGCTTGCCGTGTTCCCGGCGCTCGGTGTTTACGAATCATGGCGCGGCCGTTCCAAGAGAGCGCTTGTAGGGCACGTCGCACTCGGCTGGCTAGTCGTGCAAGCCTGTGCAATGGCGTTGATGTTCTCGCTACACTGCATCGACTTCGTCTCTCGTCTCTGGTTTGCGTATTGGACCGGCATTTCTGGCGCTGCGATGATGGCCGGGCGGATGATCTCACATGTCCTGCTCGGGCGCGTGAGAAACGCCGGGCTGGATTTGCAGCAAGTTGCGGTTGCCGCATGCGGGGAACACTGCGACGAGATTATTCGCAAGATGGAAGCGGCGCCCGCAGCCGGCTTCCGCCCAAAGGCGCTCTATAACCTGCGGCCTGGCAACACGGCCAGAACCAGGGGCAGGACCACGACGTCCGTGCAGGTTTTTGAAGATCATGCGGCGTTCGCCCGGTACGTTCGCGAACAGAACATCGGTGAAGTCTGGTTGGCGTTGCCGCTGACCGAAGAGCGCGCGATTCTCAAGCTTGTCGACGAGTTTCGCAATGACCTGATCAACATCCGTTTCATGCCCGATGTGCGTGCGTTGGCACTTTTTGAAGGAGGCGTAACAGACCTGCTGGGCTTTCCGACGATCAACCTGGCTGCATCGCCGTTGCCGCCCAATGCGATGGTGAAGAAGGAGCTATTCGATCGTCTTTTTGCGCTGGCTGCATTGCTCGCAGTGTCGCCAATCCTGCTTGTATGTGCGATCGCAGTGAAGCTGAGTTCACGCGGACCGGTATTCTTCAAGCAATCCCGGAAAGGGGCCGACGGGCGGGTCTTCACGATTTACAAATTTCGCACGATGCGCCTGCATGAGCAGAAGCAGGGAATTCTCGAACAGGCCACGCGCGGCGACCCACGTATCACTCCCGTGGGTGGATTCCTTCGCCGCACCAGCCTGGATGAATTGCCCCAATTCTTCAACGTGCTACGCGGCGACATGTCGGTGGTCGGACCGCGTCCTCACGCGCTTGAACACGACGATCTCTATCAGAACATTGTTTTGGGTTACATCCATCGCTATCGCATCAAGCCTGGCATCACCGGATGGGCGCAGATAAATGGCTTCCGCGGCGAAACGGATCGCATTGAGAAGATGGAGGGCCGCGTAGCACACGATCTGTATTACCTCCGGAACTGGTCATTCAGGCTTGATGTGAAGATCATCTTTGCGACTGTATTCAAAGGGCTGCATCATCCTAACGCCTACTGATGCCTTAGATTGAGGCCCCGGGTCGAGCACGCGGGGAAAATCCGCACTGACAATGGCAACCTGCTTCATTGCGTCATGAGGCCTGTTTGAAATGGAACAAACTTTGCTCAAGCTGGAGGGATCAGAGGTCGGCGACTTGGGAGCCGTACGGAGTCCGGAAGTGGGCGAAAGGCTGTGGTGCGTCCATATCGAAGGCCTTAACGACTTCATTGCCACCCGTTCTCAGGAGGCGGCTCTGCGGGAGGCGTTGGCCATCAACGCGTATCTGGACAGGTTCGAGGACGGCCAGCGCGGGACGGTCGCGCGAGCTGCGGTAGTCGTCGAATGGCCGCATACACCGGCGGGTCATGCGCGTTCTCTGGAGGAGGACTGGGAGGATCTGCAACATATGGTGCACAGACAACCGGACGCCAAGGCGCGCAGGAGCGTATTGAGCAACATAGCGCGACGGGTTAAAGAACTTATACAACGGACGGCGCGCGGTATTTGATCGCGGTATTTGATCAATAACCGCCCTCAACCGCAACGACACCTCTTCACCCGGCTTGCCCAAGCGCATCGATCGCGGAACCCAGGCAAGCGGAAAACTGCTCGATCGCGCGTTGCTGATGTTGTGTGCCTCGCTGCACGAGGCCGATTTCACGGTTGAACGTGTCTTCTCCCAAAGACAGCGCGACGACATTCTCCGGCAAGTGAAGCGCGGCAGCCTCGGGAACCAGCGAAATTCCCACGCCGTGCGAGACGAGCCCCACGATCCCCTGCAGTTCATCCAGTTCGACCACGTCGTGCACCGTGACCCGGATCCTTCTCAGGAAACGATCGACGAGCCGGCCACCGAAGGAATTCCGGTCGTACCTCACAAAGGGTTCCGTCTTGAGCAGCGTGCGCCATGGCTGATCCGCCAGCTCGCGGGGAACCAGCAGCGCAAAGGCTTCGGTAATCAAGGTGCGCCACTGCAACTCGGCGGGCAACGCGAATGGCGGTTTGATGATCACCGCGATATCCACCTCGCCCGAGTCCACCTGCGTCAGCAGATTGAGCGACACGCCGGGAACGACGCGAATTCTCCATCCGGGCGAATGCTGACGGAACTGCTGAATCGCGCTGATGAGAAACGACGCTTGCGCCGATGCAATGGCGCCGATGCGCAGGATGCCCGAGCGCTCCGCGTCGCCGCCTTTCTCCGCCAGCCGCGCGTAAGCGGACAAGACATCTTCGGCCAGTTTGACCGTTTGTTTGCCGGCTTCGTTGAGCGTCGCGGAGCGGCCCGTTCGATCGAAGAGCGCGAAACCAAGGTCTTCTTCCAGCCGTTGAATTTGCGCGGAGACGGCCGATTGCGTCAGCCCGATATGCGAGCCGGCGCTCGCAAAGGTGCCGTAGCGCACGACAGCCAGGAAGGTCTTCAGCTCTCGCATCATGGGTCGATTGATTCGATCGATTGATCGAAATTATTGTTGCTGAGGGTAAAAATATATCGCTTTTTCGCTATTTTTGTCATCCCTAGACTGCTTCTCATGGTGTGGCCTCCGGGTCGTTCCAGCACGGCGGGATGGCGCGGTTGCGCGCCCGTCGCCGGCTCAATCATTCAACTTATATCGGTCCGACCATGAGCGACACGACTGCCGTCATCTCTCCTTTTCACCTCGCATTTCCGGTTCACAGCATCTCCGCGGCGCGCGAATTCTATGGCGATCTGCTGGGCTGTCCGGAAGGCCGCAGCGCCGCCGACTGGGTGGACTTCAATTTTTACGGTCATCAGATCGTGGCCCATCTGGCGCCGGGAGAAGCCGGTCACCGCACGACCAGTGCAGTAGACGGCGACGCCGTGCCGGTCCGGCACTTCGGCGTCGTGCTGCCGATGGAGCAGTGGCACGCCGCGTCGAACCGGCTGAGCGCGGCCGGCATCGACTTCATCATCGAGCCTCACATCCGTTTCAAGGGCGAAGTGGGCGAACAGGCCACGATGTTCTTCCTCGACCCGTCGGGCAACGCGCTTGAAATCAAGGCGTTTGCCAATATCGAGTCGCTGTTCGCGAAGTAAGCGTTCAGCCGTGTATTCGCTTCCCGAATGACGGCACTGCTTATCGCGCCGCTCATTGCGTCGAATCTGCCCCGCAGCCGGATCATGTCCCATGAAAAGCGAACCTGTCCTGCCGGAAGCTGTGCCTGAGAGTTCATGGTCGCTCTTTCCGTCGGGCGAGAGCCTGCTGATCATCGAGGTAGCAGGAAGCGGCCGCGTCGAGCAGAACCGCCGGGCGCGAGACTTTGCGGCGCGCGTGGCGGCCGCGCAGCTCGACTTTGTGATCGACATCGCGCCCGCCATGACGACTGTCGGCATTCACTACGCGCCGTCGCGAGTGCCGCTCTCGCATGAAACGCAAGCCCCTTACGACGCGCTGGCGAACGCGGTGGCCGGCCTGCTGGAAAGCGCATCTGAGGTGCGGCCCGAGTCGGCGCGCGTCGTGGAGATTCCCGTGTGCTACGGCGGGGAACATGGGCCGGATCTCGACGAAGTGGCCCGCTCGTGCGGTCTCGCCACCGGCGAAATCATCGCGCTGCACAGTGATTCGCTGGTGGACGTGATGCTGCTCGGCTTCGCACCGGGACACCCGTACATCGGCATGTTCGACGAACGCCTGTCGCCGGCCCGGCGCGCGACACCTCGCACGGCGGTCGCGCCCGGCTCCATCGGTCTCGCCAACCGGCAAACCGTCATCTATCCGATGACGCTGCCGGGCGGCTGGAATCTGATCGGCCGCACGCCATGCCGGATGTTCGATCCGTCGCGCGATACGCCGTGTCTGGTGAACGCGGGCGACCGGATCCGCTTCATGCCGATCACGCCGGAGCAGTTCCAGGCCTATGAATCGGCAAGCCGGTATGCGGGAGCCGCGCGATGAGCATCGAAGTCATCAAGCCGGGTGCGTTGAGCACGTTTCAGGATCTCGGCCGCGTGGGCCATCAGCATCTCGGCATTCCGGTCAACGGCGTGATGGATGAACGGGCGCACCGGCTGGCCAATGCGCTGGTGGGCAACGCGCCCACTGTGCCGACGCTCGAAATCACGTTGATGGGACCGACGCTCAGGTTTCACGAGAAGGCGACGATTGCGTTCTGTGGCGGGAATCTCGACTGCCAGCTCGACGGACAGCCGCTCTTCAGCGATTGCTCCCTGGAGGTGCCGGCGGGCTGCGAAATATCGTTCGGCACTCGTCATGCAGGGCTGCGTACGTATTTCGCGGTGCGCGGCGGCTTTTCGATCGAGCCGGTCATGGGCAGCGCGAGCACGTTCGCACGCGGCGGTTACGGTGGGCACGCCGGCCGGCCTTTGAAGAAGGGCGACATGCTGTTCACTCAGGAAAGCTTCGCGTGCCGTAGCGTCTCGCTCTCTCCAGAAACGGTGTTTTCGGAAGACGTGCTGTTATCGAATGACGCGCCGATCAGGATCACGCCTGGGCGCGAATGGCGCTACTTCACGGCGGACGCGAGGCGGGCTCTCGAGCGCGAGACGTACCAGATCACGGCGCAGTCCGACCGCATGGGTTATCGCCTGCAAGGCCCGGCGCTCAGCCTCGTTGCGCCTCTGGAAGTGGTGTCCGAGGCCGTGGGTTTCGGCGCGATTCAGGTGCCCGCCGATGGTCAGCCGATCGTCCTGATGGCGGACCGCCAGACGACCGGCGGCTACCCGAAGATCGCGCACGTATGCGCTGTCGACTTGCCGCGGCTTGCCCAGCGGATACCCGGAGACGATGTGCGCTTCGAGCGGGTCGATCTTGCGGAGGCACAGCGCCTGTTGCTGTCCCAGGAGCGAAGTTTTGCGCAGCTCGCGCAATGGTGCCGTGCGTGATCGTCGCGATCTGAAGCGCGATTTCCGCAGCGATTTCAACCCCGACCGCAACGCCGACTTCAACCCCGGCCTCGGCGAGACGTAGTCCATCTTTCATCCTCACAACGGAACGCAAAATGCCCCACGTCCCAACCGCCACCTTCGACGCAGACATTCCGCCTGCGCCCCTCTCGACCCAACACGTCGCTCGCAAGGCAGCGACTGCCGCGGCTGTCGGAACCGCGATCGAATACTACGAATTCGGCGTGTACGGTTACATGGCCGCGGTAATCGGGCCGCTGTTTTTCCCGTCTGACAATCCGACTGCCGCGCTGCTCTCGATCCTGGCGATCTTCGGCAGTGCGTTCCTCATGCGGCCAGTGGGCGGAATCGTGCTGGGGCGTCTCGGCGACAAGCTCGGGCGCCGCGCCATCCTGCTGGTGACGGTGATCGGAATGGGTATTGCGACCGCTGTCGTCGGCTTGCTGCCGACCGCGGCGAGCGCAGGTGTCTTCGCGCCGGCGGCGCTCCTCGTCGTGCGTCTCGCGCAGGGATTTTTCTCGGGCGCGGAAGTGACCGGTGCAGCTGCTTATGTCGCTGAATCCGCGCCTCGCGGACGCCGCGGATTTTACGGCGCGTTCACGCCGGTCGGTGTCGCATTGGGCGGCGCGCTTGCCGCGGCAGTCTGCGGGTTGACCACCGCGGTCATCAGCTCGTCGCAGTTGCACGACTGGGGCTGGCGGATTCCCTTCCTCGCGGCGGTTCCGCTCGTGCTGATATCGGCTTATGTGCGCAAACGGGTCGAAGAGTCGGTGGCATTCAAGAAGACTCTCGAACACAGCGAGCCGCTGAAAGCGCCGTTCAAGGAAGTCTTCGCGCATCATCGCGCGGCCATGCTGAGGGTCTTCCTGATTTCGTTCGGACAGAACGCCGGCTACTGGGTGGGCTTCGTCTTCATGAACATCTACATGACCACCTACCTGAAATACGACAAGGCGAGCGTCTACTGGATCATGTCGATCGTCAGCATGTCGATGGCCGTGCTGATGCCGGTGTGGGGCGGACTGTCCGACCGCATCGGCCGCCGCCGCGTGCTGGCGATCGGTTTTGCCGGATACATCGTGCTGGTGTTCCCGATGATGATGCTCATGAACCACCAGAATCTCGCTCTCGCTTTCCTCGCGATGTTTATCGTCGCGCTGCCGATGCCCGTCGTTCAATCGGTTGGATATCCGACCTATGCCGAGCAATTCCCGACGCGGGTCCGTTACACCGCGATGGCCTTCAGCTTCAATTTCGGCGCGATTCTCGGCGGCGGCGTGACGCCTTACCTTGCGACTGCGATGATCGGCAAGACCGGCAACCTGCTGAGTCCCGCGTTCCTGCTCGTCGGTGCGGCGGCAATCGGTTTGTTGACGCTGACCAGGACGCGCGAAACGGCGGATGCCTCCTTGCAGTAAAGGCCGATCCGCCGGACGAAATTCAACCCAATATCAACCCGCTCCGGCTTGCAGACCTTGTCATGAACCAGGCAATCAGCGAAGCGCCACGAGGCAATATCCTGCCCGGCTGGGCGGCCACGCCTCGCGCTGCGAGAGCACGCATCCGTGCCGGCTTCAACGGCAACACGAGCGGCATGGCGCCTGGCTTTGCGCAGGGAAACCTCGTGATTCTGCCGCAGTCGTGGGCCGGGGATTTCATCGGGTACTGCCGCGCCAACCCCACGCCTTGTCCGCTCATCGGCATGACCGAGGCCGGCAGCAGTCTTGTGCCAATGCTGGGCGATGACGTCGACCTGCGCACCGACATTCCGCGCTATCGGGTCTGGCGCGATGGCGCTCTCGTGGAGGAGCGGGACGATATCTCCGCAATCTGGCAGGAGGACTTCGTGGGTTTCGTGCTCGGTTGTTCGCTATCGTTCGAGCACGCTCTGGAATCGGCGGGGCTGCGTGTGCGGCACGTGGACGAAGGCAAGGTCGTTCCAATGTACCGCACCTCCATTCAGACGAAACCCGTTGGCGCTTTTCGCGGACCGATGGTCGTGTCGATGCGGCCGTATACGCCGGCCGAGGCAGCGATCGCCTACGAGGTTTGCCGGCCGTTGCCGGGTGCGCACGGTGCGCCGGTCCATATGGGCGATCCGGCGCTGATCGGCATCGCGAACGTGGACGTGCCCGATGAGGGCGAGCCGACGGAAATCCGCGCCGGCGAGATCCCGGTTTTCTGGGGTTGCGGCGTCACGCCTCAGGCTGCGGCGGTGGAAGCGCGGCCGCCGATATGCATCACTCATGCCCCGGGTTACATGCTGGTTTGCGATGTCAGGACCGAGGATCTGACGCTGATTCGGTAAGATTGGCGCCACCGCCACCGCCACCGCCACCGCCGGTGCCACGCCCCGGCACCACAGCGAGCATCCCGTCGCCGCAACGGCCTGCGGGTTTGCACTGCATGATGGCCATAGTGAAAGCCTTATTTTGTTCTACGCTATAGACGCGACCTCCCGCATTACGGCTATTGAAAGGGGCCTCTGAATCTGCTGCGTTCGCGGAAGGTTCTCCCCGCAGTGCAGGCCAATGAGCAGAGTCCCATAAGCAGTCCAATGAGCCGGCGGCCGATCGTCAAGCAACCATTCGTCTGACTACAACCCAGGTAGCCGGGCGTCGCCGCTTCGACAGCGGCGGCGATACCTTGGCGCACCCGTTCCATGGAGATGAAGATGTCGATTCGATTAGGAGAAGAAGCTCCCGATTTCACCGCCGAAACTACCGAGGGGACGATCCATTTTCATGAGTGGATCGGCAACCAGTGGGTGATCCTGTTCTCGCATCCGAAGGACTTCACGCCCGTTTGCACCACTGAGCTGGGATACATGGCGGGGCTCAAGCCGGAGTTTGACAAGCGCAACACGAAAATCATCGGACTCAGCGTGGACCCCGTCAGCGACCACCAGAAGTGGGTGAAGGACATCGAAGAAACGCAGGGACATGCCATCAACTACCCGTTGATCGGCGACGCGGATCTGAGCGTCGCGAAGCTCTACGACATGATTCACCCGAACGCGAGCGGCGGCCCGCGCACCGCCGTGGACAACGCAACGGTACGCTCAGTTTTCCTCATCGGACCCGACAAGAAGGTCAAGGCCATGCTCGTGTATCCGATGAGCGCGGGCCGTAATTTCGACGAGGTGCTGCGCCTGCTCGATTCACTGCAGCTGAACGCAAAGCACACGGTGGCGACGCCGGTGAACTGGAAACCGGGTGACGACGTCATCATTCCGACATCCGTCTCGGACGATGACGCGAAGAAGAAATATCCGCAGGGATTCAAAACCTTGAAGCCGTATCTGCGGTACGTGCAGCAACCGATGTAACGGGGGCGGCTGAAACCGCGCGGCGAGTGCCGGCCAATCCGGGCCGGCGCCCGCCGTGAATCCTGCGGTTTGCAGGGCGGTTCGGCGGCGCTGGTTCCGCCGCCATTCTCAAGGGCCCGTAAGCGCGGGCGACGGAGCGCAATCGTGCTGATCTTCCGGCAATTGTTCGACCAGCAATCGTCCACCTACACCTATCTTCTTGCCGATAGCGCAACCGCGGAAGCCGTGCTGATCGATCCGGTATTCGAGCAGGTACGCCGCGATACGGCACTGATCGACGAGCTGCGATTGCACCTGCTTTATACAATCGACACCCACGTTCACGCCGATCACGTGACCGGCGCGTGGCTGCACAAGCAGCGCACGGGCAGCCGGATTGCGATATCGGCCGCGAGCGGCGCCGAGGGCGCGGACCGCTACCTGAGCCATGGCGACAGATGCGGATTCGGCGCACGGTATCTGACGGTGCGTGCCACGCCTGGTCATACGAATGGCTGCATCAGCCTCGTGCTCGACGACGAGAGCATGGCGTTGACCGGCGATTGCCTGTTGATTCGCGGAACCGGCCGGACGGATTTCCAGCACGGCGATGCGCGCGCGATGTTCCGGGCTGTCCACGAGCAGATTTTCACGCTGCCCGACACGTGCCTGCTCTACCCGGCCCACGACTATCGCGGTCTGACCGTCACGAGCGTGGGCGAGGAGCGGCGCTTCAATCCGCGCCTGGGCGGTGCGCTCTGCGAGGACGACTTCGCTGTCTACATGACGAATCTGGGTCTGCCGCATCCCAGGCAGATCGACGTTGCGGTGCCGGCGAACCTGAAATGCGGGCTCGCCGCGTGCGATCCCACGCAAATGGCCGAGCCCGGTTGGGCGCCGCTGACCTACACCTTTGCGGGCATCTGGGAAATCGATCCGCAATGGCTCGAGGACAATCCCGGTTCGGTCCAGATCGTCGATGTGCGCGAGCCTGCCGAGTTCGACGGGCCGCTAGGGCGCATTCCTGATGCCCGGCTCATTTCACTTGGCGAGCTGGCCGCACGCGCCAGCGAACTCGCGCGGGAGCGCCCGATCGTGACGGTCTGCCGGGCCGGCGGACGGTCGGCGCAAGCCACGGCGATCCTGCGGCAGGCAGGATTCGAAGCCGTCGCCAATCTCGCCGGCGGCATGCTTCGCTGGCGCGCGGAAGGCCGCGCCGTCGAGAACGGCAGCATGTAGCCGCCCTTCGCCATAGCGGTTTGGCGGTTCAATGGCTTAGCGGTTCAATGACTTGGCGGTTCAACGGTCTGGCCGGATCAAATCGTTCCGAACAGCGCTCGCGGACGGTCCTTGAGCGTTCCCGTCAACAGCCGTAGCGCGCTCACCAGTTGATCGCGGCTCGTCGCGCACGCGAGGTTGATCCGCACGCCGTGTTCGATTTCGGAACGGTCGACGGCAAACGCCGACGACGGCATCACCACCACGCCGCGCGCCTTCGCATTCGCAGCGAAATCATCCGCACGCCACGGCGGCGGCAACTTGAGCCACACGAACATGCACGCCGGATCGGTTTGCAGCAGCTCCTGCGGCAGCAGCTCGCGCGCGAGATCCTGGCGCGCGCGAATTTCGGCGAGCTGCGCGTCCATGATATGGCGCGCAGTGCCGTCCTCGATCCAGATCGACGCGATCAGCATGGACATCGGCGCGGGCATCCATGCGGTGGTGCGCACCGCTTCCGCGCAGAGAGCGGAACTGTCCGGCGGACTGAGCAGATAGCCGAGCCGCAGTCCAGGCGCGAGGATCTTCGAGGTGGCGCCGATATGGAACGTCAGTTCCGGACAAAGACTCGCGATCGTCGGCAACCGCTGCGACACCAGCGGTCCATAGACGTCGTCCTCGATGATCGCCACGCCGTGCCGTCGGGCAATGTCGACGAGCGCCATGCGGCGCTCGAGACTCATCGTCGTGACAGTCGGGTTCTGCAGATTCGGCACCGTGAAGATGGCCTTTACCGGCATACGCCGGCAGGCGGCTTCGACGGCGTCGGTCAACAAGCCATCGCGGTCGCTCGGAATGCCGACGATTTCGAACTGGAAAACCGGCGCGAGCGCTTTTAGGCCGTAGTAGGTGAGTTGATCGGCGAGGATCACGCCGTCCGTGCCGATCAGGCTGTTCAGCACGGCATACAGGCCGTGCTGCGCGCCGCTTGTCACGACCACGTGATCGGGCGTCGGCGCAAAGCCTGGCGCGGCGATCCAGCGAGCGCCGGCGGCGCGCGCCCATGCCGGCCCTTGTGGCGGCTGGTATTCCTGCAGTTGGGGGTAGCGCGGATCCTGCGGCAAGTCCGCGAGCGTGCGCGCGAGGCAGGTGAGAAATTCGCCGGTGGCCGGCCGGTTGACGGTCAGATCGATCGCCGCGTTGTTTGCCGCCTGCGCGGGTTCGACGCTCGGCATCGCGCCGCCGGTGACGAGCGAGCCGCGCCGTTTGCTGCCGATCACCAGCCCGCGCAACTGCAATTCCTTGTACGCGCGCGACACCGTCGACACGTTGATGCCCAGCTCAGTCGCGAGTTGCCGCTGTGGCGGCAGACGGCTGCCGGGCGGATAAACGCCGCTGCGAATCTCGTGCTCGATCGAACTGGACACCTCGACATACGTGGAGCGCTTCGCCCGCGCCGGCGCACCGTTGGCGCGTTGTTCCGCGTCTTTGCCAGAAGCCATGAGTCAGATGTCTCCATACAAAATCGTCTTTGTCCGCAGTTTTGCGGATGTGTGCCGATTCTATACCACACAAGCCCGACTGCAAGCCTCAGTCGATGGGGTTCCCGGCAGGTGGCGGCCGCACCGCGACACGCCGCAAGGACTGCGCCAATCACCATCCAGGGAAAATGCCAGGACCACACAAGACTCGTTTTAATTGCACACAAAAAAATATTGTGTGATTCTAGATGCCAGAGTTTGTCCGGTTAGGGTGCTTTGAGGCATCGCCGGGCAGTGTCCTGGAACTGTCAGCTGGAGTTTTCCCATGAGCTTTGCGCCGTTCGTCGTACCCGAGGGCGCCCCGAAACCCGGCGCCGCCACCGGATATCGGTCGCGGATCGGCGCACCAGCGTTGGAAGGGCGCAAGTAATGCCGGATATCGCCATCGTCGGAGCGGGATTCATCGGCCTCGCGAGCGCCGCGGCGCTGATGCGCGACGGTCATCACGTCACGCTGTTCGATCCGTCCGGCGTGGGGCAGGGCGCGTCGTTCGGCAATGCCGGGACGTTCGCGCACTACGCGTGCATCCCGGTCAACAACCCGTCCGTGTTCCGCGATTTGCCGCGCTTCCTGTTGTCGAAGAACAGTCCATTCAGGCTGCGTTGGCAGTATCTGCCGCATCTGGCGCCGTGGCTCGTGCGCTTCATGATGAGTTCGCTGCCGCGCCGCTATGAAGCGAGCGCCGGCGCACTCGCCGCGTTGCTCGCCCATGCGCAGGACGGTTACGCGCCGCTGCTGGCGGATCCGGAACTCGCGCGTTTCGTCCGGCCGCGCGAGTGTCTTTATCTGTATTCGAATGCGGCTTCGTTCGACGCCGCGCGTGCCGCACTCGATCTGCGCCGCAAGCTCGGCGTGGCGTTCGACGTGCTTGCCGGCGCGGACATCCGTGGGCTCGAACCGTCGCTGGCGCCTATTTTCGAGCGCGGCGTGCTGTTCAGCGACAGCTGGCATTTTTCCGATCCGCGGGGCTTTTTGCAGGCGCTTTATGAGCGGCTCGCCGCGCAAGGGCTGGCGTTGCATCACTCGGCGGTCAGCGTCGTGCAGCCGTCGGCCGACGGCGTGAGTCTGATGGTCAACGGCGCCGCGCGGCCTTTCAGCCACGTCGTGATCGCGACCGGCGCGCGCTCCGCGCAGTTCGCCAAACAATGCGGCGATGTGGTGCCGCTCGATACCGAGCGCGGTTATCACGTGCGCTATAGAGGCGCGCAGCAGCTGATTTCACGGCCGGTCGGCTGGGCCGAGCGCGGCTTTTACATGACGCCGATGAGCGACGGCATTCGTGTCGCGGGCACGGTCGAACTCGGCGGCTTCAGCGACACGCGTAATCGCTCGTTGCTCGACCTGCTGACGTTCTCGTCGAAGCGTGCCTTGCCCGCGCTCGATACGCCCGACAGCAGTTGGCTTGGCTTTCGCCCGACCTTGCCGGACGGCTTGCCGGTGCTCGGACGTTCGCGTGCAAGCGAACGTGTGATCTACGCATTCGGCCACCAGCATCTTGGGTTGACGCTGGCCGGCGTGAGCGGACGTATCGTCGCCGATCTGATCGCGCAGCGTGAGCCTCCACTCGATCTCGCGCCGTACGCGGCCACACGTTTCTAGATTTCGCGGAGGGTTTCGCAGCACAGGTTCAAGTTTCACCGTAGGCATCGCAGGACGGTTTCGACGCGTCGCGCATCGAACCGGTCGATCAACACAACGCGCGACGTGACATCTCGCAAGGAGCGCATCATGAATCGCCGCTATTGGCTTTTGACTCTGGCCGTCTGCGCACTCGGCACGCACGTGCCGATTTCGTGGGCTGCCGATCCGGAAGTCGTCAAGATTGGTTTTGTCGGACCGTTGACCGGCCCGGTTGCCCGGGTCGGCAAGGATTTGCAGTACGGCGCGCAACTGGCGCTCGATGAAGAGAACGCCAGGCATCCCACGATCGGCGGCAAGCCGGTCAAGTTCGTGCTCGACGTTCAGGATGACCAGGCGGATCCGCGCGTGGCGATTCAGGTCGCGCAGAAACTGGTGGATGACGGCGTGGTCGGCGTGATCGGCCACTACAACTCGGGATGCAGCATTCCTGCCTCGACGGTCTACCATCAGGCGAACGTCGCGATGATTACGCCGGGTTCGACCAATCCGCAGCTGACGAAGCAGGGTTACAAGAACGTGTTTCGCACGATGGGGCACGACGGCATCGGCGGCGTGGTGGCGGGGCACTTCGTGGTCGAGCAGATGAAGGCGAAGCGCATCGGCATCATCGACGATCGCACGGCATTCGGGCAAGGACTCGCGGACGCGTTCGAAAAAGGCGCGAAAGAAGCGAATGGCAACATCGTGGACCGTGAATTCACCAACGACAAAGCCGTCGATTTCCGCGCGATCCTGACGACGCTCAAGAGCAAGAACGTCGATCTGATTTTCTTCGGCGGCCTGGATGAACAGGGCGCGATGCTCGTCAAGCAGATGCGCTCGCTCGGCATGCCCGCCCAGTTGTTCGGCGCGGGTGCGTTGAAGAGCAATGCTTTCCTGCAGATTTCCGGCACGGCGGGAGACGGTACGCAGGATCTGGAGCCGGGTCCAGCGCTGGACAAGCTGCCGGCCGCGCAGGAGTTCGGCAAGCGTTACAAGGCGCGCTTCAATCAGGATGTCGAACTGTACGCGCCGTTTGCGTATGACGCCGCGCTGGCGATGATCAAGGCGATTCACGGCGCCGATTCGCTCGACCGCGCGAAGATCGTCGATAACCTGTCGAAAGTCAGCGTGACGGGCGTGACGGGCAAGATCACGTTCGATCCGTACGGCGACCTGATCAAGCCGCCTTACACACTGTTCCAGGTCCAGCAGGGACAGTGGAAGAGCGTGAAGACGGTGGGCGGCAGCGGGGTCTAGTGTTGCGGGTATTAAACCGTGTTAAACCGTGCGGCGCCCCTCGATCGGATAGCCGGGATCGGTATAGCCCAGCGTCGATGCGTGGCCTGGTGCGACGAGGCTGTCGACCAGCTTCTCGTCGTCCGGTCCGAGCTGCAGCTTCAGCGCGTCGACGTAGCTGTCCCAGTGCGCTTCAGTGCGCGGACCCGCGATGGTGCTGCTGACCAGCCGGTTCTTCAGTACCCATGCGAGAGCGAAAGCAATTGAAGTCGTACCGCGCTTCGCCGCATGCTCGGCGATCGTTTGCGCGATCTTGAGCGATTCCGGCCGCCACTCGGTC
The DNA here is from genome assembly GCF_059422005.1 of Paraburkholderia sp. GW821-FHT02A12. Classification (NCBI taxonomy): domain Bacteria; kingdom Pseudomonadati; phylum Pseudomonadota; class Betaproteobacteria; order Burkholderiales; family Burkholderiaceae; genus Paraburkholderia; species Paraburkholderia sp. GW821-FHT02A12. The sequence goes on along the minus strand of NZ_JBWKWA010000002.1, from coordinate 3,063,971 downwards.
TGCTGGATCCGCTTGTCGCCGCGGCCCGCGCGCGAGTCGGCGGGCGGCGGCGCATCCACGGCGTATTTGCCGCTGAGCACGCCACGCGCCAGCGGGCTGTACGACACGACGCCCAGGCCGTAGTGGTGCGCCGCCGGCAGTTGCTCGACTTCCGCCGTGCGGTCGACGAGGTTATAGAGCGGCTCGCTGGCGACCGGCCGGCCGATGCCAAGTTGATCGGCGAGACGCGCGATTTCTGCAATGCGCCAGCCGCGGAAATTGGACACGCCGAAGTAACGGATCTTGCCCTGACGGATCAGATCGCCGATCGCGCGCACGCCTTCTTCCAGCGGCGCGTCGGTGAGCGCCCGGTGGAAGTACAGAATGTCGATGTAGTCGGTGCCGAGCCGCTTCAGGCTCGCTTCCACCGACTGGATGATCCACTTGCGCGACTGACCCTGCTCGTTCGGACCTTGAGCGGTCGGAAAGCCGAACTTCGTCGCGACGACCCAGCTGTCGCGCCGATCCGCAATGGCGCGCCCCACGATCTGTTCCGAACGCCCTGCGTGATAGACGTCAGCTGTGTCGATGAAATTGACGCCTTGATCGTATGCTTTGTCGATGATGCGTTTCGAGGTTGCCTCGTCGGTCTCACCGCCGAACATCATCGCGCCCAGACACAAGGGCGAGACCTTGAGGGCGCTGCGGCCCAAATATCGATAATCCATCACGCGTACTCCGTTCAGGCTGCGCCTGAGATAGAAATTGCCCCAAAAGTCGATCCGGCTCGTCGAGCCTCGCGGTCCTCGAGGACGCGCCTGGCGTCAGACCATTGACGGCGCCCCGCGGGCGCTATTCGCCCTTTACCGGTTCGATTGTCCAAGCCGCAAATTTACCGGCCGCGAAGACACGTGACTAGACGGCAGAATCGGCAAACCCACATGAGCGAGATTCATGAATGACGCATGAAAACCTGAACGACGTCTTGACAGCGGAAAATCATCGCCTATAGTTCGCCACATGGTGAAGTTTCCAGTCAGTCAACTCGATCGTACTTTTTCCGCCCTTGTGGACCCCACACGCAGGGCGATTCTCGCGCGTCTCGAGCGGGAGCCCGGCTTGTCGATCACGGAGATCGCCCGTCCGTTGCCGCTCAAGCTCCCCGGTGTCATGAAGCACCTCGATGTGCTGAGCGACGCGGGCCTGGTGTCGCGCACCAAGCGTGGACGAACTGTTTCGGTGGAATTAATCGCGGGCCCGATGGAAGAGGCGATGGCCTGGCTGAAGCGCTACGAGCGGTTCTGGTCCGCCAGCCTCGATCGACTCGCCGGCTTTGTTGAGGAGGATGAGGAATGATCAAGGAGCAGCCGAGCCTGACCATTGTCCGGCGCATCAAGGCGTCGCCGGCGAAGGTCTACGCAGCATGGACCCAGCTCGAACTGATGGCGCGGTGGTGGGGGCCTGACGGCGGACCGGTGTTGAGCGCCGAAGCCGACCCGCGCGTCGGTGGCCGCTTCCGCGTCGTGTTTCAGACGCTGGACGGCGAAACGCACGATTGCCGCGGGGAATACAGGGAAGTCGAAGCGGACCGCAAGCTCGTCTTCACGTGGGAGTGGGTCACCATGCCCGAACGCCGGTCCCTCGTGACGATCCGGCTGCGTCCTGTCGCGGAAGGCACCGAGCTCGACTTTACCCATGCCCAGTTCTTCGACGAAGTCGCGCGCGACAACCACTACGTCGGCTGGAACGGCGCGTTCGACAAGCTCGAAGCGCTCTTCGCCTGACTGGACGAGACCGGTGCTGCAAGCGCGTCCCATGCGGTGCTTCGGGAGGCCGCAAGACATGATCGTCAAATCAGATGCAACTCATGCAGAGGTCGATGATGAAGCTCTATTACGCTGAAACCCTGGCTCCCCGGAAAGCATGCGCTGTCGCCAAGTATCTCGGCGTGCCGATGGAGTATGTCTTTGTCGACCTGCGGAAAGGCGAACAGAACGCGCCTGGCTATCTGGCGATCAACCCGAACGGCAAGGTCCCCTGTCTGGTTGACGGCGACAGGCGCATCTGGGAGGCCGACGCCATCATCTGCCATCTGGCGCAGCGCACGGGTTCAGGTCTCTGGCCGGAGGGCGCACGCCAGATCGATGTCGTGCGTTGGCTCAGTTGGAACAGCCAGCATTTTTATCGGCATGGCGGCTCGCTTTACTTCGAATACCTTATCAAGCCGCAGATCGGACTCGGCGACCCTGATCCGTCAGCGGTAGCTCAAGCGCAGGGCATGTTTCGCAAGTTTGCCGGCGTGCTCGATCAGCATCTCAAGGGCCGCAAGTGGCTTGTCGGCGATGACCTCACGGTTGCCGACTTTTCCGTCGCAGTGACGCTTCCCTACGCGAAACGGGCGGCGATGCCTCTGGACGAGTTTCCGGAGGTCCAGCGCTGGCATGATCAGCTCAACGCAATCGACGCATGGCGGGAGCCGTTTCCGGCGAGAACGGCGGTAAACGCGTGAGTTTCTGCCGGGCTGCTCCTAACTCCGCCCACACTTCGGAAAGGATCGAAACATGGAAACGCACAGCGTTGTGTCGCCTGATGAATGGATCAAGGCGCGGGTCGCATTCCTCGCCAGGGAAAAGGAACTGACGCATCGCAGGGACGCGCTCGCCGCCGAGCGGCGCGAGCTGCCCTGGATGAAAATTGAAAAGGAGTATGTATTCGACGCGCCAGATGGGCAGGTTGCGCTGTCGGACCTGTTCGACGGACGCAGCCAGCTCTTCATCAAGCACTTCATGATGGGACCAGGCGTCGAGCATCAGTGCGTGGGGTGTTCGCTCGAGGTGGATCATATCGATCCGCTGCTGCCGCACCTCGAGAACCATGACGTGAGCTATGTCGCCGTCGCGCGGGCGCCGATTGCCGAAATAGAGGCGGTGCGCCAGCGTATGGGATGGCGCTTCCGGTGGGTGTCTTCCTCGCGCAGCGACTTCAACTACGATTTCCATGTTTCTTTTACGGCCGGGCAGATCGCTTCAGGCAAAGCGCTCTATAACTTTCAGCCGGCGCCGGACTGGGCCGCGGGACTGCAGGATCTCTCTGGCGACAGCGTTTTCTTCAGGAACGCATCTGGCGAGATCTTCCTGACCTATTCGACATTTGGCCGTGGCGGCGAGCAGTTCCTTGGGATTTACGGGCTGCTGGACGTGTTGCCGAAGGGCCGCAACGAGAACGGTCCGGCTCACTCTTTGTGCGACTGGGCCCGGCCGCACAACATGTATGGCCAGGGTGGAGTCGTCGAAGTCAACGGCCGCTATCATGCTCCGGCATGCGCCTGCGGCGCTCATACATAGACTGAGCGATGTGCTGCGCGATTGTTGCGCTTGCAATGACCTTGCTGGCCGGCTGGCGAACCCGATTCAGGACGTTTCTGGTTCGCGGCGCACGGCTAGCCGGATAGCGATCGCATTCATCGCGGTTGGCCAATGTTTCCGCGCAATCGCGCTCCGTGGCGTCTCAACCCCGTGGCGAGGACGGAGCACCTGCCGGATCGCCCCGAAGGAGCATGGCGTTGCCTACACCATCGGGCGCACGCCGAACAACCATCCGTGCAGTACGAATGCAAACAACGCCCATGCGATAAGTCCGGAGACGATAACGATGCCGTCGCGCGCCACGTTGGCCGGCGGATAGGTTGTTCCCGCGAGCAGGTCGCGTCGCCGCGAGGCGATGAAATCGACGATTGCCCACAGCAGGAATGCGCCGAACAGCACGATTGCCGACAGCGTGCCGGTCGCCAGCAGATGCGCGAAGGCCCACAGCAGCACGCCCAGAATCATTGGATGACCGAGCAGCGTCTTGAAGTGATTGTTCGGGACATGCGCGGCAGGCAACAGGATGAACGCGATGGCGACCAACGGTAGCGCCACGTACCGCGCCCACGTCGGCGGAATCCATACGGACACGGGATGCGCGCGCGCCAGTCCGTAGCCCCAGATGATCAGCACCAGCCCGATGCCCGAAGCGATTGAGTAGATGGCCTTCCAGCGCTTCTCGCCGATACGTGCGATCTGCGCGCCGCGCCAGTCTTCGGCGACAATGCGCACTGAATGCACGCCTAAGAAGATCAGCAATCCCAGGATCAGTATTGTCATGTCGGACTCCACCGTGGATCGATTTCAATTCGGTTTGTCTTGAGCGGACGGCATATGCGGGCGGCATATCGCCGATCTTCGCCGCCAGCCGTGAAGGCTGATCGCGAAGCTACCATGCTTCGTAGAGAGAGTAGGTGAATTTTTCGCGTAGCGCTCGAGCATGACATTCGGCGAGGCGTAGCCGCCTGACACGCTATTGTCATGATGCGCCGCCGCACTCGTGCACCGCAGCTTGGTTCCAGTAGCTTGCTAGCGTGGTTTTCAGATCATCGACGGACATCTGGAGCTGTCCAGAAGTGGACCGGGCCATGCGCATGGAACTGTACATTTCAACGACTTTTGCGCTTTTCTAGAATGGTCGAGCGCTCAACTGCAAGGACTTTGCATGCCAAAAAATACTCGGGAAGGCATCCTCCATCAATGTCCGCAAAGTTCTTTGGGCGTGTGCCGAGCTGCAACTTCCCTTTGAACAGGAAAATTGGGGCGTGGGGTTCAGATCGACCGATACGCCTGAATTTCTTTCCCTGAATCCCAATGGCCTCGTGCCTGTCATCAGGGACGAGGACCTCGTTCTCTGGGAATCCAACTCGATCATTCGCTACCTTGTGTCCCGCTACGGCGGCGAGCATCTTTATCCGGCCGATCCGCTGGCGCGCGCCCGCATCGATCAGTGGATGGACTGGCAGGCAACGGACCTGAATCGTTCATGGAGCTATGCGTTTCTTGGTCTGGTCAGGAAATCGCCCGCGCATCAGGACCGCAACGAGATCGGTCTGTCGTGCGGGAATTGGGCGAGACACATGGGCATACTGAATGGGCAGCTTCAAGCTACCGGGGCATTCGTTGCCGGCGAGCGATTCTCGCTCGCCGACATACCGGTGGGGCTGTCCGTGAACCGTTGGTTCAGCACGCCGCTAGAACATCCTCATTTCCCGGCGGTGTCCGACTATTTTGAACGCCTGGCGGAACGCCCGGGTTTTGCCGCCTATTGCAGGAACGGGATACCGTAACCGGCAACGTAAGCTGGCAGCATAGGCAGCATAGGCAGCATAGGCAGCATAGGCAGCATAGGCAGCATAGGCAGCATAGGCAGCATAGGCAGCATAGGCAGCACAGGCAGCACAGGCAGCATAGGCCGTGAGCGCGGCACGCGAGCCGGCCATCAGCGCAACGACGCGGCGAGCTTCGCGAACGTGCGTTCATCCGTGCGATCGAAGGCAAGCGGCGTCACCGACACACGGCCCGAGGCCACGACAGCCGTTTCGCTATCGGGGTCGTTCGCGCGCGCACCGCGCTGGAAACGCAACCAGTGATAGGCAAAGCCACGCGGATCGACCTGCGGCAGCACGTCGATATCCTCGACGAGTCCGACGCCTTGCTTCGTCGGCGTGAGCGGGCCGGCAGCGGCGGCGTCGACATCGGGGAAATTGACGTTCAGGCAGGTAGGGACATCGTGTTCGATCGCGAGCAACTGACGGATCACGCCCGGCGCAAGTGTTCGCGCGGTGTCCCAGCGCACCTTGTCGCGATCGCTGAAAGTCTGGCTCAATGCGAACGACGGCAGGCCGAGCAACAGACCCGTCATGGCCGCGCCGACCGTGCCGGAGAACATCGTCTCCACGCCGAGATTGCCGCCGCGATTGACGCCGGAGAGAACGAGTGTGGGCGGCGCGTCGCGCATCAGATGCCGCACGCCCATCACGACGCAATCGCCGGGCGTGCCCACGACGCCGAAACGCCGCTCGCCCTGGCGGCTGACCCGCAGCGGCGAATGCAGACTGATCGAGTGCGACGTGCCGCTCTGATCATGCTGGGGCGCGACCACCCAGACTTCGTGTGCGAGCTCGGCGGCAACCGCTTCGAGCACGGCGAGACCGGGTGCGTCGATACCGTCGTCGTTCGTCAACAGGACCCGCGGCACTTTGGATTCATAGGCAGACATCGCAGCAATCTCCTCTCGATCGGTAAACGGAAGCCCCATTATCCGGCTATCAGGAAGGGCGTGGTGCGAAGCGAGCGGCCGGCGAGGACAGCACGATTTAATGCGGTAATAAACTCCACCCCAAGCGCCACGGACGCACAACCTAGCCGCAGTTGCCGAACAGCGACGTCTGCTTTGCCGAACATGACGATTGCCGGGCGGGTTGCGCCTGCGCTTCGTCGTGGTCCGTAGCCGCATTCATTTCCAGCGAAGTCTGTCCGGATTCGAGCGACAGCAGAAATTGCTTGGTCGCCAACCCGCCGGCGAAACCCGTCAGATCGCCGGAAGCGCCGATCACGCGATGGCAGGGCGCGACGATGGAGAGCGGATTTTTGCCGTTTGCCGCACCGACCGCCCGCACGGCTTTGAGGTCCCCGATCTGCGCGGCGATGTCCTTATAGCTGCGCGTTTCGCCGAACGGAATCGTCAACAATGCGTCCCAAACCTTCTTCTGGAAACCGGTTCCTTCAAAATCGAGTGCCAGGTCGAACTGGTTTCTCGTTCCGGCGAAATATTCGTTCAGTTGCCGCTCGGCGTCGATCAGGATCGGACGATCGTCTGCTTCGACCATCTCGTGTAGACGCACCCGGTTCGGCTTGTCGTTCTCCCACAAAATCGCGGTCAACCGGTCGCCTTTTGCAACGAGCTTCAGCTTGCCGACGGGCGAGTCCATCAACTTGTACGCGTAGATCATTTTGCTCAACTCCTGGCGGGTTAGCTGTAGCTGCTTGCATTTGAAACCGGCCGTGCTTGCAATCGACGCGCGTTTTTGCTCGAAATAACTGCAACTGACGGGATGCGCCTGCTCGCATTATCTGCAACTGTGCTTGCATTCAGCCGGGCGTGCTCGCATTTCATCGCCGCCTCTCACATTATCTGCAACTGACTCTGATTCGCAGCAAGGTCGCGCTGAACCCGCGCGAACCGGCAAGACCGTGGACAAGTCCGGTTACAAGCGTGGACGCGCTGCCAGAAACCTGTCCCATCTGGAGGGCGGTAACGAAATATACGTAGCATCATCACCACCATCGCCGATTGAGAACGACACATATACGTCGGTATAGCTAAACCAGGCAATTTGAGGAACTGGCGTGCTGAACGTATGCTGCGCGAGTTTCTTTCCGCTTTTCGCGTCGAAGACCCTTCCAACGTATTCTGAATTTCCACCTGGAACCCACCTCACCAGGCATCGCTCGGCGGTGTAAAGGCCGTTTGGGGACGTTGACTTCCGGCATCCCGTGCCGTGCGGGGTGTGGTCGGTGAGGCAGAAGAAAAGCACGCCGACGACCACTGCAGATATTGCAGCGCGTTTGAACGGGAGCTTCATAGGTCTATTGTGATTGGCGGGACTAGCGGAACATAACGACGGTCGGAATAGATGATGAAGTCTCCGCCCCGATTGTGCCTGATTGCCCACCGTCGAAAGTCGCCGTTGTGTACGGGGTAGTGTACGTTGCCCTTGATGACCGGCTTGCCAACGGCGACGGATGCGTTGATGTAAGGGAGAGGGGTCGCGGATTCGACGTACGGGATATAGGGAGAGGTCGCCGCAGCAGCATCGAGCGGGATGACGATCACGCCATCGCTACTCCAGTGTCCAAGATACTGCGATCGATCGCCTTGCTTGTCGGTGAATGTATAGTTGTCTTTCACATAAACCCAGATGCCCTTCACCTCGGCTCTCGTTCTCCGTGACGTGGCATCCCAATGAAAGCGGGCGTGACCAAGGGCCGCGTAGAAGTTGAATGAACCAAGCGCGCCGGTGAGATCATCAGGCGCACCGCGGCGCTCCAGATTCTGCAGGAAGAGGTTTATTTTCTGACCGAATGTGCCGTCAACCGATGCGAGTTGAAACTGGAAGCGATGGTGCAGTCTGGCTGTATCATTCCCGCAAATGTCTGCGGCATCGAGAACGGTCATCCTGTCCTTGTAGGGGATCAGCTTCTTGTATAGCTCGTCTTTCGCTTTCGATGATCGAATGGCTTCATTGATCAGATAGTCGTACTTCTCCATCGCGCGTGCAAACCGGAGCACCCAGTCCAGCTTGACGGTGGTGGTGTCGTACATATCAGGCGGGTATGGCCTGCCGTCCTGATTGATTGTCGCTTCCTCATCGTCGTCCGTTGGAGAATAGTTGAGTTTCCCGGCAAACCACCGCTCCATCAGGACGGCAGACATCGGCAAGTGCATCTTGCGCATTGCAGCCGGAATCTCCTGAATGTCGAAAGGCGGTACCGTTTCTTCCTGTTTGACAGGATTCGGCGGTCTGGCCGGCTTCGGCGGATCGGGCGTCTCCAGCCAGGTCTTGAAGCGCGAGTGCAACTCCATCATCTTCAGCAAGCCATCACCTACCTGTGGCTTCGGCTTTTTCGGGATAGCTGCGGGCGGTGGCGTGGGTTCCTCACGCGCGGGTGGTGGACGGTCCAGAGTCAACGAGACATTACGCGCGATGCGGGCACCGTCTTCTTCGCTCCAGCGCCATAGCAGCTTGTTGATCTTGTAATACGACAGGTCCATAGATCGGTGCGACCGTACTCCAATAAACGATGGTTTGATGGACGCTAGCCGCCGCCGATCCCGATTGGGCCGCGAACCGCAAGGGCGTCCAATATCGGCTTCCGTTTTTCAACGTCCGACTATACTGGATTTTCACTGGACAAACTGGAATTCCTATGTTGATAGGATACGCGCGCGTTTCGACGGACGACCGGCATCTCGACCTACAACGCGACGCGTTGGCGAAGGCCGGATGCGAGCGGGTCTTCGAGGACCCGGTGCGCGCCGCGACCTTGGGCGACAAGATGCTGGCCGCCGGGTTGCCGATCTAATCAAGGAGCACAGCCATCGTGTCCCAAAGCCAAGGATTCTTATCCGCTAACCTCTCGATCTCAATCGTCAACATTCGCTGGGACTTTGCTCCGTGGTTCAGCGTGGCTGACGCCTTCAACGATCTTGGAATGCGCGTACTGCCTGCCGTACAGGCCGACAAGATGAATAATCAGCAATGGGTTGCCGCTGTGCTCTACGGTCGGGCACTAACGTCATTTCAGGCCGCATATCTTCTGACCGAGCGCGGCATGCTGGCCGATGCTCGGACTATTGTGCGTGCGGCTGCGGAGACGGCAATCGTACTCTGTGCCGTGGCGAAAGATGTTGCGGTTTGCGATCTGCTGGTTCAAAGACATTTTGTACACCACCGCAAACTCCGCAACGCGTGGTTGAGCGATCCTCAAGCTGTTGGGGAAATGTCGCAGCAAGACGTGGATCGCGTCAAGGCCGCTATCGAGGACATCGACGCGGATTATCCGGCGGCCGCGCAGGTGAAGGACGATCCGGTAAAAATAGCGAACCTGGCGCAAAAGGCAGGAGTCACGGCGCTGTACAACGCGATATACCGCGCGGCCTCCGGCGATGCAGCGCACACTTCTCTCGATGCGTTGAATCGCCACATTACGGCAGACGCGCAAGGCAACATCATGGGGTTGAAATTCGGGCCGGAGACTGGCGACCTTCCCGCAACATTGTCCGATGCGATGTCCGTGTTGGCTCACGCGCTGCACGCAGTGGGGGAGCTTTTCCAGTTGCAGCAGTTCGCCAATGACGTGACTCAATGCGTCGCGTCATGGAAGGCTTTGGGTGTGCCGGGCGACTACAAGCCTAGCGTGAACTGCACGGACGAGGGAACCTGAGCCAGCTTCCGGCAAGTCAAACGCATGGTTCGGCGCCAGACGGCCGATCCGATGTCCGGTGAGTTGCAGATAATGTGAGCAGGCGCATCCCGTCAGTTGCCGCTATTTCGAGCAAAAACGCGCGTCGATTGCAAGCACGGCCGGTTTCAAACGCAAGCGCCTACAGTTAGCGGCACAGATGGTCGACCGCCCACGCGGGTTCGTGAACCCCCCATGGAATAGTGCCGACAGCCGATAACTTAACCCGCGGATTGTCCGGAGGCGCTCCGGATCTTGCTATTCAATTCCGCGCGTCTGTCTTCAGTGCGTGTCCGGATACTAACGCGAGGTGACCAGGATCCGCTGGTCACCTCGGCTGGCCACCTCGCGTTGTCGCCATGGCCGCGCGCGCCGCAGATTAGAATCGATACCCAGGGCACGATGCCCACCGGCAACCCGGATATCTTCTCTACGATTGTGACAACCACACTTGAACAACTGCGGGCCGGCCAACTGGCGGGTACCAGGCGGCTCAAACTGGCTTGCGGACTGAGCGAATTTCCACGCGAGATTTTCGATCTGTCCGACACGCTGGAAATCCTCGACCTGTCCGGCAATGCGCTCTCGACGCTGCCCGCGGATTTGCCGCGACTGAGCAATCTGCGCATCGTCTTCGCCTCCGACAACCTGTTCACCGAACTGCCGGAAGTCCTCGGGCAATGCTCGCAATTGAGCATGATCGGCTTCAAGGCAAACCGCCTACGCGAGGTGTCCGGCAGATCGCTTCCCGCTCAACTGCGCTGGCTGATCCTGACCGACAACGAGATCGAAGCGCTGCCCGCCGAAATCGGCAACTGTACGCAGCTACAGAAGCTGATGCTTGCCGGCAACCGGTTGCAGACCTTACCCGAGACGCTGGCCGCCTGCACGCGGCTCGAACTCCTGCGCCTCGCGGCCAACCAGCTGAGCGAGTTGCCCGCGTGGCTGCTGCGTCTGCCGCGGCTTTCCTGGCTAGCGTATGCCGGTAATCCGTTCGGCGCAGCGCGGGAGACCGCGGCGCTGACCGGCACGCCGATCGCCGATATTCACTGGGACAGCTTGAGGCTCGAGGACCCACTGGGCGAGGGCGCTTCCGGCGTCATCTACCGTGCGTCGCTTCTGCGGACGGCGAGGGACGCGTCCCGATCCGTGGCCGTCAAGTTGTTCAAAGGCGCGGTGACGAGCGATGGTTTGCCGGACTGCGAGATGGCGGCTTGCATCCGCGCCGGCGATCATCCGAATCTGATTCCGGTGGTGGGCAAGGTGAAGGACCATCCGGCGGGCGCGCACGGGCTCGTCATGGAATTGATCGATCCGCAATACAGCAACCTTGCCGGGCCGCCGAGTCTGGAATCGTGTACGCGCGACGTCTACGGTCCCGACACCCGTTTCGATCTGACTTCCGCGTTACGCATCGCACATGGCATCGCTTCGGCAGCTTGTCACTTGCATCGGCAAGGCGTCATGCACGGAGACCTGTATGCCCACAATATTCTGCATGGCGGGCAAGGCCGGGCATTGCTGGGCGATTTTGGCGCGGCCTCTTTCCATGCGCCTGAAGATCGGGCGCTTGGGCTTGCGCTTCAGCGGCTGGAAGTGCGGGCGTATGGCTGTCTGCTCGAGGAATTGATCGATCGATGCGATGTGCGGGAGGAGGCGCAGGGCATCGTGTCAAAGCTCGAGACGCTGAAGGCGGAGTGCCTGGACGAGGACGTGGGCAACAGGCCGTTGTTCGATGAGATCGCCTCCAGTCTGTCGGCACTGGCGGGTTCTACCGAAACGCCGTAGTGCATGGCTCCTTCAGTTGAGTCAGTACAATAACGCGGAGTTTTTATGTGAAGGCGCGGCGATCGTTCGCACGCCTCGGCAAGGAGGAGAGAGAACCCATGACTCAGAGGATGCGCCGCCGTGTGCTGGTTGCCGGCACGCTTGCAGCGGCCGGCCTGGCAGGCGCGGCTCGCGCCGATGCGATGCAGGGCGGCAAGTTGACGGTTGCGCTCGTGTTGAAGTCTCTCGCTGACCCGTACGCCGTGGCGATGGCGCGCGCCGCGCAGAATTACCAGAAGCACTTCGCATCGCAGTTCGATCTGACGGTTCGAGGAACCGCAGCGGAAACCGATACGTCAGCCCAGATCCGCATCGTCGACGAAATGATCCGTGCCAGGATGAACGCGATCGTGATCGCACCGACTGATTCGAAAGCGCTGACGCCCGTCGTCGCGCAGGGCGTCAAAGCGGGCATCATCATGGTCACCATCGACAACTCACTCGATGAAGCGTCCCAGGATGCCGCGGGCATCTCCGTGCCGTTCGTCGGTCCGAACAACCGGAAAGGCGCGTTGGAGGTGGGAAACTATCTGGCCCGCAGACTCAAGGCGGGCGACGAGGTCGGGATCATCGAAGGCATTTCCGCCGACCGCAACGCGCAGCAGCGCACAGCAGGCAGCAAAGAGGCGATGCGCGCGGCAGGCATGAAGATCGTCGCCATCCATTCCGGCGACTGGGACACCGGCAAAGGCAAAGCAGCGGCATCCAGGATGTTGAGCGACCATCCGCGGCTCCGCGCGCTGCTGTGCGGCAACGACAACATGGCGATGGGCGCGGTCGAGGCCGTGCGCGATGCGGGCAGAACCGGCAGCGTCTACGTCACCGGGTACAACAATATCGACGCCGTCAAACCGCTGCTCGCCGACGGCCGGGTGCTCGCGACGATGAACCAGTTCGCCGACAGGCAGGCCGTGTTCGGCATCGACGTCGCGCTCAAGGCCATCGCCGAAGGGAAAAAACAAAGCGAGTTGTCGCGCTTCATCGAAACGCCGCTGCAACTGGTCACCAAAGAGAACCTTTGAGCGCCTTTTGATTGCAGTGATTGCAGTCGTGTCGTGGGTCGACTCGCGCTGTCAGCGGGGCGGGCCGTCTGTGTCGCCCGGCTCGATCAAGGGTTGCGCGAGGCGCTGCTCGCAATGCTCCCTGTCGGCAATCGCGCCCATGATCAGCTCGGCGATGGCCTTGCCCGACGCATGCCCGGTAGGCTGCACGACGGAGGTCACCGTGTACGGGAAAGCAACGTCGGGCGGCACGCCGTCGTAGACGATCAGGGAGATGTCCGTGCCGATCTGTCTGCCGCTGTCGGCAATGGCGCGGAATGCACCCGTGCCCGCAATGTTGTTGTCGATCAGCACGGCTGACGGCGGATCCGCGCGGCTCAGCAGTGCGCGCGTTGCATCGTAGCCTCCCGTCCTGTCAAACGGGCATTCGACGATCAGCGAGGCCTCCGGCTCGATATTCGCGCCGCGCAATGCGCTCAGGAAACCGGCGCGCCGTTGCGCTGCAAAGCTGATGATCTGCGGCGCGCTGACCATGGCGATTCTGCGGTGCCCGAAATCGATCAGGCGTTGGGTCGCCGCACGGGCGCCCGCTTCATTGTCGAAGTCGAACCATCCGTAGGGCACCGGGCTGTTGGTGCGGCCGTACGCGATAAACGGGAAATTCTGCTCCTGGAGGAAGCGGATGCGCGGATCGTCCATCAGCGTGCGCGCCACGATCAGGCCGTCCACCAGCTTGCCCTCGACGAGGCGCCGGTACGTCTCGAGCTCCGCATTCGGCCGTGCGGAGATGATGAAGAGATCGAGCCCCTTCGCGCCAAGACTTTCCGTCATGCCGGCGACCACTTCGCCAAACCGGGGATCGCCGAGATCGCCCGCCCCAAACGGATAGATGATGCCCACGGCCTCCGCGCGGCCGGTTGCGAGGCGGCGCGCCGTCGGGTCCGCGTGATAGCCCAGCTCTTCGGCGGCCTTTCTGACCCGTTCGCGGGTCGCTTCGCTGACATCGTCGTAGCCGTTCAGCGCCCGGCTGACGGTGGTGCGCGAAAGACCGAGCGAGCTGGATAGCGTTTTTAAATTCACCTTCACCGTGACACCCCCGTGACACCCCCGTGACCCCGCGTTTCCGGCTGCCAGCAAGGCCTGGCAGGCCGCCCCGTGCCGAAACACACGGCATGTTACATGGATCGCGCAAACGTTTGACTTCCAAACCGGTTTGGCTTAGCATCCGAACCGGTTTTGTTGCGAAATCTTACACGTTCCCCCTCACCCATAAGGACGCGGTCACAATGAAATGCCTCCCACTTCCACCAGCGACGTTAGCCCGCACCCGCCTGCGCGCCGGCTTGGTTTCCGGTTCCCTGCTTGCCGTCGCGGCGATGCCCACGCTTGCTCACGCGGTAGACGGATTTCCGGCGCCTACCCCGCACTCGCAGCAGGCGTATGACCCCGAGAGCAATTTCACGATGCGCTGGACGCGCGCGGATGCCCGGCAGATCAAGGCGCAATCGCATACCGCGACGGCGGCGGACAAGAATTCGCTGCCGGCGGCGCTGACCATGCCGGACATTCCGGCGGACTTCCCGCAGATCAACTCGAACGTCTGGGTGTGGGACACCTGGCCGTTGTCCGACGTCAAGGCGAACAATCTGAGCTTCAAGGGCTGGGAAGTGATCTTCTCGCTGACCGCCGATCCGCACGCGGGCTATGTGTTCGACGACCGTCACGTGCACGCGCGCATCGGTTTCTTCTATCGCCGTGCCGGGATTCCGGCAGCGCAGCGTCCGGCGAACGGCGGATGGACCTACGGTGGGCATCTGTTCCCGGATGGCTCGAGCGTGAAGGTCTTCGGCACCGCGCCGATGACGCAGAACGCGGAATGGTCGGGCTCCGCGCGGATGCTGAACGGCAACAACGTCAGCCTCTACTACACCGCGCTGTCGTTCAACCGTACGGCTGAGGGCGGTCAGGACATCACGCCGCCGATCGCGATCATCACGCGCACGGACGGGCACATTCACGCGGATGACAAGCACGTGTGGTTCGACGGCTTCGACCAGCACAACGCGCTGCTCGAACCGGACGGCAAGATGTACCAGTCGCGCGATCAGAACGTGTACTACTCGTTCCGCGATCCGTTCGTATTCGTCGACCCGGCGCATCCGGGCAAGACCTTCATGGTGTTCGAAGGCAACACGGCAGGCCCGCGCGGCGCCCGCACCTGTACCGAGGCCGATCTGGGTTACGCGCCCAACGATCCGTACAAGGAAGACCTCAATGCGGTGATGGATTCCGGCGCGACCTATCAGAAGGCGAACGTCGGTCTGGCTGTGGCCACCAACCCGCAGCTCACGCAGTGGAAGTTCCTGCCGCCGCTTCTGTCGGCCAATTGCGTCAACGATCAGACCGAGCGGCCGCAGATCTACATCAAGGACGGCAAGTACTACCTGTTCACGATCAGTCACCGGCCGACCTATGCAGCCGGCGTCACCGGTCCTGACGGCGTGTACGGTTTCGTCGGCAACGGCATTCGCAGCGACTTCCTGCCGTTGAACAAGGGCAGCGGCCTGGTGCTCGGCAATCCGACCGATCTCGATCAGCCGATCGGTGCGCCGTACGCGCTGGACCCGAATCAGAATCCGCGGGCCTTCCAGTCGTACTCGCATTACGTGATGCCGGGCGGCCTCGTCGAATCGTTCATCGACGCGGTCGGTCCGCGCCGCGGCGGCACCCTGGCGCCGACCGTGAAGCTCAATATTCACGGCGATTCGACCGACCTCGACCGGAGCTACGGCAAGGGTGGTCTGGGCGGCTACGGTGACATTCCGGCTAACGCCGACGCCAGCCCGGGCAATTCAGGCGGGAACGCTCAATAACGTCCCATGCAGTAAAGCAGTCTGACGAAGGCCGGGCGGGTGACGAGTCAGTTCGTTGCCCGCTCCGGCCATTCGACCATGGCACGGCACTGGACGAGCGTCCGGTCATGGCCGTGCCCGAACGGCAAGCGCCAGTAGTGAGAACGCAGCGATGAAAGCTTGGATTCCAGATTTGTCTTCGTACGACGGTCCCGCGTACCGCGCGGTGGTGAATGCGATTGAAGCGGCAGTGGGATCCGGCCACCTCAAGCCCGGCGATACCTTGCCTCCGCAACGGATGCTGGCGGACTTTCTCGGCTTGCATGTGAACACCGTCAATCGCGCCATGCGCGAGACGTCGCGCCGTGGCTTGACAGTCGGCAGCCGGCGCAGAGGCACGGTCATTCTCAGGCTCTCCGCCTGATCGTCGGTCGACCCGACGAGTATTCATTCACTGCGCTCGCGGGGCGTGGCGGCATCCCCGTTCACGCGCGCGCAAGCAGGAAAAGGGCAATTCATGCACGACCCGCAACGTCCCAACATGTCCAAACTGCGCTCGCTGACGGCCTGGCTGTTCGCCTTGCTGAGCGTTTCGAGCACGGTATACGCGGCGCCATCGGCATCGCCGGGCGAGGCCGATGCAGGTGCAGCGCAATGGCGATCGGCGCTTCACTACACGCCGCAACGCAACTGGATGAACGACCCCAACGGGCTCGTCTTCTACAAGGGCCTGTATCACCTGTTCTATCAATACAATCCGGAAGGAAACACGTGGGGCAACATGTCGTGGGGACATGCCACCAGCGACGATCTCCTTCACTGGAGCGAGCAGCCTGTCGCCATGCACGTCAATGAAACCGAGGAGATTTTTTCCGGCTCCATCGTCGTGGACGCACACAATACGTCCGGCCTGGGAACGGCGAATTCGCCGCCGCTGATCGCGCTCTATACGAGCGTATACAAGGCCGGCTCTGGACATCAGCCGGGCACTCAGGCGCAATCGCTTGCCTACAGCACGGATGAGGGCAAGACGTGGCGTCAATACACACGCAATCCGGTGCTGACGCTCGACCCGGAATCGCAAAATTTTCGCGATCCGAAGGTGTCATGGTATGCGCCGGGAGGTTATTGGCTGATGACCACCGTCGTCGCCGATGCGCACGTCGTCAAGATGTACCGCTCGAACAATCTCATCGACTGGGACTTCCTCAGCGACTTCAGTCTTCCCGGCGTTCCTCATCAAGGGACGCTCTGGGAGATGCCCGATCTGTTCCCGCTGCCTCTCGATGGAGACAGCCACAAGCAGAAGTGGGTGATGATCGTCAACGTCAATCCGTGGTCGATTGCCGGCGGATCCGGCGCGATGTATTTCGTCGGCCACTTCGACGGCAGGACGTTCACGCCGGAGAACGTGGCGCCGCCAGGTTCGGATCCTTCGCGCTACCAGTGGCTCGATCACGGCGCCGATTACTACGCAGCCGGAACCTTCGCCAACGCGCCGGACGGCAAGGCGGTCACGATCGGCTGGATGAGCAACTGGGACTACGCCGAACGCATACCGACCACGCCCTGGAAGGGCGCAACGGCGCTCCCTCGCGTGCTCGCGCTGAAGACCGTCGACGGCATCCCGCAACTGGCATTCGAGCCGGTGCAGCAATATGCGTCGCTGGTCGGCGAAGGCGCGACCACGCGCATAAAAGAACTCAGTGTGTCCTCGCGCGTACAGGAGCTCGGCCGGCTCACCCGAGGCGTCGTGCAGAACATCGAGGTGACGTTGAGCCCACATTCGGCTGAGCGTGCCGGTCTCATCGTGCGAGGCTCGGCGAATGGCGATGTCGGCACCCGCATCTTCTACGACACCGCGAATCAGACATTGACGCTCGACCGTTCGAAGTCAGGCGAGACCGGTTTCTCGAATGCCTTCAGCAAGCAGCACATCGTCAACCTGCCGCTCGTGAACGGGAAGTTGCATCTCACCGTGGTGGTCGACAGGAATTCCGTGGAAGTATTTGCCGACCACGGCCGTACCGTCATCACGGATCTCGTCTTTCCGGCCGCAAACGATAACCGGGTTTCGGTGTTCGCCGACGGCGGCACGGCGGCATTCAGCGATATGGCGATCACCAATCTCGTTCCGGCCAATTAGCAGAGTATGCTGGTGACAAACGACTTCTCGCGGGCGGCCAGCCACCGCTCGCGGAGACTTTCGCAGTGACGCCGGCGCTATGCGTCGAAGAGCGAAGCAAAGCATGAAGCCGGCCGCGGTGCGATAACAACAAACTATATGGAGGCGACACATGTTGATCGGCGTACCGAAGGAAATCAAGAACCATGAATATCGCGTGGGTTTGACGCCGGCGAGCGTGCGCGAATTGACCAGCCGCGGTCATCAGGTGATGGTGCAGTGCGGGGCGGGCGCCGAGATCGGTCTATCCGACGAGGCCTACGCGGCGGCCGGAGCAACGTTGTGTAGTACTGCGGCGGAAATCTTTGCGCAGGCCGGCATGATCGTCAAGGTCAAGGAGCCGCAGCCTGCCGAGTGCGCGATGTTGCGGCCGGGGCAGATCCTCTATACGTACCTGCATCTCGCGCCCGATCCTGTGCAGACCGCCGCATTGGTGAAGTCCGGCGCGGTCTGCATCGCTTACGAGACGATCACCGGTCCGGGCGGCGGGCTGCCGTTGCTTGCGCCCATGAGCGAAGTGGCGGGCCGCATGTCGATCCAGGCCGGAGCGGCGCACCTGGAAAAATCGAAGGGCGGCATCGGCTTGTTGCTCGGCGGCGTGCCGGGTGTTGCACCGGCGCATGTGGTGATCATCGGCGCGGGCGTCGTCGGAACCAATGCCTTGCAGATCGCGGTGGGAATGGGCGCGAAGGTCACGAGTCTCGACACCAACGTGGATCGCCTGCGTCAACTGGATCTGGTTTTCGGCAATCGCATCACGACCCTCTACTCCAATGGCCAGAGCATCGAAGAGTCCGTGCTCGATGCCGACCTCGTGATCGGCGGCGTGCTGATACCGGGGGCGGCGGCGCCCAAGCTCGTCACGCGGAACATGATTGCAGGGATGAAGGCGGGCGCGGTTGTCGTCGACGTGGCGATCGATCAGGGCGGCTGCTTCGAAACTTCGCATCCGACTACGCACGCCAAGCCGACCTATCTGGTCGACGGCGTCATCCACTATTGCGTGGCGAACATGCCTGGCGCAGTGGCCAGAACCTCTACTTTCGCGCTGAACAATGCGACGATTCGTCACGCGATCGCGCTTGCAGACAAGGGCTGGAAACGCGCGCTCAAGGACGATGCGCATCTGAAAGCCGGCTTGAACGTGTGCGAAGGGCAGGTGACCTACAAAGCGGTCGCAAGGGATCTGAACTACGTGTACGTCGCACCCGATAGCCTGCTAGGCTGAGGCCGGCAGCGATGCCGTGGACACGCGGCGCGTGTCCACGGCACGATGATGAGTTGGGGTTGTCCGTCGGGGTTGTCTGTTTGATCCGCGGCTCGTCAGCCTTAAGCCACTACGTCTGCCCCGTGTACGCGACATGATCGATGCGCGCATCCCTACTGCTTCACCTCGTCACTCTTCGTTTCGTCTTTAGCCATGCTGTCATGGCTCATCGCGTCTTCCTTCATCGCCTCTTCTTTCATCCCGTCTTTGGCCATGCTGTCGGCGCTCGCCGCATCGTGCTCCGTTGCCGCGGTCTCCTGACTCATTGCGTCTTTTGACGCCGGGTCGTTTGACGCGCTATCGGTAGCAAAGGCGCCCGCGCTTGCGAGCGTTACGCAACTCGCGAGAATGATGGCAGTTAGCTTGTTCATGATGTGATCCTTCAGCAATTCAATGGGGAGGCCGGAAATCTCAAGAGCGGCGGGTCGACGGTGCGGACCTCATCGTGTCCTCGACCCGTTGTAACCCTGGCGCTTTCCAGTGTCCGACGGCCGGGCACTGTTCCCACATTTTTGCCTCGATGGACATGAAGGGAAGTAGGAATCCCCGCCGAATGGCATGGGTAAAGACCCTCAATGCAAACGAAGCGGAAGGCCGGGCTGGATTCGGCCTTCGGTCGAGAACCGCTCGAAAGACGTTGCGCGGGCCTGAGGCGCTACCCTGGTACCGGCTACGTGACCGAATGAGTGCGGGAGGCGCTTGACACGCGCCTCGGTTCGGTTCAGCAAAGCAAATCTGAGAAACCCCGCTGGGTTTGCCCCACCGCAAGTGTAGGGGGGTGACCCATCCCAGGCTACGTCGCTCTTGTTCAGAATCCAGATACGGGTTGATGCAGCAACGTAACCAGCCCGCATTCGCAGTAGAGCATGACGTCCAGCGCGTATCGCGCTGGCTGACCCCTGGGTTGGAGGTCATATGTTCAGTACCCGCGCATTCCTCGGCAGTGTTGCAACGCTGCTGCTACTGTTGTTCTCCATTCCTTCATTCGCCCAATCGTTCCGGGTTCAATGCCCGCCGACCACGCCGGCGCATCCGACGGTGCTGCCGCCAGGCGCAGGGGAGCCCGCCTACACCGGGCCGTCCTACACCGGACAGACCTCCGTGTCGACAGGCGTCGTCAATGGCGCGATCAAGTGCCAGCAGATCTCGGGCGGCGACGGTTACGCGACGATGGCCAACGGCGTGCAGACTTACCTGTTCGCTTTCGGTCCGTTGTCCGGGCTCGCCGACATCAAGGCAGGTCTGCCCGGCACAGAATTCGCCTCGGTGTTCAACACCGTCGGCGACCCGAGAACGGAGCCGACCTACAACGGCGCGGTCGGCCTCGCCCCCGATCCGGAATCCGTGCCTCCGGGCCAGCTGACCGGCCACGTCGATCCACGGCCGATCATGGATATCGGCGTGATGAACGGCAACGAGCCGGCGCCGACAATGGCGATCGACGAGGACGATGAGTTCTTCCTCACGCTGACGAACGTCGGGATGATCATGCGCCCCGACCTGTTCGAGAGGCACACGGTGCACTTCCACGGCTACCCGAACGCCTCGTCGTTCTATGACGGCGTCCCGGACGCGTCGGTGGCGATCAACATCGGCGCGAGCTTCACGTACTACTACCTCGCGCCGGATGCGGGCACCTACTTCTGGCATTGCCACATCACGCCGCCGGAGCACCTGCAGATGGGTATGGTCGGCCAGATCTTCGTACGGCCGCGCCAGAACCGCGTGCCCGGCGGCGCATCGCTATACAACTCGCTGGTCGCGCAGCAGCGGGATCTGCGCACGGCGTGCGGCAACGACATTCTGTGCACGACGCCGCTGCCGCTGCAGAACAGCGTGCTCCACGCCAACAACAAGAGCGGCACGCCGACGCTGTACGCGTACAACGACGGCGACGGCTCGACCGCCTACGACGTCGAATATCCGGTGCAGATACACGGCTTCGATCCGAACTTCCACTTCGTGGGCATGACGTTCAATCCGGAGCCGTTCACCGACATGAAGGACAAGTTCTTCATGTTGAACGGACGCAGCTATCCGGACACGGTGAATCCGAACCCGCTCTCCACGCCGGTGGCGGACGGCACGCAGCATTTCTCACAGCCGCTGCCGACGCTGATCAACATTCCGGCCGGCGGCCGTGCGCTGCTGCGCATCTCGGACCTCGACGTCACCGAGTATCAGACGCTGGCGACGCTCGGCATTCCGATGCGCGTGGTCGGGATCAATGCCCGCTTGTTGCGCGACATGTCCGGCAACGACATGACCTACAACACGAACTCGATCACGATGGGCGGCGGCGAATCGATGGACGTGATCCTCGACGCCAGCGACACGACGAAGTATCAGCCGGGCGCGATCTATTACCTGTACACGCCGAATCTGGATCACCTGGCGAATGACCAGGAGAATTTTGGCGGCTTGATGACCGAGGTCCATATCTGCCATGCGGTGGATCCGACCACGAAGTCCTGCACCTAGGAGAAGAGCCGTGGCCCACATTACTCACCATACATGGCGCGCGGCGCTCGCGCAGCTTGGACGGCTTGTGCGAGTCGGCGCGGCGACGCTCGCCGCGCTCGTCTGCATGCACGCGCAAGCGGCGGCGCCGGGCATCACAGGCACGCACTTCGATCTGAGCGCCGAGGCAAACCGCATCACCCAACCCGACGGTGCGAGCGTTTACTCATGGGGCTATGGATGCCGCCTCGCGCCGGCCGGCTTTTCGCCGTCCACGATCGCGGGCGCGAACTGTCCGAGCATGCAGATTCCCGGTCCGACACTGATCGTCAAACAGGGCGACGTCGTCACGGTGACGCTCACCAACAACCTGCCGGCCGCGGCGGGCAACACGTCGATCCTGTTTCCCGGATTCCAGGTCTGCGCCGCGGCGTTGAACCCCGATGGAAGCTGTCCGACCACGCTCACCGGCGTGCCCGGCTTGCTGACGCGCGAGGCCGCGCACGGCGCCACGGTAACGTATAGCTTCGTCGCGGCGACGCCCGGCACGCATGCGTACTACAGCGGCACGCAGGGCGATCTGCAGATCGAAATGGGCCTGTACGGCGCGATCATCGTTTTGCCGACCTCGGCACCCGGCACGGTGGCCGTGCCGACAGGCTGCCGCGCGGTCGCGGCGACGCTGCCGGATGGGCAGCCGGACTTCCGCAACGCCCCCGCGGCCTACAACCACAGCGCGGCCTGTTACGACCGCGAGTATCTGTTCCAGTTCTCCGAAATGGATCCGCGCATCCATGCGCAGGCGGAACAGCAGGCCGCGAACGCCTGCACGCAGCCAAACGGCTGCATGAGTGTCGAGACGGAGCCGTATCACCCGGCCTATTTCATGGTCAACGGCCGCTCGATGCCTGACGACATGGATCCGAACTACGCGGTGCAGTATCCGCACCAGCCCTACAACGGCAATCCGCACATGCATCCGGGTGAACTGGTGCTGTTGCGCATCGTCGGCACCGGCCGCTGGCAGCATCCGTTCCACGAGCACGGCAATCACGTGCGCGTGCTGGCGCGCGATGGAAACATGTTGCTGAGCAAGACGGACGCGACCAAGGTGGCCGGCCCCTTGCTGTTCACGACGACCACGACGCCGGGTCTCGCGATGGACGGGATTTTCTACTGGACAGGCAGGGGCCTGAACTGGGACGTCTACGCGCATAAGCCAGGGAGTCTGTACACCGAGACCGATCCGAAATTTGCTGCTTACTTCGGCAAGCCGGTCGTCTGCATTCCGGATGCGAACGGCTACTACACGGCCGACCCGCACGCGCCGAACTACTACGAGTGGTGCGCCGATCACAACAAGGCGCTCGAAACGCATCCGTTCGGCAACGTCGGCAGCGGCGGCCCGGTCACGCTGCCTGACTCGCACGTCCTGACGAACGGTTTCTGGTATGGCGGCAGCCCTTACCTCGGACCGGACGCGACCATACGCGCCACGGCGCCGACCGGAACGACGCCGCCGAGCGGGACGGTCGTGAATCCACCGGCAACCGAAGCAGGCTTTGCTTTCATGTGGCACTCGCATAACGAGCGCGAGATCACCACGAACAACATCTTCCCTGGCGGAATGATGATGATGATGCTCGTCGACCCACAAGTTTTCCTGATTGACGAATCCAATTAGAGGCGGGGAGAAGCGCTATGAGATCCACCCAGTTTAAGGCGACCCTCTTCGACGTGTTCAAGGCAGGGGTCACGGCGTGTGTTCTGCTGACGGCCAGTGGCGTATCTTTCGCCCAGGTCGTCAATCTGACAGCGAAAGCGACGACTGCTGCGTTGCCTGACGGGCAGGCTGTGCCGATGTGGGGCTACACCTGTACGCCGGCTGCGGTGGCGCCGGCTACCTGTGCGGCGGCGAATCCGGGCGCTGGAGCGAACTGGTCGCCGGTGGTGATTACCGTGCCGCCAGGACCGCTGACGATCAATCTAACCAATAGCTTGCCCGCCTCCGTGCCGACCTCGCTCGTCATCGCTGGGCAATTGGGCGGCGGTCTGGGGACGACAGCGACAAGCTTGCCGAGTCCCCCGCATCCAACGCAAATGACGACGACCTGGCCGATTGCCATCACTGCGACCGCCACAACCGGCGCGACCTTCACGCCGCCCGCGCAAGGACCTCGTGTCCAGTCGTTTGCGACCGAAGTGGCGAAGGGCCAGACAACCTCGCTAACCTGGAACAATCTCAGCCCCGGCACCTATCTGATCGAGTCGGGAACGCATCCGTCGATCCAGGGGCCGATGGGGCTGTACGGCGTGCTGGTGGTGAAGACCCCGGTCGGCGGCAGCGTGAGCTGCCCGGTGGCGTCGCAGACCTATCAGGCCTATCCGAATATCTGCTATGACGCCGATGTGCCGCTCCTGCTGAGCGAAATCGATCCCGTGCAAAACGCTGCTGCGGCAGCGGCGGTGACGACGACGGGCTTCAGCGAAACCCTGGTGTGGTCGGGTCAGCCCGGCGGCTGCGGCGATTCGAAATCGACGACGTTCGGCACCTGCTATCCGCCGACGGTGAACTACGAGCCGCGCTACTACCTGATCAACGGTGTCGCCTTCGACCGCACGAACGCCAATGCCTCGTCGTTTGCCGTCACCGCGCCTGCGTCTACCGGCCAGGTGCTGGTGCGCTTTGTGAACGCGGGTCTGCGGATGCACGTTCCGGCGGTGGTGGGCGCGCAAACCGGCACGCCTGCCGTGTCCGGTTTCTCGCTGATTGCAGAGGACGGCAATGTGTTGCCCGGCAATGCGCGGGTTCAGTCGGAAGTGTTTCTGGCGGCCGGCAAGACGCAGGACGTGTTGTTGAACGCACCGGCAACGGGCGCATTGGCGCTCCCGGTATTCGACCGCGAACTGAGTCTGTCCACCAACAATCAGCGCGATGGCGGGATGCAGGGCTACATCAGCGTCAATAGCGGCGCGCTGCCGACGTCGTCGCTGGCCAATCAGAATGCGGTTGCCAATGCCGCGAGCTACTTCTTCGTCAAGGGCACGACGTTGACCGTGTCGGACCCCGCCAAGGGCGTGAAAGCGAAGGATGTCAACGTGTACGGCGTGGAGGTCAAGACCCCGACCACGGGCGGCGCGCTCACGCTGAACCCGGACGGCACGTTCGTCTATGTGCCGAATGCCGGCACGACAGCCGACAGCTTTGTGTATCAGGCGAACGGCAATCCTTTGATATCGGCGACGGTCACGCTGTCAGCCTGTAGCGCCGCCAACGGCTGTCTGTCCGGCGCGCCGGTGGCCAACAACGGCAGTTACACGAGCAACATCGCGTCGCTGCTGCAGATCGGCGCACCGGGCGTGCTGGCCAATGCCAGGGATCCGGCCGGGCTGCCGCTTACCGCGGCGCTTTCGGGTGGTGTCACCGGCGGCAGCGTCACGCTGAATCCGGACGGGTCGTTCACGGCAGTACCGACGGCGCCGCCGGTCGGCAGTGCTACCAGCGCCAACCTGACGTTCAACTACACGGCAACGAATTCGCAGGGCACGCCGAGCGCTGCCGCGACCGTGACGGTGACGTTCAAGGGCGGCAGCGGCATCGTCGTCAAGGTGCTGGACGCGCCGAGCACGTTGCCGGGCAAGACGCCGGTTCAGCTGACAGACTACCGCTGGATCATCGAGGAGGACCGTACCTTCCAGATCGATCCTGCCTGCCAGACGACTGCGACAACGCGGCCGGCTACGTGCCCGGCGCTGCCGGTTCCGAGTCTCGGCGCAAACTTCCACACCAGCTACATGCCGGTGGTGGCAGCAGGCTGTGTCGGCACCGTCGCCTGCGAGTCAGGGCAGACGGTGTACGACCCGAAGACCAACTCTCACCTGCCGGCTGTGTGCGACGTCGGCAACGGCGTGTGCCGCACCTTCACGAACCCTGCCGATGCGCACCAGACGCCGGTCGATCCCAGCCAGGTGGCGCTCGATCCGACCAAGCACTACTACATCTCGGTCTTGCCGGGCGACGCGGGCAATACGTTCGGGAATGGCGGGGGCAACCCGCAGCCCACCACTGCGCCCACGAGACAGTTCGATATCGCGAAGGACTGCCCATCGGGTCCCGGCGGCGCGGATTTTGCACCGGGCACGGGCAAGTGCGGCCACACCATGAGCGGCGCGCCGATCGCGCCCGGACAGAAAACCGTCAACGTGCTGGCCACAGAATCGCCGTTCCCGACAGCGAAGGTCTCCGTGTTCGTCTTCGAGGACGACGCCCCGCTCAATGGAGAGGTGGACGTCAGCGGTGGAACCGATGTGTTTGGTACAGCCCGCGAGCCGGGACTCGGCGGGTTCGAAATCAAGCTCTGGGACGACGCGGGGCAAACCGGCGACCCGACCGGACAGATGACTTACGACATGTTCAACATGCCGCTGTCCAATTCGTTGCAGGGCACCGTCGATCCGGTCACGGGCCTCAACGCCTGCCCGATTTCGACATCGACCGACGGCATTGTCGGCATGATCCCGACCTGCCCGAAATACGAGTCGGATGGCAAGACGCTGTCGCCGCTCGTCGGCCAGGCCATCATTGCCAACCTGATGCCCGGCCGGTACGGCGTCGTCGCGACGCCAGCAGCCGACAGAATCGCCAGAGGCGAGGAATGGCTGCAGACGAACACGCTGGACGGACAGAAGGCCCACGACGCGTTCGTCAAGATCGGCGGCCCGGCGTACTTCCAGGAATTCGGACCGGCGGGCTTTCACGTCGCGGTCGGCTTTGCCAATCCGAAAATCATCAATGCCCGCCTGCCGCTCCTCTGCACAGGCGCCGCAGCTGCGACGTGCAACAACGGGCTCAAGGGCAGGGTAACGAACCTGCACTACAGCCGTCCGCCGAACGAGAACCTCTACGGCAGCGGCTCGCGCACCTCGCTGAGTTTCACCCAGTGCTACGTCAGCGTCGGCGATCCGGACGGCGAGGATGTCGCGTTCACCAAGTGCAATGCCGATGGAACGTTCAGCTTTAGCGGCCTGCCCCCCGGCACGTACAGAATCACGATCATCGATCAATGGAACGATCAGATCCTCGATGGGCTCGCGACGGCGGTCAAGCTGGCGAACGGCCAGACCGTGAACGTCGGGGATATTTCGGTGCTCCAGTGGCACACGAATCTCTACACCCGGACCTTCATGGACCTGACCGGCTCCGGCGTCTCGCAGCCGGATTCCCCACCGCTCGCGCTGCTTTCAACCAATATCCGCTTCCGCGACGGCAGCTATTCGAATTTCAACGTCACCGACATGAACGGCTACGCGACGTTCAACGAAGTGTTCCCGCTGTTCAACTGGTACGTCGTCGACACCGACGAGACCCGCTTCAAGCAGACGGGCGTCCACGTCGTCTATGACGCGGGCGGTCCACCCGACGGCACACCTGGCGGGGGCACTTCGACCATTGCCGCCAACTATGCCAACACGCTGGAATCGGCGACGGCGCACCTGCCGACGAACCTGCGCGTGCCGGGCGCGGTGTATTGCAACGATGCGGACTGCAAGGACCGCTCGGGCACGAACCCTTCGACTGGCAGAGTCGATCCGCCGTGGGTGACCACGATGGGTTGGCAGGGCTTCTCGGGGCAGAGTTCTTTTATCGAGTTCGGCAAGGCGCCGTTTGGCGCGAACGAAAACGGCGGCATCCGGGGCGAAGTCATCTATGCATCGACGCGGCCGTTCGACGATCCTTCGCTGCTGATCCACACGAAGTGGACGCCTAACGTGCCGAACGTCACGGTGAATCTGTATCAGGAGGGCACTGCCGCAGACGGCACCACCAGCCTGACGCTGGTGGACACGACCAAGAGTGCGAGCTGGGACGACTGGGCGCAGGGCTTCCGCTCGGACGGCGTGCCGAACATGAACTGCCCGGGGCAGGAGACCAACGACCCGTACTTCTTCACGTTGCAGAACACCACCCAGTGGCTCGACCCGCAGCATCGTCCGTTGCCCGCGAATTCGCAGTTCAAGTGCTATGACGGCATGCACGCGTTCAACCAGCTGCAGCCGGCGCCGTACGACGGGATGTACAAATTCCCCAGCGTGACGGCGCGGGATACGACTACGGGCAAGCCTATCGCGACGAACTGCAAGATCTGCGTGGCGAATCCTTCGGGCGACGGCACCAAGATGCTGCCTGCCGGCAAGTATGTGGTCGAAGTGATCTTGCCGCCGGGCTACGAACTGGTGAAGGAGGAGGACAAGAACATCCTGATCGGCGACAACTACATCGCGCCTGTGACACAGCAGTTCGGCGGCATCGGCGCCATCTTTATCCTGCCCGACCAGGCTGCGATGAATTCCACCTACAACCGGAACAATGCGCAGAATCCGACCACGAATCTCGGATCCAACACGTACTCCAGGGGTGAGGGCGACACGGGCAGCGTCGAGACCTCCTGGCCTTGCGTCGGTGAGCTGCGCATCGTGCCCGACTACATGAGCATTTTCCCGGGCGTACAGGAAGTCGCGCCGTTCGCGGGCGCCTCGCGGCACCTGTGCGACCGCAAGGAAGTGAACCTGACGAACCAGTCGACAGTGCTGACGAAGTTCTGGATCTTCAGTTCGACGCACGTGGCCTCGCACTACACCGGCTTCATGCTGGATGACTTCTCTTCGGAGTTCGATCCGTATTCGCCGCAATTCGGCGAAAAATTCGCGGTACCGAACGTACCGATCTCGATGAAGGATTTTTCCGGCAACGAAGTCGCGCGCACGTATTCGGACCAATGGGGCATCTTCAACGGGTTGAACTATTCGACCTGGCAAGTCAACCCGCCGAACCCGACCGGCTATGCGCCGACCATGATGGTCGCCTGCATGAACGACCCGGACATGCCCGACCCGGCGCATCCTGGCCAGACGATTCGCGATCCTCTGTTCAACCCGGCGTACAGCCAGTTCTGCTACGAGATTCCGTTCATGCCCGGACAGACTCAGTACATGGATACGCCGGTGGTGCCGGTCTCGGCCTTCGCGGAAGGCTACGACCAGCCTGACTGCGCGTACCCGGATGCCACGCCCGCGATCGCCAGCGTCACCGGCGACTCGAGTGGCGGCGGCGCGGGCCCGTGGATCAGCACGTTCGGCCACACGCTGACGATCAAGGCTCAGGGCGACCAGCAGGTGCCGAACCATGCGTACACGGGACCGGGCGCGACCAAGGCGCCGTTCAACCAGAAGTTCATCACGCGCCACTATGGTTTCGGTGCGCAACGGGGATCGGGATCGGTGACGATCGGCGGCCTGCCGGCAATCATCACATCATGGAGCGATACGCAGATTCAGGTGATGCCGCAGGCGCCGTTGCCGGGCATCGGGCCGCAGTTGAGCTGCACGATCCAGCAAAGAGGCCTGCTGACGCCGACGCCGACGAACTGCGGTGAACTCGTCATCACGGCCGGCAACGGCAAGCGCTCGATCGATACGGTCACCGTGACGATCGGCGGCAAGCCGCCGACCTACGTGAATGGCGAGAACGCCACGAGCAACGCGATCCAGACCGCGATCGACCAGGCAACGCCGGGCGACATGATCGTCGTCGGCCCAGGTGTCTATAACGAAATGCTGCTCATGTGGAAGCCGGTCCGGCTGCAAGGCGTTGGCGCGACGTCGGTGACGGTCAACGCGAACACGCATCCGTCGGGCAAGATGGACCCGTGGCGCAGGCAGGTTGGCTGCCTCTTCGGCGACGCATTGAACGGCGGCCCGATCTCGGCAAGCAATCCGTACGATCCGACCAGCACGTATTCGTGCTCGACAGCGATGCAGCGCAAAGTCGACGGAATCCCGTTCGAACCGATCTCCGGCTGGGACTTCAACCTGAACGGCAATCTGGCCGAACTGCTGATCGAGCCGACGCTGATGGGCGCGTATGAAGGTGCGGCCATCACCGTTCTCGGCAAAGGCGTGAAGGACGTGCTGGTGGGCGGCGCGCTGCAACCCGATCCGAACTGCACCGCGAACGGCATCTGCGCGCCGCTCACGGACAGCAACGCGGATTGCACCAACTATCCGAGCAACTTCCTGTGCAATCCGTCGCGGATCGACGGCATGACCTTCACCAACAGCTCGCAAGGCGGCGGCGGGATCTTCCTGCACGGCTGGAACCATTACACGGAGGTCTCGAACAACCGTGTCTTCGCCAACTCAGGGACGCTCACGGGCGGCATCACGGTGGGCCAGGTCGAAACGCCTGACGCGACCATTGCCGGAGACGGTGTGACGGAGCTGCCGTTCCAGTTCAACGCGCATGTGAACGTGCACCACAACGCGGTCACGTCGAACGCTTCGTACGGCGACGAAATCAACTCGACCACGCCTTCGGCAGCGGGCGGTGTGACCTTCTGTACAGGCGCCGATTACTATCACTTCAACTACAACTGGGTCTGCGGCAACATAAGCGGCGGCGATGGCGGCGGTGTCGCGCACTTCGGGTTCAGCTACAACGGCGACATCTCGCACAACTGGGTGCTGTTCAACCAGAGCAACAACCCGACGCTGCCCACTTACGGTGGCGGCGTAATTGCCGAAGGCGTGCCTCCTGACGGCACGTTCTGCGAGAACACGACCACGGACGTCGATTGCGCGCCCCAGCTTTCGGATGGCGTGGGCCCTGGCCTCGTGCTCGACGGCAATCTGATCGTCGGCAACACGGCCGAAAGCGGCAAGGGTGGCGGCCTGCGGCTGCAGAGCGTCAACGGCACCGATGTGCAACGCAGCCCCAGCAACCAGAACGCGTGGTATGACGTTCGCGTGATCAATAACATCATCGCGAACAACGTGGCCGGGTGGGCGGGAGGCGGCGTCTCGCTGCAGGATGCGGTGCGCGTGAGCTTCGTCAACAACACGGTCGTCTCCAACGACGCGACAGCGTCGGCAGGCGTGCTCTTTAACACCTCTGCCGCCGCGCAGGCCAACGTCGGGCCGCCGAATTGCACGACGGTGGGGTCGGAAACGACGTGCAATCCGATCACGACGTCGACTTACCAGCCGGCTGGGCTGGAGACCGCGCGCCATACGTCGAACTTCATTGCCGCGTTCACCAACTCGCATGTGATGTGCCCGATGGGTCAGCCCAACTGCACGACGTTCTCGAACCCGGTGCTGACCAACAATCTGTTCTGGCAGAACCGCACGTTCTATATCACGGTGGGCGGGCTGAACAAGAGCATAGCGGGCCTGCAGAACGCGGTCGCATTGAATCCGACCTTGAATCAGGCAGGCAAGGCGACGGGCTATTGCGATCCGAATGCGGTCTACTGGGATATCGGCGCGTTCGGCGACACCTCGGCCAGCAGCCGTCAGGCAGGCATGTCGATGAACCCGCGGTACTCGATTCTGACCGACGTCGGCGACTACCCGGGAGCGCACAACAGCGGGTTGAATCCGGCGGTGGTGAGTCAGTACTGCAATGGTTCGCGTGTGCCGCCGGAAGCGGGCGGGATCGGCATCACGGTGCCCCCGGGCATTTCGGATACGGTGCTTCCGAATCCGCTGTTCGCCCTGATGCCGTCGGCGACGCCGGATGAAGGCAATCAGTGGATCAACATGTCGTACGGTCCGCTGTCGCTGTTCAACGAAGCGCTCACGTCGGGCACCGGCTATAACGTGATACTGGGCAACTACACGATCAAGTCGGGTTCGCCGGCCATCAATAACGGCACGTCAACCGGTGCGCCGGATCACGACATCTTCGGCACGCAGCGGCCGCAAGGCGCCGGATACGATATCGGTGCGGTCGAGTTCGTGTTCGGCGGCTTCACGACCTATCCGCTCGCATTGGGGAACGAATCGGGCGCTCTGTTCGGCCCGTTGCAGGGCATGACGGCGGTCCTCGGAGGAGCGCCGTGATGAAACTTCGATCCCTCCCGACGCCGCTGGTGGTGCTGTTCGCGGCGAGCAGCGTCTGTCTGGCCGCGACCGTGGTTCAAGCGGTCGCGGCCCAGCAGGGCGCACCGGCGGCGTCTACGCCCAGGCACTCGCCGTATTTGCCCGTGAGCATGTCGCAGCGCGCCAAGAACTACTACGGGCTGATGAAGGGCATCGACAACCTGAGCGTGCGCCGTACCGCATCGGGCAATCTGATTCGCTTCAGCTACCGCGTGACCGATCCGGCGGCGGCGCATCTGCTCGGCGAGAAGACCGCGACCGCCTATCTGTACGGGGAAGCGAGCCATGCGTTGCTCGAAATTCCGGTCATGGACAAGATCGGCCAGCTGCGCCAGACCGGTCCGCTGGAACCCGGTCAGGAATACTGGATGGTGTTTTCCAACAAAGGCAATCCGATCAAGGCGGGGGACCGCGTCGACGTATTCGTCGGCTCGCTCCATATCGACGGACTGATAGTCGAATGATCGCGGGACAGCGATCCATGACATAAATAGAGGAGGTGACTCATGACCAGGTTTCTTTTGATGGCGCTCTCCGCAGCCTCGGTGGCGGGTTTTCTGGCAGCCGGCCCGGCTGCGTTCGCGGCCTCGACCGCAGGAACGGCTCAGGCCGCGGCGGCGAGTCATCTGAGCGCGGCGCAGATCGTCGACCGGAATGTCGCGGCACGCGGCGGGCTTCAGGCGTGGCACGCGGTCAGTGCGATGACCATGTCGGGGCAGATCGAAGCCGGCGGCACGAAGAACACCAAGCTGCCGTTCGTGATGACGTTGAAGCGGCCGCACAAGAGCCGCTTCGAGGTGCGCTTCAACGAGCAGGCGGCCTATCAGGTCTACGACGGCGCACAGGGCTGGAAAGTGAGACCTTTCCTCGGACGCGATGAAGTCGAACCCTATACGCCCGCGGAGGCCAGATCGGCCGCGGTATCGGCCGAACTGGACGGACCGCTGATCGACTATGCGAGCAAGGGCTCGCGGGTCGAGGCGCTGGGCATGGAACAGGTGGAAGGGCATCGCGCGTACGTCCTGAAGGTGACGACAAAAGACAATGCCTCACGCCGCATCTGGATCGACGCAAGCAGCTTTCTGGAACTGAAGATCGACGGCGAACCGCGCAAGCTCGACGGCAAGATGCACGACGTCGCCATCTTCTATCGCGATTACCGGAAAGAAAGTGGGCTTGTCGTGCCGCACACGCTGGAGACCGTTGTCACCGGCGGCAAACAACCGCACAAGTTGACGATCGAGCATGTCACGGTGAATCCGCCGGCGGACGACACCCTGTTTGCGAAACCGCAGCTGGCCATGGCCAAAGTGCCGAGCCACTAGCCGAACATCCGTGCGAGGTTCACGGTCATGACAAAAATCGTATTGTGGGTGCTCGTCGCGTTCCTGACGGTGGCGGTGTACGCGAGTGAGCAGATACCGGCGGAACACGATCTGAGCGCGGACCAGATCGTCGAGAAAAACGTCGCTGCGAGAGGCGGCCTCGACGCATGGCGGAAGATCCAGACGATGGTCTGGGCCGGACACGTGGATAGTGCGAACGCCCCGGCGCAGGATCTGCCGTTCATGCTCGCGATGAAACGGCCGAACAAGACACGTTTCGAGATCAGCGTGTTCAACCAGAAGGCTGTCAGGGTATTCGACGGCCGGCAGGGCTGGAAGCTGAACCCGAGCGCGATGGGCAACGGCGAATTTCGGCCGTACACGATGGACGAGTTGAAGTCCGCGCATGACGAGCAGGTCATCGACGGCATGCTGATCGACCATCTGGCGAAGGGCGTCGATGTCGCGCTCGACGGTATCGATAAGGTCGACGGACACGATGCTTACCGCCTTGCCGTGAAGCTGCCTTCCGGCGTGACCCGTCACGTGTGGGTCGACGCGCAAAGCTTTCTGGACGTGAAATACGACCGCCAGGCGCGGGGCCTCCATGGGCCGGTCACCGTGGAAGTGAAGTACCGCGACTACCGGAGCGTCGATGGCTTGCAGATACCGTTCACGATCGAGAGCGGCGCGGCCGCTTCCGGAAAGCGCGACAAGCTGGCGATCGACAAGGTGTCGCTCAATCCGCCGCTGGACGATGCGATGTTCACGAGGCCTGCCTCGCAGGGTCACCGCAATTCCGTGTCGGTCAACGCCGACGCCTCGCCGCCGGCGCTTCGCGCGATGACCCGGCCGACCCCGTAGCCATGGACTGCGCCTGGGTCAGCCGGGAAGCCAGCGCGCGGGCGCGGCCGCGCGCGGCGCGCACACTCGTTCAATGCGTGTTGCTCGCCGCGCTGATGGTGCCGGTGGGCAAGGCGAACTGTGCTCCCTCGGCGCCGCTGGCCGCGACCGGGAGCACAGGGGAAGCGATCTTCCAGAAAGGCGTGCTGGGTTCCGGCGAACCGCTTGAAGCCATGCACGACGGCGGCGTGAATCTGCGCGGCGCCGCCGCGGCCTGTATGAATTGCCATCGGCGCAGCGGCCTCGGGTCCCGAGAGGGGAACAACAGCAGCATTCCGCCGATTACCGGCCGGTATCTGGTCCATCCTCGCGCGGACAGCCCCGACGATCTCGACATACCCTACATTCCCGGCATGCGCACCAATCGCGAGCCGTACACCGATGCGACGATCGCAAGAGCGATACGCGAGGGCCTCGACTCGGAAGGCAAACCGCTCAGCAATCTGATGCCGCAGTACGCGCTGAACGACACCGACATGGCTGCGCTGATCGGTTATCTGAAGCGACTCGACCGGCGCGCGCCGGCGGGTGTCACGGACACGGTGCTGCACTTCGCGACGATCGTTACGCCCGACGCGGACCCGGTGAAGCGGCGCGGCATGCTCGATGTGCTCAAACAGTACTTCGATGACAAGAACGTGTTTCCGCTTGGCGCGACGCCGCCGCTGCGCTCGTCGCGCAAGATGATGTTCATGGTCAATCGCCGCTGGGAACTGCATGTGTGGGAGCTGAACGGTCCGCCGGCCACATGGCATGAACAGTTGCGGCGCTATCTGGCGCAGCAGCCGGTGCTTGCGGTGCTGTCGGGACTCGGCGGCAGGAACTGGGCGCCGGTCCACGAGTTCTGCGAGCAGGAGGCCGTGCCGTGTCTCTTTCCCAACGTGGAAGTGCCGGTCGAAACCGACCACGATTTCTATTCCGTGTATTTCTCGAAGGGTGTGCTGCTCGAGGCGGATCTGCTGGCCGGGCGGATTCTCGATGAAGCCGGCAGCAAGCCGGCGCACGCGGTGAAAACAGTCTGGCAGATCTATCGCGCGGGCGACAGCGGCGAACAGGGTGCAGAGGCGCTCGCCGCCGCCTTGAAGGGCCACGGCATAACGGTGGCGTATCGTGCTCTTGCGCGAGACGCCAGCGTCGCGCGCGCCACGCATGGCATTTCGCGTGCGGACGTGCTTGTGCTGTGGCTACGTCCGCCCGACATCGCGGCGCTCGGCCGCCTGCCGCCGCCGTCGGACACGGTGTTCATGTCGGGGCTGCTGGGCGGGCTGGATGACACGCCATTGTCAGCGAGCTGGCGCGGCGTCACGCGCCTCGCGTATCCGTTCGACTTGCCGGACGGACGGCGCGTCCGTGTCGACTATGCGTTCGGCTGGTTCTCGATCCGCAAGATTCCGATGGTTGCCCCGCAGGTGCAGGCGGACACCTATCTCGCGTGCGGCCTGCTTGCTGAGACGCTCAGCCATATGGTCGATGCGTTCGGCAGGGAATATCTGATCGAGCGTATCCAGGACATGCTTGAGCGCCGCATCCTGACTGGCTACTATCCGCGCCTGACGCTGGCGCCGGGGCAGCACTTCGCGTCCAAAGGCGGTTATATCGTCCGGTTTTCCGAGCCGGATCGAGTCGGGGTCGTCGCCGATGGCAGATGGACGGTGCCCTGACGAGTCTGCGCAGTCTCTCTGCTTCACGCGTGACTTCGCGCGTGACTTCATTTGCGAGCCGGCTTCCCGTCGCGTTCATCGACTGGTCGAGAGCGGGTCATGCCCGTTCAACGTTTCGGGGAAACCATGGAAGACCGTCGAATCATGACGGACTGGAGCGCTCACCTACCGCAAGAGTAGGACGTTGCCCCCTGCCGGGTTTCATCGCGCGTTTGCACAATGTAAGCGTGGCGAGCAGTGAGAAATGCGAATCGTCATTGATGCAGTGCCAGGTCTTTATCACTCGTGGTGTAAGGCAGCCCGGAGACGGTGCAGGGGAGACGGCCATGTCAAAGGCTAGTATCGGTAACCAGGCGCTTTATCGTCTGCTTTGTCGTCTGCTTTGCCGCGGCTCGACAGCCGCACTCGCGGCGCTTTGTCTGTTGCTGGCTTCCAGCGCGCACGCATTGCCCCTATTCGCGCGCCAGACGGGGCAAAGCTGCGTGGCGTGTCACGCCGGCGGCCAATTTCCTGAACTGACACCCTATGGGCGAATGTTCAAGCTGAACGGCTATACCATGGGCGAACGCACGATTCCGATCGCCGTGATGGGATCGGTCGACGCGACCAAGACAAGGCACAACAACGACGCTAACGGGAATCCCATCTCTCCCAAAGACGGCAATCTGACATGGGATGCGGCCAGCATTTTCCTCGCCGGGAAGATCACCGACAAGATCGGCGCGTTCGCTCAATATACCTATACGAACTACGATCACCAGAATGCCGACGGCAAGTGGATCGGTAAATGGGCATCGGACAACACCGATGTCCGTTACGTGGAACGGATCGTCGGCGAAGCGAGCGACTTCATACTGGGCGTAACGTTGCACAACAATCCCACCGTGCAGGACGTCTGGAACACCGCGCCTGCGTGGAGCTACCCCTACATCTCTTCGTCGACGAGCGCGGTTGGGTCTCCGCAGTTTACGCCTCTCATCGAGGGGGCATTGGCGCAGCAGGTCGTCGGCATTGGTGGCTACCTGTACTGGAACAAGATGGTATACGCGGAACTGACCGCGTACAGCACCGCCGACGGAATCTGGTCGTTTCTGAGCCATGGCAGCAAGGCCGGAGACCTGGCCCACCCGCAGACCTATCTGAAAGGCTACAACCCGTATTGGCGCCTTGCGCTGACTCGCGAATGGGGCCCGCATAACATCATGCTGGGGACGTTTGGGTTGTTTGCCGACGTCTATCCCAACGATCCAAACGCTTTCCCGATATTCACACAAGGTGTGACCCGCTATCGCGATATCGGTGTGGATGCGCAGTATCAGTACCTGCTGGAACCGCATACGCTTACCGCACAGGCACGCTACGTTCACGAGAATATCAGCGATCCGAATAATTTCGTTTTGGGCGACAGCCAGTCGGCGAATCTCAAATCGATGCTGCTGAAAGTGTCGTACATCTATCAGGCCAAGTACGGCGTGAGCCTTGCTTTCTTCAATGTGACGGGCAGCACCGATAGCGTGGCTTACGCCAGCAGCGCGAACTTTTCTCCGGCCACGCAGGGATGGATACCCGAGATCTTCTGGATGCCGGTGCAGAACATCCGGGTCGGCCTGCAATACACGCATTTCACCAAATTCCTTGGATCCCGATCCAACTACGACGGCACCGGACGCAACGCATCGGACAACGACACGCTGTTCGTCTACTTATGGGCCGCGTATTGGTGACATCCATGCCAGCGTTTCCGACTAAAACCAGTCGCGCTGGCCTGGAATAAAAGGAAGGTGCCTCGCGTTCATGCAGTACCGGCGAAAACGGGAGGCGTTGAAATACGCACTGATTGCGCTGCGCTTTGTTGCGCGGCCTTAAAGGGCGGTAAGAGCAGTCTGGAGGTTCGTGACATGAACAAATTGGCGCAGTTCATCTCTCTTGGGATGTTGCTTGTCGGGTCGGGTTGTCACGACCTGGAACGGTCCCGGGCAGTCGATAACCCGGCTGTCCCCGGAAAGACAATTGCTCTGCAAGTTTGCTCGAACTGTCATGGCATGAACGGCGTGTCGGTATCGCCGACCTTTCCCAAGCTGGCGGGACAACGACGGGAATACCTTGTCGCTCAGTTGACGGACTTCAAGAATCACGCCCGATCCGACCCGAACGCAAAACGATTCATGTGGGGCTTTACCCACTTGACCGAGGCGCAGATCGACGAGCTTGCTACGTATTTTTCAAGTCAGCACGCGGTTCTGGGTGAACCCGACGACCCGGCGCTCATTCACCAGGGGAAAGCGATTTTTACGTCGGGCCTGCCGGACAAGGGCGTCGCGGCATGCGTTTCCTGCCACGGCCAGCACGGCGAGGGGACGGACAAGTTTCCTGGTCTGGCTGGGCAGCACGCGGACTACATCGTGAAGCAGCTCAGGGTGTTCCAGCACAGCGAAGATAGGCCCCGCGGTGCAATCATGAAGGAGGTCTGCGCCAATATGTCGGAGCAGGATATGCGCGCCGTCGCGGCCTTCGTGGAGGCGTTTCCGCCAGAGACCGAGGCATCGGCCAGCCCGCCAGCCGAGCCGCAGGCGCCGGCCAGCCCCGAGGCCAGGCAATGAGCCCGCTTGCTTTACGTATCGCTGCGCTCGCAGGCGCAGCGATTCAGACGCGAGGCTGGCCGGCGGGTTTGCGTGGCGCGAATGAAGCGACGCCGCTCGACGACCGTTCCTTCCTGAAGCGCCTCGGCATGACCGACTGGCTGTTCGCCCTCGTGATGGTCGCGGGCGCGGGGTTTGCGCTGTCGCGCTATTACCCGTTCATGAACTACTACGACAAGCTGGTGCTGGTGTGCGCGGTGCCGGTGTTCGTCGTGCTCGGCTGGCGCTGGAAGCCGGTGCGCCCGCTGATGGTGGGCATCGCCGCGCTGTCGCTGTTTGCGATCCAGCTCTATCACGGCGATCTGGCGCGCGCCGATAACACGTTCTTCCTCAAGTATTTCCTGTCGAGCCAGTCCGCGATCCTGTGGATGAGCGCGCTCTTCATGTTCGCCACGGTGTTCTACTGGATCGGCCTCGTGTCGCGTTCGCCGACCGGCGCCGCGATCGGTTCGAAGATGACGTGGGCCGCAGTGGTGATGGGCTTTGTCGGCCTGATGGTGCGCTGGTACGAGTCGTACCTGATCGGCGCGGACGTCGGCCATATTCCCATCTCGAACCTGTATGAAGTGTTCGTGCTGTTCAGCCTGATCACCGCGCTGTTCTATCTGTACTACGAGCAGCACTACAACACCCGTGCGCTCGGCGCGTTCGTGCTGCTGGTGATCAGCGCGGCGGTCGGCTTCCTGATGTGGTACTCGGTCGCGCGTGACGCGCAGCAGATCCAGCCGCTCGTGCCGGCGCTGCAAAGCTGGTGGATGAAGATTCACGTGCCGGCGAACTTCATCGGTTACGGCAGTTTCGCGCTGTCGGCGATGGTGGGTGTCGCGTATCTGATGAAGGCGCGCGGCATGCTGGCCGATCGCCTGCCGGCGCTCGAGGTGCTCGACGACGTGATGTACAAGTCGATCGCGGTCGGTTTCGCGTTCTTCACGATCGCGACGATTCTCGGCGCGCTGTGGGCCGCCGAAGCGTGGGGCGGCTACTGGAGCTGGGACCCGAAGGAAACGTGGGCGCTGATCGTCTGGCTGAACTACGCGGCGTGGCTGCATATGCGCCTGATGAAGGGCCTGCGCGGCGCGATGGCAGCCTGGTGGGCGCTGACCGGCCTGCTGGTGACGACCTTCGCGTTCCTCGGCGTCAACATGTTCCTGTCGGGGCTGCATAGCTACGGCAAGCTATAGAAAGCGTCGTGCGGCGCTTGCCGCTCCGCTCACCCGCTCACTAGGACCTAGCTGCTGGCGGTCAGCAGCCGCCGATAGCGGGCGAGGACGCGCGGAACATATTGACGTGTCTCGGGCAGGGACGGGATACGGTAGCCGGCTCGAATCACCGCATTCTCTCCCGCGTTATATGCGGCCAGCGCGAGCTCCATGTCTTCCTTGAAGAGATCGAGCAGGAAGCGCAGATAGCGCGCGCCCGCCAGCACGTTGTCGCGCGGATTGAACATGTTGCCGTCGGAAAAGCGCCGCGCTGTGTCGGGCATCAACTGCATGAGTCCCTGTGCTCCTTTGTCCGATACCGCGTTCGGGTTGAAGCGGGACTCGACGTCGATCACGGCTCGCAGCAGTTCGGGCTGAACGTGAAACGTCCGGCTTGCTTCGTCGATCACATCGGCGAAACGCGCGATATCGATCGTAGCGCTGAACGTGGCGTTGGTTCGTTTCGCGTCGTGTTCGGCCGGCGGCTCTCCCGCCACGATGACCTTCAATCCCGCCTTGCCGGGCGCGTTGGTCAGGACGATCGCGCCCTTGCTGTCGACTGCGCCGAATATGTCCGCATGCACGACGCCGGCCGAGCTCATGCCGAGCACCATCGAGACGACTTGTATAGAGACGGCCCGTAGCGGGACGGCCCGTAGCGTGTAGATCGACAGGAAAGAAGGGCGCCTGCACATGTTCGAAATCCCCCCGCGTTGCCATTGTGGTTCGCGAAAAAGGACGTCAGCAATGGGGCAACCCCCTCCTTTTCAAAGCGCTGCGAGGGGGGCTTTCACCCCATGTGCAGAAACGTTACGTCTGTAATGGATTGTCACAGACGTCAGGATCGTGCGTCATTCGCAAGCTGCTTCAAAGAAAGAAAATAATTCCGGTGGAAGCCATAGCCAATAGCAGGTGTTATTGCTTATTGCCGGTTTGCGCGAGAAGGATGCTCTTATTCGTATTATTACCCATGTCGGATTCAGCCCTGAAATTATCATTTTTGAAACGTTTTGGGCCGGAATTGGTAATTCGACTTTACGTTTTGCAGCGCACAACTGCGCTGCAGGCGGGCCGCAGAGCGATGGCGCGAACCTTGCGAACCAATGCAGCGCAGGGAATAAAACAGTATCGTCTCACGAATATGTAAGCTTAAAGAGATGGAATTGAAAATAATTAGAAAGAAATAATTGAAAAAAATATCGACCCGCAAAAGGCGACCTTTCGGTTGTGCACTCAACCGGCCATGCCGAGGAGAGGGGATCGTGAATATCAAATATCGCGTACTGGTTGTCGAGGATCATGATCTGTTGCGCAACGGATTGTGTTCCATGCTTTCGGCGCAAGGCGATTACGACGTCGTCGGGGACGCGAGGGACGGCAAGGAAGCCTGTCAGCTTGCGATGACGCTCAGCCCCGATCTCATCCTGATGGATCTGTCGATGCGTGGCATGAACGGCATCGACGCCAGCGCGGCCATCAAGCGCCGCTCGCCGCACGTGCACATTATTGCGCTCACCGTTCACCAGACCGAAGAGTACGTACGGGAAGCGCTTCGCGCAGGCGTCGACGGCTACGTGCTGAAAGACGTGTCGTTCGACGAACTGATTGTCGCGATACGCGCGGTGATGCAGGGGAAAAAACATTTGAGCGCCGACGTCTATGGCTACATGGTCGACTCATTCATTATCGGGCGCGAAGCCGTCGCGCCGAAGAAGGCGTGGGACATCCTGACGGCGCGCGAGCGCAGCGTGCTGAAGCTGATTGCGGAAGGACGCACCAACCGGCAGGTCGGTCAGTACCTGAACCTCAGCCCGAAGACGATCGAGAAATATCGCGCGAGCGTCATGCACAAGCTCGCCATCGAGAATTTGACGGAGCTTGTGCTGGTCGCCATCAGCATGGGCCTGTTGACGTCTCTCGCGGCCAAGTGCGCCGAGCGCGATACCGACGACACGCTGGTGCGGTTGCCGGCGGCGCACCCCGGCTCGTCGGCTGAAGGTGGCGATATCGCGGAGTTGCCGGTGCCGCGGGTGAGCGGATCGGCGACAGGGTGAGGCGCGGGCCCGTCAGAGTGCCCAGCTCGCCGACACCAGCGTTCCACTGCTGTCGGAGGAGTGAACCGAGAGAAAGCCGCCCTGCGATTCGACCCGCTGTTGCATGCCGGTCAGGCCGAGCCCCGTAGAGCTCATTTCTTTCAACGAGAGCGGACGCGTGTCATAGCCGGTCCCGTTGTCCTGAATCGTGAGCAAGAGACCGCTCTCGATCCGTTGCAGCGCGAGCCGGATTTCAGTGGCTGCCGCATGCTTGACGCTGTTGTTGAGCGCTTCCTGCGCGACTCTGAAGATGTCTGCTTTCAGATGCTCCGGCACATCCCGGTCGTCGACGTCGCAGTGAAAGTTCACCACGAGATGCTCCGCGCCGCGGTCCACGCTTCGGCACAGCGTGCTCAGTGCCGCGGGCAGACCCAGCCGCTCGAGTGCAAGCGGGCGCAACTCGCCGCATATCTGCCGCATCTCGCCGATGGTCTCGCGGATCTGCAACACGGTGGCGTCCAGCTTCTGCGCGGCGTCTTCGGCTTGTCCGCGGCGCAGACGCATGCGGGCGTCCTCGACCATCAGCTTGATCAGCGTCAGCGCCTGGCCCAGGCCGTCGTGCAGATCGGCGGCGAGGCGTTGACGCTCCCGCTGCTGACCGATCAGCAGATACTTCAGCCGATTGCGTGCCCCTGCTTCGGATAGCTGAGTATCGTCCGCAAGCGGCTCTTCAGGCGCAAGCGGTTCCTCGAAGAGCGTCAGGCGTGCGCGGTCCTCGTCCTGGTCCGCTGCAATCAATTGCTGATGCAGTATGAGCCGGGTCGGGCGGCCAGTGCGCCCGGCCAGCAGCGTACTGAACGAATGAAACTCGCGAGCGGGATCCTCGGACAGCTGGGCGGCCAGCGAAGCACGATCGCTCGCGGGCGCCATATCCAGCAGCCGGCGGCCGATCAGCTCGCCGCTGGAATAACCCAGCAGCGCCGCAGCACTGCGGTTTGCCGACAGGAACATGCCATCCGCCGACACGATCGCAAGCGCTGCGCCGCGCGCGTCGGCGACGCTGCCCGCCTGCGGTTCATCGAGCCGGGCCGCGATCCCCAGCTTGCGCATCGCCTCGATGACATCGCGCAACTTCAGCTGTCGTCCCTCGGGCTGACTGGCATGCATGGGATCTCCCAGCGGGTGGGCTTAAGCGAGTTTTAAGCTGTCAACGGATTGTAGGCCTCCGTGTGCGCGTCTGCCAACGGGGCATGTACGGGCGTCAAGGGGGGGACACCCCGCGCGGTAGCTAGCGGGATTTTCCTCTGGCAGGCATACCCTACCGTGCTTTGGGGAGCTTCATCTAATGACGCGTGAAAGCGGAGTCACGAGACTGAACGGACAGGGCGGAGCGCGTGCGGCTGCGTATTGGGCGACGCGCCTCGTTCTTTCTTCCGTTTCTGGAGACCGCGATGAAGATGAACCGCACATGGATGATAGGCGCATTCGTGGTGGCCGGCACCGGGCTGACCAGCGTCGGCGCACTGGCGGCAACTGCCGCCGACGTGGCCGATGGCGCAGCGATGGAGGCGCAACATCACGAGATGACGGCGGATAGGCAACCCGCCGCTGCTGAAGGTTCAGCCGGCAACACGGCAATGGCGGCGCAACCTCACGGCGCCATGAAGGACATGAAGCCTGCGCCGGCTGAAGCTGCCGCCGCCGGCGCCGCGATGCACATGCATCACCACGACATGACGGCGGGGACGACGCGCTCCACCGCCGAATACACGCTGCCTGCGGTGACCCTGATTCGTGACGACGGCAAGGCCGTCTCCCTGGTCGACGAGTTGAACGACGGCCGCCCGGTCATCCTGACGTTCATCTACACGACGTGCACGACGATTTGCCCGATGGTCAGCCAGACCTTCGAGGAATTGCAGGGCAAGCTGGGTGTCGATCGTGACAAGGTCCATCTGGTGTCGATCTCGATCGACCCCGAGCAGGACACGCCGGCGCGCCTGAGAGCGTACGCAGCCCGGTTCGATGCCGGTCCCGAGTGGCAGCATTACACCGGCACGGTCGAGGCGAGCATCGCCACGCAACGCGCATTCAACGTCTATCGCGGCGACAAGATGAATCACACGGCGGTGGCCTTCTTCCGCGCCGCGCCCGGCAAACCATGGCTGCGCCTCGACGGTCTCGCGACGCCGGCGGACCTGTTGAACGCTTACCACGAAGTCGTCGCCTCGAACTAACCGCACGGGTTCCGGCCGGGAGCGAATAAAGTGGAGACGAAGTATCGGGTACTGATTGCGGAAGACCAGCATCTTCTGCGCGGCGGCCTCCGCACGATGGTGTCCTCACTGCCCGATTACATGGTCGCCGGCGAGGCGACGGATGGGCTCGAGGCCTGCTGTCTCGCCAGTACGCTGCTGCCCGATCTGATCCTGATGGATCTCTCGATGCCGTGCATGAGCGGCATCGAGGCCATCGCCGTGATCAAGCGGCAGACGCCGCGCATACGCATCATCGCGCTCACGATTCATTGCAGCGACGAGCACGTGCGCGCGTCGCTGGCGGCCGGCGCGGATGGCTACGTGATCAAGGATGCATCGTTCGAAGAACTCGTCAACGAAATGCGCCTTGTGATGCAGGGCAAACGCAACCCGGCTTTCGATGCTCACAGACACCGCTGCGCGGCGCCCGAGCCGCTTCCGGGCGTTCCGCAACCCACGCAGATCTGGAACACGCTGACCGGCCGGGAGCGCACGGTGCTGCGGCTCGTCGCGGAAGGCCACACCAATCGCCAGGTCGGCGAGCAGCTCGGGCTCAGTCCGAAAACCATCGAGAAACACCGTGCGAGTCTGATG
The DNA here is from genome assembly GCF_059422005.1 of Paraburkholderia sp. GW821-FHT02A12. NCBI lineage: Bacteria > Pseudomonadati > Pseudomonadota > Betaproteobacteria > Burkholderiales > Burkholderiaceae > Paraburkholderia > Paraburkholderia sp. GW821-FHT02A12. Next base: position 3,020,016 of record NZ_JBWKWA010000002.1, on the reverse strand, counting down.
CGCAAGCTCGGCGTCACCAACGTCACCGGTCTCGTGCGCATCGCGCTCGACATGGGCGTGCTCACGCTGCCGAGCCACACGGACGAGTTCAACGGCTTCCTCTGAACGGCGTGGGAACTGGAGGGTCTTTACCCATCCCTTTGGTCTGGTCTCCCTACTTCTTGCCGATATCGACCTGAACAAGAATGAATGAAACGGCTTCGGCGGTATCGGAGCGGTGAGTCGATAGAAGGGGAGAAACGTGCGCAACGAATCGTTCTCGATCAGGTCTGCCGTGCGTATGAGCGCCATGCGCACGGCACGCGTTCAACAGGCACCGCAGGCACCGCGGCGCAACGGCGGTTTCACGCTGCTCGAACTGCTCGTGGTGATGGTCATCATCGGTTTGCTCGCGGGTCTCGTCGCACCGCGTTACTTCGAGCAGGTCGGCAAGTCGAACGTCAAGATCGCGCGAGCCCAGATCGACTCATTGAGCAAGGCGCTCGATCAATACCGTCTCGACATGGGTGCGTATCCGACGACCGAGGAAGGTCTCCAGGCGCTCATGGTCAAACCCCAGGACGCGACGCACTGGAGCGGCCCGTATCTGCAGAAAGCGGTGCCGCCCGATCCGTGGGACCGCCCGTACCAGTACCGCTCGCCAGGCGAGCATGGCGATTACGACCTGTTCTCGCTCGGCAAGAGTGGTCAGGGCGGCGGCACCGGTGAGAACGTGACCATTTCGTCCTGGTAGTGTGCCTGGCAGTGTGCCTGGTAGTGTGCTGTCAGCAAGGAGAATCGACGTGAAGTACCTGCTGCGCGTCTTCGATACCCGCGGTTCAGTGCAGACGCTTCGCGTCGACTGCGATTCTTCTGCCGCTGCAACCGCGCTCGCGCGTGCGAAGGGCCTGCGTGTCGTGTCGGTGCGCGCGGACGCGCGGGGACAGCGCCGCCGCGCGAGCTGGTCGGCGATGCCCGGCGCCAGGTTCAACGTCGAATTGTTCGCGCGGGAACTCGCCGCCTTGCTCGAGGCCGGCGTCGGCGTGGTCGACGCGTTGCGCACGCTCGGCGGCAACGAACGCCGCGAAGCTTCGGCCGTGGTGTATCGCGATCTGCTGCGGCAACTCGAAGAGGGGCAGTCGCTGTCCGCGGCGCTCGAACACGCGAGCCACGTGTTTCCCCCGGTGCTGGTGGCGTGCGTGAAAGCCAGCGAACAAACCGGCGGTCTGGCCGACAGCCTGACCCGCTACTCGCGCAATAGCGCGTTGCTTCACGAACTGCGCGGCCGGGTGGTGTCGGCGGCGATCTACCCCTCGGTCCTGCTGCTGGTGGGCGCTGCCGTCGTGCTGTTCCTGCTCGGTTTCGTCGTGCCGCGCTTTGCGACCCTGCTCGAACATAGCGGACATGAATTGCCTTTGCTGTCGCAACTGCTGATGGCTTGGGGCGGCATGGTGCATGCGCATGGGACAGAGCTCGCCGTCGGCCTCGCCGTGCTGGTGGTGACGGCCGTTGTCGCGCTGCGCCGGGCGGCGGCGCGCAACTGGATCGCCGATCGCATGCTCGCGCTGCCCGGTATCGGCCAGCACTTCCGGGTGTTTCGCCAGTCGCAATTCTTCCGCACGACCGCGATGCTGGTCGATGGCGGCATCCCCGCCGTGCGGGCCTTCGATCTTGCCAGCGGGCTGGTTAGCCGCACCGATCAGGTTGCCGTCGCCGCCGCCATGCAACAGGTGCGCAACGGCGCAAAGATGTCCGACGCATTCCAGCAAGCCGGCCTCGCCAACGCGATTACCTATCGTCTGCTGACCGTCGCGGAGAAAACCGGCGGACTGGGTCCCGTGCTCGACCGGATCGCCGCGTTTCAGGAGGCGCAGGTGTCGCGCACGATCGATCTGATTTCGCGGCTGATCGAACCCGCGATGATGATTTTCATCGGCGTGGTGATCGGCGGCATCGTCGTGCTGATGTACATGCCGATCTTCGAAATTGCGTCGAGCATCCAGTAGGCCGGCCTTGGGGAACACGCATGGACACGATCAGCGCGACACCGGAAAGCCCCAGCATCGAGCTGCGCGACGCGCTGCGCGCGCTCGGCGAGCGGCACGGCTCCGGCATCCGGGCGCTGGAGGAATTGATGACGCAGGCGGCCCTGAGCGCCGACGAGATGGTCGTGCGGCTTGCCGGGCAGTTCCGCATGAAATCGATCGGCATGCAGGCGTTGAACCGGCTCGAAGCGGATTTCGACGTGATGCCGTTCGTCGAAGCGACGACCCGCTTGTGCGTGTGTTTTCGTCAACCGGATGAAGGCGGCGCGCTGCTGTTCGTGATCGCCGATCCGCTCGACGCCCGCACGCGCGGCAGCGTCGAACACCGGATGCGCTCGCGGCCGACCGTGCCGTATAGCTGGGCGCTCGCCAGCGTCGGCGACCTCACCGCGTGGCTCGCCGTGCGCGAGAAAGACGTGCGGGCGCTGGACTCGCTCGCCTTCGACGATCAGGTTCAGCATGCCGCCGACCCGTCCTCGCTCGCGCTGACCTTGCAGGGCATCAGCAGCGACGACAGCGCGGTGGTGCGGCTGCTCAATTCGACCATCTACGACGCGCTGAAGATGATGGCGAGCGATATTCACCTCGAATGCCGCGCGAACGGGTTGATGATCAAGTGCCGGGTGGACGGCGTGCTGACCGTGGTCGGCCGGGTGGAAGGCCGCGATGTCGCCGACCAGGTGTTGTCGCGCGTGAAGGTCATTTCCGAACTCGACATCGCCGAGCGCCGCGTGCCGCAGGACGGCCGCTTCAAGGCGCTGTATGCGGGCCGCGAGATCGACTTCCGCGTGTCGATCATGCCGAATCAGTTCGGCGAAGACGCGGTGCTGCGGATTCTCGACCGCTATCAGCTTTCGCAGGCCGCAGGCGGGCTGACGCTCGAAGCGCTCGGTTTTCAGCAAGACGACACGCGCTTCATGCGCTCGGTCGCATCCATGCCCTACGGGATGCTGCTGGTGACAGGGCCAACGGGCAGCGGTAAAACCACGACGTTGTACGCCATTCTCACCGAGATCAACGACGGCCTCGAGAAGATTGTCACGATCGAGGACCCGGTCGAATATCAGTTGGGCGACATCCTGCAGATTCCGGTCAACGAAGCGAAAGGTCTCACGTTCGCCCGCGGACTGCGATCGATTCTGCGGCACGACCCCGACAAGATCATGGTCGGCGAAATCCGCGATCCGGAAACCGCGCAGATTGCGGTGCAGGCGGCGTTGACCGGCCATCAGGTGTTCACGACGGTGCACGCGAACAACGTGTTCGACGTGATCGGCCGCTTCACGAATATGGACGTCGACCCCTACAGCTTCGTGTCGGCACTGAACGGCGTGATCGCACAGCGTCTCTTGCGGCAGTGCTGCGCCGACTGCGTGGTGGACGACACGGTCGACGCGGACACGCTGGTCCGTTCGGGCATCGACCCCGACGCCGCGGGCAGCTACCGCTTTCGCCGCGGCACGGGTTGCGCGGCGTGCCGCGGCAGCGGGTATCGCGGGCGGCGCGCGATCGCGGAAGCGCTGCGGATGAACGACGAATTGCGTCAGTTGCTCTCGGAGCGCGCGCCGCTCGGGCACATCAAGGCAGCGGCAATGCGCTACGGCATGCAGACCCTGCGCACGGCCGCCGTCGCGCTCGTGATGCGGGGCGAAACGACACTTGAGGAGATCAACCGTGTCACCATGGTTGAATAGTCTGCTAGCCGCCGGCGGTTCGCTGGCCACCGGCGGTTCGCTAGCCGCCGGCAGTTCGATCGCGGTCGGCGTCGGTACACGCGAACTGGTCGTGGGCGCGGCTAAGCCTCGCTGGATGCGGTTGCGCCGCAAGCCTGGCGAACTTCCTGAACCTGCGAGCATCGCCATCCCGGACGAGCAGTGCTTCACCGAAGCGGGCGTGCTCGGCGCGCTGAACCTGGCATTGGCCACCGACCCTGCGCCGGCAGAGCAGAAGGGCACGGCAAAGCGCGGCGCACGCATCGTGCTGGACGATTTCTGGGCGAGTCACACGATTCTGCGCGGGGACTTTCGCACTCTGCGCGCACGCGAAATCGAAGAAGTCGTGCTGGCTCATCTCGCCGATCTCTACGGGATCGATGCCGACTCGGTGCAGGTGCGCTTCTCGGTGCAGCGTGGCGGCCACGCGGTGTTTGCGAGCGCGATGTCCCGCACGCTGCATGACGGCATTCATGAAGCGGGCGCGGCTGCGCGCGTCGACATCCAGTGCCTCAAGCTGTGTCTTCCGGAACTGCTGAATCGCGCCGAAGACGCAGCCGGCGCCGGCCCGGCGATGCTGTTGTTCGTCGCGGATACGCTGTTGCAGGCGGTGCTCGTCGAGGCGAACTGCTGGGTCGCGTATGACGCGCAGCGTCTCTTTCCCGGCGACGCCAGCGACGCTGCGCGAATCGCGGCGCGCGCCGAGCAGGCGTTCGAGCGCCTCGCGAACCGCACGAGCGGCAAGCGCGAAGCGTGCCGGGTCTATCTGTATGGCAGCGAGATCGACCCGGCGCCGTTCGAAGGGCGCTTCCTGGCGACGCTGCGGCCCGCGCAACCGGCGCTGGATACATCGGTCGCGCAGCGCCTGATGGAGGCCGCGCGATGATGCCCCGTCTCCACATCGATTTTGGCCGGCACCGCGCGCTCACCGCGCCGGCGGGCATCGTGCTGCTGTGCGTGGCCGGCTTGCTGCTGCTCGTGAGCGGCGAACGCCTCTGGCATGCCTACGACGAAAACGACCGCGTGCAAGCGGAGCAGGAAGCGCAACGCCATCGGCTGTTCGCCAGATCACACCCGGCCACCGTGCCGCAGACGCCGGCGGCCAGACTGGCGGAGAGCCAGAGTCTCGCGGTGCTGCGCGAACTGACGGTGCCGTGGCAAGACCTGCTGTCGATCGTCGAAGACTACCCGGATCACGACGTCGCCCTCATCGGCATCGATCAGAGCCCCGCGCAAAGCCAGATCCGCATCACCGCGGAAGCGAAGAACTTCGACGCGATGATCGCGTATCTCCGGTATCTGCAGGCCAGCGTGCTGCTGCGTGAAGCGGTGCTCAACGATCACATCATCGAGACCAACGTGCCCGGCACGCCGGTGCGCTTCCAGATCACCGCCGTCTGGAGAAAATCATGAACCGCGATCAGTGGCAGGACAGGCTGCTCACCTTACGCTTCGAACTGCAGCGCTCCCTTGGGCTGCCTGGCCTGCTAGGCGCGCTGCTGCTGGGTGCGGCAGCGGTGGTCGCGGCTGCGATTCCGCGCGTGGAAGGGCAGCCGCCTGAACTGCGCGATCCGGCGTCGCTCGCGCAGACTGCAAAGGCCCGTCATGCAGCGGCGGAACGGTCAGCGGCTGTTGAAACGGTCTCACTCAATACGTTGCCCGAACTGTTTCCGGGGTTCGCGCAGAGCGCCGACGACATCGCGGCGATCCTTGCCCAGGCCCGTGACAGCAATCTCACGCTCGGTTCGGCAGAGTATCTCGTGACGAACGATACGAACGCGCATTTCGTCCGCTATCAGATGCTCTTGCCGGTCAAGGATCAGTACGGTTCGATCCGGCATTTTCTGGCCTCTGTGCTCAACAACGTGCCGAACGCGGCGTTGCGCGAAATCCATGTCGAGCGTCCCGCCGTGAACGGCAACGTGCTCGACGCGCGCGTGCGCTTCGAACTCATCTATCGGGCAGCGCGACCATGAAATCCGATCTCGTCAGGCGCGTGTTGCTTACGTTCTGCGGAATCGTTGCCGCGGGATTGAGCTTTCGCGAGTTGGCGCCCGCGATGCAGACGCCGGCGGCGGTCGCCGCGGCCAGCGGCGCACATCACGACGACGTGCGCGCGCGGACGGTCGCGATGCATCGCGAAGGCGCGGCATATGCGCCGGCTTCCGCATCGCACGTGGCGAACCCGGCCAGCGCGGCGGATGCGGCGCACGTGGTGAATGCGGCTAGGGCGGCCGGTGCGGCCAGCGCCGCTCAGCCAGCCAGGCCGGCCAAGGCCGCCAAGGCGGCGCCGACTCCACGCGAGAGGCTTATCGCGCTACGGGCGCCGCTGTCCCTGACGTCGGCGAACAATCCGTTCGTTGTGTCGTCATGGCTGCCGCCGCCACCGCCGCCCGTGGCGGCGCCGCCCGTTCCGGAGCCGGTGGCGCCGCCCACGGCTCCACCCGTGCCCTTTACCTACCTCGGCGAGCTGGATGAAAAAGCGGCGAAACCGCAAGTGTTCCTCAGCAGCGGCGACCGCTTGTTGATCGTTTCGCCGGGTGAGGTCGTCGATGGACAGTATCGTGTCGAGTCGATTTCGGAAAACGACGTGGTGCTGACCTATCTGCCGCTGAACGAGAGGCAGGTGCTCTCCACGCAAGCGAAGGAAAATAAATGAAAGCCGCATACAACCGGGGTGGAAGCCGCATCGGAGACGGCGGCTCGTCGATACACCTGTCGCCTGAGCGACTGTCTCGCGACGATCGCCCCGCTTTCAGCTGGGCTACAAGGAAGCGCTCGGCACTGGCGATCGCGGTCGCGCTCGCCTTCAGCGGGTGCATGAATCCGCCGACCCGGCAGAGCGAGCCGAACAACGCCGAGCTGCAGATCAACTATCTGCGCGATCGCAATCACCAGGCCGATGCGCTGCTCGATGAGGCGGACCAGTTGCGCAAGAGCTATCAGTTCGATGCGGCCGTTCAGAAGCTCTACGCGGCGAGCCAGATCGACCCGAGCAGCGAACGCGGCCGCAAGATCGGCGCCGCGCTCGACCAGGATCGCCGCGATCTGGCGAGCCTGCAGGAAGCGGACCGGATGATGCAGCGCGGCTCGTACGCGCTGGCGTCGGAACGCATACACCGTGTACTGGTCCAGAACCCGACCAACGCGATGGCGCTGCAGATGCTCAAGGAAATCGAGGACAAGCGCAGGCAGCAACGCTCGGCGAAGGAAGAGAATATCGCCGCGTCGTCGATCATGCGCACGCCGATTACGCTGCAGTTTCGCGATGCGAATGTGCGTATGGTCTTCGAAGCGTTGTCGCGCACCTCGGGCCTGAACGTGATCTTCGATCGCGATGTTCGCGCCGACCTGAAGACGACGATTTTCGTCACGAACGCGTCGTTGCAGGACACGGTCGACATGATCCTGATGCAGAACCAGCTCGACAAGAAACAGCTCAACGCGAATACGCTCTTCATCTACCCCGCGACCCCCGCCAAGCAGCTCGAATATCAGGAGCTGAAAGTGCGCACGTTCCAGTTGTCGAACGTCGACGCCAAGCAGGTCCAGTCGCTGTTGAAGAGCCTCCTGAAGATCAAGGAAGTCGTCATCGACGAGCGGGCGAACACCGTGACGATCCGCGGCACGCCGGACACCGTGCGGGTGGCCGAGGAAATGATCGCGGCGCAGGATTTGCCGGAACCGGAGGTCATGCTGGAAGTGCAGGTGCTGGAAGTGTCCCACGACCGCATGACCGACCTCGGCATCGAGTGGCCGAATTCGTTCTCAGTGGCGACGCCGTCCACGGCGAACACCTGGGGCGCGTTGCACCATCTGCCGATCAATACATTGAATGTCAGCGGCCTGTCGGCCACGGCCAACTTCAAGCTCAGCGACGTCGACGCGAACCTGCTGGCGAGCCCGCGTATCCGCGCGCGTAACAAGGAAAAGGCGCGGATACTGATTGGCGACAAAGTCCCGGTGATTTCGAGTTCGAGCACGCCGAGCACGAGCGGGCCTTCGTACGCGCAGATGATTCAGTACCTCGACGTCGGCATCAAGCTGGAGGTGGAGCCGCAGGTCTATCGTGACGGCGACGTCGGCATCAAGCTCAATCTTGAAGTGAGCAACATCACCAAGACGATTTCCAGCAGCAACTCGCAGACGGGTCTCACTTCGCTCGCTTATCAGATCGGCACGCGCAGTGCGTCGACCAGTCTGCGCCTAAGAGACGGCGAGAGTCAGATTCTCGGCGGCCTGATTTCGGATCAGGACCGCACGACGGCCGACAAGGTGCCGGGCCTCGGACAACTGCCCGTACTCGGACGCCTGTTCTCGGACCACAACGGCGACCACGTGAAGACGGAAATCGTGTTGCAGATCACGCCGCACATCATTCGTCCGCAGCTTTCCGCCGATGCGGACACGCAGGAGTTGTGGTCCGGCACGGATGTCAACGTCCACGCCGACCAGCTGCGGCTCGATCCGGTAAGCGCCGAAGCGGCTCAAGCGCTGCCGGCTCCGGCGGCGCATACGCCGGGCAACGTCGGCGGCGGCACGACTGGCGCGCCGCGCGAACCGCAGGCGGGCGCTACGGGCTCCGCCACGACGGCGCCGCCGACCAGCGCGTTTGGGCAGTTGCCGCCCGCGCCGCGCACGACGCCGCCGCCGGCGCCATACGGCGGCCGCTTCTCGACGCTGCCGAGCGCACCCGCCGCGCCGGCTGCGCCGCCGGCCGCCGTGCCGGTGCCGGGAGCGCAACCGAGCGGCGCCGAGGCCGCGCCTGCCGGCGAAACGAATGCGGCTCCGGCGGCGGCTCAGGCTCAAGCGCCCGCTCCGGCGCCCGCGCCAGCACCGGCTCCGCCGCCCGCATTTCCGCCGTCGAACATCGTGATGCCGCCCGGCGACATGCAGAGCGACAACCCGCTGCGTCCGATTCAAAACGGGTACTGAGCCATGAAGGTCCGGTTCGATGCGTTCCGCTTGCGTGTCCGGGCGCGCGCCGCTCAGCGCGGCTTCACGCTGATCGAGCTGGTCATCACGCTGGCGCTTGTCGGCATCCTCGCGCTCGCAATCGTGCCGTTCTCGGAGCTGATCGTGCAGCGTCAGAAGGAACAGCAGCTGAGCGCGGCGCTGCGCGAGATTCGTACCGCACTGGACGCCTACAAGGAAGCCAGCGACACGGGCATGATCGAGCGGGAGGCCGATGCGTCCGGCTATCCGCCATCGCTCACCGTAATGGTGACCGGCGTGCCCAACGCGAAAGACCCGAAAGGCGGCCTGCTGATGTTTCTTCGCCGCGTGCCGCGCGATCCGTTTTTCACGGGCGAAGCGGATGTCGCCCCGGAGGACACGTGGAACGTGCGTGCCTTCGGCGAGCCGCCGAACCAGGGCGACGGCGGTGAGTCTGTCGACAATCCCCCGGCCGGCAAGGACGTGTTCGACGTGTCGGCGAAAACCGATCGCGTCGGCATCAACGGCATTCCGTACAAACAGTGGTGACGTGCATCATGAAATCCGTTCTCGCGCGCAAGGCTGGCGGCTTCACGTTGATCGAACTGGTCGTCGTGATGGCGATCATCGGACTGCTGCTGACGATCGCCTTGCCGCGCTACATGCACAGCATCGAGCGCGGCAAGGAGCAGGTGCGTCAGCAGAACGTCGCGGTGATGCGCGACGCCATCGACAAGTACTACGGCGATAACGGCCAGTATCCGGAGACGCTCGACGAGCTGGTGACGAAGCACTATCTGCGCGCGATTCCAGTCGACCCGGTCAACGGCGACGACAAATGGGCTGCGATTGCATCGCCGGACGAAAGCAAGACGGGCGTGTATGACATCGCGCCGGCGAGCAGCCCGCAAGGTTCGGCCAAAGATCAAGCGGGAGCCGCGCAATGAACGCGGCGGCGCGCCGGCTGCACCCGCGTGGGCACTTGGCGCGGCGTGCCGGACAAGGGCAACGGCAGCGGCAACGGCAGCGCACCGTCGCGACGCGCGAGGACGGACTTGTTCTGCTGACGCTGCTGATTGCGTTGATGCTGATATCGATTGCGCTCGCGGGCGCGCTCGACGTGTGGTCGCTGGAACGGCAGCGCGAACGCGAGCGGCAGCTGCTGTTCGTCGGCGACCAGTACCGGCTGGCGATTCTTCGTTACTACCGCGCAGGACGGGCGCTTCCCGCCTCGATCGACGATCTGCTCGACGATACGCGCTTCCCGAAGCCCCTGCATCATCTGCGCCACGCCTATCCGGACCCGGTCACGGGGAAGAACGACTGGGTTTTCATGCGCCAGGGCGACCGCATCTATGGCGTCTATAGCAGTTCCACCGATGCACCGATCAAAGTTGCAGGCTTTCCGCGGCGTTATGAGGACTTCGAAAACCAGAAGACTTATGACGGCTGGCGATTCTTCTATCTGCCGCCTGTGCAGCGCAACTATTCGAACACCGATACGCTGACAGCGCCCCCGAAGCCGGCGACGACCTTCAATCCGATGAACAGCACGTTGCCCAGTTTCAACGGGCGCAGTGTGGGCGGCTTGCGGTGAGCGGGTCGATGCGCTGCATTGCCGCGCGGTGGCGGAGGGACGTTAGCGCGTCGGTTCGTATCAGTTTTCCGAAACTGCGGCAGCCGCCAGGTTCGCCGTAGTGTTTGACGGCGCGCCGCCGCGGCCGCTCATCGGATGCCGGTCGCTTCTCGGACTCGCGCCGAACCGCGCGCGATAAGTCCGCGAGAAATGCGATGGCGACTCGAATCCGCAGGCGACGCAAATCGACGTGATCGACATATCGGTCTGTTGCAGCAACTCGCGCGCGCGGTCGAGCCGCAACTGGAGATAGAAATGCGTTGGCGTGTCCTTGAGCGACGCACAGAACAGCCGCTCCAGTTGCCGCCGTGTCACGCCGATTTCCTGCGCGAGCCGATCCGACGTGAGCGGCTCTTCCATATGCTGTTCCATCACGCCGATCACCTGAATCAGCTTGCGGTTGTGCACGCCGTAGCGCGCCGCGATCTCCATCCGCTGATGATCCGAGCGTTGCCGGATGCGGCTCACGACAAACTGCTCCGACACCGCCGAGGCCAGCGCCGCGCCGTGCTTGCGGCCGATCAGATCGAGCATCATGTCGATCGACGCGGTGCCGCCCGCACAGGTGATGCGCCGCGCGCCGATTTCGAACAACTCCTGGCTCGCGTCCAGCGCGGGATAACGCTCACGGAACGCCGACAGCGCTTCCCAATGCACGGTCAGGCTGTCCGAGCCGCTAAAGAGGCCGGCTTCCGCGAGAATGAAACTGCCGGTATCGATGCCGCCTAGCGTCGCGCCGGCGCGGTCGAGGCGCTTGAGGCAATCGCCCAGCGTGCGCGCATAGCAGGCGAGCGGGTCGAAGCCCGCCACGACAAAGAGCGTCTGCACGTCCTTGACGTCGCCGATCGCCGCCTCGGCGTTCATCGAAATGCCGTTGCTGGCCGCCACCGGCGCGCCGTCGAGGCTCAAAATGTGCCAGCGGTAGAGATCGCCGCGAAAGCGGTTCGCGACCCGCAAAGGCTCGACCGCCGACATGAAGCCGAGCGCCGAAAAGCCCGGCAGCAGCAGAAACGAAATATCTTCGGGCATCGTGCGGGAACTCGACAGAGGAAAGACGCAGGCGGGCGCGGAGTTGCCGGACCCGGGTGGCCGGAAACCCGGATGGCCATCTCCGGATGACCGGCCTGCCGGATGGCCGAACTCCGGATGGCCGGCCTCCTCGGTTCTCCAGCGAGCGTAGCAAGCCGCGCGCGGACCGGCAAGACACGCCAAAAAACACGGCGGCGCCGATGTTGCGCCGCATCGCGCGCAATGCTGGGTTTCCCTCATGGTCGCACGCGGACAAGAACGGGTCGCTGGCGGTCGCTTCGGCGGGAAAATGGGGCATTACCTTTAGGTCACTCCTGGATTCATTCAGCACCTCGAGCCGTATCACGCATGTCTGGTGGGCCGCCCGTCCGCGGCCTGATTCGAAACACGCTGCAAAACGTGTCCGTTAGGGGGAACGTCATGAAGTTACGCGTCAAAACCTTGCTTGCCCGCTTTGTCCGCCTTGCCCGCCTTGCTTGCGTGGCTGCCGCTGCCGTCACCGCTGCGCCGGCGTTCGCACAGGATCCGGCCGCCTGCCGGGCCGTCCACTTCGCCGACATCGGCTGGACCGACATCACGTCGACAACGGCGCTCGCCTCGACGGTCTTCGAAGGGCTCGGCTATCAGCCGGTCACCACCGTCGCTTCGGTGCCGATCTCGTTCGCGGGGCTCAAGAGCAAGCATCTCGACGTGTCGCTCGGCTACTGGTGGCCCGTGCAGGAAAAAGCCATCGCGCCGTTCGTCGACTCGAAGTCCATTCAGGTGCTGCAACCGCCGAACCTGACCGGCGCCAAGGCGACCTTCGCGGTGCCGACCTATGAATACGACGCGGGTCTCAAGACCTTCGCCGACATCGCCAAACACCGCGCGGAACTCGACGGCAAGATCTACGGTATCGAGCCGGGCAGCAGCGCGAATGCGGCGATTCAGAAAATGATCGCGACCAATCAGTTCGGCCTCGGCGGTTTCAAGCTGATCGAATCGAGTGAAGCCGGCATGCTGGTGTCGGTGGACCGCGCGATCCGCGAGAAGAAGTGGGTGGTGTTTTTCGGCTGGGAACCGCATCCGATGAACATCCAGATCGACATGAAGTATCTGACCGGCAGCGAGGGCGTGTTCGGTCCCAACGACGGCGAAGCGCGCGTTTATACGCTGACGTCCCCCGATTTTCTGACGCGTTGCCCGAACGCGGGCAAGCTCGTGAGCAATCTGCGCTTTACGACGCAACTGGAAAACGTCGTGATGCAGTCGGTGATGAACAAGGAAAAGCCCGCCGAGGCCGCGAAAGCGTATCTGAAGAAGAACCCGCAAGTACTCGATGCATGGCTTGCCGGTGTGAAGACCTACGACGACAAGGACGGCCTGCCCGCGGTGAAGGCGTATCTCGGTCTCTGAGCCGCTCAGCCACCAGGTCACCAGGTCACTTTGAAACGCGCATTTTCAATTCACAGGATTTAGCACGCATGAATCATGAAGTCATCGTGACCTGCGCGGTCACCGGCGCGGGCGATACGGTCGGCAAGCACCCGGCCATTCCCGTCACGCCGAAGCAGATCGCCGAAGCCGCGATCGAAGCGGCCAAAGCCGGCGCCACAGTCGCCCATTGCCACGTACGCGACCCGAAGACCGGGCGCGGCAGCCGCGATCCGCATCTGTATCGCGAAGTGGTCGACCGGATTCGCTCGTCGGGCACCGATGTGATCATCAATCTCACCGCCGGCATGGGCGGCGATCTGGAGATCGGCCCCGGCGAAGAGCCGATGCGCTTCGGCGCCAACACGGATCTGGTGGGCGGCCTGACGCGGCTCGCTCATGTCGAGGAACTGCTGCCGGAAATCTGCACGCTCGATTGCGGCACGCTCAATTTCGGCGACGGCGACTACATCTATGTATCGACACCGGCGCAATTGCGCGCCGGTGCGAAACGGATTCAGGAACTCGGCGTGAAGCCGGAGCTGGAAATCTTCGACACGGGACACCTGTGGTTCGCCAGGCAGCTTCTCAAGGAAGGCTTGCTCGACGCTCCGCCGCTGTTTCAGATCTGCCTCGGCATTCCATGGGGCGCGCCCGCCGACACGACGACGATGAAGGCGATGGCCGACAACCTGCCGCCCGGCGCGCAGTGGGCCGGCTTCGGCATCGGCCGCATGCAGATGCCGATGGTCGCGCAGGCGATGCTGCTCGGCGGCCACGTGCGCGTCGGCCTCGAGGACAACATCTGGCTCGATAAAGGCGTGCATGCGACGAACGGCACGCTGGTGCAGCGCGCGGCAGAGATCATCGAACGCCTCGGCGGACGCGCGCTGACGCCTGCGGAAGGACGCAGGAAACTCGGTCTGCCCGCACGCGGCGAGCGGCAGCTGGAGCGTCGCGCGGCCGAACAGTACGCTTGAATCAGTGCGCTTGAATCAGTGCGCCTGAATCAGTGCGCCTGAAGCAATGCAATGTCCAGCGTGTTCAGTATCTGAAACCCTGAATCTGAAAACCTGAAAGGCAAAGGATCGTCAGCAATGGCAGTGATCGTCGATATCAAAACATTTGCAGCGATCGGGGCGGGCGTGATCGGCAGCGGCTGGGTGGCGCGCGCGCTCGCGCATGGTCTCGATGTGCTCGCCTGGGACCCGGCGCCCGGCGCGGAGAAGCAGTTGCGCGAGAACGTCGCGAATGCATGGCCGGCGCTCGAACGTGCGGGATTGGCGCAAGGCGCTTCGCAAGCGCGCCTGCGTTGCGTCAGCACGATCGAAGCGTGTGTGGCGCAGGCGGACTTCATCCAGGAGAGCGCGCCGGAGCGCGAAGAATTGAAGCTCACGTTGCACGAGCAGATCAGCCGCGCGGCGAAACCCGATGCGATCATTGCATCGTCGACTTCGGGGCTGTTGCCGAGCGATTTCTATGCGCGCGCTGTCGATCCGCAGCGCTGCATCGTCGGACATCCGTTCAATCCGGTGTATCTACTGCCGCTCGTCGAAGTGCTCGGCGGCGCGCGCACCGCGCCGGAAACGATCGACGCTGCGCTGCACATCTATCGTTCACTTTCGATGCGGCCGCTGCGGGTGCGCAAGGAAGTGCCCGGCTTTATCGCCGACCGTCTGCTCGAAGCGCTGTGGCGCGAGGCCTTGCATCTGGTCAACGACGGCGTGGCGACCACCGGCGAAATCGACGATGCGATCCGCTTCGGCGCGGGCATCCGCTGGTCGTTCATGGGCACGTTCCTGACCTACACGCTGGCAGGCGGCGACGCCGGCATGCGTCACTTCATGCAGCAGTTCGGCCCGGCGCTGGCGTTGCCATGGACTAAACTGGTGGCGCCGAAGCTCACCGACGAACTGATCGATCGCGTCGTGGACGGCACCGCCGAACAGGTCGGTCCGCGCTCGATCAAGCAACTCGAGCGTTATCGCGACGACTGCATCACGAGCGTGCTGACGGCGATCAATGAGGCGAAAGCGCGGCACGGTTTGCATCCGGATGAATGACGCGTTACACGTGTCGCGTGGCGGCAAGAAACACACGTCAGCGTACTTGAGCGCACCTAAGCGCACCATGCATCGGCCGAGCCTCGCCGGAGGCCGATGCAGCCTGCACAGATAAAGGACACCATTGCACATGCCGAACACCGCCACGTTGCCCAGCTATCGCGACACGGTGCGCGCCGAATGGGTCGACTACAACGGCCATTTGCGCGACGCGTTCTACATGCTGGTTTTCAGCTTCGCCACCGACGCGCTGATCGATCAGATCGGTTTGCCCGACGCGGTGCGTAAAGCGCGCAGCCGCTCGATCTATACACTCGAAGCGCACATCAACTATCTGCACGAGATCAAGGAGGGCGCACAGGTCCGCGTCGACATGCGGGTGCTCGCGCACGATGCGAAGCGCTTGCATCTGTACCTGGAAATGTTCGCCGATGACGGCGCCGAGCCGGTCGCCGCCGGCGAGCAGATGCTGCTGCACGTGGATACGAGCGGACCGCGCGCGGCGCCGTTCGACCCGGACGTCGAAGCGCGCGTGCGGGAGCTGGCCGACGCGCATGCCGCGCTGCCGCCGGCCGCCTTTGCGGGCCGCGCGATCGGCTTAATCGGCTTACCGGTCAAAGGGCCGAAGGGCGAGAGCACGCAGGCTTGAGCCGGCCGTCGCGCTGCGTGCCGGCTCGCAACCCGCTTTCAGCGCGCGCCGGTCTTTCGCGCTGGAACTACGAATCTCCTGTATGGACGCCGCCTGACGCATCCCCTAGCCTGAGACTCCTGAAGGCGCCCGTCCGGCAGCTGGCTGCTGCGTGGGCGCCCGGCATGGCGCGGCAGGGCCGCTCGACAGCTTTGCATGGGACCGGAGTAAGCGCTAAAGCGCCAACTCCGATCGACAGCTTTGCATGGGACCGGAGTAAGCGCTAAAGCGCCAACTCCGATCGACAGCTTTGCATGGGACCGGAGTAAGCGCTAAAGCGCTAACTCCGATCGACAGCTTTGCATGGGACCGGAGTAAGCGCTAAAGCGCCAACTCCGATCGACAGCTTTGCATGGGACCGGAGTAAGCGCTAAAGCGCTAACTCCGATCGACAGCTTTGCATGGGACCGGAGTAAGCGCTAAAGCGCTAACTCCGATCGACAGCTTTGCATGGGACCGGAGTAAGCGCTAAAGCGCCAACTCCGATCGACACGGGAGAACCACGATGCTCATGGCAATAGATGGAGGTGGCAGCGTCTCGCCCAATCCGCCACCCCCGCCTTCGGCTCACGACGTGTCCGCCGCCCAGCAGGCGGTGCAAAAGGCGCTGGGCGACAAGTCGCCCAGCGATGCTTCCGCTTTGCAGGACGCCGTCAAGAAGGCCGAGCAAGCCGACGCGCAATTGACCCGCGACGCGCTCGCGCGCGCCGTGATCCTGCTGCAGGCGCAGTACAACGCCGCGCATCAGCAGGCGCAGAATGCGCAGGACCCGAAGGTCGATGCGATCACCGAGGCGGCCAGCCAGATCGGTCTCACACACCAATTCGACAATGCCACGCTCGATGCCGCGGCCAAAGCGCTCAGCGACGGCCCGCTCGTCATCGATAGCAGCACCAGCAACGCGCCGGTCACCGCGGCGAACGCACGGGTGGCGATCCAGAAGGGGCTCGACGGCGGCATGACGCTGACCGAAGCGGTCAATGCGGCGCGCGTGCAGCTCGGCGGCAACGAACAGGACGAAACGGCGCTCGACGAAGCGGCGCTGGCGATCAAGGGCGACCAGATCGTTGCCGATCCGAATCACAAGGCCGGTGACGATCCGCTGAAAACCGCCGCGCAGCAGTTGGCGGATCTGAAGATTTTCGCGAGTCCGGTGCAGGACGCGGCGCTCAAGGCGCTGACCGTCGACGTCAAACCGGCCGCCGATCTGCCCGCCGCCGCGCAGCAGGCGCAAAGCGCCTATGCTGCCTTGCAGAAGGACAAGGCAAGCCATGCGTCGGCCCAGCAGATCGCGCAGGACGAAGAGGCCTACCATCAGGCGCTCTCCGGCGAACTGAACGCGGCCGCCGGCGAGACCGGCAACGACTGGCGCGGCGATCTGCTGCAGATCGACCGGCGCTGGCAGGCCGAACAGGCGGTAACGGATGCGAATACGGCGAAGGGCGTCGCCGATGCGTCGCCAGCTGCCGATGTGCGCAGCGAGTTGAAAGCGACCGAGATTCTCGACGCCGCCCAGGCGGCGCGCGGTTCCGGCGATCCGGCCGGCAACCTGAAGGCCGCTCAGTCGCTGACGCAAAGTTTGCAGGGTCTCAAGACCGACGATCCGCTGTACACCGAAGTGACCGGCGACGCGCGCACCCAGGCGCTGCAAGCCGCCGCCTTGCAGGACATCGAAGGCGCGCATGGCGGTAACGCGACCGACACGCTGAAGGCCGAAGGCAACGCGTTGACCGGCTACCGGAACACCTTCCTGTACAAGGATCTGCTCAGCGCGGCGCTCAGTTCGCCGGTCACGCAGCACAACCTCCAGCAGGTCGGCACGCCCGGCAATCTCGCGGATATCGCCAACCTGCTCGCCGCCGTCAAGCAGGCTTCGCCGGAACTCGCCGTCGCGCTGTACAAGCAGAATCTGCAAGGCAAGCTCGACGGCCTGATCAAGAACGGCGCGCCGCTCGACTATGCATCGACCACTCAGACCATCAAGGATCGCGACAACTACTACGGTCCTATCGGCACGATCGTCGACGCGCTCGGCGGCCCGAAGAGCGCCGACGCGCAGCCGGTGATGCAGGCGTTGAAAACGCAACTGACCGCGCAACAGAATGAGATCGACCGCGAACGCCAGGCGGGCGTGGCGTACGGGCAAACGCGCTTCGATACGCTCGGCTTCGCGCGCATCGATGGCGCGTCGCTCGCGCCCTATCAGGCGATCATCAACCAGGACCCCAACAGCGAACTGGCGAAAACGCTCGAAGGCCCGACCGAACTGAAGCCGACGCCCGCGCCGGTGCAAGCCGCGCCGCAGGACGCGCAGCAACTGGCGAAAGCGCAGCAGGCATTGAGCGCTCAGCTCGGCAACGGTCCGGTCGATCAGCAAAGCCTCGACAAGGCACTGGCGGCCGGACGCAAGGACAATCCGGCGATCACCGACGGCACCTGGGCGCAGGCCGCGCTGCTGCAGAAAGCGCAGGCCGACGGCCGGCAGTGGCTCACCGCTAACGCCGCCCAGCTGAAGGCCGGCGCCAAGGTCGATACGATCGACCCGGTCGCGCAGGCGTCGGACGAACTGTCGAAGATGCAATTGTTCGATGCCCGCACGCTCACCGGCGCGACCGATGCGGTGCAGTGCGGCACGGTGGCCGCGGCCGCCGATGCGCCGCCGTCGAAGAGCGATCCGGCGCCCGGTCCGACCTCGGCGTCCGACTACCTGTCGCAACTGCTCAGCGAAGGCATGAGCATGAAGGCGGCGCTCGTCGCGACGCGCGCCTATCTCGGCGGTCAGGCCAAGGACGATTACGCGCTCGCGCAAGCGGCGCTTACGGCGGACGCGCCGAAATACCTGTCGGCCTACTACCAGGACCCCACCAACAAGGACAACGATCCGATCCAGGCGGCGTCGAAGGATCTGGCGGCCCTCGGCGTGCTGCGGCCCGATGCGCTCAACAAGGCCACCCAGGCGATGACGCAGGATCCGAAGCCGGACGACAAGGCGTTGGCGAGCGCCGCCGGCAAGGTGAACGACGATTACCAGAAGGTCCAGCAGGCGCAGGCCGACCTGGCCAAAGACTCGAAGAACCCGGCTTTGCAGCAAGCCGTCGCGAAAGCGTTGCAGACCTATCACGATGACCTGACAGTCGCGCTGAACGCCGCCGCCGGCCGCCAGCCCGAGGACAGCGCGTGGCAAACGGATCCGAACTACGTCGACACGATGTGGAAAGCGCAGTTCGCGCTCGAAGGCCAGGTGCTGGCGCCGCAAATCCAGGCAGCGCAAAACACCGGCAAGGATTCGCCGGAAAGCAAGGCGCTTAATGACGCGTTCAACCAGTTGCAGCTCGCGCTCAGCGCGCAACAGGTGATCCAGCAGACGCGTTACGCGCAGCAGCAGAACGGCGGCGCGGGTCCGGGCGATGCGGCTGCCGCTCAGGCACTGAGCCGCCTGATCGGCGGCATGAAGCCGGGCGATCCGCTCTACGACCAGGTGATGGGCGACGCGACGGTTACCGGCCTGCGAAGCGAAGCGCTGCAGTCGATCGTCGATGCGGGGGCGCTGCTCCCGTGCATTGCCGGCCACAACGGCATCGACGACGCAAAGGCGCGCTTCGCTGCTGAAGGCAAGCAACTGGCGGCGTACGCCGGCACGGTGTTTTATCCGCAACTGCTCGACGGCGCGGTGCAAGATCCGCAGACCCAGCGGCTCTTCACGGAGATCGATTCGCTGGTGCGCGGCAAGAACGATCCGGAAGACAAGCTGAACACGATCGCCGACTTCATGCACGCTTCGACGAGCGCCGACCTCGCCGCGGCGCTCTACCAGGCGAAGTTCGCCGGCGACGGCAAGCAGGACGGCGTGCTGCAATGGACCGCCAGGGCCAACGATCTCGACGCGGTGTCGCGCATCTATGCGGCGGGCGGCGGCGCGGCCAATCCGCAGATGACGGCGTTGCGCAAAAGCATCGAGGGGCTGATGGGCAAGCCGCTCGGCAAGGGCGGCTTCGGCACCGTCGATAGTTCGTCGCAGTACAACCAGACCGTGATCGCGACGGGGAGAGTCGCGCTTGTCAGAGGTCAGGGTTTCGGGCTCGGCGACGTCAAGGACAAGAAAGACGGCTCGGCGCAGTTCGCGCAGGACATGCTCGACGACGATCCGAACAGCAAGGTAGGCAAGGAAATCGCGCGCGAGACCGGCTTCAAGGACGCCGGCAAACCGGTCACGCCGATCGACATCACCGCCCATCCGGAACTGAAGTTGCAGCCCAACGCGCCGTGGTCGTCCAGCCCGGACATCACCACCGTCGTGACCTCGGACGGCCATGTTGCCGGTCTCGGCGCGCAGGACGGCATGCAGGTCGTGACCAGTTACGACGCGGTGCTCAACGCGGTCGGCGCGGCGGAAAGCAGCAAGGGTCCCGCTTACACGCCCGGCTCGCTGCAGGACGAGCAGGCGCTCGCGCTCGGCCAGTTCGCCGAGTACGACCCGAACGAGGTGGTGTACGACCACGGCCGTAAGACTACGCTCGGCCAGATCGCCGACAGTCTGATGAAGGGCGAGGGCATCACCCAGCCGAGCGGACACGCACCCATCGCGCTCACGTCGCTGTCGATGCAGTGGTGGGACAACCGCGAAGGCCAGGGCAATCCGGCGCTCCAGGCCGCGGTGATGGAAGGCATCGACGCGAAGGGCAACGAAATCGAAGTCGGGCCGGCCGATACGGCCGTGCGTTACGGCTATTCGGATTGGCAATCGCATACCGGGCTCGACAAGGGCCTCCTGATGGCGCAGCCGCACTGGGTGCTCGGCGGCAACGGCTCGCTATTGACCGGCGAGTCCTACTGGACCACCTACAAGCCCGACGATCACTGGTACGACTGGGACCATCTGAAGACCGATCTGGAGATTGCCGGCACGGTCGCTGCCGGTCTGCTGACGACCCTCGTGCAACCGGAAACGGCGGCATTGTGGCTCGTGGTGCTGTCGGATCTGGCCGACGCGTACTTCGCGGTGAGCGCGGCGCAGGGCGCGATGCAGTCGATCAAGGCGTTGAATACCGACCACGGATATCGCAACGGCTGGAACTGGCTCAGTCTGGCCGCCAATGTGCTGGGTGGCGCGGCGGGTGTGGGCGGGTTGGCCGGCCGCACCACGACGGCGATCAGCCGGATCGGTGTGACCGATAAGGTGTTCACCGATGCAACCGGGCTGACACGCGTGGCGCGCGGCGCGAGTGCCGAAGACAAGGCGTATGCGAGCATCGTCAACGGCGGCGCAAAACCGCTCAGCGAGTTCAAACATACGCTGCCGGAGTTGCTGGCGCGCCGTGCGCTGGTCGGCTCGCCTGAGGCGGCGGCCGACACGGCGAGCCTCGTGCGGGCGATCTTGCGGGTCACGGAGGGCATGCCGATGCGCGCTGTCGGCATGGGCGCGGTGACCACCAACGTGGCTTCCTTGGGCTATCAGGGTTATCAGTTGCTGAATTCGAACGGCCAGGCAAGCGCGACAGACTGGCTGCAATTTGTCACGTCGGCGGGTCTGGCCGGCGTCGGTATCGGTGTGAGCCGCGGCCGGGGGGCGGGAATCGGCGACGAGCAGGTCCAGAAGCGTGCCGCGGCCCGTGCAGCACTGCCCAAAGGCTGGCGCCTCACGCCGGCGAACCTGATGGTGCCGCCGGCGGGCACGCTTGCGGTGCCCGAAGTGCCGGGCTTCACGCGTACCGCGAGTGGTCTGCTGGTGCCCGATACCCCGGCGCCGGCGCCGCAGCCTGCCGCGGCGAACGCCGGCGCTCCGTCCCGGCCAGCTCAGCCGCTGCTGCTGCCAGAGCAATCTGCACCAGCGCAACCGCAAAACCTGGCAGACGGGCAGTGGCCGAACCCGGCCGGCAGGCCGGGCGTGGCGCGTCCTTACCAGTTGGTGCTAGACCTGATGGCGCGGCACGACCCCGGCAGCCTGTACCAGATGCTGGTCAAGGCGGGCACGATCACGAGCCCGAAGACGTTCGCGGCCGACCCGCTGACGTTGAGTCTGGTCGATATTCCGGGCGGCCTCGAACATGTGATCGCCGACATTCATGCGCATTGGCGAGGCTACGACCATCGAGACGGTATCGTGCTGGAATCGCTGCTGAACGTGGCCGGTGACCATGCAACGATCCTGTTTGGATCGATTCCGCAATTCTGTGGCGAGAGCCATTATTCGAGTCTGAATGCACCGACGCTGACCATGCACGACGCGGCGGCGATGGACGAACGTGTTGCGGAGAATTTCAAGAAGCTGTACGACGATCCAGCTACGCGAGGCCAGGCCGCGCGCGCGTATCTGTCGTCGACCGGGATCGATTTGTCGAAGCCGGGTTCGATCGGCTTCCTCACCACGTTGCTGAAGAAATACCCTGGCTATTTCATCTCCGAGGGCGAAAAAACCTTCAACAAGGAAGCCGTCTCGAAGATGATGGGAATGAACCGGTTCAAGCTCGGCACACCGGAAGCCCACGCCAATTTCGAGCTGGCCGAAAAGATCGGCTTGATCGAGCTGATCCATAACGACTGGGGGCACCATGGCGAGGCCGCGGGGAACGCGCGGCCGGCCCCGGTGGAGACCGGCTATGAATTCGTCAAGCCGCTGCTGGACCAGTTCAGTCCTTATCCCAACCTGAATCTGGAGCTGGCGCACTCGGGCCTTGGCCGCTTTGTCCGTCCCGACATGCGCATGACGACTCACGCGATGTTCCCTGACGACAGCGTGCCCGGCGGCATGCGCCATGAGTTCGTCAGCGACAAGCCGATGCCGAACCATATGGCGGTCTGCCGCTACATTCTCGACACGCTGCCGAACGCGCATATCGACCTGTCATGGAACGACGTTGGTGAGGCGATCACGCATCCCGACATGATCGAAGCAGCCGCGGATCTGCTGGTCGACTACTCGGGACGCGTTCATAACGGCTCGGATACGGTCAAGCCGGTCAACGCCGGGCAGTACAACCAGTCGCTGACCACCACCTCGCCGCTGATCGCGCGGGTTGCCCTGCGCGATCCGGAAGCCGCCTGGCAATTCCTGCGCGGCGCCAGCGAAACGCTCTTCAACCAGGCGCAAGCGCAAGTCGCCGATTGGACCGAAGGGCAACTGATCGCCGACGGCCGCGCCGCCGACGTGCAGGCGATGCGCGCTATGCACGACACACTGCGGCCCTTGCGTGAGCAGAACCTCGCGCAGGCACGCGCGCGCTACGACGAATGGGTCGCGAAACTGCAGTCGAAGGCGAATGCGCAAGCGCAGCCTGGCGGAGCCAATCAGCCGGTGAGATATTCGGCGTATCAGTCGCCGATCGAAGGTTCGAAGACGCGCCCCGCGCCCGGCGGCAGTCCGGGCGGTTCGTCCACCTCGCATGGCAAGCCTGGCGACCTGAAGGGGCAAATCCTCGGTGGCTTGCTTTCAGGACTGTTCACGACGGGCGCAAGCGCCGCTGTAGCAGGCGGCGAAAATCTCGCCCATCAGCAGGCTTACGATGCATCGCTTGCGAGCACACTGGCGTTCATCACGCGCGGTGGCCTGACGGCACTCAAGACCTACAAGGGCGAACTGGATCGTCTCGACTGGGAGAGCGGCTTCGAGCAGGGCCATTTCAGCGACGCCAGTCTGAACCGCTTCGCCACCTACTTCAAACAGTACGCGGGCGGCCTCAAGATCAATGACGAACAATTGGTCAAGCTCGCCGAGATCACCGAACAATTCCGCGCCAACCTGGCTTATCTGTACGGCCTGGACGCGGACAGGTTCGACGCGCCCGGCAGCAAACCCGGTGAGCAACCCGCGAGCGGCGGGCGCGAACAGCAACGCTTCAACGCGATCATGGCCGCGGTCGGCCTGTATCAGATCAACGTTGACCGCACGCTCGGCTTCCAGGCCTCGTCGGCGAGTCCGCTCGCCGACGGCCGCACATGGCCCGGCAAGCTGTATCGCGGCGCGGTTGGCGCGACCTTCACCGGCAATCTGATCTCGACCGTCCACTCGCTGGAAACACTGCCGCTGCACTTCGATACGCCTGCGCACGCTGCGGCCGCGATTGCGGGGCTAGGTTTCAACGGGATCTTCGGCCTCGCCAATGCGGGCCTCGCCGTGCATAACTTCACCGAGCTTGGCAGCGGTTTCATCGGCGACAACATGACGACGACGAAGGCGCCCCTGCGCTGGCTGCAGACGGGGTCGATGATGGGGTTGCCAGTGGCTTCGGCGTTCTGGGCCGGCAACGATGTGATCAACCATGCCCTGATGAACCCGACTCTGCCGAATATCGCCGTGGCCGCGTTCGATGCGGCGCTCGATCTCGCCTTCGGCAAATTCACCTACGACGCCGCGAAGAATACCGGCAACAAAGGCGCATGGCGCAGTCCGGTCGCGGGTCCGGGCGCGCTCGCCAAGCCGCAATATCTGTTCGCCGCCGCGCTGATCGCGCGGATGGTCATGCAATTGGCGTATGGATCCGGCGGTGCGCCGTCCAGTGCGCAGCCTTCTCAGGCGCCGGGCACGAACCAGAATAATCAGCAGCAGCCGGGGCAGGGTGGCACACCGCCGTCGACGCCCAATCCCAACCCGACGGCGAGCCCAGCGCCTACGCAAACGGCATCTGCACCGCCGTCGACCCCGACCCCGACCCCGACCCCGACCCCGACCCCGACCCCGACCCCGACCCCGACCCCGACCCCGACCCCGACCCCGACCCCGAAGCCAGGCAGGCCGTCCGCGCAGCCCTCGCAATCTCCGGCGCATCCGACTGCCGTCACACATCGGGTCGGAGCCAGTGAAACATTGACGATGGTGGCCGATAGTTATCAGGGCGGCTTATTGACTCGAGCGGAGGGTAAGGACACCTCTCTGTCGATGCGGCAGAAAGAACATCTCGCCCTGATGCGGCTGCTCGAATTGAATTCGACAGTGCCGGCCAATCCGGACACGGATCCGGTAACTGGCGACACGCTGACTGTCGGCTATGCCGACCCTCAGGGCTCGCTGTTGCCCTGGCAGGCACCGGACACCGTGCCGAGCGAATGGAAATTTGTCGATGCGCAGCCGGGCGACTCGCTGGCCAGCATCGGTGCGGACCATCATCTGCTCTTTGATCAGATACTCAATCTGAATCCGCAATTCCGTGCGGACTTCAACATGATCGGGATCGGCGACGAAGTTCGAACGAAGTGACGTATTGAGGCAGGCATGCTGTCTCCTTTCCCACCCCGACGCCCGATATCTGGGCGCGCGGGCCGTTCGTCGTGGCAACGGTCGCCAATCACCGGCTCCAGATCCTTTCCGGCCCGTCTTTCAAGCCGCCGCAGGTGCGCACTGATCGCGAATTGAGTCAGATGCAAACGGCTCGCTGCGCGCGTGAAAGCCGCCCTCTTGAGCGACACTAACGAAAGATCGGAGCAGAATGGCGTCAAACATGATTCGTTCGAAGAGGTCTTTGGGAGTCCGACGGTATTACTTTGTTTTCAAATCGACGAGAATATGTTGAGATAGTGTGACTAGAGCGTCGGGTCGATGAAGGCGCAAGGCAGTCGTGCAACGATAGCGGTTCGTCGGCATGCGTCATGTTCACGCCGCCTTCGGTTGCCGCTTTTCTCTCACGTTCACCGGAGCAGTCAAATGCATGGCTTTTCGGTACCGTCGATCGATATGGAACGCTATCCGGTGGGCGAGCAGCCCGCCGTAACGGGCGCCGGCGACCCGCCGGAGCTGATCTGGCACAAGGACCGCGATCTCGCGGCCGATTCCGCTGCGCGCCGCTCGGGCGCGCAGTCGCATCTGATCCGGGAACTCGCATCCGCGGCCACGCCGGCGGAGCGCATGCGGCTGTTCGCGGGTTTGCTGCGCATCATCGGCTTCAACACGGTGGCCTACGTGACGTTGCAGGTCGTCAATGAGCGCGTGGCACGCGCCTTCATGGTGGAGGGGCTGGTACCGGCGCAATTTCGCGGCAACTACTTCCACGAACGCTACTTCGAAGTCGATCCGCGGCTCGTTATCGGCCGTGTGCATACGCCGCCGGTCGTGTGGGACCTTTCGCAGCTGAACAAGGCATGCCGCAGCCGCGGACGCGATCCGCGCGCGAATCGCTTTCTGCAGGAAATGGACGCCGACGGCATGCGTTCGGGCATCATGCTCGGCCTGCCGGTTCCGTCGACCGATCTTCAGGTGATCGTCAGTTTCACGTCGATGAACCCGAAACTCGCGTGGATCGACAGCAGCATTCTCGCTCAGACGCTTGGGCTCGGCCTGTCGCTTCATCAGCTTGCCGCCGGATACCGGCGCACCCTTGCGCAGCAGTTCGTGGCGACGGCGGTGTCGGAAAGGCAGCGGGAGATTCTGCTGTGCATCGCGTCCGGCCTGTCGGACAAGCAGATCGCGTTGCGGCTGCATACGAGCGTGCACAACGTCGACTATCACTTGCGGCTGCTGCGCAAAACGTACGGTGTCGGCAATCGTGCGGAACTTGCGTATCTGGCGGGACGTCTGCGGCTGAATTGACAGCCTGCATTGATGCATGCGGTGGCCGCTTGCCGGCGCGATCTAATGCGCGGCAAGCGTCGTCTCGTTCAGGCAGCGCGTGCACCAGCGGTTGGGATCGTCGGCGCAACGTACCGTGATGAACTGCCGTGCGTCCGGCGTGCGGCATGGTTGCCGGACCGGTGCGCGTTGGGCGGTTTTGCGCGGCGGGGCGGCTTGCGCGATGGATGCTTCGGCTGCATCGGGCGCGGCGGTGCGCACCGCCTCGACAGGTCGCGCCGCCGAGTCCGGCCCGCGTGCCGCTTGCCGCGCATTCGTATAAGCGCCGGCAATCACGCGCGCCACGTAACCTTCCCGATACCCGGTCGAAAAATTGCCGCTGTAGTAGCAGGAAAACGCCCCGCGCAATGCGCCTTGCTCGTCGCGTGTCTGCCCCGCCGAACGCGCGAAGCATTGCGCCAGAATTGCGCCGCTCGCGCGCAGATTGCGGCACGGCTCGAAAATCGTTTCGATGGTTTCGCCGAAGCGCTGCAAATTGCGCACGTTGATCTGTCCGAGCCCGAGACTGAAATCGAAGCCGCGCGCCGCGAGCGCATGTGCGGTCGCCACGGCTTCGCCGTAGTCGCGCGGCTGGCGTTTCAGATGGCCGCCGACCACGCCGATCGCATACGGATTGAAACTCGACTCGACACGCACGATCGCCGCCAGCGTCTGCGTGTCGACATGCGGCGCGCAGGTCTGCGCGAGTTCGGCAAAGCTCGCCGACGCCGCACCGTTCTGCTGTGCGGCCGCGGCGAGCGGCAGCGCAGCGGCGGCGAGCACCGTTGTGGCTAGCCACACGAACCCGCGCACGGCACTCATCGCGGCCTCAGCGATACGACAGGATCAGCCCGTGAATCAGCACGGACCAGCCGTCGAGCGTGACGAACAGCAGCAGCTTGAACGGCACGGAAATGGTGGTCGGCGCGATCATCTGCATGCCGAGCGCGAGCAGTACATTGGCTACCACCAGATCCACCACCACGAACACCAGATACAGCACGAAGCCGATCTGGAACGCCTTCATCAACTCGCTTAGCGTGAAGCTCGGCACCAGCACCAGCAGGTCGTCCTGTTGCAGATTCTTCGCGCGCGCCGCGGGCCATACGCTAGTGGCCGAGCGCACGAAGAAGCTGCGTTCGCGCTCCTGCGTGTGCTGCATCATGAAAGTCTTGATGGGCGGCGCGGCGGCGTCGAACAATTGCAGCACGTCCTGCACGTTCATCTGGCTGCCGACCGAGAAATTCTGCTGCTTCAGGTTGTCGCCGATATCCATGCCGACCGGCGCCATGATGTACACCGACAGAATCAGCGCAATGCCGTTCAGCACGATATTCGGCGGCACCTGCTGGATGCCGAGCGCGCTGCGCAACAAGCCGAACACGACGACGAGCTTGGTGTAGCTCGTCACCATCAACGCCGCGAACGGAGCGATGCCGAGCGCGGCGAGCAGCGCCACCATCGCGATGGGATTCGGCAGATTACCCATCGCGATGGTCCGGCGTTTTTGCGTGCGTTGGTGCGTGCGTTGGCGTTGGTGTTGGCGTTTGCGCGGTCCCCGGCGCGAGTTCCGCGACCCGCACGCCGAGCTTGTTGCCGACCGCGATCAGATGCCCGTGTCCGACCAGCATGCCGTTCGCGAGGATGCGGATCACGCCCTGGTTCAGCGGCTGCTCGAGCTCAAGCACGAAGCCCGGTCGCAACGCCTTGAGCTGCGCGAGCGTCAGCGTGCGCCGTTCGAGCTCGAAGCTCGTGGTGACTTCGAGCGAGTCGAGCGGCAGCGCGGCGGCGGCTTTGGTGCCGCCAGTGTCGCTAGCGTCATTGGTAGCGCCGGCCGGCGCGGCGTGCTGATCCGGCGTTGGCGTGGTTGCGGTCACGGCGTTCCCCTGAATCTGTTCGATGGTGATGGTGGCGCCCAGCACGCGTGCGTTTAACGTGATGCCCGGCGAACCGGGTGTTCTGGCGTGGCAGGTCAAACCCGTGCCGGCCGACTTCCAGCGCTCGATCGCGATGATGTCGCCTTGCTGCAAGCCGTTCAGTTCCTGTTGCGCGAGGCGCGTCGTGCCGATGCAAAACGACAGCGGCACCGGAAGCATGTCGAAATCGTGCGGGCCGAGCGTGGGCGGCGGCGGATCGGCGGGGCAGGCGAGCGCGAGAAATCGGGCGTCGTCGAATTGCAGTGCGCCGTGCGTGCGCCAGTCGGCGGCGCCCGGGCTAACCTTGCTGACCGAAAAACGGAGTTCGGCGCCAGCGTCGGTCGCGCCGGGCGCTTCGCCGTGTTCGGGCGCGAACAGCACCGCGTCGTGCCGCGTCAGCCGCGCGAGCGCGTTGCAGACGGGCGCCAACGCATCGGCAACCAGCGCGCAGCGAATCGCCTCGGGCACGGCCGGATCGGCCGCGTCGCCGATCAGCTCGGGCTCGGCGAGCGCCTCCAGCAGCAGCCAGCCGGATGCCGGGCCGAGGCGAAAGCGGTAGCGGCGCGGCGCGCCTTCGGCGAGCCGCGCGTTGAAGTCCCAGCGCAGCGCGTAAGCGGCGCCGCCGGCTTCGAGTGCGAACGGGCGCGGCCATGCATAGGCGCGCCGCAATGCGCGCGCGGCCTCGGGCGCGAGCCGCGGCAGCAGCGTGCTATCGCCGAGCGCGCTGACGGATGAAGCGGGGAGCGTCTTCGCGTGCACAGCGGCGGATAACGGCGCGTGCAACGGCGTGTGCAACGGCGTGTGCAACGGCGTGTGCAACGGCGCGGCATCGCTATCGAACGCCTGCGGTTCGCGCATCGTCGCGGGACCGTTCATCGCGCGTCGTGCTGACCGGCCAGATACGCGAGATGCACGCGGTTCTGCGCGCCATAGCGTTTCTTCAGCAGTCGCAAGTGATAATCGACGTTATGCGTCGACATCTGCAATTGATCGGCGATCTGTTTGTCGCTCATGCCTTGGGTCAGCGCGGTCAGGATGCGGCGCTGCACGTGCGAAATCGGCTTGTTGCGCGGCGGCGCTTCGTCGAGCGAGGCCGCATGGCTCAACAGATATTCGTGCAGCGCGAGGCCCAGCGCATAGGCCTGGCCAATGACGCGGTCGCCGATCCAGTGCTTCGACAGATTGGCGCAACTGAAATTGATCACGCTCTGGTGCGGACTCGACGGACTCGCAAGCCCGAACGTGATGCCGCTGCGCAATCCGGCTTCATGCGCGTCGTCGAGCAGATGCCGCAGACGCGGTTCGACGGTTTGCACCGCATCGCCATAAGGCGCTTGCGCGAGCGACGTGAGGTCCCACACCAGCGGCCATTCGTAGCGGCACGCGAAGGCGATGCGCGGATCCACTTCGATATAGCGCTGAGCAACATAACGGTCGGGCCAGCCGGGCGCGGCGTATTCGCGTACATACAGCGCGCGCGTGATGAGGTCGCCGGCTCGCGCGAGCCGCCAGTAGCACAGCCAGTCGAAGCCGATCGCGCCGAGCATCGTGCCGATCAGCAGGCGCCGTTGCGCCGGGCTGCGCGCGCCGCTCAGTTCGTCGGCGACTGCCGAGCGTGCGGCCGGCAACGGCTTGCTGGCGAGGTCGGCGATACAGCGCTGCCTGCCGTCCAGCATCACGTAGCTATCTTCGGCGCGTTGGCTCGATTTCAAGCTTTCCTCCAGGTCCGGATGCGTGACCCCAATGTAATGTCGAACGCGGACGCGGAACACTACAGCGTTTCGTAGTGCGGCGTGAAATGAACGCGTTCAAACCACCGGATCCCACGAGTTTTCCAGGCACTGCCACGACAGGGTTTCTCTAAACTGACTGCACCATTGGCTTTCATGGAGCGCTGTTCCGCAACTCGCCGAAGGCGGCTGCGAAGGACACACGTTCATGCCTTTCGATACGGTCAACAAGCTCTGGCGCGGCACGCTGGGAGTGGGGTGGCGCGAACGCGGCGCCCGCTTCTCGCTCGCGCGCAACTACGACTTGCTGCTGGCGCTGTTCGTCGCGGCGGTGGTCGCGCTATTCGTGCTGCCGTTGCCGACCGTGGTGCTCGACGGCCTGATTTCGCTGAACCTGGCGTTGAGCATCCTGCTCCTGACAGTGTCGACGTACCTGCCGTCCGCCGTGAGCTTTTCATCGTTTCCCGCGCTGCTGCTGTTCACCACGCTGCTGCGGCTCGCACTGAACATCGCTTCGTGCAAGCTGATTCTGTTGCAGGCGAATGCAGGACATGTCATTGATACCTTCGGGCGTCTGATCGTCGGTAATAACTTCGTGGTCGGCGGTGTGGTGTTTCTGGTGATCGCGATCGTGCAGTTCATCGTGATTGCGAAGGGCTCCGAACGCGTCGCGGAAGTGGGCGCGCGTTTCTCGCTCGATGCGATGCCCGGCAAACAGATGAGTATCGACGCCGATCTGCGCGCCGGCATCATCACGTCGGACGAAGCGAAGCGGCGCCGCGAATTGCTCGAACAGGAATCGCAACTGCATGGCGCAATGGACGGCGCGATGAAGTTCGTCAAGGGCGATGCGATCGCGGGCATCATCATCGCGTTCATCAATATTCTGGCGGGCATCGCGGTCGGCACGCTGATGCACGACATGAGCGTGTCGCAGGCTTTGCACCGGTATGCGGTGCTGACCGTCGGCGACGGCATGGCTTCGCAAATTCCGTCGCTGCTGGTGTCGATCGCGGCGGGTGTGGTGACCACACGGGTTGCGTCGCGCGACGCGCAGGAGCGGCACCTCGGTGAACAGATCGGCACGCAGATCACCAATCATCCGCGCGCGATGCTGATCGCCGGTGTGATCGTTCTCGCCTTCGTGCCGGTGGCGGGTTTTCCGAAGTGGTCGTTTCTGCTGCTGGCGGGCGGCATGATCTCGGGCGGCGTATTCCTGATGCGGCGGCGCAAGACGGTGCCCGCACTGAATCTGATCACGCTCGCGGATGCGCCCGCCGACAGCGAAGCGGGCATTGGCGCGGGCGGCTCGCTGGTGCATCCGCTCGGCATGACGGCGCTGCTCGCGGTGGTGTTCGCCCGCGATCTGCGCGCGCATCTGAACCTCGTGCAATTGCAGGCGGCGCTCTCCGAAGCGAAAGCGCGCGTCGACGTCGATCTGGGCCCGGTGTTTCCGCGCATGAACCTGCGTTTCGATCCGGCGCTCGCGCAGCACAGCTATCGGATTCTGTTGCAGGACGTGATTGCGTCGACGGGCTATCTGCGTCCCGGTCTGCTGTTATGGGACGGCACGTCGCCGCTGCCGGCCGATCTCGAACGCGAAGCGGGTGAGCCGTTCGGGCCGTTCACGCAGCCGGTGTGGATTGCCGCTCACGCGTCGCCACCGGGCGGCCGCGCGGGGCACGTGTCCCACAGTGGGAATCTCACGCACGAACAGGTGCTCGCGCAGCATCTGGAGTCGATCGTGCGCGCGAATCCTGCCGCGCTGATCGGGATTCAGGAGACGCAGGCACTGGTGCATCTGGCGCGCCGCGACCATCCGGAACTGATCGCCGAACTCACGCGCATCGTGCCCTTGCAGCGGATTACCGAAGTGCTGCGGCGCTTGTTGCTCGAACACATTCCGATCCGCAATCTGCGGGTGATTTTCGAAAGCCTCATTACGTGGGCGCCGAAAGAACCCGACGACACCATCGCGCTGGTCGAGCAGGTGCGCGTCGACCTCAAACGGATGATCACCGACCGCTATTGCGGCGTGAGCCGCAGCCTCGATGTCGTGCTGTTCGAGCAGAGCTTGCAGGACCGCGTGCAGGCGGCGATCACGAAGACGCCGCAAGGCGTGTTTCTCGGCCTCGCGCGCGACGTGAAGGACAACGTCGGCGAACAGACCCGCGCGGTGATGGAGTCGCTGCGCAGCGGCGCGCGCGAGGGGCGTGAACGGCGCGTCGGCGTGCTGGTGCCGATGGCGGTGCGCTTCTATGTGAAGTCCGTGCTCGAGCCGGTGCTGCCCGATGTGCCGGTGCTGTCGTATCAGGAGATCGAGGAGGACGTGCGGCTGCATACGATCGGCTGGGTGAAAAACCCGGCATGAACCCGGCATGAACCCGGCATGAACCCGGTACGAACCCGGTACGAACCCGGCATGAACCCGGCATGAACCCGGCATGAAGCGCATGACGAACCCGCGCCCCAACCATGGAGAAACCGCATGACCGCAGCCGCGCTTCTCGACATCACGCGCCAGGCGCTGCTGCTGGTGTTGATGCTGTCGTTGCCGGTAGTGCTGGTGGCGACCGGCACGGCGCTGTTCGTTGCGATCGCGCAGGCCGTCACGCAGGTGCAGGACTCGAGTATCGGCACGTCGGTGCGAATGATCGTCGTGATGGTGACGGTGATCGTGCTGGCGGGCTGGGCCGGCCGCGAATTGCTGATCTTCGCGCGGCAGGCGCTCGAGCGGGTGTTCGTCGTCTTGCCAGGGATGTCGTGATCAACTCGCCACAGGGCTTTCACTTGAAAAAAATAGTTCATCCCGTTCTGTTGATACGCATGCGCGGCACGCTGCTGCTGATGTTCGCGCTCTGCATGCTGGTGCCGCTGTCGCGCGCGCATGCGGCGGAATTGCAATGGCGCAACCGCAGTTTCGAAATCGTCGCGAACGGCCGGCCGCTGGCCGATTTCCTGCGCGAACTGGCCGCTTCGCAGGGCACCACGGCGGTGATCGACGGCAAGGTGGAAGGCAGCATCAGCGGGCGCTTCAACGACACGCCGGTGCATACGCTCAATAGCGTGTGCTCGACCTACGGCTTGACGTGGTACTACGACGGCTCGTTTCTGTACATCGAACGCGCGGCCGACGCGCAAACCCAGGTCTTTCCGATTCCGCGCGGTTCGGCGTCGAATCTCGCTCAGGCGCTGCAGTCGATGCAGATCACCGACAAGCGCTATCCGCTGCAGATCAGCGACCGCGACAGCACGGCCTATGTATCCGGGCCGCGCCGCTATGTGGAACTGGTGCGCCAGGCGATCGACTCGGTCGGCAACGGCGCGGCGAACACCGACCACGCGGATATCCGCGCATTCCGGCTCAAGTACAACTGGGCCGCGGACTTCGTGATCAATCGCTCGGGCAAAGAGGTGACGATTCCCGGCGTGGCGACGATTCTGCGCAAGCTGTACCTGCGCGGCGCGAGCAACAACGCGCCGAGCGCGGGCGCGATGCGCCTCGGCGGCCCCACCCGCGAAGTCAAGCTCAGTTCGGGCGACACGATCAACGTGCCGCGCATCGAGATCCCGCTGGCCGGCATGAGCGGCGGCAACGGCGTCGCGTCCGGCGGCGGTGGTGGTGGCTATGGTGGCGGTTACGGTGGTTACGGCGGCGGCCAGGGTCCGGGCGGCGACCTGAACGCGTTCGGCAGCGCCGACTCGTTGCCGCAAATCGAAGCCGACCCGGCGATCAACGCCGTGCTGATTCGCGACACGCCCGATCACATGGGACGCTACGCATCGCTGATCCAGCAGCTCGACGTGAAGCCGCGCATCGTCGAAATCAATCTGACGATCATGGATATCAGCTTGCAGTCGCTCGATCAGCTGGGCGTGGACTGGCGGCTGCATACGAGTCACGGCGACTTCCAGTTCGGCAACGGCGCGAATCCGCCGCTGACCTTCGCGGCCGGCACGACCGAAGCCGGGCAGACCGGCACCACCACGCCGGTGGGCCTCGCGCTGACCGCGTCGATCGGCGGGTCGCTGCGCGATTATCTGCTCGCGCGGATCAACGCGCTCGCCCGCACCGGCGACGCCAAGCTGTATTCGAAGCCGAAAGTGCTGACGCTCGACAACACCGAAGCCGTGCTCGAAAACCTCACCGAGTTCTACGTGCAGGTCCAGGGCTTCCAGGACTCGTCGCTGTACGGCATCACGACCGGGCAAAGCGTGAAGGTGACGCCGCTGATCGTCGAAGACGGCACGCAGCGCGTGATGATGTCGCTCGACATTCAGGACGGCGAGGTCACGAATCAGCAGGTGTCGAACGTGCCGGTGATCCTGCAGCGGAACATCGTCACCAAGGCGATGATCGACGAAGGCAAGAGCCTCCTGATCGCGGGCTTCAACAGCGACGCGCAGAGCTTCGACAAGACCGGCATTCCGCTTCTGTCCGATATTCCCTGGATCGGCCACCTGTTCAAGTACACCAACAAGAACGGGCAGCACATGGAGCGCTTCTACATGATCACGCCGCGCGTGGTCACGCCGTCGGCGGAATATGCGTCGACAGGCGGCGTGGAGAACTACACGTCGGATCTGATGCAGAACGTGGTGGTGCCGCCGTCGAACGATTCGCTGACCGCGCGTGCGCAGACGATCGCGCCGCCGCCGGCGCCGGCAAGTTCGGCCGCTGCCGCGAATGCCGCGCCGGCGACGAGCGCGCCGGTTGCGACTCCGTCCGCAACGCCGCCGATGACGCCGCCGGCCGCTCCCGCTGCAGGAGACAGCAATGGTCAGCAGCGGCCCTGATGCGTCCGGCTGGCAACTGTGTTTTTTGAACGGTCCGATGTCGGGCCGCACGCTGTGGCTGAAGCTCGGTGAGAACTGGGTCGGCACCGGCGCCGATTGCGAAGTGATTCTGCCGGATCGCGAGATTGCCGCGCGGCAACTGTGTCTGCATGTCGGCTCGATTGCGGTGTCGATCCAGAACCAGGGCGGCGCGCCGGTGCTGCTGAACGGCACGCCGCTCGCGCAGATGCGCCGCGCGTTGATGCCCGGCGACACGGTGACGGTCGCGCACGTGAAGTTCGGCATCGAGCGGCTGGCGGGCGTGCAGATCATGCCGGCGGGCGCGGCAAGCGCGAGCGGCGCGAAGCGTCGCGGCGAATCGCACCGCTGGCTCGCGGTGGCGTTGCCGGCGTGGCTCGGCGGGCTCGGCAGCCGCCGTCTGATGTTCGCGCTGCTGGCGCTGTGGAGCGCGTTCGCGATCGCGGCGGGCAGCTATGTGGCGGTGGCGACGCGCGGTTCGTTCTGGTGGTCGCATCAAAGCCGCTTCGAACGGATGCGCGATGTGGAAGGCGCGTTGCGGCAGTTTCCCGAGCTGACGGTCGAGCCGGGGCAGGGCAACGGCATCGTGGTGGACGGTTACGTGCGCGATGCCAACGAACGCGCGCGGGTCGCGGCGATCGTCAACGGTTTCGACGGCGTGACGCTCGGCGAGGTGTACAGCGTCAACGAATTGCTGGCGACCGCGCAGCAGACGTTGAGCGACACGCCACTGAAAGTGGCCTACACGGGCCGTGGCCGCGTGACGATCAGCGGCGTCGCGACGCGGGCGGTGTGGCAGCGCGTGCAGAACTTCAAGCGCGACGCGAAGCCGGCGGTCGAAGTGACCGACAAGGTTGTCTATGACGACAACGCCGGCGGTCCGCTGATCGCGGCGGGCGGCGGCGCGGTGCCGGTGGATATCGCGGGCGTGTATGGCGACGACAGCGGCACGCGTTACGTGGTGACGCGCGACGGACGGCATTTCTTCGAAGGCGCGACCTTGCCGGGCGGCTTGATGATCGCGTCGATCGATTCGGGCAGCGTCAC
The DNA here is from genome assembly GCF_059422005.1 of Paraburkholderia sp. GW821-FHT02A12. Lineage (NCBI taxonomy): Bacteria > Pseudomonadati > Pseudomonadota > Betaproteobacteria > Burkholderiales > Burkholderiaceae > Paraburkholderia > Paraburkholderia sp. GW821-FHT02A12. The sequence continues at coordinate 2,984,474 of NZ_JBWKWA010000002.1, read as the reverse complement.
GTTCGAGCGCAACGGCGCGCGCTATGTGGTGGCGCTGGGGCCGCACGGCGCTGCGCCGGCGCTGGCGTCGGATGCGGCGGCGTCGGCGGCGCCTTCAGTACCGCCTGCGGCGGCGCCCGCCGCGGCGGGCGTCGCCATGCCGGGTTCGTAGCCGCAGCCGTGCAGGGAACAGGGAATTCAAGGAGTGTCTTGCAGGCCGCAAGTCGGGCGTGCGAGGGCAAGGCGCCGCGTGAGCGGCATTTCATTAGTCCAAGGAGTCGATCATGACCACGTCAAACGTAACCAGCACAGGAACGAACCCTTCGTCGAATTTGCCGGACAACACGGCGCAGATGCAGGCGTTCGAAGAAAAACTGTTCGAGCAGCAGATGCAGATGCAGTCGATCGGGATGGTCGGTCAGTCGCATGCGCAGACCGTCAGCGTGTTGAACAACATGAGTTCGGCAGAAGGGGGCGCCAATTCGAGCGCAGGCCGGTTGGGCTAAGCGGCGGCGGTTTGCGGCGGCGCTTCGTTCACGCGGGTCGCGGGCCCGCTGTGACGAAGCCGCCCTCGCGCGCGGTGGTGTCGGTGATGCAAGCGCAGCACTTGCAGGACCTGTAATGCAGTTTTCAAGCGCAGTTTTCAAGCACGGAGCTGAATCATGACTGGATCAGCGATAGCGCCGGTCGGCGCAGAAGCCGTAGTGCAAAAGTCGGCCGCCGAGTCGGTGCAGCAGGCGCAATGGACCGCGTCCACGCAGCCGCAGGCCGGACCGCCGCCCGCCGGACAGGGTCAGGAATTCGCCGCGCAGATGGGCGGCGCGCGCAGTGTCGAAGCGGCCGCGGCCACAACGGCATCGGCGCCGGTCTCGAATAGCGGCGTGGTGAATTACCTCGACGGCCTCGGGCGGCATTTCAGCGACCTCGCCAACGTTCGTCACGAGGCGTTGCGCCCCACCGGCGACTGGGGCATGGATATGGCGCGGATGATGGAATACAACTGGGACCTGTCGATGACGGCCAATGGTTGCCAGTTCGCGCTGTCGGCCGCGCAGGCGGCGAACAATTGCTCGCGCTCGGTGTTGACGCCGGATAAAGGCTGATCGCAGCGGCTAAACGTGAGGCCAGGCGCGTGCCGGCGGCGAGCGGAAATCCGCCACCCTCGCCGCCGCCCACGCCACCGCCCGCGAGGCGCACAGGATGAGAAAGCGATGACGAGAATTGTCGGATGGCTCGGCGCGGCCGTGTTGCTGCTGTGTCTGGCCGGCTGCGAGCAGGAACTGGTGTCCGGCCTCGACGAAAGAGACGCCAACCAGATCGTCTCGGTGCTGGCCGACGCGGGTATCGGCGCGTCGAAGGAAAACGTGGAGAGCCGCGACGGCGCGGCGGCGTGGCAGGTGAGCGTGGACGGCGGCGCGATGGGCGACGCGCTGAAGGTGCTGCGCGCGCACGGCCTGCCGCGCCAGCGACTCGCGAGTCTCGGCCAGGTGTTCCAGCAGCAGGGGCTGGTGGCGACGCCCGCCGAAGAACGCGTGCGCTATATCTACGGCGTGCAGCAGGAACTTGCACGCACGCTCGAGGACGTCGACGGCGTGGTGGTCGCGCATGTGCAAGTGGTGATTCCGGAGAACGATCCGCTGTCGGACAAGATCAAGCCGTCGTCGGCGGCGGTGTACATCAAGTACCGGCCGGGCATCGATTTGCACGCTACCGCGCCGATGGTCAAGGACCTCGTCGCGCATAGCATCGAAGGGCTCTCGTACGACAACGTGTCGCTGTTCCTGCAAGCCGATAGCGCGGCGAGCCAGCGCGCGGCGGGCCTGGGCGGCGACAGTCTGGCGAATCTGCTGATGCTGCGCACGCCGTTCGCGTGGCTCGCGTCGTTACTGCTTCTGCTCACGCTCGGCGTGGTCGGGCTGATCGGCGCGCGGCGCGGCGTGTTCGGTTCGCGCATCGCCAATGCAATGGGCGCGCGCTCGTCGCTGGCGGCGGGTGCGTCGGCGCGAGGCGAGTGAGATGGAGGCCGCGATGTCGCACGATACGGCGCACGAAGCCGCGCGCGACGGCCATGGCGCCCATGGCGGCGTCCGCGACGCAGCGCGCGCCGAAGACCCGGCGCGTGCGGCGCGGCGCTACCGGCTCGCCGTCGAGTTCAATCTGCGGCCCGACCGTTATATCGATCCAAGCTGGTTGCCGCAGGATTGGCCCACCCGTTACCGCGATTTCGCGAGTTTTGGCCCGCGTGGCCGTGCGGTGCTCGCGCGCCATCTGCTGGTGCGAAGCGGGTTGGCGGAACGTTATGCGTTCGGCTTCGGCAGTCTGGTGGCGCGCATCGCGCTGATCGAACGCAGCGCCTTGACGACGCTGGCCGCTTACTGCGGGTTGATGCTGCATCGCGCGTGGCTGCAGGACGCGCCGAACTGGCGCACGCATACGGCGCTCGTCGACGCGTTCGGCTACAACGCGATGCCCTTCGTGCTCGAGCGTGCGCCGCCGTTCGACGCGATCGGCGAAAGCCTCGAACCGTTTCGCCAGACGCCGCGCGCCGCGGTCGACGCGATCCGCCAGCGCGGTGCGCGGCTGCTGCTGGACTTCGTCGCGCCGGAGGGCGATGCGATCGTCGAGCGGATGCGCCTGAAGTTCGCGCGCGGCGTCAGCGGCCAGCCGGCGTATGGACTGAGCGCGGTGCACCGGCAGCATCTGGCCGAACTGATCTTTCTTTGCCTGATACCTGAGAGGCTCGCACAATGGGACTGGCTTTTCTGATCACCAGCGAAAACCTGCAGATCCTCTCCGAGCGCAAGGTGCTCAAGCAGAGCGAGTATGCGGCGCTGCTCGACGCCGGTTCGCTGCTGTCGACCGCGCAGACCGAACGTCAGCGGATTCTCGACGAAGCGCAGCAGGGCTACGAACGCAGATTGCGCGAGGGACATGCGCAAGGCGTCGAACAGGGCAAGCGCGAATACGCGCAGCAGGCCTGCGGCGCCGCGCTCGATGCGGCGCGTACGCTCGACGGTTTGCGCGAGACGATCGCCGGGATCGTCGTGAAGGCGGTGCGCACGATAGTCGGCGAAAGCGATCCGCGCGCGCTGTATGAAACGGCGTTGCGGCGCATCGATGCGCTGGTGCGCGAGGAGGCGTTTCTGGTGGTGCGGGTGGCGCCCGCGTGCCGAGAGGCGGTGGCGGCGGCGTTGCAGCAGGTGTGGCCGGAGCGGATGGCATCGGTCATGGCCACGGCCGGGGCGCTTCCTGTTCGCATCGTCACCGATAGCCGCCTGAACGAAGAGCAATGCATTGTCGAGACGCCGTCCGGCACGCTCGATGTCGGTCTCGACGCGCAGATCGACGCATTGCGCGCCGCGATCCGGCAGCGTACGTCATGAGCGATGCTCCGTTTGAACGCGCCGGCGACGCCGATAGCGAAGCGGCGCCGTCGCTCGATAGTTTCGCCGACGCGTTAGGCGAGCTCGCGCTCGACGGTTTCGGCTCGGACCTCGGCCTCGACCGCAACGCGCTCGCCAGCGAACTCGAGCACGGCCTCGATCAGTTCAACCCGGTGCGCATGCGCGGCCGTGTGAGCCGTGCGGTCGGCCTGCTGGTCAACGCATCCGGCGTGCATGCGAGGCTCGGCGAAATCTGTGAGTTACGCACGCCGGGCGCCGCGCCCATGCTCGCGGAAGTGGTCGGCTTCGCGCGTCAAACCACCTTGCTGACGCCGCTCGGCGCAACCGACGGTTTGTCGCCTTCGACCGAAGTGATTCCATCGGGACGCGGGCATCGCTTCGCAGTCGGCGCGAGTTTGCGAGGGCGCGTGCTGAACGGCCTCGGCGCGCCGCTCGACGGCCGCGGCGCGATTGCCGGCGGCACGCTGGTGTCGGCGCACAACGAGCCGGTCAATCCGCTGCTGCGGCAAAACATCGACACGCCGCTCGCCACCGGCGTGCGCGCGATCGATTCGCTGCTGACGGTGGGCGTCGGGCAGCGCATCGGCGTGTTCGCGCCGTCCGGCGTCGGCAAGAGCACGCTGCTCGGCATGATCGCGCGCGGCACCGAATGCGACGTGATCGTGATCGCGCTGGTCGGCGAACGCGGCCGTGAAGTGCGCGAGTTTCTCGAGCACAGCCTGTCGCCCGAGGCGTGCGGCAAGGCCGTGATCGTTGCGTCGACATCGGATCGTCCGGCGATGGAGCGCGTGAAGTCCGCACATGTCGCGACCGCGATCGCCGAGTACTTCCGCGATCAGGGCAAGCGCGTGCTGTTGCTGGTCGATTCGCTGACGCGTTTTGCGCGCGCGCAGCGCGAAGTCGGTCTCGCCTCCGGCGAACCGCCGACGCGGCGCAGTTTTCCGCCGTCCACTTTCTCGGTGCTGCCGCAATTGCTCGAGCGCGCCGGGCAGGGCGAACGCGGCTCGATCACCGCGTTCTACACGGTGCTGGTGGAAGGCGACGAGGAAACCGATCCGATTGCCGAAGAAGTCCGTTCGATTCTCGACGGCCATATCGTGCTGTCGCGCAAGGTCGCGACCGCCAACCGTTATCCGGCGATCGACGTGCTCGCGAGCCTGTCGCGCGTGATGTCGCAGGTGGCGGACGCAGCGCATGTGGCTGCGGCGGCGCGCGTGCGTGCGCTGCTGTCGAAGTATCAGGACATCGAGTTGCTGGTGCAGATCGGCGAATACCGCGAAGGCGCCGATCCGCTCGCCGACGCTGCGTTGCGCGCCAAGGCGCCGCTCGATGCTTTTTTCTCGCAGCGTGCCGACGCGCTTGCGCCGTTCAACGAAACCCTGGCAACGCTCCATGACATCGCCCGACGCCATTAAGTCCACGCTCGATGCGTTGCGCCGTGTGCGCGAGGTTCGTCATCGCAAGGCGGCGCTCGACAAGATGCGCCAGCATCGCGTGACCGAACAGACGGCGCAATCGGTCGCCGACGCCCGCGCGCGGATGCTGAATGAACTCGCCGCCCGTCATGCGCTCGCGCAGCGTGTGACGAACGACGCCGGCGCGGCGCGCATGTCGCCGCGCGCGTTGCAGGACACGGTATTCGAGGACCTCTCGCGGATGCGCGCGGCCGGTCTCGCTCATGAGGATGCAGAGCGCGCGGGCGAGCAGCATCGGCAGGAAGAGGGGCGGCTCGCGGAACTGCAGACGCGGCTCAATCGCGCCCAGGCGAATCGCGACAAGCTCGAGCGCGTGGCGAGCGATGCGGGCCGCGGCGCGCGGCTCGCACAGCAGGCGCGCGAGGACGACGAAGCGGACGAGGCGGCATTGCGCCGGCATGGCGCGTCGGCGGCGAGCTTGCTGGACGATGGGCGATAACAGCTTCGCGGCGATTCAGGCCGCGCTGCATCCGCTGCTGCTCGTCATGCCGCGCCTCTTGCCGATGATGCTGATCGTGCCGGTATTCGGCGAACGCGTGCTGACCGGGCTCGTGCGCAACGGGCTGATCGTGGTGATCGCGCTGTTCGCGTCGCCGATGGTCGACGTGCCGGAGCTGGCCACGATCGCGCCGCTCATGTGGATGCTGATCCTCGCGAAGGAGGCGCTGCTCGGCGTGCTGCTCGGCTTCACGTTCAGTGCAGTGTTGTGGGCGATCGAAAGCGTTGGCCACCTGATCGACTTTCAGACCGGCTCCGGCAACGCGGCGTTCTTCGACCCGATCTCAGGCAGCGAGGGCGGTCCGACCGGCGCGTTCCTGAACTTCCTCGCGATCACGCTGTTCGTCACCGGCGGCGGCTTGCATCTGATGCTGACGCTGTTCCTGGAGTCGTACCGGCTGTGGCCGGTCGACTCGCTGATGCCGAACGCGCACCGGTTACTCGACCAGTTCGCGATCCGCGCAACCGACTCGGTGATGCGCGCGACCGTCAAGCTCGCCACGCCGGTGATTCTGGTGCTGGTGCTCGCCGAACTCGGCATCGGGCTGATCGGCCGCGCGGTGCCGCAGATGAACGTGTTCATGCTCTCGCAGCCGGTCAAGAGTTCGCTGGCGCTGTTGATGATGGCGCTCTTCCTCTATTTCGTGTACGGCTCGTTGCAGGCGTTTCTCGCGCCGGATAGTCCGCTTTTTGCGCTATTGCGCGCGGCCTTGTAGCGGCGCCGCATGAGCTGACCGCCACGCCATCATGGCCGAAAAATCCCATCAGCCCACCGCGCGCAAGCTGCGCGAAGCGCGCCGCAAGGGCGAGGTTGCGAGAAGCGCCGATGTCGTCGCGGCGGTGCAGTTCATCGCGCTGCTGGCGCTTCTGATCGGCGCGGGGCCGATCGGCCTGCGGGTGCTGCACTCGCTGCTCGATGCCGCCGCGCAGTTGATTGCCGCGCGTGATCCTGGCGCGTTGCTCGTACCGCTGGTGAGCGCGGCGGTCCGTGCGCTGGCGATGCTGATACTCGCGGTGAGCGCGCTAGCCGGGATTGCCGCGGCGGCGGCCGCGCTCGCGCAAGTCGGCGGACTGATGGCGTGGGAACGGATCAGGCCTGACCTGAACCGCCTCAATCCGGCCGCGGGACTCGCGCGGATGTTCTCGCTGCGCAATCTGATCGACCTCGCGAAGCAGGCGCTCAAGACGCTCGCGCTTGCCGCGATTCTCTACGTGGTGATTCGCGGCTCGCTCGGCACGGTGATCGAGGCAGGTTTTACCGAGCCTGCGCGGATACTCGGCGTAGCCGGCAAATTGCTCGCGCTGCTGTTCGGCTGGGCCGCGGTGGTGTATGCGGCGCTCGCCGCGTTCGATTACGCCCATCAGCGCTGGCAGTACACGCGCCAGCTCAGAATGAGCACCGACGAAATCCGCCGCGAATATCGCGAGACCGAAGGCGATCCGCATCTGGGCTCGCGCCGCACGCAACTGGCGCGCGAGTTGCAATTCAATTCGCTACAGGACGTGGTGGGCAGCGCGTCGGCAGTGGTGTATTCGGCGCGCGTGGCGGTGGCGCTGCGCTATACCGGCGCGCCGTCGCTGCCGACGGTGGTGGCGCGCGGCGAGGGCGAAGCCGCGCAGAGAATTCGGGCGCTCGCGCAGGAACTGCTGCGCCCGGCGGTGGCGAATGCGGGGCTGGCTGAAACGTTGTACGAGCAGGTGGCGCTCGGCCATTTCATCGACCGCGCGCACTTCCGCGAGGTGGCGGAACTGCTGAAGTGGGCGACCGGCGACGACACGTGACGAGCGGCGCGCGGGGCGGTCACCGGCGTAAGCGGTGTGGCCGGCCGAGCTGCTGGTGCACGACCTCGCGGACCTCGCGACATCACGACATCACGACATCACGACATCACGAGGTCGGCACCTGCCCCGCGAGAAACGCCAGCTGGGTGCGATTGGTCACGCCGCACTTCTGACGCAGACGCCGCAGATGGTAGTCGACGTTGTGCGCGGTCGTGTGCATGCGCAACGCGATTTCCTTGTCCGACAGGCCGGCCGCCAGAAAGCCGAGAATCCGCATTTGCAGCTCCGACAATTCGGCCGCCGACTCGCGCCGGTTGATCGCCCGCACATACGCCGAAAAGCGCTGATGAATCGACAAACCCAGCGTCAGCGACTGCACCACCACGCTGTCGGTGATCCAGCACGCCTGTTCGCTCGGCGCAGCGAAGCTGATGATCGAGCGCAGCCGCGTGTGCGGAATCGGCAGGCCAAAAATCAGGCCGCTGCCGGCGCCTCCGTCGCGCATTTCGTCGAACATGGTGCGCATGCCTGGCGGTGAGCCCGCGCGGCGCCACGCTTCGACGAGCCGCCGAAGATCCCACACATGCGGCGTGTTGCCCGCCAACGCCGCGGCGAAACGCGGATCGTGCCGGTGATAACCGGCTTCGAAATAGTGCGGCGCGAGATTCGACGATAGATAGCTGCGCGGGAAGTACAGCCGTTCCGGGCGGCCCTGCGTGTCGAGCTTCACCGTCAGATAGCCGAGTTCGCTGAAGCCGACGAGGCGCAGCATGCCGCGCACGAGCCGCATCCGTTCGTCGGTATTGCGGGCGGCGCCGAGCTGAGCGGCGATGTGGGTTTCGCCGCCCAGCTCGTCGCGGCGGATCGTGCCCAGCAACTCCGCTTCGTCGTAGTAGCAGATGTCCGGCGTATCGGCGGCTTGCGCGGCGTCGGCCGTCTCGCAAGCCGGCGCCGCGGCGGCCGGCGACAGCTTGCTGTCGTAGCCGCCCGTCGCCATGCGGCAGACCGCAACGCCCGCAGGCTCGTTTAAAACGTCCATTCCATAGGTCATACGCTCCCCCCTGTTGTCGTTGTGGACACACCTCGGCCGCGGCGAACCGTACCGCTGGATTTCCCGTAGCCAAGTGGTGGTGCGGCCGTCTGCGTGGCAGGGGCCGCGAGCGCACAGCGTCAGTCGCCGAGGATGCAGCCCGCGATATACGCGAGCTGTACCCGGTTCTGCGCGTTATAGATTTTCTTCAGTTGCCGCAAGTGATAGCCGATGTTGTGCGCCGACATCGACAGGGATTCGGCCATTTCACGGTCGCTCAGGCCTTGAGTCACGAAACGCAGGATCGAGCGCTGCACGCCGTTCAGACTGGCCGCTGTCAGCGACGGCATCAGACTGCGCCCGCGTGCCTCGATGAACGCATGCAGGCCCACGCCGATCGCATAGGCTTCGCCGAGCGTGGTGTCGGCGATCCAGCTGCGGCCTGTTTGCGCGCTCGACAGCGTGATGATGCAGTGCTCGAGCGCGTTGCCGGTGGCGAGGCCGAAACTCACGCCGCTATGCAAGCCCGCCTGCCTGGCGGCGGTGCTGAAACGGCGCGCGAAGGTCTCGCAGCGCTCGGCCATCGGCGTTGAAAACATCGACTCGATGTCCCACGCGAACGGCCATTCGAAACGGCATGCGTAGGTCACGCGCGGATCGATCGCGAAGAACTGCTCGCGCCCGTAGCGCTCGGCCCAGCCCGGCGGCGAATAAGTATCGAACCAGGCGGCGCGGCTGACGAATTCGCCGATCCGCACGACGCGGCAATAGCAGAGCGTGTCGAATCCCGCGTGCTGGATCGCTTCGCGCATCAGGGCTTGCCGTGCCTCGCTGCCGGGCGCTTCGAGCAGGCTGCGGCCGATGCCGGCCAACCCCTGCCCCCCGGCAGTCAGCGTTGCGTCGAGCGCCGGCTGTGTGCCCTCGTGATCGAGCTGGGTGTCGCCGAAGGTGAATAAAGCGGTTTGCTCTTCGCCCGTTTCGCTCATTGATTGATTTTCCGCTGGAACGCCGTGTTCCTTTTTGCCGGCTCAGGAGGCGCCTCGTGGGCCTGAGCGGAACCGGCTCGCGCTCGCGCCGGATGCGGGCAATCGAGCGCCAAGGAGTGCGTCAATTCTAGGAGCGAATAAATCCTCTGACAATTGAGGCTCTCGTAGTTTTCGCAGTGTGCTGGGCATTCGTCTGATTGAAAACTACGAAGTCTCGTGGCGCGAAACGACTGTGCGGTAGCGCTGAAGTTTTGGCAAAAGACGATTTTTCTATCGATTTTTAATAAGCGATTGAATTTTCGTAGTATTTTGCGCGATCGAATAGCCGGATATATCACCGCTGCTTAGCACCATGTGGGATTGCGGATCTGATCTGCCGGGAATCCGGCTCGACGATCTCACCGGCGCCTGGATTGAACGAGCCTTGCAGTGTTTGCTTGAGTCTCGCGCGACCTTCAGATTCAATGACAGGCGACCAGGCAGGTGACAGCGCCAATGCCGACCGCCGTTCCAGCCAGCGTACCTACAAGGAACGTTTCCAACGACGTCGCGCAACCCTGAAGCTGGGACAGCACCGCCAGTGCTGCCAGGATGATGACTCGCCGCATTTATCGTTTCCTTTGCCGGATGTGTGGCGCCGCATGGAATATTCAGGCGCCCGTTGTTGGTAGGGAGGCGGACCGCTGCTTTCCTGCGGGACAAGCCGTGGTACGTTTCGAATTATCCTCATTTGACACCGGGCGAATACCCGGAAAAAAGGACGTACATCGCGGAGTCCTTACCAATGGTTAGCGCGTCCTGAAGCGCGATGATCTTACGTAACCTTTCCTTGTCTCAAGATCCCGGCAATCGCGACGTTATTCCTCACGTAACCACTCGACACGGAGGATGAAATGTCAGCTGCAACGCCGGATCAGATCGCCCGTATGGTGCGTATCAACCCAATTGTGATCGTTAGCGGGAGCGGTGGCGCGACGCGATCCTTGCGTTACCGCGGCAAACATACCTTGCACGCCGTATTGGGTTTTCTCGATAGTCAGCGCGAGTCCCGCGCGCTTGTGTATAGCCACAAAACAAATGGTCGAATGATGTGGATCGACGTGCGGACAGGCGCATTTTGCGTGTTGCACTAGACGTCGAGAGCGATGGTTTTCCCGGTGCGAGTCTTTGAAAGAATCAGGCGCGCGCCGTGCCGACCCCGCCGAGATGTGCATCAAGCGAGATCGGACACCCCCAGCTGCGCGGCCGGGTCCACGGAAATCGTCGACTGGAACCGGCCTTGCGCCGCCGGAACCTCTCATTGCGCAAATGGTCTATACACGACATCGCCCTTTTTTCCGGGGGATTCAAAATGGCTGCCACGCAATCAGGGGCGATGCCCCTCACCGAGGAGGACGCTCGGCGGCAGTTGCGCCGCGCCGTCATCGCCAGCACGATTGGTACCACGATCGAATGGTATGACTTCTTCCTCTACAGTACGGTGACCGGCCTGGTTTTCGCGAAGCTGTATTTTCCAGAGTCGGACCCGCTCGTCGGCACACTGCAGGCTTTTCTGATCTACGCCGTCGGCTTTGTAGCGAGGCCGGTTGGCGCGGCCATTTTCGGCCACTACGGCGATCGCATCGGACGCAAGGCCACGTTGATCGTGACGCTGTTACTGATGGGTCTCGCCACGTTTGCCGTGGCCTTTGTCCCCACCTATGCGGCGATCGGCATCTGGGGCGCCGTCGCGCTCACGGTGCTGCGCTTCATCCAGGGTGTGGGCGTCGGCGGAGAATGGGGTGGCTCGGTCCTGATGTCGATGGAATGGGCGCGTACCAACGCGCATCGCGGCTTCGTCGCCTCCTGGCCGCAGTTCGGGGTGCCGGCGGGACTGTTCATGGCCAACCTGGCCGTGCTGGCCACGAGCGAGATCTCCGGCAGCGGTTTCCTCACATGGGGCTGGCGAGTGCCGTTCCTGTTCAGTATCGTACTGGTCGCGATCGGCCTCTATATCCGCTTGAATATTCTCGAGACGCCGATCTTCGCGCGGCTCCTGGCTGAGCGCAAGATCGAGAAGGCGCCGATGCTCGAGGTGTTGCGCCGCCAGCCGAAAGACATCCTTCTCTCGGCTTTTGCGCGCATGGCCGAACAGGCACCTTTCTATATTTTCACGGCCTTCGTCTTCACCTATGGCGTCTCGACGCTGGGCGTGACACGCAACCTGTTGCTGACGGCGGTGCTGGCGGCTTCGGTGCTGGAATTCGGCACCATTCCGCTCTTTGGTCATGTGTCCGATCTGATTGGGCGGCGGCGGATGTACATGATCGGTGCCGCCACCGTCGGCGTATTCGGCTTCCTCTATTTTGCGATGGTCGGCACCAAGGATCCGATGTGGATCTTTGCGGCCATCGTGCTCTCGCTGGTGCCGCATTCGATGATGTACGGTCCCCAGGCCGCTTTGATCGCTGAATCCTTCACGGGGCGGCTGCGTTACAGCGGTGCCTCCCTGGGCTATCAGTTGGCTTCGGTCATTGCAGGCGGCCCTGCGCCGCTGATTGCGACCGCGCTCTTCGCTTACTACCATTCGGGCTATGCAATCGCGGGCTATGTCCTGGCGTGCGCGGTGCTCAGCCTGATCGCCGCTTCGCGGCTAGGCGATTACACGAACAAGGACATCTCGCGGGAATACGACGATCCGCGGGCGATGGGCGATAGCGGACACGCGACCCCGACTGCATGATGATGAACAGACTGTCGTGAGGCAACGCTTATCTTCCGCGCTGATGCATCCCCAGAGCGGCGGCAGTCCGACGCCTGAGCTTATCGGTCCGGCCGAGGCCGGCCCTCGTGGCCGGTTCGGCCCTGCACCTTTTGATCGTCACGCAATTGTCCTAGGATAGAAATCTCGAGGCGCCACTGCCGGTGCGCCGAGCGACCACAAGGAGCGACATGCCATGCACGCTGATTCCGTGGAGTACAAGACATCGACGATCATGCCCCTAGCCCCAATTTCGATGCCAGGCTACGCAGCAACAGCGATAGTCACGCACCGGAACGGCAAACGCGAAACGTTTGGCATTCTTGGTTATTTCGCTTCCGAGAGCGCGGCGTGCATGTTTGCCGTTGAATACGCAAAGGCCCATATCGACGGCCGGCGACACCCGAAGCCGCCGTTCTCCCTTCGGTGAGTTTGCGCGGGTTGTTTGTGCGGCGGCACCGGATGGCTCGCGCCAACGCTGGAGAGATTCCGAATATATAAAAAGAGGCCGCAGACATGGCTGCGGCCTGAACACACACGTCGCGCAAGGGGCGCTGACGTTGGTTCCATCCTACACATCGGCGTTTCTTAAGCAATCAGGTATCTCGTCTGAATATTCGCAAGAACCCGGACTGCCGCATCTGCTGTGGGGCGGCCTTATTTCGATCGTGGACGCAGGCGTTGCAGAATGGCCACAGGGCCAGTTGTCCGGTGCCGCGATGATGGTCCCGGACTATCATTTGGCCGGGGTTCTGGCTGGTATATCGCTGTGCCGTGTCGATGAATCAGTGTCCGTGCCGGCGATGTCGCCGTTGCGCGCATCAATCCACGCAATTGCCCATTCGCGTGCAACCTCGATTGCCTCGTCTGCATTATCGAACCAGGCAAGATTGCGCTCGATGTGCATTTCAGCGTCCGCGTCATCGTCAGATGACGCGCGGATCAGCCGCGCGTGCGCAAAGAACTGACCAAGCGAGAAATCCGGGGTTGCGTCAATGACCCAGCCGCGGTACTCGTACTCCATGATTACCTCCGATACTTGGCTAGTCGCGATTCGAACAGACAAAGCATGGATTCGTCAGGTCGTATTCGCTAAACCTCCAAGGTTGAGTTGCCGACTTCGGCGTCGGCGAGCGGGCAGCACGTCGACCTCGTGCCGCCATATTGTTATATATAGGTCCTCCAGCGCCACGCGCCGGTGCTTCTGCACATCGACAATCAAAAAAATGCCCGTCCAGACAGATGGGCCTAAGCGTCCGCGCGGTCCAGCCAGAACTAAGCGTCGTACGGCCTGTTATTCCAGGCAGCGTACCGGCAACGAAACATTCGGCCGGTCAGGTTGCGCTCAGGTTGCGCTCAGGTTGCGTTTGCACAGCGCCGCCGCCAGCCCTTCGTTTCAGTTGCCACGTTGTAAATACCGTCGAGCTTCTCGTGCTCGTCCAGGCAGGCCGCACGGAACACGGCCGGGCCGTGTCGTGTCAGGCTAAACATGCGGGTAGTTCAATTGTCGTCTGACCTGCTCGGTAGATGCTCGTGCGGGACCGGCTCCGCTTCTGCGGCATCGGGAACGTCATCCGGAGTGCCCGGCGCAGGTTTAGGACCCGGCGACCCGGTGTCTGGCATCACTCCGTGGATGGGGTGGTTCGGAAGTCCTGGCCGGTGACTCGGTCGTGTGGTCGGGTTTGAGGGCATGATTTCCTCCTACGCTGACGTGACCAGTAACGACCATCATACCTCTCTCGGAGACGCGGAACGTACCGCCCCCAAGCCTGGCATCTGGCTACGTTCAGCGAAACTGAAGACTGCTGTCCAGGGAGGAGTGGGCGAACGAATATCGCTATCCTGCTGGGCACGCGCTACGCTGCGACCGGCACCATTCAGGATTCCACGCATGCACATCACGAAGCTGACACGACTGTGTGCCGATCAAGTCAACTCGATTGTGAAGGCTGTTCGATAAAGGATCACTGCGTCACCTTGCATGGGCGGGCCGTATCTATCCGGCCTTCTGGTGAGAGCCGTATGCCTGGGTATGCCCGGCGGTTTTGCCGATCGTACAGTTTTCTTCTCCCGTTCCTTCGCGACAGCGGCAGAAGTCAACGGTTGTCGAGTCTTTGCGCTGATTGAAATTCGGGAGGCAAGGAAAATTCACGCGCGCTGTAATAAATATTTCGCAATTTCGGACTATGGATTGCCGCCTCCTTCAAGAAGGCGCTGACCTATAAATACAATATTCAAATATGAACTCACTCAATTATGTCGAATGAATTGGAATACTTAATTAAGTGATTTGTTAAAAAATTGGCGTGTGGTCCATGCCAACTCGCGGGCCTTGCCAGTCGGGCACTCGCTGGCGTCCACAGTTGTATTGCGGGAGGCAATGTGCAGCTATGCGACGCAAAAGTATTCATCAGACATAATGGCTGAACCAATAAAAGCATTTCACATATTGCATTCGAAAATTGAGCGGTTATGATGGCGTCTCCGTGATTCGATTTCTCGAATGATCGCTTAACGGAGACGGCAGGAATATTTGCCGGGCAAACACGCTGGAGAGCGTAATTAATACCCGCTGCACAGACAGACTAAATCGAGGAGACGATATGCTGAGTCCCCATGAATTCGCTACCTTAATGCTCATCAAGGCCGCGCCGGATCAGATTGATCTAGGCCGCGCCGAGCTCGACACGCTGTTCGAGCGGCAACTCATATCACTGGAAAACCTCGCGTCGGGACGCTCGCGTCCTCATGTCACAAGCGACGGCGATTCCATTCTCAAGGCCGTCGCCCGGATGCGCTAGACATCTGCGGCGCCTACCTCGCGGTCCTGAATGAAACTGCGGCGTTTGCTGTCCCCATGTTCGACGCGAGCGCTGCTGCACCACACGGCGAGCGCGGCGAAGCAACAGTCATGAACGAAGCGTCGCTGTTGGGGTTGGGTTCTCAGTTGCGGTTTGGTTTGTAGTGCCAGTTGATGTAACGACCGTCCGAAGTCATCGCGACGCGTGCTGCATGGCAAGCGTCCTTGCACTTCGGTTTATCTATCATCGCGATCCGCCGCAACACACCCGTCCGAACGGGGTTTCGCGCGCCGGACCGAATTTTGAGGAATTCAATAATGGCTCTATCGAACACTGAGCAAGTCGCTGCCGCGAAGGCCAGCCTCGACGCATTCTTCGAGTTGGGCGGGAAGGTCTTTGAAGGCGTCGAAAAACTGGTCGCGTTGAACCTGCAGGTCGTCAAGTCCACGCTGGCCGAGACGCAGGAGAAATTGACGAAGGCGCCCGGCACGACGGACCCGCAGCAGTGGTTCGCGCTGCAAGCAGGTTTCACCGGGCCCTTCGCAGAAAAATCGCTGTCATATGGCCGGCAAGTGTTCGACATCGCGTCGACCACGCAGGCTGAGGTCACACAAGTCGCACAGGCGCACTACGAACGGTATAACGGTCGCGTGCAGACACTCGTAGAGGAAGCGGCGAAGAGTGCTCCCGCAGGTTCCGAAGCAGCGATCGCTGCGTGGAAATCTGCGATTGCCGCCACCACGACCCTGTGCGAATCGCTGCAGAAAACGGCGCAGCAGGCCGTGCAGGTTGCCGGGAGTAATTTTGATGCAGTCACGGCCACAGCGTCAAAGGCCGTGCGAGGCAACTCCGAGCGGGCGCCCGTTGCCGAGGGCGCGAAGCGATAGGACTGACGTGGGCAGCGATGCCCACGGTGCGGTTTATGTGATGTATGAAGGATTCCTGATGGGTAAGGGATTCCAGTTTCCAGCACATCCAATTCCTGGACTGAATGCCGTATTGCTCCAGATGAGCATGAGGCCAGCTTTTGCGAGGACGATTCGATGGCAAAGCAGATCGCGGTGGTGACGGGGGGAATGGGCGGACTTGGCGAAGCGATCAGCATCAAGCTGCACGACGCCGGGTATGCGGTCGTAGTAACCTGTTCGCCGGGCAACACCGGTGCGAACGAGTGGCTCGCACGGATGGAGGCACAGGGACGACAATTTCGCGCCTACGCGGTCGACGTCGCCGACTACGACTCGTGCGAACGATGCATGGCGCAAATCAGCGCTGAAGTCGGACCGGTCGACATCCTGATCAACAACGCCGGCATTACGCGCGACGCCAGCTTCAAGAAGCTCGACAAGGTCAATTGGGACGCGGTCATCCGGACCAACCTCGATTCGGTGTTCAACATGACGAAGCCGGTGTGCGACAGCATGGTTGAGCGTGGCTGGGGCCGCATCATCAACGTGTCGTCGATCATCGGCTCCAAGGGCGGGTTCGGTCAGACCAACTATGCGGCGGCGAAGGCCGGCATGCATGGCTTCACGAAATCGCTGGCGCTCGAGGTGGCGAAGAAAGGCGTCACTGTCAACACGATCTCGCCTGGCTATATCGCGACGAAGATGGTGATGGCGGTGCCCGAGGAGATCCGCGAGACGAAGATCATTCCGCAGATTCCGGTCGGCCGGCTCGGGCAGCCCGACGAAGTCGCCGCACTCGTGCTGTACCTGTGTTCGCGCGAAGCGGGCTTCGTGACTGGAGCCAACATTGCGATCAACGGAGGGCAGCACCTGCAATGAACCGGAGAGAGCAGCCATGGAGGTTCCGATGAGTGAAACAGTGACAATTGTCGTAGGTTCATTCGTGCTGGCGATGGCAGCCGTGTTTGTCGCCGCTCACTATCACCGGGAGCAAATGCGCCGGAGACAGCTCAGAGAGCTGGATTACCGTCGCTACTGGCGGGACTGGAGCAGAGCCTCGCATTGAGCTTCTGCGCTCCCTGTGCTGTTGTTGCGGTACCGAGGGTGATCGCATCGTTGCCTGGGCTGCCGCGCGCTCAGGCGCGGTGGCGGCCCTCGGATTCTGCTGGTCCTCTGAACGAGCAGCATCCTCTAAGCCGAGGCTTCAGGAGTGCATCGGGCAAAGCCGCTTTCGCATGCAGGTAGCCGTCGAAGGACACAGAACGGCGAATTGCCTGCATAGCTGCACTTCGCCCGGCACTCCGTTTCGGGTTACCTGCTCATACCCGGCTCGCTCAAAAAAACGCTCCGCGGTTGTTGTCAGTAGCCAGACATCCAGTTGGCCGCACGAGCGCGCCTTCTCTTCGAGCCGTACGACCAGTTCCCGTGCAATGCCCGTTCGGCGCACGTGTGACGCGACAGCGAGCGATCTCAACAGCACACTGGAGCCAAGTCGCTCAAGTCCGATGCTGCCGATAACAGATCCGCTCGCATCTTCTGCGACCAGAAATCCTTCGATGAGCGACGCCGAAACGTCTTCCACCAATAAGCCATTGACGAGTAGAAGCTTTCGGATTTCGTTCAGATCAGCGTCGCTGGCCGTTCTTATTTTCATGGCCGCATGCACGCTCGCACTTGATTTGATTCCTCTGCGGGCTTCTCGCCGATGGCGCGCATTTCTCGCTCGATCGCGTTATGGTCCGGCACATGCAGCGGCAGGTTCACGAACTGGCTCACCCGGTTCATGATCTGCCGATAGACCTTGCTGAAGACCTTGCGCTTATCTTCGTCGCTGCCCTCGAAAGCGGCCGGATCTTCAAACCCCCAATGAGCTGTCATCGGTTTGCCGGGCCAGATCGGACAGACTTCGCCCGCGGCCTGGTCGCGAACCGTGATAACGAAATCCAAGTGCGGAGCGTCGGGTGTCGCGAACTCATCCCAGCTCTTGCTCCGTAATTGCGACGTGTCATAGCCGAGCGTTTCGCACCGCTGAATCGCGAACGGATTGACGGTGCCGGATGGATGACCGCCCGCGCTATACGCCCGGAACTTCCCCTTTCCCAGTACGTTGAAGAGTGCTTCGGCCATGATGCTGCGCGCGCTGTTGCCCGTGCAGAGAATGAGAATCGAGTAAGGTTTGTCGCTCACGGGCGGCTCGAGAAAGTCACGGCAGGTTCAGACGGCGCGCAGCATGCAGCCGACGATTGCTGGTGCGTTTGCGTTTGCGTTTGCTCGCGCGAGTGGCCATAGACCGGCGCTGCATCGAGTGTTCGAAAAGTTTCCCAGGCGACGCCTTGTGGATCAATCGTCCACGCCTTGTTTGACCTGGCATAGCAGCAGGTCGTGCCTATCTGCGCCGCGACTGGCAGTTGTGCCGCGCTGAAACGCGCATTCATCTCAACCAGCTCCGCGTCGGTGTCGACCTGAATGCCGATGTGATCGACACCTGGTTTTGCGCCGCGCTGCGAGATCGCGAAATTCACTGCAGGATCCGACAGTTCCCATTTGCAGTAGTCGTTCTTGAGAACGGTGGGCTCGGCGTTGCCGAACAGGGCGCTGTAGAACTGGATGCTGTCGCTCAGGTTTTCAACAGCGACATGGATATGCATGCGCTTCATGGTGTGTCTCCTCAGCAGTTGGGGAGATCGCTCGCGGCACACGCGGCACCAGCGCAGCAGTTCTCCGTCAGGAAGCTGATCAGGCCAGTCATGGCATCGAAGTTCGCCGTGTAGACGATGAAACGCCCCTCCTGTCGCGGCTTTACCAGGCCAGCGTATGACAGATCCTTGAGATGAAACGACAGGCTTGAAGGGGACAGCCCCAACTGTTGTGCGATTTCACCGGCAGCCATACCGCCACGTCCGGCCACGACAAGGGCGCGAAAGATCGCGAGGCGCGATTCATGGGCGAGCGCGCCCAGGGCGCGTACAACGAGATTCGAGTCCATGTCCGGAACGATAGGCCATTCATTTCTATATTTCAAGTATTATTGAAATGATGCTTCTGTTCGCGCTGGGGCCGTGTAACACACGCATGTCAACGGCGTGAAAGGTGATGGCGCCAGCGCGATCCATGGCACCCAGACGAAGGCGGTTGAGACTGGCAATCGCCTCGCCTTCAAGTGCTCAGAACGCCTTGTCTTCAGGCGACCATATCTCGAGCGTGCGGCCTCGCCGCGAGGTTATCAGTGAGTCGTAAAAGTTATCACCTCATGGAAAGGTTTCATTATTCAAACCGGCTATCGCGCACGTATAGTTGGCTCAATTCGAATAAAGGAGACTGCTTCCATCATGCAGATTTCGGGCAATCTACTCATTGGCCAACATACCGTGCGCGGTTCGAATGGTTCGATCAGGGCCGTCAATGCGTCCACTGGCGCTTTGCTGGAGCCTTCGTTTGGCGGTGCGGCTTTAGCCGACCTCGACGCCGCATGCGCGCTCGCGTGGGCCGCGTTCGATTCCTATCGCGAGAGCGCGCTTGAAGATCGAGCACGCTTTCTCGAAGCGATCGGGCAAAATATCCTCGACCTCGGCGATGATCTGATCGAGCGTTGCGTCATGGAGAGCGGCCTGCCGCGTGTCCGTATCGAGGGCGAACGCGGCCGTACGGTGGGCCAGTTGCGGATGTTCGCAAGCGTCGTTCGCTCAGGCGATTTTCTGGGCGTTCGCATCGACCCCGCACAGCCGGAGCGCAAACCGTTGCCTCGCGTTGATTTGCGGTTGCGGTATGTCGGTGTGGGCCCGGTGGCGGTATTCGGCGCGAGCAACTTTCCGCTGGCATTCTCGGTGGCAGGCGGCGATACGGCTTCGGCGCTCGCCGCAGGGTGCCCGGTGATTGTCAAAGCCCATTCGGCGCATCCAGGGACCTCCGAGATGGTGGGCATGGCCGTGCAGAAAGCGGTGAAGAATTGTGGCGTGCCCGAAGGGACATTCTCGTTGCTGTTCGACAGTGGCCGCGAGATCGGCCAGACACTGGTGAGCGACCATCGGATCAAGGCGGCGGGCTTTACTGGCTCGCGAGGCGGCGGCACGGCGCTGATGAAGCTTGCGGCAGCCCGCAAGGAACCCATTCCCGTGTATGCCGAAATGAGCAGTATCAATCCGGTGCTGCTGTTTCCGGCAGCACTAAAAAACCGTGCGGAGGCCGTCGGCCGCGCTTTTGCCGCGTCGCTCGTACTTGGGGCAGGCCAGTTCTGTACGAATCCAGGGCTGATCCTCGGGATTGACGGTCCACATCTCGACCGTTTTATCGACGCCGCCTCAACCGCGCTGTCTGATATGCCGGCGGCGACAATGCTCACGCCCAACATCCGCGACGCGTATCAGCGGGCGGTTGCCAAGGCTGCTGATCACCCGGAAGTGGCGATGCTCGCACGCGGCAAGGCACCCGTTGACGCAACCGAAGGTCAATCAGCGCTGTTTGCGACCACCGCCGAGGCGTTTCTCCGGCACGCCGAATTGCAGGAGGAAATCTTCGGTGCGTCATCGATGGTGGTGCGCTGTCCCGATCTTGCAACGATGCTGGAAGTGATCGAATCGCTGGAGGGCCAACTGACTTCGTCGCTGCACATCGACGAAGCCGATCATGCGGACGTTCGCGCCTTCTTGCCGGCTCTGGAGCGTCGTACGGGTCGCATTCTGGTGAATGGCTTCGGTACCGGGGTCGAAGTTGGACATGCGATGGTGCATGGCGGCCCTTATCCGTCAACCGCGGATGGACGATCCACCTCAGTTGGAAGTCTCGCGATAGAGCGATTCCTTCGACCTGTGAGCTACCAGGACGTGCCCGAAGCCTTGCTGCCCGACGCATTAAAGACAGCCAATCCCCTTGGCTTGAACCGCCGCATTGAAGGCAAGCTTCAACTGGCCGACCTCTGATCGACGCTATTGAATTTTTGCGAGAGCACTTGGGGGCGTAGTGCCTATCACCCGGCAAGATGGCTGACGACATCGCGTTGCGCCGGATGGAGCGCGGCGGTGTGACCTACCATGCCGGTGCTGCTCTGCGCGGATTCCCCGGACGCAAGGGCGCTGGTGAACCCAGCGCGAAGACACTGTGGATTGGCATGCAGCGTGTCATGGATGCGGCGATAACCATCCAGATCCTGCGCGACGGGTACGATACTTCTGTATGACGAGATGCCTAAAACCCTGGTTTAACTGATTTCGCAACAGCTTCCAAGTCGACGACCTGCGCCAGAACGTTATTCCACGGACGGGTGGGCCCGATGCTGTTGCATCGCTGATGCGCGTGAACAGCACCCTGTGGCCGGCGTCAATCAATGAGTGTCCGGTGGCTGGGCCAGCTCCTTTGACACCTGCGCGTCTAGAGCGATCTGCCTGCGAAGCGCCTCGAAGCGCTCCAGTACATTGTCTCCGAAAAGCGGATCGGGGCTAGCCGGTACGGCCGCATCGACTGCAGCCCAGTCCTGTTCTGTCAGCACCTGCGCAGCGCGAGGCATCAGGTCTCGCTCCTCAGTGGAAATGTGCTGACGATAATACACAAGATACGTCGCCGTGGCCGCCTCCAGAGCCGTGCGCGGGATTACAACATCTCCCGCGGCTTCATTGATGCGAATCAGGAGTTCATCGCCGGCCGTGGCGATCACGCGATGCTCCTGCAGAAGGCGGTTCACCACCATTTGAGTCCCGGGATCCCGTTCAGCAAGCCGCGCGTACGCAACATCCTCCCGCGGATGATGAACGCGATCGGAAAAATTCCGCATGTAGTAAAGGATATCGCCGATGAGAGCGTAATTCGGGTTCTCGCCCCGGCGGAGCTCAGCTACCTGTTCTTCCAGAATGTCGAGTAGCCGGGCGAAATTAATGTGCTCGGTGTGCCATACGGCAAGTGGGTCGGCCATGGCGTGCTCCATTGAAATGGATCAAGTACACGATAGACCGTCTGGACCAAAGCGCAAATGCATTCCTTGTAGCGCGGTCGACAGCGCCCAGCGCGATCAGTGCAATTGAAATGCTACTGGTTGCAACCCGAGAAGGACTGATACAGGTCAATCCACTGCGGCATCAGTGCGCGGAGATCCTGCTGGAACGGTCACTCAAGGAACTGCTACCCTAGTCGCAGCGAATGGCCGCTATCAAAAAACCAGGCGCTCGCAGTCGACCCATACAACTGCGCTCGCCTGGTCGGAATTGCTTGCGGCGCCGGCCCCCTTGACGGCTTCAGCCACGTCTCCAATTGGTTCGACGCATTACCGGAGAATGGCAACGAGCGGCCATCGTGCAGGCGCCAGCTCTAGTCTGAGTGGTGGCGCGCTCGACTCGGGAATTGATCGGCCGTTTGTGTTGCAGCGCAAAGTCCACGCGGAACTGATCTGTTATGGCAACAGCCCCGTGCGCCACCACACACCGCGTTCGGTGGCGCTCGTCCGGGCATGCTATCCGCGGTTGAGTTAGATCAAATCCGCCGCCGCCGGACGCGCGAACAATCAATCATGTGATTCGTCTGGAGCAGCCATGAACACTAAGCACAGTAAAAAGGGACACCTCGAAGCCGCAGCGTCGCATCACGAGCAGGCAGGGCGCTTCCACCGCGAGGCGTCGCGGCATTTCGAGGCGGGCAAAGACTTCGCCCACGCCGCACATCAGGCGATGATGGCGCACGGTCATGCGTTGCACGCCATCGACCGGACGAACGACGCCGCCAAACACAACCGCAGTGCGCCGCTGGTAGTGCCCCCACCTCCGGGTTCCGCCGAAAGCAGCACGACCGCGGCCCAGCATCACGCAATGGCAGCGGAGCTGCACGAGCAGGCGGTGCTGCATCTGCGCAGCGCCGCCAGGCACTTCGATCAAGACCGTGGCGCAGTCGCTCATGAGACGCAACTGGCGCTCTCCCTTGCGCTGCGTGCGTTGTCCCACAGCAACGAAGCGGCCAGGCAGCATGTCACGTCATCGCGCGATAGAGATCCGGTGACCGGCGCTGCATGAGATCGGCGCGAGTCGTCGTGCCTGAGCGTTCTCCGAGCTGGCGCTGCAGAGCTTGCGAGCGCCATTGTTGAAACGTCGGCCCTGCCCGATTAGTTTGTTGTGGCACTTCGGGGACCGAACCTTCGTGTCCTCGGGCAGCAAACCGTTTTGTTTCATCAGACGGAGCATCAGCCATGAAAGCACTCTTCATCCTGAACGGCCCGCCCTACGATAGCGAGCTGACCTACAGCGCATTGCGCCTCGCCAATGCGCTCGCGAAGCGGGAGCACAACGAAGTTCGCGCGCGAGCCAATCTGGGCGCGGAGGCTTGAGGCGTGGACACCGCATCGATCCATCTCGGGCTGCGTGAGAATCTCGGCCAGTTCTCGCTGCTGGTCATCGTCAATGCGTTTGTCGGCGCCATGGTCGGGCTGGAGCGCAGCATCCTGCCGGCCATCGCGGAACACGAGTTTCACATTGCGGCGAAGGCGGCAATCCTGTCCTTTATCGTCGTCTTCGGCGTCACCAAGGCACTGACCAACTATCTCGCGGGACGTCTGTCCGACCGCTTCGGTCGCAAGCACGTACTGGTGGCAGGGTGGTTGATCGCCATCCCGGTGCCGTTCGTGTTGATGTGGGCTCCGGCGTGGGATTGGGTCGTCGCCGCCAACGTGCTGCTGGGCATCAGCCAGGGGTTGACGTGGTCCACCACGGTGATCATGAAAATCGACCTGGTGGGGCCGAAGCAGCGCGGGCTGGCAATGGGGCTCAACGAATTCTCCGGCTACGTCGCTGTTGCCGGCAGCGCCCTGGCAACCGGCTGGATGGCCGCGCGTTTCGGGCTCCGGCCGGAACCCTTCTATCTCGGCGTCGGCTATGTCGTGGCCGGTCTTCTGTTGTCTGCGCTGAGCATTCGGGAGACCCGGCATTACGTCGCGCAGGAACTGCGCATGCATCAGGCTGCTGCGAACGGGGAACGCCTTAGCCAGGGGGAGATCTTCCGCCGTACGTCGCTGAGTGATCGCAACCTCTCCAGCGTCAGCCAGGCGGGGCTGGTCAACAACCTGAATGATGGCATGGCTTGGGGCTTGTTCCCCTTGGTATTCGCCGTCGCTGGCATGACGCTCGCCCAGATCGGCATCCTCGCCGCGATCTATCCGGCCGTCTGGGGCTGCACACAAATATTCACCGGCGCGCTATCTGATCGGATCGGCCGCAAATGGCTTATCGCTGGCGGGATGTGGGTGCAGGCGGCGGGCATCGCCATGACGGCATCGACGGCGCGTTTCGTAGGTTTCGGATTGGGAGGCGTCCTGCTCGGCATCGGTACGGCGATGGTCTATCCGACCCTGCTGGCCGCCATCGGCGATATCGCCCAGCCGAACTGGCGGGCTTCCGCCGTGGGCGTCTACCGGCTATGGCGCGATCTCGGCTACGCGATCGGCGCGCTACTGGCCGGCATTACCGCTGACTTGTTTGGCCTGGCGTCGGCACTATGGCTGGTGGCCGGCCTCACTGGCTTGTCCGGCGTGATTGCCGCGATACGCATGAGCGAGACGCTGGCCCGAACGAAAACCGGCGCAACAGTGTGAACGTCAGTTTGAGCTATCGCTTGTGCTGACAGTTGCTCAATGGCTGGAGAAGCCAATCCATGACCCAATGCCCGCTCGAGGTCGAAAGGCATTACGGTTGCGCCGAACTGCCTGACCTGCGCGCGGCGCTGTGCCGAAGCGTCTGCCGCGCTGGCAGGATGAGGCACGCTGGCCCCAACGATCGATATCGCAACCAGTGCTGCGCATGCCCGAATCGCCAGTGGAATAGCATGCCGGACGTGGCCTGCAGCGCTAGTGAAGAAAGGCATTGATCTGCGCCAGCTGCTGTTCATCGAGTTCGCCCGCCGCGGCCACGAGTCGCAATCGGCTCATCGCAACCTGATAGCGTGCCGCGGCGAGATCGCGCCGGGTGCTGAACAGCGCCTGCTGTGCGTTCAGTACGTCGATCGACGGCCGATCGCCCGCTTCGAAGCCAGTCCGATTCGCATCCAGTTGCAAGTCGGCCGAATGGGCCGCCTGCGTCAGCGCGATCACCTGCGCCTGGGTGCTGCGCAGACCGAGGAATGCCTGTCGAACCTGGCGCGCGACCATGACACGGGCGGCATCCTGGTCGAGATCCGCCTTCCTGAGCAGCGCGATGCTTTCGTCGTGCTTCGCGCTGCGCAACCCGCCTGTATAGAGCGGTATCGTTACCATGATGCCGATCACTGCACTGTTGCTACGCATTGAACTGTTGCCGCCGTAACCTGCGCCGTTCATCCGGTCGCCGATATACGACGCGAACGCATCGACCGTCGTGCCACCGCCCGGGCGGTAGCGGGAAGTCTCTTCATGCGCGATCTCGACGCCGAGCCTGCGCAGTTCAATCAACGGGTTGGTTGCCATCGCGCGTTCCTGCCAGTCGGCGAAATCGCCTGCCGCGATGGATTCGAGTGCGGATGACGCGGAGAGGTGCCGTAACGCGGTGTCGGGATCGCCCGTCAGATCGCTCAGTTCGGCGCGCTTGAGATCGAGATCGGTCTGTGTGGCGAGCATTTGCGCACCGGCCAGGTCGGCGCGGGCTTGCGCGTCGTTGACATCGGTAATTGCTGCGTCGCCGGCTGCGAACCGTGCCTGCGCGAGCGCGCGTGCTTCGAGCGCGGCATCGCGGATTGCCTTGAGCGCAGCGACATTGTCTTCTGCGAGCAGCACGTCAAAGTAAGACTGGGCAACCTGCAGAAGCAGCGTCTGCCGGGCGAGCCGCAGCGATGCATCACCCGCGTCGGCTGTCGTGTTCATCTGCTGCGCGGTCGCGCTCTTGTCGGCGCTGTAAAGATTCTGCTTGATCGTCACCGCCCAACCCGCACCCGTGGCGCCTGCGGCGCGCGTGTCGAATGAGATGCCGTTGCTCGAACCGAAGCCGCCGCCGGAGAAATGCGCGCCGGTCGTTTCCTGGTCCACCGTGCCGTAACGAACGTTGCCCGTGGCGAATACCTGCGGCAACAGGCCGGCCCGGCCTTGCTTGCGTTTGGTCGCGTCAGCCTGGTTCTGTGCGACTGCGGCGGCATAGACGGGATCATGCGCGAGCGCGCTCCGCGCCGCGCTCAGCAAGTCCGTTTCCGCACACGCGAGCGAACTCACCGTGCCGAGTACAGTCACCCACCAACGCGCGTTCCGTTTCATGATCGCCTCGGATCGAGGTGGCGGTGCGTAGTTCAGTCGCCGCCGCGCACGCCGAGCCTGCGCATGAAGATTTCCATCGGGCACCACCTGGTCAATCCGCTTTGCAGCAGATTGGCGCCGACGAACCCGGTCAACCACAGCCAGTACGCGCTGACATAGAGCGGGCTGGCCGATGCACCGATCGCAAGCGATATCAGGATCAGCGTGCCTGCGAAGACGCGGGTGATTTGCCAGGAGGTCATGTTGGGCTCCATAGAGGTATCAGGTGGAAAGGCGCCGCCGGTAGGCGGTGTAGTAGAGCAGGGGAATGACGACGAGCGTGAGCAGTGTCGACACCAGAATCCCAAAGATCAGCGACACCGCGAGCCCGTTGAAGATCGGGTCGTCGAGAATGAACAGCGCGCCAATCATCGCGGCGACCGCCGTCAGCAGGATCGGTTGCGCACGCGTGGCCGCCGAGTGGACGATCGCTTCCTTGAATGGCACACCGTCGGCAACCTGCAGGTTGATGAAGTCGACCAGCAGGATCGAGTTGCGCACGATGATTCCGGCGAGCGCGATCATTCCGATCATCGACGTCGCGGTGAACTGTGCGCGGAGCAGCGCGTGCCCAGGCATTACGCCGATGATCGTGAGCGGTATCGGCGCCATGATGATGAGCGGCGTCAGATAGGAGCCGAATTCTGCAACGACCAGCAGGTAGATCAGCAGGAGGCCCACTGCGTAGGCAATCCCCATGTCGCGGAAGGTCTCGTAGGTGACCTGCCATTCGCCATCCCACTTGATCGAAAAGGACCGGTACGGATCGTCGGGCTGCCGGATAAACCATTCGCCGAGCTTGCCGCCTCCCGGTACCCGCAGATCGGCCAGGCGGCCACGCATCGCGAACATGCCGTACAACGGGCTGTCAACCTTGCCGGCCATGTCTCCCACGACATAGACGACCGGCAGCAGATCCTTGTGATAGATCGGCTGCTCGATCTGGCTATCGCGCTGTCGGATCAGCTCTGCAAGCGGCACGAGTTGTCCCTGGCTGCCGCGGACCGTGAGCGCCAGCAGGGCGGACGCGTCGCCGGTCATCGACGTCGGCAATGCGAGCCGGACCGCAGCCGGATACTTGCTGCCGTCGTGCAGGTAAGTCACGTCGCTGCCGGACAACCCGGTGTACAGCGTGCCCGCCACGTCCTGCTGGGCGATACCCAGCAAACCGGCCTTGTGCCGGTCGAGTTCGAACTCGCGTTGCGGCGCGGGAGCGACGGTGCTGTCGTCGACATCGACGACCCCGGACGTGGCCGCGAAGATCTCCCGCACGCGGTGGCCGACACCGATGCGATCGCGCGCGTCGCCTCCGTATACTTCGGCGACGATCGGTGCGAGCACGGGCGGCCCCGGCGGCACTTCGACGACCTTGACGCGCGCACCATGGCGCCCGGCGATCTGCACGAGCGCGGGCCGCACCGAGGCGGCGATCAGGTGGCTTTGCCGGTCGCGCCGGGATTGATCGACCAGGTTCGCCTGGATATCGCCGATATTGCTCGCCGAGCGCAGGTAGTACTGCCTGACCAGGCCGTTGAAATTGATTGGCGCGGAAAGTCCTGCATACGCCTGATACGACGCCATCTCCGGCACGGTCGCCAGATAGGCGCCCATTTCGTGCAGCACCGCGGCGGTGCGTTCGAGCGGTGTGCCCGCCGGCATGTCGACGACAACCTGGAACTCCGATTTGTTGTCGAATGGCAGCATCTTCAGCACGACCCATTGCAGTGCCGGCAGGGACAGCGAGACCGCGATCGCGCATGCGATGCCGAGCCACAGAAAGCGCCGGTTGCGTGCGCCCCGAACGTCGTCGAGAAACGGTGCGAACACTTTGCCGAAGAGCGCTTCGAGCTTTGTCCGCAATCCCGTTTGGGCCTTGTGCTGTGCGCGCCCCAGCCAGATTCGAGACAGCCACGGCGTGACCACGAAGGCGACCGACAGCGAGATCGCCATCCCCATGCTCGCGTTGATCGGAATCGGGCTCATATAAGGCCCCATCAAGCCGGTGACGAAGGCCATTGGCAGCAGCGCGGCGATCACCGTCAGTGTCGCGAGGATGGTCGGCCCGCCCACCTCATCGACCGCGCGCGGGATGACCGCGGTAAGCGGCGCCTCAGGCTGCAGCAGGCGATGCCTGTGAATGTTCTCAACCACGACGATCGCGTCGTCTACCAGAATGCCGATCGACAGGATCAGCGCGAACAGCGACACGCGATTGAGCGTGAAGCCCCACGCCCATGACGCAAACAGCGTGGTCGTCAAGGTGAGGACGACTGCCGCACCCACGATCGCCGCTTCGCGCCAGCCCAGCGCGAAAAGAACCAGCACGACAACCGACGTCGTCGCGAACGCCAGTTTCTCGATCAGTTTCATCGCCTTCGCATTGGCGGTGATCCCATAGTCGCGCGCCACGTCGATCCTGACGTCGCCGGGGATGACGGTATTGCGCAGTTGCTCGACGCGCCGCAGCACATTCTTCGCCACCGTCACCGCGTTCTCACCGGGCTTCTTCGTGATCGTCACGGCGATGGCCGGGTACTCCGCCGGATGTGCGCCTGCCAACCCTTCCCATACGTAGCGGGTCGCAGCGGGTTGGCCGTCGCGCACGGTCGCGACATCCGAGACGAATACCGGCCGTCCTGCGCGCACAGCGACGATCAGGTCGCCGACTTCGCGCGCACTGCCAAGAAGCGGTCCGCTTTCGATGTGAAGATTTCCGTTGTCCCGGATGAGGTCGCCGACAGAGGCTCCGGCATTGGCCGCGATCAGCATGCGGCCCAGATCGTCGACCGTAACGCCCGCAGCGCGCATACGCGCGGGATCGAGCAGTACATTGACCGCGCGCTGCGGTCCGCCCACTGTCACGACTTCGCGCGTGCCCGGCACGCGCTTGAGTTCGCTTTCGACAGAATGGCCGACCCGCTCGAGATCGAATGCGTTTCCATCGGGGCGAGTGGAATACAGCGTCAGCACGACAATGGGCACGTCGTCGATGCCCTTGGGTTTGATGAGCGGCGGCAGCACGCCGAGATTCTTCGGCAGCCAGTCCTGGTTGGAAAACACCGTGTCGTACAGGCGCACCAGAGCTTCCGTGCGCGGCACCCCTACCTTGAATTGCACGGTGAGGACGGCAAGTCCCGGGCGTGACACCGACATCACGTGCTCGATGCCGTTGATTTGAGAGAGCACCTGCTCGGCGGGGCCCGCTACCATCTGCTCGACGTCGCGCGAACTTGCGCCCGGAAAGGGCACCAGCACGTTGGCCATCGTGACGTTGATCTGGGGTTCTTCCTCGCGCGGCGTCATCACCATCGCGAACAAACCCAGCAGCAACGCGACGAGAGCGAGCAGCGGGGTGATGCGGTTCTCCTGGAAGAATGCCGCGATGCGACCGGAGATGCCGGGTCGGGTAGAGGGCATCGTCATAGTCTCGCGCTGCCGGCTACCGCTGTGCGGCTGCCGCCGCTGGGTCGAGTGCGATACGTTCCCCGCTGGACAACCCCGTCAGGATTTCGACGTGATCCCCGCGAGTCTCGCCAAGACGTACCTGGCGAAGGGTGGCCTTGCCGTTTTCGCCCACGACATAGACCGCTGTCACTTCCGTGTGCCGCACAACGGCGGCGAGTGGCACCATCAACCTCGCGCGCTGTGCACCGACCGGAAAGTAGGCGCGGGCAAACATGCCCGGCCGTGCTTCGTTCGCGGTGGGCGGCAGTGTCAGACGGATCTGCACCGTGTGGCTAAGCGGGTCCGCGACCGGCAGGACGGTGACCGACACCGCGGTTTGCCAGCGTTGCCCGTCGGGGAGATCCGGGAGTTCCACTCGCACTGATGCGTTGCTGCGCAGGCCTGCCACCTGAGATTGCGGCACCGTCGCTACTGCGCGCAGCGCTGCGGGGTCGAAGAGCGTGAGCAAAGGTGCGCCAGGCGTGGCCATCGTACCGAGTTCCACATCGACGCTGGCAATGGTGCCCGCATAGGGCGCGGCAATGCTGTGCAACGTGGGTTCGACTGCCACCGCGCGGGCTTCGGCCTGTCTCGCGAGCGCTGTTGCTGAAGAGGCTTTATAGCGTGCCTGCGCGCGATCCAGCGCTGCCTGGCTCACGTACTGCTTGCTGAACAGCGACTGGGTTCGTTCGAGATCTCGCTGCGCGACCTCGCGTTCGGCGCGCGCCGCCTCGACCTGTGCGCGAACGGCCTGCAGCTGTTGGTCCGCCGCACGCTGATCGATCGCGAGCAACGTTTGTCCGGCCTTTACGCGATCGCCTGCCTTCACGTTCAAAGCCGTTATGCGGCCCAGAACCTGGACGGCAATCGCTGTTTGCCGCATCGATTCGACTACTGCGTCGGCGACCAATTCGTCATGGACCGGTGCAGTTTCAACGACGGCCGTGGATAGCCCTTCGGCACAAGCGGATGTCGAAGCGAGCATGCAGCATGCGGCAAGCAGCAGCCGCCATCGAGCCGGACGTTGCATAACGGCCAGATCGGCCGGGAGCGTGCGCAGGGCAGATGCGGGACCGGTACAGGCCAGTATGCGCGAGGTCACTGGGAGGAGGCCGGCCGTGCTGCTGGCCAATTCAGTGTGAGGCGGACGCCGCCGTGCGCCGGCACGACGATTGTCCGCGTGCGTTTCAGGCCATCGGAGGTTGCGACCAGGCGATAGTGACCGGGCGGAATCTGCGCAAATAGATAAGGGCCTTCCGAAACGGCGGTGAAGACGAGCGCACCATCCGGTTTTAGCACCTGGACGGCCACACCCGACAGGTACTCACCGGAACTGGAAGCGAAGGTTGCCGCCATGCTGTAGCGGGATGCGGCGCCACGCAGCGCAGCAGCTTCATCGTCGCCGACCCCGCCCGTGACGAATGCGATACCGTGGTCGTATCCAACGGGCACGTCGCCGGCCGGCGCAGCGGCGCGTCCGTCCGGGTCAGCGCTGCCCGGTCCGCAACCCATGCCGCGCATCCCCATTTCAGCGCCGCCGCGCCCCATCATTGGATTGCCGTTTTGCATACCGTGCGGCAGCACGATACCTTGCTCCTTCGCACGGTTGACCATCGTATCGTGCATGCGTTGCGCGATGGCCTGGCGCTCCGCAGGTGTCGCGGCGCTGCGCATCTGCGTGCAGAATTCGACACGTTCGTCGGCGCTGAACAACTGGTAGGGCATCATGCCGCGCATTCCCGGAGCGGGCTGCGCCTGTGTGTCAAAGACTACCGTCGATGCAACGCATGCGAGTGCGAGCAGCGCGGCCCTCGACAGGCTGGAGAAAGATGTGGACATCGTGGATCCCTGTATCAATACCGCACTATGCATGCTTGATTCTGGGGTTGTCCGGCGCAATGCGCTTGATGTTGGTCAAGTAACCGCAATATGTTCGCTGTCCGCATGACTCCGGACAGTGTCAGGGCTCGCGCGCACGATGCAGTCCAGTCGAGTTTTCCGCGCTCGAGGTTGAGGTGACAGGGCGGTCTCGCCGACGGCAAAGCCGCAGCGTCGGTCGGGGCGGTGTGGCTTTGCCTGAACATAATCGAACGGTAACCCGCCGCCGCTATTACGGGCAGATCATCCGGCATCACCTGTCCCGCGCTTGAGCATTGCGCGTCGTGCTGCACGATTTGAACGGACGTTGGCGTCTCCTGATCAGTTTCGCTTGGGGTTGCGCTGCTCTAGCAGCGTGAAAATCGCCATGCCCAGCAGCATCGCGGCGACAAACAGCCACGCCCCAGGCTGGCCGCTGCCGGCGCTGACTAGCGCGGGACCGGGACAGAAGCCCGCCAGCCCCCAACCGGCGCCGAATAGCAGGCTGCCGCCGATCAGACGGCGGTCTATCTGCTTTACCGCAGGCAATTGCATCGGCATGCCGAGCACGCTGTGCCTGCGGCGGCGAGCGATGCCAAATGCCATGCTGCCCACGAGGATCGCCCCAGCCATTACGAAGGCGAGGGAGGGGTCCCAGCGGCCCGCGAGGTCCAGAAAACCCAATACTTTCGCCGGGTTCGACATCCCGGAAACAATCAGGCCGATACCAAACAAGAGACCGGCGATCAATGCGTTAACAATCAGCATGTCAAATTTTCACTAAATGACGGCTGACCAGCACCGTCAAGAATCCCGCGGCCATAAATGCAATCGTGGCGACGACGGAGCGCACAGAGCCACGGGAGATGCCACATACGCCATGACCGCTCGTGCAGCCCGACGCGTATCGCGTGCCGATGCCGACAAGCAGTCCGGCAAGTACCAATATCGGCGGTGAGGCACTGACGGTGGCTGCCGGCAAGGGGGCCACGAGTCGGAACGCCCACGGGGCGAGAAACATGCCGCCAGTGAATGCAACACGCCATGCCCGTTCGCCGCGGCCTGCGTGTAACAGACCACCCAGGATCCCGCTGATCCCGGCGATGCGGCCGCTACCGAGTACAAATAGCGCGGAAGCTAGGCCAATGACGAGACCGCCGGCCAACGCAGTGGCCGGGCTGAAATGCGCGAGGTCAAGGGTCATTTGCCACGCATCCTGAGCTTTCCGCAGTAGAGACCCGAGAGCGTCTGCATGATCTGAATGACTTCGTCGCTGGCGAGGCTGTAATAGATGTACTTGCCCTCGCGCCGGGTCGCGACCAGACCTTCTTCCCGAAGCACGCCAAGGTGTTGCGACAGGCTTGGTTGATGCACGCCAACCAGTTCTTCAAGTTCGCCGACATTGCATTCGCCCTCAGTCAGTTGGCACAACAGCAGCAGGCGATCCTCCTGGGCGAGCGCCTTCAGAAGCGCGCACGCTTTGGTCGCAGATTCCCGCAAAGCGGCGCGGGCTCGAGGGGTGAGAGATTCGTTCATATGTTAAGGGTAACGATACATTGACAAACAGTATATAAAAAAATAATATGTGTTTCAAGATATGGATTGGAGTCCGTGATGCAACCCATCGTAGAACCCTTCTTTGATCCGGCCACGTCTACCGTGACCTATGTCGTCCACGCGGGTGAGGGCTCGGCTTGCGCGGTAATCGATCCGGTGCTCGACTACGATCCGAGATCCGGACGCACATCCACTGCGTCTGCGGATCGCGTGGTTGCGTTTGTAAGGGCGCATGGACTTCGGCCGGAATGGCTGCTTGAGACGCACGCGCACGCCGATCACCTGTCGGCAGCACCGTATCTGAAAGGGCTAATCGGTGGAAAGATCGCAATCGGAGAGAATATCCGGCTCGTGCAAAGTGTATTCAAGCGGATCTTCAATATCGGTGTGGAGCTGCCTCCCGACGGCCGACAGTTTGATCATCTGTTTGCGGCCGGCGAAACGTTCTCCATCGGCGCGCTGACCGCGCGTGCCTTGCACGTGCCGGGTCATACGCCAGCCGATATGGCCTATCAGATCGGCGATGCGGTATTCGTCGGCGACACGCTGTTCATGCCGGACGTTGGCTCGGCCCGCTGCGATTTTCCTGGCGGCGATGCGCATGTGCTTTATGGGTCGGTTCGCAAGCTGCTTGCATTGGCGCCGGACACGCGTCTTTTCATGTGCCACGATTACCCGCCGGAATCGCGCGGCCCACAATGGCAGACTACCGTGGCGGAGCAGCGCCACAGCAACGTTCATCTGCACGATGGCGTGTCAGAAGCGGATTTCGTCGCCATGCGCACTGCACGGGATCGCACGTTGGCAATGCCCACGCTGATCCTGCCGGCAATCCAGATCAATATCCGGGCAGGGGCGATGCCCGCACCGGAGGATAACGAAGTCAGTTACCTCAAGATTCCGTTGAACGCGCTCTGACACCATCAGGCTTGTGGTTGGGCTGTTGTCATCGCGGCGAGCCTACGCGAAATCGTTCCGCTGGGGGCGGGCGGCATAGTCTACGGGCTTCCCAGCACCTGTCCGTTGACCGTCTGGCCATACATCGAGTATGGCGAGTCATGGTATTTCGCACGAGTTGCCTCGACCGACCCAGCAAAACGTGGATCCTGCGGAGTCGGCGCTGCTGCGTCGGATTGTTTGACGTCCGCTGCGCACGTAGTCAGGCTCGCTGCGCCAGGAAGCGCAAGACAGACCCCCTGATAGATCGGGAGGCAGATCCTCATTGCCCGCTCCCGTCTCTCGCTCAGCTTTTCCGTACCACGGCTGACAGCGGGTTCCAGCCGGGTCGGCGCGCCTCAGGAATTTGGACCGGATTGCGACTATATTGAATAACGCAACGCCGTCGCGCCTCGCTGGCGGGGACGTGATGCGCAGTGACCGGCGACGCGGCGGCCAGTGTTGCGGGTATCCCCGATAGGAGGCGCGAGATGCGGCGCATATATTTCCTGTTGCCTAACGTGCAGAGTGCGAAGGACATCATCGACGAACTGTTGCTCAAACGGATCGAGTGGCGACACATCCATGTGCTTGCCCGTCCCGGCTTACCGCTCGAAGACCTGCCGGAAGCGACCCTTGTGCAGCGCAGCGACCTGCTGCCCGCGCTTGCACGAGGCACTGCAGTGGGTGGCGTGACGGGAATGCTGGCCGGGCGGGCGCGCTTCAACAGGTAGCGCAGGAGACCACAATGAGCGACGAATACGGTGCGAAGCGCCGGCAGTTGATGCGTGCGCTGTCGGCAGGCGGCCTGATGGGGTTGGGCGGGAGCTGGGCGTACCGTTCCTGGGCCGCCAACGCCGTGACGCTGCCATTCGAAAATGGTTTGCGGGAGTTGACGAGCGCTTTTCCGCAGAAGGGCGAGATGCTGCTCCTGCGAAGCCGGCCGCCGTTGCTCGAGACACCGTTTTCCGTGTTCGACGACGGCGTGTTCACGCCGAACGACCGGTTCTTCGTGCGCTGGCATCTGTCCAGCATTCCGACCCGCGTCGATGGCGCGGCCTTCCGGCTGGTGGTCCACGGATTGGTCGGCCGCGAACTCAGCCTGAGCCTCAGCGACATCATGCGCGGCTTTCCTCGCGTCGAAGTGGCTGCGGTGAACCAGTGCGCGGGCAACTCCCGAGGCTTCTTCAAGCCGCGCGTCGCAGGCGGAGAGTGGGGCAACGGCGCAATGGGCAATGCATTGTGGACCGGCGTGCGGCTCAAGGATATCCTCGATCGGGCCGGGGTCAAGGCGGGCGCCGTTCAGGTCCGCTTCAACGGTCTCGACGAGGGGGTGAGCGCCGCGACGCCCGACTTCATCAAAACACTCAATGTTGACCATGCCCGCGACGGCGAAGTTATCGTCGCGTATGGGATGAACGGCCAGCCGCTGCCGCTCCTGAACGGATTTCCCCTGCGGCTCGTGGTGCCCGGCTGGTATTCGACATACTGGATGAAGATGCTGAACGACATCGAGGTCATTGACCGGCCGGACGAGAACTTCTGGATGGCCAAGGCCTACCAGATTCCCGATACACCTCACGCGAATGTCGAGCCCGGGCAGACTGGTGTGAAGACAGTTCCCATCAACCGGATGGTGCCGCGGTCATTCTTCACCAATCTCGGTGACGGCTCAGTGCTGCCTATGGCGCAAATGACGACGGTCAGGGGCATCGCGTTCGGCGGCGACACGGGTGTGCGGAAGGTGCTGTTTTCCGCCGACGGCGGTGCTTCCTGGGCGTCGGCGCGCCTCGAAAAGAACTTTGGAAAATACAGTTTTCGCCGCTGGGACGCGCCGTTTACGCCGCGTCGCGCTGGCCAGTATGTACTGAAGGTGAAGGCCGTGAACAGCGATGGAATCGAACAGCCCGACACCCCCAACTGGAACGCCGGCGGCTACATGCGCAATGTCGTCGAATCAGCGACCGTGGTCGCCGCATGAGGAGAGCATCATGAAAGCGTCTGCTGCGGTCCTGCTGATATGGGTAAGTTGTGCGTGGGCGTCCGCCTTGGCCGGGCCGGACACGGTTGGCAGCACGGCGATCCGGACCGTCGACGTCCGGCTGCCCAATGGGGCAGCGACGTTTCCGCCTGGCAATGGGTCAGATCTCGCGAACTCGCAATGCGTGATCTGTCACTCCGCTGGAATGATCACCCGGCAGCCACCGCTGTCGTTTCAGGAGTGGAAGGCGGAGGTGAGCAAGATGCGCGCGGTCTACGGCGCCCCGCTGGCTGCCGATCAGATTGATCAGATCGCACAGTATCTGACGGCGATTAATGGAAAACCGTAGGTCAATTGCACCGGTGCAGGTGCAGGCGCGGTAAAGCCAGCATGCCGCCGCTGGACAGCGAACTGTCCGGCGGCGGATGTTCGGCCGGCGCCACCTCGAAAAAGGATGTGGCCATCGATTTCGATAGCGGCCTCGAACCGACATTCAGATCGATCGCCGTTACCGATGCGCAGGTCAAGTCGCTGATGAACCGCCATGAAGTGATTGATCCGTCGAACAAGGCGCAGCGATCGCACGCGGGATAACCCCTAAGGCGCACGCCGATGACCGTCTTGCCCATCCTGTCACGGTTTCTTCCTTTACCTTAACAAGATCATTAGCTCGGAGATAACGAATTCCCGCCGGGCGTAATTGAACCGATGCTGCTCGCACCATAGACTCGATTCAAGTTTCCAGCGAGAGTGGTATGTCCCATCAAAGTCCGTCCCATTCCGGCTCGGCCACCCGCCTCGCGGAAAAACATCGCCGACTGCCGCCCATCGGTTCGATCACGGATGACGTGGTATTGCCGATCGACTGAATCGTGGGTGTCGTTCGAAACCTGATTTCGCCGGGCGATATGGGAGTTCGCCAGATCACAAAACGCCAGCGAATTCTTGCTACATCAGCATCCCCGGTCTTCTCTAACGCCGCCTCGCCGGTGTCTGCTTCGGGGCACCCGTAGCAGACATATGGAAGTTGAAATTTGTCGCCGAAAAGCGGATACGTGTCGGCAGCTTCGGCCATTATCGCGAACGCCGACCCAGGAAAGCGACAGTAGTGAGCACATGGATACGTTGCATATCTCGTATCCGTAAGCAAGGTTCCGCGCTTGCTCCGGACGCGCACCGCGCGTGCGGTCATCCAGTGAGTAACGAGAATATAGGAGATATAAGATGCACAGGTCAGCATGGGTAAAGGCTTCGGTCGTATGCGCGGTGTTTGCGCTGGCCGGTTGTGGCGGCAATGATAAGTTGGAAACAGGACCACACTTTGTCGCCGACATTGCGGTACCGAACGTGAAAGCAGGGGGCAATTTTTCGTTCGATATCGGCACCACGAACGGCAACCGCTACTATTTCACCGATCGCAATAACGCCGCTCTGGACGTGATAGATATTCCGACCAAGACCTTTGTCAAGTCGATCCAGGGCAGCGGGAATCTCGCATTCGCAGGTCTTAGGCCGGGCTCGAATTCGACGTCCGGGCCCGATGGCGCAACGCCGGTCGGCAACCTCATCTATACCGGTGACGTCAACTCCGTGAAAATCGTCGATCCTGCTGCGGGCGCCGTGCTCACCAGCATCCCTGTCAGCGCCACGGGCGTGCGGGCGGACGAGGGTTGTCTCGACTCGACGCACGGCATCTTCATGATCTCCAGTCCCGAAGAGCCGACGCCCTTCGCGACGTTCATCAGCACAACCACTCAAAGTGTGATCGCGAAAGTCACCTTCACGGACGCGGCCGGTCAACCCACTGCGGGGCTGGAGGCGTGCGTGTACGACGCGGCGAGTGACAACTTCTATGTCAACGTCGATGGAAGCACTGCAAATCCGCATGGCGAACTGGTCAAGCTGCCCGGCGCAGCGATTCGCGCAATACCGTCCGGGACGACGCAGAATTACACGGCCCTTGCGGGTGTAGCGATCTACGCGGAAGGCAATTGCGATCCGACTGGTCTTGCGCTGGGGCCGGGCACCGACATCGCCGTTGGGTGCCGCGAGGCGACTACAGGCTCGCCACTGTTGATGCAAATCTTCAACCGGGCAAGCGGCGCGCTCGTCGCTTCACTTAACGCGGGCGGCGGCGATCAACTCGAATACGACGCCGCGACGAACCGATACTACAACGCGACAAGCCGGTGGACTGCATCGGGCAACGCTTCAGCGAACGGAACGTGCACCGCGGCGTCGCCGTGCAAACCGATGCTCACGATCGTCGACGCTGGCTCGCGTAGCGTTACGGCGCGGCTGAACACCGGCAACAATGCGCATTCGGTCGCGATTGATCCCGCAACTGGGCTCGTCTTTGTTCCCTACTCTTCTGCCACCGCACCGGCGGGTTGTCCTGACTGCGCATCGAACGGGTTTGTCAACGGAGGGGTATCTGTGTTTGCCGCCCGATAGCAGCACGGCAAGCGGGCGATCAATATAGCCGGGGCTGGAGCGCTATCAGGCGTCCAGATCCCGGCCACCTGAGGTCGCCCGGAACGCAGTGTGCGTCGGCGGTTCAAGCCAGGCTGCAGCGGCGGGAGTCGGGGCCCTTTGAGAGTGGCGTCGCTCGACAATGCGAGCCGTGGTTCTGCATGAGCGTCGACGACGCGCGACCGGAATGGACCACAGTGCCTCACGGCTAACGAGCTTTTCGTGAGGCGGGCGCTCTGACGAAGAGGCGTTCTAGTGAATGCGGGATTAACGCTATATGTCAGAAGCGGAGGCGAGCCGATAATCGTCGAATCAGATCATTTAACAGTTCAAGATGCGCGACCGAATCGACGACGAAATCACCTTTCGCAAGCTGGAAGTGCTGCTCGCATTCATGGACACCGGCAATCTGTCGAAGGCAGCGGAGGCTCTGAATGTGAGCACGGTCAGCGTGCACCGGGCGCTGCATTCGCTCGAACAAGGCGTGCGGTGTGCGCTGTTCCGGCACGAGGGCCGCAACCTGAAGTCGACGGAAGCCGCGCAGATGCTTGCCGATGTAGCACAGGAGGTGATTACGCTGATGTCCGATGGCATTCGCGCGACGCGTGAGGCCGCGGGTTACTCGTCGCATCGTCTGAAGATTGGCTCCCTGTACTCGCTGACCATCAAGACCGTGCCCGGCATCGTCATCGATATCAAGGTGCGGCGGCCGACGCTTCAGGTCGAGCTCGTGCTGGGGCCGAATGCCGAACTGTTGGAGAAGTTGAAGCTGGGCGTCATCGATGCCGCCCTGATGGCGGTGCCCGACGCCGAGCCTGAAGTTGAATCCATTCCGCTGTTCGAAGACGACATCTTTTTCGCAGCGCCCGCCGGATCGCCCTACGCTAATCAGCAAGCCGTCGATTTGAGGGACTGTCGCGACGAGACATTCGTTTCGCTAGGCGAGGGCTTCGCGACGTATCATGGCTTTCTGGAGGCCTTTCGCGTCGCGGACTTCACGCCGAACGTCACCATGAGAGTCGGCGATATATTTTCGTTGATGAACCTTGTGAGCGGCGGGGTCGGTTATACGCTTTTGCCAGGGCGTGTACGCGGTGTATTCGGCGACAAGGTGCAATTCATTCCGCTGCAGCCGCGATACCTGATGCGCCAAACCATTGGCGTGAGCTTTCTGCGTGCACGCGAACGGGATCCGAACCTGCTCGCGCTCATGGCCGTCTGCCGCCTTCGCACGAGAAGCGTCGACTGACCGCCACTCCTCAGGCTGCCATTACTGGCGCGCCTGTTCCCGCTCAATGAGCGTGCCAAGGTCCGGAAGTGAGGTCGCGCTGCATACCGCGATCCCCTCCGTGAAAATCGCGCTGCTCAGCCGCGTCAGCACGCTGGACGGCGGCATCTCGATCGCGAGGCGCG
Organism: Paraburkholderia sp. GW821-FHT02A12; assembly: GCF_059422005.1. Lineage (NCBI taxonomy): Bacteria > Pseudomonadati > Pseudomonadota > Betaproteobacteria > Burkholderiales > Burkholderiaceae > Paraburkholderia > Paraburkholderia sp. GW821-FHT02A12. The sequence goes on along the minus strand of NZ_JBWKWA010000002.1, from coordinate 2,944,989 downwards.
CGCCTCGTTCCCACGCGAGCCTCACTGTATCGTCCCAGCGAACCTGCCGCGCCATGTTGCCGGCAAGATCGGCCGCGATACGCGGGCCGTCGAAAAGCGGGCGTGCAATGCTGCTGCTCAGATACACAAGGCGAGGCGCGCGCACGGAGACCTGGCCGAAGGCATCGGCGAGCGCAGTCGCGGACGCGTCGAGCAAGGCGCAATGCGAAGGGACCGCCACGTCGAGACGCTCATAGCGTTGCGCTCCGTGCTCACCCGCAAGTGTTGCAAGGCGTTGCATGGCGGCATCGCTGCCCGCGACCACCATCTGCGTCTGGGCGTTGATGTTTGCCAGAAAGACCGGCATGGCCGGGCTGTTCACTTCCGCGATCAATCGTTCGAGCGCACGCTGCGTCATGCCGACGATCGCGGTCATGCCGTAGCCGTGCGGGAAGGCTCGTTCCATCAACTGGCCGCGCAATGCGACGAGCCTGACGGCGTCGGCGTAGCGCAGAGCGCCTGCGATCACGGCGGCTGGATAGGCGCCGATCGAAAGGCCCGTGACCATGTCGGGTTTGTGGCCGAAGGCGCTGATGACGCGCGCCTGGGCGACGCCCGCGATCAGCAGGCAAAGTTGGACCGCGACGGTGGAGCGCAGCGAGTTCGTGTCGTCAAGCGACAGGGCGTCGTAGCCCAGCGCGTCGCTGGCTTCTTCGAGTGCGTGAGCAACCTCGGCGTGATCCGGCAGCGCGTGCAGCATGCCGCTGCGCTGCGCGCCCTGGCCAGGGAACGTGAATAGCACGCTCACGATGCACCGGCGGCCCACGGGTCCGCTACCAGCAGGAGATCGTGCGGCTGGAGCACGCCGTCGATGGTTTCAGGGATAGACAAGCGATTCTCCTTCACGCAGCACATGCAGGGCTTAGCGTTTTAGGTGCCCATCAACGCTTTCGTCGCGAAGAACAGGACTGACGGTCCGAGCAGGCAGCCGACGCCCGTGTGAAACGTTGCGATTAGCGCGCCGTAGGGGACGAGGCGCCGGTCGGTCGCGGCGAGCCCCGCGCTCACGCCGCTGACGGTACCCGCCAGTCCGCCAAAAATCATCGCCGAGCGCGGCGTCTTCAATCCCATGAAGCCGGCTGCGAGCGGCGTGCCGATCATGACGATGATCGCCTTGATCAGCCCTGCGGCGATGCTGAGCGCCATCACGTCGGAGCTTGCGCCAATCGCTGCGCCGGTCACCGGCCCCACGATGTAGGTGACCGCGCCCGCGCCGATGGTGGTCATACTGACCGCGTCGGTGTAACCGAACGCATGCGCGATGCTCGCGCCGACGATAAACGGCAACACGGTTCCGAGCAGCAGCGACACTACGCCGATGAGCCCGGCCTTGCGCGCCTCGGTGGCCTGCACCTCGAACGCTGTCGCGACGATGGCGAAGTCCCGCAGCATCGCTCCACCCATCAGGCCAACGCCGGTGAAGAGCGGCAGGTCGGCGAGACCTTTTTGTCCGCCGGTGAAGGCGCCGCCCAACCAGGCCAGCGCGAGGCCGATCACGATAGCGATGGCCGAGCCGTGCACGCGCCCGAACGTCAGCTTGCGCGAAATCAGTGACGACACCCACATGATGAGGCCGACCAGCGCAAACGAGGTAAGAAGGCCGTTCTGGATCAATACTTTATCGAGCATATGGAACATGACGCACTCCTGCTTCAGATTTCTTCAAGTTGCGGAGCGTTCACGAACGACGTGCTGTCGTGACCGGTACGGGAAAGAACGGCGATGCAGCATGCGCAGAGGGCTGCGGCTCCCAATGCCGAAAGGAGCGCGACTGGACCGCCCTTGAGCGCGGCAACGACGTTCTGGTTGGCGGCCATGGCGACCACCACGGGGATATACATCGCACCCCAGAAGCCCACGCCCGCTTCAGTTTCCTGCGGCAGCAGCCCCTTCTTGTGCAGATAGAGACGCAGGAAAATCAGCAGCAGCATGGCGATGCCGACCCCGCCGACATTCGTCTTCACGCCGATCGCGACCCCGAGCAGGTCGCCGAGAAAGAGTCCCGCCAGATGGCAGAACGCGAGCAGTGCAGTTCCATAGATGATCATGTTGCGTCTCCTGTAGTAGCTTTATCGGCTCGAAGTCGGCCGGATTTGTTTGCGCCGCGGGGGCGCATCAACACTGGTATCACTGCATGTTCAGCGCCATTGTTCGCGCAGCCTCCGACGCACCTTCACCGAGGCCGCGCGGTGTACGCTGCCGAGCCGACCGCCCAGGCCGCGCGACGGGTCGGCGCGGATGTCGTCGAGTGCGGCTTGCAGCGTCTGTTCTACGATGGATTGATCGGCGCCCGTCGGTGCATCGGCGTTGCTCACGCTGAGTAGCTTCCACAGCAATCCGAGCGAGGCGTAGCTGTCGATGTCATAGGCCATCGGCGGCACGCGGGCCGTGAATGCTTCGAGATCGGCAACCGAGCGCAGCGTGACCCGCGCGGCGGATTCCTTGCCCATCGCGTGAACCATGACCTGTGAATCCGCAAGCGCTACCAGGCGGTTTGCCTGATAGCCATGCGCGAGAAATGCACCCGACATCGCACGCCCCACAATCAGACCGATCACCGGATGGCCGGCGAGGCGCGCGCTCGCGTAGGCATCGGCAGCGCCGGCCAGAGCCTGATGGATGCCAAAGGCTTCCTCTCGTCGGCCATACGCCTGGCTCGCGACGTCAATGACCGCGACAATGGCGCGCTTTTCGTCCTGTTTCGCATCGGCGTCGACCACTTCGCGCACCGCCCGAGCGACCTCCCATGCCTCGATGAGACCGATCTCGCCGCTGCGCGCACGCGGAAAGAGATTGTCGGGGTCCGGCACCACGGCAATAAAGCGCGCCGGATGGTCGCCCAGCCGTGCGTCGGCGACACGCACCGAAGGCCGGTAGCCCGGCTGCAACGGCGTGCTGTAAGTAAGCGCATCCAGCCAGACGGCGCCGCGCTTCGAAAACTCGCCTGTGTTCATGACTGGAACCCCTTGCCGTAGATGGCGACCGCATTTTCCGGGCTGCTCTGTTCGCTCGGATCGATTTCGGAAAGCCGCTGCAGAAAGCCCGCGACACGTTCGCTGCGGCACGCTTCGGGACGCCCCGCGCGGAAGCGTTCGATCACAGCGGTCCGGATCGCATCGGCGGCGTCGTCGACGTACACATCGATCAGACCCGTGCGATACCGTTGTTCGCCACCCGTGAAGCTCCAGATCATCGGACGGTCGCGTGAGTCGAATTCCGCGATCCCCGCTTCCTGCTCGATGACGGCCGGTCCGTTAAGACCGAGGCGCGCTTCGCGGGTCGCGATCAGATAGCTGCACAGGCCGGCTGCGATCGACATGCCGCCATAGCAGCCGATCGGGCCCGCCGTGATCCCTATTACGGGCTGGTAGCGCCGCAAATCGACGATGGCCGCGTGGATCTCCGCGATCGCCGCGAGCCCGAGGTTCGCCTCCTGCAACCGGACGCCGCCGGTTTCGAAGAGAATGACGGCGCGCGTCGGGATGCCGTTGCGGTTATCCTCGGCAGCGAGTTCGAGGCTGCCGGCGATCTTCGCCGCCGACACTTCGCCCATGCTGCCGCCCTGGAAGCCGCCATCGATGCCGAGCACGACGGCGGGCAGTCCGTCGATGGTTCCCCTGGCGACTACGGTGCCGTCGTCGGCCTGGGTCACGATGCCCTGACGCGCAAGCCATGGCGAGCTCACGCGCTCGAATGGATCAAGCAATTCGCTAAAGGTACCTTCGTCGAGCAGCTTCTTCGCGCGGCTGCGCGCATTGAGTTCAATGAAGCTTTCACGCGCGAGCAGTTCCTGTGCATCCATGTTCTTCACGCTCCACCGGTTTGAGTCAGTGCTTCGAACACCTGCCCGACGCGCATGCGCACAACGCCTGGCGTCGCGCCGAAATCGTTGATTTCGAGCTTTGCGGCAGGCAACGAGCCGTCACTGAAGATGCGCTCGAGTACGGCTTCCCAGACGCGGCTCATGCCATCCACCGAAGTGGTGATGTTCACGACAGTGCGGTTCCCGTCGTTCGTTTCGAGCAGTACTTCGAGGTCCCCGGACGCGACGACGCCTGCAAGTGCGCGGCCTCGGGCGGGGGCGCCCGCCGGGAAATCAAGGACGATGGTTTCCATTTGCTTTCCTATGCCTTCGTCGTGTGAGGGGCTTCGTTTTGAAGCCTGTCGAGAAAGAGTGCGGCGGCGAGCAGATCGGCCGCACCGCCGGGTGACACATGAAGTTCGATGAGCCGCCGGTCCAGTGCCTTCAGGTGACGGCGGCCCGCAAGCATGGCGGCTCCGCCGTGCTCCAGTACGCGTCGTGCTCCGCCTTGCGTCTCGGCGAGGGCGCTGCGTCCGCCTCGTGCGAGCACACAGGTGTCGTCGAGACTCGCCATAACGGCGAGCAACGCGTTCAGCCGGGCTGCCGTTTCACTGTCGCCTCGAAGGCGCGAACTCGCGAGTTCCGGCAAGGCAACCTCAACCACGTGCGGAAAGCCTGCCTGCGCCTGACCACGTGCGCCGCCGACGTCATAGTCGAGACACGCCTGCTCGCCCTTGTGACCGGTCAGCGTGGGCGCGTGGCGGTCGGGCAGACGCGCGATCGATCCGGCGCGCGAGGTAACGCCATGCGGCGTGAGATCCGTCGGCTCGCGCGCTGCAGCGGTCACGAGCAGCCCGAGTGCCCAGATCGCGCCGCGATGGGTGTTGACGCCACCCGTCGCGTGCAGCATCCGGATTTCGCCGATGCGTCCGATCGCACCGATGCGCTCGCGAAGCGCCAGCATCGCGCGGGTTTCGATGGCCGCCTGGGCCAGTTCCACAAAGGTCGGCTCCAACGCATGGGCCGACGCGCACATCAGGTTCCAGTCGAGGTCGTCGTGCGCGCCGCGGCTGCGAATATCGACGAGACCAGGCTTCGGCGCGAGCGTGACTTCCTCGATGAGTGCCGCTACCACGTGCCCACCCAGGCGTTCGGCGAGACGATCCCGCTCGGCGGTTTGCAACTGCGGGACCGTTGTGGGAGCCGTTGCAAGACTGTCGTGCATCACCAGCTCCTGAAGCGTGCGGGTGGGGCGTACAGCCCATTGGACCAGTCGACGAGATCCGCCATGCTCTTTGCGGCCAGCAGCGAGCGATTGGCTTCGTTGCGGTGAATGCCGAGATCCTCGGGCAGCGCGACAAAACCATCGCGACGCAGCGCTGTGAGCCTGTCTGCGCTGCTCGTCAGGCCAACCGGCGTGACACCGGCGACGGCGGCGATCATCTCCTTGCGGTGTTCAATGGAGCGGGCCTTGTAGAGGTAGGCGATGCCTTCTTCCGTCAGCACATGGGTGACGTCGTCGCCATAGATCATGACCGGCGCGAGTGGCATGCCGGCTTCGCGGCCCACTTCGACCGCGTCGATTGATTCGACGATGGTCGGCTGCCCGCCCGCCTGGAACGTCTCGACCATCTGGACGACCAGCTTGCGGCCACGTTCGAGCGGGCTGTCGGTTTGCAGCAGATCGAGCCAGGCGGGGGACGCGTGGCGGCGGCCGTGCGGGTCGTGTCCCATGTTCGGTGCGCCGCCGAAGCCGGTCAGCCGACCGTGCGTCACCGTCGATGAGTTGCCGAGACCATCCATCTGCAGGGTTGAGCCGATGAACATGTCGACTGCGTATTGCCCCGCGAGCTGGCACAGCGCGCGATTGGAGCGCATCGACCCGTCCCGGCCCGTGAAGAAGATGTCCGGGCGTTCCGCGACATAAGCTTCCATGCCCAGTTCGCCGCCAAAGCAGTGCACGCTCTCGACCCAGCCGGTTTCGATTGCCGGAATCAAGGTCGGGTGTGGGTTCAAGGTCCAGTGTTTGCAGATCTTGCCCTTGAGGCCGAGCTTTTCGCCGTAGGTCGGAAGGATCAGTTCGATTGCCGCTGTGTTGAAACCGATGCCGTGATTGAGTGACTGCACCTGATGCCGCTCGTAGATGCCGCGAATCGCCATCATTGCCATCAGCACGTGGATAGGCGTGATGAGACGCGGATCGCGCGTGAAAAGCGGCTCGATGAAAAACGGCTTGTCGGATTGGACGACGTAGTCGATCCACGAACCGGGGATATCCACACGCGGCAGGTCCTTCGGGTCGTCGACGATTTCATTGACCTGCGCGATCACGATACCGTCACGAAACGCGGCGGCTTCGACGAGCGCGGGCGTATCTTCGGTGCTCGGGCCGGTGTAGAGATTGCCTTGCCGGTCGGCCTTGTAGCCGGCCACGAGTACGACGTTGGGCGTCAGATCAACGTAGAGCCGCGCGTACAGTTCGATGTAAGTATGGATCGAGCCGATTTCGAGAATGCCGTCCTGAAGGAACTGCGAGATGCGCAGGCTTTGCGTACCGGCGTAGGCGAAGTCGAGCTTTCTGGCAATGCCGCGCTCGAAAAGATCCAGATGTTCGGCGCGGCTCACGCTCGGGATGATCAGGTGCAGGCCGTTGACGATGCCCGGATCGACCCTGGCGAGCGCGCGCGATAGAAAATCGGCCTGTTTCTGGTTGTTGCCCTCGACGACAACCCGGTCGCCCGGCGCGATCAGGTTTTGAAGGACGTCGACAATGCGCTCGGTGGGCAATACCACGCCATCCGCGATCGATGCGACGCGCGCGAGGCGGCGATGTTTTTCCGCACGCCGCGTGGCCCAATGGGACGGACTTTGACTGGACATGTGTGCTCTCGCTCTGGACATGAGATGAGTCTATGGAGCGAGGGGTATCGGTTCAATCACGTTCGGGGCGAGTCCGTTATCCCAAGGGTAATGATCTTTTGATCTGATAGCTAAGACCGTGACTGGACCGTTCAAGAGGGTAGGACCTCGTCACCCAGGGGTTTTCCCTGTTGCACCGCAGGATGTGCCGGTCAGTGCAGGGCGATCTCGGCGGCATCTATAACAGCGGTTATTGGGGCTTGGGGCGGCCGGTATCGAGGCGCCCCTCATGGAGTTCGGCGCCGTCGGCAAGGGTACGCGTCAAGGCGCGAGCGCATTCACCATCGCCGCGCACAGCGTCATCGTGCTGGCCGCCGAATCGAAGTCGAGCCCGCCGGCCGGCGCAACGGTTAGCACGTCGCATGCGCCGAGAGCCAACGGATACGTCGCATCGTCCGTGATGAGGACGAGGGACGTTCCCGTTCGGACGGCCTTGTTCGCAACACGCTGCAAGAAGGAACTGTCGGCCTGGAGATCGACCAGGAGCCACGCCTCGTCGCGCGCAGTGTCCCTATGTCCGAATAGCGGTGTAGGCCACATGGACGTGTTTAGCTCCGCCGGCTTGCCGGTCTCAAGCAAGGCGAGAAGGCAGTAGCATGCCGCCGCATACCCTCGTGGCGTACACGCGATGCGCACGCTGCGGAAACGGAATTTCACGAAACCTGATCAGGTGGCTAGTGCATAACGAAGATAGTCGGCGCTGATCCGCCTCGAGTGGGTGACCAGCGCGCGGATGTAGGGCAATCGCGCCGCCTCGTAGCGGGCCAGAGTGGCAGAAACGGTTTCATTTGCGCGCCGGTCTGCCAGCATTTGCGCCAACACCGCCGCATCCTCCACCCCGGTCGCGAAGCCTCGTCCCGTCATCGGTGAAACGACATGGGCAGCGTCACCCATGATCGCCAACGCGCCACGCGCTAAGCGCTCCGGTTTGTATTCCGCGATTGGGGCGCCACTCAGTGCGTCTGCCGAGCGCACCCCGACGGCCACCGCCTCCGCCCATGTATCCGGCCAAAGCTGTGGAATGAGCGCAAGCAATTCTGCACGGACATCTGCGCCAATCTTGCCGCGTCCGAGTGTTCCCACTACGTGACCGTCCGCCGTCAGACGGTTAGTGTGACGAAGTAACCCCTCCCGGTGCACATCGAACCAGGCGAATGTGACCTGGCGCCGTCCGATTTCCACCGACCCATCGCGACCGGGAAGCACCGCGGCGACCAGGCGATATCCGTCAACAAACTCTATCCATAACCCACCGTTTGACGGCCAGGGGACAGGACGCTCCAGCGTTTGTTCGTCAATCAGCCCGCGCCACACGAGATAGCCCGCATAGCTGGCAAACGGAGCGTCTGGCGCAATCGTCCGGCGAACAATGCTTTGATATCCGTCTGCGCCGATCACCGCATCGGCAAACCTCTCCGTTCCGTCCGAAAAGGAGAGTTGTGCCCGATCGCCAAGGTCCTTGACCGATGTGACGGTCTTGCCTTCATCGAGGATGATGCCGGGTGTCCCGGCAGCCCGCTCATGCAACCAGCCGTACAGCGCTGGCCAGGTTGTCAAATCACGATAAGCGGGTACTACGGGCAGTATCGGATGCGCGCGCGGATCGTGACCGACAGTCGCTGCAAGTGCCGCGAGATCGATGCTCAGGCTGTCGCCACCTTGCACACGCCGGGCAGAGCGCTCAACAACACGAACAGGCACATCTCGTGTTGCACAAGCCAGCGCCAGCGTGAGCCCGGCCAGAGAACCGCCGACGATAACGATCTGTGGGTGTGTGGTACTCATCGAGTGCGAGCGTTCATGCAATTTTGTGACCCGTGAAGTTCATGACCCGGAACGCGCGAGCCGGATGGGGGGCCAACCAGCGGGAGTTTTCCAGCCTCAGAGTCGCGCGCGCCCGATCCCTACACGGTCGGCCAACATGAATTGATCTGTTGACCGAAGCGCCATGCGCTTCAGTCAACAGGATGGGGTTTCGGGTTTAAGCGATGCCGGCGCCGAGGGCCGGGAAGACATCGGTGAACAGCAAGGTGATCAGCTGTTGTCCGGCCGGGGTGGACCAGTCCTGCGCGATTTCCGCCATGAGCGTGTTGGTGGCAGTGAGCACCACGCCCGCATCGTGCATCCGTTGACGCGAAAACTCTTCGGAAAGATCGCTAGGCGATCCCGAAGCATCCATCACTGCCTGGACGGCAAAGCCTTCGAGCGCAGCGTCGATGGCCGGGAAGATGAGGCAGACGTCAGTGGTCACGCCCGCCATGATCAGGTTCTTGCGCCCCGTGGCGAGCACCGCATTGCGGAAGTCGGGATAGGCCCAGGCGTTGACGACGCCGGGGCGCTTGATTCGCGCCGCGTGCGCTTCGGGCAGGATCTCGGCAATTTCCGGAAGAATCGGGCCTTGGGCGCGATCTTCCTGACTGGACGTGATCACGACCGGCAGATTCAGGATCTTCGCCATCTTGGCCAGCGCAATCGACTGACTTGCGGCAAGTTTCTGGTCAATATTCTTGATCAGCTGCATCGTGCCAACCTGATGGTCAATCAGCAGCAAGGCGGTGTTGTCGGCAGTGAATCGTTCAACCTTCATAATGTCGCTCCTAAGGTGATGGGGCGCACGCCCCGGGGTGTGTGGCGGCCTGTTACAGCGTTCCCATTTCGCCACGGTGGTACGCGGCGGTTGCCGCGATCAGGCTTTCCTGGCTCGCAAAAGCCATCGGTCCGTTTGAAAACACGGGTTGGCGCAACGGTTCGCCGATGAACACGGCGACCTTGGCACCGCCGGCTTTGGCAGCGAGCTTGTGCATCACCGCATCGGTCGCGGTCGGCAGGATCGGGACACGCAGGTCGTCGAGACCGAAGCCTTCGCCATCGAGCTCAGCGCTGCCGAAGATCGGCATGAAGAAGGCGCGCTTGCCTGCGGCCACCGACAGCACCAGTTCAGCGCCTTCCTCCAGCGTGATGTCGAGCAGGGTGACCTCGGTCGGCGGTGTCAGCGAGGAGCGCACGCCGTCAAAGCTACCCAGGGGGACGCGGACCCGGACACCGGGGCGCTGCACCACCGGCACGTCCTGCGGGGCCAGGCTCAGCGCGAACGGCGCCGCATTCTGCTTTTCCCGGGGGAGATTGACGAAGATTTGCAGAAGGTGGGTGGTACTTCCCTGCACCGCGGGATTCTCTTCATGGACCACACCCCTTCCTCCAGCGGTCCAATGCAGGCCGCCCGGCTCGATCAGCGTGCTGTTGCCCTGCGAATCGCGGTTGGCAATGCCCGTCTCCGAGTCGAGGAACAGGTAGGTCACCGCGGAGAAGCCGGCGTGCGGATGCGGCGGGAATGTGGGCGCGCTCATCCAGGCATGGTCGACTCCCATAAAAGGATCGAGCTGCGAGGGATCGGAACCATGCAGGCTGTATGCGCGGAATTGGCTTCCGCGGTTGGCGCGCTGCATGCGGACGGTGGTTGTTGACATGGCTTACTCCTTAAACGTTACCGGACGCACTGAGCGCGGGGTAATCGATATAGCCCTGTGCGCCGGGCGAGTAGAACGTGTTCTTGTCGGGGGCGTTGAGCGGCGCACCCACGCGAAACCGCTCAGGCAGGTCCGGATTGGCGAGGAATGCGCCGCCGAACACCGTGGCGTCGGCGCGACCCTCGGCCAGCACGTTTTCAGCAGCGGCCTGGTCGAGTCCTCCTCCGACCAGATAGGCACCATCGAAACGCGGGCGCAACATGGCGTGGTAATCGACGCTCGTACCGAACAGGGCGACGTGCAGGTACGCGAGATTGAGGCCGCGCAGGTGCTCGACGAGATAGGTGTAGGTTTCCTGCGGTGCAGCGTCGGAAATGTCGTTGAAGTTCATTTCCGGCGAGATCTTGATGCCGACGCGCTCACCACCGGCCTCTGCCACCATCGCCTCCAGCACTTCGAGAACGAAGCGGGCACGGTTCGCAACGGAGCCGCCGTATTCATCCTCACGCTGGTTGCTGCCGGACGAGAGGAACTGTTCAGGCAGATAGCCCGAAGCAGCATGCAACTCGACGCCATCGAAGCCTGCTTCGAGAGCGCGACGCGTCGCCATACGGTACTCGTCGACGACACCGGCGATCTCATCCAGACGCAGCGCTCGCGGCGTCACGAATTCTTCCATGCCGTTGCCGGTCCAGGTCTGTCCCGCCGGCTTGATGGCCGAGGGTGCCACCGGCAACGCGCCATCGGGCTGCAGCGACGGGTGCGAGATGCGCCCGCTGTGCATCAGCTGCATGAAGATACGTCCGCCGCGGGCATGCACGGCTTCGGTGATCTGCTTCCATGCTGCCACCTGGGCATCGCTGTGGATGCCGGGCGTACGCACGTAGCCCTTACCGGCCGCAGACGGAAACACGCCTTCAGTAATGATCAGACCGGCGCTGCTGCGCTGGGCGTAGTAGGTGACGACGACATCGTCGGGAACGCCTGCGTCGTCAGCGCGCGAGCGGGTCATCGGAGCCATGACCATACGGTTTGGAAGGGACAGGCTGCCAATGCGGACAGGGGAGAAAAGCTGACTCATGTTGTGCTCCTCGGCGGTGATGTGCTTATCAGATGGGGGTCATCATCCGGCAAACCGTATTCGGGATAAAGGTGGCAAAATGGAAATCATTGGGCCATTTATGGAGCAGTGAGATGGAGTTTCTGAACGACATGGCGTTGTTCGTCGAGGTGGTCAAGGCGAAAAGCTTCCGCCGCGCGGCCGAGGCGATTGGGGTGCCGAACTCGACGCTGTCGCGCCGGATCAGTGCGCTGGAAAAGGCAATCGGATTGCGCCTTCTGCATCGCACTACGCGCAAGATCGAGCTGACCGAAGCCGGTCAGCTCTATTTCGAGCGATCGAGGCGCATCGTGGAAGAGGCGCGCCTTGCGCACGAGCAACTCGGCGAGATGCTGGCCCAGCCGGTTGGCGTTTTACATGCGTCGTTGCCGGTGGACTTTGCGAATATCTTTCTCGCACCTTTGCTTGCGGAATTCGCCCGACGCTATCCCGGCATCAGCTTCGAGTTTGACCTGACGCCGCGCCGCGTCGATCTGGTCACCGAGCACGTCGATGTCGCGATCCGCATGGGCGAGCCGCCGGACTCGAGTCTGATCGCACGACAGCTTGCCCGTTTGCCGCGGTATCTCTATGCATCGCCGCGTTATATCGAACTCTATGGCGAGCCCGGCGAGCCGGCTGACCTCTTGCGACACGAGTGCATGCGTCTCAGCCCGGCGGAAGTCAATGGATGGACCCTTCACAAGGAAAAGGAAATGGTCGAGATCGATGTAGGCGGCCGGTTCCTGCTGAACAGCGTCGGCATGATCCGGCGACTGGCGACGCTCGATCTCGGCATCGCTGTGCTGGCGGAAGAAATCGTGGCCGATGACGTTGCCGCGGGGCTATTGCGTCGGGTGTTGCCAGACTGGCAGGCCCCGCCCGTTCCTGTCTACGCGATCACCGAGACGCGGTTGTTGCCAGCGAAGACACAGCGCTTCATTGAATTTTTGCGAGAGCATCTCGGGGAGTAGTACCCATCTGGCTGGGCGCGCCTCGAGCAATCCCCAACTGCTCGAGTGTCGTCGCCAAAGACTGACCGCACGCGCGGCCAATATCTTTCGCAGACATTGAGTCGAAGGTGCGCGAAAAAATCTCGGGCCCGACTCGGGTCAGACCATTGATATCTTTTAACACGCCGAGGATGTCGCGGACTGGCAGATCGCCATCCCCAGGAAGCCTTCTATCCTCGAGGCAATCCTGGAAGAGTGAACGGTGCGCAGGTACGCGCTCGACACCATCGCACAATTGCACGTAGGAGATTTTGTCTCCAGGAATCGTTCGAAGGGTCTCGAGCGACGACCCGCTTCTGCAGAAGTGCCACACATCGAATGCAATCCCGCTATTAGGCTTATCTGCGTCCCGCACGATTCTCCAGGCGACGTCGAGGTCTGGGATACTCCAATCGAGGGGAATGAACTCGAGGTCGCAGCGAATACCATCGTCGGCTGCCCGATCGCATAGCTTTGCGAAGTCTTCGGTGAGCTGCTCAACCGAGGTTACTTCGGGAGGAGCTATCGATATGGCAGTAATCGACTCGAGCCGCAAAGCGCGCGCTATGCTGAGAAAATCCTCGACTGCGAATGCAAAGTACCCGATAGAAAAGACAGCGGGGTCAATGTTTTGTGGGCGCCATCTTTCCGACCATCGAGCCAGCGGGTCCAACTGAGTCAGTCTAATTCCAGAATCGGACGCCATAGCTAGTAGGTCGGCACTTGACATGCCTGCTGCCAACGTCTGGGTGTATTGGAGAGGAGTCACCGTGAGCGTGTCAAACCCGGCTTCAACGGTCGCTTCTATTTGCTGGGCAAATGAGAGTCGCCGCACGTTGGCGGTCCACATGGTCGTTTCCGGATAGGGGTTCATACTATCTCCTGGTTAGTTGTGCCGGGGCTTAAGAGTCTATGAACGGCTTGTTTCGGGTTATACGAGCCGAACCGTGGATTCGTTGAGCTCATAGCCAGAACCTTCGAGCGAATTCACTCCGAAGTATCCGAAAATAGTTCTCACAGGCGAAGCGCCTGTGTGCTTTCTCCAACGACAGGAGCCAACTGATTGACGACCTCTTTGTTGACCAGCCACCGAGCAGCCAAATGATAGAAGGCGAGCTCTGCACTGTGAAACGGACGGTTGGTGGCATCTGCAAACGCAACAACTTGAATTCTTCCGTCTTGGTCACCGGCTTCGCCGCTGGCAATCTCTGTTGCGGTGATAGTGAACAGAATCGTCGGCTCGACCGCTGTGACTAGAGCGCACATCAATTCTGGCGACCAAAAGGCAGACGGGCAAAAGAACTCAGCGCGTGCGCTGAAGATATCTTCGATTAATTTCCTAGCGAGTTATACCCGCAATTTTGGAAAACAATGTTCCATTGATGGCGCAATGGGACGGGGTCTACCGGGGAGCTGAGGGGTAGACTTTGGAGTGGGCGCAGCCACGGCTTGCCGACGAGATAACACAGCGTCGAGGGGGGGCGGCATATGCCATCCAGTGCTCGCAGTGCACCGCGTCGCTGGGGTGCGGCGTCAACTTCGCATACGAAAACATTGTTAGGAAAACAGGCAAATGACTGAGATTCTGAACACGCGTCCTGTCGCGGTGGTAGCGGGCGCCGGACCCGGTAATGGTCTGGCGCTCGCACAACGCTTCGCCGCCGCTGGCTACGCCGTGGCTCTCTTGGGCCGCGACTCCGGCAAGGTCGAAGCGCTCGCGACGCAGGTTCCATCTTCTCGTGCATACGCTTGCGATGTAGGCGATGCGGCATCAGTGGCAGCCGCGTTTTCGAGCATTCGCTCCGATCTCGGAGAGGTTGACGCGCTTCTGTTTAACGCGGGTTCAGGCGTGTTTGCCGATATCGAGGCTATTACGGCAGAGCAGTTCGAAGCTGCCTGGCGGGTGAACGCTTTGGGCGCATTCCTCTGTTCGAAAGAGGTCATTCCTTCGATGGTCCAGCGCGGACGGGGCAGTATCGTTTTCATCGGTGCGACGGCGTCGCGACGAGGCGGCATCCAGACAGCGGCATTCGCCCCAGCCAAAGCCGCGCAGCGAAGCCTGGCCGAATCGATGGCGCGGAAGCTCTGGCCAAAGGGTATCCATGTCGCTCTCGTCATCGTTGATGGTGTCGTTGACCTTCCGGATTCGCGCAAGCAGATGCCCGACAGACCCGTAGATGCTTTCGTTTCACCCGCAGCGCTGGCTGAGGCGGTGCATGGCCTCACCACTCAGGATCGTCGCGGTTGGAGCTTCGAGATTGAGGTGCGCCCCTTTTTGGAGCCTTGGTAGTCCGGAAGCTGCTTCCCGTCCCTCCAAGGTCCGCCGCCGTTGCGCGAATGGCAGCTTTGCCAACTGCCATTTTCAACGGCCCGGCGGTTCAAAGAGGGCAGCACCTGTAGCTCTTGCCTCCATCGCGACACATGCGAGAACATGAGTTCCGCCTTGCCCGCCGCCTCCGCAAACTCACGAGGCCTTTGCTACCGCTTCTTCGCGAATCCTGCGTAACGTCGTATTCACGGCATCCAGATAAGCCACTTCCATACCATCGGCAAACTCGACTTCTTCTGCGCTGCCGCCTTTGACGCCATCAAGCACTAGATCGAACGTAAAACGCAGGTACAGCTTTCCGGTCGCATCCTCTTCAAGGATGTTCTTGATTTGTCCTTTCGCTTTCCCAGAGAGACGGATGAATTCGACGCGCTCTTCAGGGAAGAACAGAATCATTTCACGCATCGTCTCTCCATGCAGCACGATCTCGCGGATCAAGCGATCCGGATGCTGTTCAACGATTGAACAACGAGTGATCGCTGCGACAAAAGGGACGGCATTTTCCGCCTTGCGAACCAGTCCTTCCCATACCTGCTGACGGTTGAGATTTACGGGTCCCGAGCCATCGTTGGGATTGACTTCAAGTTTACGGCTGACACTAATCACGTTTGTCTCCTATTGCATAGTTTGTTTGGCGGTCCGCGTGCCCGATATGGTGCGGATCTGAATTCTAGGAGTTGCCGCGCGCGTTCGCCATTAGTCGTGTTTGTTCCTGCGCATCACTTTTCTGAATAGGTGGATCCGGCCTACACGAAAGCCTGTCAGCGTTCGTAGTGCGTTGTGCCAGGCTTCGCCCGAAGCTGGCCGAATGCTCTATGTCAATGGATGTATGGCGCCGCTGATGTAGACGTCGGAACAATCGCCGCTGCTGGAAGCTCCGCAGCGCAGCCGGATCTGTTTCCGGCTACGGCAACAATGTCACGGATCCGGGCGATCCATATACGAGGAGACGAAGCGAGCCCATTTATCCAGATAATTCTGTATGCATTATGTAATAAATCAGAAATATAAATCCTGTGAATAAATTTCATTTATAGAAAGGCATAACGCTGGCTGCATCGACAGGCGAAGGTGGTCGACACACAATGAACTTCGAGATGGTCGATGCCAATGCCAGCGGATGAGCGCTGATGAGAAGGGTGTCGAGCCCCCGATTCGGGTCACTTGCGCAAGCAACGTCCGCGGGCGCAGAGGCGATGGAGGCAGGAAATGAAGAAGTCACCGAGAACAGGAGAACATTCCACGCTTGCAGAATGGCTGATGATCGGTGGCGTGTTTCTGTCCTATCCCTTAGGGGCGTCTCTGCCCCACGATTTCCAGAATCACCTAAATCACTTCCTCAAGAATCTGGCGATTCTCGGCGGCCTTCTTTATCTTGCCACCTTCGGGCCGGCCCCGCTCAGTTCCAGCGAGCCGTCGACGTGCTCCAGGTTTGCTGTTTCAGATTAACCGAGTTCACCCAATTCTTAATAACACGGAGACAAAGATGCGTAATCTTGAACAGATGTTTACGGCGGTCGACAAGAAGGACGTTGAGGGATTCGTCGCCCACCTTTCTGAAAACGTAATCTTTCAGTTCGGCAATGCCCCTGAATTGAGCGGTCGCAAGGCGGTCGCTGGTGGCGTGACGGACTTCTTTAACGTTATAGCGGGGCTGCGGCACGTCCCGACAGGTGGTTGGGACGTCGGCGACTTTTCTATTCGGCGCTTCATGACCTATTACCTACGACTCGACGGGATCGAAGTATCCGTCCCCTGTGCAGTGGTCTTACACCACGATACGACTGACCTGGTCGACGATTACCGCATTTACATTGATCTGGCGCCCGTTTTTGCTAACGCGGTAGCGGCTCCCGCCACGGCTGCGGCATAACGGCGAGGAGCTGACCATGGATCATTTGCTGGACGGAAAGGTTGTTATCGTGACGGGCGCCGCGCGAGGAATTGGACGAGCGGCGGCCTTGGCAGTCGCGAAGGCGGGAGCATCGGTGGCCCTGACCGACAGGGATGAAGGTGCGGTGCTCGAAGTTGCGGCCGAAGTCGTGAGTTTTGGGGGGCGCGCGATCGGCATTCCGGGGGATGTGGCGCGCGAGGAGGACGTCGCACGAGTCGTAGAAACCACTGTTGAGCGGTATGGACGCCTTGACGGCGCGTTTAACAATGCGGGTGTAGAGCAACGCAATACGCCGTTGCATGAGCTTTCGGAAGAACAGTGGGATTTCGTAATCAATATCAACCTGAAGGGCGTGTTTTTCTGCATGAAACACCAGATCGCAGCCATGTTGCAGAGTGGGGGCGGATCGATCGTTAACGCTTCGTCGTCTTTGGGGCGTGTCGGTATTCCCAACGCATCCGAGTATTGCGCTTCAAAGGGGGGCGTGCTTGGTCTGACCAAAGGCGCCGCGCTCGATTACGGCGTCAACAATATCAGGGTGAACGCAGTCCTGCCCGGCGTGATTCGAACGCCAATGATTGAGTCACTTATCGCGCAGCCGCAGTTCTCAGCATTGCTACCGGCATTGGAAGCAAGGCATCCAATTGGGCGGCTCGGCATGCCATCTGAAGTGGCAGATGCGGTGGTCTGGCTGCTCTCCGACAGCTCCTCGTTTGTTCACGGTGCGGAAATCGCCGTAGATGGCGGTTATCTGGCCATCTAGAAAAGTGTCGTCGTGTCGCATGCCGGCTTGATGCAATGTATCGAACGATGCTTTGCGTCAAGCTTCGCCAGCGCCTGGCTTCCCTGGGGCCAGGGTGTAAGTAGAAATATAAAACCCACAACGCCCAGGCGAACAAGCGAGCGGGAGACTGTCGAATCCCCTCTGCTCCGCTCGAGACGCGGTGATGCGTCACGGCGCACCTATTGAAACGGAATGAGTCGGTCGCTTGAACCGTGAGCGGCGCTCGGTTCTACGCGGTTAATCGACGTGGCTGACCGTGGCATGCAGGACCGGGCTCAGCCTGCCTCCATGAAAAATCGAAGTGCACGCCGATTATCGAGTATTCGATAGCGTTAACTCCAAGTGCCAGCTGGCATCATTACAAGTATAAATACTGGTTATGCAGGAATTGGCTGTGCGCGTTGTCGTTTCCTCGTTCGAGGGCCACGGTGCGCACTCCAGGAAGCCGTGAAGCCGGTCGAGGAGACAGCATGAAAGACTTGAACCTGCTATATGTTTTCGAAGCACTGTGGCGGGATAGATCAGTTACCGTGGCCGCCGAGAATTTGGGTCTGACTCAAGCCGCGGTGAGCAGTGCGCTGAAGAGGTTGCGCAACGCATATGGCGACAAGTTATTCATGCTGGTCGGGCGACGAATGGAGCCGACTCCACTCGCCGCCAGCATCGCGACGGCACTCATTGAGTCGTTGCATCTTGTACGCGGCACGACTGGCACGCCGCCGCCGTTTTCTCCCGCGCTAGCACGACGGACCTTTACGATCCGCACGCGTGATATCGGCGAGGTTGCTTTCTTGCCGACGCTTCATCGGGAATTGCAGAGATTGGCGCCGCATACCTCTTTGCAGACTGTATTCGAGCCTATTGAAGAAACGGTGGCGGGGCTTTCCAGCGGCCGGATCGATGTCGCTCTTGGGTACCTTCCTGCACTTGAGCAGGATATTCATCGCAAGGTACTGTTCACTCAACGCTACGTATGCGTGATGCGAAAGGGCCACCCGCTGGACGGTCGAAGCATCGATAAAAAGACCTTCCTCGAACACGACCACCTGCTGGTCGAAAATAGTGGAAGCGGCCATCGGATACTCGAGCGTGCGTTGATTGACGCCGGCGCGCGCGAGAAGATCAAAATCAGGGTGCCGCAATATCTTGCCGCTCCGCACTGTCTGCTGGGCTCAGACTTGATCTGGACGGTACCGGAAATGCTGGCGATGACACTCAGTCGATACTACCCGCTAACGTTCAAGCCTGAACCGCTGCACATTGAACCGTTCGAAATCGCTCTATATTGGCATGATCGATATCACAAAGAGCCCAGCAACATGTGGTTCCGCTGCCTCATCAATGAACTCTTTTTAAACGCAACGAGCGAAGCGATCCTCGACGGACTGTTAGTCCACAATGAAGGGGCGAAATTGGAAGGGGAGCATTCCGCCTGTTCATTACCTGTGTAGTGCACGCATTGGGTTACTACGTAAGCACCAGCGAGTACTATGAGGAATCCCCTCGGTGAGAGATAGCCGCCCCTGCGAGGGGCGGCGCTTGCTCACGCTGTTTCGAAAGAATCTTCATGCTTTACTTTATCGGCGAGAAAGCCGTGGGTGTCAAAATCTCGTTGCGTTGACTAACAAGTAGTGGTCCAATTTTCGCCAGCAATGCTCTCCATTCCGGCATGGAGGCGAGACGAGCACGCCTCTGCTGGCGATCCTCGAAGGATTCAAATTTCCAGAGCTGAATGATCCGATTGAGCTCGCCTACCTCCGAAATAAAATACCCGACAAGTTCGCCAAATGCCGCAGTTTGAATGTCCAGACCTTCTGCCTCGTAGGTTTTGAGGAATTCGGGCAAAGAGCCGGGTCTGAGGTGATAAGTTCGTTGTTCGATGATCATCGTGAAGTCTGTTTAAGAATTGTTGAACGCCCAGCGCCGTGATGGCGGAGGTTGCGCGCCGGTCTTACCACGCGGTTGTACCGCCATCGATCCTGATATCGGTTCCTGTAATAAAAGAGCTTTCGTCGGATGCGAGGAATACGGCAGTCGCCGCTACTTCTTCGGGTTGACCCATTCGTCCGAGCATGATTTTCCCGAGCATCGCTTCGGACCATGCCGGATCAGCGAGCAAAGGGCGCGTTTGATTTGTCTCGATCAGTCCGGGCGAAATAGTGTTTGCCCTGAGTCCGTGACTACGTCCCTCAAGCGCAAGTTGGCGCGTCATCGAAACGATCGCGCCTTTAGCCGCAGAATGCGCAATACCCGGCAGGACCCGGTATGTCGACCAGGCAGAAACCGATGCCGTGTTGATGATTGAGCCAGCCTGCTTGATTAGCTCCGGCCATGCTGCTCTGGTCATCTGAAAGACGAGATGCAGTTCGTTATCGATGGTCCTGTACCAGTCATCGTCACTGATCTCGTCAACCCAACCGAAATAGGCCATCGCCGCATTGTTGAATAGGACGTCGACTCTTCCGAACGTTTCAATCGCGAGTTGGACCAGATCGTGACAATGTTCCTTGCGCGTGAGGTTGCAGGGGTGCATCGATACCATCTCCCCCCCAACGTCCTGAACAGCGCTCACAGTTTGCCGAGCGGCCTCGGCAACCGTGTCGCAGCCCACAATCTTTGCGCCTTCACGCGCAAATGCCAGGGCCGAAGCACGCCCCATGCTTCCACCCGTTCCGGTGATGATGCAAACCTTTCCATCGAGACGGCCACCACGACTCATGTCAATCCTCCATTGTTTTCGTTTTGCGGAAGCGTCGGAATCAATCTGTGTCGATGCCGACCCGCAAGCGCACTAGTTCGGACCAATTGTTTGACGAAGGAGAGAAAGACTCCATGCGCGTGGGTTGATACACAGGTATTTCTGACATTTATATGCGCGTCGCTCACCCCTGCGCGCGCGGCCTGACGTGACCCGGCGCAGTCACCACCTCGTTGCATCAACGATATTTAACGCACTCAATAAAGCTGAGAGATAGATTGGGACTGCAACCACGCCATAGAATCGGATGCACACCTGATCCACAAATTCGGTACGGAAACCGAAAGAAATTAGGGGCGACATACGGGTTTCGACGGCGCTGAATTACGTGCGGTAAGTGCGAAACCGAGGTGGTACGTCGAACAATAAAAACCGGCGATCGATCATCAACTCGATCGAGAGACAAACAAAATAGAGGCACGGAGATGATTCAACGTTTACCGAAACTGGCGCTGTCCGCGGCGCCAATGGGACTGATTGCCGCGCTGCTATACGCAGGACTATTTATCAAGCCGTCGCCGCACAGCGCGACAGTTGCGAGACCGATTTTTGAACGCGGAGACCAGTTCTACGGATTCACAACTGTAGGCCAGGGTGCATCGGCACATCTCCTGTTGGCTGGCACACACGGCAAAGTCCTTCGCAGCGATGACGCCGGCAAGACATGGAAACCCGTGACCGTTCCTGTCGATACCGCCTTGCAGGATATCGGGTCATGGGGCAATGGTCAGGCGATTGCGGTCGGCGACCGAGGCGGCGTTCTTGTCTCGAGTGCAACCGGCAACGACTGGCGAAAGGTTGCCATCCCTCATTCCAATATTTCCAACAAACTTTTGCGTGTTCGCACGCTGCCTGGCGGTGAGGCATGGGCGGTGGGCGAGGGAGGCGTCGTACTGCATACGCGTGACTATGGCGCATCGTGGGAGAACGTCGGTGTGCAGGAAGACGTCGCATGGAACGACATCGTCTTCCAGGGAAAGCGGGGCCAACTGGTGGGCGAGTTCGGGCGCATCAAGGTAACTGATGATGGCGGACAGACGTGGCGGCCCGTTTCGAGTCCGGTAAAAACGAGCCTGATGGCAGTTGCATTTCGCGACCCATACAACGGAATCGCCGTTGGCCTTGGCGGGGTGGTCCTCGCGTCTACAGATGGCGGGGAGCATTGGAATGCATTGCCGCCTGTAACTCGGGAACACCTCTTTGATGTCGCGTGGACTGGTTCGGCATGGCTTGCTGCCGGCGACAAAGGTGTCATCGCCCAGGGAAGCGCCTCTGCCGATCAATGGCACAGCTCGCGGCTATCCAACTGGGATCGTGGCTGGTATGCACGCGTAGCGAATGTTGGCGAGACCTGCTATCTCGTCGGATCATCTGTTGCGACGGTACCGAAATGCTTTGCCTGACAAATAGCTGTAGTGATTGCGGTAATTGGAGGAGATCGGTGTGAAGGATATAACGTTCAAACGGCTCGAACACTTCGTCGAGTTCTGCATTCGATATCGCGTCGTCGTTGTGACAGTTTTTTCAATACTCACGTTAGTCATGCTTGTGTCCGCGCTTAGAGTCGAGATCAAGACAGTTTTCGACGATCTGCTGCCGACAAATCATCCATACGTTCGTATCCACGAGCAATTCCGTCAGGATTTCGGCGGTTCGAACGTGGTCAGCATCATGCTGGAAGTCGACCACGGGGATATTTTTTCCCCGGCCGTTCTGGCCAAGGTGAAAAAAGTCACGATGGACCTGCAGCAAGTGGATGGTGTCAATCCGTTTCAGATCATCTCGCTCGCATCGAAGAAGCTGAAAACCATCCGTGGATCGACCGACGACATCGCGATCAAACCGATAATGTGGCCCGATGTGCCGAAAACCCCGGAGGGAATTGCGGCGCTCAAGGAGGCGGTTCTGGATAACCCCCTCGTCTACGGCGCCTATGTATCGCGTGACCTCAAAGCCGCGTTGGTGAATGTCGATTTCTATGAGAACGGGGTTGACTATAAAAAGATATTCCCTGAAATCATGAAGATTGCCAACGAGGCGCAGGGCGGCGGCGTGAACGTTCGCGTCGTGGGCGAACCGATTCTATACGGGTGGGTGAATCACTATGTACCTGAAACCGTTCACATCTTCCTGTTCACGGTTGCCTGCCTCATAGCACTGCTCTTTCTGATCGCACGAAGCTGGCGAGGAACATTGCTTCCATTGCTGGCGGGACTGACGAGTGCCATTTGGGCCTTGGGTACCGCGAGCATGCTGGGATTCAATCTCGATCCGCTGGTCATTGTGATTGCATTTCTCATTACCGCTCGTGCGATTTCCCATTCGGTGCAACTGGTTTCACGCTTCGACGACGAACTGGATAGCGGCGCGGATAGCACTACTGCGGCTGCGAAGGCGGCAATGCTCCAACTCTTCAAGCCTGGAATTCTTGGCGTAGTGGCGGATGCGGGTTGCATGGTCGTCGTGGCGCTTACTCCCATTCCATTGATGCACAAGGTATCGATCATCGGCACCGTCTGGGTGATGACAATCGCTTTGAGTGCCTGTGTCATGACGCCGGTACTGCTGTCATATATCAAGAAACCCCGCGGACATGCGCATCCGATCAATCTCGCCCCGGTGCTGGATTCGATTTTGAACCTCAGTGTCGGAATCGTGACGTCAAGGCAGCGTTACGTCGTGCTGGCAGGTGCTTTAACGTTGTTCGTCATTTCGGGATCGTACGCATTCAACCTGAAAGTCGGCGATTCGGAGCCAGGGTCGCCGATTCTCTGGCCGAGCGCGACCTACAACCTGGATTCAGCGGCGGTCAATCAGCAGTTTCAGGGTGCAGACCGGCTTTACGTCGTCTTCTCGGGGAACAAGGAAAACGCGGTCAAGAATCCTGCAGTGCTACGCAGCATGGAGGATATGCAGCGATACATGGGCGCGCAGCCGGAGATAGGCGGAAGTCTGTCTATAGCCGACGTATTGCCAACGGTGCGCCGCGTGCTGCGTGAAGGGAATCCTCGCTACCAGGAGGTGGGGGACGATGCCGGTGAAAACGGCGAGTTGATGTATCTGTTTGAGTCGAATTCGGAACCCGGCGATATGTCGCGCTTCGTTGATCCTCGTTCGAAGAACGCCGCGGTGACTTTCTATTTCCGCGATCACAAGGGTGAGAGCGTCCGCACGGCGATGGGCCGTCTGAAGGACTTTATCGCATCGCACCCCCAGGCCGAGGGAAAGTACCTTCTTGGCGGAGGGCTGGTGGCAGTGCTGGCGGCTGTCAATGAGGTCATCCTCTCGGGACAAATTGAGAGTATTGCGCTCGCTCTGCTTGTACTGGTCGTCTGCTGCGCGGTTGCATATAGATCGACCGTCGCTGGAATCTTCTTTATGGTGCCGGTCGTTTTGTCGAATACGATCACTTTCAGTTACATGGCGTGGAAAGGCATTGGCATGAATCTCAGCACCCTGCCGGTCGCAGCGCTTGGTATCGGTCTGGGTGTCGACTATGCGTTTTATATCGTGGATGGAATTCGGGAAGAACTACATCACCACGATGACATATCGAAGGCTATCGTTCGCTCGCTAAGGACAGCGGGGAAGGGGGTGCTGATCACTGCGCTGACCCTCACTGCCAGCGTAGTGCTGTGGTGTACCTCATCGCTGCGATTTCAGGCCGATATGGGGATTCTGATGGCGATCTGGCTGCTTGTCTCAGCGCTCAGCGCGTTGTTTCTGATGCCGACTATGGTGTACGTCTTTAAACCGGACTTTGTTCTGGTCGGGAAAAAGAAAGCCGTGTCATCCGGTAAAAGCAGCGGGTTTGGCGCAACGACGGTGTCGTAACAAAAATCATATAACAGTGCGGTTTGGAGGAGATAAATATGTTTGATACAAATAGTAGTACATATGGAAAATTGAAGCTTCGAAAATTGCCTCTGCTTCTGCTTGGAATCGGATGCGTGTTCGGTGCCCACGCTGCCGAACAGGACAGGACGAGTGGAGGGTTGACGTCCTTGCTTGGCTTGAGTGATAACGCGTTCACATACGGAGGGTTCGTGAGGACCTGGGCATCGATGAACCTGCAAAACCATCCAGAGGTTTCAGGTGGTGCAGGTCAGTTACAGATGCTTCGTGGCTCGGTTGAACTGGACACCAGCTTGAAGACGGGGCCATTAACATGGACAGTTGTTGGTCGCTCTGACAGAGAGATTCTGACAGGATACGAGAAGGATTTGCAGGATCTCGCTCGACGGTATACCCCGGGAGGACCTGGAAGTAGTCTGTTGTCACAATACGATCAGGACGAAATCCGCGAATTCTATGTGGACGCTGACGTTGGGAGACGGGTCCATCTGCGTCTCGGTAAGCAGCAGATTGTGTGGGGCGAAACAGATTTCTTCCACCCAACCGATCTCATCCAGGGGTATGACTACCGTTGGCGCTCATTTGTTGAGCCCGAAAGCGACGAGCTGAGAAAGCCGCTCATTACCGCGAACGCGAAAATCGATGTGCCGGAGGCGAACGGCTCGTTGCAGCTTGTACTTCGTCCCGGGGTTGATCGCAAACGGGACATCGGCAACACGTATGACCTGTACGGTGGACGCTGGATGCAGGAACCCTTTAAGGGTACCGATTTCCTCGCGACGGCGACCCATTACGACTACAACCACCCAGCGGGCAATGTCAATGTTCCCACGGGCGGATTGCGATGGACGGGGGAGGCCGGGCCTGTGGGCTTCGCATTGTCTTATCTGAACACGTTTAATCCCGATCCTGTGCTGAATCCGGCGGCCAATCCATACAAAAAAACGCCGTCCGGTGGATTGGGCGATTGGTTCTATCCGAAGATCGACGTATTTGCGGCGAGCGCGAATGGCGAGATTACCGCGATAGACGCTGTGGTGACAGCCGAAGTGGCGTATCAACTACACAAGTTATACAACACAGGAACCGGTCTTCCGAATCTGACGCAGGGAACAGGTCCGGTTGTCAGCAAGAATGTCATCGAATCGACGCTTCGCATCGACAAGCAATTGCGTCTTGAATCCTTGCTCGGCACGAACGCACCATCGTTGTTTTCCGTGCAACTGTTCGATACGTGGATTCAGAACTTCCACTCTTCTGATGACATTGTTGCGCAAGTGGGATGGAGCGCACCGGCAAAGCAGCATGACACGATTCTCACCGCGTTTCTCACTCTGAACTATTTGAGCAATCGTATCAACCCGGGTATCGCGGGTGGAGTCGACGTGTCGACGGGAGACGCTTTCGTCATCCCGAGTGTGGAATTCGCGTTTGGAAATCGCTGGCGGGTTCGTGCCGAAGCGGATCTCTTCTTCGCGCACGACTCGCGCACGAGCCCTACTCATTTGGGCCAGAGCACCTACGCCTTGGCCGGTCTGAACCACAACGACCAATTCCTGATCCGCGCGACCTATCAATTCTAAGGAGACAAATATGAGACGCTTCAATCACAAAACTTCCATGACTGCGACTGTCCTCTCAATCTGTATTGTGGGAGGGGCCGTACACGCCGCAGAGTTGCCGGATGGCACTGTTCTATCGAAAGAAAATTTTGACAAGGTCAAGGGTGATACCTTCGAAGGGCACACCATCGCTACCCTGGTCACGGAGAAGATGGGATGGCAGATTCAGAATACGGGCCTAAAGTTGACGCTCGCTCATTCGCCCGAGCCCTCGCTCGATCCGAAGTACATTGCGGCAACCAAGGAGAACGCGGCCAACGTGAAGTTTGATCCGGCGACCCGTGAGGTCACTGGCCATGTAGCCGGTATGCCGTTTCCGACTATATCTGAGTCGGACCCGAACGCAGGCGACAAGGTTTTGTGGAACGTCTATTACGGTTCGGTGTTCGGAAAGGACGTGTACAACAGCGTGTACTTTGTCACCGTCAATTCGTCTGGCTACGAATCCGGTCAGAAATGGCTATTCGAACGCCTTTTCAACAAGGGACGTTTTGGCGAGGAGAAACCCGTGCTGGGGGATGCGGACGTCTTGACCAAGACGATATTTGTAGGTGTCGAACCACAAGACATCAAGGGAACTGGAACCTTCACAATTCGCTATGACGTTCCGGGTCGCGTGGAGGACGAGTGGGCATACATCAAGTCCGCACGTCGTACGCGCCGGTTGTCGGGCAACGCGTGGATGGATCCGATCGGCGGCTTTGACTTGCTTCAGGACGACTTGTATGTCTACAACGCGCGGCCATCCCAGTACAAGCAGAACAAGTTGATCGGGAAGCGCTGGATTCTCGCATCGACCGATTTCAAACTGGCTCGCAATGCGTCTAAAGCGGGCAGCGCAGAGGAGTTTCCGCAGCTCCGCAATGAAGCGCCGTATTGGAACATTGCGGACCGGTACACGCCGCGGGAGGTCTGGGTTGTCGAAGGCACGCCCCCGTCCGAACACCCGTATAGCAAGAAGGTGGTGTACGTCGATACCAAGGTGCCGGTGATTTACCAGGGCGAGGTGTACGACAAGAAAGGGGAATATTGGCGGCAGGTCAATTTCCAGTTCGCCATGGAGAAGGGTCAGTCGACCGGGGACAAATATTTTGTGCCCATGGCAGGCAATTTCATCGACTTCAAGGCGAAGCATGCGACGCTGGAATTCTCGGATCCGGCCATTACCGACAAGAAGGGCGTGACGTACGATCAGTTCTCCGCAGAGGCCTTGGATAGGGCGCAGCACTAAGCGGGGAAGCGCGCGGGCTGACGTCCGCGCGCGGTAGTGCTAATGGAGGCAAAGCAACATCGCGGTGATCTGGTGGGACATGCCGTCCTCCAGGCGAAGGAATTTGACATCGTGAACGACGCAGCTGGCAGCTGGCGCCGCAGTAATTGCTGGACGGGACCTTGATGAACTTGACGTCATCGCCCTGTGAGGCGTAGACCTTGGTGTGGCAGGGGAGGTTCAGTTCGATGCGGCCGCGGATGCACCGGCAGTCCTCACCGCGGATGGCTTCTGAGATATCTCCTGCGCCGGAAGTAGCGTGGCGTTGGCGTTCGGTGGCGCGCTATTTGTAACCGGCTCGACCAACGGCGCGAGTCCCACGTCTTTCGCGTCGAAGCCGCCACCGAGTGCTTTGATCAGCGCAATCTGCATATCACGACGCCGCATCTTGAGGTTCGTGACCGTTTGCTCGGCGGCAAGCCGGTTCTGGTCGGCTGTCAGCACCTGTAGCTGCGGCGATAACCCCGTCTTGTAGCGGACGACCGCAAGCTCGCACGCCTTGGTCGACGCATCGAGCGCGCGCTGCGCGTCGCCCGCCTGCTGATCGATCGTACGGATTGATGACACCTGGGTCGCGACATCCGACAGCGCGTTGATTAGCGTCTGATTGTAGTTCGCGATGTCCGTGTCGAAGTCGGCATAGCGGCCCCTTAATTGCGAACGCAGCGCACCGGCATCGAAGATCGGCAGGTGGATCGCTGGGCCGAACTGGATCTGTCGGCTTGCCACGTTTAAAAAGCGACCCCAGCCAAATGCGTCGAAACCGAAACCTGCGGCAAGGTTGATGTCCGGGAAGAATTCGGCTTTTGCTTCCTTGATATCGTGCATCGCGGCCTCGATCTGCCAGCGCGCGGCGACAATATCCGGGCGGCGTGACAGAAGATCGGCAGGCAGGTTGTCCGGCAGCGCGACGGCGCCATCCGGACTCATCACCGGCTGCGCGATCTGCAGACCGCGGTCCGGCCCCTTGCCGAGCAGCGCGCCGAGCTGGTAGCGCACCATCCTGATCTGGCCGTCGATGTCCGTCAGGTTGGCCTCGGTCGTCGCGATATTGCCGTTCGCGGTCTCTTTCTCGACATTGGTGTCGAGGCCCGCGACCACTCGGCCGTTGGTGATGGTGACAATCGTCTTGCGGTTCGCGATTTCGCGCTGTGCGATATCGCGCAGCGCATAGAGTTGCGCGAGCTGGTTATAGGTGTGTGCCACCGATGCGGCGAGCGTCACGCGCGCCTGCTGCATCTCAGCTTGTGCGGCTTTCTCCTGCGACAAGGCCTGACCGAGGCGCTCGCGGTTCTTGCCCCACAGGTCAAGATCCCATGATGCACTCGCGAGCACGTTGTTCTCGCTGTACCATGCACCGCCATAGGGCGGCGGGAACAGTGCATTTGACGAGTAAAGCTCGCGGGTCCACGAGTAGCCGGCATCGGCCTTCGGATAGAGCGCTGACTTCGTGCTTTCGATGTATGACGCCGCTTTCGCGATCCGGGCTTGCGCCTGTGCGATCGACGGACTGCCTTCCAGCGCCTCGGCGATCAGCGTCGGCAGTTGTGGATCGCCGAACTGCTTCGCCCAGTCGAGCGACGGCCATAGGCCGCCCTCGCCAGGCAGGCTCTGCGTCGACTCGTACTGTGCCGCCGTCGACATCTGCTTGTCGCTCTTGATACCGATATAGTTCGCACAACCGGCGAAGTAGAATCCGGTCGCCGCAGCGATTGCAACTGCTCGCGATAGCGGCCGAAGCAACGGTGAAACCACGCTCGTCATTGTGCGATCCTGTGTGCGGAGGAGAGACTGATCGTTGGATCGTTCGTGCTCTGTATAAAGAACAGCAATGTCCTACCGAAAGATGCGCTGCAGTGCCGATACGATTGCAGCAATGGCGGCGACCCACGAAACGAGCCAGAAATATTCGAGACCTGCCATCAGGCTTGCTTGACGACTGATCTCCTGCGCGTAGTAAGCCACGGCCATCTTCGCGGACACCGAACTTTCATGGGTCAGGGCGAAAAGACTGCTCAGGTGCTGCAACGTCGCCGTGAACACGGGGTCTCCGTTCTGCAGTCTCACGTTGAGATTGCCGTAGTGAACCGTGCTGCGCCATTGGGAGAAGATCGAGGCGAGCGCAATGCCCATTGCGCTCGAGACCTGAGCCGCCATGTTCTTCACCTGTTGGGCATGGGCAAACAGGACCTCTTCGTGTCCGACGTCCTGGAAGGTTTGCATCGCCGTTGTCGCCATTACGAGCATCGTGAAGCACCCATTGAAGGCAAGCGCCGGCAGGACGTGCGTCCGCATCTCGGCTGTCGGGGGCAGCGAGGATAGCTGCCAGCCAAACGCTGCGAGGGCGAGGAAGCCGAGAACAAAGAATTTCTTTGGCGCGGGGTATCGGGCAACAACCTGGGCCATCACCAGCCAGGTAATGAGTGATGCCGTCAGGCCTAGCGACTGGTATTGACCAATCGTTTGCCATGAATAGCCCAAACCGGTCTGCAGAAAGGACGGCAGAATGGTGTTGTTCGCCCCGACGATCACATAGCAGAAGCAGAACAGCATCACGCCGTAGCCATAGCGCGGTGCGAGCAGTTCGCGCATCTTCAGGAGCGGGCGTTCGTCGCTGTGCTCTACCGAAAAGTAAGTGTAGACGGAGAGTGCGGCTGTCAACCCGAAAGCGATGAGTAGAAACGGACTCGTGTAAAAATCGTAGTACGACCGCTGTAAGCTATAGAGCAACACGAACGATCCAACGCTCAGGAGAAGCACACGGCCGGCCGTAGTGCGTGTTCGGGTTTCCTCGGGGGCCGGTAATGCGGGTAGGACAGAAAACGCCAGAGCGCCGGCCAGGATGGAGACGGCGATCAGCACCCAGAAGATGGCCTGCCACGTATCGTAGGTTACTGCGAGAGACGAAACGAGCGGCGCAGCGGCCATTCCGGCAGCGAGTCCGACGGCAAATACTTTGATACCGACAAATCGACCGGGACCGGGCGGAATCAGGTTGACCATCACGCGTGCGCTCGTCATAAACGACGCCCCACCCAAGGCCATAACGACGCGTCCCACGGCAAACGACTCGGCCTGCCTGCTGGAACTGCACACCAAAGCACCAACGACATATATCGCGATCGACCCAGCGACATAGTTGCGCCATCCAACACGCTCTACGAGCCAGCGTTGGATCGAGATGACCACGACCGCCACGCATGCGTACAGGGACGCGATGAAGCTGTATTCCTCAGGGCTGGCCGAGATTTCATTTCGTATCGGCGTGTTGGCGAACGCGAGCATCCCCGTCTGTAGAAAATCGAGCCCGCACAGCAGGCAGACGGTACATAGCAGCGCCGCGTGCTTTCGGTACATAACTACGACCCTAGCGCGAGCTATAGGTGGCCGCGGTCTGGAGGCCTATCCCATCGTTTTGCCGGATGATGGTCTCCACGGCGGTGCTCGCATCCTTGAGTTCCGCGTCGAATACCTTGGTCACGTACGCGGACGACGGAGAAACGTTGTGCCGGACGGTGGGGCCGTTGCGGTCATGCGTATCGACGATCACATGCATCGAAAGACCCACCTGTAGCGGATGGCTTTCGATTTCGCGCGGATCCAGCGCGATTCTCACCGGAACACGCTGAGTCACCTTGATCCAGTTTCCAGTCGCGTTTTGAGCAGGGAGCAGCGCGAAGGCGCTTCCGGTACCGGCGTCCATACCGACGATCCTGCCGTGATAGTCCACGTCGCCGCCATAGGCGTCAGCGTTGAGCGTGACGGGTTGTCCTATGCGCAAGTCTTTGAGTTGCGATTCCTTGAAATTGGCAGTGACCCATAGCGCGTCGAGCGGCACGACCGACATCAGCGCCACGCCGGGGTTGATCCTTTCGCCAACCTGGACACTTCGCTTCGTGACTGTTCCTGCCACCGGGGAGGGAATCCTCGTCCGTTCGCGGGCGATATATGCATCACGCAGGTTCGCGGCGGCGGCCAGTACCTCCGGGTTGGTGCTCAGTGTCGTTCCGTCGACCGTTGCCTGCCCTTGCGCGAGCGCTTGCCGAGCGGCATCCAAAGCGGCCTGAGCGTTTTTGAGCGCGTCTTCGGCGTGATTGATTTCCTCACGCGAGACAGCGCCTGCAGGCGACGCTTCCATGCGACGCGCAAGATCGGCTTTTGCCTTGATCACATCGCTGCGGCGTTGGTCGAGCTCCGCTTGCAGTTGCACTGCATTGTGGTATTGCGCTCGCGCGACGCGCGTCGCTTTGGCGAGCGCCGCAGTTGCTCGTTCGTACTGGACTTCCTGGTCCACGGGATTCAGTTTGACGAGCGCCGAACCTTCTGCAACGTGGTCGGTATCGTCTGCCAGGATTGCCGTGACGGTGCCGGTGATCTGCGAAGTAACCTGCACCGCATTGCCGTCCACATAAGCATCCTCCGTACGTTCTGTATCCAGTTGCAGGAAGTATCGCGCCCCCATCACCACAACCATAACGAAGATGACGCCGGCGACGATGATATTGCGCCTGCTGTCGCCATTCGGCGGCTTTATGGAGGGCGGGGCGGTATTCATGACGATGGCTCAACCTGATGCGTTCGCTTTAGGAAGTCACTTTCGGAGACTTTTGGCTGGCGGAGATGTTGCCGATCTGGTTCAGAGAACCGCATTTTCCAACTGTCCGAGTCCCTCGATCCACACGCGAATGATGTCACCTCGTTTCAGGAATGTGCCGCTTTCCATGCCGACTCCCGCTGGCGTTCCGGTAAGAATGATGTCGCCCGGATAGAGCACAAGGCGTCGGCTCAGGTAGGCGATCTGCTCTGCGACGGTATAGAGATGATTGCGCGTGTTGGAGTCCTGCTTCAGTTCGTCATTGACCCACAACTTGATGTCTAGCGCTTCCGGAGACTCGACAAACGCGGCGGGTGTCAGGAAGGGGCCTAGCGGGCAGGAACCGGCGAAGCACTTGTGCCCAATCCAGTCGAACCGGAAAGGCGAGGTCGGATCCACCTCTTGCCGGACCAGGTGGTCGCGCGCCGAAATGTCATTCGCGCAACTGTAACCGGCCACGTAGTCGAGCGCTTCGTCGACGGACACATTCGAGGCAGTTCGACCCATGACCACGGCCAGCTCTGCCTCCCAATCAAGCTTCGTGGTGTTGGCGGGGAACGGGATCGCCGAGCCATGGCCCGTTAGCGTCGCGCGCGGCGCCTTGATGAAATGCCATGGCGGAATGCCATCACCGCGCGGATCCAGCGAGAGATTCATGTTGAAGGCACGGCTCATGGCTTCTACATGATCCCGGTAGTTTGCGCCGGCACCGTATATCGCGCCCGCTCGTTGGAGGGGAGCCTGGATTTGCACGTTCCCTGCATCATCGGACAAGGCGTCGAATTTCGAGGTGTCGTCCGCCAGCGCTTGCGCGATCGTCAACAAGGTCGCATGCGAGTGGGTCCAGTCTTCTATCAGGTCGTCAACGGTGATATTGGGCTTCAGGTCGCAACCAAGTCGACTTGCCACGTCGCGCAGGTCATAAAGGTTGTCGCGAGTGAGCACACCAGGACGGACGTCGCCGCCATCGGATACGTATGAGAAAAGTTGGTACTTCATTCAACGTCCTTGTGTGTGGACACGGAGGGGGTGAGCGACGTGTGTTGCCGCCTGAAGTGAACGTGCGGCCGCGCTATTCACAGCGCGTGTGAGAATGGGTCGGCAATGTGGATGCTCACCGCGACGCTTCCTGCCAGAGAATGCATGTCCTGACTTCGACCTTGAATACGCCTTCGCGGTTGAACGGAGCGGATCAGAGGATTTCTTGAATTGTTGCGTGCGGATTGGGTTCACGCCAGCACGCTCTATTAATAGGTTCGAATAAACGAGATTTATGCATTATTCGGAATCCGGCTGTCTGGCGGGGTGAGCCCTGCGAAACGCGTCGATCTCTTCACGGTGTTTCTCGATCTCGCGAAGTGTCGGGAAGCGATCCATGTCGACGCCAAAACGCCGTGCATTGAACAATTGCGGCACGAGGCAACAGTCTGCGAGCGTTGGTGTATCGCCGAAGCAAAATTTGTTTCGCGTGCCCCAGTATTTCGCCGAGTTGCTCGTGCGAGCCACGCCTCGTCGACGATACGTTTGCGTCGAGCCGGCGAGCGTCAGTCAGTTCGATCTTGCGCGCCGTGCAGCGCAAGAGCACTTAGCCGATCGCCTTCTCCAAAGGGCAGATTCGCCAAGACAAAGTCGAGTTCTGTACGCCTATCGCTTCGGCTGCGCCGCGAAAGCTCATGACCTTGACGACCTCGACGAACAAGGCCCTGTCGTTAAGCAATTTATAACGATTGCTCCATTAATGAATCAATCATTTCCATCTTGCCGGATTTATCCCGAATCCAGTTTGCCGGATCATGTACGACATCGCCACTGAGCAAGAACGGTATGAGCGAGCTTTTCATCGCCGTCCGTATCGGCGGCCATTCCCTGCCGAACCGTTTGGTGAGGTTGCAGGCATAAGAAGCACCGTGTATTAGCGCGTGGAAGTACGCGATCCTGAAGTTATTTCGGAGGGTAAATATATGATTTCGGTCTCTAAAGAATTGAAGGTTAATCCTGACCAACCCGGTCTTCCCCCGCTTTCTCGGAGCGACTTGTGGAAGGGCTTGAAAATGAAAGCGGAGAACGCATTGCCATTTGTTCAAGGCATGAGCAAATGCGATGTGGTCGAGAAGACTGATAACGGTCTGATTCGAGACATCGAATTTCAAGGAAAGCCGGCCCGCGAACGCATCACTTTCTATCCCGAAAAGAAGGTCGTGTTTCTGCGGCTATCTGGCGACGCGGATGGCATCATTGTGAATGAGATATTGGGCGCGGATGATGACTTGCGCGTCAGGTTCAGTTTTGCATTTCAGCTGACGGAGGCGGAATCTGGAAGTCCAGAAGAGGAAGTACTTCGCAAAGCCATGGAGACGGCATATGTTGCGGCCGTCGATGCTACGCTGAATGGCATAAGAAGTGCGAAAGCCAGCGGCGCGCTGTAGCCAACTGAGGTCATACAGAGGCGCCTATTTTTTGCGAAGTGCCTCAGGGTCTGTCTACATTTGCTAAAAGTGAATACATCCTGCCTTTTGCGAAAGCGAGGCAGGATGATTCGAACACTACTGAGCAAAGACGTATGGAACAAGGTTAGAGCGATATGGCTTGGCAAGGAAGGCGGCCGTGATCGTGAGGCTGCCGAAATTGACACCCCGAAGCCCGCCATGAACAAGTTTGGTGCATCGACCTGCACCCGGACCCAGGTCAGGATTCGGTGCAAACCCACAGATTGACCCTAAAAAATATTTCGGTACCTTGGTTGACAGTATCTGATTTTGCAGATAATGTTGAGTCTGTCGATTAAGGAGCGGAAGATGGACCACTACACGAAGGACAACTTCCTGGCGGCGCAGAGCATTGGTTTCTCTATCAACAAGGCCCGCAACATTCTTGTGGCCGAGATGGACAATGCCTTGAAGGACCTGGAGATCACCACCCAGCAGATGGGCATCCTGCTGTCGATGAGTAGCGGGATCGCCTCCACGCCGTTTGAGTTGTCGAAGTTGCTGGGTATCGATACAGGCCTGATGACCCGTCTGCTCGACAAACTGGAAAACAAGGGCTTGCTCGAGCGCTCGCGCAGTCTGGAAGATCGCCGGGTGGTCAATCTGACGCTGACGAAGAAAGGCAAAGCGGTCGCCGCGCAACTCCCGGAGATCGCACCGGTTGTCTTGAATGCCCGTCTGAAGCGCTTTACCAAGCAAGAATTTAACGAACTGGGCCGCCTGCTTAACAAATTCCTTGAGGACTGAGCGGCATTTTTTTTACCTATATATCAGACAGGTCAGAAAATGAAATCACAGTTAAATGGAGCGGTAACCGATGGGCGAGTGGTGAAGGCTTGCGTCACCGTGATGTTCGCCGCTGTGTTGTCGGCGTGCGCGAACTACGCAGGCATTACGAGCGACAAGCAAATGACCGGGCCGCAAACGCTCGCGACCCAGCAGAGCATTCCGTCTGACGACGGTCATTGGCCGGCCGCCAATTGGGCCGACCAGTTTGGCGACGCGCAGTTAAAAGCCCTGTTGGCAGAAGCACTGAAAGGCAGTCCGTCGCTCGCTCAGGCGCGTTCCCGTGTCGCGGCTGCCGCCGCGTATACGGAGACGGCAACGTCGAACACGCTGCCGAAAGTCGGCGCTACCTACTCGTTCACGCGCGAGCAGTATTCAGCCAACGCTCTGGTCCCGCCGCCGTATGCCGGCTCGTGGCAGTCGGAAAACAAGGGGCTGCTGTCGGCCTCCTACGACCTCGATCTGTGGGGCAAGAACCGCGAGGCGCTCAAGGCTGCCATGTCGCAGTTGCAGGCGAGCGAGGCGGATGCCGAGGTCGTCAAACTGACGCTCACCTCGGCTATCGCCCGCAACTACAACCAGCTCGCCCGCCTGTACGCGTTGCGCGACATTGCGCAACAGGAAGTCGGGCAGCGCGAGCAGATCGACCGCATTACGGCCGGCCGTATCGCCAACGGGCTGGACACCGAAGTGGAGCGCAAGACCGCGCAGGCAAACCTTGCCAGCAGCCGGGCCGCGCTGGCTTCGCTCGACGGCAGCATTGTCACGACGCGCTATCAACTGGCCGCGCTCCTCGGCGCGGGTCCGGACCGCGGCCTGTCGATCGCCCGGCCTGCGCTCGGCATTGGCGACGAGGTCCGGCTGCCCGATAACGTTCCGGCCGATCTCGTGAGCCGCCGCCCGGATCTGGTCGCGGCACGCTGGCGCGTCGATGCGCTTACGCACGACGTGAAGGAAGCCAAGGCCGAGTTCTACCCCGACATCAACCTGAGCGCCGCTATTGGCCTGGATGCTTTCGGTTTCGGCCGCTTGCTGACCGCCGCCAGCCGCACCGCCAACGCCGGCGCGGCGATCCATCTGCCGATCTTCGACGGCGGCGAACTGCGGGCGCAACTGAAAGGACGTTACGCCGACTTCGACAATGCGGTGGCCGGTTACAACCAGACGCTTGTCACGGCGCTGTCGGAAGTTGCCACGCAGTTCGCCCAGATCCGTTCGACCGACGCCCAGCTCGGCGATGCAGAAGCCGCCCAGGACGCCGCGCACAGTGCCGACCAGTTGGCGCTCACGCAATACAAGGCCGGCCTCACGAACCAGCTCACGGTGCTGAACGCCGATACCAATGCGCTCGCCGCCGACGAGGCAGTGGCCAACCTGAAGATGAACCGCCGCGATCAGCAGATCGCGTTGGCTGCGGCACTCGGTGGCGGGTATGTCGACACCGGTACTGCCGCCTCGAGCAGCTCAACTGCAACCTCAAACACAACTGCAATCCAAACCAACCCAGTCGTCGCCGCGCGCTAATGCGACTGTCGCGGCACCTTCATATACTGCCAGGAGTTATTGAAATGAGCGATACGACCACCACCGAGCGCACCACGGCGCAGGTAGAACCAGTCAAGTTGGAGAGTCCCCGTAAGCGCAAGCTGATGCTGGCGCTGCTTGCGGCCGCCGTTGTCGCGTCAGGCGTTGGCTTTGGCGCTTACTATTTCACGGTGGGGCGTTTCTACCAATCCACCGACGACGCGTATGTCAGCGGCAACCTCGTGCAATTGACGCCGCAGGTCAGCGGCACCGTGGTCGCAGTCAACGCGGACGACACGCAGGTCGTCAAGCAGGGCGATCCTGTAGTGATGCTGGACGCGGCCGATGCGAAGATCGCGCTGACGAACGCAGAGGCGACGCTCGGTCAGACGGTTCGGCAGGTCAGCGGCCTGTATGTGAACAACGATTTCTACGCGGCGAACATCGCCCAGCGTGAGGCCGATCTGGTCCGCACCAACGACGACCTGAAGCGCCGTCAGGCGATTGCCGAAACCGGCGCAGTGTCGGGTGAAGACATTGCCCATGCTCGCGACGCCGTCAGCTCCGCACAAGCCGCGCTCGACGCCGCCCGTCAACAGGCCGAAGCGAATCATGCGCTGACAGACCGCACCACCATCGAACAGCATCCAAACGTGCAGGCTGCAGCATCGAAGGTGCGTGATGCCTATCTGAACTATGCGCGCAACACCTTGCCCGCGCCGGTCACTGGTTATGTCGCGCGGCGTTCGGTGCAGGTGGGTCAGCGGGTCGCGCCTGGCTCGCCGCTGATGGCCATCGTGCCGCTCGATGGAGTCTGGGTGGACGCGAACTTCAAGGAAGGCCAGCTCACGCACATGCGAATCGGCCAGCCGGCCACGCTCACGGCGGATGTCTACGGCTCCAGTGTCAAGTATCACGGCACGATAGAGGGCTTCTCCGCCGGCACCGGCGCAGCCTTCGCGGTGCTGCCGGCGCAGAATGCCACCGGCAACTGGATCAAGGTGGTGCAGCGCCTGCCGGTGCGCGTGCGACTCGATCAGCGTGAACTCGATGGGCATCCGTTGCGGATTGGTCTGTCGATGCAGGTCGAGGTGGACACGCATGACGAGTCGGGCACCCAACTCGCTGCTGCCACGAACACGATGTATCGCACCGATGTGTTCGCACAGTACGGTGCGGCTGCCGATGCTGAGATTGCTCAGATCATCGCGCAGAATCTGCCAGCCTCGCGCCTCGCTGCATCAGCCGCGCCGCAAAAGACCGCCGCGCGCCGCGACGCCTCACGCCGTGCCGGCTGAATGTAGGAAGAACTCAAATTTTTTTATCGAATTGGCTGACTGGTCAGATAGCTGTTGGCGACGCTGACCCTCGCTTCTCATGATGGGTGATGAAATGAATGAATCCACCAATCCCGCTGCACTCGCGCCGCTGACCGGCGGCAAGCTGGCGCTGGCGACGCTCGCGGTGGCGTTGGCCACTTTCATGAACGTGCTGGACTCGTCGATCGCCAATGTCGCGATTCCGACCATCGCCGGCAACCTCGGTGTCTCGGTGGACGAGGGCACGTGGGTGATAACGCTTTTCGCCGCCGCTAATGCAATTTCAATTCCGCTTACCGGCTGGCTCACCCAGCGCGTCGGGCAGATCAAGCTGTTTGTCTGGGCGATCCTGCTGTTCGTGCTGTCGTCCTGGTTGTGCGGCGTTGCGCCGAACCTACCGGTGCTGCTCGCCGCGCGGATCATCCAGGGCGCGGTGGCCGGTCCGCTGATTCCGCTGTCGCAGGCGATCCTGCTCGGTTCGTATCCGAAGGAAAAAAGCTCAACCGCGCTCGCGTTATGGGCGATGACGGCCACCGTCGGCCCGATTGCCGGCCCGGCGCTGGGCGGCTGGATCACGGATAGTTACTCCTGGTCGTGGATCTTCTACATCAATATCCCGGTCGGCCTATTCGCCGCCGGCGTGACGTGGGCGATCTACCGCGACCGTGAAACGCCAACGAAGCGTCTGCCGATCGATAAAGTCGGTCTGCTGTCGCTGATCGCCTGGGTCGGCTCGTTGCAGGTGATGCTCGACAAAGGCAAGGACCTCGACTGGTTCAACTCACCGGTAATCGTCGCGTTGACCGTGTTCTCGTTGATCAGTTTCGTGTTCTTTCTGATATGGGAATTAACCGAGAAGAATCCGATCGTCAATTTGAGGCTCTTTGCCGGGCGCAATTTTCTGGGCGGCACAGTGGCGATCTCGGTCGCCTACGCGGTGTTTTTCTCGAACCTGGTATTGTTGCCGCAGTGGATGCAGGGATATCTGAACTACCGCTCAGTGGATGCCGGGCTCGTCACTGCGCCGCTTGGCGTCTTCGCAGTGTTGCTCGCACCGGTAATGGCTAAGATCATGCCGAGGTCTGACGCCCGCGTGTTGGCCACGCTCGCATTTCTGGGTTTCGCGGGAGTGTTCTTCATGCGTTCGCACTATACGACCGGTGTCGATACATTCACGCTCGTGATTCCGACGCTGCTGCAAGGCATCCCCACCGCGCTGTTCTTCGTGCCGCTGACTGCGATCATTCTGTCCGGTCTACCCGGGGACAAAATTCCTGCTGCTGCCGGTTTGTCAAATTTCGCGCGGGTTTTTGCGGGTGCGGTGGGCACGTCATTGTTTAGCACTGGCTGGAACGATCGCACGATCCTGCACCATGCACGCCTCGCCGAGCAGACCAGCGTCAACAACCCGACCTTCATTGGAGGGCTCGACTCGCTGCACAGCGTGCTCGGTGGCGGTACGCAGCAAGCGCTAGCGGCGTTTGAGAACTCGCTTAACGCACAAGCGGCGATGCTTGGTCTCAATGACATTTTCTGGCTGTCGGCCGTGATCTTCATTGCGATTATTCCGTTGATCTGGGTGACGAAACCCGGCAAAGGTGGCGGCGCCGGTGCCGCGGCCGCTGGTGCCCACTGAGCTGGACCTGCCGTCGAATCTTGGGCTCCGCTCACATCTCGCTAGCAGTTTCATGCGCGTGCTCCTTTCGACGCCCCCGATTGGGAAACAGATACTTTGGAACGGTACGCCGACAGTCACTACCGCATTGGAATCGCCGGATGAGGGCGGTGTACCACCCAACGTGATGCGCGTTTGAATAACGGACCGGACTATTTTGCGAGCTTCGTCAGATGATATCCACGCGATACATTGAAATACAGGCGCTTCTCTTAAACAGCTTCACCAGGTCTTGCCAGGCGTTTCGATATGCGTCCTGCTCAGTTGCCCTTCTGGCGCTGGCGGGCTGCGCTTCAGCTACCGATGTAACGGCAACGGACAATCCGGACATTTATGAGGTATCTGCGTCTGCGGCCGGCGGAAGTTTGGCGTGGGCACGTGCGCATGACAGGGCGGTTAGCCAGGCGCAGAGCTATTGTGAGCGGCGTGGCATGCAAGCGAGCGTTAAGCTTGAAACGATAGATGGCGTTGAAGCGCTGCGGCAGCACAAATCACAAGTCAGGTTCGAATGCCATCCATCGTTCTGACGCAGCTTCTGTTGACCCAATCCATCTAATAGGGGGCCCTTGTTCAAATAGATGGAAGCACTGCTCAATGTTGTATTTACTGCGCCAATAGCCGGTATGTCTGCCATCAATTCGACATCCCTATCTACGGTCGGTAGATTCAGAATGCTCGCCTCGTTGGCGCTTTCGTCAAGGGCGGCCGTTTCAACAAACAAGGAGGAGATGTATGACGAAATATGCGTGGACAGTATCGTTGATACTATGTTGTGTCGAAGCAGTCGTGGCCAGCGCAGCGTACGGCCAGGCGTCCGCAATACCCGCAAGCGGTCCAAAGGTCGTCGAAAATGTCTTGGGTTCGTCTGTTTACGTGCCGCCACGGCACGCCAGGAAGAAAGCGAAAAAACAGCTAGGGGGAAGTGCTGCGTCTGCCGCACGCGACAGTACAGTCCCAGCGTCGCAGTAACTGCCTGAGGTTGTTTTACTGCTTATGCAGTGGTGATGCAGCGAGGTCGGGCCCTCATGTGGTGACGCTAAAGAGCAGGTAGGTGTCGTTACCGAATGAGTAGAAGGGCGCTAAGTACGCCCTTTTTTTGTACGGGCCGATCTTGGCGCGATTGAGGACGATGGTCCGCCACAAACGCCATAAAACAGCAATCCAGACCTGGGAGACCCTGCGGTAGGTGGGGCGGTAGCAGTTGAGTTTCCGGGCGGACCGGTGAAAAGGGCCCAGAGTCAAACCCGGAAGATGCCCACAGCCGTATGCAAAAGACTTGCTCGTTCGGCTAACAAAGGTGTGCGGGAAAGTTGTACGTCACAGTGGTCACCATTCCGATCTGGAGTTCAGAGTAAAGCTAAAAAGCCGAGACAATGCCTCGGCTTCCTGATCAGACCACCTTCACCGACTGATCCGAAAAATTGATCGTCAATGTGAGGCTGCCTTCGCTCAGAGTCCAGGATCGTACCTCGAAGGACCGGAGGCCGCTTTTTACGAATGGGTCCTGTTCTGCAAGTCGACGGGCATCTTCAAATGTCGGAGCACGTACGATGGTCAGTCCGCCGCCCGTGAGGTGACCTCGGGAGTTCTTGAACGGCCCGGAACCAAATAGAAGTCCGCGTTTCTCCAGGCCGATCATGTAGTCGAGGTGATCATTCAGGTGTGGCTCGAGGACCTGCGGATCCTCCACATCGCTACTCAAGATTGCGAAAAGTGGGAGTCCGAGAAGGCCGGCCACCCGTTCCCTGACATTACTCGCCATGCTTCACCTCAATCAAAGAAGTCTTGAGGGACTTCGGGCCCCCACTGATGGACAGCTTCAGGAGAGGTAAGGTTGGTTCGATGCGGTTGCGGAGCAGACGTCAGCATGTCGCCGTCACAGAAATGCTCGACCCGGAAACCGTCGGGATCACGCCAATAGTCAAAAACCTGGCTGCCGATAACGTGTCGACCGATGCCAAATTGATGTTTCCAGCCCTTCTTGTCCAATGCATAGTGCCCCGTCTGGACCGCATCAAAGTCCTGAACTTCGAACGACGCGTGGTGGATGCCTTTCTTTCCGATTCCAAAGAGCCCGAGGCTGTGGTGGTCGACCGGGGTCGCACCTCGATTCAGGCGACAGAATGCGCCGAAGGGCCGATCGTGAATATCATCGTAAATTTCATCGGATACCAGAATACCGAGTTTTTCCTGATACCAAGGCAAGCTCCTGGTGATATCCGTGACATTCAGCACGAGATGGCCGAGTCGAAGAATCTCGGACGGTTCGACGCGAAGACGTTGATAGGCATCGATTCGATTCTTCGTGACGCCGTAGTTAATCGTCATCGGGTCACGGGGCGCCGGGACTGCTTTCGTCGGCGTACCACCGGCCAGAATCTCGATCTCCCAGCCGTCAGGATCGACAAGCCGAATTGATTTGTGACCGCCGGGTGCATCGCTGTCGGCCACAGGCACGCCTTCTCTTTCGCCCAACGCCTTCAGTGCTTCAACGCTTTCGGCACGAAAACCGATACCGACGAACGAGGGTTCGCCCTCTTCGGCGACATAGCAGAAAGGATACGAACCGCGTCCTTTCCAGTAGTGGCGGTTGCCAACGGTACCTGCTTCAAGCAGGCCAAAATCGCGGAGAAATTCCGCTGTCTTTTGCAGCGACGATACGCGGTAGTGCACGTACGCAATGTCTTCAATCATTCCAATCTCCATTTGTACTGTAACGTTCAGTACAGTTACTATAGGGCGTGGTGCTGCTGGGTACAAGCGCGCCGCGCTTAACGTTTACCCAGGTATGACTGGGGAGCCGACGTGAGGCGCCATCGTCGTTTTGCTACCATCCGTCACTTCTTGCCAACCTTGAGTTTGAGAGATACCTGCCATGTCGGACACTGAACCAAGCCGCCGAGCCGAGGCGAAGCGGGCTGCCATTCTCGACGCGGCAGTGACGCTGTTCCTCGAATCGGGCTTCGACGCTGTCACTCTCGATGATGTCGTTGCTCGAGCTGGAGGGTCGAAGGCGACCATCTACAGCTACTTCGGTGCCAAGGACAACCTGTTTCATTCATGCGTCGAACACCTATGCGGGAAGATCCTGCAGTCGGTCTCATTGTTCGACGTTGACGAACTTCCTATGGAAGAAGCACTTCGTCAAATTGGCGTCTCGTTCCTCAACGCCGTCTTAAGCGACGATGCGCTCGCTTTGCATCGGCTGGTGGTCGCAGAAGGAAAGCGTTTTCCAGAAATCGCAAACCGCTTTTATAGCGCCGGACCTGCTCGGGTTTATAGCGATGTCGCGAGAGTTCTCCGGCAACGCGAAGGAGTATCGAGCAAGATCGTCGAGGCGAACGAACTCTCTGTTCTTTTCATCGACATGCTGACTGCGGAGTTCCAGCTACAGATGTTGCTTGGGATTCGTGCCCGACCGTCGAGGAAAGAAATCTCTGGTCGGGTCGATCACGCAGTTCGACTCATGATGGCCGGGGCCGGACTACGTCATAGCTAGGACGGTCGAGCTGAATTCACGGCATGAATCAGGCGCATTTAGGCAATTTGTTGGTTAAATAGGTTTTGTTTGTTTAACGTCCCTTTCGAAGCGGCTCTGCTTGCCATCGCATGCACGACGGCTCTCTCTGGAGATGTCGTTGGCGATTGACGATGCAGCCAAAGATCAGCCGCTCTTGACACAAGAGGAGACGACATGAAGCAGACGAAACTTAGGGTGCTGCGCGAACGCAAACAACACGCGGCATGTGAACGTGTTAGCCCGCAAATCAGGACGCAGTGGTTTGCGGGAGCGATGAGCCGAATGCTCGGCGTTGGCCTGCTTGCAGGTGGGCTATGCAGTGCCACGTCAGCCGTGGCGACTGAGGGCGGTGGGACTTCCTATCCGGTTGGCGTCAATACCGTGTTGTCCGGGATGATGCCGCCGCCCGGCCTATATGGCTACGTCTATCTTTCTAACTACGACGCCGCGCACACGCTCGGCAATAACGGCAATGACAAGGCCGGGTTGTCGAATTTCGACCTGCACGTTCAGGCTGCTTCCTTGCGTGTTGACTACGTGTACTCGGGGATAAAAATCCTTGGTGCCGATGTCGAGAGTCGTTTTGCTCTACCGTATATCAAGGGGAGCGTTGAATTCAATGTTGCAACGCCGAAGGGCAGTGTGCATAGGGCTGGCCGTGAGTCGGGCTTTGGCGACCTGACCTTGTCGCCATTTCTGCTTGGATGGCATGGCGCCTACCTGAATCAGATTGCTGGCTTCGACGCCTTTGTCCCAACAGGCGTCTATAACAAGACGAATCTGTTCAATCCTGGACGCAATTACTGGGCCTTTGGTCCGTGGTACGCATTTACCCTGTTTTTAGGCGGGAAATGGGAGGTTAACGGCAAAGCTATTTACATCTTCAACGGTCGGAACCACGATACGGATTACACGTCCGGTCAGGAGATGAACCTCGACTATGACATCGCGTACAACATCACGCCGGCATGGCAGGTCGGCGTGAGCGGATACGCCTACAAGCAGACTACCGATGACAGGCAAGGTGGAAGCACGGTGGCTGTAGATGGCACTAAAGGACAGGCTGTCGCAATCGGGCCGTTCTTCAAATTTCAGCCCGGCAAGACGTGGGGTGTCGTCGTCAAGTGGCAGCATGAAACACTTGTGCGAAACCGTGCTCGCGGCGATCGCATCTGGCTGCAGGCTGCGGCTAAGTTTTAGATAATAGCGAGCCTTTGCGGACCCCAGTCGTGGTTACGTTAAGTGAGGCAAGCGAGTGCGTGTATCCAGGAAGCGGGATCTCTTCCACCAGACAGCATCGTCTCGCCGCGAGGCAGTTCTTCCGTCGCATTAAAGTCGTGATGATGTGTCCGGGAGCGAAACAGGGGTAGCGTGCCCCTTACGAGAGCATGCTCCTCCGGTTTCATGCGCTGCAGCAGTTTGCCCGTCGCAACGCATCGCGACAAAGAGATGGTGATTATCTGAAGCGTTAGACGACCCTATTCTGCAAATCCCCGATACCTTCAATCCAGACGCGAATCGTGTCTCCACGTTTGAGAAACGTACCAGACTCCATGCCAACACCGGCTGGCGTGCCTGTCAGGATGACATCGCCGGGATACAGTTCCACTCGTTCGCTCAAGTAGGCGATCTGTTCCGCCACGCTGTAGAGATGGTTCGACGTGTTTGAATCCTGCTTGAGTTCGTCGTTGACCCAGCACTTGATGTCGAGATCTTCGGGGGTGGCGATAAACTCCGCAGGCGTGAAGAATGGGCCTAAAGGGCATGAGCCGGGAAAGGACTTGTGACCGATCCAGTCGAAACGGAAAGGCGACGACGGATCGACATTCTCCCGACGCAAATTATCGCGGGCGGAGAGGTCATTGGCGCAGGTATA
This sequence comes from Paraburkholderia sp. GW821-FHT02A12, assembly GCF_059422005.1. Lineage (NCBI taxonomy): Bacteria > Pseudomonadati > Pseudomonadota > Betaproteobacteria > Burkholderiales > Burkholderiaceae > Paraburkholderia > Paraburkholderia sp. GW821-FHT02A12. Next base: position 2,900,379 of record NZ_JBWKWA010000002.1, on the reverse strand, counting down.
CCCGGCGACGTACTGTAACGCGTCATCCACGTCAACAAAGCGGGCCATCCTGCCAATGACGACAGCGAGTTCCGCTTCATAATCGAGCTTCTCGGTGTGAGCCGGGTACGTCACCGCTTGACCGTGAGCGGCAAGGGTGCTTCGCCCGGCCTTCTGGAAATGCCAGGGATTTACACCGGCAGCCTTGGGATCGGTCTCCAGATTCATATTGAAGGCTTTGGACATCGCTTCAACGTGGTCTTTGTAGTTCGCTCCCGCGCCATAGATGATTCCGGGCATCTCGAACGGGGGGAGAAAGCTTATTCTCGCGATATCAAGCGGTTTGATCTGGTCAGCCTTGCCTTGGTACAGATCGTTCGCCAACTGCGTAAGTTTCGGTCCGAAGATAGTCCAGCCTGCGATGAGCTGATCAAAGGTCTGGTCGCCTACAACTGCCATGTCGCAGGCGACGGCACAAGACTTCAGGCTGTACAGAGCAGAGCCGAAAGTAATGCCAGTTTGCCGCTCGTATCCATCAAGCGAATATGAGAAAAGTTGATACTTCATCTGGGGTAGTTCCGCGTTGTTTCAGGGAGGATGGGGTATCAGTCGCGCGTTGATTCAGCCTCGATGAGCTTGATGACAGCAGAGATGTCTTCGCCGCCCATACCATCGTCCAAAGCCTTCTCGAAGTAGCGTTTCGCAGTGGAAAAAAGAGGAGTAGCGCATCCAAGGTCGGACGCAAGCTGGCCGGCCATCTCCAGATATTTTTCCAGCGTACTGAATGGACCGGGAGCCGGAGAGAACGTGCGCGAGGCCATCATCGGGCCTCGAATCGCAAACATCGCGGAACTGCCGACGCTTTGCTTGATTATTTCGACCACGCGATGAGGGTTGAATCCGGCACGCGCGCCCATATTGATGGCCTCTGCCGCAGCCAGCGTATGAATGGTCAGTAGGTAATTGGCGATCAGCTTCATATTGACCGCTGATCCGAGTTCACCGATGTGAAAATGAACCGATGAAATCGCGTTCAGAACCGTTTCTACAGATGTAAGAACGTCTTCGTCGCCACCAATGAAGAGCGCGGCCTTTCGCTGCTCAACAATACTGGGGGACCCGCTGACTTCTACCTCAAGCACTTTTGCGCCCGTTTGCAGGATGCGTTCGGCTTGGGCGATCTTGAACTCACAGCTGTATGTTCCTAGTTCGATGACGGTTTGCCCGGGAGAGAGGGCAGCGAGGACTCCACGCGGCCCGTCCAGAACCTCAAGCTGAGCTTGTTGACCCGGCAGGCACAGCAGCAGTACGTCACATGCTTTGACCACTTCTGCTGGCTCGTCCATTGCGACTCCGCCTCTGGCAACGAACTCGGCCCGGTCTGTTCGTCGGAAGCCGACAACCGAGAATCCGGCTGCCATCAGGTTGGTTGCGATCGGCAGCCCAAGTTGCCCGATTCCGATCATGCCAATACGCGCTGCGCTCACAGATGTCTCCTTTAGATGTTTTTCCTAGTCTTGCTCAAGTTTGTCGAAGAAGCCATACTGATTTCGTAATGAGTAACTATTAGCAGAATAGATAGCGGGAGGCGTGTGAAGGATTTGAACCTGCTTTATGCTTTCGAAGCGATTTGGCGGGAAAGATCGGTCTCAGCCGCCGCCGATGTGCTTGGTGTCACTCAGTCAGCTGTGAGCGGTTCGTTGAAGAAGCTGCGGGCGGAATATGACGACAAGCTGTTTGTGCTGGTTGGGCGGCGCATGGAGCCAACCCCCTTGGCCAACGAGTTGGCACCCATGCTGCTGGATGCGTTGGCGATGATCCGCAGAACGCGTAAGGAGCCGGCAAGTTTTGAACCGCTCCAGTCGAAACGGGTATTCACCATCAGGACGCGCGACATCGGGGAAGTCGCCTGTTTCCCACGACTTGTTCAACGACTTCGGGAAACGGCTCCGAACGTCCGAATTCGAAGCATATGGAAGCCGATTGACGAGACGCTGGCGGGCCTCGCAAGCGGGCAGATCGATTTGGCCATTGGGTATCTCCCCGCGCTCGAGGCGGGAATACACGGCAAGTCCCTTTTCTCGCAGAAATACGTGACGGTAATGCGAAAAGGACATCCGCTAGAAGCGTCTGTTTTGACGCTAGACCGTTTTCTAACTCAAGAACATCTGCTCGTCGAATACTCGGGAAGTGGTCATGTACTGCTAGAAAAGGCATTGGTTGAAGCGGGTGCGAAGGACCGCATCAGGCTTCGGCTGCCGCAGTATCTGTCCGCTCCTCATATTGTCACCAGCACGGACCTGATATGGGTCGTGCCTGAGCTACTCGCAAATGAACTGACGAAGCATTTTGAACTTGTTGTGAAGCCACTACCTTTATCGGTACCAGAATTTGACGTAGCCATGTACTGGCACGACCGATACCATCGCGATCCTGCAAGCCGGTGGCTCCGGGAGCAGTTCGACACGCTCTTTCGAACGGTCTGAGAGCTGATGGCAGCGATAAGAGGCGCAACGCTAATAGCGCCGCCCTAGGAGACGCAGATGAATCTTTTGACTTTGGATCTAAACCTCCTGCTTGTATTCGACTCCATTCTGAGAACAAGGAGCACGACGCTGGCAGCGGAAGAATTGAGCTTGACACAGTCGGCCGTCAGCAACGCCTTGAAGCGTTTGCGAACATCCTTCGATGATCCATTGTTCGTCAAGACAAAGGACGGAATGCTGCCGACCTCTTTGGCAGAGGGCCTTGCTGATCATGTCAGCGCAGGCTTGGCATCGCTCCGGCAAGCCGTGGAAACCAAGAGCAGTTTCGACCCTCAGACGTCCGACCGGTCTTTTACGATCTACATGAGTGACCTCGGGCAGATGGTGTTCATGCCGAAGCTAATCTCGCACTTGGCATCGGCTGCACCGAACATTCGAATCGTCACCGTAGATGCCACGCCGAAAGACGCGCAAAACGCAATGTCGACCGGTGAAATCGATCTGGCGATAGGTTTGTTTATGAGCTTTGATCCGGGGTTTCATCAGCAACGGCTTTTCCGTGAATACTACGTTGCGTTGGTACGTGACGGACACCCCGCTATATCGACTGCGCTGTCGCTCAGGCGGTTCCTGGATGCGCGGCATGCAGTGTACAAGCCTACGGCTGGTAGTCACGCCATGTTCGAAGAGGCAGTCGAGCGTGTATTTGAGGAAAATGGACGCGCCAGGCAGGTTGCTGTCCGACTCGCCCATTCGCTTGGACTATCGCAAATGATCACGGCAAGTGACCTGCTCGTTTGTGTTCCCAGTCGCTTGGCGAACGCCTTCAATGACTATGCAAGCGTCAGAGTTTTTCCGTTGCCGTTTGAAGCACCCACCTTCGATATCTCACAGCTCTGGCATGACAGATGTCATCGTGACGCCGGGCACCGCTGGCTCCGAAGCACAGTTGCATCATTGTTCGCGAGTCAGTCTGGACACCAGGCTGCTGGGCAAAATTCATGATGTAAATTCTGTGGATTTACACAATTCGTTGGTGCAATAACGGTCGTCAGCCTATCTTGAACGAATCAACGCGGTAGCAGCTGCAGTCTTCCAGATCATGACCTCGGCTCGGCTGCTGCAAATCAAGAAAAGCTGGAGACAGACTGTGATCAACTTACACGACATTCGATACGTCCGCCTAGCAACGAATGACCTTCAGTCTACTGTCAAGTACGCGCAGGAGATACTTGGACTGCAACAGGTTCGGCGAGAGGGACCCTTCGTCTATTTTCGCAGTGACAATCGTGACCATTCTGTCTGTTACTACGAAGGCAACCCTGCTGAGCATGTTCTTGCTTTCGAAGTAACCACGGCCGAAGAGCTGGACGGCGCTGCTGCTCAGCTTGAGGCAATGCGGACGCCGGTGAAGCGCGGAAGTCGCGATGAAAGCGAAATGCGGCGCGTCGATGACTTCATTACATTCGCTGACCCGACCGGCAATAAGATCGATCTTGTGCTGCGTCCCCATGAGAGCAGCCGCCGATACCACGCGTCGCGCGACGCGGGCATCGAATCATTCAGCCACGTCGGCCTTCGCACGACAAATGCCGCTCGCGACGAGGAATTCTGGACGACAGTTTGCAATGCGCGCGTATCTGACCGAATTGGCGACGCGCCGCTTCTGCGTATCGATGAAGTGCATCACAAGATCGCGCTCTTTCCCTCAGACCACGCAGGTGTCCAGCACGTCAACTTTCAGGTCAACAGTATCGATGACCTGATGCGCTCATATTACTTCCTGCTTGAGCGTGGCATACCCATCCGCTTTGGTCCTGGTCGACATCCTACGTCAGGCGCGGTCTTCCTGTATTTCGCCGGCCCTGACGGGATGATTTACGAGTACTCGACCGGTGTGCGCCTAATCACGGCTGACCAGGAAAGGGACTATAAACCGCGTCAGTTTCCGTTCGGTCAGACTGGCTTCTGCATGTGGGGGGCCAAGCCCAACATCGAGGAATTTTCAGTCTGACGTGGAGAGAGCGATGTCTAACAACGTTCGTTCCGACGCCGACCGGAAGCTGAGAATCGCGGCACGCTCGCTTGGCAGGGCTGGGCTTGCACACGCATACGGGCACTACAGCGTTCGCCTTGATGCCAATCATTGCCTCGTGTGTGCGCCAAAACCAATGACGCTACTGGAAAGCTCCGACGAGGGAACGGTTGTCCCGGTGAAAGGCGCACTGCCCGACGGCGTGCTCGGTGAGGTCCGTATCCACCAGCAGATTTATTCCCAACGCCCAGACATCCAGTCGGTCGCGAGGAGCATGCCGCCCAAGGTGATGTCGCTTTCCACCTTGTCGCGCACACCGGCGCCGCGGCACGGTTTCGGCAGTTACTTCGCGCCATTCGTTCCTCTTTGGGATGACCCTCTTCTTATTCGCTCGGATGAGCAGGCTGGCGCGTTGGTTGACGTAATGGGCAAAAGCAGGGCCGTGGTCATGCGAGGCAATGGCGCAGTCGTCGCAGGAAGCTCTCCCGAAGAAGTGCTCGTGTTGACGTGGTATCTGGAGGACGCGGCGCGCGTGGAGCTTGATGTATTGGCTTGTGGAGCAGTGCTGTCGGGTATGACGCTGACGCAGACGCAATGTGAAACCCGCGCAACGTTTTCCGGAAGGATTCTGGAACGGATGTGGGACTACCTCACTGCGGGCGACTGCGAACTCTGAATTACATGGAAGATTGAAATGCAAATGCGAGAAAACTCCACGTTCCAGAATTTTATCAATGGCGAGTGGGTGTCGACGGAACGCCATTTCCGGAACGTCAATCCTGTCGACGGTAGCCTCATCGGACTGGTGCATGAGGCCGGAGCATCCGAGGTCGACGCGGCGGTAAAGGCTGCACGCGCAGCGCTTTCCGGACCATGGGGCCGCTTCAGTGTCCAGGAGCGGGTCGAACTTCTCTACGCTATTGCCGACGGAATTAACAGGCGGTTTGATGACTTCCTGGCTGCGGAAATCGCCGACACGGGCAAACCGCACTCGCTGGCTAGCCATCTAGACATTCCGCGTGGCGCGGCGAATTTCAAGATCTTCGCGGACGTCATCAAGAATGCGCCGACGGAGTCATTCGAGATGGCCACACCGAACGGTGGCAAGGCGCTCAATTACGCGATCAGGGTACCCAAGGGCGTGGTGGGCGTCATCTGTCCGTGGAATCTGCCGCTGCTGCTTATGACATGGAAAGTTGGGCCAGCACTCGCGTGCGGTAATGCGGTCATCGTGAAGCCCTCTGAGGAAACCCCCGGCACGGCCACTCTGCTTGGCGAAGTGATGAACGAGGTCGGGGTGCCCCAGGGTGTATACAACGTCGTTCATGGGTTCGGACCTGGGTCGGCCGGCGAGTATCTCACTACGCACAGGGAGGTGAACGCCATTACCTTTACTGGCGAAACACGTACCGGTGAAGCCATTATGAAGGCGGCGGCTCAAGGTACGCGCCCGGTCTCATTCGAACTGGGCGGCAAGAACGCGGCGATCGTGTTTGCGGACTGCGACTTCGATAAGGCAGTCGAGGGGGTGACCCGCTCGGCATTCGCGAACAGCGGACAGGTGTGTCTCGGGACGGAGCGCGTGTACGTCCAACGTCCGATCTTCGACAAGTTCGTGGCGGCACTAAAGGCCAAAGCGGAGTCATTGAAGCCCGGAAATCCGTACGACAAGGAGATGAACTTCGGTCCGCTGATATCGCAGGAGCATCAGCAGAAAGTACTTTCTTATTACGCGCGTGCGCAGGCCGACGGAGCGACAGTCATTACGGGTGGCGGTGTACCGCAGCTCGAAGGGAAACTGGCGGAAGGGTCGTGGGTCCAGCCGACAATCTGGACCGGGTTACCTGAAACCTCTGCGGTGATTCAGGAAGAGATTTTTGGTCCCTGCTGCCATATCGCTCCGTTCGACACCGAGGAAGAAGTCGTTGGACTTGCCAACGCGAGCGAATATGGGCTGTGCACCTCGGTATGGACAAGCAACATAGGCATCGCTCACCGTCTTGCGGCTTCCATCGAAGTCGGCCTTTGCTGGATCAACTCTTGGTTCCTGCGCGATCTGCGCACACCCTTCGGCGGCTCAAAGGCGTCTGGCATTGGGCGGGAGGGTGGTGTCCATTCGCTGGAGTTCTATACGGAACTTCGCAACGTTTGTATTCAGCTTTGAGGTGAGCATGGAGGTCTCCGACATCAAGCGCTATGGCGCGGAACTTTATCAGTCACTGATCACCCGCGAGCCGGTTTTGCCGCTTTCTTCAAGAGTGCCCGGCATAACCATCGACGATGCCTATCGCATTCAGATTGAAATGATGGCCTTGCGCGTTGCCGCGCGCAACGAGCGGGTGGTGGGTAAAAAGGTCGGCGTGACAAGCAAGGTCGTCATGGATCTGCTTAAGGTCAACCAGCCTGACTTCGGCGTGCTGACATCCGGAATGGCCTATCAGGACGGCGCCACCGTTCCATTGGAGCAGTTCATCGCCCCCAAGGCCGAGGGGGAAATTGCTTTCGTCCTGAAGCATGACCTTTCTGGCCCCGGGGTCACGGTTGCGGACGTCCTTCGCGCGACCGAGTTCGTCATGCCTTGCTTCGAACTCGTTGACTCCCGTATTAAGGACTGGAAGATCACGATCACGGATACCGTCGCCGACAACGCGTCGTCGGGCGCTTTCGTGCTTGGCGATAACGCGATAGATCCCTCGAAGGTCGACTTGTCCACTGTGGGCATGACGCTGGAGAAGAATGGAGAGATCGTCGCGACGGGCGCAGGTGCGGCAGCACTCGGCCATCCCGCAAATGCAGTTGCATGGTTGGCAAATACGCTAGGCCGTCACGGCCTGGGATTGCATGCAGGGGAGGTCATTTTGTCGGGGTCGCTTGCCACGATGGTTCCGGTGAATGTCGGTGACAACCTCCAGGTGCGACTTGGTGGTATCGGCACTGCGTCGGTGCGGTTTAGCTAAAGGATGTGAGGAAGGAATGAATCTCGACAAAAACACCATTGCTTATCTCGCGGAAAAGCTCGAATCCGCTGAGATCGAATGCCGTGAAGTCACGAAGATTACGCAGGAATTCCCGGAGTTGGACTGGGAAGACGCGTATGCGATTCAGGATGAAATCCGTCGACGAAAAGAAGAGCGGGGCGTGCGCATCGTCGGTTACAAGATGGGTCTGACGTCGCACGCGAAAATGCGTCAAATGGGCGTAGCGGAGCCCGTGCGCGGTTTTCTCACTGACTACGGGTACTGCTTCGACGGCTCGAGTATTTCAACGAAGGATCTTATCCACCCAAAGGTCGAAGCGGAAATTGCGTTTGTGCTCAAGCGTCCGCTGAAGGGGCCGGGTTGCACGATCGCTGACGTATTGGCAGCAACGGACTTTGTTATACCTGCGGTCGAGGTCATCGACTCGCGCTATCTGGATTTCAAGTTCGATGTGAAGAGCGTTATCGCAGACAACACCTCTGCTGCCAGGTTTGTCGTGGGGGGCGCCCACAAGTCGGTGGACGGCCTTGACTTGAAGACTCTGGGCGTAGTCCTCGAGAAGAACGGTGAAGTCGTTGCGACCGCGGCTGGAGCGGCAGTGCTCGGCCATCCGGCACATAGCGTAGCCATGCTGGCGGACATGCTTGCGCAACGCGAAGAAGAGCTGCCTGCAGGGGCATTCATCATGACCGGCGGCGTCACCGAAGCGATTCCCGTCGAAGCGGGCGACAGTATCGCAGTTCGATATCAAAGCCTCGGATCGCTTTCCATGCGGTTCGTTTGATACGCACAGACACTGAGGAAAAACATGCCGATTATTCAGGTTTACATGATGGAAGGCCGCAGCGACGAACAGAAGGCGAAACTCATTGAGGCGCTGACGTCCGCGACCGTTGAACAAGTGGGCGTTCCGCGCGAATCAGTTCGGGTTCTGATCAGCGAAATGCCCAAGGTGCACTGGGGCATTGGCGGAAAAACGGCCAGGGAACTCGGGCGATAACCTGTCAGGAGCGAGATATGAGTGATACAGGGCGGTCAAAAGTCGCGATTATCGGATCAGGAAACATTGGAACCGATCTGATGATGAAGGTGTTGCGCTACGGTAAGAATCTTGAAGTTGCTGCGTTGGTGGGCATTGACGCGAAGTCGGACGGTCTCGCGCGAGCCGAGCGGCTGGGCGTCGCGGCAATCTCGGACGGCATCGAGGGCCTTCTTGCCTGGCCAGGCATCGAGGAGATCAAGATTGTCTTTGATGCGACATCCGCCGGTGCGCATCGTCGGCACAGTGAGTTGCTGGTTGCGCGAGGCATTAAGGTCATTGATCTCACGCCGGCTGCGATTGGGCCTTACGTCGTTCCAGTAGTTAATCTGGACGAGGAACTGGATGCACCGAACATCAACATGGTGACGTGCGGCGGCCAGGCAACAATCCCGATCGTTGCTGCGGTTTCGCAGGTGGCGAAGGTCAAATACGCCGAGATCATTGCTTCTATCGCAAGCAAGTCAGCAGGACCTGGCACCCGGGCAAACATTGACGAATTCACCGAGACGACCACTCGTGCAATCGAGAAGGTCGGTGGTGCGGAAAAAGGCAAGGCGATCATTGTCCTGAATCCGGCCGAGCCGCCACTGATGATGCGGGACACGGTCTACACCCTTTCTGAGCCGGTAGATACCACGCTGATTGAGCGGAGTGTCGCTGATATGGTTGCCAAGGTACAGGCGTATGTCCCCGGCTATCGGCTGAAGCAAAGCGTTCAGTTTGACCTTTATGACGACGCAAACCCCCTCAACGTACCAGGGCTTGGAAAGGTCTCAGGTCTCAAGACCACGGTTCTTCTTGAGGTGGAGGGTGCGGCCCACTACCTGCCCGCGTACGCGGGTAACCTCGATATCATGACGAGCGCCGCTTTGATGTGTGCTGAACGGTTTGCAGAGTCGGCACTGGTCGTATGAAGGAGAGGGCAATGAACCCGGTGGAAAAGAAACTGTACATCTCTGATGTGACCCTGCGAGACGGAAGTCATGCTGTGCGTCACCAATACAGCATCGCGAACGTAAAGGCGATCGCGGAAGCGCTGGATGCTGCGGGCGTGGATAGCATTGAGGTTGCGCACGGCGACGGTCTCGCCGGTTCATCCTTCAACTATGGCTTTGGCGCTCACACTGATGTCGAATGGATTGCTGCAGTCGCAGAGGTGGTTCGGCGCTCAAAGGTCGCTACGCTGCTGCTGCCTGGTGTCGGCACCGTTCATCATCTGCGCGAAGCGTACGACGCCGGTGCGCGTGTAGTGCGCGTCGCGACGCACTGTACCGAAGCGGATATTTCGAAGCAGCATATTGAATATGCAGTCGAGCTCGGTATGGACGCAGTTGGATTCCTGATGATGAGTCACATGGCGGAACCCGCGAAGCTCGCGGAACAAGCCAAGCTCATGGAGTCTTACGGTGCAAGCTGCGTGTATGTCGTGGATTCGGGCGGTGCGCTGGATATGAATGCTGTCCGCGAGCGGTTTCGAGCATTCAAGGACGTTCTGAAACCCGAAACGCAAACTGGCATTCACGCACATCACAACCTGAGTCTGGGCGTAGCCAACTCCATTGTCGCCGTGGAGGAGGGCTGTGACCGCGTTGACGCGAGTCTTGCTGGCATGGGGGCCGGTGCAGGAAATGCCCCGCTTGAGGTTTTCATTGCAGCCGCGAGCCGTCTCAACTGGAACCACGGTTGTGATCTCTATCGACTGATGGATGCAGCGGACGACATCGTGCGGCCACTTCAGGATCGTCCGGTTCGGGTTGACCGCGAAACGCTGGCACTCGGCTATGCGGGAGTCTATTCAAGCTTCCTCAGACACGCCGAGGTTGCTGCCAGGAAGTACGGGCTTTCGACGGTGGACATCCTTGTGGAACTGGGCCGTCGACGGATGGTCGGCGGTCAGGAAGACATGATCATTGACGTCGCGTTAGACCTGAAAAAACGCGAGAGCCAAGGTCAGGCTGAAAAAGCGGCCTGAGGCAGGCTGGAAACTTCTCCCAAAACTATACGAGAAACGCTGACGGACCTCAGGTCCGTCAGCCAGGGAGTAGGCGTTTCAACGACCGCAGGAGGAGACATGAAAGCGGCGGATTTGGTGAATGGCAGGGGCATTTCGCGGCTGCAGGTCGCGGTGCTCGTTTATTGCCTCCTTATTGTGACGATCGATGGATTCGATACAGCATCGGTTGGCTACCTGGCTTCCACGCTGCGCGCGCAATGGTCTATGCAGACGGCGAGTATGGGGAAGATCTTCGGCTCAGGGCTGCTGGGCTTGATGATTGGATGCTTCCTGTTTGGACCGGTAGCGGATCGCATCGGCCGCAAAAAGGTGCTCATTGCCTCGGTTGTTTTTTTCGGATGTGGCAGCGTAGCTTCGGCGTTTGCACAGTCACCTGAACAGATGGCCGCGCTGCGTCTGTTGACCGGACTCGGTCTCGGCGGGGCAATGCCAAACGTGATCACGCTGAGCTCGGAATATAGCCCGGCCCGTTTTCGCTCTCTTCTTGTTACGGCCACTTTCTGCGGATTCACGCTGGGGTTCGCGCTTGGCGGCTGGATTGTGGCGTGCCTCCTTCCTCTCGCAGGTTGGCGAGGTGTACTGGTTGCCGGCGGACTAACCCCGCTGATACTTGTGCCATTCCTAGTCGTGTATTTGCCCGAGTCGCTCGACTATCTTCTCGCCAATGGGCGGCACGCCAGCGAAGTCTTGCGAATTGCGGAGAAGCTTAACCCAGGTATTACGGCCATCGAGATAGAGGACAGCGCTGAACCTCGCTCATTGATTCCCGTGCGGGGCCTGCTTGCGCGTGACGTCCGGTCAGGAACAATCCTGCTGTGGCTAACTTACTTCTGCACATTGTCCGCGTTCTACCTGTTGTCGAGCTGGCTCCCCCTGGCGCTAAAGGATTCGGGCTACTCGCTTTCTGAAGCGGCCCGTCTCGGGGCAATGCTCCCATTTGGCGGAACAGTCGGCGCCGTCGTCATCGGATATTTGATGGACAGACGCGATCCTTACCTCGTGCTGGCTTGCTCATACGTCATTGCTGCCATTTCTCTTCTGCTTCTTGGCGGGAGCGTTCACCACTCCGTTCTTCTGCAATTTGTGGTCTTTGGCGCCGGTGTTGGCGTGGCCGGCTCCCAGACGGGAGCGAATGCGTTGACTGCGCGCTTCTATCGTAGCGACGTGCGTGCCACTGGTGTGAGCTGGGCGCTAGGAATGGGCCGCGTCGGTTCGATATTTGGATCAATGGCTGGCGGCGTGTTGTTGGCTACATTGGGAAACATGTCGACGGTGTTTGGAATAGTTGCAATTCCTGTTTCCCTGGCGGCGGTGTTGATGCTCTTGATGAAAAGCGTTCAGACCCGCCGACTAGCCGACGCGGTAACGCCGCTGAAGCTGGGATGACCGACCGTCCATAAGTCGGCCAGTGTTTTTAGAAACGAAGAAGGTGCATTGTAATGAAAATAGGAATTCCTAAAGAAAGCAGGTGTGGCGAAACACGTGTGGCGGCAACGCCAGAGACTGTTCGAAAGATGAAGTTACTCGGCTACGAAATTCTGATCCAGCATGGCGCGGACAGTGGTTAAGGTCCAGTCGGCGATTCAGGAAAGCTTTCCTCTCATCATCTGATGGCAAGACGAGGCCAAAGTATTCGTCGAAGGCGCAGTCGGTCTGCGCCCGTGGGTGGAGAGGTTTCGCGCGTATAGGGCCACAGGTCCCCGGCCGCCGTGGGGTCGCAGCGATAGCGAGGCTCTGTCTTTGAAGTTGCGGCCTCTTGAACTGCAACAGCATGAGTTTGGTGAATTGCACTCACAGTGCAACGGCAATTGATGGCGAGCGCATCTCTTTCCACAGACATTAGGCCAAAAAAGTTATGCCGGGGACGACCATCGGCACTTGGGCGCTTTCGTGACGGGGTTGTCGAGCGCCTGTCCGTGCGGATGCGCCCCCTTGCGAGGGACGAGCGAACCACCTTTACCACGCAAGCCATCGGGGTTTTCCTCCCCTAAATTGCCTTGACAGAGCCACCAGCGTAACCGAATATTTGTTCCCTGATAGAGCAGTTGTTCATTTCGAGTGTTGCATAAGACCGGGTGGCCCATGTCACGATAAAGCAGAGAATCGCGCAAGATTAAGCCGCAATGATGGTCACCGGTGCAGCCTGAGACGCCGTTCCTTGCGGAGTGAGATGAGTGGAGACAAGCTATTGGGGCAGATTGCTACCTCATCAAGTCTGCGAAGACTGCTAAACAGGAGGAACAGGAAAATGGCAGGAGAACTGCAAGGCAAGGTCGCTGTGGTCACTGGCGCCGCTTCAGGCATTGGCTTGGCTAGCGCCGAGGCGCTGTTGGCGGCTGGTGCCCGCGTGGTTCTAGTCGACCGCGATGACGCCGCACTGACGTCAGTTTGCAAGAAACACGGCGACGCGGCGATTCCGCTAGTCGTAGATTTGCTCGACCCGACGGCGTGCTCGACGCTCGTGCCACGCGTGCTAGAAATCGCGGGGCAAATCGACATCCTTCACGCCAACGCCGGCACTTATGTCGGTGGCGACCTCGTGGACGCGGATACGGCAGCGATTGACCGGATGCTGAATCTCAACGTCAATGTGGTGATGAAAAACGTTCACGATGTCTTGCCCCACATGATAGCCAGACGGACCGGCGATATTATAGTGACCAGCTCCCTGGCAGCTCACTTTCCAACGCCGTGGGAACCGGTCTATGCGTCATCCAAATGGGCGATTAACTGCTTCGTTCAGACCGTACGGCGCCAGGTTTTCAAGCACGGAATACGCGTTGGTTCCGTCTCGCCTGGACCGGTCGCTAGCGCACTGCTCGCTGACTGGCCGGAGGAAAAGCTCAAAGAAGCCAAAGAGTCGGGGAGCCTGCTTGAGGCCAGCGAGGTAGCCGAGGTCATCATGTTCATGCTGACGCGGCAACGCGGTCTGACTATTCGCGACGTGGTCCTGATGCCAACCAATTTCGACCTTTAGACGATATAGGCAAGACGTATCTTGAGTTCGAAGTATCTTGAGTTCGAATAATGTTTCTTGGCATTGACCTCGGCACGACGGAATTGAAGGTCCTCCTGCTGGGCAGCGATGGACATGTCGTCGGCACCGCTCGCCATCCGCTGGAAATATCGAGGCCGAGGCACCGATGGTCAGAACAGGACCCGGAGGATTGGTGGCGAGCTACGCGCATTGCGCTAGCGACGCTGCGTAAGAACTATCCCGACGCGTTTGGACGCATACAGGCCATTGGTCTCTCTGGTCAAATGCACGGTGCCGTTCTCCTTGATGCCAATGACCAGCCGCTGCGCCCAGCGATATTGTGGAACGATATGCGCAGCGTCAGCGAATGCACTGAACTCACGGCCCGCGCACCAGGGCTGCATGAAATCGCTGGCAATTGCGCAATGCCAGGGCTCACAGCACCAAAGTTATTATGGGTCGCACGATACGAGCCGGAGCACTTCCGAGAGCTGGCGTGCGTCCTGCTCCCGAAGGACTATCTGCGCCTGCGTTTGACCGGCTTAAAGCTCACGGACCCATCTGATGCGTCAGGAACCCTTTGGCTCGACGTCGGGCGTCGCGAGTGGTCCGACGAGCTTTTGCAAGCCTGTGACATGACACGAATGCAGGTGCCCCCGATTGAGGAAGGGAGCCAAGCAGTTGGCATCGTCCGTCGCAGTATCGCCAGCGAGCTTGGCCTGCCGGCGAATGTAATTGTTGCGGCTGGCGGGGGCGACACCGCGACAAGCGCGCTGGGCGTAGGCGCTGCAGAATCGGGGGATGCATTTCTGTCTCTCGGCACCTCCGGAGTGCTGTCCGTTGTCACCGAGCAGTTTCGGCCGAGCCCGCATTTAGGGGTACACGCGCTCTGTCACGCGATTCCGAAAAGGTGGCACCGAACGAGCGTTGTGCTGTCTGCGGCTAGCTGCGTTCGCTGGCTATGCAACCTCACTTCGGCTGACGAAGCATGTTTGCTAGGTGAGGTCGAGAGTGTCAGTGCGAACCGCCGCGCAAAAGCCCCATTGTTCTTGCCTTACCTCTCCGGTGAACGAACACCCCACAATGACCCGTACGCCCAAGGCGTGTTTTGTGGACTGGTTGATTCGACCGACCGCGCCACGCTTGCCTATTCGGTTCTTGAGGGCGTCACGTTTGCTTTGTCGGACGGCCTCGATGCCCTGCGTGCGGACGGCACCCGTGAAACCTCGCTGAGCCTTATCGGTGGAGGCGCACGCAGTACGCTCTGGACGCAGTTGATTGCTGACGCGTTTGGAGTATCGATACGCCGGCCGCCCGATGCACAGTGCATCGCTGCGCTCGGAGCCGCCCGTCTCGGCTGGTTGGCGGCTGAAGGCAATTTCTCGGCCGTTGTCCGTACCCCGTCGTTATCGCAGGAATTCTTTCCTGACAATGAGCAGCATTCAATACTTATGGAACGGTTAGCGTCGTATCGAGCTCTGTACAGACAGCTGCGGCCGCTTTTCCCAACGTGACATGTAGTCAATTTCGGAGCGAGGCCGACGTAATGGCTGCGACGTTACATGATCAACGTGACCGTCTACATCATCGGCATATGTAGATGATGCGGATCGTTAAGCGTCTCCGCGACGCGTTGCAAAGCGTCGCGGCAATCGTCGCGATCTTGCGGCCCGCCGAGGCACACGCGGATGGCGTTGGGCGGATTGCCGTCAGTCGAGAACGCGGCGCCTGCCACCACACCGACGCCCTGATTGCGCAGTTGCAACGCCAGCTCGGGTGCGCTCCAGTTGCATTGCGCCGGAATAGGCAGCCACAGGTGAAAGCCGTCGACGTGCGCGTCGTAGCGCAATTCCGCCAGTTCCTGCGCGGCGATCGCCTGGCGCGCATTGGCCTCCACACGAATCGCGTCGAGCATCTCGCGCGCGGTGCCATCGTTGACCCATTGCGTCGCTAGCATCACCGTGAATGGACTGGGCATCACCGTCGTTGCGCGCAACGCGCCGGCAATGCGTTGTGTTTGCCGCGCAGTCGGCGCGCGCAGGTAGGCGACGCGCAAACCGGCGCCGAGTGTCTTCGAAAAGCCGGTGACGTGATAGGTCAACTCGGGTGCGAGCGCGGCAAGCGCGACAGGCTTGCTCGTCGGCAGCCAGCCGTATGCGTCGTCTTCGATGATGGGCACGCTATAGCGCAACGCGACGTCGGCCAGCGCTTCGCGGCGCTGACCCGACAATGTGAGCGTGCTCGGATTCTGCAGCGTCGGATTGCAATAGAACGCGCCGGGTTTTTCGCTCTTGCATAGCGCTTCGAATGCATGAGGCAGCGGCCCTTCGTCGTCGCGCGGCAGCGGTTGCAGGCGCACGCCGAGTTGCGACGCGATAGCCTTGATGCCTGGATACGCGAGCGTGTCGAGGCAGATCGTCTCGCTGCGGCGCGCGAGTTGCGAAACGAGTGCAACGAGCGCGCTATGAATGCCCGGGCAGACGAGCACGGTATCGTCTGAGCAATGGGGCAGACGCTCCTTCAGCCAGGTGCGGCCCGCCGCGCGATCGTCGGGCGTGCCGCCGAAATCCTGATAGCGCAGCAGGCGGTACGGATCGACATGCGCGAAAAGACTCGCGGCCGACTCGCGCAGACGCGTCGCAAGTTCGGGCGGCTCGGGTGGCATGTTCATCGACATCTCGACACTGCTGCCGCCCGCGAGCGGCAACGTCTGCGTCCGGCCGCGCACGAAGGTGCCGCTGCCGGCGCGCGCATCGAGCAGGCCGCGCTTGCGCGCTTCGGCATAGGCGCGCGCGACGGTCGTGTAGTTCAGTTGCAGCGCGGCCGCCAGATCGCGCAGACCCGGCAGACGGTCACGTGGACGCAGACGCCCGCTCGCGAGATCTTCTTCAATCAGATCCGGAATCACCAGATAAGCCGGTTTGCGGCTTTCGGTTACTCGCTTGAGCCAGTGATGCGTGAGACTGTCCATGCTAAACATTCCTTAATGGGTCGATCAAAAGTAGCACGTGGTTCGCAATAAAAATAAATCATTTCTCATCCGGTCTGAAAGTTGATCGCATTGATTGGATGAATGCACGTTTTCGGGGTTTGCCGCACCATGCGCACGCACGAACATATCTTGCGCTGCGCTGAGACGGTGCGCAGTCGACTTCGCGATTCGGCGCAAAGCCGCGTCAAACAAGGCATTCAAAGATTTTTTTCGGGTCGCTCGAACAATTGCCGTTTGAATGATCGGAAGTTGATCGCATGTTTCGGGCCGGATGGTGGCATATCCGTTGCGTTATTGAATTCGCCAGCCGGCCATTTCCCGGCGGGCAAATACGATCAATTACGCGACTTATTGGAGAGTGATATGCCTGCCGTCAATAAACCTTTGCATCAGAAAGGCGATTTTCTGGTCGATTACGAAGAGAAGGTTTTCCCCGACGTCAAAGCCGAACCCGGCGAAAAGGCGCTGGTGACGTTTCACACCGTCGCGTTCGAAGGCTCGATCGGTTTCGTCAATCTGTTGCAGGCCACGCGTCTGCAACGCAAGGGCTTCGATACGTCCGTGTTGCTGTACGGGCCGGGCGTCACGCTCGGTCTGCAACGCGGCTTTCCGACGCTCGGCGACGAAGCCTTTCCGGGTCATCTGAACTTCAACAAGCAACTGACGAAGTTCATGGAAGAGGGCGGCAAAGTGTACGCCTGCCGCTTCGCACTGCAGGCGCTGTACGGTCATGGCGAAGCGTCGCTGATCGAAGGCATCCGTCCAATCAATCCGCTCGACGTGCTCGATATCCAGCTTCTCCATCGCAAGGAGAACGCGCTGGTCATCCACACGTGGACCGTTTGAGCGCGGGCCGGATGCCGATCATGTCCGACCAGCGAATCATCCGAGCGGCCGCGGTGCAGATTGCACCGGAGTTCGATTGTCCCGGCGGCACGCTCGACAAGGTGTGCGCCGCGATCGACGAAGCTGCGGCTAAAGGCGTACAGCTGATCGTCTTCCCCGAGACGTTCGTGCCGTACTACCCGTACTTTTCGTTCGTGCGTCCGCCCGTCGCGTCGGGCGCCGATCACATGCGGCTGTATGAACAGGCCGTCGTCGTGCCGGGGCCCGTGACGCAGGCGGTAGCCGAACGCGCGCGCCGTCACGCGATGGTGGTGGTGCTCGGCGTCAACGAGCGCGATCACGGCAGCCTGTACAACACGCAGCTCGTGTTCGACGTCGACGGTCGCCTCGTGCTCAAACGCCGTAAGATCACGCCGACTTTTCACGAGCGGATGATTTGGGGCCAAGGGGACGCGGCGGGACTGAAGGTCGCGCATACGGACATCGCGCGCGTCGGCGCGCTCGCCTGTTGGGAGCACTACAACCCGCTCGCGCGCTATGCGTTGATGACGCAGCACGAAGAGATTCATTGCAGCCAGTTCCCAGGCTCGCTCGTCGGGCCGATCTTCGCCGAGCAGATCGAAGTCACGATCCGTCATCACGCGCTCGAATCGGGCTGCTTCGTCGTCAACTCGACGGGCTGGCTGAGCGAAGCGCAAATCGATTCGGTGACGAGCGATCCGAAACTGCAAAAGGCACTGCGCGGCGGCTGCCATACCGCGATCGTGTCGCCGGAAGGACAGCATCTCGCCGAACCTTTGCGCGAAGGCGAAGGGATGGTGGTCGCCGATCTCGACATGTCACTGATTACGAAGCGCAAACGGATGATGGACTCGGTCGGCCATTACGCGCGGCCCGAGTTGTTGAGCCTTGCGATCAACGATCGTCCCGCGACCCCGGTCGCGCCGATGAACACGGCGTTCGAGCGATTCAGCGCCGATGCAGCTTTCGATACCACGGGTGGAGGTCAGGATGAATGCCAGCGCGAATCTGCCGGCCATGAGCCGGCAGTCAACTGAAGTGGGAACCGAACGGCACAGGCAGATGATGCAACTGCGCACCGAGTTGCAGTCCGCGGGCTTGCGTCTGGTCGATCCGAATGCGGGCGTCGCGAGCCGGCGCGGCGGCGCGGGGCCGTCGGATCACAAGGCGGTCACCGTCGACGGCGTGACGATCATGGTGCCGGTGCATACGAGTTCGGCGTGGAACTCGCCATTCGTCGCCAGTGCGCCGGATGAAGCGGGCGCGAGCGCGTTGATGCGCGGCACGATACCGATCGCGGATATCAGCTTTCCGAAGGCGCCGCGCTTCACGCGTTTGCAAACGCTGGACGGCGTGCCGTATTCACACATTGCCACGCTGCACGGCACCGATGTGCTCGCGACGACCGTGCTGCAAACGTGCATCCGTTACGAAAGCCGCCGCAAGACATGCAAGTTTTGCGCAATCGGCCAGTCGCTTGCGGCGGGCCGCACGATTGCGCGCAAGACGCCTGAACAACTCGCCGAAGTCGCGCGCGCGGCCGTGCTGCTCGACGGCGTCAAGCACATGGTGCTGACGACGGGCACGCCGCCGACGAGCGATCGCGGCGCGCAGATCCTGTGCGAAAGCGCGTTCGCGATCAAGGCCGCTGTCGATCTGCCGATCCAGGCGCAATGCGAGCCGCCCGACGACGACCGTTGGTTCGAACGGATGAAAGCGAGCGGCATCGATACGCTTGGCATGCATCTGGAAGTAGTGACACCTGCCGTGCGCGAACGCGTGATGCCCGGCAAGGCGAGCGTGCCCGTGTCGCGCTATATGGAGGCGTTCAAGGCGGCCGTCGCGGTGTTCGGCAGAGGGCAGGTCAGCACGTACATTCTCGCGGGACTTGGCGACACCGCCGACGCGATCCTGTCGATCTCGCGCGAACTGATTGCGCTCGGCGTCTACCCGTTCGTCGTGCCGTTCGTGCCGATCAGCGGCACGCCGCTCGAAGATCATCCGGCGCCGACGCCGGAGTTCATGAAATCGGTTCTCGCTCCGCTCGGTGCGATGCTGCGCGAAGCGCGGATGCGTTCTGCCGACATCAAGGCGGGCTGCGGCAAATGCGGCGCATGTTCGTCGCTGGCATCGTACGAGGAGTAGCCATGTTCTGCGAGGCCGTCGATGAACTGGACGCATTGCCGATTGCATTCACGCCGGCGGAATACCGCGTGAAATGGGCGACGCTATCGTGGGAAAGCAAAGAAGCCTATGCGCTGCGACGCGCGGTGTTTTGCGTCGAGCAGGGCATCTTCGCCGGCGACGACCGGGATGAAATCGACGCTCACGCGAAGCTGCTGGTTGCCTTGAGTTGCATCGCGGGCGTGCCGGAGCAGGTAGTCGGCACCGTACGGATTCACGAGACCGAGCCGCACGTGTGGCTGGGCTCGCGGCTCGCGGTGCATGCGGCGTTCCGCTCGCACGGCAAGCTCGGCTCGACGCTGATCCGGCTCGCTGTGAGCAGCGCGCACGCGCTCGGCTGCGAGACTTTTCTTGCGCATGTGCAAAGCCAGAATGTGCCGTTGTTCCGGCGTCTACACTGGCAATCGGTTAGCGAAGAGATGCTGTTCGGCCGTGCGCATCATCTGATGGAAGCGGACCTTGCGCACTATCCGCCGTGCTTTACGCCGGAGAGCGGGCTCGTCACGTCGTCGCGGGGACGCTCATGAGCATCGCTTCGCTCGTTCAACGGCTAAGGGAAAGCCGCGGCTTCCGGCATAAGACCGATATTGCGGGAGTCGTCGCGTCGTTGGCGCAGCGCCTGCCGCACGGCGTGCGCGATCTCGCGCAGGCGGTCGCGGTCGGCGACGACTGCGCGGCGATCCGCGACGGCGACGGCTACCTGCTCTTTGCGATCGAAGGGCTGGTGAGCGATTTCGTGAAAACTATGCCTTGGTTCGCGGGCTACAGCAGCGTGATGGTCAACATCAGCGACGTGTTCGCGATGGGCGGCCGGCCGCTTGCCGTCGTCGATGCGTTGTGGAGCGACGGTCTCGGCGCGGCCGAAGAAGTGCTGGCCGGCATCGCGGCGGCGTCGGTTGCGTACGGCGTGCCGGTGGTTGGCGGGCATAGCAATACGCGCAGCGCGCAGCCGCAACTCGCGGTGTCGATTGTGGGCCGTGCGCGCGCGTTGCTGTCGAGCTTCAATGCGCGGGCAGGCGATCGCCTGGTGATGGCCGTCGATTTGCGTGGCCGCTTCGAAGACCCGTATCCGTTCTGGAACGCATCGGTCGGCGCTCCGGCGCAGCGCTTGCGCGACGATCTCGAACTGCTGCCCATACTCGCGGAATGCGGGCTGTGCGATGCCGCGAAGGACATCAGCATGGCCGGCGTGTTGGGCACATCGTTGATGCTGCTCGAATGTTCGGCGACGGGCGCGCGAATCGATCTGGACGCGATTCCACGACCGCGGGGCGTCGACTTCGAGCGTTGGCTCAGCGCGTTTCCGAGCTTCGGGTTCGTGCTGTCGGTACGCGCGGAACACGTTGACGAAGTGCTTGCGCGCTTCGATGCACGCGATCTGGCGTGCGCGGTGATCGGCGAAGTCGATACGTCGCGCGAAGTGGTGCTTACTCAGCACGGCGACGCGGCGCTGCTCTGGAATTTCGGCGATGGGCCGTTCATCGGCGCGCCTTCGGGAGCGCGCGCATGAAGACAGGTCCCCTTCGAATCGCGCTCTTCACGCACTCGGTGAACCCGCGCGGCGGCGTCGTGCACACGCTCGAACTCGCGCGCGCATTGCATGACGCAGGGCATCGCGTGACGATCTTCGCGCCGTCGGCCGGCGGAGCCGCTATGTTCCGGGCGTCGCCGTGCCGGATCGTGCTCGCTCGCGTCGCGGCGAACGCGAGCGACACAGTATCGATGGTGCAGACGCGTATCGACGCGTTAAAGGCCGCATTGCTGGCCAGCGATCCGGCGAGCTTCGACGTTCTTCACGCGCAGGACAGCATCAGCGGAAACGCGCTCGCCGAGCTTCGGCATGAAGGCGCGATACGCGGGTTCGTGCGAACGGTCCACCATCTCGATGACTTTACCGTGCCGCGCCTCGCCGAATGGCAGCGGCGCGCGTATGCGGATGCCGATGCCGTTTATTGCGTCAGCGATGCGTGGACGTGCCGGATGCTGCGCGACTTCGGCGTGAACGCGGTGACCGTGACGAACGGCGTCGATTTAAAGCGCTTCACGGCGACACGTGACAATTCCCAGGACACGGCGCTGCTCGCAAGATTCGGCATTGTCGGCGCGCCCGTCGTGCTGGCGGTCGGCGGCATCGAGGAACGTAAGAACACACTGCAACTGCTCGAAGCGTTCGCGTCGCTCAGGCAGACGCATGCCGATGCGCAACTCGTCGTGGCGGGCGGTGCGAGTCTCCTGAATCACGACGCCTATAGCCGGCAGTTTTTCGAGCGCGCTGCGGCGCTGAATCTTGGCGCTGGCTGTCCGATCGTCGTCACCGGCCCGCTCGACGACGACGTCATGCCCGCGCTCTTGCGCCGCGCGGATGTCGTATCGATGGTTTCGGTACGCGAGGGATTCGGGCTGGTCGTGCTGGAAGCGCTGGCGTCGGGCACGCCGGTTGTTGTTTCGCAGATTGCGCCGTTCATCGAGTACCTCGATGAACGCGTCTGCTGCTGGGCGCAGCCTCACGACGCGCACAGCATCGCTAGCGCGCTGCGCCGTTCGCTCGATGCGCGCGGGGGCATCGATTTCTCCCACGCGGTACCTGAGTTGTTGCAGCGCTTCAGTTGGACCGCGAGCGCCCTTCGTCACATCGCGTTATACAGGCGGCAACTGCAACTCACTCCCGCTTGAACCAATCACTTATCGAGGATATGTCATGCCAGTCATGCACTTCAGGGTTCAGTGGCCCGATGGCACCGAGGCCAACTGCTATTCACCGTCGACGGTAGTCGGCGAGTTCTTTGCCGCGGGCGAGAGCTACGCGTTGAGCGAGTTTGTCGAACGCTCGCGCGAGGCTTTGCATATCGGCTCCGAGCGCGTGCGCGAGAAGTACGGCTTCGCCTGTTCCGCCGCAATGGATCAGCTCGCGCAGATCGAGCAGCAGGCCGAGGGTTTTTCGTCGGACCCGCTGGCGGTCGTGAAGGTCGTCGAACTTTTGTGAAACCTGAATGCGGCGTGCCCTTTGACGAAGCGATGGCAGTGGGCGCCCGAACATTCATACGCAAGGCAGGAAAGAACCATGTCGAACACAACCGTTAGCCCTCAAGCGGCACATGCGAATCGTCACTACACGGTCATCGTCGCCGGTGGCGGCCAGGCTGGCTTGTCCATCAGCTACTACCTGAAAGAGGCGGGCATCGATCATCTCGTCCTCGAGAAGCATGCGGTCACGCACACCTGGCGTTCGCAACGCTGGGACGCATTCTGTCTCGTCACGCCAAACTGGCAATGTGCGCTGCCCGGTTACCCGTATCGCGGCGACGACCCGCATGGCTTCATGAAGAAGGATCAGATCATCGCTTATCTGGATGGCTTCATTGCGATGGTCGATGCGCCGGTGCTCGAGCACACCGAGGTCAAACGCGTGAAACGCGACGCCGATGGACGCTACAACGTGTCGACGTCGAATGGCGAGTTCACGGCGGATCACGTCGTCGTGGCGTCGGGCGGTTATCACACGCCGATCGTGCCGCGCATGGCCGAGCGTCTGCCCGCCGGGATCGTGCAGGTACAGTCTTCACAATATCGCAATCCTGAGGTCTTGCCGGATGGCGCGGTGCTCGTCGTCGGCTCGGGGCAGTCCGGTGCGCAGATCGCCGAAGATCTGCATCTGGCCGGGCGCAAGGTGTACCTCGCGGTCGGCGAGGCGCCGCGCTGCGCGCGTTTCTATCGCGGACGCGACGTGGTCGACTGGCTCGCCGACATGCACTACTACGACATGCCCGTCGAGCAGCATCCGTTGCGCGAAGGCGTGCGCGACAACACAAACCATTACGTGACAGGCCGCGACGGCGGACGCGATATCGATCTGCGGCGTTTCGCGCTCGAAGGCATGGAACTGTATGGCCGGCTCGAGGATCTGCGCGACGGCCGCCTGCAGTTCGCGCCGAACCTGATCGAGAACCTGGATAGCGCGGACGATACCTACAACCGTATCAACGCGAGCATCGATGCGTTCATCGACAGGCAGGGCATCGGCGCGCCGCGCGAAGCGGCCTATGAGCCGGCATGGCGGCCGGACGGCGAGCGCACGTCGCTCGATCTGGCGGCGAGCGGCATCACGTCGATCATCTGGTGCATCGGCTTCACGCCGGACTTCAGCTGGATCGATGCGCCCGTGTTCAATGGACGCGGCTACCCGGCGCACACGCGGGGCATCACGCCGCAAGCGGGACTGTATTTCATCGGCTTGCCGTGGCTGCATACATGGGGTTCGGGGCGCTTCTCGGGCGTCGCGCGTGACGCGGCTTATGTCGTCGACGCGATCCGTGCGTCGCTCGATGCGTCCGTGCCGGCAACCGATAGTCTCGCGGCCTGATCGATCGAAGCTTATGCAGAACACGACTGGACGCTATCGCGCCGGCATGCCGCAATTGAGCTTCACCGGCCTGTCGGAGAACTGGCTGCTGAAGGAATGCGGACATCGCCATTGGGAGGCGCTGGCCGCACACACGGGGCGAGCCACGCCGGATTTCAGCGACGACAACGGCGGCCGATCATATGCCGCCTTCACCGCAATCCGCCTGCGGGCGCACGGTTTCGATGCCGTGCGCGAGAACGACGACTTCGAGATTCACACCGCGTTATGCAGGACCGGCCCGGTCCGGCACTTCAGCACACACCGCATCGTGCGTGGTGGTGCGTCGATCGCGGAGGTGTCGATGTCGTCGACGTTCGTCACGCGCGGAGAAGCGCGTAACAATCGCTCGGTCGCACGCGCAACGCTTGCCGCGCTGGCGGGGGCGGTCAGTCCGACGCCCGACGAAGCGCTTGCCATGACGCAAACGGGCAAGCGCCTGAGGGCAGGAGACTGGGCATCATGCGAAGGTCTTGCGCCTGCCGTGCACGAGGCCGCCGGGTTTCTTCCATGCCCGAACAACGACTTCAACGGCGCGGACTTTCTCTACTTCGCGAGCTTCCAGTCGTTCGTTGATCGCGCCGAATGGCAACGGCACCGGTTTGCGGAGCCGCCCGTGATCGCGAGCCGGTCGCTGCACTTCTATGGCAACGTCAATGTCGGCGACGCATTGAGCGTGCAGGTCATTGGCGAGCGCGAAAACGGGCAGGGCATCACGCATTGGAGTGAAGTGCGACGCGGCAGCGACAACCTGAAGATCGCCGATGTCGTCACGGAAAAACACTGGAGACAGCGATGAGATCCGCCGTCAGACGCGAGGCGCCAATGCGAGTGCGGTCCCGGCGACGCGCCGTTCCGCTGAAGACGCTTTATACCGCCTCCGACCTCGCCGACGTTGCGCATCTGAACAGCATGCCTGGCACCGCGCCGTTCGTGCGCGGTCCGTACGTGTCGATGTACGCGGCGAAGCCGTGGACGATTCGACAATACGCAGGCTACGCAGAAGCCGCCGATTCGAACCTCGCGTTTCGCACCGCGCTCGAGGAAGGGGCGCAGGGTTTGTCTGTTGCGTTCGATCTGCCGACCCAGCGCGGCTACGATTCGGACGATCCGCGCGCGAGCGCCGATGTCGGGTTGGCCGGGGTCGCGATCGATACAGTCGAAGATATGACGCGTCTTTTCGCGGGCATTCCACTCGACCGAACGTCGGTATCGATGACGATGAACGGCGCGGTGCTGCCGGTGCTGGCTGCCTTCATCGTTGCGGCCGACGAGCGCGGCGTGGACGCGGCGCAACTGACCGGCACGATTCAGAACGACATTCTCAAAGAGTTCATCGTGCGCAACACCTGCATCTTCGCGCCAGAACCGTCGTTGCGAATCGCAGCCGACGTGGCCGACTATCTTGCGCAGCATGCTCCGCGCTTCAACGCGCTATCGGTGTCCGGCTATCACTTTCAGGAGGCCGGCGCCGATCCTGTGCTCGAACTGGCGCTGACGATGGCCAATGCGCGCACTTACGTCGAAACGCTTGGCGAGCGCGCAATGAGTGCCGACGACGCCTGTGAGCGCATGAGCTTCTTCTTCGGCGTCGGCACGGATTTCTATGTGGAGGTGGCGAAGCTGCGCGCGGCGCGTCTCGTCTGGTCGGAACTAGCAACACAGTGCGGTGCGACTTCCGATAAAGCGCGCGCTCTCCGGATGCATTGCCAGACGTCCGGCTGGTCGCTGACCGCGCAGAAGCCGTCGAACAACATCGTGCGCACCACCGTCGAAGCGCTGGCGGCCGTATTCGGCGGCACGCAGTCGCTGCATACGAACGCTTACGACGAAGCGCTCGCCTTGCCGTCGGCATCGTCGTCGCGGCTCGCTCGCGACACGCAACTCATGCTTCAGCACGAAATGGGACTGTGCGACGTCGTTGATCCGTGGGCGGGTTCGTACATGATGGAAGCGTTGACGGCCGACATCGCAGCGCGCGTCCGTTCGCTGATCGGCGAGATCGACGCGCGCGGCGGCGTCGTGCAATCGATCCGCTCCGGATGGATTCGCGAACGCATTCACGAATCGGCTGTGACGCTGCAGGCGGAAATCGATAGCGGGCAACGAATCGTGGTGGGCGTCAACGCGTTCGTTCATGGCGATGCGGACGAAGCGCCCGCATGTTTCGAGCTGGACGGAAAACAGGTGCGTGGCCACCAGGTGCGTCGAATCGCAGAGGTCAAACTGCGGCGCAATGCGGAGCTTGTGGCGTGTGCGTTGGGCGCGCTTGAAACGGCCGCGCGCGAGTGCACAGGCAATCTGCTCGCGTTGACGATCTGCTGCATGCGTGCGCGCGCGACAGTCGGTGAATGCACGCGAGCTCTCGAAGCCGTGTGGCCACGTCATGCGATCAGTTTGCATGCTAGCGCTGGCATTTATGAAAAAACGCTTTCATCGGATGTAATGTGGACGGCTGCTCGCGACCAGGTCGACAGGTTGACATCGACGCTGGGACGCAAGCCCCGCGTGATGATCACGAAGCTCGGACAGGACGGCCACGATCGCGGCGCGCAAGCGGTGGCTGCCGCGTTGTGCGATGCGGGCTTCGACGTCGTGTCCAATGAGCTCTTCATCGCGCCCGCGGAAGTTGCGCAGCGCGCGCTGGCGAACGACGTCGACATGATTGGCGTGTCGTCGCTCGCGGGCGCGCATGTCGAGTTGACGTCGCAATTGATGCATGAACTGCGCGTGCGTCGTGCCTCGATACCCGTTGTGCTGGGCGGGAACGTTCAGGCGGAAAGCACGAGTGTGCTGAAAGCGCTGGGCGTCGCCGATTTTTTTCTGCCTGGCACACGTATGCACGAAATTGTGCTGCGCATTGCGCGGCTCGTGGAGGGCGTCGCAGACCGACAAGCGGGCGAAATGGACGAGCGAACGGTGGCGTGAGCAGCTGACGGAGGCACGCGAAGCGCGAGGCCGCACCGCCCGTCGGCCGAGGCGTACGCATAGTTGCCCGTCGTGCCCGGTTTTGTGGAGCACATCATAGCGGGCGACTTCGAGCGCAGGTTCGGCTTATATCCGGCTTCGCTATCAGGCGTGCTGATGAACGTCGCGAGGCCGAGTTACGGTAATGACTTTTCTCACGCGGTCATCGCCGCCGCGATGGTTGCCGTCATCATCTTCGTGTCGGTGTGTCGAATCAGGCGTTGATTGCACAGCGTTGTCGCCGTTAATATGAAAGGCTCAGGCGCACTCCCGCGCGCCGGAACGACGACTTGTTGTCGCGCCGTCCATAGCAGTTATACACGCGTACCACCGCCTCGATGTAGTTCATGATGTGCTGCCACGGCAGGAACTCGCGCAGCACCGTCGCGGTCATCGGCGTGCGCCCCATGCCGCCGCCTACGGAGACACGAAAGCCCAGATCACCATGCTCGTTCGACAGCAGTCGCAAGCCGACATCATGCCAATCGGTGGCCGCGCGATCGTCGATGGCCCCCGTTATCGCGATCTTGAATTTGCGTGGCAGGAACGCGAACTCGGGATGCAACGTCGTCCACTGCCGCATGATTTCGGCGAAAGGACGCTTGTACATGCGCGCTTCAGTCGCCAAACATGGCTTTTATGTCGCGTCCCGTCTGCTCGGCTTCCTCGATTAGCCAGTCGAGAAATTGCCTGGTTGCTGGGGAGTCTGCTACAGCTCGCTTCCAGCAAATGAAGTATGGGAACGGCATGGGTATCGTGACCTTGAACGGCGCGACAAGTTCGTGTCGCTTGATGCTATCAATGGCAAAAAAGCCCTGTCCCAACGAAATGCCTCTTCCCCGAATTGCCGCATCGATTGCCATGCCGGAAACGGAGTAAGTGAGCGGCGTCAACGCCTCGGGCAGAGGCACTCCGACCGCATGCAACCACTGTCCCCATGTTGGTGGTGACAGGTTTGCCCATCCCCACTCGACGTGAATCAGCGGGTAGCGCAAGATATCCGCCGGTTGCGAGACCGGCTTTTCCGCCTGCAACAGCGAGGGTGAAAACATGGGTGCAACTCTGTCCGTAAAGACGACGTGATAGGGCGTGCCGTCATTCGGTAGGGCCCCATACGTTAGCCGGACGTCAGCACTTCTCGCACCGATACTGGTTTCGTGATCGACGACCTCGACATGAACCTGTACGTGAGGGCAGATGGTGTGCCACGTGTCCAATCTGGAGGCAAGCCAATGGGTCGCGACTGACGGAAATGTCATCAGGGTGAGCCGGCGTCCCGTCTGCGCCTTGAGCGCCGCCTGGGCGCTATGGAAGCACTCGAACCCCCGGGAGATGTGCGAATGGTACATCTCGCAGAGCGGGGTCGGTCGCAGGCCCGTGTTCTCCCGCTCGAAAAGCGCGACCCCGAGAAACTCTTCGAGGACGCGAATCTGCTGACTAATCGCACCGGGCGTCACGTGAAGCGCCTCCGCGGCCGCCACGACGCCCCCGTAACGGATGACGGCATCGAATATCTGCAAGGCTCGAAGAGGGGGAAGGCGGTTCATGTCGTTGACCTGGCAAATGCCGTGCGAAGCTAGTTTAGCTTACGGTTGCACATCGGCCTTGAACCACTTTTCCGACAGCCGCTTCACGGTACCGTCTGCAAGTGCTTCCGTGATGGCTGCGTCAAATTTTGCTTTCAGATCCGTATCCTGTTTGCGAAACCCAAGACCTTCTCCCGGCCCCCAAATCGCGCCACCGATCCTGGGTCCCGCGATCTGGATTCGAGCGGTTTCCTTGTTGTCGGCAATTCCGGCGTAGTAGGTGACGTCGTCGAAGGCCATGTCGACGCGTCCGTTGACCAGGTCGAGGTCACGTTCGGCCGAGGTCTTGTAGAGGCGTACGGAAGTGATGTCTTTGAAGTTGTCGGTGATGAACCTGGTGTAGACCGTGCCGGATTGAATGCCGATAGATTTCCCTCTCAGTTGATCGCGCAGCGGGGCGATCATGGGTCCGTCGGTTTTGGGGTCGCCAGTCAGCTTGAGGGACGGAGCTTTTCCTATCGTGTTCGCCAATCCATGGCCATCTATTGTTGCGAACGCGGCCGGCGTTGCAGCGTAGGGCTTGGAGAAGGCAATGGCCTTTTCGCGATCTGGTGTGATTGCGAGGGCGTCCATCACAACATCGAATTTGCCTGCCTGCAGGCCGGTAATGAGGCCGTCAAAGTCCTGGGCGACTGTTTCGCATTGCAGGTTGACCCGCTTGCACAGATTGTCGATTAATTCCGGTTCGAATCCCGAGATTTTTCCGTTCGGCAAGGTCAGATTCCACGGAGCATAACTGCCTTCCATGGCAACCTTCACGGTCTTCCATTCCTTTGCTTGAGCGCTGTTTCCTGCCAGTGCCAGCACGCCGAGAAAGGTGACGAGAGAAGCCTTCAGGACGTTTGTGGAATTCATATTCACATTACACCTCCATAGTGTCGAATCAAGGTTGTGCCTGGATTGGAAATACTCGGATCGTCACGCTCCGCGGGATTGCGCGCTCTACCGGCTTCAGCTGTGCAACGTGCCGGCGATGCTCTCCACGATGCTCAGCAAGTCGCCTTGTTCGACGAGCCGGTGGACTCCCACCATGTCCGGATAGAAAAACCGATCGCCTTCTGCAGTCGGGGCGACCTGTCGAATTCGCGCATACACCGCCGCGGTTGCGGGTGATGCGTCGGCTGGATCGAAGAAGTCCAGCGCCTGGGCGGCGGTGAGCAGCTCGATCGCCAGCACGTGCTGCAATTTCTGCGAAGTTGCGTAGGCTTTTCGTGCAGCGTGATAGGCGAAGCTCACGGGGTCTTCCTGGTTGCCGCTCGTCGGCACGCTGTCGACGCTTGCTGGTTGAGCGAGGGTGCGCATCTCGCCCAGCAATCCGGCCGCTGTGTACTGAATGATCATGTAACCGCTGTTCAGCCCCGGATCCTTCGCGAGGAACGCGGGCAGTTCGCTGAAGTACGGGTTGACGAGCCGGTCCGTCCGGCGCTCCGAGATCTTCGCGAGCGTGGTCATGGCGATGCAGAGGAGATCGCATGCGATGCCGACGAACGTACCGTCGAAGTTGGCGCCGGATATCGCGGTACCGTCCTCTCCATCGGGATGGATGACTGGATTGTCGCCGCACGACCCCGCTTCATCGAGAATCGCGTCGTACGCGTCATTGATCGCCCGCTTGGACGCCCCATGTACCTGAGCAATGCCGCGAAGGCTGTAGGCGTCCTGGAGTCTGTAATCGGCAAAGCGATCGCATAGCGCACTTCTGGACAGCAGCCGCCGGAGGTTGTCGGCGGTGTTCCTCTGGTCGACATGTTTCTTGACGGAGTGATACCTGGCATCCAGCGAGCGCGTGGTTGCCTTGAGCGGCTGCAGGGACATCGATGCGGCAATGTCGGCAACCTTCGAAAGCTCGGTTGCGTTGTAAAGCGCCAGCATTCCGATCGCGGTCACTGACGTGGTGCCGTTGGTGAGCGCAAGCCCCTCCTTGCAGCGCAGCGAGTGCGGCTGCAGCCCCGCTCGCTCCAATGCTTCGGCGCCACTCATGCGTTCACCGCGGCAGAAAGCCTCTCCTTCACCGATCAGCACGAGTGCCATATGTGCCTCGGGCGCCAGATAACCGACCGATCCGTCGCCCGGCGCGAACGGCGTGATGTCGTTGTTCAGTAGTCCGGCGATTTGCTGCAGCAATTCGAGGCTGACGCCGGAATAACCCTTGCCGAGGCTGTTCAGCATCATCAGCAGCGTGGCTCGGACAACTTCGCGAGGCAGCGGCTCGCCGACCGAGACGGCATGGGAGCGCACGATATTTCGCTGAAGCTGCTCGGCGTCGTGCGAGCTGATGACGCGTGTCGAATTTGCGCCAAAGCCGGACGTCACGCCATAGACAAGCCGGTTCTGGCTCAGAAAAAGGTCGACCAGGCGGCGCGAATTCAATACGCGCTCGCGATAGACGGGCGAAAACCTTATCTGCGCGCCATGTCTGGCTACGGCAATGAACTGCTCGATCGAAATATCGGATTCTCCGAGCTGAACTTCGGATATCTTGCTTGGTCGGGATTCGATGTGCGCCAAACTCATTCTGAATTTCCTCTGTCGAATGCATGAAATGAAGTGGCCGGAAAATCAGCTTCAAAGCGTGATGTTTGCCGGAGATCATTGCAGGGCAGAGTAGCGTCGGCGGCCTTGGCGCACAAACGATTTGATTTGAGCTTCGTGTTTAGATTTTCTAAAGTCGGATTTTGGTGATTTACCAGAAATTCTCGAGATTTCGATTTTTGATCTGTGTAAATGTTTTTTCTTGAATTGCTGTCACGCAGCGAGCATTTGGCGATTAAACAATGCGAACTTTGGAGGTGGAAGAGGAAGGGGCGTTTGCTTTGTTGCCGACCTTCTCCTGCCCACTTCCAGCAATGGACATGGCGGCCAGATATCCGAACGTCAGCGCGGGCCCGAGTGTAATCCCGGCACCAATGTAGTGTCCGCCCACCGGCGAGTTCATATCGTTGCCGCAAGCGTACAGTCCGGGAATTGGACGGTTGTCGTGATCAAGAACTTCGCCGTGACTTCCGGTCACGAGACCACGGCTTGTACCGAAGTCCCCGGGCATCAGCTTGACAGCGTAAAAGGGGCCTCGCTCAATGGGCCCAAGGCAGGGGTTGGGTGAGTGTGTCGGGTCACCCTTGTAAATGTTGTAGGCGGATGATCCCTTGCCGAAATCTGCATCCACGCCGATGGCTGCAAACTGGTTGTTGCGCGCGACGCTGCGTTCCAGCCCGCTGCGGTCGACGCCGATCTTGCCAGCAAGTTCAGCCAGCGTCCGGCCGCTGAAGAGGTATCCCGCCTTCTCATAGCGCCGCAGCGACAAACTGCCGGGAAGGATGACGCCAATACCGTACTTTTTTACTGCCGCTGCGTCGGCAATAAGATATGCCGGGATGGCGCCGGCATCGAACATCCCGAGGGTGAAAGCGTGGTACGACGCCGCCTCGTTGGTGAAGCGGTTCCCGTCCTTGCCCACTGCAATGAACCCGGGCTTGGGACGGTCAAGCATGAAGTGCCCCCACAACGTCTTATCGCCCGTCTCGTTCGACAACACGGACATTGGCACATAGAAACCCGTGTCCTCGGAGTTGTGATCGAGCCGCCCCCCGGCCGATAGACCCAGACGAATACCCTCGCCAATGTTGCTAGGCAGTCCGAGTCCCAACTCGACTGTGGGCTTGCGTGAGTGTTCCTGGCGCATTTCCTGGCTGCCCGGATACCCCCCGGTCGCAATGACCACGCCCCGGCGAGCGCGGATTCGAAGTGTGCGGCCGTCCCGAACCACTTCTGTGCCGATGACGGTACCGTCATCGATGATCAGCCTGGTGGCGGACGAGCGCAGCCAGATTTCGATCTGCCGAGCCAGTATCGTCTTGTACAGGCGAGCGATGAGAGCATTTCCGCCAACGAGCCGGGTGCCACGGTGATAGCTCAGCCGATCCACGCCATAGCGAAAAAAGCGCTTTAGCACGTGGAAGAACGACCGAGCTGACTTCGTGAAGGAAAGGAAGTGGAGCAAGTCAACAAGGTCAAGCATCATTCCACCGAACGGTGCGAACGCCGGTAGCGGAGCGCGTAAATTCTTGAAGTGCTGACCAAGCTTGCGAGCGTCGAATTCTACCGGGGCATGGGCGCGACCGAACATGCCTCCCTCCAGCTCGGGGTGGTAGTCCGGGTAGTCGACTGCCACTACCTCGAGCGCGGAGTTGCGCAACATGTAGTCGAGCGCAGTTCGGCCTTCCTGGATGTAGGCTTCCTGCAATGAGCGGTCGACACTCGTACCGACAGTCCTGGCAAAGTATTGCCGCGCTTTATCAAACGAATCTTTGAAGCCAGCGGCCTGCATTGGCGCGCTGTCGACGAACCACATCATGCCCACCGACCACGCGGACGTTCCGCCGACCTGATCGGTCTTCTCAAGAACGAGCGGCTCGAGCCCCTCGTTCTTCGACACGATCGCAGCCGTCATGCCAGCTGCGCCTGCACCCATGATGATGACGTCGACCTCGCGGTCCCAGTTCTCCGTCGTTGCGGTGCCCATGATGTTTGTCCTGTTTTAAAGAGTCTCTGACGGTCGCACCACACTAGCGTAGTACGCATCGCGCTGCAGTTAAATAATTCTGTATAGAATCATACTGAAAAGGATGGATTTATATCGAATGATGTGTTTCGGAGTGAACAATGTCAAGAAATTCCAGGGTATCCCCTGGCAAATCTTGTCGACGCCTCTCGCTACAGGTGCATACGTTTCCCGCCGGAGAACCCCTCGAAATTTCTTGACGCAAATCGTTCTATTGGCGATGATTCGATATAAAACAATAGTGGTGATTGCAGATCGGGACCTGCGTTTTTCGTTCGTCTGCAAGGTGCATGGGCGCAGGCAAACAAAGCGTTTTTCAGCAACACGCAGCAACCATGTTGCTGCATGGGACCGGAGTAACCGCTAAAGCGCTAACTCCGGTCGACATAGGAGGAACAATGAGCAAGCTTCAGTTGTCCATCGCCGTAGGCAACTACGACCGGATCAGGCCGTTGGTCGACGGTGAGGTTCAAATCGAGGGTGTGGACCCGGTCTTCATGTTGCAGGATCCCGAGGAGATCTTCTTTCGCGCTTTCAGACACGCTGACTTTGATATTTGCGAACTCTCGCTTAGCAGCTACTCGGTGAAGACTGCTGCGAGGACCTCACCCTACATCGCGGTGCCGGTCTTTCCGTCGAGAGCCTTTCGACACACGTCGATTTATGTGCGCGCGGATAGGGGCATTAACAGCCCGGAAGATCTGAAGGGCAAGCGCATCGGGGTGCCGGAATATCAGCTAACGGCAAACGTCTGGGTACGTCTTTTTCTCGAGGAGGACTACGGTGTAAAGCCTTCTGATGTGACCTGGGTGCGCGGCGGATACGAAGATCCGACAAGGGTGGAGAAAATCTCGCTGAACTTGCCTTCGGACGTCAAACTGGAGAACGCGCCCGAAGGCAGGACGATCTCGAGCCTGCTGGCCGACGGGGAAATCGATGCCGTCATTGGACCGCGAGCGCCTTCATGCTTTGACCGTGGGCATCCCCAGGTCAAGTATCTGTTCGACGATCCGCACAACGCCGCAGCAGACTGGTACGCGCGTACGAAGCTGTTTCCGATCATGCACACGCTTGGCGTCAGGAAGACGCTGGCAGAGAGTCATCCCTGGCTACCAGGAGCGTTAGTGAAGGCATTTGAGAAGTCTAAAGCCCTCGCGTTGGCACGGTTGAGCGATACGGCGGCCACCAAAGTTACCCTACCGTTCGTTGAGGACCAGCTACGTGCCGCTCGCAAACTGATGGGTACGGACTTCTGGTCATACGGGTTTTCGGCGAATGAGCATGCGATTGACCGTTTTCTCGCCCGCCATTTTGCAGAGGGGCTGTCAAGCCGCCGGCTTGAACCGCGTGAGCTGTTCCACCCGGCAAGCCTTGAAAGCTTTGCAATCTGAAGGAGAGCCTCTGCCTTTCAATCGGGCAGAGGCGCGGATTCGCATGGGGCCATCAGCAGCAGCGGCCCCGTTAGACATCAGAGATCAACACAACAGCGTGCCGAGGTTGACGCTCCCTATGCGCTCTCTTGTTGCAATGATTTTTTCATGGCCGTCCTTGCGGATCCGCAGTTCGATTGTCGACGTCTGCTCAGTCAGACCCGAGAACCGGAAATCCCCGAAATGGTCAGTCGTTGTCGTGCGTTCGTCCCCGCCGGCGGAGTCGTGCAGCACAACTTCAACACCCTCCAGGTTTCGCAGGCGACCGTCGCCAGTGGCTTCGCAGACGTTGCCTGCGACCAGATGGCTTAGAGCGTCATCCAGATTGCGGTAGAAGACGCGAGGCCTTGTGCCAAACTCCGGGTGAATGACCGTCAGGTGTTCCTTCTTTACCATTTCGTCCAGCTCGCTGTCTGGCATGTTTAGCGCACGTAGCGCCTTTGTCGGGCAGGCTTGTGCGCAACGCGGCTCTTTCCATCCGGCGTCAAGCAAATGCGCGTCAAAATTCCAGTTCTGCGGCACCTGTTCCTGTTCGTTCCATTCAATCATGCCGTAGGGGCATGTCGTCACCAGATCCCGTCGGCCGCGTGACTTCTCCGGATCAATGATCACGACGCCGTCCGGGCGTTTATAGATTGCTCCGTCGGCCGCTGCCTTAACGCATGGAGCGTTGTCGCAGTGATTGCACATCTGCGGAATATAAGTGACGTCCACCAGCGACCCTTCTCCCCGGACGTGGCGTTCGACACGAATCGTATCGAGGCCCTCCGGCGGGTGCGGTGCCGAATAGCCAGGGAACGCGTTGCCGGTGTACTCGTCTTTTGTCGAGATCACGCAGTTTCTGCAATTGATGCAGAGGGAAACGTCCACTACCAGTGCCCAGCCGGTCATGCTGCCTTCTCCATTGTTGCGTCCCATTTCTCTACCTCCACCCAGCAACTGTTGGGAATAATCCCGTCTGCGGTCGGGCTCATCTTTTGCCCTGGAGTCAGGAGGTTGAGACAACCTCCGCGATCGACGATACCTACCGAAGTCGGGATCAGATCGAGTTCGCCGCATGATTCGTTTCCGCGTGCTACGCCCTCCTTGACGAGTTGCGAAACGTCTATTGCGCAGATGACCGACGCCTGGGTGTTGTAGACCCGGACCAGATCGCCTGACCGCAGGCCGCGCGCCGAAGCATCTTTGGGACCCATTCGCAGGACCCAGTATCGATAGCCTCCAACGTCCATCCGGTGCTCATTGATCGTGCTGATGTGACTATTCTTCCCATCAGCCTGGGTATGGAAGCTGTAGACCGGGTGATTGGTCACGAGTTGTAGCGGGAACCTTTGCGTCACACCGCTCTGACTGTTGATATATCGGTTGACTGCCGGCCGCGCGGGATCGATCTGCTCGATACGGCGCAGGCTGGACGGAACAAACTCGAACTTGCCCGATTGCGTTGGAAGTCCCTGGCTGAATCCAGTCGAATACACGCCAGGAAGGGGATTCGCTTCCGGTAAGTCTTTGGTGCGACCCTCTGCGAACCAGCGCATGTCCACTGGTTGCTTGTCATCGTCCTTGGGAGGCGGCACGATGTGATAGCCCTTCTGGAGGAATTTCTTCCAGGTGGTCTGCTTGGGTAGGTCCGTGGAGTTGAATATCCGCTCGCACCAGGTCAGTTCCGATCCACCGCCTTCCGAGTACATGCCACCGTAGCCGAGTCTTGTCAGGATTTCCAGGAAAATTTGATAGTCTGATTTGGATTCGCCGAGAGGCTCGATGCATTTGTGCTGCATGATCATCATGCGGTGATTGAGCTGGCTCTGTGCATGCTGGATGTAGCCGCCACTGTTTGCCCATTCGGAAATATCGTCACGCTCGAGCGCGGTACACGCTGGCAGGATGATGTCTGCAAACTGCGCTTCGTTCTCCATCCATACCGACTGATTGACGACGAATTCGAGCGATGGATGACGATACGCTTCGATCAGTCTGTTGGAGCCCGGGACCGTGCCGAAAGAAGACGAGCCGTAGCGGTACAGCATGTGAACCCGCGAATAGCCCAGCTTGGGATAGGAGTATTGGCCAAATTGCCCTTCGATCGAGAAGCCCTCCCACAAGTAGCCATCCGCCGTTCCCTGCGTG
This sequence comes from Paraburkholderia sp. GW821-FHT02A12, assembly GCF_059422005.1. NCBI lineage: Bacteria > Pseudomonadati > Pseudomonadota > Betaproteobacteria > Burkholderiales > Burkholderiaceae > Paraburkholderia > Paraburkholderia sp. GW821-FHT02A12. Next base: position 2,863,755 of record NZ_JBWKWA010000002.1, on the reverse strand, counting down.
ATCGCCTCGGCAAACCGTTGGCGAGGGATAGACTGCTTCACCGGATTGATCGTGATGATGTGAGGCATGCGGCAATAGTTGTTGGCTGCGCTCGCGGTGTAGTTCAGGTCGCCCGAGATTCCTCCCTCGGCGTAGCCGGGAAAGTAAAAGTTCAGGTCCTGGGGGGCGCCGATCTGAAGATTGCCAAAGTTGATCCCCGGCTTCCCCCATCCCTGCATTGCCATCATCATGACGAGGCTTCGCGTCCATTGGGCCCCCGTCTCGGTGCGGCATGCTCCGCCAAAGCCCGCGCCGAGGCCTCCTGCAGCGAGGTACGTCTTCCTTGACGCCCACAACTTCGCGAGACTGCGGACGTCTTTCGCGGGAATACCGGTTTCAGCTTCTTGCCACTCCGGCGTCTTCGGCGAGCCGTCCTCTTCACCGAGAACATAAGCACGCCATTCGTCGAAACCCGTCGTTTTCGATGCTATGTATTCCTTATCGTAGCTGCCGCTGATCATCCATTCATACATGATGGCAATGGCCAGCGCCGAATCGGTGCCGGGCCTGATCGGTAGCCATTTTCCACCGAGGAACTGAGCGGACTGCGTCAGGTAGGGGTCGATGTGAACGAACTGCATCCCGAGCTGCTTGGCCCACAAGCGGCGCTCGGTGCCCTCGAACCCGGCGTACACCCCACTGGTCGACTCGGGATCGCTCGACCAGAAGACGATCACCTCCGCGTGTTCAAGACAGTCCACCGTCGTGCCGTAAAAGCTGGGCGTGCCCAGACGTAGACTGTTGCCGTAGTGATGCATGGCACCCCAGTACCAGCCTTCCCAGCTAATCGGGCTCATTTCGACGCGGGTGTATCCAATCAGGTTACCGAAGCGTTGCATGGCGCTTAGGTAGTAGTTGATGTTTCCCCACTGATGGTGGGCACCCGTGGCCATCGCGATAGCGCCGGGACCATGCTCCTGCTTCATACGGCGGATTTCGCCTGCGACAATGTCGAGCGCTTCGTCCCAACTGATACGCTCGTAGCCGGAAATCCCCCGGTTCTGAGGATTGCGTTCACCCTTCGGGTCGAAATCGACCCGCTTCATTGGATAAAGAAGCCGCTTGTCGGAATAAACGAGAGATTTGAGTGAGAGCGCGTGCGGGCTAACGGTTGCACGTCGTGCAGGCGAAAACTGGCGACCCCGTGCGGTGATGGTCCAGCTTGGTCCATCCTCCGCCGTCAGATCAATGGGAGTTGTCCGGATGATCTTGTCGTCCTTGACGAAGACAAAGACCGGCCCTCCATTGGTGAGCGTGACATAACGGGTGGTCCCATCTTTCATCCGGGTACCCGTGCGCCAGGAGGCCGTCTTCATCGTGTTCACCAGTTGACCGAACCAGACGAGCGCCTGATCACTGCCGCCTTGCGTGATCTTGAAGTTCTTGAGCGCATCAATCAGGAACGCGTGATCGGTCGTGGGCGCCAGCATCTGGCGTGCCGTGGCCACATCCATAAAGACAAGCTCGGCGTCGGGCTGAGGAGTCACACCCCAGCGCGCCGACACTGTGCCGTTTCTGAAATGCAACTGCCTCCCGAGGCTATTGTCCCGTAGCCGGAGCTGGATCACCCAGTTTCCCGCGCCAAGATGTTCACGCACGGGAGGAAACATGCGTGCGGCCATCCGTAGAACGGTCGGCATCAGCCAGAGTATGAGTACGAGGATGTGTCTTTGCATGGAAATCCTTCCTGAGCTGGCATGCGCCCGTCTCACTCGCCCGTTACACGTCGGTTTTGCGGTACCGCACCATAAAAGGCTCCGCAGATTCAGACGAATGCATCGGTACCTGTTGTATGATCTTCCTCGCGACGGATCATTTGCATAAAGATGATTCCATCAAAGATAGATTTATATCGAATGATGTGGTTCGGGACGAACAAAGTCAAGAATCCCAGGGAATGCCCTGGCGAGATGCATGTGATCGTCATATTTTTTGCCGATCGGCTCCGCGTCCCACTGGCCACCCTTATGTCAAGGAATGAACGAATGCCCAAGTCAAACTCTACTGCGGCCAAAGCAACCAGGGACGTTGCTGTACGACCGGGACCGGGAGCAAAAGAATCTTCTGACGTATTTGATGATCGCGGCAGGACTGTGCCGTGGATGGCGCGAACGGTGCACAGGCTCTACGACGCACAAGCGCAAAAGATTCTTGACAGGGAGAACCTCGCTATCGCGTACTGGTATTACCTTCGTGTACTGGCAGAGCGCGGTGAACTGAACCAGCTGGAGCTCAGCAAGCGTGTGGGCATTGCATCCACCACGGCGGTACCTGCGTTGGATAACCTCGAAAAGCGTGGCCTCGTACAACGAACCCGGGACCCAAACGACAGACGAAAGTACTTTGTCACTCTGAAGGCTGAGGGCAAACGGCTGGTAGATGAAATGCTGCCCGAACTCACCGACATGATTTCGGCGTCAATCGACGGGATCACTCAGAGGGATATGCGTATTTTTTGGAAAGTGATGCACCAGATCGAAACAAACCTCACTCTGAAGTCCCAAGACGACACAGTCGTGGATTGAACTGGCGGTAGCGTCTGAGGCTTTAAGCGGTGTGCCACTCTTTCATGTGCGGGTCCGCGAAAGCGCGGAGACTTTCCAATGCCATGGCCACCGCCGCGCGATTGACGCTCTCGGCGTGCCAGTAGATCGACACTGAGCCGAAGCCTTCGAGTTGAACCGGCAGAATACGAAGCGCGTTCAACTGCTCGAAGCGACGCGCGGCCCGATGCGAGGCGACGCCCACCAGATCGGTGTTATTCAGCAGCGTGAGATTGAGAATCGACGAATTCGATTCGACGCAGTGATTGGGCAGCGCGCGTCCCGCTGCCGCGAGCGCCGCCTCCAGCGCGTTGCGCACGGGCGTGCCCTGCGGCCAGACGATCCACGAATACGCGAGCACATCGTCCCAGCCGGGCTTTGCCTTTTCCGTGAGCGGATGATCGGGCCGTGCGACGAAGTCGATCGGCTCCGTATAGAGCGTCTCGGTCTGCAACTGCGGATCGTCGTACTGCTGACCCGAGCGGCCGACGACGATACCGAGTTCCCCTCGCGCAAGCTGCGGCATAAGCTGATTCATCGTACTTTCGACGAGCCGCACCTGCGCGCGCGGCATGCGTTCGAGAAGCCGCGACACGGCGAGCGGCACCGTGTCCGCCGCCGATACACCCGACGTCCCAATACTGACGAGGCCGCTGCCGCCCGCGCGCAGCGCCTGCATGTCATCACGCGCAATGTCGAGATGCGCTTCGATTCGGCGCGCGTGCTCGATCAGCGCTTCGCCGTAAGACGTGGGCCGCAGACCGCGCGCATGCCTCTCGAAGAGGGGCAGGCCGACGTCTTCCTCAAGTTCCTTCAGCCATTTCGACAGCGCCGGCTGCGTCGTGTTGAGCGCGGCTGCCGATTGGCTGAGGTTGCCCGTGCCCGCGAGGCTCAACAGTACCTGCAGATGCCTCAGACGCAAGCGGTAAGTCCAGTCCATTGCGCAGACCTTTAGTCACGAGTTTCGCGAATCCCGCTCTGCAGGCATATCCGAAACCGTATGGATTAGATGATTTCGCCATTTTACTGGGCATAGCGCTGTCGCATATAAATGATTGTGCGGTATCTATTCAGCCGACGCGACCAGCTAGCGCGTTTGAACCGCGAGACACTACAAAGGAGACGCGAATGACGAGCAACTATCCGGGCGGATCGCGCGCGGCCTATTACGAGCAGATTGCCCAGCAGCGTATGGCCCCGCTTTGGGAATCGCTGCACAACCTCGTGCCGAAAGCGCCGCAACCGAAAGCGCAGCCCGCCATCTGGAAGTACGCGCAGGTGCGCGACCTGGTGATGCAGGCGGGTTCCGTAATCAGCGCGGAAGAAGCCGTGCGCCGCGTGCTGGTGCTCGAAAACCCAGGCTTGCCCGGCAAGTCGAGCATGACGCAGAACCTGTACGCTGGACTCCAGCTGATCCTGCCTGGCGAGATCGCGCCCAGCCACCGGCATACGCAGTCGGCGCTTCGCTTCATCGTCGAAGGCAAGGGCGCGTGGACGGCCGTCGACGGCGAACGCACGACGATGCATCCGGGCGACTTCATCATCACGCCGTCGTGGACATGGCACGACCACGGCAATCCTTCCGTGAAAGAGGGCGGAGAGCCTGTCGTGTGGCTCGATGGCCTCGATATTCCGCTCGTCGCGCAGATGGACGCCGGTTTCGCCGAGAACTACCCCGAGATGACGCAGCCGGTCTCGCGCCCCGAGGGCGATAGCTTCGCGCGCTTCGGCCACAACATGGTGCCCGTGCGGCATCGCGTGTCCGATCCCACTTCGCCGATTTTCAGCTACCCGTACGAACGCAGCCGCGAAGCGCTCGACGCGCTGTACCGCAACGGCGAACTCGACGAATGGGACGGCGTGAAGCTGCGCTACGTGAATCCGGCCACGGGCGGCTGGCCGATGCCGACCATTGCGACCTTCATGCAATACCTGCCCGCGGGCTTCAAGGGCCGCACGTATCGCAGCACCGATGCAACCGTGTACTGCGTCGTCGAAGGCAAGGGCACGGTCAAGATCGGCAACGACGAATTCACGTTCGAGCCGCACGACGTGTTCGTCGCGCCGTCGTGGGCGCCAGTGCAACTAGCGGCGTTGGCGGAAAGCGTGCTGTTCAGCTATTCGGATCGTCCCGTGCTCGCCGCGCTGAATCTGCTGCGCGAAGAGCGCAGCTAGGCGCATTCCTTTCCTTTCGACGCGCCGCGTTGGCGGCGCGTGATCCATCCTTTATCTGTCGAGTCGAACTCATCATGACTTTTGTTTTCCCGCCCGAAGCGCCCGTCGCTGTTCCCGTCGCCAGTAGCGACGCGCAATTCGCTGTGCGCCGCGTTTATTGCGTGGGCCGCAACTACGCAGCGCATGCGCGCGAAATGGGCTTCGATCCCGATCGCGAGCCGCCGTTCTTCTTCTGCAAGCCGGCCGATGCCGTCGTGCCCGTCGCTTACGGTGAAGCGCTTGAACTGGCCTACCCGTCGCAGACGCAGAACTACCATTATGAAGCCGAACTCGTTGCTGTGATCGGCAAGAGCGGCTCGGATATCCCGGTCGAACGGGCGCTCGATCACGTATGGGGCTATGCGGTCGGCCTCGATATGACCCGCCGCGATCTGCAGATGAAGATGCGCGAGATGGGCCGTCCGTGGGAGATTGGCAAGGCGTTTGACCGCTCGGCGCCGATCGGGCCGATTCATCCAGCAAGCGAGGTCGGTCACTTCGAGAACGCCGGCCTTTGGCTGACCGTCAATGGCGAGACCAAACAGAAGAGCGACGTATCGCATCTGATCTGGTCGGTCGCGGAGACGGTTCAGTATCTGTCGAAGTTCTTCCGCCTCGAACCGGGCGACGTGATTTTCACGGGCACGCCTGAAGGCGTCGGTGCGGTGAAGAAGGGCGACACGATGAGGGTCGGCGTCGAGCGTCTTGGGGAAGTCACGGTGCGCGTGGCCTGAGATACGTAACCTGCATTGATCGGAGGTCTACTCGTGCAACTCCATAGCTTCTTCAACAGTTCGACGTCGTACCGCGTACGTATTGCACTCACGCTCAAGGGGCTCGCGTATGAGACGCTGCCCGTCAACATCCGCGTCGGCGAACATCGCGCAGCGGACTATGTGGCGAACGTCAATCCGTCTGCGTCGGTGCCCGCGCTGATCGATGGCGATTTCAGACTCGGCCAGTCGCTCGCGATCATCGATTACCTCGACCAGAAGTACCCCGAGCCGCGCCTGATTCCGCTCGAACCGGTACTGCGTGCGCGCGTGCTCGAGTTCGCTTCGCTGATTTCTTGCGACATCCATCCGGTTAATAACCTGCGGGTGTTGCGATACCTGGAAACGGAATTCAAGGTCACGCCCCAGCAGAAGAGCGCGTGGTATCGGCACTGGATCGCGGAGGGCATGGCAGGCGTCGAGCGCCTGCTCGAACGCAGCAACGCAGGTCCGTGGTGCTTGGGTGCGCAACCGACGCTCGCCGACGTGTGCCTGGTGCCACAGATCGCCAACGCGCTGCGCATGGACTGCGATCTGAGTCCGTATCCGCGCAGTCTCGCCGTATATGAACACGCATCGAAACACCCGGCATTCGACGCCGCGCAGCCGCAGCGCCAGCCCGATTACATCGCTTGATTGGAGTAGCCATGAGTGAGACAAATAGCAACGGCCGGCGCGTGCTCGTGATCGGCGGCGGCATTGGTGGCCTGGCCACCGCGCTGGCGCTCGCGCGTCAAGGCATTCGCGTGCAACTGCTCGAGCAGGCCCCTGAGATCGGGGAAATCGGCGCAGGAATCCAGTTGGCCGCCAACGCGTTTAACGCACTCGATGCGCTGGGCGTCGGTGAGGCAGCGCGCAACCGCGCCGTATTCACGGACTACCTGAAATTGATGGATGCGCTTGACGCAAAGGAAGTGGTGCGGATCGACGTCGGCGCCCCGTATCGTGCGCGCTTTGGCAATCCGTATGCGGTAATTCATCGTGCCGACATTCACCTGTCGATTCTCGAAGCCGTGAAGGATCATCCATTGATCGAGTTCCGCACCAACACGCAGGTCTGCGAACTCGAACAGAATGCCGCCGGCGTGACTGTCATCGATCAGAACGGCGAGCGGTACCACGCGGATGCCGTGATCGGCTGCGATGGCGTGAAGTCGGCGATACGCAAGGCATTGATCGGCGACGAGCATAGCGTGACAGGGCATGTCGTGTATCGCGCCGTCGTTGAAGTCGAAAACATGCCGGAGGATTTGCAGATCAATGCGCCTGTGGTGTGGGCCGGTCCGCATTGCCACCTCGTGCACTATCCGCTGCGCGGCGGCCGCCAATATAACCTCGTCGTCACCTTCCACAGTCGCGAGAAGGAGGAATGGGGCGTGCGCGAAGGCAGCAAGCAGGAAGTGCTGTCCTACTTCGAAGGCATTCATCCGTTGCCGCATCAGATGCTCGACCGGCCGACTTCATGGAAGCGCTGGGCCACGGCGGACCGGGACCCCGTAGAGCGCTGGAGCTATGGGCGTGCGACGGTGCTCGGTGACGCCGCGCATCCGATGACGCAATATCTGGCGCAAGGCGCCTGCCAGGCGCTCGAAGATGCCGTCACGCTTGGCGCCGCCGTCGCTGCGACGGATGGCGATTTCGAAGCCGCGTTCAAGCTGTACGAGACCGCACGTATTCCGCGCACGGCGCGCGTGCTGTATTCGGCGCGTGAGATGGGCCGTATCTATCACGCCAAGGGCGTCGAGCGACAAGTTCGGAATTCCCTTTGGGTCGGCCGCACGCAGGAGCAGTTCTACGACGCACTGCAATGGCTGCACGGCTGGCGCGCGGAAGAGTGCCTGAAGGGCGTCATCTGAGGCGCGACGGGGTACCAGGCAACAGGCTGGCTCAACGAAGGACGCGTCCGTAAGGCGGTGAGACACCGCCCCGAGGACGCGTGGAGTAAAGTGCCCGCACTCCATCAAGACATCGGCTAGAACATGTGCATGATGCCGAAGTAGCCGCCTTGCTGGTTGTGGCCCGGCAGCGGTTGGGAATCGGCCGTCTCAACAGGGAAGACTGCGTTTTTGCCGTTGAACATCGCTCCGAGGGTCAGGTAGAGGAAGGTCCGTTTGGATAGGTTGTAGGTGGTGCCGATGGCAGCAAGATTTCCGGTGCCGCCGCCATGATTCACGTTACCGTGATACCAGCCGGCCTGGAAGGCGAGGGCAGCAGTTGCCTGATAGGAGGCGCCAACCCACTCTTGCTGGCTCCGCGTCGCCCCGCGGGGGTTAAAAGAAGAAGTGGCAACCGTGTCCTGCCCTGACGAGACAAGTTGCTGAAAGCCCGCGTAGAACTTCAGCGCATCCCACTGGTAGGTGGCGCCTACCATGTATTCGCGCGATGCGGCGTACAGGTCGGAGAACTTTCCTTTGGCGTCGCGGATTTCCTCGTATACTCCGTACGCAGCAAAACTTGCGAGGGTGTACTGTGCGCTCAAACTGAACTGACGTCCGCCCCGGAAATTACCTGCCTGGTTGCCAAAACCGTCTTGCGCCCGGAAGGAGAAGCCAGCCCAATTGGGCGAATTGTAAGTGACGACGTTCGATCGGGGACCCCACGCTCGCCCGAAGGCGAAGTTACCAACGCCTATGCCCACCTGTTCCCCTAACGGGTCAATGTACCAACCGGTTTCATCGGTCAGGCTCATGGCCTCTCCGAACCAGATACTTCCGTATTTATCGTCGGACAGACCCACATACGCGTCGCGGGTGAAGATCGTGTTCGGTGGAATCTGACCATTTCCGGAAGTAAAAAGGCTTTCTAGTTTAAAGACCGCGTGCACGCCTCCTCCGAGGTCTTCATCGCCTTTCAGGCCAAACCAGCTGTATCCGTACTGGTCGCTGCCGAACCTGAAATTGTTCTTCGACTGGCCGTTGGGCGTCGCGACGTTCGTGACGAAATCGAGACCCGAGACGACGCGTCCGTACAGGGTTACAGTGCTTTGCGCGTAGGTGTTGCAGACGCCACACGTCATCAGCGCTGCACATAGAATGATCTTTCGCATTTCGTTATCCTTAACATAAAAGAATCTCCAGAAGTTTCCTTATGACCTCTTGCGGGTCTATGCAATCAGCTAGCCAAGTTGGGTTTGTCCGGAAGAGAATGGCGCAAACCCCGGCTACTACTTTCCACTACGAGTTTTTGCGAAACGTTCCTAGCGCCGTTGGCAAATGGCGAACGGTGGTTGCGAGCAGAATCGCGCACGCCTGTACTAGCAGCTGAACTGCGGGCCCCGCACCAAGTGCCAGCACAAGTTGGCTGAGCTGCGCCATGAACAGCGCCGCGACCGCGCTAGCGATGACGCTGCCTTTTCCTCCAGTGAATGGCGTACCGCCGACAACGACAGCCGCGATGGCCGGAAGCAGATAGTCGTCGCCCGACGTCTGCGACGCACTACCAATGAATCCGGCGAGGAGCATTCCGGCGGCAGAGAAACACACCGCAGACGCGACGTAGGCACCAATCCTGTACCGCAGGACCCTCACCCCAGCAGCTTCTGCCGCGCGCGGATTTACACCCACGGCGACAAACCGGCGTCCGATCGCGGTTTTCCGGGTGATGAACCACGCTGTTATCACGAAAGCGAAGGCGAACAGGACATTGGCGGGCAAACCAATGAACTGAGCGTGCGAGATCGTCTGCATGATGGTCGGGACGTTGACTGGAACATTGCCGGTCAACGAACGGACGCCGCCAATGAGAAGCGCGTTGACTGCCAACGTTGCAACCAATGGTGTAATTGCGAACATCGAGACCAATGTTCCATTGACGATTCCAACAATCGCACCCACGCACACGGTGAAGATCACTGCAAGGACGATGGAGTCGAGACCAAATCCGGTGCGGGCCATCACCACGCCGGCAAGCGAGACTATGCCAATTGCCGACATGTCGAGTCCCCGCTGCTGGATGACCAGGGTCTGTCCCGTTGCGACAATTGCGAGGATGCCTGCGAACGGAAGCATGGCCAGAATCGAACCACGGGTCATGGTGCCTGGCGCGACCACTGAGCTTACGGAGAAGAGAAGTATCAATCCGACCCCGATCCACCAGAACTCACTGAATGCTGGAACCCGAATCGACCTCGACCTCGCGCAAAATGACCGCAAGAGATCCGAAACCACGTCTGCCTGATTGCTCGTGACCTTTCTCATTTCGCCACCGCCATTTCTCTGCTCCTGGAATAAAGGGCGACAGATGCCAGGATCATTCCGCCCAACAGATAGGACTGCCACGAATCTCCAATGTCCAGAAATGACGTGACCACATTGACCTGGATGATGAGAAGAGCACCAAGCAGGGAGCCGACAAAGGACCCGCGTCCGCCAAACAGGCTTGCCCCGCCGATGACGACGGCTGCGATGCTAGCCAGCGTGTAGTTGATGCCTGCGCTCGGGTCGCCGGACCCTACTTGCGCCATCATCGGCACGGCGGCGATGCCAGCGAGGAGCGAGCAGCCCACATACGCGGTAAGCAGCGTTAGATGTGGGCGTACGCCCGCCATACGAGCCGCTTCGAGCCGTGAGCCGACGCCACGAAACGCGAGGCCAAGCCTGGTCCTGAATAGGGCAAATTCAAGCGTGATGGCGAAAATGACCGCAACGATTGCGATAATCGGTATAAATCCCGCCTGCGTACCAATTGTCTCGACGATCGAATCAGCGATCAGCCCGCCCGGAACGGGGCGTAACAGAAGGGAAACCGCCTGCAAAGCCATGTAAGTCGCCAGCGTTGCGACCATGGGATGCAGTCGGAAGGGACCGACCAGTACCCAGTTCACTAGCCCGACTGCTATCGCGACGAGAAACACAATGACCCATCCCGACAGCTGATGCCCCAAAGTGGCTCCGTCGTTCAGGAAAAAGGACTGTATAACGACCATTAAGCCCATCAGAGGACCGACAGACAGGTCGATACCTCCAACTAGCATAAGCGCCTGCTGCCCGTATGCGACGATGGCCAGCGTCGCCACCAGTGCCAACATCCCACTCAGGTTTCGCGCGGACAGATAGGTTTCGTTAACATGCGCTGCATAGATACCCAGAGCACAGACTGCCAGTGCAAGCATGACAAGAGGGGCCCAGTCTCCGGAAGCCCACTTCCAGAATCCCGCAATGCTTGCCGAACCCCTCTCACGCTCAGTGGTCGCGGTAAGCACCGCAGACGTGATGTTGTTCTCGCTGACGGCCGCGTCGCGCAGTTCCTTTACGATGTGCCCACGAGAGAAAATCAACACGCGGTCGCACAAACCTGCCACTTCCATCGCGTCCGAGGAGACGACGATGACTGCGGTGTCGGTTGCAGCGGCCTGACGAAGCACTTTGTAAATTTCCATCCGGGCGCCAACGTCGACGCCTTGCGTCGGTTCGTCGACGAGGAGGACCTCGGGTTTGCTTGCGAGGACGCTCGCCAGGACCAGCTTTTGCTGATTGCCTCCCGACAGAGAGCGGATTGGCGTCTCAACGGACGGCGTCTTGACTGCGAAACCTGCTACTGCCAATCTGGTGCGCTTTGCTTCACTTCTCTGGCTGACCCAGCCCTTGATGGAGTCGAACGGGAGACTGCGGATCGAGAAGTTCTCGCGCACAGATAGTTCACCGAAGATGCCTTCCCTGTGCCGGTCGCCAGGGAGGCAGCGAATACCTGAAGCGGCGGCAGCCTGGGAATTCTGAAGTTTCGCCGGTTTCCCGTTTACGTTGACACTTCCACGGCTTCGGGCCAGACCGGCAAGGGCGCGCATGAACTCGCGCTGTCCATTGCCGTCTATGCCAGCCACGCCCACGATCTCTCCCTTCCGGACTTGAAGCGATATATCGGTGAAGCCTGCACCGCGCAGCGACACCACATCGAGGACCGTGCCGACGCGGCCATTTCCAGCTTTAGCGGGAAACTCCCGGTCAAGCGCCCGGCCGACGATGAGTTCGACAATCTGCTGCTCACTGAGGCCAACTGCGTCGTAGGTCCCTTGCCCTTGTCCATCGCGGAGCACGGTAAGACGATTGGCAATCTTTTGTACTTCGCGAATGCGGTGCGAGATATAGACGACTGAACAGCCTGACGCAGCGACTTGACGAATGCGTTCAAAGAGACGATCGACGTCCTCTGCCAGCAGATGTTCGGTCGGTTCATCCAGGACCAGAACCTTAGGTTTGGCGGCGAGTGCTTTTACGATCTCGACAATGAAGCGTTGTTCAGGGTTTAAGCTCAAAACGCGCTCGCTCGCGTCGATCGCGACGTCGTCACTCCATTGCCGAAGGAGTTGGTGTGCCCATTCGCTTGTTCGCATAAGCGACGGACGTTGCTCCGCAGGCACGCCGAGGTAAAGATTCTCTGCGACGGTCAGATCGGGCATGAGAGCCGGCTCCTGTCGCACGATCGCCAGCCCCAGTCGCCGCGCCTCGTCGGTGTCGCCCTTGATTTCTACGCCATTGATAACGACGCGCCCCTTTTCGGGGACGAGCGCGCCGGACGCGACAGCCATGAGAGTGGACTTACCCGCGCCGTTCTCGCCGACGAGACCGTGGACTTCTCCCGCGAGCACTGAGAATGTGACGTTATCGAGTGCACGCACGCCGGGGAAGATTTTGGTGACGCCGTCAATCTGCAGCAATGTGTTCTGGTCGTTCATGATTTATCTCGAGCGATTACTGCTCAAACACTGCCTTGAGCTTTTCTGGGTGGAGAGCTGAGGAAAGATCGGCATCAGGCGGCGCGCTCGGGTCGCACTTGGGATCGAGGCCCTTGGCGCTGTCGGCGTATGCGAAAGGAAGGATTGCGGGCGACTCGTTGTCTGTCGTGCCTTGATAGGCCGCTACCCCATGTCGCACTGCAAAGCGCACGTATGTCGTAGTGCCGTCGAGCGTGTAGTAGGGAAAGACGGCTCCAGACTTCTTGGCCGACAGGTAATGGCAGTTCAGCTCGTTGTCGCTTGCGATCGTTACGATGGCCGGCACCGGAAGATGTGCCTGTTCGAACGCTTTCGCTGCTGCGAGCGCAGTCACCCCATAGTCCGTGACGATGGCGTTAATCTGGGGGTACTGCGCAATGAGGCCCGCCGTGGCCTTTTGTGCGTCCACGGGGTTCCAGTTCGTCACCACGAACTGATTGTTCAGGAGCTTCAGATCTGGGTATTTCTGGAGCCCCGCCTTCAGGCCGTCCATGAAATTTTGCGACGGTGCGGCGCCGGGCGATCCACCCATGAACACCACGTTGCCTTTCTTGAGATTTGCTCCGAGCCAGTCAGCCCAAAGGATGCCGATCTGCTTCGTGTCTCCGACAACGTTGACGACGTAGTCGCGTCCAGCTACTCCCGATATCTGTGCCGAATACGGTACGACTGCTACGCCGGCTTTCATGGCCGCTCGCATGGCCGGGAGTTGCACGGCACCAAAATCCGGCAGCATGATAAGGACGTTGACCCCTTGTGCCACCATGCTGTTGATGTCCGAGTTTGCCTTCTGCGGGTCACCGTTGGCATTGCTGTAGATGACCCGCTTGACGTTCTTGCAACGGCTTAGCTCATCCTTGACCTCGGCAAGGCCCGTTTTGCGCCAGGTATTGCCACCGTATCCGTCAGACACGCCAACAATCATCGGCTTTGTACCGCAGAGCGGGGTGATGTCGCCTTGGCGGTTCGTGAGGGAGTCGTCTGCCGCATGTGCTGCAGTGCAGATCAAACCTGCCGAAGCAAGCAGTCCGATTTTGAGAAGAGAATCCTGGACCAGTTTCTTGCGCGGGTGGATTCGGTCCTGCATTTTTGGCGCTATGGCTTGCCAGACCCGGAACTTATCGAACATGACGATCCTCGAATTGAGTGATGAAGTTGGATTCAATGTTGGTTGAGACGGATACCAGTGCATAGTTGCGCCCGAGCTGAGCCCGGCCGGACAGCTGCCCGACCGGCAAACGCGTGCTCGTGTCCGATACGATTCGAGTCGTCCTCCTTGCTGTCATTAATTACGTAGTCCTTTGTTATGTGTATAGTCTGATCAAATCATTCGGACTCGGACTCGTCGGCCGCGGGACAGGTAAGGTTGTCCCGATTGTCACTGCATAATTCATTTGATAAGAGATGATGCTATGACAAATCGATTTATATCGAATAATGTGTTTCGGGACGACCAAAGTCAAGAATCCTGGGGAATCTCCCTAGCGATGCAGAGGCGCGCGCTACGTTCTCCAAGCGAAACGGTCGAACCCGTGTTGACCGATTGTTGACTCACCTGCAACGGAGAGTTGGCAAGACTGGTGCTTACCCTGGTGATTTTTACACTTTAGACTGCACTCAACCGTGGCAGAGAAGCTCCTTTGTAGCGCCACTAACAAAAATCGTTGAGGTACGTCGTTATGAAGTCGTTCACCAGGATGGTCCTTCTTGCTGCCCTTGTTGCAGCACCCGTTGCGTCGTTTGCACAGTCCAGTCAGTCGGTAAGTCGTGCGCAGGTGCGCGCCGAACTGGCGCAGCTGGAGAAAGCTGGCTACGACCCGCACGACTGGGTTCACTACCCCGAGAACATCCAGGCCGCTGAAGCAAAAGTCGCGGCACAGAACGCGGCAGCCCAAGCTGCCGTCTCGGGATACGGCGGTGCTGCTAACGGAACTTCCCGTTCGGGCACGGCAAGCGGTCTGTAGTATTGGGTGCTAAGGCGCCATTTTCGAAAATCGCGCAACTTGCGGCTGAGTCTTTCCCGCCTGCATCGGTAGGAAGCCTCGGCCGTTTTGTTTTATGTTCGCGCTGTGCAAAGCTCTGATGTGTCCAGCACAGGCGTTAGCCTGCTAATCGACGACCATGTCTTCGTTGGACTTCGCAGAGAGGTTTTGCGCGATCTGATGCAAAACCTCCCAGAAGATGAGCCCCTCGTTAGGGGCCACTCCATCAAAAGAGCCGGAGATCATGTGGATGATCTCCGGCATCATCTCATCGACCAGACGTCTGCCATCGTCAGTGAGGCTGACGTAGTACTTGCGCCGGTCCTTCGGATCGCGAGTCCTCCTCAATAGACCGCGCTTTTCCATGCTGTCCAAAGCGGGTACAGCGGTTGTCGAGGCGATTCCAACGCGCTTGCTCAGTTCCAGTTGATTCAGTTCGCCGCGTTGAGCCAGCACCCGCAGGTAGTACCAATGCGCGATGGACACTTTTTCGCGGTCGAGGATCCTCTGCGCCTGCACGTCGTAGAGCCGATGCAACGTTCGGGTCATCCATGGAACCGTTCTGCCCCGATCGTCGAAGATCTCGGGCGCTTCCTTTTCCGCTGAGCCGCAAACCGGCTCGACGGCATCCAGGGTCGTATCGATTGCGGTGGAGTGGGACTTAACCATTCGCTCATTCCTCGACATGTAGATGGGGCTCGGCGGGTAGCCGGGTCGCCCGGACAAGCGCTGCAGTCAAAGCGTTTCACCCAGGGAATTCCCTGTTGCACTTGACTTTGTTCATTCCAAAACACATCATTCGATATAAATCGATTCTGCTTGGAATCATCGTAACACAAATGATCTGGTTGCGAGAACGGTAGGCCGGTCGCGTGTTATGACTCTGTTCCGAGGCTGGGGCAGCGTTCGCGTCGTTTTTTATTGGAATAGGAATGCTAACAAGTTGATGGTGCTGGAAGTAGTCCGTCAACCCTGTTGGGCCCCTTATTGCCAGCCTGATTGCCGTTGGTTCGGAACAGTTCGAACCCTTACTTCACCACGTATGTCGAGGACTATCATGATCGAAAAACTGCCACTTTGGGAAGCCGCCAGGCGCGAAATGGAGGAGTATCAGTTCCTCGCTGGATCCGAACTGCAGCCCAAATGGGACGTTCCACAAAAGATTGCCATCAACGCGGCTGTGTCTGGCCGCTTTGAAACGACCACGTCACTTGAGGAATACGTGGATGCAGCGTCCAGCGTGATCGAGGCCGGTGCATGCGGCGTTCACATTGACTTTTCATGGATGACCGACAAACAGGGTCGACGCCTTGACCGGGACATTCCACCGGTCGAAGCCTATTCGGCTGTTCTAGAACCGCTCAAGGCGCGTTTTGGCAAGGACTTCGTCCCGAACCTGAATGTGCTCCACGGAACGACCTTCGATATGTGCATGAGTCCAGCGCGTGCGGGACTGACTGAGGTAGCGCCGTGCGCTCCGGGTCACCCGGAAGCCTTCATGGTGCCGGCAATTGAGGCGCTCGAGGCCGCTGGTGTCAAGCCGGAACTCGCAATCCATAGCTCCGGAGAGATTGAACTTGCGAAACGAAAGCTCATTGATACAGGCATCCTCAAGAAACCGTACAACTGGCTGCTTCTGTACGGACTGCCGTTCAACGTTGGTCGCACCCTGGTTTCGGGAACCTGGGTCAGCAATGCTCAGGACATGACCCGTCACATGTTCCTGATGGTCGATCAGATTCGCCAGATTGACCCAACCTCAGTCATCAGTGTTTGTGCGGCCGGGCGCGCAACTCTGTACATGACGACGCTTGCCACGATGATGGGGTTACACATCCGTATCGGGACGGAAGACACGCCGTGGAAGTACCCGAACAGCGACGAGCATCTCAAGGACAACCTTGAAATGTTCAATATGGCGCGTGACATCGCTGGCTTGCTCGGACGCACTCCGGCAACCGCGAACGAGTATCGGGCGCTGGTTGGAAAGCCGACCCGCTAATAACACTTAACAACGATGGCGCAACGTTCGCGGCGCCACTTGCAAACGCGACTGTTCGTCCGGCTTTTGCATAAGATAGATCGCAGGGAAGACAAGACTCGTTTGTAGGCGGGGTGAGCAGTGCCTCTAGTGCGGCGACAACAACGCATGCCTGGACGGTCCGACGAGGCACGCCCGTTGTGTGTGTGTGTTTGACAGCGAAGGAGATTGACAAATGAGTGATCAGACAAATGGCGGAGAGCCTCCTGTGCAACTGTGGACTCGGGATGGGTTCATGGGCGCAATTTCTGTCGTTACCCGCTCGACATACGCGCCGGACTACCTTTCTGTGGAAGGTCCGCATGCACCGCGACGAGCAGTCCTTGATCGACTGATCCCTGACGATCAGGACGATGCGCAAGCCCTTTCGACAACCGTGGCTACATCCAGGCTGGGTGTCAAGTTGCTTGTGTCCGGTCGCCGCACGCCAATGCCGTATGTGGTTCGAAATGTCGAAGCAGACGAAATTCATTTCATTCAGTCGGGTCATGTCAAATTCGAAACCGACGTTGGCTGTCTTACGGCCGAGGAAGGTGACTTTGTCTGTATCCCACGTGCGATAGCGTATCGATACGCGCCGACCGGCGACGCCATGCGCAGCATCATCGTCGAAAGCCCGTCAGCCTTGAAACTCTCACCTCCGGCGCCTACAGGAATGGTCAACGTCGCGCGGGACGTGACGTATGCCAAGGTTGATCCCGAAATTCCCGTGGGCGGACCGACAAAACTGATCTTGAAGACCACCGACGGTGAGAACACGGTGTTCACAATGCCGCACGACCCGCTCTCTCTAGGTCTGCAACTTTCGGAGTCGGTTCCCGTGTGGAAGCTGAATCTGAACAAGATTCAGGTTCTCACCTATTTGCCCGAAGGAGGGCCTCCAAGTCCGTTTCTGTCGTCCAGCGCGGGAGACGTGCTGATGTTTAACCTCAGTTCGCGCATCTCGAGTCGACCACCGATTCATATCAATGCGGACTTCGATGAGGTGATCTGTTATGTGCGCGGACCTGGTGTCTGGGGAGGGTGCTCGGAGCCTGGCACGTTGACCTGCGTGCCAAAGGGTGTCATTCACCACGGACCTGCCGAGAACGTTCCGGAGACCTATCAGGCGTGGTTGCTGGAAACGCGTGCGACGCTTCGCTGGACGCCCAAGGCGATTGCGGCCTCGCAGTTGATGGAAACAGGTGAATACGGACCGCATCCGAGCGTGAGCAAATGACTCTAGCGCTTGTGCGCCTCGAAGGTGGCGTGCGGTGTGGAGTATCAGGAAACCTAACAGGAGACTAACGTGGAAGCGCGGCTTCAACAGTTTCTCGACGAGGCAGAGATCAAGCGCGTTCATATCCGCTATTGCCGGGGTATCGACCGGATGGACTGGGATCTCGTGCGCTCGTGTTATCACCCGGATGCGATTGATCGTCACGGAGCCTATAACGGCGGAGTGGAAGGGTTCATTGAATGGGCTGCGGAGTTGTTGCCGGCTTTTGAATGCACACAACACTTTACGGGCAACCAGTACGTGCAGATCGATGGCGACGTGGCGTACGCGGAGCACTATGCGCACGCATTCCACAGGACGAAGCCTGAAGGCGACAAGCCCGCCATGGACTGGGTCGTGAACATCCGGTACGTCGACCGGATGGAACGGCGAAATGGTGAGTGGCGCATCGCCGACCGTGTCGTGGTGCTTGATTCCCAGCGTTTGGACCCAGTCCCCACCGACCTGGCGCCACTTGAGAACTCCAACGTTGGACGGCGCGATAAGGATGATCCGTCGTACAAGTACGGGCTCGTCTGAAATCCTGACGGTCAGAATGAAAGTTACTTAACGGTTTTGAGGAAGCAATGGAAAAACGTTTTCGTGTGGGCATTATCGGTCTGAGCGCCGAGCGTGGTTGGGCCACTACTGCTCATATTCCAGCACTGCGCGCCTTGTCGGATGTGTTTGAAATCGCCGGTGTGGCAAACACCAGTCTGGCGAGTGCGCAGGCCGCCGCCGCCGCCTTTGACATTCCACGCGCCTTCGAGAACGTGGCGGAACTCGTCGCGTCTCCAGACATTGATGTCGTGGTTGTAACGGTAAAGGTCCCATACCATAGGGAAGTAGTCGCGGCGGCGCTTGAGGCTGGAAAGAGGGTCTACTGTGAATGGCCGCTTGGAAATGGACTTGCCGAAGCCACTGAACTCGCGCGTCTCGCGAATGAAGCGAAGGTGCTAGCCGTTATTGGAACTCAAGCGATTGCGTCACCTGAAGTGCAATTCATTCGCGCGCTCGTTGCCGATGGGTACGTCGGAGACGTGTTGTCGTCGACCTATATCAGTGCCGGGGTCAGCTGGGGCGAACGCATCCCGCGCGGTGACGCTTATGCCATGGACTCCAAAAACGGCGCGACCCTGCTTTCGGTCATCGGTGGACATGCCATCGCGGCGGTGCAAAGTGTACTGGGGCCCATCCGCGAGATTGATGCCGTATTGTCGCGGCGTCGGCAAACCGTGAGCATCGTCGAAACGGGAGAGAGCATCCCGATGAAGACGCCCGATCATGTGATGATTAACGCGGTGCTTCAGTCTGGCGCGCCTCTGTCTTTGCAGCTTCGCGGTGGTTTGCCGCGCGGAACCAGGTTTCTATGGGAGATAAATGGAACCGAAGGGGATCTGCGCATCACCGCAGCGATCGAACAGGTTCCTGTGGTGAACATCTCGCCGCTGCGCGTGGAAGGGGGGCGTAAAGGCCAGGACGGCTACATCGAGCTTGAGATACCGCAATCGTATTGCTTCGGTCTTAGGGATGCCGTAGCTGCCCGAAACGTGGCAGGAATATACCGGCTAATGGCTGACGATCTGCGCCTCGGAACCCACACGGCTCCCAGTTTTGATGATGCGCTCGGACTTCACAAGGTTCTATCCGCGATTGAACAGTCTGATCAGACAGGTCGACGGGTACGCGTCCGTTGATCGGCGCGTTGGTCGTCAACCGGCGTGATATACGCGGCCAGTGCGCCCCCTTCATAATTGGCGGCAACCATCTTGCATGGGACCGGAGTAAGCGCTATGGGGCTGGAATAAGCGCTAAAGCGCTAACTCTGATCGACACAGGAGACAAACGATGAAACGTGCTTCGGTCGTCGACGTCCAGAGATTCATCGACGAGCACCCGTTCGACCGCTTTCAACGACTTATTTTTTTCATGTGCTTCGTGATTGTCATGCTGGATGGGTTCGACACTGCGGCAATCGGTTTCATCGCGCCGTCGTTACTTCATGAATGGCATCTCGCCAAGCCCGACCTCGCACCCGTCCTGGGTGCCGCGCTGTTCGGCCTCGCGTTCGGTGCGCTCGTGTCCGGCCCTTTATCAGACCGTGTTGGACGACGGTCCCTGATGGTCGGGTCCGTGTTCCTCTTCGGTATTGCCTGTGTCGTGTCCGCGTTCTCGACGAGTATTGGTCAACTGACCGTGCTGCGCTTCATGACGGGCATCGGCCTCGGCGCAGCGATGCCTGGCGCGGTGACAATGATGGACGAGTTCTGCCCGACCCGACGCCGCGCAACTGTGACCAGCCTGATGTGCTGCGGATTCCCACTCGGCGCTGCTTTGGGCGGATTGCTTGCGGCATGGTTGATTCCCCATGCTGGCTGGCGGAGTGTTCTGATGCTGGGCGGGGTCGCACCGATACTTCACAGTGTCCTGCTATTGCTCAAGATGCCGGAATCTGTACGCTTCATGGTTGCAAATGGCAAACCCGTAGCGCGCATTCGCGCAATTCTGGTGCGCATCTCCGATGAAGCAATCAATGCGCGCGGCTTCGCACTGACCGAGAGCGCGCCGGGAACGGGCGACAACGGGCTCGGCCTTGTGCTGTCGCGTTCATACATCGTCGGTTCATTGATGCTATGGTTCGCGGCCTTCATGGGCCTCCTGATTATCTACGCGTTAATCAACTGGATGCCAATTCTGCTGAAGGATGCAGGCCTGAGCCTGAAGAGCGCGACGCTGATCTCTGCACTGTTCCCGCTGGGTGGTGTCGGCGCGGTGCTGTGCGGCGCGCTGATGGATCGCTTCAATGCAAATCTCGTGATTGCCGCGTGCTACGCGCTCGCTGCGATCAGCCTCGTTTGTATTGGAGAGACGGCAGGAAGCGTTAGCCTACTCGTGCCAATCGTACTTGTGTCCGGCGTGCTGATGAACACCGCACAAGCCTCAATGAATGCTCTTGCGGCTGCCTTTTATCCGACTGAGGGGCGTGGCACCGGTGTCGCGTGGATGCTCGGCATGGCCCGCTTTGGCGGCATCGCAGGCTCGTTTCTCGTAGCCGAACTCGTACGCTGGCATTTTACGTTTGTCGGTGTCTTCGCGACGATCGCTGTTGCCGGAGTCCTTTCGTGTATCGCTTTGCTAGTCAAGCAGCTTGCACCGCCACACATCTTCAGAACGGCGCCCGACGGAGTCGGATCGCTGACTCATTGACGTACTCATTCACCATTTGAGGAGGAGACTCGACATGTTCACTGAGGCGCCCACAGCAGCGTTCGATTATGTATCAGAGGTGTACGAGGCGATTGATTCGAGGGACGAGCAACGGTTAGCGCGTTTCTTGACGGAAAACTGCACGTTTGTCTACGCCAATAACGACCCTGTCATCGGACGCGCGAATGTTGTCGAGTATTCGAAGAAGTTCATGGCATTGATTGCCGGCATCAAGCACCAATTGCTTGATGTCTGGGCATTCGACGACGTCATTGTCTCGCGGATCGAAGTGACCTACACGCGCAAGGACGGTTCGACACTGACTGTGCCGGCCGTGACGATTTGGCGGGTACGCGATAGGCAAATCGACGACTACCGTATCTACATCGACGTTGCGCCGCTGTTCGTGGACGGCGGCAATCTCGCAAGATAAGACGTTCAAAAGGATTATTTGGACGCCTCCCGAATTGCAGGCCTGGCGCGAATGCGACGGTTGGCGGTATCCGGGGGCTCTGGGTTCATCCTGGGCATTCTCGATCTGACGAGGCGATCCTCCATCTGCACGCCGGATGGTTCAACCTGGGAACTGCCAAAGCATTTCGCCACCTGGTCGGCCATATCGCCGCGAGGGCGGGAGCGAGTGCATTTATCCCGGACTATCGGCTTGCTCCCGAGCATCCTTTTCCGGCAGCCGTCAACGATGTGCTGGCGTGTTACCGCGGGCTTGAGGAAACGGGAATTCGCCGGATTGCGATCACGGGAGACTCTGCCGGAGGCAATCTCGCACTGGTACTCGCCGCGTGCGTCTCCGGCGACGCGGTCTCCGCCAAGGCGGCTCTTGTTGGCGTGGCCGCACTGTCGCCGGTTACCGATTTGACGCTCTCGGGCGAGACGTATGTGACGCGCGCGGATGCCGATCCGTATTTCACCCTCCCGCAGGTGGTGGAACTGGTGCGTTCCTATTTGGGGAGTGCCGATCCGAAACCTCCTCTGGCTTCGCCGCTCCACGCGCGACTTTCCGGGTTGCCCCCTGTTCGCATTCACGTCGGAGATGACGAAGTATTGCTCGATGATTCGCGCAGCTATGTCGAGCGTGCCATCGCAGCCGGAACCGATGCCCAGCTTGATGTCTGGATGGGGATGCCGCATGGATTCGCCGGCAGTGTCGGAAGGTTGAAGGCGTCGACACAGGCGCTGGATGCCATCGGCATGTTTCTCACTGAAAAGCTGCTGGCAGGCGCCGGCTCGCATACTGCACGCTGAAACCACAGCGTAGGGAGTGCTCGTCGCGGGCGGCCGCTCTAGCGCTGCCGGTTCAGACCTTCGCATCCTGCAACGAGTGCATCGAGCAAGTGACGGACGGCCGGAACCATGCCTCGGCGCGTGGGGAAGAGCGCATGGACAAGGGCCGGCGTGCTAGCCAGACCTGGCAGCAGGTGCTGCAGGCGGCCGGCCTGAATATCGGCCTCAACCAGCTCCCTAGGCAGCATTGCCACGCCGACGCCAGATATCGCCGCGACCCGAAGGCTGGCCAGGTCGTCGGTCGCCAAGCGGGGCTGGTGTACCCATGCTGTCGAGCGCCCCTCAACGTCGACCAGATTCCAGACAAATCGCCCGCTGCTGCTGGCCATGGAAAGGGTGGGCCATTCCTTCACGGATTCGATCGAGCTGGGCGCCGGATGGCGCGCCGCCAATTCGGGACTGGCAACCAGAATGTGGATCGACAAGCCCAGTTGGCGGACGGCGAGATCGGTGTTTTCCAACGGCGGAAGCCTGACCCGGATGGCAAAGTCCAGGCCTTCCTCGACGACATCCACGCGGCGGTTGGTTGCATCCAGCAGGACCTGGACATCAGGGTTGTCCTGAACATATCGCGCGATGATCGTGGAGATACCGGATTCCAGTAAGGCCACGGGGCAGCTGATGCGGACGGTGCCCTGCGGCTTGGAGCGCGTGCGGTCCACGATATCTTTGGCGGCCTTTGCTTCCGCCACCAGCGCAAGGCAATGCTGGTGGAACTGCCGCCCGGTTTCCGTCAACGACAGACTCCGGCTGGTGCGATTGAGCAGGCGGACGCCAAGTTCTTCTTCCAGGGCGCGAATGCGCCGGCTGAGTTTCGATGTCTGTAGGCCGAGGCTGCGCGCGGCCGCCGTGTAGCTTCCATGCTCGACCACCTCTGCG
The DNA here is from genome assembly GCF_059422005.1 of Paraburkholderia sp. GW821-FHT02A12. Taxonomy (NCBI): domain Bacteria; kingdom Pseudomonadati; phylum Pseudomonadota; class Betaproteobacteria; order Burkholderiales; family Burkholderiaceae; genus Paraburkholderia; species Paraburkholderia sp. GW821-FHT02A12. Next base: position 2,840,808 of record NZ_JBWKWA010000002.1, on the reverse strand, counting down.
AAGAGCCGAAGATCATTGAGCTCAGTGATTGCGTTCATGGGCAGACTTCAACTCCTTCTGATCATTCTATTTTAGGCAATGATGCGTTCCAATCTAGCATCTATGCGCTGGTTCGTTGCAAATATAGCATTCGTCCCATCACCTGCACCAGCGCCGAATTCGGTGGGTGGCACAGGTGACAAGCGTCGTCGCATTTGCGATGGCGAGAAACGGAGGCGGACATGCTCACACACAGGCGTTGGGAATCATTGGACAGGGCGGAACTCGGTTGGCTGCGCGCGAAACACCATTTCGTGGTCAGCGCCGACGGCAATCCCGCGCACGCGGCCCTGGGTCCCCTGATTGTCTGGAACGACGACGAGATCGCCGTTGGCAGCGGTTTCCCCATGCACGGGCACCGCGACATGGAGATCATCACCTATGTGCGGCAAGGCCTGCTCGGGCATCAAGACACCTTGGGATCCGAGGGAGCGATCCACGCAGGCGATGTCCAGGTCATGAGCGCCGGCACGGGCATACGTCACGCCGAGTTCAACCGGGGCGAGGTGCCGCTCAAGGTTTATCAGATCTGGTTGCTGCCTCGTGAAGCCGGTGGCGAACCCGCGTGGGATACCAAGCCGTTTCCAAAAGGCGACCGGTCTGGGCGCTTCGTAGTCCTTGCCAGCGGGTTCGCCGGCGATGAAGGTGCGCTTCCTGTCCGCGCCGATGCGCGTGTGCTTGGCGCGATGCTAAAGGCAGGCGAGAGCGTTCGACACGAGTTGGGTCCAGCGCGTCGTGCCTATCTCGTCGTGGCCTCGGGACGCATCGAAATGAATGGCGAGCCCGTTGGACCGCTAGACGGCGTGGCGATCACGAAAGTCGCTGCGGCGCAGATTTCTGCTCTTGAAGATTCTGAGCTGGTGATGGTGGACGCCGGCTAATTCCCTTTTTCGTAATCCACCTATGCAAATTCATTTCTGGAGATCGTAATGGAACGTTTCAAATTTATTCCGCTGTTGGGCCGCATTTTGATCGGTGCGCCGTTTGTCATGAGCGGGCTGGGCAAGCTCGCAGCGTATGGTGCGACAGTTGGCTATATTGCAGCCATGGGCCTGCCCGTGCCACCACTCGCGTTCGTTGTTGCCGTGCTGACCGAGTTAGGCGGCGGCCTGCTGCTGCTGTCGGGCTACAGGGCTCGCGTCGTTTCGCTGGCGATGGCGGTGTTCTGCGTGGTCACCGCGATGTTCTTTCACCACAACTTCGCAGATCAAAACCAGATGATTCACTTCCTCAAGAATGTGATGATGGCCGGTGGCCTCCTGCAAATCACCTGGTTCGGTGCCGGCGCGTTCAGCCTGGACGCGCGCTCCGGTCGGATAGCTTCGCGTGTTTCACCTCTGAACGCGAGCTAAGAAGACGGACTCGTCGAGGCGATCGCTTGCCTGATCCGGTATGCGATCGTCTCGTCGTGATGTTTCTCTGTTGTTGGAGTACCAGTGGGAGCCAACACCATGTCTTTCGAAACGATCCCATCGCGCGTCCCATCGCAAAGTTTTGCAGAAGATGGAGCATTGCCCGATATGCAAACTACTGCCCATACCTCTGGTCTGCTGCGTGGCGGGAAAGCGATAGTCACGCGGACGGCAGGCCAGCAACACGGTCCTGTAAAGCGGCTGGTCAGCCCGTCCGAACTTGGAGAGATGCTGAAACCTTTCGTCTTTCTCGACTATTTCGATAGCTCGGTGGAAGCCGAAATGCGGTTTTCCATGCATCCCCATTCCGGCCTCGCCACGACGACCGTGCTGCTGGAAGGTGAAGTTGAATATGAAGACACGACAGGCGCATCAGGGATCATGCCGTCCGGCGGCGTCGAGTGGATGAATGCGGGCAGGGGCGTGTGGCACGATGGCTGTGCCAGAGGCGATGGGCTGATGCGCGGCTATCAGCTGTGGGTCGCGTTGCCCCCTGAGCTCGAACTAGGCGCGCCCAGACAAATAAAGCATAAGTTGCAAAGAAAAATCCGCTTATGCTTTATTTGTCAACTCCCGCACACACCTGAACCCCGCATAGACATACTGATAGTGCGGTTGAAACCAGTTTCGGAAAGCCGGCCGCAACATGCATTGCGCGGTGCGCGCCGAACCGCCTTTGAGCACGTAATGTTGTCCGTCGAAGAAGTTGGCGGAATAGCCGGGATAAAACGGAAACGCCTCGAAGCCTGGGAGTGCGTCGAATACCGTCGAGGTCCATTCCCAGCCATTGCCGAACTGACTTTCGACGCCGAACGCGCTGACGTTATCCGGATGCGCGTCGACCGGCTGCGGGTCCCAACTGCGGAAATCGAAATTTCCCGACGCGGCATGCGGCGCGCCGTGGGCCGCGCGTTGCCATTGCGCTTCGGTGGGAAGCGTCTTGCCGGCCCAGCGCGCGTAGGCGCTGGCTTCGGCGTGACTGACGTACACGGGCCAATCGAGCGGCAGGGGCACTTCGTCGAACATCGTGCGCAACATCCACGCGCCGTCCTCGCGGTTTCCTTCGCGCTGCGACCAGCAGGCGGGATGTTCGATCCGTTCGGCTTCCTTCCATGCCCAATCTTTTTCCGACCACCACTTCGGCTCCCGATAGCCGCCCGCCTCGATGAACTGGCAAAACGCGCCGTTCGTCACCATATGGCGGTCGATTTCGAAGGCGGGCACATCGACGAGCAACTCGCCGAACTCGTTGTCCCAGCCGAAGCGGCCACTTTCGCGCGCCATGCCGAGCACCGTCGATCCGGCCGGCACGCTGACCATCGACTCGGCAATCGCGCCGCGTCCGACGCGCGTTGGCATCACATTGCGTGGGCCCGTGACCTTTTGTGCAAGCGGCAACTGATGCAGCATGTACGCGAGCGTTTCGGCATGCATCAGCCGATGCTCGATCGCGACATTCAGCAACTGCTCGGCCGCGCCGGCCTGCGCGCCATCGTGGCCGAGGCGAGCCGAATCGCCCAATGCGGCGAGCTCCCGGTCGATCTGCTCGCGAGCACGCAACCCATAGCCGCGTACGACTTCGAGCGACGGCCAATCGCCAGGCTGGTCGGCGGGGAACCCGCCGTCGACGGGATCGATGCCGAACGCAAAGAGCTGGTCGAGGTGCGGATCGAAGGCGGGCAGGTCGCACAGACGCTGATCCAGCAGATTACGGTCGAAAGCTTCCAGATGGCCGATGTAAAACACGATCCGGTGGCGCTCGCGGATCGGCCGTTCATACAGAAATTCGGGTTTGACGATGGAGAACAGTGCGTCAGTGACGTGACGCGCGTCGATCAGACGCTGAACGAGCGGGTGATGCGGGGCGGGGTCGCGATTCATTTCGCCGGGTCTCCTTGCGGGGGACGGACTCAAGACTGTACCCGCTCGCAGGAGCCATGCCAAGGCGAATGCGCGCTAAAAGGAGATGGGCGGGGATGTGGCGGCGCGGGCCAGGTCCAGCGCGTCTGGCTTAAACCTGCCGAACGCCTTCGAGATCGACGATGCGGATGTGCTTGCCTTGCGTATCGATCAGGCCGCGCTTTTGAAATCTTGACAGGGTGCGGCTGACGGTTTCGAGCGTCATACCGAGGTAGCTGCCCATATCTTCGCGCGTCATGCGCAGGTTGAATTCCGCAGACGAATAGCCGCGTTGCGCGTTGCGCTCCGACACGTCGAGCAGGAATGCCGCGACGCGTTCGTCTGCCGACAACGAGCCGAGCGCCATCATTTGCGCGGCCTCGCGGACGATCTGTTCGCCCATCAGTTTGTGCAGACGTTCCTGCATCGAGCTGATTTCGCGGCACAACGTTTTGAGCGCGGTGTAGGGGACGATGCAAACGGTGCTGTCCTCGAGCGCCAGGGCGCTGCATGCGTGCACGTCTTCACTGATGCCGTCGAGGCCGAGCGCTTCGCCGGCGAGGCGCAGGCCGGTAACGTGTTCCCGGCCGTCACGGTGCGCCATGACGGTTTTCATCGAACCGGAACGCACTGCGTAAAGGTTGTCGAACCGGTCGCCGCTGCGGTACAGCGCTTCGCCGCGCTGCACGGAGCGTGCAGTGCAGATCAACGCTTCGAGTTTCGGCAGTTCGTCGGACGACAAGCCTTGCGGCATGCAGAGCTGCCGCATCGAACAACTCGAACAACGCGCGGCGCTTCTCCCGCTAGCCCGCAGCGGCGAAGCACGGCGGCCGCTACGCGCGGATGAAGTAACAGCGGAACTGGCGGTAACAGCGGTAGGAGTAAGCATGTTCTGCAGCCATTTGTCGAGGTAATGACTGATTGTCCCACCGCGTACGGCCCACGTTTAGCGGCAAAATGACGCGTTCGCGCAGCGAGGCTGCTTGAGCGACGTCACGCTCGCGCTTCCGCTTGTAGTTTCCGCTTGTAGTTTCCGCTTGCAGTTTCCGCTTGCAGTTTCCGCTTGCAGTTTCCGCTTGTAGTTTCCGCTTGTAGTTTCCGCTTGTAGTTTCCGCTTGTAGTTTCCGCTTGTAGTTTCCGCTTGTAGTTTCCGCTTGTAGTTTCCGCTTGTGGTTATGTACTGCTATGCATCGGGATGAGCGCCGGCTTCGCTGCTTTTGCCCGCAGCGGAGGGGATCAATAGCACAGGCAAGCTGGCTTGGCGCACGCAGCGTTCGGCGACGCTGCCGAGGATCAGGCGCTGGAACCCGCGCCGGCCGTGTGTGCCCATGACCAGCAGATCGGCGTTGAAAGCGGCGGCGGCCTTCAGCACCACCGACGAGACGTCGTCGAGCGACGATGCTTCGCCCACTTCAAGTTCCCCTTTGACACCCTGGTCGCGCATGGCCTGCGCGAATTCCGTGCCGAGTTCCTTGCCTTCCTCGACCAGGCGGTTGCGAAGAATCGAAGGATCGTAGCCGGGTGCTTCGAAATACATGGGCGTATTTTCGACGACATAGAACGGTCGCAGAACAGCGCCTGTGGATTTGGCGAGCGCCAATGCCGCCTCGAACGCGCGGCGTGAGGTGTTGCTGCCGTCGACCGCTACGAGGATACGTGTGTACATATCAACTCCGTGTCTGAAAGGATTCGGGGGTCGCGGCCAATCCGCATGACCGCGTCCATTGACGATTTATTACCGATGCGAGGTTAAATGATCGCTGAAAAAGACGCACTCGGGTCAGGATGTAAATCAAACACTTGTCAAATTGTGTTGCCTGGATGGATTGCGCGACAAGCGGCGTGCAGTAAGCGTTTCCGGCCTGCGCATCGGCTTGGCGCACCTCCATGAACTCATGGATAGGCTCCGGTTTGCCTTACAATCAAAGCCTACTCAGACAAGCTGGCTCAGCATCGCTGATGAACGAGCGCAAAACGACAGGCCTGCCCGACAAGATTTACGGCGACATCCTGAATCGCATTCTCGAAGGCGAGTACAAGGAGGGCGACCGGCTGCCTACCGAGCATGCGCTGGCCGAGCGCTTCGAAACTTCGCGGCCGACCATACGCGAGGCGCTGGCGCGGTTGCGGGCGGACGGCATCATCATGACCCGGCACGGTTCCGGCACCACGGTCGCGCGGCGGCCCGATCCGGACGTGCGTCGCTTCGCACCGCTCGAAACGCTGTCCGACATCCGCCGCTGCTATGAATTTCGTATCGTGACCGAAGCGGGCGCCGCCGAACAGGCCGCGCTCAAGGCCGATGCCGACGACCTTGCCTCGATCCAGCGCGCGTGGGACGAACTGGAACGCGTGATCGAAACCCAGGGTATCGGTGCAAAAGACGATTTCATGTTCCACCTGGCGGTGGCGCGCGCATCGAAGAATCCGTTTTTTATCACAGTCATGTCGTTCATCGAAGAACAGATCGTGTTCAGCATGAATCTGTCGCGCAATCTGTCGCTCGTGAAGACTGTCGAGCGACAGCGGCTCGTGCAGGCAGAGCATCTGGCGGTGCTCGAGGCGATTCGTCGCAAGGACGCTCCGGCTGCCGGCCAGGCGATGCGTGCGCACCTGGAAAACGCGCTCGACCGGATGTTCGGTTCCTGAAGTTCTCCACGAGCCGAAACCGGCCCGCCGTCTCCGCGGTCCGCTTTCGACCCGGCTGCGTGTGGCTACGCCGCCGCGGCCATCGGCCCGAACAGGGCAGTGCGGGTTTTCGGGCTGATCGCGATATCCAGCGCCACCGCGCGTTCCACGCCGATCTGCAACGGCGAGCCGAGCCGGCTGATCTCCATGCCGGTCTTGCGCAGCAACCGTTCGATCGGCGTAGTGGTGACCGTGACATAGCGCGTGATGCCCGTCCGGATGGCGAACATGATGACCTCGCGAATCGCCTGCATCGTGAGGTCGGCGAAACCGAACGACTGTTCCTCACCGCTGGTTTCGATCGCGAACCGGCTCAACTCCCAGATGTGCCGCCCGACTGGCGCGGCCGCGCCGTGCAGCAGTTGCGGGAAAGTGTCCTTCAGCATGTTCGGTCCCTCTGTGGGCATCAGGCGCCAACAGCCGCGCACATGATGGTCGTCGCCCTGAATCAGCATGTAGTGCGGCCCGAGCGCGTCGTAGCCGTCGATTTCCATTCCCGCGATAGTCGGGATGTCCCACCCGAGCCGCCCGTGAAAAACCCGAGCCCGCAGGCGGTACATCTCGTTGATGTCCGCGTTGTCAAATTCCTGCCGCATTCCAATCCGGATTGCTGTTTGCATGACGTTCTCCTGAACGTGTTGGGGTACCCAATACGCAAGAAAACTTATGCATTTTGAATCGTTCTGCCACCTACCTACCTGGATAGGTGCGCATGCTTATCGGGTAAAGCAAAATCGAGATAAGCATCAGTAACCAAACCGACGAGACACGACATGGAACTTCTGGAAAATCACTGGCAACCGCAAACCGGCATCCAAGCTCGCATGGCTGAACCATCGTCGGGAGTGGATCGCGTTCTGATCATCGCCTACCGCAAGAAGAAAAAAGAAAGCCAGCGCCGCTTCTGGGCGCGCTTCGGCGTGACGCAATCGCGCGGCAGCCGGTTTGAGTCGGGCGCTGAGATCCCGGCACCGGTGGCGATCCTGCTGGGCCTTTACTTCACCAAGACCGTTTCCGACGCCGATCTAGGCAGGGCCGAGCGAGTGCTGTACAGCCGCGACGCCGCTGCCTTGTTCAACCCGGGTCAATAAGTCCGAGCTGCGCGGCGATGACGGCCGCCGCGCGCCGCGAATTCACGCCGAACTTCGTTCTGATGTTCTTCATGTGGAAGTTCACCACGGCTTCCGAACAGTTCAGGATATGAGAGATTTCCCAAGTGGATTTGCCGCGCGCGGTCCATTTCAGACATTCCCGTTCGCGCGGCGTGAGCTTGGGCAATAAAGTCTGGGCATGCGTATTCAGGTGGCGCTGGCTGGTGTCGATCACCAGATCGCGCAGTAACACGAGATTCGGCAGTGCGACGTCGACGTGGCGCCAGAATGCGTCGGACGGATTGCTGTCGTTGACGAAGCACATCATGCCGGCCTCCTGGTTTGGCCCGTGGATCGGCAACGACACCCCTGCGCGCAAGCCGTACGAGCGGGCTTCCTCGTACAGCGATTGCTGCGGGGCGGTCGTGAAAATGTCCGGCGACCAGATCAGCGGTGTCGCGCGCGTCAAGCAATGCGTGACAGTGGGGTCGATGTGCACGAGACCCTGCTTGTCATACGTGCGGCGCCATGTCGGCGCGTAGGTGCTGCGCACGTAGGCGTCTTCGAGGCGAATGGTCGGGCGCGGCAGCATGGCGATCAACAGGCGGTCGAAGCCCCATGTGTCGGCAAGCCCCGCGATGGCACCGAACCATTCCGCTTCGTCCGCGGCGTTCAGTAACGGAGCCATCTGCTCGATAAAATGTAGCGCCAATTGAGTTCTCTCAGATCGCAAACGACACGTTGCGGTTAATTGCCGTGCGGCCTTCCGTCCGGCTGTTTTATCGCCACAATCTATCACCAAAAATTAATTCGCAAATCCTGGCTGGATTCGAAAAGAAACGGCGGTGATACGGCTTGCGCGAAGCGACGTACGAATTACTCTTTATATCGGATTTTTTTCGGTTTTATTGCTATAGGCACAGCAATAAAACGGGTAATTTTCTGCAGCGCTGCTTCCGCACCGCTTTCGAGTGGCCACATATATATTTTAAATTATGCGAGCAGTCATTGCGCTTACGGGAGTTCGGAAAAAACGACCTTAATCCGCTATTGGCGAGAAAATAATGCTTAATTCCGCCGCACGCTGCATGCGGTTTTAAAGTTGTTTGACAACTACTTGAGCCTGATGCTACCTTGAACGTCGAATCCCGCTCCCGTTTGAGGCGTCATTGCGGTCACGTTCTCGAAGATCGCCGATATGAGGGATCCTGCCGCTGCTCAGTTCGACGCCGAGTGAACATCATGCGAAGATCGGCCGCGCGGCGCAGGCATTGCTCGCGTCGGAGCGTCAGTTCGCGCAATCGTCCGCGGCTTATTGATGACGCATTGACGTGTCACATTGATGACGAACTCGCCGCGCGCAACGAAGCTGGCTTCGGCCCGTCTCCTTCGGTCCGTCTCCACCAACAACCTTCAACTTCAATCAGCCAAAGCACAACCATGAGCGACAACAGCCGACGCTACCCCGATCCCGCCATCCGCAGCTTCGATCCGCGCTTCAAGGCGCTGACCCTCGCGTCGGCGTCGGTCGAATGTCTGCATCAGGGCGCGCGCTGGTCGGAAGGGCCGGTCTGGTTCGGCGACGGCCGCTATCTGCTGTGGAGCGACATTCCCAATGACCGCATCCTGCGCTGGGATGAGCCGAGCGGCGCGGTCACGACGTTTCGTCAGTCGTCGAACAATGCGAACGGCAACACGCGCGATCGCGCGGGGCGCCTCGTCACGTGCGAGCACCTGACGCGCCGCGTGACACGTACCGAATACGACGGCTCGACGACCGTGCTCGCCGACCGTTATCGCGGCAAGCGCTTCAATTCGCCGAATGACGTGATCGTGAAATCGGACGGGTCGATCTGGTTCAGCGATCCAACCTTCGGTATCGACAGCTTCTACGAGGGCGAGCAGCAGGAGTCGGAACTGCCCGCGTGCGTCTATCGCATCGATGGACAAACCGGCGAGGTGACGGTGGTCGCCGATGACGTGTTGGGGCCGAACGGTCTGGCGTTCTCGCCGGACGAGTCGGTGCTGTACGTGGTCGAATCGCGCGGCGAGCCACGCAAGATCCGCGCGTTCGATGTCGATGGTCATGGCGGCACGCTGTCGAACAACCGCGTGCTGATCGACGCCGGGCCGGGCACGCCGGACGGCTTTCGCGTCGATATCCACGGCAATCTGTGGTGCGGCTGGGGCATGGGCAACGATGAACTCGACGGCGTGCGCGTCTTCACGCCGCAAGGCGAGCCGATCGGCCACATTGCCTTGCCGGAGCGCTGCGCGAACGTCTGTTTCGGCGGACGGCATCGGAACCGGCTGTTCATGGCGGCAAGCCACGGGTTGTATTCGCTATACGTGAACACGCAGGGAATTCCGGGCGGGTGAATGTCGGGTTGAGTTTCAAGTTGCCTAACAAGTGATGATTCAAGTTGCTATCCGGCCTCGGGTTTGCCCTTGATTTGCCCAGAAAAAATCATTGAAAAATAAAGGCTTTAGCCATAAGTGGCCGGTTTTGTAGTCAAAACCGTATCGCCATAATTTGCTTGACATCGGCAGTTGGGCTTCGCTATGTTGCGGTGATAGAACGACACCGCCAGCACCGCATTCGACCGGCGGACTTCCATACGAAGAAGCGAGGAGACGCAATGACTGTTTCTGGCAGATTGGCGCTCAGGCTGGTGTCCGTATGTTTCGCGGCAAGCGCCGCCTTCGCATCGGCGGCGCCCGCGGCCGATCCGGTGACGCTCAACATCGTCGACGTCGCCGGGGATCTTCAGCTCACTCAAAAGGGCTTCGAGGCGTTCAAGGCGAAGTATCCGAACCTTATCGCCAACCTCACGTTCACGAATGCGCCGGCGCCGCAGTTGCCCGGCAAGATCAAGGCGATGCAGGCCGCGGGCCGCTCCGACATCGACCTCGTGCTGACCGGCACCGACGCACTGGCCGCCGGCATCGAACAGAATCTCTGGATGAAGCTGCTGCCCGACAATGCCGCGGCATTCCCGGGCGTGCTCGACAAATACGCGCCCGGGCCGCGCAGGATGCAGGATCTCGCGCAAGGCTTCGGCCTCGAAGTCGCGTATATGCCGGCCGGTCCGCTGATCGAGTACAACCCCGCCAAAGTCAGCGATCCGCCCAGGACGCCCGAGCAATTGCTGCAATGGTGCAAGGCGCATCCGGACAAGCTGATCTACGCACGCCCGGCGAACTCGGGTCCGGGCCGCACGTTCCTGATGGGCTTACCCTATGTGCTCGGCGACAAAGACCCGCAGGACCCGATTCACGGTTGGGACAAGACGTGGGCCTTCCTCAAGCAACTGAACGAATGCATTCCTTACTATCCGGGTGGCACGTCGGCGGTGATGAAGGAGCTCGGCGAGGGCACGCGCGATATGACCGTCACGGTGACGGGATGGGACATCAACCCGCGCGCGCTCGGCATCGTGCCGGCGGAATTTCGCGTGCAGGCATTCGACAACATGACGTGGGTGAACGACGCGCACTACATGGTGATTCCGAAGGGCGTGCCGAAGGAAAAGCTCGACGTGCTCTACAAGCTGATGAATTTCATGCTCGAACCGGCGCAGCAGGCGTTGACCTATGACGACGGCTATTTCTATCCAGGTCCCGCGATCAAGGGCGTGAGCGTCGAACAGGCGCCTGCCCATAGCCAGGATGTGCTGAAGAAGTTTGGGCGACCCGAGTACGCGAAGCTGCTCGCCGAGCGTCCGCATGTATTGCCGCTGAACGCGGCCGCGATGGTCGCGGCATTCAGGAAGTGGGACAGCGAGGTCGGCGCGCAGAAGACAAAGTAGCCCGCAAGGTGCTCCGTCAGGAGCGTCGTGATTGCGCGCGTCATTCGTATCAGGAAACCGCCATGAAGCATCACTTTGAGCAGTTGCGGCTCGATTCGGTGAGCCGCAGTTTCACGAATGCGGAAGGCCATCCGATCGCGGCGTTGCAGGGGCTCGATCTGGACATCCGGCGCGGCGAGTTCATTGCGTTGCTGGGACCGTCGGGCTGCGGCAAATCGACGGCGCTCAATTGCATCGCCGGTTTGCAGCCGTTGAGCGGCGGCGGCATCTGGCTCGACGACAAACGTATCGACGTGCTGCCGCCGGAAAAGCGCGGCTTCGGCATGGTGTTCCAGAACTACGCGCTGTTTCCGCATATGACGGTGCTCGATAACGTCGGCTTCGGTTTGAAGATGCGCGGGGTCGGCAAGAGTGAAATCGCGCGGCGTGCGCGTGAGGCGCTGCAACTGGTGCAACTGGTCGGCCATGAGCGCAAGCTCCCCGGACAACTCTCCGGCGGTCAGCAGCAGCGTGTGGCGATTGCGCGAGCGATTGTGATCGAACCGCCGCTGATCCTGATGGACGAACCGCTGTCGAATCTCGATACGAAGCTGCGCATCGAAATGCGCGCCGAAATTCGCCGTATCCATAGTCAGCTCGAACGCGCGACCCTCTACGTGACGCACGATCAGGACGAGGCGCTGTCGATGGCTGATCGCATCGTCGTGATGAAAGAGGGTGTGGTGCAGCAGATCGCGACGCCGAAAGAGGTGTATACGCGGCCGCAGAACCTGCATGTCGCGCGCTTCATGGGTTATCGCAATGTGGTCGAATTCACGCTCGAGGGGATGCAAGGCGACAGCGTTGCGGTCAGTGCGAACGGCGTACGTCTGATCGGCATGCCGATGGCCGGTTTCAACAGTAAGCGCGTAAGCGTCGCGTTGCGTCCCGAGGATATGGAATGTGCGGAGCCGGGCGCGGAAAACGCGTTTGACGCCCTGGTGAGCACGGTCGAATACGGCGGCCACGATTCGCTGTTGCGCGTGAAGACTGCATTCGGCGAGTTGTGGGCGCGCGTCGCGGGCGAGTTCGAGCAAGACGAGCGAATCAGCCTGCGCGTGCCGCCGTCACGCACGCTCGTCTATGACGGAGAAGCGCCGTGAACACGGCTACGCTGCCGCCGCCGCTTGCGCCGCGCGACACCAAAGCGTGGCTGGTCGCGCCAGCTTTGATCTTTATCGCCGCGTTGTTCATCTATCCATTTGCATATGGTCTGGCGCTGTCGTTCCGGCCGACGAACGGCGGCGGCCTGTGGGCCAACTATCTGGCGTTCTTCACCGATACTTCGATGTGGCCGACCATCATCGTCACCTTGAAGCTTGCGGTGCCCGCGACGCTCGTCAATGTCGGCGTGTCGGTTCCGGTGGCGTTCGCGCTGCGCCGCAATTCGCCCTATCGGAAATTCGTCACGACGCTGCTGGTGATTCCGGTCACGCTCGGCACCGTGCTGATCGCCGACGGCATGCTCACGTACTTCGGCCCGAACGGCTGGTTTCCGCAAGCCTTGCAAGGCCTGCATCTCTACACCAGTGAAGTGCGTCTCACGCATAACTTCTGGGGGGTGCTGATCTCGCTGATCGTGTCAGGCTTTCCGTTCGCGTTTCTGCTCACGCTGTCGTACATAACGGGTATCGATCCGACGCTGGCAAGCGCCGCGGCCACGCTCGGCGCGAGTCCGTGGCAGCAGTTTCTCCGCATCTATCTGCCGCTGCTGGTGCCCGGTCTGACGATGGCCGCGTGCTTGTCTTTCGTGCAGGCGTTTTCGGTGTTTCCATCGGCGGTGCTGCTCGGTGCGCCAGCCGGCCCGACGCGTGTCATGTCGATCGCCGCTGCCGAAGCCGCGTTCGAAAGCTACGACTATTCGCTCGCCTCCGCGATCGCGATGGTGATGGGCTTCGTGCAATTGCTGGTGGTCGCCGCGATGCTCGGCGCGCGCCGTTTTTTCTACCGCGGTCCGGTGACGGGAGGCAAAGGCTGATGGCCACCGATCACCATGCGCCGCATCCTTCGTGGGCCGCGTCCACATCAAATGGCCAGGATCACGGCCACGACCACGGCGCCCACCGACCCAGCAAGCGCATCAAGCAGCGCGACAGTTTGCCGGGCCGTGCGTGGCGCGTGCTGGTGTGGGGCGCGATGGTGTTCTTCCTCGTCAACGTGGTGTTGCTGATCGCGACGGTCGCGGTCAACTCGGTGGCGACGCGCTGGTTCGGCACCTTGTTGCCGCAAGGCTTCACGCTGCATTGGTATGCGCAGGCGTGGAACGACTTTCAGTTGGCGAGCGTATTGTGGGTCACCGTGGAAGTGGTCGGCGCGGTGGTGCTGCTGTCGGTGTTGCTCGGCGTGCCCGCGGCCTATGCGCTTGCACGCGTGCAGTTTCCCGGCAAACGCTTCGCGATGCTGATCTTCCTGTTGCCGCTGATGGTGCCCCCCGTCACGTATGGCATTCCCCTGGCGACCGTGATGTACAAGGTCGGCCTCGCCGGCACGCTCGGCGGCGTGATCCTCGCGAATCTCGTGCCTGCGTTGCCGTTCGTGATCCTCGTGATGACGCCGTTCATCGAACAGATCGATCCGGATCTGGAAGCGGCGGCGCGCATTTTCGGCGCCAACACTTTCCGCTATTTCCGCTACGTGCTGCTGCCCTTGCTGGTGCCGGGCATGCTGGCGGCCGGCCTGCTCGTGCTGGTGCGGACCATCGGCATGTTCGAGCTGACTTTTTTTACGGCCGGCCCCGCGACGCAAACGCTGGTGGTCGCGTTGTACTACGCTGTATTTTCAACCGGCGTGCGCGCGCCGCAGTCGATCGACGCGATGGCGATGATCTACATGGCGATCACGCTGATCTGGGTGCTGATCGCGCTGCAATTCGTCAGCCCGACGCAGATCGTGTCGCGCGTGAAGGAACAGAAGCGCTGACCCGGGGCTCACGTCGACGCCGTGCGACCGGCGCCGTTCAAAACCGCATCAATAGCCGACGCGATAGACGCGCCCTGTCTGCGCGCCTTCGACGCTGCGCAGATAGGCCAACGCGGCGCGCTGGGCAGTCACGGGTTCGAAGCCGCGGAAGTAGGGCGCGAAAGCGTCGAGCGATTCCGTCAGCACCGTCGGGCTCACCACGTTGATGCGGATGCCGCGCGGCAGTTCGATCGCCGCGCCGCGCACGAAACCTTCCAAAGCCATATTGACGGTGGTTGCATTCGCGCCTTCGCGAATCGGCTCGTCGCCGACGATCCCGCTCGTCAGCGTGAACGAGCCGCCGTCGTTGATGTATGGCTGGGCGGTCAGCACCACGTTGATCTGCCCCATCAGCTTGTCGCGCAGCCCGACCCAGAACTGTTCGATGCTCATGTCCGGCAGCGGGCCGAAATGCAGCTTGCCGGTGGTTGTGACGACGCCATCCACTTTGCCGATCTCGCGAAAGAGCCGCTCGATGCTCGCCGGGTCGGTGCTGTCCACGCGATACTGGCCGCGCGTCGCGCCCACTTCGATCACTTCATGGCGCGCCTTCAGCGCTGCTGCCACGGCCTGGCCGACGGTACCGGTTGCACCTATCACCACGATCTTCTTCATCTGCTGCTCCGTTTGGGGTAAATGTACAGCCGATTGTGTCGGCGTCAGGCGAGCGGAAAAAGCCTCTATCGAGTACAGGTCCTGCAACCTGGGGTTTCTAATCCAGACGCAAAGCGCACACCGTCTTTCAAACGGCGTGCGTTTAAGATTTCCTTGATTAATAAGCCCGGGCGGCTCGATTCAAACGTATGGGTAAACCATGCGCAAAGCGGGAATGAATTATCTCGCCCGAAGTAATTCAATCACGCGCGTAGGCCGCAGATGATTAACGGCGTAATGAGTGCGGCCGGATTCGCCTCGGCTGCCGACCGGGCGCGGGTCGTCGAATTGATGATCCTGCGAATAGGCGGTTTGTGGCTCGACCATGCCTTTGTCGATCACGATGTAGCCCGGTTCGAGCGCCAGCAGCAGATGATTGCCGCCGACGCGGCTGTCGAAGCCGGCCATGCCGTCGGGCGACTCGGGCATGCTGTTGCAGAGGGTCGCATTGCTGCCGATGATCTCGTCGACGGCAATCGGGCTGTGGTTCGCGATGCGTGCCGCCTCGCGATTCTTGCCGTCGGTGTCGACGGTGCTGTCGTGTGTGCGGTCGTTGTGCAATTCCGCCGTGCTCGGGCGAACGGCGCCGGGCAGCTTGGCCGCGTCTGCCTGCTTGCTGATATCGGTGCTGTTCATCATGCTTTCTCCGTTGAAGAGGACATGGTTGAAGTAACAGCAAAACCCGTTCCGTAAAGCATAACGCCTGCTTGCGTTCCGGTTGCGCCGCGATTGAGTGGCGGCTACGCGGAAGGGGTCTTTCACCTGGCGATTGCGTCCGGGATTCTTTTCGTTTTTTTTAATGAACGCGTATTGTCTACAGAGTATGATCTTACTCCGGCGAGCGGCGCGCGGTGAAATCGACGACATTTGCCTGGCTGTTCCAACACGGCGGGCATCGAACGGCTGCGCCCAACTCAAAACACCTTACGGGGCCGTCAGGGCGGGTGACACATGCACTTCGATGCTGCATTCACACATCGCGGCTACTTGCTGAATTGCGCGCCGGCGCGCGCGGGCGATGGCAGTTGGCAACCCTATGTGGTCATCTCCCGTTCGAGCGACGGCGAGCTGGTCGCCAACCGTTTTTTCCCCACCGATCTGCGCTTTCCCGACGAAGCCGCCGCCATCGCGCACGCACGCGACTGGGCGGTGCGCTGGATCGATGCGAGCAGCGTCACCATCTGAATCGCATCGAGCGGCGGCGTACCGCGCGCCAGACCGCCCCGCGGCGCGGCGCGCGAACCGCGGAAAAACGCGGTAATCTCTCCGCATAATCACTCTGAACCGTGCCCAGGCACGGCGCTGTCCTTTTATGCCTAACGTGCCTTCCCAGAACTGGGGTCTCGAACAGATCGTCGCGGACCTGCGCGCGTCGCGCGAAGAGTTGCATCGCACGCGTCATCCGCTCGGCATTCGCGAGCTACCGTCGCGCGATGCAGTGGTCGACATTGTCGCCGGCCTGCGCGCGGCGCTGTTTCCCACGCACTACGGCGCCCCCGATCTGACCGACGAAACCGTCGATTACTACGTCGGCCATACGCTCGAAAGCACCTTGCGATTGCTCGCGGAACAGATTCGCCGGGCACTGCGCTTTCTGCCCGAATTCGGCGAGACGCCCGAGGCGGAATTGAAAGAACGCGCGTTCAAAGTCGCGCGCGAATTCGGCACGCAGCTGGCGGGGATTCGCGCGTTGCTGGTCAGCGATATTCAGGCCGCCTTCACCGGCGATCCGGCGGCACAGCACATCACCGAAATTCTGCTGTGTTATCCGGGCGTGTGGGCAATGACGCATCACCGTCTCGCGCACGCGCTGCATCGGCTCGGCGTGCCGCTGCTGGCGCGCTTCATCAACGAGATCGCGCATTCTGCGACCGGCATCGACATTCACCCTGGCGCGACCATCGGGCCGAGCTTTTTTATCGACCACGGCACAGGCGTCGTGATCGGCGAGACCGCGATCATCGGCGAACGTGTGCGCTTGTATCAGGCGGTGACGCTCGGCGCGAAGAGCTTTGCCGCCGATCTCGACGGCATGCTGGTCAAGGGCAACGCGCGCCATCCGATTGTTGAGGACGACGTGGTGATCTACGCCGGCGCGACGATTCTCGGCCGTGTGACGATCGGGCGCGGCTCGGTGATCGGCGGCAATGTGTGGCTCACGCATAGCGTGCCGCCGGGCAGCAGCGTCTCGCAAGGCAAGATTCGCGAGGGCGATCGCGGTGACGAGGTGCGCCGGTGATGGGCGCGTTGCGTCGTTGTTTGCCGGTACCATTGCTTACGTATTGGCAACCGAGATCACCCCCGGATTGCCGACGATCGCCAGAAACTCACGACGTGTCGACGGATCGGTACGGAACGCGCCGAGCATGCGC
This sequence comes from Paraburkholderia sp. GW821-FHT02A12, assembly GCF_059422005.1. NCBI lineage: Bacteria > Pseudomonadati > Pseudomonadota > Betaproteobacteria > Burkholderiales > Burkholderiaceae > Paraburkholderia > Paraburkholderia sp. GW821-FHT02A12. The sequence continues at coordinate 2,823,847 of NZ_JBWKWA010000002.1, read as the reverse complement.
GAGGTGACCATCGTGACGCCGGCCTTATGCACGCCGCGTGTCGACATGCATTGATGCGCGGCTTCCAGAATCACGCCGACGCCCTCCGGTTGCAGCACGTCGTTCAATGTGTCGGCGATCTGCACCGTCATCTTTTCCTGAATCTGCAGGCGCTTGGCGAACGCATCGACGAGACGCGCCAGCTTCGAGATGCCGACCACCCGATGCCCCGGCAGATAGGCGACGTGTGCGCGGCCGATGATCGGCACCATGTGATGTTCGCAATAGCTTTCGAAGCGGATATCTTTCAGCACGATCATTTCGTCGTAGCCGTCCACTTCGGAGAAAGTGCGGACGAGGAGCTCGCGCGGATCGGTCAGATAGCCCGCGAAAAACTCCTCATAGGAGCGCACCACGCGCGCCGGTGTATCGATGAGGCCCTCGCGCTGCGGATCGTCGCCGGCCCAACGCAGCAGCACGCGTACGGCTGCTTCGGCTTCTTCGCGGCTAGGGCGTTCCGGCGCGGCTGCGGGTTTGGTTTTCTTTGCCTTGCTGCTGGTCATCCGTCGCTCCTTTGGGATCGCGCGTCGACGCTCGATGGAGCGCGCGGGTTCAATGAGTGCGGCCATTGTTCCATGTTTTGCGCCGGGTCGTGCTGATGTCCCTTTTCGCTGTCGGGGCGCGCGGCTATTTCGGCCACTCGTCCTTATCGTCGTTGAAGAGTTCGGCGACCACGCCGCGCAGCCAACTCGCGCGCGGATCGTTATGAAACTTGCGATGCCAGTGCTGCCGCAGATCGAAGCGCGGCAGCGGCAGCGGCGGCTCGACCAGCGTGATCGACGCGTGCTCCGACACGTACGCGAAACCGATTGCGTGCGGCACGGTCGCAAGCAGATCGGTGCGCGCGAGGATGAACGGTAGGCTCATGAAGTGCGGCGTTTCCAGCACGGCACGGCGCTTGATGCGTTTCTTTTCCAGGTATTTCTCGAGGACTTCCTGGCTGCGTCCTTCGGCGCGGACCACCGCGTGGCCTGACGCCACAAACTGGGGCAGCGTGAGCGGCGCTTTCGAGAGCGGATGACCCGTGCGCATCAGGCAGATGAATCGATGGGTGAAGAGCCGTTGCTGAAAGAAGTTGTTTCCCGACAGATCGGGGAAATAGCCGACGGCCAGATCGACGTCGCCCGATTCGAGTCCGCGTTCGACATGCGAGGGCGAGAGCGACACCGAGCGCAGGTTGGCGTTGGGCGCGCGTTCGGCGAAGAGTTGCAGCAGACGCGGCAGGAAGACGATTTCGCCGACGTCGGAGAGCGCGATGGCGAAGGTGTGGGTGCTGGTCCCGGGGTCGAAGTCTTGCGCGTCGAGCATGCCTTTTTCGATGCGCAGGAGCGCGTCGCGGGCAGCGGGCAGGATCGCCAGCGCTCGCGGCGTGGGCTCCATACCGCGGGACGTGCGCACGAAAAGCGGGTCGTCGAAGTATTCCCGCAGGCGGCCTAGTGCGGTGCTCACGCGCGGCTGGCTGACGCCTAGCTGCTCCGCAGCGCGGCTGACATTGCGGGTGTCTTCCATGGCTACCAGATAGGGGATCAGGTTGAGGTCTAAATCTAGGTCCGGCATTTTCTTTTGCCTGTGGCGCTGTGAGAGGTATTCGGTATCTGGATAGAGGGTAGGGGGTTAATTGGTGATCTGGATAGTGGGGTAAGCCTGAGGTTGGGCTTTTTAAACCAGACCGCTGCGCGAACAACGCCCTATCATCATGGAATCCCCTGCCTTGACAACCCGCCCGAAGGGCAACCATAATCTGCTGCAACGTTCGCTAATCGAATCAACGTTCATATAGCGAACAAACTCAAGGCGATGAACGAGTACTTCAACCCGGCAAGCACAGCCGGGCAAAAAGGCCCGGAGACCGTCCCGCAAACGCCCCTGCCTGCAAAGGCAAAAGCCGATCGGTGCGCAGCGCCCCAAAAGGAAATTCGACATGATCAACAAGATTTTCGAGTCACTTCAAGCGGCGGTCGCCGACGTCCACGACGGCGCCACCGTCATGATCGGCGGCTTCGGCACGGCCGGCATGCCGTCCGAACTGATCGACGCGCTCATCGAACAAGGCGCGCGCGAACTCACCATCGTCAACAACAACGCCGGCAACGGCGACATCGGCCTCGCGGCGCTGCTCAAAGCCAAACGCGTGCGCAAAATCATCTGCTCATTCCCGCGCCAAACCGATTCGTATGTGTTCGACGCGCTCTATCGAGCCGGTGAAATCGAACTCGAACTGGTGCCGCAAGGCAACCTCGCCGAGCGTATTCGCGCTGCGGGCGCAGGCATCGGCGGATTTTTCACGCCGACCGGCTACGGCACCAAACTCGCCGAAGGCAAGGAAACCCGCCTGATCGACGGCAAGCACTACGTGCTCGAGTCGCCGCTGCACGCGGACTTCGCGCTGATCAAGGCGCACAAGGGCGATCGCTGGGGCAACCTCGTCTATCGCAAGACGGCCCGCAACTTCGGACCGATCATGGCTAGCGCGGCCAAAACCGCGATCGTCCAGGTGTCGGAAGTGGTGCCGCTCGGCGCGCTCGATCCGGAAGTGATCGTCACCCCCGGCATCTTCGTGCAACGCGTGATCGAAGTGCCGCAAGCGGCCCATCAAAACGCAGCCGCCACCGCCGCCTGACCCGGAGACCGACATGAAGAAACTGACCCGCGATGAAATGGCCAGGCGCGTTGCGCTGGATATCCCTGAAGGCGCCTACGTGAATCTCGGCATCGGCGTGCCGACGCTGGTGGCCAACCACCTCGCCGCCGACAAGGAAATTTTCCTGCACAGCGAAAACGGTCTGCTCGGCATGGGCCCCGCGCCGGCTCCTGGCGAGGAAGACGACGAACTGATCAACGCCGGCAAGCAGCACGTCACGCTGCGGACGGGCGGCGCCTACTTCCATCACGCGGATTCGTTCGCGATGATGCGCGGCGGCCACCTGGATTTCTGCGTGCTCGGCGCTTTCCAGGTGTCGGCGAAGGGCGATCTGGCGAACTGGCACACCGGCGCGCCCGACGCGATTCCGGCCGTCGGCGGCGCAATGGATCTGGCAATCGGCGCGAAGCAGGTCTACGTGATGATGGAGCACCTGACCAAGCAGGGCGAAAGCAAGATCGCCGCCGAATGCACGTACCCGGTGACGGGCGTGGGCTGCGTCAATCGCATCTACACCGACCTCGCGATGATCGACGTCACCGGCGAAGGCCTCGTGGTCCGCGAGATCTTCTCGGACATCGACTTCGACGCGCTGCACAAACTGACCGGCGTGCCGCTGATCGACGGCACCCAGGCGGCGCGCGCGGCCTGACCCGAAGCGAAAGCGCGGCCGATGTATGGCCAAAGCGCATGGCCAGAGCGCATGGCTAAAGCGCATGGCCAGAGCGCCACCGAAAGGCGCCCGAACGTCACACCGTCACATCAACGCGCATGAGGCACGCATCGTGCGCGTGACACGATGTCGCGAATGACGTTCTGGCCGCGTTCGGCGCACAATACTCCGCAACGCCGTGTGCGGTACGCTGTCTACTGTCCATCAGACGCGTCTCGCCGCGCGCTGAAAGCCGCGCTAAAACCTTCACTTTCGATTCCCTCGATCATCGCCCATCATGCTCGACTCCAGCACCCGTCTGACCGGTCTCCTTTGCGGCACGCAGCCGATGAACGACATCTGGGCGCCGCGTGCCACGCTGCAACGGATGCTCGACGTCGAAGCGGCGCTCGCCCGGGCATCGGCCGCGCATAACGTAATTCCGCCAGGCGCGGTGGCCGCGATCGAAGCGGCCTGCCACGCCGATCAGCTCGACGCCGACGCGCTCGCGCGCGACGCGGCGCTCGGCGGCAACCTCGCGATTCCGCTCGTCAAGCAACTCACCGCGCGCGTGAAAGCCGCGGATGCCGAAGCGTCGAAGTACGTCCATTGGGGTGCGACGAGCCAGGACATCATCGATACGGCGACCGTGCTGCAACTGCGCGACAGCTTCGATTTGCTGGACCGTGGCCTGCAAGCCACCTGCGACGCGGTGGCGGCGCTCGCCGTCACGCATCGCGCGACGCCGATGATCGGCCGCACGTGGCTGCAGCAGGCGCTGCCGATCACCCTCGGTCTGAAATTCGCGCAGTGGCTCGACGCGCTGCTGCGCCATCGCGAGCGGCTCGACGCACTGCGTCCGCGCGTGCTGGTGCTGCAATTCGGCGGTGCGGCAGGCACGCTCGCCAGCTTGCGCGACGCCGCCCCGCAAGTCACGCAAACACTCGCGCAGGAACTCGAACTCGCCGTGCCCACTTTGCCGTGGCACACGCAACGCGATCGCATCGCTGAAACAGCGTCGCTGTTCGGCATGCTGATCGGCACGCTCGGCAAGATCGCACGCGATATCTCGTTGCAGATGCAAACCGAGATCGACGAACTGGCCGAGCCGGCCGCGGCAGGCAAGGGCGGTTCGTCGACGATGCCGCACAAGCGCAACCCGGTCGGCTGCGCGGCGGTGCTGACCGCCGCGACCCGCGCGCCCGGGCTGGTCGCCACGGTGTTCGCCGGCATGGTGCAGGAACACGAACGCGCGCTCGGCGGCTGGCAAGCCGAATGGGACGCGCTGCCGGATCTCGCGCGTCTCGCGGGCGGCGCGCTCGCCAACATCGAACAGATCGCCGCGGGTCTGAACGTCAACGTGCCGCGTCTTGCGGCGAATCTCGACGTCACGCACGGCCTGATTCTCGGCGAAGCGGTGATGCTCGCGCTCGGCGACAGCATTGGCCGGCTCGATGCGCATCATCTGGTCGAGCGCGCGTCGAAGGCGGCGATCCGCGACGGACAGACGCTCTTCGAGGTCCTCTCGGTCGACCGCGCCGTCACCGAACATCTTCCGCCCGAGCGCTTGCAGAAGCTGCTCGACCCCGCTCAATACGTCGGTCAGGCGCACGCTTATGTGGACGCCGTGCTGGCGCTTCATTCCACGCGCGCCAAGCGCGCAACCTCCAGGGAGTAACCGGCATGCCTTACGCCGCAGTCAACGGCACCGAACTTCACTATCGGATCGATGGTGACCGTCACGGCAACGCGCCGTGGATCGTGTTGTCGAATTCGCTCGGCAGCGATCTGTCGATGTGGACGCCGCAAGTCGCGGCGCTGTCCAGACACTTCCGCGTGCTGCGCTACGACACGCGCGGTCACGGCCACTCGGAAGCGCCGAAGGGTCCGTACACGATCGAACAACTCACCGGCGACGTGCTCGGCCTGATGGATACGCTGAAGATCGCGCGCGCGAATTTCTGCGGCGTGTCGATGGGCGGCCTGACCGGCGTCGCACTGGCCGCGCGTCACGCGAATCGTCTCGAGCGTGTCGTGCTGAGCAACACCGCCGCTCGCATCGGTTCACCCGAAGTATGGGTGCCGCGCGCGGCGCGTGCACGCGCCGAAGGCATGCTCGCGCTGGCGGATGCGGTCTTGCCGCGCTGGTTCACCGCTGACTTCATCGAGCGCGAGCCGGTCGTCTTCGCGATGATTCGCGATGTATTCGTGCACACTGATAAGGAAGGCTATGCGTCGAATTGCGACGCGATCGACGCCACCGATCTGCGCCCCGAAGCGCCCGGCATCAAGGTGCCGGCGCTGGTGATCAGCGGCACGCACGATCTGGCCGCCACGCCGGAACAAGGCCGCGCATTGGCGGCGGCGATTCCGGGCGCGCGTTACGTGGAGCTGGACGCCGCGCACATTTCCAACATCGAGCAAATGGACGCCTTCACGAAGACCGTGCTCGACTTCCTGACGGGGCCGCGATGAACGACGAAGACCGCTACGAAGCCGGACTCGGCGTGCGCCGCGCGGTGCTGGGCGATGCGCACGTCGACCGCTCGCTCGCCAACCGCACGGAGCTGACTGAAGAATTCCAGAACCTGATCACCCGCTACGCGTGGGGCGAAATCTGGACGCGTGAAGGCTTGCCGCGTCATACGCGCAGTCTGCTGACGATCGCGATGATGGTCTCGCTCAATCGCAGCGAAGAGCTTGCGTTGCATTTGCGCGCCGCGAAGAACAACGGCGTCACGCGCGAGCAGATCAAGGAAGTGCTGCTGCAAACCGCGATCTATTGCGGCGTGCCGGCGGCCAATTCGGCATTCCACCTCGCGGACAAACTGTTCCGCGAAGACGACGCCGCGGCAAAGCCGTAACGCTCGCCTCACGAAGCGCACGCCGGCAACACCGCGTGCGCTTCAGGCGGTTGTGCTCCCGTTCCCCGCAGCAGCATCAGCCGGCAATTGCAAACGCACCGCCCGCAACACCGTGTCCTTGATGACCTCGCGCCAATGCGCGAGCGCCGCCTTGTCCATCAGAGGTTCGCCGAGAAACGCGCCCAACGTGTATTGGTTGGCGTTATAAAAATAGCCGAGCGACGCGATCATCAAATACACGTCGCGCGCCTTGACGTCTGCGCGAAAGACGTTTTGCGCGTGGCCCGCGTCCAGCAACTTCTGCACGACCGAAATCGCATAGCCCGAAATCTCCTTCAGCTTGGACGATTTCTTCGCGTGCTTGCCTTGATGCAGATTCTCGCTCGACAGCAGCGTGACGAACTCGGGATGATCGAGGTAGTACTGCCAGACGAATTCCACCATTTGCTCGAGGCCATGCACCGGATCGTCGAGGTCGAGATCGAGCTTGCTTTCGGCTTCGTTGAACTGTGTGTAGATAGTCTCCAGCGCTTCGACGAACAACTGCTCCTTGCTGCCGAAGTAGTAATAGATCATGCGGTCGTGCGAACGCGCGGCCTTCGAAATACTTTCGACGCGGCCGCTTGCATAGCCTTGCTTCGCAAAGACCTTGATGGCCGCTTTCAGAATCTTCGCGCGCGTGTCCTGCGCCTGTTTCGCTCGGACACCGGTGGCGCCCGGCTTGCGGGCGGCAGTGGGACTCATGGCGGTTTCGTTCTCTTTGTTGGCGTCTGATTAAGCGACATGCTAAGCGACATGCGCCACGGGCACGATGGGCACTGGCGCGCTTTCATCATACAGCCCGCATCGCACGCCGCGACATGCGCTGCCCGAACATGTGCTTCGGCGTAGATTGACTTGTGATCCACATGAGGATGCCGCGCCGCAGCATTCAGGCGTAGCCCGAAAGTGCGCCGGGAAACACATTGCGCAGTCTATTTTGATCAGTTAGATTTCAGTCGAGTTTGGTGTAGTGGATACTACACGAACGGTGAGTGGCCGCAACATTCAAAAAGCGGGTCACGCGAAAGTCCCTGAAAACAAGGGCTATTCGTCAACCGGGCAGGACCGATTGTAATGTCGTCGTATGGGAACCCCACCATGACAGAACATACGAAGGTCGATTTCGGTGCGGAGCGCGTCGACGGCGAAACCGCCTCGACGCCGGGTCCCACCGTGCTCGAAAAAGCGGCGCCGCGCAGTGAGCGGATGGCGTCGAACAAGATCGAATGCAATGCGTGTCCGGTGTTGTGCCAGATATCGGCGGGCCGCACCGGCGCATGCGATCGTTATGCAAATGCGGATGGCCGGCTGATTCGCGTCGATCCGGTGGTGTTTCTTTCGCGTGCGGCTTCATCGTCCGAAGCGAGCGCAGGCAGTACGGATGCCACGGTCGAATTTGGTGCATCGTCCGAAGCGCATGATCCCGCCGCGGAACAGGCGCTGTTCGTCACCGGCGTCGGCGCATCGTCCACTTATCCCGACTACAAGCCCGCGCCGTTTATCGTGTCTTCGAAGCTCGACGACGTCGACATGATTACCGTCGTCACCGAGGGCATTTTCAGTTATTGCAGCTTCAAGGTGAAGATCGATACCGACCGCTTTCTCGGGCCGGAGCAATCGAACGTGCGCTGCCAGGGCGAGATCGTCGGCCATGTGACCACCGCGGAATACGGCTCGCAGATGCTGAGCCTCGGCGGCGTCCATCATCTGACCGGCGGCAGCAAGAAGGAAGGCCGCGTGACTTGCGACATGATGCTAGCGCTCGGCAACAAGGAAGCGGTGGAGCTGACCATCGACGGCGGCGCGAGCCTGGCGATTCGCGCGGGCGCGGCGCCGATTGTCGACGGCGTCGAAGAGCAGCGTATGCGGGTGGGTTGCGGCTCGGCGACCATCGGCATTTTCGCGAAACAATGGTTCGGTCATGCCGATGAAGTGGTCGTGGTCGACGATCACATCACCGGCGTGCTGACCGAACACCAGGCGGGCCGATGTCTCGGCATGACGCGTTCAGGTCTGAAGATTCGCGGACGCAAATCGACGCCGGGCCGCTATTTCCAGGTGGCGAATCCCGGCACCGGCTGGGGCGGCACCGACATTCAGGACCCGCTGGCGATTGTCGAGGGCTTCGACCCGGCGGTGGCCAAACCCGGCATGCGCTTGCTGATGGTGTCGACCACCGGCGAACACGCGCAGTGGTACGAACTCGATCGCGATCTGGTGCCGCGCGTTGCAGCGATGCCCGACGCGGTGCGCCGCACGGTCGATCGGATCGGCGAGAACTGCGAGCCGTCGCTCGCGACGGTGCTGTTTCTCGGCGGCGCGGGCGGCAGTCTGCGAGCGGGGGCGACGGAGAATCCGGTGCTGCTGACGCGCGCCATCAAGCGCAAACTCGTGAACGTGACCTGCGGCGGCGCGCCTGCCTATGTGTGGCCGGGCGGCGGCATCACGGTAATGGTCGATGTTTCGCGTATGCCCGATCGGTCGTTCGGCACCGTGCCGACGCCCGCGATCGTCGCGCCGATCGAATTCACCATGACGTATGACGCGTATCGCGACCTCGGCGGCCATCTCGACGCGGTGCGTTCGCTGGCGAGCGTGCTGGCAAACGGACCGGAGCACACGGAAGGTGCGCCGCTCGCGCGCCGGACGTTGCCGCGCAATCCCGCCAACCCGTGGCCGCCCGCCATGCCGCCGATGCCCGGATGATGGGGATAGAGACGATGAACGCAATCCGCACTCGACTCGACGCGGCACGCTGGCATTGGCAGCATGGGCCGATCGATCTGATCCTCGGCGCCGACGGCGAACCCGCGGCGGTGCAGGCCGCGTATGAGGCCTGCTGGACGCGTTTTGTCGGCGTGTTGCCCGAGTTGGTCGGCGAGCTCGAGCTGCTTCGGCAAGCACTGCCGAGCGAGGCCGCTGGCAACGAATGCGGGTTGAAAGGCGAAGTGGCCCGCCGCATGTGGCGCGCGTGTTTTCCGCACCGTGCCCGCTACATCACGCCGATGGCCGCCGTGGCGGGCAGCGTCGCCGATGAACTGATCGCGGCGTTCGCGCGGCCCGGCGTCGCGCGCGCGTTCATCAACAATGGCGGCGACATCGCGTTGCATTTGACTGAAGGACAGCAGTATCGCGTCGGCGTATTCGCCAACCTCGCCGACCTCGCCGAACTTTCGGGCGCGAGGCTGACGGGCGGGCGAGGGCTCGACGCCAACCTGACGCTCGACGCCGGCATGCCGATCCGCGGTATCGCCACGAGCGGCTGGCGTGGCCGCAGCTTCAGCCTCGGTATCGCCGACAGCGTAACCGTGCTCGCCTGCAACGCCGCCGCTGCCGACGCCGCCGCGACGGTGATCGCCAACGCCGTCGATTGCGATCACGCGGGCATCGTGCGCCGTCCGGCGTCGTCGTTGAAGGACGATAGCGATCTCGGCGACCTGCCGGTAACGGTCGACGTGCCACGCTTGCCGCCGCCGCTGACCGATCTCGCGCTGACCCGTGGCGCCGAGGCGGCGCAGCGCCTGCGTGAACGAGGCTTGATTGAAAGCGCCGCGCTGTTCCTGCAAGGGCAGGTGCGCGTCGTCGGCATGACTCAGCAAGGCGCGGCGCTTCTGACGCATCGTGCTCAACAACCAACGGAGGCTCCGTGTTCGAAATACGCCGCGTGCTGACGCACGTCGAAGACATCTTTCACGAGTTCGGCCCCGCGCCCGCGCAGCCGTTGCGCCGCGGCGCGATTGCCGCGGTGATGGCGAACCCGTTCGCCGGACGCTACGAAGCCCACATCGAATCCGCGATGGAAGCGCTCAAGCCGATCGGCTTCGATATGGCGCAGCGGCTGCTTGCGGCGATGGCCGTGCCGCACGCGTCGATCGAAAGCTATGGCAAAGGCGCGATCGTCGGCTCGCGCGGCGAGCTCGAACACGGCGCGCTGTGGCATGTGCCCGGCGGCTATGCGATGCGCGAATTGCTGGAGAAAAACGGCGTGCCGACCCATGCGATCGTGCCGTCCACCAAGAAAGTCGGCGCGCCTTCCACCGCGCTGGATGTGCCGCTCACGCACGTCAACGCGAGCTACGTGCGCAGCCATTTCGATGCAATCGAAGTGCGCGTGCCTGGCGCGCCAGCCGCGGATGAGCTGGTGGTTATCCTCGTGATGAGCACCGGGCAGCGCGTGCATGCGCGCGTCGGCGGTCTCGCGAAAGAGGCGATTGTCGGCAAGGACGGCTTGCGCTGAGCGCTTCCTGAACGGCGAACCGAACATAAGCAACGAACATAAGCAGCGAACATAAGCAGCGGACAGATGCAACGCGAGCACCCAAACACGGAGAGCGAAATGGCAATCAAGCTTCGCAAGCTGGTCGTGCAGGTCGATGAAACACGCATTGAAATGGGGCAGACCGTCAACCCGCCGGCACGCCGCGCGGTGGCGATCGCGGTCATCGAGAATCCGTATGCGGGCCGCTACGAGGCCAGGCTCGACGCGCTGATCGAAGCCGGCGAGGAACTCGGCGGCTTGCTCGGCAACAAGTGCGTCGAAGCACTCGGCATCAAGCCGTCCGAAGCGCAAAGCTATGGCAAGGCGGCGATCGTCGGCGAGGCGGGCGAACTCGAACACGCGGCGGCGATCCTGCATCCGAAGCTCGGCGCGCCGCTGCGGGTGGCAGTCGAGAAGGGTGCGGCGCTGGTGCCGTCGGCGAAAAAAATGGGCACGCTCGGCACCGCGATCGACGTGCCGCTCGGCCACAAGGATGCCGCCTTCGTGCGCAGCCATTTCGATGCGATCGAGGCGCGGGTTTCGGATGCGCCGCGCGCCAGCGAAATCGTCGTGGCGGTCGCGGTAACGGCATCGGGACGGCCGCTGCCGCGCATCGGCGGCTTGCAGGTCAGTGAGATCAAGGGCGAAGACGGTTTGCGTTGAGTTATTTCGCTGGCCTCCCAAGGGGACTTCCTTGGGGGCGCTTGGGGGCGTATTGTCCTGCCGTTGACGCGTGCGCGCATGGTGCCGCACGCGCTGCAACGTTTGCTGTCCGTTCGTCGCGTGTAGAGCGCGCTTTAGACGCGATGGTCGAATAGCAAGCTGCCGAGGGTCACGATGCTTTCGAATTTGCTGGTACAGCTGGTCAACGGACTCGCCGACGCGTCGACGCTGTTTCTGGTCGCCGCCGGCTTGTCGCTGATCTTCGGCGTGACGCGCATCGTCAACTTTGCGCACGGCTCGTTCTATATGTTCGGCATCTATGTCGCGTATAGCATCGCGAGCCGTTTCGGCCATACCGTGAGCGGATTCTGGTTATCGGTGCTGGCGGCGGCGCTGGTCGTAGCGGTGCTCGGCGCGCTGGTCGAAATGATCGTGTTGAGGCGCATTTATCAGGCGCCCGAGCTGTTTCACTTGCTGGCGACGTTCGCGCTCGTGCTGATCTTTCGCGACGCCGCTTTGTGGCTGTGGGGCCCGGAAGACCTGTTCGGCCCGCGCGCGCCGCATCTGGCGGGCGCAGTCGATTTCCTCGGCCATCCGCTGCCCACGTACGATATCGCGCTGATCGTGATCGGGCCGGTGGTGCTGCTGCTGCTGTGGTACGCGTTGACGCGCACGCGCTGGGGCACGCTGGTGCGCGCTGCGACGCAGGATCGCGAGATGCTCGGCGCGCTCGGCATCAACCAGGCGTGGCTGTTCACCGGCGTGTTTTTCGTCGGCGCGTTTCTCGCCGGGTTGGGCGGCGCGCTGCAAGGGCCGCGGATGTCGGCGAATCTGTCGCTGGATCTGGAGACCATCGGCAACGCGTTTGTCGTGGTGGTGGTCGGCGGGATGGGGGCGATCCCGGGTGCGTTTATCGCCGCGTTGCTGATCGCGGAGATCAAGGCGCTGTGCATCGGCATCGGACATGTATCGGTGTTCGGTATCGATCTGTCGTTGAGCCGCTTTACGCTGGTCGCCGAGTTTGTCGTGATGGCGGTGGTGCTGGTGGTGCGGCCCTGGGGCTTGCTGGGCCGGGCGAGCGCGGCGGTGCGGGGCATGGCGGCGCCGGAAGCGCCTTTGCGGCCGGCCGGCAAGCGTCTGAAGTGGCTGGCGGGGATCGCGCTGATGGTGCTGGGTTTGGCGCCGCTCGCGGCGAACGCGTTTCCTTACGTGCCCGTCCTGCTCGTTGAAATCCTGATCGCCGTGCTCTTTGCAACGAGTCTGCATTTCATCATGGGGCCGGGCGGCATGCATTCGTTCGGCCATGCTGCTTACTTCGGCCTCGGCGCCTACGGCGCGGCGCTGTTCCTCAAAGTCCTGAATCTGCCGATGGAAGCCGCGGTGTTGCTCGGCCCTTTGCTCGCGGTGGCCGGCGCGCTGGTATTCGGCTGGTTTTGCGTGCGCCTCTCCGGCGTCTACCTCGCGATGCTCACACTCGCGTTCGCGCAGATCGTCTGGTCGGTGGTGTTCCAGTGGGACGACGTGACGGGCGGCAGCAACGGCATTCTCGGTTTGTGGCCGTCGAACTGGCTGGCGTCGCCGGTGGCTTATTACTATGTGACGCTCGCCTGCGCGGTGATCGGCGTGTGGCTGTTGCGCAAGATGCTGTTCTCGCCGCTGGGCTATGCGATGCGGGCGTCGCGCGATTCGGTGTTGCGCGCGGAAGCGATCGGCATCGACGTGAAGCGCGTGCAGTGGGCGGCGTTCGTGATCGCCTCGCTCTTTTGCGGGCTCGCGGGATCGCTGTATGCGTTTTCCAAAGGCACGATTTCGCCGGAAGTCATCAGCGTCAGCCGCTCCGTCGACGGCCTCGTGATGGTGCTGCTCGGCGGCTTGCAGACGCTGACAGGGCCGATTGTCGGCGCAGCCGTGTTCACGTGGTTGCAGGACACTGTCGCGCGGCAGACCGATTACTGGCAGGCGCTGCTCGGCCTCGCGATTCTGCTGCTGGTGATCGCGTTTCCGCAGGGGATTGCCGGTTTCATCCGCGAGCGTTTTGGCGACGACACCGCCACGGAAGACAGCATCAAGTCGCCGCCGCAGGCTACCGCGGTCAAGGAGGGGCTATGAGCTTGCTGCGTGTGTCCGGCCTGTGCAAATCGTTCGGCGGCTTGAAAGCGGTCGACGACGTTTCCTTCGATCTCGAAGCCGGTCAGCTGCTCGCTTTGCTCGGCCCGAACGGAGCGGGCAAGTCGACCTGCTTCAACATGGTCAACGGCCAGTTGCAACCGTCGTCCGGCTCGATCCGGCTCGACGATCACGAGCTGGTCGGCATGCGTCCGCGCGATATCTGGCGGCTGGGCGTGGGCCGTACGTTCCAGATCGCCGCGACCTTCAACTCGATGACCGTGCTGGAAAACGTGCAGATGGCCCTGGTATCGCGTGAACGCAAGCTATTCGGCCTGTGGAAATCCGCGGGCTCGCGTTATGCCGACGAAGCCTTCGCGTTGCTCGAACAGGTCGGCATGGCTGCCGACGCGCATCGCGCTTGCGGCGTGCTCGCTTATGGCGACGTCAAGCGCGTCGAACTTGCCATCGCGCTGGCTAACCGCCCGAAGCTGCTGCTGATGGACGAGCCCACTGCCGGCATGGCGCCGAAGGAGCGCAACGACCTGATGGCATTGACCAAACGTCTCGTCACCGAACACCGGATCGGCGTGCTGTTCACTGAACACAGCATGGACGTCGTATTCGCGTACGCCGATCGCATGATCGTGCTCGCGCGCGGCAAGCTGATCGCCGAGGGGGACGCGGAAGCGATCCGCAATGACACGCGCGTGCAGGAGGTCTATTTCGGCACGGGCAAAACCTTCCGGCCGCACGCGCCGCTGCATGAAATCGCGAGCGGCCAGCCAGCACCAGGAGGAGCGCTGCAATGAGCGAGCCGATGCTGAAAGTCTCCGGCCTCAACGCGTTTTATGGCCGCGCGCACATCCTGTTCGACGTCGGCCTCGAAGTCGGCCGTGGCGAAGTGGTGGCGCTGATGGGCCGCAACGGCGCCGGCAAATCGACGACGATGAAAGCGGTCATGGGTTTGCTGCCGCGCCGTCAGGGCGAAGTGCGGTTTCGCGGGCAGAACATCACGACCTTGCCGCCGTATCGCATCGCGCGGATGGGCGTGGGCTTCGTGCCGGAAGACCGTCGCGTGTTTGCCGATCTGAGCGTGATGGAAAACCTCGACACGGGCCGTCAGCCGCCGCGCGAAGGCGCGCCGCAATGGACGCCGGAAAAGCTGTTTCGCCTCTTTCCCAACCTCGGCGAAATGCCGAAACGTCCAGGCGGCCAGATGAGCGGCGGCGAACAGCAGATGCTGACCGTGTCGCGCACGCTGATGGGCAATCCGTATCTGGTGCTGCTCGACGAACCGTCCGAGGGCGTGGCGCCCGTGATCGTCGAGCAGATGGCGAACATGATTCTCGAACTCAAGCGCGAAGGGCTGTCGATCCTGTTGTCCGAACAGAACCTGCACTTCGCCGAGCTGGTCAGCGACCGAGCGTATGTGCTCGAAAAAGGGCAGATCCGGTTTAGCGGCACGATCGGCGAACTCGCAAAGAACGAAACAGTCAGGCGCGCTTATCTGAGCGTGTGATTCCATCGGCGGCGAGGCGTGCTGGGTACGCATGCGTGCGGCGCGGGACAGTTGTTGCGAAAGGAGAAGCAGATGGCAGCAGAGACGTTGACAGGCTTGTCGGGCAAGGTCGCGGTAACGAACATCGGCTTGCTGTTGTCCGGCGACATCGATCGGCCGATTCTCGACGCCGACACGCTGGTGATCGACGACGGCGTGATCGTCGCGCTCGGCAAGGAGAAGGATTGCAACCTCGAAGGCGCGCGCACTACCGTCGATTGCAAAGGCACCACCGTGGCGCCCGGCCTGATCGATTCGCACGTGCATCCGGTGTTCGGCGACTGGACGCCGCGTCAGAATCAGATGGGCTGGATCGAGTCGAATCTGAACGGCGGCGTCACCACGATGATCTCCGCCGGCGAGGTGCATCTGCCGGGTCGCCCGAAAGACGTGCTCGGCGTGAAAGCGCTCGCGATCACCGCGCAACGCTCGTTCGAAGGGATGCGCGGCGCGGGCGTCGGCGGCGGTGTGAAGGTGATGGCCGGCGCGCCGGTGATCGAGAAGGGCATGGTCGAGGAAGACTTCAAGGAGCTGTCTGAAGCAGGCGTCAAGCTGCTTGGCGAAGTCGGTCTCGGCAGTGTGAAGGGCGGTGAGGAAGCGGCGCAGATGGTCGCGTGGGCGCGCAAGTATGGGATTCAAAGCACGATTCATACGGGCGGTCCGTCGATTCCGGGCTCGGGGCTGATCGACCGGGACGTGGTGCTCGCCGCGGATGCCGACGTGATCGGCCATATCAACGGCGGCCATACGTCGCTGTCGTACCGGCATGTATGCGATCTGTGCGAGCAGTCGAGCCGCGCGCTGGAGATCGTCCACAACGGCAACGAGCGGATCGCGTTGCTGACCGCGCGTCACGCGATCGAATTGAAGTGTCCGCATCGGATCATTCTCGGCACCGACAGCCCCGCGGGTTCCGGCGTGCAGCCGCTCGGCATTCTGCGGATGATCGCGCTGATCTCGAGCCTCGCTGAGGTGCCTGCTGAAATCGCCTTCTGCTTCGCGACCGGCAATACGGCGCGGCAACGCAATCTGCGCCAGGGCCTGATCGAGGTGGGCCGCCCCGCCGACCTCGTGTTCATGGACCGCGCGCAGCATACGGCCGCCGATACGCTGCTCGAAAGCGTGCAGCTCGGCGATATTCCGGGCGTCGGCATGGTGATGATCGACGGGTTGATTCGTTGCCGCCGCAGCCGCAATACACCGCCGGCGACCGAAGTGCCGGAGGTGATCTGAGCGCGCGGCGCGCAGCGTGAGCGGCACTTTCATGAACCGCCCGGCGACCCTCACGCTGAAGGTGAACGGCGCGACGCATCTCGTCAGCGCCGCTGCCGACACGCCTCTGCTTTATCTGCTGCGCAACGACCTCGCGTTGAACGGGCCGAAATTCGGCTGTGGTCTCGGCGAATGCGGCGCGTGCACGGTGCTGCTCGACGGCATGCCGACGCGTTCGTGCGTGACGACTGCGAAGGTCGCGCTGGGCCGCGAGATCACCACGCTCGAAGGATTGGGCACGCGTGCCGCACTGCATCCGGTGCAGCAGGCGTTCATCGAAGAACAGGCCGCGCAGTGCGGCTATTGCCTGAACGGCATGATCATGACCGCCAAAGCGCTGCTCGATCGCGATCCGCATCCGAGCGTCGACACGATCCGGCGCGAGTTGTCGCGCAACCTGTGCCGCTGCGGCACGCACGTCGAGATCGTGCGCGCGGTGCAGCGCGCGGCTGAGTTGCTCGCGGCGCAAACGGACGCACAAACGGACGCACAAACGGACGCACAAACGGACGCACAAACGGACGCACAAACGGACGCACAAACGGACGCACAAACGGACGCACAAACGGACGCACAAACGGACGCACAAACGGACGCACAAACGGACGCACAAACGCCTGCGCAATCAGACGCGCAGACAGGAGCGCGAGCATGACAGGGCCGGATTTCAGCGTCGATCGCCGGTCCGCGCCGCCGTCGCGGCAGCAACTCCGTGACGCGCAGAACGTGCTGATCGTCACGCGGCCGCCGCAAGCGCCGCTGAAGCCGGCCATCGGTCAGCCGGGGTCGCGTTCGTCGTTTGTGCCTACAGAAGCAGACCTGTTTCTCGTTGTGCGCGACGACGGCAGTGTGGTCGCGTTCAACGGTCATGTGGATCTCGGCACGGGTATCGGCACGGCGCTCGCGCAGATCGTCGCGGAAGAACTCGACATACCGTTGACGCGCGTGTCGCTCGTGCTCGGACATACCAGCGAGGCGCCGAATCAGGGGCCGACGATTGCGAGCGCCACGATCCAGATTTCGGCGGTGCCGTTGCGGCAGGCGGCGGCGCAGGCGCGGCAGTTTCTGGTGGCCGAGGCAGCGCGGCGCCTGAATGTGAACGCGGATGCGTTGGACGTGCGAGACGGCGTGATCTTCCGCCGCGATGGCGCCGGTTCTGGCGATGTCGAAACAGGCATCGGCTACGGCGAGTTGATTGCGGGACGACGCATCGAACTGACGCTCGCGACCGATGCGCCTCTGAAATCGCCGGACACGTACAGGATCGTCGGCAGGAGCACGCCGCGCGTCGATATTCCCGCCAAGGCCACGGGCGAATTGAGCTTTGTCCACGACGTGCGCGTGCCGGGCATGCTGCACGGCCGGGTGGTGCGGCCGCCGTATGCGGGCGTCGCGCAGGGCGAGTTCGTGGGCAACAGCTTGCTGCATGTCGATGAAGACTCGGTCAGCGATTTGCCGGGCATCGTCAAGGTGGTGGTGCTTCGCGACTTCGTCGGCATCGTGGCTGAGCGCGAAGAGGTGGCGCAGCAGGCGGTCAGGCGGCTGAACGTGCAATGGAAAGCGGTGGAAGGTTTGCCGCCGCTCGAAACCAGCCACGAGGTGGAGGCCGCCTTGCGCGCGAATCCGTCGACGCGGCGCGATCTGGTGATCGACGGCGATGTCGATGCGGCGCTCGGCGATGCCGACGCCCGTATGCTCGAACGCACGTACGTATGGCCGTTCCAGATGCATGCGTCGATCGGGCCGTCGTGCGCGGTGGCCGACTATCGCGACGGTACGCTGAAGGTATGGTCGGGCACGCAGAATCCGCATTCGCTGCGCGCCGATCTCGCGCTGCTGATGACGCTCGACGAAGCCCACATCGAAATCGTGCGCATGGACGCGGCGGGCTGCTACGGCCGCAATTGCGCGGACGATGTCGCTGCCGACGCCGCGCTACTGTCGCGCGCGGCCGGCGCTCCGGTGCGCGTGCAACTGTCGCGCGAAGACGAGCATGCGTGGGAACCGAAGGGCGCCGCGCAATTGATGGACGTGCGCGGCGCTTTGGACGCCGAAGGCGAGCTCGCGGGATACGACTTCGCGACGCGTTATCCATCGAACGACGCGCCGACGTTAGCGTTGCTGCTGACCGGCACGATCTCCGCGCAGCCGCAAGTGTTCGAAATGGGCGACCGCACGGCGGTGCCGCCGTACGACTACCGCACGATGCGCATTGTCTGCGACGACACGCCGCCGATCGTGCGGGCGTCGTGGTTGCGCGGCGTGTCCGCGTTGCCGAACACGTTCGCGCACGAATCGTTTATCGACGAACTCGCGGCCGAGGCGGGCGTCGATCCGGTCGAGTTTCGCCTGAAGCATCTGACCGACCCGCGTGCGATCGATCTGGTCAAAGCGGTGACGGAGAAGGCGGCTTGGGAGCCGCGCAACGTCGCGCTGAAAGATGCGGACGAAGGCGACGTCGCACGCGGCAGAGGTTTCGCATATGCCCGCTACGTGCACAGCAAATTTCCCGGCTTCGGCGCGGCGTGGTCCGCGTGGGTCGCCGACGTCGAAGTCAATCGCAAGAGCGGTGAACTCGCGGTAACGCGCGTGGTGGTCGGCCAGGACACCGGCACGATGGTCAATCCGGACGGCGTGCGTCATCAGATCCACGGCAACGTGATCCAGGCGACCAGCCGCGCGTTGAAGGAGCGTGTGACCTTCGGCGAAAACGCGGTGACGAGCCAGGAGTGGGGCGCGTATCCGATTCTGACGTTCCGTGAAGTGCCGGTGATCGACGTGGTGATGATGCCGCGCCACGGCGAGCCGCCGATGGGCACCGGCGAATCGGCGTCGCTGCCTGGCGCCGCGGCGATCGCCAACGCGTTATACGACGCGACCGGCGTGCGTTTTCGCCGCCCGCCGTTCACGCCCGAAACGATTCGCGCCGCGCTCGCCGATGCGCAGGCGGAGGAAGCTGCGGCGCGCAAGAAGAAGCGCTGGCGGCTGGGCTTTCTCGGCGCGCTGGCGACCGGCGCGGCCGGCTGGCTCGGCGCATTGGCGTTGGCGCCGCAGGCCATGTCGCCGATCACGCCGCCGCTGCCGAGCGCTTTCGCGCCGGAACGGGTGGCGCGCGGCAAACTGCTCGCTGCGCTGGGCAATTGCGCGGTTTGCCATACCGCGCACAACGGCGTGCCGAACGCCGGCGGCAAGCCGCTCGAGACGCCGTTCGGCACCGTCTACAGCACCAACATCACGCCCGACGGACAGACCGGCATCGGCACGTGGTCGCTGGAGGCGTTCGTGCGGGCGATGCGCGAGGGCATCAGCCGCGACGGCCATCATCTGTATCCCGCGTTTCCCTACACGTCGTTCAGGAACACTTCCGACGACGATCTGAAAGCGCTCTACGCGTACCTGATGTCGCAAACGCCGGTGGGCTCGCGTCCGCCGGAAACGAAGCTGGCGTTTCCGTTTAGCGTGCGTCCGCTGATGAGCGCATGGAACGGGCTCTTCCTCGGCCGCAATACATTCACCGCCGACGCAACGCAAAGCGCGCAATGGAATCGCGGCGCCTATCTGGTGAACGGCCTCGGCCATTGCAGCGCGTGCCATACGCCGCGCAACGCGTTCGGCGCCGAGAAAACCGGTGCGGCCTTCTTTGGCGGCGGCATGGCGGAAGGCTGGGAAGCGCCCGCGCTGACGACGCTTTCGAATGCGCCCGTGCCCTGGACCGAGGACGAACTGTTCGGCTATTTGCGCTTCGGTCACGCGCCGCTGCATGGCGTGGCGGCTGGCCCGATGGCGCCCGTCGTCGGCGATCTGGCGGCGTTGCCCGACAGCGATATTCGCGCGATGGCCGCTTATCTGGCGTCGCTCAATCCGCTCGAGCCCAATGCCGATCCGCAGGCCGTGGCGCGTCAGTACGAGCAGGCCAGCGCGATCGCGGGACCAGGCGCGGGAGCCGGCGCGAGAACCGGCGCGGGATTGGCTTCCGGCCTCGGCGCCCGGCTTTTCGACGGCGCGTGCGCCGCCTGTCATCACACCGGCAACGGGCCGCAACTGTTCGGCGCGCATCCGTCGCTGGCGCTCAACACGAATCTGCACAGCGCCACGCCCGATAATCTGATTCGCGTGATTCTCGAGGGCATCGGCTCGCCTGCCCGGCCCGAACTCGGTACGATGCCGGCTTACCGCGACAGTTTCAACGACGCCCAGGTGGCCGAGCTCGTGTCGTATCTGCGTCAGCAGTTTGCCGGCGGCAAGCCCGCATGGCAGGACGTCAGAGCGAGCGTCGCCCGAATTCGCGCGACGCCGCGAGTCGATTGAATCGCCCGACGCTTGAACGCTTGATAAAAACTACCGGCATTCCCGCAATTCTTTTGATAACGGAGAAACGCATGACCACGCGCGCAGGATGGATCACTCGCCTCACGGTTTCGATGACGTTGTCGCTTGCTGCTTTCGGCGCGGGCGCACAGACCATCAAGCTTGGCGAAATCAACAGCTACAAGGCGCAGCCCGCCTTTCTCGGGCCTTACAAGAACGGCTGGAATCTCGCGCTCGAACAGGTGAATGCGGCGGGCGGCGTGCTCGGCAAGCAACTCGAAGTGGTGTCGCGCGACGACAACGGCAATCCGGGCGACGCGATCCGCGTCGCACAGGAGCTGATTGCGCGCGAGCAGGTGCAACTGTTGTTTGGCGGTTTCCTGTCGAACACCGGCCTCGCGCTGACCGACTTCGCGAAGCAGAAGAAGATTTTCTTCCTGGCCGCTGAGCCGCTCACCGACAAGATCGTGTGGGCTGACGGCAACAAATACACGTACCGTCTGCGTCCTTCGACGTATATGCAGGTTGCGATGCTGGTGCCGGAAGCCGCGAAGCTGAAGAAGAAGCGTTGGGCGCTGGTGTATCCGAACTACGAGTATGGACAATCGGCGGTGGCGACGTTCAAGAAGCTGCTGACGGCGGCGCAGCCCGACGTGCAATTCGTCGCGGAGCAGGCGACGCCGCTTGGCAATGTCGACGCGGGTGCGGTGACGCAGGCGCTTGCCGACGCGAAACCCGACGCGATTTTTAACGTGCTGTTCGGCGCCGATCTTGGGAAGTTTGTCCGCGAAGGCAATACGCGCGGGTTGTTCAAGGATCGGAGCGTGGTGTCGTTGCTGACTGGCGAGCCGGACTATCTCGACCCATTGGGGGCGGAAGCGCCTGCCGGCTGGATCGTGACGGGCTACCCCTGGTATTCGATCGATACGCCGGCCAACAAGAAGTTTGTCGATGCGTATCAGGCGAAGTATCACGACTATCCGCGACTGGGGTCTGTCGTCGGCTATTCTGCGCTGATGTCGATTGCTGCCGGGATCAGGAAGGCGGGTTCTACCGATCCTGACAAACTTGCCGCTGCGTTCAAGGGGCTCGGGGTCGACACGCCTTTCGGCCCGATTACCTATCGGGCGCTGGATAATCAGTCGACCATGGGGGCTTATGTCGGCGTCACTGGCGTGAAGGATGGGAGGGGGGTCATGACTTCTTATCGGTATATTGATGGGGCTAGTGTGCAGCCTTCGGATGCCGAGGTTAAGAAGTTGAGGGCGGCTGAATAAGGGCGTTTTTTGCGCGTAGCGCGTGGCGGGTTGTACGCCGTAAAGGCCCAGCCAAAGTGCCGCGAAGGCAAGCAGATCAGGAACAAGCCGGTGCTGTAGGCGACAACCAGGCAACAACCGGCTGCTACGCGCAAAAACTACTCTTCTGCGTCATGCTCAATGACAAACCGCTTCAAATAAGCCAGCACGGCGGCTTCCAGCGCCCGATGGTCAGCGGTGCTCCTGGACCCGGCATTCTCCTCGTCGCCGAACAGGCTGGAAGGCGCATCATGCACATCCACTTCCTGGCCTTCGCGAAAAATGCGAATCTCATGAACATCTTCGGCGTACTCGGCGATCCAATGCACGCCTTCGATATGCACGCCTGCGCGAACGGTAGGTATCTTCATGGGCGTCTCCCGGCGGGTCGGACCACGACGCCAACCCTCGCTATCACCATACGCTGTCCAGCTAGCCGGCGCGAGTCTTGTCCGGCATTTTCCTGAAGTTTCACCACGCCGCAGGCCGCTTCTCCGACACGCGCAGACCGCGCAGACCGCGCGAAAAACCCCTCCAGACAGCGCTTCCAGCGAATCGATCGCCACCCGGAAGCGCCCCGGCACGCGCACCGCAGTCTTTCCAGCTTCTTACTGCACCGTTGCCAGCACGTCGCGCACGGTCTTGAAGAGGTGCGCGATTTGTTCTTCGTTAATGATGAGCGGCGGCGAGAACGCGAGGATGTCGCCGGTAAAGCGCACCAGCACGCCCGCTTCGAAGCACTTCACGAACGCTTCGTACGCCCGCGCACCCGGTGCGCCGTCGCGCGGTTCCAGTTCGACGCCCGCGATCATGCTGAGATTGCGGATGTCCTTCACATGCTTCGCATCGCGCAGCGTGTGAGCCGCCGCTTCGAAGCTCGGTGCGAGCGATGCCGCGCGCTCGAACAGGCCTTCGCGGCGATACAGATCGAGCGTCGCAACCGCCGCGGCAGCCGCGGCCGGGTGCGCCGAATACGTATAACCGTGGAACAGTTCGATCGCGCCTTGCGCGCCGCTGTTGACGACCGTGTCGTGGATGGTGCGGCTCGCCGCCACCGCGCCCATCGGGATCGCGGCGTTGTTGATCGCCTTCGCCATCGTCAGCAGGTCCGGCGTCACGCCGAAATATTCGCTCGCCGTCGCTTTGCCGACGCGGCCGAAACCGGTAATCACTTCGTCGAAAATCAGCAGGATGCCGTGCTTCGTGCAAATCTCGCGCAGCTTCTGCAAATAGCCTTGCGGCGGAATCAGCACGCCCGTGGAGCCCGCCACCGGTTCGACGATCACCGCGGCGATCGTCGACGCGTCGTGCAGCGCGACGATGCGCTCGAGTTCTTCGGCCAGATGCGCGCCCCACGCCGGCTGACCCTTCGAAAACGCGTTGTGTTCGAGGTTATGCGTGTGCGGCAGATGATCGACCGCCGGCAGCAGCGCGCCGGAGAACGTCTTACGGTTCGGCGCGATCCCGCCGACCGAAATGCCGCCGAAGCCCACGCCGTGATAGCCGCGCTCGCGGCCGATCAGACGCGTGCGCTGGCCCTCGCCACGTGCACGGTGGTACGCCAGCGCGATTTTCAGCGCGGTGTCGACCGATTCGGAACCGGAATTCGTGAAGAAGATCCGATCGAGCCCGTTCGGCATCAATTCGGCCACTTTCGACGCCGCTTCGAACGCGAGCGGGTGGCCCATCTGGAAGGTCGGCGCGAAGTCGAGCGTGGACAGTTGCTGGGTGATCGCGGCGACGATTTCATCGCGGCCGTGGCCGGCGTTCACACACCACAGACCCGCGCAGCCGTCGAGCACTTCGCGTCCGTCCGTGGTGCGGTAATACATGCCCTTGGCCGATTCCAGCAGGCGCGGCGCAGCCTTGAACTGGCGGTTGGCGGTGAAGGGCATCCAGAAAGACGACAGGTCGTCGATGACGGGGCGCGAAGTCATGGTTTTCTCCTCGAAGTGGTAGCGAAACTGTAGCGTCCGCGGTTTAATGGCGGCATAAACAGTTGCTGCAGTGTGGCGCTAACTGTGTTGGTGAAATTGCGATAACTGTGCCGATTGGTTGGGTGCTCCGGCCGCCTGTGCGAGGCCGGTCGCCCGTGCGAGGCCGGTCGCCCGTGCGAGGCCGGTCGGACCTAACGGGCTGCACCTTGCCGGTAGCGCCTCGCCCGTAGCACCCTTCCGGCCGCACCTCGCCGGTAGCACAAATCTCCGTCCTTACATGATCGAACTGGAACTTGAACGCGACCGCCGCGCCGCCCCGACGCTCGTCGAGCAGGTCGTGCAGGGCTTTGCACGCGCCATCGAGGCGCAATCGCTGCGCGCCGGCGCGCTGTTGCCGTCGGTGCGTCAACTGGCGCAAAGCCACGCATTGAGCACCTTCACGGTCACGGAGGCCTACAACCGTCTGGTTTCGATGGGCCTCGTGGTTGCCCGGCGCGGCTCGGGTTATCGCGTCGCGGCGCGCGCGCCGTCCGCGCGGGTCGCCCCGACCGACTGGCAGCCGCCGAGCCTGACCGCCACGTGGCTGCTCTCCGACGTGTTCGCCGATCATTCGGTGCCGATCAAGGCGGGCGGCGGCTGGCTGCCGAACGAGTGGATCAACGAGACCGGTTTGCAGCACGCGCTGCGCGCGATGAGCCGGGTGCCGGCGGCGCGGCTTGGCGATTATGGGCATCCATACGGCTTCGCGCCGCTGCGCGAGCGGATCGCCGAGCAACTCGACCGGCGCGGCTTGCCGGTCGACGTCTCGAACGTGTTGCTCACGCAGGGCGCGACACAAGGGCTGGATCTGATCGTGCGCACGCTGCTGCGGGCGGGCGACGCCGTGATCGTCGAAGACCCCGGCTACTGCAATCTGCTGCAGATTCTCAAGCTGGCCGGACTGGTCGTGCACGGCGTGCCGCGCACGCCGGCCGGCGTCGATACGGATGTGCTCGAAACGCTGGTCGCGCAGCACAAGCCGAAAGCGATCTTCGTCAACACCACGCTGCAGAATCCGACCGGCGCGACCTTCGGCATGTCGGCCGCGTTCCGTCTGTTGCAGATCGCAGAGCGCCAGCGGATGTGGGTGATCGAAGACGACGTCAGCCGTGAACTGGCGCCACCCGGCGCGCCGCTTTTCGCCGCGATGGAAGGCTTGCAGCGCGTGCTGTATGTGGGCGGTTTTTCGAAGACGGTGACGCCGGGGCTGCGCTGCGGCTACGTGGTCGCCGAGCGCGCGGTGCTGCGCGAACTGGCGCGCACGAAGATGGCGGTGGGGTTGACGTCGTCGGAAGCGATCGAGCGGATCGTCGACAAAGTGCTGCTCGAGGGACGCTACGCGCGTCACGTCGAAGCCGTGAACGAGCGGCTCAAGGCGGCGCATGCGACCGTCGAAGAGCGGCTCGATTCGCTCGGCCTCGAACTGTTTCACCGGCCACGCGCCGGCCTGTTCCTGTGGGCGCGCCTGCCGATCGAGGCGGAGCGGGCCGGCGAAGTGGCGACGGCCGCGCTCACGCACGGCATCTGGCTCGCGCCCGGCTCCTATTTCCGCCCCGACGATGCGCCGAGCGCCTGGTTCCGTTTCAACGCGCCGTACTCGACCGACGACGCGTTGTGGCGTTTCATCGAACGGGTTGGCCGGGATTCGGGGCAGGGCTCCATATAGGCCGCTCGCTGACGGGCGCCGCGCCTAGCCGAGCAGCTTCAGCGCGATCGGATACAGCGTCAGCACCAGCAGCAGCGCCATCACCACGTTGAAGATGCGCAGCTGCTTCGGGTCCGACAGCACGCGCCGCATGGCAGTGCCGAAGCCCGCCCACAGGCAGATGCACGGGAAGCCGACCACGTAGAAAATGATCGCCATCGCCAGTGCGTTGAGGCTGTAGCTCTCGCTGAGGTGAATGGTGGTGGCGGCGGTCAGCACCATCATCCATGCCTTCGGATTCACCCACTGGAAAGCGATGGCCTCGTGAAACTTCATGGGCCGGCGTTCGCCTTTCTTCACCTTCAGTTCGCCCGACGTGCCGATTTTCCACGCGAGATACAGCAGATAAGCGACGCTCGCGACTTCGAGCACGGTGTACAGCACCGGAAAGTGCACGAAGGCCTCGCCAAGGCCGATGCCGACCGACAGCATCAACAGTACGACGCCCGCACTGATGCCAGACAGATGCGGCAGCGTGCGGCGAAAGCCGAAGTTGACGCCCGAGGCCAGCAGCATGGTGTTGTTCGGACCGGGCGTGATGGTGGTGACGAGCGCGAACAGAATGCCCGCGGGCAGCGCGCTGAGACTGAGGAAAGACATGGGTGGCTCCGGTGTCGATAGGACTTTCAGGCATTCTAGCGACGCAGGCCGGTACAGTACCGGTACGGATTTTGAAATGGTGTCCGGTACGGATGGCGTGACGGTGTCTGCTGTCGGACTTCGCAGGACACCCGTTTCCCGTCAAGTTCCGGACCTGTCCCGAGAGCGCCGGAATTTCTTTCCGGGAGCACCACACATAGGCTGGTCTTTAGCGCAATGTAGAAGGATGCGCCGCTGTGTTTCTTGCGTCAGGTCTACATTTTCTCGCGGCGCGTTGATCGCCGTTAAACGCGTTTCACTCCCGTTTTTCCGACCACTCTCCGGCCTCGATGGGGGACGGAACGAGACGCGGGCAGGAGACAGCATGTGGTATGCGTGGCTTGAAGAGCAGCGTGGCCTGATGCAGTCGCTCAGCAACTGGGCGATGCGCGGATGCGATGCCTGGTTGTCGCCGGCGATGCCTTGCATGCCCGTCGCCGCTGCCGGCTATGACTGGCTGTACCGGCTGGTTCGACCGACCCCCGAGCCACCGCCGTTCGGCATCTCGGCGGTGACGGTCGGCGCCACGTCGGTACCCGTTGTCGAACAGGTGGTCGACAGCACGCCGTTTTGCGCGCTGCGGCAATTCACGCGTGCGCACGTGCCCGTTGCGCCCGGGCGCGGTCAAAACCGCACGGCGCCACCGGACATCTTCCTCTGCGCGCCGCTCGCGGGACACCACGCGGTCATGCTGCGCGAAACGGTCGAAACGCTGCTGCAGGACGGCGATGTGTGCGTCACCGACTGGGCCAACGCACGTGACGTGCCGCTTGCCGCAGGCCGTTTTGGACTCGACGACTATGTGCTCGCGATCGAACGTTTTCTGCGAAAACTGGGCTGCGCGCATACGCACGTCATCGCCGTCTGCCAAGCCGCCGCGCCGACCCTCGCCGCTGCGGCGTTGCTGGCGAGGCAAGGAGAAGCGCCGCCGCTCAGCCTGACGCTGATGGGCGGGCCGATCGATGCGCGCCTCAATCCGACCGCCGTCGACCGGTTGGCGCAAAGCCACAGTCTCGACTGGTTCCGCGACACGGTGATCGACATCGTTCCGCCCGGCTATGCCGGTTCCGGCCGCCGGGTCTGTCCGGGCTTTATCCAGCACGCGGCGATCGTCGCCGCGCATCCGGACCGCCAGTTGGCGCTCGAATTGCGCTACTGGTCGAGCCACTTCTCAGTCGATGCGAAGGTCATTGCGAACAGCCTGCGTGCGCTGAACGAATACGCCGCGGTTCTCGACATGGCCGAAGATTATCTGCTCGACACGATCCGCGTGATCTTTCAGGAGCAGCACCTTGCCCGTGGGGAATGGCACGTCGGTGGACGCTGTGTGCAGCCGCAGGATCTCGCACCCACGGCGCTTTGCACCGTCGAGGGCGACCGCGACGACATTGCCGGAGCGGGCCAGACGCATGCCGCTCACACGCTGTGCAGTGCGATCCCGGTATCGAAGCGCTGTCGCCTGACGATAGCGGATTGCGACCACTATGACCTGTTCACCGGCCCGAGGTGGCACGAGGTGATTCACCCCGCCGTGGTCCGGTTCTGGGCGTCGGTGCGCTGACCGGGGTCTCGTGAGCGCACGCGAGTCGGGCGGCGAAGGTCGTCTTTAAAAAAGATGTTTCCCGTATTGATCTTTCGGTCCGGGCGGCATTAAATTAATTTTTCTGCGGCTTGCGCCAGGCGCCCGGTCAGCCAACACCTCGCGTGTGAGGTCGCGGTATTCGCCTACCGAGCGCCCACCGAGCCCCGCTCGCGGCGCGATGGCTGTCATGCAAACTCCCCAGCAAACGCAACGCCTATAACCGAGGAGGCGAAGATGCTGAGTCCCCATGAATTTGCAACCCTGATGCTGGTTAAGGACGCCCCGGATCAAGTAGAGCTGAATCGTGCGGATCTTGACGCTCTCCTGGAAAGTCAGCTCGTCAGGCTGCAACGGCTCGCGTCCGGGCGCCAGCGTGCCGAGATAACCGTCAACGGGCATTCTCTCCTCAAAGCCGTGGCCCGGATCCGCTGAGCGGCTCCGGGTCGTACACCTCTTGACGAGGGACACGGCGCGAATTTGACCTGCGCATGAGCCGACGCCCTGCCACGGAAGCCAGGAAAGAGGCTCGCCGGACGTAGCTTACGCAACGCTGCGCAAGCACTTGAAGACGTCGGCACGTCGCGTTGCGCACGTGCCGAACACCGCCATTGTTCCATCCACACGACCCTGTCGCGCGAAGGTTCGATCCGATTCCGCGAACGCGCGAGGGGCCGAATTTCAGGAGCTTCATGATGAGTCTGCTGACCCCCGAGCAAATCACTGCCGCTCAGAAAGCCAACCTCGACACCCTGTTCGGTCTGACGAACAAGGCATTCGAAGGGTTCGAGAAACTGGTTCATCTGAACCAGGAGGTCGTGAAGTCGACACTCGCCGAAATCCGGGATAATGCACAGAAAGCGCTGTTCGTTAAGGACCCGCAGGAACTGCTCGCGCTGCAAGCCAGCCTGACGCAGCCATTCGCCGAGAAGGTCTTGTCGTATGGACGTCACGTGTATGAAATTGCAGCGTCGACGCAGGCCGAATTCGCGAAGGTCGCTGAGGCGCGATACGAAGCGAACAACCGCCGGATGCAAACGCTCGTCGACGACATCGCGAAGAGCGCGCCCACGGGTTCGGAAGCCGCCTTTGCCGTGATGCAGTCGGCGATCACGGCTGCCAACACCGCATACGAAACGATTCACAACGCCACGCAGCAGGCAGTTGAAATCGTCGAAGGCAACTTCAACGTGGCGGCGGCTGCCGCATCGAAAGCGAATCAACACGCCGTCGAGCAAACGTCGCGCGCCGCGAGGAAGTAACGATTGACGCGCGTTTCCGCAGCACCCGTCGCCGGGACGCTGCGGAGCGTATTGATGGTCTGCCGATGCCTCCTCATGTCGGCATTTGACATTCCGCGCCCGGCCGCCGTCACTGACATCTTTCGGGAAGCGGATGAGTCAATCCGTGAGCCGGGTGCGAATCCCGGCGACCCAGCGAGCACGAGACGCGCACCGCCGTTGGCTACCGCGGCGGTGTTCTCGCGAGGTCGAAGCCGTTTCGCCCCGTGCGGCTCAGAACTCGACGTCCAGTTCGTCGATCTCGTCGGGCTCCTGGCGGGCGGCTGCAATCCACGCCTGCATCTCCGGCAGGGCCATGATCGTCTGGCAATAGGCGGCCGAAACGTCATCCAGTTGCACGTCATAGGTCAGAAACCGGGTGACGACCGGCGCGTACATGGCATCGGCCATGCCGAGCGCACCGAACAGATAAGGTCCTCCGTACGCTGCCCGGCAGTCGCGCCAGATGGTGGTGATCCGGTCGATGTCGCCTTGCGCGCGCGCCCAGACCTTGAAGCCGGCGCAATGAGCACGCAGATTCATCGGCAGCGCCGAGCGCAGCGCGCTGAATCCCGAATGCATTTCGCCGCAAATCGAACGACAGTGCGCCCGCGCGACGCGATCGGTGGGCAGCAGCCCGGCCTCCGGCCGTACTTCGTGCAGGTACTCGGCGATCGCCAGGGTGTCCCAGACTCTGACGCCTTCATGCTCGAGGCAGGGCACCAGGATCGACGGCGAGAGCAGCAGGAGTTCCGCGCGGATGGTCGGATCAGCCGGCGGCACCACAATCTCTTCGAATTCCAGCCCACTGAATTTCGCCAGCAGCCATCCGCGCAACGACCACGACGAATAGTTTCTGCTGCTGATTGTCAGCGTTGTCCTGGCCATATGCGAACTTCCGTGACGAAAGGGTGTTCCGCTATCAAAGCAGAAAAATAGATATACTAACTATATAGACGCGACAGGCGACTTTTTGCTTTTCGAGCCTCTGACAGTGGTTATTTTGCGGGCTCCCGCATGATGTATCAAGCTTACCAGGCGTATGCCGACATGGCTGCCCCGCTTCAGGCGGCCGCCAGCGCGGCGGCCGTTTCCTCTGCGGCGTGGCCAGGGTTGTTGTCCACGAACAGTCTGGCACGGGATTTCGGCGCGTTCCTTGAATGGCTGGCGCTCGCGCGCCTCACGCATCAGCGGCCGCCATTTGGCATTCGTAGTGTTCAGATTGATCGCCAGGTGGCCGCAGTGAGCGAAGAGGTGGTTCACCGCACACCGTTTTGCACCCTGCTGCATTTCAGGAAAGACATCCAGCCCACGCAACCGCGGGTCCTGCTCGTCGCGCCGCTGGCGGGCCACTTCGCCACGCTACTGCGCGGCACGGTGGCCGCGATGCTCGCCGAGCACGACGTCTACATCACCGACTGGCACAATGCGCGCGACGTCCCTCTGGCGGACGGCCCGTTCGGTTTCGACGATTTCGTCGGGCATGTGATTCGCTTTCTCCAACTGCTCGGTCCGGGGACGCACGTGGTGGCGGTCTGTCAGCCAACGGTCGCGACCTTGGCCGCCGTCGCGCTGATGGCCGAGGATGGCAATCCGGCGCAGCCGCGGAGCATGACGCTGATCGCCGGCCCGAACGATACCCGCATCAATCCCACCCAGGTTGACGAATGGGCCGTGAGGACCCCGCTCGCGTGGTTCGAGAACGATCTGATCGACCTGGTGCCAATGCGCTTCCCAGGGGCGATGCGGCGTGTCTATCCTGGATTCGTGCAGCTTGGCGCGTTCATGTCTATGGACCTTCGGCGGCACGTCAGCGCGCTGATCGATTTCTACAATTACCAGGCGCAGGGTGACACGGGGAAAGCCGAGGTGATCCGCGCCTTCTACGCAAATTATTTTGCGACGATGGATTTGCCGGCCGAATTTTACCTCGACACCGTGAGCCGGGTTTTTCAGCAGCACGCGCTGCCGCGTGGCAACCTGCTGATCGCCGGCCGCCGCGTGGACCTGCGCGCGATCCGGCACACGGCGCTGCTGACCGTCGAGGGGGAGAAAGACGACATTTGTGCGGTCGGCCAGACCGAAGCGGCGCAGGAAATGTGCAGCAGTCTGCCGTCCTTTATGAAGACTCACTACATGCAGACCGGGGTTGGGCACTACGGCGTGTTCGCGGGCCGGCGCTGGGAAACGAAGATCTACCCGATCGTCAGGGAGCTCATCCACGACAGCGAAATGCGACACGCCCCGGTCCACGCTCCGCAGGGGTGCGGGACGGTTTGTTGAACCGCATCAGCTCGCGAGCACACGCCGATAGCCTGGCGTCAGGCACGACGTCCGGTCGCGTGTGGTCACGGAAGAATGTGACGCTGGCGTGGCTGTCTCTGGGCGGATGCGCTCAGGGTTCGAGCACGTAGGTGCCGGGTGCATCGCCGATTACCGTGCCGCCGCCCAGGACGGGCGGTACGGTTTTCTTGCCGGAATGCGCGATGAGCCACTGCTGCCAGCGCGGCCACCATGAACCTTCGCACACCGGCGTCTGCGCGAACCATTCGTCCGGGCTCACATAGGCAGCATCCTTGCGCCGTGTGCCGAAGCGGTAGCGGCGTCCGGCATGGCCCGGCTCGGAGACAATCCCCGCATTGTGTCCGCCCGAGGTCAGCAGAAAACTGATCTCGGCGCGGGTCAGCTGGTGCAGCTTGTACACCGAGCGCCAGGGCGACACATGGTCGCGTTCTGTGCCCACCAGAAAGGCTGGCAGTTTGAGATCGGAGAGCTTCACCGGTCGCCCCCCGACACAGTACCGGCCTTCGGCCAGATCGTTGCGCAGGTACAGATGATGCAGGTTTTCGCTGTGCATGCGATAGGGCAGGCGCGTGGTGTCAGCATTCCAGGCCATCAGGTCAGTCGGCTTCGCGCGCTGGCCCAGC
The DNA here is from genome assembly GCF_059422005.1 of Paraburkholderia sp. GW821-FHT02A12. Lineage (NCBI taxonomy): Bacteria > Pseudomonadati > Pseudomonadota > Betaproteobacteria > Burkholderiales > Burkholderiaceae > Paraburkholderia > Paraburkholderia sp. GW821-FHT02A12. Next base: position 2,792,040 of record NZ_JBWKWA010000002.1, on the reverse strand, counting down.
AGGTACTCACGAATCGACCGGGACCAGGTCAGATCGCGCGCATGCAGCAGCTGGAAGGCGGCAGCCATCTGGGCGCCATCCAGATAACCTTGCTCCCACATCAGCGCGTCGAGCCAGGCGAGTTCGCTCGGGTCGATGAACAGGCCCAGTTCTCCCGGCTCGCTGAAGTCGGTCTGCGCGGCGAACAGCGTAACCGTCCTGAGCGGGACTGATTGGCGCACGCCGTCCCGTTCCAGTACGGCCGCACCGATTGCCAGCAGCGTCCCGCCGAGGCAGTAGCCGGCCGCATGAACCGGGGCTGTGCCGGTAATTCTGCGCAACTGCGTGAATGCGTCGAACAGGCCCAACTGGAGGTAGTCATTCAGGCCAAGGTCGCGCGCTTCTTCGCGAGGGTTCTTCCAGGAGATCATGAAGACCGTGTGTCCCCGTTTCACCAGATAGCGCACGAGCGAATTGTGGGGAGAAAGATCGAGGATGTAATATTTCAGGATCCACGAGGGCACGATCAGCACCGGCTCGTGCCAGACCGCCGGGGTTTGCGGCGCGTACTGGATCAACTCGATCAGATCATTGCGATAGACCACCTTGCCGGGCGTGATGGCGACGTCCCGACCGACGCAATGTGGAGTGCATCTGCGACGTGAGACACCCGGGCTGTATCCGGCGAAAACCTCCTGCTGGTCATCCAGCCAATGGCGACCGCCTTCGACGAAGTTTCGTCCGCCTGTCCCGGCAGTCGCCCGCAGCACTTCGGGGTTGAGCCACCAGCAGTTGCCTGGTGAGAGCATGTCGGTCCATTGACGGGCGGCGAAACTGATCACGTGTTCATGATGCGGCGAGACACCTGGCAGGCCCGTGGTGGCTTCCTGCCAGAACGACTCGGTCTGTCGAAAAGCGTCGCGCAGCAGACTGAACGGCCAACGCTGCCAATCCGGATCGGCGAAGCGCGGATCGCTGTCTCCGCCAGGGCGTGGGAACGATCCTGTCAATCCTGACTGCCAGTGCTGCCAGATCCGCTGGGCGAGCGCCACCTGCGTGCCCGGCGAGCCGGTCAGATGCCACGCCCAATCCAGCCATGCCAGCGACAGCGCCGCAGGCGACACACCGCCGGTGGCGCGGGCGAACGCGGCATGCACGAGCCGGTCGACCTGCCCGGCCGGCGCGTTGCGCAGCGTATCGAGGCGCTCATGCGTGCAGTCGGGTCCAGCTGAGAGCCCGGCCGGACTCGCGCCCGGCCACGGATTGTCAGTGGGTTGTGTAACGGTCATTGTCATTGCCATTCCCCGGACGGCCAACGCGATGGCCTGTTAATTAATTGGACAGTGAAACCATGTCGCAGTGCGACGATTGCATGCGAGGATTCATCCGATGCTCTGCGCAGGGCGAGCCATCTTCGTGTCACCAGAACGGGGCGTTCAGTTCGCGCGCGGGCGGAAGGTGATCGTGCAATGCGCCGGCGCCGTGCCGTTGTCATCGAGCGGCTCTCGCGGCAATTGGCGAGTGCCGGGCCGTTTCGTCAGATCAACGAACCCGGCGTTGCAGGCGATGGCACGAGGCGCCATGCGGAACGTGCGCGTCACGTCACGTCGCTCCTGCCGGCGCGTGCGCGACGGGTTGTGCGCTCAACACCGGCTTGACCAGTTCGTTGCGCACATCACACGAGGATGCGCGGCCGAGCAGGGCATGACTGGAAGCGAGCCATCGGTCGGCGACAGCTCGCCCACCCTTGAATAACGCGTCGATGAGCGACCACGACGTGCTGCTCTTCGACACGAGGCCGAACCCCGCCAGGAAAGGGTCGTCACGGATCAGGTGGAAGCGTACCGGCTTGTATCTCGTCAGCTTGGACGCATTCACCGCATCAAGCTCGGCCAGAACGCGATTCACCGCCTCGATGGCATTGATCTCGAGCACGACGGACGCATTGAAACCGATCTCGTTCAGGCGATCCAGAATGTCGCGCGCATTCCTGGGCGGCATGTGCTGCCGGACGAGCGGGTTGACCATCACGAGGATCAGGTCCTGCGCCGCGTCGACGAGCGGCGACAGCGGCGGGTTGCCGAGATACCCCCCGTCCCAGTAGGGCACGCCGTCGATGCTCACCGCCCGGAACGCGGTCGGCAGACAGGCGGAGGCCCGCAGCGCATCGAGGGAGATATGCGGTTGCGTAAAAATCGTGCGCTGGTTGTCGCGGACATTCGTCGCCGAGACGAACACGCGTACCGCGCCTTCGGCCCGGTTGAACGCTGCCAGTTCGGCAGTTGGCAAGACCTCTTCAAGCAGCGGAAGCAGCGCGTCCCGGTAGAACGGGTTGTTGTACGGCGAGACGACGAGGCCCACTGCCTCGAGCGCGATCGCGATCGGGCTCCAGTCGATATTCCAGCCGCCGAACGGAGCGGGCTCGGCGAAGCCGAAGAGCGGATTGCCGGCAAGGGTCCCGCCGCGCGAGACCGCTTCCCAGAATGAGCGCAGCTTGTGGCGCGCCGCGTCGGGACCGCCGAGCGCCAGTCCGCACGCACACAGAGTGGCGTTGATGCCGCCCGCGCTTGCGCCGCTGATCGCGGCAATATTCAACGTTGCTCGCCCGACTTCCTCCAGCAGACGGTCGAGCACGCCCCAGGTGAAGGCGCCATGCGATCCGCCGCCCTGCAGCGCCAGCGCGACCTTGGCTGCTTCGTTCGGTACGGCCGTTGCCATCGTATGCTCATTTGCCATCGCGTAGGCTCCATCAGTCACAAAACGAATATGCCTCGGTCAACGTCACATTGCTCAATACGACCTGGTCCAGTGTGTTCCTCAGCTGCTACTCGGCCGCCAGTGGCGCACATCACTGCGTCGGCAGCTTTCCGTCGCTTGCGATGTCCGCGCCAGGTTGTGCTTGTTGGCGGCATCGTCACGTTGACGTGTTGATGAGGGCGGGCAGCCTTGACGCGAGCGATTTGGCTGTCTTCATCGCGCTATCTTACGCGACCGCTTCGGCAACGTGACAACGCCTCGCGGCGGCATCCGGGCCGCCGTCTGACTTGAACGGCTAACCTAAGTAGGGATAGTCAGCCGCCTGGTTTCGGGAACGCGGTTCACGGTCTGGTTTTCGTAGCGCCGTGCAAGCGGTTCACACCCTCACTCACGTGACGACCCGGGCAGGCGCTGCCCCACCTTCTTGCGCGCGGAGGGCGTCAGCACCCCGGCGAAAAACAGATCCAGTGCTTTCTCCAGCGCTTCGCGCGGCGTCAGCCCCGTTCGCGTGAGCAACGCCGGCTCGTGGACGCCTCTGGCAACCTGCAGCCAGTACTCGGCGACGAACTTCACGTCGATGTCGGCGCGGATCATCTCCTGTTCGATGCCGAGGTTCAGGACGCGCGTGAATACCGCCGGGATATTGCGCTCCTTGATGATCTGGATTTCATCGTAGAGATGCGGCGCGAAGCGGTGGAGATCCTGCAGAAAGTCGGGGGACATCGCGCCTGCATGATCGGCGATCACGCGCAGCAAACCTTCGAGCTTCTCCGGGAACCGGCCGGGTCCGTCGAGTATTTCCGTGACCTGGCGACGGACGGTGGCGCCGGTCGCCGTGATGATCGCGGCGACCATCGCGTCCTTCGACGGGAAGTGAACGTAGAGCGTCTTTTTGCTCATGCCGAGCGCGAGCGCGAGCCGGTCCATGGTGAGCCCGCTATAGCGCTCCCGCAGCAGGATCTCGCGCGCGGCCGCAAGGATGATTCCCGCAGGCCCTTCGGCGAAATCGACCGGTGGCAAAGGTGTCGGTGGCGTTGCGATGTTACGGTTCTCCTTTGTCGACGAGCCGCATACGTGGGCTCGGCAGGTTCGGCAGGCTCGTTCCCGTCCAGATGATCAGCGGTTCTATGTTTTGAACCCCGCGCGGTTTCGTCCGCGCTACGGTTGCTGCTGCTCCATTGCCGCGGCCTGCCATCCGCCGCCCAGCGACTGGAATAGAGCTGCCGTATCGGTAAAGCGGTCGGCTTGCGCACGGGTTCGGTCGAGCGCGGTTTGCAACGTCTGACGTTGCGTGTCGAGCAAGCCGAACTGACTGACGCCGCCCGCCGCATATTGCGCGTGCGCGATAGCGAAGCTCGCCTGCGCCTGTTGCGCGGCGTCGTCGCGCGCCTGCAGTGTCCGGGCGTCGTTCTGCAATGCCGTCAACGTGTCCGCGACCTGTTGCAGCGCCTGAAGCACGGTTTGCTGATAGCCGGCAAGCGCGTCGTTGTAAGCCGCCTGGGCCGAACGTTGTTTCGCGCGCAATTCACCGCCGTGAAAAATCGGTTGCGTGATGTTCAGACCGATGTTCCAGATGTTCAGGCCTTTCACCACATTCTGTATGTCGGTGCGCTCCGAACCGATTCCCGCCGACAGCGAAAACTGCGGATAAAGATTGGCTGCCGCCACGCCGACATTCGCGCTCGCCTGATGCAATAACGCTTCGGAGGCGCGAATGTCGGGGCGCTCGCGCGCGAGCGTCGAGGGCAGCGTGACCGGCACATTACCGGGCAGACGCAGCGAGTCCAGCGTGATCTCGTCGAAGTCCGCTTGCGACGGTGCGACCCCGAGCAGGATGGCGAGTTGATGCCCGGCCTGAGCGAGTTGTGTGGCGAGCGGCGGCAGCGAGGCGCGGGTCTGCGCAAGCAGGCTGCGCTGGCTGCGCACGTCGAGTTCTGACACGCCGCCGGCCGCGAAGCGGGCCTGCATGATCGCAAGCTGTTGCGCCTGTGTGTCAGCAAGGCGCTGCGTCAGTGCAATCTGCTGCTGCAACGAAGCTCGCCGTACGACGGTGGAGACGACATTGCCGGCAATGGACAGCCGCGCGGCCTCGAATTCGAAGGCCTGATAGTCGACTTGTGCCATCAATGCTTCGAGCGCCCGACGATTGCCGCCGAAGATATCGAACGCATACGACACGCTGACCGACGCGTTGAATAGCGAAAACGGTCCGGGATTCGGTACGTTGGGCAAACCGAATGCAGCGGTGGAGACCTTTTGCCGCGCCCCCGACACCTTTGCGTCGACACTCGGGAACTGCGTGGCGCCTGCCTGGGCGTTGTAGTTCTCACGTGCTTCGATCAGTTTCGCGCGAGCTTGCGCGAGGGTCGGGCTTTGCCTTAAGGCCTGTTCGACCAGACGATCGAGCGGTTCCGAATCAAACTGCGTCCACCACATCGACGCGGCGTGGCCGGATGAGATAAAGGTCTGCGACGAACCCGCCGCGCCGCTTGCCGCCTCCGTCGCGGCAGGCAGCCGCTCGCGCGTATAGGTTTGCGTGTCCGGCGCCGCGGGCGCATGAAAGTCCGGACCGACGGTACAAGCGCACAGCGCAAGGAAGGACAGGAACGCGAGTCGTTTCATGACGGGGTCTCCTAGTCGAGCGTGCGCCGATAGAAGCGCAGTGCCACGCCCATCACGATGGCCGTAAAGAGTGCCATGGGCCACACGGAGGGCCAGAGTTCCGTCCAGCCGTTACCCTTGAGAACAATGCCGCGGATCAGGCGGTTGAAGTACGTCAGCGGCAGCAGATTGCCGATGAACTGCGCCCAGCGTGGCATGCCGGCGAACGGGAACATGAAGCCCGAAAGCAGGATGTTCGGCAGGAAATAGAACACGGCCAGCTGCATGGCCTGCAACTGGTTCTGCGCGAGCGACGACAGCGTGATGCCGACCGTCAGGTTCGCCGCGATAAACAGCAGCGCCGCGAGATAGATCGCCACCACGCTGCCGACGAACGGCACATGGAATGCATAGCGCGTCGCGACCAGGATGATCGTCGCCTGGATGAGGCCGATGATCACGTAAGGCACGATCTTGCCGGTCATCACTTCGACCGGCAGGACCGGCGTGGCGAGCAGGTTTTCCATCGTGCCGCGCTCGCGTTCGCGCGTGACCGCGAGGCCGGTCATCATCACGAGCGTCATCGTCAGGATGACGCCCATCAGGCCCGGCACCACGTTGTATTGCGTGATGCCCTCGGGGTTGTAGAGACCGTGAACCTGGACATTGAATGCGGGCTGACTGCCGTTCAGATGCGCGAGCGAGCCGGTGATGTCCTTGTCGGCGACCGGCTGCACGAGGCTCGGCAGCGCGGCGATGGCCGCGTTCGTTGCAGTTGGATCGGTCGCGTCGGCTTCCACCAGCAGTGACGGATGTTCGCCGCGCAGCAGGCGCCGCGAAAAATCGACCGGCACGTTCAGCACGAACTGCACGCGGCCCTGCGCGAGGGCAAGGTGGCCGGCTTCCTCGTTGGGCAGCGTTTCGACGATGTCGAAGTAAGCGGAGTTCTTCATCGCCGCGACGAAGCTGCGCGAAAACGGGCTGTTATCGCCGATGATGACGGCGGTGGGCAGATGCTTGGGATCGGTATTGATCGCATAGCCGAACAGCGAGAGCTGAATCACCGGCACGCCGACGATCATGGCGAACGTGACGCGGTCGCGCCGCAATTGCAGGAATTCCTTGAGCACGATGCTCCACCAGCGCGTCAGTGAAAATAGCGTGCGTGTTTTCACGGGCGTGCTCCGAAGTTGTCCGTCGAGCGGCTCATCAGATAGATGAATACGTCTTCGAGCCCGGTTTCGATGCGCTCGATGCGTAGTTCAGTACCGGCGGCAGCCTGTTTGACGGCGTTTTCCAGCGCGGAGTGATCGTGGCCGCTCACGTGCAGCGCCGAGCCGAAGAGGACGGTCTGGTCGACGCCGGGTGTCTTGCGCAATTGTTCGGACAGCTTGCTCAGATGGTCGCCGTAGAGGGTCCACGTCGCGAGATTCTGCGATTCGATCACTTCTCGCGCCGTGCCTTGCGCGAGCAGCTTGCCGTACGCGATATAGGCGAGCTTGTGACAGCGCTCGGCCTCGTCCATGTAGTGCGTGCTGACCAATACCGAGATGCCGCGCGCGGCGAGCTGGTGCAGTTCTTCCCAGAAGTCGCGCCGGGCGGCGGGATCGACTCCCGCGGTGGGTTCGTCGAGCAGCAGCAGCCGCGGTTCGTGCAACAGGCAGGCGGCCAGTGCGAGCCGCTGCTTCCAGCCGCCGGACAGCGATCCCGTCAGCTGATGTGCGCGGCCTTGCAGTCCGAGCGATTCGAGCGAGCGGTCGACGGCCTCCTTGCGGTTCTTCATCTGATAGATCCGCGCGACGAAGTCGAGATTCTCGCGAATGGTCAGATCTTCCCAGTACGAGAAGCGTTGCGTCATATAGCCGACGTTGCGCTTGATCTGCGCGCTCTCACGGTTGATGTCGAAGCCGAGACACGTGCCGGTGCCCGAATCGGGCGTGAGCAGTCCGCACATCAGGCGGATCGAGGTTGTCTTGCCGCTGCCGTTCGGTCCGAGAAAGCCGAAGATCTCGCCGCGTGCTACCTGCAGGGACACGTCGTTGATGACGTGCTTGTCGCCGAAGTGCTTGTTCAGATTCCGCACGTCGATCGCATAGTCCTGGGCGGAAAGGTTCATTGCAGCGTCACCGTGACGGGTTGGCCAGGATGCAGCTTGCTTGCGTCAGCCACGGACGGATGCGCTTCGACCATGAAAACCAGCTTCGCGCGGCTCTCGTTGCTGTAGATCACGGGCGGCGTGTATTCGGCCTTGCTCGATATGTAGGTGATTCTGGCGGGTATGTCCGCCCCGCAGCCGTCGCAATGCACCAGCAACGTTCGTCCCGCCGCGAGCCGGCCGACCACGGTTTCAGGCACGAAAATGCGCACCTTCACGTTCCGCGGCGGCAGCATCTGGACGACGGGACTGCCCGCCTGCACCCACTCGCCGGTTCGGTACAGCGTGTCGTAGACAAGCCCGTCAGCGGGAGCGTTCACACGCTTCTGATCGAGCTTCCATTGCGCCTGAGCGACAGTGGCCTGCGCGGCTGCGATCTGCGCGTTCTGCGCGGTGATCTGTTGCGAGCGGCCGGGCAGGCGCGCTACCTGAACCTGATTGCTGAGCTCGCGAACCTGTGCAGCCGTTGCATCGGCGTTGGCGCGCGAATCGTCGAGTTGCGCCTTTGGAATGCCGCCGGCGTGGAATTGCGCTTCGTCGCGCGTCAGTTGCAGCGACGCCTTGCGAGCATTGGCGACGGCCTGGGCGAGTTGCGCCCGCACCGCGTTGACTTCGGGCGGACGTTTCCCCGTTTCGATGTCCGCCAGCTGCGCGCGTGCCGCCGCGAGCTGCTGCTGCGCCTGTTGAAGTGCGGCGGTTTCGTCGGCCGATTCGAGCGTGAAGAGCGGCGCGTTCGCCTGCACGGTTTGTCCCCGCGTGACCGATAGTTGCGTGAGCGCACCGGACTGCGACGACGCGAGATAGACGAATTCGCCTTCTATGTAACCTTGGTATTCGTTGTTGTTTTGACGTGAGCAGCCGGACAGCACGGCGGCGACGAGCAGCAGCGACAGCGGCGCGCAATGAAGCCGGATCATGACTGGCTCCGCGAGGTGCGGCGGCGCAATGCGTTCGTGCCGAAGGCTGGAAGGGGCGCGTTTCGCCAGTCTTCCGCGGTGGCAAGCGGCAGCATCACGCGTGTGATAACCGGATTGAAAACTGACATGAGTTCAAGTTCCGTTTGAGCGCGCCGCGCTTGCCGTGCGCTACTTGCCGTGCGCTATAAACCCGTAGCCCAAATTGATTGGATTCGGACGTGGCGTTGGACCGCTTTGATGTCTCCGCTCAAAGTGGGCGGCGCTTCAGTTCCGGACAACACGCCAGTGGATTGATTCGTCCGCGCGCCACCGGACCGCACCTTGGGTCGGTGGAAACTATCTTCGTCGTGTTGGTTTCCTGGGTCAATCGAAATGTGAGAGCCCGGACTTGCGGAGTGGACATGCGGCTTCACGGCAACTACGCGGGTGCGGCGCCGATCGGGTTATGCCGCATGGGCTTTGGCCCGATTCGGGGCGCGGACTCTCACTGAGCGCCGAGTTTCCTGATGAGGACGTCGAGTTGCGCGATTTCATCGTCGGTCAGGTCGGTGAGCGGGGCGCGCACGGGTCCCGCGCTGCGGCCCACCAGCTTCGCGCCGGCCTTCACGATGCTGACCGCGTAGCCCGCGCGGCGATTGCGAATGGCGAGATACGGCAGGAAGAACTCGTCGATCAGCTTGCCCACCGTGGCGTGATCGTCCGAGGCGATTGCACGGTAGAAGTCCATCGCCGTCTTCGGGATGAAGTTGAACACCGCGGACGAATACACCGGCACGCCCATCGCCTTGTAGGCGGCTGCGTAGACTTCGGCGGTCGGCAGGCCGCCGAGGTACGAAAAGCGGTCGCCGAGGCGGCGGCGGATCGACACCATGTTCTCGATTTCACCCACGCCGTCCTTGAAACCGATCAGGTTCGGGCAGCTGTCCGCGAGACGTTCGAGCATGTCGGCGTTGAGCCTTGAATTCGCGCGGTTGTAGACGATCACACCGATGTTCCGCACCGCCTTGCAAACCTGCTCGACGTGCGCGGCGATACCTTCCTGCGATGCTTCGGTCAGATAGTGCGGCATCAGCAGCACGCCGTTCGCGCCGAGGCGTTCGGCTTCCTGAGCATATTCGATCGCCACGCGCGTCGGGCCGCCCGCGCCGGCGAGAATCGGCACCTTGCCCTTGCAGGTTTCGGTAGCCGTACGAATCACATTCGTGTATTCGGTCCTGGTCAGCGAAAAGAACTCGCCCGTGCCGCCCGCGGCGAAGAGCGCCGTCGCACCGTAGGGAGCGAGCCATTCGAGGCGCCCGGCATAAGTGTCGGCGCGAAAGTCGCCCTGCGCGTCGAAGTCGGTGAGGGGGAAGGACAGCAGGCCTGAGGAGATGATGGCTTTGAGTTCTTGAGGGGTCGTCATCGTGTATTCACGTCTTTTATGGCAAGAAGCAGCGGCCACGAGGACCGCGGCCGAAGGAATGTTTTGCTTTAGCGTACGAGACACGGACGCTTGTTATCGAACTTCCAGTTCGGAATCAGGAACTGCATCGCGACGCCGTCGTCGCGAGCGCCCAGGCCGTGCTGCAGATACAGGGCGTGCGCTTTTTCCACTTCGTCCAGATCGAGTTCGACGCCCAGGCCCGCTTTTTCCGGCACCTTCACTTTGCCGCCTACGATCTGCAACGGATTGCGGGTCAGGCGCTGGCCGTCCTGCCAGATCCAGTGGGTATCGATAGCGGTGATCTTGCCGGGCGCAGCGGCGGCGACCTGCGTGAACATCGCGAGCGAAATGTCGAAGTGGTTGTTCGAATGCGAACCCCACGTCAATCCCCACTCATTGCACATCTGCGCAACGCGGACCGAGCCTTGCATCGTCCAGAAGTGCGGGTCGGCGAGCGGGATGTCCACCGATTGCAGCTGGATGGCGTGGCCCATCTGGCGCCAGTCGGTCGCAATCATGTTGGTGGCGGTCGGCAAGCCGGTCGCGCGGCGGAATTCAGCCATCACTTCGCGGCCGGAATAACCATTCTCGGCGCCGCAGGGGTCTTCCGCATAGGCCAGCACGTGGTGTTGGTCGCGGCAAAGACGAACTGCCTCGGACAGCGACCACGCGCCATTCGGGTCGAGCGTCACGCGCGCTGTCGGGAATCGTTCGGCGAGCGCCGTGACCGCTTCGATTTCGGCGTCGCCTGGAAGCACGCCGCCTTTGAGCTTGAAGTCGTTGAAGCCATAGCGCGCTTGTGCGGCTTCGGCGAGGCGCACCACGGCCTCGGGCGTCATGGCTTCTTCGGTGCGAAGACGCTCCCAGTCGTCGCTGCCGTCCGCGCCGCCGGCGTATGGCAGAGCGGTTTTTTTCCGGTCGCCGATGTAGAACAGATAGCCGAGCATTTCGACTTCGTCGCGCTGCTGGCCTTCGCCGAGGAGTGCGGCAACCGGTACGCCCAGATGCTGTCCGAGCAAATCGAGCAGCGCGGCTTCGAGCGCGGTCACCGCATGGATGGTCGTGCGCAGATCGAAAGTCTGCAAACCGCGTCCGCCGGCGTCGCGGTCCGCGAACTGCGTGCGCGCTTTGTTGAGCACGGCCTGAAGGTTGCCGATCGACTGACCCACGACGAGCGGACGCGCATCGTCGATGGTTTTGCGGATGCTCTCGCCGCCGGGGACTTCACCGACGCCGGTGTTGCCCGCGCTGTCGCGCAGAATGACGATGTTGCGCGTGAAGAACGGGCCATGCGCGCCGCTCAGGTTCATCAGCATGCTGTCACGGCCGGCGACTGGAACGACGCGCAGCTCGACGACCGTCGGGGTGGCATTCGATTGGAAGGTATTCGTGGACATGGTGGTTGGACCAGTTAAGTTAGGAATCCGACTGGCGGGAGCCGTTTGGGTGTGCGGTGCCGGGCACTGAAGCGAGCGTCGAAAATGAGGCTGAAACTGAGGCCGGAACTGAGGCTGAAACTGAGGCCGGAAGCGCGTTGCTCATGCCTGGCTATTCCTTGAAGTCAGTGGGCTTTGCTATGCACGGCTTGCGCCGGCGCGTCACGATTCACGAGACGATTGCGGGTGAGGAAGCCGGCTGCGGCCGCGACGAGCGATGCCACGGCCAGCCCGTACAGGCCGCCGGAAATCGAGCCGGTGTGCTGTTGCAGGTAGCCGAAAGCAGCAGGAGCGAAGAAACCCCCGAGGTTGCCGACCGAGTTGATCAGTGCAATCACCCCGGCCGCGACACGCGCATCCAGATACCCCTGCGGAATCGGCCAGAACAATGATGAAGCGGCCTTGAACCCGATCGCGGAGAAGCAGATCGCCACGAACGACAGAACAGGGTTGCCGGATGTCGAAGCGAACAGCCCGCAAGCCGCGATGACGAGCGCAGCCGCGAGCCATGCCTGCTGGAAGCGCCACCTGGCCGACAACATCGCGAAACAGTACATCGCGAACATTGCAATGAGCCAGGGTATCGCGTTGAGCATGCCGACTTCGAAGTCCGACAGTCCACCCATCTTCCTGATAATCGTCGGCAGCCAGAAGGTCGCCGCGTAGATCGTCAATTGAATCGCGAAGTAGAGAAAGCAGAACAGAAGGATTTGCGGGTCCTTCAGCAGTTTTGCCGTCGGCAGGTGCGCAGCGCCGAGCGCGTCGCGCTCGGCCTGCTCGGCGGCGATCGTCGTTGCGAGAACTTGCTGTTCTTCTGCCGTCAGCCACGCGGCGTCGCCAATGCGCGACTTCAGCAACATCCAGCTCACGGCGCACAGGCCAACCGAAAACCCGCCTTCAATGAGAAACATCCACTGCCAGCCGTGCAGTCCGAGGCCGCGAATCGACAGCAAGGCGCCCGTAATCGGGCCGGACAGCACCGATGCCAGCGCCGAGCCAGCGAGGAAAACCGCGACGGCCTTGCCGCGCTCTTTCTGCGGCAGCCATTGCGTGAAATAGAAAACGACGCCGGGGAAGAAGCCGGCCTCGGCGACGCCCAGCAGGAAGCGCAGCACGTAAAACGACGTGTCGTTCCAGACGAAAGCCATGGTCGCGGCCACCACGCCCCACGTGCCCATGATGCGCGTGAGCCAGGCGCGGGCGCCGTATTTCTGCATGAGGACGTTCGACGGCACTTCGAACAGCGCGTAGCCAATGAAGAACAAGCCGCTCCCGAGTCCATACGCGGCGGCGCCGATCCCAAGATCTGCCTGCATGTGCGAATTGACGAAGCCGATGTTCACTCGGTCGATATAGTTCGCGATGAACATGATCAGAAAGAGCGGCAGCACGTGCCGCTTGACCTTGGAAACCGCGGATTCGAGCGGGCCGGCCGCGGTGGCGGGAGCAGGTGTCAAGGTTGTCTCCAGTGTCGGCCGATTCGACGGCCTGATCGAACGCAACGCGCCGCATCCGGCAGCAGCGGGAACTATCTTCTCTCAAAGGCGTGAGATACGTTGTCGGACGACAGTCTACTTTTTCCGTTTTTACTTTCCTACGGAGTGTTTACCCTGGCCATTTACACCTTTATTACAGCCGCTGGGCCGGAATTCGCAGCACTGATGTTGAATTTCAAGCGGGTAAACTAAGACATCTGATGACATGGATTCTATCGGTCATCGACTTGGACTACGTTATGATGGCCCTATCGAGACGTCAGATGACGTGACGCACGCGCAACGTGTGCTTTTCCAGTTGATGAGGCAACAAGCTACAAAATGAGCAGCCTGACTGAGAAGGTGGTGGCCACTCTTTCCGAGGAAATCCGCCGTGGATCGCTTAGGCCGGGAGACCGCATTCCGACTGAAGTAGCGCTGATGAAGCAGCTCTGCGTGAGCCGCTCCGTGGTTCGCGAGGCGATTTCGCGCCTGCAGGCGGCGAAAGTGGTTGAGACGCGTCACGGCATCGGCACATTCGTATTGACGCCGGCCGTGGAAGAGCCGATGCAACTGCCTGCCGCCGACCTGTCCAGCATGCTCGACGTGATGGCCATTATCGAGTTCCGGATCGACGTCGAGGCGGCATCCGCTGCTTTTGCGGCGGCGCGGCGCACTGCGCAGAATCTCAAGCAGATGCGCAGCGCGCTGGAGCGTTTCGAATCCGAACTGGAGCGGGGCAGTACCGACGTGCTGGCGCATGACATCGAGTTTCATCTGCAGATCGCGCGAGCCAGCGGGAATCGGTACTTCTTCGACGTTCTCAGTCAACTCGGACGCGCGGTGAGTCCGCGCACGCGGCTAGGTTCCGCCGAGATCGCGGAGCTCGACCATGTCGAACATCTGCGCAATGTGCTGCGCGAGCATCAGTTGATTTACCGGGCAATCGAACGTCAGGATCCGGACGACGCACGCGCCGCCATGCGGATGCACCTGAGCAACAGTCGCGAAAGACTTCGACGCGCGCACGAGTTGAGCAAAGCGGGCGTGTAAAGCGCTGCGCAAGGACGTCATCTCAGGACGAGCTGCATGCCGCAGCAAAGAACAAAGACGAGAAGGGCGGCGGCGATGGCCATGTTCAGGGGGTAGCGCATTTTTCACCCGGCACGAGCGTTGCTGTGCTTTTATCCTAATCAGCCGGTGGAGGATAAAAAGCGGGCAATAAGCGGCTATGTGCGAAAGCCAACGTAGCGCGCCGGCTTAAACGGCTGTTTTTGTGCGGGAGCGCTTCCAACCGCGCAGGCGTTGCGCCGGGTTGCAACGCTCCTTTTGTGGCTGCATTGCAACCTGCCTACGCGGTGGCGTCGGTGACGGGTTACTGCTTACTGCGGCATGGCAGGCGGCTGGATACCCGCCGCTGCGCCGCGTGGCGGCTTGTTCGCCGCGGCCAGGTCTTCCGTGAGACTGGTGCGCAGCGTCGCGATGGCCTGCTCCGGGTTGGCCGGCTTCAACTGCTCACGAGCGAGCGAGTCGTAGACGTAGTGGCGCAGCATCGGATCCTGCGTCTTGTTCAACACCTCGTGATACACCGCGACGATGTCGCCTTCACGTCCGCTCATCGCGTACAGGCGGCGCAGCTGTTCCAGATCGTTGACTACCGCGAAGCCCGGACCCATCGGTCCGTGAGGTGGCGGCCCGTCGCCGCGATGCGGCTCGTCATACGCATGGACCGCTGCGGGCGGCGGTGGCGCTTCCTGTGCAAGCGCGGTTCCCGCGGCAAGGGTCAATACGGCGGCCAGCGCCGCACTCACTAATCCTTTTTTCATGATCTCGCTCCCATCGAGACAACGCCGGCGCTACAGTGCGCCAGCGTATCAGCAACGATAGCCGACATGAGCTTGCGCGAGGTTACTGAAGCTTGCGTTGTAACTTACCAAACCTTGCGGACAGGCCGGCGGAGCCGGCAACGCGAACCGGCATGGCACGGCCGACGCCAGGGTGTGCCCGCTGGCGCAATGACGCCGGATAGCGCATGATTGACGCGATGTGCCGTCCGACCCCACAAGCAGCAAGCGTTCGCGGGACGCACGGCACACGCGAGGCCACCGGTCATCTGCCAGGAGAAGTGCAGCGCGGCGATGCCCGGTCGGCGAGTATCCAATACGTTAAGGAGGATTTCGCATGGACCGACCTGACGCCGCCAATCCGTTTGGCGATTTCACCAAAATGCTGGAGCAGTTCAAGCTCCCCGGCTTCGACGTGCCCGCCATCATGGACGCGCGACGCAAGGACGTCGAAGCGCTGGTTCAGGCCAATCAAACCGCCTTGCAAGGCATGCAGTCGCTTGCGCAGAAACAGGCGGAGATGCTGCGCACCACGCTGAGCGAATTGCAATCGCTGACGGGGCAGTTGTCCACCGGGGGCGCTGCGCCTTCGGCGAAAACCGCCGAGCTGATCCAGCAAAGTCTGCATAAGTCGCTTGCCGATATGCAGCAACTCGCGCAAGCCGCGTATCAGACTCAAGCCGAGTCATATGCGGTGATCGCAAAGCGTGTGGAAGAAAACGTGCAGGAGCTCAAGTCGCTTTTGCAGCAACAGAAGAAGTAAGGGCGCGTCGACCGATTCGGGTATGACGTGGCCAGACGAAGTATCGGTGCCGCGGATCGGCCATCAGGTCATCCGCGGTATTTTTTTGCCTCGGGAATCTGGTTTCAAACAGGCCTTTTCCATTCATCCACAGGCCATCCAGTTCGACGGTTATTGTCAGAGGAAAACGGCAATAAACGGCGATTTATTCGGCATCCGCTTACATTTGCATCGACATGCGCGGCGCATCGATATTTTTCTGCCGCCGCGCGGCGTTGTCACACGCCTGTTCGCTTTAAACCGCATACGTCGCGAATATCTGCGCCGAAGCGCCGCCCCTCATGGACATCGTCCGCAAAAATCAAACGCGCTCGAACGGCCCGAAGGCGGCTGAAGGTTTGAATCGCCTCGCAAACGATTGCTGTACCGTCGCGCGCCGCCTAAAGTTTCGCGCTGCCACTCCGTAGACGCATTCACGCAACCCCACTGGTGTGAATGCAGCACTGGCGCCGCCAGTCGGGGAGTGCGCCCCTGGTTCGTCGTTTGTGATCGGCTGCGCGCCGGGCACGAGCGTTTCACCTCGAAGGAATTCTCTTGAAACCGATGCTCTCTATCAGCATTGCTCGCGCAATGCTCGGGGCAAGCTGCGTGCTGTCGTTTGCCGCGCATGCCACGCTCGGCCAGAACGTCAGCACCGTCGACAGCGATCAAACGCGCATGCGTGCAGTCGCTCATACGGCCACTGCGCAAGGCGTGTACTCGGTGCACCTGCTGACGATGCCGTCCGGCACGCTGGTGCGCGAGTACGTTGCGCCCAACGGCATCGTCTTCGGTGTCGCGTGGGAAGGCCCGACGCTGCCGGATCTGAAGTCCGTGCTGGGCGCCGCGTTCGACCAGTACGCCGCGGCCACCGCAACGCGCAGCGGAACGCCGCTCGCGGTTTCCAGCAGCGATCTGGTGGTGTACTCCGGCGGCCATCTGCGCGCGTTCGCCGGCCATGCCTATCTGCCGCACGCGATGCCCGCGGGTGTCGACGTCGGCGTCATTCAATAACGGAGCGGTCATGCGTCATACGTCTTCGTTCATCACCCTGTTGTGCGCGGCGCTGCTCGCGTTGCTGGTCAGTGCCTGCGGCGGCGGGGGCGGCGGCTCCAGCGGCTCGGCCACGTCGGCCAATTCCAGCACTTCGGCCAGCACCTCGGCCAGCACCTCGGCCGGCCCGACCGTCACCAATACATCGCCTTCGCCACAAGTGGTGGCGGCCAATGCGGTGCGGGTCAGCGTCGATTCCGGCGTGAGCGGCGTGCCGAACATGCCGTTCGTCAGCGTCACGATTTGCGCGCCCGGCACCAGCCAGTGCGAAACCATCGATCACGTGCTGGTGGATACTGGTTCGTGGGGCTTGCGCGTGTTCGCCTCGCAATTGCCCGCATCGATGACGCTGCCGCAGCAGAAGGACGGCTCGGGCAACCTGGTCGCCGAATGCATGCAGTTCTTCGACGGCTACACGTGGGGTCCGGTGAAGCTCGCCGACTTGCAGATCGCCGGCGAAACAGCAGCCTCGTTGCCGATCCAGCTGATCGACCCGGGCTACGCTTCCGTGCCGGCCGATTGCGCGAGCGTAGGCTCGCCGCGCAACACGCCGGGCGCGTTGCAGGCCAACGGCGTGCTCGGCATCGGCGTGTTCAAGCACGACTGCGGCGCGGCCTGCGTTCAGCAGGCGGTGCCCGGCACCTATTACGGCTGCAGCGGCTCGGCTTGCACGGCGATTCCTCTGGTCGAGGCGCTGCAGGTCGCCAATCCGATTCCCTACTTCGCCACCGACAACAACGGTTCGGTCCTGAGCCTGCCGACGGTGTCGGGCGGGGCACCGTCGGTGACCGGGCAACTGGTGTTCGGCATCGGCACGCAGGCCAACAATACGCTGGGCAACGCGCAGGTGATCGGCGTGAGTCCGTCCAACGGCACCTTCACGACGGTGCAGAACGGCAGGACGTATTCGCGCAGCATCCTGGACAGCGGCTCGACCGGCCTGTTCTTTCAGACCAGCGCGTTGCCGGTGTGCGCGAGTCCGAATAGCGCGTACTACTGCCCGAGTTCGACCGAGCAGCTCAGTGCAACGATCGAAGGCGTGAACGGCATCACGAGCGCGGTCACGTTCAATGTCGGCAACGCCATGGCGATCGCGCAGACGTACAGCGGCGATGCGGCGCTGCCGTTGCTGGCCGGCCCGGCGTTCGTGACGTCGACGATCTTCGACTGGGGACTGCCGTTCTTCTACGGCCGTAACGTGTATGCCGCCGTCGAGCAGCAGACGACGCCAGGCGGTGCCGGTCCTTACGTTGCGTATTGAGCGTTAGCGGCGCGGCGCCGCGCGCTGGGGCGGCGCCGTCTGCGGGACGGGTCCGGACTGGAGCGGCAACGCTGACGGGGCCATTGTCCGGATTGAGGCCTGCGGCTTTGCGTGAGCCGCTGCAACCCGATGTACGAAGCGCAGCTTGTCCACTACCGGCGCGGCCAGCGTGAACGGATAGCCATCGGGCATCCCGAGGCTGCGGTTCAAACTGTTCAACACATACGTGAGCGGAAACCAGCGCTTCATCAGATTCTCGAAGCTGGCGTCCTCCACAGGCGTGCGGTCAGTCAGCGTCGGCTCGCTCGGGTCGTCGGGCAGCAGCGCGACGCCATATGAGGTCGACGTATCCAGGACGTCGACGATCAGCAGGTAATGCGCCCACGTCTCGGCCCAATCTTCCCAGGGATGCATGGTGGCGTACGCGCTGATGAAGGACGCCTGCCAGTCGGCCGGCGCGCCATTGCGATAGTAGGCCAGCAGCGCCTCGCCGTAGTCGGCGCGTTCGTCGCCGAACAGATTGCGATACGGCTCGATCCAGCGCGGGTCGTTCTCCACCAGCTGACTGAAGTAGTAGTGGCCCGACTCATGGCGGAAGTGGCCGAGCAAGGTGCGATATGGCTCGCCCATCGCGGTGCGGACCCTTTCGCGGTAGGCGTCGTCGGCTTCGGCGATGTTCAGCGTAATCAGGCCGTTGTCGTGGCCGGTCATCACCTTTTCGCCATCGCCGCTGTCTTCGAGGAATTCGAAGGCGAGGCCGTGCTCCGGATCGGTCTGGCGCGATGGCACGTCGAGGCCGAGCGCGGCCAGCGTGTACAGCAGACGCCGTTTCGCCACTTCCATCCGATACCAGTAGAACCGGTTGTCCGTCGTGCCCAGATTCGGAATCGTGAGCGTCAGCTGGCAGGCGTGGCACAGCGCGTCGGGCGAATCGGCGGGGATCATCCAGTTGCAGATATTTTCGACGGCATAGTTGTGGCACTGCCGGAACAGCGCCCCCCCGGCGCCTGGATGCAGGCTGCGCCAGCGCCCTTCGCCGGCTTCTTCGAAGGCGCTGATTTCGGCCAGTTCCGGCACATAGCCGAGCAGCGCGTCGCAACGTTCGCAACGAACGTTTTCGTAGAACACGAGGTGCGAGCAGCGATTGCAGTGGAAGGTTTTCATCGTTCGGAGACTCCGCAATCTTCATGCCGCATTTGCCAGACGTCACTGGTTTAACGCACATTACGTGCATCATCGTGCATCGGCGCTGCGCCGCTTTGGTGCGCCGGGCCGGAAAAGGCAGTGGAAAGACGCGCTGTTCGATCGACCGGACGGTCGGCAGACGCGGCAGACTTCAAAGCAGGCTGTCATCCGGGCGGTACAGATAACTCACGCGGTTTTTCGATCCACGGCATGAAGCTTGCTTTTGGCGGGCTGCCATCCCTTGTCCCAGGAGTCCAGTGTGTCCATACGCGTCGCGTTGAATCATGTCACACATTATCGCTACGACAGGCTGGTTGCACTGTCGCCTCAGGTCGTGCGTCTGCGGCCTGCGCCCCATTGCCGGACCCCGATTCTGTCGTATTCGATGCGGGTCGAACCGGCCGAGCACTTCATCAACTGGCAGCAGGACGCGTTCGCCAATTATCAGGCGCGTCTCGTGTTTCCCGAGAAGACACGCGAATTCAAGGTGACCGTGGATCTGGTCGCCGAGATGGCGGTCTACAACCCGTTCGACTTCTTTCTCGAACCGTCCGCCGAGCAATTCCCCTTCGAGTATGCGCCGGGCCTCGCGCAGGAACTCGCGCCGTACCTCGTCAAACGCACCCCGACGCCGCGCTTCGCCGATTTTGTCGCGAGTATCGACCGGACGCCCAAGCGCACCGCCGACTTCCTCGTCGAACTGAATCAACGCTTGCAGCGTGAAATCCGCTATCTGATCCGCATGGAGCCGGGCGTGCAGACGCCCGAAGAAACGCTGACCCATGCGTCGGGTTCATGCCGCGATTCGGGCTGGCTGCTGGTCGAGACTTTGCGGCAACTGGGTCTGGCGGCGCGTTTCGTGTCCGGCTATCTGTTGCAGCTCGCGCCCGATACCAAGTCCATCGACGGCCCGAGCGGCACCGAAGTCGACTTCACCGATCTGCACGCCTGGTGCGAGGTGTACTTGCCGGGCGCCGGCTGGATCGGCTTCGATCCGACCTCCGGCCTGCTTGCCGGTGAAGGGCACATTCCGGTCGCCTGCACGCCGGAACCCGGCAGCGCGGCGCCGATCTCCGGCGCGGTCGACGAATCCGAAGTCGAGTTCGAGCACATCATGTCGATCGAGCGCGTGCTCGAGACGCCGCGCGTCACCAAGCCGTACAGCGAAGAGGTGTGGAGCGACGTCTTGCAAATGGGCGCGCAGGTCGACCAGCAGCTGGGCGAGATGGACGTCCGCCTGACGATGGGCGGCGAGCCGACCTTCGTGTCGGTGCGCGACCGCGACGCCGCCGAATGGAACACCGACGCGCTCGGCCCCACCAAGCGCGGCTATGCGGTGGCGCTGATGGACAAGCTGCGCGCGCGTTACGGCGCGAACGGCTTTCTGCATATCGGCCAGGGCAAGTGGTATCCGGGCGAGCAGCTGCCGCGCTGGGCGATGTCGCTCTACTGGCGCGCCGACGGCGAGCCGTGCTGGCAAGACCCGTCGCTCTTTGCCGACGAACGCGCGCCGGGCGCCTACACCGCCGAGGACGCACAGCGTTTCCTCGCGCATCTGGCGGGCAAGCTGTCGCTCGACAAGGCGTGCATCCACGCCGGTTTCGAGGACGCCTGGTACTACCTGTGGCGCGAGCGCCGTCTGCCGGTCAACGTGGACCCGTTCGATGCGCGTCTGGACGACGAAATGGAGCGTGCGCGCTTGCGGCGCGTGTTCGACGCCGGTTTGACGAGCGCCACCGGCTACGTGCTGCCGCTCGCCCGTGAACGCGACGTGCCGCATCAGCCGCCGACATGGGTCACGGGCCGCTGGTTTCTGCGCGACGAACGCATGTACCTGATCCCCGGCGACTCGCCGATGGGTTATCGCCTGCCGCTCGACTCATTGCCGTGGGTGTCGAAGACCGACTATCCGTATCAGCACGCCCACGATCCGTTTGCGCCCCCGGCGCCGTTGCGCTCGGCCGTGCAATTGCGGATGCAGTACGAAGGCGAATCCCGCAACATGACCGCCGCCGACGCGCGCAATGCGGCTGCGTTGTCGTCTTCGGCGGCCGACTTGCTGAGCGGCATGCCGGGCAGCGGCGCGTTGGCCTACGCGCCGGACCCGCAGCGGGCGCCGGCCCGCGGACAGTCGTCGAAGGAGACGATTCGCACGGCGATCTGCGTCGAAGCGCGCGACCCGAAACGTGCCGCCGGTCCCAAAGCGGAGACCGAGGCGTTCGGCAGCGGCGACAAGCTGCTGCATGTGTTCATGCCGCCGCTCACCGAACTCGACGACTATCTCGAGCTGCTCGCCGCAATCGAAGCGACGGCCGCCGAGTTGCGGATGCAGGTGATTGTCGAAGGCTACCCGCCGCCGCGCGACCCGCGGCTGAAAGTGTTGCAGGTGACGCCGGACCCGGGCGTGATCGAGGTGAACATTCACCCGGCGTCGAGCTGGGACCAGCTGGTCAGTCACACCGAGTATCTGTATCAGTCGGCGCATGAAACCTATCTGAGCACCGAGAAGTTCATGACCGACGGCCGGCATACGGGGACCGGCGGCGGCAATCACTTCGTGCTCGGCGGCGCGACGCCGGCCGACAGTCCGTTCCTGCGCCGTCCCGATCTGCTCGCCAGTTTGATCGCGTACTGGCACAACCATCCGTCGCTGTCGTATCTGTTCTCAGGGCTCTTTATCGGGCCGACCAGCCAGGCGCCGCGCGTCGACGAGGCGCGTAACGACCAGGTCTACGAGCTGGAGGTGGCGTTCCGCGAATTGCAGCGGCAGATCGACCTGCTCGGCGGGCGCGAAAGCGCGAGTTTGCCGGCCTGGATGATCGACCGGTCGCTGCGCAACATCCTGATCGACGTGACCGGCAACACGCACCGCGCCGAGTTCTGCATCGACAAGCTGTATTCGCCCGATGGCCCGACCGGCCGCCTCGGCCTGCTGGAATTGCGCGGCTTCGAAATGCCGCCGCATGCGCGCATGAGTCTCGTGCAGCAGTTGTTGCTGCGCGCGCTGGTGGCGCGTTTCTGGCACACGCCTTACACGCAGCAGCTCACGCGCTGGGGCACCGAGCTGCACGACCGGTTCCTGCTCGGCACCTTCGTGAAGATGGATTTCGACGATGTGCTGGGCGAATTGAATGAGGCCGGTTTTGCGTTCGACAGCAGCTGGTTCGCGCCGCACTTCGAGTTCCGTTTCCCGCTGGTCGGCGAGGCGACCGTAAACGGCGTCGCGCTGACCATCCGCAACGCGCTCGAACCGTGGCACGTGATGGGCGAGGAGGGCTCGGCGGGCGGGACGGTGCGGTACGTGGATTCGTCGGTGGAACGGCTCGAAGTGCACGCGCTCGGCTTGAACGGCAACCGCCATGTACTGGCCGTCAACGGCGTGCCGGTGCCGTTGCAGCCGACTGGCCGCGTCAGCGAGTATGTGGCCGGCGTGCGGTTTCGCGCGTGGTCGCAGCCATCGGCGCTGCATCCCACCATCGGCGTGGACGCGCCGCTCACTTTCGATCTGGTCGATACATGGAGTGGCCGTTCGGTGGGCGGATGCCAGTATCATGTCGCACATCCGGGTGGGCGCAATTACGAGACCTTCCCGGTTAACGCCTACGAGGCGGAAAGCCGGCGGCGCTCACGCTTCTTCGCGTCCGGGCATACGCCGGGGCCGCTCGCGGTGGACACGCCGCAGCGCAGCCTCGAGTTTCCGTTCACGTTGGACTTGCGCTACTGGTAAAACGCAGCAGAACTTTAAACCGACACGATCTTGGCCTTTCAATCGACTTTTCCCTTCGAAGCGTCCGCGGCGCGCGCGGACGCTTCATCCCTGCTGCGGCTGTTGCCGGCCTACGAAGGACACTGGGACGAGTTGCGCGACGTGTCGGGCGCGCTGCGCGAGCCGTGGCGGCAATTTTTCGAGCGGCTCGGCGAAGACGGTATCGCGCGGCTGGACCACAACTGTGCTTCGGTCGCGCAGCAGGTCCGCGACAACGACATCAGCTACAACGTCTACGCGGACAACGGCGTGCCGCGGGCCTGGGCGCTCGACCTGCTGCCGTTCCTGATCAGCGAGGCCGAGTGGGCGCATATCGAGCGGGGCGTGACGCAGCGCGCGCATCTGCTCAATGCGATCGTCGCCGATATCTACGGGCCGCAGACCCTGCTTCAGCGCGGGCAGTTGCCGCCCGCGCTGGTGTTCGGGCATCCGGGCTATCTGCGTTCGGTGAAGGGCTACACGCCGCCGGGCGGCCAGTACCTGCAAGTGGTCGCGCTCGATCTGGCGCGCCCGCCGAGCGGCGAGTGGACCGTGATGGCGCACCGCACCGAGGCGCCGTCCGGCCTCGGCTACGCGCTGGAGAACCGGCTGATCGTGTCGAGCCAGTTCGCCGACCCGTTCCGCACGATGCACGTGAGCCGCCTCGCGCCGACCTATTCGCAACTGATCGCGACGCTCGCGCAGGCGGCGCAGGCCACCATGCGGCACGACTCAGCGGCAAAAGATACTTCGCCGCATATCGCGTTGCTCACGCCGGGGCCGTTTAGCGAAACCTACTTCGAGCACGTGTTTCTCGCGCGTTATCTCGGCGTCACGCTGGTCGAAGGCAAGGACCTGACGGTGCGCGACGACATGCTGTATCTGAAGACGCTCGCCGGTCTCGAACGCGTGCACGTCGTACTGCGCCGGCTGGACGATGCGTTCTGCGACCCGGTCGAATTGCGCGCCGATTCCACCATCGGCGTGCCCGGTCTGTTGCAGGTGATGCGCGCGGGCAACGTGATCGTCTCGAACGTGCCGGGCTCGGGCTTCGTCGAATCGCCGGCTTTGCATGGTTTTTTGCCGGGCATTGCGGAGGTCCTGCTCGACGAAGATCTCGTGTTGCCGAGCGTGCCGACCTGGTGGTGCGGCGAAGATGCGGCGCGCGAGCACGCCTTCGCGCGTCTGGACGAAGCGTTCGTCGTGCCGACGTGGCCGGTCGCGCCGCGCGACGCGCCGCCCGGCGTCGAGCAGGGCAGGCAGCGGCTCGCGGCGTGGCGCGATCGCATCGAAGCCATGCCCGACACCTTCACGATCCAGCAGCCGCTGCGCTTTTCGTGCACGCCGCGCTACGAAGAGGGCACGCTTGGCCGCCGCCCCTCGGTGTTGCGCGTGTACGCGATCGCCGATTTCAACGGCGGCTGGCATGTGATGCCCGGCGGCTTCACGCGGATGGCCGCCGAACGCCAGGCGACCGTCTCGATGCAGTACGGCGGCAGCAGCGTCGATACGTGGGTGCTGTCGAGCCAGCCCACTTCGACCTTCACGCTGCTGCCTTCGCCGATGCAACCCGCGGACCTCGCGCGCAAGCATCGGACCGTGTCGAGCCGGGCGGCGGAAAATCTCTTCTGGGCCGGACGCTACGGCGAACGCTCCGAAAACAACGTGCGGCTCCTGCGGCTGATTCTCGACTCGCTGGAAGGCAACGATGCCGACGCGATGTTTCCCACGCTGGTCGAGCTCGCCGTCCACTGCGGTCTCGTGCAGGCCGGCGACATGTTTTCGCCGAACTCGCCGCAAGCGTTCGAGCGTGCGCTGGTCGCGAACCTGAGCGAGGCCACCGGCCCCGCGAGCATCGGCCAGAATCTCGCGTGGCAAGCGCGTTCGAACGGCGAGGTGCGTGGGCGTCTGTCGAACGATCACTGGCGCACGATTCTCGCAGCGCGTAACGACTTCCGCGACGCGTTGCAGGAACTGCTGCCGGCTACGGACTCGAACGGCAATGGAGCGCAAGGCAACGGCCGCGCTGAGCGCATCGAGCGCATCGACCGTTATGACCGCGTGACGCTGATGAGTGCGCTCGAGCGCCTGTCGGTGCAACTGTCGGCGATCAGCGGCGCGCAAGGTGACCGCATGACGCGCGACGAAGCCTGGCGCCTGCTGTTCGCGGGGCGGCACATCGAACGCGTAGCGGCGATGACGTCGATTCTGCGCGTGGTCGCCGACAAGGGCCGGCTCGCCACGCCCGCCGGCTTCGATCTGCTGTTGCAGCTGTTCGACAGCACGCTGACGTATCGCGCGCTCTATCCGGGCCGCTTCGAAGTGCCTGCCTTGCTCGATCTGCTGGTCATCGAGCCGACCAATCCGCGCGCCCTGTATGGCGTCTATGAGCGCCTGCGCAAGAAGCTCGACGAGATTGCGGTGGCGGCGGGCAGCATGCGGCATCGTCCGTTCGCGGACCTGATGCCGCCCGCCGGATCATTGCCGACGCTCGAACGTCTGTGCGCGACCGACGAAGACGGCGCCTACGCCGACCTGATCGCGGTCTGCGATCAGGTCGGCGGCTTTGTCGCCGCGGCGGCGCATGAGATCAGCGCGCGCTATTTCAGTCACGCGAGTACCGTTGCATCGCAGGTGTGGTCATGAAGAGCGCGCAAACCGTATTGTCCGTATCGCATCGCACCACCTATCACTACTCGACCTACGTCGAGACCGCGCAGCATCTCGCGACGATCCGGCCGATCGTGTGCGCGTGGCAGCGCGTGGTGTCGCATAGCGAGCGGATCGAGCCGGAGCCGTCGTATCTGAATAGCCGTATCGATGCATTCGGCAACGACGTGCTGTACTTCGCTCTGGACGCCCCGCACGAACGCCTGCAACTGGTGAGCGAAACGACGGTGGCGCTCACGCCGCGCTGGACCGACCTCGATCCGCTCGCGACACCCGAATGGGAAGACGTGGCGGACGCGCTGCGCTTTCGCGTCGGCGGCCAATTCCGGCGCGAAGCCGAATTCTGTTTCGCGTCGCCGAATATCGTGCCGCGGCCGTCGCTGCGCGACTATGCGTTGTCCAGCTTTCCACCGGGCACGCCGATCGCGGCGGGTGCGATCGATTTGATGCACCGGATTCACGAAGACTTCGAATACAAACCCTCCGCGACGATGTTCGATACGCCCGCGGACCGCGCCTTCGAGTTGAAGAGCGGCGTGTGCCAGGATTTCGCGCAGGTGATGATCGGCTGCTTGCGCTCGCTGGGTTTGCCGGCGCGGTATGTGAGCGGTTATCTGCGTAACGATCCGCCGCCAGGGCAGCCGCGGTTGATCGGGGCGGATGCGTCGCATGCGTGGGTGTCTGTGTATTGTCCGGGCAGCGGCTGGATCGATCTCGATCCGACTAACGACGTGCTCGCCGATATGGATCACGTGACGCTCGCGATCGGGCGCGATTACAGCGATGTGTCGCTGCTGCGCGGGATGATTCTTGGCGGCGGGGCGCATCGGGTGGAGGTGGGGGTGACGGTGCTGGCGTTGTAGTTGTAGTTCCCCGGTAATCCCCCGGTCTTCCAGTTCTCCAGCAAGTTCGTGTTCCGATACGCCGGCCGACGTCTCTCCTGAGTCAAGACTTCGCCGCCCACATGCGCGAATCCACAAAAAACTTGACTCTGTGCGTATGCACATATAGACTGCACAGCATGAACCGCCCTCTCTCTTACGACGAATGCAACTGTTTCGCGCTGCGCCAGGCGGCGCGGCACGTCACGCAGATCTACGAACGCCATCTCGGCCAGGTCGGGCTGACGGCCGCGCAGTTCACCATCCTCGCGAAGCTGGCGCGCACGCCCAATACGCCGATGGCGGACCTCGCGGACGCCATGGTGATGGAGCGCACTACGCTGGTCCGCGCGTTGAAACCTTTGCAGCGCGACGGTCTGCTGAGCGCCGAAGCGGCTGAGCACGACGGCCGCACGTATCTGTTCAGTCTCACGGAAAAGGGCGAAACGACCTTCGACCAGGCGGCCGTCGCCTGGCGGGCCGCGCAGGACGAGTTCGAGGAAAAGTTCGGCCACGCACGCGCGAAAGCGCTGCGCTCCGAGTTGTTCAGCATCACAGGCTAAAAGGCGCACAAGCTCGTTCCGGCGAGCTTCAGTACGTCTTGTTGTGTGCATACGCACTTTTAAAAAAGGAAGCGCGGCAATGAAAGGCATACTCGACGACGACTGCTTTGCGATCCGTCAGGCCGCGCGCTACGTATCGCAGATTTACGACCGCCATCTGGCGCATGTCGGCCTCACGATCACGCAGTACTCGCTGTTGGGGCGCTTAAGGCGTGAGGGCTCGATGACGATGAGGCAACTGGCCGAAGCCATGCGCATGCAGCGCACCACGCTGGTCCGCACGATCCAGCCGCTGCGGCGCCACGGGCTGGTGTCGAGCGAAGCGCTCGGCCAGGACGTGCGGGCATTGTCGATTTCGCTCACTGCTGCAGGTGAAGCGCGGCTCAAGACGGGACGCGAACATTGGTATGCGGCACAAGCCGAATTCGAGCACCGTTTCGGCGAGCAACGCGCGGCAGCATTGCGCGGCGAACTGTTCGCGATGACACGAGATTCCATCTGAAGCCCGCAGCCAGCGGAGCAGGGCCGGCGCAGCAGAACCGCGCCGTTTTTTTCAGCCTAACCAGTGCATACGCACATTTAATCATGTCCACTACACCCTCGACTCTTGCACCGCCCAGCGCGGCCACCGCCGCCAAAGCCGCACGGCGTATTCCATGGATGCTGCTGGCGATCCTCACGGTGCTCGCCGTGCTGGCGATCGCCGCGTCGTACTGGTTTATCGCTGGCCGCTTTGTCGAAACCACCGACGATGCGTATGTCGGCGGCGACGTCACGGTCATGGCGCCGAAGGTGAATGGTTTCGTGACTGATGTGCTGGTGCGCGACAACCAGTTCGTGCACGCGAACCAGGTGCTGATCCGGCTCGACGCGCGTGACTATGACGCCCGCCTCGCGCAAGCCACCGCCGAAGTGCAGAGCGCGCAAGCCGCGGTCATCGAATTGCAGGCGAAGAAATCCTTGCAGCTCGCCACCATCAACGAGCAGGCCGCGGAGGTCCGCGCCTCGGGCGCCGAGTTGACGCGCAGCGCGGCCGATCAGACGCGCTATCGCGAGCTGGTGAAAGACGATGCGGTATCGAGCCAGGTCGTCGAACGGGCCGAGGCCGATCTGACCAAGGCACATGCCGCGGTGGACCGCAGCAGTGCGGCATTGACGGCGGCGCAACGCCAGATCGCCGTGCTCGACGCGCAGATCGGCGACGCCCTGGCGCGCATCGCAACCGCGCAGGCGGCGCAGCGCGTCGCGGCATTGAATGTCGAGTACACGACGATACGTTCGCCGATCGACGGCTATGTCGGCAATCGCACCGCGCGCGTCGGCCTGCTGGCGAATACCGGCGTTTCGCTGCTTACGGTGGTGCCGTCGAACGGATTGTGGATCGACGCCAACTTCAAGGAAGACCAGTTGAAGAAGATGCGCGTCGGCGACAGCGTCGATGTGGATCTCGATGCGTCGAGCAAACGGATTCGCGGCGTGGTGGAGAGCCTGGCGCCCGCGACCGGCGCGACCTTCAGCGTGCTGCCCGCGGAAAACGCCACCGGCAACTTCACGAAGATCGTGCAGCGGGTGCCGGTGCGGGTGCGTCTGACCGTGCCGCAAGACATGCAAGGCGTGCTGCGCCCCGGTTTGTCGGCGACGGTGAAGGTCCATGTCGACACGAACAACGTGCCGGCCCGCGGATAACGATCATGAGCCACGCCCATCCCTCCCATCCCGTCAATCCCGCGGATCAGCCGACGCGCACCAAAGTCTTCGCGTTCGCGCTGATGTGCCTCGGCTTTTTCATGGCGACGCTCGATATCCAGATCGTTGCGTCGTCGCTCAAAGATATCGGCGGCGGTTTGTCCGCGAGTCAGGACGAACTCTCGTGGGTACAGACGTCATATCTGATCGCCGAAATTCTGGTGATTCCGATGTCCGGCTGGCTCACGCGCGTATTCTCGACGCGCTGGCTGTTCGCGTTCTCCGCGCTCGGCTTCACGATCACCAGCATGCTGTGCGGCCTCGCATGGGACATCAACTCGATGATCCTGTTCCGCGGCCTGCAAGGCGCGCTCGGCGCCGCGATGATTCCAACCGTGTTCACCACCGCGTTCGTGCTGTTCCCCGGCAAACAGCGGCTGATCGCGTCCACCACCATCGGCGCGCTGGCGTCGCTCGCGCCGACCGTCGGTCCGGTCATCGGCGGCTGGATCACGTCGCAATGGTCGTGGCACTGGCTGTTCTATCTGAACCTGGTGCCGGGCCTCGCCGTCACGCTGATGGTGCCGAAGTACGTTCATATCGACGAGGTCGATCTTTCGCTGCTGAAAAAAGGCGATTACCTCGGCATTCTGCTGATGTCCGGTTTCCTCGGCTGCCTCGAATACGTGCTGGAAGAAGGCCCGCGCAAGAACTGGTTCGGCGACGACATGATCATTCTGTGCACATGGGTCTCGGCGATCTGCGGCTTTCTGTTCATCGTGCATGCGTTCACGGCGAAAGAGCCGATCGTCGATTTGCGCGCGCTGGCGATTCGCAACTTCGGCATCGGCAGCTTGCTGTCGTTTATCACCGGAATCGGGATTTTCTGCGCGGTGTTTCTGACGCCGGTATTTCTGTCGCGCGTGCGTGGCTTCGATTCGTTGCAGATCGGTTTGGCCTTGCTGTCGGTCGGCTGCTTTCAGCTGCTGGCACTGGCTGCCTATTCGACGCTGGCCCGTGTTATCGACATGCGCTTGCTGATGATAGCCGGGCTCGTGCTGTTCGGCGTCGGCTGTTATCTGTATGTGCCGTTGACGAATCAATGGGGCTGGCAGGAGCTGCTGATTCCGCAGGCGCTGCGCGGCATCGGCCAGCAGTTCTGCATTCCGCCGATCGTGACGATGGCGCTCGGCTCGCTGCCGCCGTCGCGGCTGCGCTCGGCAAGCGGGCTGTTCAACCTGATGCGCAATCTCGGCGGCGCGATCGGCATCGCCGTCAGCAGCACGATGCTCAACGATCGCCTGAACCTGCATTACGAGCGGCTCGACGAGCATGTGAGCGCCGGCCGTCCAATTGTCGAATCGATTTTGCGGCAGCAGAGCGCGCATTTCGCGGCAGTCGGCGGCGATGCGCTCAATGCGGCGAACGCGGGCCTCGGTGCCTTGCATGCATTGTTGATGCGCGAAGCGCTCGTTCTGACTTTTTCCGATACTTTTTTCGCGTTGTCGCTGTGTTTTGTGGTCGGTTTGCTCAGCGTGGCGTTTTCCCGACCGTTCGGCAACACCGCGCCGCCCCCTGACGCTCATTGAGGAACCCGCATGAAATCGATCGTTATGAAAGCGCTGGCGAGCGCGGCCCTGCTCAGCCTTGCCGCGTGCGCGGTGCAACCGGCCACGCACGCGGACCTGCCGCATACGGTGCAAACCGTCGCGCCGGACGCATGGAACGTCGACGCGCCGCAAGACAGCGTGACCGCGCGCGCCTGGTGGACGCAATTCGGCGACCCGGTGATGCATCAACTGGTCGAATCGGTGCTGACCGGCAATCTCGACGTGCAGGCGGCGGTGGAGCGCGTGAAGCAGGCGCAGGACCTGACGACGCAGACGCGCGCCGCGTTGTTGCCTGAACTGAACGCCGGCGCCACTGCTTCCGACGCACGCCAGAACACGCCGCCGCCGCTCGGTTATGTGCGCGAGGCCGGGGTCGGCGTGACGGCGAGCTGGACGCCGGACGTCTTCGGCGGCGAGCGTCTCGCGGTGCTCGCGGCGCAGGCGCAGGTGTCGGGTCGTCAGGCGGCCTTGAATCAGCTGCGTCTCGCGCTCGCGGCGAACACGGCGGCGGCTTATATCGATCTGCGCTGGGCACAGTCGCAATTGCAGATTCTCAGCGACAACGAGCAGATCCGCGCTCGTGCGTTGAAGCTCACGCAGGAGCGTCTGCATTTCGGGCTGTCGACGCAACTCGACGTCTCCCGCGCGCAGAATCAGTTGCAGGATTTGCAGGCGCAGATTCCGCGCGTGCAATCGATCGTGCAGCATCAGTTGAGTCTGATCGCGGTGTATTCGGGGCGCACGCCGGAAAGCGTCGACAACTTGCTGCTCGCGAATGCACGCGAGATTCCGGTGCCCGCGCAAAGCGTGCCGCAGACGCTGCCGTCCGAAGCACTGCTGCAGCGTCCCGACGTCCGCAATGCGTATGCCACTGTCGAACAGCGCGCGGCGGAAGTGGGCGTGTCGAAGGCGCAGCGCTATCCGCAGTTCAAGCTCAATCTCGCCGACGGCCTGCTGGCGTCGTCGTATCTCGGCTTGCCGACGCTCACCGACAACCTGTTCAGCGCGGCATTGAGCGCGGCGAGTCCGATTTTCAACGCCGGCCGCATCACCGCGAACATCGACGCGAGCGAGAGCCGTATGCGCGAATCGCAACTCGGTTTGCAGCAAACCATGTTGCAAGCGCTCAAGGAAATCGAAGACAACCGCAGCGATCTGGTGAATGGCGCGGTGCAGGTGGAGCGCCTGGGCGGCGCGCTCGATGCATCGAATCACGCGCTGGGTCTGTCGAGCGAGCTGTACAAGGGCGGCGCGTCGAGTTTCCTCGATGTGCTGGCCGCTCAGGAAGCGTATCTGCGTGACGCGGAATCGTTGAACCAGGCCAAACGCGAGCACGCGCTCGCGGCCGTCGCGTTGTACCGGTCGCTGGGTGGCGGCTGGGATGTGCCTGACACGGTCACGGCCGCGTCGGCGAACTGATGCATGGGCGTCAAATGCCGCGGTAAAAGCGGCGGTAAAAGCAGTGGTAAAAGCAGTGGTAAAAGCAGTGGTAAAAGCAGTGGTAAAAGCAGTGGTAAAAGCAGTGGTAAAAGCAGTGGTAAAAGCAGTGGTAAAAGCAGTGGTAAAAGCAGTGGTAAATGCAGTGGCAAAACGCAGTCGTAGTCCAACTGGAGAGAAACAATGAGTACGCGAGAAGTGGTGATCTGCAATCCGGTGAGAACGCCGATCGGCGCGTTCGGCGGAGCGCTGAAAGATGTGCCCGCAACCGAACTCGGCGCGATCGCGGTGCGCGAGACGCTGCATCGCAGCGGTCTCGATGCGGCGGCGTTGGCGTCGGTGGTGATGGGCAACGTGATTCAGGCCGGCAACAAGATGAATCCGGCGCGCCAGGCGTCGATCGGCGGCGGCGTGCCGGTGGCCGTGCCGGCGCTGACCATCAACCGCGTATGCGGCTCGGGCGCCCAGGCGATTGCGTCGGCGGCGCAGGAAATCTGGCTGGGTTTCGGCGACGCGGCCGTGGCGGGCGGCATGGAAAACATGGACCGTGCACCGTATCTGCTCGACGGCGGCCGCTGGGGCTACCGGATGGGCAACGCGCAAATCCATGACAGCCTGCTGCGCGACGGCCTGAACGACGCGTTTTCCGGCGAGCATTCCGGCTGGCATACCGAAGACCTCGTCGCGCAATTCGACATCGCCCGCGAAACACAGGACCGCTGGGCCGCGCGTTCGCAACAACGCTTTGTCGCGGCGCAGGCGCGCGGCGACTTCAATGCCGAGCTGGTCGCCGTGGAAACGCAGGGACGCAAAGGCCCGCAGCGTTTCACGAGCGATGAACAACCGCGCCCGGACACGACCGTCGAAACGCTGGCCAAACTGCGTCCGGCGTTTCGTCCCGACGGCACGATCACCGCGGGCAACGCACCGGGATTGAACAGCGGTGCGGCGGCGATGCTGGTCGCCGAGCGCGGATTCGCCGAAGCGCGCGGCATCGAACCGTTCGCGCGGCTGGTGGCCTATGGCGTCGCGGCAGTGGAGCCGGGCATGTTCGGCCTCGGTCCGGTGCCGGCCGTGCAACTGGCGCTGGCGCGCGCCGGGTGGCAGTTGGGTGATGTCGAGCGCTTCGAGATCAACGAAGCCTTCGCCGCCGTGCCGATCGCGGTGGCGCGCAAACTCGGCATCGCGGACGAGCTGATCAACGTGCAAGGCGGCGCGATCGCGCACGGTCATCCGATTGGCGCAACCGGCGCGGTACTCACTACGCGGCTGCTTCATTCGCTGCGCCGCGACGGCCTGAAGCGCGGCATCGTTACGCTGTGCATCGGCGGCGGGCAGGGGATTGCGCTGGCGTTGGAACTGATCTGAGCGTGGCGGCGCGGGCGGGAGCGGGCGCGTTGCCGTGTTGCCGTCATTTGCACGGAGCCGACGAACATATCGGCTCCGTGCAAGCCACGCGCTTTGCCGCCAATTTTCCGACCCTTCGCCGCCCCAATGCGCGTTGCATGACTCACGAGGTTTTATCAGCAAATCGACGTCGAGCTTCCATTAATATTTTTTCTCCAGCATCGGTTTCGTTTAGCATCGTTGCCACTTTCACAAGAACACAGAGAGACATGGCCCTGATCGCTCGAAACCTGCTCGGCATCGCCGTTCTGCTGCTCATCGCATTCATCTTCTCCACCAACCGCCGCGCTATCCGCTTACGAACTGTAAGCACGGCGCTGCTCGCGCAAATCGGCATCGGGGCGTTCATTCTGTTCGTGCCGATCGGCAAGACGATCCTCGCGGCCGCTGCGTCCGGCGTCAATCACGTGCTCGGCTATGGCAATGCGGGCATCGAGTTCCTGTTCGGCGGCCTCGTGCAATCCAGGATGTTCCAGGTCTTCGGCGACGGCGGTTTCATTTTCGCCGTGCGTGTGCTGCCGGCCATCATTTTCGTCACCGCGCTGATCTCCGTGCTGTACTACCTCGGCATCATGCGCTGGATCGTGATCGTGCTCGGCACACTGTTCCAGAAGCTGCTGGGCGTATCGAAGCTCGAATCGTTTTCCGCGGTCACCACGATCTTTCTCGGCCAAAGCGAAATGCCTGCCGTGGTCAAGCCGTTCGCGCGCGACATGACCGGCGCCGAACTGTTCGCGGTGATGTCGAGCGGCATGGCGGCGATTGCCGGGTCGGTGCTCGCGGGCTATGCAGGCCTCGGCGTGCGGGTCGACTATCTGCTCGCTGCATCGTTCATGGCCGTGCCCGGCGGCCTGCTGTTCGCGAAGATCATCCACCCGTCGACCGAACCGAGCCGCGTGCAGCTCGATAACCTCAACTTCGACGAGAAGCGTCCCGCCAACGTCATCGAAGCCGCGAGTTCCGGCGCGACAGTCGGCCTGAAAATCGCCGTGATGGTGGGCGCGATGCTGATCGCGTTCGTCGGACTGATCGCCTTGCTGAACGGCGTTGTGGGCGGTATCGGCGGCTGGTTCGGCCACCCGCAACTGTCGATGCAATCGGTTCTCGGCGCCGTGTTCGCGCCGCTCGCGTATCTGATCGGCGTGCCGTGGAACGAGGCTGCACTGGCCGGCAATTTTCTCGGGCAGAAGATCATTCTCAACGAGTTCGTTGCCTATGCGTCGCTGTCGCCGTACCTGAAAGACGCCGCGAGCGTGAGCGCGGCCGGCCTGCGGGCGCTCGATCCGCGTACCATTGCCATTCTGTCGTTTGCGTTGTGCGGCTTCGCGAACTTCGCGTCGATCGCGGTGCTGACGGGCGGCTTCAGCGCCGTCGCGCCGGAGCGCCGTGCCGAAGTCGCGCGCTACGGCCTGCGTGTCGTGCTCGCCGCGACGCTCTCGAACCTGATGAGCGCTACGATTGCGGGCATGTTCGTTACGCTCAATTGAATCGAGGACCGCTGCATGAACATGGAACAACTGCTGGAACGCGCGGGCGCGGCCCGGGAAAAAGCCTACGCGCCGTATTCGAAATTCAAGGTCGGCGCTGCGCTGCTGACGAGAGACGGCCACGTGTTCGACGGCTGCAATGTCGAGAATGCTTCGTACGGACTGTGCAATTGTGCGGAACGTACGGCGTTTTTCAGCGCCATCGCCGCGGGCTATCAGCGCGACCAGTTCGCCGCGCTCGCCGTGATCGGCGACACGGATGGCCCCATCGCACCGTGCGGCGCGTGCCGCCAGGTGATCATCGAACTCGGCGGCCCTGAATTGCCGATCCGCCTCGGCAATCTGCGCGGCGCCACGCGCGACACCACCGCGCGCGAACAACTGCCGGACGCGTTCTATCTATGAGCAAGCACAAGGTTATCTACGACACCGATCCCGGTGTGGACGATGCAATGGCGCTGGTTTTTCAGGCGCTGCATCCTGACATCGAACTGCTTGGTCTCACGAGCGTATTCGGCAATGCCACGATCGAGACCACGACGCGCAACGCGCGGTTTCTGACCGCGCGTTTTGCTCCGCACGTGCCGGTCGCGCAGGGCGCCGCAGCGCCGCTCAAACGCGCGGCGCCCGAGCCGCTGGCGTGGATTCACGGCGACAACGGCCTCGGCAACATCGCGCTCGGCGCGCCTCACGAAGCCGTTGTCGAGACACGCTCCGCGCACCGTTTCATCATCGAAACCGTGCGCGCCCATCCCGGCGAAGTCACGCTGATCGCGGTCGGCCCGCTGACGAACCTTGCCTTGGCGCTCGCCGAAGATCCGCAGATCGCTGCGCTCGTCAAGCAGGTGGTCATCATGGGCGGCGCGTTCGGCACGGATGGCGTGCTGGGCAACGTGACGCCCGCTGCGGAAGCGAATATTCTCGGCGACCCCGACGCCGCCGATATCGTGTTCGGCGCGCCATGGCCGGTGGCGATCGTGGGGCTCGACGTCACGCAGCGAACCATCATGAGCCACGACTATCTCGCCTCGATCCGCGATCGCGGCGGCGAGGCGGGGCGTTTCGTGTGGGACGTGTCGCGGCACTACGAAGCCTTTCACGAGCAAAGCGCGCATCTCGCGGGTATTTACGTGCACGATTCGTCGGCGGTGGCGTATGTGCTCGCGCCGCATCTTTATACGACCCGCAGCGGTCCCGTGCGCGTGCTGACGGACGGCATTGCGGCAGGCCAAACCATCCAGAAGCCGTCGACGATGCCGGTGCCCGCGCCAGCCTGGGATGGCCGGCCGGCGTGCAAGGTCTGTGTGGCCGTGGATGTGCCCGGAATGCTCGCGCTTTACGAGGACACGGTGTGCGGCACGCTGCCGGCTCGTTGATCGTTCTTTGCATCGGGCAGGAGATCGCGGGAGATCGTAGGAGACCGCACGGACGCCGCCATCGATCGGACATTGGTCTGATATTGGTCTGACGTATGCCGCAGTGCATTGCAGCAAGCCGGTTCGGCACTCGCGCCCGATGCGGATCTTCAATCTTTGCTACATTCTTCACAGGCACTGCGTACACGGCGCGCGAGGCGCGCCTGGCAGCGCGGAACGCGTGACCCAATCTATCGGAGAGGCGAAAGATGCGAATTCTAGTAGTGGGTGCGGGCGCCGTGGGCGGCTACTTCGGCGGACGTCTCGCGGCAGCCGGCCAGGACGTGACCTTCCTGGTGCGCCCCGGTCGCGCGGAGAAACTCCAGCGTGACGGTCTCGTGATCCACAGCGTGCGCGGCGATCTCACGCTGCGCGAGCCCAAAACGATACTCGCCGGTGTCAGCGCGGAGCCGTTCGACCTGGTGCTGCTGGGTTGCAAAGCCTATAGCCTCGACGACGCGATCGACTCGTTCGCGCCGCTGGCCGGCGAGTCGACGCTGATTCTGCCGATGCTCAACGGTATGCGCCATATCGACGTGCTGACGGAAAAGTTCGGCGCATCGCGCGTATTGGGCGGACAGTGCGTGATCGCCGCCACGCTCAACGCCGAACAGCAGGTCGTGCATCTGAACGAGATGCACGCGATCACATTCGGCGAACTGGAAGGCGGCACATCGGAACGCGTGCAAGCGATCGCCGACGCGATGACCGGTGCGAATTTCGACGTGGTGGTCAGCGACAACATCCTGCTGCGCATGTGGGAAAAGTGGGTGTTCCTCGCGGCACTGGCGGCCAGCACGTGCTTGATGCGCGGCTCGGTGGGCGAGATTCTGGCCGCGCCGGACGGCAAGCGCATCATCGAAATTCTGCTCGGCGAGTGCCGGGCAGTCGCCGAACACAACGGCTTCACGATGGGCTCCGACTTCGACGGACGGGCGACCCAGACGCTCTTCACGCCTTCGCCGTTGACGGCTTCGATGCTGCGTGACGTCGAAAACCATTCGCATACCGAGGCGGATCATATTCTCGGCGACCTGATCTCGCGCGGCGGCGACGCGCAGAAGGGCGAACACGGGCTGTCGTTGTTACGCATCGCCTATAGCCATCTGAAGACCTACGAAGCGCGCCAGACCCGCACGTCGTAGACCTCGGCGTATGCGGATAGCAGCTTGACGATCGGAGGTAAAGCATGCCGGGTCCAACCGGTTCGGTGCCCGCGCTGAGTTCGGCGGCGGCTCCAATGAAAACGCGCGCGCCTCGCAGCAAACAAGGCACGCGCGTCGTTACAGCCAGGAAGGCTTAACGCTCGATCTGCCGGTTCCAGCGCGTATCCCACTGCGCGCGATGCGCATTGATCGTGTCCCAATCCACCACGGTCACCTTACGCACCAGATCTTCGACGTTGCCGAGGCTTTGCTGCATCGGCGGCGTCATCTTCGCGAGACGGTTGGTCGGAATCTGCTTGCCGGCCTCGGCGGCTTTCGTCTGAACCGGCGCGGACAACAGGAACTGCGCGAGTTTCTGCGCCAGTAGCGGGTCCGGGTCGTTGTTCACCACGCACAGATCGACCAGCAGCAACACCGGACCTTCCTTCGGGTTCACATACCCGACCGGAATGCCCTTGTCCTGCAAATCGCCGACGGCGGTCGGCGTCAGCGGGAAGAGACCCGCTTCGCCGGTCTGCACCATTTCGGAAATCTTCGCCGAATTCGGCACGTACTCGACGACGTTCGGGCCGACCGTGCTCGCCCACTTCGTGAAGGCGGGTTCGACGTTCTGCTCGCTGCCGCCCATCAAACGGTTGATGGCGAGAAAGCCGTGCAGACCGAAGGTACTGCTCGAAGCGGACTGAAACACCACTTTGCCCTTGTACTTCGGATCGGCGAAATCCATCCATGAGGTCGGCGGCGCCCAGCCTTTTTCAGCGAACAGTTTCTTGTTGTACGCGATACCGGTCATACCGAGTTGCACGCCTGCGCCCATGTCGTCCTTCATGCGCGCGAACGGATACAGTTCTTTGAGCACCGGCGCATCGTCGAGCTTCTTGCACACGCCCATGCTGACGGCGCGCGCCATCACGCCGTCGTCGAGAAACACCACGTGAATCTGCGGATTGGCTTTATTGGCGAGCAGCTTGGCGAGAATGTCCGACGAGGTGCCCGGCACCACGACCACTTTCACGTTGTTGGCTTTCTCGAAGTCGGGCAGCACCTGGCTCGTATAGGCCTTTTCCATCGGGCCGCCGTTCATGCCGATGTAGATGGTTTTGGTCTGCGACCACGCCGGCGCGGCTGCGCCGAACGCACACAACGCAGCTAGCGCCGCGATCGTTCTGAACAGTTTCATTGAGGGGCTCCTGAGTTTCGGCTAAAGGGCAATGGCTGGCAAATTAAGGGCAAATAAGCGGCAAATAAAGGGCAACTAGGTGACGGACGAAGTAGGAACGGCAGCGAAGCGGTCGATCGAGAAAGCGTCGAGCGGAGTCGCAGTCACACCGTCGACGACGAGGTCGGCGAGGATTTCGCCGACGCCCGGCGCGAGCAGAAAACCGCCGCCCGAAAATCCGAACGCATGCAACAGACGCGGCACCGTGCGGCTCGCGCCGATGATCGGATTGCTGTCGGGCGTACTGCCTTCGACTCCGCTCCACGTGCGGATCAGCAACGCATCGCGCAGCGCGGGCAGCAACGCGCACGCGTCGCGCATCACGGCGCGGGTCGTTTGCGTCGACGGCTGACCATATTCGCCGTCGCCATGTCCGCGTCCGCCGCCGATCACGCAATTGCCGCGCGCCACTTGCCGCGCGTAGATAGCGCCGCCATACACGCCCAGGTTGTGCGTGATGAAGGGCGGCAGCGGTTCGGTGACCCACATGTTCGGATAGATGGGCTTCATCGGCACCGTTTCGCCGAAGTCACCCGCCACCGTGTTGGCCCATGCGCCGGCCGAGTTGATCAGCCAGTCAGCGCTGATGCGCGCATCGCCGGCGCGCAATTGAAAGCGCGTGCCGTCGTGACGGATGTCGGTCAGTTCGCTTTGCTCGCGCACGTCGGCGCCTGCGGCTCGCGCGGCACGCGCAAACGCGGGCGACACGAGACGCGGATTCGCATGGCCGTCGCTTGCACACAGCGAGCCGCCGATCGCGGCTGCGCCCAGCCACGGATAGCGCTGGCGGAACGCCGTGCCGCTTATCAACTGCGTGTGCAGTCCGTGATCGCGCGCCATGTCGGCCCATGCTTCCAGCGCGGCAAGATCGGACTCGCTGCGCGCGAGCCGCAAATGCCCCGACACGACAAACTCGCCGTCGATGCCGATCAGTTCCGGCAAGCGGTCCCAGACGCGGCGCGCGCGCATCGCGAGCGGCATCTGTTCGACCGGGCGTCCCTGGCAGCGCACGCCGCCGTAGTTCACGCCGCTGGCTTGCGCGCCGCAATAGCGCCGCTCGAACAGGCCGACGCGCATGCCGCGCCGCGCCAGTGCCAAGGCCGCCGATGCGCCGACGAGACCGCCGCCCGCAATCGCGACGTCGTAGTGCAGGGCGTCACTCATCGCGCGCCTCGTCAGGAATCCCGGCGACGCCGTCGGCGTAGAGCGCGGGCGACAGCGGAATCGGTTTGACCGGCGGCTGGCTGCGCAAGCGTCCGACGGCTTCGAGCGGGCGGCCGGTTTCGTCGGCGAGCAGCGTCAGCGCCGCTTCGCCACACATGCGTCCCTGGCAGCGGCCCATGCCGACGCGGGTGAGCGCCTTGAGCCGGTTGATTTCGTTCGCCTCGCCAGCGCGGATGCAGCGCCGCAACGTGCCCGCATCGACTTCTTCGCAGCGGCACACGGTCATGCCGTCGGGCCATTGCGCCGCGCAATGCGCCGGCGGCGCGAACGCGGTTTCAATGCCCGCGCGAAACACGGCGATGCGTTGCAGGCTGCGTTCGAGCGAAGCCGCATCGCGCATGCCGGAGCCGCGTGGGTGGGCGATGCCGAGGTCGTCGAGCAAGGCCAGCGCGGTGCGGCGGCCGGCGAGTTCGGCGGCGTCGGCGCCCGCGATGCCCGCGCCGTCGCCGGCGAGATAGAGGCCGCGTACGGAACTGCGGCCGGCTGTATCGAGTTCGGGCAGCCAGCAACGGTTCTGCGTGTCGAAGCGGAAGCGGCAGCCGGCCAGATCGGCAAGCTGTGTTTCGGGCTTCAGGCCGAAGCTGATGCCGACCGCGTCGCATGCGAGCGTTTCGGTCCTGGTCCTGGTCCTGGTTCTTGAGCCGGCACGATTCGCGCGCCATTCGATCGCATTGACGCCTTGCTCGCCGTGAATGCCGGTCAACATCACATCGCGTTCGATCCGTACGCCGCGCAGGGTCAGCCAGCCGACGTAATACAGGCCTTTGGCGAACGTCGACGGCAGCCGCGCGAGCTTCGGCGCCGCGGCGATCTGTTGCGACAGCGGGCTCGTGTCGAGCACGGCCAGCACCTGCGCGCCCGCTTTCACGTATTGATACGCGACCAGATACAACAGCGGCCCCGTACCCGCCAGTACGACACGCTGACCGATCGCACAACCCTGAGCCTTCAACGCGACCTGTGCCGCGCCGAGCGTGTAGACGCCGGGCAGCGTCCAGCCGGGTACCGGCAACACGCGATCTGTCGCGCCGCTCGCAATGATCAGATGCGAGAACGGCACGCTGATCTCGCGTCCCGCGTGCAATGTGTCGAGGCGGCCCGGTTCGCACGCCCACGCGAGGGTGTCGGGGCGATAGTCGAGATGCGGCAGCAGCGCGGCCATCGTCGTGTGCAATGCGTCGGCTTTGTGCGCCTCGAAACCGTACAGGGCTTTCTTCGAGCGCTTGAAATTGCCTTGCAATGGCGGCTGCCGATAGATCTGTCCGCCCCAGCGCGCGTTTTCGTCGAGCACGACCGGTTTTACGCCGGCCGCTACGAGCGTTTCGGCGGCGCGCACGCCGGCCGGTCCCGCGCCGACGATCACCACACGGCGTTCGTCGCTCATCGTGGGTCTCCGTTTTCAGCGGCAGCGGCAACGGTCGCGGCAATCCCGGCGAGCCGCGTGACGACGCGCATGCCCGCGCTAACCGGCGTGGAGCAGGCGCGCAAACGCGTGCCGTCCTCGGTGCGCATCCAGCAGTCCTGGCACGCGCCGATCAGGCAGAAACCCGCGCGCGGCGAGCCGCTGAATTCGCTTTCGCGCACGCGCCGTTGTTGCATCAACACCGCGGTCAGCACTGTGTCGCCTTGCAGCGCGGCGGCTTCGCTTCCGTCGATGAAGAAGCTCAGCGGTTCGCGCTGCGTCTCGGCGAGGCGAACGAATTGCGCCTCGCGCCTGGGCACGGCGGCATCGGACAACGGCAGGTTCGGCGGCATGTGAGAGAGGGCAGTAGAAGGCATCAGTGCTGGCCGATCAGAATCCGGTTGAGCCCGTACACGCGATCGAGCAGCAGCATCGCGCCCGCGGTGATGAAGACCACCAGCGCGGACACCGAGGCCATCATCGGATCGATCGATTCGGTCGCGTACATGTACATGCGGACCGGCAGCGTGACGGTTTGCGGCGACGTGACGAAGATCGACATCGTCAGTTCGTCGAAACTATTGATGAAGGCGAGCAGCCAGCCGCCGGTAATGCCCGGCAGAATCATCGGAAAGGTGATGCGGCGAAACGTGGTCCACGCATCGGCGCCGAGCGAGTGCGCCGCATGTTCGACGCTGCGGTCCAGGCCGCTGGCCGAAGCCAGCACCAGCCGCATCACGAACGGCGTGATGATGATCATGTGCGCGAGCACCAGCCAGGCAAACGAACCGGTCGCGCCGATCAGCGCAAAGAAGCGCAGCAACGCAATGCCGAGCACGAGGCCGGGAATCACCAGCGGCGACAGCAGCAGGCCGTTCAGGAAGCCGCGGCCCGGAAAGCGCGTACGGCCGATCGCGAGCGCCGCGGGCAATGCGACGATCAGGGACAGCGTCGCCGAGGCAAACGCCAGCTTCAGGCTATTGACGAACGCCGAGATGAAATCGGGGTAGTTGAGGATCGCGCGGAACCAGCGCAGCGATACGCCGTGCGTGGGCAGCGTCAGTGTTTCGTCGGGCGTGAAGGCCACCAGCACGACGATCACGAGCGGCGCGAGCACGAAGGCAATGACGAGCGCGTGGAAAATCAACGCGATGGGGCCGTTTTTTCTCATGATAATTTCGCTTGTTGAGCTCGCCTGTTGAACTCGCTTGTTGAGCTCGATCAGTTAGCCGATGCTTCTGGCGTACTTGCGTTCCAGAATCCGGTAGTAAGTGAGCATCACGATCAGATTCGCGACCAGCAACAGGAGCGCGATGGTCGCGCCGAGCGGCCAGTTCAGCGAGCCGAGGAATTCGTCGTAGACAGCGGTGGCTGCCACTTTCAGACGCCGTCCGCCGAGCAGGCCCGGAATCGCGAAGGCGCTCGCCGACAGGCCGAACACCATCAGGCTGCCGGACAGAATGCCTGGCGTGAGTTGCGGCAGGACGATGCGGCGCAAGGTGGTGGCAGGCGAGGCCATCAGCGAAAGCGCCGCGTTTTCGGTTTGCGGATCGAGTTTCTGCAAGGCCGTCCACACGGGAATCACCATGAACGGCAGCATCACATGCACCAGTGCGATGACGATCGCGAAGGTGGTGTATTCGAGCTTGTACGGCCCGAGTCCGACGAGACCGAACGCCTGATTCACCAGACCGTTGGTGTTGAGCAGCATGCTCCAGCCGAACGCGCGCACCACGACCGACACCAACAGCGGCGCGAGAATCACAAGCAGGAACATCGAGCGGTACGGGTCGCGCATGCGTGACAGCACGTACGCTTCGGGCGTGCCGATCACGACGCACAACAGCGTCGTCAGCGATGCAATGCCGAAAGTGCGTGCAAAGATCGTGTGGAAATACGACGACTTCAGCACTTCCGCGTAATTGCCGAACTGGAACGCCGCGAGCGGACCGCTGGCCGGATCGAAGCGGTAGAAGGTCAGCACCAGCGTCATCGCGAGCGGCACCAGCACGAGTGCCGCGAACAGCAGGAAGGCGGGCGCGCACATCAGCCACAACGGCAGATAGGCTTGCCACGGTGCGCGGCGCGCAGGGCCAGGCTTCGTGCCGCTGTTGTCCGAAGCGGGCAGCGTACTAGCCATGATGCGCATCCCGTTGAATGAAGCGGATCGCCTCGCTGTTCCAGTCGACGCCGACCGCCGCGCCTTCCGGGAGCGGCTCGGCGCCTTCGTTCTGGCAGCACACCAGCACTTCGCCGAGCCGGCAGTCCACGCGATACAGCCACTGGCTGCCGAGGAAGAAACGGCTCGTCACGGTGGCCGGCAGGCGTCCCGCGTTCGGCGCGCATAGACGCAGCTTCTCCGGGCGGATGCACAGCATCACCGCGTCGCCGACGCCGACGACGCGCTCGCGGACCGGCAGTTGCGCGGTGTGTCCGGTCTCGGCGAGGTCGTGTCCGAGGTCGATGCGGATCGCGTCGCCGTCGCGCGCCACCACCGTGCCCGGCAGCATATTGGCCTTGCCGATGAACTGCGAAACGAACCTGTTCTCGGGGCGCTCATAGGCTTCGTATGGCGTGTCGATCTGCGTGATGCGGCCGGCTTCCATTACCACCACGCGATCGCTGATCGACAACGCTTCCGATTGATCGTGCGTGACCATGATGGTGGTCGTGCCGATCTTGCGTTGAATGGAGCGGAGTTCGAACTGCATGTCTTCGCGCAGCTTGGCGTCGAGATTCGACATCGGTTCGTCGAGCAGCAGCACCGGCGGGGCGATCACGATCGCGCGGGCAATCGCCACGCGTTGCCGCTGACCGCCGGACAGTTCGCGCGGAAAGCGATGCGCGAGCGTGTCGAGCCGCACCAGCGCCAGTGCCTCGCGCACACGCTCCTTGCGCTCGGCCTTGTCGATGTTGCGCATCTCCAGACCGAAGCCGACGTTATCGGCGACGCTCATGTGCGGAAACAGCGCGTAGCTCTGGAACACGATGCCGAGGCCGCGCTTGTTCGGCTTCATGTGCGTGATGTCGCGGCCGTCGAGCGTGATGCGCCCGCGCGTCGTCTCGACGAAGCCCGCGATCATCTGCAGCGTGGTGGTCTTGCCGCAGCCGGAGGGCCCGAGCAGCGAAACGAACTCGCCTTTTTCCACCGACAGGTTCACGTCGGCGACTGCCTGCAGATCGCCGAACGATTTCGCTACGTCCGTGAGTGTGAGGAACGACATGATCTGGCCTTTTGCTGGTTCGACACCGGTTCAATTGACAACTGTCTCGATGGAGCCGACTCTAGCTAGCCAAATTACGCCGCGTCAATTTCAAATTCCGTTTGCCGGTATAAGATTTGAAAAAATTCCGATCAACGGAACATATGCGCGGTGCCTGGCATCATCTGTTCCGTTGCATGATGTACGGAAAATCCCTATGAAGATTGCACAGGGCATGGCGGGAAAAGGGGGTGGGCGAATATTCCATTCAAAGATAAAACCCTCTATAGTGTTCCGGTCAATGAAATAAATTGGAACAACCGAGATGAATCCTGCCGCTAAACGGGATGCGCGAGATGCGCGAGATGCGGACGCCGCGTCGGCTCAAACG
This sequence comes from Paraburkholderia sp. GW821-FHT02A12, assembly GCF_059422005.1. Lineage (NCBI taxonomy): Bacteria > Pseudomonadati > Pseudomonadota > Betaproteobacteria > Burkholderiales > Burkholderiaceae > Paraburkholderia > Paraburkholderia sp. GW821-FHT02A12. The sequence continues at coordinate 2,747,667 of NZ_JBWKWA010000002.1, read as the reverse complement.
GGCGGCGCACCCGGCCCGGGCATGCTGGAGCGTGCGTTCGCGGTCATCCGCGCGTTGTCCGTAGCGCAGCCCGACGGCGGGCGTGTCACGCGTCTGGCGAAAGCGGTGGGTCTTACACAAGGCACCGTGCACCGCATCCTTCACGCGTTGATCGCCGAAGGTATCGTCGAACAGGATGAAAATTCGAAGCTCTATCGGCTGAGCGTCGATTTCTTCGCGCTCGCCGCGCAGGCCGGCAATCCGAGCGGCATGCGCACGCTCTGCCGTCCCGCCTTGCTGCGGCTCTGCGCGAGCCTGGGCGACACGATTTTCCTGCTGGTCAAAAGCAGTTTCGACGCGGTGTGTCTCGACATCTGCGAAGGGCCGTTTCCGATCCGCTCGTTCACCGGCGATATCGGCGGGCGCGTGGCGCTGGGTGTCGGACAGGGAAGTCTGGCGATTCTCGCTTTCCTGCCGGAAGCGGAACGCGAAGAGATCATTCGCTTCAACGTGCCGCGTATTCGCGGCTACGGCGTGCTCGACGAAGTGTATTTGCGCACCGAGATCGAACGCGTGCGCCAGCTGGGTTACGCGGGTCGTAATAGCGGCGTGCTCGACGGCATGGCGGGCGTGGCGGTGCCGATTCTGGATCGCACCGGCGTCGCGGTGGCGGCGTTGAGCGTCGGCACGCTGGCGGCGCGTCTCGGCGACGATCGTCTGCCGATGGTGGTCGAATTGCTGCGGCGCCAGGCGGAGGCGATCGGCCCGCAAACCAATCCGTTCGATGTCGCATTGCGCCGGCCGATGCACGGCTTGTCGCGCGCCATGACCACCGAGCGGATCACGGGATAAGCGTCAACGAAAAAGGCGTCAGGACGAACGCATCCTTCGGCGCGGCGGCCTGCCGCGGCGGGGAATAATGTGGTGCTTCAGAGAGGGTTCGCTTCTCGCTTTAGCGGTCCCCCAAGGGGACTTCCTTCGGGGCGTCGCTCACGCGAATGCACGCAACTCGCGTCGCGCTCGCGCCGTGCGTGACAGGCTGGGGAATTTCCGCGGCGCAGGCGTCGATCGCATCCGGGCAGCGCGTGCGAAACGCGCAACCGGAAGGCGGGCTGAGCGGCGACGCAATCTCGCCGCGCAGCAGCAGATGACGGCGCGCGCGTTCCACGGCCGGATCGGGCACCGGCACCGCCGACAACAGCGCGCGCGTGTACGGATGACGCGGCTCGCCATAGACGTCGCGTTTGTCGCCGAACTCCATCACACGTCCCAGATACATCACCAGCACGCGGTGGCTGATCGCCTTGACGACCGCGAGGTCGTGCGCGACGAACAGCAGCGACAGCGACAATTCGCGTTGCAGATCGCGCAGCAGGTTGACGATCTGCGCCTGAATCGACACGTCGAGCGCCGACACCGGCTCGTCGCAGATCACCAGTTGCGGCTCGCCGATCAATGCGCGCGCAATGCCGACGCGCTGACACTGACCACCCGAAAACTCATGCGGATAGCGGCGCAGATGCTGCGCATTGAGGCCGACGCGCTCGAGCATGGTCAGCACGCGCCGCTGCACGTCGGCACGCGCGATATCCTGGCCGAATGTAGTGAGCGGTTCGGCGACGATCTGTTCGATCGTCATGCGCGGATCGAGCGAGGCGAGCGGGTCCTGGAAAATCATCTGCACGTCGCGGCGCAAACGCGAGGTGTCGCGTTTTGCGTTCGGCAGCACGGTTTCTTCGCCGAGCCAGCGCACGCTGCCGCTCGCCACCGGCGCGAGACCGATGATCGCGCGCGCGAGCGTGGACTTGCCGCAACCCGATTCGCCGACGAGGCCCACGGTTTCGCCGCGCCGCACGTTGAACGACACGCCGTCCACCGCGCGCAGCGTCGCCTTGCCGGACCACGGAAAGCCGCCGCGCGGTATGCCGAATTGCACCTTGAGATTGTCGACCGACAACAGCGTTGCCGGATCCTGGCTTGTGGTTGAAGTGGCGCTCATGCGTGTTGTGCCTCGATGATTTCCCGCGCCGGACGGTGGCAGGCGCGCAGCACGGCGGCGCCCGGCGCAACGGCGCCCGGCGCATCGGATCCTGGTTGCGATGCGCTCAGCGCAGGCCGCGACTCGCGGCAACGGTCGCTGCAATACGGGCAGCGCGGCGCGAACGCGCAGCCCGCACCGGCTTCGCCGGGCAGCGGCGGATTGCCGGGAATGGTTTGCAACGGACGGTCGTCGTCGTCGGTCAGACGCGGCAGCGCGTTCAGCAGGCCGATCGTGTACGGATGGGTCGGCGCGGCGAACAGCGCGGCGGCGCTCGCCTGCTCGACGGTCTGGCCGGCGTACATCACCATCACGTCGTCGCACAAGCCGGCTACCACGCCCATGTCGTGCGTGATCAGAATGATCGCGGTGCCGCGTTCACGATTCAATTCACGCAGCAACTCGATGATTTGCGCCTGCACGGTGACGTCGAGCGCGGTGGTCGGCTCGTCGGCGATCAGGATTTCGGGCTCGGAAAGCAGCGCCATCGCGATCATCACGCGCTGCCGCATGCCGCCGGAGAATTCGTGCGGATACATGTCGATGCGGCGCGCGGCGTCGGGAATGCGCACCGTCTCGAGCGTTTCGATCGCGCGGCGGCGCGCTTCGCGCCGCGACATCCTGCGATGCAGTTGCAGCGTTTCGGTCATCTGCCGTTCGATCGTCAGGAACGGATTGAGCGAGGTCATCGGGTCCTGGAAGATCATGCCGATGCAGTCGCCGCGGATCCTGTTCAACGCGGCTTCGTTCATCGTCAGCAGGTTTTCGCCGCGATAGGTCGCTTCGCCAGATACGTTGCCGTTGCCGGCCAGCAAGCCGAGCAGCGCCATCACGGTCTGGCTTTTGCCTGATCCCGATTCGCCGACGATGCCGAGCGTGCGGCCGGCTTCGAGTGAAAACGACACGCGCTGCACGGCGTCGACGGGTGCGCCCTCGCGGCGCGTAAAGCGCACGCTCAGGTCTTTGACTTCGAGTAGCGGCATGTCAGCGGTCCTTCGGATCGAATGCGTCGCGCAGACCGTCGCCGACGAAATTCACGCAATACAGCGTCACGCACAACATCACGGCCGGGCACAGCAGCAGCCACGGCATCGACTCGAGCTTCTGCGCGCCGTCCTGAATCAGCACGCCCCAGCTCGTCATCGGTTCCTGCACGCCGAGACCGAGAAACGACAGCACCGATTCCGTCAGCACGATGTTCGGCACCGTCACGCTGGCATACACCACCACCACGCCGAACAGATTCGGCACGATGTGGCGCGCGATGATCGAGCGCGAACTCACGCCGATCGCGCGGGCGGCATCGATGAATTCGCGCGAGCGCAGCGACAGCGTCTGGCCGCGCACCACGCGCGCCATGTCGAGCCACGAGAACGCGCTGATGGTCAATACGACCAGATAGAACGCGCGGCCGAACATCGTCATCATCAGGATCGCGATCAGCATGTACGGGATCGCGTACATCATGTCGACGATGCGCATCATGACTGCGTCGACACGCCCGCCCAGATAGCCGGCGCTCGCGCCGTACGCGACGCCGATCAGGCCCGATACGAGTGTGCCGAGCAGGCCGACTTCCAGCGACACGCGCCCGCCTTGCAGCGTACGGGCGAGCAGATCGCGGCCGAGTTCGTCGGTGCCGAACCAGTGCATGTTTTGCCACGTCGGCGGCAGGCTGATCGCGCTCCAGTCGCTATCGATCGGGCCGTTCGGCAGCAACCACGGACCGGCCACGCAAGCGATCACGATCAGCAGCAGCACGATAAAGCCGCTAAAGGCCGCACGATTGCGCACGAAGCGCAGCGCGGCGGTGGCGAGCGGGCCGCGCGAACGCGGCACCTTCGCGATGGCCGCGAGCGGATCGAGCGCCGCGGCAGTCGATTGAAGAGAGCGGGGCATGGATCAGTACCGGATGCGCGGATCGAGCCACGCATACGCGAGGTCGACCAGCAGATTGAACAGCACGGCCACGGCGGTCGTCAGCACGACGAGACCGAGCACGAGGGTGTAGTCGCGGTTGATCGCGCCGTTGACGACCAGCTGGCCGAGACCGGGCAGCGCGAACACCGATTCGGTGACCACTGCCGCGGTGATCGACGAGATGCAGATCGAGCCGAGCAGCGACACCACCGGCATCAACGCGGGCTTCAATGCATGGCGCAGAATGATCGTGCGGCCCGGCAGGCCTTTCGCGCGCGCGGTGCGGATAAAGTTGCCCGACAGCACTTCGATCATGCTGCCGCGCATCACGCGGGCGATCGCGGCGACGTTGATGAAGGTGAGCAGCACGATCGGCAGCACGCGATAGCGCCATTCGCCTTCGCCCCAGCCGCCGGCCGGCAGCCAGCCGTGGCCTTCGGAGGTCTTCAGCAGGATCGCGAAGATCCACACCAGCACCGGACCCAGCACGAACGGCGGCACCACGTTGCCGATATTGCCGAGCACCATCACCGCATGATCGACGAAACGGTCACGGCGCACGGCGGCCAGCGTGCCGAGCGTGACGCCGATCGCGAGCGCGATCGGCACCGACACGCCGCCTACGCCGAGACTCACCGGCAACGCTTTCCACACCAGATCGTTGACCGACCAGTCGGCGTAGCGAAATGACGGACCGAGATCGCCGTGCAGCAGCGAACCGAGGTAGTGCAGGTACTGCAGCCACAACGGTTCGTCGAGGTGATACTTCGCGTTGAGATTCGCGAGCACGGCCGCCGACAGTTGCTTCTCCGTGTCGAACGGGCCGCCCGGGGTGAGGTGCAGCAGCAGATAGCACGCGGTGATCACGGCGAGAATCGTCGGGATCGCCCAGAGCGTGCGGCGCAGCGTGTAGGCCAGCATGACGGTGCTCCCGTGCTCAGTGCTTGATCAGATACATGTCTTGCGTGGCGCGCTGGTCGATGTAATTGGTCAGCGTGTAGCCGCCCACATACGGTTTCACCAGCCGGTCCGCCGAGTACTGGAACAGCGGCACCATCGGGTAGTCGCCCATCGCCATGTCGTGTGCCTGGGTGAGCAGGGTGGTGCGCCTGGCGTCATCCAGTTGCTGATTGGCTTCATCGACCAGCTTGTCGACTTGCGGGTTACAGTAGCGCTGGTCGTTCTGCACGCTGTTGCAGCGGATCAGATCGAAGTACGACATCGCGTCGTTGTAGTCGACGAACCAGCCATCGCGCGACGCTTGCACCTTGCCGTCGTGGCGCTGTTTGAGCAGCACCTTGTATTCGACGTTCTCCAGCCTGGCGTTCACGCCGAGCTTGGTGCGCCATTCCGAGGTGGCGAACAGCGCGACCTTCTTGTGCAGATCGTTGGTGTTGTAGGTGAGCGTGAACGTCAGCGGCTTCGCGTCCGAGTAGCCGGCGGCCTTCAGCAGATTGCGCGCGTAGTCGACGCGCCTGGGCATTGGCCAGGCGGCCCAGTCAGGCTTGAAGACCACGGCGCCTTGCGTGCCCCTGGAGATCAGGCCGTACATCGGCAGTTCGCCGTCCGCGGTCAGGCGCGAGGTCAGCAGGTCGCGGTCCAGCACCATCGAAAGCGCCTGGCGTACGCGTTTGTCCTTGAAAATCGGGTCTTCGTTATTCAGGCTGTAGTAGTAAGTGGCGATCTGGAGACCGGATTTCAGCTCGGAACCGAACTGCTTGCTCACCTGCGAATAGATGCCCGACGGAATCGAATACGTGTAGTCGAACTGGCCGGCCTGATACATGCGCATCGCCGTTTCGTCGTTTTCGATCGGCAGGTAGGTCACTTTCGTGATCACGACCTTGCTGGCGTTCCAGTATGTGCTGCTTCTGGTGCCGACCAGCCGGTTGCTCGGCTGCCAGTCGGTCAGCGCATACGGGCCATTGCCGACGAAGTTGCCCGGACGGGTCCAGTCGCCGCCGAACTTCGTCACGGTCGCGCGATTGACCGGCGCCATGGTCGGCATGGCGGCTAGTTGCGGGAAGAAGGCGGCGGGTACTTCAGTCGTCACTTCGAGCGTGTACGGATCGGGTGCGCGCACGCCGAGGCTTGTCAGCGGCGCCTTACCGGCGAGAATCGCCTTGGCGTTCTTCACGAATTCGACCAGCACCGTGTACTTCGAACCCGTCTTCGGATCGAGCACGCGTTGCCACGCATAGATGAAGTCGGCCGCGGTGACGGGCTGGCCGTTGCTCCAGCGCGCGTCGTGGCGCAGCTTGAACACCCACGTGTCGGGGCTCGTGCGCGTCCACGACTGCGCGACGCCCGGCACCACCGCGCCGGCCGCGTCGATGCGCGTCAGGCCTTCGAACAGGTCGAGCGCGATCGTGTTGCCGGTCCATGATTCGATGTGCGCCGGGTCGAGCGACTCGGTTTCGGTCGGCACCTGGCGGGTCATTTCCTGGCTGGCGGCGAGCGTGACGCCGGCGGGCACCGTGACGGCGAAGGCGGAAGGCTGAAGCGTAAGGACGAGCGTGGTCAGCGCCGTCGCGTAGACGAACGGGGTTTTCATCGGGTGAGATCGCAGGGAAAGGTCGAGAGAGAAACGCGCTGGCGCCGGGGCGCCCGGTTATCTGCTTTGCCCGGGCCGGGGCGGCCCTTGTTTCTGGTCCGACATGCAGGATTCCTTACATTGAGTAATGCAGGCAATCCATGGCCGGATCAACCGGATAAGGTGCCTGCTTTTTAAAACAGTCTTGGTGTACCCACCCAGACGACCACCGATTCGCCACGCGCGGTGTTCGTCCAGCTATGCGGCACCGTCGATTCGTAGTGCGCGCTGTCTCCCGCGTGCAACGCGAACGTCTTGCCTTCCAGCATCAACAGCACTTCGCCGTCGATCACATACATAAACTCTTCACCGGCATGCGTGGTGACTTCCGAACGCTTCTGCCCGGGCGGCATCCTGACAAGGATCGCTTCGAGCTGACGGCCGCCCGTCAGATTGGTCAGCCGCGCAAACAGGTTGGCCGAGTCCGCAAAACCGAAAAACTTCAACTGATCGCCACGGCACACGCAGCGCTCTTCGCTTGGTGTGTCGACGAAATACTGCATCGTCACGCCGAGTGCACTGGCAATCCCGGCCAGCGAAGTGATGGACGGTGACGCCAGACCGCGTTCGACTTGCGACAAAAACGGCTTGGAAATACCCGCCGCGGTTGCAGTTTCGTCGAGCGTGCGCTTGAGCCGTTGCCGCAACGCGCGGATTTTGCTGCCGAGTTCGAGAGCCGGGTTGTTCTTTTGAATTGTCGTGACCATAGCAGGAGGAAATTAGCCCGTCAAAATTTGTTTGATATAAGTAAATATGGTTTGATTGCGCTCCAGGCCGGGATGACGGGCATTCAGCAGCCGGTCGTGCAAGGGACCGCGTTTTCGAGACAGCACGCTATGTTGCCAGAAGCGAAAAGGGCACCCGCCGATTTGGCCGATGGGCGAAGGGATTTCGCGAGGCATTTGGGCAAGAACCGCGGTTTGCACAGAGCGCGTTCTGCTATGCGTGTTGAGTATCGGAGGCCTTTAAAGGCATGACGTCAAAGACTATTTTTGCGCGGAGCGACCGCGAAACGAATCCCGGATTGCACGTAAGGGCGGGTAATTGAGCAGGAGCGCGCGGGTCTCGTTGCCGCGCTGATTCTGACCGCGCAGGTGATTCTGTTCTTCGTGTTCTTCGTGCAGATGTCGACGTCGCTCACGCTGTTCGACTGTAAAAACGCGCGCTTGCACGGCATGACAGAAGCATAAAAAATAGCGCGCCTCGCATTGCGTGGCGCGCCATTTTTTGCATCCATGGACGCTTGTTAAAGCGAGTTTCGCTTACTCCGGCATCTTCCGGAACGAAACCGCAATCCGGTTCCAGCCGTTGATCGCGATCACCAGCAACGTCAGGTCGGTCATCTCCTGTTCGGTGAAATGCGGCTTCACCGCTTCCCACACGGCATCCGGCACATGCGTTTGCGAAACCAGCGTGACCGCTTCGGTCCATTCGAGCGCGGCGCGCTCGCGCTCGGTGAAGAAAGGCGTCTCGCGCCAGACCGCCACCGTGGCGAGGCGCCGCTCGGTCTCGCCGCCCTTGCGCGCGTCCGTCACATGCATATCGACGCAGAATGCGCAGCCGTTCAGTTGCGACGCGCGCAGCCGCACCAGTTCCGCGAGCGGTTTTTCGATGCTGCTCCTGCTGACGGTTTCTTCGAGCGCCAGCATCGCACGGGTGCCGCTCGGGCTGGCCTTGTAGAAGTCGAGACGGGATTGCATGACTTGCTCCTTATCGAAAGTGTCCGCTCAAGCAGCGGCGACGGAGGTAAGCTTACGATTTGCATTGGTCTTTAGAAATAACCATTTCATGATTATTTGAGGTAGCCACTCGGATGGACATCCATATCGCGGTCGAAGGGCGTCACGATCTGTCCGGACAGATCTACCGGCAGCTGCGCGCCGGGATTCTCGAAGGGCGCCTGGACGGCGGCACGCGGCTGCCGTCCACGCGCGATCTCGCCATACAACTCGGCGTATCGCGCAAGACCACGCTCGACGTGTTCGAGCGGCTCCTCGCCGAAGGCTATCTGAATGCCCGCGCCGGTTCAGGCACCTTCGTCGCCGATGGCCTCGAGCGGTTGCCGGTGGAGCGCTCGCCGCACACGCGCGCCGCCGATGCCGCGCGCGAGCAGGCGGGAGCCAAAGCCAAAGGCAATGCCCGCGCCCGCGCTCAGCCGCTGTGGGAGCAGATGCCCGACACCTTGCCGTTGCCGCGGCCGACTGTGTCGTCGCCACAAGACTTTGTCGGCGGCGCGATCGACAAATCGCTGTTTCCTTTCGATGTCTGGCGCCGCTGCGTGAACCACGCATTGCGCACGCAGGCGCGTGGCCGCGGCATCTATCGCGATGCGGCCGGCGAGCAGGAATTGCGCCTCGCGATCTCGCGCTACCTGGCGTTCAACCGCGCGGTGACGAGCAACTGGGAGGACGTGATCGTCACACAAGGCGCGCAGCAAGCGCTCGATCTGCTGGCACGCATCACGCTGCGCTCCGGTGAAGTCGCGGCGATCGAAGACCCCGGCTATCCGCCCGCCCACGCCTGCTTCACGGCTACCGGCGCACGCGTCGTGCCGGTGCCGGTGGATAGCGAAGGTCTGATCGTGCGCAAGCTGCCGGACAAGGCGCGGCTCGTCTACGTCACGCCGTCGCATCAGTTTCCGCTCGGCATGCCGATGAGCCTCGAACGGCGCGTCGAGTTGCTCGAATGGGCGCAGAAACGCGGCGCGGTGATCATCGAGGACGATTACGACTGCGAGTACCGCTTCGAAGGCCGGCCGATGGAGCCGTTGAAGAGTCTCGACCGCGCCGGGCTGGTCGCCTACGTGGGCACCTTTTCGAAGACGATCTTTCCGGAGCTGCGGATCGGCTATGTGGTGCCGCCCGCGTCGCTCTACGGGCCGCTCTTCAAGGCCCGCCAGATCGCCGACTGGCACGGCTGCACGCTCACGCAAACCGCGCTCGCGAGCTTCATGCTCAACGGCGACTTCGCCAGGCATCTGCGGCGCATGCATAAGGTCTACGCGACGCGCCGCGCGATGCTGCTGGATCACCTGCACGGCGACCTCGCGCCGTGGTTCGAGCCGATCGTGCCGACCGCCGGCATCCATATGGCCGTACGCCTGAAAGCGCCTTTGACCGAAGCGGCGCTGGTAAACGCGGCGCGCGAAGCGTCGATCGGCTTATATGGTCTCGCGCCGTTTCATCTGCGCGCGAAGCCGCAGCCCGGCTTGATTTTCGGTTACGGCATGATCGCCGTCGAGCATATCGACGCGGCCCTCACCACGCTGGCCGGCATGTTGCCGCACCTCGCCCGCTAGAAGGCCGCGTGCTATCTGTCGGCGCTTTATCGCAACGGCTACGGCGTCGCACGCGATTCCCGCCTCGCCATCCTTTCGCTGCGAGAGGCGTGTTTTTTCCGTCGTGTAACTGAGCTTGACTGACCGTGATCGAGCCGCCGGCGCACTCGAATGTGCCTGCTTCCATGCATCGAAATGAGCTGTAACGCGCGTTACGTGTTCGTATTGCAGCGCTCTTCGACGCACGTTCGCCAGCTAAATACCCGCTAAAACAAGCATCAAAATGTGTTGCGCAGTCTGCGCCGCGCAACAAACCCGCGCTGTTATACACAAAAGAGTCGCGCAAATCGCATTAGCGCTTGTAGAATCCGGCGTTGAAGCGTGCGCATACCGTGTGCGCTTCGTGCAATTCACTGACCACAACAGGTAGGAGAAACATGCCGACTTCCGCAAAAAAGGTGGCCAAGAAGGCTGCTGCCCCGGTACCGACCAAGAAGGTTGCTGCAAAGAAAGTCCCTGCGAAGAAAGCCGTCGCAGCTAAGAAGGTCGCCGTGAAGGCGTCCAGCGCACCGTCGCCGATCAAGGACACCTTCACGAAGGCCTCGCTGGCTGCACACGTCGCTGAACGCGCCGCTGTGGAACCGAAGACCGTCAAGGCCGTGCTAGCCGCGCTCGAAGACACGATCCTCGGCGCCGTGCATAAGAAGGGCGCTGGCGAATTCACGCTGTCGGGTCTTCTGAAGATCGTCGTGCAAGCTGTGCCGGCGAAGAAGAAGCGCTTCGGCAAAGACCCGTTCTCGGGCGAAGAGCGTTGGTTCCCGGCCAAGCCGGCTAGCGTGCGCATCAAGGCACGTCCGCTGAAGAAGCTGAAAGACGCAGCAGCAGCCTGATCGCGCTTCATGCGTTGCCGCGGTTTTTTAACCACGGCGAACGCGTGAGCCGGCAGGCCATGCAAGTTGTCTGAATCCCCGCGGATGCGAATCCGCGGGGATTTTTTCATGCGCGTTGCCGGTCGTTTTACGGGGTCGCCGCGAACGCACCGCAAACGCACCGCACGCGAGCCGGCCTCGCACCACGAAGCTGGCGGGTGTTCGGCGCCGCTCCTGTGCTGCTCCTGTGCGCGTTTGGTGCGGATTCGGGCCCGGTCGGCGATGGCCGCCGCGGCACACCGCGGTGCCGCCCATGCACCGTACTAGCGCATCATGGGCCGTCGCAGTACGATGGCAGCGAAGCCGCGCTGGTCGGATGCGCTGTTCGCGTGCATAGGCGGCGGTTTACACGCGAAAATGCTCAATGGCATAGCGTTTGCTACAACGATTGTCGAACACCGAATGCGCAGCGCATTCGCCTTCTATCCGACAACAAGAGCGGGGCGTGACATGCGATGCTATGACGAGATGCGTCATCATGACGATGCCGTGCGGCCACACTACGCACGCTTCGAACGATGGCTGATGAAGCAGGGCAATGAAGCGATCGCGCGCAAACGCGCCGAAGCGGACCTGCTGTTCCGCCGGGTCGGCATCACCTTCGCGGTGAACGGCGATCTGTCGGGGACCGAGCGGCTGATTCCGTTCGATCTGATTCCGCGCATCATTCCGCGCCACGAATGGCAGACGCTGGAAGCGGGTTTGCGACAGCGCGTGCAGGCGCTCAACCTGTTTATCCACGACGTTTATCACGAGCGCAATATCGTGCGCGCCGGCATCGTGCCGGCCGATCAGGTCTATACGAACGCGCAGTACCGGCCCGAAATGCAAGGCGTGAATGTGCCGCTCGGTGTTTACGCGCATATCGCCGGGGTCGACGTGGTGCGCGCCGGCGACGAGGGCGAGTTCTACGTGCTCGAAGACAATCTGCGCGTGCCGTCGGGCGTGTCCTACATGCTGGAAAACCGCAAGATGATGATGCGGCTTTTCCCCGAACTGTTCGTGCAGAACCGCATTGCGCCGGTCGCTCACTATCCTGATCTGCTGCTCGATACGCTGCGTTCGGTGGCGCCCGAGGGCGTCGACGATCCGGTCGTGGTGGTGCTCACGCCGGGCATGTACAACTCCGCGTATTTCGAGCACACGTTCCTCGCGCAGCAGATGGGCGTCGAACTGGTGGAAGGCAAGGATCTGTTCGTCGACGACAACTATGTGTTCATGCGCACCACGCAGGGGCCGAAGCGCGTCGACGTGATCTACCGCCGCGTCGACGACGACTTTCTCGATCCGCTCGCCTTCCGCAACGATTCGGCGCTCGGCGTGCCGGGTCTGTTGACCGCGTATCGCGCCGGGCGTGTCGCGCTCGCGAACGCCATGGGCACCGGCATCGCCGACGACAAATCGATCTACCCGTACGTGCCGGACATGATCGAGTTCTACCTCGGCGAAAAGCCGATCCTGAACAACGTGCCGACCTACCAGTGCCGCAAGCCCGACGATCTCGCGTACACGCTCGCGCATCTGCCTGAACTCGTCGTGAAGGAAGTGCACGGTGCGGGCGGCTACGGGATGCTGGTGGGACCGGCCTCCACGAAAGCCGAAATTGAAGCGTTCCGCGAGCGCCTGATCGCGCGCCCCGCGGGCTATATCGCGCAACCCACACTGGCGTTGTCCGCGTGTCCGACTTTCGTCGACGCGGGCATCGCGCCGCGCCATATCGACTTGCGGCCCTTCGTGCTGTCCGGCAAGACCGTCACGATGGTGGCCGGCGGGCTGACGCGCGTCGCGTTGCAGGAGGGCTCGCTGGTCGTCAATTCATCGCAAGGGGGCGGCACCAAGGACACCTGGATGGTCGACTGACGGGTCTGCCGAGGTAGTTGCTCACGCAATCGCAATTGCAGCCGCAACCACAACCCGACAAGCCGGCGACTCACCACGTACGCCGCCGGCGCACACGGATAACCTGCGCGGGCCTTGTTCAAGGGCCCCGCGTCATCAGATACGGAATGCCGTCATGCTAAGCCGCACCGCCGATCACCTCTTCTGGATGGCCCGCTACATGGAGCGCGCGGAGAACACCGCCCGCATGCTCGACATCAACCTGAAGGCGCAACTGTTGCCGCAGACGCCCGAGCAGGAATCGCGCGCGCAACGTTCCGTGTTGCGCATCTCCGAACTCGAAACCGCGTTCGCGCAGCGCTACGACGAACCGACCCGCGATAACGTGCTCGATTTCATGGTGGCCGATTCGACCAATCCGTCGAGCATTCATTCGTGTTTGCAGGCCGCGCGCGAAAACGCCCGCGCGGTGCGCGGCACCTTGACGACCGAATGGTGGGAAACCATCAACGACACCTGGCTGGAGTTCAACGAGCGCACCGCATCCGGTCAGGCCGTGGGCAACCCGGGCGCGCTGTTCGAGTGGGTGAAGTTCCGCTCGCATCTGTCGCGCGGCGTGACGATCGGCACCGCGCTGCAAGACGACGCGTTCTTCTTCACGCAGCTCGGCACGTTTCTCGAACGGGCCGACAACACCGCGCGGATTCTCGACGTGCGCTTTGCCGACGTCGAACCGAATTCACGCGATGCCGCGCGCCAGCTCGAAGATTTCTACTACTGGACCTCGATTCTCAGCTCGGTGTCGGCGCTCGAAATCTATCGCAAGGTGTATCGCGATGTGGTGACGCCGGCGCGGGTGGTCGAACTGATGATCCTGAACCAGCAGATGCCGCGTTCGCTGCTGGCATCGCTCGACGGCGTCTGCACGAATCTGGCGATGCTGCGCACACAAGGCTCGAATCAGTGTGAACGCTTCGCCGGCAAGCTGCGCGCCGAACTGGTGTACTCCGACATCCGGCAGATTTTCGAAACCGGCCTGCACGCTTATCTCACGCAGTTTCTTGCCCGCGTGTTCGAACTCGGCAATCTGGTTGCTCGCACCTATCTGATGCTGCCAGTCGCCTGACGGAGTTTTTTATATGTACCTGACGATCCGCCACGACACCTCCTATCGCTACGAAGCGACGGTCCATTATTCGATCCAGCAACTGCGTCTGACGCCGGCAAGCGGCGCCTCGCAGGTGGTGCGGCGCTGGAGCATCGATGCACCCGGCAAGCTCGACGCCACCTTCGACGCGTACGGCAACGCGCTGCACACGCTGGTCATCAACAAGCCGCATAGTGAGATCCATCTGCACGTGGCCGGGGAAGTCGAGACGATTGCCCTGATCGATGGCCGGCTGCCCGATAACGTCGGGCCGATTCCGCTCGAGCACTTCACCTGCGCGACGCGTCTCACCGAGGCCGACGCGGCGGTCCGCGAACTGGCCGAATCGGTGCCGGTCCTGACAACGCCGGGCGGGCTGATCGAACTGTCCGAACAAATCGTGCAGCGTGTGAAATACCGTCCGGGCATCACCGAAGTGACCAGCACTGCCGCGCAAGCGCTCGCGCTCGGCAACGGCGTGTGTCAGGACCATGCGCATCTGATGCTGGCTTGCTGCCGGGCACGCGGCATTCCGGCGCGCTACGTGAGCGGCTACATCGAACCGGGCGATGTGCCGCAGGCGGCAAGCCATGCGTGGGTCGACGTGTGGCTCGACGGCAGTGGCTGGATTTCCGTCGACGTGACGCATGCCGGGTTTGCCAGCGAACGCTTCTGCCGGCTCGCTGCCGCGCGCGATTATGAAGCCGCCGCGCCGGTGCGCGGGCGGCGCATCGGCGGCCTGGAAGAGCAGCTGGAGGTGTCCGTGAGCGTCAGCGCGCAGCTCTCGCAATAGCAGCCACGGTGGGCCTGGCAGGGCGGCGCGAACGCGCGTCAGCGCTCGCAGCCGTTCAGAAAAGGCCCGCAAAAGGCCGTAATACGCGATCGAGGCATGTGCGCGCCGCATTACAATAGCGGCGTTCTGTCGTTTTTTGCGGGTACTTTTTCTTATGACATATTGTGTCGCGATGTCCGTCGACGACGGGCTCGTGTTCCTCTCGGACACGCGCACCAACGCGGGCGTCGATCACATCAGCACCGCGCGCAAGATGTCGGTGTTCGAGATGCCGGGCGAACGCATGCTCGTGCTGCTCGGCGCCGGCAATCTGTCGCTGACGCAAGCGGTGCTGCACGAACTCACCGAGCCGGCCGATACCGCCCAGCCGACGCTCTGGACCGCGCCCACCATGGCCGACGCGGCGCGCGTGATCGGCCGCGCGGTGCGTTGCGTGCACCAGCGTGAGGCTGAGGCGTTGCAGGAATTCGGCGTCGAGTTCAATTGCAGCTTCATTCTGGGCGGCCAGATCGCGGGCAACCGGCCGCGCCTGTTCATGATCTACGCGGCGGGTAATTTCATCGAGGCGTCGGCGGTGAATCCGTATTTCCAGATCGGCGAGGCCAAATACGGCAAGCCGATCATCGATCGCGTGCTGACGCCGTCCACGCCGCTCGACGAAGCCGCCAAGTGCGCGCTGATCTCGATGGACTCTACCTTGCGTTCGAATCTGTCGGTCGGTTTGCCGCTCGATCTGCTGGTGTACGAAAAGGATTCGCTGCGCGTCACGCGCTTCGTCTCGATCGATCACGACAATGCGTACTTCGAGATGATTCACCGCACGTGGGGCGAGCGGCTGCGCCAGGTGTTCGGCGAGATTCCCGATCCTGACTGGCAGGACTCGCCTCATGTGCTGCTGCAGCAGCGCGAGCGCGCGCTGGTGTTGCATCGCGCGCCGGTGGGCGCCGACGGCGTGGAGCACGAACTCGAAGTGAAGCCGGCGCAGACGCTGGCGCAGTCGGACAAGGGGAAGGTTCAGCGGCGTTAGCCGGATCGTCAGATCGTCAGATCAGGGCGGACGAGGCTTCCCTGAATCCTCTCAGCTGCGAGCATCACACCAAGGTCGTCACGAGCCTGATAAAGGCTTCGCTGGCGGCCTTTTTTATTCTCTGTTGAGATCGTCCTGGACGCGCGACGCATGCGCGCGTGAGCGTGCGTCCGCCACGTCTTGCATGTGCCGATCGGCTCCGCTGCGCCAAATCTCAAATCACAAACCACGGACGAAAAAAAAACCAGCCACAGGTTTATCACCCGTGGCTGGTTTTCAGCTGCGTGTTGCTTCAGCAGTCCGTCAAGCTCGATTAGAACTTGTGGCGGATGCCCAGGCTGACGACTTCTTGCGAGCTGGTGGCCGAGTTGTAGCTGTACGAACCGATTGCTGCGCCTGCGTTGACCAGCGTGCCGTTCGAAGCGCGCTGTTGGCCGCTTGCGTGTTGGTACGCGCCAACCAGGTAGATGTCCGTGCGCTTCGACAGGTTGTAGTCGCCGCCCAGCGAAACCTGGTGATACGTTGCGCTCGAGTCGCCGCTAGCCTTCGTGTAGATGTAGCCCACACCCACCAGCATAGCCGGGGTTGCCTGGTAGCCCAGGTACGCGCCGCCGACGTTGTACTTCTCAGTCGAACCGAAGCCCGATTGTGCGTCCGGCTTGTATTGCGCATTGCTGTAACGCAGGTTAGCCGTGAACGGGCCTGTTACGTATTGCACAGCAACCGAAGCGATGCCGATCGACTTGGCCGCTTGGTAAGCCGCGTTTGCTACGTTGCCGCCGTTGACCTGGTTGTCGAATGTGCCGTCCGACGTGCCGCCCCAGCCAGCGCGGACCGGCTTTGTACCGTTCGGATTATCTGCGCGGAAGTAACCTGCAGCGACGCTGAACGGACCCGTTGCGTACGTTGCAGCGCCCGACCACGTTTGACCCGAACCCGTCGAGCCAGCCACGCCGCCGAATGCGTACATGCCTTCGAACTGGAAGCCGCCCCACACCGGCGAAGTGTACTTGACGGCGCTGTTCGTGCGCGAGGAGTTGTCGTTGTTGTCGACGTCGCCAGGCGTGGTGAAGGTGGAGCCGAAGTAGTTGTCAGCCGTCAGCGGTTGAACCAGGTCGACCAGCGGATCGTACTGACGGCCAGCCGTGACCGTACCCCATTGGTCGCCCGTCAGGCCGACGTACGCTTGACGACCGAACATCCTGCCGCCTTGGTTCAGCGTGCCGTTGTTCACGTCAAAACCATTTTCCAACTGGAAGATTGCCTTCAGTCCACCGCCCAGGTCTTCCGTGCCCTTCAAGCCGAAACGATCGCCTTGCAGGTTACCTGCGACGAGGCCGACCTGATTCTTGTTCACGCCGTTAACGGCCGTGTTGTGTGCGTACTGGATCGATTCATCGATCAAACCGTACAGGGTAACGCTGCTTTGAGCATGTGCCAGGCTGGTGACGCCCAGGAGCGCCAGCGAGAGGGTCGACAGTGCGATTCGTTTCATCCATTTCTCCACGCAGATGATTAGTTTCTTTGTTGCGGAAAGGAGAATAGCTCACCGTCTCTATCGGCAAGAACAGGAAAAAAAAGAGTGTCTCCAAAATGTGACACAACGCGCAACGCCTTGTATTTAAAGCACGTCAAGGATTGTTGCTGTTTCGGCAATATTTATTCGTTGACTGAGCATTATTGTTGTTTTGTTGACAGTGAAGGGTTCGGTGCCTGCAATTTAGACACTTATTTGAAGGGGTTTTGTAATTTAGTCGTCTGTTTTTCACGCCGGATCCGTAGTGGCCGCATAAAAGTTGGAACGCGTCTCAGTTGACGAGCGCGCTGGACATAACTTTCAGGTTGTGGAATGCGCGGCGCATGACCGTGCGATCTTCGAGCCGCTTCCGGTCACATGCGCCGACTTGCGGCACTGGCGTGGGGCCTTCGTTTCACGCACCGCTTGCGTCGTCATTAGCGCCACGGCGCGCCACCGTGGCGACGGCGAGCCCGGCGACCGCCGCCAGCAGTACCGAGCCCCATGGATGCCGCCGGACATAACGGTCTGCCGCGACGGCTTTGCGGCTCGCTTCCACCAGCGTGACGGCCGCGGCGCGTGTGGCTCGCGCTTCTGCATGCACGACGCTGCGGCCGATCTTGACCGCGGTAGTGCGCGCGGATGCTTTGCGCCGCGCCTGGCCCCGCGAGAAAGCCGTACCTCGAGCGGAGGCGGAAAGCGCCGCCGCCGCGCCGGCCGCGGGAGCGGCGCTGGTGGCGCTGGTGGCGTTAGCGCCGCTGGCCGCGCTCTCGTCTGCGCGTGGCGCCGCATCCGCCAACACCGTCGACGCAGCCAGCACCGAAGCGAGCTTTGCGCGGCTGCCTGCGGGCGCGTTGTCCTGCATGCCCCATTTGCCGCGCGGGTCGTGCAAGCGGCCGCGCGCCGCCGAGAATTCCGCGCCGAGCAGCAGCACGGCGGCTGAGAAGTACAGCCACATCAGCAGCACCGCGAGCGAGCCGGCCGCGCCGAACGAGCTCTCCATTCCAGCATGAGCGATATACAGGGCAAACAGCTTCTTGCCCGCCGAGAACAGCACGGCCGCGACAATCCCGCCGACAAACGCATCGCGCCACTGCACCCGGGCATCGGGCAAGAACTTCAGCAAACCGGCAAACGCGAACGCCAGCACCAGCAAGCCGACCCCGAGTTGCAGCAGGTTGCCGATCACCACGTAGGGAGAGTCGCCCCAGAGCCACTTGCCGACGAAGGTGATGGCCGTATCGAGCACGAGCGAGACGATCAGCAGAAACGCGACACCCAGTACGAGGCCGAACGAAATCAGCCGGACCCGCACCATCGCCATCACGCTCGACGAGCGCGGCCCGGTGTTGGGCCACACTATATTGAGTGCGCTGTTGAGCGACGAGAAGGTGGCTGATGCGCCGATCGCGAGCATCGTGAACGAAATGATCGCTGCGATGCCGCCCGCGTTGCCGCTGTGATGCGCGTTCTCGACGATGGTTTGCACGCCCGCGGCGGCCTGGTCGCCGAGCAGGCCATGAATGTGGTCGAACAGTTCGCCGCGCGCCGCTTCTGCGCCGAAAAACCAGCCGGCCACGGCAATCACCATGACCAGCGTCGGCGCCAGCGAGAACGCCGCATAGAACGCGATGCTGGCGGCCATGGCTGCGCAGCGGTCGTCGGCAAACTGTTTGAATGCGCCGATTGCCCAGTTGGCCTGCTTGCGGGCCATCATCTGGAGGTTGTCGGCGGAAAGCGTGTCCATATCCATGGTCGTGTTCTCAATAGAATCCTGGCACCGGATGCGGTGTTGACGTGGTCTCGACGCAGTTTCCCGCATCGAGGCTTTTCGCAAACTGTGTGCCTGCCACTATAACAAGGCGGACCGCGAGTCTCTTTGACGCGCGCGAGTCAGGTGTGCCGTTAGAATGCCGGTGGATCCTCACATTCCTGTCCCTATGCACTCGCACGAACTCGTACAGCAGCTGGACGTTATTCCAGTAGAACAACTGGGCGCGCATTTGCCTGCGCATGTCGTCGAACAGTTGCCGGTCCGGGGCGTCACGGTGTTCGCCGTCAGCGACGACGCCTCCGATACCGCCGAATTCAGCGCGCGTTATGGCTTTGGTCTCGAAGACTGCGCGAATACCATTGTGATTCGCTACAGGAAGGAGGGCGCCGAGCACTATGCGGCGCTGGTCTCGTTGGGGGCGTTGCGTCTGGATATCAACGGCGCGGTGAAGGCGGCGCTTTGCGCGCAGCGGCTTTCGTTTGCCAGGCGGGAGGCCGCTGTGGAGCATAGCGGAATGGAGTTCGGCGGGATTACGGCCTTCGGCTTGCCGGACAATTGGCGCATTCTCGTCGATGCTGCCGTGATGGAGCGCGCTCAGATTGTGATGGGCGCCGGGGTCAGGGCAGCCAAGCTGCTGTTGGCGCCGGATGTTTTGCGGCAGTGGCCTCGATGCGAGGTGGCCTCGCTGACCTTGCCAGCCGGCTGAAACGCTGTTTCTTGCCTGCGCGGCGCTTTTTGTCTGCTTGCCTGCGGCGTACAACCAAAAAGCGCTACGCAAGGAGCCCGTTGGCTCAAATAATCAATCGTGAAATCTTGGTGCCTTCCAGCGACACCCCAGCCATCAACCCGCCATTAGTCAACACAAAAGCCTCGACCGGGCTGGTAGCCGTCGAAGTATCAATCGCGCCATTGGCGCCAACCTTCAGCACGGCGACCGTCGCGTCGGCACCCGCCGCCCACCCCTGGCTGCCGAGGAATTTGTCGAGCGCATCCTGCGTCATAAAAAGGAATATGAGCGCCTTGGATTGCGCGCCGATCTGCAAGCCGAACGAACCCGCGACCGTGCTGTAGTAACCCGCCGTGCGTCCGCCGACGCGCAACGCGCCTTCGCCATATTGTCCTCCGACCCAGAAGCCGGCCGAGATGACGGACGGGAACACGAGCACGCCGCGCGCTTTCGCAACGAGTTCGCGCGAGCCGGCAACGTTTTCATAAAGCCGCTCGAGGGTTGAATCGACGCCGGCGTTGATCGTGTCGCGCTTGCCCGCGTTGGCCGAAGCAGACGCGCTCGAAGACGGAGACGTGGTGGTGCAGCCGGCGAGGCCAAGACCCGCCGTTGCCAGGACGGCGCCGGTGGTGGTGATGAATTGTCGTCTGCGCATGATGGCTCTCCCTATGCGTTCGTTATGGGAGGTTCGGCTGTCGCCGTCCTCCTTGCCCCCGCCGGGATCGGCCGGGGACAGGGGTGTGACGCAATATGGGTGCAGCAGTTCCCGTGCCTGATACAGACGTTGCCTCGTGGCGCGCGCTCAGCGCCCGGCGCGCCGGCGAAAACCCCACCATCCGGCGAGCGCCGTGAAGCTCACCACCATCATCACCATGACCCGGAAACCGTGCCGGTTTTCCGCCAGCGGAATGCTGCCGACGTTCATGCCGAACAGGCCGGCGATGATGTTGATCGACAGAGCGAGGACCGTAACGAGCGTCAGCGTGAAGAGCGTGCAATTGGCTGGTTCGGTCAGGCGCGCGGCGATTTCTTCCTGCAGAAGCTTGATCCGCTCGGCGAGACCGGACAGGTCGCCGAGCACCAGCGAAAATTCTTCAGTCGAATCGCGCAGACTTTGCACGTCCTGCACTCGGGGGCTGGGGCCGCTATTTTTCTGTCTGAGCGCGGCTCAAGCTGCGGCTCAAACATCCGATGCCGTGTCGCATCGCGCGCGTACGTCGAACAGCAGTGCGATGTCGGTGAGGGCGGCAAATACCGAAAACGAATTCAGCTCGGAGTAGGGCAAGTCGAGGCTGAAGCCGGTGTAAAACGAGTTGTAGGGCGAGGGGCCTTTCAGCGCCGATTGCTTGCGCGGCACGTTGAAGACGAGATCGACCGTATACCCGCCACCGCCGCGCGTGGGCACCCACACCATGAGACGGATGCCGACCAGATGACCGAGCGGGAAGCGAAAGCTCTCGCCGTCGTGGCGCAGTCCGCCCCACACCGCGTCACGCGAGCGGAACGCAGCGGTAAGCAGCGCGCGCGAGCCGTTCCTGAAGTGCGCGAAGGTGGGAAACGTCGCCAGCTCATCGAAACTGACCATCGCGGCCGGCGTGCCGTCCTCGCCTGTTTCGATGTCCAGATACGAGCCGATCGCTTCCCTGAAGCCCTCGTACAACTGCTTGTGTAAAAGCGCTTCGGCGTTCGGTTCGCGCTTGACGTGATCGCTCAAAGCGAACCAGATGCGATCGAAGCAGGCGGTCTCGCCGATATAGCTGGGCAGCAATTGTTCGTTGTCGCGCTCGTCGAAGGAACGGCGGCCGATCGGGTAAGGCAATTCGTCGACCGGCAGGTAGCGATCGGTCGGCCGCCAGACCTGCACGCTGGTGTCGACCGTGGCCGGCGCGGCCGGCGCAGCGAGCGATGCCGCCAGCGCGAGCGTGTCGGCCGACGGCTGCGCGTGCGCAGCCCCGCCGGATGCCGCCGCCAGAGCGGCTTGCTTGCGCATCGCTCTTCCTCCGAGCCAGGAGACGAGCACGTATTCGGTGACCAGTGTCGCCACGCCGCTGAGTAGTCCGATCAATAGTCCAAAGTGGGCTTTGACCAGAAAGATGACGACCACAGGAATCGCAAAAAAATAAAACACGGTAGTCCCCGTTTGAAAATTTCCAGCCGCATCGTGACGCGCCAATTTTTCCCCTGATAAATCACGCGGCCCCTGATGTCACTGCTTCGAGAGCGGCTGTCACGACTTTGCGACGTGCTCAATCGATGCGCTTCACCGACGCGCTAAATATGACCCACGGCCTCGATCGTCATATCGAGCAGAGCCCGCAGCCGTGCCAGGCGCCGCAAGTCGCGGTGATAGCCGAACCAGACGTAGCGGCCCGGCGGCGCTTCGTTCAGTTCGATGCGCACGAGGCCGGGCGTGCTGTCGCCGAGCGGGCACGGCAGCACCGCAAGGCCCGCGCCTTCCGCGCACATGCGTGCCTGCGCGCCGCGATTGTTGCTGCCGAACGCAACGCGCGCTTGCGGCAGCATCCGCTTGATCCACACGACGTCGGGCAGCGCGCCGAAGGCGCTGTCCAATCTGATGAGCATCTGACCGGCGCCACCGTCTTCGCCCGTGTACGCCGCTGCCAGGTCGGCGCGGCTGCCTTTTCGCATGGACGATTATGCGCGTATCGACACAATCGTCGCCAACCTCCGGGAAACCATCATGTCCGTGCAAGCGCTGGTTCTGAAGCAATACAACGGTCCGCTCGAACTCACTGAACTGCCGCGGCCCGAGCCGGCGCGGGGCGACGCTGGATGCCTCGTTTGCCGCCGTGAAGCACTTCGGCCATGTGGTGAGCGCGCTCGGCTGGGGCACGCATGCGCTGGCGCCACTCTCGTTTAGGGAAGCCACGTATTCGGGTGTGTTCACGCTGCACGCGCTGCTTGTCGGCGAAGGCAGCGCGCATCACGGCGAAATGCTGCGCACGGCGACGCGGCTCGCGGAAGAAGGCAAGCTCGCGCCGCGTCTCGACGCGCGCCGCTTCGATCCAGGTTCGGCACAGCAGGCTTATGACGCGCTGACCGACGGCAGCGCGCGAGGCAAGATCGTGGTCGAGGTGGCTTGAGCGGGGCGGGACTGTTTGAACTGAGCTGAGCTGAGCGGCGCGCAGTCCCGCTGGCGCTCAATCGGCCCTCGCCGCGTCAACCGCCAGTTGTCGCAACAGGCCTTCGCACGTGTTATTCGAAGTGCCAGGCAATCTGCTGTTACGCCATGTCGACGCGCG
The DNA here is from genome assembly GCF_059422005.1 of Paraburkholderia sp. GW821-FHT02A12. Classification (NCBI taxonomy): domain Bacteria; kingdom Pseudomonadati; phylum Pseudomonadota; class Betaproteobacteria; order Burkholderiales; family Burkholderiaceae; genus Paraburkholderia; species Paraburkholderia sp. GW821-FHT02A12. Next base: position 2,724,845 of record NZ_JBWKWA010000002.1, on the reverse strand, counting down.
CGTCACGTTCGCCCACATCTTGCTCTTATAGGGCGCCCGTGCCGGTGGCGCGTCGATCGCGTTGTTGCCGCTGACGACGCACTTCAACAGTCCCGCGGTGATGTTCGGTTTGCTGTCGCTGGCGGCGCTGCTGATTTTCTCGGCGCACCCGGCGCCGACGGTCCGGTTCTGACCGGTTACCGCGTGCCGATTGGTTCCCACGCGCCGCAGTCTTTCTATTCAGCGATGCATTGAATTTCGTCAATGGACATATTTTGTATGTCGGTGGCGGCGTAATTGCGGCGCTTTGATTCGAGCGCCGTATTCAGCGTAATACTGACAGACAAAGGGCAATTGGATGGCAGTGTAAACCCGCTCGGTTTGCGCTGTCTGTGTGATTGCCCTCACTCCCGCCCTTCTAATCTCTCTCCTATGTTCGGATAAACGCTTATATGAAGCGTTCGAACGCTTCATCGTCGTTTCGCCGCCTATTTCCCGCCTCGAAAGCAGACCTCGGTCGCACCTTCATGCGGCTTCTGCGCCAAGGCTCGGTCCCGAAGTACAACCGCCTGATTCATATGCCGAGGCGGGCTGAATGTTAAATAAAAATAACCATTCGGACTGCCTGATCGAAGAAAAAATGTAGCGGTCTTCAAGATCGGGAAATGGCGCTATTTGACGAATCGACTGCGAATTTGATTGAAAAAAGCTGGCGATATCGCTTTGCGTGGGGTAGCGCACGGTCGGTGAGTTGATCTCTGCATAACGTGAACTTCCATCAAGTCCTGCTGTGATCTTTCCACGACTTTGTTCGCGCACAGCCAACGGTTTCTCTCAGGGCATATCAAATCGGACCGGGCTTTTCCGCGAGAAAGATGCCGGGCGCGACGCAATTTTCGAGTGGCGCGAAGCACTGGTGAACAGGTTTTGACGTTTCACTTTCGACAGTGAACAGAGATTCGCTGGCTATATGAATCTGACTTTGTAAGATGGTTAGGAGAGAGAAATGAAAAAGTACAAAGGGGAAACAAGGGCATTGGGGACATGCAAGGCGGTCCTGGCAGTTGCCGTGAGTCTGTATGCTGCGATGGCTGGTGCTCAAATTAATCCGGCGGCACCTGTCGCGTCGCCGACCGACTCGGCGAGGCCGACGCTGGCGCAAGCTTTGCCGACCGATTGTCCAATAGTCGACACGATTGGTTGCAAGCGCGAATACGACGGTTTGGTGGTGGCTGGCGGGACTGGGATGACTGCGGCTATTGGCTCGACATCGGCGACCGGTTCGCAGAACGGCAGTGGGAGCGGAAAGGGAAACGGGAACGGGATTTCGTCAGGTAGCGCGGGCGATAGCGGTGCCAGGAATGGGACTGCGTCGGGGGCGGGAGGGTCTGCGGCGGGGAGTTCCGGTAGTGGCCGCAGCGGCAATGGGGGGGCGGGGTCGGCTGGTGGTGGTACTGCTACTGGCGGCGGTGGCGCTGGTACCGGGGGGGCGGGCGCCGGTGGCACGGGTGCTGGTGGCGCAGGCGGAACAGGTACGGGTGGCACGGGCGCTGGTGGCACAGGCGGAACAGGTACGGGTGGGACGGGCGCTGGTGGCACAGGCGGAACAGGTACGGGTGGGACGGGCGCTGGTGGCACAGGCGGAACAGGTACGGGTGGGACGGGCGCTGGTGGCACAGGCGGAACAGGTACGGGTGGCACGGGCGCCGGTGGCGCAGGCGGAACAGGTACGGGTGGCACGGGCGCTGGTGGCGCAGGCGGAACAGGTACGGGTGGGACGGGCACTGGTGGCACAGGCGGAACAGGTACGGGTGGAACAGGCACTGGTGGAACGGGTACCGGAGGCGGTGGTGGCACAGGAGGTAACGGCGGCGGTGGTCAGGGAAGTTCAGGTCATGGCGGCGGGCAGGGCAATGGCGGTCACGGCAGTGGAGGCCAGGGTAACGGCGGTCACGGCAACGGCGGCCAAGGCAGCGGAGGTCAGGGCAACGGCGGTCAGGGCAACGGCGGCCAGGGTAACGGCGGTCACGGCAACGGCGGCCAAGGCAGCGGAGGTCAGGGCAGCGGAGGTCAGGGCAGCGGAGGTCACGGCAACGGAGGTCAGCGCAGCGGAGGTCACGGCAACGGCGGCGAGGGCAACGGAGGCCAAGGTAACGGCGGTGGTCACGGCCACTGACGCGGCGAATTTCATTCAGTGCGCGGCGGTCGGCGAAACGGCCCCTCGCGCAGACGCCTTCGCCTTGGAGACGTGAGCGGACACCAAGACGGCCGTTTTTTGTCACGCTCACGTATCCAACACAAAAGAGCCTGTCAGTATATTAGTGTGCCGAGGTCATGAGACGATAACGGAAACAACGTCCTATGACCGAAGCAGCTGTGACTAAGAAGATCAAGAACCCGAAGGCGCCGAAGCTGTTCCCCGATGAACTGATCGATCAACTGCTGGCGCAGATTCAGAACAAGGATGCGGAGTCGGTTCTCGGCGAATCGGGCCTGGCCGGGCAACTGAAGAAGCAACTGGCTGAGCGCATGCTGGCGGCGGAGCTAACGCATCACCTGGAGAACGAGGCGGAGCAAGGCAAGGCCGGCAACCACCGCAACGGCACGAGCCGCAAGACGGTCATCACGCCCAACGGCGAACTGAATCTGGACATTCCGCGTGACCGGCAGGCGACATTCGAGCCGCAACTGGTGGGCAAATATCAGCGCCGGCTGCCGGGTTTCGACGATCACGTCATCAGCATGTACGCGCGCGGCATGAGCGTGCGCGAGATCCAGGGCCATTTGCTGGAACTGTATGGCCTGCAGGTGTCGCCCGATCTGATTTCGACTGTCACCGATGAGGTGCTGGCCGAGGTCGAACAGTGGCAGCAACGCCCGCTTGAGGCAATGTATCCGATCGTGTATTTCGACGCACTTCGGCTGAAGATCCGCGACGAAGGCACGGTCAGGAACAAGGCGGTGTATCTCGCGCTGGGCATTCGCGCCGACGGCCGCAAGGAAGTGCTGGGTTTGTGGATCGAGCAAACCGAGGGAGCCAAGTTCTGGCTGAAGGTCTTCAACGAACTGAAGAACCGTGGCTTGCACGACATCCTGATCGCCGTCGTCGATGGCTTGCGCGGTTTCCCCGAGGCGATCGAAGCGGTGTATCCAGCCGCGCAGATCCAGACGTGCATCGTGCACCTGATCCGCAATTCGCTGAATCTGGCGAGCTGGAAGGACCGTAAGCCGCTGGCAACCGCGCTCAAGCCGATCTATCAGGCTGCCACGGCCGAAGCGGCGGCAGTCGCCCTGCAAGCCTTCTCTCAAGGCGAGTGGGGGCGCAAATTCCCCACCGTGGCCGCGATGTGGCAGCGCCAATGGGAGCAAGTCATCCCGTTCTTCGCCTATCCGCCGGAAGTACGCAAGATCATATACACGACCAATGCGATCGAGAGCATGCATATGCAGCTGCGAAAGATCGTCAAGAACCGCGGTCACTTCCCCAGCGACGAAGCCGCCAGCAAACTGCTGTACCTGGCCTTGCGCAACATCGAAAAGGATTGGAAGATGCCACCTGTTACCTGGCGGCAAGCAGTCAATCAGTTCGCCATTCTGTTCGGCGAGCGGTTCACCGCCGCCATCAGCTGAGATTTTTAACCGACCTCAGCACACAAAATTCCTGACACCTCCAGTGCGCGGCGGTCGGCGAAACGGCCCCTCGCGCAGACGCCTTCGCCTTGGAGACGTGAGCGGACACCAAGACGGCCGTTCTTTGTCACGCTCACGTATCCAACACAAAAGCACAAAAAAGAAGCCGCAAAAGATCCCATCGACAGATATGCCTTCGAACCAAAGGCAATCTCGTCGAGGGGATTACTCAAGACCTCTCACATCCCAACCATCACCCGGCAAAGCGCTCAGGCAACCCTCGCCGCTCCACCTGGATTCCCCGCTTCTGCTCCACCAAAAAAACTTTCTCCCCGGCAGCATTGTCATTCTCACGCGCGCCACCGCTAAAACGCGTTCGCATCTTCGCACTGGCACATGGAGCGCCGGCCGTGTTTAAAATGTCATGGCTTCGCGCGCGCTGATGTTCGACAAACGCTCGCTCGCATACCGCAACGGTCCATTCATAACGGAGTTCGTGTTGAATCACAAACAGGCATCGTTCCCTCAAGCGTCATTGCGCATTGCGGCGGCGCAAGCGCAGCCAGTATCCGGCGACGTATCGGCAAACATCGCCAGAACCGTCGAATTGGCCGGCCTCGCCGCCGATAAGGGCGCGAAACTGGTGGTTCTTCCGGAGAAATTCCTGAGCGGCTATGAGCCCGACCTGATTGCCGGCGACCCCGCGAAATATGCATTTGATGCACACGACGCACGGCTCGATCCGATCCGTGAAGTCTGCCGGCAGCGCGAGATCGCCGTGGTCGTCGGCGCGGCGACGCGTGGCGTTGGCGGCCTTTACATTTCTTCGCTGGTGTTCAGCCGTTGCGGTGAGTTCATCGAGCCGTATCACAAGCAATATCTTTATAGCGGCGAGACACGGATTTATCGGCCGGGCGCGCAAGGCGCGATGCTGGAGATCGACGGCTGGCGGCTCGCACTCGGCGTCTGCTATGACTCGGGTTTTCCGGAACACGCGCGCGTTGCAGCAACAAACGGCGCCCACGCCTATCTGGTGAGCGCGCTCTTCAGCGTGAAGACCGGCTATCACCAGTCGCGCCTCTGGTTTCCCGCGCGCGCTTTCGACAACACCATGTATGTGCTGATGTCGAATCACGTCGGCACGACGGGCGGCTGGCAGACGTGCGGCGCAAGCGCTATCTGGAGTCCATATGGCGAGGTGGTGGCAGAGGCAAGTCGTGAGCACGAAGAGGTGATTGCGGCGCTACTCGATCCGGCGGTTCTGGCCGATATGCGCGAGCGTGAAACGGTGCTCGCGGATTTCAACGCGCGCGGCGACGAGACGCCGCGCGCCTACGCCGTGCATCGTCTGGACTAAAGGCACCGGATTCAAAGCGCAGGCGGAACGCTCGCTGGCCAACAAGCGCGTAACGGTGCTCACACTCACCGGCGCCGGCCGCATCGCTCATGAACAGGCGCGCGTGAGCGGGCAACGCTACAACGCTGAGTTTGCGTCGTATCCAGGCGATGAAGAAGCGCACTTGCTCGACGGCTTGCTCAAGCGGATGGAGCAGCAAGCCGTGCAATTGACGCGACGGGAGATCGCGAAACGCGGCCCTCTATTGAGCGAGGACGCTGAATGAGTTTGTGCGCGCGATCGGATTGCCTGGAACATCGCGAACGGTACGAGACTCATCGCGCCGGTCGAGAACCACCCAAGCCGGTTTGCAGCATGCTATCCGCTACAATGACGCACACTACCCACCTGGAGACTCGCCTTGAAATCTATTGTCGTTCTGGTCGCCGCGGCTGTTCTTTCTTCAACGGCCATGGCCGCTTCACCCGCTACCGAAAAGCTCCCTTCCGGCGTAGTCGTCGAGCACATTACGCAGGGCACGGGCGCCCAGCCCACGGCGGACGATGTCGTGAAGGTCAACTACCGCGGCACGCTCGCCAACGGCACGGAGTTCGACAGCTCCGCGAAGCACGGCGGCCCGGCAACCTTTCCGCTCGGACGAGTGATTCCTTGCTGGACGCAAGGCGTGCAGAAAATGAAGGTCGGCGGCAAAGCCAAATTGACCTGCCCGGCGGCTACCGCCTACGGTGATCGCGGCGTCGGCCCGATTCCCCCGAACAGCGACCTGACGTTTGAGGTCGAACTGGTCGATATCGTCAAGTGATCGAGCGCCAGCTTCGTTAGGACCAGGCCCTTCTTCGGACACCGAAGCGGGGCTTTTCCTTTTAAGGGTATGGGATTGCCCACTGCAATTTATCTGTGGCGAAGCTCGAGGAGACAGGCTGTCATTCACCCGGCGTTGTAAAGAGCATCGATACATAGACAATAGTGGACACCACGATGATGCCGACGCCGACGAACACTTTGGTTCGGTTGAATTCCACACCGCCATTGATCGCCACGCCGATTCCGGCGACCGCCGACAACGTGCCGATGGTGGCAAGTAGCACGTGCACCTTGCTGCGAATAAGCTTGCGCCGTTCTGGACTTGCGCCTTTTCTCCAGCTGTCGAGTTTCATTGAGTCATCCTTTACGCCAGAACGCGGTGGCAGTGAAGAACTCAATCAGAGCGTCATGCGATAGAGAGAACACCTGCTTGCATCGCGAGTGGCTGTTCAATTATGCAAAGCATATATGACTCGCCAAACAGTAAAAACAACAATCGGGAAAATCCAGCCTCTGATGGTCGCGATGCTATTCATTCGGTAGCGTGGGGAACGGCGAACGTCTCCTGCTGCGCGAAGCCGGCGGCGCGAACTATGTCGGTAGTGACGAAATGCACGCGCGCGGGGCGCGGCTGGCCCTCAAGGAACGGCAGGCGCGGTCTTTTTTCAAGTCTGAGGTTCAAGTCTGATTGTGCTCAGTCGTTTACTTTCCACTCCCGCGTGGATGTGGAAAGCGCCGCTTTGCGCACTCGAGGAGAACCGCCGTCATTCGTCGCCCGTCAGGAGCGCCTGCATGAACATCGACTTTCACTATGGGGTCGTCTATATCGTTGCCCGCGTTGGCGGGATGACAGCCTGCGAGGCGCTCACGGTGGCGCATGCGTGCCAGTATGTCGACGACGCGACAACCCACGGAATACTGCGTTTTTCAGGCGGCGAGACGTTTGAGCGTTTTGCCACTGCGCACAAGCTTTTCGACTATTCCAACACCGAGAACGATCAGAACACGCTGGTGTGGACGCCGTTTCATTTTCTGCCTGCCGGCTCATGGACTGCGGATCGCGTAAATGAGCCGGCAATAACCCGATCTGTCTGGTATCCGCCAGGTTATTCCGCGTGGGCTGCCCGACGCTGGGCAGCCTGTTCTTCCGCGTGTTTCTTCGCCATGTGTCTTCCCACCAGACAACCGCCTACCGCGCCCACGACCGCGTGGTGCCCGGCATAGTGCCCAGCGACTCCGCCCACCACGGCACCCTTGACGCAGCCGGCAGCGTTCGCCGTGCCGATGGTGGCCGAGGCGGCCGCGGTCAGTGCAATCGCCGTGAGGGCGGCTTTGATAAAGCTGGCTTTCATCTGAACGTACCGTGTTGTTGAGTTTTTCGAAGGTGGCGCATTTCTGCGTCATTTCAATAGCCGCCCCAGCGGCCGCGCTCATGCCATTCATGCTCACGCCATTGCTCGCGGCGCCATTCGCGTTCGCGCCATTCGCGACGCTCGCGCCATTGGCGTGCTCTCCAATCGTCATCGCCGCCATAGGCGACCGCTACCGGAGCCGCCTCGTAGGCAACCGGCGGCGCAACATAAACGGGTGGGGGCGGTGCATAGACGGCAACCGGAATGCCGAGTCCGACGGCCACATTCACGTGCGCCGATGCCACCGACGATGCCGCCAGAACTGCCAGACCAAGTGCCGCGCCAACGATCTTCCTGTTCATTTCCCTTCTCCTTGCGCACCGGGTGCGCTGCATCTGCTTGTTGCCGCTTGTTGCCGGTTTGCTGCTGAGTACGGTTCGGAGTGTAGGAGGGCGATGCGGACACAGGTGAAACAGCTCTGCGAGATTGGTAACGCGGAGTTACCGGGGATTGGGCGAAGGTCAAAACCCCGCGTTGCCGGTAACGGTTGCGGCAATAGCAACGGCAAGGCCTGGTTATCGCGTTTCGTCTTTTGTCAAAGCCGGCTGGTGCGCAATTGCACTCGCACGTTAAAAAAATAGCCGGGCAGGCTTTGAATCTCCGGATGCTTGCCTATAGTAGAAGCGACTATTGCTGTAAGGTACAGTTGCCTGCTTCTGATGATAGGTCCGACGGGGAATCGAAAATGACGCCAACGAACGCTGCGATTTATCGGACCCAGACTTGCACGCCGGAGTCGTTGCGAACGCTTGCCGGCTATCTCGAACTGGCGCTCGACGAAGGCGAAAGCGTGGTTTTGATGCGAATCGGCACAGACGTGCGCAGCGTTTATGTCGGCAACCCGTCCGGTGCATTGGAAGATTTGACGGATCACGGCGTAGTGGCCGCCTTTCAGGCAGAGGAGATGCTGGCGTTGACGCAACTGGGTCTCAACCGGATAACCGCGGATGATCAACAGTACCGGTTCATGCGCAGCGTGAGGTACATTGCCGACCGCCAGGTCGTCGTTTTTACGCCGACGTAAGCGGCTGACCAGCGAATGGAAAGGCAAAAGAATGCGGCTATTGAGCAGTGGCCTTGAAAGGTTCGTACTCCGCTGGATGCGTAATGACCTCAAGCCGATCTCTTTTGAGCTGACCGGATCTGCCTTTCTCATGCCAATCGTGGCATAGTTCGGTCGATTACCACATAAGGAGCAATCAAATGCCCACGTTAGAGCAAATCCAGGCCAAGCTTAAGAAGCTCCAGGCGCAAGCTGACGTCCTAATCGCGAGGAAGGCAAAACTCGCGGTCGACCAGATTCGCGATCTGATGCTCAAGCATGGTCTGACTACCGCAGATATCGAAGCAAAGGCCAAGGCGAAACGCGACGCGAATGCCGTGCATGGCCGCAATGCGAATGGAAAGGCAAAAGCCGCTGCCAAAGCAAATGGCAATAAGCTGCCCAAGTATCGCGACGACAAAACTGGCGCGACCTGGACCGGTCACGGGCGCGCGCCGGGCTGGATTGCCGGCGTGAAAGACCGAACTCAATTTCTGGTCCAGGGCGCCAGCGAACTGAAGTCTGCTGTCAAGGCTTCGGTAACGCGCGCCGCTGCCGGCCGCAAAGGGCAACCTAAAGGCAAACAGCCGCCCAAGTACCGCGACCCGAAAACCGGTGCGACCTGGAGTGGACGTGGTCCGGCGCCGGCCTGGCTCTCGGGGGCCAGGGATCGCAGCAAGTTTCTGATCGACAGCACCGCGGCAGCCAGCGGCATGGTCAGCACGAAGGCGGCAGCCAAAAAAGGCGTGGCAGCGAAAAAGGCCGCAGCCTCCAAAACGGCATCGAAGAAAACCGGTGCGGCGGCGAAGAACGTAGCGGCAAAGAAAGGCGCTGCAAAGCCGGCTGCGAAGAAGACCGCAGCGAAGACCGCAGCGAAGACCGCAGCGAAGACCGCAACGGCGAGCAGGGCGGCAAAAAAAGCTCCGGGCCGCAAGGCGCGTAGTCAGGGCAGCGCTAGCGTAACAGCTACGACTGCGGCGCCGGCAACCTCGACGGCGCAGGCGGGCGCGTGAGCGCAGCGGAGTAGCGAAGTAGATGACTAGCACGCTCGAATCACACCAGCAGGAAGACCAGGTCGTCCTGCTGGACGCTGTTCCTCATCCGGCAGCCGATGCCGCCGAGCCGTTCATAGTCGCCAGCGATCGGCGGGTGATCGTGTCGTATCCGATTGCGGAATCCGACTTCGAACGGTTCGGCCCCTTCGATTCCGACGACGACCCGTTCTGCGCGGTTCTATTTCCGGACGCGGTCTTTCATCGGCTCGGGCCACCCGGCGACGCCGATCTCGACATTCATCCGCTTGCATCACAAGGTTTGAATGCCTATTCGGTTCACGAAGTGACGAATTCGTCGCTTGCCGCCGAGATTTCGGCTGTAGTCTCTGCGGAGCCCACGCGGCGCCATTTCGTGATCACGTTTCTGGACTCGACGTTCGAATGCGTGGCGTCGGACTGCACGGTGGTCGGCGTATTTGGCGCGGGTGAAATTGCCAGCAGGGAAGCCTTTTCGCTGGTCCGCTAGCGGCATTGATCACTACCGTTCCTTTCCCGCGCGCCTGCATCGCCCGAAAGCTTTTGCACTGTTTCGGGCGCTGCCGGCTACGCAACACCGACGCGATGGCCGTACAACTCAATGCGGTTTGCACGCAATGACCGCGCTACTCAATATGGATTGCATGGAATGACGAATTTCCAGATCAATGCATGAATGCATGCTCAAGGATTTTTTTGGGGAATTATTTTTGAAATGTGCGTAAGTTGCTTAGTTGCCGGGATCGATCACCGGCTTGTCCGGGTCCGCCAGCGTTTTGTACGGTAATTGCGCTGCGTGCGGATTCGTGGTCGTGTCGTCGATGACGCGCTCGACGTCCGCGGTTTTCGCGAGTTCCGCCAGAAACGTTTTCTTGTCGAAGCCGGGTGTAACGCAGCCCTGCACGTAAATGAAGCGGCGTTGCAGCGTGAGCCACATTGTCGACTGTTCGCGCCAGTGAGTGGCGTAGCTGATGCTGGCAAGACGCCGCTGAACCGCCTCGGCGATTTCGGCGTCGTAGAGATACGCGTTCGACAAACGGCAGCGGCCTTCCACCCAGCAGCTATTGCCGCGTTCGATCCGGTAATGGCTGTCGTCCAGCCATTCCTTTTCGGTTTCGAGCGGGCCTAAAGGCACCAGGCATCCGCTGATCGCTTTGGAGATCTGGAAAAACGGATCGTGGCCGCGATTGACGCGCTGATCTTCGGCGTGAGCGTGACACGTGAGCACGCAGATCAGCAGACTTGTCAGCGTGCGGCGGATCGGCTGTTTCATTCCTTTGTCTCCGGTTCTGAGCGCGCTGGGCTTCACGAATTGATGGCGGTGCGGCCGCCCTTAATTGCCAACTCAGCGCCAACTCATCCGCGCTTGCGGCGATTCTCGACGGCGAACTTGATCAACTCGGCCTGGCCTTCGATATCGAGCTTGCGTTTCAGATTCAGCCTGTGTGTCTCGACGGTGCGCACGGACAGGTCATTGCGTTGAGCGATCTGTTTGCTCGACAGACCTTCCGCGAGTGCGTCGAGGATATCGCGTTCGCGCGGGGTAAGCCGTTCAATCGGCGATTGCGTCGCGGACGCCTGAATCAGTCGCGCGCCGAGCCCGGCGCTAAAAAACGTCTTGCCCTCCAGCACCGCGCCGATCGCCTGGATGATTTCAGTGGCGGGCGAGTCCTTCAGCACATAGCCACTGGCGCCCGCCCGCACTGCCTGGGTCACGTATTCGAGGTTGTCGTGCATCGACAGCATCAGCACGCGAATCGCCGGGAAGCGCTCATGAAACATGCCCGCTAGCGCGATGCCGTTCATGCCGTTCATTCCGACATCCATCAGCACGAGATGAGGTTCGTGGCTGGCGGCGAGCGCGAGCGCTTCCTGTGCGTTGCCCGCTTCGCCGACGATTTCGAGGTTGCGCACCGCTTCGAGCCGGGCCCGCAAACCGTCGCGCACGAGCGGATGATCGTCGATCAGGATCAGGCGTGCGACGGCGGGTGAGGTGTCGTTCATGGTCAGTGTTCCTGCAAGGCCGGCGAATGCGGCTCGTGTGTTCCCAACGGCACACGCGCGGTGACGATCGTGTGGCCGGTTTGCGAGCTGAGGGATAGTTTGCCGCCCAGCGCCTCCAGACGCTCGCGCATATTGCGCAGTCCGACGCCGGCGCGCAGGCTGACGAACGCGTGCGCCACGTCGAAACCGCGTCCATTGTCGGAGATCGACAGCGTGACGGCGTCGCTCGATACTTCCAGCATGAGCGCCGCGTTCGACGCCCGTGCGTGCCGCACGATGTTCGTCAGCGCTTCCTGCGCGATACGGAACAGGACGGTGTTGACGGCGTCCGGCAGCGCCGCGGCGTTCGTATGCATGACTTGCGTGAAGCCGATCTTGATACCCGACTCGTCGCCGAACTCTCGCGTGAGTTGTTCCAGCGCGGCCGCCACGCCGAGGTCGTCGAGCATCGACGGACGCAGCGCATGGGAAATGCGGCGCACTTCGCGCAGCGTATCGCCGAGCCGCGCGAGACTGGTCGATAGCGCGGCTTCCGCCGCCGGCACGCGCACCGCGCTGCGCTCGAAGCGCGCGAGCGCCGATTCCAGCAGCAGCTTGACCGACACCATCATCTGACTGATGCCGTCGTGCAGTTCACGCGATAGCCGCGCGCGTTCGTTTTCCTGCGACTCGACCACCTGCTGCGCGAGCCGCTTCAGTTTCGCGTCGGCGCTGCGGTATTCGGTGACGTTGAGCACCAGCGCGCACAACGCGATCACGGCGAGGCCTGCTAGCGCGATCGCGTCGATCCACTTCATCGTGCGATCGATGTTGGCCGCCGCGCGCTGGTCGATGTGCGCGAGCGTCGTATCCACGTCGTCCAGATAGATGCCGGTGCCGATCATCCAGCCCCAGCGTTCGAGCGGCACCACATAGCCGAGCTTCGATGCGAGCTTGCCCGTCGACGGACGATGCCACACGTAGCGCACGTAGCCGCCGCCATGCGAGGCGGCGGCGAGCAGTTGCTGAATGGTCGGCGTGCCTTGCGGGTCGCGCAGCGCCCACAGATCGCGTCCGACCAGATCGGGCTCGCGCGGATGCATCAACGTGCGGCCGTGCATGTCGTAGACGAAGAAGTAGCCGTCCTGACCGAAATCCATTTTCTCCAGTATGTCGAGCGCGCGGGTGCGCAGCATTGCATCGTCGCGCGCGTTGCCGCGTCCCGCGTTGTAGAGCGGCGCGATCGCGGTGGTCGCGAGCTCGACGTAGTGCTTGAGTTCGATTTCCTTGCTGGCCATGTACGCAGCCTGCGTCGTGGCGTGCTGCGTTTCGGCGAGCGCCGTGGCTTCGCGGCGCACGCCGGTTTCGATGCTGGCGATGGCGGCCAGAAAGGGCACGATAGCCAGCAGGAAGATCTTCGCTTTGAGTTTCATCGTTGAAAAGACGGCCGACGGGCTACGTAGTATTACGTAGCCTGCTTACGTAGTTACGCGCTTGTGAGGACGCTTACGAAGGCGAATACTACATCCCCACGGCGTGCCGCGCCTTTCGGCCGGGTACACCTTCTGGCGCACTGTCGCGAATCCGGCCCGGCCCGGCATTTTTATAAATCAGCAGGAGACACATGAACCCGGTTTCAGGCTCAGTCCGTGCATCGTCGCAAGGGGAGGGCATTCGCCTTCGCTACGCCGGTGGCGTGCCTGCAAGCCGGCCATGACCTGCGGTGAGGTCGTTGCGCATTCGTATGAATGTTCGACCGACAAGCTGGATAAGCCGTCACGCCAATCCATTTCCGCGTTGTGCAACAAGCAAACTCCGGTTCCGCCTGCCTGATAACAGGCAACCGGTTTTCCGCGTGCCGGACCACAAGTCATGTCACGCGGTTTCGATAATAGATCTAGGAGAAGTTTGTGGAGACCTCCCAACCGTCCGGCCGTTCATGGCTCTGGCTCATCTTGCTGATTCCGTACATCGCGTTGTTGTGGCTGCCGTTCTATAACGACACGCGTCCCTCGTTCGCCGGCTTTCCGTTCTTCTACTGGTATCAGTTCCTGTGGGTGCCGTTGACCTCGCTGCTGATTTACGTCGTGTATCGAGGTGTCAAATGAGCGATCTGAATCCTGTGAATCCGGTTTCGATGACCGTCTTTATCGCGTTCTTTGTTCTCGTCACCGTGATCGGTTTTTTTGCCGCGCGCTGGAAGCGGGGCGACCTGACGCAATTGCATGAGTGGGGTTTGGGCGGCCGCCAGTTCGGCACGGTGATTTCGTGGTTCCTGGTGGGCGGCGACTTCTACACCGCCTATACCGTGATCGCGGTGCCCGCGCTCGTGTATTCGGTGGGGGCGTATGGCTTCTTCGCATTGCCGTACACGATCATTGTCTATCCGTTTGTGTTCGCGGTGATGCCGAGGTTGTGGAAAGTCGCGAAGGAGAAGGACCACATCACGGCGGCCGACTACGTGGAGGGCGAATACGGCGGCAAGTGGTTCCCGGCGGCGGTCGCGCTGACCGGCATTGTCGCGACGATGCCGTATATCGCGCTGCAACTGGTGGGCATGCAGGTCGTGATCAAGGGCTTGGGCGTGAGCGGCGAAATGCCGTTGATCGTCGCCTTCGTGATTCTTGCGTTGTACACGTATGCCAGCGGCTTGCGGGCGCCGGCGATGATCGCGTTCGTGAAGGACATCATGATCTACATCGTCGTGATCGCGGCGGTGTGGCTGATTCCGTCGAAGCTCGGCGGCTACGCACATGTGTTCGACGCGGCCGATACGTATTTCAAGGCCAAGGGCGGTGCAACCGGCGTCATCCTGAAGCCGGCGCAGTTCACTGCTTATGCATCGCTTGCCTTGGGCTCGGCGCTGGCGGCATTCATGTATCCGCATACGATGACGGCGGTGTTGTCGTCTTCTTCCGTGAGCACGGTGCGTAAGAATGCGATTTTCTTGCCGGCTTACACGTTGTTGCTCGGGCTGATTGCGTTGCTTGGGTATATGGCGATTGCGGCGGGCGTGCATGTGAAGTCGGCTTCGGACATGGTGCCGGCGCTGTTCAACACGCTGTTCCCATCGTGGTTTGTCGGTTTTGCGGCGGCGGCGATTGCGATTAGCGCGTTGGTGCCTGCTGCGATCATGTCGATTGGGGCGGCCAATCTGTTCACGCGGAATTTGTGGCGTCCTCTCGTCTCGCCGGATATCACGCCGGCGGCGGAGGCTTCTACGGCGAAGATCGTTTCTTTGGTCGTGAAGTTCGGCGCGCTGTTGTTTATTGTGTTTTTGCCTACGCAGTATGCGATTGATTTGCAGTTGCTCGGTGGGGTTTGGATTTTGCAGATCTTTCCGGCTATTGTGTTTTCCTTGTATACGCGGCGGTTGAACACGCAGGGGTTGTTCCTCGGGTGGCTCGTCGGGATTGTGATCGGGACGGGTATGGCTGTTTCTCAAGGGCTCAAGCCGGTGTTCGCCTTGCACTTTGGCGACGCTGTCTATCCGGTTTATATCGGGTTGATCGCGCTTGTGGCTAACGTTGTTGTTAGTTTTGGGGTTTCTGTTCTGTCTCCTCGGAGAGTTGTCGCTGTTGTTTGAGGTTTTTTTTTGCCGGGCCGGCGCTTGTTGTTTGTTTGCCTACGGTGTTGGCCTTTCTTGATTTTTGCCCTGTGCGGCACTTATGGTGGTGCTGCCTGCGGCGTTGGCCTTTCCTTGATTTGATATTGGTTTATTAGCTTTCCCCCTGTGCGGGGGAGCACCTACTTTTCTTTGTCCCCCAAGGGGACTTCCTTCGGGGCGCCGGCCGCAAAGAAAAGTAGGCAAAAGAAAGCGGCTTCACACCGCAAGTACTAAGCGGGCACCCCTGTGATCAACGGGGAGTGGAGGCCGCCTGATCTGTGCCAGCGCACCTTCACGCCCCGGTGACAAGGCAGTCATCCGCCCCTTCTCGCGCTGCGCGCTCGCCGGAAAGGTACTTCATCCAACCACCCACTACGTTTGGCGCCTGCGTTTTGCGCGGAGCGTAGCTCGCCATTTCACGCGTGCGCGCCGCGCCGTTACGCCCAGGTTCTGCTCGGTAATCCATATCTGCACCTCGCCGAGGCGAAGCCGATGGCCTCCACCAACATACAAACGAAGCGGGTGGTGTGGGATGGACCTTGCCGGCGAGCGCGCAGCGCGAGAAGGGGTGGATGACTGCCTTGTCACCGGCACTCATGGACCACGGTGTGGTCCGGCAGGTTTCCACTACCGGTGGTTGACCGAGGTGCCCGCTTCAGAATTGGCGGTTCGAGCCGCTTTCTTTTGCCTACTTTTCTTTGCGGCCGGCAAAGAAAAGTAGGTGCTCCCCCGCACAGGGGGAAAGCTAATAAACCAATATCAAATCAAGGAAAGGCCAACGCCGCAGGCAGCACGAACATAAGCGCCGCGAAGGCAAATAATCAAGGAAAGGCCAACGCCGCAGGCAGTACCACCATAAGTGCCGCACGGGCAAAAAATCAAGGAAAGGCCAACGCCGCAGGCAATACCACCATAAGTGCCGCACGGGCAAAAAATCAAGGAAAGGCCAACGCCGCAGGCAATACCACCATAAGTGCCGCACGGGCAAAAAATCAAGGAAAGGCCAACGCCGCAGGCAGTACCACCATAAGTGCCGCATAGGCAAAAAATCAAGGAAAGGCCAACGCCGCAGGCAAACAAACATAAGAAGCGCCGCACAGGCAAAAAAACATCCTAAACTTGCATCAAGCTTTCCCAAGCCCCCGGCAGGGGACAAAACCCAGGAAGCCTGATTCATCGAGAGACCCCCGCCCAGCAGGGTCCCAACGGCGGGACCACAAAAAAAGAAAGTGGAGACAACCGAGATGACATCACCGATACGAGCGAAAACGGCGCTAAAACCTACCACCCAAGCGCGAGCATCACTAATAGCAATAGCTATTGCACTAACCTCATGCCACGGCGGCAATAACATCAAACCACAGACCAACGTCCTCCCGGGCTTCATCACCAGCCCGGCGAAAATCCAGTCCTACGACGGTAACACCGACGACCTCCTCACTGCCGGCCTCGGTAAAACCGGCCTGGCCTCGGCCACGGCGCCGACCATCGCCAACCCATCACAACCCACCGCCGCCGAACTCCGGCGTCTCGCCATCTGGTCGAACTATCGCGCGCTCGTCGACATGACGGCAAACGGCGGCTACGGGCGTTTCTGGGGTCCCAATGTCGACCTGAACGGCAACGACACCCTTGGGGAGGGCAAAATCGCCGGCAAGGAATATCTCGCGTTCGCCGACGAAGGCAGCGGCAAGCAGAACGTCAGCATGCTCGTGCAAATCCCGGCGAGCTTCAATCAGGATCAGCCATGCATCGTCACAGCGACCTCGTCGGGTTCGCGCGGCGTGTACGGCGCAATCTCCGCAGCCGGCGAGTGGGGCCTCAAGCGCGGTTGCGCAGTCGCCTACACCGACAAGGGCGGCGGCAACGGCGCGCATGAACTGTCGACCAACCTCGTCACGCTCATCGACGGCACCTTGCAGGACGCAGGCACCGCCGGCAAAACCAGCATCTTTACCGCGAATCTGAGCGGCAGCGCGCTCGCTGCCTTCAACAGCAATTTCCCGAATCGCTACGCGTTCAAGCACGCACACTCGCAACAGAATCCGGAAAAGGATTGGGGCAAAAACACGCTGCAAGCTATCCAGTTCGCGTACTGGGCACTCAACGATTCATTCGGCACGCTCGACGGCTCGACTCGCACCGTGCGCTACGCCAACGGCACGATCATGACCATCGCGGCGTCGGTGAGCAACGGCGGCGGCGCGGCGCTTGCCGCAGCCGAACAGGACACCGGCGGCTGGATCACGGCAGTCGTGGTCGGCGAACCGCAGATCAATTTGCGGCTGCCCGCGCAAGTGTCGGTGACCCAGGGCGGCGTGCCGGTCGGTGCAATCGGCAAACCGCTCGCCGACTACATGACGCTCGCGAATACGTTGCAGCCGTGCGCGGCGCTCGCGCCCGCCGCGGCCGGCGCGCCGTATCTGAGCGCGTTGCCGCTCGCCACGACCACGGCGATTCGCACCGCGCGATGCGCGTCGCTGGCGGCCGACGGCGTCATCGCCGGCACTACGGTGACGGCCCAGGCGACTAATGCGCTGACGCTGCTACATCAAAACGGATACCAGACTGATTCCGATCTCCTGCAGGCGCCGATGTGGGATTCCCAGGCAGTGCCGGCCGTTGCCGTGACCTATGCCAATGCGTACTCGCTGTCGAGCGTCGCCGATAACCTCTGCAACTTCAGCTTCGGCACCACGAGCTCAACCGGTGCGGCGGGCGTCACGCCGGCGGTGTCGCCGATGCTCACGGTGTTCGGCACCGGCAACGGCGTGCCGCCGACCAACGGCATCAACCTCGTCTACGACGTGGGCACATCCGGCGCAGCGGATCATCGCCTGGCGAGCGCGGATGGCAGCTATGCGGGCTCCGCCTGCCTGCGCAGACTGTGGACGAACGGCGGATTGAGCAGCAGCGTCGAGGCGATCCGCGTGAACGCCAACCTGCACGGCAAGCCGGCCATCATCGTGCAGGGCCGCGCCGATGCGCTCGTACCGATCAACCATGCGTCGCGTCCCTATCTGGCGATGAATCAGTTGGCCGAAGGCGGCGCGAGCAAGCTGTCGTTCTACGAAGTGACGAACGGCCAGCATTTCGATGCGTTCCTCGGCGTCGCCGGCTTCGATACGCGTTTCGTGCCGGTCCATTACTACAATCTCCAGGCACTCAACCTGATGTGGAACCATCTGAAGAACGGCACGCCGTTGCCGCCTTCCCAGGTGATTCATACGACGCCGCGCGGTGGCACTGCCGGCGCGGCGCCCCCGCTCAGCACCGCTAACCTTCCCGCGATTGCCACGAGCCCCGGGCCCGACGCGATCACGGTCGCCAACGGCGCGGTGAATGTACCGAACTGAGGAGCGGCGGCCCGCGGCGTTGCCCCGTATCGACGCCAACCCCATCCCGGGCCAGAATGCCACTTGCGTGCAGCGTGGCGGGCACACGGCGCCCGCTGACAATATCGAACAGCAACGATAGCTTTAAAGGGGCTACCCGCATGCTGAATCTGAAACGTGTCTCAGGCAACCAGCCGAGAGTCAAGACTATCCCCTGCGTTGCCGGTCTGTGTCTCCTGCTGGCTTCGGGCGCGAGCGACGCCCAGGAATTCTCGATGTTCGGCGGCGGCTCGCGCGCCGGCAGCACGAACACCTACACATGGGCGTTCAACTATCAGGAAGGGCTAGGCCAGTATTTCGCCGCCAGCTTTACCTGGCTCAACGAAGGCCACATTCCAGACCATCATCGCGACGGCCAGATGATCCAGCTCTGGGGCCGTATTCCGGTAGGAAGCCCGCAGTTCGTCCTGCAAGCGGGCATCGGTCCATACCGCTACTTCGATACGACGACAGCCCAGCAAGGCGGAAGTTATTCCGACACCCACGGCTGGGGCGTGGTCTACAGCGTGCGCGCCGCATACTATGCCTCGAGCCGGTGGATCACGCAGCTCCAGTTGAACCGTGTGCACGTGCAGCGCGGGCCGGATGCGACGAGCGTGATGTTCGGCGTCGGCTATCAGTTCGACGCCCCGAACACACCCGGTCCGCGCGACTGGGCCAGCAGCAGTACGCACAAGGTCACGAATAACGAAGTGGCGGTGTATGTCGGCGAAACCATCATCAACTCGACCAGTTCGCCAACCGCGCTGGGCGGCGCGATCGAGTACCGGCGCGGCCTTGCGAAGTACCTCGACGTCACCGTCGGCTATCTTCACGAAGGCAGCAGCAAGGTGGCGCGGCGCGACGGCTTCACCAGCCAGCTGTGGGCAACCCGCGCGTTTATGAACGACACGGTCACGCTGGCGCTCGGCGTCGGCGCGTACTATGCGATCAACGAATACGAGGGCAGTCTGACGCCGGGTCCGGGCGCCGGCAAGTTCTCCGGCCTCGTCACGATTGCGGGCTCATATCGCTTTACCGACCACTGGAATGGACGGATCGAATGGAACCGGGTCGTGACTCGCTATGACCGGGATTCGGATGTGATTTTCGCCGGAGTGGGATATCGATGGTAAAGGCGTCGTGGCACCATTTGGGATCGCGTCCCAGAATAGCGAAAAGCAACAGGCGAGCTTAGCTGCAAGCAGTCTTCTAAAACCAGTCGTGAAGATCCGCAGAAAAGACGGAGAAGAGCATGAAAGCCAGCACCATCGCCGAACGGGAGGCCCGTGGCCGTGCCGCCCGCGAGCACTCGAAGCGTTCGAGCCATCGCACGGTGGGCGAACTGAACCGCAACCCGATCGAACTGCTCAAGCAAAGCAGCGAGGGCCGTGTCGTCAACCTCATACCGTTGCGCTATGGGCGCATGGCCGTCTCGCCGTTCACCTTCTTTCGCGGCAGCGCGATTCTGCAAGCCAGCGATCTCAGCCAGATCTCCGATACCGGCCTCACCATGCCGATATGCGGCGACGGCCACCTGATGAATTTCGGTGGTTTCGCCACGCCTGAGCGGCAACTCATATTCGATTTGAATGACTTCGACGAAGTGTCGGTCGGTCCTTTCGAGTGGGACCTGAAACGTCTGACCGCGAGCCTCGTGGTCGCCGCGCGCCACATGCGTTTGAGCCGCGGCGCGGCCGAGAATCTGGTGATGACGGCTGTCACCGAATATCGCGATCGCATGGCGCAATATGCGCAATGCGGCGCGCTCGAACTCTGGTATGACCGCATCACCTTCGACCGGATGGCGGAAACCGCGCTGACCCCGGAGCGCCGCCGCACCGTGCGGCGCGGCATGGAAAAGGCCGCGAACCGCACTCACGAAAGCTTGCTGGAGAAAATGGCCGAGCGCGACGGCGATCGCTGGACGATCCGCGATGCGCCGCCGGCGCTATTCCACGTGCTGGGTTCGAACACGCTCTTCACGCCGGAAGAGACCGACATGTTCAAGAGCGCCAACTGGCGCAAGCTGCTCGAACGCATGTGGGGCGAGTATCTGAAGACGATGTCGCACGACCGGCGTGAACTGCTGAGCCATTTCACTGCACAGGATATTGTCTTCAAGGTGGTGGGCGTCGGCAGCGTGGGCACGCGCTGCATGGTGGTGCTGAATGTCGATCACATGGACAAGCCGCTGTTCCTGCAAATCAAGGAAGCGCGGCCGTCGGTGATCGCGCAGTACTACAAGTCGCCGGCGGTCAAGCACGAAGGCGAACGCGTCGTGCAAGGGCAGCGTATGTTGCAGGCCGCGAGCGATATCTTCCTCGGGTGGGCGACTGGGCCGGCAGGGCGGCATTTTTATTTCCGGCAACTGCGCGACATGAAACTGTCGGCCAGCATCGAGTTATTCGACACCGATCTGCTGGAAGGCTATGCACGGCTGTGCGGCTGGATCATGGCGCGCGCGCATGCCAAGGCGAGCGGCAAGGCGATCGAAGTCAGCGCGTATATCGGCCGCAGCGATCAGTTCGCGGAAGCGCTTGCCGGCTACGCGGCCTCTTACGCGGACCAGGTGGAGCGCGATTACGACGCGTTCATGAAAGCCTGCCGCAGCGGCGAGCTTCAGGCTCGCAGCGATGACGACATGGCGGCGGATTTTCGCGTGTAGCGGCGGTTTTGCACGGCTCGCCGCGTCCCCGGCGGCGAGCCGCAGGCGCCGTATTCAGGCGTCGATATGCGCTTCACGTGCTTCGCGCAGCGTGACGAAACGCAAGTTCCGGCGGCGCACCGCGTCGATCACACGCGGCAGGACCGCGAGTATCACCGGCTTGGCGTCGACGGTGAGGGCGGCATTGCCGTCGTGCAGCAGCAGGATATCGCGCGCGGCGAGGCCGTCCAGCAGCCGCTCGGCGACGACTTGCGGATCGCGCTCGCGGGTATCGAAGCCGCGTCGCGTCCACGCCGCGAGCCGCAGATCGAGCTTCTGCAGCACGGGTTCGAGAAAGAGATTGCGCAAACCGGCAGGCGCGCGGAAGAACATGGGCCGCTCGCCGCTCAGCTCTTCGAAGGTGCGCTGCGCGGCGTCGATCTCGCGCGTGAGCGCGCCGGGAAACGTCACTGAAAAGGTGTGCACGTGGACCTGCGAATGGTTTTCAAGCGCATGGCCGCGTGCGACGATCTCGCGCGTCAGCGCCGGATAGCGCTGCGCGTTCGCGCCGATGCAGAAGAACGTGGCGCGCACGCCGTAGGCGTCGAGCAGATCGAGCACTTGCGGCGTGACAACCGGGTCGGGGCCGTCGTCGATGGTCAGTGCAACGGCGTCGGCATTGCGCGCCCCGGCGGGCAGCCGCGTCCAGTTCGGACCCAGCAGCGAGGTGCGCGGTAACAGGCCGGCCACCGTGAAGATGGCGTGATTCGCGACAATCGCGGCGAGCCACCAGGGCCACGCGGACGGCGCGAACAGCCAGCCGGCCAGCACGGCAACGTGCCATGCGGCGGTGGCGGTCAGCATCGCGGGATAGCCGGTGCGCGGCCAGCGCCGGCGCGGCGCGGCGGCTTTGGTGCTATCCGCGTTTTGTGGCGGCGAGGAGAATTCAGTCATTAACGGTGCTTCCGGGTGCTTCCTGTCTTCCTTCCTCCGTCCTGGGAAGGCCTTGCTTTGCGCGCATCACGCGCAACAACAAACGATACCATCGTTGCGCCGTTTCAAACCGGCGCGCATAAGAATCGGGAAATAATGAAGGCAAGTTGAAAGACTTTGTGCTTCGCGACAACCCGGTCGCGTTTTCGAACAGCGTCTTCCAGTATGGCGTGCGGATGATCGTGAAGAAAAGCTCGGGCGTGAAGGACTTTTCCGATCTCGCGGGCAAGACCGTGGTGACGACGGCGGGCACGTCCGGGGAACGCCTGCTGCGGCAGATGAACAGTGAGAAGGGCATGAATATGCGCCTCATCGGCGCCAAGGATCACGCGGAATCCTTCCTCAATGTGAAGACCGGGCGCGCCGTCGCATTTGTGATGGACGATCCGCTGTTGTATGGTGCCAAGGCCCAGGAGGCGGATGCTAACGACTGCCTGGTCGCCAGCACGTCGCCGATGTCCGAGGTGTAGGGTTGTATGTTCCGCAAGGAAGATCCGGGCTTCAGGAAACTCGCCGACCGGTTACGCGCGGTTCAATCCGCGCGGTGAAGTCCGGCAGGTTCGCGCGGCCGATCTGCAAAACAAGGAGAAGTGCTGTGACAGTAACGGGAACGAGGAAGGTCGCGCTGGTGACGGGCGCGGGCAGCGGCATCGGCCGTGCCAGTGCGCTGAAGCTGCTGGAAAGCGGCTATAGCGTCGTGCTGGCGGGCCGTCGCCAGGCGGCGCTCGACGCGGTCGTCGAGCAGGCGCAACTGTTGGGCGGCGATGCGCTCGCCGTGGCTTGCGACGTCACGGATGCCGCCAGCGTCGCTGCGCTGTTCGACACGATTCGCGCGCGGCACGGCCGGCTCGACGTGCTGTTCAACAACGCCGGCCGCAACGGGTCGCCCGTCGAGATCGACGAACTCGATATCGACGAATGGCGTTCGGTGGTCGACACTAATCTCACGGGTGTGTTTCTCTGCACACGCGCCGCGTTCGGTCTGATGAAAACGCAGACGCCGCGCGGCGGCCGCATCATCAACAACGGCTCGATCTCGGCGCACGCGCCGCGGCCGAACAGCATTGCCTACACGGCGACCAAGCACGCGATCACCGGTCTCACGAAAGCCGTTTCGCTCGACGGCCGCAAGTACGACATCGTCTGCGGCCAGATCGACATCGGCAATGCCGCGACCGAGATGGCCGAACGGATGGCGCGGGGCGTGCCGCAGGCGAACGGAGAGATCGCCGTCGAACCGCTGATGGACGTGCAGCACGTGGCCGACGCGGTGCTGCATATGGCGGATCTGCCGCTGTCGGCGAACGTGCAGTTCATGACGATCATGGCGAGCAAGATGCCTTTCGTAGGCCGGGGCTGACCGCAAGACCGAGGCGGCGCAGAACGCGATGCGCCGCCGCGCGCGGCGCGGAAGATCAACTTATACTGAGCGCTTCCCGTCATCCGGAAGCCATTCGCCGTGCCCCGAGCCACGCCCAAGGACGACCCGAAGCCGGTGCCGCCCGTGCAGCCTGACCTCGACGATTGTTGTCATAGCGGCTGCACTCCATGTGTCTTCGATCTTTACGATGAAGCACTCGAGCGCTATCAGGCCGCACTCGCCGAATGGCAGGCGCGGCAGGTGCGGCACGAGCAAAAGGCGCGGCAGAGCAAGCCGCGCTCGCGCCGCTGAACGGCGCTTCAATGCTTAACGTCCAGGCCGCACCCTACCCAACGTCCCTGTCATGACCGACCTTCAGCCCGCTCGCATCGAACCCTTCAGCGGATTGCACGCCGACTCCCAGCACGCCGACTCCCATACGCTAGACGACCTGCACAGCTTCGTGCAGCGTTATCCGCGTCTGTTCGTGCTGACCGGCGCGGGCATCAGCACCGACTCCGGCATCCCCGGCTATCGCGACGACAACGGTGAATGGAAACGCTCGCCGCCGATCACGTTGCAGGAGTTTCTCGGCACCGTCGCGATGCGTCAGCGCTACTGGGCGCGCAGCATGGTCGGCTGGCCGGTGGTCGCCGACGCGCAGCCGAACGCGGCGCATACCGCGCTCGCCCGGCTCGAAGCGGCCGGTCACGTGCCGACGCTGGTCACGCAGAACGTCGACGGTTTGCATCAGCGCGCGGGCAGCCGCGACGTGATCGAATTGCACGGCGGGATCAACGGCGTGACGTGTCTCGACTGCGGCATGCAGCACACGCGCGCCTCGATCCAGCAGACGCTCGAAGCCGAGAATCCCGCGCTGCTGAACGTCACCGCCGAAACCGCCGCCGACGGCGACGCGCATCTGGAATGGCACGATCTCGAGGCGTTCCGCATTCCGGCGTGCTCGAACTGCGGCGGCTTGCTGAAGCCGGCGGTGGTGTTCTTCGGCGAAAGCGTGCCGCGCGAGAGAGTCGAAGCGGCGTCGCACGCGCTCGATGCGGCGGACGCGGTGCTGGTGGCCGGTTCGTCGTTGATGGTGTATTCGGGCTATCGCTTTTGCGTGTGGGCGCAGAAGCAGGGCAAGCCGGTCGTCGCGATCAATCTTGGGCGCACGCGGGCCGATCCGCTGCTCTCGCTGAAAATCGCCGCGCCTTGCGCGGACACGCTGACCGCGCTGGCGGGCCGTTTGGCGCTGGAGTGAGCGGGTTCGACCCGACAGATCGAACCGCGCCGCGCGCCGCCATCGCCGATAATCACACGCTCTATGCAACGCCGATCCAACGAAATCCACCGCCACGGTGCAAAGGAAAGCCGATGTTGACGACGATCGAGCAACTCGAAGCAATCTACGGTCAGCCACACGAACGCTCGGTGCGCAAAGAGATTCCGTACGTCAACGAAGACTATCGCGCGTTCATCGAAGCCGCGCCGTTCGTCGTGCTCGCCACCGCTGGGCCCGACGGCCTCGACTGTTCGCCGCGCGGCGACGCGCCGGGTTTCGTGCGCATCGTCGACGAACGGACGCTCGCGTTGCCGGACCGCGTCGGCAACAATCGCCTCGACAGTCTGCGCAACGTCATCGCCGAGCCGCATCTGGCGCTGCTGTTCATCGTGCCGGGCGTGGGCGAAAGTTTGCGCGTGAACGGCCGCGGGCGCATTTCGAACGATCCGGAATGGCTTGAAAGCTTCGCCGTTGAAGGTAAACTGCCGCGCACCGTGCTGCTGATCGATGTCGACGCGGTGTACTTTCATTGCTCGAAAGCGCTGGTGCGCTCGAAACTGTGGGATGCGGCGCAGCATGTGGAGCGTTCGCGCCTGCCGAGCGCGGGCGAGATTCATCGGCGTATCAACGGCGCGAGCTTCGATGCCGCTACCTACGACCGTGAACTCGTCGAGAGACTGCGCACCAGCCTGTATTGAAGCTGAGTTGAAACTGAGTTGAAGCTGAGTTGAACCGAACACAAGACATGACCGAATCTCATCCCGCTCAGCGGCAACATTCACCGTCCGCCGAACGCAATCGCGAACCGATCCTCGCGGTGCTGCGCGAGGTGTTGCCGGCCACCGGCCGGGTGCTGGAAATCGCCAGCGGCACCGGCGAGCACGCAGTGTGCTTCGCCGGCGCGTTGCCCGGCCTCGACTGGCAGCCGAGCGATCCCGATGCCGACGCGCGTGCTTCCATCGCCGCGTGGGTCGCGCATGAAAAACTGGCGAACGTGCGCGCGCCGCTCGCGCTCGACGTGCATCAGGCGGATTGGGGCGTGGATACGCTCGACGCGGTGGTCTGCATCAACATGATTCACATCTCGCCGTGGACCGCGGCGCAAGCGTTGTTCGCCGGCGCGAGCCGGTGTCTCGCCGACGGCGGCGTGCTGTATCTGTACGGTCCTTACAGGCGCGGCGGTGCGCATACGTCACCGAGCAACGAGGCGTTCGATCAACAATTGCGCAGCCGCGATCCCGCATGGGGTGTGCGCGACATGGAGGCCGTGATAGCGTTGGGCGCATCGGTCGGCTTGCTGTGCGACGAGCCGATCGCAATGCCGGCCAACAATTTCAGCCTGGTTTTCAGGAGACGCCGGAGCGCGGCGCGAGTCTGACAAGCGTTCGGCTGCGTGCGAACGTCCGGCGGCTCGCATGCAGTGAAAAGCTCCGTTCATCGCCCGCCGCCAAGCGGCAAGCCGGCATTTCTTTTATCCTTTCACCCTCGCCGTCCCGCCGACGATCATTCCGGCGCGACGTCCCGACATTTTTTGGACTCTGGAGAATTCACATGGGCAAACAGGCCATCGGCGTGGTAGGGCTAGCGGTCATGGGCCGCAATCTGGCGCTCAACATCGAGAGCCGCGGCCACGCGGTGTCGGTATTCAACCGTAGCCGTGCGAAAACCGACGAACTCATCGCCGAATATCCGGACCGCAAGCTGGTGCCGGCTTTCACGCTGGAAGAGTTCGTCGAGTCGCTGGAAAAACCGCGCCGCATTTTGCTGATGGTCAAGGCAGGCGAGCCGACCGACGCCACCATCGCCTCGCTCAAGCCTTTGCTGGACAAGGGCGACATCCTGATCGACGGCGGCAATACGCATTTCACCGACACCATCCGCCGCAATCAGGAGCTGGCGAAAGCCGGCCTGCACTTCATCGGCACGGGCGTGTCGGGCGGCGAAGAGGGCGCGCTCAAAGGCCCGTCGATCATGCCGGGCGGCCAGCGCGATGCTTACGATCTGGTTGCCCCGATCCTCACCGAAATCGCCGCGAAGGCGCCGGACGGCGAGCCGTGCGTTGCTTACATGGGGCCGGACGGCGCGGGCCACTTCGTGAAGATGGTGCACAACGGCATCGAATACGGCGACATGCAGCTGATCGCCGAGAGCTATGCGGTGCTCAAACAGGTCGCGGGTCTGTCGAACGAGGCGTTGGGCAAGGTCTACACCGAATGGAATCAGGGCGAGCTCGACAGCTATCTGATCGAAATCACCTCGAAGATTTTCAGCAAGAAAGACGAGGAAACCGGCAAGGACCTGGTCGACGTGATCCTCGATCGCGCCGCGCAGAAGGGCACCGGCAAGTGGACCAGCCAGAACGCGCTCGATCTGGGCGCGCCGCTGCCGCTGATTACAGAAGCGGTGTTCGCGCGCGTGCTGTCGTCGCTGAAAACCCAGCGCGTGGCCGCGAGCAAGGTGCTCGAAGGGCCGAAGGCGAAGCCGCTCGGCGTCGAGCGTGACGCGTTCATCGAATCGGTGCGCCGTGCGCTGTACTTCAGCAAGGTGATTTCGTACGCGCAAGGCTTCGCGCAACTGCGGGCGGCGTCGGAAGAATATAAGTGGGACCTCGACTTCGGCACGATCGCGAAGATTTTCCGCGCCGGCTGTATCATCCGCGCCCGCTTCCTGCAAAAGATCACGGACGCCTATACGCAAGACAAGGCGATCGCCAATCTGCTGCTCGATCCGTACTTCCGCGACATCGCCGCGAACTACCAGTCGGCGCTGCGCGACGTGGTGATCGCCGCGATCAATGCGGGCGTGCCGGTGCCGGCTTTTGCATCGGCTATTGCGTATTTCGACGCTTATCGCTCGGAACGCCTGCCCGCGAACCTCGTGCAAGCGCAGCGCGATTTCTTCGGCGCGCATACGTTCGAGCGTGTCGACAAGCCGGGCAGCTTCCACGCGAACTGGAGCTGAGCGTTTGAATCGCGGCCCGGCGCGCGCTTGCCGCAAGGCGCGCCGGGTGACGGCAGTGATTGACGCCAGCGATTGAAATTGAGACGGGCAATTATTGCTGAAAACTATCATTCAGATAGCATATGGGTGCAGTGGGTTGCGAACTATTGCGAAAATCGAAATAGAGTTTCGTCGTTTTGGGGGTTTCCCCTAGATGTCGGCGCTCCTAAACTTGTACTTAAGCGCTACGGGACATGGGTCCCGAGCGAAATCAAAACAAGTTTTGGAGGTTAATCATGAAGACGTTTATTTCCGCAGTTGTCGTTGCCGCCGCTCTGGCCGCTCCTGTTGCTTCGTTTGCTCAATCGAACCAGCCCGTGACGCGCGCTCAAGTTCGCGCTGAACTGGTGCAACTCGAAAAGGCCGGCTACAACCTGGTTGGCGATCACGTCGACTACCCGGCCAACCTGCAGGCCGCACAAGCACGCGTCGATGCACAGAACGGCGCCGCTCAAGCTGTGAACAGCGGCTACGGCGCACCGATCGCCGGCAGTTCGCAAGCTGGCCGCCCGATTAACGGCAACGACCGTCAGTCGGTTTACTTCGGCAACTAATTTGCGCCGAAGCTGATGCAAACAAACATCGCCTGGGTGACAGGCGGTGGGCAATAAAAAAACGCCGACCGGTTTCCGGACGGCGTTTTGTCGTTTACGGTCCGCGTGGGCGGTTTGCCTGGAGACTGGAGCCGCGGTTCAGCATGCCGGGCAGTCTGGCGGTTCGGGCGGTGAGCGAAAAATGGCGGACCGCCGGCGTTGGCGTACGGGGCGCCGGGGTGCGCGGCAGTGCCGGCGCAGCCTAATGCAAGGTCCGATGCCGGCGGCCGATATCGTCGAACAGCGCGCGGCTCGGTTCGAGTGCGAGCAGCCAGGATTCGTCGTAGCCACTCAGATTGTCGAGCGCCTCGCGCAGCCGCTCGATCGCCACGGCGGGAATTTCGACGCTGGCTTCCACGCCGCTCGACAGACCCGCAATGCTGGCGAGCTGCACCAGCGCGTCGGCCGCTTCGGCCACGTCCGCCGCAAAAACCAGATGTGTGTTCAGCAACTCGACCAACCCGGGCGACGCCGCAACATCGTCGACGTTGAGTTGCACGGCCAGAAAGGTGGCTTTGTTCATCCCCGACTCCTCACAGGATCTGAGCGTTTTGCGTACGGCGCGTTGCGGCAGCATGCCTGAGTATAGGTGACCTCAAAGGATTCAATAAATCACACGAATGGCGCGGCGCGGCTCCGGGACAGCCGTAAGACCGGCCGTCAGACTCGCCGTCGGACCTATAATGGGGCCAGTCGAAACGGACGGCCTGGCTGGTCAGGCTGCCCCGATAGGCCTCAAGGGTAGGGAGAAGAGGAAGGCCGCGCCGTTCAACCGTCGATTCACTATGAAGATCATTCGCAGCAAGAATTTCACCGCGACGCGGCCATGGGGCGCGCTCGATATTGCCAACATGGGCGGCATCACGACGCGCCTGCATTGGACCGATCAGCCGTACAAATGGCACGTCAACGACGGCGAGGAAGTGTTCGCCGTGCTCGATGGCCGCGTCGAGATGCGTTACCGCGAAGCGGGTCTCGAACAGTCGACCATTCTGGAAACGGGCGATGTGTTCTACGCGTCGGCCGGCACCGAACATGTCGCGCACCCAATCGGCGTGGCGCGCATTCTGGTGGTCGAGGCGCAAGGCAGCGTCTGAAGTTCGCCGCGGCGCCGGTGCGCTCGCGCGTGCACACGGCGGGCATAATGCGTGCTGCCGCTTCGGTTGAACACCACACTGCGCCGCGTTTTTCCGCGTCGCGCCGCGGGCGCTGGCAGATCAATTGAATCAACCTGTCGAGGATCATCACATGACAAGACAATGGCAAATCGCGGGGTCCCGGTTGCTGATCGTGGCCGCGTTTGGCGTCGTGCTCGGCGGCTGTACGACGATGCCGTGGGAGAGCACGCCGTTCTACAGCAGTACGCCGAGCCGGCCGACCACCCTCGCCACGGTTCCTGTGCCGGCCGGCTATTACCGCGTCAATCCGGGTGACACGCTCCCCGGCATCGCATCGGCGTTCGGTCGTCGGCCGCAGGATCTTGCTACGTGGAACGGTCTGGCGCCGAATACCACGACGGTCAGTCCGGGACAGGTGTTGCGCGTTGCGCCGCCGATGGCGTCCGGCAGTGTGGTGACGCCGCCGGTCAATATGGCCGGCGCCAACGGCCCTGCCGGCGCCGTCCCGCAGCATGGCGTGCTGCTGTGGCCGTTGCGCGGGCCGGTGCTGAAAGGCTTTGCGCCGGGCAAGTCGAACGGCATCGTGATCGGCGGCCGCGCCGGCGATCCGGTCAAGGCCGCCGCCACCGGCCGGGTGGTGTACGCGGGCTCCGGTATCGAGGCGTACGGGCCGCTGATCATTATCAAGCACGACGATTCATTGATTACCGCTTACGGGCAAAACAGCACGCTGCTCGTCAAGGAAGGCGACGCCGTCGCGCAAGGCCAGACCATCGGCGAAGTCGGCGTGGATAGCCGGGGTGTGGCGTCGATCCAGTTCGAAGTCAGGCAGAACGGCCAACCGGTCGATCCGCTTGCCTGGCTGCCTAAGTCCGGCGGCTGAGTTTCGGCGGCTGAGTTTCGGCGCGAGCTTAGGCGCTGAGTTTCACCTAACACCTAAGAGATCCGGCGGTGAGTCCGGCACATGAGCCGGGACCGGTGGGAGCGGCGGCTGCGGGTTTTTAGCGCGGGTTTTTAGTGCGATTCTCAGCGCAGCGGTAATTGAAATACACTCTGTGGTTCGACAGCTAGAGCCGGGCCTGCCGTACCAGGCCATGAAGCAGGCCATGAAGTTGAACCGGCGAAGCGGCACGCCGGCCGGCTGTCACGGGCCGTCAAATACAGGACTTCACAATGATCGATTTGCGCAGCGATACCGTAACCCGTCCGACGCCGGCCATGCTCGCGGCCATGTCGGCCGCCGAAGTGGGCGACGACGTCTGGGGCGACGACCCGACCGTGCTGCGTCTGCAAGCGAGCGTCGCCGAGCGTGCCGGCAAGGAGGCCGGCCTGTTCTTCCCGAGCGGCACGCAAAGCAACCTGGCCGCGCTGATGGCGCACTGCGCGCGCGGCGACGAATACATCGTCGGCCAGTTGGCGCATACCTATAAGTACGAAGGCGGCGGCGCCGCGGTGCTCGGCAGCATTCAGCCGCAGCCGCTCGACAATGCCGCCGACGGTTCGATCCCGCTCGACAAGATCGCCGCCGCGATCAAGCCGATCGACAACCACTTCGCGCGCACGCGGCTGTTCGCGCTGGAAAACACCATCGGCGGCAAAGTGCTGCCGGCCGGTTATGTCGCCGAGGCAGTGCAACTGGCGCGTCAGCACGGCCTGTCGGCTCACCTCGACGGCGCGCGCGTCTATAACGCGGCAGTGGCCTCCAGGCAGCCGGTCGCGGCGCTGTGCGGGCCGTTCGACTCGGTATCCATCTGCTTTTCGAAGGGCCTGGGCGCGCCGGTCGGCTCGGTGCTGGTCGGCAGCCAGGCGCTGATCGACGTGGCACACCGCTGGCGCAAGGTGCTGGGCGGCGGCATGCGCCAGGCCGGCGTGCTGGCGGCGGCTTGCCTGTATGCGCTCGATCACAACGTCGAGCGCCTCGCCGACGATCACGCGAACGCCGCGCATCTGGCTGCCGGCCTCGCCGATGTCGAGCAGGTCAAGGTGCAGTCCGTGGCGACCAACATGGTGTTCGCGCAGTTTCCTCAGCAGCATTGCGCGCCGCTCGAAACGTGGCTCAAGGAGCACGGTATCCTCACGCAGATGCTGTATGCGTCGCGCTTCGTCACGCATAAGGATGTGTCGCGTGCCGATATCGACACGTTCGTCGCGGCTGTGAAGGGGTATTTCGCCGCGCGTTGATTCAGCGGCGTAGCCGGGTAGTCAAAGCGGCGAAAACAAGCGGCGAAACGAAGCGGCGAAACAAAGCGGCGAAACAAAGCGGCGAAACAAAGCGGCGAAACAAAGCGGGCGCACTGTTAGGCAACGCGCCCGCTTCGCGTTTATGGCGGCGTTTACGTTTACTCCGCCGCTGCCTTGGCGTGCACGCCGGCTCGATGCGACGGCGCCAGAAGCCGCAGCCCGCTAGCAAGGCTCGCCGCGCCGGCGAAGAAAGCGCCCGCGCCCAGCGCGAGCGTCGGCCCATGCCGGCCGGCGATGCCGAAGCTCAGCGCGACCAGCGCGGCGCCGGTGGTCTGCCCCAGCAGCCGCGCGGTCGCGACAATACCGCTGGCGCCGCCGCTGCGCTCGGGCGGCGCGCTGGCCATCAGCGCCTTCAGATTCGGCGACTGAAAGAAGCCGAAGCCCGCACCGCACACCGCCATCCGGATACCGATGTCGAGCACATGCGGATGCACCGGCAACAACGCGAGCGATGTCATTCCCGCCGACAACACCGCGAGCCCGATCGCGCCGAGCAAGCCCGGCGGATAGCGGTCGGACAGACTGCCGGCCAGCGGCGCGGCCAATGCCACCACCACTGGCCACGGCGTCATCAGAAAGCCGGTCTCGACCTGGCTGCGATGCAGCACATCCTCGAAGTAGAACGGCAGCGACACGAACGCCAGCCCTTGTGCGGCGAACGAGCACACCGCGGTCACCGCCGACAACGCGAACACCGGCCGCTTGAACAGATCGACGGGCAGCATCGGCGCCGGGTGTCCCGCCTCGCGCCGGATCAGCAGCAGCCCAAATACGACGGCAACCGCCGCCGCGCTCAGTACCCGTTGCGCCGGAGCCCGTTGAGCCGCCTCGCCGAGCGCGAAGATCAGCGCGGCAAAAGTGATCACGTTGAGCAGGGCGGCGAGCGGGTCGAAGTTGTGCGTGCCGCGCTCGGTGTGCGGCAACGCCGGCCATGCAAAGGCGAGCGCCAGCAGGCCGAGCGGCACGTTGATCGCGAACAGCCACGGCCATGCCGCCACCGACAGAATCAGCGACGCCACCGTCGGCCCGACCGCGAACGACACGCCGACGATCAGCGCGTTGGTGCCCAAGCCGCGTCCGAGCCGATGCGGCGGATACAGATAGCGGATCAGCGCGGTATTCACGCTCATGATCGCGCTCGCGCCAAGCCCTTGCAGCACGCGCGCGGCGGCCAGCAGCGGCAGGGTCGAAGCGAGCGAACAGGCTAGCGACGCCAGCGTGAACAGCGCAATCCCGCCGATATAAATCCGCCGATGTCCGACGATGTCGCCGAGCGCGGCGAGCGGCAGCAGCGTCGCGACCATCGCGAGCTGGTAGGCGTTGATGATCCATACCGACGCAGCGGGCGCCGCGTGCAGATCGGCGGCGATGGCGGGCAGGGCGGTGTTGGCGATCGCGGTGTCGAGCGTGGCGAGCGCCACGGCCAGCATGATCGCGGCCATCGCGCGGCGGTTGGCCGCTGACATCGGGCCGTCCGCCGGATTGGCGTGGGCGGAAGTGGCGCTGGATTTGTCGGACAAGGCGTGGCTCGTCGGGTTGAGCATGCCGAAGCGCCGGCCGCGCCAAAGATGGCGCGGTGCGCAAGCGGCAGGGTGGGGTGGAGCGGAGCGCGCGCGGCCCGAATCCATCGGTCAGGGCGGCTCGCGCAGTGAATGAAGTGATTGTTACAGAGTCGTGGAAATCGTGCTGGGAGCGCGGCGGCAGGGCAGCCATTTGGGTGCTGCCGCAATGCAACTAACGGTCAATTCCAGCGCATGCCTCCGAGCAGGCACGGCTCACGCACGATACGAGTTCGCGCGGAAAAAACGTTCAGCAGGCGAGGCGGCCCGATTCGACCACGTATCGCGGGCATCGAGTCGTTCATCCGCGCGTCACGTCGTAGAAAAATAATCGCGCTGTATCCTGTCGAAGCGCGCCTGCATCGTTCGCAATCGTTTGTCTCTTTTGTACGCCGATGCACGCGCGCAGGCCCGCCAGCACGCTGCTTGCACCGCGCGAGTGCGCAAAACCCTCGAAGTACCCCGCATCGGCGGGCATGGCATGTGCCTAATTCCCGTTCGCGCCCGCCGGTGTCCGCGGGTCGTAAAATGTCCTACTCTGTTGGTTAGCTTGTTAATCCGCCTGACCGGCACGCGCCTCCCGTCCGTCATCTGTGCGGTTCGCGTTCGCCGCATCGCTTTTTCCCGGAGGCTTCGATGACAGCCGTCGATCTGGAGTTCGACCAGCTCAACAGTACCGTCGACGCGCTACGGCGCTCAATTTCCAATCGCATGATGTATGGCGTCGGCAAAGACGCCGTCACGGCCCGCCCGCACGACTGGCTGCACGCCGCCGCGCTTGCCGTGCGCGACCGGCTGGTCGCGCGCTGGATGAAAACCACGCGCCTGCAATACGAACAGGACGTGAAGCGCGTCTATTACCTGTCGATGGAATTCCTGATCGGGCGTACGTTCACGAACGCGTTGCTCGCGCTCGGCATTTACGATCAGATGAAGGAAGCGCTCGCGAGTCTCGGCGTGGACATGGAAGCGCTGACCGATCTCGAACCGGATGCCGCGCTCGGCAACGGCGGCCTCGGGCGGCTAGCCGCCTGCTTCCTCGATTCGATGGCGACGCTCGGCATTCCGGGCTTCGGCTATGGCATCCGCTACGAATACGGCATGTTCCGTCAGGAGATCGTCAATGGCGAGCAGGTCGAAGCGCCGGACTACTGGCTGCGCGCGGGCAATCCGTGGGAGTTTCCGCGGCCCGAGATCAAGTACATGGTGCACTTCGGCGGCCGCACGGTGCAGCGCGGCGAACACGTCGAATGGATCGACTCCGAGCATGTGAATGCTATGGCCTACGACACCGTCATTCCCGGCTATGCGACCGCCGCGACTAACACGCTGCGCCTGTGGTCGGCGCGCGCGACCGAGGAACTCGACCTCGGCGCGTTCAACCGCGGCGACTACCGCAACGCGGTCGATACGAAGAACATGTCGGAGAACGTATCGCGCCTGCTGTATCCGGACGACTCGACGCCGGCCGGCCGCGAACTCCGGCTGCGCCAGGAATACTTCTTCGTCTCGGCGACGATGCAGGATCTGATCCGCCGCTATCAGCGCACGCACAGCACGTTCGGCCGCTTCGCCGAGAAAGTGGCGGTGCATCTGAACGATACGCATCCCGTGCTGGCGATTCCGGAACTGATGCGTTTGCTGGTGGACGTGCATCACGTGCCGTGGGACAAGGCGTGGAAACACATCACGCAGATGTTCTCGTACACCAATCACACGCTGATGCCCGAAGCGCTCGAAACGTGGGACGTCGAGACGCTCGCGCGTTTGCTGCCGCGCCATCTGGAGATCATCTTCGAGATCAACGCGGAGTTTCTCAAGCACGTCAGCGAGCAATCGTGGCATGACAGCGAGATGATCCGCCGCATTTCGCTGGTCGACGAATATGGCCAGCGGCGCGTGCGGATGGCGCATCTGGCGATCGTCGCGAGTCATACGGTGAACGGCGTGTCGAAGCTGCATTCGCAACTGATGACGCGCGATATCTTCGCCGACTTCGCGCGCCTCTATCCGGAGCGCTTCACCAACGTGACCAACGGCATCACGCCGCGGCGCTGGCTCGCGCAGGCGAGTCCGTCGCTGTCTTCGCTGATCGATCAGCAGATCGGCAAGCACTGGCGCAGCAATCTGTTCGAGCTGGAGCAGCTGCGCGATTTGCGCAACGACACGGCGTTCGTCGACGCCTTCCGTGAAGCGAAGCGGCAGAACAAGATGCGGCTCGTGCAGCGTCTCGCGCATCACACGAAACTGCACTTCGATCCCGATGCGCTGTTCGACCTGCAGGTCAAGCGCATCCACGAATACAAGCGGCAGTTGCTGAACGTGCTGCACGTGATCGTGCGCTACAACCAGATTCGCGAGAACCCCGAGCGCGACTGGGTGCCGCGTGTGGTGATGTTCGCCGGCAAGGCCGCGTCCGCGTATCGAATGGCGAAGACGATCATCAAACTGATCGGCGATGTCGGCCAGAAGGTCAACCACGATCCGCTGGTCGGCGACCGGCTGAAGGTGGTGTTCGTGCCGAACTATGGCGTGAGCGTGGCCGAGCTGATCATTCCGTCAGCCGATCTGTCGGAGCAGATTTCGATGGCCGGCACGGAAGCGTCAGGCACCGGCAACATGAAGCTCGCGCTCAACGGCGCGTTGACGATCGGCACGATGGACGGCGCGAACATCGAGATCTGCGACGCGGTGGGGCGCGAGAACATCTTCATCTTCGGCCATACCGCCGACGAAGTGGACGACCTGCGCGCCTCCGGTTACCGGCCGCGGCAAGTCTATGAGGAGAATCCGGAACTGCGCATGGCGCTCGACCAGATTCGCTCGGGCTTCTTCTCGCCGGACGATCCGCTGCGGTTCTCCGACATCTTCCACACGCTGGTCGATTGGGGCGATCACTACATGGTGCTCGCCGATTTCGCGGCGTTTGCGAAGGCGCAAGCGGAAGTGGACGCGCGTTTCGTCGACAAACGCGCGTGGGCCGAGAGCGCGATCGAAAACGTTGCGGGCATGGGGCAGTTTTCGTCGGACCGCACGATCGGCGAATATGCGCGCGATATCTGGCACGTGAATCCGCTCGAGATCGAGTGACGGGCGCGCTCGCTTGCTCGAAAGAAAAAGGCCGTGCGGAGCTTGCACGGCCTTTTTTCTAGCGCCCGATGAATGTCACGGCGCGAATCTTTCGCTCTCGCTGACGGCATGCAGACCGAACTCGCCGCGCGCGAAATCGAACAGCACATCGATGTTCTGCATCCCCATCAGACCGATCACGATGCGATTGGCGTCCGGCTTCGCCTTGACGATCGTGACCTGCGCGGCCTCATAACGGTGCACCCATGATCCGGTGCCGATCGCCGCTTCGTAGTTGCCCTGATTGAGCACGTTGCCTTCTTCGCCGTCGCCGGTCCAGTTCGGCACTGTGTCCGTTTCGATGCGGATCATGCCGGTGCTGCCGGTTGCGAACACCAGCGGCGCGCAGAACGTCATCTTGTCGGCGACCTTCACGCAGCCTCGCGGCCATTGCGCCGCGCCGTCTTTCGATATGGTCATCGGCACCATCGTGTAGTCCTTCGTGAGGGCGCTCGACGGGCTCAACACCATGTACGGTTTCGCGAAGTTCGAGTGCACCAGGTAGCGTTGACCGATGTTGCCGGACAGCGCGCGCAGCGGTTGCGTGTAGCCGCCGTCGCCTGGCTGCGCGGCGCCGACGCCGAAAATGCCGGAAAAGGCCCAGCCGAATTCGCCGGTGTAGCCGTCCATCGCCACGCAGCGCTTCGCGATCGGCAGACAGCGCACGGTTTCGACCGCTTGCGCGTCGATCGGTGCCGGCTTCGTGCCGGCCACGCTGAATGGCACCTTCACCGCCGCGCCCCGAATCTCCGCGCCGTTCGCAAACGACAATGACGTCATGGCGCCGGTGTTCGCGTAGTTCGAACCCGGCAGCACCGACTTCAACACCCGCACGCCTTGCGTGCCCGTGTCGAGCGCGACGTACACCGGCTTGCCGTCGAGCTGAACCGGCAGGCCGAGGCGCGCATGATCGTTGTCGGCGCGCTCCACATGCAGCGGAATCAGCAGACCGTCGTTGCCGCCGTTGATCAGCGCGGCGGTCGGGGCCGGCGGGGTGGGTGTTGGGAAGCTGGTCGAGCAGCCGGTCAGCGTGATGACGGCGACGGTTGCGGCCAGCGCCGCCGCGGTGAGATGACGCAAACGAGGACGAAGACGAGGACGACAATGCCGGCGCGCGGCATCGGAAGACGACAGGAGCATAGGATCACGCTTTGCAAAAGAGCGAGTCCCTGGCGAAGGCGATGCATCGCGAGCTGCGAGGTGGACAGCACTGGCGGCAATCTCACTGGATTGCCGCGGCGTGGACGGCGAAACCGGGACGCTTGCGGGGGCCTGCGGGAGGGAACACGCGATAACAGGACCGCCGACTCTACAGGGCCACCTGCGGGCAATTGCAAAGATGTGTAAAGGTTCGCGGGTTTGCAGCACGGCAGCAGATGCGCCCGTGCAAGCATTGATCTACGTCAACAATCGCATGGACGCCGGATCACCGTGGTCTGCGCACGACCCAGCGTGGCGCGGTCGAGGGCGCTCGTCAGCAGGCGGATTACGTCGTCGAGCGTGTGCGAGGTGACTTCGACGCGGAAGGTCACGCGCTCGCGATGTTTGTCGATGGTAACGACATAGAGGCGCAGATCGTCGCAGAGCGCGGCATGCAGCGCGCGCCGTCCGCTTGCGGACGAAGTGCCCGGCACGGTCACGTCGATGATGACGAGCGGCACGATGAGGTGCGTGGGACGGGCAACGCGCGGCGCGCGCGGCATGGAGGTGTCAGACGAGGCAGTGGACGTTAGCATCGTGATTGCGCCGATCCGGCGAGGCGGCGCGTTTTGTTGATATCTGTCCACTCTAGCGATGCGCGCCTCAATGGCGCGCAAAAGCCGCGATGCCGCGAATCAATTTTGCGTTAACGCATGGCGCTTGAACGCGGGGGGCTGAGCGCTTTGCGGAGGGCTCAGGCTTTTGAGGTGGCTGCGACCGCCTTCGCTTCATGCACGGCCGCACCGACCCGCTCGACGAATTCGCGATCGACGCTCGAGAGCGCTTCCCGCTCGCCGTTGGCGGTTTTCACCATCAGGCGATGGGTAATGTCCTGGGTCGCCCATGTGAGCCAGCCGACCACCACCAGCATGACGCCGCACACCATGCCCGCCGGTGAGTGCAAGATCCCGCCGGCAATGGCGCCGGCCAACCCGATCAGCGAAATCGTGAAAGGTAAGACCTTGTTCTTCTGCACGGTAACAACATGCACATCCAGAATCTCGCGCAGCGGGAACACCTGGCCGGCGGCTGAAAGCGCGTTACGTGTGACCGACACGCCACGATCATTGAAAGGGGTTTCCATCGAGTCGAATGCAAGCGGTAGCAAAGGGCGCAGCGTACCAGACTTCAAATGACTAAAGTTATGGGATTTTTCGGCACCCGTGACGCCCACTGTTTCAGGTATCTGTAGTCCGTTGACTAAAATCTGGAATTGCGGGATTTTATGCCTAAGTTATGCCGCTTGCTTCATCACCCTTTTTACACCGGAATACTTGGGGTAGCGATTAACCGAAATCATGCCCCGCGTTCGGTTCTGCGCCGGTTCCCATTGCATGCGAAACAGTGTCGCGATTTTCGGGCGCTGGGGTGACGGCGCTGCGTCGGCGGCGCGTAGGGTCTCGTTCATTGCGGGAAGGCTTTTTCGATCGAATCCAGCATGGTCCACAGGATGTCGAGCTTGAACTGCAGGATCGCGAGGGCCCGTTCGTGCTGGTCGTGTCGTGTGAAATGATCGAGCGTGACAGCGAGGCCGTGCAGGACGTCGCGCTGCGCGAGCGGGATCCGCGCGCGGAAATAGGCGAGGCCAGCCGCGTCCTTCAGAGGAATGTTGATCTGATAGTAGAAGCGGTTCGCTACCCAGCCGCGAATCTGTTCGCGCGAGCAGCAGCCGCTATTCATCTTCACGTTGAACGGATGATGGATATGGTAGGCCGTGCCCTTGGCGCGCAACTGCGCTTCGAATTCGTCGCGGCTCCCGGCGCGCGTGGCGCTCCTCGTGTGCGGGTGGGTCGAACATCGTTTCGAGCGCACGGGTCACGTGCTCCTGCAGTGCGGAGTCGCTCGCCAGATGGCCCGCGCGCACGCGTTCGATCCGCGCGGCCGGCACGGCGCGCGCGAGGCGCTGCATATTGGCCGGCGGACAGACCGGATCGCGTGTGCCGTGCACCGCGGCGAGCGGCACACCGGCCGCCGCCGCGCGGCGCGCCAGCGACAGCAGACGGGTTTCGCCGAGCCAGCAGCGATGCTTCAGGTAGTGGGCCTGGATCCGGTATTTACCGATCAGTTTGCGCGCATCGCGCCGCGAGTGCAGGACTGCCGGGTGCGCGCGGCGCGTACGGACGGACGCGAGCACCGCGTCTTCATAGCCGCGCCAGGCGACGGCGACCGCGCGCTGACGCTCCTCACTCGAGCCGGTTTGCAGCACTTGAGCGCAGCGCGCAAACAACGCGGCGGGCCGGCCGGAGTGCGCCGCGGCGCTTAACCGCGCCCATGCGCGCGGCGCCCGGCGGCGGGAGGTGATGAACAGTCCGCGCATTTCGCGCGCGGACGTCAGGAACAGCCCTCGCATCACAACACCCGTCACGGATTGCGGGTGCAGTCCCGCATAAGCGAGCGCCAGCGCAGCGCCCCACGAGCCGCCGAGCACGCCCCATTGCCCGATACCCAGATGCCGGCGGATCGCCTCGATATCATCGATCAACTGCGCGGTGCAGTTGTGACGCACGCTGCCGAACGGCGTCGACGCGCCGCTGCCGCGTTGATCGATCAGCACCACCTTGAAGCGCGCCAGGTCGAAGAGTCGCAGTACGCCCGGTTGGCTGCCGCTGCCCGGGCCGCCGTGCAGCACAACCACCGGCACGCCATTGACCGCACCCGCCACGGCGAATGCCACGCGATGGCCGTCACGCGTACGCAGTGCATCGGCTTTGAGCTGCGGCAAGGTCTGCTGCGGGGCGCGTCTCGTCATGGCAACATCCGCGCGAGCAGGTTGTCGCGATCGATTCGCTGATGCTTGAGCGCGCCCGCGATGTGCAGCACGATCAGCGCAATCGGCACATAGCCCATTGCCTTGTGAAGGCAGCAGAAGAGAGCGCGCAATCCCGCGTCATCCAAACCCCGTGTCTGCAGCAGGACGCGCCAGAAACGTGTCTCATAGCGGTTGAATGAAGAGCCGGGGTAACCGCACAGCGGCATCACAACCATGCCCCCATACAAAATCCCCTGCGTAGTGCACACGGCGTAAAGCGTAACCCGCCTCAATGCACATGCGCGCGACGCGGGGCTATAAGAGATGAAGGAGACCGGTCACCCGGCGCTGCCGCGATGGCGGTTCGGTCATTGAGCGACGAAACCGGCAGTGTTCGCAGCGCCGGGCAGGCAGGCAATCCGGATTGGCGAAAAGTATTCACAAAGCCGCCATTCGCGGCTCAAGCGAGCTTAACGCGTGGCGATATACATCGTGATTTCAAAACCGAAACGCATATCGGTGTAGCTAGGCGTTGTCCATTGCATGTTCGTACCTCCATTTTCTGGCCTGGACACAATGATGACATTGCCGCAGTCCGGGTCGCGGCGTCGGCCCCGTTTCGCGACCAGCCTACGCAAGCTGCATGCCTGAAACGGATTAAAGCACCCGTTGGCGCTTCGGCAGGCATGACTGCAACCCGATGCCGACACGCCCGATGATGCGCCTAATAGGGCAGCCGGTAAAGAATTGTGCACGCCGCGATCAGACCAATAAAGACCCCGTTCGCGGCTATACCGTCTGGAAAAAAGGGATCGCTTGGCCTACGCTTAAAGAGGCCGGCTTTATGGTGAAAAAGCGTAAAGCGGTGTCCATTCCTCTCAGCCGACCCGCCCTAACCAGGCAATCGACGATTTGAATCCAAACGCGTTCAGATCAAAGCGCATCCGATAGGGTTGTGCCATCCCGTATTCGACGCCGCCCGTGAAGCGGACGATGTCGCATTCGCATGACGAATACCCTAGGCAATTAAAAACCAGGAGACACTCATGCATCCATCCCGCAGTACCTTAACGATTTGCGCCTGCCAGTTTGCGCTGATGCTCGGTGTGTCCGCCGCATTCGGTGCGGACGAGGTGCAAAACGCCGCAACGAGCACGTCGGCGCCGATGCCGGACGTGCTCCGGCCGGTCACGCAGCAGCAACTCGACGCGGCTGGCGGCAGCACTGCCGACTGGCTTCATTCGAACGGGTCTTACTCACAGACGCGCTACTACCCCGGTGCGCAGATCAACAAGACCAACGTGGCAAGACTGAAGCCGGTTTTTATCTTCCAGACTGCCGTCAACGAGTCGATGGAAACGGCACCGATCGTTTCGCACGGCATCATGTTCATTACGACGTCGTTCAACCACGTGTACGCGGTGGACGCGGCAACCGGCAAGGAGTACTGGCATTACAAGCACAAGATGGGACCGATTACCACGTTCTGCTGTGGGCCTAACAACCGCGGCGTGGCGATCTCGGGCGACCGGCTCTTCATGGCAACTCTGGATGCCAAACTGGTCGCGCTGGATGCGAAGACCGGCAAAGTCCTGTGGGCGACCCAGATTGCCGACCCGGAACTCGGCTACTCGGAGACGATGGCACCCGCCGTCGTCGAAGACAAGGTGCTGATTGGCACCAATGGCGGCGAGTATGGCATTCGCGGGTTTGTTAAAGCATACGACGCGGCGTCTGGAAACTTGTTGTGGACCTTCTACACGATTCCGGACACTGGACAGGAAGGGGTCTGGGCGACCAAAGACGCGACCGGCCGCGACATGAAGCGCGATATCAATAGCGAAAAGCAGCAGCTTGCGGCCAAGGGCGGTGACTTCTACAAGACGCTCGGCGGCGGAGTGTGGATGGCGCCTGCGATCGACCGGGAGTCGCGCACGGTGATTTTCGCGGTCGGTAACCCGTCCCCGGACCTGTATGGAGCGATCCGCCCCGGAGACAATCTCTATACGGATTCGCTCGTCGCGGTCGAGCTGGATACCGGCAAATACAAATGGCACTACCAGTACATCGCCCATGACGTCTGGGATCTCGACGCAGCGAGTCCGCCGATCCTTGTCAATGTCCGCGACACCGATGGCAAGATGGTTCCGGGTGTGCTTGAGGGCGGAAAGACCGGACACGTGTACGTCCACGATCGGCGCACCGGCAAGTTGATCCGTTTCTCGCAAGCGATGATTCCGCAAGAGAACATGTGGACGCTGCCTACCGCCGCTGGCGCGCGGATGTTGCCGGGTGCCAATGGCGGGGTCGAATGGTCCCCGATGGCGTTCGACCCGAAGACGCGCCTCGCGTATGCGGCGAACCTGCACCAGCCGATGACCTATCAGGTTGAAGACGCCGCGTATCCAGGCGGCAGCAAGCTGTGGCTCGGCGGCGCGTTCAAGACGATCCCGTCCGAGGCGCAGTGGGGCAAGCTGGTTGCGGTCAATGTCGACACAGGTAAGGTTGCCTGGTCCTACAAGACTGAGCAGCCGCTGATCGGCGGCGTGCTCGCGACCGCCGGCGACCTCGTCTTCAACGGCGAGGGCAACGGCCTGTTCCGGGCTTTCGACGCGTCCACCGGCAAGATGCTGTGGGAATTTCAGTGCGGTGCCGGCGTGAACGCGCCAGCGGTGTCGTATATGGTCCACGGCAAGCAGTACGTTGCCGTTGCCGCCGGCGGCAATACGCAGATCGACTTCAAGCGCGGCAATGCGGTCGTTGTATTCGCGTTGCCATGAGCGAGCCCGTGGCGAGCGCCGGCAAAGATGCGCGCGCGTGTCTGGGCACGCGTTGGATCTGGACAATCCTGCTGTTGTGTTGCGTGAGCGCCGGGGGGCTTCCCACCGGCGCGCATGCAGACGCCGCGGCAGGCCAGTCCAAGGCGCAGGTATGCGTGGCCTGCCATGGCCCGATGGGCAATTCCACCAACCCGGACTATCCAATTCTGGCCGGACAGACCGCTCGCTACCTCTACCTGGAACTGCAAGACTTCAAGGCGGGACGCCGCAGCGATCCACGCATGTCGCCGATCGTCACCGGTCTGTCTCGTGACGACATGCTGGATCTGGCTGACTACTTCGCCGCGCAGCGCCCCGAACCGGTGCCGTACAGGGCCGATCCCATGAAAGTCGAAGCAGGGCGCCGCAAGGCGGCGGAGGTGTTGTGCACGATATGCCATCTGGGCGGGTTCTCCGGGCAGAACGAGATTCCGCGTGTCGCGGGACAGTACGATCAATACATCGTCAAGCAACTGCAGGACTTCCGGGCGCGTCGGCGAACGAACGATGCGGGCAACATGACGAGTGTCAGCAAAGGGCTGTCCGACGAGGACATCGAAAACCTTGCCGCTTACGTCGCCAATCTGCAGTAGCGCAGCGGTGATGTTGCGGTGCCGCACGCAACGGACGTGAGCCGCTAAAGCGGGAGCGAGAGCCATGAGAGCAACAACAGGATGGATAGCGCGTGTTGCGCTGCTGGTGGGCGCATACGGCGCTGGTTTACCGGCGGACGCGATGGCCGCCGATGCGACGCTGAACCAGCAATTGCTGGTCGCTGCCAGGAGCGGCGACGAAGTGGCAGTCCGGGCCGCACTGGAAGCCGGCGCGGTAGTGGATTCGCGCAACCGGATCGGCGACACTGCGTTGATCACCGCGTGCAAGAAAGGCTTAGCCGGGATGGCGCAGACCCTGATCGGGCATGGCGCGAACGTCCGCCAGGCCGACGTGTCGGGCGTGACGCCGCTGATGGCCGCGGCCTATGGCGGATACGACGAACTCGTCGCGTTGCTGCTCGCGCACAGCGCCGATCCAGCAGCTACCGATCGGGTCGGCAAAACCGCGATGGAGTATGCGGCGGGGCAGGGACACACGGCCGTGGTGCAGCGCTTGCTGGATGCCGGCATCGACGTCAACCGCATCTACAAGAACAACCTGACCGCGCTGATGTGGGCCGCAGGCTACGATCATCCTGACACGATCAAGCTGCTGCTTGCGCGCGGCGCCGATCCGACGCTGCGGGACAACCGCGGGATGACCGCCCAGGACATCGCCGCGCAGACCGGCTCAGGTCACGCGGCCGTGCTGTTGTCCGCGCACTAGCGAACCGGTTCGTCATCCTCATCGAGTGCAAGCGACCGACGAGAAATTCGGCGTGCCAAGTGAGGGTTTATCCGCTGGCACCTCTGGCGGAATATTCAAAAATCGCTATATATACTGGTAGTTCATGGGCAACACCACGTCCGAGGACCG
Organism: Paraburkholderia sp. GW821-FHT02A12; assembly: GCF_059422005.1. Classification (NCBI taxonomy): domain Bacteria; kingdom Pseudomonadati; phylum Pseudomonadota; class Betaproteobacteria; order Burkholderiales; family Burkholderiaceae; genus Paraburkholderia; species Paraburkholderia sp. GW821-FHT02A12. Next base: position 2,680,466 of record NZ_JBWKWA010000002.1, on the reverse strand, counting down.
CCACCATGGTCAATTTGACAAGGCGCCAGTTCCTGACGCTCACCGCCACATCGCTGACCGGATCGAGTTTGGCCCTGATGGGCTTCTCACCGGCACCCGCGTTGGCTGAAGTCCGTCAATACAAACTGTCGCGTACCACTGAAACCCGCAACACCTGCCCGTATTGTTCAGTCGGTTGCGGCATCCTGATGTACGGGCTGGGCGACGGCGCGAAAAACGCCACGGCCAGCATTATTCATATCGAAGGCGACCCGGATCACCCGGTCAATCGCGGCACGTTGTGCCCGAAGGGCGCCAGCCTCATCGACTTCATTCACAGCCCGAGTCGCCTGACGCATCCGGAGTATCGCGCGGCCGGTTCCGACCAGTGGCAGCGCATCTCGTGGGATGACGCGCTCGACCGTGTCGCGAAGCTGATGAAAGAAGACCGCGACGCCAACTTCGTCGAAACTGCCGAAGACGGTAAGAAGGTCAACCGCTGGCTGACGACCGGTATGCTGGCCGCGTCGGCGAGCAGCAACGAGGTCGGGTACCTGACGCACAAGGTGGCCCGCAGCATGGGGCTACTGGGTTTCGACAACCAGGCTCGTGTCTGACACGGCCCGACGGTGGCAGGTCTTGCCCCGACGTTTGGCCGTGGAGCGATGACGAACCATTGGGTCGACATCAAGAACGCGGACGTGATTCTGGTGATGGGCGGCAATGCGGCCGAGGCGCACCCGTGCGGTTTCAAGTGGGTCACGGAAGCGAAGGCGCATCGCAAGGCAAGGCTGATCGTGGTCGATCCGCGCTTTACGCGTACCGCGTCGGTTGCCGACTATTACGTGCCGATTCGCACCGGGACGGACATCGTCTTCCTTGGCGGGATCATCAACCATCTTCTAACGAACGACAAGATCCAGCACGAGTACGTGAAGAACTACACGGACTTATCGTTCATCGTGCGAGAGGACTTCGCATTTAGCGACGGGCTCTATTCGGGCTACGATGCCGCCAGGCACAGCTACCCCGACAAATCGACGTGGGACTATGAGCGTGGCGACGATGGTTTCGTGAAGGTGGACGCGACACTGCAACATCCACGTTGCGTGTACAACCTGATGAAGCAGCACTATGCGCGCTATACGCCGGAGATGGTCGAAAAGACCTGCGGTACACCTAAGGATCAATTCCTGAAGGTGTGCGAGATGCTCGCGACCACGGCCGTGCCGGGCCGCGCCGGAACGATCCTGTATGCACTTGGCTGGACCCAGCATTCGGTCGGATCGCAGATGATCCGTACGGGTGCGATGGTGCAACTCCTGCTTGGCAACATCGGCATCGCGGGCGGCGGGATGAACGCGCTGCGTGGACACTCGAACATCCAGGGGCTGACGGACCTCGGACTGTTGTCGAACCTGCTGCCGGGGTACATGACGCTGCCGTCGCAAGCTGAACAGGACTACGAGGCGTATATAACGAAGCGCGCGACGCAACCATTGCGGCCGAACCAGTTGAGCTACTGGAAGAACTATCGAAGCTTCTTCGTTAGTCTGATGAAAGCATGGTGGGGCGACACGGCGACGGCTGGGAACAACTGGTGCTTCGACTACCTGCCGAAACTCGACAAGCCATACGATATGTTGCAGGTGTATGAGCTGATGAACCAGGGCAAGATGACCGGCTACATCGCGCAGGGCTTCAATCCACTTGCTTCCGCGCCGAACAAGGCGAAGATGACCGCCGCTTTTTCGAAGCTGAAGTGGCTCGTGATCATGGATCCGCTCGCTACCGAGACATCGGAGTTCTGGAAGAACCATGGCGTGTTCAACGACGTCGATGCGTCGAAGATCCAGACCGAAGTGTTCCGTCTGCCGACCAGTTGCTTTGCCGAAGAACGCGGCTCGCTCGTCAGCTCGGGGCGCGTGCTGCAGTGGCATTGGCAGGGCACTTTGCCGCCCGGCGAAGCGAAGAGCGATCTGGAAATCATGTCGGGGCTGTTCCTGCGCATGCGCAAGATGTACCAGGGGCAGGGCGGCAAGTTTCCGGACCCGATCGTCAATCTGAACTGGCCGTATGCGAATCCCGCAAGCCCCACGCCTGAAGAACTGGCGATGGAATATAGCGGCAAGGCGTTGGCCGACGTGGCCGACCCGAAGGACCCGGCCAAGGTGCTCGTGAAAAGAGGCGATCAGCTAGCGGGCTTTGCACAACTCAAGGATGACGGCAGCACATCGAGCGGCTGCTGGATCTTCTGCGGTGCGTGGACGCAGGCGGGCAACCAGATGGCGCGGCGCGACAACGCCGACCCGACGGGCATCGGGCAGACGCTCGGCTGGGCATGGGCGTGGCCGGCAAACCGACGCATTCTGTACAACCGGGCGTCATGCGACGTAAGCGGCAAGCCGTTCGATCCGACTCGCAAGCTGATCGCGTGGAACGGCCATACCTGGGGCGGAGCTGACATACCGGACTACAAGGTGGACGAACCGCCGGAAGCCGGCATGGGTCCGTTCATCATGAACCCGGAAGGGGTCGCGCGTTTCTTTGCCCGCGATGGGATGGCCGAAGGCCCGTTCCCTGAACATTACGAGCCGTTCGAGACCCCGCTCGGCTACAACCCGCTCCATCCGCAAAACGCGCAAGTAACGAGCAATCCAGCGGCCCGCGTGTTTCCGGGCGACCGTGCGGCGTTCGGCAAGGCGGCGGAATTCCCGCATGTCGCGACGAGCTACCGGCTCACCGAACACTTCCATTACTGGACGAAGCACGCGCGGCTCAACGCGATCACTCAGCCGGAGCAGTTCGTCGAGATCGGAGAGGATCTCGCGAAGGAAGTCGGAGTGACGGCCGGAGACCGGGTGAAGGTGTCGTCGAATCGCGGGCACATGGTTGCGGTGGCGGTGGTCACCAAACGCATCAAACCTCTGATGATTGACGGCAAGAAGGTGCAGACCGTCGGTATTCCATTGCATTGGGGCTTCAAGGGCCTCGCGAAACCGGGCTATCTGATCAATACGCTTACGCCAGTGGTCGGCGACGGCAATACGCAGACGCCGGAATTCAAGTCCTTCCTCGTGAAAGTCGAGAAAGCCTGACCACGTGAGAGGAGAACGCGATGGCACTGCAATCGCTCGATATCAAGCGCGTGTCGGCCACTACGGTGCAGCCGCCGTCAGCGCGCGAGCCGGCTACGGGCAGCGTCGCGAAGCTGATCGACGTCACCAAGTGCATCGGCTGCAAGGCGTGTCAGACCGCGTGCATGGAGTGGAATGACCTGCGCGACGAAATCGGCACGAACGTCGGCGTCTACGATAACCCGCCCGACCTGACCGAGCACTCGTGGACGGTGATGCGATTCGCCGAATACGAGAACCCGGATGGCAACCTCGAATGGCTGATCCGCAAGGACGGGTGCATGCATTGCGAAGATCCCGGCTGCCTGAAGGCGTGTCCTTCACCCGGCGCGATCGTCCAGTACACGAACGGCATCGTCGATTTTCATGAGGAAAACTGCATCGGCTGTGGCTATTGCATCACCGGCTGTCCATTTAACATTCCGCGCATCTCGAAGCGGGATCATCGTGTGTATAAATGCACGCTGTGCTCGGATCGCGTCGCGGTGGGCCAGGAGCCAGCGTGCGTGAAGACGTGCCCAACCGGAGCGATCGTGTTCGGCACCAAGGACGACATGAAGCAGCACGCGGCGGAACGCATCGAGGACCTGAAGGAGCGCGGCTTCGAGCATGCGGGCTTGTACGATCCACCGGGCGTCGGCGGCACGCATGTGATGTACGTGCTGCACCATGCGGACAAACCATCGCTGTACCACGGGCTGCCGGACAATCCGAGGATCAGCCCATTAGTCGGTTTGTGGAAGGGCGTGGCGAAGCCGCTTGCATTGGGTGCGATGGCGCTGGCGGCGCTTGCAGGGTTTTTCCACTATACGCGCGTCGGCCCGAGCGAAGTCACGCAGGAAGAGGAGGCCGCTGCCCGCGACGAGGCACGCCGCCCGAAGGAGGGTTCCGATGAAAGTTGACCAAAATGCGGCAGACGCGAACCGGATTGTGCGCTATACCGCTAACGAGCGCACCAACCACTGGATTACCGCGATCAGTTTCGTGCTGCTCGCGTTGTCCGGGCTCGCGCTGTTTCATCCGTCGATGTTCTGGCTCACCGCGCTTTTCGGCGGCGGACAGTGGACGCGCATCATGCATCCGTTCGTCGGCCTGGTGATGTTCGTGTCGTTCCTGATTCTTGCGCTGCGCTTCTGGCGTCACAACCTGCTCGACAGGAGCGACCTCCAGTGGCTCAGGCAGATCGACGATGTGCTTGCGAATCGCGAAGACAAGCTGCCCGAGGTCGGCCGCTACAACGCCGGACAGAAGCTGCTTTTCTTTCTGATGGCCGCATGCTTGATCTTGCTGCTGCTAAGCGGCATTGTGATCTGGCGACGCTATTTCTCGGACTACTATCCGGTCTCGGTGATACGGCTGGCGGCGTTGATTCATGCGGCAACGGCGTTCGTGCTGATCGTGGGGATCATCGTGCACATCTATGCGGCGCTGTGGATCAAAGGCTCGATCGGCGCGATGACGCGCGGCACCGTGACGCTCGGCTGGGCGAGGAAGCATCATCCACGCTGGTTCCGTGAGAGCATCAAATAGGGCGCTGTCAACTGGTTGAGAAGATGACAGAGCGGCATGACAGAGCGGCGGCAGGTAAAGCGAATGTTCTGAAGCCAGTCGACGGATTTCGGGTAACTTCGCTGAACTTCATCTCGGTCTCCGTTAGGTCATAGTGTCTAGTGCCATCTTGACTCTACCCCTGCGCCTCTCGCTGCGAAGCTCAGGCCAGCTATATGATTACCAGTACCTGTAAAAGCGTTGCTCCAAAAGAAAAACGCCCCGCAGGGCGTTTTCCAAAACCTCGGGCCGGCAAGGAGCTCGCGCTCCCTGCCGGCAACACCCGATCAGAACTTGTGACGGATACCCACGCGGAATGCCAGCTGGTTGTCCGCGCCCGTGCCCGACGTGCTGAAGTAGCTCGTGCTCGAACCGATCTGCGCTTGCAGATCCTGCGTGCCGTTGTGGCCTGCGGCGATCTGGTAGATACCCAGTGCATACACGTCCGTACGCTTGCTCAGCGCGTAGTCGACGCTCAGATCAGCCTGGTTCCAGTGGCCCGTGTTGGCGTTGCTCAGGTGCATGTACGTGTAGCCTGCGCCTGCCGTCAGTGCCGGCGTGAATGCGTACTTCGCGCCCGCTTCGTATGCAGCGAACGTCGTCGAGCCGCCCGTGATCGGTTCGAAGCGCGTGTTCGTGTACAACGCCCACAGCGTCGCTGCGCCGATCGAATAACGGCCGCCGACGCCGAACGTCCGCAGATCGCGAACATTGGCGACTGCGACGTTAGCCATGCTGGTCGAGAACGCCGGGGTTGCCTGGCTCGGGTAACGGATGTCCGTGTACGCCGCGCCGATGCCGAACGGGCCGTTCGCGTAGTTCAGGCCGAAGCTGTATGCACGTGACGAACCTGCGACCGGTGCCGCGACCGTGCCGCTTGCCGGTGCGCCGGCGAATGCGCCAGCCTGGTTCGAGAAGCCGTACATCGCGCCGAAGGTCAGGCCCGAGAAATTCGCGCTGCTGAACTTGACCGAGTTGTTGATACGGCTCGACGTCAACTGGTCGACGTCGTTGATGTGGTAAGCGTAGTTACCCGCGACGGTTTGGCCACCGGTCGAGTAATTGCCGCCCAGGTAGTCCGTCGAAAACGAGTACTGGCGACCGAATGTCAGCGAGCCGATGTCGTTCTTCGACAGACCGACATACGCTTGACGGCCGAACATCGCGCCGCCCTGGCCAGCCGTGCCGTTGCCGCTGTTGAAGCCGTTTTCCAACACGAACAGTGCCTTCAGGCCGCCACCGAGGTCTTCGGTGCCGCGCAGGCCCCAACGGCTGCCTTGAGCAACGCCGTCGTCGTACTTGAAGAGCTTGTCGTGGCTAGTGCCCGACCTGGAGTTGTTCACGTAGCTGATGCCGGCATCGATCAGGCCATACAGCGTGACGCTGCTTTGCGCATGGGCGGCGCTGGCGAAGACGGCGAGAGTAGCGGCGGTCAATACTTTCTTGTTCAAGACATTCTCCGATTAAAAATTAAGCGATCGCGACGCCGGCTCTTCGGCGAGGTCGTGCGATGGGCGGAAATTTAAGGGAATGCAGAGTAAGGTCTGTGACAGCTTCGGTTATTTTTGTAATTTGTCGCGTCAACGCGACACTCACATCGCTTCACCTGGCTTCGCTATCGGAAATGGCTCATGCCACCCGCGTCTAAGCTCTTGCCGTTTCGCGCGGATATGCGTATGAAAAACGATTGGTTTCAGGGCGCCGCGGCGGCGTGCGACGTACAAAAGCAAATCGCCCGCTTGAATAGCGGGCGATTTGCTTTACAGCGAAAGGCTTTCCGGCCGGCGCCGAGGCGTGGCCCCGCTTGCTGCTTGTTGGCCGCTTGCTTACCGGTCAATTGCTCAACAGCGAGCCGCTTCTGAACGCCTTTGCGCCGGCAATGCGTGCGAACTCCAGGCCGGCCGTTGCAAAGCGCGTCAGATGCCGTGCGTACAACACGCCGGCCACACCGCTCTTCAAGGTCACGACGCGATCGGCCAGCGGATCGACGATATCGGCGATCTCAGTCCCCACGTCGACCCAGGTGCCGACTTCGCAGCGGTACACCAGTACGCCGCTGATCGGCGCGACGAGCGGCTCGGCGCCGGCGAGCGGCGTCGCGGCGAATTCGAGCGCCGGCAGCGGAGCGGGCGAGCCTTCGATCACGCCGCGCGAGGTCAGGTATTCGATGATCGCCTGTGCATCGCGATCGGCGTATTCGTACGACACCTCGCGCTGGCCGCGCAGTTCGATCGTCACCGAGATCGCGCCGTTCGGAATCGGGAAGCGCTCGCCGTACCTGCCGCGCAGATCCGACCAGCAGAAGCTGTGAATTTCGTCGAACGGATTGCCCACCGAATTCAGCGCGAGCAATGACGCCTTGGCGTCCAGATAGCACGCGAGCGGCTCGACTTCCGGCCACAGATCGGGGTTCGTGTAGAGGTGCATCGCGGCTTCCCAGTCGCAATGCAGATCGAGCACGACGTCGGCGTCGCAGGACAGCTTTTGCAGTGCGAGACGCTGCGATTCAAGTTCGGTTTCCGGCTTTTGCTCGTCGAGCGCCTCGCGCATCGCCGCGCGGATCGCGAGGCGATTGGCGTCGATGTTGTCGGTCAGGCGGGCCTCGATGCCCGGCTGCACCAGCGCCGACAGGTCGTAGAAGTTGCGGTTGAAGTTCTGCGCGCTGTTGGTTTCGAAGCGGCCGCTCAGGTGGCCGAGAAAGTGCTGATTCAGACCGATCGGATTCGCCACCGGCACGATCACGACCTCGCCGCGCACCTTGCCGGCGGCTTCCAGCGCGGCGAGCTTGCGGCGCAGCGCCCACGACACCAGCATGCCGGGCAACTCGTCGGCATGCAGCGACGACTGGATGTAAATCTTCTGCCCGCCGCCAGGACCGTAGTGAAAACTCGTCAGGTTGCGGGCGGTGCCGAGCGTCGGCGCAATCAGCGGATGGGTTTGGGTTTGCATGGTTTTCAAGTGCGCGGGCAAGTGGGGCGGGCCGTGCTATGTCGTTGATTACAGGGAAAAGATTGTCTCATGATCGGTCTGCGGGGGGCCGTCGCGCGGCGCCTCGATCGCACGATCTTAGCCGATATGGCGCGGTGGATGGTTTTGCGCTGCGTCGTGTGGACGGCTTTGCAAACAAAACGGGCCCCGCGTGTGGCGGGGCCCGTCCTGGTCACGTTGCCTCGCGCGGCGCGCCTTTCAGACACGCCACGCTGGATCGGCTGCCGTATTAGCTGCCGTACACGTCGAAGTCGAAGTACTTCTTCTCGAGCTTCTTGTACGTACCGTCCTTGATGATGTCGGCAATCGCCTTGTCGACCTTCGCCTTCAGATCGGCGTCTTCCTTGCGCATGCCGATGCCGGCGCCGCTGCCGAGGATCTTCGGATCGTCCAGATCCTTGCCGACGAACTCGAAGCCCGCGCCGCGCGGCGTCTTCAGGAAGCCGATGTCAGCTTGCACCGCGTCTTGCAACGCAGCATCCAGACGGCCCGACAGCAAGTCGGCGTAGACCTGGTCCTGGTTCTGATACGGCACGACCTTCGCGCCCTTCGTTTCCCAGTACGTCTTTGCGTAGGTTTCCTGGATCGTGCCTTGCTCGACGCCCACCGTCTTGCCCTTGAGCGAATCGGCCGTCGGCTGGATGCCAGAACCCTTCTTCGCGACGAGGCGCGTCGGCGTGTTGAACAGCTTCGACGAGAAAGCAATCTGCTCGGCGCGTTGCGGCGTCATGGACATCGACGACAGCACGCCGTCGAACTTCTTCGCCTTCAGTGCCGGGATCATGCCGTCGAAGTCGTTTTCAACCCATACGCATTTGGCCTTCAGGCGCGCGCAGATTGCATTGCCGAGGTCGATGTCGAAGCCAACGAGCTTGCCGTCCGAGCCCTTCGACTCAAACGGAGGATAGCTGGCGTCAACGCCGAAACGGATAGTCGACCAATCTTTAGCGTGTGCGCCAATCGAGACGGTGGCAAGCAGAGCAACCGTCAAAGCCGCTAGCAGTTTTTTCACTGTTTAACTCCTCGGTGTAGTTCAAATACTCCCGCATGCGGTTGTGCCGCAGCGGGACGTCCGGCGCGAATCACGACCGGACCTGGTTTAGTCTGCCGGCCGGGGCGGCCAGCAGCGCGCGCCAAGCTTATCAGTTCAAAAAGATTGGGTAGCTAGTGAAACACCGGATAGCGAACGGGAATAGCTTCTAAAGCCCGAATAGGGCGGTAATTTGACTGTGCCGTTGATGTGAATTGCATTGCTGGGCTTTCTATCGTTTGCTGTGTTGTAAAGGTGCTGTAAAGAAATTGGCTAATGTGCGGATTCGAAGCGGATTTCGGCGCAGACCTGGTTGACGATCAGGCTGGCTGTAAAAGTCACTCCTTTATTCCCTTCTGGTTCCTTGCCTCCTGCCCCTTGCCGAACGAATCCGCGAGCTCGCCGCTGACGGTGCCGTGTCAGGCGCGCCGAAGCTTGCGCTTCGAGCGTTCCCTTGGCCCGGTTCAGTTAAAGATTCCGTGGGGCGATCCGTTATACATAAATGAGTGGGCGCGAGGTGAGCCGTTGAGTGCATCTTGCCGGCGGCAGCCTGTTCCTGCCGGCGCCGGCGAGGCCGAACCAAAAACGCCTTCCTTAGCGCTATCATCGACGCGCTGCGCGCTTGCCGCACAGCGTTGGCGAGCTTATCTGTCTGAACGAAGTCATTCGACACACCGCGCCGGCGGCCAACTGCCGCCTGGCGGTAGACGCTCGTCGTCACGGCATTCCGCTGGGGCGATGTTGATGGAATGCACACGATTTGGAGGGCAGATGAAATGCACGGTGGCAACCCATCGTTCCAGCGGCGAACCGCAGCCGCTGCACGGCGCCCGGATCCATCGCGCAACGGCGCTTTTCCCGGATTTTTGACGCTGCTGCTGAGCGCCGTTTTTTGCGCTAGCCTTTTGTCGTCCGCGCCGGCTGCCGCCGACGAGAAGGTTCTGCGCGTGCTGGCATGGCCGGGGTATGCGGACAGCGACGTGGTCAAAACTTTCGAAGCGCGTTTCCATGCGAAGGTGGAAGTCACGCTGGTCGATTCCGACGAGGCGCTATGGGACCAGATGCACGGCAAAGGAGGCGCGCCGCAATTCGACGTGCTGGCAGCCAATACCGCCGAAATCCAGCGCTATACCCGCGCGAATCTGCTGACGCCGCTCGATCTGGCCAGTCTGCCCAATACCCGAAGACAATTGCCGCGTTTTCAGGCGCTGTCGTCGATCGCGGGATTGACGACGGCCGGCAAGGTGTACGCCATTCCATTCACGTATTCGTCGATGGGACTGATCTATGATCGCAAGCAGATTGCCGTTGCGCCGCGCTCGATGCTCGAATTGTGGAACCCGCGTTACCGCGGCAAGGTTCTCGACTTCAACAGCGCCCAGCATAATTTCTCGTTCACGGCGCTGGCGCTGGGCTATGCCCATCCCTTTCAGCTCGATGCCGCGCAGATGCGCGTGATCGCACACAAGCTGGTCGACCTGCGCCGCAACTTGCTGACGTATTACACGCTGCCGGAAGAGGCGACCGCGTTCTTCATTCAACACAGGGCTGCCTTGATGTTCGGCAACTACGGCACCCAGCAGGTCGCTTTGCTGCGTCGCGCCGGCGCGGACGTGGGCTATGTGATTCCCGACGAAGGCGTGCTTGCGTGGCTCGACTGCTGGGCGATGACCATTTCAGCGGCCGATCGTCCGCTTGCGCTCGCGTGGATCAACTACATGCTCGAACCGGACGTCAGCGAGTTGTTGACGCAGCGACAGGGGCTCGCCAACACCTTGACTGAGTCCGCGGAAAACCGCGATGATGCGCGCATCGTCTGGATCGGCCCGGTGGAGGATATCCAGCGGCGCGAGGACCTTTGGAGCAAAATCGTGTCGGGAGACCGCTCGGAGCGCTTTTGATGATGCGTCCAGGCCTGACGTTCAAGTTATCGGTGCTGCTTGCGTGCATTGGTGTGCTGGCGTCCGGCGCAACCGGCTATTACGCGTACCGTGCCAATCGCACGATGCTGGTGAACGAAGCCGAACGCAGCTTGCTGACTTCGACGGAACTGCTGGGCGAGCGCTTTTTAGTGGCGATGGACGATGCCGCCGCCGACGCCCTGGTGCTCGGCAGCATGCCGTCCGCGGCCGAGGTCGCGCAGACCGACAACGGTCTTGGCCCGAATGCGCCGCGCGAAAGGCTGGCACAGGTGTTTGCCAGTTTCATGGCCCACCACCCCGAATATTTGCAGATCCGTCTGATAACCCGTGAGCACTACGGGCTGGAACTGATCCGTTTCGATCGCGACGCCGGGCGCACGGTGCGCGTCGCGGGGCGCGCGTTGCAGGAGAAAGGCCAGTTCGCGTATGTGTTCGATACGCTGGCCTTGCCGCCGGAGCGCATCTATACCTCGCCGATCACGATCAATCGCGAGTACGGCGCGCATTCGGCCGAAGGCAAACCGACACTGCGGCTCGGCACGCCGGTGGCGAACGAAAGCGGCGCGGTGGTGGGCGTCGTGGTTCTCGACATCGACCTCGCCGGATTGCTCAAACGTCTGCAGAGCGATCTGCCGCGCAGCTACCAGGTCTACCTCGCCAACGAGTGGGGCGATTTCCTGGTCCATCCCGATGCCTCGAAAACGTTCGGCTTCGACAAGGGGCGGCGCTTCTTCATGCAGGACAGTTTTGCCGCCGCCAGGCCGCTCTTCGAGCAGTCCAGAAGCGAAGTGCTTCTGAAAGGTCTGGTGCGCTCGGGGCTGGACGCCGGCCAGGTGCTCGCTTTCGTTCGCCGGCCGTTCGGCGCGGCCGAAGGCAATCGCTTCATCGTGCTGGGCCTCGCCAAGCCGCTTGACGATGTGCTCTCCGGCGCCAACCTGCTGGGCAGCCGGATCATCCGGATGGTGCTGATTTCGAGCGCGATGGCGATCCTGCTCGCGATCCTGTTTGCCCGCGCGCTAACCAGGCCTCTGCACATTCTGTCGCACGCAGCGACCCATCTGTTCGCCGGACACTCGATGGAAACGCTGCCGCTCAAACGCACCGACGAAATCGGCGTACTGGCGCGCTGCTTCGATCGTCTGCGCCGCGAAATCAAATCGCAAATGGATGCGCTGCACAACAAGCAACATGAACTCGTTCATCTCGCCACGCACGACATGTTGACCGGACTGCCCAACCGGATGTTGTTCATGCAGAAACTCGAGGCGGCGATCGGCGAGGCGACGAAGCGCGACGAACGGCTGGCCGTGCTGTTCGTCGATCTGGACCGCTTCAAGCAGATCAACGATCAGTTCGGCCATTCCGTCGGCGACAAGGTGCTCGTTGCGGTGGCGCGGCGTCTGAGAAATGGGCTGAGCCCCGTCGATGTCGTGGCCCGGCTGGGCGGCGACGAGTTCATCGTGCTGATCGAAGGCTCGCGTTCCGCCGATGCGGCGCCAAAGATCGCGGCGCGGATCATGGACATGCTGAATGAGGCGTTGCTGATCGATGAGCATTGCATGACGGTGGGCGCCAGCATCGGCATCAGCCAGTTTCCGGTCGACAGCGCCACTGCCGAGGCGTTGCTGCTCAACGCCGACGCCGCGATGTACGCGGCCAAATCCGGCGGACGTTGTGCGTATCTGAGCTACCAGGACCTGCTCGACGCGCAGAAGCTCGAAGAGGAGCGAGGCATGCAGGAAGGTGCGGAAGGCGGCGACGCCGAGCCTACGGCTGGAAGCGCCGGTTTGGCGCTGTGAGCCGGGCTGAGCGCCTGACGGTCTGGACGCTCGCGGCCAGTAACGAGGCCAGCAACGAGGCCAGCAACGAGGCCAGTAGCGAGTTCATTGCGAAGCGGCGATCGCGCCGCGTGCGCCGTATTCGTGGAGCAAGCGCAGCGCGTCATGAAGCGTGGTGATGAAGCGCGGCTGCGCGGCGAGATGCGCCGGAAACACTTCCCGCACGGACAATAACGCGGCAAGCAGCGCCTGCGGCTCGCCACGCGCCGACGCCGCGAGCGCTTTCAATCTATCGCCAAGCGGATCGCTGATTTCGTAGCGTGTGCCGTCGTCCGCATGGCCACGCAAAAACATCATCCAGGCGGCAATCGCCAGCGCCAGACGCATGAACGGCTGGCCCGCCTCGATCCTGGCTGCAATCGTGCCGAGCAGACGCGGTGGAATCTTCTGGCTGCCGTCCATTGCGATCTGCGCGCAGCGATGTTTGAGCGCCGGGTTCGCGTAACGCTCGAGCAGTGCGTCCCGGTAGGCGAGCAGGTCGAACGACGCGGGCACAGTCAGGGTCGGGGCGATTTCGTGCGTCATCATCGCGTGAATGAGATTGCGCATGGCGGGGTCGGCGATCGCCGCGTCGATGGTATCGAAGCCGCCCAGCATCGACAGATACGCAAGCGTCGAATGCGTGCCGTTCAGCATGCGCAGCTTCGCCAGCTCGAACGGCGTGACGTCGTCGACGAGTTGTGCGCCGACTGCGTCCCACGCGGGACGTCCCCCCGGGAAACGATCTTCGATCACCCATTGCCGGAACGGCTCGCACGGCACCGGCGCGGCGTCCTGATAGCCGAGTGCAGCGGCGGCCGTTGCGCGTTCGGCGCCGGTGGTGGCCGGCACGATGCGATCGACCATCGTCGATGGAAACGCGACTTCGGCGGCGATCCAGTCGGCCAATGAGGGATCGAGTTGCCGTGCGAACGAACAGACCACCTGGCGCAGCGCGGCGCCGTTATGCGCGAGGTTGTCACATGACAGCACGGTAAACGGCTTACCATCCGGAGTGCCGGCATTGCCCGCACTGTCACGCCGCTCGCGCAAGGCGGCCACGAGAATGCCCGGCACCGTGCGCGGCGCGAGCGGGCGTGCCAGATCGTGTGCGACGGCGGCATCGTCGAGCGCGACCTCGCCCGTTTTCGGGTCGCGGCAATAGCCTTTTTCAGTCACCGTCAGCGAAACGATTCGCACCAGCGGATCGGCAAGCCGTGCGAACAGCGCCGCGTGATCGTGCGGCATGGCCAGCACCTCACGCAGCGCGCGCACGACCGTCACCTCCGCGCCGTGCGGCCCGCGCTCAACCACGCTGTACAAACCTTGCTGCGTCATGAGCGCGTCGCGCTTGCCGAGGTCGCCTTGCAGCGTCACGCCGCAAATACCCCAATCGCCACCCGCCGCCAGCATGGCTTCTTCCGTATAGAGCGCCTGATGCGCGCGATGAAAATTGCCGATGCCCAGATGCACGATGCCGATGCGCGGCTCGCGCCACTGCGGCGACAACAGGTGGGCTCCCAGTGCGGGCAATGCGTGGCGGGCGAGGCGCGGCAGGGCGTCAGCAGATGTCATGAGAGGCGATCCAGAGAGCGGAGACGGGCTTGAAAAGGGCTTGAAAAAAGGCTTGAAAAACGGTGTCGATTAGCGGGAAAACCCTGATTTGACGACTTACTATACTTGTATGGTAGCATCGTTCGCACGGCTTGAGTGATGCATGACATAGGTGTTTTCGCAGCTCGGCCACCGCTCCAGAACCGCCACGAAAAGCTGCAAGTTGCATGCCGCCGCATGGCGCGGTCCGCAACTCGCCTCTGCAAGGAAAATGTCATGAAGATCGTTCGCGCCGACGTGATCGTCACGTGCCCGGGCCGCAATTTCGTCACACTGAAAATCGTCACTGATGAAGGCGTGCACGGTATCGGCGATGCAACGCTGAACGGCCGCGAACTCGCGGTCGCGTCGTATCTGAAAGACCACGTGTGTCCGCTGTTGATCGGCCGCGATCCGGGCCGTATCGAAGACACCTGGCAATACCTGTACAAAGGCGCGTATTGGCGCCGCGGGCCGGTCACGATGACGGCGATCGCCGCCGTTGATATGGCGCTGTGGGACATTCTCGGCAAGGTCACGGGCATGCCGCTGTACAAGCTGCTCGGCGGCGCGTCGCGTGACGGCGTGATGGTGTACGGCCATGCCACCGGCCGCGACATTCCCGAGGCGCTCGATCGCTACGCCGAACATGTCGAAGCCGGCTATCAGGCCATCCGCATTCAATGCGGTGTGCCGAATATGCGCTCGGTGTACGGCGTCTCGAAAGGCAGCGGCATGTACGAGCCTGCCACCAAAGGCGCGGTCGAAGAGCAGAGCTGGTCGTCGGAAAAGTATCTCGACTTCGTGCCGAAGCTGTTCGAAGCGGTGCGTGACAAGTTCGGCTTCGATACGCATTTGCTGCATGACGTCCACCACCGTCTGACGCCGATCGAGGCGGCGCGTCTCGGCAAGTCGGTCGAGCCGTATCGGCTCTTCTGGATGGAAGACCCGACGCCCGCCGAAAACCAGGCCGGCTTCCGGCTGATTCGCGAACATACGGTTACGCCGATCGCAGTCGGTGAAGTGTTCAACAGCATCTGGGATTGCAAACAGTTGATCGAGGAGCAGTTGATCGACTACATCCGCGCGACCTTGACGCACGCGGGCGGCATTACGCATCTGCGGCGTATTGCCGATTTTGCTTCGCTGTACCAGGTGCGCACCGGTTGCCACGGTCCATCCGATCTGTCGCCGGTGTGCATGGGTGCGGCGCTGCACTTCGATCTGTGGGTGCCGAACTTCGGCGTGCAGGAGTACATGGGTTTTCCGGCGGAAGCGCTCGAGGTGTTCCCGCATGCATGGCGCTTCGATCACGGCGTGATGCATCCCGGCGAGGCGCCGGGCCACGGCGTCGATATCGACGAAGCGGCTGCCGCGCGCTATCCGTACGACCCGGCCTATCTGCCGGTCGCGCGTCTCGAAGATGGGACGTTGTGGAACTGGTGAGCGGGTGAGCTGATTCGCCCCGCAAGCCCAATAACAGAATGGAGACACGCGTGAATCCAGCACGCCCGCAAGCCGCCGCGCCGGCCAGCACCGCCATGCTGCGCCGCGTCGCCTTCGCCTCGACCATCGGCACCGCAGCCGAGTACTACGACTTCTTCGTGTACGGCACCGCCGCCGTGCTGGTGTTTGGCCAGAAGTTCTTTCCTGCAGACGACCCGCTGATCGGTACGCTCGCTGCCTTTGCGACCTACGCGGTCGGGTTCCTGGCGCGGCCGCTGGGCGGCATCGTGTTCGGTCATTTCGGCGACCGCGTCGGCCGGAAGAAAGCACTGATCGTGACGATCCTGATCGTCGGCTTGGGTACGTTCGTGATCGGCCTGCTGCCGGACTATCAGTCGATCGGTATCTGGGCGCCCATTGCATTGATCGTGATTCGCGTGCTGCAAGGGTTCGGCGTGGGCGGCGAGCAGGCGGGCGCCGTGTTGCTGACGGCCGAATACGCACCGTCTGTGCGGCGCGGCTTCTTCGCAAGCCTGGTGCAATTGGGCGCGCCTGCCGGTTTTCTGATTCCGTCCGGGTTGTTCGCGGTGCTCAGCGCAACGTTGACACAGGCGCAACTGCTCGACTGGGGCTGGCGCATTCCGTTTCTCGCCAGCGCGTTGCTGGTCGCCGTGGGTCTGTATATCCGCTTGCGGACCGAAGAGTCGCCGATCTTCGCCACGATCCAGCGCACCAAGGCGGTGGCTTCACGTCCGGTGGTCGAAGTGGTGCGGCAGTTTGCTCCAACCATCGTCAAGGGCGTCGGCGCCAAGCTGATCGAGGCGTGCACCTTCGCGATGTACACGATGATCGTGCTCGCCTACGGCAAAGCACATGGCATTGCTCAAAGCATGCTGCTGCAAACGGTGATCGTTGCGGTGGCGCTCGAGCTCATGACGATTCCGCTCGCCGGCGCGTTGTCCGATCGCATCGGCCGGCGGCCGACCTTTATCGCCGGCGCGCTGCTGCATGTGGCGCTGGTGGTGCCGTTCTTCATGGCGATCGATAGCGGCAATCGTGCGGCGATCCAGCTCGTGATGATTCTGGCGATCAGCGTCGGCCACAGTCTTTGCTATGCGCCGCAAGCGGCGTTGTTCCCTGAATTGTTCCCGGCGCGCGTGCGTTGCAGCGGCATTGCGCTGATCTGGCAGATCGGCTCTTTGCTCGGCAGCGGTGTGCTCGGTCTGCTGGCCGTCAAGCTGATCCAGCTGACGCATGGCAACTCGCTCGCGTTGATCCTTTATGTCGCTGTGCTCGGCATCGTGTCGGCAGTGTCGCTGTTTGCGTTGCCGGAAACCGCGCCGCGCCGGCGCGGCGGCGATCTCCAGGATTGGGGCGCCGGCGAACTGCCGCAGGAGTACGCGTCCGCGCAAGGCCTCTCATCTTCATCTTCATCTTCGTCGTCAATTGCGCAGCCCTGAGCGCGCGACTTTTGCCCTACCGGAGTTCACCATGCTGGCAGCCGTGCTTCACGAACCCAAACTGATCCGCATCGACGAAGTCGAGCCGCCCGAACCCGGCCCCGGCCAGGTGCGCGTACGCGTGCGCGCCGGCGGCATTTGCGGCTCGGATCTCTCGTACTACTTCAAGGGCAAGAGCGGTGACTTCGCGGTGCGCGAGCCGTTCGTGCTCGGGCATGAAGTGGCCGGCGAGATCGATTCGCTCGGCGTGGACGTCGGCGTGGTGACGCCCGGGCAGCGCGTCGCCGTCAATCCTGGGCTCGCTTGCGGGACGTGCCGCTTTTGCCTCGGCGGCATGCCGAATCACTGCCTCAACATGCGCTTCATGGGCAGCGCTTCGACGTTTCCGCATACGCAGGGCATGTTCCGTCAGTACATCGTTGTCGCAGCGCGGCAGTGCGTGCCGGTGCCGGATGGCGTAGATTTCGCGCAGGCTTCGATGGCCGAACCACTCGCCGTCGCGTTGCATGCGGTGAAGCAGGCCGGCTCGCTGGTCGGCGCGAGCGTCCTGCTGGTGGGCTGCGGGCCGATCGGCTGCATTCTGCTGACGGTTGCGCGCCGCTTGGGCGCGCATCGCACAGTCGCGCTCGATCTGTCGAGCCGCGCGTTGCAGGTGGCCTGGCTACTCGGCGCGGATCAGACCGTGAACGCTGCCGATAGCACCTCGATCGATCAATGGTCCGCGCAACGCGGCACCTTCGACGTCGTCATTGAAGCGTCGGGCAGCCCCGCCGGTCTCGACACGGCGCTGCGCTCGGCGCGGGCGGGCGGCACGGTGATCCAGGTGGGCAATCTGCCGGCCGGCCAATCGCCGGTGGCGGCCAATCTCGTGATGGCCAAAGAACTCCGCTACCAGGGCTCGTTCCGTTTCACCGACGAATACGCGATCGCCGCCGAGGAAATCGCCTCGGGCAAGGTCGATCTGCGGCCGCTGATGACGCATGCGTTCGCGATGAGCGAGGCGAACCACGCGTTCGAAGTGGCGCTCGACCGCTCGCAATCGATGAAGGTGCATCTGAACTTCGACTAGGCACTCGACACCCACTGACCGTGGCCGGGGCATTGCATCCGCAGCGCCTCCACAATTCATTAAAACGCCCGCAAAGAGGCGAACCGAAAGGAGACATCCGATGATCAAGAGCCAACGCTGGTTTGTCGTCGCGCTGCTGTTTCTGGCAGGCGTGATCAACTATCTCGACCGCTCGGCGCTGTCGATCGCCGCGCCGCTGATCCAGAAGGACCTGCACTTCTCGCATGCGCAGATGGGCATTGTGTTCAGCAGTTTTTTCGTCGGCTACGCGCTATTCAATTTTGTCGGCGGCGTGCTCTCGGACAAGATCGGTGCGAAGCGCGTGTTCGGCACCGCAATGGGCGTCTGGTCGGTTTTCTGCGGCGCGACAGCATTGGCGACGGGCATCGGTTCGCTGATCGTGCTGCGCGTGTTGTTCGGCATGGGCGAAGGTCCGTTCAGTTCGTCGAACAGCAAGATGGTCAACAACTGGTTTCCACGCAAGGAAGTCGCGAGCGCGATCGGCGTGATCAGTTCGGGCACGCCGCTCGGCGGCGCGCTGGCGGGCCCGGTGGTGGGTTTCATGGCGGTGCAGTTCGGCTGGCGCTGGGCCTTTGTCGCGATCATGATGCTGGGGCTCGCGTGGCTCGTAGTGTGGGCGGCGACGACCACAGAACATCCGCACGAAAATTCGCGCGTGACGCCTGACGAGATGGATCTCATCCGCGCGGGCCAGGCCGATGAACATGCCATCGCTCATTCGGCCGATGGCGAACGGTTCGGTCTCCGCCACTTCTTGCGCAAGCCGATCATTCTCGCGACCGCCTTTGCGTTCTTCTCATACAACTACGTGTTGTTCTTCTTCCTGTCGTGGTTCCCGACCTACCTGACCGAAGCGCATCATCTGAGCTTGCATGACATGAGCTTCGCAACCGTGATCCCATGGGTGCTCGGCAGCATCGGGCTGGCGGCGGGCGGCTTCATCTCGGACTTCATCTTGCGCCTGACCGGCAAGCCGCTGCTCTCGCGCAAGCTCGTGCTCGGCACCTGTCTCGGCGCGGCAGCGGTGTGCGTGGCGTTGGCCGGACGCGTCGCCAGCGTGCAAGGCGCGGTCGCGCTGATGTCGGTGTCGATCTTCTTCCTGTACGTGACGGGCGCGGTCTACTGGGCGGTGATTCAGGACACCGTGCCGCGTGAACACGTAGGTGGCGTGGGCGGTTTCGTGCACCTGCTGGCGAATCTGGCCGGCGTGATCGGGCCCGCGGTGACCGGTTTCATCGTCGAGGCGACTCACGGCACTTACGGCAGTGCGTTCGTGCTGGCGGGCGCGGTCGCGGTGCTCGGCGCGGCGTGTTCGCTGGTATGGATTCGCGAGCCGCGCACAAGCGCTCTGCGTATGAAACGTGCATGGTAGTATGGTGCGACGCGCTTGCATGGGTTCAGCGCGCGTGCCGTCTCCCTCGTATTTCATCCGCTGCTTTGTCCGATGCCGAACAAAAACCTTCACGCTGCTGACTCGTCTATCTCCGCCGATATGCTGCTCGCAGCGCCTCGCGCGCGGCGGCGCGCGGCTGTGCCGGCCGGCCCGCGTGCCGAACTGCCGGATCTGACCGCCAGCGTCTCGTTCGATTCTCACGAGCCGATCGGCAAACAGATTTTCCGCGCGTTGCGCCAGGCGATTTTCGTCGGCCAGATGGTGCCGGGCACGCCGCTCTCGGAGAAGGAAGTGTCGGACATGTTTCAGGTGTCGCGGCAGCCGGTGCGCGAAGCGTTCATCAAGCTGGTCGAAGCGGGCGTGCTGCAAGTGCTGCCGCAGCGCGGCACCTTCGTTAAACGTATTTCGCCGCGCCAGGTGCGCGAAGGCCGCTTCATTCGCGAGGCGATCGAGACAGCGGTGGTGCGCAAGGCGGCTGTGTCGATCACCGACGAACAGTTGCAGGCGCTCGCCGACAATCTGCGCGATCAGAAGCTCGTCGCGAAATCGAACGACACTGCGGCCTTCCTCGCGCTCGACGAGGCCTTTCACTTCGCGATCGCCCAGGCCATCGACTGCACGGCGGCATGGGAGACGATTCAGGACATCAAGGCGCAGATGGATCGGGTGCGCTATCTGAGCTTGCCCGACGTTTCGCCGCTCGACCTGCTGATCAAGCAGCACGCGAAGATTCTTGCCGGGCTGCGCGCGCACGACCCCGGCGCTGCGGAGGAAGCGATGCGCCGGCATCTGCGCGAGATTCTGGTGTCGCTGGGGCCGATTGCCGAGCGCAATCCTGCGTGGTTCGAAGCAGACGAGCCGGAGCGCGTACCGCTGTCGACTTGACGCGCGCCGACAAGCGGCCCGCGCGCCTTCAGTCTCGCAGGCGGCCTGAGCACCTCGCAGCCTGATTCACCGTTCCCCGATTCATCCCTCCTGGCTGTGCCGCTTGTCGACACCCGCGTGTCGACACGGCTTCCTGATAGCCAATCATCAGACGATTTCACGCCGAAAACGCGAGGCAACTTTGCCTGGATCGGTGCCTCGGTGAGCGCCGAAGCAATCGTTTGCGCGGATCTTGAGGTAACTATTTTTGTTTTTGCGGAGGCGTTTTCGGCATATCAACTTTCTCCTCCGGCCTGCCGAAAACCACGTTACAGCAACGAGACTGACTGGAGATCCGCGTGAAGCGACAGATGATGTTTGTGGTGGCCGTTCTCGCGTTGGCCGGATGCGCACAGATGCCGTCCTCGACTGCCGCACGGCCGGACAAGGCGCCGAACGAAGTCATCAGTTTCGAAATTCCGCCGGACGCGCTCGGCGCGCGCGACCCGCAGCTCACCGCCGTGCTCGCCAAAGCAGGCGCGTTGGCTGCCGCGCAGAAGCAGTCCACGGTTGTTCTCGTCACCGCGCTGGGTCAGGACTTCGCGTACCTGAATCAGGCTGTATGGAAGGGCGTGCCGGCACAGCGGATGACAAAAGTGAGCTTCGAGAATCGGACTGCCGGCCTCGGTCAGCCGTATAGCGTGTCGATCAGGACGGTTCAATGAAGGAGGCCATCGAGATGTTCCGGATGACTTTACTGGCGGTGGCAACGCTTCTGAGCGCGCCGGCCTTCGCGGGGCAGCCGGGGGCCGACCTGCAGTCGGCGAGCGCTTTTCCCGCCGCGGCGGACAAGGTGTATCCGCCGCTGCCGTCGCTGGCGATGCTGCCGCCGTCGAGCGGCGACGATGACGACTTGCCGCTGAAGCCGGCGCCGCATCGAAAGAAGCCGCGCGCGCCGGTACACGTTCAGGAACTCAAGCCGCCACCGGGCCCGGTCGTACGGCTCGTCGTATCCGACGCCTCGCATGCTTACCTCGACTCCGTGCAACGGCAGATCGATCAGGCGTCGATCAAGTAAGTCGGCCGGCGAGCCGGAGCTCACTACTCTTTATCGCTATCAAGCAGGGGGATGAATCATGTCCTTGAAAATCTGCGTTGTTGCGCTCGCATGGCTGTCGGTGTGCGGCACGGCGTACGCGGCCGACGATTGCTTCAACGAAGCCGCGGCTTATCAGGGCGTCAACCCTTGGGTATTACGCGCGGTTGCATGGTACGAATCGAAGGGGGACCCGAGCGCAATCCGGCAGAACGCGAACGGTTCGATCGACGTCGGTCAGCTGCAGATCAATTCAATTCATTTCGGCGACCTTAAGCGCGAAGGCGTACCGCATCGCGCGCTGACCGACCCGTGTGTCAACGTCTACGTGGCCGCCTGGCTGCTGAAACAGAAGATGGTCAAGCACGGCAATACCTGGCGCGCGATCGGCGCCTACCATTCGGAATCGCCGAAGCGGCGCGACGCCTACGCACGCGGCATTCAGCAGGTACTGGTCGCATGGGGGCAGTTGCCGTCCGCCCGCTAGGCATGCCCGGCACGAGCGAGCCGCCCGCACAGGGCAGCGGCGTGGGCCGGGTGCCGGACTGCGCAGCGCCGTCACGAAAACGCAGCGTTGATCGACTATCATGAGGCGCCCGAGAGCCTCGCTTTCACGCGCGACGCAGCGTCATGCATGCCGCGTCGTGCGGAGAAAACGGCGCCTTGCCAACCGCGCCTGCTGAGGCCTCCCCGTGATCGGATCACATACGCGTAAAGCGGCAGTGCTGGTAGCGCTTGCCGGTATCGGCCTCGCCATCGGCGCGCCTTTCGTCCTCAATTCGCACGCGGCGCTCGCCGGGCTGCGCGACGTCTCCTTGTACGTCTTCGTTGCGCTTGTCGCGAGTGCCGCGCTCAGCGCGATGGCCAAGGCCGGCAAGCTGCATCTGATGCAAGCCGCGCTCGGATGTCGTGTGAGCTTCCTGCGCACTTTCGCCATCACGCTGGCCACCGATTTCGCGTTTCTGGCCTCTCCGCTGGGCGCGGCAGGCTACGGGGTCAACCTGGGCTTGCTGCAGCGCGCCGGCGCATCCTGGGCGCTGGCGACAACCGTCGTCGGCGCGGATCAGGCGCTCGATCTGGCGTTTTTCGCGAGCGCCGTGCCGATTTCCCTTCTGTTTTCATTTGGGCCGCTGACGCGAGTGATTCCACGCGAGATTGCGCCGCTCGTCTTCGCCGTGCTGGCCTGCGGCGCGTTTTTAGCCGGCGTCGTCTGGTTCAACCGTCGGCGGGTGGCGGCGGCATTGGACGCCACCGGCCAGCGGGTTCGCTGGCTGAACGAGCGTCGAGCGAGGTGGAGCCGGTTTTGCCGCAGCGTTCGCGCGCAATGGCGGGAACTGGTGGCCGGGCCCAGGTGGCGGCTTGCCGCCTTGTTGTTGCTGACGACGCTCCAGTGGCTGCTTCGCTACGGCGCCCTTTGGTTTATCTTGCGCGAACTCGGCTACCGCCTGCCGTTGGGTTTCGTGCTGGCCGTGCAGGCGGTCGCCCTGCATGCTGCGCTATGGACCGGTGTACCCGCTGGCGGCGGCACCGGCGATATGGCGCTGGCTGCCGCGTTCGCGAGCTGGGTGCCCCGTGCGAGCATCGCGACGGCATTGGTGCAGTGGCGCTTCGCGACGCTCTACTGTCCGCTGATGCTGGGTGCGGCAGGTTTCGTTGCGCTTGCGACGAGGCGCGGCGGCACGCTCCCCGCGGCCGAATGAGTCACAAGGCTAAAGCCAACGGAACGGCTCGGTGAACACGCTTCACCGCGAGTTGTCCGGCGTCTTTCTGATGCGCGCCGAAAAACGCGCGCGTGGACCGTGCTCGACGCGTAAGCGAAGCAGTTGAAAGGTCTGTGAAATCAGCGCAAGCGGATAAGCCACCTTCAGGATGTCCGCGATCATGCGCCATTCCGCGCGTATGCCCTTCCAGTAGCCGAGCTTCTCGGTTTTGCGAGCCTGCGTGACGTTCGGCCAGTGCGAGACCGCAACGGGAAGGCGGCGCTCGATGATCCGGCGGTTCATGAATACCTCGACCCCGAAGCGTGGCAAGCCGTGAACCTCCTGTAGCACTTCGCCCAGCAGCGTTCTTTTGACCACCCGTTCGCCGGAGACGAAATCGAGGCCGATGGCGCGAAACGCCAACAGACTGTTCTGGCGCAAGCTCAGGCTCACTTGCGCGCTGCCTTGCAAAACGGGACGGGCGAGCGCGCTGATGTACTCGGCGCTCAGACCTTTCAAATCGGCATCCAGCAGCATGATCAGCTCGCCTTGCGCGGCGGCGATCCCGGTCGCCATGGCGGCGCTTTTACCGCGGTTTTCGCTGCACCGGATCAGCTGCACCGGCGTGAAGCGCTCGACGACCTCGGCGGTGCCGTCGGTCGAACCGTCGTCCACCACAATGACTTCGGCGAACAAAGGGTGCGCGGCGGCTACGGCCAGCACCCTGCCGATGCGTGGCGCTTCGTTGTAAGCGCAGATGACGCAGGAAATTCGTGGGGGACGACGCAGTGGGGAATCAACAGTCATTGGTTAGGCGGTCACGAAGAGGGGATGCCGCGCTGGACGCGATTGGACGCGCTGGGCCGCGGCCGAACCGCTGCCGCCCGCGCCCAACGAGGCTTGAAAGCATCGTCAAACGATCCGCGCGCCGGCCCGATAAGTTGCGCGCGGCACCGGCAGCGTGTCGAGCATGGTGACGCGTACGAAGTCGCCACGCAAGCCCGGCGCGATCGCGCCGCGGTCATGCAGACCGGCTGTGCGGGCCGGCTCGGCGGAAACGGTCGCCATGGCGCGCGGCAAACTCCAGCCGGCCTTGTCGACCAGTTCGAACACGGCGGTCAGCAAACTTGACGGCACGTAATCCGACGACAGGATATCGAGCAGATCCGCTTTGGCCAGTTCGAGCGCCGATACGTTGCCCGAGTGCGAGCCGCCGCGCACGATATTCGGCGCGCCCATGATGGTCGAAATGCCGTGCTCGCGCGCCGTCTCGGCGGCGATGCGCGTGGTCGGAAATTCCGCCAGCACGATGCCCTCGGCCTTGGCCTGTTCGACGTGTTCGATCAGCGTGTCGTCGTGGCTCGCGACTGGGACGCCGAGCCGGTTGCAACGCGCGACGATCGCGCGGCGGTGCACGTCGGCGTAACGCTGCTGTTCGTCGGAGAGTTCGGCGAGCGCCATGGCGACGTGCTCGTCGCTCAGCTTGCCGTTGCGTTCCTGGAAGCGGCGCCATTGATCGCGGTCGTGCCATTGACGCTGGCCGGGCGTGTGGTCCATCACCGAGGCAAGCCGCAGTAATGGATGCGTGCACAACGAGTCGAATACTTCCACCACGTCGGCGGTAGCGATTTCGCAGCGCAGATGCAGGAAGTGTTCGGCGCGCAGCAGCTTGCGCTCGGAAAAGCGCGTGAGCGCTGCGGCGCATTGCGTTTGCAGATCGCGGCCACGCAGGCCGACATTCGAGCGCGAGCCGATCGCGAGCGCGTCGAACACCGTGGTGATGCCGGCCGCCGCCACCTGCGCGTCGTGGATCACGAAGGCGGCGTCGGTGTTCCATTGCACGCCGGGACGCGGCGCGAGGTGCTTTTCGAGGTTGTCCGTGTGCAGTTCGATCAGGCCCGGCAACAGATAGTCGCCGTCCCAGTCTTCTGCCTCGCGCGCTGAAGTTGTGCCGCGCTCGACGTCGCGGATCACACCGTCTTCGATATGGACCACGCCAGTGAATACTTCATCTCGCGTCACGATGCGAGTGTTTTTGATCAACATCGATTTGCTCCGTAGTCGGTCGGATCTGAGCGCCTGGCTCAGTGTTCAGTTGAGTGCCGTCTCGTGTCAATCAGCGACGTCAGCGACATCAGCGACATCAGTGGCGCGAGGGCGGCTGGAGTTCGAGACGGCGTGTCGCCACCTTGTTGCGCGTATCTTCATCATGAAAGATACCGACTATCGCCGCGCCGCGCTCGCGCGCCTCGACGATCAGATCGGCGACGACGTCGCGATTTTCCGCGTCGAGCGAGGCCGTGGGTTCGTCGAGCAGCAACAGCGGATGTCCCGCGATCAAGCCGTCGCGCGATGTTCACGCGCTGCTGCTCGCCGCTGGAAAACGTGGCGGGCGCCAGCTGTCGGCTTCGGTTTTCAAGGCGAGCGTATTCAGCAGTGTGGTCTTGCCCGAGCCGGATTCGCCGACGATGCACAGCACCTCGCCTGGATAGAGATCGAAGCTGACATCCATGCAGCCGTTGCGGCCGCCGTATTGTCTGGTCAGCGAACGGGCGCTCAGCAGCGGCGTCATGCTCATCGAGACTCCTGTTGATTCAGCGAGCGATCATTTGACCATCTATTCGTCTAAACGTCTAGACGTTTAAAGATATACTTGTCGAGTGTTGCTGAACGTGGAGGGCATTTCACATTTCCATCACGGCTTGCGCACTACAATGCACGACATAGCGAATATTTGAACTCAAGGGAATGACAGCACCATGACATCGAACGACAACGCGACACCGGGCACGCTGCTCGAACGCGGCGCGGGCGTTGCCGTGTGGCGGCAGATCGAGCAGATTCTTGCCGCGGAAATCGCCGCGAGCGGTTTCGGCGAGGAGGGCCGCCTGCCTAGCGAGGGCGAACTGGCCAAGCGCTTCGACGTGAACCGGCATACCGTGCGCCGGGCGATGCTGGGTCTCGCCGCGCTCGGTCTTGTCAGCGTCGAACAGGGACGCGGCACCTTCGTGCAACCCGGCGCCATCGACTATACGATCGGCCGCCGCACGCGGTTTACAGAAAACTTGCGGCAGCAGCATCACGCGGCTGCCGGCACGATGCTGTCGGCCGCGCGGGTGAAAGCCGAGCCGAATGTCGCCAAGGCGCTCAGCCTGCGGGCGGGTGCGTCGGTCTATCGGATCGAATCGCTGCACGAATCGGACGGCGTGCCGCTCACGTTCGCGCGCAACTGGTATCCGGCGGCGCGTTTCGCGGATCTGCCGGAGGTGCTGGAGCGCACCGGCAGCATCACGAAGTCGATGGCGGAATTCGGCGTGACCGACTACTTGCGCAAGTGGAGCCGTATCGGCAGCGTGTTGCCTGAGCCGGAAGTGGCGCGACGTTTGAACATCAACCGGCAGCAGCCGGTGCTGTGGGTCGAAAACGTCGACGTCGATCTGGAGGGGACACCGATCAAGTACGGCTTCACGCATTTCGCCGCTGACCGTGTGCAACTGCTCGTGGAGCACGAAGTATGAGCGGCGCCCTCTGGGGCGCCGAGGCACGTTTTGCCGTGTATTTCGCGCCGTCGCGTGATTCGGCGTGGTGGCGGGCAGGATCCGGCTGGTTGGGCCGCGATGCGGAAAACGGCGAGGTGTACGTGCCGCCGCAACCGGACGGCTTGAAGCGTCCATTGGTGGATCTGACTGATGCGCCCCGTCGCTATGGATGGCACGGCACGCTGATTGCTCCATTTCGTTTGGCGGACGGCGCGACCCAGCACGACGTGCTGCAAACGGCGCTCGAATGGGCGCGTTCGCAGGCCGCATTGACGTTGCCGGTCGAAGCCGCGACGCTCGGCGATTTTGTTGCGCTGCGTCCTGCGGATGAGGCCGGCGAAACGAATATCCGCGCCGTCGCAGCAAGCGCGTTGCAATCGTTCGATGCACTGCGCGCCAGGCCGTCCGCTGCCGATCTCGCACGCCGTCTTGCGGCGCCGCTGACCGAGCGGCAACGCGCGCTGCTGGTCGAATGGGGTTATCCGTATGTGTTCGACGAATTCCGTTTTCACATGACGCTATCCAATTCGCTCGCGGACGCCGATGAGCGCGCGACGCTGGTCGCCTGGTGGCGGGCGCAAACGCCGAGGCTCGGGCCGCTCGTCGTCGACCACGCCGCGCTTTTTGTCGAGCCCGCGCCGGGCGCGCCGTTCGTGTTGTGGCGGCGTGTGCCGTTTCAGACATGGGAGGTGAAGTAACGATGGCAGGTCGTTTGATCTATGTAATGGGGCCGTCCGGCGCGGGCAAGGATTCGTTGCTGGGTTTTGCGCGCAGGCGTTTGATGGGCGAACCGATTCTATTCGCGCATCGTTACATCACGCGGCCGAGCGGCAATGGTGAGGAGCATGTCGCGCTGAGCGCCGAAGAATTCGCGGCGCGTTCCGTGCTCGGTCTGTTCGCGTTGGAGTGGTCCAGCCACTCGCTGCGTTATGGCATCGGTATCGAACTCGATGCGTGGCTCGCGCGCGGTTGCGCGGTCGTCGTCAACGGTTCGCGTCAGCATTTGCAGCATACGCTGGGGCGTTATCCGCAAACGGAAGTGGTGCACGTGGACGCTGCGCCGCACATTCTCGAAGCGCGGCTCGGCGCGCGGGCGCGTGAGTCGGCGGAGCAGGTCGCGGCAAGGCTTGCACGGCGTGCGCCGTTTGCGTTGCCTGATGGGATTCGCTGCACGACCATCGATAACTCCGGCGAGCTTGAGGACGCAGGGCATGCGTTGATTGCGTTTTTGAAGGCGTGCGCCAATACGCGTTAGGCCGGCGCGGCCATTCGTTCGCGCGTCGCTTACTGCAAACACGACACGAACTGCAGTACGGCCGGCGTGGGCAACAAATCCCGCCACGAGATAATGCTGAGATCATAGTTCGGCAGCGCTTCTTCGATCTGCGCGACGCAGATGCCGAGCGGCGCGATTCAGCGCGGCGAACTCGCAACCGTCGTCAAAAGGTGGCGACAGTCGCCTGCACGAGAGGATGCTCCGCGGTCGACTTCCGCCTGTTGGCAGTTGGCGGGATTACGCACCAACTGCCGTCATCGTGCCTGAAGAAGAACAATGCGTGCGCTCCGGCTGGTGACGACATCTCGACGCACACGTAGCGTCCCCCATTCCATCCGGTGCGACTGAATCTGGTCACATGAACGGCTGTCGCGGGAGCCGGCGCGAGCCACTTTTCGACCTGCGAACGCAGGGACTGCCCGTTCGTGTTTTTCATGTTCGGCTCCAGCAAGTTTCCCGTTCAGGTAACGGGACGGTTTCTCACCGTTCATCTCCTTAACGCCCCAGACGCCCAACATGTTGACCAAGGTGTTGTGAGTTCTGAAACCGAATATTTCGAAGTGGGTGGGCTTCAGAAAACTGCCCAGAGGTGGTCGGCCAAAGGCGTAGTCCGGTTCGCACCATGACGATCGAAATCCGCGCATGGCAGCTCAAAGTAATTTGTGAAAGCCGTCGAGCCTCATCATCAAAAGCGATTGATGCCAGTAGCGGCTCCTATATATCCGCGACTGGCCAAATCCGCCAGACGGCTGGCGTTTAAACCAGGACTGGCGTAAAAAGCCGCTTGCGAGTTCGCGAGCGAAGCTCGACGCGAATATTCACTACCGCTCCGGCATTCCGCGCCCTATAACCTATCTGCAGGGCGATTATTACGTGTCGAGGGTCCACAAAATCCATTGACACTGCCAGTTCGCACGCCACCTTGCGCCTCGGGACTTCGGCTCGGCGCACTGCTTTCCTAATTTTCCCAATGACCTAGAACTTTCGCCTCGGGCATCTGGCCCGCAGGCGCGAAGGACGCTTTGCGCGTTCGACAATCCCGTGAGGATGTCAACTTCGGGCACGCGAATGACGCATCGCATGGTTGGAACTCAACGCAATTCAAGGAGCTAACGTGAAATCAAAATTGATGGTCGCTTCTGCTGCCGGGTTGCTTGTCATGGCAGGGCTTGCTCATTCTCAAGGCACGCCGCAGACGCCACAACCCGCCCCACAGGAAAATGCCGCGACTCAGGATGCTGCGCCCGCTACAGGGACGCCGGCATACGGAGGTATGCCCGACACGAAAATGCAAAGCGGCGTGAAACATGCGCGGCCCTGTGGCACGGACCCACAATGCAACATTTTTTTCGGGGGCAGCTAAAAACTAGCTGGTGATGTACGGGATCGCAACAGAAGACACGAGGTAACCGCACCGGGCGGGGGGCGCCGACTTTGTTCGTGTTGCGACCGCTTTCGTCCGCCGCCCGGTCCGAATCCGTGTCCGAAGACGCGGCCGCGTATCAATGCGACGGCGAGGTTCGAGTACCGATGCCGTGTGTGCTCGCCTCTGCGAGGATGTCCTGAACGGTCGTTCTGTCATGTATTTTTGTCATCGACGCCATCCTGCTCGAGTACTGTTGATTTGCGAATGCTTATTGCGCCAGGTCTGCAGCCGCGCACGTTGAACCGCTTACGCGCAATGAAGGCTCGTCACGGTGCACCGCCACACCGCCCAGGAGGTCACGTACCGCGCGCCGCTATCAATCTCAACCGCGCAACAACCGCTAAACTCAGCCGCGCCGCGCCACCATCTCCGACACCGTCTGCGCCGCCTGCTGCAGCGGTTCCAGAAACGCCTTCACCATCTGCCTGGCCGAATTGCGCTGGGCGTTGCCGCTGATATTCATCGCCGCGATCACGCGCCCCTGGCGGTTGCGAATCGGCGCGGACAGCGAAATCAGACCGCCTTCCAGTTCCTGGTCGACGATTGCCCAGCCCTGGCGGCGCACCTGCGCGATCAGTTTCTTCAGCTCTTCCTTGTCGGTGACCGTACGCGGCGTGTGTGCGTAGAGCGGCGCCGAACTCAGGGTCGCGTCGAGCGTTTCGTCGTCGAGTGCGGCGAGCAGCACGCGGCCCATCGACGTGCAATACGCCGGCAAGCGGCTGCCGATCGACAGATTGATCGTCATGATCTTGTGGGTCGGCACGCGCAGCACATAGACGATCTCGGTGCGATCGAGCACGGCCGCTGAACAGCTTTCATGCACCTGTGCCGACAGTTCTTCCATCACCGGTTCGGCGAGGTTCCAGAACGGCATCGAGGTGAGATACGCGAAGCCGAGATCGAGGATCTTCGGCGTCAGGCGGAACAGGCGGCCTTCGGCTTCCACATAGCCGAGCGTCTGCAAGGTCAGCAGGATGCGGCGCGCGCCGGCGCGCGTCAGACCGGTGGTGGCGGCCACGTCGGTCAGCGTCTGTTCGGGGCGCGTGGCGTCGAACGCGCGAATCACCGCCAGGCCGCGTGCGAACGACTGCACATACGAATCACCCGGTTTGTCCGGGGCCGGTTCGGCACTGACAGGAACGGCGGAAGACGGCGGCAGGGCTTTGCTCATGGGCCTTTGCAAAAAGCGTTCGAAGAGGGCGTATAGCGGTCGCGCACCACGCGGCACAACCGGCACGAGCCGGGGCGGCGCGATGCCGCGGGAAGCCGTGACGATAGCTTAAGCCTTGATTTTCGCCAACCTCGCAGGTTTTTGGGCCGCGAGCCCAGGGTTTGCATGGATGCGGCCTGCGATCGAAAGTTGTATGATGACCCGATAACATGATCAATCGAGGCATTCGATGTTCGACAAGATTCCTGCCCGGGCACTGAGCGACACGGTCGCGCAGCAGCTTCTCAAGCAGATCGACAAAGGCGCCTTCGAGCGCGGCGGCAAGCTGCCGACGGAGGCCGTACTGGCGCAGCAGTTCGGCGTGAGCCGCACGGTGATTCGCGAGGCGATCTCGCGTCTGAAGAACGAAGGCGTGGTCGAACCGCGCCAGGGCAGCGGCGTGTTCGTTGCCGCGCACGGCGCGATCCGGCCGCTGCGCATCGATTACGCGGAAGCCGTCGAGGCGGGCTCGGTGCTGCAAATCCTCGCGCTGCGGCGGGCGATCGAAGCGGAAGTCGCATCAGAAGCCGCCATGCGCCGCAGCGACGCCGACATGGTGTCGATCGACGCTGCGCTCGCGAAGATCGACGAAGCGGTGGCCGAAGGCGAAGACGGTGTCGCTGAAGACGTCGCGTTTCATCGCGCTATCGCCGCGGTCACCGGCAATCCGTATTTCCTCAAGACGCTCACGTTCCTGAACCAGTACCTCGAAGCGGGCACCGTGGTGACGCGGCGCAATGAAGCGCTGCGCGAGGACTTTTCCCGTCAGGTGCGCGAAGAGCATGCGGCGATCGCCGCCGCGATTCGTGCGGGCGATCCGATGGCGGCGCGCAATGCGGCGCGCACGCATATGTACAACGCGGCGCGGCGGCTCGCGGAAGCGGGTATTTGCTGAGCGCTTTCGAGCGTCAGCTGCTAACGAAGCATTCTCAGAGGTCAAGCATGTCCAGAAATGTTGGTGTCATCGGTCTTGGTGCAATGGGCCTGGGTGTCGCGCGCTCGCTGTTGCGCGCAGGTTTTCGGGTTCACGCGTGCGATTTGCGCAACGAGGTCCTGCAAGCGTTCGTCAAGGAAGGCGGCGTGGGTTGCGCTTCGCCCGCGGAGCTCGGGGCGCAATGCGAAGTGGTCGTCACGCTCGTGGTCAACGCGGCGCAGACCGAAGCGGTGCTGTTCGGCGAGCAGGGCGCCGTGCCGGCGATGAAGCCAGGCGGCGTCGTGATCGCCAGCGCGACTGTCGCGCCCGACTTCGCGATCGAACTCGGCAAGCGGATCGAGGCCGCCGGTTTGCAGATGCTCGATGCGCCGGTGTCGGGTGGCGCGGCGCGCGCCGCCTCCGGTGAAATGACGATGATGACGTCCGGCCCGGACGCGACCTATGCCGCGTGCGAGGACGTGCTGGCCGCGATGGCCGGCAAGGTGTATCGCCTCGGTTCGGCGCATGGCGCCGGGTCGAAAGTGAAGATCATCAATCAGTTGCTGGCCGGCGTGCATATCGCGGTGGCCGCCGAGGCAATGGCGCTCGGTCTGCGCGAAGGCGTGGATCCTGAGGCGCTGTACGAGGTCATCACGCACAGCGCGGGCAATTCGTGGATGTTCGAGAACCGCGTGCCGCATATTCTGAAGGGCGATTACACGCCGCTGTCGGCAGTCGATATCTTCGTCAAGGATCTCGGCCTCGTGCTCGATACCGCACGCCGTTCGAAGTTTCCTTTGCCGCTTTCGGCGGCGGCGCATCAGATGTTCATGATGGCGTCGACCGCCGGTCACGGCGGTGAAGACGATTCGGCCGTGATCAGGATTTTCCCCGGCATCGACGTGCCGGCGGCGAAATAAGCGCGGGAGTTCGCCATGACCACCCCGTCCAAACGCGCGCTGCTCGGCTGTATCGCTGACGATTTCACCGGCGCCACCGACCTCGCCAACATGCTGGTGCGCGGCGGCATGCGCACGGTGCAGACCATCGGCGTGCCGGCATCGAATGACGCGATCGAGGCCGACGCGCTGGTCGTCGCGCTGAAATCGCGCACGATTCCCGCCGCCGACGCGGTCGCGCAATCGCTCGCCGCGCTCGACTGGTTGCGCGCGCAAGGTTGCCGGCAGTTCTTCTTCAAATACTGCTCGACGTTCGATTCGACCGACGCGGGCAACATCGGCCCGGTAACGGATGCGTTGCTCGACGCGTTGTCCGCGGACGCCGGCGCAACGGCTTTTACGATCGCATGCCCGGCGTTTCCCGAGAATGGCCGCACGATCTATCGCGGTCATCTGTTCGTCGGCGATACCTTGCTCAACGAGTCGGGCATGGAAAACCATCCGCTCACGCCGATGCGCGATGCGAACCTCGTACGCGTGCTGCAACGGCAGACTGAATCGAAAGTCGGGCTGGTGCGGTATGACGCCGTCGCCAAAGGCGTTTCCAAGGTACGCGAATCGTTCGACGCCTTGCGCCGCGACGGCGTGCGGATGGCGATCGCCGATGCGGTGTCGGACGCGGACCTCTACGTGCTGGGCGAAGCTTGCGCCGACCTCGCGCTGATTACGGGCGGTTCGGGTGTCGCGCTAGGTTTGCCCGGCAATTTCCGCCGCGCGGGTTTGCTCGCGGAGCAAACCGACGCCGCACAATTGCCGCGAGTGGAAGGGTTGTCGGTCGTGCTGGCGGGCAGCGCGTCGAAAGCGACCAACGCGCAGGTGACGGCCTGGCGCGAAACGCGGTCTTCGTTCCGCATCGATCCGTTGGCGGTGGCGCGCGGCGAAACGGTGGTCGAGCAGGCGCTGGCATTCGCACAGGGGCACTTCGATAAAGCCGAGCCGGTGCTGATCTACGCCACCGCCACGCCCGACGAAGTCAAAGCGGTGCAGCGCGAACTCGGCGTCAGCAAAGCGGGGCATCTGGTCGAAACGGCTCTGGCGTCGATTGCACGCGGCCTGCGCGAGCGCGGCGTACGCAAGTTTGTGGTGGCGGGCGGCGAAACTTCGGGCGCGGTGGTGCAGGCGCTCGACGTGCACACGCTGCGCATCGGCGCGCAGATCGATCCCGGCGTGCCGGCCACCATGACGACCGGCGTCGAGCCGCTTGCACTGGCGCTGAAATCCGGCAACTTCGGCACGACGGATTTCTTCGAAAAGGCGCTGCGCCATCTCGACGGGGTGGTGCAATGACCGGCACGCCCGCACTCCATACGACGAACGAAGCCAGGGTCCGCGAAGAAATCTGCGTAACCGGCGCGAGCCTCTATCAACGCGGCTACACCGTGGGCACCGCCGGCAACATCAGCGCGCGCCTCGACGACGGCTGGCTGATCACGCCGACCGACGCATGCCTCGGCCGGCTCGACCCTGCCGACATCGCCAAAGTCGATCTGGCCGGCAACGCGGTGTCCGGCGGCAAGCCGTCGAAGACGCTGGCGCTGCATCGCGGCATCTACGCGCGCAACGGCGAAGCGCGCGGCATCGTCCACACGCATTCGACGCATCTGGTCGCCTTGACGCTTGCGGGCGTATGGAGCGACAACGACGTGTTGCCGCCGATCACCCCGTACTACGTGATGAAAGTGGGACACGTCCCCCTGATTCGCTACAGGCGGCCGGGCGATCCGCAAGTCGCGGAGCAGATCGCCGCGCTTGCCGATAGCGTTCGCGCGGTCCTGCTCGAGCGTCTTGGCCCGGTAGTGTGGGAGCGTTCGGTTGCGCAGGCCGCGTATGCGCTCGAAGAACTCGAAGAGACCGCGCGCCTGTGGCTGATGACGACCCCGCGGCCCATGCCGCTCGACGAAGCGGCACTCGAGGAATTGCGCACCGTGTTCGGCGCGCGCTGGTAGCACACCCGACATCAACAAAGCCAGGCGACAAGCAGCAACGCATCAGGCTATCCATAGAAGGAGACAATGCATGAGTACCTATCAGACAGCATCGAGCCGCCCCATTGCAGCCGACGCGGGACAACCCGGCGCTGCCGAAGTCGAGCGCACCTATAAGAAAGTGTTCTGGCGCATCGTGCCGTTTCTGATGCTGTGCTACGTGGTGGCTTATCTGGATCGTGTGAATGTCGGCTTCGCGAAACTGCAGATGTCGCAGGACCTTGCGTTCAGCGAAACCGTGTTCGGTCTCGGCGCCGGCGTGTTCTTTATCGGCTACTTCCTGTTCGAGTTGCCGAGCAACATCCTGATGCACAAGATCGGCGCACGTATCTGGATCGCGCGGATCATGATCACGTGGGGCCTGCTGTCCGCGCTGTTCGTCTTCGTGAAGACGCCGATGCAGTTCTACATCTTGCGCTTCCTTCTGGGTCTCGCCGAAGCCGGTTTCTATCCCGGCGTGATTCTGTATCTGACGTACTGGTTTCCGTCGCATCGGCGCGCGAAGATCATCGCCGTGTTCATGTCGGCGATTCCGGTTTCGGGGATTTTCGGCAATCCGCTGTCGGGCTGGATCATGCAGACGTTCCACCACAGCTCGGGTTTCGCGGGCTGGCAATGGATGTTCCTGATCGAAGCGATCCCCGCAATCGCGATCGGTATCGCGACGATCCTCTATCTCGACAACGGCATCTCCAGCGCGAAATGGCTGAGCGAGAGCGAAAAACGCCTGCTCGCCGATGAAATCGCCGCCGCGCAGCCGCAGCAGAAAACGCAGGCGCACTCGCTCGGTGCGGTGTTCCGCGATCCGCGCACATGGTGGATGTCGCTGATCTATTTTGCGTTCGTCACCGGGCAATACGGCCTGACGTTCTGGATGCCGACGCTCGTCAAATCGACCGGCGTGAGCGGCGCATTCGAAATCGGCCTCTTGAGCGCGATTCCGTTCCTGTGCGCGATCGTCGTGATGAACCTGATGGGCCATAGCGCGGACAAGCGCCGCGAGCGTCGCTGGCATCTGATCGTGCCGGCGCTGTTCGGCGCGATCGGCTTCACGGTGGCCGCTTCGTTTGCGGACAATACGGTGGTGTCGATCGCCTTTCTCTCGCTGGCCGCTGCAGGCGTGCTGACCTGCGCGCCGCTATTCTGGTCGTTGCCGACTGCGTTCATGTCGGGCGCGACCGCCGCCGCCGGCATCGCGATCATCAATTCGATCGGCAATCTCGCGGGCTTTGCGAGCCCCTACATGATCGGTTATCTGAAGGATCTCACGCATAGCACGCAGACCGGCATGTATGTGCTGGCCGGCATGCTGGTGATCGGCGCGATCGCCACGTGGCTGACGCCGGCCAGGCTGGTCAATCGCTAAATCGGGCGTCGCGCGCCGGGCGCCGCTTACGGTGATCGCGGCGCGCTGAATTAACTGTTTTCAAGGAGTTGCTGCCATGCCTCGCTTCGCCGCCAACCTGACCATGATGTACAACGAGCACGCCTTCCTCGACCGTTTCGCCGCTGCGGCAAAAGACGGCTTCAAGGCGGTCGAGTTCCTGTTCCCGTACGATTTCCCAGCAGCGGACATCAAGGCGCGGCTCGACGACAACGGCCTGACCCAGGCGCTCTTCAATGCGCCGCCCGGCGACTGGGCTGCGGGCGAACGCGGCATTGCCTCGCTGCCGGGCCGCGAAGGCGAGTTCCATCGCAGCGTCGAAACCGCGCTCGATTACGCGCGTGTACTCGGCAATCGCAAGCTGCATGTGATGGCTGGACTGATCGGCGCGGATCAACCGCGCGCGCGGCATCGCGAGGTGTATCTGAAGAATCTCGCGTATGCCGCGAAGGCCGCGCAAGCCGAAGGCATCAGCGTCGTGATCGAGCCGATCAACACGCGCGATATTCCGGGATTTTTTCTGAACCGCCAGGACGACGCGCAGGCCATTTGCGCGGAAGTGGACGCGCCGAATCTCAAGGTGCAATTCGATTGCTATCACTGCCAGATCGTCGAAGGCGATCTCGCGGTGAAGCTCAAACGCGATATGGCGGGCATCGGCCATATTCAGATTGCCGGCGTGCCGGAACGCCATGAACCGGATACCGGTGAACTGAACTATCCCTACCTGTTCGATCTGATCGACACGCTCGGCTATGACGGCTACATCGGTTGCGAATACCGGCCGCGTGCGGGTACCTCGGCAGGCTTGGGCTGGATGAAGCCCTATCTGAACAACGTTCGCCAGGAAGGAAGAACGACCTCATGAAAGTACTGATTACAGGCGGCGCGGGTTTTCTCGGCCAGCGCCTCGCGCGCGAGCTGCTGGCGCGCGGTTCATTGAAAGACGTGGACGGCAAGCCGCAAGCCATTACCGAGCTGGTGCTGCTCGACGTGGTGCGTGCGGGCGATTTCGGCGACAGCCGCGTTCGCACGGAGGTGGGCGACATCGCGGAGCGCAGCGTGCTCGAAAGCGTGATCGACGGGAAGACCGCGGCGATCTTCCATCTCGCCGCGATCGTCAGCGGCCAGGCCGAGGCGGATTTCGATCTCGGCATGCGCATCAATCTGGACGCGTCGCGTCTGCTGCTCGAAACGTGCCGGCAACGCGGACACAAACCGCGGGTGCTGTTCACGAGTTCGGTGGCGGTCTATGGCGGCGATCTGCCGGATGTCGTGCAGAACGATACCGCGCTGAATCCACAATCGTCGTATGGCGCGCAGAAGGCGATCGCCGAGTTGCTGCTGAACGATTACGCGCGGCGTGGTTTCGTCGACGGCCGCGTGCTGCGGCTGCCCACCATCAGCGTGCGGCCGGGTAAGCCGAATGCGGCGGCGTCGTCGTTTGCGAGCGGAATCATTCGCGAGCCGTTGAACGGCGAAGCGGCGGTGTGTCCGGTAGCGGGCGCCACGCGCTTGTGGCTGCTGTCGCCGCGCAAGGCGATCGAAAGCCTGATCGCCGGACTCGAAATCGATGCCGCCGCGCTCGGCAACCAGCGTGTGCTGAATCTGCCGGGGATTTCGGTGAGCGTCGACGAGATGGTCGCGGCGCTGCGCGAGGTCGCCGGCGACGAGACCGCGCAGCGAATCGTCTGGGAACCGGACGCGCGCGTGGAGAAGATTGTCGGCAGCTGGCCGGGACGGTGGGATACGTCGCGCGCCGCGCGGCTCGGCCTGAGCGGCGACCGCAGTTTCGCCGACGTGATTCGCGCCTATCTCGAAGACGAGCGGATTCAGGTTCGCTGAAAAGCACGCCCCAAGCCTCGTGCCGGCGGTTCTTCACGGACCGTCAAGCTGATCTGAGCGGCACGAGCGCGTCATTTGTCTGAGGCATCGCGCAGGCCGCGAGGCTGCACGTATTCCCTGGTAACGGTGTCGCTTTGCTTGACACGGTTTCGGCCGCACGCCTATTATCGAGCCTCAATGTTCGATATATGACCTATTGTTCGTATAAAGAACAAATGGCCGCGATATTGCGATATCGAATCCGTGGTTCATCATCCTGCGCTAAGCTGATTTGAGGTGGCGGCCGCCACGCGGCTGTTTCTCGTCAGTTTCGCCGTTTTTCGGCGCGCTCGCCGGGTCAATGCCTTTGCGCAAGCGGCCTGCGCCGCTACCCGATTTCGGCACAGCGCACGCAGCACACCAACTGGAGACATCACATGACCGAAGCATTCCTGTGCGACGCGATTCGCACCCCGATCGGCCGCTATGCGGGTTCGTTGTCGTCGGTTCGCGCCGACGACCTGGGCGCGGTGCCGCTCAAGGCGCTGATGGAGCGCAACAAGGACGTCGACTGGAACGCGATCGACGACGTGATCTACGGCTGCGCGAACCAGGCCGGTGAAGACAACCGCAACGTCGCGCGCATGTCGCTGCTGCTGGCCGGTTTGCCGCAAGGCGTGCCGGGCTCGACGGTGAACCGCCTGTGCGGATCGGGCATGGATGCGGTCGGCATCGCGGCGCGCGCGATCAAATCGGGCGAGGCCGCGCTGATGGTGGCCGGCGGCGTGGAAAGCATGAGCCGCGCGCCGTTCGCGATGGGCAAGGCAACCAGCGCGTTTTCGCGCCAGGCCGATATCTTCGACACGACGATCGGCTGGCGTTTCGTCAACCCGTTGATGAAGCAACGCTACGGCGTCGATTCGATGCCGGAAACCGGCGAGAACGTCGCGACCGACTACCACATCAGCCGTGCCGACCAGGACGCATTCGCACTGCGCAGTCAGCAGAAGGCCGCACGCGCGCAACGCGACGGCACGCTCGCGCAGGAAATCGTCGGCGTGACGATTGCGCAGAAGAAGGGCGATCCGATCACCGTCTCGCAAGACGAACATCCGCGCGAAACCAGTCTTGAAGCGCTGGCCAAGCTCAAGGGCGTGGTGCGCGCGGACGGCACGGTGACCGCGGGCAACGCATCGGGCGTCAACGACGGCGCCGCTGCGCTGCTGCTCGCCAACGAAGCCACCGCGAAGCGCTTCGGCCTCACGCCGCGCGCCCGCGTGCTGGGTATCGCAACGGCCGGCGTGGCGCCGCGCGTGATGGGCATCGGACCGGCGCCCGCCACGCAAAAGCTGCTGGCGCGCCTGAACATGACCATCGACCAGTTCGACGTGATCGAGTTGAACGAAGCATTCGCATCGCAAGGGCTTGCCGTGCTGCGCGCGCTAGGTGTCGCGGACGACGACGCGCGCGTGAACCCGAACGGCGGCGCGATTGCGCTCGGTCACCCGCTCGGCATGAGCGGCGCACGTTTGGTGACGACCGCCATGTATCAATTGCAACGCACGCAAGGTCGCTTTGCGCTGTGCACGATGTGTATTGGCGTTGGCCAGGGCATAGCGATCGCCATCGAACGCGTGTGAAGCGTCTGGCGACGCGTAGCGGATGTGCTAGCGCGGCGTCGGCGCGCCCAGGTTCAGCCATGCCAGCCGCGCCAGCCAACGGCTGACCAGACCACGGCGTGCGGGCAGCGCGCTAGTCAACGAGACGCGCGCGGCGATCTTTCCATCCGTGCTGAGCCACACGCGTTCGCCGCGTTGCAGGCGAAACTCGTTGCCGGGTTGGAGCCAATGATCGTAAGGTGAACTGACGCGTGTGAGCCATACGCGTGCGCCTTGCACACTGAGCGTGCTGTCGGCATCCACACGCCATGTCAGCGTCGCGCCGGGCATCACGGAAAAATGCACTACCACCTTCGGGAGACGCTCGTCCTGCTGATATGCGTACTGGCTCGAGTCGTCATCCATGCACTGCGGGCTTGCCTGATCCATCTTGCTCTCCGTCATCGAGCCGGCGGACAGAGGCGCCCACAAAACAAAAGGCCCCTTCCGTTACCGGCGGGGCCTTGGGGGTCTTGTTTTGCAGATTCAGACTGCTAACGCGCACATACTCCCAAAGGCCAGCCGATGATGGCTCGCGTTGGGTTTTTAATCGCATGGGCGATGAAGGTGTGCGTCAACATGAGATCGAGTGTGCCGTTTTGTCGCATGCCTTGTCAATAAAAAATTGCAATCGATTCAAGCGATAAGCGTTGCATACCGTTTCAGCAAGAACCGGATCAGCTGCGATGCGGTCCGACAATGCTCAGCTTCGCGATGCGCCGGTACAAGGTCGCGCGCGAAATACCTAGAGCTCGAGCGGCAGCGTTTGGCCTCCATTGATGACGCGTGAGCGCTTCGACAATGCGTGCGCGCTCGTCGCGTGGGTCGTCGTGCGGGTTGGCGTGCGCGTTTGCCTGCATCAGCGCGCGATGATCGGTAGCCCCCGGCTCGAGCACTGCCGCAATATCGGGCGCGACATGCCGAAACTCCACGCGCGCGGAATCGCAGATCGCACACGCATAGCGCAGTACGTTGCGCAGTTGGCGAATGTTGCCCGGCCAGCTGAACGCGGCGAGACGCTCGGCGAGGCGGGTGTCGAGTGTGAGCACATGGCCGGCCATTTGCGCTTCTTCGTCGAACACCGCCTCGATCACGTCGCGGATATCCGCGCGCTCGCGCAACGGCGGCATCGGCAAGCTCGCGCCGCTCAGCCGGTAGTAGAGATCTTCGCGGAACGAACCCTCGGCCACCATCTGCGCAAGATCGCGGTGGGTTGCGCAGATCACGTCGATATCCACGCGCACGGGCGCATCGCCGCCGAGCGGCATGATCTCGCCTTCGGCCAGCACGCGCAGCAGCCGCGTTTGCAGATTGAGCGGCATGTCGCCGATTTCATCCAGAAACAGCGTGCCGGTATGCGCTTGCGCGATCTTGCCGCGCGCGCCGCGGCTGCGCGCGCCGGTGAAGGCGCCCGGCGCGTAGCCGAACAATTCGCTCTCGATCAGCGACTCCGGAATCGCGCCGCAATTCACCGCAATGAACGGCCGGGTGCGCCGCGCGCCCGCGTCGTGCACGGCATGCGCGAACACCTCTTTGCCGACGCCAGTTTCGCCGAGAATCAGAATAGGCAGCCGCTTGCCGACGATGCGCAACGCCACCGCCGCGTTGTGCGCAATGCGCTTGTCGGCGCTGTGCAGAAAGCGGCTGAGCGCGCCGAGCTGCAGATCGCGTTGCGAATCCGTTTGCTGCGCACGGGCAATGCTGCCGGTCATGCCGGCCGTGCTGCGCGAAATCCGCTTGAGCGGCGCACGGATGCGCGCGTGCAGCGTCGCGCCGGTCGCGCGCAGACGCAAGCCGACAATCGTATCGGTGCGCGCAATGTCATGCAGATGCACATCGGACGTATCGAATACATCGTCGATGTGGCGCGGGCCATTCAAGCCCGGAATACACTCGCGTGCCTTGCGATTGGCGGCGACCAGGTTGCCGCACTCGTCGAAAGCGATCAGCACTTCGGGCTGCGCCTCGACAAAGTTGCGGCTCGAATGGCCGAACAGAATCCAGTGCTGCGTGGTTTGATTGAGGAAATAGCCGTCTTCGATCAGACCTGCGCTTTGCCGCACCAGTTGAAACACCAGCCGCTGACTGTCGCGGTTATCCGGCGACTGCACCGCGGACGCGTCGAGCACGCAGATCATCTCGCCGGTCGGCGCGAAAATCGGCGCGGCGCTGCAGGTGAGCGTCGTGAAGGCCGCGCGGAAATGGTCGGTCTTGTGCACCGTGATCGGTGCGAGATCGGTCAGCACATTGGCGACGCCACAGGTGCCTTCCTCGCGTTCCGACCAGCATGAGCCGATATACAGCCCCGCGTGCTTGAAATCGCTGCGGCGCTCGCGGTCGATCCGGTAGTCGATCGTGACGCCGTGAGCGTCGGTGAGCATCACGCAATAGTCGGCCACGCGAATCATGTCGTGCAGGCGTGTCAGGCACTGGCCCGATGCGCGCAAAAAGGCTTCTTCCTTGCCTTGCACCTCGCGTAATTCGGCCGACGTAAGGACGCGCGGCCCGATCACGGCGCCCGGATCGAGTCGGTACTGTTCGAACGAACGCTGCCACGACGACACGAGGCGCGCCGAATCGGCGGGCGCGGGCAGCCGTCCTTCGATGGCGCCGCGTACGCGGTCGATATGCTGGGTCTGCGAAACGTAGGGCATGGTCGGCTCCAGTCGAGCGACGCACAGTGAGTTCAGGCTGTTCTTGTAGCACATCCGGCTTCAGCAATCACATTGCAACGCAGCACGCGAGACGCGTGAGACGTTCGTCTCATGCGCGTGTGAGACCGCATTGAGACGGCTTGTCTCATCCCTGAACTCACCCCTGAAATTCAGGCGCGAAAAGGCTTTGCGCGTGTTCTTCGAGTGCTGGATTCGCACGCGGAACGTCGTACACGGTGCGCCTGAGACGCCGCGCAGGTTGCATCGCACGGCGTGTGCGGGCGGCTGCATGCACGCCGTTTACTCTACAGAGCCCTTTAAACAAGGCACTTTGCGATCGGTCCGCGACTGTTCGAGCAAATTGGCACACCCTTTGCTGGGTCCTGCGCATGACAAAGCGCCGTTGCGCGCCGTTGCGTGCCGTTGCAAATAGCGAATGCGGCGCCCCACTATGAATAGTCCGCGCACCGCGCGGGCAGGAGACAAGCACAGTGCCATCGCCCATCACCGTCGGTGTGATCGCGAATCCGGTCTCGGGTCGCGATATTCGCCGCCTCACCACGTATGCGTCGGTGTTTCCGACCGCTGAAAAAGCCAACATGGTCGTGCGTCTGCTGGCCGGGCTCGGCGTGCTCGGTGTGGATCGCGTGCTGACGTTGCGCGATCGAACCGGCGTCGCCGCGTTGTTGCTGCGCGCGCTCGACACGCATGCGGCGGTCGCCGCGCAACAGCGCTGGCCGGCAGTCGATTTCATCGATCAGCCGATTACCGACAGCGTGACCGATACCCACTCCGGCGTCGCCGCGATGCTGCAAGCAGGCGTCGAACTGATCGCGGTGCTGGGCGGCGACGGCACGCACCGCGCGGTGGCCGCGCATTGCGACAAGGTGCCGTTGCTGACCTTGTCCACCGGCACCAACAACGCATTTCCCGATTTGCGCGAGGCGACGGTCGCCGGCCTCGCCGGCGCGCTGGTCGCGTCCGGCGCGGTGCCGCCGGATGTGGCGCTCACGCGCAACAAGCGCCTCGTGGTGCGTTGCGTCGCCGGGCCGAACCAGGGCCGCGAGGAGATCGCGCTGGTCGATGTGTGCGTGAGCCGGCAACGCTTCGTCGGTGCTCGCGCGGTGTCGGATCCGGCCGATATCGAAACGCTCTTTCTCACCTTCGCTTCGCCCGACGGGATCGGCCTGTCGTCGATCGGCGGCGCGTGGGCGCCGGTTGAACGCACCGCCTCGCATGGCTTGCATCTGTGCTTCACCCGCCCCGGCGCAATCGGCGCAATCGGCGTGCCGCTGGTCGCGCCGATTGCGCCGGGCCGCGTCGAGCGTGTGCTCATGCGCACCTGCGAGCGTTTCGAAGTCGGCCGCTGGACGCCGCTCGATACCGAACACGGCACGCTCGCTTTCGATGGCGAGCGCGAAATCGAACTGGAGCGGGGCGATCGCTATGAGATCGCGCTCGATTGGGAAGGGCCGCTGACCGTCGATGTCGAACGCACGCTGCGCTTCTCGGCATCGCGGCAACTCGTGCGGGAGGTGGCGAACGTGGTTGCGCATCAGAAGTAGTGTTGCGGATTGGTCGGAGCAAGTAATGCATTCACTCCAAGGAGACACACCATGTCGGTTTCAAGTGATTTGAGCAAGGACGAACTGCTGAAGGCGTATCGAATGATGCGCACGATCCGCGAGTTCGAGGAGCGCCTGCATGTCGAATTCGCGACCGGCGAAATCCCCGGTTTCGTGCATCTATACGCGGGTGAAGAAGCATCGGCGGTGGGCACGATGCTGCATCTGAACGATTCGGATTATGTGGCGACGACGCACCGCGGTCACGGCCATTGCATCGCCAAGGGCGTCGACGTGCACGGCATGATGGCCGAGATCTACGGCCGCAAGACGGGCGTGTGCCACGGCAAGGGCGGCTCGATGCATATCGCCGATCTGTCGAAAGGAATGCTCGGCGCGAACGGCATCGTCGGCGCGGGCGGGCCGCTGATTTGCGGCGCGGCGCTCGCGGCGAAGTACAAGAAATCCGGCGGCGTAGGCGTGTGCTTTTTCGGCGACGGCGCGTCGAATCAGGGCGTGATTTTCGAATCGATGAATCTGGCCTCGGTATGGCGGCTGCCGGCGATTTTCGTCGCGGAGAACAACGGCTATGCGGAAGCGACTTCGTCGACGTGGTCGGTGGCGACCGACAACATCGCCGACCGCGCGAGCGGCTTCGGCATGCCGGGTGTGATCGTCGACGGTTTCGATTTCTTCGCGGTGCATGAAGCATTGGGCGAAGCGATCGAGCGAGCGCGCCACGGCGGCGGCCCGACGCTCGTCGAAGTGAAATTCTCCCGCTATTTCGGCCACTTCGAAGGCGACGCGCAAACCTATCGCGCGCCTGGCGAAGTGCAAAAGCTGCGCGACGAGAAGGACTGCCTGAAGCGCTTCGAGGAGCGCGTGGTACGCGCCGAAATTCTCACGGCGGATCCGTTGCGCGGCATCGATGCCGAGGTCAAGACCCTGATCGACAGCGCCGTGACCGAAGCCAAGGCGGCGCCGCTGCCGACCGCCGAAGACCTGTTGAGCGACGTCTACGTGTCCTATCCGTAACGCACGCGTGGCAAACCTGAACGATTTGGCAACCATCTTTCATGGGACTGGAGTAAGCGCTATGGGACCAGAGTAAGCGCTGAAGCGCTAACTCTGGTCGACACGCTAACTCCGGTCGACCGCAATTCTGCATGGGACTGGAGTAAGCGCTGAAGCGCTAACTCCGGTCGACCGCAACTCTGCATGGGACCGGAGTAAGCGCTGAAGCGCTAACTCCGGTCGACCGCAACTCTGCATGGGACCAGAGTAAGCGCTGAAGCGCTAACTCTGGTCGACACAGGAGACAGACATGGCACGCAAGATCACATTCTCTCAGGCAATCAACGAAGCGCTGAGTCAGGAAATGGCCCGCGATGAAACCGTCATCGTGATGGGCGAGGACAACGCGGGCGGCGCGGGCTCGCCCGGCGAGCA
Organism: Paraburkholderia sp. GW821-FHT02A12; assembly: GCF_059422005.1. Classification (NCBI taxonomy): domain Bacteria; kingdom Pseudomonadati; phylum Pseudomonadota; class Betaproteobacteria; order Burkholderiales; family Burkholderiaceae; genus Paraburkholderia; species Paraburkholderia sp. GW821-FHT02A12. The sequence continues at coordinate 2,635,561 of NZ_JBWKWA010000002.1, read as the reverse complement.
GGACGCGTGGGGCGGCGTACTCGGCGTGACGAAGGGGCTGTTTCACAAGTATCCGGGCCGCGTGCTCGACACGCCGCTCTCGGAAGGCGGCTATATCGGCGCGGCGGTGGGCGCGGCCGCGTGCGGCATGCGGCCGGTCGCGGAGCTGATGTTCATCGATTTCATGGGCGTGTGCTTCGACCAGATCTTCAATCAGGCCGCCAAGTTTCGCTATATGTTCGGCGGCAAGGCGGTGACGCCGGTCGTGATTCGCGCGATGCAGGGCGCCGGCCTGCGCGCGGCGGCCCAGCATTCGCAGATGCTGACTTCGCTGTTCACTCACATACCTGGTCTGAAGGTCGTGTGTCCGTCGACGCCGTACGACGCGAAAGGTCTATTGATTCAGGCGATCCGCGACAACGATCCGGTGATTTTCTGCGAGCACAAACTGCTGTACAGCCGCGAAGGCGAGGTGCCGGAAGAGTCGTATGCGATTCCGTTCGGCGAGGCGAACGTCGTGCGCGACGGCGACGACGCCACCATCGTCACCTACGGACGCATGGTGCATTACGCCACGGAGGCCGCGGAGAAGCTGGCGAAAAACGGCGTGCAGGTCGACGTGATCGACCTGCGCACCACCTCGCCGCTCGACGAGGAAACGATTCTCGAAAGCGCGGAGCGGACCGGCCGCGTGGTGGTGGTCGACGAAGCGAATCCGCGCTGCTCGATGGCCACCGATATCTCCGCGCTGATCGCCCAACGCGCGTTTCACTCGCTGAAGGCGCCGATCGAACTCGTGACCGCGCCGCATACGCCGACGCCGTTTGCCGGCGTGCTCGAAGACATGTACATCCCGTCGGCGCAGCAGATCGCCGAAGCCGTTCTGAAAGTGAGAGGTTGAGCGATGCCGATTCAGATGATTACGATGCCCAAGTGGGGCCTGTCGATGGAGCAGGGGCAGGTCAACGGCTGGCTCAAGGCCGTCGGCGACAAGGTCGCCAAGGGCGACGAAGTGCTCGACGTGGAGACGGACAAGATCTCGTCAGGCGTCGAATGTGCGTTCGACGGCATCTTGCGCCGGCAGATCGCGCAGGAGGGCGATACGCTGCCGGTCGGCGCGTTGCTGGCGGTGGTAGCCGACGCGGAAACGCCGGACGCGGAAATCGATGCCGCGGTCGAAGTGTTCCAGCGCGACTTCGTGCCGGCCAGCGCGGACGCAGGTGCAAGCGGCCCGCAACCGGAGAAAGCGCAGATCGGCGGGCGCACCGTGCGCTATCTGAAGCTCGGCGAGGGCGGCACACCGGCAGTGCTGATTCACGGCTTCGGCGGCGACCTGAACAACTGGCTGTTCAATCATGCCGAGCTCGCCGCGCATCGCACCGTGTGGGCGCTCGATCTGCCGGGCCACGGCGAGTCCGGCAAAGCGGTCGAAACCGGCAGCGCCGATGAACTGGCGGACAGCGTGATCGCGTTCCTCGACGATCGCGGCATCGGCAGCGCGCATCTGATCGGACATTCGATGGGCGCGCTGGTGGCGATCACGGTCGCGGCGAAAGCGCCGGGGCGGGTTGCTTCGCTTGCATTGATTTCGGGGGCGGGTCTCGGCGAGGAGATCAACGGCGAGTACATCGGCGGCTTTGTGGAGGGCAGCAGCCGTAACACGCTCAAGCCGCATCTGGCGAAACTCTTCGCCGACCCGGCGCTGGTGACGCGTCAGCTGGTCGAAGACATCGTCAAGTACAAGCGGCTCGAAGGCGTGAACGATGCGCTGCGCAAGATCGCGTCGTCGGCGTTCGACGGCAATGTGCAGCGCGCCGGCTATCGCGAACGGCTCGCTCAGCTTGCGCCGCGCACGCTGGTGATCTGGGGCGCGCAGGACCAGATCATTCCCGCCGCGCATGCGCAGGGCCTGCCGGGCGACATTCGCGTCCACGTGCTCGAAGGAAAGGGGCATATGGTGCAGATGGAAGCAGCCTCGGAGGTCAATCGCCTGCTCAACGATTTTCTGGGGCGTTGAGAGGGACGCCGCCCTGCATGGCGATAGCGTCACCGCGCTCGGTCAGCATGGCAAGCGCAGCGCCGCCAGGCTTGCGCGGATTCCGGTGAAGATCGTGCCGGTTTCCGGCGGCGAGGCTTTGCCGAAGCCTGCGTGGCTGCACGCCAGGCCGACGGGCTCTCGCGAGGTGGCGGCCGGCCCGCTGGTACGGTCTTCGTATCATGCGGACCGGGTGGCGGATGCGGCCATGGAGTCCGCTCGCATGCCCTTGCGATAACGTTCGAGGCCGACGATGCCAAACAGCGATACCGCCGAGAGCCCGCTGAAGAAAACCGCCAGCGGCAACCACTCGCCCTTGTAGTTCTGCGCGAGCATGGTGCCGATCAGCGGGGTCGTGCCGCCGGCGATCGTCGCGCACAGCTGATAGGCGATCGAAATGCCGGAGTAACGTACCTGAGTCGGAAACGCCGGTGTCATAAAGCCGGCGATGACCGCGTAGATCGCGGACAGGGTCACCACCGCGAGCGAGATGCCCGCGATGATCGCGACAGGATTTTGCGTCGTCACGAGCACGAACATCGGGTAGGGGGTGACCATGGACAGCACGGCGGCATAGGTCAGAAAGCGGGCCTCGCCGAAACGTTGAGCCAGCAGCGCCGAAACCGGCTGCGAGCACAACTGGATGACGGTGACGACGAACAGACAATCGAGAATGAACGATTTCGACATGCCGAGATAAGTCGTGACATACGAAATCATGAAGGTGTTGGTGAAGAAGAATCCGGCAGAGCCGATCGTCGTGGCCATCGCTGCCAGCACGATCGGATACCACGCGGTGCGCAACACCTCCGCAACGGGAAATTTCACCACCTCGCGGCTCTTGCGGAGCTGCTCGAACTCCGGCGATTCCTTGACGCCCAGACGGATCGCCATGCCGATCAGAAGCAGCACGAAGCTGGCGAGGAACGGCAGTCTCCAACCCCAGGCAACGAAGCTCGCGTGATCGAGCGAGGTGACGAGCCGGAACGATATCAACGAAAGAATCAGGCCGGCTGGACTGCCCATCTGTGGGAACGACGCAAAGAGCGTCTTGCGGCCCGCTGGTGCATGTTCGCTTGCCATCAGCACGGCGCCGCCCCATTCGCCGCCCACCGCGATGCCCTGCAGGATGCGCAACAGCACGAGCAGGACGGGCGCCCAGATGCCGATGCTGTCGTAGCCGGGCAGCAAACCGATACCAGTGGTGGCGATCCCCATCAGGAACATGGTCAGCAGCAGCATTTTCTTGCGTCCGAGCGTGTCGCCGAGATGGCCGAACACTGCTCCGCTCAACGGGCGTGCGACGAATCCGACGAAGAACGTTGCAAACGAGGCCATCGTGCTGAGAAAGTGGTTGCTGCTGGGGAAGAACACTTCGCCGAGAATGAGTGCGGCCGCGGTCGCGTAGGTGTAGTAGTCGTAGAACTCGACAGCCGTGCCGATAAACGCCGCGGTCGCGGCGCGTACGGGTTGATGAGTCTGTTCGGGGTGGGACATGGGAATCCTGTTCGTGAACATGCGGCCGCTCGCTGCGGGGGCGGCGGCGGATTTCGTCGCCGTCTATGCTTTGCGACCGCTGCATCTTGTGGGGTTGTGCGACCAGCCGCTTTTATCGGTCGCCGAAATACGCCGACAAAATTCGGATTTCTAATCCTTACTATCAGGGCGGCTAATGCTCATGCTGCTCATTCGTGTTGCTCCCGCGTCGCGATGCTCATGGAACTCGCGCAACCGAGCATCGCGCGCGATCAGGCGCTGGGCGTTGTTGCGCTCCGGATAGTCGATCCATGCGGCGCCGGCAGCAGCAAACCCGGCCTGTTGCGCGTGATGTGCTTCGACCAGCGCATGCGCCGCCCGCACCTCGCCTTCAGCCGGCGTGAGCGCACGATGAATCGCCGCGACGTGTTCCGGAAACACGACGCTCTTCGAAGCAAATCCAAGTTGTGTCGAGACGTCGAGCTCAAGGGCGAGCACCTCAGCGGATCGATACGTGCAGGGCAGATCGATCGGTACGCATCCGGCGGCGATGCACTCGATCAGGAAGCGGCTTCGCGCGTACAGCAATTCGTGGCCGCCGGGCGTGCGGCGCGCGCCGAGATTCGCCGCAAGGTCTTCGACCGCCAGCATGCAGCACCTTATCCGTGCACTGACCTGAAGTAGTGCGCCCAAATGGACCAGGCCCTTCGCGGATTCGATAGTTGGAACAATCTCCGTCGAGCCTGCTGCAATCCCAAGGTCGAGTTCGATGCCGGACAGCGCGCGGTCGAGAGCGGCGAGTTGATCCGGGTGTTCCGCATGCGGCAGGAAGATGGCGCGCGGCATGCCGCGCATGACGCCCTGGAGATCGGCATATCCGTCCTGTTCGAGTTTGTTGATCCGCACCGAGCTGAACAGGCCCCGCGCGGCTGAGTCGCGCAAGAGCGTCACGATTCGTTCGCGTGCGCGCGGCCGGTCTTCAGGCGCAGTCATCTCTTCCAGATCCGCGACGATAGCGTCCGCACCGCTGTGCAGGGCGATTTCGTGAGCGCGGGTGTTGTTGCCCGGTACGAAGAGCCAGGTGCGCCGCAGGCTCGGCGGACGTGGGGGTGGGTGAGCGTTCATGCGCTTGTCAGCTTTGACCGGCACGCGCGAGCATCGCGTGCAGCAACACGTCCGCGCCGCGTGTCACGTCTTCGGGCAGCGCGTCTTCTGCCTCGTTGTGGCTCAGGCCGTTGACGCAGGGGATAAAGATCATCGCGGTCGGACAATGCTTCGCGAGATGAATTGCGTCGTGGCCGGCGCCGCTGACGATGCGCTGATGCGGATAGTCCAGTGCCTGAACCGCGTTGCCGACAGCGGCAATGCAGTCCGGATCGAACGGCGTGGCGGGGCTGACCCAGTGCTGCGCGACCTCGACCTCCAGACGGCGGCGCTTGGCGAGCGCTTCGAAGCGCTCGCGCAACGCGCTTTCCATTTTGCCGATCAACGCGTCGTCAGGATGACGAAGGTCGACGGTGAAGGACAGGTCCGCCGCAATCGTGTTGCGCGACGCGTTGCGTATCTGTAGGTCACCCACGGTAGCGAGCCCTTGCGGGAAGAAATCCGCCGCGATGCTCTCCAGCTCCGCGGCCATTTCGGCGGCGCCGAACAGCGTGTCGCGCCGGTACTGCATCGGCGTGGTGCCCGCATGCGCCGCCTGTCCGCGCACGCGCACGTCGAGCCAGCGAATCGCCTGGCCGCCCGTGACGACGCCAATCGGCACGCCGCTTTCCTCGAGCACCGGACCCTGTTCGATGTGCGCTTCGAAGTAGGCGTCGAAGACGATGCCGGGCACGGCGCGCGCGCCGGCGTAGTCTGTGGCGTGCAGAGCCTGCGCGACGGAAATCCCTGCGGCGTCGCGCGTAGCCAGCGCCTGCGCGAGCGGCATGACGCCCGTGAAGGCGGCCGAGCCGAGCATGGCCGGGGTGAAGCGGGCGCCTTCCTCGTTGGTCCAGACGACGATTTCAATGGGACGGTCGGTCTGAATGCCTGCGTCGTTCAGGGTGCGGACGACTTCGAGCGCCGCGAGCACGCCATAGACGCCGTCGAAGCGCCCGCCTTCGGGTTGCGTGTCGAGGTGGCTCCCGCTGGCCACAGGAGCGGCGTCGTTGCGTTTGCCCGCGCGCCGGGCGAAGAGATTGCCCACCTGATCGACGGACAGTGTGAGACCGGCGTCGCTGCACCATTGCGAAAAGAGCGCGCGTCCGGCCGCATCCTGCTCCGTCAGCGCGAGGCGCCGCACACCGCCGCCGGCTGTGGCGCCGACTTTTGCCATCTCCATCAGGCTCGTCCAGAGCCGTTCACCATCGATTTTCAGCATCATCACACTCCTGAATTCGCAGCCGCGAGGGCGGCGTCGGGTTCGTCGTGATGCCTTTATCGGAAATCAAAAAAGATTAGTCTAATTTCTAATTCTTATCCTAAGTATAATTTTGGCGGATGATGAAACCAGTGAGGCTCATTGTGAGCAAAGAGCGCCCGGATACTTACCTGAACGACCGTCTGGACTGGAACCTGCTGCGGACGTTTCTGGCGATCGCGAAGGAGGGCAGCGTGAGCCGGGCGGCCACTAAGCTGCATCTGACGCAGCCCGCCGTCAGCCAGGCGTTGCGCCGTCTGGAAGAGCAGCTCGGCTTGCGGCTGGTGGATCGTCACGGACCGCGTATCGAGGTGACGCAGGCCGGTATCGAAGTGAAGCAGATCGCCGAAGACGTGTATGGCACGATCTCGCGTCTGTCGCTCGCCGAGGTGGATCGCGATCACGATATTTCCGGCATGGTGCGCGTGGCCACCGTCAGCGGTATCGATTTTCCGGCCTACGACACCTTTCTGGCAGACTTTCACCGCACGTATCCGCGCATCGAACTGGAGAGCCAGGAAATGCGCAGCGCCGATGTCGTGAACAGCCTTCAGCAAAAGTCCGCCACGCTCGGACTGACGCCGCGGCGCGCGTTGCCCAGGCGAGTGGATAGCCGCGTGTTTCTTCGTCAGCGTTACGCGCTCTTCTGCGGACGCCACCATCCGCTCTTTGGACGCAGCGATCTTCGCGTCGCGGACCTGGCCGGCGAAAAGTTCGTCTCTTTCACCGGCGACAAGGTGGGCGACCACCTGTCGCCGCTCACCTTCTTTCGCGACGAAATGGGCTTCACGGGGCGGGTGGTCGGCTCTTCGTCGAGCATGACCGAGGTCAGGCGTTTCATTTTCGCGGGCTTCGGCATCGGCTGCCTGCCGGAGCACGTCGTGCGCGACGACATTGCGCAGGGCCGCCTGCAGCGGCTGCCGCCCGACGAAGGCGTGGCCGATCTCGACATCTACATGCTGTGGTCACTGGACCGCAAGCTGAGCACCGCAGAAGCCGCGTTTATCGATTCGTTGAATGCGTTCATCGACGGGCAGGAGCAAGGCGCAGTGGCCCACTCGCCCGACGCTCCCGACGCTCAATAGCCGCGCGCTGCGTCGATCACATTGCTCAAGGGTTCGCCGCGCATCAGCCGTCTTGCGTTGTGCGCCACCTGCGCGCCGATCGTCTCCGAACTTGCCACCGACGCCATGTGCGGCGTGACGATCAGATTGGGCGCGCGCCATAAGCCATCGTCCTTGGGCAACGGCTCGGTCGGAAACACATCGACAATCGCGCCGCCGAGATGGCCGCTCGTGAGCGCCGCGATCAGGTCCGCGGGAACCAGATGCTCGCCGCGTCCGACGTGAATGAGCTTCGCACCCGGGCGCAAATGCGCGAAGGTGTTGGCGTTCAGGATCAAGCGCGTTTCCTCGGTGAGCGGCAGCAGACAGACGAGGATGTCCGTCCCTTCCAGGAACGGCTCGAAGCCCTGCGAGCCGGCGAAGGTCGCCACGCCCGGCAATTCGCGCGCGTTGCGGGCCCAGCCTCGCACCGCGAAGCCGAAGCGCTGCAAATCCAGCGCGACGCGGCTGCCGATCTCGCCGAGTCCCATGACGCCCACCGCGCATTCGGAGGGATCGCGCTGGTCGTGGCGGAACCAGCGTTCGGCGCGTTGATTGGCCAGCACGCGATCGAGCTGACGGTGATAGTGCAGCACGCCCCATGTGACGAATTCGCTCATGCCGCGCGCGTGTTGCGGATCGACGACCCGGCACAATGGCACGGACGGAAGCGCAGGGTCCGACAGGATGTTGTCGACGCCCGCGGCGATGCTATGCACGAGCCGGAGTTTCGGCAGCAACGCAAGCGCGCCCGCCGGCGGGTTCCAGCATACGGCGATTTCGGCGTCCTCGGCTGAAGGCGTGCCGTGCATCACGACGTCGAGTTCGGGGGCCGCGCGCAGGATCGGCGGCACGAGGTGTGACATGTCGTAGTCACGACTCATCAGGACAAGTTTGGTCATGGCGTCGTTGGCGATACGTGCATGGCGACGGCACGTATCGCGAAGGGTGAAGCGGGCCTGGCTGCGGGACCTGGCCGCGGGAAACTAGCTGCGGTAATCGGATTGCGGGTCGTCGATGAGCCGTAGCGCCGCGCGCCATGCCACGTCCGCGATTTCCGCCGAGTCCTCGCGATCGAACTGGGCGGCGGTCAACTCGCATACTTCGCGCGGTGGAATGCGCAGCGCGGTGCCGCCGGCCAGCGCCTGAATCTGCGCCTGGCAGGCCCGCTCGAGAAAATAGATCTCGTGAAAGGCAATGGCCGCCGTCGCGCCCGCCGCGAGCAGTCCGTGATTGCGCAGGATCATCGCCTTGCAGGAACCGAGATCCCGCACCAGCCGTTCGCGCTCGCCGAGTTCGAGCGCGATGCCTTCGTAGTCGTGATAAGCGAGCTTGCCGTAGAACTTCAGCGCATGCTGGCTGATCGGCAGCAGCCCATGCTCCTGCGCCGACACCGCGGTTCCGGCGGCCGTATGCGTGTGGATCACGAAATGCAGGTCGTCGCGCGCTGCGTGGATGGCCGAATGAATCGTGAAACCCGCGGCATTCACCCGGAACAGTTCCGGCTCACTGTGCGCGCGTTCGTCGATGACGTTGCCGTGGTGATCGATCTTCACCAGATCCGACGCGCGCATCTCGTGAAAAAGCACGCCGTAGCGGTTGATCAAGAAGGCCGGCGCCTCGCCCGGCCGGTCCGGCAGACGTGCCGTGATGTGCGTGTCGATCATGTCCGTCATGCGGAAGTGAGCGGCGAGGCGGTAGAGTGCCGCCAGCTCCTCCCGTACGTGCTGTTCGGCATCGGAGCGGGTATCGACTCGGGCGCCGATTCTGGCGCCGAGCGGCGCGGACTTGTCGCTCATGGGATCGGGCGATTGCTTCGTTTGCATTTCAAAAGACTCCAGATTCGCACGTGCTGTCATGCGTGTAGTGTTCGCTGGCGTTGGGGGGCTCGTCAACCTTATTGTTCTAATGCTGATCATTAGCCGCTTGAATACTGGGCGGCATGAAGCATTGCAGGACATCGCGAACCGGTTCTTTCGCGTCGAGACGCGCGAGTAACGCGGGTTCCGCCTGATCGGACGCGAGCGCCATGTCGATCACGGCGGCGAGGGTCGGCGCATCGCTGAACAGTACGCCGTTGTCGTCGGCCAGCACGATAGCGCCAGGCCGCACCACGACGCCTCCGCAAACAACCGGCTCGTTGAACGCGCTTGAACCGGTGTCGCGTTTTTTCGTCGTCAGCAATGAGGTGCCGCGCGCGAAGACCGGGAGCCCCGTGCGCTGCAGTTCGAGCCAATCGGTCACCACGCCGTCGACGATGATGCCGGCCGCGCCGGTGCTGCGCGCGGCACATGCTGTGACCGCCCCGACCGGCGCGTGCTGGTGATCGCCGTTCATGTCGATCACCAGCACGTCGCCGGGTTTCAGTTGCGCTAGCGCGCGGTTGACCGGAACGGCATCGGGCGATGTCAGCTTGAGCGTCACGGCGCGCCCGATCACCTTCACGTTGGGCACCAGCGCGCGAATGCGGTGATCCGCGAAACCGTTTTCCAGAAAGTGGCCGAGCGTCGGAAGGCTGACGGTATCGAGGCCGTGTAACAAGGAGGTGTCGGGATTGGCTTGCATGCGAGCAGTCTGTTCAGATCCGATGTCCGGCATTCACGACAGGCTTGCCGTGGCGGCACTGGCGCGCGCCGTCGAAGAGAGATCCCTGCGAAGCGTTTCGGCGAGCAGCACGAGGGCGAATGCGGAGACCGCCGCCGAGCCGATCATGTACCACGCGACCGACGACCCGCGGCCCGTGGCGGACAGCAGCGCCGTCGTCACGATCGGCGTGGCGGCGCTGCCGAGCAGCCCGGACAGCATGTAGCTGACGGACAGGCCGGAGTATCGGACCTCGGTGCCGAACAGCTCGGCGAGGAAGGTTGCGATGGGGCCGTAGTTCGCCGCGAACGCCGTCATCATCAGCAGATAGCCGATCAGGGCAAACGGAAATTCACGGGTATCCAGCAGCCAGAAGAGCGGGAACGCGAACAGCGCTTCAGCGACAATGCCGCCGATGATCACCGGTTTGCGGCCCACGATATCGGACAGCCTGCCGAAGGCCGGCAGCAGCACGATACACAGCGCGCAGGCGAGCAGGGCGATGGACAGCATCGCGTTGCGCGAAAAGCCGAGTGTCTGCGTGCCGTAGGTAAGACCGAACGCGACGATCAGATTGAAGGAGGTGCCGGTCGACATCGTGGCGATACCGCCGAGCAGCACCTGCTTCCAGTACCTGGTCAGCACATCGGCGATCGGCAGTTTGACCTGCGCGGAGGCCTCCTTGATCTTGCGGAAAGACGGTGTTTCGGACGTGTTGAGACGGATGTACAGGCCCACGCCGACAAGCAACGCGCTCGCGAGAAACGGAATGCGCCAGCCCCACGAAAGCAGCGCTTCGTTCGCGAGCACGGCGTTGCTGATCAGAAAGGCCAGGTTGGCGATCAGCGTGCCGGCGGGCACGCCGATCTGGACCCACGAGCCGTACAGTCCGCGTTTGTTGGCCGGTGCGTGCTCGACGGCCATCAGCACGGCGCCGCCCCATTCGCCGCCGAGCGCGAGGCCCTGGACGATGCGCAGCGTGAGCAGCAGAATGGGCGCCCAGATGCCGATCGACGCATAGTTCGGCAGCAGGCCGATCGTGAATGTCGCGATGCCCATGATGACGAGCGAAACCAGAAGCATGGCCTTGCGGCCGAGGCGGTCGCCGAAATGCCCGAACAATGCCGCGCCGGCAATCCGCGCGACGTAGGCGGACGCGAAGGTTCCGAACGCCAGCAAAGTGCCGGTCAACGGCACGAAGCCCGGAAAGAACACCTTGTTGAAGACGAGCGCGGACGCGGTTGCGAAGACGAACAGGTCATACCATTCGACGGTAGTGCCGATCACACTCGCGACGGCGATTTTTTTCATGTTGCTTTGTGTGCCGTCTGGCGTGGAGGACGCGTCGGCGGGGCGTAAGGAAGTCATGGGCTTCTCCTTGGGGCATGGCGGTTTCAGGTTCAGGTGATGAACACAGCCATTGCGCTATGGCCTGGCGCCTTTATCGGAAGCCAAAAACAATAAGTAAAAGTCTGTTTTCTAATCCTTTGTATTAATGGTGCGAATGATGAGGCGCGCCGTGATTCCTGTTGCGAGAATCTGGAAGCCGCGACTACTGTCGCGTGCAACGCGGCTCAATCAAACGCAACGCGGCTCGATCAAACGCAACGCCACGCAGAACGGGTATCTCCGCGCTCAAGTCGCCGGCGTAGCCGGCGCACTCGCTGTGTATTTCCGCAGTCGCTGGGAAATCAGATGTGAAGGCCTTTCGATCATCCGGTAGAACGCATAGCTGATGGCGAACGCCAATGCCACCTGCACGAACCATGCTAAGCGGGATGTGCCGTCGAACCCGGTCATTTCCAGCAGGGCAAGCGCCATCTTGTGGCAAAGATAGAGGCTATAGGACCACGCCCCTAAAGCAGCCAGTCGGGACCAAATGCCGGCTTTGGAAGGCGTGGCTGTTTCCGTCGCGATCCAGATCGCCGCCAGAAACTGAAATAGCGGCAGCGTGATATCGGGCGTAATCAGCGGCACGAGCGCCGGTTTGAGATTCGATTCGGACAGCAGAATCATGACTGCCGCCCCGGCTGCGGCAACCGTCACTCGCAGCGCAACCAGATGGTTTGCGAGGTAGCGAGTGCTCCGATCGAGGCCGCGCTTGATCATCATGGTGAGCGGCGAATACGCGCCACGCACGTGAAACTGCTCCGCATTGCGCTGGGTTTCCGCGATCAGGCAGCCAAAAATCCATCCAGCCGCATACAGTAAAGCGGTACCCGGAATGCGATACGTCTCGTAGACGCAGCCGCGGCACGCGGGGTGCCCAAACAGACGAACCGCCGCCACCATCACGCCGGCTGCAATCGCGCTGCCGACGATCATTTCACCGATGTAGCGAAACCGGGGCCGCAAGATCGGATAAACGGCGTAATACACCATCTCGCAGTAGAGCGACCAAAGCACGGACTCCAGATAATTTTGCCCGGTCGGCAACGATTGGACGAGGCATAGCAGGATGATCAGCGGCAATCCGATACGGATGAATCGGGATGCGTAATAGTTGACCGGCTTGAGCGTGACATCCTTCTGATAAGCGTTGTGGATGCAATAGCCGGAAATGACAAAGAACACAATGACGGCGGCGGGCCCCGCAAACAGCGCTGTCGATCCGGACCACAACGCGCCGCCGAGGAAGGCCAGCTGATGCGGGAGAAGTTCTTTGAAAGCGGGCGGCTTGAAGTGATACATCAAGACCCAGAAAGCCGCGATGAATCGAATGGCGTCGATCTTTAACGATTTATTCAGATTCGCGGACGCTGGCAGATTCAAGGTGATCGCCATTTTCTGCCCCTTTTTTATTCAGGCTGCGACGATCTTACCTCCGCGCTCAACGACAAAAATCGAAAAAAATCGCGAAATTAATGTCCATCCGGATGTCCTCCGCCGTCGTCAAACACGAACTCCGCGGTATGTCCTTTCGTTGGAAAGTGGCGGCGGGGGCTGCGCGGAATATGCGCACTTTACGCATTGGTTTCAACCGTTTTGAGCGCCGCTCCTGGCGTTACGCGGCGAGCGTGCGGCGCGCAGTTTCTTATTGGGCTCAGCAGCTTGCGGCCACTGGTCTTCGTCAAGCAGCCGATCGAACAAACGTCCGCGCTCCTTTTCGGAAAGCGGGCAGAGGCCAAGCAGGGCCGTAAACACCAGGCCTCTGGCTGCTGCCCAGCGCAGGAGCGCCAGGTCCGGGTCGGCCGCCTCGGCCTTGATATGTTTGACCTTTTGCGCGGTGGTCTCGCGCGTGGCGGACAGCAGCGAGGGATCTTCGACCAGAGCGGCAAGGATGGAAAAACCCGCGGAATGGGGATTGTCCGTGGCTTCGCGCATGGTGGCGATCTCTGCTGCGAGATTGGGCTCGGCCTTCGTCTCTCCATTCGCAGCAAGGTAGTTGCGCGAGAAATTCTCGAAGTACTCGATCTCATGCTCGAGCAACGCCTTCAGCACATCCCCTTTGGTGCGGAACTGATGCATCAGTCCGCCCTTGCTCATACCGCTTTCCCGAGCGATCGCGTCAAACGTGAGCTGACCTGGGCCATCGCGAGCGACGATGGTGAGCGCCGCCTGGAGCGCCGCTCGGCGGGAGCGTTCCGAACGGGTGGGATTATCCATGGTGTCTCCGGAGCGTGAGTGCGAGTTCGCGCGATGTCACGGCCGCGGATTCGGAATTGCCCGCTTCTCGAGGCGCGTCGGGCTGGTGTGGGCGATGCCTGGTTTGCATAGTCGAAAGAGGTCGGTTGAAGCTTCATTTTACAAGCATCGACCTGCTGACGACCTTTTGGACCACGGCGCCTCCGGGAACGAGCGCCGGACCGGCCGCGCAACCGGGGTTTTCAAGCCGCCTGCATGGCGGCGCCATCCACTTCGCCGCCGCGCATGAGGGGAGACGAAATTCTTTTCTTTGCGTGTGCTGCGATCAGCCACGACCGTGATTGTGATATTTGAACCATGAACATGGTGCGTAAGTAACAATTATGGTACTAAGACAGGCTGAAATCTTTGCGGATGTAACGATCTATTCGCAAAACTTGTGATAATTCTATCAATCGTTGTAGCATAGGCGCGAACGAATCGGCGGCCGGTGTTGTGCGTCGCATCAATATTTCGGATGTCTCATGCCTGAAGCTCCTTCCTTGTCTTCGTCGGTCGTCGCGCTGCGCGGCGGGCCGCTCATCCATCCGGTGCGCAACCCGGGCACGCCGTTCGACGCGTCATGGCTGGACGGCCTGCGCGTCAATCAGTCCGCGGTGGAGCGGCGCACGGCCACGCTCGCCACGCGCCGCACCGTCAAGAAGGATGCGCAGGCCGCATGGCTGCTGAAGGCCGTCACCTGCATCGACCTCACCACGCTCAACGGCGACGACACCGAGGGCCGCGTGCGGCGCCTCTGCGCGAAGGCGCGCCAGCCCGTGCGCGCCGATCTGCTCGAAGCGCTCGGCATCGCGCCGCAGGGGATCACGACGGGCGCGGTCTGCGTGTACCACCGCTTCGTCGCGGCGGCGGCCGATGCGCTGCATGGCAGCGGTATTCCGGTCGCCGCGGTATCGACAGGGTTTCCGGCCGGGCTCAGTCCGCATCCGCTGAAGCTGAAAGAGATCGAGGCCTCGGTTGCGGACGGCGCGACGGAGGTCGACATCGTCGTCACGCGCGAATACGTGCTCACAGGCAACTGGCGGGCGCTCTACGACGCAGTGCGCGAGTTCCGCGCTGCCTGCGGTCCCGCGCATCTGAAGACGATTCTCGCGACCGGCGACATCCGCACCCTCTCCAACGTTGCGCGCGCATCGATGGTCTGCATGATGGCCGGCGCCGATTTCATCAAGACGTCGACCGGCAAGGAGGGCGTCAACGCGACGCTCGACGTGTCGCTCGTGATGGTGCGCATGATCCGCGAATACCGGGAGCGCACCGGCGTGCCGATCGGCTTCAAGCCGGCGGGCGGCGTGTCGGGCGCGAAGTCGCTGCTGTCGTACCAGATCCTGATGAAGGAGGAACTCGGCCGGCCGTGGCTCGAACCGGAGCTGTTCCGGATCGGCGCGTCGAGTCTGCTGGCCGATATCGAACGCCAGCTCGAACATCACGTGAGCGGCCGTTATTCCGCTTTCAACCGTCACCCCGTAGCCTGAACACAAGACCGATCCCATGAGCGTAGCCGAGTATTTTTCATCGTTGGAGTACGGTCCCGCACCCGAGGACGACCAGCCCGCGCGCGCATGGCTCGCGCAACACGAGGCAAGCTTCGGGCATTTCATCGGCGGCGCGTGGCATGCGCCGGCCGCCGGCGAGCGTTTCGTCTCGCACGCGCCCGCGACGGGCGAGCGGCTTGCCGGGATCGCCCAGGGCGATGCAGCCGATATCGACGCGGCCGTTGCCGCGGCGCGCGCCGCGCAGCCGGGCTGGCTCGCGCTCGGCGGCGCCGGACGTGCACGGCACCTGTATGCGCTCGCGCGCATGGTCCAGCGTCATAGCCGGCTGTTCGCCGTGCTCGAAGCGCTCGACAACGGCAAGCCGATCCGCGAGACGCGCGATATCGATGTGCCGCTCGTCGCGCGGCACTTCCTGCATCACGCGGGCTGGGCGCAGCTGCAGGACAGCGAATTGGCCGGTTATGCGCCGCTCGGTGTGGTCGGCCAGATCGTGCCGTGGAATTTTCCGTTGCTGATGCTCGCGTGGAAGATCGCACCGGCGATTGCAACGGGCAATTGCGTCGTGCTGAAGCCCGCCGAATACACGCCGCTCACCGCGTTGCTGTTCGCCGAACTCGCGCAGCGCGCGGGCTTGCCCGCGGGCGTGCTGAACGTCGTCACGGGCGATGGCCGGACCGGCGCGGCGCTGGTTGCGCATCCGCAGGTCGACAAGATCGCCTTTACGGGTTCGACAGAGGTGGGACGGTCGATCCGCTCAGTCACGGCCGGCTCGGGTAAATCGCTGACGCTCGAACTCGGCGGCAAGTCGCCGTTCATCGTGTTCGACGATGCGGATCTCGACAGTGCGGTGGAAGGCGTAGTCGACGCGATCTGGTTCAACCAGGGGCAGGTCTGTTGCGCGGGCTCGCGGCTGCTCGTGCAGGAAGGTATCGAAGCGCGCTTCATCGCGAAGCTGAAGCGCCGCATGGAGACGCTGCGGGTCGGCACGTCGCTCGACAAGAGCATCGATATCGGCGCGATCGTCGATCCGGTGCAGCTCGAGCGCATCCAGTCGCTGGTGGAAAGCGGGCGGCGCGAGGGCTGCTCGGTCTGGCAATCGCCCAATGCCGCGATGCCGGCCGGCGGCTGCTTTTATCCGCCCACGCTCGTCGCCGGTGTGGCGCCGGCCTCCACGCTTGCACAAGAAGAAATCTTCGGCCCGGTGCTGGTGACGATGAGCTTTCGTACCCCCGACGAAGCCATCGCACTCGCCAACAATTCACGCTATGGGCTCGCCGCTAGCGTGTGGAGCGAGACGATCGGCCGCGCGCTCGACATCGCGCCGCGCCTTGCGTGCGGCGTCGTGTGGATCAATGCGACGAACCTGTTCGACGCGGCGGTCGGCTTCGGTGGCTATCGCGAATCGGGCTATGGGCGCGAAGGCGGACGTGAGGGCATCTACGAATATCTGAAACCGCGTGCGTGGCTCAACCTTGCGGAGCGTCGGCCGGCGGTTGCTCCGGCAGCGGCAGGCGCAGGCAAGCGTGATCAGCCTTCGAGTGTCACGAACGTCGCGAATGTCGCGTTGATCGACCGCACCGCGAAGCTGTTCATCGGTGGCAAGCAGGTGCGGCCGGACAGCGGCTATTCGTTGCAGGTTCACGCACCGGACGGCACGCCGGTCGGCGAAGTGGGCGAGGGCAACCGCAAGGACATTCGCAACGCCGTCGAAGCGGCGCGGGCGGCGCAGAAGTGGTCGCAGGCGAGCACCCATAGCCGCGCTCAGGTGCTCTTCTATCTCGCCGAGAACCTCGCCGTGCGCGCGGACGAATTCGCGCGGCAGCTCGTCGTGAGAAACGGTGCCACGGAAGCGGCGGCGCGTGCGGAAGTCGACGCAGCGGTGACGCGTCTGTTCACGTACGCCGCGTGGGCCGACAAGTTCGACGGCGCCGTCCATACGCCGCCGCTGCGCGGCGTCGCGCTGGCGATGCACGAGCCGCTCGGCGTGATCGGCATTGTGTGTCCGGACGAGGCGCCGTTACTCGGTTTCGTTTCGCTGGCGGCGCCCGCGCTTGCGATGGGCAATCGCGTCGTCGTGTTGCCGAGTGCGGCGTGTCCGCTTACGGTCACCGACTTTTATCAGGTGGCCGAGACCTCGGACGTGCCCGGCGGCGTGCTCAACATCGTGACGGGTGAGCGCGGCGCGCTGCTGCCGGCGCTTGCCAGGCACGACGACGTCGATGCCGTCTGGTGCTTCGGCAATGCGGCGGATTCGGCGCTGGTCGAACGCGAGTCGATCGGCAATCTGAAGCGCACGTTCGTCGATCACGGACGTCGGTTCGACTGGTTCGACCGCTCAAGTGAAGGCCTGCCGTTTCTGCGCCAGGCCGTGCAGGTGAAGAACATCTGGATACCGTACGGAGACTGATCGACAGTCGGAATCGCCGTCTGAATGACACGCACGCCAACCAGAAAATGGAGGAGACAACGTGCTGAAGAATCTGGACCTGTTGTTGAATGCCGCGCTTTTGCATACCGATGCGCCGCGCGCACGTCATAGGCGTCATGCACGTCATGCAGCTCATGTACGTCATGCCCCAAACGAAGTCCTCTCGGGCAAGGCTGCGCGAGGGGAGCGCAAATGAACGCGCCTCAGCAAGGAAACGGGCGCGTCGTCATTCTCGGCATCTACGTCACGGACCTGACGTTTCGCGCCGGGCGTATGCCGCTGATCGGCGAGACGATCGCCGGCTCGGCGTTCGCGATGGGGCCGGGCGGCAAGGGCTCGAATCAGGCGGTCGCGGCGGCGCGTGCCGGCGCCGAAGTGGTCTTCTGCACCCGCATCGGCAACGACGCGTTCGGCGCGATTGCC
The DNA here is from genome assembly GCF_059422005.1 of Paraburkholderia sp. GW821-FHT02A12. NCBI lineage: Bacteria > Pseudomonadati > Pseudomonadota > Betaproteobacteria > Burkholderiales > Burkholderiaceae > Paraburkholderia > Paraburkholderia sp. GW821-FHT02A12. Next base: position 2,617,992 of record NZ_JBWKWA010000002.1, on the reverse strand, counting down.
CGCTCGACGTGGGCTGCTGAAGGCATCACGGCGCGCGCGTCGATCGTGGAGGGCGTTTCCACCGGCGCGGCGCATATCTTTGTCGACGACAGCACCGGCATGAACGCGATCATCGTCGCATCCGGTGCGGCCGGCACGATGAATGCAGCCGACGTCGACGCGATCGAAGCCGACATCGCTGCCGCGCGCGTGTTCGTCACGCAGCTCGAACAACCGCTGTCCGCCGCGCGCCGCGGTCTGGAAGTGGCGCGCAAACACGGCGTCACGACCGTGTTCAATCCGGCGCCCGCGTTGCCGCTCGACGACGGAATTTTTCCGTTGTGCGACTACATCACCCCGAACGAAACCGAAGCCGCCGCGCTGACCGGCGTGCCGATCGCGAATGCCGACGATGCGCGCCGTGCCGCCGATGTGCTGCTCGCCAAAGGCGCCGGCGCGGTGATCGTCACGCTCGGCGAAGGCGGTGCGCTGCTGCATTCGGCGAGCCGATCGGTACACGTGCCGGCTTACCGCTGCGGCCGCGTGGTGGAAACCGCCGGCGCCGGCGACGGCTTTACGGGCGGCTTCGCGGCGGCGCTGGCGCGCGGCGACGATGCGGTCTCGGCGATGCGCTTCGGTTGCGCGCTCGCGGGCATTTCCGTGACGCGTGCGGGCACGGCGCCCTCCATGCCGACGCTCGACGAAGTGAAGCGGGTCCTGAATCAGTCCGGCCAGTCGGGCCAGACGTCACGGGCATTCTGACTGTTTGCGCAGGTTGAAGGAGATCGCCGTCACCATGAAGTCCTCGTTCGCCGCTGGAAAACTGTTCGCCGACCGGCAACTGAATTTTCTGCTGATCGTCAACGTGCTCGTCGTGCTGGTCGCGACGTGGCTATCGCACGGGCAGTTCGTCGACATCGACAACCTTCAATCGATGGGCGGCCAGTTGCCCGAACTCGGTTTGCTCGCGCTCGGCATCATGCTGTCGATGGTGTCCGGCAATGGCGGGATCGACCTGTCCGGCGTCGGACTGGCGAACCTCTCGGGCATGGTCGCCGCCATGGCCGTGCCGCATTTCGTCAACGGCGACGACTCGCCGGTGCTCTATACGGCGTTGTTCTGCGCGATCGTGTTGACGGTCGGGTTGCTTGGCGGCCTGCTGAACGGGGTGGTCATCGCGCGTCTCCGGCTCACGCCGATTCTCTGTACGCTCGGCACCCAGCTGTTGTTCACGGGTGTCGCCGTGGTGCTCAGCAACGGCGCGTCGGTGCATGTCGACTATGTCGATCCGTTGTCGAATATCGGCAACGGTACGGTGTTTCAGGTGCCGCTTGCGTTCTGCATCTTTATCGCGGCGGTCGCCGTGCTGGGGTGGTTGCTCAAACGCAGTCCGTTCGGCCTGCGCCTCTATCTGATGGGCACCAATCCCAAAGCCGCGTTCTATGCCGGCATTCCGCGCGCGCGAATGCTGATCACGACCTATGCCATGTGCGGCGTGCTCGCTTCGCTGGCGGGGCTCATCAGCGCGACGCATACGTCCAGTGCGAAATGGGACTACGGCAATTCATATCTGCTGATCGCGATTCTGATCGCGGTGATGGGCGGCGTGAACCCCGCGGGCGGGCATGGACGCATCGTCTGCGTGTTCTTTGCCGCGACGGTGCTGCAATTTCTGTCGAGCCTGTTCAATCTGCTGGGCGTGTCGCAGTTCTTCGGCGATTGCGCGTGGGGTTTTCTGTTGTTGCTGTCGCTGGCGTTCGCGGGCGGCGAGCGGGTGCGGGCGATTTTTGGCTTCGGCGGAGGCGGCAGTGCAGGCGGTGCAGGCGCGGCGCCGAAGCGTTAGCGTTCGAGCAGACGCTAGCAGGCACAACAAGGTTTTCAGTACGCGGCGGACAACGAGCCCTGGCTGTCCGCGATCGTGAAGAGGGGCGACATCGAACGATAAAGGAGACATCGCATGAAATTGACTCGACTGGGCACCGCGTTTGCGGCAGGCGCCCTCGCGGTGGGCGTGATCGCCGCCGCGCAAGCTGCAACCAACGAGACGATCGTCACGGTCGTCAAGGTGACCGGCATCAACTGGTTCAACCGGATGGACGACGGCGTCAAGCAGTTCGCGAAGGACAACCCGGGTGTGAACGCCTATCAGACTGGCCCGGGCCGCGCGGATGCCGCGCAGCAGCTGAAGATCATCGAGGACCTGATCGCGAAGAAAGTCACGGCGATTGCCGTGGTGCCCTACGATCCGCCGACGCTCGAACCGGCGCTGAAGAAAGCGATGGATCGCGGCATCAAGGTGGTCACCCATGAGGCCGACAACGCGAAGAACACGATGGTCGACATCGAAGCGTTCGACAACACCGCCTACGGCGCCGGGCTGAACGAGCGTCTTGCGTCGTGCATGCACGACGACGGCAAATGGGCCGTGCTGGTCGGTTCGCTCGGCAGCCGCTCGCAGGTGCAATGGGCGGACGGCGGCATTGGCAACGCCAAGGCCAGATATCCGAAGATGAATCTGGTCGAGCCGAAGCTCGAAACCAACAACGACGGCGAGCGCGCGTATGAAGTCGCGAAGGAAGTGCTGCGCAAGCATCCGGACCTGAAAGGCTTCCAGGGCTCGTCCTCGCTCGACGTGATCGGCATTGGCCGCGCGGTCGAAGAAGCCGGCATGCAGGGCAAGATCTGCGTATACGGCACGGGCTTGCCGACCGAAGCAGGCAAGTTCCTCGAAAGCGGCGCCATCAACGGCATCGCGTTCTGGGATCCGAAGCTTGCGGGCATCGCGATGAACAAGGTCGCGCAGATGCTGGTGGACGGCAAGACGGTCGAGAACGGAGCCGATCTCGGCATCCCTGGTTATACGAAGGTGACGGTCGCCAAGGGACCGGGCAAGGGCATCATCGTGCGCGGCCAGGGCTGGGTGAACGTCGACAAGTCGAACTACAAGCAGTATCCGTTCTGATCCGTGTTTCATGTGCCACGGCGTGCCCATGCGGGCACGCCTTAACTAGCGGTTCGCCATCATGAATCAAGACGCATCGTCATCGCAGCCTCAACCGTCGCAGCCTTTTCTACAGGTCTGCGGCGTGCATAAACGATTCACCGGCGTGCATGCATTGCGCGGTGTGAGCCTCTCGTTCGAGCGAGGCCAGATCTATCACCTGCTCGGCGAGAACGGCTGCGGCAAGAGCACGCTCATCAAGATCATCTCCGGTGCGCAGCCGCCTGACGAAGGCGTCCTCGTGATCGAAGGCGTGCGGCATGCGCGGCTCTCCGCGCTCGAAGCGCTCGCGGCAGGCATCGAGACCGTCTATCAGGATCTGTCGCTGCTGCCGAACATGAGCGTGGCCGAAAACGTCGCGCTCACGTCCGAGCTGGCGCTGCACGAAGGCAGGCTCGCCCGCACGTTCGACCGGCGCGCGCTGGCGCGCACGGCCGCGCGTGCGCTCGAAGCAGTCGGTCTGCCCGGCGACGCCGATTTTCAGACGACGCTCATCGAACAATTGCCGCTCGCGACGCGTCAGCTGGTTGCGATTGCCCGCGCGATCGCCAGCGAGGCGAAGTTCGTGATCATGGACGAGCCCACGACGTCACTCACGCAAAAGGAAGTCGACAACCTGATCGCAGTGCTCGCCAATCTGCGCGCGCAGGGCGTGACGGTGCTGTTCGTGAGCCACAAGCTCGACGAGTGCTACGCGATCGGCGGGGAAGTGATCGTGCTGCGCGACGGACAAAAAATGGCGCAAGGACCGATCGCGCAATTCACGAAAGCGCAGATCAGCGAGTTGATGACGGGGCGTCACCTGTCGAACGAACGCTATCGCGAGGGCGGTCTTGGGCAGGATGTCGTGCTCGATGTGCGCGGTCTGACGCACGCCGGCCAGTTCAATGATGTGTCGTTTGCACTGCGTGGCGGCGAAATTCTCGGTGTCACCGGTTTGCTGGATTCGGGGCGCAACGAATTGGCGCGGGCACTGGCAGGCGTCGCCCCCGCGCAGTCGGGGCAGGTCATCGTGGACGGCAAGGCTATCGCATTGCGCACGCCGTCGGACGCGAAACGCCATCGCATCGGCTACGTGCCGGAAGACCGCCTGAACGAAGGACTATTCCTCGATAAACCGATCCGCGACAACGTGATCACCGCCATGATCTCCAGTTTGCGCGACCGCTGCGGCCAGATCGACCGCGCCCGTGCGCAGGCGCTCGCCGAACAGACGGTGAAGGATCTGCAGATCGCGACGCCCGGCGTCGACAAGCCGGTGCAGTCGCTCTCGGGCGGCAACCAGCAGCGCGTGCTGATCGGCCGCTGGCTCGCCATCGATCCGCGCGTGCTGATCCTGCATGGACCGACGGTCGGCGTCGACGTCGGATCGAAGGACATCATTTACCGCATCATGCAGCGCCTGTCGCAACGCGGCATCGGCATCGTCCTGATCAGCGACGACCTGCCGGAACTGCTGCAGAACTGCGACCGCATCCTGATGATGAAGAAAGGGCGCGTCGCGAGTGAATACCTTGCCGACGCGCTGAGCGAAGCCGACCTGTATCACGCGCTGCTTTCGGAAGCCGCATAGAGGACGCCAATACCCATGAACTCGCGCATGAATCCGCGCATGAACCAGACCATGAGCACCCCGACCGTCGTCGAAGTCGCACCCGAGGTCAAGCCGCCGGGGTTGCGCACGAAGCTCGCGCGCAACCCCGAATGGTTCACCGTTGCGCTGATCGCGGCCACGTGCCTGATAGTCGGCGCGATCAATCCGCGCTTCTTCCAGCTCGCGACGCTGTTCGACCTGCTGCATTCGGCCACCACGATGTCGCTCTTCGCGCTGGGGACGCTGGTCGTGCTCGCCTCGGGCGGCATCGACGTGTCGTTCACCGCGATCGCCGCGCTGACCATGTACGGCATCACCAAGGCGGTATTCGCATGGTGGCCCGACGCACCCTTCGCGCTGATCCTGAGCACGGGCGCTCTCGGCGGCGTCGTGCTCGGCATCGTCAACGGCCTGCTCGTGCACCGCTTGAAAGCGCCTTCGCTGATCGTCACGATTGGCACGCAATATCTGTATCGCGGGCTGTTGCTGACCTTCATCGGCACGACGTTCTTCATGAACATTCCGCACAGCATGGATCGTTTCGGCCGCATTCCGCTGTTTTTCTATCACACGGCAGACGGACTGCGCGCGGTGCTGCCGATTTCGGTGCTGGCGCTGGTGGCGGCCGCGTTCGTCACGTGGTGGCTGCTGAACCGGACGATGATGGGGCGGGGCGTCTATGCGATGGGCGGCAGTCTGGCGATTGCCGAACGGCTCGGCTACAACCTGCGCGCGATCCATCTGTTCGTGTTCGGCTATACGGGCATGCTTGCGGGGATCGCCGGCATTCTGCATGTATCGAACAATCGTCTCGCGAATCCGTTCGATCTGGTCGGCTCGGAACTCGATGTGATCGCCGCGGTGATCCTGGGCGGCGCGCGCATTACCGGCGGCACGGGCACGGTAGCCGGTACGCTGCTCGGCGTCGTGCTCGTCACGCTGATCAACAGCGTGCTGATTCTGGTCGGCGTGCCGAGCACCTGGCAGAAGGTGATCATCGGCGCGTTCATTCTGATTGCCGGGACACTCTTCGCGTTGCAGCGCAAAGGTTGAACGCCGCGGTCGGCGCGCTTGCAACGCGCGCTGTCGAGGCGCCGTGCCGCAAGCGCGTTTATCTGCGCTTGCGGAGCTCCTGACCCTTCTCCGTGATGATGGAATCGAAGTCGTCGATTTGCGAGAAGCGCACCGCCTTGACGACGCCGAACTTGCTCTGGTCCACCACCAGATGCCGTTCGACGGCACTGGCCATGGCGGCCTGCTTCAATGCGACTTCGTGAAAATTCCAGCAGGTGACGCCGCGTGCGGCATCCACGCCGCCCGCGGAAATGAACGCCTTGTTGATCCCCATGCGGCGCAGCATCTCGAGACTTTCTTCGCCCGCAAATGAATCCGACGACGGCACATAGACGCCGCCCAGCAGAATCATCCGCACATTCGGCTTGCGCCGCAGAATCTCCGCGACATTCAACGAATAGCACACCACGGTGACGTGGCGCTCGACCGGAATCAGCCGGGCAAGCGTGGTGAGCGTCGTGCCGCAATCGATGAAAAGCGTTTCGTTGTCGCCGATGAGTCCCGCCGCAATCGCGGACGCTTCCGCCTTGGCCTGCGCGAAGTGGTCTTTCTCCTCTTCGAGTGAATAGCCGGCGTTGTTCGGCACGTCAGTCGCGCTGACGATGTAGCCGCCGAGATAGGTGAATCGTTCCGGACTGCCTGCGATGTCGCGCCGGACAGTCATTTCCGAAACGCCCAGCAGACTGGCGGCGTCGCGCAGGCGCATTACGTTCTGCCTGGCCAGCGCATCGGCGAGGGCGCGGAGGCGATCGGGTTTCAGCATGGAGGTCCTGTCGCGCAGTGGAGGGGGCGTTATGTTTTGTTCGATTTGGTGAAAGAATTATAACAAGAGGTGGTCTGCGCGGCGAGCCTCGTGTGAGCATGGCGGCCCAACTTTTTCTACGCAAATGTTCGAGTCCTGCATTCCTTGCCGTGCGCGAAATCTTTGCAACTGAAGATTCAGTAACGGGCAACGGTCGAAGGAAAGTTAAGTTAATCGTGTAGTAACTCAACGCGTTGGAGAGCCACCTACACTTCGAGCCTGGCTTCATTCTGGAATGCTCAATGGCACCGCCTCCATCCCTTGCGATCGACTCCGTGCGTGGCTTCGAATTGACGGGGGACGGTCAGTACCTGATGTTGAAGACCAATCAATCTTCCAGCATTGCGTTGCATTGCTCTGTCATGCACGAGTTGCTGGCGGCCTTGTCGAACGCCATCGGCGTGTCGGAGCGGATTCGCAGTAAGAAGAAAAGCGTGAAATTCGCGATGCCCTGTGAGGCGTGGGAAATCGGCAAGGATGGCGGGACGGCCGCCCATCTGATTCTGACGTTCCGTCTGCCCGGCGGTGCGGAACTTTCGTTTCGCATGCAACGCACTCAGGCCGCGCACATGACAGAAGTGCTGGCGTTAGTGAGCGGCGTGGCAAAGCTCGGCGATCTGTCCCGCATCACGATGCAATAGCGATCGTGTTTCCATCATCCGCGCCTCGGGCAATACGCGAAAAAGCGTATTGCAATCGCGGTTTCCACGTTGTGCGTCTTTCATTTGGCTCCCCTGCATGTCTGTTCAATTCCCATCCGCGCGCCGCAGCAGAGCGGTGACCTTCGTCGGCCTCGGCGTCAGTGTGACAGCGGTGTCGGCCTACGCCGGCGAATCATTCGTGGTTAGCGATATCCAGCTCGAAGGACTGCAACGCATCGAACCCAGCACCGTGTTCGCGTATCTGCCGATCAAGCAGGGCGCGACGTTCAGCGAAGATAAGGCTTCCGAAGCCATTCGCGCGCTGTATGCCACCGGCTTTTTCAACGACGTCAAGATCTCGACCGAAGGCAGCGTCGTGATCGTGCAGGTGCTGGAGCGTCCGGCGATCGGCACGATCGATTTCGCCGGCATCCATGAATTCGACAAGGACAACCTGACCAAGGCGCTGCACGCCATCGGTTTGTCGCAGGGCCGGTACTACGACAAGGCGCTGGTCGACAAGGCCGAGCAGGAACTGAAGCGCCAGTACCTGACGCGCGGCTACTACGCCGCCGAAGTCACCACCACGATCACGCCGATCGACCGCAACCGGGTGTCGGTGCTGTTCTCGGTGGCTGAAGGCCCGAGCGCGAAGATCCGTCAGGTGAACTTCATCGGCAACAAGGCGTTCAGCGAGAATACCTTGCGCGACGAAATGCAGATGTCCACGCCGAACTGGTTCTCGTGGTACACGAAGAACGACCTGTACGCGAAAGACAAGCTGACCGGCGACCTCGAAAACATCCGCTCGTATTACCTGAATCGCGGCTATCTCGAGTTCAACATCGAGTCGACGCAGGTGTCGCTTTCGCCGGACAAGAAGGACATGTACCTGACGGTCACGCTGCACGAAGGCGAACCGTACACGATCTCCGGCATCAAGCTCGCGGGCAATCTGCTCGACCGCGAGGCGGAGCTCAGCAAGCTGATCGACATCAGGCGGGGTGAGCGCTTCTCCGCCGACAGGTTGAAAGCGGCGACGAAAGCGATCGTCGACAAGCTCGGCGAATACGGCTATGCGTTCGCCACCGTCAATGCGCTGCCGCAGATCGATCAGGAACACCACAAGGTGGACCTGACGCTGCAAGTGGACCCGAGCCGCCGGGTATACGTGCGCAACATCAACGTGGTCGGCAACTCCCGCACGCGCGACGAAGTGGTGCGCCGTGAAATGCGTCAGATGGAAAGCTCATGGTTCGACTCGAATCGGCTCGCGCTGTCGAAGGACCGGATCAATCGTCTGGGCTACTTCACCGATGTCGATGTGACCACGGTGCCGGTGGAAGGCGCGCAGGACCAGGTCGATATCGACGTCAACGTGACAGAAAAACCGACCGGCTCGATTTCGCTGGGCCTGGGTTATGGCTCGGGCGAGGGGCCGATCGTCTCGGCGGGCGTCTCGCAGGACAACGTATTCGGCTCCGGCACCAGCCTGGCGGTGAATGTGAACACTTCATCGACGTACCGAACGCTGACCGTCACGCAGGTCGATCCGTATTTCACGGTGGACGGCATCAAGCGCATTACCGACGTCTTCTACCGCACCACCGAGCCGCTGTATTACTCGACCGATTCGAGCTTTCGAATCATCACGGCAGGCGCGGATATGAAGTTCGGGGTTCCTTTCTCCGAAGCCGACATGGTGTACTTCGGGCTGGGATTCGAGCAGAACCGTCTGGAGATCGATTCCGCTACGCCGCAGAGCTACAAGGACTATGTCGCTGAATTTGGGCGTGTGTCCAACAATGTGCCGGTGACGGTGGGCTGGTCGCGCGACAACCGTGACAGCGCGCTCGTGCCGAGCCGTGGCTACTACACGCAGGCGAACGCCGAATACGGCACACCGCTCGGCGATACGCCTTACTACAAGGCCGATCTGCAGGCGCAATACTATTATTCGTTCGCGCGTGGCTTCGTGCTCGGTCTGAATTTTCAGGGCGGCTACGGCAATGGATTGAACGGCAAGGCTTACCCGATCTTCAAGAACTACTACGCCGGCGGGATCGGTTCGGTGCGCGGCTATGAGCCGAGCTCGCTTGGACCACGCGACGCCACTACCAACGACCCGATCGGCGGGTCGAAGCTGCTGGTGGGTAACGTCGAACTGACGTTCCCGCTGCCGGGCACGGGCTACGACCGTACGTTGCGCGTCTTCACATTTCTCGACGGCGGCAACGTATGGGGCAGCGAAGGCAACAGCATTGGTGCGAACGGATTGCGATACGGCTACGGGCTGGGCCTTGCCTGGATCTCACCGATTGGTCCGCTCAAGCTGAGTCTCGGCTTTCCGCTCGTCAGGCACGCGGGCGATCAATACCAGAAGTTCCAGTTCCAGATCGGCACGTCGTTCTGAGTGTCGACACTTACATGGCTGCTTCAGGTAGTGCGTTGCAGCGTTGGCTCAGTCGAAGTGTCGTGCCCGGCAGGTTCCTGCTCGAATCCGTAGAAGGCATGCGGCGTGATGCTTAGAATCGAGTCGACAACAGCCGGGTCCAGACCCAGGTCCAGCAGCGTTGACAGCGACTGGCCGTAGTCCAGCACCTCTTCGTACTGCGTGTGGGGCCAGTCGCTTCCCCACATCAGGCGCTCAGGGCCAAAGTGTTCGAGGAGCTGGTTCGTCGCGTCGCGGACAAAGCTGGAACCGGGAGCCGTACAGCGGTACGCGCCCGAGACTTTCACCCAAACCCGCGCTGTGTTGCCAAAGTCGAGCAGCGCCTTGAATCCGGGATCGCTCGTACCCTTGTCCGGGTCGGGCCGCCCGAAATGGTCGACGATGACCGGCAATCCCGCCTCCAGAAGGCAGTCGATCAGCGGCGCCAGGTCATGCGCTTGCCGGTGCAATTCGACATGCCAGCCGAGTCGCGCCAAACGGTTCAGCAGCGTTGCCCACGATTTTCCGCGCAGCTCGGGTAATGCCTGCTCTATCAGGTTAAGCCGTACGCCGGTAATGCCATGGTCATGCAGGTCAACTAACTCTTCTTCGGAGATGTCGGGCGCGACGACTGCCACGCCCCTCAAGCGGCGGGTGTCACGCGATAGCGCTTGCAGCAGATAGCGGTTGTCGGTGCCGAGAAAGCTTGGTTGCACGAGAACGGCCCGGCCGATGTCGTGGGTGTCCAGAAGTTGCAGATAAGCAGCGAGCGTTGCATCGTAGCCCGGCGCATAGCGCCTTCCGTCTGCCAGTGGCAAGCCTCGCTCGAAAACGTGCGCGTGAGTGTCCACGCGGCAGGGGCGCGATGGGGCGGTGAGTCCTCGAGAGCTCATGGTCATCCCCGCGGAGGGTTCAAGGTCAACCGCGTGTCGTCGGCGGCATCGGCGGCGAGTTCCGGCGCCGCCGCACGCAGCCGCTTGCCGCGCGTCTCGGGAAGGAGCAGAACGGCGACCATCGCCAGTCCGTATGCCACTGCGGCGTCGATGCCGATTGCCGCGCCGAGCGACATCGAATGACTCATATAGCCGACGAGAAGCGGGAAGCTTGCCGAGGCAATGCGCCCGAAGTTGTAGCAGAATCCAACGCCGGTACCGCGCATGTCGGCCGGATAAAGTTCGTTGAAGAGCGGGCCCAGGCTGGCCGGAATGCCCGCGGCGAACAAGCCGAGCGGGAAGCCGAGAACGAGCATTTCCGTGTTGGTCAGCGGAAGCATCACGTAGGCGAGCACGGTGACGATGCAGCAGAACGCGAACAGTGCAACGTTGCGACGGCGGCCGATTCGGTCGAGCAGATGAGCGCTCGCCATGCAGCCGCACCAGAAGGCGACGATGACAACCGCGAGATAGCCGCCGGTATTCAGCACCGAGAGGTGCCGCTCTTTGGCAAGGAAGGTCGGCAGCCACGTCATGATGGCGTAGTACCCGCCGTGAGCGCCGGTACCCAACACCGCGCCAATGATCGTGGTCCTGATTACCCTTGGCTGGAAGACCTGCGTGATTTGCCCCAGCGCGGAGACCTTGGGTTCCGCGCTGGCCGGAGCGGGACGCACGGGTTCCTTGAGGTTGCGCCGTACGAAGAGAACCAGGCCGGCCGGCAACAGGCCGACAGCGAACATCGTTCGCCACGCCGTGTCCGACGGCAACCAGGAAAAGGCCGCGGCATAGAGCAGGACCGCGGCGCCCCATCCGACCGCCCAGGCGCTTTGCACGGCGCCCATGGCCTTGCCGCGGTGTTCGGTCCGGATGGTTTCAGCCATCAGCACCGCGCCCGCCGCCCATTCGCCGCCGAATCCGAACCCTTGCAGCGCCTTGAGGACAAGGAGCTGAGGGAAGTTTTGAGCGAACGCGCAAAGAAACGTAAAGCTTGCGAACCAGAGAATCGTCATTTGCAGCGTCCGGACTCGCCCAAAGCGATCCGACAGCGCCCCGGCGAGCCAGCCGCCGAGCGCCGACGACACGAGCGTCACGCTGCTGATCGCGCCGGCCTGCGTATGGTCGATGCCATAAGCCGCGATGATGGCGGGGATCGCCAGTGTGAACATCTGCACGTCGAGCGCATCGAGTCCCCAGCCTGCGAAGCACCCCCAAAAGGTGTTGCGCTCGAGGGGCGTGCCTTGCTTGTACCAACTGAACATGCCTGTCTCCGTTCGTGCGTGTCATCGTGCATCTCATACAGTCATATATATGACTGTATGAGAAGTCTAGGCCGCCGGACGGGAATGTGCATTCGGGATTAACCCTTGACGACTCGGCCGGTTGCGGATGCGGTACAGTGGTAGCTCCTCTGAACAACTATATGAATCATGAACGCGCTTTCTGTCATGACCAAGCCGGACGATCGATTGCCCCGGTATCAGCAATTGCGGGACGACCTTGTCAGCCGGATTGCCGCGGGGGAATGGGCGCCTGAGGAAGCCATCGCCACCGAGGCGGAGCTTGGCCAGTTCTATAACGTATCCACGGGTACGGTGCGCAAGGCAATCGATTTGCTGGTCGTCGACGGTGTGCTCACGCGCAGTCAGGGCAAGGGAACGTTCGTTCGCCGGCCGCGTTTTGATTCGTCGCTGTTTCGCTTCTTCCGTTTCAAGTCGCGTGCGGGTGAGCCGGTGCGGCCGACTGCGCGCGTGCTCAAACGTGAAGTGGTCAAGCCGGGTGAAGAGATTCGCGCGAAGTTGCGGATGAAAGCCTCCGAGAAGGCGATTCACCTGTCACGCGTCCGGCTGATCGAAGGGCAAGCCGTCTTGTCTGAAGAAATCTGGCTGTCCCGCGCCCGCTTCGAGCCGCTGGCAACCCTGGCGCTCGAGGATTTCGAGGACCTGCTGTACCCCTTGTACGAGCGGCTCTGCCGGCAGATCGTAGCGTCCGCCACGGAAATTCTCAACGTGGAACAAGCCACCGCCGACGATGAAGCGTTTCTGGGCGTGCCGGTCGGCAGCCCCGTGATTCTTGTTCACCGTGTCGCGTCGGACTTCGCCGGGACACCATTCGAATGGCGCAGCACCCGCGGCGGCGCCGCCACCTTCCAGTACCAGGTCGAAATCCGCTGAGCGGCAAAACCCGGCGGCAAAACCCGGCGGCAGAGCCGTCCGAAAGGCGAGGGCGGCATGCCGCGGCCGCCCGGCTTCGCCCCGGGTGCGGGTATCACCTCATAGCGCCTATTTCAAATTCATACAAACATATATATGACTAAATCAATTTGGCTGATTGCGCCGAGGTAGCGACTGCCGGTCTATGACGCGATGGTCGAAGGCGGCCAGCAAGGAAACTGGAGCGGACCATGACTACACCGGCAGGATTTGAGCAGCAGGTAATGAAGAAGATGGCGTGGCGGCTGATGCCGTTGCTGATCGTCATGTTTCTCATCTCGTTTATCGACCGCCAGAATGTCGGCTTTGCCAAGCTGGAGATGGTGCATGCCCTCGGCATGACGGAAGCGTCATACGGTCTTGGGGCGTCGTTATTCTTCATCGGTTATCTCCTCTTCGAGGTGCCCAGCACGCTTGCGCTTCATCGCTTCGGCGCGCGGACGTGGCTCGCGAGAATCATGATTACCTGGGGCGTCGTCACGGTTCTGATGGCGTTCACCCGGTCGCTTCCCGTCTTCTATTCGTTTCGCTTCGCGTTGGGTGTGGCCGAGGCCGGCTTTTATCCCGGCGTCATTTACTACCTCACCCAATGGTTTCCGCAGAGTTACCGCACCCGGGTGCTCGGCTTCTTCACGCTGGGCAGTTCGCTCGCGAACATGCTCGGCTCGCTGATCGGCGGTCTGCTGCTCACCCTCGGCGGGACGTGGGGATTCGCGGGATGGCAATGGGTGTTCATCGCGACGGGCATTCCGGCCATCCTGATTGCATTTGTCGCGCTCAAATTCCTGCCGGATTCGGTCAGGAACGCGGCGTTTCTTTCGCAAGCGGAGAAAGACGTCGTGATCGCCGCGCTGAAGCGCGAAGCGTCAAGCGAGGCGAAGGCGACGCGGCCTTGGGGCGCGCTGCTCGACCCGAAGGTGCTGATGTTCGCGCTGACTTACATGCTGATGTCGACTTCGCTGTACGGCGTGACCTACTGGATGCCGACGCTGCTTAAAAGCTATGGCGTGTCGTCGTCGCTCAATGGCTTGCTGAACATGATTCCCTGGGCGCTCGCAACGCTGCTTCTGCTCTGGCTTCCTGGCAAGCTCAAACGTGAGCGCGTCGTTCTGAAGGCAATGAGCCTGGTGGCAGGAATCGGGGTGATCGGCTTCGCGTCGAGCCTCGTCTTGCCGGGCGCGTCGATGCGCTTCGCTGCCCTGTGCCTGGGTGGAGCATGCATCCCGTTGCTGTACCCGTGCTTCTGGTCGCTTCCCCCGCGGTTCTTCTCGGGCGCGAGAGCGGCAGCGAGCGTTGCGGCGATCAACGCAATCGGCAACCTTGGGGGCTTCGCTGGTCAGAACCTGATGCCTTATGTCGGCAAGGTCGCGCATAGCCATGTCGCGCCGATGCTGGTGCCCACCGCCTGCCTGTTCGTGTTGGGGATTGGAACCGCTGTCGCGGCGCTGGCCAGTGCGCGCCGCAGAATGGCGCTGGAGTCGGCGGCGTAGAGCGAGCATCAGCCTGGGCGCTGCCTGAGCGCGCCTGGCTGATGGTCGTGGCGGCGGTCGGCACGCTGATCGCCGCGCGGTCCTTCCGGCTTACAAAGCGAGCTTGTCCATTTCGCCATAAGCGCGATTCAGCCACACTTTGACGCGCTGCCGCTCCAGCATGCCGAGTCCGTTGGCTGAGCGGTCGGGGTGATTGACTGCGGCCCAGAAGCTGGCGCCTTGCTGGTCGATCTTCTGCATCGTCGTATCAGGCAAGCGGCGTAGCGAGATGACGCTGGCGCCAAGCGCTTCGGCCCGGGCGCGTTCGCCGGACGCATCCAGAATCTGGAAACGCTCGCCGCGGATTTCATTCAGAACGAGCACAAGCTTGATTCGTCCGCCGAACTGGTCGAGCCACTCCCGCAGCAAATCGACCGAATCGCGTCCTGCGTCCATGACGTGCCACCAGGTCAGCGTCAGGCCATGCTCTTCGGCGAGCGCGATCACGTCTGCATCGTCCAGCCATTTGCTCAAAGGCTGCTGGGTCTGCGCGGCGAGATCGACCAGAATGCGCCGCTCGGGCTTCTCGAGCGCGTGTTCGATGATGGGATCGAGACTGTCGTGCTGATCGAGCACGGCCGGAGCGGCAAAATCGGCATAGAACCGCAATAAGGCGCCATGCGATTTATCGGTGTCGAAGCCAATGAACGGCGTGCTCCGGTCGATAAAATGCTGGGCCAGCACGCGGGCGACGAGCGATTTGCCAACGCCGCCTTTTTCGCCACCAATGAAGTGGATATGGCTCATTTCTGCGGATCCTGTGTGGTGATGCGGCCTAAGTCAGAAAGGACCGTACCAGACTTCGGTGACGTATCCGCGAAATAGGCTACACGGAAAAGAAATGAGCGGCGGCAATACGATGCGATGCGTTCGTCTTAGTCGTCGTGGCGATGGTGCTTGCGGTGGTGCTTGCCGCCGTAGTTGCGTTGACCGTAGTCGTTCGAATACGCATTACGCGACATGTTGCCGCCTAACGCCGCACCCGCGCCGCCGCCAACGGCCGCGCCGACCAGGCCGCCGGTGCGCCCGCCCATCGCATTGCCTGCCGCCGTGCCGGCACCGCCGCCCAGCGCTCCGCCGATGATCGCGCCAGTGCGCTCATGACCGTGCGACGTCACCGCGCCACCCGCGCCACCACCCACCGCACCGCCGAGCACGGCGCCCGTGCTGCCCCCGAGTGCGCCGCCCACCGCTGCGCCGGCAACCCCGCCGAGCGCGCCGCCGACGGCGTTGTTCATGTCGCCGGCAAAAGCCGGCAAGGACGTGGCTGCTGCAAGTGCCCCGATGGCAATGATCTGGCTGATTTTCTTCGACATATGCAAACCTTTTCTTCGTTCGAAAGACGTCAGCCAAACGCGTATCGGCCGGCGTCCCGTTACTGTTGTAGTTGTGAACCTTGACGGACTGTATTCGCCCATTGACCGGACATCGCGCTAACTCGCGCAGGGCGCTGATTGTGCCGATGGCACCGATTGCGCGGCGTGGTAAAGCGCGTCTTATCCGGTTTTTCGGCCCGAAGAATAGCATTTCCCATCGCCGATTCCATCCAGGAATCTGGTAACAAACGGCAGGGATCTGGTAACAGACTGTTAAGAAAAGCCCGTCCCGATCGTCTCCGATCGCAAGAGCCACGTCTTGCACAGGGTAGGGGATTGCATTGATCGCCAGAAACAGCGCCGCCACACCGACATTCCACAGCAGGATCATGAGCGTGGCATCGATGGGATGAAACAGCGATAGCGCAACCACGGTCATCGCCGCACCGCGAGACTGCCCATCATGGCAATGGGCATAGGAGCGAGCCGTGCGTGTGCCGGACCGTGTGGAGGGGTAGAAGAATATCCTGAACCGTGTCTTCGACATCGTTCCTGTTGTTGATCTGTCGCGCGGCCAACGACCGCAGGTATGGCGCGATCGCTTCGAGCAGCAGCCGGTAGGCTTCCCGGTCGCCGGCCTGCGACCGGATCATCAGCATGGTCCAGTCGACGCTGCCGTCGGCGCGGCTTGCGCGACAACATGGCGCGCATGGAAAGGGACAAGCTGGAGAAATGCTTCGGCGTCGACGCGGTCGCGAAGAACGACTGTGCGCAAGGCGCTCATTCCTGCGCAGGACAGGCGACGCAGGCGCGCGATCCGAAGTCGTTCGTCCTGCTGCCCGCCGGCGACTGCTCGAAGATCCAGGGCGGCAAGCTCCAGGCGGGCTGAGCGGCCGCTGTGCGATGAAACTCGCTGACGCCACGGCGCGCGACAGGTCTTGCCCCATTCCCACGAGCGCGGGTATCGGGCTGCGGTTCCGTCATCATCAGACAGTGATTGACACGCAGCCCGATGTCGCCTGGTTCGAGGTTCAACCAGACCTGTGGCGATTGTTCTGCTTGGTATGACAGCAGTCATCGAAATATTTGTCTATCCGCAGGCGTGGCCGACGCATGCTGATTTTCGTCTCACGCATGGGGAGGGATTTTGTCGATTTTTAACCCGCCATTAATCAGATGATTGGTTTTAACAAAAGATCTGACGAAAGGCGATATGAAGCACTTTCTATGTTTCATCGAATTCGTGCCGTATCGCTCTGTCATTGCTGCAGGTTTATCAAGTATATCTATTTATATTAATAATATAAAAAACGCTTAAATGTCGTCTGTTGCTGCTAAGTTGTCGTCATCAGTTTATAAAAATTAACATTTTCCTTTTTTTGTCAGGCTGAGGCAGAGCTCTTCGTTTTCCCTCGTTTTGGAAAACCGTCGGGCACCTGCCGTGGAAGATTCTTCGAATTATTACTTATCATCTCCAGCCGCCACCACGTTACACAGATGAAACGTTTATAATTCATCTGCCAAAAACGTTCGCAACTAATACCGAGTCCGCGCCGAAGCTCTGTCGATCCAGTAAGAATTACATCGATAAGAGTTGTGCCGCGCTGGAGAAGGATTTCTTGTGCGAAACGCCTGGCGAGTGAGTCTGGCGCCTCGAGTGCTATCTGCAGGATCCTTCGCCGGTGCTGGACTGCCGGACCTGGACGTGGCCCAATGAGTTTCGAGTTCCGAACCTGCCTGCCAGGTGATGGGCTTGCCTCGACTGCCGGGTCACCGGGTTCGTACCGGCATTGGGCCGTCAAGAGTGAAAGAAGGCGGATTCGACCGAGCTGTCAGCTGTCCTCAATTTCCTGATTGAACGTGCCGAGCGAATGTCTGTTTGTCACATGGAGGGTGCGCCGAACTGCTGGTGCAATCCTTACCAGGTGTGACAGGTTTTATCGTCGGCACGCCATAACCCCTTGTGTTGGCTTTTTTGGTGTGCGCTCGGCGGATCGTTTCAAACTGGCTGCCAAGTCGACTGAACTGTTCACGCAATAGGTGCGTACGGTCGAGTCTCGCGACATGCTGCGCTGGATGCTTGGCGTTGCAGATCCAGGGAGGTAGCCACTGATAGCACGTCGTCGGATGAGCCTTAATCAGGTTGTTAGTAAGGAATGCGTAATTTAAATGTGTTGACTGATGCCAGATCGAAATGCTGAACGCGCTGTTGTCTGGCAGCGGTCAGCTCACGGGCGGATGTCTAACGGTATCTGCCAGCGGAAAACGTCACATCGAAGCGCCAGCTTCATCAGCAATGAACGCAATCAGTGCGTTCTCCGGTTCATCTCTCTGTGCTCAATAACGCCAAAGCGGGACGGCTTTGATCGATCTTGCTGAATCCTCGGGGACAACCTGCTTTTTAGCGATTCATACGGACAATGACGAGTAATCTAAGACTACTGGGCGTTGCGACAGCAACAGTGTTGGCATCGTTTGCTGCGCAAAATGCGCAGGCTCAGGCCAGCACCATCACCGTCGCAGGCCAGCAATACAAGTTGTGCGCACTGGAGAATGGCAACTGCGCATTCCTCGGAACAGCTTCGGTGGTGTTCGGTGCGGTTCCGCCCGATGCGCCATCGGTGATGTTGACCGCGCCGGCTACCTTTAGTAACGGGGTCGGTTGTTATGTCGGCGCTGTTTCGCAGACCGATCCCGCAGTCGGCTACGACAAGGCATGCTGGATGACGGCGGTTGCCGCTAGCCCGACGCCGACGCCGACGCCGACGCCGACGCCGACGCCGACGCCGACGCCGACGCCGACGCCGACGCCGACACCGACACCGACACCGACACCGACACCGACACCGACACCGACACCGACACCGACGCCGACGCCGACGCCGACTCCGACTCCGACTCCGACTCCGACCCCGACCCCGACCCCTGGCAGTTCAACCATGTCGTGCGGCTCGCCGACACAAACAGCGGGCGGAACCTCCAACGGGTTGATCAGCGCCGACACACCCACCACCGACGGCCTGCGCGTGTTCCAGAACAACACACCGTTCAAGCTCGCGATTACGACGAACGCTCAGAGCGCGGATACGGTCATCTGGTCCGTGGCGGACTCGAATGGCGCGATCAAGACGCAGGGAAGTTTCGCGGTGAGCTCCGGTGTGAAAACCAGCACGATTCCGTGCACGTCGACGTGGTCCGGCTATGGCGCGCTGACCGCGACGCTGCGCTCGAATGGCGGCACGTTGCCGAGCAGCGGAACGCGTCCGATGGGCATCGCGACGTTCGGCGTGTTGCCGAACCTCAAGCCGGTACTGGGCACCGTTACGTATGCCCATCAGGATCAGCACCGCTTCGGCATGCAGGGCTTCAACGGCAACATCGCTGCGCTGCATGCTCTGGGAATCTCGTGGACGATCGACGACCGTCAGGTATCGGCCATGGAACCCAATGGCCCCTACACGTACACGCCGAACGTGAACGACCTCGATCCGTTCTATAAGGCTAATCCGGATCAGATGCGCATTGTGCGCCTCGATGGACTGCCTGCCTGGGATTCGAAGACGGGCCAGTTCAACGACAGCTATTACGCACCGTCGAACATGGCTGAGTTCCAGAGCTTCATGGGCAGGGTCGGTACCGATACGAGCCTGATTCGCGCGGCCAACTACCCGAACCAGCAAAAGAACTATTACCAGGTGACGTGGGAGCCGAGCCTCGGGTGGGCGGATAGCGACGCAAACTTCGTCGCCATGTACAAGGCCGCTTACGAAGGCATTCACTCGACCGATCCGAATGCAGTCGTGATGGGCACGGCGAACCCGTTCGCCGCGAATTGCGACACTTGCACCACCGGCTATCTGCAGAAATTCGGTGCGCTTGGCCTGTGGAATTACATCGATGCCGTCTCGACGCATGGCTACTGGAATGCGGGCACCTATCCGTCTCATCCGCCTGAATTGCAGGACTCGGATCCGGATCCGGCGAACCAGGCCAACGCGCTCGACAACCAGATGGTGCAGTTGCGTTCGGTGATGCAGGCGGGCAAGCCGAACATGAAGCTCTTCTTCACCGAAGCTGGCGCGAGCTACGATCCTGGCCTTAGCTACGGCCCCACGGTGCCGTCGCAGAACCAGTTGTTCGCCCATGCCGCGATTGGCGTGCGGGCGCACATTATTGTGCTCGGCGGCGGCGCGCAGCTCACGACGCTTTTCTATGGTCCTGACTATCCGGGCGAAGTGGGCTACGGCTCGTTCTTCGACCTGAATGACGCCCAGGGCGCGTACGGCGCAACGAACCTCTCTCCGAAGCCGGAAGCGATGGCCTTCGCCACGATGACACGGGTCCTCGACGGCACGAATACCTTGGGCCGGGTCACGGGTACGCCGTCCGGAACCTTTGCGTACGCGTTCCAGCAACTCGGCAACGGCAAGGTCGTGACGGCTGCGTGGGCGCACAACAATGCGCAGTGGCCTACGAGCGGTGGCCTTTATAGCCAGACATACTCGGCCACCTATCAGCTTCAGGTCGACAACGCTGGCACGTCGGGCAATGTGACGAAGATCGATGGTTACGGCAATGCCAGCACGCTTGCCTATACCAACGGCAAAGTCACGCTGACCCTCACCGAGGTGCCGCAGTACATCGTGTCGAACAACGCGACGGTTGCGAAGAGCAATGCGACTGTTCCGCTCGGCTATACGGGCCAGTAAGGGCTGAGGGTGATTGACGCGCCGCTGCGAAAGTAGCGGAGGTTCGCTCACCGGTTGGCTGGGACCACACCCTGGCCAACCGGTTGGCTGACCATAATAAAGCCTGCCAAAAGTTAATCAGCGCTACCCATTAGCGGAGGCGAGTCGAGGCTCTTCGAGATTGACGAAGACGGGTTGTCGGTATCGCGAAACCGGAAAGTCGGCATAGCGCGTTGAGACAACAGGCGAACCTGGCGTGTCGGATTGCCGCGATCGTGCGGGTTACCCGTGACCTTCCGCGGAGGCCATTCGAAAGACCGAGATGCCCTCCATAGGGTCCAGTGTTTCGCGCCAGGGTGCACGTTCCAGTAAGCGGGTCGTGTCTTCATAACCTGCCATCCAGCGCCGCCCGATGCCACTCGACGAAAAATCGATATCCCTGTTCAGGTCGTCGTTGTCGAATGCCGGCGCGTCGAGTTCCAATACCTGCATCGTCGTGCCACAGCCCCAGCCGAGAAGCTCCTGAATCTCCGGGGCATTGCGCCTCTCTTCAGGGATGTACTGGCTGAGTTCGCGAATGACATGACGCAGCCGGTGAATCTGCTTCTGTCGATCGAGATGGCTCTCCGCGCGGCTCGAATACTGAATGTCGCGCTGCCGGCTCATGACCTGCAGAATCGATTCGGGTTCCGGACCGCTCGAGGGCCACAATTGCACGGAAAAAATCACCGAGCTGCAGCGCGGCCGGTCGTCGAGCACGGCTTCGAGCGGCGTGTTCGAATAGACGCCGCCGTCCCAGTACGATTCGCCTTCCAGTCGCACCGAGGGGAAGCCGGGTGGGAAAGCGGCGGATGCCATCACATGCTCGACGTCCAGCAGCGCGTCGCGATTGGTGAAATACCGCATACGTCCGCTACGGACATTGACCGTACCAACGGTCAGCCGCGTCGTCTTCCTGTTCAGGTAATCGAAATCGACCAGTGAAGACAAGGTCTCACGCAGTGGCTCTGTCGAATAGAATGCCGCCCGTTCGGAACCGACGCGCGTTTGGATACTCGCCCAGGACTCCAGCTGCGGAGTGAAGAACGACGGCACGCCTTGCGTGACGATCGCCAGGTCGCGCGACCAGTTTGCGAGTCCTGGCAACCAGCTTGCCGCATCGATGTCTCGACGCGCCACGCCGTTCCAGAACTGGGTCAATCGGGCAATTCGGTTCTCGGGCGGATTGCCGGCGATGATCGCGCCGTTTATCGCGCCAATCGATGTACCAATCACCCAGTCGGGTTTGATCTTGCCGTCATGAAGCGCCTGATAAACCCCAGCCTGGTACGCGCCGAGAGCACCGCCTCCCTGAAAGACCAGCACAACCTGTCCGGGAAGGTCCGGCGCGGCGCCCGACCGGCCGGCCGGGTCAACGTCGCGTTCGCCGTGCGTCTTGTTGCCCTTTGCCGTCATTGTCAGTCCCCCGGACGAATGCTGCGATGCCGGTGATTCTGCCACGTGCAGCGTCGGCGTGGCGTGAGATCGGCACGTGGCTTCTTCAGACGATACACGTCCTCGAAGGGCATGACGCACCTGCCGTTCGCTGCTACTCCTGCGCGGCGCCGCGGCGGGCAGATCGATTCCTCGCGATTGAGCATTCCGGCGGCGTGGCCGATGTGCTGAAGCACTCGATAGAGCGATTTCTTGAGACGAACAGGTTGCGTTTGTGACTGTTTGTGACTGCTTTTCGCTTCACGCGTTCGATCTGTAGCGTTCGTTCCTCGAGAGGGTTACCCGGTTTCACCGCCGTACCGCAGTTATAGCTCCTGGCGCGTGGGCCGGAACAGGATTTCGTTCACGTCGACTTCCGCCGGCTGACCGATCGCGAAGGCGACCGCGCGCGCGAACGACTCGGCAGGTATCGCGTACTCCTCATAGAACTTGTGGATGTTCCCGGCGACATCCGACTCGGTGATGCTGTTCGGGAGTTCCGTGTCCACCGCGCCAGGCGAGATCACCGTCGTGCGGATGTCATAGGGCTTGACCTCCTGGCGCAGCCCCTCGGACAGCATGAGCACGGCACTTTTGGTGGCCGCATAGACGGCGCTGCCGGGCCGCACTTTATGGCCGGCCACGGACGAGACGTTGATGACATGGCCGGCCTTCTGCTGCTTCATGTAGGGCAGGGCCGCAGCGATGCCGTACAGCACGCCCTTGATGTTCACGTCGATGGTTCGGTTCCAGTCGTCGATCTTGAGGCGCTCGAGCGGCGAGTTCGGCATCAGCCCGGCATTGTTAATCATCACGTCGACGCGGCCAAAGGTCTGTACCGCCGTATCGACCAGTTTCTTCACGTCATCGTAGCGGGTGACGTCGGTTGCCACGGCGGCTGCCTTGCCGCCGTCGCGGATCAGCGCGTCCGCCAGCGACTGAATGCGATCGACGCGCCGGGCACCCAGCACGACGCTTGCGCCTTGTGCGCACAGATGCCGCGCGGTCGCCTCGCCCAGCCCGCTGCTCGCGCCGGTGATGACGACGACTTTTCCTTCGATGTTGTTGCTCATGGTCATGATATCGACTCCTCGTTTGATCCGACCTTGGTTGAAGATCCATCCTTTGCTTCAGGGCTTCCAGGCGCCGCGCCTTTCCTGCGCGCACCTCCTGAATATGCAGCCGATGCTGCCAGCTCAACGGGCGGCCGTCGCCTCGTTGGCCGTGGCCGTGGCCGCGGGAGATGGGACCAGAAACAGCGCGCACAGCAGACTGCCGACGCCCAAAAGGGCGATGACGCATCCCATCGGCCAGGGTGTGCCGTCCGCGAAGACACCGACCAGAGCCGATCCCATGATGCCGGTGCCGTACTGGATCGCACCGGTCAGCGCCGACACGGCGCCCGCGCGTTCCGGCAACGTGCCCAGTGCCCCGGCAATCGAGTTGGCAACGATGAAACCGGTCGCGGAGACGAACAGAAAAAGCGGAATCACAAGACCCATCAGCCCGCCCCAGTCAGTCCGTGCGTCGACCGCCAGCAGCATGCCCGCGAGTGCCGCACCGATGGTGCCGGCGCGCATCAGGCGATCGCTGCCAAGCCGCATCACCAGCCTCGAGTTGATCAGGTTAGTGATCATGATGCCGGCGATACCTGCGCCGAACAGCAGGCCGTAGTGCTGCGGCGATACGTGGTGGTAGGTGATGTACGCGAACGGGGTGCCTGCAATATAGGCGTACATGCCGCCATAGAAAAACCCGCCTGCGCCCGCGTAGCCGAGCAGCCGGCGATTCCCGAGCAGTTCGCCGTAGCGGGCCAGCGCGCTGCGCAGCGGTTCGCGGCTGCGGCGCTGCGGCGGCAATGTTTCGGGGAGGGCGTAGAGCGCGGCGAGCGTCATCAGACCGACGCCTACCAGCGTCCAGAAAATGGCGCGCCACGACGCCACATGAAGGATCTGTCCGCCCAGGCTGGGTCCAACAAGCGGGGCGATCGCCATCACCGTCATCAGGGTGGACATCATCTGGGCCGCGCGGTGGCCGGTGTAGAGATCGCGAACCATCGCACGGGCAAGCACAACGCTGGCGCAGGCGCCCACGGCTTGCAGCGCGCGCCAGCCGACCAGCATCGGCGCGCTGGTCGACAGCGCGCAGCCGGCCGAACCGGCGATGAACAGCACAAGACCGATGGCGACCGGCAAGCGGCGACCGTATCGATCGGCAACGGGCCCCCACAAAAGTTGACCCAGGCTGAAGCCGATCAGATAGCCGGAAATCGTCAGCTCGATGGTGCCGGTACTGGCATGAAGCGCCGCAGCCATGGCGGGCAGGGCAGGCAGGTAAAGGTCCGTCGAAATTGATGCGAACGCCATCAGCATGCTCAGGATTGCCAGGATCCGGAAGCTGTGCGCATTCGCGGTCTGCCGCACGGAAGTGCCGGCGCCGGACGAGGTCGCGTCATCAGTCGCACTGCCGGGAAACTCGGCCTGCATAGTCGTTCTCCTTTCGAAAATGGCGCAAGCGGATCCTTGCGGTCGGTCGTGCAGTCGTATGGTGCGGGGGCGCCGGTGCCGATCGCCAACGTCCGGTCTCAGGCACTACTGACGCCGAGACTGCAACGGACATGCAGCCCTGGAACGGTAGCCAGCTTGACGATCAGGTTGGAAAGGCTATTCAGCCGCCGCCGGACGGCTAGCGGTCGATCGAGCTTCGGGCGGAGCAGAGCCGCCTTTGCACCGAAGGCGTGGATCCGCGGATAAGTACCACCGCCGGCAGCGTCTGCCGCGTGGCCCTCGGCGTTCAATGCCGTGAATCTTAGGCTGTTGCGAGTTGCTCAACAATATGGCTAGAATTGCACGAGGTATTGAGCAAAATTCAACTATGCTGTGCACCGGCCTTTGCGTCCATCGCCGTCCGGCTCGGACCGGCATGCGGGTTGCCGCGCCCAGTTGCCGACTGCAGTGAGACTGTTCGCGCGAGCGCCAAGTGAGTGGACGGGAAGTCCGTAACAGGGAAGAGTCAGGGAAGAGTGAGAACACCGTGGCCTTCTAAAGCCGTCGATGTTTCAGATCCACTACACGCGTAGCGCACGCGCAGAAGCTGGTGTCCAACCGCTATTTCCTGCCGGCCCGGCACTATGCCTCAGGTGGCGTTGCTGCCGCGTCAGGCTTTAACCCGCAGATGGGCGTAGTCGATGGAGCGTCGCGGCAACTGATCTTTACGATTCCTGTGGGCACCGGCGCGCATTCCGTCGCCATCGACAGCCCGCTTGGGCAAGTCTATGTGCCCTTCCAGGCTGGCGCGGCAGGTTTCCCCAATGGCGGTATTTCGGTGTTCTCCACTCACTAGCCTTTCCGGTTGGGTTGTCTTCCAACGGATCATGGTGACGCTTGCGGCGGCGGAACCCGGCCTCGGCGTGATTCCAGCCGAGGCCGCCACTGCTTTGCCGCCTAATGTCGTGGCGCGTCCGCTCGATCTTCCTGGGCGCCGCATCGGGATCGGCCTTGCTTACACGCGGCTCGATAGTGCGGCCAGGCGTGCGCTTTGCAGCGCGATGGAACAATGCGTCGGCGACGGATGGAGGACGTAAGCGCCGGCGCCTGCTTCGGTGAGTTAGACGAGAGGCTACAAGCCGTGCCCGACAGTGCGCAGAAAATCGCAGGCCGACGTCGGCGTATTGATTGCATTGATGATATCGGTGAGGAACCAAGGCAGGATCAGCTGCGTGTCGGGATCGCTCACTCCGACGCTAAGGATCGGCGCCTTCATGGGCGGTGCGGCGTGTTGCTGGTCGTTCGCGGCGGCCGGGTTGGGCGCAGGCGTATCGGTTTGCGCCGTTTGCGCGAGACGAAAACCCGCATTCGACCATGCCGGCGAACACGCGGCAGTGAGCAGGACGAGAAGCGCGGCAAAACGAAGGGCAGTCATAAGGCGACCTCCAGAAAAGGGTCGGGATTTGATTGCCACCGGGCGATCGCCGGCATTCGCTCTCCCAAGGCGCGCGCCGGTAAGCGACTGCGCGACGATCGGAATACGGCGTCGCAACACGTCGCCGATACAGCCGGTACAGATCACCAGAATCGGGCGAGGCTGAGCGGTGTCGGGAAGAAGTGTGGCCAGGTAGCGCTCTATGGATGGGTCTGTACGACGGTGTCGACCGGGTAGCTATTACAAATTCTAGTAGACCGCGGGCATGCCTGCCGGGCGATGTTTGAAGCGCCTGTGGACCCAGTAGTACTGTTCTGGAAGGCGCAGAATTTGTCTTTCAGGAAACGCGTTCATCGCGCCTCTGCAGATCGGGGGCGAGGGGCGTTCGCCACGACTGTCGATCTGAAGATCGGGAAGTGGCAGAACGTGAGTGTCGCGCTGCGCGGTGGCGGCGGGACGACACCGGCGCCTGGCGTTGGACAACTCGGCGTGGGTGCCTCCTTCGGTGGCTCCTCAAATCCCGCCGACGCACATGTACTTGATGACGACGTAGTCGTCGATACCGTAATGCGAGCCTTCGCGACCGAGGCCGGATTGCTTGACGCCGCCGAACGGTGCGACTTCGTTCGAGATGAGACCGGTGTTGATCCCGACCATGCCGTATTCGAGCGCTTCGGCGACGCGCCAGACGCGGCCGATATCGCGGCTATAGAAATACGACGCGAGGCCGAACTCGGTATCGTTGGCGAACCGGATCACTTCTTCGTCCGACGAGAAGCGGAACAGCGGCGCGAGCGGCCCGAAGGTTTCGTCGCGCGCGACCTTCATGTCCGGCGTGACATCCGCGAGCACCGTCGGTTCGAAGAACCCGTGACCGAGCGCATGACGCTTGCCGCCCGTGAGGATGCGTGCGCCTTTGGCGAGTGCGTCTTCGATATGCGATTCGACCTTGAGCACGGCGGCTTCGTTGATGAGCGGGCCTTGCGTGACGCCTTCTTCGGTGCCGCGGCCGACCTTGAGCTGTTCGACTGCGTCGCGCAGTTTCGCGGCGAACGCGTCGTAGACTTTATCGTGCACGTAGAAGCGATTCGTGCAGACGCAGGTTTGGCCGCTATTGCGATACTTCGACGCAATGGCGCCGGCGACGGCCGCATCCAGATCCGCGTCGTCGAAGACGATGAACGGCGCGTTGCCGCCGAGTTCGAGCGACACTTTCTTGACCGTCGGCGCGCACTGCGCCATCAGCAGACGGCCGACCGGCGTCGAACCGGTGAACGACAGTTTGCGTACGATCGGATTGCCGGTCAGTTCCGCGCCGATGGCTTTCGGCTCGCCGGTGACGACGTTGAACACGCCACGCGGCACGCCCGCGCGTTCGGCCAGCACGGCAAGCGCGAGTGCTGACAGCGGCGTGGCTTCAGCCGGTTTGACGATGATCGGGCAGCCGGCCGCGAGGGCGGGACCGACTTTGCGGGTGATCATGGCCGCCGGGAAATTCCACGGCGTGATGGCCGCGCAGACGCCGATCGGCTCTTTCGTCACGACAATGCGTTTGTCGCCTGCCGGCGTGGGGATGGTGTCGCCGTTGACGCGTTTGCCTTCTTCGGCGAACCATTCCAGGAAAGAGGCGGCGTACTGGATTTCGCCTTTTGCTTCGGCGAGCGGTTTGCCTTGCTCTGTGGTCAGGATCTGGGCCAGATCGTCCGCGTGCTCCAGCATGAGGTCATGCCATTTTCTGAGTACCGATGCGCGGTGTTTTGCGGTCGTTGCACGCCATGCAGGCCATGATGCGTTTGCCGCGTCGATCGCCCGACGGGTCTCTGTTGTGCCCATGCGGGGCACTGTTGCGATGATTTCGCCTGTGGCCGGGTTCTTTACTTCAAAAGTCGTCGCGTCGTCCGCGCCTTGCCATTCGCCCGCGACGTAGGCTTTTGTCTTTAACAGAGTCGGGTCTTTCAAGGTCAATGTCGTCACTTTGTCGTGCTCCGCGTAATTTGAAATTCGATTGGGATTTTTGCCTGCTCGGCGGTTCTTCTTTCTGTTTGCCTACGGCGTTGGTCTTCCCCGATTTTTTGCCCTCGCGGCGCTTCTTCTTTCTGTCTGCCTACGGCGTTGGCGTTTCCTTGTTCTGACTTCTTTGGCCTTTCCTTGATTTGATATTGGTCTATTAGCTTTCCCCCTGTGCGGGGGAGCACCTACTTTTCTTTGCCGCCGCAAAGAAAAGTAGGCAAAAGAAAGCGGCTTCACACCGCAAGTACTAAGCGGGCACCCCGGTCAACCACCGGTAGTGGAAACCTGCCGGACGACACCGTGGTCCATGAATGCCTGTGACAAAGCAGTCATCCACCCCTTCTCGCGCTACGCGCTCGCCGGCAAGGTACTTCATCCAACCGCCCGCTACGTATTGGCGCCTGCGTTTTGCGCGGGGCGTAGCTCGCCATTTCACGCGTGCGCGCCGCGCCATTACGCCCGAGTTCTGCTTAGTAATCCACATCTGCATCTCGCCGAGGCGAAGCCGATGGCTTCGGCTGTGCACAAACGAAGCCCCGGGTTTCCCTTGCAGACCTTGCCGGCGAGCACGCAGTGCGAGAAGGGGTGGATGACTGCCTTGTCACCAGGGCTAAATGTGCGATGCCACAGATCAGGTGGCCTCCACTCCCCGTTGATCATAGAGGTGCCCGCTTAGTACCTGCGGTGTGAAGCCGCTTTCTTTTGCCTACTTTTCTTTGCGGCCGGCAAAGAAAAGTAGGTGCTCCCCCGCACAGGGGGAAAGCTAATAGACCACAAAGAAATCAAGGAAAGGCACACGCCGTAGGCAGACAACCAAGGGGAAAGCTAACCGACCAATATCAAATCAAGGAAAGGCACACGCCGTAGGCAGACAACCAGGGGGCAACGCTAATAAACTAATAACAAAAGAAAGGCCACCGCCGCAGGCACATCAAAAAAAAAAAGACCACCGCCGCGGGCACCAGGACATAGCGCCTCGCAAGGCAAAAAAACCTTAAACAGCGACCGTCACGGTCTCCCTAACCACATCTTCAAGAATGGCAACAGCCTCATCAAACACAGCATCCTGAATAGTGAGCGGGAACAGGAACCGAACGACGTTCGAATAAACCCCGCAAACGAGCAACAACAACCCGCGCTCGAGCGCACGAGCCTGCACCCGCTTGGTAAACTCCGCGTCCGGCTCGGACGAGCCAGCCTTGCAGAACTCGACAGCGACCATCGCCCCCGGCCCGCGCACATCGGCAATCTGCGGAACCTCGCCCTGAAGCGCGATCAGCTTCGCTTTAATGCGATCACCCAACACGGTAGCCCGCTCGCAGAGCTTCTCTTCATCGATGATATCGAGCACGGCATGCGCAGAAGCCACCGCCAGCGGGTTACCTGCGTAAGTGCCGCCAAGGCCGCCAGGCGCCGCAGCATCCATCACGTCCGCACGGCCCACGACACCCGACAACGGCATGCCGCCTGCCAGGCTCTTGGCCATCGTCATCAGATCAGGCACCACGTCATAGTGATGCATCGCAAACAGCTTGCCGGTACGGGCAAAACCCGTCTGCACCTCGTCAGCGATCAGCAAAATCCCGTGCTCGTTGCACAGCTTGCGCAATGCGCGCACGAACTCGGCCGGCGCTGGATAAAAACCGCCTTCGCCCTGAACCGGTTCAAAAATGATCGCCGCGACACGCTTCGGATCGATGTCGGCCTTGAACAGAAACTCGATCGCCTTCAGCGAATCGGCCGTCGTCACGCCGTGCAGCGGATTCGGGAACGGTGCATGGAACACGTCCGAAGGGAACGGTCCAAAGCCGAGCTTGTACGGCGTAACCTTGCCGGTCAGCGCCATGCCCATCATCGTGCGGCCGTGGAAACCGCCGGTAAAGGCAATCACGCCCGGGCGGCCTGTCGCGGCGCGGGCAATCTTGATCGCGTTTTCAACGGCTTCGGCGCCCGTCGTGAAGAATGCGGTCTTCTTCGGATAGTCGCCCGGCGCGCGTTGATTGATCTTCTCAGCCAGTTCGACATACGACGCGTACGGCACGATCTGATACGCGGTGTGCGTGAAATGATCCAGCTGGTCGCGGATCGCCGCCACGATCTTCGGATGACGGTGGCCTGTGTTGCACACCGCGATGCCCGCAGCGAAGTCGATGAAACGGCGGCCCTCGACGTCCCACAACTCGGCGTTCTCAGCGCGCGCAGCGTAGAAATCGCACATCACGCCCACGCCGCGCGGCGTGGCAGCATCCTTGCGGCTCTTCAGTTCAGCATTCGTCACAGTCATCTCCTTCGCTCCTCGGTTGTTGCGGGGGGCCGCCTGCGGGGAGCCGCCTGCGGGGGGCCGCCTGCGGACGCCGCGCCCGCAGCGCAGCACATGCAGCGACTATAATGAGATTTGGCTCTTAACTTCAGAGCCATTTCAATAAAAATGTAGGAGCCAATCGTGCGCGCGAGCGTTTTGTCCGACTGGCTGGCGCAGCGCCTCGATCGTGGCAACGGCCAGCCGATCTATCGTCAGCTGCATCGTCTGTTGCAGCAGGCGATCCTGTCGCGCGAATTGGCAGCGGGCACCAAGGTGCCTTCGTCGCGTTTGCTGGCTCAGGAATTGGGCATCGGGCGCAATACCGTCACTCAAGTGTATGAGCAGCTGGCGCTCGAAGGTTATGTGAGTTCGGCCACCGGCCGCGGTACGTTCGTCGCCGATAGCGCGCCGGACGAAATCGTCGGCGCGCCGGACGCGGAGGCGCCCGCGGCGAAGCCCGAGCCGCTGCCACTGCCGTTGCAGGCAAAGCGCGCGCTGTCCACGCGCGGCGCGCGGCTGATTGCCGGCGCGGGCGTGTCCAAGCGCCAATGGGGCGCGTTCATGCCGGGCGTGCCGGACGTCACGAAGTTTCCGGCCCGCGTGTGGAGCCGCCTGCATAACAAGTACTGGCGCCGGCTGCGCCCGGACCTGCTGACTTATGCGCCGGGCGGCGGTCTGGCGTTGCTGCGGCACGCGCTGGCGGACTATCTGCGGACTTCGCGCTCGGTGCGTTGCACGCCCGAGCAGATCATCATCACGACCGGGATCCACCAGTCGGTCGATCTGGCGGTGCGTTTGCTGTCCGATCCGGGCGACGTGATCTGGACCGAAGACCCCTGTTATTGGGGCGTGCGCAGCGTGCTGCACGTGTCCGGCCTGCAATCGCGGCCGATCGCCGTCGACGAAGAAGGCATCAATCCGTCAGCCGACGACCTCGCGCAGCCGCCGAAGCTGATGCTCGTCACGCCGTCGCATCAATATCCGCTCGGCATGGTGATGAGCCTCGCGCGGCGCCGCATGCTGCTCGAATATGCGCGGCAGAACCAATGCTGGATCATCGAGGACGACTACGACAGCGAATACCGCTACGGCAGCCGGCCGCTGGCGTCGCTGCAAGGTCTCGACACGTCGGGGCAGGTGATTTACGTGGGCAGCTTCGGCAAGACGCTGTTTCCGGGTTTGCGCATCGGCTACCTGGTCGTGCCCGAGGCGCTGGCGGAGAGCTTTGCGACCGCGAGCGCGGAGCTGTATCGCGAGGGACAGTTGCTGCAACAGGCGATGCTCGCGGAGTTCATCGCGGAAGGGCATTTCACCTCGCACATCCGCAAGATGCGCACGCTGTACGGTCAGCGGCGTCAGACTCTGCTCGATGCCGCCGCGCAGCGTTATGGCGATGCGTTGCCGGCGGTGGGCGGCGACGCCGGTTTGCATCTGGTGATGCAGTTGCCCGAAGGCGCCGACGACCGCGCGGTGGCCGCGGCGGCGCTGCAGCGCAATATCGTCGTGCGGCCCTTGTCGGGTTATTACGCGCAACCGTCGGTCGCGCCGTCGGGCTTGCTGATCGGTTACGCGTGCGTGCCGGACGAGGAGATCGCGCCGGCCTTCAACACGCTCGCCGATGCCATCGACGCGACGCTCCCGCAATTCGCGTGAGGCTGAGCACATGACATGAGCGTGCGCGCACACGCTTCACGGCTTCAAATCCGGATCAGGACGGCGCCCACCGTGAGGCGGGCTTTGACGATCTGCCTTCGCTGCGGGTTGAGGGAAGGCATCGCAACGTCTAGACGACTATATCTTCTCGTGTCGCTGGTGCATTCTTTTGCGTCGTCATCAAGACAGATTCGAGTCATCTATTCGAACAAAAAATGACGCCCGTATGACAGGATTAGCAAGAGGCGGCCCTCGACATTCATGATCGCCGCAAGCCAGGCTATATTGCGTCATTCGCTGTGCCGCCCCAATAACCTTGCAGTTCCATTCAGCGTCGTCATGCAGCCTTTGAGCTTTCTTCCCGACAGTTTTGCGGAGTACGAAGATCTCAAGACGATCCTCGAACAGGGCAGCGCCACCTTCGAAATCCACACCGTCTGCGAGACGACGGTGCGCGGCAGGCAATTCGCGGTGCGCACGGCGAGCATGGGTTCGACCGATCCGCTTGCGCCGGCGATCGGTTTTTTCGGCGGTATTCACGGGCTCGAGCGGATCGGCTCGCAACTCGTGCTCGACTACATGCGCGCGCTGCTGGCGCGGCTCGAATGGGACGAACTGCTGGTGCGGCAATTGCAGTCGATTCGTCTGATCTTTATGCCGATCGTCAATCCGGGCGGTATGTGGGCGGCCACGCGCGCCAACCCCAATGGCGTCGATCTGATGCGCAACGCGCCGCAGAATGCCGACGCACGCGTGCCGCTGCTCGCCGGCGGTCAGCGCGTGGGCGCATGGCTACCTTGGTATCGCGGCCGGGAAGGCGAGCCGATGGAGCCGGAAGCCGCGGCGCTGTTACATGTGGTCGAAACTGAGCTGGCGGCGCGGCCGCTCAGTTTCGCGCTCGACTGCCACTCGGGTTATGGATGGAGCGACAGCATCTGGTTTCCGTATGCGCGAACCCGCAAGCTGATGCCGCATCTGCCGGAAATGTACGTGCTGAAAACCATGTTTGAGCGCTCGCATCCGCATCACGGCTACAAGTTCGAACCGCAGAGCCACCAGTATCTGTTGCACGGCGATCTGTGGGACTGCGCGTACGACCGTACGCCGCCCCCCAACGTATTTCTGCCGATGACGCTCGAACTGGGTTCGTGGCTGTGGATCAAGAAGAATCCGCGCCAGCTGTTTTCGCGTCAGGGCATGTTCAATCCCGTGAAAGCGCATCGCACCGCACGTGTGCTGCGGCGTCATGCGAACCTGCTCGACTTTCTGGCGCGCGCGGCATTCTCGGCGCAACGCTGGCTGCCGCAGGGCAACCGCCGCGAACAACTGCTGCAAAGCGCAATCGCGCACTGGTACAAAGAAGCGGACCGCGTATGAGTACGTGGATTCTATTGCGCGGACTCACCCGCGAAACACGGCACTGGGGCCGCTTACCCGGTTGCCTGCGTGAGGCGATCGGCACCGATCGCCTGCTGCTGCTCGATCTGCCCGGCAACGGCGAGTTCAACCACTTGCGCGCGCCGGCTGCGGTGGCGGATATGGTGGGCTTCGTCCGGATTGCTGCTTTGCAAAGTGGCGTGAGCGCTCCGTACCGCGTGCTCGCGATGTCGCTTGGCGGCATGGTGGCGACCGACTGGGCGCAACGGCATCCCGGCGAGATCGAGCGGCTCGTGCTGATCAATACCAGCATGCGGCCATTCAGCCGTATGCACGAGCGGCTGCGTCTATCCGCGTGGCCCACGCTCTTCGAGGTGGCCGCGCACTGGCGCGACGCCCCGCGCGCCGAAGCGGGCATTCATCGGTTGACGTGCAATGACGTTCAGACGCGGGCCGCCGATCTCGCCGCATGGAGCGAAATTCGTCAACACGCGCCGGTGAGTCGAGGCAACGCGTTGCGGCAGCTGTGGGCGGCCGCGTGCTTTAGCGCCGGGCGGGAGAAGCCGGGTTGCCCGACGCTGATTCTGTCTTCGCTCGGCGACAAACTGGTGAATCCGGTATGTTCCGCCAAGCTCGCGGTGGCGTGGGGCGCCGAGCATCGCGAGCATCCGCAGGCCGGTCATGATCTGCCGCACGACGACCCGGCGTGGACCAGCGAGCAGGTCCGCGCGTGGCTGGCCGAGCATGCGGGCGCGCCGAAAGGGGCGCTTTAAACGGGCAGCCCGCCCCATCAGGGGCAACCGGTGGCGGGTATAACCTATGTGCGATCGCACATCGCTTTTCGGGCGGGCAGGCGCATAATTCCGGTGCATGCGATTCAAGCGATACACGCTATGGCCGGTCTTGCCGGCCGCCGGGGAGCTCATCATGCAAGCAAAGAATGAAGAAGCCGTCACGCACCTGCTGAACGATGTCTTCGAATTTGCGCGTGGGCGATTGCCTGAAGCAGCCTTCGCAGTCGTCGAGCCTTTTTTGCGGCACTACTACGATTTCGTCGACGCCGACGATCTGCAAAGCCGCGCCATTGCCGATCTATATGGCGGGGCGCTCGCGCACTGGCAAACCGCGCAGCGCTTCGTGCCCGGCAGCGAACGGTTGCGCGTCTATAACCCGATCCTCGAACAGCACGGCTGGCACTCCGATCACACGGTGATCGAGATCGTCAACGACGACATGCCGTTCCTCGTCGATTCGGTATCGATGGCGGTCAACCGGCTCGGGCTGGCGCTGCATTCGGTCGTGCATCCGGTGTTTCGCATCTGGCACGGCCCCGACGGCAGCATTGTGCGTGTGGGCCAGGGCGCCGAAGACGCAGCCGATACGCGTTCGCAGCTTGCCTCGTTCATCCACTTCGAAGTCGATCGTTGCGGCGACGCGGCAAAGCTCGATGCATTGCGTGACGAGATCGCGCAGGTCTTGCGCGACGTGCGCGCCGCGGTCGAAGACTGGCCGAAGATCGTCGAACTCGCGCGCGCCACCATCAAAGGCATGAAGGCCGGCGAGGCGGGGCCGGAAGGCGTCGAGGCGCGCGCGTTCCTCGAATGGATGGTGGCCGATCACTTCACGTTTCTCGGCCAGCGCGACTATGAACTGGTGCAGCACGATATCGGTTTCGGTCTGCGCGCTGTGCCCGGCTCCGGGCTCGGCATTCTGCGCGACGCGCAGCGTCCCGCGGGCACGCCCGAAATCACGCCGTTGCCGCCCGCCGCAGCCGATATCATCTCCGGCCCGTCGCCGATCTTCCTGACCAAGGCGAACTCGCGCGCAACTGTGCACCGGCCCGGCTATCTGGACTACGTCGGCATCAAATTGGCCGGCGAGGATGGCAAGATCACGGGCGAGCGGCGCTTCATCGGCCTCTATACGTCCACCGCCTATTTTGTATCGGCCTCGGAAATACCGATCGTGCGCCGCAAATGCGCGAACATCGTGCGGCGCGCCGGATTCTTGCCGAAAGGTCATCTGGCCAAGTCGCTGGTGACGGTGCTCGAAACCTATCCGCGCGACGAACTCTTCCAGGCCGACGAAAACCAGCTCTACGACATCGCGCTTGGTGTGCTGCGTTTGCAGGAGCATCAGCGCACGCGTCTGTTCGTGCGGCGCGACCGCTTCGATCGCTTCGTGTCGTGCCTCGTGTTCGTGCCGCGCGACAAGTACAACACCGATCTGCGCCGGCGCATCGCCAACCTGCTGGCCGATGCGTTCAACGGCGCGAGCGTCGAATTCACGCCGTTGCTGTCGGAGGCGACGCTCGCGCGCATTCACTTCGTGGTGCATGCGAAGCCCGACGGCATGCCCAGCGTCGACACGCGCGAACTCGAAGCGCGACTCGTGCAGGTCACGCGCCGCTGGCAGGACGATCTCGCTGACGCCTTGCTCGACGCATTCGGCGAAGAGCAGGGCAACCGTCTGCTGCAACATTACGTGGATTCGTTTCCCGCCGGCTATCGCGACGACTATCCGGCCCGCACCGCGGTGCGCGATATCGAACTGATCGAGCGCGTGCAAGGCAGCGAGCGGCTCGCGATGAACCTGTACCGCCCGATCGAAGTGGGACCGCGTGCGTTCCGCTTCAAGGTCTATCGTGCCGGCCTGCCGATCGCGCTGTCGCGCAGCTTGCCGATGCTCGAGCACCTGGGCGTGCGTGTGGATGAAGAGCGGCCCTATCTGATCGAGGCGGTGGGCGCGACGCCCGCGTGGATTCACGATTTCGGTCTCGAAGTCGCGGACGATACGGAGTTCGATATCGAACGCGTAAAAGACCTGTTCGAAGAAGCGTTCGAGCAGGTGTGGACGGGCGCGATCGAAAGCGACGATTTCAACCGCCTCGTGCTGCGTGCGCAACTGAATGCTCGCGAGGTGACGATTCTGCGTGCTTACGCCAAGTACCTGAGGCAGGTGGGATCGACCTTCAGCGACGCCTACATTGAACGCGCGGTGACCGGCAATCCGGCGATCGCCCGCATGCTGGTGGAGTTGTTCATCGCGCGCTTCAACCCGGTGCTCGGCGATACGCGCGAAGCACGCGTCGACGGCTGGTTGAAGACGATCGACAGCGCCCTCGATCAGGTGCCCAATCTCGACGAAGACCGCATACTCCGGCAGTTTCTCGGCGTGATCAAGGCGACGCAGCGCACCAACTACTATCGCTTCGGCGCCGACGGACAGCCGAAGCCGTATCTGTCGTTCAAGTTCAATCCGGCGCAGGTGCCCGGTTTGCCCGAACCGAAACCGATGTTCGAGATCTGGGTGTACTCGCCGCGTGTGGAAGGCGTGCACTTGCGCGGCGGCCGGGTCGCTCGCGGCGGACTGCGCTGGTCGGATCGCCGCGAAGACTTCCGCACGGAAGTGCTGGGCCTGATGAAGGCGCAGATGGTGAAGAACGTCGTGATCGTGCCGGTCGGCTCGAAAGGCGGCTTCGTCGTGAAGAATCCGCCGCCGCCAACCGATCGCGATGTATGGATGCGCGAGGGCATTGCGTGCTATCAGACGTTTTTGCGCGGCCTGCTCGATTTGACCGACAACCTCGCGGGCACGGCCATGGTGCCGCCGCCCGACGTGGTGCGCCACGATCCCGACGATCCCTATCTGGTGGTCGCCGCGGACAAAGGCACGGCCACGTTCTCCGACTACGCGAACGCCATTTCGCAGGAATACGGCTTCTGGCTCGACGACGCATTCGCTTCGGGCGGCTCGGTCGGCTATGACCACAAGAGAATGGCGATTACCGCGCGCGGCGCATGGGAATCGGTGAAGCGGCATTTCCGCGAAATGGGTGTCGATACGCAGACAACCGACTTCACGGTCGTCGGCATCGGCGACATGTCGGGCGACGTGTTCGGCAACGGCATGCTGTTGTCGCCGCATATCAAACTGGTGGCCGCGTTCGATCACCGGCATATCTTTCTCGACCCGAATCCCGATCCGGCAGTCAGCCTTGCCGAGCGTGGGCGTCTGTTCGGACTCGACCGTTCGAGCTGGGCCGACTACGATCCGTCGCTGATCTCGGCGGGCGGCGGCGTGTTTCCGCGCACCGCCAAGACGATTCCGTTGTCGGCGGCCGTGCAGTTGGTACTCGGCATCAATGCGCCGGCGCTGGCGCCGGCCGAGCTGATGCGCGCGATTTTGCAGGCGCCGGTCGATCTGCTGTACAACGGCGGCATCGGCACCTATGTGAAGGCGAGCGGCGAAACACATCTGCAAGTCGGCGACCGCGCCAACGATGCGATCCGCGTGAACGGCGCGGATCTGCGCTGCAAGGTGGTGGCCGAAGGGGGCAATCTCGGCCTTACGCAACTCGGTCGCATCGAGTTCGCGCAGCGCGGCGGCCGCATCAACACCGATGCGATCGACAACTCGGCGGGCGTCGATTGTTCGGATCACGAAGTCAACATCAAGATTCTGCTCGGCCTCGTCGTTTCCGACGGCGAGATGACCGGGAAGCAGCGCAACGCGCTGCTCGCGGAAATGACCGACGAAGTCGGTTTGCTGGTGTTGCAGGACAATTACTATCAGACCCAGGCGCTCTCGATCGCGGGACGTTACTGCGTCGAATTGTTCGATGCCGAGGCGCGCTTGATGCGCTATCTGGAGCGCGCGGGCCGTCTGAATCGCGCGATCGAGTTTCTTCCCACCGATGAAGAGATCGCTGAGCGCCAGGCCGCGAAACATGGGCTGACCTCGCCCGAACGCGCGGTGCTGCTCGCGTACAGCAAGATGTGGCTGTACGACGCGCTGCTCGAATCGTCGATGCCGGAAGACCCGCTCGTCGGCGACATGCTGATCGAGTATTTCCCGAAACCGTTGCGGCAGCGCTTTAGCGAACCGATGCAGCGGCATCCGCTGCGGCGTGAAATCCTCGCGACGCATCTGACCAACGCGTTGGTGAACCGCGTGGGTTGCGAGTTCGTGCATCGCCTGATGGAAGAGACTGACGCGGAACCCGGCGAGATCGTGCGGGCGTGCATCATGGCGCGCGACGTGTTCGATCTCGATCAGGTATGGCGCAGTATCGATGCGCTCGATAACCGCGTCGCCGACGACGTGCAGGCGCGCATGTTCGTCGAAGTCGCGCGGCTCGTCGAACGCGCGGCGCTGTGGTTCCTGAGGCAGCTGCAATCGGGCGCGGTGAGCGGCGGCGATGTCGCCGGTCTGCTCGCGCGTTGCCGCGACGCCGCGCAACGCCTCGCGCCGCAATGGCCCGTGCTGTTGCCGGCCGCCGATCTGGAAGCGCTCTCCGAGCGGCAGCGCGTGCTGGCGGATGCGGGTGTCGATAGCGAACTGGCGGTGCGGATCGCGAGCGGCGAAATCTCCGCGTCTTTGCTCGATATCGCCGAAGTCGCCGCCACTTGCGGGCGCAGCCTCGAACTCGTGGCGGGCGTGTACTTCGCGCTCGGCACGCTGTTGAACTACCACTGGATCAGCGAGCGCGCGGTGGCGTTGGCGGCGCCGACACACTGGGACATGCTGGCGCGCGCCTCGGCGCTGGCCGAACTCGCCCGTCTGAAGCGCGCGTTGTCCACGAGCGCGCTGGCCGATGCCGACGAAGCGTCGACGCCGGATGCGCTGGTTCACGCCTGGCGCGAGCGGCGCGCCTCACAACTGGAACGCTACGCGCGGCTGCTTGCCGATCTGCGGGCAACCGGCGGCGCGAGCCTGTCGATGCTGCTGGTGATCGTGCGTGAGATGGCGGCGCTCGAACGGGTCTAGCTCGACGGGCCGCGAGCGAGCGGACGGCGCGGAACAGGGTACGAGGCATGGCGCAAGAACGGCGCCGGTTGGACGCATGCCGCCCGGCATGCGCATAATACGAACTATTGCCAACCGAAAGCTATCTGAAACCCATCCGCAACCCTACCGAAAACTCACGGAAAACAATTAACGACGATGAAAGAAGAATCGCCGAAAGCCATTCTGTATGCACTCGCCGCCAACCTCGGCATCGCCGTCTGCAAGTTCGCCGCCGCGG
Organism: Paraburkholderia sp. GW821-FHT02A12; assembly: GCF_059422005.1. NCBI lineage: Bacteria > Pseudomonadati > Pseudomonadota > Betaproteobacteria > Burkholderiales > Burkholderiaceae > Paraburkholderia > Paraburkholderia sp. GW821-FHT02A12. Next base: position 2,579,028 of record NZ_JBWKWA010000002.1, on the reverse strand, counting down.
CGTTCACCGGTTCCGGTTCGATGTTCGCCGAAGCCATTCACTCCACCGCCGATTGCGGCAATCAATTGCTGCTGCTGTTCGGCCTGCGTGAAGCGCGCAAACCGGCGAGTCCGCTGCATCCGATGGGCAAGGGCCGCGAGATCAATTTCTATTCGCTGCTCGTCGCGTTGCTGCTGTTTTTTGTGGGCGGCGCGTTTTCGGTGTATGAGGGCGTGCATCGGCTGTTCGCGCGCGAGCCGCTGCAGCATGCGTATGTGGCGCTCGTCGTGCTCGGCGTTTCGGTGGTGCTCGAAGCGCTGTCGCTGTGGGGCGCCGTCAAGGAGATCCGCAAGACCCATCCCGACAAGAGCATGTGGAGCTGGTTTCGCGAGACCCGCGAATCCGAGTTGCTGGTCGTGGCGGGCGAGGATATCGCCGCACTGGCCGGCCTCGCGATGGCGTTCGTCGCCGTGCTGCTCACGATGGTGACCGGCAATCCGCTGTATGACGCATTGGGCTCGATCGGCGTGGGCTTGCTGCTGATGGTGATTGCGTGGCTGGTGGCGCGTGAAGTGAAGTCGATGATCGTCGGCGAATCGGCGAGCCCAGAAGTGCGCCGTGCAATCGAGGCTCATCTGCGCGCGCGGACCGAGATTCGCGGCATCATCAATATGATTACGCTGCAATGGGGCCGGCATGTGGTCGTCGCCGTGCAGGCGGAAATGATCGACTACGCGAGCGGCCGTGCGATGGTCGATGCGATCAACGTGATCGAAGCCGACTTGCAGGCCGCGTTTCCGCAGGTGCGCTGGGTGTTTTTCGAGCCGGACGTGCCGCGCGTTCGAACCGCTGGCGCCTGACTCGCCTTGCGACACCACGTCGGTGATGCCGATTCGACAATGGCGCGGAAACTTACGCGCCGCGTAGTGGAAAATAATTTCTTCGCATCTATACTTCTTTCGGCCTGAAAGCAGCACCTCTCCCAATCTGCATCACAAGCAAAAGGAAGGATCACGATGCTGACTCGCACACTCAGTGCAATCTCCGCTATTACGCTAGCCGCCTGCGCGGCCTTTTCGGCCGGACCCGCCAACGCGGGCGACAGCGATGGTTTCGCGCAAGGCGACGGCGGTTCGCGCGGCCGGCCGGTCAAGGTGATGATCATTTCGATGTTCGGGCCGGAGGGCCAGGTATGGCTCGACCGCCTTGGACCCTGGCGTGATATTCCGGTCGACGGCTTGTCGCCGGATTACCCGATGGTTCATTGCAATAAGCAGGACGTGTGCGTGATGACGACGGGCATGGGGCACAGCAACGCCGCTGCGTCGATCATGGCTTTGACTTTTTCGCCGCGATTCGATTTGCGGCATACGTATTTCATGGTGGCGGGGATTGCCGGGATCGATCCTGGGCAAGGGACGGTGGGGTCCGCCGCGTGGGCGAAGTATCTGGTCGACTTCGGGATTCAGTGGGAGATCGATGGGCGGGAGATTCCGCCTGGCTGGAATACGGGCTACCTGGGGATCAATACCAAGAGTCCTGCCGATAAGCCGCCGCTTGATTATCGGACCGAGGTTTTCCAGTTGAATACTCAGCTTGCCGATACGGCTTTTGCTTTATCCCGGAGTGTCGCGTTGGCCGACAACGCGCAGGCTCTGGCTGCGCGGGCCAAGTATTCTTACGCGCCGGCCAATCGGCCGCCGACGGTCATTCAATGCGATACGCTTGCTGGGGATACCTGGTGGTCGGGGACTTTGCTTGGGCAGCGGGCCCGGGATTGGACCAGGATTTTGACCGACAACAAAGGGGTTTATTGCACTACGCAGCAGGAGGATAACGCGACATACGAGGCGCTCAAGCGCGCTGCTTCTGTGCGTAAGGTCGACTTGAACCGGGTTGCCGTGCTGCGGGCCGGGTCCGACTTTGATCGGCCGTACGATGGGCAGTCCAGTGCGGATAATCTGCTTAACTATGCTGCGCAAGGGGGCTTTACCATCGCTCTCGAGAATCTGTTCCGCTCCGGCAATCCGCTGGTGCAGGATATTGCTACGCATTGGAGCGAGTGGAGGGACGGGGTCCCGCAGCGGTAGTATTCCTGCGTTTATCTGCCTGCGCGGCGCCGCAGGCGCACAGGCATACAGCGCCGCGCAGGCAAAAGACCTTTACTTTTGAGGTGCCCGATACGGCGTCCACACCGCCGTATCAGTATCCCAATGATCAAGTTCAGATGGCGTCATGATGAGTTCCTTTTTGAAGAGTGCATATCCGCCGCCGCAATGCCCATTTCTTTTGGAAACCGAACAATGACGGCGCCGTAGCCTTCGCCGTGGCCTTATTACTGACCGCGTGCGACGCGAGTCACATCGCCGCTCGTGCCTTCCTGCAACGCGATGCGCGCGGCTTGCGTCTGGCCGATCAACCCTTTGTTCGGGTAAGTCGTCCGGTTCAACGAAGGCAACGACCCATCGCGATACGCAGCGACCAGTTCGGCCTGCACTTCAGCGCGCGTCTTGCTGCTCGTGCTCGGCGTGGGTTGCGTTTCATAGGTGCCGGCGCGGCCAATGCCGCCACTGCTGCTTTGTGCAAACACGGGTGCGCTCGCGAGCAGCGAAAGAGCAATACCTGCTATGAGTTGGCGTTTCATGATCCACTCCTGTCCATTCGTTTGCAGCACAAGGAGCGCTGCGACAGGGTGAAATGTAGGCTCTGAAGTGGGGTGGATAAATCGCACTTTCGCGAAATGAATTGTCGCGTTTTCAGAACAATCGCGGCAACTCAAGCAATCGCGGCATTAGAGCCGCGATTGAAATTCACTATTTCAATTACTGTACTTCAAATCAACGCGAATCAGGCTACCCACTCGGTTATCACCGGCGTATCGAGCATCGGAGCAGATTCGCGCTCTTCAGGAGTACGCTTCGTGCACGTCGCGTCGAGCGTGCCGCGACCGCTCAACAACGGGCAGCGATCGAATAACTCGGCAATCCAGTCTACGAAAACCCGGACTTTCGGCGACAGATGCCGACTGTGCGGATAGACTGCGGAAATTGGCATCGGCAAAGGTTTCAGCTCCGGTAACACTTCAACGAGCTGGCCCGAACGCAGATGCGGCAGCACCATGAAGAGCGCCGGCTGAATCAGGCCGAAGCCTTCCAGTCCACACGTCACGTAGGCATCGGCGTCGTTCACCGACACGATGCTCTTCATCTTCACTTCAACTTCTTTGCCATCAACCATGAACGCCCAGTCGAGCGTGCGTCCCGTGCGGCTCGAGAAGTAATTGACTGCTTTGTGATTGTCCAGGTCTTCGAGCGACGTCGGCATGCCCGCGCGCTCGACGTAGTCCGGCGACGCGCAGCTCACGCCTTCGAACAAACCGATACGCCGCGCCACCAGCGACGAATCCTGCAGCGCGCCCACCCGTACAACGCAATCGACACCTTCCTGCAACAGATCGACTGGCCGGTCCGTCAGTCCGAGTTGCAAGTCGATGTCCGGGTAGCGCTGGTGAAATTCACATAGCGAAGGAATCACCAGCAAGCGGCCAATCGAGCCGGGCATGTCGATGCGCAGCTTGCCGTGCGGCTTCTTATTGCCGCTCTGGAAACTGGCCTCGGTCTCTTCGACGTCCGCGAGAATGCGCACGCAGCGCTCGTAGTACGCCGCGCCGTCCGGCGTCAGCGACAAACGGCGCGTGGTCCGGTGCATCAGACGCGTGCCGAGGAACGCTTCGAGATTCTGAATGATGGTGGTGACCGATGCGCGCGGCAGATCGAGCGTTTCCGCTGCGCGGGTAAAGCTGTTGGTGTCGACGACACGCGTGAACACTTGCATGGCCTGAAGCCGGTCCATTGCAAACCTCCAGAAGGGGCGGGCGCACTGAGCAGTAATCGAATCCGCAGAGCAATCGCGTTCGATTGTTCAGACACGCCGAATTGTGTTGCCGGATTATAGGCATTTATTTACGAGTCTGCCGAACCCACAATTTGCACCATTGAAGTTCTATGCGCATTGCGCGGCTCGACATGGATGCATTTAAACCGTCGTACTCGTTCGTGCCCGCCGGCAGCAACCCGGCAGAGGCCAGCAGCACGGCGCTTGACGTCACTGACGTACAGATCGAAGGACACGCACAAGACATCACGTTGCGTGTGTACAGGCAGCCGCAGAAAACCGCACTGCCGGTACTGCTTTATTTCCACGGCGGCGGTTTTACGAAGGGCTCGATCGATCAGGCCGACTTTGCCGCGCGTTATTTCGCAGAACACTTACCGGCCTTGGTGGTGTCGGTCGGTTACTCGCTGGCGCCGCAGTTTCCGTTTCCCGCGGCGCCTGAAGACGCACATCGCGCGGCGCTGTGGGTGCAGACCCGGGCGCGTGCGTTCGGCGGCAACAGCAGGAAGGTCGGCGTGGCGGGCCACGATGCGGGCGGGCAATTGGCCAACTGCCTCGCTTTCATCGCGCGCGATCGCGGCGACGTGCGCATCGCCGCGCAAGCGCTGTTCGGACCGATGCTCGATCCGAGCCTGACGCGCCTCGGCGACGAAAAGCGCCTTGGCTCGGACATTACCGCGAAGGAATGCGCGGCGTGCTATCGCGCGTATCTGCCGCAAGCGTCGCAACGCATGCATCCGTATGCCGCGCCGCTCGAATCGTCGCGCCTCGCGGGCCTGCCGGCCACGCTGATCGCGACGGCGCAAAACGACGTGCTGCATGTGGAAGCGGAGAAATACGCGAGCAGTCTGATCGACGCCGGCGTGCTGACCCAGGTGGTCCGCTATCCGAGCGTCTCACACGCCGCGCTGGCCGACCATCCGCCTGCGTTGCAGGAAGCGGTGCGATTTTTTCAGTGGCGCTTCGACGCGCGCGCCCATCGATAAACAGAATTTTAACCAACGATACCGGGAGCTTTTGATGACTATCCTTCCTCTTTCCCGTCGCCGTCTGGCGATTGCCGTTCTAGCCGTCGCCGTGGTGGCAGGGCTGGGCACGTTCGGCGCGATCCGCGTGGATGCGAGTTCGCCCGCGGCGCCCACCATCGTGCCGGAAGTCGATGTCGCCACGGTCGTGCAAAAGACCATCACCGATTGGCAGAGCTACTCGGGCCGCCTCGAAGCGGTCGAGAAAGTGGACGTGCGTTCGCAGGTGCCGGGCACCATCGTGTCCGTCAATTTCAAGGACGGTGCGCTCGTGAAGAAGGGCGACACGCTGTTCGTGATCGACCCGCGTCCGTACGCGGCCGAGGTGGATCGCGCCGAAGCGCAACTGGCGGCCGCTCAGGCGCGCACGGGCTACACGCAAAGCGATTGGGAGCGCGCGCAACGCCTGATCGCCGACAACGCGATCGCCAGGCGCGACTACGACGAGAAGCAGAACGCCGCGCGCGAAGCGAGCGCCAACCTGAAGGCCGCACAAGCTGCCGTCGAAACCGCGCGCATCAATCTCGGCTATACGAAGATCGTGGCGCCTGTATCGGGCCGCGTGTCGCGTGCTGAGATCACGGTAGGCAACGTGGTGTCGGCGGGCGCGAGCTCGACGCCGCTGACCACGCTGGTGTCGGTCTCGCCGATCTACGCTTCGTTCGACGCCGACGAACAAACCTATCTGCAATACCTGAACCGCGCGAAAGACGGCGGCAAGGTGCCGGTCGAGCTGGGTCTCGCGGATGAAAGCGGCTACTCGCGCAGCGGCACGATCGAATCCGTCGACAACCGGCTCGACACGTCGTCCGGCACCATTCGCGTGCGTGCGCGCTTCGATAACCAGGATGGTGCATTGATCCCGGGTTTGTACGCGCGCGTGAAGGTCGGCGGCAGCGAGCCGCATCCGGCTCTGCTGATCGACGACGCGGCAGTGGGCACCGATCAGGACAAGAAGTTCGTGCTGGTGGTCGACAGGAATAACCACGTCGTGTACCGCGAAGTGTCGCTGGGCGGCATGCAGGGCAATCTGCGCGTCGTCAAGGGCGGCTTGCAGGGCACCGACCGGATCGTCGTGAACGGCATCCAGCGGGTGCGTCCGGGCGATGCGGTGCGCGCTCACATGGTGCCGATGGACGCCGATCAGGATCCGAACAGCGCGCCGCTCGCACAAACGCGGGCGAAGGCAGACAAGAATTCGTGAGCCTCGTGCGCCGCGTTTTCATTGCGCGCGCATGCTCCAACCGCGCATGCTTCAACGTTAAGAGCTTCCAATGAACATATCCAAATTCTTCATCGATCGGCCGATCTTTGCCGGCGTGCTATCGGTCGTGATCCTGCTGGGGGGCATCATTTCGCTCTTCAAGCTGCCGATCTCCGAGTACCCGGAAGTCGTGCCGCCTTCGGTGGTGGTCCATGCGCAGTATCCGGGCGCGAATCCGAAGGTGATCGCGGAAGCGGTGGCCTCGCCGCTCGAAGAGCAGATCAACGGCGTCGAGAACATGCTGTACATGCAGTCGCAAGCCAATAGCGACGGCAACCTCACGCTGACGGTGACCTTCAAGCTCGGCACCAATCCGGACCTCGCGACGCAGCTGGTGCAGAACCGCGTCAATCAGGCGCTGCCGCGTTTGCCGGAAGACGTGCAGCGCCTCGGCATCACGACCATCAAGAGCTCGCCGACGCTGACGATGGTGGTCCACCTGATCTCGCCGAACAACCGCTACGACATGACGTATCTGCGCAACTACGCGCTGTTGAACGTCAAGGACCGGCTCGCGCGGATTCAGGGCGTGGGTGAAGTGCAGTTGTGGGGCTCGGGCGACTACGCGATGCGTGTATGGCTCGATCCGCAGAAAGTGGCGCAACGCGGTTTGACCGCCACCGAAGTGGTCAACGCGATCCGTGAGCAGAACATTCAGGTGGCAGCCGGTGTGATCGGCGCATCGCCTTCGGTGCCGGGCACGCAGTTGCAGTTGTCGGTGAACGCGCGCGGCCGTTTGAAGACCGAGGGCGAATTTGGCGACATCATCGTCAAGACCGCGCCGGATGGCGGTGTGACGTATCTGCGCGATATCGCGCGTATCGAACTGGCGGCATCGGAATACGGCTTGCGTTCGCTGCTCGACAACAAACCGGCTGTGGCGCTGGCAATCAACCAGGCGCCAGGGGCGAACTCGCTCGCGATTTCCGACCAGGTGCGTTCGGCGATGAAGGAACTCGCCGAAGATATGCCGGCGGGCGTCGAGTACAAGATCGTCTACGACCCGACGCAGTTCGTGCGTTCGAGTATCGAGGCGGTGATTCATACGCTGCTCGAAGCGATCGCGCTGGTGGTGATCGTGGTGATCGTGTTCCTGCAAACGTGGCGCGCGTCGATCATTCCGTTGATCGCGGTGCCGGTGTCGATTGTCGGGACCTTCTCGTTGCTGCTCGCGTTCGGCTTCTCGATCAATGCGTTGTCGTTGTTCGGCATGGTGCTGGCGATCGGGATCGTGGTGGACGATGCGATCGTGGTGGTGGAGAACGTCGAGCGGAATATCGAAAACGGCCTCAGTGCGCGTGACGCGACATATAAAGCCATGCAGGAAGTGAGCGGGCCGATTATCGCCATCGCGCTGACGCTGGTCGCCGTGTTCGTGCCGCTCGCTTTCATGAGCGGTTTGACGGGCCAGTTCTACAAGCAGTTTGCGATGACCATCGCGATCTCGACGGTGATCTCGGCATTCAACTCGCTGACCTTGTCGCCGGCTTTGTCCGCAATGCTGCTGCGCGGTCATGGTGCGAAGGAAGACCTCCTGACGCGTGTGATGAATCGCGTGCTGGGCCGCTTCTTCAAGGGCTTCAACAAGGTGTTCCATCGCGGCTCGACCGAATATGGCCGTGGCGTGACTGGCGTGCTGCGTCGTAAGGGCGCGATGCTCGTGGTGTACGCGATTCTGCTGGGTGCAACCGTGCTGATCTCGCGCGTCGTGCCGGGCGGCTTCGTGCCCGCGCAGGACAAGGAATACCTGATTGCATTCGCACAGTTGCCGAACGGCGCGTCTTTGGATCGCACGGAGAAAGTGATCCGCGATATGAGCGCGATCGCGCTGAAGCAACCGGGCGTGGAAAGCGCGGTGGCGTTCCCGGGTTTGTCGGTGAACGGCTTCACCAATAGTTCGAGCGCGGGCATCGTGTTCGTCACGTTGAAGCCTTTCAAGGATCGCGGCAGCAAGAAGCTCGCGGCCGGTGCTATTGCCGGCGCGTTGAACCAGCAGTACAGCGCGATCAAGGATTCGTTCGTGGCGGTGTTCCCGCCGCCTCCGGTGCTCGGCCTCGGCACGCTCGGCGGCTTCAAGATGCAGTTGGAGGATCACGGCGCGGTCGGTTATGCGGAGTTGAACAAAGCTGCCCAGGCGTTCGTGAAGAAGGCCGCGCAGACGCCCGAACTCGGCCCGACCTTCTCCAGCTATCAGATCAATGTGCCGCAGTTGAACGTCGATCTGGACCGAGTGAAGGCCAAGCAGCTAGGTGTGCCGGTCACGGACGTGTTCAACACGATGCAGATCTATCTGGGCTCGCTGTATGTGAACGACTTCAACCGCTTCGGTCGCGTGTATCAGGTGCGGGTGCAGGCGGACGCGCCGTTCCGTCAACGTGCCGACGACATCCTGCAACTGAAGACACGTAATGCGGCGGGCGACATGGTGCCGTTGTCGTCGCTGGTGACGGTCACGCCTACGTATGGTCCGGAAATGGTGGTGCGTTACAACGGCTATACCGCTGCCGACATCAACGGCGGTCCGGCACCGGGCTTCTCGTCCGGCCAGGCTCAGGCCGCGGCGGAACGCGTTGCGGCGCAAACCTTGCCGCATGGCGTGAAGCTGGAATGGACCGACCTGACGTATCAGCAGATCATCGCCGGCAATGCGGGGCTGTGGGTGTTCCCGATCAGCGTGCTGCTCGTGTTCCTCGTGCTGGCCGCACTGTATGAAAGTCTGACGCTGCCGCTCGCGGTGATCATGATCGTGCCGATGAGCGTGCTGTCCGCGCTGACCGGCGTGTGGCTCACGCACGGTGACAACAACATCTTCACGCAGATCGGCTTGATGGTGCTGGTGGGGCTGTCCGCGAAGAACGCGATTCTGATCGTCGAGTTCGCTCGCGAACTCGAGCATGACGGACATACGCCGCTGTCGGCGGCCATCGAGGCCAGCCGCTTGCGTCTGCGTCCGATTCTGATGACGTCGATCGCTTTCATCATGGGTGTGGTGCCGCTGGTGCTCTCGAGCGGGGCCGGGTCGGAGATGCGTCACGCGATGGGTATCGCGGTGTTCTTCGGCATGCTCGGCGTGACCTTGTTCGGCCTGATGCTGACCCCTGTGTTCTATGTGGTGCTGCGTACGCTGGCGGGCGGGACGATTCACGTCGCGCAGAAAGACGCGCCGCACTATGCGTTGCCGGTGACGGATGCCTGAGGAGAAAACAATAATGAAGCGGTTTGAATCTTTGAGCGGATGGGGCCGGGCGGCCGCCAGCGGTTTGCTGGTGGCGCTGCTCGCAGCCTGCTCCGTGGAGCCTACGTATAAGCGGCCGGAGGTGGATACGCCGGCCGCGTTCAAGGAGGCGCCGGTCGCGTCGCCGCAAAACGCGGGCACCTGGAAGCCGGCGCAACCCGCCGACGACGCGCATCGCGGCGAATGGTGGACGATTTTCGGCGACGCCAGGCTCAACGAACTGGAACAGCAGGCTGCTGCTGCGAATCAGGACCTGAAGGCGGCCGCGGCGCGCGTGCAGCAGGCGCGTGCGGTGACGCAGGCGGCGAAGTCGGACTGGTTCCCGAAGCTTGACGCGGGCTTCGGTCCGACGCGCGAACGGGCGTCGGCAGCATCGCAACTCCAGCCGGATAGCGCAGGCGGCACGACGGGCACGATCTGGCGTGCCCAGGTCGGGGCGTCGTATGAAGCGGATCTGTTCGGGCGGGTCGGTTCGAACGTGAATGCGTCGCGTGCGGACGAGCAGCAGAGCGAAGCGTTGTTCCGTTCGGTGCAACTTGCGCTGCAGGCCGACGTTGCGCAGAACTATTTCCAGTTGCGCGAACTCGATACGGATCAGGACCTGTACCGCCGTACCGTGGCGCTGCGCGAGGATGCGCTGAAGCTGGTCGAACGGCGTTTCAAGGAAGGCGATATCGGCGAGCTGGATGTGTCGCGCGCCCGCAATGAACTGGCGAGCGCGCGTGCCGACGCGGTCGGTGTGGCGCGTCAGCGAGCTGCCTCCGAGCACAGTCTGGCGATTCTGCTCGGCAAGCCGCCGGCGGATTTCTCGTTCGCGGAAACGCCGCTCGTGCCGGTGACGGCGCGGGTGCCGGCCGGTTTGCCTTCGGCGCTGCTCGAACGACGGCCGGATATTTCGGCGGCGGAGCGGGCGATGGCCGCGGCGAATGCGCGGGTCGGCCTGGCGAAGTCGGCGTTCTTCCCGAAGCTCGATATCACCGGCGCCTTCGGCTATGAATCGGCGACGCTCGGCGATCTGTTCAAGTGGTCGAGCCGCGCGTTCATCCTTGGACCGCTCGCCGGTACCGCGTTGACTTTGCCTCTGTTCGACGGCGGCCGCCGCAAGGCGAATCTCGCGCAGGCTCGCTCGAAATACGACGAGGATGTCGCGCAATATCGTCAGCAGGTGCTGGTGGCGTTCCGCGAGGTGGAAGACAACCTGGCCGATCTGCGTCTGCTCGACGATCAGATTCGCGAGCAGAACAACGCGGTAGAGGCATCGCAGCGGGCCGCGCATCTGTCGCGCACGCAGTACACGGAAGGCGCGGTCAGCTATCTGGATGTGATCGACGGCGAGCGGCAGGTGCTGATTTCGCAGCTTCAGGCGAGCCATTTGTCGGGCACCCAGGCGGTGTCGACGGTGAATCTGATTCGCGCGCTGGGCGGTGGCTGGGGCGATGTCAAGGCGCCCGATACGGCGGTGGGGGCGGTTGCGCCCGCGTCCGCGCTGGCGTCAGCATCAGCCTCTGCGGCTCCGGAGCAGGTAGCGAAGCGGTAAAGCAGGTAGCAAAGCGGTAGGTTGGCGCTTAAGCGAATGGGTAGACGAGGGCCGCCGGGTCGTGCGAAAGCGCGGCCCGGCTTTTTTTATCGCCTGTACAGTACCGCTGCTAAATCATCTTTCCTGCGTTCCTTCCAAAAATCGCTTCATAGACCGCCCGCATCCCGCCATCTATCATGGTCCGCTCTCTTTACGTGAAAATTGCATGAACCCACCTCGTCATGCCGAGGCGCTGGAAACGCTGCAAACATCCGCTGAGCCCGCAGTGCGCGATCTTGCTGGCTTGCTCGACGCATTGCGTGCCAGCGCCGCGCAACGCGATCGCGACGGCGGGCACGCCGCGCAGGAGAAGCAATGGATCGCCGACGCGGGTCTGCTGACGCTGGCCGTGCCGCGCGAATTCGGCGGCGCCGGTGCGAGCTGGCCCGACATCTACGAAACGATCCGTGCGATAGCGCGTGTCGACAGTGCGCTCGCGCATCTGCTGGGCTTCACCTGCTTGCAGGTGGTCAGCGTCAATGTGTGGGGCAATCCCGAACAACGTGCGCGTTATCTGCGCGGCACGGTGGAAGGGCGCTGGTGGTGGGGCAATGCGGTCAATCCGCTCGACACGCGACTCGTTGCGAGCGCAACCAGCGGCGGCGGCTATCGTCTCGATGGCCAGAAGGGATTTTGCTCCGGCACGCGCGGCTCGCAGATGATGACCGTTTCCGCGCAGGATCCGACAACCGGCCGACCGGTCTTCGCCGTCGTGCCGACGGCGCGCGAGGGCATCACCGTCCACGAAGACTGGAACCCGATCGGTCAGCGGCAGACCGATAGCGGCAGCGTGTCGTTCGCGCAGGTCAAGGTCGAGCCGCATGAAGTGCTGGAGCGCGCCGATACGCCGTACGCGAGTCTGCGCACACTGATCTCGCAGCAGGTGCTGACCAATCTGTTCGTGGGCATCGCGCAGGGCGCGCTCGACGAGGCGCGTGCGTACGTGAGCCAGTATGGCAAGCCCTGGATCAGTTCCGGCGTCGAAAAAGCCACTGACGATCCCTACCTGATCCAGCGTTTCGGCGAGATGCGTCTGCAAGCGGTGAGCGCGGAAGCGCTTGCAATGCGCGCCGCCTGCGCGCTCGAAGACGCGTGGCAGCAGGGCCCGGTGCTTGCCGCCGAAACGCGTGCGCAGGTCGCGCTCGCCACGTCGGAGGCGAAGATTCTCGCGCACCGCGCCGCGCTCGATGTCAGCGAAAAACTGTTCGACGCCTGCGGCGCCCGCTCGACGCACGCGCCGCTCGCGCTCGATCGCTTCTGGCGCAACGCGCGCGTGCACACGCTGCACGATCCGCTCGACTATCGCGTGCGCGATGTCGGCCGTTATGCGCTCAGCGGGACATTGCCGGAAGTTTCTTTGTACACTTGAGGCGGTTCGCGGCGGCCCTGCAGGCGCGCCGCGTTTCATCCACCTCAAGAGACCACCGGATTGCAGTTCAAACTACCGACTACGGCAACAGCGCCGTTTTGCCCGTCCGAGGTGCAAGGCACGGTCGCCGTCTCGCAAGGCGCACCTTTCTGGAAAAAAATCCTGCAATTCGCCGGACCCGGCTTGCTGATTTCGATCGGTTACATGGACCCCGGCAACTGGGCCACCGATATCGAAGCCGGTTCGCGTTACGGCTATAGCCTGCTGTTCGTCGTCGTGCTGTCGAGTCTCGCGGCCATGGCGCTGCAATGCCTGAGCATGCGCCTCGGCATCGCCACCGGGCGGGATCTCGCGGAGTTGTCGCGGGCGCGCTATACGCCAGGTGTCGCGCGTTTCCAGTGGCTGCTCGCGGAGTTGTCGATCGTCGCCTGCGATCTGGCCGAAGTGCTCGGCGGCGCGCTGGCTTTCCATCTGCTGTTCAAATGCTCGCTGACTGCCGGCGTGTTGCTGACCGCATTCGATACGCTGATCGTGCTCGGCCTGAAGGGCAAGAATTTCCGCGATCTCGAGGCGATCATGCTCGGACTGATCGCGACCATCGGCGTCGGTTACATCATCGAACTGGCGCTGGTGAAGCCGCATTGGCCGTCGGTCGCGCAGGGGCTGATTCCGTCCTGGCAGGCGCTCAGCTCACGTGAGCCGATGTATCTCGCGATCGGCATTCTCGGCGCGACCGTGATGCCGCATAACCTCTATCTGCATTCATCGATCGTGCAGACACGGGCCGTGAAGCGCGATTCAGCCAGCATCAAGTCGGCGATCGGCATGTCGCGCATCGATACGATTGCGTCGCTGGTGATCGCGCTGCTGATCAACATGGCGATCCTGATTCTTGCCGGTGCCGCGTTTCATGCGACCGGCCACAACCAGGTCACCGAAATCGAAGATGCGTACAAGCTGCTCGCGCCGATCGTCGGGACCGGTTTCGCGGCGGTGCTGTTCGCGCTCACGCTGCTGGCGTCGGGACAAAGCTCGACCTTCACCGGTACCGTAGCCGGGCAGGTCATCATGGAAGGTTTTCTGAAGCTGAAAATCCCGTGCTGGCAGCGGCGCTTCATTACGCGGGCGCTGGCCTTGATCCCGGCGTTGATCGGCGTGCAGATGTTGGGCAACGATGCGGTCGGCAAGCTGCTGGTCGCAAGCCAGGTCGTGCTGAGCCTGCAACTGCCGTTCGCGCTCTATCCGCTGATCCGCATGACCAGCGATCGTTCGCTGATGGGCGAATTCGCCAACCAGCTGCCGACGCGGCTGCTCGCCTGGGCGCTGTTCGCGGTGATCAGCGCGGCGAACCTGTGGCTGGTGGCGCAGACGGTGGGGTGGGTGAGCTAAGGTGGGTACGCTAAGCGGCCTCGCGTCGGACGCCGAAAGTTTAGGCTGCTTGCGCGATCTGCGATGCTTCGAGCGCTTCCTGACGGGCGGCGGCGGCCTTCTTGGTCTTGCCGGCGCGCGACGGCGGCTGGCAGGCGCCGCATACCACGTTGTGTTGCAGATCGTGCTTGTGGGCGACGAACTTGCCGGTGCAGCGGCAGCACTTGGTCAGTTGCAGGATGTCGGCGTCGAAGAAACGCACCAGCGTCCACGCACGCGTCAGGTCCAGCACGGGTTCGGTTTCGCTGTGCCGGCAATGTTCCAGATACAGCCGATACCCTTTGGTCAGCGCGTCCAGATGCGAGCAGCGCGCTTCATTCTTCAGGAACAGGTACGTGTTGTAGAACAACGATGCGTGGATGTTCGCCAGCCACGTCATATACCAGTCCGCCGAGAACGGCAGCATGCCCTTGGGCGGAGACACACCCTTGACCTCGCGGTACAGGCGGATCATGCGGTCGCGCGACAGCGTCAATTCGCTTTCGAGCACCTGCATGCGCGCGCCGAGTTCGATCAGCGCGATGGCGCGGAATACGTCTTGCGCGTCTTCGGTCAGGCTACGCTTGAGCATCGCAGTCACCTCGTTTAAGCAAACTGCTCGGCAGGCTGGCCTGCAAGCAGGATCGCAGCGTGAGTCGGCGAAACTGCGGCATGCTTCGTCGTTTGCGTCAACGCCGACAGCATCGAGTGGTCGTTGAAGCGGAAGAAGCACAAAAGCTGATCGGAAGCGGCCAGTTTGACGATCTGCGCGAGCGACAGCCCGGCAAGCAAATCAGCCAGTTCCGATGACAGTCCCAGCCGGAACATCCCGACCGGTTTGTCCTCACGCAACATGCGTTGCGCGAGCATGATGTAAGACAAGTTGATTTCGCGGATTGAATCCAGCGTCTCGCTGCTACGGTCCATTTTCTGCGTTTCCGAAGCCCCGAATTACTATGTCGGCTTTTTTGCCGTTATGTCTTTTCTGCCTCACCGGAAACGATGACCTCCGGCTACATGTCACCACCTGATACAGATGGCGATTTCTTGATACATAGCGTTACATTTCGTAACAGCTTGGGACGAATTGTATGAAGGGTAAAACCAGAAATCAATCCTTTCTCAAAAAAATATCTCAAAAAGATGCATCAAATTTCGGTAACTATTTCACAGTCCCGTAATAGAGGGGGCTGTGCCGTTTTCCCGCCCTCAAAAACTCTTGTCTGATCCATGCAAACCCTTGTATGGCGGGACTCAGGTTTGATTGTCAGGAAATAGGAAGAGGCCTGTCAGGAGACCGGAAAATCGCGCATTGGGCAGGAAGGGAAATAGAAAGTAAGCCCAATTAAAAGTAATAAATACCGGTCATTGGCATTGCGATGGGGACAAATCAGGCGTGTAACATTTCGGTGAGGCCCCAGTTACAAACAGCGCGGTATTTGTAACTTCCGGCAATCCGTTTGGGCGAATTCGTTCGACGGCGGGGCTGAACTCAGGGCCGCGGGCATGCGCCCGGCACATTGCGGGCGAATGTGACGGCCAGCTAGAGCCGGGCCGTGCAAGCTGCCTGACGCGATGCCGCTGAAATAGGCGCGGATGTCAAAACGCCGGTACTTCCGACCACGCCGATCAGCGGTGTTTCGGACGATGCGTACGGGCCCAGCGCTGGCCTGGCGCGAGCCGGTGCTGGGCGGCGCCGGTCTCGTGTTGCTGGCGTTGGTGGGATGGCTGCGCTGGCAGTGCCGGCAACGCCGCAATGACGCGGCCCGGCACTTCGCGCGGAACGGCTGATCGTCAATTCGGCCATAATCGACATTCGACGCGAGCCGGTCGTGAATCGACCGGCATGCCTTACCTGGGCCGACCCGCCGAACCCGGACGGTCAGCCGCCAATTGGACATCAAGGAGACACCGTGCTGAAGAATCTGGACCCGCTGTTGAACGCCGACGTGTTGTACGCGCTACGCTCGATGGGGCATGGCGACGAGTTGGTGATTTGCGACGCGAATTTCCCGGGCGCTTCAGTGGCGCGTACGACGGTGCTGGGCAAACTGCTTCGCCTCGACGGCGTGAGCGCGCCGCGTGCGATTCGAGCGGTTCTGTCGGTGCTGCCGCTCGATACCTTCATCGAGCATCCTGCTTCGCGGATGGAAGTGGTGGGCGAGCCGAACACGATTCCGGCAGTGCAACGCGAAGCGCAAATCGAGGTCAACGCAGCGGAAGGGCGCGAGGTGCCGTTTGCTTCGATCGAACGATTCGCTTTTTATGAGCGCGCGCGTCAAGCCTATTGCGTGATCGCAACGGGCGAAGAGCGCGGTTATGGCTGCTTTGTGCTGGCCAAGGGCGTATTGCTTGCGCCGGACGCCCCGCGATAATCGAGGCAGGTCGCGTCGAGGCGCGCCGTACACCTCTGCCCGAGCTTGGAAAAGGCGGGCAGTGCACATATTCTCAGGTGCAAAGCGGGGAACTGCGGCCGTCTGGTCGGGTCTGCTGCTTATTCATTTACAGGAGCCCCCTCATGACGCGTCCCGTCGATTCCGCTGTCATCCTCGTCGCGCGTATCGCCCTTGCCGTGCTCTTTCTGTGGGGCGGCGTGATGAAGCTGCTGGGCTATGCGGGCTTCGTCGGCTATCTGCATTCGAAAGGCGTGCCGTTCGTGCCGGTCGCCGCACCGATCGCGACCGCGGTCGAGGCGCTCGGCGGCCTGTTCCTGATCGTCGGCTTCAAGGTCCGTCCGCTCGCGCTCGTCATGGCGGTGTATACGGTGGCGACGGCAGTGCTGGGGCACGACTTCTGGAACGTCACCGATGCCGCCTTGCAACGCGACATGGTGATCCACTTCTGGAAAAACATCGGCATTGCCGGTGGTTTCCTGCTTCTGTTCGTGACCGGAGCGGGCCGTATCAGTATCGACGGCGCCCGCGCGCCGCGCGGCGGGTTGAATCGATGATGGCACAGGCCGTGCTGGTTGCTTCTGATTCCGGCTGTTATCAAGGGAGCAAACCATGATTCAAAGTTTCGAGCAAACCATTGGCGGCAAGGTCACGCAGCTGTGCGCAAGCCTTGGCGAAGGGCCCACGCCGCATCGCGTCATCATCAGCCTGGCGGATTCGGCGAAAACGCTGGTGGTTCTGGATGCATCGGGGCTCCTCAGCACGATCAAGGCCGAGATCGATGAGCCGGAAAAGCTCATCGCCGACGCGATCAGCAAGGCGCAAAGCGAAGGCCTGATCGAGCGCGCTATCGATACCGGCACGATTCAGGAGGCATCGCTCTGAGCCCGAAACGAAGCGGTCAGTGCGGCTCGGTTGCTCGTACGGGCCCGGACTTGCGCTCGCTCGCCGCTCGCCTATGCGGCTCGGGATGCACGAGGCAGGCGAGTACGCCGCCGAGCACCAGCAGCCCCACCGAGATTCCGGTGGCGGCCTGCACGCCCGCTACGATCCGCGTGGCGGCTGCGCCGCTTGCCAGGGCGCCGAACGCGGCCACGCCCACTGCGCCGCCCGCTTGCCTCGCCGTATTCAGCACTGCCGACGCCGTGCCTGCCCGTTTCGCTTTGACGGAGGCCAGCACGCTCGTGGTCATGGCCGGGACGGCAAGCCCCATGCCTGACGGAATCAGCAGGAACGGCACCAGCAAGCCGGCGAGCGGCGTAGCTGCGTCGACCCGATGCAGCAGGCCATAGCCGAGCGCGGCAGTCATCGCTCCGGCGATCATCGGCACGCGCACGCCGTAGCGGCCGACTACCCAGCCGCTCGCCACGTTCGAGACCAGAAACCCGCCGGTCAACGGCAGGAACGCGAGCCCAGCCTGCAACGGCGTATAGCCGCGCACGCGCTGCAAATACAGGCTCAGCACGAACACCATGCCGTAGTACGTCAGATTCACGCAGATGCCGAACAGCACCGCGGCGCTGAAGGTGCGCTTGCTGAAGAGCGAGAGCGGCAGCATCGGCGCCGCGACGCGCGTTTCCACGGCGATAAACGCGCCGGTCGCAACCAATGCGAGGATGAACCCGCCCGCCACCAGCGGATGGCTCAAGCCGGCTGGACGCCATTCGATCACGGCGGCGACGAAGGCGGTCAGCGCGACGATGGCAAGGCCTTGGCCGCTCAGATCGATGCTGCGCGCGCCTGGCCCGGCTTCGGTCCGCAGGCTGCCCGCTGGCGTCGGTGCCGTTGCCGGGCGCGGCACCCAAAGCAAGGTCGCCAGCAAACCGGCCGCGCAGATCGGCAGGTTGACGAGGAAGATGCTGCGCCAGCCGAACGCCGCGATCAGCAGACCGCCGGCTACCGGACCCGCCGCGATCGACATCGCGCCGGCAGCGGTCCACAGCCCGACGGCGCGGGCCCTGAGCCTCGGGTCATGTCCAAACGACCGATTGAGCAGCGCGAGCGAGTTCGGCAGCATCGCGGCGGCGCCGATACCTTGCGCCGCGCGCGCCGCGATCAGCATGGCGGCGTTCTGCGCCAGTCCGCAAGCGAGCGACGCCAGGGCGAACAGCACGATGCCGGCCGCGTACATGCGCCGCGTGCCGAGCCGGTCGCCGAGCACGCCGGCGGACAGCATCAGCACCGCGAACGCGAGCGCGTATGCATCGACGACCCATTGCAGGCCCGCCACATTCGCCTGCAGGTCCGCACCGATCTTCGGCAGCGCGATGTTGACAATGGTCACGTCGAGTTGCGTGACGACGAAGCCGACGCTGACCGTCGCGAGGACGCGGCCGAGAGCGGGCGTGAGAGAGGGATTGGGCGTTTTCATGCGATGCATCGTAGGTCCGATGCGGCGCACCATGTTTCGCGATGGCGTGAAGTGTCGATGTCGCCGAAACAACCCGCAAGGCAGGGCATGAGCCCGAGAGAGGAACCACGGCGCGCCGCGTGGGCGCGCCGTTGCGATGCTACGACGTACGACCCGCGATCAACGCGTTTGCGCTGCGTCCTTGATGAGGAGCGTGGTCAGCGCGCCGACGATGCACAGCGCGCCAACATACATCGGCGCGGCCATCGGGTTCGACTTCATCATCAGCGACACGGCGACCGGCGTGAGGCCGCCGAACACCGCATAGGCGACGTTATACGAGAACGAGATGCCCGAGAACCGCACGACCGGCGGGAATGCCTTGACCATCACGAACGGAATCGCGCCGATCACGCCGACGAAAAAGCCCACCACCGCGTACAGCGGCACCAGCGCCGACGTATCGGCGGCAAGCTGCTGGAACATCACGTAGTACGACACCGCGAGCGCCAGGCCGCCGATGAAAATCGTGGGCCCCGCGCCGATCCGGCCGGCGATCGAGCCCGCCATCACGCAGCCGATCGTCAGGCACAGCGTCGCGACGCAATTGGCCAGCAGCGCGGTGGCCGGCGCGATGTGAAACTGCTTCTGCAACAGCGTCGGCGTCATGAGGATCACCACGACGATCGCCGCCGACAGCATCCACGTGAGCAGCATCGACACGATCACGGCGCGGCCGTGATCGCGCAGCACGGCTTTGAGCGGCACTTCCGCGGCGAGCGACTTGCGCTGCTTGAGTTCGGCGAACACCGGCGTCTCGTGCAGCCAGCGGCGCAGATAAACCGAGAACATGCCGAACACGCCGCCGACCAGGAACGGAATGCGCCACGCGTACGCCGAGATGTCCGCCGGCGCGAAATGGCGGTTCACCGCCGAGGCGATCAGCGAGCCGAGCAGGATGCCCGCCGTGAGACCGGCCGTCAGCGTGCCGCACGCGTAGCCGACGTGCCGCTGCGGCACGTGTTCGGAGACGAACACCCATGCGCCCGGCACTTCGCCGCCGACCGCCGCGCCTTGCAGCACGCGGAACACCAGCAGCAGCACCGGCGCCAGCACGCCGATGCTCGCGTAGGTGGGCAGCAGGCCCATCATCAGCGTCGGCACCGACATCAGCAGCACGCTCAGCGTGAACATGCGCTTGCGGCCGAACAGGTCGCCGAAGTGCGCCATGATGATGCCGCCCAACGGCCGCGCCAGATAGCCGGCGGCGAAGATACCGAAGGTCTGCAGCTGGCGCAGCCAGTCCGGCATTTCGGCCGGGAAGAATAGTTGACCGATCGCCGGCGCGAAGAATACGAAGATGATGAAGTCGTAAAACTCCAGAGCCCCGCCCAGCGCGGCGAGGCCGAGCGTCTTGTAATCGCTGCGCCCAAGAGGGCGTGGGGTGGCAGCCTGTGCTCCACCCAGATTTGTTGCTTGCATTGCTATGTCATTGTCTTGAATTGAAAGCCACACGTAGCGCGTGGAATGCGGCGGTCGTCGGCCGAGAAGTGTGGCAAGCGCTGGGTAGAGCACGGGACACCGGCGCGCCGGTCCGGATAGGGCAGGCGCGATGACGACTGAGGCCAAGCCGGGATTTTACAGGATGAAAGCCCTTCGCTTCGCGAAGTGTTTAATTAGATTGGGAAAAGTTCCCTTGAAGCCGTTTTTATTCCGGTGTCGGGCCTTTACGCTAGGGGCGCTGTACGTAGTGTGGAAGTCTGATGTCGGAACGTGACGCGCGTCCGTCAGAACAGGGCGCCCGGCGTGCAGTTTAGGATTGCTCCTATGGGATGGAACGGGCACCGCTTTGAGAATCGCGTCCGAGCTATCAGTTGAGAGTCATCCCATGCGTATTGCCATCCTTCAGCGTGACCCCGTGCAGCGCCAGTCGCTCGAGAGGATCGTCATGCATGCCGGCCACACCTGTATGAGTTACGGCGACGGTCTCGCCATGTCGAAAGCGCTTGCTCGTTCCACGGTGGATCTTCTCGTGCTGGATTGGCGGGGCTCGCGCCTGTCCGGCGCCGAAGTGCTGAGGTCGGTGCGCGCAGTGGGCGGCCGCCTGCCGGTCATGTTCGCTTCGGCTGAAACGTCGGAGGAGAGCGTGGTGCGCGCTTTCAGCGGCGGCGCGGACGACTATGTCGGACTGCCTGTGCGCCCGGGCGAGTTTCGCGAGCGCATTACCGCGCTCCTGCGCCGTGCCTATCCGGACCGTTTCAGCGCGGCGAGCTTTGACGTCGGCCCGTACCATTTCGATACCCATCGGCAGATCGTCATGTTGCGCGGGCAGCCGGTCCAGCTATCGGGTACGCAATACCGGCTGGCGTCGCTGTTCTTTTCCAACATCGGCCGCGTGATGTCGCGCGACCATATCTACGCGATGGTGTGGGGCCGCGAATTCCGCGAGTTCACGCGCACGATCGACAGCCACGTGTCGCGCCTGCGTCTTTTGCTCGAAATCGAGCCGCAAAACGACTTCCGCCTGCAACCGGTGTACAAGAGCGGCTACCGGCTGGTGCATTTGCAGCAAGGCGAAGCCGGCGCCGAGATGAAGGCGGCCTGAGCTGGCGGCCGGTGTTGCGGGCTGCTCGTTAGAGCGCAACCAGCCGCAACCAGCCGCAACCAGCCGCTACCGTACCTCTGCGCCGTTCAGAGCGGCAACGCCGGACGCGTTTCGAGCGCCCGGCGAATCAGCGCTTCCACGGCCAGGCGTTCGTCGCCCGCCAGCGGCAGACGCGGCGGCCGCACCGGTTCCGTGCCGAGCCCGACGATCGCCTCCGCCAGCTTGATGTTCTGCACCAGCTTCGGCGACACGTCGAGCGCGAGCAAGGGCGCGAACCAGCGATAGATCGCGCGGGCTTCTTCGAGCCGGCCGGCTTTCAGCAGCTTGTAGATCGCGACCGTCTCGTGCGGAAATGCACACACGAGACCGGCCACCCAGCCATGCG
Source organism: Paraburkholderia sp. GW821-FHT02A12 (assembly GCF_059422005.1). Classification (NCBI taxonomy): domain Bacteria; kingdom Pseudomonadati; phylum Pseudomonadota; class Betaproteobacteria; order Burkholderiales; family Burkholderiaceae; genus Paraburkholderia; species Paraburkholderia sp. GW821-FHT02A12. Next base: position 2,557,546 of record NZ_JBWKWA010000002.1, on the reverse strand, counting down.
CGCCCATCAGTATCGCTTCCATCGCCAGGTTATCGACGCCGCACAGAATCGCGAAGCGGTCGCCGACCGCGTTGATCAGATCGGTCACGCGCCGCACATCGCCGCATGATTCCTTGATCGCGACGATTTTCTTTTCGTCGGCGATCTCGGCGAACATCTCGGGTGTCATGTCGACGCCGTATGCCAGCGGATTGTTGTAGATCATCAGCGGCAGTGCGCTGGCGTCGGCGACGCTGCGGAAGTGGTGCAGCGTCTCGCGCCGGTCGGACAGATAACGCAGCCCCGGCAGCACCATGAAACCGGCCGCGCCGCGCCGGCTGCCGGCTTCGGCCTGACGGCAGGCGTCGAGCGTGCTGTTTTCGGCGATCGTCAGCAGGACCGGCACGCGGCCGCACGCCGTGTCGACGGCGATGTCGAGCACTTGCAGCTTTTCGTCCAGAGAGAGGGTCGACGCCTCGCCGAGCGAACCGCACACGATGATGCCGTCCACCCCTGCCTCGATCTGCGCTTCGATATTCTTACCGGTCCACGCGCGGTCTATGCTGAAATCCGCGTTGAATTTGGTGGTGACTGCGGGCAATACGCCTTCCCAGATATGCGCCACGACTGCTCTCCTGAATGTGATGAGTCGAAGCGCAGTGTAAGCAGGGAATTTGCCGTCGTCTTGCGCGATTGCCGCGTGGCGCATGACGATTTCGGCATAGTGACTGTGCGCGCAGGCCTGTCTTGATGAAGCGAGGCGGCTATTTCAGGATGAAACGCGAAGAACGGTGAGGTTGCGTGAGGCGTCCGCCCGGGGCGCCTGGTGCTGTCGCCGCTCGTGTGCGATCAAGGCGCCGCGCGCGTCGGTCGCAAGCGCGCGACGCGCCCCAAAACGCGCCAGATGATTATGCCGAAATCGTCACAATCCACGCGCACGTACACCAAGACTTGCCAGCCGCGCATTCTTACCATGGTCGTCATGAAAACCTTGAACATTATCGACTCGCACACCGGCGGTGAACCGACCCGCCTGGTGGTGTCGGGTGGCCCGGATCTCGGCGGCGGCACGCTGGCGCAGCGCTTCGACGTGTTTCGTGCGCATTTCGACGACTGGCGCGCGGGCATCGTCACCGAACCGCGCGGCTCCGATGTCGTGGTCGGCGCGCTGCTGTGCGAGCCGGACGACCCGGCGTGCGCGGCGGGCGTGATCTTCTTCAACAACGTCGGCTACCTCGGCATGTGCGGGCACGGCACGATCGGCCTGGTCGTTTCGCTCGCGCACATGGGACGGATCGGGCCGGGGCGCCATCGGATCGAAACGCCGGTCGGCGTTGTCGAAGCGACGCTCAACGAGGACGGCAGCGTCGCCGTGCGCAACGTGCCGGCTTACCGCTATCGCGAAGGCGTGCAAGTGGACGTGCCGGGCTACGGCATGCTGAGTGGCGATATTGGATGGGGCGGCAACTGGTTTTTCCTCGTCGCGGAACATGGACGCACGCTGGAAGCCGCGCGCATTGGCGAACTGACGGCATTCAGTTCGGCGATTCGCGACGCTTTGATCGCGCAGCGCATTACCGGTGCGGCGGGCGCCTTGATCGACCACATCGAACTCTTCGGGCCCGGCTCGCGCGACGGCATCGACAGCCGCAGCTTCGTGCTGTGTCCGGGCAACGCGTACGACCGCTCGCCGTGCGGCACCGGCACGAGTGCGAAAGTCGCCTGTCTCGCCGCCGACGGCAAATTGGCCGAAGGCGCGGTGTGGCGGCAGGAAAGCATCATCGGCAGCGTGTTCGAGGCGAGCTATCGCCGCGCCGCCGACGGCGTTTCGGTCATCCCGACCATCACCGGCCACGCGCACATCATGGCCGAAGGGCGCCTGTGCTTCGATGAGCGCGATCCGTTCGCATGGGGCATCCGCACGGCATGACAGCGGACGCGGTGATCGTCGGGGCGGGCATTATCGGCGCGGCCTGCGCGGCGGAACTGGCCGCGCTCGGCATGCGGGTCGAGGTGCTGGACGAACAGGGCATCGGCGGCGGCGCGACCGCGGCGGGCATGGGCCATATCGTCGTGATGAACGACTCGCCGGCGGAATTCGCGCTGAGCCGCTATTCGCGCGCGTTGTGGCTGGAACTGGCGCCGCAGTTGCGCCCATGCGATGCGTTCACGCGCTGCGGCACGCTGTGGGTCGCCGCGGACGACGAGGAGTGGCAAGCCGCGCGCGCGATGCAGGCCGCGTTTGCGGCGCAAGGCGTCGCCGCGCAGCTGCTCGACGCGGCGGCGTTGCGGGCGTGCGAGCCGGCGCTGGCGGGGTCGATGGCGGGCGGCTTGCGGATCGAGCACGACAGCATTGTGTATGCGCCCACGGTCGCGCAGTGGCTGCTGACGCAATCGCCGGGCGCCGCGCATATCCGTGTGCGGCTCGGCCCGCAAGTCGTCGAGCTCGGTGCGCATGGCGTGACGCTGGCCGACGGCGAGCGTGTGAGCGCGGCGCACGTGATCGTCGCCAATGGCCTCGGCGCACAGCGGCTTGCGCCACGGCTGCCGTTGCAGGCGAAGAAGGGCCATCTGCTGATCACCGACCGCTATCCCGCGCTGATTCGTCATCAGCTGCTCGAGCTCGGCTACATCAAGAGCGCGCACCATGCGGCCGGCACGTCGGTAGCGTTCAACGCACAGCCGCGGCCTACCGGCCAATTGCTGATCGGCTCGTCGCGCCAGTTCGATACCACCGATCCCGCTGTCGAGATGCCGGTGCTCGCGCAGATGCTGCTACGCGCGGCGCGCTATCTGCCGGTGTTGCCGGCGCTCAATGGCATTCGCGCGTGGACCGGCTTTCGCGCGGCGTCGCCGGATGGCCTGCCGCTAATCGGTCCGGCCGGCGAGCACGCGCCGGGTGTCTGGCTGGCTGTCGGTCACGAGGGGCTGGGCGTGACCACTTCGCTCGCAACCGCAAAGCTGCTCGCGGCGCAAATCACGGGGAGCGCCGCGCCGATTCCTGTCGAGCCGTATCTGCCGGCGCGATTGACCAGACGGAACTGTCATGTCTAGCACGCTGATAGGTGGCCGCGTGCGCGTCCGCGTGACGATCGACGATAGAAGCATCGACGTCGAAGCCGGCACGACGGTCGCCGCCGCGCTCGTCATTGCCGGGAAAAGCGGCACGCGGACCTCGGTCGGCGGCGAGCCGCGCGCGGCGCTGTGCGGCATGGGCGTGTGCCAGGAGTGCCGCGTCACGATCGACGGCCGGCAGCACGTCTTGGCGTGCCAGACGCTTTGCCACGACGGCCGGACCATTTGCACGGGCACGATGGGCATGACGGGTATCACGGACACCGCGAGCACCACGGACACCACGGACACCACGAGCACCACGAGCACCACGAGCACCACGAGCACCACGAGCACCACGGACACCACGGACACGCGATGAAACAGCACTTCGATATTGTCGTCGTCGGCGCCGGTCCGGCCGGGTTGAATGCCGCGTGCGCGGCGGCCCGCGCGGGCGCATCTGTCGCGGTCCTCGACGACAATCCGCGCGCCGGCGGACAGATCTGGCGACAGGGGCCGGGGATTCCGCCGCCAACACCGCTACGCACGCTGCTCGACGCTTTGCGCATGCAAGGCGGCGTCACGCTGTTGCCTTCGACTCGCGTGATCGCGCCGTTGGGCTCACGCGGTTTGCTGCTCGAATCGGCGGAGCACGGCGGCGTGTGCGTCACCTACGAGCGGCTCATCCTTGCGACTGGCGCACGCGAGCGCCTGCTGCCGTTCGCCGGCTGGACGCTGCCGGGCGTGACCGGCGCAGGCGCGCTGCAGGCGCTCATCAAAGGCGGCATGCCGGTGCGCGGCGAACGGATCGTGATTGCCGGCAGCGGTCCTTTGCTGCTCGCCGCGCTAGCCACCGCGCGCGCCGCCGGGGCGCAGGTAGCGGCGGTGGTCGAACAGGCATCGGCGGCGAAGCTCGGGCGTTTCGGCGCTTCATTGCTCGCCGAGCCCGCAAAGCTGTGGCAGGCCGTCCACTTGACGCGCGGCTTCGCGGGCTTGCGTTACTGGACCGGCAGCGTCGTGCGGGAGGCGCAGGGTAGCGGCCGCGTCGAGCGCGTAACGATCCGGCGCGGCGAACGCGACGTGACGCTCGATTGCGAGCGCCTCGCGTGCGGTTATGGACTCGTGCCGAATGTCACGCTTGCGCAGGCGCTGGGTTGTGAGATCGGCGTGGCGGGCGAGATCGTCGTCGACAGCGAGCAGCGGACTTCGGTCGACGGCGTGCTGGCCGCCGGCGAATGCACGGGCATCGGCGGCGCGGAGTTGGCGCAGGTGGAAGGCGAGATCGCGGGGCTGGTGGCAAGCGGAGCCGCGCTGCGCGCACAATGTGCCCAACGCGCGCGGTGGCGGCGTTTCGGCCGGCGCGTCGAGTCGGCGTTCGCGTTGCAAGGCGCCACGCGCACCCCGCCCCCCGACGCGACGCTGCTGTGCCGCTGCGAAGACGTGAGCATCGGCGAAGTGCGCGCCTATCCGAACTGGCGCGAGGCCAAGCTGCACACCCGCTGCGGCATGGGTGCGTGCCAGGGAAGACTCTGCGGCGCGGCGGCGAGCCTGTATTTCGGCTGGCAAGCCGCCGCGCCGCGCCCGCCGTTCAGTCCGGCGCAAATCGGCACGTTGATGACGGCGAGCGCCGAGCCGCCGCTGTCCGAATGACGCCGGGGCCGGAGGGCCGTCCGCCAAGGGGACTCCCTTCGGGACGGATATTTTCCCCCGCCGCCTGGCCCTATAATCGACCGCACACGCTAACCGCCCAGATGCATGGATAAGCGGCGCAAACGGCGCAAACGGCGCAAAACGGGACAAGCACGATGAACACGCTCGCTCATCCGCTCGAAGCTGACGACGCAACGCTGTCCGGCATGCTGTCGCATTTCACGCTGCTCGAGCCGGTGTTCGACGCGATGCCGGACGTCGTGTTCTTCGTCAAGGACGCGCAGGCGCGCTATGCGCTGGTCAATCGAACGCTCGCCTCGCGCTGCGGTTACAAGGAAAAAGCCGCGCTGCTCGGCAAGACCGCCGAGGATGTGTTTCCGCGCCGCTTCGGCCGCATCTACACCGCGCAGGACAAGGCGATCATCAACGTCGGCAACCAGCTAATTGATCAACTGGAACTGCATCTTTATCCGGGGCGCCAGCCCGGCTGGTGTCTGACCTGCAAACAGCCGCTGCGCGACGCGGCCGGCAAGGTGGTCGGCCTTGCCGGCATTTCGCGCGATCTGAAAGCGGACGAGGGTAGTCATCCCGCGTACAGCCGGCTTGCCGCGGTGGTGCAGTCCATCCAGGAAAACTACGTGCAGCCGTTGAATTTGAAACAGCTTGCGGCGATGGCGGATATGTCGGTCGCGCAACTGGAGCGCTACTTTCACAAAGTGTTTCATTTGACGCCGCGTCAGGTGTTGCTGAAAACGCGTCTCGACGCCGCCACCGCGCTGCTGGTTTCGCACGACAAGGTCACCGATGTCGCCGCGCTCTGCGGCTACACCGACCACAGCGCGTTTACGCGGCAATTCAAGGCGACCGTCGGCGTGACGCCGACCGAGTACCGGATGCTGCTGCACGGAACCGCGCGAAGCTGAGTTCGCGCATGGTTCGTCGCAAGCATCGCTATTACGTGTACGTCGTCGCCCTGGACGATAAAGTCTGGAACGAGGCGCGCTTTCGCCGCGCGAATCCGGACTACCGGTTCGACAAGCCGTGCGTGTATGTGGGAATGACGGGACTGGACCCGGATCTGAGATTCGACCGGCATAAGGCCGGCATTCAGGCAAACCGCTATGTGCGCGATTACGGCCTGCGCCTCGTGCCCGAGTTGTATGAAGTGTTCAATCCAATGCCTTACCGCGGCGCCCAGGATATGGAAGTGGAGCTGGCGATTGGGCTGCGCGAAGCGGGGTACGGCGTGTGGCAGGCTTAAGAAGACGAAAGATGGACAACCGCGGGGGGACAACCGCAGGGGGCTGCGAATGCGAGCCCTGAGATCAGGCGCGCGTAGTTACTTCACCCCAAGCCCGCGCAGCACCGCATTGCCCTCAGGCGTCAAACGGATATGCGACGCGCCGGAATCGCCGGATACCGTTTCGATCAAGCCGGCTTCGTGAAGCTGCGGAATCTCGGGTTTCGCGAAGGCGTCGATCGGCGCATGCAGCAACAGCAGCAGCGTGGCCAGTTCGTGGTGGCTCAGCAGGCGGCGCAAAATGGTGGGCCGCCTGGCCGGAGCCGGCGTGCCGTTCGGATCTTGATCGGGCTGGTTCATGGAACGCACCTTGTGCGGGATAGTGTCGGACGGATCATGCGGACGAAGTCTTAAACGTTTCTTAAGACCGCATTGTCCTGTAACACCGTGACACTATGATTGCTCTGGAACAAGTTTCCGAACGTTACGCTTGCCGCTCCTTACCTCACGGCGCGCAGGTTTTGCTGGCCGCCTCGATCCACAGATTGCCGACATGGCGTTTGCCCGCGTAGAAGCGGTAAGTGGTCGCGCCATTGTCGCTGCGCACCTTGACGATATTCGAATCGCCGAAGTCGAGCATCTGGCCCTGCGGGATCGCCGTCGACTTGAACGCGGCGTTGTGGCTGGTCGCCACCTGCGTCAGGCAGGCGACCACGTCGTTGACCGAGCGCTGCGTGGTTTTGTCGGTGACGGGCTCGCCGGCATCCGGGTTCTTCTGAAAGTACGCGCAAGCGCTAAAGAGCAGGGGAACTGACAGCACTACGGCAAACTTCTTCATATCTCTCCTGGCGTTTCGGTCCGGCCCGCTGCTGGCGCGCGGTGCCTGGCCGAAGGCGCCGCCGCGCTGCACCGGACCGCGGATCAACCGCCATTATATCGGTGCAGCGGGCTCGCCCGAGCCGTGCTGCACCGGACGAACCGATCCCGTTGACGCTCTGCTTATGGTTCTTATGGTTGTCAAACAACTGGACCGCTCAAGGCGCCCGCTGGCGCTTCGGCTGGCCGCTTACTTCCGGCGCTGCGCCTGCGCCGCGAGCCGCACGGCCGCGTTGGCCGCGCCATAGCCGTCGTAGCCGCCGCGCCGCTCGACGATTTCGAGGAAAAAGCGCTGGTCGAGCTGTTCGGTATAGGCGTGGAAAAATTCGCCGCCGCGTTCGTCGCGGTCGTACAGGATGTGGTGGGTGCGCAGCGCGTCGAGCGTCTCGTCCGGCAGCGCGTAGCGGGCGGCGAGGTCCTCGTAGTAATTGCGTGGGATGCGCAGCACCGGCACGCCGTCGGCGACGAATTCGGGGATCGCGCTGAAGATGTCGCCGGTGCTGAACGCGACGTGGTTCAGCCCGGAGCCGTGATAGGTGTGCAAGGCCTCCGCCACTGCCGTGTGACGGTCCACCGACGCGTTCAACGCGATGCGCACCGAGCCGTCGCGGCTACGCAGCGCGCGGCTGCGCACCAGCCCGTAAGGATCGGGCACCAGCACGCCGGGCTCGGCTTCGAAACCGAAGGCGGTTCTCAGAAACAGCACCCAGGTATCCAGCGAATTCGCCGGCACCGACAGGCAAACATGGTCGATGCGAGTGAGCGGACCCACTTCGCTTGGACCGTTGACGTCGGTGAGGATGAAATCGGCCTCGAACAGCGTGGGCTGGTCCGGCGCTTCGTCGACGAAATAATTCAGGCTGCCGTCGGGCGCCTGCACGGCGGGCAACACGCGCTCGTTCGGACCGATCTGGCCGGAGAACGGCGCGTAGCCGAAACCGGCGGCGCGCTCGAATGCCTGGTTCGCATCGTCGACGCGAAAGGCCGACGCGCACAGCGACAAACCATGCTGCTGGAAGAACGCGTTGGCGAACGAATCGGGTTCGGCGTTCAGCACGATCGACGCCGCGCCGTGCTGATACAGCGTCACGTCTTTCGAGCGATGCTGGCCGGCCTGGCGAAAGCGCAGCCTGCCGAGCCAGTCGACGAGTTGCGCGCGGGTCGTGTGGTCGACGGCGAATTCGAGGAACTGATAGCCGACGTGCGCGGGCGCGGCGGGCGGCTGATAAAGCTGCCCGACCGGCTGCTGCGTGGATTCGAGCAGCGCGCGGGTTTGCTCCTCGAGGAACAGCAGCGAACGATGACCGTCCGCAGCGGTGATGTTGGTCGGCGCGGCGCGAAAGCCGTCGTTGAAAATTTCGAGCGAAAGCGGTCCCTGGTAGCCGGTTTTGACGACCTGCGCGGTAAAGCCCGCCACGTCGAAGTCGCCCTGGCCCGGGAAGCAGCGGTAGTGGCGGCTCCATTCGAGCACGTCCATGGCCAGCTTCGGCGCGTCGGCGATCTGCACGAAAGCGATGCGCTCGCCCGGGATGCCGGCGATCGCGTCCACCGAATCGTTCAGCGACAGCGTATGAAAGCTGTCGAGCACGAGCCCGAGATTCGGATGATCGACCGCGTCGACGAGTTTCCACGCATGCCGGTAGGTCTTCACATGCTTGCCCCATGCGAGCGCTTCATAACCGGCGATCACGCCGGCTGCTTCGGCCGCGCGGGCCAGCGCGCCGAGCTGATCGATCATCAGCGCGTCGTCGCAAATGGTGTCGGGCGAGACGTTGCTGCACACCAGAATGCGCTCCGTGCCCAGTTCATGCATCACCTCGAACTTGCGCTTCGCACGATCGAGGTTGCGCGCGAGGCGCTCCGCGCTCACGCCGTCGAAATCGCGGAACGGCTGGAACAGCATGATTTTCAGACCGAGATCGTCGGCGATGCGCCGCACGTCGGCCGGCGAGCCGTCGAAATACAGCAGGTCGTTCTCGAAGATCTCGACGCCTTCGAAGCCCGCCGCCCGAATCGCGGTCAGCTTCTCGACAAGGGTCCCGCTGATCGACACGGTGGCAATCGAACGTTGCATGAACGGCTCCTGCAAAAACGGTGAAACGGCTACTGAAGAGGGCGCGGACCGGCGGCTGCGTCCATGCCCGCGTGCCTTGGCGGTGATCATGTTGCGATGCGCAAAATGGCCTATTTCGTTACCTTAAACCAGCATGGCGTAGGCCGGAATGGCCCACGTCAGCGCAAGTTTCGGCAAGTCTATACAAACTAACTAGATCGTACAAATGCGTACAAACCCCGAATGACGGCTGCGGAGAATGGGTGCACACTGCCCTCACGTTGTAAAAAGGCGGCGCGTGTCGTGGTCCGCTTTGTGCCTTGCTTTGTGCCTTACTTCGCAGGAGTGGTTGTCATGAGTTTTGCATCGGTACTGGTCCTGAACGGGCCGAATCTCAATCTGCTGGGCACGCGCGAGCCGGCCATCTACGGCTCGGAAACACTCGACGACGTCGCGAGACTCTGCCGCGACGCGGGCGAGCGGCTCGACCTGTCGGTCGACTTCTGCCAGTCGAACGCCGAGCATCAGCTGATCGACTGGCTCCACGCGGCGCGCACCAAGGTCGACGGCATCGTGATCAATCCGGCGGCTTACACGCACACGTCGGTGGCGATCGCCGACGCGCTCAGCGCGATCGAAAAGCCCGTGATCGAAGTGCATATTTCAAACGTGCATCGGCGTGAGGCGTTCCGGCATCATTCGTTCGTATCGGCGGTGGCCGAGGCCGTGATCATCGGCTGCGGCACGCAAGGCTACGTGCTCGCTCTGGAACGGATGGCGACCATCCTTAAGAATAGGGCGGCCAAATGAATACGAAGTCGAATACGAAGTCGAATACGAAGTCCTATCTGGTCGGCCTGATCGGTTCGGGCATTGGCGGCTCGCTGAGCCCTGCGATGCATGAGGAGGAGGGCAGCCAGCTCGGCCTGCACTATGTCTACCGGCGCATCGATCTGGAAGCCTTGAAGCTCGACGCCGGCGCGCTGTCCGATCTGCTGGTTGCGGCCGAGCGCATGGGTTTTAACGGCCTGAACATCACGTACCCGTGCAAGCAGAGCGTCATTGCGCTGCTCGACGAACTATCCGACGACGCGCGCGCGCTCGGGGCGGTCAACACGGTCTTGTTCAAAGACGGCAAACGCATCGGCCACAACACGGACTGGTCCGGTTTCGCCCGCGCGTTTCAGCGCGGTTTGCCGGATGTGTCGCTCGAGCGCGTCGTGCAGCTAGGCGCGGGCGGCGCCGGCGCGGCGGTCGCCCATGCCGCGCTGACGATGGGCGCGAAAACGCTCACGCTGTTCGATGTGGATGCCACGCGCGCCTCCTCGCTCGCCGCGGAATTGCAAAAGCGCTTCCCCGCGACGACGGTGAACGCCGGCGGCTCGCTTGGCGAGTCGCTCAAAGCCGCCACTGGCCTGATTCACGCAACGCCCACCGGGATGGCGAAATTGCCCGGTTTGCCGTTGCCGGTCGAATTGCTGCACCGCGACTTGTGGGTGGCCGATGTCGTCTATTTCCCGATTCGTACCGCGTTGTTGCAGGCGGCCGAAGAGATCGGCTGCCGCACGCTGAGCGGCGGCGGCATGGCGGTTTATCAGGCCGTCGACGCGATGCGCATCTTCACCGGACTGGAACCGGATGCCGAGCGCGTGTACACGCATTTCCAGTCGTTGCTGGAACGCTAGTTCAGCAGCACGCAACTGACGCACGAGCACCACACGAGCAGATTAGAGACAGAGAGACCCGGAGACGACATGCCACAACCCATCCATTCCAATCCCGCCGACGCGACGCTGCCGGCAAATGCCGCGGCCAGCGCGACGCGCCGTTCGAAAGCCCGCTTTCAGATTCTCACGCTGCTCGCGGTCGGCACCATGATCAACTATCTGGACCGCACGGTGCTCGGCATCGCGGCGCCGCAATTGACCAAGGAGCTCGGCATCAATGCCGCGCTGATGGGGCTGTTGTTCTCCGTGTTCTCGTGGAGCTATGTGGCCTCGCAGATTCCGGGCGGACTGTTTCTCGACCGCTTCGGCAGCAAGCTCACGTATTTTCTGTCGATGACGTTGTGGTCGCTGTGCACGCTCGCGCAAGGGCTCGTGCATGGCATCGGCGCGCTGTTCGCGTTCCGGCTCGGTCTCGGCGTGTCGGAAGCGCCGTGTTTTCCGACCAATAGCCGGGTGGTGGCGACGTGGTTTCCGCAGAGCGAACGCGCGATGGCAACCGGCACCTACACCGTCGGCGAATATATCGGCCTCGCGTTTTTCAGCCCGCTCCTGTTCGCGCTGATGGGCGCGTTCGGCTGGCGTTCGCTGTTCTATGTAGTAGGCGGCGTGGGCATCGCGTTCGGTTTCGTCTGGTGGGCGTTCTATCGCGAGCCGCGCGATCATCCGTCGGCCAATCAGGCGGAGCTGGACTATATCGAAGCGGGTGGCGGCTTGACGCATCGGAAGAAGGAGGCTGACGCGTCCAAGGCTTCCGCAGCTACGGCCGGGAGCGGTTTCGAATGGCGCACCATTGGCCGCCTGCTCAAGCACCGTCAGCTGACCGGCATCTGTCTCGGCCAGTTCGCCGGCAACTCGACGCTGGTGTTCTTCCTCACCTGGTTTCCGACCTACCTCGCCACGGAGCGCCACATGGCGTGGCTGAAGATCGGCTTCTTCGCGATCATGCCGTTCATTGCCGCGTCGATCGGCGTGATGTTCGGCGGCATCTTTTCCGACTGGCTCCTGCGGCGCGGCAAGTCGCCGAACGTGGCGCGCAAGCTGCCGATCATCGCCGGCCTGCTGCTCGCCTCGACGATCATTCTCGCTAACTATGTCGAGAGCAACGTGGCGGTGATCGCGATTCTGTCGGTGGCGTTTTTCGCGCAGGGCATGGCGGCGCTCGGCTGGACGCTGGTGTCGGACATCGCGCCCGACGGCCTGCTCGGCGTGACTGGCGGCATCTTCAACTTTGCGGCCAATCTGGCTGGCATCGTGACGCCGCTGGTGGTGGGGTTCATCGTCGCGGCAACCGGCTCGTTTGTCGGCGCGCTGGTGTTCATCGGCGCGGTCGCGTTGATCGGCGCGCTGTCGTACATCTTCATCGTCGGCGATATCAAGCGGATTGTGCTGGTGGATTGAGCGGCGCCTGATGCGCTGAAAGCCGCTGCGAAAACCGCGGTGGGAAGCCGCGGTGGGGATGCCGCGGTGAAAACGAAAGGGACGTGGATGGCCGCGTCCCTTTTTTCTATTTCAGCCTTCCTTGCGTACGAAGCGCAGCACGGCGTCGACGATCATCGCGCGATGCCGCGCGCGCAAGCGCGGATGCGACGGATCGCGGCCGAACGCCGTACCGAAGGTATGGCGATTGCCGATGCGGTGAAAGCACAGCGAGCTGATCAGCAGATGCAGGTCGATCGCATCGACGTCGCTGCGAAACTGTCCCGCCGCGATGCCGCGCTGGAGCAGATCCTCGATCGTATGAATGACCGAGGCGTTGCGGCTTTTGAAGGTCTTCACCTGCTCGACGTACTTCGCGCCGTGAATATTTTCGATCGTGATGAGACGCACGAAATCGCGCTGGCGGTCGTGATAGTCGAACGTGAATTCCACCAGCGCGCGCATGCCCTCGACCGGATCGAGTTCGCTGATATGCAGATCCTGTTCGAGCGTGCGAATGTCGCCGTACACCTTTTCCAGCACCGCCTGATACAACCCTTCCTTGCTGCCGAAGTAGTAGTACAGCATGCGCTTGGTGGTGTTGGTGCGTTCCGCGATAGCGTCGACGCGCGCGCCCGTGAGCCCCATCGCCGAGAACTCCTGGGTCGCGACGTCGAGGATGTTGCGCTTCGTCTGTTCGGGATCGTACTTGCGCCGGGCGTCGCTACGTCGGGCGTCGCTACGCCGGGCGTCGGACGGGATGCCGTTGGTATCAGGCTCGGCGGCCTTGCTTCCCTTTTTCATTGTGTATTCGAGCGGCAGTGACGGCGCATTCTAGCATGGCGAAATGGCCGTCCGGAGCGGGTTCCGGGCATAAGCGGCGGCGTATCGGACGGCATCACGGCGCGGCACGCGGGGCGCGGCGCCGGGCGGCGAGCGCGTCGCGCGTTTGCATCGTGGTGTAGGTCAGCTGCGCGGCGGCCAGACCGAGCGCGCCGTACGCGGGCGTCAGCCCGAACCTTGCGAACGCTTCGGGCACCGGCCGTTCGCCGGAGATCGCCGCCGCCAGCAATTCGCCGGAGACAGTGGTCGGCGCCATCCCATGACCGCCGAAGCCGACCGCGTACCAGACGCCGTCGGCGCTGCGGCCGATTTGCGGCATTTTGTGCCGCGCGTAGCTCATCAGGCCTCCCCATGCGTACTCGATACGCACGTCGCGCAACTGCGGATAGACCTTCAGCAGATCGCGCCGCAGCAGGCGCGCGATGATCTCCGGTGCGCGGTCGCGCACCGAGATGCGGCCGCCCCACAGGATGCGCGTGTCGGGCAGCGGGCGGTAATAGTCGAAGGCGAAGCGCGTGTCGTAGACGGCGGCTGAGGTGTCGAGCGCGTCTTTCAGGCGCGCGCCGAGCGGTTCGGTGGCCATCACGTAGGTGGCGATCGGCAGCACCGCGCGCTCGACCCTGGCGTACACGTTGCGCGCATAGCCGCCGCCCGCCATCACGACGTGGCGCGCTTCGATCGCGCCGTGCGGCGTGTGCACGACAAAGCCGGCGCCCTCGCGCTGCAAGCGCACGACCGATGAATTCTCGTAGATCCGCACGCCTGCGCCGGCCGCCGCTCCGGCGACGCCGAGTACGTATTTCAGCGGATGAAAATGGAACGCGTTGCGCGCGAACAGGCCGCCGTGATAACGGCACGTCTTCAGTTGCTCTGCAAGCCGCGCGGCCGGTACGGGCTCCCATTCGACGCCGAACGATTCCTGCATCAAGCGCCGCTGCGTGTCGAGCCGCGCGGGTTCGTCGAACCAGTTGGCGAGGATCACGCCGGCATCAGTCGCGTCGCAGTCGATGCCGTAGCGCCGAATGCGCCGGCGCATCAGATCGACGGCGTCGGTGGTCAGCGTATAGAGTTCGCGGGCGCGGGCCGGGCCCAGGGTTTTCAGCAGATCGGCGCAATCGAGGCTGTAGCCGCCGAACACGAATCCGCCGTTGCGCCCCGATGCGCCGAAGCCCACTCGCTCGGCCTCGAGCACGACCACCTCGGTGACGCCGCGCTCGGCGAGCCCCAGCGCGGTCGACAAACCCGCCAGCCCGCCGCCGATGATGCACACGTTGGCGCTGCAGCGGCCGGACAGCGGAGCATTTTCAGGGCGGGTGACGGTGGCTTCGTAAAAGTTTTGCATGCAGCTAGGTTAGCGGCAATCTCACGCACGCGTCCAGCCTTTACGCGCGCATAGAAGCAGCGCGCTGCAGCGATAAAACCATCGACAAAACAAAGGCCGGCATCCGCATCCTGCGAATGCCGGCCCGCAGGACCGCTTTATCCACGCATTGTCCACGCATTGTCCAGTTACTTGCCCCAGCGCAACACCAGCGGATCGAGCCGGCGCGCGACCTTCAGCAAGCCTTCACGCGTGGCCGGATGCATCGGCGGCAATGGATGGCGCACCGCGTCCGAGCGGATCACGCCGCCTTCCTTCATCAACGCCTTGCACGACGCGAGACCGCCCTGGCGGTTCTCGTAGTTGATGAGCGGCAGCCATTGCTGATAATGCGCGGCGGCCGCTTCGGCATCGCCCGCGGCGTAGGCGTCGACGATCAGGCGGATGCCGTCGGCGTAGCCGCCGCCGGTCATCGAACCGGTTGCGCCCGCATCGAGATCGGCCATCAAGGTGATCGCTTCTTCACCGTCCCACGGACCGGCAATCGCATCGCCGCCCAACTCGATCAGCTCGCGCAGCTTGTTCGCCGCTTGCGGCACTTCGATCTTGAAGTACGACACGTTGTGCAGCTCGCGCGCCAGCCGGGCGAGGAACGGTGCGGAGAGCGCCGTGCCGCTGACCGGCGCGTCCTGGATCATGATCGGAATCCCGATCGCGTCGGATACCACGCGATAGAACTCATAAATGCCGCGCTCGCCGATCCGGATCGTCGCGCCGTGATACGGCGGCATGATCATCACCATCGCGGCGCCGGCCGCCTGTGCGCTGCGGCTGCGTTCGGCGCAGAGGTGCGAGCTGAAATGCGTGGTCGTGACGATCACCGGCACGCGGCCCGCGACCTGTTCGAGCACCACGTGCATCAGCGTGTTGCGTTCGTCGTCGGAGAGCGCGAACTGCTCGGAGAAATTCGCCAGAATACACAGGCCGTTGGAGCCCGCGTCGATCATGAAATCGATGCAGCGTTTCTGGCCTTCGAGGTCGAGACGGCCGGCCTCGTCGAAGATGGTCGGCGCGACGGGGAACACGCCGCGGAAGGGGGCTTTGCTGGATGCGTTTGTCATGGTGGCCGGTGTGAGCGAAGGTGGTGAAGTGACGACCGTAAAGCGACGACTGTGCAGCGAGGGCGTTTTGAATGTCTCCGGCGTCGACTATACGGCGGGCATCGCCAGGCTGTATATTGAATTGTTTCCATCTTGTGATCGCTTTTGCGACTTACCCCGTTGCCCCATTGTTGTCTGTCCGAAGCGCACCGATTCCATGAAAGACACCCTGAACGTATTGCTGTCGAGATTACGTATGAAACAGCTGCAATTGCTGATCGCGCTCGACGACCGCAAGTCCCTGCACCAGGCCGCCGGCGCGATGTCGATGACGCAATCGGCCGCCAGCAAGGCGCTGCAGGAGCTGGAATCGATGCTGGAGGCGCCGCTCTTCGAGCGCTCGAAGAACGGCATGATCCCGAATCAGCTCGGTCATTGCGTGATCCGCTACGCGCGGCTCGTGGCGACGGACCTCGCTTCGCTGTGTCAGGACGTCGCCGAAATACGCTCAGGGCGTGGCGGCCGTCTGGCGATCGGCGCGATCATGGGCGCGATTCCCGGGCGGGTCGTGCCGGCGTTGAACGAATTGCATGCCGGGCAGCCGGGTCTGTCGATCGAGGTGGTGGAAGATACGAGTGCGCGGATGCTGCTGCAACTCGACGAAGGCCGGCTCGATCTGGTGATCGGCCGTGCTGCGGTCGCCGCCGATCCGTCGAAATATCACTATCGGCCGCTCGGCGACGAGCCGTTATCGGTGGTGGTCGGCTATGGCCATCCGGCGTTGCCGAAGAAGGAAGTGAACTTGCGCGATCTGGCCGGACACCGTTGGGTGATGTATCCGTCGCATATGCCGCTGCACGCGTTGCTCGAACGGGAGATGGATCTGGCTGGACTCGACATGCCGGAAAACCCGATTTCAACCGCTTCCACGTTTGTGACGGTCGCATTACTGCAAAGCAGTCCCGATCTGGTCTCGCTTTTGCCCACGGGTATCGCCGAAATGTTCGTCCGGCAAAAAATGTTGCGCACGGTGCCGGTCAAACTGAAGTCGCCTTCGCAGACCTTCGGCATTGTGACGCGCAAGGGCGGCGTGCTCTCGCCGGCGGCCGAGCAGTTTATCCAGTTGTTGCATGGACAGAAAGTAGCGGAAGCAGTGCACAAAAAGTAGCGGAAGCAGTGCACAAAACCGCCTGAAACAGCGGTTTTTCGGCACGTGAAACTGAAAGACCCTCAATATCGCATCGCGATTTGTGCTCCGCCACGCGTTGCAAAAAAGGTGTTGCAGCCACGACACTCTCGGGTAAACCGAACCAGATGCGCACATCGGTTCCGCGCTAAACTGATTCGAAGGTGCGCCTGATTTTGCTGTGTGGCGCCCGCCTCGGAGAGTAGCCATGAATCGGCCACTGGTTCGGTTTCCGCTTCGCGCGACGGGTAGGGCACCCGTGTGGAAGTGGCTCAAATGGGGGCTGGCAGCGGCATTTTTGCTTGCGCTGGCGTTCGCTGCGCGCTTTTGCCAGGTCGAAATCGAGACCTCGCGATTGCAGGCGCGCTATCTATCCGAACTGACGAGCGAGGTCGGTTTCTCCGTCGCCGACGGTCCAAGTCATTCCATCCGCTTTCCCTTAGCCGATCACGGTCCTTACGACAGCCGCCTTGGCTACGCTTTGCTGCCGTCGTTCCAGCAGCGCCTCCTCGAACGCGGATTTGAAATCCGTTCGCAGACGCGCGATTCCGAGCGGATGCTGTCGCTGGCGGATTACGGCCTGTTTCTGCCTTACGCCGAAAAAGATCAGGCCGGGCTGCAACTCTTCGATGGCACCGGCACGCCACTCTTTGGTGCACAGTTTCCCGGCAACGTGTATGACGACTTCGACGCGATTCCGCCGCTTGTCGTGAGCTCGCTGCTTTTTATCGAAGACCGTTATCTGCTCGACCCGAGTCAGCCGAACCGCAACCCGGCAATCGACTGGGGACGTTTTAGCCGCGCGCTGGCCGACCAGGGCGCACGCGTGTTCAACCATCATCAGTCGACGCCCGGAGGCAGCACGCTCGCAACGCAGATTGAGAAGTTCCGTCACTCGGCCGGCGGCCGCACGGCAACGCCGCCAGAAAAATTGCGGCAAATCGCGTCGGCCTCGGTGCGCGCCTATCTGAACGGCCCGCAGACGATGCCCGTGCGCCAGCAGATCGTCGTGCACTATCTGAACTCGGTGCCGCTTGCCGCGCAACCGGGCATCGGCGAAATCAACGGGATCGGCGACGGCCTTGCCGCGTGGTACGGACGCGATTTCAACGACGTGAACCGCGTCCTCAAAGCGCCGCCGACGCCGGATAATCTCGCCGGGCAAGGCATCGCTTTCCGGCAGGTGCTGTCGCTGATGATCGCGCAACGTGCGCCGTCGTATTTCCTGACTCACGGCTATGCCGAACTTCAACGTCTGACGGATAGTTATTTGCGCCTGCTGGCGAGCAACGGCATCATCCCGATCCCGCTGCGCGACGCCGCGCTGTTCGCGCAAGTGGAATTGCACCACGCGTCCAGAACGCAGAACGCGGACTCGTTCGTGTCGCGCAAGGCCGTGACGTCGATGCGCTCGCATCTATTGACCGCGCTCGGCGTCGCGAGCTTCTATGAACTCGACCGGCTCGATCTGCAGGCAACGGGCACGCTCAACAATGCTGTGCAGCAGGCGGTCAGCGAACGGCTCGCCGCCGCGGCGACCCGCGACGGCGCAAAAGCCGCCGGCCTGGTGGGATACGAAATGCTGCGCGCGTCGGACGATCCGTCGAGAATCGCCTATAGCTTCACGCTGTTCGAACGGCGCGACGGCGCGAACCTCGTGCGGGTGCAAACCGACAGCGTCAATCAGCCGTTCGATATCAATTCCGGCGCACGTCTGAATCTCGGTTCCACCGCGAAACTGCGCACTCTCGTGACGTATTTGCAGATCGTCTCCGAGCTGCATGCGCGTTATGCACCGCTGAGCATAGCGGAGCTGAAAGCAGTCAAACCCGATCCGAACGACAGACTGACGCGCTGGGCGCTCGATTACCTTTCGCATACCTCGGACCGCTCGTTGCAGACGATGCTCGATGCGGCCGTTGAACGCAAATATTCGGCGAGTCCTGGCGAAACGTTCTACACCGGCGGCGGCGCGCAGACCTTCAACAATTTCGAAGCCGATGACAACGGCCGCATCCTGACCGTACACCAGGCGTTCCAGCATTCGGTGAATCTGGTGTTCGTGCGCCTGATGCGCGATATCGTGCACTACGAGATGGTTCAGACCACCGGAGCGTCGTCGCAATGGCTCGGCGATCCGGCGGCGCGCAAGATGTATCTGACGCGTTTCGCGGATCAGGAAAGCCGCGTGTACATGAATCGTTTCTACACGAAGTATCACGGCAAAACGCCCGATCAGACGCTGGCGTTGTTGCTGCTCGGCGTGCGTAAATCGCCGCCTAAAGTGGCGACGGTATTGCGCAGCGTCGCGCCGGATGAATCCAACGCGTGGTTCAACGCGAAGATGCGTGCCGCGTTGAAGAACACGCCGGCCGCTTCCATGCTGGACGACGAGGACCTCGCGAACCTCTACGACAAGTACGCGATCGACCGCTTCAATCTGAACGACCGTGGGTACATTTCGAGCGTTCATCCGCTCGAACTGTGGACCGTCAACTATCTGCGCGAGCATCCCGATGTGACGCTCAACCAGATTCAGAGTGCGAGCCGCGACGTGCGTCTTTCCACGTACTCGTGGCTCTTCAAGACGCGCTATCACGCGACCCAGGATCGTCGCATCAAGCGGATAGTCGAACAGCGCGCGTTCGATGCGATCGGCAAATCATGGCAGGCGCTCGGCTATCCGTTCGCGACACTCACGCCGTCGTATGCGGCGGCGATCGGCGCGTCGGGCGACCGGCCGGCCGCACTTGCGCAACTGATCGGCGTGATCGCCAACGGCGGCAACAAGGTGCCGACCGAAAGCCTCACGCAACTCGACTTCGCGAAAGACACGCCGTACGAAACGCACTTCGAGCGCGCGGCCGTGGCGCCGCAACAGCAGCTGTCGCCGGAAATTACCGGCGTGGTGAGAGGGCTGCTGCGCGACGTCGTGACGGGCGGCACAGGCAGGCGCCTCGCGCAGGGCATGACCTTTCCCAATGGCCAGACATTCGAGGTGTACGGCAAGACCGGCACCGGCGATCAGCGCTTTAACGTGTTCGCCAAAGGCGCGCGTTTGATCGAGTCGCGCAAGGTGAACCGCAGCGCAACCTTTGTGTTCGTGATGGGGGACCGCTTTTACGGCACGCTGACCGCGTGGGTGCATGAACCTTATGCGGCGCGTTACGAGTTCACAAGCGCGCTCTCGGTACAGTTGCTGAAGTCGCTCGCGCCGGTGCTGCAGCCGTTGCTGGAAGAGCAGCCCACGAAAACCGCCGCCGTGACGAAGGTAATCACGCAATGAGCACGCAATGAGCTCGCAATGAGCGTGTGATGGTTGCCTGACCTTTGCCCGACCTAGTAGTCGGCGTCCACCGCCGGCTTCAGAAACAGCTCATGCACCGGCGCGAAGTGCGCGTAGAGCGGCAGAATCGCGCCGCCCATTGCGCGCGCATCCGCGCCGATGGTGCCTTCCAGCAGTTGCGGACGCACCATGCCTTCCCACTCGAAACCATCGAGCACACGCTCGGTACGGCGGATGATTTCGCGCACCAGTTGCCGGTCGAGTTCGCCGTCGACCACTACCGCTTCCAGGTCGAGCAGCGCCGCGGCATTGGTCAGCGCGTTGGCGATCGCCGGGCAAGCGGTGTCGAGCCACTGCTCGGTCTGCCGCCACAACTCCGGCGACAGCGCGCGATGGTCGTGCGCCGCGGCCGGCGGCGCCCCAGCATCGCTCAACAACTGTTCGAGCACGAAGCCGGATGCCGCGTGCAGCAATTGCCGGGCAGGCTTGCGCGCAGTGCCGTCCCGAAGCGGAATCGAACCGACGGCCCCGGCGTTGTCATGCGGTCCGCCGTGCAAACGGCCGTCGATCACCAGCCCGCCGCCGATAAACGTGCCGACGAACAGGTACAGAAAATGGTGAATCCCGCGGCCCTGGCCCATCACGAGTTCGGCGGCGCAGGCGGCGGTGGTGTCTTTGGCGAACTCGACGGGCAAGCCCGTCATCGTTGCGACGCGGCTGCGCAAGTCGATCTCGTTCCAGGCTTCCAGCGCGTCGGGCGGCGCGCCGAGAAAGTCGCGCCAGCCGCCGAGCCACAGCGGCGCGGCCACGCCTACGCCGACCACTTTGTTCGCTTTCGCGCCGAGCGCCTGGTTCACGCGCGCCAGTTTGCTTTCGAGCGCGGGGAACAGTGTGCGCGGATCGGGATAGGCATACTCGAATACATCGCGGCACACCACGTGGCCCGCGAAATCCATCGCCAGCACGTCGAGACTGCGGCGCCCCACCTTGATGCCGATGGTGTAGGCCCCTTCGGCATGCAACGCGATCGGCACCGACGGCTGACCGATCCTGCCGCGCACGCGCGCCTGCTTCTCGAGCAGGCCGTCTTCTATCAGGCGCTCGACGATCATCGAAACCGTCTGCATCGACAGGCGCGTGAGGCGGCCCACGTCGGCTTTGGGCAGCGGTCCGTGCAAGCGGATCGCCTGCAACACGATCCGCTCGTTGAACTGCCGCATGCCGACCTGGTTCGAGCCGACCGTGCGTTTGAGGGGGGAGCGGGGGCCGGTGGTTTCCATCGTCGGGTGCAGCGGCTCAGCAGG
The DNA here is from genome assembly GCF_059422005.1 of Paraburkholderia sp. GW821-FHT02A12. NCBI lineage: Bacteria > Pseudomonadati > Pseudomonadota > Betaproteobacteria > Burkholderiales > Burkholderiaceae > Paraburkholderia > Paraburkholderia sp. GW821-FHT02A12. The sequence continues at coordinate 2,536,508 of NZ_JBWKWA010000002.1, read as the reverse complement.
ATGCGGGCATCATGCAATCGCCTTGACGTCCGCTTTCTTCGCGCCCGTCATGATCGCGACAGCCTCCGACATGTGCACGTCCCTGGTCTTGACGAGCGCTGCGCGCTGGCCGAGCCGCTGAATATGAATGCGGTCGGCGACTTCGAAGACGTGCGGCATGTTGTGACTGATCAGGATCACCGGCAGACCGCGGTCGCGCACGCGCCGGATCAGTTCGAGCACCATGTTGCCTTCCTTCACGCCGAGCGCGGCGGTGGGCTCGTCGAGAATCACCACGTGCCGTGCAAATGCCGCGCTGCGCGCCACGGCCACGCCTTGACGCTGGCCGCCGGAGAGCGTTTCAACGGCCTGGCGCATCGAACGGATGCCGATCTGCAGGTCCTTCATTGCCGCGGTCGCTTCCTCCAGCATGCGGCGCTTGTCGATCATCTTGAAGAGCGAACCGCGCCAGCCCGGCTTGAGCAGTTCGCGGGCAAGGAACAGGTTTTCGGCGATGCTCATCGCCGGCGCCACCGCGAGTTCCTGATACACGGTTTCGATGCCTTGAGCGCGCGCGTCCAGCGGACTGCGGAATTTGACGGGCTTGCCGTCGAGCCGAATCTCGCCTTCATCGGGCACCAAGGCGCCGGAAAGGGCCTTGATCAGCGACGACTTGCCCGCGCCGTTGTCGCCGATCACGGCGAGAATCTCGCCGGGCAGCAATTCGAAATCGCAACCGTCGAGCGCGGTGACGTGGCCGTAGCGTTTGACGAGTCCGCGCGCCTGCAAGACGGGCATCGCGGCGGAAGCGGAAGTAGGTGTCGACATGACTGGCTCCTGTCGGCCTGAGTTAGCGCTTTAGCGCTTACTCAGGCCCCATGCAAGGTAATTGCGGTCGGTCTGAGTTAGCGCTTTAGCGCTTACTCAGGCCCCATGCAAGATAGTTGCGGTTGGGTGATCAACCGCGCCGATGAGAGAGTTTGTCCGCGGCGACCGCGAGAATCACCAGCATGCCGGTGATCAACACCTGGTAGACCGAAGAGACGCCGATCAGCGTCAAGCCGTTGCGAAACACGCCGACAATCAGCGCGCCGAGCAGCGTGCCGACAATGGAGCCGCGTCCGCCGAACAGACTCGTGCCGCCCAGCACCACCGCGGTGATGCTGTCGAGATTCTCGGTTTGCCCGGCCTGCGGATCGCCGACGCCGGTGCGCGACACCGACAGCAGCGCGGCGATGCCGTAGATCGCGCCGGCCAGCGAGTACACCGTAAGCAGGATCTTCTGCGACGAGAGGCCCATCAGACGCGCGGCTTCGGCGTTGTTGCCGAGTGCGTACAAATGCCGGCCTGGGACTGTGTCGCGCAACACGAACCACGTCGCCAGATACATCAGCAGCGTGAGCACGGTGCCGTACGTGACGTCGGCGGGGCCGAGCTTGAAGGTGTTGCCGAAGAACATGATCGCATCCGGCAGGTTCGATACGCTCTCCGCGTTCGAATAGATCTGTGTGAGCGCGAAGGCGATGTTCAGCGTACCCAGCGTGACGATGAACGCGGGCAGTTTGATGCGCGTGATCAGCACGCCGTTGAGCGCGCCGAACAGCGTGCTCGCGGCGATGCCGCACAGAATCGCGAGCACCGGCGGCACGCCGAGCGTGACCGCGAATTTGGTCATGATGATCGAGCCGAACGCCATCACCATCCCGCATGACAGGTCGATGCCCCCGGTGAGCACGATCAGCGTCTGGCCGATCGCGATGACGGCGACCACCATTGTCTGCTGCAGGATCAGCGACAGGTTCTGGAACGACAGGAAGCGGCTGCTCTGCGAGATGAAAAAGGCGCAGGCAAGCACCAGTGCGATCAGCGGGCCGACTTCGGCAAGCGACGGCAAACGGTCGGTGAAGTGGCGCGTGTGGCTGACAGGCGCGGAGGGAGTCGACATGATGGGTGTCCTCGCTGCATGAGCGTGGCTGACAGGCCACGCGGCAAGTCTGGTGGCGGCCCAGCGGAGTGGGCCGCCGAACTGTGTTGCGTTACTTGTTGCCCCAGCAGTTGTCGAGGCCGAACTTCGCGTCCTTGCTGTCGACGCCGGACATCGGCTTATCGGTGATGAGCGTCACGCCGGTGTCCTGATAGCCGGAGACTTTCTTGCCGGTCTTCGCGTACTCGACGCCTGCCGTCACGCCGAGCGAGGCCATCTTCAGCGGATACTGCTGCGAGGTCGCGGCGATCGCGCCGGCCTTCACGTTGCGCACGCCTTCGCAGCCGCCGTCGATCGAGACGATCATCACGCTCTTGTCCTTGCCCGCAGCTTTGAGCGCACGATAAGCGCCCGCCGCGGCAGGTTCGTTGATCGTGTAGACCACGTTGATGTCGGGCGACTTCTGCAGGCAGTTTTCCATCGCCGTCTGACCCTTCGACTGATCGCCGCGTGTGTCCTGGCTGCAGACCACCGAGGGATCGCCTTCCTTCACGCCGAAGCCTTGCAGAAAGCCGTTATGGCGCAACACGCCGACCGATACGCCAGGCGCGAGATCGAGGGTGGCGATCCTGGCGGGCTTGCCGTTCAGCGCGGCCTTTGCGTATTGACCGATCAGCACGCCGGCTTTGAAGTTGTCGGTGGCGAAGAGGGCGTCGGTGGCATCTTGCGGATCGGTGGGCGTGTCGAGCGCGACCACCATCACGCCGGCGGCGCGCGCTTTCTTGATGCTCGGCACGATGGCCTTGGTATCGCTCGGCGTGATCAGAATCGCTTTTGCGCCGGCCGTCAGCATGTTTTCGATCGCGGTGACCTGGCTTGCGTTGTCGCCGTCGAACTTGCCGGCCGCGGTGATCAGCTTGGCGCCGTCTTTCGCGGCGGCGGCTTCGGCACCCTGTTTCATCTTCACGAAGAACGGGTTGGTATCGGTCTTGGTGATGAGGCCGACGACCGGCTGATCCGCGGCGCGGGTGGCGCTCGCGCACCACACCGCGGATGCCGCTACGCACATCGACACGATTTTCCTGGCGACGGGATGCCTGCGGGAATTCAGATTCATGGGACGCTCCTCCGGTTATTGCCAACGATGTTGTGAACTGCGGGCGGTTGGACACACGAACGCTGCGCGTTTGCAACCTGGTGCTACTCGATGGCGATCCGAATCGGATCGCCTAAATCACCTAGGTTGATTTAGTACAGCAGGCGCGTGGACGCTCGTCAAGAAATCGATCAGCGGGGGAGGATGACACACCGGTTTCATCGGAAACACGGTGCGCCTTATCTGGTGGAGCCTTTCGGGAGTGGTGCGCCGCAAGATGAAAGCGCCGCGATTGGGGAAAGTCCTGGCTCGATTGCGAGCTATCCGAATGCTTAATCGACTGTTCGCGAGGAGCTAATCTCTTGCACCGGGGGGCTTGGCCTCGCCGGTTGGGGAGCGCAAACGGCAGGTGAGTTGTGCCGGCGCGCGGGGATGCCGCTACGTAACGTCAACGACGCTGTTACGGCCACACGAACGCGATTGACGCGGAAATCAAAAGTGGATGGGAGACGGCTTGGCCGGTGGAGCGCTCTTAGCTATCCGGCAGCAGAAAGAGCGGCCGGTCGTCTGCGCGGCAAGTGAGATTCAGGCCGCTTTCCCATGCAACGGTCATCGCATGGGCGACCTCGGCAAACTCGGGATGCGCGGCGGCATAGTCGCGCAGTTCAGTTGCGGCTTGCTGAACGCCGTGCGCGACCGCATCGAGCGCATCGCGAACGCGCGCGGCGGACAGATCGCAAGCCAGCCGGCCGAATCTCATCAGCTCGCCGTGCTTCGGATAACGGCTTGTACCGTTGAGCGTCAGAGCCAGCGGGTCATTGGGGATATAGGCTTGCGTGCACACGATGTCGAACGCTGGCGCAAGACGAACGTCTTCGAGCGGATCGTCATACAGGATGCCGAAGTTTTTTAAGTGCGCGTCGCCGTTACGCAGCGCACAAGACAGCGCGAGCGACGTAAAGAACTGCGACAGCGCTTCAGCTTTGTTTTGCGGCGAAACCATCTCTTTGATGCGCCTGGCGATACGCTCGTACGTGGACTCGTATTTATCGCTAGTCGGCATCACATAGAGGGAGCAGAAGTCCTCGAAGCCGCGATAGTGACCTTCCGGCGCCAGATCGAAACGCTCTACGATCAGCAGCGCGCCGTCGTCGGATAGCGATACACGCGGCACAGGCAATTCCGCAATCTCCGCCGCGCGCATGCAGAAGAATTCGTTTGCGGCCAGCCCTGGAAAAACGGCTGGGTCGAACGACTTGACGATGTGCGTGGTGCCGCGCACCGCAAAATGGTTCGGCTGTGTCTCGTCTACCGCGCGCACGAGTACCTTGGGTTGCACGCCGGCGACGCCGGAGTAAGTCGCATATTCCTCGAAGATGTTTTCGAGCAGGCCCTCCGTGCCGGGCTTCGCGAGCAGGCTGGAGAGTTGAAGGTTGGGCGCCGCCTCGACACGGGTAGAAGTCTCCGCGTAGCGAAGGCGGCCGATCTGCGAATGCCCGACCACCTGCAGAACCGAGAACTCGTCGGGGTAGGCTGCGGTTCCGCGCAGCATCCGCATCACTCTGTCGAGCAAATAGCCTTCCGGAATGTTCGACTGGAAGATCGGATGCAGATGGTTGTAGATCTTGAACTGATCGGGTCCGACCGGCATCATCAGGGACACGATGTCTGCCGCTGTCGCTTCAGGAAGATAGTTGAAGACGTAACAATTGGCTTCGAGCGCGCTTCGGTCAAGGATGCCAATCGGCTTGCTGTTGTTGAAGACGTACATGATCAGTCCCGCTGCGCCGAAGTACGCGTTGCATTGAGCATTGCCAGCTTCAGGCGCTCATTCTCGGCAAGCTGCTCATCCCAACTCAGCAGCTTTTGCTCTCGCGGCCGGACGACGAATTCCAGGTTGAGCTGATCGCAAAGCGCCATGACTTTTCGGATGCCGACTTCGCTGACCGTGCCGTTCTCGATGCCCGAAATGGTGGCCCGGCTCATTCGCAACGGGCTGCCAGCCTGCGCCTGGCTTAGGCCCTTCGCCTTGCGGGCGGCACGAATCGCTTTGCCAATTTCGCTTAAGTCCATGATTGCACCGTACGTAATGCATGAAATTTTAAGATGCATGAATTGATGCATATTTAACAACTCAATGCATTATATTTGATGCAAGATGGAAATCAAGATGAATGACTCATATACGGTGCATTGGTAGCGAGATCGGTCTTATTTTGCAACAACGCATTGTATATGGTGCAATTCGACTGGGCGACAAGCGCTTCGCGACCGATACGCGCCGAACACTGGACCTGTTCGCCGAGTGTCACGGTTTCCCCAAAGTGCATTGATGAAATAGGCGCGCGTGCTCCATGCGTCGAGTTGATTTGCATATCTGACATGGTCGTTTTGCCGGCGCGTCGGGGCCCTTCAGGATGGACCGATTCTCTGTCCCTCACGCGAAGCTCAACACCATGTCTACTGTTGCTTATCCGTCGAACGCAAACGACGTTTCCGCCGCGCACACTGCCGGCGCTTCCGCTTCCCACATCATCCGCTCCGCACAAGACGTGTCGCGCCTCGTCAATGCCGGCGCCGCGAAAGGCAGCAATGCGCGAGTGGTGATCGCCATCGCCCTGGGCGGCGTGTTTCTCGATGCGGCCGATCTGTTCGAATCGCGTTAGAACATCGGGTTTATCACTCCAGCAGATAACCGTATCGGATTTGCTTCGTTGTCGTCGCGGCCGTGCGCCGGTAAATTCGTCTGACTGCGCCCTCGTGGGCGTCCTCCGAACAGATTCGACGAAGAGTTTCCTGTGACGACTGCTATTGCACCCATCGCCGCCAGCGCCGCCGGCCACGTCAAGCCGGCCTCGCGCATCGAGATTCGCGCTTTCGACGGCCCCGTCGGCGCAGAAGTGCTGGGTCTCGATCTCGATCAGCCGCTGAGCAACGAAGATTTCGCGCGCATTCACCGCGCGCATCTCGATCACCATGTGTTGGTGTTTCGCGATCAACGCATCACACCGGATCAGCAGATTGCGTTCAGCCGCCGCTTCGGTCCGCTGCAGATTCACGTGCTGCATCAATTCCAGTTGGCGGGTTATCCGGAGGTGCTGGTCGTCTCGAACATCGTCGAGAACGGGCGGCCGATCGGTCTGGGCGATGCGGGCCATTACTGGCATTCCGATCTGTCGTACAAGGAAAAGCCGAGCCTGGGTTCGCTGCTGCATGCGCAGGAATTGCCGTCGGAGGGTGGCGACACGTTGTTCGCCAACATGCACTTCGCGTGGGACACCTTGCCCGCGCATTTGCGCAGCGCCGTGCAGGGTCGCTCGGCGGAGCACACGTATCTGGCGAAATACGCGGAATTGCAGAAACGCAGCCCATGGCGGCCGAATCTTTCCGCGGAGCAGATCGCACAAGTGAAGCCGGTGGTGCAGCCAATCGTGCGCACGCATCCGGAGACGGGGCGTAAGGCGCTTTTCGTCAGCGAGCATTTCACGACCCGCGTGATCGGGCTGCCCGAAGACGAGAGCAAGCAACTGCTCGAGGAGATTTTTGCACACAGCGTGCGCCCCGAGCATCTGTACCGGCATCGGTGGGCCGGGCACGACATGGTGTTCTGGGACAACCGTTCGTTGATGCATCTCGCCGCAGGTACGCCGGACTCTCTGCGCCGCAAGCTCTATCGCACGACTATCGAAGGCGATGTGCCGTTCTGACGGCAACTTTGCCCGCTTCAACCATCACACGCTGACCGGAGTTCCGATGCTCGCCAAGTTTCGCCCGACCGCTGTGCGGTCGTCTTTTGCTCGCCGTTTGAGCGCAACGATCCTGACCTTATCGATGGGCGCGGCCGGCGTGGGAGCGGCCATGCCCGCGCATGCCGAAGGGCAGATCCGCATTGCCGAGCAGTTCGGCATCGTCTATTTGCTGCTGAACGTGGCTCGCGATCAGCAATTCGTCGAGAAGGAAGGGCGCAAGCAGGGGCTCGATATCAAGGTCGACTGGGTGAAGCTGTCGGGCGGCGCCGCCGTCAACGATGCACTGCTCTCGGGCGCTGTGGATATCGCGGGCGCCGGCGTCGGTCCGTTGCTGACGATCTGGGACCGCACGCACGGCAAGCAGAATGTGAAGGGCGTCGCGTCGCTGGGCAATCTGCCGTATTACCTCGTGAGCAACAATCCCGATGTGAAGACGATCGCCGATTTCACTGAAAAGGACCGCATCGCGGTGCCGGCCGTCACCGTCTCGGTGCAATCGCGCGTGCTGCAATACGCGGCGGCGAAGCGTTGGGGTGACAAGGATTACAACCGGCTCGACAAGCTGACGCAGGCGTTGCCGCATCCTGATGCGGCCGCGGCGATCATCGCGGGCGGTACGGAAATCACCGGGCATTTCGCCAATCCGCCGTTTCAGGAACAGGAACTGGCCGGCAATCCGAAGGCGCATATCGTGCTGAATTCGTACGACGTGCTGGGCGGCCCGAGTTCGGCAACGGTCCTGTACGCGACCGAAAAATTCCGCCACAGCAATCCGAAGACCTACCGTGCGTTCGCCGATGCGCTGGCCGACGCGGCGCGCTTCATCACCGCGAATCCGGATGCCGCTGCCGATATTTATATCCGCACGAATCAATCGAAGATCGACCGCAATCTGCTGTTGAAAGTGATCAGGAATCCGCAGGTGCAATTCAAGGTCGCACCGCAGAACACTTTTGGCCTCGCGCAGTTCATGTATCGCGTCGGGGCGATCAGGAACGAGCCGAAGTCGTGGAAGGACTATTTCTTCGACGACCCGGCGACCGCGGCGGGAAGCTGACATGGCGTTCTTTTTTAACTTCGCCGGACATTCAACGGACCAGGTGGTCTGCATACAGGGAGCGATCTGATGGTGGCTAATCCCACGCTTCTGTTTCCGAACCGCGCTGATCCAGCAGGCAGTCTGCCGGTTGCAGACGGCCCGGCGACCAGCGCGGCAACCAGCGAAAAGTTGCTCGCGGTCGAGCACGTCAACCTCGAATATCGCACCCGCGAGCGGATTGTCCGCGCCACGCATGACGTCAGCTTCGACGTCTACGGCGGCGATCGCTTCGTGCTGCTTGGACCGTCCGGTTGCGGCAAGTCGACCTTGCTCAAAGCAGTCGCCGGCTTCATCCAGCCGAGCTCAGGAAGCATTTCGCTCGACGGCGAGACCGTGCGCGGCCCCGGCGCCGATCGTATCGTCGTGTTCCAGGAATTCGACCAGTTGCCGCCGTGGAAGACGGTCTTGCAAAACGTCGCATTCCCGCTGCGCGTGGCGAAAAAACTCTCGCGTGCGGAAGCTAACGAGCGTGCGCTGCATTATCTGGAGAAGGTCGGCCTCGCTTCATTCGCCAATGCGTATCCGCACACTCTGTCGGGCGGCATGAAGCAACGGGTCGCGATTGCCCGCGCGCTGGCGATGCAGCCGCGTGTGCTGCTGATGGACGAACCCTTTGCGGCGCTCGATGCGCTCACGCGTCGCAAGATGCAGGAGGAACTGCTGCGCTTGTGGGAAGAGGTGAACTTCACCTTGCTGTTCGTCACGCATTCGATCGAAGAGGCCCTCGTGGTCGGCAACCGGATTCTGTTGCTCTCGCCGCATCCAGGGCGTGTGCGGGCCGAGCTCAACAGCCATCAGTATTCGCAGGACAGTTTCGGGCGCAGCGATTTTCAGCGCAGCGTCGCGCGTATTCATCAATTGTTGTTCGAGCAGACGGAGACCGTTCAATGAGTGCTCCCGCTACCTTGCTGCCGCCGGTTCGCGAAGAGTATGAACGTCCGCTCGAACCGCTCGGCGAACTGGTTCTCGAAGCGCCGTTGCCGCTCGGCAAGCGGATCTTTGCGCAAAGCTGGTTGCGCAAGACGCTGATTGCGCTGGTGCTGATCGCTGTGTGGGAGATCGCCGCGCGCGCCGTCGATAACGATTTGCTGTTGCCGACCTTCGGCGCCACTTTCAGCGCGTTCGTGCAAGGCATCGGGTCCGGCGAACTGCTGCGGAAAACCGCGGTGTCGATGTCGGTGCTGTTGCGCGGCTATCTGCTGGGCGCCGCGCTCGCCTTCATTTTGACGTCGCTGGCCGTGTCGACGCGCGTGGGCCGCGATTTCCTGTCGATGCTGACGGCGATGTTCAATCCGTTGCCTTCGATCGCGCTGTTGCCGATCGCCTTGCTGTGGTTCGGTCTCGGCACCGGCAGTTTGTTGTTCGTGCTGGTGCACTCGGTACTGTGGCCGCTGGCGCTCAATACGTACTCCGGTTTTCAGTCGGTGCCCGCGACGCTGCGCATGACCGGCCGCAACTACGGCCTGACCGGCTTGCGCCACGTCCTGCTGATTCTGGTGCCGGCTGCGTTGCCGTCGATACTCGCCGGCTTGCGGGTTGGCTGGGCCTTTGCGTGGCGTACGCTGATTGCGGCCGAACTCGTATTCGGCGCGAGTTCCGGCAACGGCGGCCTTGGCTGGTACATCTTCCAGAATCGCAACGAGTTGTACACGGATCGCGTTTTCGCGGGGCTGGCCGCGGTGATCGTGATCGGCTTGCTGGTCGAGCATCTGGTGTTCGATACGCTCGAGCGCATCACCGTGCGGCGCTGGGGCGTGCAGCAGTAGCAGGAAGTGTGAGGGGCAGGGCATGCGCGTGCCCGACGGCACGCGTCTGTTTCTGCAATTCGGCACTATGGCGGTGCGCACGTATTGCGATTTTTCCTGTCGGTTTCATAAGCTGTCCTTGGCTGCCTTGCTGCGAGAGACCCGCAGCGTCCGCTGCATCGCATCCCCAATCTGCCGCCACAAAAACTCAGCCGCCGGAGAAAGCCGCCGCCCGACGCGTCTGAGAATCTGGCTGTTGAATTCGCGCGCGATGGGGTGCTCCAGTTCCAGCGCGACGAGCCTTCCCGCATCGAGATACTGCCGCGCCGCGTCGGTCGACATGAATGCGACGCCAAGCCCCGCCGCCGCAATGGCCTGAGCCGCGGAAAAAAGATCGCAGCGGTAGGCCGGCGCCAGATTCAGCCGTTCCGCGTGAAGGATCGCATCGAGATACTGCTGCGCGCCGAACCGTTCCGGCATGAAAATGAGCCGCTGCTCCTTCAATTCATCGAGCCTGATGCGCCGCGGCCCGGCCGCAGCCAGCACATGGCGCGGGCTCACGAGCGCGCAGAAGGGCGCCGCCCGGAAAGACTTTGCCCGGATCGCCGGGTCGCGCTTGCCGCCCGCACAGAGCCCGATATCCACCTCGTCATTGCGCACCATCGCCGTGATGGCAGCGGTCGAGCCGCTATGCAGTTCGACCACGATATCGGGAAACTCCGCGCTGAACCGCTCCAGTGCGATCGCCAGCAGATTCTCGACGAAGCCCTCGCCAACGCCGATGCCGACCCGTCCGCGCCGCAGGCCCCGGAAATCCTCCAGTTGAGCCAGCATGTCGGCGTCGCGCCGGCAGCTCTCGCGGAAATGCTCGACGAGGCTTCGGCCGATGTCGCTCAGCGCCACCCGCCGGCCGTGCCGCTCCAGCAGGACCACCCGGTGCCGGCGCTCGAGCTGCGCGACCTGGCGGCTGATCACGGATGCATTGATCCCCAGCGCGTCAGCCGCCGCGCGTACGCCGCCGTGCACCTCGATCTCGTGCAGATAGCGCAGGCTCCGCGTGTTGAGCGCGTTGTCCCGGTCCGCCGCTTCATCTTTCTCCATGCCGTCACCTGTTGACTTGCAAGTCAACATTATCATCCCTGAAACATCATTGATCAGCGTTTATTGCGACGAAATACTGGCACGATCATTTCCTACCGAATGCAATCCGACCATGGCAAGCACGACGCATTTTTGCGCACTCGACGATACGAAAGACCTCCGCGACGAGCTGAGCACCATTCGCCGTCACCTCCATCAGCACCCTGAGCTGGCGTATCAGGAGTTCCAGACGGCCGATTTCGTCGCCCGGCAGCTGGAGAGCTGGGGCTATCAGGTCACGCGCGGCCTCGGCGGCACCGGCATGGTGGCGTCGCTCACAGCGGGCAACGGGTCGCGCGCGGTGGCTGTGCGGGCCGACATGGATGCGTTGCCGATCACCGAGGAAACCGGGCTGCCTTACGCCAGCGCGCACCAGGGCCTGATGCATGCGTGCGGCCACGACGGGCATACGACGATGGTGCTCGGCGCGGCGCGCCATCTCGCCCGGACCCGCCGTTTCAACGGCACGGTCCATCTCGTGTTCCAGCCCGCGGAGGAAATCGGCGCGGATAGCGGCGCGGAGCGGATGATTGCCGACGGCCTGTTCGAGCGCTTCCCGTGCGAGGCGATTTTCGGGCTGCACAATCATCCCGGTTATCCCACGGGTACGTTCATGTTCCGCAGCGGTCCGTTCATGGCAGCGTGCGACACGGTGGACGTCACGATTCACGGTCGCGGCGGGCATGCGGCGCGTCCGCATCTCGCCGTCGATCCGGTGGTGATCGGCAGCACGCTCGTGACCGCGCTGCAGACGGTGGTCTCGCGCAACGTCGACCCCATGCAGACGGCCGTGATCACGGTGGGCGCATTCAACGCGGGACACGCGGCCAACGTGATTCCCGAATCGGCACGTTTGCAGATCAGCGTGCGTTCGTTCGATGCTGAGATTCGCAAGCTCCTCGAAACCCGCATCCGCGCGCTCGTGGAAGCGCATGCGAGCGCGTACGGCGCGCGGGCCGACATCAAGTACATCGCCGGCTATCCGGTGGTCGTCAACAGCGAACGGGAAACCGGGCTGGCGCTGCAGGTGGCGCGCGAGCTGGTCGGCGACGAACAGGTGATCGACAGGTTCGGGCCCATCGCGGGCAGCGAGGACTTCGCCTATTACCTGCAACACAAGCCGGGTTGCTTCCTGCGTCTCGGCAACGGCGAAGGGGCGCCCATGCTGCACAACGCCTCCTACGATTTCAACGACGACAACCTCACCGTCGGCGCCGCCTACTGGACGCGGCTCGTCGAGCGCTTCCTCGCCGAGGAAGCCTGAGGCGTCCGGACACCAAAAGCAAGCGCCGCGCGATGCCTGAGGCACTGCGCAGAGGCGTTGCGCCTGACCAGATCATCAATGGGGATTTTTTCATGTCAGTCAAACCTGTGTCGTCAAGCATCGTCGAGCAGAATCGTGCTGTGTCGTCAAGCAGAATCGTGGTGGCCGCGACCGTCGGCAACCTGCTGGAGTTCTACGATTTCACGGTCTACAGCTTTTTCGCGTTGACGATCGCGAAGCTTTTCTTCCCTTCGCACGATCCGATCGTCTCCACGCTGATGGCGCTCTTCGCGTTCGCGATCGGCTTCGTCGCGCGTCCGCTCGGCGGTTTCGTGCTCGGCCGCTACGCGGACAAACGCGGCCGCCGTGCGGCACTGACGCTGACCATCTTCCTGATGGCGCTCGGCTCCCTGACGATCGGCATCACGCCGACCTACGAGTCGATCGGCCTGGCGGCGCCCGCCATCATCATCGTCGCGCGTCTGGTGCAAGGCTTTGCGCAAGGCGGCGAGTTCGGCGCGGCCACCGCGACGCTGCTGGAAACCGGTTCGGCCAAGGGGCGCGGTTTCCGCGCGAGCTGGCAACTGGCCAGCCAGGGCGCGGCCGCGTTACTGGGTTCGGGGATTGCGGCGATCCTCACTTATCAATTGAGCAGCGAGCAACTGCTGGAGTGGGGCTGGCGTACGCCGTTCCTGATCGGCACGCTGATCATGCCGGTGGGCGTTTATCTGCGCCGCCATATCGTCGAGGAGCCGCCGAAGGCGGAGGCGTCGAAGCAAGTCGTGCTCGAAGGGTATCTCGTGCGCAAGTGGTTCCTGACCGTGTTCGCGATCATGGGCATGACCGTGGCCACCTACGTGCTCATGTACTACATCCCGACGTACTCGATCCAGTACCTGAAGATGCCCGCCAAGCTGTCGATGCTGGTGTCGATTTCGGCGGCGGCCGTGTCGTTGACGTTCTGTCCGATATGGGGCGCGCTGTCCGATAAGATGCAGCGCCGCAAACCGCTGACGGTGGCCGGGCGCGTCGTGCTGATCGCGCTGCTGTATCCGGCGTTCTGGCTGATGAACCAGTTTCCGTCGCTGCCGGTGGTGATGGGGCTCATCATCGTGCTGATGTTCTTTTACACGATGGGGTCGGCGCCTGCTTATGCGCTGATGCCGGAGAACTTCCCGAAGCACGTCCGCGCCGGCTATCTGGCGAGCGCGTATGCGGTGTCCGTGTCGGTGTTCGGCGGGACCGCGCAACTGGTCGTCGCGTGGCTGATCCGCGTGAGCGGCAACACGATGGCGCCGGCGTGGTACATGATCGCGTGCGTGATCGTTTCCCTGATCGCCGTGTCGATGCTCGAGGAAACCGGAGGGCGGGAACTCACCTGAACGGAGCGCTCAGAACAGCTGCTTCTGACCGCTCATCAGCGTCGTGAAGTTGTCGCGCAACATCGGCAGGATGGCGTCGGCGACGGGCTGCAACTGGCGCGTCAGATAGTGTTCGTAATCGATCGCCGAGCGCAGTGTTTCGAGCGGTTCCGGTCCGGCGACCGTCATTACGTAGCTGATCCAGCCGCCGTTCTGGTATTGCAAGGGCCGGCCCTGCTGCCGATTGAACTCGTCGGCCACGCGTGCCGCGCGAACATGAGGCGGTACGTTGCGCTCGTAGTCGCCGAGCGGCCTGCGCAGCTGCTTGCGGTACACAAGCTGGTCGTCCAGCTTCCCCTCCAGCGTCTCGCGCACATAGTTGCGCACATAGTCCTCATACGGCTGCTGCCTGAAAATGCGTGAGTAGAGTTCCTGCTGAAACCGCTGCGCAAGCGGTGTCCAGTCGGTACGCACCGTTTCCAGGCCTTTATAGACGACGTCCTCGCTGCCGTCCGGCAGAACCGTCAATCCGGCGTAGCGTTTCTTGCTGCCTTCCTCGGCGCCGCGAATGGTCGGCATGAAGAAGCGCCGGTAATGCCGTTCGAATTGCAGTTCGAGCGCGCTGTCGAGGCCGAAGCGCGCCTGCAGATGTTGCCGCCACCACTGGTTGACGTGCTCGACCAGCGCCCGGCCGATGCGGCTCGCGTCTTCCTCGGAATGAGCGCGGTTCAGCCACACGAAGGTCGAATCGGTGTCGCCGTAAATGACCTCGTACCCTTCGGCCTGAATCAGCTCACGCGTGGTGTGCATGATTTCGTGGCCGCGCATGGTGATCGACGACGCGAGACGCGGGTCGAAGAAGCGGCAGCCGGTGGAACCCAGCACGCCGTAAAAGGCGTTCATGATGATCTTCAACGCCTGCGAAAGCGGCTTGTTGTTTTCGCGCTTGGCCGTTTCGCGTCCCTGCCAGACCTGGCCGACGATCGACGGCAAAGCGTGGCGGCTGCGCGAGAAACGCGCGCCGAGAAAGCCCGGCACTGATTGGTCGTCGCCGGGATGCTGCATGCCTTCGACGAGACCCACCGGGTCGATCAGGAAGGTGCGGATGATCGACGGATACAGGCTCTTGTAGTCGAGAACCAGCACCGAATCGTAGAGGCCGGGCCGCGAATCCATGACGAAACCGCCCGGACTCGCGGCGCCCGCCACATCGCCGAGATTCGGCGCCACATAGCCCTGCCGATGCATCCGCGGCATATACAGATGCGTGAACGCCGCCACTGATCCGCCGCTGCGGTCAGCGGGCAAACCGGTGACCGTCGCGCGTTCCAACAGGAACGGCAGCAGTTCGGTCTTCGCGAAGATGCGTGTGACCAGTTCGCAATCCTTGAGGTTGTAGCGCGCGAGGGCGGGCTTGTCTTCGTCGAAGCGGCGCTGGATTTCGTCCATCCGCTGATACGGATTGTCGATCGACTTGCCTTCGCCCAGCACCGAGCGTGCGACGTACTCGAGGCTGAACGACGGGAAACTCCACGTCGCGGAGCGCAGCGCTTCAATGCCGTCGATGATCAGGCGGCCGGCCGCACCGGCGAAGAAATGGTTCTGCTTGTGGCCGTGCTCGCGCCACTCCATCACCGCGCCGCCACGCCCGAGACGCAGCGGCACGCGATACTGTTCGGCGTGCTGCTGCAACACGCGCAGATCGAACTGCACGAGATTCCAGCCGATGATCGCATCGGGGTCGTGCCGCTCGAGCCACACGTTCAGTTTTTCGAGCAACTGTGCGCGGGTTTCGCAGTATTCGAGCTCGAAGTCGAGTTCGCCGGCTTCGCCGTTCGGCGGGCCCAGCATATAGACCTGGCGCTGTCCGCAGCCTTCGAGCGCGATCGAGTAGAGCTCCGCGCGAGCACTGGTTTCAATGTCGAGCGAGACCAGCTTCAATTGCGGGCGGTAGTCCGTGGCGGGCTTCAGTTCGCTGTTCTGCAGCGTGCCGCCGCCCTGTGATTGTTCCTGCGATTCGCCGCCGAACCATACCGGCGCGGTGATGAAGCGCTCCATCATGTAGCGCTCGGGCGGGAAGATGTCGGCTTCATAGACGTCGACGCCGCCTTGCTTCAGACGCTTCCCGAGCCCGGTCAGTTGCCGGTACTGCGGGCAGTAAAGCCCCATGACGGGTCGGCGCTGAAAGTCGCACAGTTCGAGCGGGCGCAATTCGAACTGTTTCTCGCGGTTCAGGATCGTTTCGGCGCGCTCGCGGTGCGCAACCGGGATGAACGCAACCGAAGGCTGTGGACGCAGACGGATATGACGGGGCCCGCCGTCCGTCGCCAGCCAGAAATCGACCTCCGTGCCGGCCGGCGTATCGCGCCAATGTCGGGTCAGAATGAAACCCTGTTCAAGCTCAGTCAAACGTTCACCTCGAAACTGCCTTAGTCGCCATGTGCAATTTTACCGTCATGCATTCGTGGCCGTGGCCGTTGCCGTGGCCTTGCCCCGGCTGGCTGCAACCGCGCAGCGTACTCTGTATGATCGCCTTGCAGCGATTCCTTCGGTGCAGCCGATGCGCCGGTCAGTCTACTAAGAACGGAGTGAAGAATATGACTTTGGATCAACTCGTCGTTGTGACCGCCGTGGCGGCAACCAGCCTTGGTGCGCAGGCGCAGATCGCCGGCACCCAACCCCTTAGCGTCACGGTCGAACAATCCAACGCGCTGCTGAGCGGCTGGAGCGCGAAGAAAAGCATTCTCGGCAAGGCGGTGTACAACGACCAGAACGAAAAGATCGGTTCGATCCGCGATCTGGTGATTGCACCCGATGGTTCGCTGTCGGCGGCAATCGTCTCCACGGGCGGGTTTCTCGGCGTGGCGTCGCATGACGTAGCGGTGCCGATCGCGGCACTCGATATCCGTTCGGGGAATTTCTATCTGGCAGGCGCGACGAAAGACGCGCTGAAAGCGACACCCGCATTCCAGTACAACAAGGTTCAGGCGCCGCCGAAGCCTAAGAAGCTGACCGGGCAGTAAGCTGTTTTCTCCGGCTGGGTCGCCGGCAGACTCGCCGGCTGAGATGTGAAATCACGCTTCCAGGGCGAGCGTGGCGAAGGTGCCGAGCCAATGCTCGCCCATGTAGTCGCCGGCCACATGAGCCAGCGCGCTGTGCAGGTGAAGCTCGGCCGAATCGAACAACGCGACCTGCCGCGCGTCGCCGGCGGGCAGCGCACGCGCCAGCGACCGCTGACACCATGCGCGGCTCAGGTTCAAGCCGTCGAGGTGGGCGATCTTGCCGTCGGTGCGATCGGTCACGGTAACGGGTTCGAACAGGGTGGCAGGTTTCCGCGCGCCGAGATCCGGCAAAAAGCGGCCAAACCACTCGACGAACTGCGCGGGCGGCAGCACACGGCGCATCAACTCCGCTTCCATTAGCGAAGGCGACAGGAACTCGTCGCCGGCGGGCTCCCATGCCTGACACGCGACGTCGTTCAGAAACCAGCGCTCCGCTGTATTGACCAGTAACACTTCGAGCGATTCACGCGAGGTTTGACGCGCGAAATCGAGCGTTAGCGCGAGCGCGAACGCCATGTTGAAGTGCGTGCCGACGCGCAACGGGTAAGTCGCTTTGGGCAGAAAATCTTCGAATCGTTCGACAAAGGTTTCGGTGAGCGGCGCAAACGTTCTGGACCAGCGCGCGGCTTCCGAGAGCTTCAGCGACTGGAGTTGCGCGCTCAGCGTGAGGAGCCACGCCCACCCGTACGGACGCTCGAAGCCGCGATTGTGCGGCAGGTCGAGATACGCGCGTTCGCCGGCCACGTTCGCGTCGGTGAAGTGCTCGTCGACCACCGCGATGATGCGCGCTGCTTCCGGAAGATCGGGAAAGCGGTCGAGCAGATGCAGGATCAGCCAGTAGCCGTGCACGCACGAATGCCAGTCGTAGCTGCCGTAAAAAATCGGATGCAATGCACGCGGGCTCTGCACGTCTTGCGGACCGGCGAGGGCGTGAGTCAGCTTGTTCGGATACTCGCGTGTGAGGTGATCCAGCGCGAGATTGGCAAATTTGGACGCGAGTTCGGGAGTGAGTTGAGCAATCATCGAACGGCCCCTTAAAAGCGGAATATCAAGAGATACCTCAGTATGGTATCGACCATCACAATAGCAAAAACCGCCGGCCGTTGAGCTTCATTGGGCCTTCCTTGCTGCGCTCGACTTGAACTCAGGTAAAGGGGGCCGAGCCTATGCGTTGCGGGTGCTCTGTTTTTCTCGAACCCAGCACAATTATTCTATGTCGGTACGGCGACCGGTGCTGACTCGCCGCCAGCGTCAAGCATGCGCACGGCAAAACCGTAGCAGCGCTCGATCAGTTCGGACTGCATTATCTCGTGTGGCGTGCCCTGCGCGATTATCGTGCCTTCCGAGAGCAAAGCGATCGTGTCGGCATGACGCGCCGCCAGATTCGGGTCGTGCACGATCGCCAGTGCACCTATGTTCCAGCGGCGCGCCACGTCCCGGACTGTCGCAAGAAGACCGTGCTGATGCGCAATATCAAGGGCGGCGGTCGGCTCGTCCAGCAGGAGATACCGGGGCATTGCCCCAACGTGCTCTGGAGAGATACTGGCAATAGGCCAGATCTGAGCAAGGACCCTGGCAAACTGGACGCGCGCCAGTTCGCCCCCGGACAGTGTCGTGATGTCGCGCCCGGCGAGTCCACCGGCCTCTGCCAGTGCCAGCGCCTCGCCGACAATCTCCCGATCGCGCCTTGAAGGCGCGCCGCCGCGTAGATGAGGGTAACGCCCAAGCAGCACGATTTCCTCGACGCTGAACGGGAACAAAGGCTGGGAAGATTGAGGCAACACGGCACGCAGCAGAGCGAGGCGTTGAGGCGGGATCGCACGCAGCGGTTCGCCGTTGAGCGTCAGATCGCCGCTGATGCGCCACGCACGCATTGCGCCTGCGGTGTCGAACTCTCCGGCCAGCGCCTTGAGGAGCGTACTTTTGCCGACGCCGTTGCGTCCGAGGAGCGCCGTCAAGGCACCAGGCTTCACGGCTAGCGAAAGGTTCCGTAAAACCGCGATTGCGCCTCGCGTCACGCTCAAATTGCTCGCGATCAACATCTTATGTCTGCTCCATCGGATTCACTGACGTGCCGCTCACAAGCCGAGTTGACCGCGGCTGCGCCACAACAGCACGAGGAAGAACGGCGCGCCGAGCAACGCGGTGAGGATGCCGAGCGGTACTTCTGCCGGCGCGGCCACAGTGCGCGCAGCGAGGTCGGCCAGCATGGTCAGGGTGGCCCCGAGCAACATGGCGCCGGGCATCACCACACGCTGGTTCGGGCCGCATGCGAGCCGCACGCAATGAGGCGCCACCAGCCCGATAAAACCGATCACGCCGGTGCATGAGACTAACGCACCCACGCTCAGCGCAGAAGCGGCCAACACCGTGCGCTTGACACGTTGCGTCGGCACGCCCAGATGCTGCGCCTCAGTCTCGCCAAGTTGCAGCGCGTTGAGCGCATGGCCGTTGCGTGCGATCAGGACGACGCCCACTAGAACGAAAGGAATCACCGCAGCAAGCATTGGCCATTGTGAGCCGCCGAGGCTGCCCAGGCTCCAGAACGTCAGGGAGCGGAGCTGGGCGTCGTCGGCAATGTAGGTGAGCAGCCCGATGGCGGCGCCCACCAGCGCGTTAATCGCGATGCCCGCCAGCAGCAATATTGGCAACGCAAGCCGTCCGCGAGCGGAGGCGAGCCGATAAACCAGCGCGGAAACCGCCAGAGCGCCGACGAACGCCGCAACCGGCAGGACATACAGGCCAGCTGCAGCAAAGGACGCACCCAGAAGCGGCCCGAGCACGATCAGCGTGGACGCACCCAGAGCGGCGCCGCTCGAAATGCCAATCAGTCCCGGGTCAGCCAGTGGATTGCGAAAGAGCGCCTGCAAGGCGCTGCCGGCAGCACCGAAGCCCGCGCCGACGAGCAGGGCGAGCGCCACACGCGGCAACCGGATAGTGAACAGCACGGCCTGGGCTTGCTGAACCGCGGGGTCATTCATCACGGCGTCGGAGCGCGCCGTGAGTGCGGACCAGACAACCAGGGGCGCCATGCCGTAAGCGCCAATGCAAATTCCAGCAAGCGTCGCCCCGCAAAGCGCTACGACAAGGCTGTACAGCAGCACAGCCGTGCCCCGATGCCGTCGATCAGCAAGGGTGAAGGATTCCGCTTGAGAGGCATGCTCCGCTGGCATACCGGGACGCGCTGCGCTTGATGTGTTCATCGGTTCTGGTGGCAAACGTGTGTTCGTCAAGCCTGCCCCAGACGCTGGTTGAGCGTCACCACGGCAGCGGGCAACCGGGGGCCGAAGCCGAGCATGAACAGGGTGTCGAGCGACGCGACCCTTTTCGCCCGGCCAGCAGGTGTGGCGCCGAAGCCGGGACTCGCGAGCAGCTTGTCAGCACTGCCAATCGCGCTCAGCGCTTCATCGGTGGTGAGCACGATGTCGGGTGCCGCACTAACCAGTGCTTCGGCAGACAACGGCCGGTACCCGTTGAAGCCCTGCATCGCGTTGCGCGCGCCGGCATAGGTGAGCATGGCATCGGCGGCGGTGCGCTGCCCCGCGACAAACGCCTGATTGCCGGTGTTGTTCAGCACGAACAGCACGCGCGGCGGCTGGGCGCGCGTGGCGAATGGCGATGTGTTGATTGTCTGGCGGGCCGCCTGCCATTGCTCGTTAAAACGAGCCAGTAGCGCCTTGCCTGCCTCGTCCGCATCGAGCGTCCGGGCGACGCCGCCAATCTTTTCGCGTACAGAGTCGACGTCATGGCGCTCAGCAAACGTCACCACTTCCACACCCGCCTGCTTCACCTGGCTTAGTACGTTCGGCGGTCCCGCTTCCGAAGACGCCAGAATCAGGTCGGGCCGCAACGACAGCAGCCCTTCCGCCGATAGCGCTCGCTGATAACCGACCTTCGGTAAGGCGCCTGCAGCGGCGGGGAAGGTGCAGGTCGTATCGGTTGCGACGAGCACGCCGCGTGCATTCGCTTGCGCGTCAAGCGCATAGACGATTTCGGCCAGCGCACCGCCGACCACGATTACCCGCCGCTGCCCCCGCTGTGCATTCGCACGCAGGGGAATTCCAGCGAACAGGAGCGCGCCCCCAAAGACGTACGCGCGGCGAGATCCATTAACGCGCCTGGGATTCATACCGAAGCCTCATCGCGCAAGGGTTCGAGCTCTGCGATCAGTTCGCGCCACCCTTCCAGTTCAGGCGACCCCGGTTTGCGCGCTCCGAACAGTATGGCGATGTTCTCACCCTGCGAGTCGAACAGTTCCAGAGACGTGACCATGCCGTCGGACGTCGGCTTGCGAACCACCCAGGCATTCGCAATCAGGTCCGTGCGCAGATGCAGGTTGAAACCCGGGTCCAGTACGTTGAGCCAGGCGCCCATGATGCGAATGGTCTTAACCGGGCCGCTGTGAATCTGGATCATGCCGCGATTGCCCACGAACACCATGATAGGTATGGCGGCCTCAGACGCACGGACCAACAGATTCTGCAATGCTCCGGTTGAAACGGGTAGCGCGTATCGTCGCTCCGCGAGACGCAGCGCCTGCGTGCGAGCAAGCCCAAATTGACGCAGCATGCCAAAGAACTGATGCGTGTCGCTCATGGCGTCCCACGCCGCATGAAATGCCGACACGTCGATTTCGCTATCGTCCTTGACGACCGGCG
Organism: Paraburkholderia sp. GW821-FHT02A12; assembly: GCF_059422005.1. Taxonomy (NCBI): domain Bacteria; kingdom Pseudomonadati; phylum Pseudomonadota; class Betaproteobacteria; order Burkholderiales; family Burkholderiaceae; genus Paraburkholderia; species Paraburkholderia sp. GW821-FHT02A12. The sequence continues at coordinate 2,515,431 of NZ_JBWKWA010000002.1, read as the reverse complement.
GGGCTGCCAGTTCGCCCAGCATCAGGCCCGGCACCTGTTCCGCAGCGCTCCAGCGCTCGACGAAAGCGTCGAATGCCGCGTGATTGCTGTGTTCGCGCAGGAAAATCTTGTGTACCGCGTGGCCTTGAGCATCGAAAAATTGCAGGCTCTTCTGTTCACCGTGAGCAGTCGCCTCCCGCACGGCGAAGCCCGATGCCCAGTGCTGGTAGAAGACCCGCAGGTCAATTGCGCCGCCCAGTACAAGGTCGACGTCGCCGTTGTGGCTCATGTTCCCGTACTGCCCGTCTTTTTCATGGACGGCAGCTTCATTGCGCGTGAGCGCCATGACTGGACCGAGATGTGGCACTTCTTCGAACAGCTCGATAAAGCGCGGCGTCAGGCGCACGACATGCTCGCCGGTAAACGCGGCGAGTGCCTCGCCCTCGCTGATGCCGAGTGCGAGCGCGGCATCGCGATGACGCAGCTTCTGCTCGGTCCTGAGCTTGACGAAGGCATGACGCAACTGTTGCAACGAAGTCGCGTCAAGGCGAGCGGTGTTTTGCATGGCAGGCTCCTAAGGTTGACGATAGCGCAATGAAAATTGGAGAGGTCGAAGCGCTCGCCGTTACATGTCGATCTTCATGCTGACGGAGACGTTGCGCCCAGGCGCGGTATACGCGTCCTTGATTGACGACGTATCGGCGATGCCTCGCACGTCCGACCGGTTCCAGTACTTCCGGTCAAACAGGTTGAACACGCCGAGATACGCGACCACGTGCTTGCTGAAGCGATATCCGCCGCGCAAGTCCACCACGAACGATGAAGGCGGTGCGAAACACGTTGTCGAACTACAGCTTCGGGGCGTGACGTCAGTGGACTTTTTGGCAGCCTGGAACAACAGGTCTGCCTGTGCGAACCATTGTTCGCTCGGCTCGTAACGCACACCGAACACGGCAGAGAACGGGTTGACGGAGTCCAGCGGCTGATTCGCGGCTCCCGTGTTCTCGACGCTGCCTTTGGTGAAAGCCATCGCTGCCTTCACAGAAAAGCCTTGCGGCAGGAACCACTCGGCTCGACCTTCAAGGCCATGAATGCGAGCCTTCCCAAAGTTGACGTACTGGAATACGCGAGGGTCGGTCGGCCTGCCGGTGCCGGCAACGGTCTGCTGCGAGATGAAATCCCGATAGCGGCCTGCGAACACTGCGGCGCTATAGCTCAACGGGCCGAGACCGGTGCCAAGTTTGCCGCGCAGACCGGCTTCAATGGTGTCGCTGGTTTCCGGCTTGAGGTTCGGATTGCCGATCGACGTGTAGCCATAGAGCGGGTTGGCAAAGCTGTTGTTCACCTGGTCCGGCGACGGCGCACGAAAACCATGTGCATACTGGGCGTACGGAATGAGCGCCGGTGACACTTCGTAAAGCACGGCAAGCCGCGGCGACAGCGCGTTGTCGCTCGACGAAACCGGCGTGCCCGTGTACTGCGGGTCACCGGTCTTTGCGCTGAGCCGATAGCTATCGAAGCGCAGGCCTGGCGTGACCGTCAACGCGCCGAAACTGATCTGGTCCTGCAGGAAGGCACCGAGAAGCGTGTAATCGGTATCCGGAAATGCCTTGTTGGGGAAGGGCGCTTCGCCCGCACCTGGAACCGTGCCGTTGCGCAGGTTGGTCACCCGGTCGACACTGCCGTCGCCGCCGTACAGGAGCTTGTGCGTGAGGATGCCCGTGTGAAAGGTGCTCTCCGCAAACGCGGAACCGCCGACGATGCGTTCGCTGTAATTGTTCTCGCGGCTTCGCGACGGTTGTGACTTGCGTGTCTCATAGGACTTCTGGTCCTGCGAAGCGTCCTGGTAGTAGAACTGCACGTGCGCGGTCTGGAAGAATCGCGCAGCTTCGTTACTGAAGTCGTAGTCGAGGCTGTAACGGTTGCGCTCGAGGCGATCGTTTGCCGTCAGCGCGAGCGTGGCCGGTGGATTCGCCGCGGACAGCACGTTGGTGTCGATACGCTGCCTGACGGTTTCGGCCGTGAACTTGAACGTGTCGTGTGCCGTGGGCTTGACCACAAGCTTGCCGAGTACCGATTCCGAGTAGGTGTCCTGCGGATTCGCCGTCGTGCGGTTAGGACCCGCCGAATTGTTCGAGCCGGTGCCGTCCAGTTCGTGGCCGCGCCGGCCATCGGCTATCACCATGCCCTGGATCATGTCATTGCCGCCGGCGGCCTGAACGGTCGCGCCGAAACTGCGGTCGGCCGATTCGTAATTTGGCCGCACCGAAAAGTATGTTTTTTTGCCGTAGATGTTGAGCAGGTCTTGCGGGTCTTTGGTAATGAAGTTGACGGCGCCGGTCAGACCATCGCTTCCATACAGAGCCGAGGCCGGACCTCGCAGAATTTCGATGCGCTTCAAGGTGCCGATGTCCGCATAGTCGCCGCGACCCGCTTCCAGCGGGCCAAAGCTGAACGAATTCGGTAGACGGATACCGTCCTCCATCAGCAGGATGCGGTTGCCTTCGAGACCACGGATATTGATGCTCGAGTCGCCGTCGCGCCCTCCGGCTGTGGCTGCCGAAGTCGGCCGATAGGGTGTGCGCCGAACAGTGACTCCAGGCTCGTAGCGCAGCGCGTCCTTGATGTTCTCCGCCTGTTGTTCTTCCAGGTCTTCGGCCGTGATGACAGAGACGCTGGCTGCGGTGTGGCTGGCTTTCGTTGCAGTCCGGGTCGCAGTAACCGTTACCGGGTCGAGCAGGTCCGGCGTACTGCGCAACTCGGCATATTGAGCAGAGCCTTGATTGCTAGCGGTAGCAGACGATTCCGTTGCCGCATGAACATGAGACCAGAAGCCAACGACGCCATAGACGCCAGCAAGTATGACGGACAGCGGACGTCGCGCCGGACGAGAAGGATGCACGTGAAAATCCCCGATGAAGAGACCCGATAAGCTCGCTGGGTGATTCACGGCACCTGGCTGGCAGCCCAATAAGGGTTGGGCTGGGCGTGGTTAACAGGTAAAGCTCGATTAATGAAGGTGTTAGCTTTATGAAAGCATGACTTTATTGTTAATGAGAATCATTGTCAATAACGGTCGGCGAGCGACTTGGGAATGGTGCCCGCGAATTTCGACTCGCTAGCGCGGACGCTCTCCGCTGAACTCGATCAACGCGGTAACAACGGACAATAAAGTTTGTACCAAAACCGCACCCTAAGTGCTTGATTCTTATCGACCGGCCTCGTGCCGCAATTAAATAAAGTTTGTACCAGCTAGCCGCTTGCTCGCTCGGTAGGATGCACAAAGTCTGGCCAGCGAGACGGGACGGGGGTGGCCAGACTTTGCGGTGCAATACCTTTGCGGTTGGTCATTCTGCCCGGCGCGTAAGCCTCTCGATGGCTTCGGTAAGGCCCAGCGTTAACGTCGACGCCCGAATTCCAGTGTCGTGAAGAAGTCGCCATCGGCCGATGTCGTTGAGCTATCCTGCTGCTCTACTACAACTTGGATAGCTCGCCGCACGCCATGGCTCTCTCTCCGTTGCCTCCACTCGCATGTCTTCAAGCATTCGAAGCTAGCGCCCGTTATCTGAGCTTCACTCGCGCGGGGCAGGAACTGCACCTGTCCACCAGTGCCGTGAGCCGCCAGATATCTCAACTCGAAGAATTCCTCGGGCGCCGGCTATTCGTGCGGGAGCACAACACCCTAAGGCTCACACCAGCAGGGGAAACCTATGCGGTGGATGTTCGGCGCATGTTGGAGCTGTGCACTAGCGTTACGTCGAGTCTGATGGCTCGCGTCGTCAAGTCTCGCCTCACGGTGTCCTGCACAGCCGGGCTCTCGGTATTCTGGCTCGCGCCGAGAGTCGGCTCGTTTATCGATGCGAATCCCGATGTGGACCTGCGCATCATCGTGCGGGACCACTTCGGAGCCGTCTCGCCAGCTGAGTACGACGTGGGCATTTTCTATTTGCGCAACCCCGAGGTTCCCGGAACGCACACGCGGAAACTTTTCGACGAAGAGGTATTTCCGGTTTGTTCACCGACATATCTTGATGGGCGCAAACTGATGCCAGTGGAACTGCTGTCCTGCACGCTGCTTGTTCTGGAGGACGCGGAACGTAGCTGGATGTCCTGGCACACCTGGTTCGAACAGGCAGGGCTCGAACGACCAGCACTCAATCAAACCATCATTGTTAACAGCTACCCACTCATTGTGCAGCTCGCGACGCATGGCAAGGGCGTCGCGCTCGGTTGGAACCGAGTTATTGACCCGCTCCTTGAGCATGGCGCGCTCGTCAGGGCATCGGACTCTCACGCCACAATGGGCGGCTCATACTTTGTCACCTGGCCATCCGAGCGTGCGGAAACATTTGCCGCCCGTCGGTTCCGCGAGTGGGTAATCGATCAGACACTCGCTCCCTGACGCCTCCGTTGCACGCCTCTGGATGCGGTTGCGTTTTTTGCAAGCGCGTTTGCGAAATTAGCGTTATGCCGTCGTCACGCCAAAAATTACATTGATTGCGTGACGAATCGCGAACGCTCACCTCGCAAAACGACAATCCAGAGAGGTCTAAATGGCAACGAGTGCATCAAACGGCATACTGGTGGGCGAGCCGCCCACAAGGACGGTGACGCGCCGGAAGGCGATTTTCGCCACTGTCATTGGCAGCGGTCTGGAATGGTTCGACTTTTCCGGATACGCGTTCTTCGCAGCAACCATTGGTAAGTTATTTTTCCCCGCAGGCAACGAGACAACGTCGCTGCTGCTATCACTGGCAACTTTTGGCGTTGGCTTCGTGATGCGACCGCTCGGCGGCATCGCGTTCGGCATCTACGGCGACAAGGTAGGTCGCAAGCGAGCTCTGTCGCTCGCCATGCTCATCATGGCGCTCGGCTCGGGCATCATCGCTTTCGCCCCTACGTACGAATCTATTGGCATCGCCGCACCGTGTCTTATCGTTATCGCGCGAATGCTGCAGGGGCTGTCCGCTGGCGGTGAAATGGGCGGCGCTACCGCGTTCCTTACCGAGCATGCTCCAGTTAACCGTCGTGCTTTCTATTCGAGCTGGATTCAGACGAGTGTCGGTTTCGCCGTGGTCATCGGCAGCCTTACCGGTACGCTCATCACGTCGAGCATGTCGGCTGATTCGCTGACCGCATGGGGATGGCGTATTCCGTTCTTCATCGGCATGCTGGTGGCCCCGGTTGGATACTACATTCGGCTGAAAATCGAGGAAACGCCCGAGTTCGTATCGGAGAAGCGCCACGCCAGCACGCCGCTGCGCGACGTCGTTCGCGAGTATCCCCGCCAGGTGCTCTCCAGCCTGCTGATGGTCGTACTTTGGACCGTCTGCACGTATGTCATCCTGTTCTACATCCCGACTTATGTTGTGAAGTATCTGCACATGACCCAGCGTGAGGGCTTCACGTCGGGCGTCGTCAGCGGTGTCGTGCTGATGGTCATGGCACCCGTGTTCGGGGCACTGTCGGATAAGGTCGGCAAGCGACGGGTCCTGTCGGTTGCTGGGCTCGTTATTCTGGTTGCCAGTTATCCACTGTTCTCTCAACTGATTAAATCGCCCGACTTTGCCACGCTGCTGACCTTCCAGGCGATTTTCGGCGTGCTGATTGCTGCATACACCGGCCCGATTCTGGCTCTCTTCACGGAAATGTTCCCGAGCCGCGTCCGTGCGACGGGATTGTCTTTGGCCTACAACGGCGCAGTGACCATCTTCGGTGGCTTTGCCGCCTTCATCATCACCTGGCTCACCCAACACACGGGTGACGCCGAGTCTGCGTCTTACTACATCATCTTCGCCGCAGTGGTTAGCCTGCTCGGCATGTTGCTGACGAAGCCATACCAGGCTTGAGGAAATTCACATGAACATGTTGGTAATCGAAGGGGTCAACGTTTTCGACCCTGCAACGAAGAAACGCCAGACAAACGTCAATGTCTGCATCGCCGACGGAAAAATTGCGGCAATAGGAGAGATACCGTCGTCGTTTGTCGAGGCCCGCAGGATGAGCCTTCCCGGGCGTACCGTCTTGCCGGGCTTCATCGACCTGCATGTCCACGTCGTCGCGTCGAAAACGAATCTGGGAGCCAACGCGGTGATGCCAAACTTCCTGGCAGCGCTTAAAACGTTGCCCATCCTTCGCGGCATGCTGAACCGCGGGTTCACCACCGTTCGTGATGCAGGTGGCGCTGACTTTGGAATGTGCGAGGCTGTCAACAGCGGCGCTCTTTGGGGCCCGCGCATCCTGTCATCAGGCAAGGCGCTGTCGCAGACCGGTGGGCACGGCGACTTCCGTCAGCGCAATGACAAGCTTGACGATGCCTGCGGGTGCCTGGGGCGTCAGGGAGCGATTGCTCGTGTGGTCGATGGTGTCGAGGCGATGCGCCTGGCCGTGCGCGAAGAACTCCTCAAAGGGGCCTCGCAAATCAAGATAATGGCGTCGGGCGGTGTGGCTTCGCCCAACGACCCCATCGCCAACACGCAGTATTCGGAAGATGAAATCCGTGCCGCGGTTCAGGAAGCTGAGGCTGCCAGCACTTACGTGATGGCGCACGCCTACACCGCTCGAGCCGTCCGACGCGCCGTCGAGTGCGGGGTGAAATGTATCGAGCACGGCAACCTCATCGACGAAGAGACTGCCCGTCTGCTGGCGGAGCGCGGCGTAGCGGTTGTGCCCACAATCGCTACTCTCGACCGTCTCATTGAACAAGGTCCCGCGCTTGGCTTCCCCGCTGAGTCGCTCGCAAAGATTGAGGGAGCACGCTCCGTCGGCCGGCAGGCACTTGCGCTTATGGCGCGCGAAGGCGTGAAGGTCGGGTTCGGCTCGGACATGCTGGGCGAACTGCACGCCTTCCAGTCCGACGAGTTTGCCGTTCGGGCAGAAATCGTCGGCAACGTTGAGGCCATTCGGTCGGCAACGTGCGTTGCCGCCGAAATCACAGGTGAAGCAGGCGTGCGGGGAACGGTAGCTGTCGGAGCCGTGGCTGACCTCATCGTGGTCGACGGTGACCCGATTGAGGACATTTCCCTTCTGCTGGGACAGGGCGAACACATTCCCGTGGTCATCAAGGCTGGAGTGTGTATGAAGGAAGCCGGCCGACTGCTCGAACCAGTCGCAGAGTGAACTGCTGGCGCGCGGCATCGGTCGCGCCCACCGTTTGCACTCAAGCCGAATACGCGTCGGGTCTGTCGATGACGGCAATCCAGACCAAGCGAAAGCCGCAGCAGACTTGATTGATTAGCACCGCCGTATGCCTCCAGCGCATCCAGGACCCGCCCCTCTAAAAGCGAACCCGAACATGAGCTCTCTCAGCACCCGAAATCTCGACGCCCAGGCAACAGCTGCACTACTGGACTATCCCTCGCTGGTGCGCGTTCTTCGAGAGACCATCGTCGAATACGGCGCAGGACACGTCGTGAGTCCGGAGCGGCTGGCCATTCCGATGCAGGAAGGCGGCCTGATGCTTTCGATGCCAGCCAGTGCTGAAGACATCGCCATCCATAAGTTGGTGAACGTGTGTCCTTCGAATGGAAAGCGCCAGCTTCCGACCATCCATGGTCAGGTCATCGCATGCGACGCGCACACCGGGGAAATGTTGTTCGTGCTCGACGGGCCGACTGTGACCGGGCGGCGAACGGCAGCGGTCACTGTGCTGGGCATCCAGACCCTGCACGGCATGGCTCCGCGCGAAATTTTCATCATTGGCACCGGGAAACAGGCGGCCAATCACGCGGAAGCTCTCGCGACTACGTTCCCGGAAGCCAAACTGTTCGCAAAGGGCACCTCTCCGGCAGGCGCAGAGGCCTTCGTGGCCCGGACCCGGCCGATAGCACCGAACCTGTCCGTCCTTGATGGCGATGTGATTCCCGACAGCATTGAAGTCGTCATCACGTTGACAACCAGCAAGTCTCCGGTCTACACGCAGCCGGCGCGACCCGGTCGTCTCGTCGTCGGAGTCGGCGCTTTCACGCCAGACGCAGCGGAAATCGGCAAGGAAACTGTCGACGGTAGTTTCGTGGTCGTTGACGACCCCGTCGGCGCAAAGCATGAAGCGGGCGACCTTATCCAGGCCAAGGTCGACTGGACCTCGGTTTTTCCGCTTGCCAAGGCACTAGGTGGCGAGCTTAAGCCGAGTGCGCCGATTCTGTTCAAGAGCGTTGGCTGCGCTGCGTGGGACCTGGCCGCGTGCCGCGTAGCACGTAAAGCGCTCGACGCAAACGCCTGTCAAGGCTCCGCTGACGTTTAAGTAGCGCCGATTTAAATCGCTTGCCGGGTCCGTTCGGCGAATAGAAGCGGGATACCCACCGATTTCACCGAAGCAAACATGAAAATCACACGCACCATCTCGACTGTTGAAGTCCACACCGGCGGTGAAGCATTCCGCATCGTTACCAGCGGTCTGCCGCGTCTTCCTGGCGATACTATCGTCAAGCGACGCGCGTGGCTGAAGGAGAACGCCGACGAAATTCGCAAGGCGCTGATGTTCGAGCCTCGCGGTCATGCAGATATGTACGGTGGTTACCTGACGGAACCGGTGAGCCCGAACGCAGATTTCGGCATCATCTTCCTGCACAACGAGGGTTACAGCGACCACTGCGGGCATGGCGTCATTGCGCTGTCTACAGCAGCGGTCGAGCTGGGCTGGGTGCAGCGTCAGATACCAGAGACGCGCATTGGTATCGATGCACCGTGTGGCTTCATCGAAGCGTTCGTTCAATGGGACGGCGAGCACGCGGGTAATGTCCGCTTCGTGAACGTGCCGTCGTTCATCTGGGAAAAGGACGTCACGGTTGAGACGCCGTCGTTCGGCCCGGTGACAGGCGACATCGCCTTCGGTGGTGCGTTCTATTTCTACACAGAGGGCCAGCCACACGGTCTCGAAGTACGTGAGTCGTCGGTGGAAGAGCTCATCCGTTTCGGTGCGGAGGTTAAGGCGGCCGCTAATGAGGCGTTTCCAGTTGCACACCCGGATATCCCTGAAATCAACCACATTTACGGGACTATCATTGCTAACGCGCCCCGCTACGCGGGCTCCACGCAAGCCAACTGTTGCGTCTTCGCGGACCGCGAAGTTGACCGGTCGCCCACGGGCTCTGGAACCGGCGGACGTGTTGCGCAGCTCTATCTGCGCGGGGAGCTCGGGAAAGACGATACGCTGGTGAACGAGTCCATTATCGGTACCGTTTTTAAAGGACGTGTCCTGAGCGAAACGACCGTGGGTGACTTCAAGGCCGTCATCCCGGAAGTCGAAGGCAACGCTTTCGTATGCGGCTTTGCCAACTGGATAGTGGATGAACGAGACCCGTTGACATACGGGTTCCTCGTTCGATAGAGCAATTACAGTAGTGGTACCAGGTTGGCGCGTGTCGCTGAGCAATCAGTCTCGCGCTTTTTTCGTTGCAACGCCAACCTGACCGCCACTCTGTTCCTAGGTGGTGACCCCAGCTCGTTACCCTGCGAGTAACGAGCTGGTTGTTTCGAGTAATGGTCCCGCTTGCCGCATAGCGCTCCGGGAGCAGCGATGACGCGCATGGACCCTGATTGGGCAATCGTGCGTGACCAGCGCCTGGAACGCATCGAACGTCTGCGGACGAAGCGGTTGCTTGTCCTCGGCAGTGGCTCGCTAGGCGCGCCACTGGCAATCGGGCTTGTGAAGGCCGGGGTTCAAAACGTGACGCTCGTGGATATGGATGACGTCATGCCGGAGAACGTCTCGCGCCATCCGCTTGGCCTGTGCGCTCTGTTTCAGTCCAAGGCAGTCGAGCTCGCGGCACAACTGAACGCGGATATTCCTGGTGTGGTTGTGAAGGGGCATCGCGCGATGGCGGCCGACTGGATTCTGGCGCAGAGCCGGCCGGGCGATTTCGACCTCGTGGTCGACTGCACGGGTGAGGAGAGTGTGCGCAGCTTCCTCGGTGAGGTGCGCAATACCACCTTCCCTAGCACGCCAATCATTCACGCATGGATGGAGCCGTTTTGCGCGGCATCGCACGTGGTGCTTATCGACAAGGACACAGTCTGGCCCGCCGATGACCCTGTCCTTCGCATTCATGCAGCGGACTGGCCCGATGACACGGAAATCGTTCTGCCTGCGTGCAACGCAGGGTTTCATGAATATGGCGTCGCTGACGTGAGCCAGGCAGCGGGTGCATCGTGCGAATGCGTGCTCAGCATCCTGGATGCAGAAGCTCCGCTGCCGTCCAGAATTTGGTCTACCGTGCGCTCATCCGCGTATTTCGAATCGCTCGGCCTCCGTGTCACGCTAGGTCCCCTAGTACCTCAATCCGAAGATACCTATCACTCGGTGCGGTTGACGCGAGATTTCCGTGACGTCATTGTCGGCCAAGGGGGGGCGACGTGATGCGGTTCGGGATTCCCGGCTCGGGCTGGGAGCTTGCTCTTCACGATAGTGTCCTGCAGGTGCTCGGTTCGCAGGTCCAGAAGAACAGATACAGCACTGAGAGCGTAGGACAGCTGTATTCGCCTTCGTTTCTACATCGCGAAGTTGTACTTTGCGCCGCTACCGTGCTGCAGCCCAAACGCCGACATCCGTTCGTGAACGTCTCCGGAAGCGCAATTGCAGGCGTTATCGCGAGCGCCATAGCCGCTTACATATGATGGCCGAGCCAGTTCTGCCAAACCGACCCCGCCGATAATCGCGCTATACCTATAGGGTAAGTGGCGTGGCGCGGCTTCCATCAACCGCAAACTTTAAAGTTGCTAGAAGGTCGGCCACACTTTATTGTCACTGGTACACACTTTATTGGCTTGGTACAGACTTTATTGTCACTCGTTACGCGGGCGAAACAGGCCGGCTAGAACAACTCGCGAATCCGGTGATACATCATGCCGAGTTCGAGCGCCGGCCCGCGCAATGCCGGGCCGCCCGGAAAGCGCGCGTGGCGCAGTTGAGCGAACAGATCGAAGGCCGCCGTCTCGCCCGCCATCGCTTTCGCAACGACGCGTCCGGCGATGCCGGTCAACGCGACGCCGTGGCCGGAAAAGCCCTGCACGTAGAAGTAGTTCGGGTCGATCGAGCCGAAATCGGGCGCGCGATTGCGCGTCACGTCGACGAAACCGCCCCACGCATAGTCGATCCGCACGTCGGCCAGTTGCGGGAATACGCCGATCATGCGTTTGCGAATCTCCCGGCCGAGTTGCACGGGTGATGCGCCGGTCGAACTCGCCCGGCCGCCGAACAGCACGCGATGATCGGCCGACAGGCGGAAGTAGTCGAGGAAGAAGTTGTTGTCGCAGATCGCCTCGCGTCCGGCGATCAGCGCGTCGGCACGCGCTTTACCGAGCGGCTCGGTGGCGACGATGTACGACGCGATCGGTGCAATGCGCGCGGCGACCGGCGCGGGCAACACGTCGCCGATAGTCGCATTGCCGCAGGCCGCAACGAAACGGCAGCGCACCTCGCCGGTCGCGGTACGCACAATGGGCCTCGCGCCGCGCACCACTTCGATCACCGGCGAATGCGCGAACAGTTGCGCGCCTTCGCGCCGCGCCGCGTCGGCGAGACCGAGACAGTATTTGAGCGGATGCAGGTGGCCTGAAAACGGATCGTAGACGCCGGCGAGATAACGTTGCGAAGCGACGCGCGCGCGCACTTCGTCGGTGTCGAGCCACGCGAGTTTCGTATAGCCCCAGCGTTGCGCTGCCGAGTCCATCCACGCGCGCAAGTCCGGCACGCGTTTCGGTTTGGTCGCCACCGTCAGATAGCCCGCGGTGAAATCGCAATCGATCCCGTAACGTTCGATGCGCTCGCGCACCAGCGCGACGCCTTCCACCGACATCGCCCACGCGGCGCGTGCCCCGTCGAGACCGAGTTGCCGTTCGATGATTTCGTCTTTCGCGAAGCCTACCAGCGTCTGCCCGCCGTTGCGGCCCGATGCGCCCCAGCCCGGGCGATGCGCATCGAGCACGACCACCGACAAACCGCGCGCCCGGCATTCCAGCGCCACCGACAAACCGGAAAAGCCAGCGCCGATCACGCAGACGTCGGCCTCCAGCGTGCCGTCGAGCATCGGATCGTCGACGAGCGGCCGGGCGGCGCTCGCCTCGTAATACGAGTTGGCGATCAGCGCATCGGCGCGGCGGTCGAGCGTGTTGACTGTAGCGTTCATCAAAGCAGGTCCTTCATTCGATACCAGGCCATCGCGAGCACGAGAGCGGGGGTGCGCAGTGTAGCGCCGCCGGGGAAGTCGCGATGACGAATCTTGCCGAACAGGTCGAAGCGCGACGCCTGGCCGTCGATCGCCTCGGCGATCAGTTTCCCCGCGAGACCGGTGGTGTTTACGCCGTGGCCCGAGAAGCCCTGCGCGAAATACACCGTCGGCGAGAGGCGGCCGAAATGCGGCGCGCGATTCATCGTGATATCGACGAAACCGCCCCACGCATAGTCGATTTTGACGTCGTCGAGTTGCGGGAAGGTTTTCAGCATGTCGCGGCGCATCGCCTCGCCGAGGTTGCGCGGCGCGAAGGTCGAATAGCTGACTTTGCCGCCCCACAGCAGACGGTGGTCGGGCGCAGGGCGGAAGTAGTCGAGCACGAAGCGGCTGTCGCAGACCGCGGCTTTCGCGGGCATCAGCGCTTCGGCGCGGTCGGGGTCGAGCGGTTCGGTGGCGATCACATAGGTGCCGACCGGCATGATTTTGCTCGCCACGCCGGGTGCCAGTTTGCCGAGGTAGGTGTTGCACGCGAGCACGACGAATTGCGCGTGCACCTTGCCGCGCGCGGTATCGGCCACATGCCGGCCGTTTTCCTCGCGCAGCGCGTTGACGCAGCTGTCTTCGAAAATCTTCACGCCGGCCGCGCGTGCCGCGCGTGCAAGACCCAGCGTGTAATTCAACGGATGCAGATGACCGCTGTCCGGATCGAACAGCCCGCCCAGGTAGCGCGACGATTCGACGTATTCGTCGAGACCTTCGCGCTCGACGTAACGGAAGCGGTTGTAGCCAAAGCGCGTTTGCGCTTCGTCGCGCCATTTGCGCAGCGCGTCTGTATCGCGCGGTTTGTTCGCCGCGGTCAGATAACCAAAAGTCAGATCGCAGTCGATTTGATGCTTCGCGACGCGTTCCTTGACGATATCCAGTGTTTCGAGGCCCATGTCCCAAACACGCTTCACGTCATCCGCCGGCATGAACTTCGCAAACGTATCGGTATCGCACGCAAAACCGCCGATCAACTGGCCGCCATTGCGGCCGCTCGCCGCCCAGCCGACTTTCGATGCTTCGAGCACGGCGACCGAATGGCCGCTTTCCGCGAGGTTCAGCGCGGTCGACATGCCGGTGAGCCCGGCGCCGATCACGCAGACGTCGACGGTAAGGGTGTCTTCGAGCGGGGGATGGCGGGTGGTGTCGTTGGCGGTTGCTGCGTAATACGAGGCGACGTGAGGTTGCTTCGAGAATGGGAGCATAGGCAGGGCATGCGGAAGAAGCCCGAACGCGCGGCCTTCGATAAGGCCGGGCCGCTCGCTCGGGCGGTGCGGATTAGAACGAGTAGATGAATTGCGTCGCCAGCAGGTCGTTGGACTTGCCGTACGAACCGTCGTTCTTCAGGAACACCTGTTTGTTGGCCCAGTCGTGGCGGTATTCCACCTTGACCGTGATCTGCTGGGTCGGGTAGAACAACAGGTCGAGCGAAACGTCCTGACGGGTGGCGCCCTTGCACTCGAAGCCAAGACCGCCGTTCGCCTTCGAATTGGCGAGACAGTCCGCGCCAATGCCGAAGCCGTCAGCCGTATCCATGCCGTTGCCGTTCAACGCGATGCCGCCGCCGCCGCCGCCGTTCTTGCTGTCGACGAGCAGGTCATAGCGCACCGTCGCGCCCATGCGGCCCACCACCGGCAGGTTGAACTTGCGGTGCGCGAGCAGCGAGAGGCCGTACCACTGCGCCTGGCCGCCGTTGAACGCCGCGTTCTGCTGCTGGCCGTAGTCGACTTCGGCGTTGTACTGCACGTCGGCGAGCGTGTAGGCCAGGTCGGCTTCGGTGAAGAAGAACGTGCCGCCCGCGCTCGGCGCGTTGCCGCCGACGCCGTAGGTGACCGCACCGGTAGTCGCGTTGGTCGCGCTCGGCAGCGTCTGACGCCCGATGTTGAACGAACCGCCGATATCCAGTGCGCTGGACCACGTGTAGTCCGTACGCGCCGTAAAGGTCGGAATCTTGTTGCTGGTCGTGATCGGATCGCCGAGCGAGTTGGTGCCGATCTGCGTGGTCGCGCCATACGTGCGGTACTGCTCGTTGCCGAGGAAGAACTTCCACGCCCAGTTGCCCGAGGTGTAATTCGCACCGATACCGACATAGCTGCCCGGATCGGAGAAGTCATACAGCAGGTTGTGCGTCAGCGTCAGCATCTGATTCGATTGCTGCACTTCATAACCGCCGAAGCTCGGAATCAAACCGGCCACGAGTGTCGTCGTCGCGGTCAACGGCACATTGACGACCGCGGTGTTCAGGATGTTGTTGCCGATGTTGCCGTGTTCGTTCGCCAACAGCGTAATACCGTTGCCGCGGTTCGGCATCAACGTGATTTCGGCCGACGGCGCCATCGGGCCGACACCGAAAGTCTTCTTGATGTCGAGGTAGAGATCGCCGAACGAACTGTTGAAGTAGTTGTAGGCGCTCTCGTGGTTCGCGAACAGGAACGACGAGCTGCTTTGTGCGCGGTTATAGATGTAGGTCGGGTCGATATAACCCGTCACCGACAGACCCGCAATTGGACCGGTATTGGCCGCGTCCACCAGCGAGTCGACCTTCAACTGCTGATTGGCGATCTGCTGCTTCATCGACGTGACTTCGTCGTTGGTCAGCGTCGCGCGGGCGCTGCCGTACTCAGGCGACGAAATGTCGACCGGCGCGGCCGCCGTCGCCGGGGCTGGGGCCGCGGTTGCCGCGTTTGCTGTGTTTGCCGCCTTGGGTTTGCCGGCGACTTCCGCGCGGAGTTGCTTCACCTCCTTTTGCAGCGCGTTCAGCTGGGCCTGTAGCGCCTTGATCTGGTCGCTGGTGGCATCTGCCATGGCAAAGCCCGGCAGGCTCCCCGCCACCAGCAGACAGATGAGCTTCTTTCTCATGCAAATTCTCCTTGTTGGTCGTATTGCAATGGACTTCTTATGCCTGTGCCGTATCGAGAGACTTTCGTACGGTGGCTTGTTGTGGCACGGCAGGCAATGGGTCGGCGGCTTTGGCGAGCGCGAAAGCCATCTGCATGTCGCGGTTGCGTTTGCGTTCGCGCAGCTGCATCCAGCGGTTCACGACGATCACGCCGATCGTCACCGTGGTGATGAAGATTGTTGCAAGCGCATTCATTTCCGGGTTCAGGCCGAGGCGCACCCGCGAAAACACGACGAGCGGCAGCGTGGTCGAGCCCGGACCGGACAGAAAGGCGGACAGCACGAGGTCGTCGAAAGACAGCGTGAACGACAGCAGCCAGCCGGACATCAGCGCTTGCGAGATCAGCGGCAGCGTGATCAGGAAGAACACCTTGAAGGGGGTGGCGCCGAGATCGAGTGCGGCTTCTTCGAGCGACTTGTTGAGCTCCTTCACCCGCGATTGGACGATGATCGCCACGTAGGACACGCACAGCATCACGTGGCCGATCCAGATCGTGAACAAGCCGCGGCCCTTCGGCCAGCCCAGCATCTGTTCGAGTGCGACGAACAGCAACAGCAGCGAGATGCCCTGAATCACTTCGGGAATCACGAGCGGTGCGTTGATCATGCCGGCAAACAGCGTGAAGCCGCGAAAGCGTCCGAAGCGGGCGAGCACGAAACCGGCCCACGTGCCGATCACCACCGAAGCGCAGGCGGTCAGCAGACCGATCTTCAGCGACAGCCACGCGGCGCTGAGCAGTTCGCCGTCCTGCAACAGCGCGCCATACCATTTCAGCGAAAAGCCGGACCAGACGGTGACGAGCTTCGATTCATTGAACGAATACACGATCAGGCTGAGGATCGGGATATACAGAAACAGAAACCCGAACGACAGCACGCCGATGGAAAGAGGTTTATTCGGCTTGATCATTTCGAGCCCTCCAGTTCCTTGACCTGGTAGTACTGGAACACGGCCATCGGCACGAGCAACAGCAGAACCATGGCGACCGTGACGGCGGATGCCATCGGCCAGTCCATATCGTTGAAGAATTCATCCCACATCACGCGGCCGATCATCAGCGTGTCGGCGCCGCCGAGCAGCTCAGGAATCACGTACTCGCCGACCGCCGGAATGAACACCAGCAGACTGCCGGCGATGATGCCGTTCTTCGACAGCGGCAAGGTGATGCGCGTGAACGCGGTCCACGGTTTGCAGCCGAGGTCGTAAGCGGCTTCGAGCAGCGTCAGATCCATCTTCACCAGATGCGCATACAACGGCATCACCATGAACGGCAGATACGAATAGACCATGCCGATATACACGCCAATATCCGTGTGGTAGAGCCGCAACGGCGAATGAATCATGCCGATCGCCATCAGCGTGTGATTGAGCAGGCCGTCGTCCTTCAGAATGCCGATCCATGCGTAGACGCGAATCAGGAACGACGTCCAGAACGGCAGCATCACGCCCATCATCAGCAGGTTGCGGGTGCTCGGCGCCGAACGGGCGATGTAGTACGCGATCGGATAGCCGATCAACAGGCAGCAGATCGTCGAGACCGCGGCCATCTTCAGCGAGCTGATATAGGTGGCGACGTACAGGTCGTCCTGCAGCAGGAACGCGTAGTGGCTCAGCTGCATCGCGAAGTGCACCATGCCGTCCTTGACCGTCACGAGATCCGTGTACGGCGGAATGCCCAGGCGCAGATCGGCGAAACTGATCTTCAGCACCAGCACGAACGGCAACGCGAAGAACACCGTGAGCCAGAGGAACGGCACGCCGATCACGGTCGTGCGGCCCGACGGCACCAGCATCGACAGGCGTTTTTTCAGCGAGACGAGCAGGCGGCTGCCGGACGGCGCGCCGAGCGCCGCGGGGGAGGTGGTGGCGGGATTTCTCATTGCGTCAGCACCACGCCGCTAGCCGGCGACCAGTAGACGAACACGTCGTCGTTATAGGACGGCGCACCTTCGCTCATCAGGTGCGAGCTGGAGAGATTCGACACCACGGTCTTGCCGCTCGGCAGACGCACGTGATACAGCGAATAGCTGCCCATGTACGCGACATCCGAGACCACGCCGCGCGCCCAGTTGTGCGGCGTGGCGGGTTTGTCGAGCGACACCTTCACGCGTTCGGGGCGCACCGAGATGCCAACCGGCATGCCGAGCGGGCCGGTAACGCCGTGGCTCACATACAGGCGCGCTTCGAGGTCTTGGCTTTCGACGAAGATATGGTCCGGCTCGTCCTCGACCACCGTGCCTTCGAACAGATTGGTCGAGCCGATGAATTCGGCCGAGAAACGGCTATTCGGAAATTCGTACACCTGGCTGGGCGAGCCGATCTGCACGATGCGGCCTTCGCTCATCACCGCCAGCCGCCCGGCCATCGTCATGGCTTCTTCCTGATCGTGCGTGACCATCACGCAGGTCACGTCGACCTTCTCGATGATGTTGACCAGTTCGAGCTGGGTCTTCTGGCGGATCTTTTTATCCAGCGCCGACATCGGTTCGTCGAGCAGCAGCAGCTTGGGGCGCTTCACCAGCGAGCGGGCCAGCGCCACACGCTGCTGCTGACCGCCGGAGAGCTGATGCGGCTTGCGCTGCGCATACTTGCTCATCTGCACGAGATTGAGCGCGTCGGCGACGCGTTCCTTGATCTCGTTCTTCGGCGTGCCTTCCTGCTTGAGGCCGAAAGCGATATTCGCTTCGACGCTCATGTGCGGGAAGAGGGCGTACGACTGGAACATCATGTTGACCGGCCGCTTGTACGGCGGCATCGCGGCGAGGTCTTCGCCGTCGACGAAGATACGCCCGGACGTGACCGTCTCGAGCCCCGCGAGCATGCGCAGGAGCGTGGACTTGCCGCAGCCGGAGCTGCCGAGCAGCGCGAACAGTTCGTTCTTCGCGATGTTCAGGTTGACGTTGTCGACAGCGGTGCTGTCGCCGAATTTCTTCACGACGTTTTCGATGCGGACAAATTCATCCGATTTCGATTTCGTCGTCGGTGCGGGGCGGGCCATCTGGGTGGCGCCGGCAGCGCTATTTAAGGTCGTCGAGTTCATGATGTAACCATTCCTTGCGGATCGCGGGCGCAAGTGTCTCCGTACGAGGCGCTTGAAGCGGCTCGCAAGATGCGCTGCGATCGGAAAACATGGGACTGCGCGCAGGTGGGACCCTAAAAGCGCGCAGGCTGACTACCGTTGCTGCTATTCATGCGCTCAGGGTTCTAGCGATCCCTGAGCGCGAGATCAATGTTTAGTCGAGTTGGCTAAAATCAGTGGCCGGTCTTGAGCTGTGCCCAAAGGCGGTTTTCGAGGCGCAGGATGTCGGTCGGCATCGGCTTCATCAGCGTCATCTTGCCCAACACGTCGTCGCCCGGATAAACGGTCTTGTCCTCAGCGACGGCCGGCGTGACGAACTGGCGCGCGGCCTTGTTCGCGGTCGGATAGAACACTTCATTAGTGATCGCCGCGTTGACCTTCGGGTCCGAGATGTAGTTGATCCACTTCGTCGCTGCCTCGGGATGCGGCGCGTCTTTCGGAATCACCATTACGTCGAACCACAGCAGGCCGCCTTCCTTGGCGTTGGAGAATTTGATCTGATACGAGCGTTTTGCTTCGGCAGAGCGGCGGCTCGCAATGCCGACGTCCCCAGACCAGCCGAGCGCGACGCAGATGTCATTGTTCGCGAGGTCGTTGATGTAGCCTGACGAGTTGAATTGGGTAATGTATGGACGGACTTTCTTCAGCACTTCGAAGGCGGCCTGATAGTCGGCGGGGTTCGTGCTGTTCGGGTCCTTGTGCATGTATTGCAGCGTGGCGGCGAACACGTCGACGGCCTGGTCGAGGAACGACACGCCGCAGCTCTTCAGCTTCGACAGATTGGCCGGATCCAGCACGAGTGCCCAGCTATCCACCGGCGCGTTGTCGCCGAGCGCCTTCTTGACGGCCTGCACGTTATAGCCGATACCGTCGGTGCCGTACGCCCAGGGCACCCCGTACTGGTTGCCCGGATCGGCGTCGGCAATCATCTTCATCAGCACGGGGTCGAGATTCGCGAGATTCGGGATCTTCGACTTGTCGAGCTTCTGATACACACCGGCCTGAATCTGCTTGGCCATATAGTTCGACGTCGGCACCACGATGTCATAACCGGAACTGCCGGCAAGCAGTTTGGCCTGCAACGTGTCATCGCTATCGTAGTTGTCGTATTTGACGTGAATCCCGGCTTGTTTCTCGAAGTTCGGAATCGTGTCCTTCGCAATGTAGTCCGACCAGTTGTAGACGTTCAGTTCCGTGTCGGCCGCAAGGGCCGGCGTGACCGACAGCGCCGCAAAACCCGTGAAGGCGAGAAGCGCGGCCCCCGCGACCGCATGACGAAGATGACTAACGCTCATGGTTTTTTCCCTTGATGTGAAGAACCGGCATGAGCATGGATCGTGGGTGTGCGCATGCCGGAACGAACTGCCGTTACGAAATACCAAGTTGTTGTGCAGTCGCGTCGATGGCCTTTTTGGCCTTCGACACGATTTCGTCGATTTCCAGCTTCGTGATCACGAGCGGCGGCGACAGCAGCATCCGGTCGCCGGTGGCGCGCATGATCAGGTTGCCGTTGAAGCAGAAGTCGCGGCAGATCGTGCCGACGTCGCCGCCGTTGGCGAAACGCTTGCGCGTTTTCGGGTCTTCCGCGAGTTGCAGGCCGGCTACCAGCCCCGCGCCGGAGATCTCGCCGACGATCGGATGGTTCGCGAAGGTGTCGCGCAGCTTCTTCTGGAAGTACGGACCCGTATCGGTCTTGACGCGCTCGACGATTTTCTCGTCGCGCAGTAGCTTGAGGTTGGCGACCGCGACAGCGGCGGCCACCGGATGCCCGGAGTAGGTGAGGCCGTGATTGAAGTCGCCGTTCTCGATGATCGCTTTGGCAACGCGGTCATGCAGGCCGACCGCGCCCATCGGGATATAGCCGCTCGTCAGGCCTTTCGCCAGCGTGATCAAGTCCGGTTCGAAACCGAAGTGCTGATGCGCGAACCACTCGCCGGTCCGCCCGAAGCCGCCGATCACTTCGTCGGCGACCAGCAGAATGTCGTACTTGCGGCAAATGCGCTGGATTTCCGGCCAATACGTGGAGGCCGGGAAAATCACGCCGCCCGCTCCCTGGAAAGGCTCACCGATAAACGCGGCCACGTTGTCCGCGCCGATTTCGAGAATCTTCGCTTCGAGTTGTTGCGCACGGGCCAGCGCGAATTCTTCCGGCGTCAGATTGCCTTGCGCTTCACCGAAGAAATACGGCTGGTCGATGTGCACGATATTTTCGACCTTCGACGGCATCTGGTCGTGCATGTAGCCCATGCCGCCCAGCGTGCCGCCCGCGATCGTCGAGCCGTGATAGCCGTTCTTGCGCGAGATCACGAACTTCTTCGAATGCTTGCCTTGCGTCGCCCAGTAATGATGGACGATGCGCAGCACGGTGTCGTTGCCTTCCGAGCCGCTGTTGCAATAGAAAAAGTGATTGAACGGTTCCGGCGCGAGCTCCGCGAGCAATGCCGACAGTTCGATCACCGGCGGATGCGTCGTCTTGAAGAAGGTGTTGTAGTAGGACAGTTCCTGCATCTGCCGGTACGCCGCATCGGCCAGTTCCTTGCGGCCGTAACCCACGTTCACGCACCACAGGCCGGCCATGCCGTCGATCACCTTGTTGCCTTCAGAGTCCCACAGGTACACGCCCTGAGCCTTGACGATCACGCGGCTGCCGGCGCGATTGAGCGAGCCCATATCCGAAAACGGATGAATGTGGTGCGCGGCGTCGAGCGCGCGGTATTCGGCGGTGCTGCGTTGCTGCTGTGCGGCCTGAGCCGACTGTGCGCCGGCAGCGGGTTGCGCCGGTTGCACGTAAGCGACTTCTTCTGTTCTATAGCTCATACTGCCTCCAATAGTTCTGCATTTGCTTTTTCGTCGACGTCCATGACGGCCTTAAACCCGGCTTAGACGTGCAACAGCAAATGCCGGCGTTCCCACGAACTGATCACGCGGAAGAACGCTTCGTATTCGGTTTCTTTCAGTGCGAGATAGGCTTTGACGAATTTCTCGCCGAGCACTTCGGCGATCGGCTCGCATGCGCCCATCAGCGTCAAACCCTCTTCGAGATTACGCGGCAACTGGTACGGCAATTCATAACCGTCGCTGAGCAGCGGCTCGGTGGCTTCGAGGTTCTGCGTCATGCCCAGGTAACCCGCGGCCAGTGTCGCGGCGATCGCCAGATACGGATTGCAGTCCACACCCGGAATGCGGTTCTCGATGCGGCGTGCAGCCGGGCCCGAATGCGGAATCCGGAAGCCCACCGTGCGGTTGTCGTAGCCCCATGCCACGTTGATCGGCGCGGCCATGAAGCGCGACAGGCGGCGATACGAGTTGATGTACGGCGCGAAGATCGGCATCAGCGCGGGCGTGTATTTCTGCAAGCCGGCGATGTAGCTGGTGAAGAGCGAGGTCGGCTTGCCGTCCGCGCCGGTGAACAGGTTGCGGCCGGTTTCTTCGTCCACGAGGCTCTGGTGCATGTGCATCGCCGAGCCCGGTTCGTCTTCCATCGGCTTGGCCATGAAGGTCGCGTACATCTTGTGACGCAGCGCGGCTTCGCGCACCGTGCGCTTGAACAGGAACACGCTGTCGGCGAGCTTGAGCGGGTCGCCGTGCATGAAGTTGATTTCCATCTGCGCCGCGCCGACTTCGTGAATCAGCGTGTCGACTTCCAGTTCCTGCACCTCGCAGTATTCATAGATGTCTTCGAACAGCGGATCGAATTCGTTGACCGCTTCGATCGAGTACGCCTGGCGCCCGGTTTCCGGACGGCCGGTCCGGCCGATCGGCGGTTGCAGCGGCAGATCCGGGTCCTTGTTCATGTCGACCAGATAGAACTCGAGTTCCGGCGCGATCACCGGCTTCCAGCCTTTGGCCTTGTAGAGTTCTAGCACGCGCCGCAGCACGCGGCGCGGCGAGATCGCGACCGGCGTGCCGTCGAAGTGAACGCAATCGTGGATCACCTGAGCGGTCGGGTCGACGGCCCACGGAATGATGCGGATGGTGCTCGGATCGGGGACGCAAACCATGTCCGGATCGGTGACGCCGGTGAGCGTGCCGTCTTCCGGATAATCGCCCGTGACGGTCTGGATCATCACCGCCTGCGGCAAGCGCATGGACTCGCCGGATTCGAATTTGCTGCGCGGGATGATCTTGCCGCGCGCGATCCCGGCCATATCCGGAATGATCGCTTCGATTTCGGTGATGCGGTTCTTCTTCAGAAATTCGTCAATGTCATGCATGATTGTTCTCTCAGTTTTGGTGCGCGACCGGCTCAGGCATGCGTGGCGGCGGCGGATGCCGCGCCATAGCCGGCCTTGGTGCGCATTCGATCGCGGCAGGCGTCGCCGAAAGCGCGGAAGATCGCGGTGGACAGCGCGTCGTTCGCGTGCTTCCACTCCGGGTGCCACTGCACACCCAGGGCGAAGGCGCGCGCGTCTTTCACGCTGACTGCTTCGATCAATCCGTCCGGGGCTGTGGCTTCAGCCACGAGCCCGGCGCCCAACCGCTCGACGCCCTGACCGTGCAGTGAATTCACACGCGCTTCATCCGTGCCGCCGGCAAGACGCTGCAACAAGCCGCCCTGCGTCAGCGTGATCGGATGCGACGGTGCGTATTGCACGTCGAGGTCGTCTTCCTTGTTCTCGCGGTGGTCATTGAAGCCGGCCACCGCGTGAACGCATTGATGCAGCGTCCCGCCGAATACCACGTTCATTTCCTGGAAGCCGCGGCACACCGCCAGCACCGGCACGCCGGCGTCGATGGCGGCACGCAGCAGCGGCAGCGTCGTCGCATCGCGTGCGGCGTCGTGCAGCGTGCCCGGCGCGCTGGGATGGCCGCCGTAGCGATGCGGCTCGACATTCGAATAGCTGCCGGTAAACAGCAGGCCATCGACGGTGGCCAGCACGTCGGCCGTGGACTGACGCTCGCCGAGCGCCGGCAACAGCATCGCCAGCGCCTGTGAGCCGTCCACGATCGCGGCAATGTACTTTTCGCCGACCACGTGCGACGGGTGGACTCCCATCATCGTTCTGTCGGCGCTGATGCCGACTAGAGGTTTGGTTTGCATAACGAATAGACGTGTGTGTTCCCGCGGGACGCCGCATGAACAACGTTAAACCCGGCGCGGCACGATTCCGCAGCCGGGCGCAAGGCGCCAGACCGCCGGGGTAGTGCAGGCGGTCGCTGGCAACGGAGCGCACCGCGCGTGGTAATCAGGCAGGCTGTTCGATTTGATCCGCTGCGGTGCGCAACCAGTCTGAATCGCGTGAAGCGTGCAGGCGGCAGACGGCACCGCACATGCACGAACGTATGGCTCGATAGAGCGCGTTCACGCAAACGGACGAATCGAACAGCGAAAAGGAGGGAGGCGCTACGGCAGCAGCGATGCGACTTCGTCCGTGCGCACAGCAATGAAGGCGCGCGCGGAGATAGAGTTGTGACGTCGAACTGAACGGCGGGACAGGATCGTGAAGACGGACAGAAAGCGGCGGAACGCAAGGCTGCCGTTGCTGCCGTCGGCGATGGCGCTGTCAGCGCGAAGACATCTCGCCTGACTACGATTCCATCTCACCAAAGGGCCTCGGACTCTCACGATTACACTCGACTAGCGACGTTGAAAGTATTGAACGGCCTGCTCGAAAAACATACCGGGCGTTTAAAGAAACAGGACGCTGGGATGATCGCCTTAAGCTGGAGCGAAGCTGATTCGCTGCATCGCAAAACACCTTTTCGTGCTTCGTGACGCCGGCATGACGATCGCCTGAGAACCATCGTATACGAGCCAATAAAGCCGTCAAATCATTTTTGTAAAAGATTTATAAGGGCTTTCCCCAAGGCATGGCTAAAATTCCGCCCAGTGGGAACGGTCGTTGCGTAATGCATATTTCGAAATGCTTTCAGGGTTTTCCCCAAAGGCGCGATGATTAAAGTGATTAGAATATTCAACACTCGCGCACAGCGTATTGCCTCGATCCAGGCGTTCCCGATCGTCTTCCTATGTCAGAGAATTTAGCGATGTCCATCGAAGTAGCGACCCGCCTGCAGTACATCCGTAAGAAGAATGGTCTGTCGCAGCGAGAACTGGCCAAGCGGGCGGGCGTGACCAACGGCACGATCTCGCTGATCGAGCAGAACCGCGTGAGCCCGTCGGTCGGCTCGCTGAAGAAACTGCTCGAATGCATACCTATGAGTCTTGCCGAGTTCTTTACCTTCGAAGTCGAAGTGGCGCGCTCGGTGGTGTCGCGCCGCGCGGACATGCCGAACCTCGGCAATGAGTCGATCGAGTTCTATCTGGCGGGCGCGAGTGTGAAGGACCGCAACATGGGCATTCTGCGCGAGGTCTACCAGCCTCTGTCGGACACCGGGCCGGAAATGCTGGAACACGCGGGGCACGAGGGCGGCGTGGTGGTCAGCGGTCAGATCGAATTGACCGTCGACGGCACCACGTGGCTGCTCGATCCCGGCGACAGCTACTACTTCGAAAGCCGTTTACCGCATCGTTTTCGCAATCCCAGCGCGGAGCATCTCTGCGAGATCGTGTCGGCCAATTCGCCGCCAACTTTCTAAAGACTCCGCGCCAACGCGCCGCGACGCTGTTCAATGCAGCATGAAGTCGATGCCGATAGGCGTCGTGCGCACAACATTGAGGCATCCTGATGGACAAGAAGACTCTCGCCTTCTGGCAAGACAAGGCCGCTGCGCTTTCAATCGAAAGCCGTGCGTTTATCGACGGCGAATACCGCAACGCCGCCAGCGGCCGCACGTTCGACTGCCTGAGCCCGATCGACGGCAAGCTGCTCGCCAAGGTCGCCGATAGCGGCGCGGCGGACGTCGACGCCGCGGTGGCGGCCGCCCGCCGCGCATTCGATGCAGGCGTGTGGGCCGGCCTGAATCCGCGCAAGCGCAAGGCGATTCTGTTGCGCTGGGCGGCGTCGATCCGTGAGCATCTCGACGAACTGTCGCTGCTTGAAACGCTGGACGCCGGCAAGCCGATCGCCGACACGACCACTGTGGACGTGCCGGGCGCGGCCTATTGCGTCGAGTGGTTCGCCGAGGCGATCGACAAGGTCGGCGGCGAAGTGGCGCCGGCCGATCATCATCTGGTGGGGCTCGTCACGCGCGAGCCGATCGGCGTGGTCGCCGCGGTGGTACCGTGGAATTTCCCGATCCTGATGGCGTCGTGGAAATTCGGGCCGGCGCTGGCCGCGGGCAACAGCGTGGTGCTCAAGCCTTCGGAGAAATCGCCGCTTACCGCGATCCGCCTCGCGCAACTCGCTTTCGAGGCCGGCATTCCCGCCGGCGTGTTCAACGTCGTGCCGGGTGCGGGCGAGCCGGGCAAGCTGCTGGCGCTGCATCAGGACGTGGACTGTCTCGCCTTCACCGGCTCGACCAACGTCGGCAAGCTGATCATGCAGTACGCCGGGCAATCGAATCTGAAGCGCGTGTGGCTCGAACTCGGCGGCAAGTCGCCGAACATCGTGATGCCGGATTGCCCCGACCTCGACCGCGCCGCGAATGCCGCTGCCGGCGCGATCTTCTACAACATGGGCGAAATGTGCACGGCGGGTTCGCGCCTGCTCGTGCATCGCGACATCAAGGACGTGTTCCTCGACAAGCTGATCGCGGCGGCCCGCAGCTACACGCCGGGCAATCCGCTGGATCCGCAAACCTCGATGGGCGCGATTGTCGATAACGTGCAGCTCGAACGCGTGCTCGGCTATATCGAAGCGGGCCGCGCCGAAGCAAAGTTGCTGCTCGGCGGCTCGCGCGTGAAAGAAGAGACGGGCGGCTTCTATATCGAACCGACCATCTTCGAGATTCCGGCGGCCGGCGCGAAGGTCGCGCGCGAGGAAATCTTCGGGCCGGTGTTGTCGGTGATTACGTTCGACACCGTTGAGGAAGCGATCAGGATTGCCAATGACAGCGAGTACGGTCTCGCCGCCGCGCTCTGGACCGCGAACCTGACCACCGCGCACGAGGTGTCGCGCAAGCTGCGCGCGGGCACGGTATGGGTCAATTGTTACGACGAAGGCGGGGACATGAACTTCCCGTTCGGCGGCTACAAGCAATCGGGCAACGGCCGCGACAAGTCGTTGCACGCGCTGGAGAAGTACACCGAGCTGAAGTCCACGCTGGTGCGGCTGCGCTAAAGTTCGCCAAGCCAGCGCGGCAGCGTGCGGATAAGGCGCTGCCGCGTTCCCAATGAATCCGGGGCCGGACGCTGCACGCATCACCAGGAAGCTTCGCGTGCGGCGCCGGCATGTCTATCAGGTATCAGGTATCAGGTATCAGGTCATCTATGACTGAACTCGTCTACGGCGACGGCGCGATCCGCCGTTCGTCGCTCTATGGCTCCTCGATCGAAAACACCTATGCGGGTGTGTTGTCGTTCATGCGCCGCAAGTACACCCGTGAACTCGACGATGTCGATGTCGTGGTCTCCGGCGTGCCGCTCGATCTGGCCACCACGTTCCGCTCGGGCGCACGTCTCGGCCCCGCAGCGGTGCGCGCGGCCAGTGTGCAGCTGTCGGAGCTGCATCCCTATCCTTGGGGCTTCAATCCGTTCGACGATCTCGCTGTGACCGACTACGGCGACTGCTGGTTCGACGCGCACAATCCGCTGACGATCAAGGAATCGATTGTCGAGCACGCGCGCACGATCCTGCGCTCGGACGCGAAGATGCTGACCCTCGGCGGCGATCATCACATTACCTATCCGCTGCTGATCGCGCATGCGGAGAAGTACGGCAAGCCGCTCTCGCTGATCCATTTCGACGCGCACTGCGATACGTGGGCGGATGACAGTCCGGACAGCCTGAATCACGGTTCGATGTTCTACAAGGCGGTGAAGGACGGATTGATCGATCCGAAGACCTCGGTGCAGATCGGCATCCGCACGTGGAACGACGACTTCATGGGCATCAATATTCTCGATGCCGCGTGGGTCCACGAGCACGGTGCGCGTGCCGCGGTGGAGCGGGTCACGTCGATTGTCGGCGAGCGGCCCGCGTATCTGACTTTCGATATCGATTGTCTCGATCCGGCGTTCGCACCGGGCACGGGCACGCCGGTGGCGGGCGGTTTGTCGTCGGCGCAGGGGCTCGCCATCGTGCGCGGGCTCGGGGCGTTGAATCTGGTGGGCGCGGATGTCGTGGAGGTGGCGCCCGCATATGACCAGAGCGAGATCACCGCGATAGCCGCCGCGCATATCGCATGCGATCTGCTGTGTCTGTGGCGGCAACGCAAGGTTGCCGAGCGCTAGGCACCGCCTACCGGTTTTACGCAGAACCGGCTCAGCCCATCGACGACGATCGATCGGGCTGACGCCGGCCTTCGCGCAAGCCGAGTGTGTAGGCGGCGAGTGCGCCGCTCATGATTGAAAATCAGCGTCGCGCAGTATTCCCCCCGCGCAAGCGCTCATTATCCCCAAGCAGAGCAGCACGCAACCTCGGCACGGCGAAGTCGATGAAACCGCGCGTTTTCAGCGGCAATGGCCCTTGCCCCGCATGCATCAGGCTGACCGGAATCGGTTCGGGCTCGAATTCCCGCAGCACCAGTTGCAGCTTGCCTTCCTCTACAGCACGCGCAGCCTGATACGACAGCACGCGCGTGAGCCCCACGCCGGCGATGGCCGCGTCGATGGCGGCTTCCGCGGTATTGACGGACAGGCGCGGCTGGATCGGCACCGCCTGCTGCTGCCGCGCGCCGCGCGCCGCGAAGGTCCAGATCGGCCCGGATGGCAGCGCGTCGAAATTCACGCAGGCGAAGCCGGCAAGATCCTCAGGGGTCTTCGGCGTGCCGCGCTCTGCGAGGAAATGCGGACTGGCGCAGACCACCCGGGACAGGGTGCCGACCTGGCTGGCGACCATACTGCTGTCGGGCAGTTTGCCAATCCGCAAGGCCACGTCGATGTGCTCGTCGAGCAGATGCAGCGTGCGGTCCGCCAGCATCAGCCGCACCGCGATTTCCGGAAATGTCGCGAGGAAATCGTTGACGATGGGCAGCACATGCAGGCGCCCGAACACCATTGGCGCGGTGACGACCAGATCGCCGCGCGGCGTGCTGTATTCGCCCGAGGCCGCGCTTTCCGCATCGGTCGCCTGCTCGAGAATCTGCTTGCAGGCGGCGAGGTAGGCGGTGCCTGCGTCGGTCAATGTCAGCTGGCGCGTGGAGCGGACCAGCAGCCGTGCGTTCAGATGGGCTTCGAGTTCTGCCACCTTGCGGCTGACGGTAGGCAGCGGCATGCCGAGCTTGCGGCTGGCGGCGGAAAAACTGCCGGTTTCCGCCGCTGCCACGAAGATTGACATTGCCTCCAGACGATCCATAGAGCCTCTCGATTTTCGAGATTTAATCAGTCGAAAATACAGGATTGTCAGTGCTTCTGGAAGCGCTAGCCAGATACCGGCATGGACGAGGCGACGCGTGCATCGATCGGGCGCGAGCATCGCGGCGGCGCAGGCCGGCGAGGCAGCGGCCCGGTTGCTACAATCGTCGTGCGCCTACACACCTACATAGACAACGGAGACACGCCATGGCAAACCTTCAGCCAATCAGCCGCTACCCCGTGCCGGAGCCAGGTGAATGGCCCGACGACATCCGGGCCCGCATCCTCGAAGTGCAGGATAAAGCCGGCTTTGTCCCGAACGTGTTCTTGACGCTGGCGCATCGCCCGGATGAATTCCGCGCGTTTTTTGCGTATCACGATGCGCTGATGCTCAAGGAAGGAGGTCTCACCAAAGGCGAGCGCGAAATGATCGTCGTCGCAACCAGCGCGGTGAATGATTGCCTGTACTGCGTGGTCGCGCACGGCGCGATTCTGCGCATTTACGAAAAGGCGCCGCTGCTCGCGGATCAGGTCGCCGTCAATCATCGCAAGGCGGACATCACCGCGCGTCAGAAGGCGATGCTCGACTTCGCGCTGAAGGTCTGCCGCGAGTCCGGTGCGGTCGACGACACCGATTTCCAGACCCTGCGCGAGCACGGTTTTTCCGACGAAGACGTCTGGGATATTGCGGCAATTACCGCGTTTTTCAGCCTGTCGAACCGGATGGCGAACGTCATTTCCATGCGCCCGAACGACGAGTTCTATCTGATGGGGCGCGTGCCGAAAACCACCGCCGACGCGTCGCAAAAGTAGCTTCGTCGCTTGCTTCGTCGCTTGCTTCGGACTTCCGATCGGTCTCGCGCAACACCTGGATTGCTAGCGGGTTCAGCAAGAATTATTGCGTCAGAGCGCCGGACAAGACAGCACGCGCTGGGGTGCGAGCGTCGTTCCAGGTTCGCCATTTTTTGCCGGCGTACCCTGAGTGGGTGCGGAAATCAAACGGACGCTGTTCAGGCCGGCATTCGCCAGCACATATTTTTCAGCGCTATTTTCGGGCTGCCAGTACGCGCGATACGTGCCGCCGTCGTCGAAGACCAGCAGCTTGCCATGCACGGTTTTTGTGCCGCTGACGAGGTCGACCGGCTCGCCGTCACGCAGCTGGAAGCTC
Source organism: Paraburkholderia sp. GW821-FHT02A12 (assembly GCF_059422005.1). Classification (NCBI taxonomy): domain Bacteria; kingdom Pseudomonadati; phylum Pseudomonadota; class Betaproteobacteria; order Burkholderiales; family Burkholderiaceae; genus Paraburkholderia; species Paraburkholderia sp. GW821-FHT02A12. The sequence goes on along the minus strand of NZ_JBWKWA010000002.1, from coordinate 2,485,797 downwards.
TGCGGCATGGCTGAATTTGCCGTGCCGACCAGTGTGGCGCACGCGCCGTCGTCGGTCGCCGCGAGCGCGCAAGACGACGCGGCGAGCAGAGCCCATGTTGCAATCTGGCGAAATTTCATCGTTTTTAACTCACAAATCGTTAATTGCAGCGCGCGCTGTCGATGGCGAAAACCGGCTGTTTACGATCCGCCATAACATAGCGGGAAAAGCCCGCCAGCCGTGGCCGGCCCACGCTAAAGCACTGAAATTGCAACGGATTGTGATGCGCGGCGGCGTCTTGTAAGGCGAGACGAAACCGTAAGCTCGCGATTCTTATGGCACTTTGCGGCAAAAAAACGTCAAATTGCCGCTGGGCGGGTGATACAAGGCTTACACCCAAGGTTTGCGTGAACCCGCGCCTATGCGTTAGTGTGTCGGTCCCGGCGCGACAGATGTGGCGCCGGTTCCATGATTACCATACGGGAAGTGCTATGAACAAACAGGAACTGATTGATGCAGTCGCCGCAGCGACGGGCGAAAGCAAAGCGGCCACGGGCCAAACCATCGACGCAATCGTCGACGCGGTAACCGCAGCAGTGGTGGGCGGCGATACGGTGCAACTGGTCGGTTTCGGTTCTTTCTCGACCGGCGCGCGTGCTGCACGCGTGGGCCGCAATCCGTCGACGGGTGCCGAGATCCAGATCGCGGCAGCCAAGACGGTGAAGTTCACCGCCGGCAAGGCGTTCAAGGAAGCCGTCAACGCGTCGTAATGCAACGCGCCTCGCGCCGGCGCACCGACGCCCGCCGCCGGAACGTGCGGCGAGCGATGCATCGGGCGTGAGGAACAACGCTCAGCCCAACCCCGGTGACGTAAACAATCGGCGGTTGGTGCGGCGCGTGCTGTGCTTCTAGTGCGCCTTGCGGTGCGCTATTGCGCTTATTGCGCTTATTGCGCGTGGTGCGCTCGGTGCGCGTAGTGCGCTTGCGATGCGCGCCTTGCTGTGATTAGCCCGCGCGCCGTTGCCGGGTAGCTTCGGCGAGCGCTTCGAGCACCGGTTCGGTCTGCGCCCAGCTCACGCACGCATCGGTAATCGACACGCCATAGCGCAGCGGCACGCCAGGCTTCAGATCCTGCCGGCCTTCTTCCAGATGACTTTCCAGCATGACGCCAATGATGCGGCGCTCGCGCTGCGACAGTTGCCTCGCGATATCCTGCACCACCTCCAGTTGACGCAAGTGAGACTTGCCCGAATTCGCGTGCGAACAGTCGATCATGACCTGCTCGCGCAGTCCGGCTGATTTGAGCGCCGCGCAGGTTGCCTCGACTGACGCGCTGTCGTAATTCGGCCCTTGCTTGCCGCCGCGCAGAATCACATGCGCGTCGTCGTTGCCGCGCGTTTCGAAGATCGCGGCCATGCCCATCTTGGTCATGCCCATGAACGCGTGACTTGCGCGCGCCGCGACGATGGCATCCGCGGCGATTTGCACGCCGCCGTCGGTGCCGTTCTTGAAGCCGATCGGGCAGCTCAGTCCCGATGCGAGCTGCCGGTGACTCTGGCTCTCGGTCGTGCGCGCGCCGATCGCGCCCCACGCGACCAGATCCGCGATGTATTGCGGGCTCAGCAAGTCGAGAAATTCGGTGGCCGTCGGCAGGCCGAGACCGTTGATGTCCAGCAGCAGTTGCCGTGCGAGGCGCAGACCCTCGTTGATATGGAAGCTGCCGTCGAGACGCGGATCGTTGATATAGCCTTTCCAGCCCACTGTCGTGCGCGGTTTTTCGAAGTAGACCCGCATCACGATCAGCAGATCGTCCTTGTAGGTGTCGGCGGCTTTCTTGAGCCGGTGTGCGTATTCGATTGCCTGATCGTGATCGTGGATCGAGCAGGGTCCGACGATCATCACGAGGCGATCGTCGCGGTCGTGCAGGATGTCGGCGATCGCCACGCGGCTTTCTTCGACGAGTGTCTGTACTGCGGGCGGTACCGGCAGTTCATCCTGCAACAGGGCAGGGGAAATGAGCGGACGTACCGCGCCGATACGAACGTCGTCGATGCGCGTGGTGTCCTGGGTGGCGTCGGCAGAGCCGACTTCCTGATCGTGCAGAGGATTGTCGATGACGCTCAAAATGTTCTCCCGGGCCGTGATGATGAAATGGCCTCGATGGCTGAAGGCCTGCTTGCTGGTTTGCCTGCTTGCTTGTTCGCTGCCGGGATTATGACACTCGCGTGGTGTTGCCGAGATGATGATGGTTCTCAGAGGCGTTTGATCAGCGCCATGGCGGCGGCCGGATTGCGTTCCTTGAAGCCGCTGATGACATACAGATAGACGTCGCATGCGGATGTTTTAGCCGGCGCGGCGGCGGCTGTTTCCAGGTCTTCGGGTGTTTTGCCGGCGGCAAGCTGGCGGGCGCGTTCGGCCCACGCGTCGAGGGCTTGGGTCGAATAGCCTTTGGCCTGTTGGTCTGTTGTGCCCATGATGCGGACGTAGACGAATGGCGCGGTGATGTCGGCGATTTGCGGGTAGTCGCTGTCGCCCGACAGCACGATTGCCACCTGGTATTTTCTGGCTAGCGCGATGAATTCCGGGGTTTTGAAGCTTTCGTGGCGGACTTCGATTGCGTGCCGCAGTTTTTGACCTTCGATGCTTTGCGGCAGCAGTTTCAGGAAAGCTTCGAAGTCTTCTGTGTCGAATTTTTTGGTTGGTGCGAATTGCCAGTTGATGGGCCCGAGTTTTTGCTTGAGCAGCAATACGCCGCTGGCGAAAAATCGTTCTATGGTTTCATTGGCTTGCGCCAGGACTTTTCTGTTTGTCGCATAGCGAGGGGCTTTCAGGGAGAAGACGAAGTTTTCCGGCGTTTCCTGGTACCACTTCTCGTAGCTGGACGGCTTTTGCAGGCCGTAGAAGGTGCCGTTGATTTCTATCGACGTCAGGTTTTGGCTCGCGTATTGCAGTTCGCGGGTTTGGGCCAGGTCTGACGGGTAGAAGGTGCCTCGCCAGGGTGCGTAGGTCCAGCCGCCTATGCCGATTTTGATGGTTGAATTTTTGGCCGTTGGCATTGGGGCGCTCCTCGCGTTCTGGCTCCGCTGGGGAGGGATAGATTAGCGGATTTTTTGCCTTTGCGGCGCTGGTTTGCCAGTTTGCCAACGCCCCGGGCACAACCCTAATCCTCAGGCTTCCGCTCACCGCGCGCGCCACCCGGTGCCTTCTTCGAAAACTCTTCGAACCGCCGGGCAGCTTCATCCACCTCAGCCTTGAATCGCTGCAAAGCATTAACCGCCACATCCGGCGGCATCAGCGCGCTCCACAAAACATCGATCAACTGATCCGCGGTCGCGTCGATATCGATATGCCGATTCGCCAACGTAGCGTCCCAAAGCACGTGTTCCATCGGCCCAAACACTATTGAACGCAATAACCGCAATGGCATGTCGGAGCGAATCTGCCCAGTCTCCTGTCCCTGCGCCAACACACGCATCAACGGCGCGGTATACCGGCGCTGCAACTCGGTCAGCGCTTCGCCAAGCTCATGATGCCGCGCCCGCCCCTCCGACAACACCAAAGCGCACAGGTCAGTGCCATTGACCAGCATCAACCGTAAATGCGTTCGCACAATGAAAGCAAACTGTTGACGCACACTGCCGTCACGCGGCAACCCGGATTCGATCGCCTCGATGATCTCGTCATACCAGTCGCCGATCACTCGCGCGCACAACTCCCGCTTGCCGCGGAAATAACTGAATACAGTTGCCTCGGATATGCCCAGGCGCTGGGCAATCTCCGCGGTCGTCGCGCGCTCGTAGCCGCGCTCGGAGAACACGTCGCGCCCCGCCTGAAGAATCTCTTTCACGCGCTGCTGCGACTTGCGCCCGGCCGGCTGGCGGCGTGAGGCGGGTAACTCGGCCTTCAAGGCAACCGTCATATGAGTAAAGTTCAAATTGGTGAGGCGGATAACCCCGGTGACGTCGATCCTATCACGCCTGAGCGCCGGAAAGATCGCAAGTTCGAGTTTATGAGTAACACTCAAAAACACCTATTGACGCTTACGTAAATCTAGCGTGAAATGCGCCTTGAACGTTTCGCGCCTCGTGCGGGATGATGGGTGCGGCCCACAAGGCTACGCCGTCCGCTGAGCCGCACTCAGACAAGCCGGCGCCCACCATGGCTGACCGGCCGCCAACGAACTCTGGAGACACAGCAATGAGCAACCTGCCCGGTTTGCAATTCCCGCTCGGTGAAGAAATCGAAATGCTGCGTGACAGCATCGCAGGTTTCGCGGCCAAGGAAATCGCCCCGCGTGCCGCGGAAATCGATCGCACGGATCAATTCCCGATGGACCTGTGGCGCAAATTCGGCGATCTGGGCGTGCTCGGCATGACGGTCGCGGAAGAATACGGCGGCGCGAACATGGGCTACACCGCGCACATGATCGCGATGGAAGAAATCTCGCGCGCCTCGGCATCGGTCGGTCTCTCCTACGGCGCGCACTCGAATCTGTGCGTCAACCAGATTCATCGCAACGGCACCGAAGCGCAAAAGCAGAAGTACTTGCCCAAACTCGTGTCGGGCGAACACATCGGCGCGCTCGCCATGAGCGAGCCGAACGCGGGCTCGGACGTGATCAGCATGAAACTGCGCGCGGACAGGAAGGGCGACCACTACGTGCTCAACGGCACCAAGATGTGGATCACTAACGGCCCGGATTGCGACACGCTGGTGGTGTATGCCAAGACCGATCTCGAAGCGAATTCGCGCGGCATCAGCGCGTTTATCGTCGAGAAGGGCATGAAGGGTTTTTCGGTCGCGCAAAAGCTCGACAAGCTCGGCATGCGCGGCTCGCATACCGGTGAACTGGTGTTCGAGAACGTCGAAGTGCCGGAAGAAAATATCCTCGGTCAGCTGAACGGCGGCGCGAAGGTGCTGATGAGCGGCCTCGACTACGAGCGCGCGGTGCTCGCGGGCGGCCCGACCGGCATCATGGTCGCGGTGATGGACGCGGTCGTGCCGTATATCCACGACCGCAAACAGTTCGGTCAGCCGATCGGCGAATTCCAGCTGATTCAAGGCAAAGTCGCCGATATGTACACCACGCTGCAAGCGTGCCGCGCGTATCTGTACGCGGTCGGCCGGCAGCTCGATACGCTCGGCAAGGAACACGTGCGCCAGGTGCGAAAAGACTGCGCTGGCGTGATTCTCTACACCGCCGAAAAAGCCACGTGGATGGCCGGAGAAGCGATCCAGATTCTCGGCGGCAACGGCTACATCAACGAGTACCCGGTCGGCCGTCTGTGGCGCGATGCGAAACTCTATGAAATCGGCGCGGGCACCAGCGAAATCCGTCGGATGCTGATTGGCCGCGAACTGTTCGCCGAAACGGCTTGAGCGGCAGCACAGCGCGACAGCACAGCGCGGCAACGCCGCGTAACAGCGCTGTCTCAGTGCAGGCACATAAAAAAAAGCGGCGATAGCAACCACCTTGCATGGGATCGGAGCGCGCTGCATGGGACCGGAGTAAGTGCTGAAGCACTAACTCCGGCCGACAGCTAAAGCGCTAACTCTGGTCGACAGCAATCAAATTGCATGGGATCGGAGTAAGCACTAAAGCGCTAACTCCGATCGACACAGGAGAAGCTACGCAATGCCGATCATCGAATCAAAGCTGAATCCGCGTTCGGACGATTTCCGCGCCAACGCGGCGGCGCTCGAAGCGCTGGTCGCCGATCTTCGCGCGAAGATCGACAAGCTCGCGCTGGGCGGCGGCCAGGCGGCGCGCGACAAGCACACGGGCCGCGGCAAACTGCTGCCGCGCGATCGCATCGAGAAACTGCTCGATCCGGGCACGCCGTTTCTCGAGTTCTCGCAACTCGCAGCCTATGGCATGTACCACAACGACGCGCCGGGCGCGGGCGTGATCACCGGCATCGGCCGCATTGCGGGGCAGGAATGCGTGATCGTCTGCAATGACGCGACGGTTAAGGGCGGCACGTACTATCCGGTCACCGTCAAAAAGCACGTGCGCGCGCAGGAAATCGCCGCGGAAAATCATTTGCCGTGCGTGTATCTGGTCGACTCGGGCGGCGCCAATCTGCCGAATCAGGACGAGGTGTTCCCCGATCGCGATCACTTCGGCCGCATCTTCTATAACCAGGCGAATCTGTCGGCGGCGGGTATTCCGCAGATCGCCGTCGTGATGGGTTCGTGCACCGCGGGCGGCGCCTATGTGCCGGCCATGAGCGACGAATCGATCATCGTCAGGAATCAAGGGACGATTTTTCTCGGCGGGCCGCCGCTCGTCAAAGCCGCAACCGGCGAAGTGGTGAGCGCGGAAGACCTCGGCGGCGGCGACGTGCATACGCGTCTGTCGGGCGTGGTCGATCATCTCGCGCAGAACGACGCACATGCGTTGGGCATTGCGCGCAGCATCGTCGGCAATCTGAATCGCACGAAGCAGGTGCCGGTGGCGTTGCAGGAACCGAAGCCGCCGCGCTACGACGTGAAGAGCATGTACGGCGTGATTCCGGTGGATACGCGCAAGCCGTTCGATATCCGTGAAGTGATCGCGCGCATCGTCGACGATTCCGCGTTCGACGAATTCAAGGCCCGTTACGGCACCACGCTCGTAACCGGCTTCGCGCATATCTGGGGGCATCCGGTCGGCATCATTGCGAACAACGGCATTCTGTTTTCGGAATCGGCGCTCAAGGGCGCGCACTTCATCGAACTGTGCTGCCAGCGCAAGATTCCGCTGGTGTTTTTGCAGAACATCACCGGCTTCATGGTGGGCCGCAAATACGAAAACGAAGGCATCGCGCGTCACGGCGCGAAGATGGTGACGGCCGTGGCGACGGCGAAGGTGCCGAAGTTCACGGTGATCATCGGCGGCTCGTTCGGTGCGGGCAACTACGGCATGTGTGGCCGCGCGTATTCGCCGCGCTTCCTGTGGATGTGGCCGAACGCGCGCATCTCGGTGATGGGCGGCGAGCAGGCTGCATCGGTGCTGGCCACCGTCAAGCGCGACGGTATCGAAGGCAAGGGCGGTTCGTGGAGCGCCGAAGAGGAAGAGGCGTTCAAGCAGCCGATCCGCGATCAATACGAGCATCAAGGCCACCCGTACTACGCGAGCGCGCGCCTGTGGGACGACGGCGTGATCGATCCGGCGCAAACGCGCGACGTGCTCGGTCTCGGCCTCTCGGCCACCATGAATGCGCCAATCGAAGACACGCGTTTCGGCGTGTTCAGAATGTGAAGCTGTGCTCAGCGCAGGAGCTCATAGCATGCAACACGAAACGCTGAATGTCGCGATCGACGGACAGATCGCCGCGGTCACGCTGAATCGCCCGGACGTGCGCAACGCGTTCAACGAAACGATGATTGCCGAAGTGACCTCGGCCTTCACCGCCTTGAACGAACGCGACGACGTGCGCGCGGTCGTGCTGGCTGCGAATGGCAAGGCGTTCTGCGCGGGCGCCGATCTGAACTGGATGAAGAAAATGGCCGGCTACTCGGACGACGAGAACCGCGCCGATGCCATGTTGCTGGCGACCATGCTGTCGTCGATCTATCGCTGCAACAAGCCGGTGATCGCGCGCGTGAACGGCGACGCCTACGCGGGCGGCATGGGCTTGATCTCGGCGTGCGATATCGTCGTGGCGGTGGATAGCGCGCGCTTTTGCCTGTCGGAAGCGCGTCTGGGTTTGATCCCGGCCACCATCGCGCCCTACGTGATTCGCGCGCTGGGCGAGCAGGCTTCGCGCCGCTACTTCACGACCGCCGAGCAGTTCGATTGTGCAACGGCATTGCGGCTCGGTCTGGTGAGCGAAGCGGTCGCGGCGGAGCAACTCGATGCAACGGTCCAGCAAATCGCGGAAACGCTCTGCGCGAACGGCCCGCAAGCGGTGCGTGCGTGCAAGCAGCTCGTGCAGGACATCGCGGGCCATGAACTGAACGACGCGATGATCGAAGACACGGCGGCGCGCATCGCGCGCACGCGAGCCGGCGCGGAAGGCCGCGAAGGCGTCGCGTCGTTCCTCGAAAAACGTCCGCCGTCCTGGCGAAGCTAACTTGCCTCACAATCACCTCACAATCGCCATACGATCGCCTCACGAGAAAACCTGGGCGCTTGCTGGCCTTCACCAGAACAACAGCCCCGGAACGGGACTCCTCATCGAGACATCTCATGTTCAACAAGATTCTGATTGCGAACCGGGGCGAGATTGCATGCCGCGTCGCGGCAACCTGCAAGCGGCTCGGCATCGCGAGCGTGGCCGTGTATTCCGATGCGGACGCCAACGCGAAGCACGTCGCCGCCTGCGACGAGGCCGTGCATATCGGCGGCTCGACGGCGACGGAAAGCTATCTGCGCATCGAGCGCATCATCGAAGCCGCGCGCGCCACCGGCGCACAAGCGGTGCATCCGGGCTACGGCTTCCTGTCGGAAAACGAAGACTTCGCGTATGCGTGCGAAACCGCGGGTATCGTCTTTATCGGACCGCCGGTCGAAGCGATCGCCGCGATGGGCTCGAAGGCCGCCGCGAAAGCGCTGATGCATGCTGCGGCCGTGCCGCTCGTGCCGGGCTATCACGGCGACGATCAGGATGCGCAACTGCTGCATCGCGAGGCCGATGCGATCGGTTACCCGGTGCTGCTGAAGGCAAGCGCGGGGGGCGGCGGTAAAGGCATGCGTGTAGTCGAGCGCAGCGAAGACTTCGCGGCGGCGCTGGCGTCGTGCAAGCGCGAAGCGGCGAGCAGCTTCGGCAATGACCGCGTGCTGATCGAAAAGTATCTGGCGCGGCCCCGTCACGTGGAAGTGCAGGTGTTCGCGGACCGTCACGGCGGCGCGGTCTATCTGTTCGATCGCGACTGCTCGGTGCAGCGCCGTCACCAGAAGGTGCTGGAAGAAGCGCCGGCGCCGGGGCTTTCCGCCGAAATCAAACGCGAGATGGGCGAAGCGGCCGTAGCCGCAGCGCGTGCGGTGAATTACGTCGGTGCGGGCACGGTCGAATTCATCATGACCGGCACGGGCGATTTCTACTTCATGGAAATGAACACGCGCTTGCAGGTCGAGCATCCGGTCACGGAAATGGTGACGGGGCAGGACCTGGTCGAATGGCAGTTGCGCGTCGCCTCGAACGAACCGCTGCCGCTTACCCAACAGCAAATCAGGATCGACGGTCATGCAATCGAAGCGCGTATCTACGCCGAGCATCCGGCGCGCGGCTTCTTGCCGTCGACGGGTACGCTCAAGCATCTGCGCATGCCGGAAGGCGTCGAGTTCAGCATCGACGCGGCCGGCTCAGGCGCGGCCGGCTCAGGCGAGTCGGGACGCAAAGCGCCGGTACGCATCGACAGCGGCGTGCGCGAGGGCGACACGATCACGCCGTTCTACGATCCGATGATCGCGAAGCTGATCGTCCACGGCGCGACACGCGAGGAAGCGCTGGCGCGCATGAATCGCGCGCTGCATGCGTGCGAAGTGGTCGGCCCGCATACCAACGTCGAGTTCCTGCAACGCATCGTCACGAGCGAGCCGTTTGTGACGGGCGACCTTGATACGGGTTTGATCGAGCGTCATCATGACGCGCTGTTCGCGCCCGTGAAAAAGCCGTTCAAGGAAGCGCTGGCGCTCGCCTGCGCTGCATTGCTGACGCGCGAAGGCGGCACCGCGCACGGCGCTTCGCCGTGGGATGCGCTGTCGCACTGGCGCCTGAACAGCGGCTACACGCAAACACTTGGCTGGCGCGATGTCGAGAACGACGCCGCCTTCACGGTGACCTTCGCGCGCGACGGCAGCACGCAAACGCTTGAACACGACGGCGTGCGCGAGGACTTCAGGTGGTCGGGCGGCACGGGCCGGCACGAATTCCGCGCGACGATCGGCGACGCGCGAGCAACAGGCCGCGTATTCGTCGACGTCGATACGTTCCACGTCTTCTGCCTGGGTGAAGCGCTCGCGTTCGAATGGCAGAACCTGCTCGCGCACGCGGCGGATGCCGAAGGCGGCGAAGGCCGCCTGACCGCGCCGATGCCGGGCAAAGTCATCGCGGTGCTGGTCGAACCGGGCGCGGTGGTGGAGAAGGGCGAACCGCTGATCGTGATGGAAGCGATGAAGATGGAACACACGATCGGCGCACCGGCGGCCGGTACGGTGTCGGAAGTCCTGTATGCAGTCGGCGATCAGGTTACCGATGGCGCGCAGCTTCTGGTGCTGGACGTGGAATAAGGGACTTTAGGCGAGGCGCGGATAACCAGGAGCCCGCGCTTCGTTTTCCAGTTGCGTGATGCGCTCGTAGTCGGAAAGCGAGAGCGTGGAAAAACCCTTCAAACGCAGGCGTTTTGCGCGATCGGGTCGTGCCGCGAGCGCCTCGGTCAGCGCCGCGCGCAGTGCTTCGATAGTCGCTGAAGGCATCGTGCTGGAAGCAATCAAGGGCAAACCCGGCGACGCGGCCGTCACGCCGATCTGTCGAACTTTCTCCGCCAGTTCCGGCAATTCATCGCAGACAAAGGCGAACGTCACGCAATCGATCGCGGCGACGTCAGCCTGATTGTCGGCTACCGCTCGCAGCGAGCCGAGATGCGAACCGGTGCGCACCGTAGCGCTAAAAAACGCACCACCGCGCGCAAGCGGCGCCACCGCATGGCGAAACACATTCATGCCGCTATTCGAGTCGTCCTGATTGCAGGCGGCGCGTGCGCCACGGCAGGCTGCCAGCGAATCGAACGGCGCGTCCGCGCGTGTCACGAGCACGCTCGAATAATCGGCGCCGTCGCAGCCCGGCGCGTCGAATTGCGGCGTCGCGATCAATTGCACTTGCTCGCGCAAGCCGTGCATCAGCGGATAACCACACGTCTGCGAGATTAGTAAATCGGGACGCCGCCACAACGCGTGCAGGTCGTCATCCGCGTCCAGGACGATGCGGCAAGCCGGCTCGACCGCCCGCAACACATCACCCAGCCACTCGCGCCAAACGGCGGCGAGGGCGGGCGTCACGTTGTACATCGGCAGGGCGGCGATCCAGGTCATGCCCGCGATTCTGACATATCGGCCGCGCGCGCCCTGTCCACTGGTGCGGACAGGGCGGGTACGGGAGGCAAATCGCGTAAATGACAATTATTCGTATTTATGACGGTGCGCTGGGCAAACACAGGCGACATAAAACGTTCATGCCGCCCCTGATTTGCTGGGATCGCGCCCGCCCGGGCAGTGTCGGACTGCAGCGCATCCGGCTGCAAGTGCTCGAGCCGCGCGGGCGGGCACGAGCCACCATCATTGCACTTCAATATTGCCGGTGGGTGACGGACAAATTACCTGCCGGCATCGCCCGCTCGCCCTGATTGCTGCTTCGCCGCTTCGGGTTGTCAGTACAATTCGCCCTCAGTTCGCCCTCAATTCGCCACCGGCGACGCAAGATAATCCCAGTCGTGCAGGAAGATCTGCTCGAAATACGCCGCGGCATCGGCGTTATAGATGATCAGGCCCGCGTCGCGATTGCGCAGCGTGCCATCCGCCGACCAGTTCTGGCTGCTGACCATCACGACGCTTCCGTCGACAACGATGCCCTTGTTGTGCACGTTCGCCTGACGCCGCAGCACGGACGACGGAATGCCCGCCGCGACCAGTTTTTCTACCCATGCGTCGTTCTGGAACTGGCTGGTAATCAGACGCACGTCGAGCCCCCGGTCGATGAGCGCCTTCACGGCCGCGATCAACGCGTCATGCTGCGCATCGTCGGGATGTCCGCTCGGATGGATATATTGAGTCTGCATGTAAAAACGTCGTTGGGCGGACTCGATGAGCGCCTGAACATGCGGTTGATAGTTATCGGGCGTCAGCAGCGGCTGAATCTTGACGTTGCCGGCGAGCGTCTTCGGGGCGAAGAACTGGCGCGGCGCCTTGCCGGCTGCGAGCGCTTCGAGCGGCACGTCGAGAGCAGCGGCGGTCCCATTCCCGGCAACCGCCGCGCCTTGCGCACTGGCTGCGACGATCGCGTCGTGAGAGACCGCATAGTCGTGCTGCAGGAAAGCCCGGAACGTGTCCGCCAGCGCCTTGCTGGTGACGATGACATGCCAGTCGCGATCGTGTGTCGTGGCGAGCTTGCGCGCGGCCGTCACGTCGGAAAGATCGATTTCCGGCTGATTGCTGTTGTTCCAGTTGCCCGAAGAGAGCCAGAACGTATCGTCTTCGCGCACCGCCACCTTGATGTGATACGCGTTCGGATAGATCCAGACCGGGGCTTTCGGGTCGGCGTTGGTGAGCGCCCAGGTGCCGGCGAAGTGATCGCCCAGATGTTGCAAAAGATCAGCCTGCGTCTGGTCGTCCGTTTGATCGGCGGAGGGGTTCTTCGCCGGATGATCGAGCGTGAGCGTCAGTTTTTTGCCGCCGGCAAGCGCGTTGTCGAGGGCGGTGAGAATGTGCGCCGAGGTGAAGTCGTACATGCCTACCACCAGTTCTTCGCGAATGCCCTCGATAAAATTCGATAGTTCGGCCCATCCGGCATCGGGGCTCGCGTGCAGCACGAGCGAAACCTGTGCGGTGACAGCGTCGAGACTTGCTTCAGGCGCGGGTGTGTACGGAATCTCTTCCTTCTGTGCGCGTGCGGTGGCAAAGGCCGTCAGCGGCATCGGCGGATTCGCGCGGTCGTTGCCTTGTCCGTCGAAAAAGACTTGATCCGCGAAATCCGGTTGCCGGAGTTCGTGCCGTGCTTCGGCCAGCGCGAAATATTTCGCCGGGTCGAGCGCGCGCAGCGATTCCATCGGGCCGGCGGCGCGTACGTCTACGGGCACACCGTCGAACTGCTTCGGCAGCGAAGCTTCTACCCCGGCACGTTTGTCCTGCATCGTCGTTACGATGATGCCGCGCGTGACGCCGCTCGTCAGCGTCGGCCATTGCAAGCCGCTCCGTACCGACAGGATGCCTGGTTGCCTGAAGGACTCGGCGTGCGTGTCGAGCATCGCCCGAATATCGATTGCCTGCATGTCTTGCGGTGCAGCGCTTGCGCCTGCCGCTGCGCTCCTGACATTGGCGAGCGCCGCCGCAAACAGCGCCGCACTGGTCGGCAAGGCGCTGGCGAACATCGAGCGCCGTGCGTCGCGCCGGATCACGGCCGGGGCGCTGGCCTTGAGATGCGAGAGCGATTGCGGAAACGGAGTGAGACTGTCGACGAAGCTGCGCAGAGAACGCCCGCCCGTCAGCGAGCCGCCGCCGGGCTGGCCGGTTGCCAGGTCGACGATCTCGGGCGCGCCGAAATGCCGGACCTGCTGGAGTGTGTTGTTCTGCGGATTGAACCAGGTGAGGTAGCCGTTGGGCAGCACCTGGCGCGGGCGGCTTATCCGGCCACTGAAACTGTAGCGCGCGCCCGACGTGCCGGCGGGAGCGAAATAGTGCGGCGTGTAGAAGTCCGAGACGAGCACGTCGTCGATGAGATAGGCGTTGCTGGCGTCTTCGGATGGATCGCAGATCTCGACCAGGAATTCGACTTTGCCGTTGCTGTCCTGGACATCGTTGTCGATGATCGCGACGGCATTGGCCGCAGTGAGCCGGTTACCACTTGGATCGACCAGCATTTCCATGACTTCGTGACTCGCCGACAGAGACCAGGTGTCGCCTGCGAGCACCACCGCGAACGGCTGATTGTGCTCGGTCAGGTGAAAGCCGGCCGCGCCCGACTGAACTTCGTCCACGATATACACGGGCCAGATGCCCGGATCGAGGTGGTCAGCGGATTCGAGCGCGACGACGGCACCCGACACATTCCAGATGGGCCCGAGGTCACGGCTGATCTGGAGGTTGAGCGCTTGTGCGACGCGCACGACGTCGGTGTAAGGCACAGCGGCGGATTGCGAAACGATTCCAACGCGAGCAGTCAGCATGGCGTGTCTTCCTGGCGGGTTGTGGGCTGCGGCTACTCAGCGTGCCGGGTTGATATGGCGCGGCAATGACAGCGAGGTTGGTGTCGCGGTGCGGACACCTTGCAAGGCAAAGCGGAGGCATTTCGGAAGACCCGGGCACCGGCTCCGCTTGCGCGAACCTCGGCAGTTGGTTGCTGCGTTGGGGGTGTCACCACGCAGTAACAGTAGCGTGTTCCCATACGTTACCTATCCTTACCGGCCATTACATCGGATCAGCCTCGGGCGAGTCCAGTTTGCGCCCCCGGCTTCGCCTTTCTCCCCCCGCGTACACGTCCCAGGAGCCGAACATGGCAAACACTCGAGGTATTTCCGCAGCCAACCGCATTTTCAATCGCACCAGGTCAGCATTCGCCGCGTTATGTCTCGCGACAGGTGCTGCCCACGCGCAAACGCCGGCGACACAGCCGGTGGTGACACCGGGTTTTACTCTGAGTGTCTTCGCGGCTGCTCCCTCCGGATCCACCGCGCCGGACTCGCTGGCCATACTCGACGATCACGTCTGGGTTGGCTATGCAAACGGCGGCGCGCCGGATGGCACGGGTAATGCTCAAAGCCAGATTGTCGAATACTCGCTGGACGGCAAGGTCCTGCGGAGCCTGACCGTAGCGGGACACAACGATGGTCTGAAGGTCAATCCTTACACCCGTGAAATCTGGGCGATGCAGAACGAGGATGCGAACGCAAATCTCGTCACGATCAACGCGGCGACGGGTCTGACCAAGCTCTATACGTTTGGCAAGCCGCCGCACGGCGGCGGTTACGACGACATCGTCTTCAAGGACGGTCAGGCCTATTTCAGCGCGTCGAATCCGACGCTTGACGCTAACGGCCTCAATACGGGGCCCGCGATTGTTCGCGCAATCCTCCACCCGAACGGCACGATCGATGTTTCCGCGGTGTTGTCTGGAATGCCTGATGCCAGCAACATTCCGTTTGGCAAAGTGGCGAAGCTCAACCTGACCGATCCGGATTCGATGACGGTGACGCCGTCGGGTGATGTTCTGCTCGATGATCAGGGCGACGGTCAGCTTGTCCTGCTGCGCTCGTCGGGCGATGGTCCGCGCGTGGAGTATTTACCGCTGCTCGGCAGCGTGCAGATTGACGATACGGTGTTCGCCACGGCGCGACGGGGCTTTCTCCTCGTGTCCGATACGAAGGCGAACAAGATCTACAAAATCAGTGCCAATGTCTGGCAGCTCGACGCGGCGTTTTCCGCATCAACGGGCGTAGCCGCTGCGGGTGGCCAACCGGCGGTGCCGGCTTATGTCGGCCAACTCGATTTGCGCAGCGGAGCACTACTTCCGTTGGTGAGCAATCTGCTCAGCCCGCACGGCATGGCGTTCGTGCCGGCAGCCGACCAGTAGGCGAGACGCGATCACGTTGCCTCGCGCGGGGATAAGCGCCGCGATCACGCGGCGCTTGCTTCACCGTAGAAACCTGCACGATCACGTTTGCCCGCTGACTTGACCAATCGCGTCCAGTTCTGCGCGCACTGCGTCTGACAAGCTCAGTTGTGCCGCCCGCATGTTTTCGCGCAGATGTTCCGGCGACGATGTGCCCGGAATCAGCAAGACGTTCGGCGCGCGATGGAGGAGCCAGGCGAGCGCCACCTGCATCGGTGTCGCGCCGATCGTCTGGGCGACATGGGACAGCGCGGACGATTGAATCGGCGAGAATCCGCCAAGCGGGAAGAACGGTACGTAAGCAATCCCCTTGGCCGCAAGTTCATCGATCAGCGCGTCGTCTTCCCGCTGCACCAGGTTGTACTGGTTCTGAACGCAGACGATCTCCGCTATGCCCTGGGCTTCCGCAACCTGCGCCGAAGTCACATTGCTTAAACCGATATGGCGGACGAGGCCCTTGCGCTGAAGTTCAGCAAGCGCAGCAACCTGTTTTCCGATCGATCCTTCCGTGGGGGCGTGGACGTTACCCATGATTCGCATGTTGACAACGTCAAGTGCGTCGACGCCGAGGTTGCGAAGGTTGTCGTGGACCCCGCGTTCGATGTCCTCCGGCTCGGGCGCCGGGATCCACGAGCCGTCTTCGCCCCGCACGGCACCGACTTTGGTGACGATCGTCAGGTCGTCCGGGTAAGGATGCAGCGCGTCCCGAATGATCTGGTTGGTGATGTGCGGCCCGTAGAAGTCGCTCGTATCGATGTGATTGACCCCCAGCGTCACCGCTTCACGCAGGATGGCGATCGCTGCGTCGCGATCCTTCGGCGGCCCGAATACGCCCGGTCCGGCAAGCTGCATCGCACCGTATCCGATGCGGTAGACCGGCCGACCGGCAAGCGGAAATGTGCCCACGTTGTTGAGATTCGACATAGCGTTCTCCCTGGATGAATGTTGAGCGCCAGTATGGCCGGGATTGCGTTGTTAAATAATCCCATCTAGATTGAACAGGTTGTGCAACAAAGTGAACAATCACGATGGAATTGAATGATCTTGCCGCGTTCGTTCCAGTGGCTGGCGCTCGCGCTGGCGCTGGCTCGAACTCGCGTGTTGGTGCGCGCGGTGAAATCGTGCACTCGGACCGCACGCCACTTCGGTAACCGCTGACCTACAATATAACCACGGTCGCGACCTGATAAGGAGGCTGCCATGACCCAGTCTATGATCTACTTCGTTGTTGGCCTGGCGGTCTTGTTGGTCGCGGGGTTCATGGTGGCGCAACGTTACAGGCGCGATCACCCCGCAGAGGGGATGGCCCAGTGGCTTGATTCGCACCATATGGGTTGGCTGCATCGGCACAAACATTGATGCCTGGGCACGGACCTCGCGTTCCTTGTCGACACTCTCGCTCGTCGTGTTGATCTTCACACCGGGGCTGTCATCCACCGTTGCTGCCGAGGAGCGCATCATGACCCTAACCCTAACGTCGCAAGCCTTCCGACAGAACGGCGAGATTCCCGCGCAGCATACCTGCCAGGGCGCCGACGTATCGCCGCCGCTCGCGTGGTCAGGCGTGCCCGCGAACACAAAAAGCCTGGCGCTGATAGTCGACGACCCTGACGCGCCGAACCCGGCCGCGCCAAAAATGACCTGGGTACATTGGGTGCTCTACAACATCCCGCCGACGGCAACCCGCCTGCCCGATGGCGCTGCTGCGCAGGCTTTGCCGCGCGGTACGCTCGAAGGCACCAATGATTTCAAGCGTGCCGCTTACAGCGGCCCGTGTCCGCCCGTCGGACGCCACCGCTATTTCCACAAGCTATATGCGCTCGACACCGTACTGCCTGATTTGAAGGGCCCCAGTAAGGCGGCGCTTGAAAAGGCCATGCAGGGGCACGTGCTAACGCACGCTGAACTGATCGGCACCTATCAGAAGCGATGAGCGATGCGTCGCTGTATGGATTGGGATTGAAGACAAATAAATCCAGTGGTGCCGATTTTGTACACGCATCAGGCAGAGGGTGTTAAGCGTTGTCCAACGCCTGCCCACATGCGCCGTCGCGTACTCACGCGGCAGCAGACATGGGCAGGCGTCGAACAACGCTTAACACTTGCGGCCGTTCACACGCTGCGGCCAAATGGCCGCTTACCGCGGGTCGACGGCGTGGAACGTAACGCGAGGCCTGTGCCGGCAGACGCCCCTATCGGACCTACTCCGATCAGCGTGGGTGGATATCAAAAATCCCGACGTGCATGAGGAGCGCGAAAGCCCGTGACAGGTTTGCGCGTCCCTCACTCCTGCAACGAGATCGGCTTCAGAACTTGTAATTCAGGCCGACGGAGACCCCCATTTCTCTGCCGCCCGCGTAGCAAAACGGCGCACCCTGCGAGATCGAGCTGCCGTCATGACAATCGACGGTGACGCTTCGCCCGCCCGCGCCCAAGGCATAGTGCGCCGCCGACTTATTGAGTGCCACTGCATAGTCTGCATACACCGTGGCATGTTTATCAACAGCATGTTTATACAAGGCGGTAAACATATTGGCGGCGTTGGAGGGATTCGCCGTACCAATGGCGTTTGGGTCGGCGGGAGCCGTGTTATGTTGTCCCGGGTCGCCCGGGGTGCGGCCGGCGTGGGCCCAACCAACGCTCACGCTATCTTTAGGGGTGAGTTCCTGCGTCACGGCAAGCCAGAAGCCATTGCGGCTCCGCTCGTTCTGCGATTGCAGGTAGGCCGGAATGTTTCTTCGGAGCACTTCAAAAATCGCACTCACAGTGGTCAGCGTGGGCAACTTATATTGCGCACCGACCTTGAACGCCCATTCGTTGCCGATGTCGTTGGGGTCCGTCCCATCAGGCGAAGCCAGCGCAGCAGGAGTGTTCGTGACATCGCTTGAGCGATTCACGCCGAGGTGTATCTCATAGGCTGTCGTAAAGTACAGGGGGCCGTTGCTATAGGCGAGGTTCGCGCTGTAGGCCGACCCGTAGCTGCCGTCGTTACACGCAATTGGATTTCCACCACTACCAGGGACATTGCCGCCCGTGCAATTCGACTCGCCCGAAGCCTGCACCGAATTTTCGTAACCGCGGTTTTGCCCGGGCGAAACCAGTGCGTTGAGAGACCAGCCGTGAAAACTCGGCGACTCATACCAGATCGCGTGATCCAGTCGCGTACCGAATTCAACGCGATTGTCGCCGCCGGTATTCCCCATAATGATCGAGTAATCGCCGAGCGTGCCTGAGAACGGATTCATGCGAGCGGTCGACGTTTTATATGGAGCATCGGTCTTGCCAATCTTCAGTGCGCCCCAGGTGGGCGATGCCAGTCCAATGAAGCTGTTACGGGACGTAAGGGCGCCTTTGACCGTGGAATCCTGTGCCGAGTTTGAATTGGAGGTACCGGCGGTCGCGGAAATGTCCAGTTGTGTTTCCAGTTGGTAGACGAAAGCGAGGTTGTTGTCTGAACCAAACGGTCGCTTGCCGCGAACACCGATGTACGAGAGATTGCTCGAGATGTCGGGCTGCCAGCCCATATGCCCCCGGGGCGACACGACAGTCCCGCCAGGTGTGACATATGAAGAGTGAAGTCCCTTGGTAGCGTAGTCCAGGGAGAGGTCCAGATTTCCGTAGAATTCCATGTCTCCCAGCGCAGCCAGTAACGACTTCAACTTCGGCGGCATGCCGGCACCCCATCCAGAGGACGATGACGCTGCGTCGGATACCTGCTGCGCGCCTGAGGCCGTGCTCGTCGCAACTGAGGCCGTGCTTGTACTTGCGGCACCTGAATTCGCTACTGGCTGATTGCCCATCGGTTGAGCCTGCTTCGCCATCAACGCATCGAGTTTTTTGTTAAGGGCGTCCATTTGCTGTTTCAACAGCTGGATCTCTTGCGTCTGATCATTCGATGCGTTTGCCTGCGCGAGCGCTCCTCCTGAACAGGCAACACCGCCGACCGCCAGCAAAAGCAGTCGAACCGGAACACGAGGC
The DNA here is from genome assembly GCF_059422005.1 of Paraburkholderia sp. GW821-FHT02A12. NCBI lineage: Bacteria > Pseudomonadati > Pseudomonadota > Betaproteobacteria > Burkholderiales > Burkholderiaceae > Paraburkholderia > Paraburkholderia sp. GW821-FHT02A12. Next base: position 2,466,535 of record NZ_JBWKWA010000002.1, on the reverse strand, counting down.
AGCGTCAGCTCTATCTTTTTCAAAATTATCTCCTGATATAGTTAGCCATTCTAATTTATTGTTATATTTAAATTAATTTAAAGCTTTTTTAAAAATGAGGATTAAATTGTGGGGCTGATCTGTTCCGGGCTATCCATTGCCTCAATCTCCCAGTTCACAGTGATGGTCTTTTTATTCTGGTGCGGCCACTCGGAGACGATTACGGATTACCTGCGTAAATCTATTGATTTAATTACAAAATCAATCTATCCGTACCGCCTTGTATGCGAAACGTGGCCTCAATTTGAGGCCATCTCGTCGATTAAGATAGTTAAATCTTTTTATAGTATCCATTACCCGAAGCTTAAGGAAACACTGTCTTAAGCACGGTGTATGCGTGCTTGATGCGAGAATGCCGCCCGGCAAACGGACGTTGATCCTGTTCTGATTTATCGAACGGCTCTGTCGCAACAGGTGTGTGCTGCCGGGAACGACACCAGCTCCTGACAGCTGCGTCCACGCATAGCGCTTCCGCGCATAAGAACTGCTTGTCGATGGACGCGGTTATGCGGGTAAGGGCCAGCGGAGCCGTGGGAAACTTCCTGGAACGCGGACAATCGCACTTTCACTGACTCGATTCAATCGACTGCGACAGACACAACGGGGTTCGACGACGTGTGGTTATAGGTGCGGCTCAATTGGGGCGGCATCAGCCGCACGTCTGGCCGCAAGGGCGCGAGATACATTGCGCATGACCGCGTGACACTAGGGAATGCCTACGCTTGAGCCGCTGCCGTCCAGCGTCGTAAAATCGTGGCACATCCGTTTGGGGGACCAGCAATGTGCCTGGCTTCTCGTTGCGATTTCAGCCGCGATATCTACCGCGATATCCGGCGACACCCGGCGCTTTTTCGATCCGCTCCTCGCCATGAGGCCAGTGGCCGTCGCGGACTTGCCGTTGAATCCGCGCCATGACCCCGCTCATTTCCGTTAAAAGGCTCAGCAAGAGCTTTCCCGGCGTGAGGGCGCTTCACGAAGTCCAGTTCGATCTCATGGCGGGGGAAGTCCACACGCTGATGGGCGAGAATGGCGCCGGCAAGTCGACGCTGATGAAAATCCTCGCCGGCGTATACACCCGGGATTCCGGCGAAATCCTCTATGACGGCCAGCCGGTCGAGTTCTTGAGCCCGCGCGAGGCGCAGGCCATGGGCGTCTGCATCATTCATCAGGAACTCCAGTTGATGAATCATCTGAGCGTCGCCCAGAATATGTTTATCGGCCGCGAGCCGCGCGGACGCTTCGGCCTGTTCCTCGACGAAGACAAGCTCAACGCGCAAGCGCGCGACCTTCTTGCCCGCATGCATGTGAATATCGACCCGCGCGCGGTTGTCGGCACGCTCACCGTCGCGCGGCAGCAGATGGTCGAGATCGCCAAGGCTTTGTCCTTCGATTCGCGCGTCCTGATCATGGACGAACCCACCTCGGCGCTCAACGACGCCGAGATCGCCGAGCTCTTCCGCATCATCCGGGAGCTGAAGAGCCGGGGCGTGGGAGTCATCTATATCTCCCACAAGATGGACGAGCTGAAGCAGATTTCCGACCGCGTCACCGTGTTGCGCGACGGCGAATATGTGGCCACCGTCACCGCCGGGGACACCAGCGTCGAAGCGATCATCGGCATGATGGTCGGGCGAACTTTGACCGACGTCGCGCGTTCTCACAGCGCCGGGGACAAAGGCGAGGTCGCACTCGAAGTGAAGAATCTGAACGCCGGTCCGCTGGTCAAAGACGTGAGCTTCGCGCTGCACAAAGGCGAGATATTGGGCTTTGCCGGCTTGATGGGCGCCGGCCGCACCGAGGTCGCCCGGGCGGTGTTCGGCGCCGATCCGGTCGAATCCGGCGAAATTGCCGTGAGAGGCGTGAAAGCGACGATCAGGAATCCGAGCGACGCGGTGGCGCGCGGTATCGGCTATCTCTCGGAAGACCGCAAGCGCTTCGGCCTTGCGACCGGCATGGATGTCGAATCGAACATCGTGATGTCCAATTTGCGCAAATTCCTGTCGCTCAACTTTTTCTTGCGCCGCGCTCAGATACGCCGGACAGCCTCCCATTTCATCAATGCGCTCGCCATTCGTACGCCCTCCGCGGCGCAGCAGGTGCGGCTTCTGTCGGGCGGCAATCAGCAGAAAATCGTGATTGCGAAGTGGCTCGAGCGCGACTGCGACGTGCTCTTCTTCGACGAGCCGACGCGCGGCATCGACGTCGGCGCCAAGAGCGAAATCTACAAGCTCCTGCGCGCGCTCGCCGAGCAAGGCAAGGCGATCGTGATGATCTCGTCGGAGTTGCCGGAAATCTTGCGCATGAGCGACCGCGTCGTCGTGATGTGCGAGGGGCGCATCACCGGCGAACTCTCAGCCGCGGAGGCGACGCAGGAGCGCATCATGCACCTGGCGACGCAGCGCGAAACCTTGAAAGCGGCGTGAGCCTCAAGAGGGGAGGTCCAATTTATGACACAGCCATCGGATACGTCGGCGCTGGCCAATGAGGGACGGCCGTCCGGCCTAAGAGCCCGCATCTTCGCGCCGGCTGCTCTGCAAAAGCTGCTCGCCTTCGCGAGCCTGATCCTGCTGCTGGGTTTTTTCAGCTTCGCCTCGCCAGCTTTCATGCAGACGGACAATATTCTCGGGATTCTGCAGGCAACGGCGGTCAACGGCGTTCTGGCGATCGCCAGCACGTTCGTCATCATCACCGGAGGCATCGATTTGTCGGTCGGCACGTTGATGACCTTCACGGCGGTCATTTGCGGCGTGTTTCTGACCTTCTGGCATTTGCCGATGTGGATCGGCGTCGTGGCTGCGATCGGCACGGGCGCGATCTGCGGCACCATTTCGGGAACCCTCACGGCGAAAATGAAAATACCGCCCTTCATTGCCACCTTAGGCATGATGCTGCTGCTGAAAGGGCTTTCGCTCGTCGTCTCGGCTGACAAGCCGATCTATTTCAACGACACCGAAAACTTCTACATGATCTCTCAGGATTCGCTGATCGGCTATTTCCTGCCGAACCTGCCCATTCCGAACGCGGTCCTGATCCTGTTTTTCCTTGCGGTCGTGAGTTCGATCACGCTGAATCGCACGGCGCTCGGCCGCTATACATTTGCGCTCGGCAGCAACGAGGAAGCCGTCCGCCTTTCCGGCGTGAATGTCGATCGGTGGAAGATCGCCATTTACGGCCTGGCCGGGGCAATTTGCGGCGTCGCAGGGCTGCTCATCGCGTCGCGCCTGAATTCGGCCCAGCCGGCGCTAGGCCAGGGCTATGAGCTCGAAGCGATCGCCGCGGTGGTAATCGGCGGGACCTCGCTCAGCGGCGGTGCGGGCACGATTCTGGGCACGATCATCGGCGCTTTCATCATGAGCGTGCTGACCAATGGCCTGCGCATCATGTCCGTCGCGCAGGAATGGCAGATTGTGGTGACGGGCCTCATCATCATTCTCGCGGTCTATGCCGATATTTTGCGGCGCAAGAAAAGCTGAAGCTGCACGGGACAAGATCAAGAAAAGGGAGCGCCAAGGGCTCTCCCAACGGCTGAAAGTTGATGGCTACCTTAGGAGGAGAAACCCCATGTTGAAAAGAAAACTAATTGGTGTCGTGGTCGGCGTCGGCGCGCTCATCGGCGGGACGAGTCTTGTCCGCGCGGACGAAACCTACATTCCACTCATCTCGAAAGGCTTTCAGCACCAGTTCTGGCAGGCCGTCAAAGCCGGCGCTGAACAGGGGGCGAAGGAGCACAAGGTCAGGATTACGTTCGAGGGACCGGAAACGGAGGCTATGGTCGACAAGCAGATCGATATGCTCTCGGCCGCGCTCGCCAAGAAACCCCAGGCGCTCGGCATCGCCGCACTCGACAGCAAAGCGGCCATTCCGCTGTTGAAGCGGGCGCAGGCCGCCAAGATACCGGTCATCGCCTTCGACTCCGGCGTCGACAGCGACATTCCGCTGACGACGTGCGCGACAGACAATCTTGCCGCGGCCGCGCTCGCCGCCGACAAGATGGCCAGCGCGATCGGCAATGCCGGAGAGGTCGGCGTGATCGTGCACGACCAGACCAGCCGCACCGGCATCGATCGCCGCGACGGCTTCCTGAACGAGATGAAGGCGAAGCATCCGAACATCAAGATCGTCTCGGTCCAATATGGCGGCGGCGACCATCTGAAGTCGGCGGAAATCGCCAAGGCGATGATCCAGGCCAATCCCAATCTCAAGGGCATTTTCGGCGGCAATGAAGGCTCGGCGGAGGGTGCCGCGATCGGCGTCAGGGAGTCGGGCAAAAAGCTCGTCCTGATCGGCTACGACTCCGGCAAGGAGCAGAAGGAGGACATCAATTCGGGCCTGATGGCCGGCGCTATCACGCAGAACCCGGTCGGCATCGGCAAATGCGTTGTCGACTCCGCGATGAAGGCGCTGAAGGGCGAGAAGCTGCCCAAGAAGGTCGACACGGGCTTCTACTGGTACGACAAGAGCAATATGAGCGATCCGAAGATCGCCGCCGTGCTCTATGATTGACCGCTGCCGCCTGGGCGCGGCGAGAGAGGAGGGCGCGCGGCGCCTCCCCTTCTCTTCGCGACCCGCGTCGCGGGGAGCGAAGGTGGCCGCGAAAAGGCCGCGCGGAAGTCGATAGCTGCCGCCCAGGAGGGTGTTCAGATGTCCACGATCACAAAGCTGTCCGTCCGGGACATTCGGTTTCCGACCTCGCGTTCACTCGACGGCTCCGATGCGATGAACGTCGCGCCGGATTACTCCGCCACCTATGTGACGCTCGCAACCGATTCGCCGGAGACGCTCACGGGCCATGGTCTCACCTTCACCATCGGGCGCGGCAATGAGATCTGCGTGACGGCGGTACAGGCGCTTGCCCCATTGGTCGTCGGCAAGACGCTCGAGGATATCGCGGCGAACATGGGCGCTTTCTGGCGCGCGCTGACGTCGGACAGCCAACTGCGCTGGATCGGTCCGGACAAGGGCGCCATTCATCTGGCGACGGCGGCTGTCGTGAATGCGGTTTGGGACCTGTGGGCCAAAGCGGAAGGCAAGCCGGTGTGGAAGCTGCTCGCCGACATGAGCCCCGAAGAACTCGTGCGCTGTCTCGACTTCCGCTATGTGACCGACGCGATCACGCCGCATGAAGCCATCGCCATGCTGCATCGCCATGCAAAGACCAGGGGCGAGCGCGAAAAGGACATGCTGGCGCGCGGCTATCCCGCCTACACGACTTCGGCCGGCTGGCTCGGTTACGACGACGACAAGATCCGCCGGCTCGCACGTGAAGGCGTCGCGCAGGGCTGGACGCATTTCAAGCAGAAGGTGGGCGGCAATCTCGAAGAAGATGCGCGCCGGGCCCGCATCCTGCGTGAGGAAATCGGCGAAAACCTGAAGCTGATGATGGATGCGAACCAGGTATGGGATGTCGATGAAGCGGTCGCCAACATGCGGCGCCTGGCGGAATTCGATCCATGGTGGATCGAGGAACCCACGAGTCCCGACGACATTCTCGGCCACGCGGCCATCCGCCGGCGGATTCAGCCAATCGGCGTAGCGACGGGCGAACACTGCCATAACCGTGTGATGTTCAAGCAGTTGCTGCAGGCGCATGCAATCGACTTCTGTCAGGTGGATAGCTGCCGCCTGGGCGGTCTGAACGAGGTGATCGTCGTCCTGTTGATGGCGGCGAAGTTTGGCGTGCCCGTGTGCCCGCACGCGGGCGGCGTCGGCTTGTGCGAGTACGTGCAGCACATTTCGATTTTCGACTATATCTGCGTGTCGGCGTCGCTGGAAAACCGCGTGCTCGAGTACGTGGATCATCTGCATGAGCATTTCGTCGATCCTGTCGTGATCCGCAGCGGCCGTTACATGCCGCCGCAACGTCCCGGCTACAGCATCGAAATGCTTGCGGCGTCGCTCGATCAGTATTCCTTTCCTGATGGCCCCGTCTGGCGGCCCTGAGACAGCGCGCGGGAGCATGACCGATAGTGGGTAGCAGTCGGCCGTAAACGGACTGGCGCTATCGGGCCGTATTCCGATCAATCATCCAGTGCAGTCTTTCCAGGCTGCTGCATCACCGCTTGCAGCGCGGCGTGAGCGCTATCAACCGGATGCCGTCCCTTGCCGACGAGACGCGCGGCCGGTGCCATCCACGGGTGAGCAAACGCGACTACCGTTGCGCCGGCTTCGTAGGCCTCATCGGCTGCCCGCGCCGTTGCAGCGAGGCATGCGTCGAGATCGCCGCTTTTGAACAGCTCCCAAACCTGGGCGACGTGATTGATCGACACTGAAGCACTCTCTTTGTTTGCGTACTGCTCGAACAGACGTCTCGTAGTCTCAATGGCACTTTCCGCGGCACACAACACGATGATTCTTCCGCCAATGCTTGCGGCCACAGACGCTAACGCAGCATCTGCCCTTACGATTGGAACCGGAGGATGCTCGATGTCGCTCACGGCCGGGCCAAGCGTGGCGCAGGTCAGGATGACAGCGTCGGCGCCGGCGGCCAATTCGAGGAGACAGTCGTTTGTCTGCGCCTTCAACGCGCTTGTGAATGTTCCAGCCTGATCCACTGACAGACGGAGGTCCGATCGCACTACATGATGAAGGTGCTCGATTGGCAGTCCAAGATCTTTTGCCGCTTGCTCAAAAACGTTCTTGTTGCCTTCAATCGTGTGCAAAAAGGAAATTCGCATTGCTGGTTACCCCGATTCAGTTGCATGGCTGATGGTCGGTATCGACGCAAATTCGTCGCGCCCGGGTCGACAGCTTCGCCGGATGGCTCACTAGCATTGTTGCAACGCCGTTCGGGTGTAACAAGACAACTCTAAGTAACGGTATAGCTGATACCACCCTCGTTCCAGGTACACCGGGTTCGGATTGCCGAAGCGCGACCTGCCGACAGTGGCGCCTTCGCTCAGCAGGATCAGGACCTGACGATCGAGATAGACGAACGCAAATGCGACCGCCGCTTGGCACCGGGCAGATTTTCGCTTTCCGGGTGCACCACCTGGCTGACGGGCGTCAACGCGTAACGGGTGAGCCACTCCTTATATCCCTTTACCAGAAAGGCTCCGTTGCGTTCCAGATAAGATTCCCGCCGCTCCTCGTAGACGCGTTTCAGCGCATACCACGGCACATGCGGCAGATCGTGATGCACGGCATGGTAGTTATTGTTCAGAAACAGCAGACGCCAGAACCACGCCGCTTCATTGATGACGGTGCGATGCTCGTGAGCATGCGCTGCGCGATGTTCCTGAAACGAGCGAATCGAGCCCAACGCCAGCGAGCTATAACCGACGCCGACGATGAATAGCCACACGGGTATCCCGCAAGCACGCTGCAGCCAGATCGTCAGCGCGGCCAGCGCAGCGAAGTGTGCAAGCCACAGCGGCACGTCGCGCCAATCGCCTCGCTTGATTTTCGCCAGCGCGTCCACGCCGGTTGCAGCAATCGCAAACGCCGGCCCGACCAGCAGGCGGCCGATGAACGTATTGCGGAATGTCAGCAGCGCACGAATCGGCCAGCCCGCACGAACCCACACCCCCTGGCTTACGAAGTAACTCTCGGGATCGTAGTCGGGACGCGTCAGATGTGGATCGTCGTGATGCTGAAGATGCGAGTCGCGATAGATGCCATACGGAAACCACACCGCCAGCGGCAGGAAACCCAACAGTGCGTTGACGAGCGGCGAACGGGTTGGATGACCGTGCAGCAGTTCGTGTTGCAGCGACATGTACCATGCGCTGAGCAACGCGAGCAGCATGATGGTCAGCGGCAAGCCGAGGTTGCGCGCGTGCGTCGCGACGCCGAGCCATCCACCGTAGATCGTGCCGATCAGTGCCCACGTCGGCCATTGTGTGCGCCATGTCCAGCTCGCGGCGAGCCGCGCGAGCGTTTTGCGTTGGGTGTCGTCGAGGTAAATCGCCATCGGTTGGATCGGCCGGAATGCACGTTCAGGCTGATCCTACGGACCAATCCGCACCACTCGAACCATTTTGTTGAGCAATGCATCTGCGAATTTGTGCATTAGTGACGGTGGGCCTGTGCGTCAGCCGCCGTCCGCAATCCGGCAGGCATGGTCGAGCAAGCCTTCCGCCGTACCGCTGCCGTTGTCGGTTTCGGTGCCGCTATTCACCACCAGCCAGCCGTCACGCTCGGCCGACGGCCCCGCGCCCGTCACGAGAATGGTTTGCGTGGCCATCGCGTCGGCCCCCTTGTTGTCGCGCGCGACCAGATGAAACGGATCGTTTCCTTGCGTGAGCGCGGTGATCCGCATGATCCGATAACGGTTTCCGTTGAGCGTGTCCCAACGCCATGTGCCGGGCGCGTCATGCGTGTGACGCGCGAGCGCGTCGCTCACGTCGCCGCGCATGCAATCGATATGGATATGCATTTGCTGCTGGGTGCGCCGGAAAGCCGAGTTGATCTCGAGGCCGAGCCGATTGTCGGGCAGCGGCCGCTTGACCGACTTCTCCACATAGTGCCGCGACGCCCACGCATCGGCCCAGTAGTCCTGCGCATGGGCGTCCAGCACACGCGGGCTTTCGATTCCGGTGATGCGATCGGTCGGAATCAGCAGATACTGCGATCGGCCGACGATGTCCTTCAGAATCGCATAGCGCTTGTCGAGATCGACAGCCGTGCACTGACCCGGCGTGCCGCTGGCCTGTTGCGACGGCACGCAGCGGAGGTCGACTATCTTCCATAGCGCGTCGGAATCGAATGCGGCGAGGCGCGCGCATGCGCAGACCAGCGCGACGACCGTTAACGCGGCCGCGACCGCCGCGGCGCTTCGCAATGGGTTTCGCAGCGCGCTTCGCAGCGGGCCTCGCTGCACGCGGTTTGCCGTCCGCATCAAAGCGCCGGCGCGGGCAGCACGCCGAGCAACTGCTCGAACGCGACGCCGATCGCCAGCAGCCGCCGGTCGCTGCCCAGTGGTCCATCCAGCTCGAGGCCGACGGGCAAGCCGCCCCGCGTCATCCCCGCCGCGAGCGACAACCCCGGAATGCCCGACGTGCTGGCCGGATCGGTGTTGCGCAGAAACGCGTCCATCGTGTCGATCGGCGCGGCGCCGTCGATCGATACCGTCGACGAACCGTGCACGTCGTCGATCGGCACCGCGGCGAGGCGGGTGGTCGGAAACAGCAGCGCGTCGAGACGATGGTCCGCGAAGGTCGCGGCGACATACTGCTGCAAGCTCGGCCGCCACTGGTTCAGCGCCGCTTCATAACGCGCGCCGAGCTGATCGGCGAGCACGGCGTCGTAGATGGCGCGCACATCCGGGCTCGCGATGCGGGCCGCCATTTCGGCCACGGTCTTGACCGGCGCGTCGTTGGCGACGAGCCAGGCGCGCAGGTCCTCACGCGCCTCGTGGATCGCGATCGGGCCGCCGACCAAACTGTTCAAGGTCTCCAGTTCGCTCATCTCGACCGGCACCAGGCTCACGCCGGCCGCCTCGAGCCGGTTCAACGCGGCGCGCGCGACATCTTCCACCTGCTTTTCGAGCCCCGCCCACAGCGGCGCGGGCAAGCCGATGCGCAGACCGTTCAGCGCAACCACAGGCAACGGGCCCGCGCCGGTGATGACGCCGTCGAGCAACGCGATGTCGGCGACCGTGCGCGCCATCGGTCCCACCGTGTCGCGCGTATGGCTGATCGGCACCACGGCGTTCGGATCGTGGTAGCGCCGCTCGGCGCCGCCGTTGCCCACCGACGGACGAAATCCCGCGATGCCCGTCAGTGCGGCCGGAATCCGGGTCGAGCCGCCGGTATCGGTGCCCAGACCCGCGGGCGCGATGCGCGCGGCGATCGCCGCGGCGGTGCCGCCCGACGAGCCGCCCGGGATCAGCGTCGGATCGTACGGATTGCGTACCGGCCCGGCGTGCGTGGCCAGGTTCGTGCTGGTGATGCCGAACGCGAGTTCGTGCATATTGGCCTTGCCGAGTACGATCGCGCCGGCGTCGATGAGCCGTTGCACCGAAGGCGCGTTCGTCTTCGGCGCGAAGTTCTCGAGCGCGGGCGTGCCCGCCGAAGTCTGCAGGCCGGCCGTATTGATGTTGTCTTTCACGACGACCGCGAGACCGGCGAGCGGCAATTGCGTTTTCGCTTCGGGCGGCAACGCGTCGATGCGCCGCGCGGCGGCCAGCGCGCCGTCCAGGTCGAGCGTGGTCAGCGCGTTCAGGCTGGAGAGTGCGGCGGCGCGGGCCAGCAGCGTGGCGATGTAGTCGGCGGCTTTGAGCCGCCCCGACTGGATCGCCTCGACCGCTTGAGTCGACGTCAAAGCCAGTTGTGCATCGACGGTCCAGGTCATGGCCGACGTCTCCTTGTCTAGTGCTGCCGGTTTCGGCGCGATGGTTTCATGAAGCGTAGCGCAAAGCGCGCGAGGGCCGGCACCAGCCGCGCATCGTAACCGCTCATACGCCAGTCGTTTTCCGCGAGACACAGTTCGATCAGTTCGCGCACTTCGATTGCTTCACCGATCATTTTGCTGCTTTCGGGCAGGAAGTTGGAATCGTGCGCGACGCCTTGGGCGTCGAGACCTTTGGCGATGGCGACGCGCTGCCAGATCAGCACGGCCCAGATCGCGGCGACCCGCAGCGCATGCCAGGGCCGTCGCCACCATGGCATTGTGCACCGATGCCACGCGACCCAGTTGGCGAACAACAGAATGTGGCGCGCTTCTTCCTGAATCACCGGCTCGAAGGTCTCGACCAGCGCCTCGGGAAAGTAGCCGGACTGCTGCGCCGCGATGTCCCAGATCGGCAGCGAGCACAGGCGTTCGAGCGTGTCCGGGGGCAGCGGACGCCATTCGATCACGGCCGGTTTATAGGGGGTGGGGGTTTCAAGCAGCATGCGGCAAAACATCTGCTTGTGAGCGTCTGAACCGATCTTCACGCGGGCGGGGCCGCGGAATGTCCAATGGCGCAGGGTGCGATCTTCGGCGGCGTCTGTCAGGGTGTCGGACATGGCAGGCGAACAGAGAGCGAACTGGTGTGTCGCCTATTCTGGCACAACCATTTAAAACCCGACGCCAGGGCCGGCAGCCTGCGCGCGCCGGCGGCCGGTCTACTGCGTTACTGCGTCATTGGCGGCTGTCGATCCACATGCGTCCCCAGCGGAACGCATAGGCGAGCGCATGTTCTTCGTCGAAGAAGTAATCGAGCGCGTCGAACGAATAGGCCTGGCCCTCGTTCGCGGTGGTTTTCTCGATGGTCAGGTTGGCGGCGAACAGGCCGTTGGGCAGGCGTTGTGCAACCGGTGCGACTTCGTAGCCCTTGTAGCGGATATGTGAATTCATGGTCGTGGCAGTGAGTATGCCCGCGTTGCTAGGGGAAACCGGCGTTCGAGGTGCAACCCTGTGCGTCAGGTGGCCGATGAGTCAGCGGGCAGGGGGAAGCGTAGGCCGCGCCACGCAACGGGTGAACCAATCTTTCGTCGTAAGCAAATCAGCGAGGTCCTGGAACCGTCTTCAGGAGGCCTGATCGGGCCATAGTCGCTGTATTCGCACACACTATCCGGCGTTCTCGGCGGGAAGTCTGTTGTTTGGCGCACGGTTTGCGCAATGGCGTCGCGGGCGGTTTTGAGCGCGTGCGATCAGACGCTCTGCGAGCAGGATTGGCTTTGATGAACCTTTGGGACGAGACGCGCCGTGGGGGGGCGGCTTGAGCGCGTGGCCCGCGAATGCGGCGTCAAATCAATGACGCGAAAACCGGCGCGAAAACCGGCGCGAGAACCGGCGCGAGAACTGACGCGAGAACCGGCGCGAAAACCCACGGTCGTTAGCGGTTGGCCGCGTTGCGATGCGGCAAGCATCGTGGACCGGCTTCGGTCCACGACGCAGTGCGCAAAAGCGTCAAACCGCTTGCAGGAGCCTTGCCGGTTGCGCTTCCTTGAGCGCGTTGCCGAGCGGCGCAGCCGCCGGCGTGCGGTGCGCATTGAACGCCAGCGCGAATTGCGCGGCTTGCTGGCCGACCGTCGAGAGCTGGTCGACCACCTTGGCATCCGAGCACGTGTCGACGGTGTCGAAGCGCGTTTCCAGCGTGTTGATGCCGGCGCCGAACGGCGTCGGCCAGCCGCGCAGCGCGTGCACGATCGAGCGTAGCGAGGTCAGCACCGAGCCCGCGGCCTGCCAGCCATAAGCCGTGACGATGCAGCCGACCGCGCGGCCGTCCAGATACGGACGTTCATCGGCGCGCAGCTCTTCGAGCGTGTCGAGCGCATTCTTGACGAGACCCGATACTCCGCCGTGATAGCCGGGCGTGGCGATGATCACGGCGTCCGCGTGGCGCACGGCTTCGATCAGTTCGAGTTGTTCGTCGGTGCGTTGCGGGTTTTCCGGTGCGTAGTGGGGCAGGCTATGCAGGAAGGTGCCGCCGAACAGGCGGGTATTCGCGCCGGCGGCTTCCGCGCCACGCAACGCAAAGCCGAGCGCGCGCTCGGTCGACGACGCGGCGCGGGTCGTGCCGCCGATGCCGATCACGAGAGGCCGGCGGTGATGATCGAAACTGGTCAACGAAATGCTCCTTCGGTAGCGGCTGCCGGTACGCTGGCGCGGGGCTGCGCGCAGAGGAACCGGGGCGAACCGGACTTTGAAGTGTCATCTTAATGACGCCCGCCAGCCCCGCGAAGCGACTTTTTGTTCTAACGATATAACCGGGCGGGGTTGTCGCACTATCGGCTGGTGTTGCGGCAGGCATCGCAACAGGCGCCCCGGCGGGCGTTTCGATTCAGATGCCGCGCGCCGTGCAATGCAGCTCAGGCCGCGCCGGATAAGCATATGGCGAACGATTGTTTGGGGGCGCGATGACGCGAGGCTATGATCGGATCGTCTCCTCCATGACATCTCCTTGACATGGGACTCGGCCTCGCTACGCCAGTGGCGGGGTCTTTTTTTGGTGCGGCCTTTCATGTGCGCAAACGCTCGCGCTTCACAATAAAGCAGTTTTTCGCATGCTACGATGGTCCGCGAAGCGATTCCCGCCGAGGTCGAGCAAGCGATGACAACCCTCTATGACACGCTCGGCGTGCACGCGCACGCCACTCCCGACGAAATCAAGCGCGCCTACCGGAAGGCCGCGATGAAATGGCATCCCGACCGCAATGCCGGCGCCGAACACGTGGCGCGCGCCACCTTCCAGGAAATCAAGGACGCGTACGCGATCCTGTCCGACGTCGCGCAGCGTAAGGTGTACGACGCGGTCTATGCCGAGCAGATGCGCGGCTGGGAAGCGCAGCGCGCGCGTCAGCAGCAGGCGCAAGCCGAGCGCGAGGCCGCCGCGCGGGCGGCCGACGAAGCCGCGTATGCGGAAATGGTCTCGCTGGCCATGCGTTTCGCCGACGAAGGCCACAATCGCGACGTCCTGTTCGGCGTGCTGCTCGGGCGCCAGTGCGAGGCGCGGCGGGCGGCGCAGATCGCCGACAGCGTCGCGGCATTGCAGGCATCGCGGCGCGAGGCGGAAAAGGGCGAGACGGCTGCTGAGGCTGCTGCGACTTTTGAGGCCTCCGAGACTCCCGAGACTCCGATGGCTTCCACCCCGGCAGAGGCGGCGGCCGCAAAGGACGAAGCCGCCAGCCCCGTCAATCACGCCACGCGCGAAGAAAATTCAAACGACGCGCATCCGCTCGGTGCGTTAAGTGGACTCTGGTATCAGTTTCTGAACGGCCTGCGGCTTTGACCCGCGGCTTTGGCTCGCGCATGTCCGCGCGCGGGGAGAACGAGTCCGGCTCATTTGTCCGGCAGACGATGGAGGTAGACCGGATTGATAGAGGTAGCAGCCTTTAGCGCTGGGTATCCGCTTCTAGAATCAAAGCACACGTGCTGCGCATTCTTTTGCGGGGCCGGCCCACGGTGGCCCCCCTCAGAAAACGCCTGAAACGGATCCGCCACGCGGATCCCGATACCCCATCCCCCTATCCTGATTCTCCAAAAGGTTTATACTCCCCCCGGGTATAGACGGAGGATGGAATGGGTCACACGATTCAGGATAAGCAGAAGCTCCTCAACCGCGTCCGCCGCATCAAGGGGCAGGTCGAAGCCATCGAGCGGGCGCTCGAGGAAGAGCACGGCTGCTCGGATGTTCTGCAACGAATTACGAGTTGCCGGGGCGCCATGAACGGCCTGCTTGCCGTTGTGCTGGAGGACCACATCAGGAACCACCTGGTCGACGCGGATACCGGCGAGGAGTCAGGCGGCAGCGCGACCGAACAGATCATCGAAGTTGTTCACAGTTATTTCAAATGAGCCGAGCGGAAAATGAATGAGATCGACTTCAAGGACGCCGCGTTTGGCGCAGGGCATGACCACATCTTTCTGGGTGCCGGTCACGAAAAGAACGAGCGCAAGACGTGGGCGGTGATCGCGCTGTGCAGCGCGATGATGCTGATTGAAATCGTCGGCGGCAGTCTATTCGGGTCGCTTGCGCTCGTGGCCGACGGTCTCCACATGTCGACGCATGCAGGCGCAATGTTGATTGCCGCGCTCGCCTACACGTATGCGCGCAGGCATGCCGCCGATTCCCGCTTTGTGTTCGGTACCGGCAAGCTGGGCGATCTCGCGGGATTTACGAGTGCCATCGTGCTGGCGATGATTGCCATGCTCATCGGCTACGAGGCGGTTGCGCGTTTTCTGTCACCCGTGCCGATTCATTTCGGCGAAGCGATTCCTATCGCTGTGGTGGGCCTGCTGGTCAACCTCGCGAGCGTGTGGTTGCTGAGCGGCGACCACCACGGCCACGGTCATGGCCATAGTCATGGGCACGGCCACAGCGACGGTCACGATGAGCACGGTCACGATGACGAGGTGCAGAAGGTTTTTGCTTCGTCCGGTGTGTTTGCCGTGTCCATTTTCGAGGACGGCGTGCCTCCCGTTTTTCGCGTCACGCCGGCGACGGAGAATTCAGTGCTGGACCCGTCGGTAACGTCTATCACCACTATCCGGCCGGACGGTGCGCGGCAGGTATTTGCGTTGGCGGACCGTGGTGGCTATCTGGAGTCGAAGGAAGACATTCCTGAGCCGCACGCTTTCAAAGCCATTGTGCGGATAGCGGACGGTGAGCACGAGTTCGGGTTCGAGGAACATGAGCACGGTCACGACGCGCATGAGGCGCACGAGGCGGCTACGCGGGACCACAACATTCGCTCTGCTTACCTGCACGTTATCGCGGACGCGGCGGTCTCCGTGCTGGCCATCGTCGGCCTCGTGCTCGCGCGGACGTTTGGCTGGCTATGGATGGACCCGCTGGCCGGCGTCATCGGCGCACTCGTGATTGCGAACTGGTCCTATAGCCTGATGCGCGACACCGGCGCGATTCTGCTCGACATGAATCCCGACAGGCGCATGGAAGACAATGTTCGTCACGCCATCGAGGACCGTGGCGACAAGGTTGTCGACCTGCATGTGTGGCGAGTGGGGCCCGGTCACATGAGCGCCGTCGTGTCGGTTGCGACCAGCGAGTCTCAGCGGGATTCGCGCTTCTATCATGCGGTGCTCGAACGCTTCAAGGGGCTCTCGCATGTCACCGTTGAAGTGCAACCGCCGCGAGCGCCAGCCTGAATCGTGGCAACTGATTCACCTCCATGAAAAAGCGATTCATGGAAGGAGGAGGGCGCATAGCCGGACGCGCGGGTGACCGCGTACTGAAAGATTCGCCTGTGCGCCGGCGCCGAATCGATTATTCGCCGCGGCCTGGCAACCGAGGCCGGCTTTACTTTTACTTTTCGTCCGCGGTCGATCAGGATCGCGGACTCTGCCGCGCGAGCGGGCTTCCCGCAAACGGGTCGTTTTGCCAATCCACGCGCTTTTTTGCAGGCGGTGTGGCTACCGGTGCGGCCGACAATTCGAAGTGTTCGATTGTCTGGCCTGCGCTAATTGCCTGTTTAAGCCATTGGGGCATTTCACCCTGGCCGTCCCAGGTATCTCCCATGGCGCTTCGGTAGCGCTCCGCATTTTGTCCCGCGTTTCGACCTGATTGCTCGGACGCCAGCGCCGAAGCCAGATCTTCCGGCTTGATACCAAACTCTTCCATGCGGCGGCGGAGATACGCAATCATGCTATCTCGCTTCCTTTCGTCCATAAGATATTCGTCCTTCTAAATCGTCCGGCTTTCTGTCAAGTGCAGATTGCAAGGGGCCTCGAAGACAGCGAACCCATGTAATGGGGTCGGCCTGCGGGGACAGGTTTTACATACGGTTGGATGAGCGTCACGGCCGCAATGAAAAGACGGTGCTGATAATGCACGGGTTGCGAACGCCCGGTCTCATATGCAGGCACCGTCAACTCGGCGGTGCCTCGCGCGGGCCAATTTTCTGCGTTATGTCGATATCATAGCGCACTGTACGGTCGTCGCACGCCATGTTGCGCCGGCTTTCGCAGGAGTCCGCACGCCGCCGGTTGAAATCCTGAGCACCCGACCTATAACAAAAACGCAGGGCAAACAATCTGCATCTCCAGCCGTGTGAATACTGATTCCGGCAAATCGCGAAATCGCAGTCGACATCAGTCGAAGGACTGGCAACTATATATTCATTTAGTTCTGTGACTCGCCGCAGCAGCACGTGTTAAGGCATTCGCTCGTCCGTCAGCTCGATTTGGCTGCAAGGCGTTTTTTCGCGGATAGGATATCGGGACATGAAAATTCTTCCGATGGCGTCAACGCTGCTGCGCCGCATTCGAGGAGTCTGGACATGAAATTACGTTTAGTGGTGCCTTTGGCGGGCGCGGTTCTGGTTCTGTTTTTTGCGCCGACGACAGCCGCCGCGCTGGACAGCCAGCAGGGCCGTGCACTCATGCAGCATGACGCGAACGAAACAGCGCAATCCACTACCGACATATCGCTCGGTGAAACTGGACAGGACGCCGCCTACGGCGGCGTGGCAGACAGCCGCTCGCAGGCAGGGAGCCGGCAGGACCGGCCGTGCGCGACCGGTCCTCAATGCAGGATCTATTTTGGTCAATGACACTTAAGGCAATCGAATACCCATACCCGCGAGTCTAATTTTACGGGCTCGTCAGCGAGCGATTTAATACGATGTTATGGTGTATCCGGCTTAGGTTTTCACTGGGTGAGTTTTAAACCCATAGTGACAGGCAGGCAGTTTATCGCCTGCTTTTTTATTGTGGCTATTGCTTCGGATTTGATGGGTCCGGTGAAGCCATTCCAATCCCGCCCGTTGTTCAGTTGCTCGCAAACAATACTATGTCGATCGAAGCCTCCCGGCCATCCGTCACCCTTTTCCGGTTTCAAACGTCGGCGCGGCAGGCCGCGCGATATCTGCGATACCTGCGTTAATCCGTTTCATCAAAATCGTCTCCCGGTCCGCGCCCCGTTCCAGGCCGCTTTACCCCGAGAGTTCGCTAGTCCGCGGGTACGGGCGGCGCGAGCCGGCGGGGGCTGACAAGCGGTGCGCGTCGGCGCGCAGCCGCTCAATCCCGTATCGGTAGTTAACATATGTTGCGAGAATTTTTGTCATGGCAACATATGTATCGGGTTGCGCATCGGTGCGACCTATAGCTTTTCGAAACGGATAGGGGATTGTCATGAAATACGCGTCGCTATTGGCTCTCGCAACGGTTGCGATTTTCTTCTCGCAGACCGTTTCAGCGCAAGATGCCCAACCGACCTTGACGAAGGTTCAGAGTTCGAACCTGATCGCAATCGGTCATCGGGAGACATCTGTGCCGTTCTCTTATGTCGATTCCAATAATCAGGTCGTAGGGTTCTCCCAGGACCTGTGCAACAGGATCATCGAGGCGGTCAAGACAAAGACAGGGCATCCCGACCTCCGCGTCCGCTTCATACCTGTCACGTCGCAGAACCGCATTCCGCTGGTTCAGAATGGGACGGTCGACCTCGAGTGCGGCGTCACGACTAATCTGACCTCGCGGCAAAATCAGGTCGCGTTTTCCGATACGTTCTTTGTTGCCACAACACGTCTGCTCACACGCAAAGACTCCGGCATCAAGGATTTCCCCGACCTCGCCGGAAAAACCGTGGTGACCAATCAGGGCACGACGTCAGAGCGTATCCTCAGGAAAATGAACGAGGAGAAGAAGATGAACATGCAGATCATCAGCGCGAAAGACTACGGCGAAGGAAGAGCCACGCTCGAAACAGGACGGGCCGTCGCTTACATGATGGATGACGTTCTGCTTGCCGGCGCGCGTTCGCTGACCTCACAGCCAGCCGATTGGGTGATCGTGGGGGCGCCTCAGTCGTCGGAGGCGTACGGTTACATGCTTCGCAGGAATGACCCCGAATTCAAGAAGCTGGTTGACGACACGATGAGCCAGGTGATGAAGAGCGGTGAAATCAAAACCATGTACGACAAGTGGTTCATGAAGCCGGTGCCTCCGAAAAACATCAACTTCGATTTCCCGATGAGCGACGCGATGCAGAAGCTCTATGCGACACCGAACGACAAGGCTTTCGACTGAGTTTTGGCGCCGCTTACACCAGCCGCTTACACCTGCTTCTTACACAGGCTCTTGCACCTCATGATCCTGGGCATCGCCGCCACAGAAACGGAACGCGCGCTATCCGCCCGCGAGGGCGCGCACGCCGCTCTTTTGATTGCGCCGCGCGGCCGGCAAGCTAGAATTGGGCGTCGAACTTACGTAAAGAAATACGCAGATGAAAGACGCATTCGAACGCCGCGCCCTGTTGTTGCACCTCGGAGAGGTATTGGAGGCCGTGAACTGGCTCCTGAAATGTGACGGCGAGAAGACCGTGCACGAACTGGCGGCAGCAAACGCTTCGTTCGCCAGCTTGGCGCTACTCACTCAGGTATCGCCGCGGATGACATCGAAGCAGTTTGTACAGCGCGCGACGAGCGCCTTCTTTGCATGGCCGGGGGAGTTACTCGAGCCCGAGTTGAATCGCGAGCGTCTTGCATCCACGGTCCAGCGGAACCTGTTTGCCGGCAACACGCAAGGATGGCGGGCGTATGTCGCCGCGTTGAGAGGTGAGGTTCCGTGGTTCGGCGAGGGCCTGCTGCCGTTGAAGGCCGGCGAGGACGTCCATGTGGATTCGGCTGAAGGCGCGGCCGAAGGCGAGCAGCTGAACGAGATTGCGGCCGCTGGCGACGTCGAACGCAATGGCGGGCAAACTGAGGATCTGCGGGAGAGTGTTGAAAGCAGCGAGCGTATTTATCCCTCCTGGCCGTGGAAGCCAGGTGTGTAGGGACTTCGTGAGCGGTTATTCGTCAGCGGTTATCATTGACAGCATTTTCGACTGATAGCCCTTACGGAGAACCCTTGCTTTCGCGTCTATCCCGCTCAGCGAATGCCGACCGTAATCGCTTTGTCACACTTTACGTTGCGATAGTCGTCGGCTTGCTGGTCGCTGCGGGGATGTTTCTCTACGAAGCCCGCGTCATCGTGGACGACGGCTTGCGCGACGAAGAAGCGTTCGCCGTGCTCGGCGCGGCGAACCGGGTTTTGCACAACCTCGAAAATGCGGAAACCGGACAGCGCGGGTACCTGTTGACTGGCGACGAAAGCTATTTGTTGCCTTATCGTCAGGGAGTGCACGATCTGGACGATACCGTCCTGCACCTGCAGCGGGTAGTGACCAACGACGAGAAATCAGTCGAACTGGTCCGGCAAATCGAACATTCGAAGACGGACAAAGTGACGGAACTGGCGCGCAGCATCGAGCTCGCGCGCTCGGGTAACCATGCCGCGGCCATTGCGCTCGTGCAGACCAACGAAGGCAAGCGGTACATGGACAGCCTTCACAGCGACCTCGGCCAGTTGTTGAATGACTGGCGGGAAAAGCGCCGGGTCGCCACGCGCGATGCGCACGTGCGGCTGGTGTATGGCACGGCCGCGCTGGCGGCAGTCGCCGTTTTCGTGTGCTGTCTGCTGGTCTACACACTCTTCATTCAGCGGCGCGCGTTTGCGAAAGTTCAGGCGTATTCCGCGGCGCTCGATCTGGAGGCCGCGCAGGATTCGCTGACCGGCTTGCCGAACCGTCGCCGGTTGCTGGCGGCAATCGACGCGCTGGTGCCTTCCCCGGCGGACGACTTCCAGCGCACCGGCCTGCTGTACCTCGATATAGATGGCTTCAAGAGCGTCAACGACGCGCTCGGCCATAGCGCCGGCGACGCCTTGTTGCGCCGGCTCGCTGAAGCGCTACGCGCGGCGACGCGGGAGCAGGACATGCTGGCGCGTGTCGGCGGCGATGAATTCGTACTGCTCGCGGCCGATTGCGACGACGACGAACAATTGCGTGAGCTGGCGGGCCGCCTGATTGCGCGCGTTCGCGAGGTCGGCGACAAGGAATATGCCGGACGTTTCCAGATCAGCGTCAGCATTGGCATTGCCACCTGTCCCGACCGGGCCGACTCCGTCGAGCAATTGCTCGACGTCGCCGATGCGGCCATGTACGCCGCCAAGCAGGCGGGCCGGTCGACATACCGCTTCGGCACGTCTGCTGGCCGCGGCGTGTCCAACGTCGTGAAGCTGACGAGGTAAGCGCGGGTCAGCGCTGTTGCGCCGGAGCGGCGCCATCGAAATCGAAGCCGAGGGCGTCATGCGGACACTCGCTGGGCGACGCAAGCCAATGGAAGCGCGCCTCAACCCGTGGTTGCCCCTTGCCCGCGTCGAAGTAGGCAGTCGCCTTGTTTCACGCTCCACCCTCACGATTCTGCCCAACCGGACGACGCTGGTCACGCCGTTCGAAATCGAGGAGTTTCCAAAATACATTGCGGCGTTGGACCTCATCCAGCGCGCCGTCAGCCGGCTGGCTGCCACGCAGCATAACGCGTCAGATCTGGCCCGCATCCGCAAAGCGGACGAGGTCTACATGGAGGCCGTTGCCGGCGGTGACTTCCAGGCGATGTCCGAGACGAATGAGGCGCTGCACCTGGCGATCGCACATGCAGCGAATAACCCGTACTTCGTCGGGTACTACGAACGGCTTCTCGGGGAGGGGCAACGGCTGCTCCACCTGCACTTCGACTTCACGGTCAGCTCGCCTACTGCAGCGAAGCTTGGGCGCGACCACGACGAGTTGATTGACGCGATTGCGAGGCGAGTTGCTGATGCCGCCGAGAAAGCCGCTCATGAGCACACCATGCTTTTCCAGAAGCGGTTCCTCGACTACATGAAACAGAACCTGACAGAATCGATGGCGATTCTGTAATGTGCTCGGAGCCGTCCTGGTTTCTTTGGCGGCTGACGCTCTCGCAGAGGGTTTGAGTGCTGGGCAGACATCGCTGAATCAATCGACCAAACGCGAGCCCGTTCGCGTAACGACCAGGATGGTGCAACCGCTAGCGGACGAACTGGAGTGGCTTGAGCCTGCTGGGTAAGTGAGCACATCCCCGGGTAGGAAGCTAACGCCGTCGCTATCGGTGAAGACACCCTCGGCGACAAAAATTAACTCAGTCGCATCGTGGTGATGCTCCGGGCCTCGTGCTCCCGGCTCGATTTTCATCCAGTAACTCGACCACGCGCCTCCCTCGTCGTCCGACAAAGGAATCCAGAAGTAACCGGGAATGTCCGATTCGCCGATTTGCAAAGGACGCCAATCCTGGTCGCGAATCTTGTAGTGGCGTCGGCTGGCGAAATCGGAGAAGCCGGCCGGAGATGTTGCAGCGTTTCTCGATGAATCCATGAGTACCTCGGTCCGATGCGCCTTAACGGTGCGGCGCCAGTTGACTGGAGTCCGTGTCGAGTGGGACGCACTGTAGTCACGGTGGTGTTTCGGCATATGCCCTTCGTTAGCTAAAGGTCTAACACGAGGTCGGACTGGGGGTGGCTGCAGCAAAGCAGGCGCAATCCTTTGTCGATTTCACGCTGGCGTATGCCGCCGTTATGTTGCATATCGACGCTCCCCTCCAGAACGGCGGTTTTGCACGTGCCGCAAAGCCCTTGGCCACATGAAGATGGAACTGCGACGCCAGCTTTGCGCGCGGCTGCGAGGACAGTCTGGGTCTCGTCCATCATGAATGTCTTTCCAGAGCGGGCAAGCCGAATACTGTACAGCTGCCCAACTTCGGCTGGCGCAATGCAACAAGGTGCACCAGGGGCCGCAACTTCACCCGCGGCTTCATTGGCACCGATGTCGAAGCTTTCTTGATGGTAGCGGACTGGGTCGTGACCGCCTTGACGCAAGATTTCTTTGACCGATTGCATGTAGCCAGCAGGACCGCACGTGAACACCTCGCGTTCCCTGAAGTCCGGCACGTAACGCTCCAGGAGTTCCAGCGACAGTCTGCCCACAGATCCGTGCCAGTCAGCTTCAAGGCCGATTCCCTCGCACAGGTGGACGACCCGGAGTCGGCTCGCAGACGCGCTCAACTGAGACAATTCGCTCCGAAAGATGATGTCTGCGGGAGTCCTCGCGCTGTGCACAAAAGCGATGTCGCGGTCGAGTCCCAGGTCGTGACCAGCGCGCGTCATCGACATGAGAGGCGTTATGCCAGACCCAGCGGACAGGTAGAGTGACTTCTTTGCTGGGTGCGACGAAGGCGTAAATACGCCAGAAGGACCGTAAGCCTGCAAAGTGGCTCGCGGCTGCAAGTTGTCGTGCAGCCAGTTGGATACGATGCCTCCGGGCACGCGCTTGACCGTGATAGACAACGTGTAAGGCCGGGTCGGCGGCGAGGATATCGTGTAGCAACGCGCGAGCGTCTGCCCATTGACTTCGACCGACACCGTAATAAATTGCCCTGGCTCGAAGCTGAACGGAAGACTATCCTCCGCGCTAAAAATGAAGCTTTTGACGTCGAGTGTTTCGTCAATGACACGACAACATATGAGTTCTTTTTTCTCGGAGCTAGTCCACTGAGCGTCGGCGCGCTCCCAAGTGGCGGCGTTGGTCAACCGGTCCGCTGCAGTTTCCGGCGAGGCAACGCCGACAAAGGTGTCTGTGAGAATCATGGCAGTCAAATAATCAAACGCCGTGCGCTTTCAGCGTGGCTGCGTACCATTGCGAAAACAGTTCCAGGTACGCCTCGGTAAACGGAGAGAACGGTCCCGGCTCATAAGCGGGGTCTTGAGTTCCGCGGTGATTGATAGAGACCAGGTTTGCGTCTTGCGTGTTCGTTGCAACCCAGACTTCTGTCAGTGCAGACATTGTGTAATCGACACCCTCGACCGCATCTTCATGGACAAGCCACTTTGTGCGCACGAGCGTCTTGTCGGGAGCAAGCGGAATGATGTACGAAATGACCGCATGGTCGCTCATCACATGCGTCCACGAGTTGTGAGTCCACATATGTACGTCGCCGAGGTCACGACGCTCAATGTCACCGAACAGCTTCGTGCTTGCCACCTTGGTGTCCATGGTTTGCGACTCACCATGTCCCGCGATAACCAGACGCTGCGTCCGGAAGCCAGTGGCGACTTCCGGTTCCAGCTGTTCGACCGTGCTGCAAATCAGTCCGTCCTGTTCCCAGCCTGAGATACTCGCGGCATTGCGCGCGTGGTAGGCGTCCAGCGCGCGCTGCGATTCTTCGCTCAACCCTTGCGGGCAGAACCCGAAATCTTCAGGAAGGAAAGAAGCTGTCAGCTCCGGATGAGTTGCGCTGCAGTGATAACACTCGCGGTTATTTTCCATCACGAGTTTCCAGTTTCCGTTCTCGATGATTTCAGTCTCGTGCGCGATTTTGGTGTGGGTCAGCTCATACGGAGCGAACCGGGGCGCCATCGTTTCTTCAAGAGCAGCGATGTCGTCTGGAGCGTCACCCGACAGACATACAAAAATATGGGTACCCACGATGTGTGTCTTTACCGGGATGAGGCTGCGGCACGAGCGGTCGAAGTCGACGCCCATATGGGTGGTGTGCTTCAGACCACCGTCGAGGTCGTACGTCCACTGGTGGTAGGGGCACACAAGCATGCCGACAGTGGATTTCCCAGCGTCCTTGAGTCGCGCTCCCCGATGTCGACAAACATTTCGATAAGTCCGGATGTTCTCGTCGTCGTCGCGCACGATGAGAATCGATGCCTTTCCGATATCGACGGTGGATACGTCACCAGGTTCCGGAACGTCTGCAGTGACGCCGACGAGAATCCAATGCTTGTGGAAGAAGACATCGACGTCCGTCTCGAACACGTCCTGGCGTCCGAAAAGCTCGCCGGGCATGCCGTGGCCTGGTCGGCGACTGCGAATCAGTTCACTGTGGGTCTTAAACTTCGCTACTGACATCGATTGTCCCTTGCATGGTTGGACTGTCGTGATGCCACGGCATCTACGTTATGAATCCAGTATTGAAGGGACGAAATGGAGAGTCAATGCGCTTTATTCTTCCTCTCGCATTACTACACGTTATGCGAGAGCTGTCGTCAGCCGCGTCTCTTAGGCAGCGCGTTGGCTTAAACGTCACGTTCGCTATTTCCCGTATCCCCGCGTAGCCACTCAATCAGGCTGTTCGTCGTCGGGGTAATGGTGCGACCGTGAGGGATAACGACGAAGTACGATTCGCTGACCCTAAAGGATATGTCTGTCAGGCGCACGAGTTCGCCTTCATTCAACAGATCGTCAAGTAACCTGCGCCAGCCAAGCGCAATGCCCTGCCCATGCAAGGCAGCCTGAATCGCATCGGTGTAAAGGCTGCAGCGGAGCGCGTAGCGCAATCTGGGAGGGCGAAATCCAACGGCCTCGAACCATTCTTCCCATCCCATCCACCCTTCGGAAGTTGCGTCGGAATCGATAAGTTGGGCTTTGGCGAGGTCGGAGAGCGATGCCGGTGCCTGGTTTGCTTCGAGCCAAGCTGGCGAGCAGACCGCGAAAACTTCTTCATCGAACAGCAATGCCGAGGTGCCGTCGCGCCATTTACCATTCCCATATCGAACGGCGATGTCGACTTCGTTGTGACGCAGGTCGGCGGTAAACATCTGCGTAGACAGACGAAGCTTCAGATGCGGCAGCAGCCGCTTGAGTTCGGCCAGCTTGGGAAGAACCCGGAAATGAGAGAAGGCCGCAGTGGTAGCCAGTACCAGTTCCTGTTCTTCAGTGCCGCTGGAGAGACGATCGAATGCGCCGGCAATTCGTTGCATCGATTCGGCCACGACGAGGTACAAAGCCTCTCCCTCGCCGGTGAGCTTGATTGAGCGATGCAGTCGATGGAAAAGCCGCACCCCGAGCGACTCTTCAAGAAACCTCACCTGCCTGCTGACGGCGGCTTGTGTCACTCCTAGTTCATTTGCTGCCAGTGTGAAACTGCTCAACCGCGCGACTGCTTCGAACTCAACCAGGGCAGTCAGCGACGGGATTAGCCGTCGGTATCCTTTTGCTCCGTCATTTGCCGCTTTCATGTGATTTTGCTTGTAGGGAAAGGCATGTGGTGGACGAGCGAATCACGTCTTATCTCGCCAGCCCGATGATATTCGAGAAGCTCCGCCCGAGCGAAGGGATTCGGGAGCGTGCGGCGTCAGACTTAGGACATTCCCTATGAGTCGAAACTCGATTGCCACCAGTCAGCAGGGTGCCAGCGGAGTTCTCCTGCGCTCGCAACAGGCCCAAGCCCCCGTCACTACTGCCTCCGCGCGAACAGCCCCTTGCCGGCCATATTTTCTGTAGACGCTGCACTAACCGGACTCATTACCAAAGGTAGGGGAAAGGGCGTAGAAAATGTAGCTGGATGTGCCAATTTGGCGAGGTACGCTGCAATCAATGCATTAAACACCGGAGAGAAGTCGTGCAGTGCCTGAAAATTTTAGGTGTTGCGCGAAAAGCCGTGATTTGTACGATTTGTGCTGCTCGCAGCGTTTGCTTTCAGCGCCCACGTCCCCACGCAATGAGCATGCTGGGTAGCAGGTCTATCGCTGACCGCGGACGGAGCCCTATGCGTGGCTTCGCGTACAGGCCAATTGGTCGCGGGCTTCAATTTTTTGAACTTGCCAGTTGGAATGACAGAATGACCCCAAACCTTACCTTCGCGTCGGAAGAGGCGGTGTATCCGAGCGTCGATACGTCGAGCACCACGTCCTCAATCGCAGCGCCCTCGGTCGCGCCTGCGGATGAAATTCTCACGGTTCAAAACCTCTCGAAAATCTTTGGTCCAAAACCCGAGCGCGCAGTGGAGTTACTGCAGCAGGGTCTCGGGCGTAATGAGATTTTCGAACAGACCGGAAACATGGTTGCGGTCGACAATGTGAGTCTCAGCGTTCGGGCAGGTGAGATTTTCGTGATTATGGGACTTTCCGGCTCAGGAAAATCCACGCTTGTTCGCCTGTTGAATCGCCTGATTGAACCGACCTCCGGAAAGGTCGTTCTCGAAGGTCGCGACATCGCGCCCATGTCTACGCCGGAATTGCGCGAAGTACGGCGCAAGAAGATGGCTATGGTCTTTCAGTCATTCGCGCTCCTGCCCAACCGAACGGTTATCGACAACGTTGCGTACGGTCTCGAAGTTGCGGGACTAACAAAGCAGGCGCGGTACAAGGTGGCGCAAAGCGCTCTCGTTCGCGTTGGGCTCGGCTCGTACGAGAAGCTTTATCCGGGCGAACTGTCGGGCGGCATGCAACAGCGGGTGGGCCTTGCCCGTGCTCTGGCCGTGAATCCGTCCGTGCTTCTGATGGACGAAGCCTTCTCAGCCCTTGACCCGCTCATCCGATTCGAGATGCAAAACGAACTTTTGCGCCTGCAGAAAGAAGAACAGCGGACCGTTGTCTTTATTTCGCACGACATCGAAGAAGCAATCAAGATTGGTGGCCGCGTTGGCGTGATGAAGGATGGCCGGCTGGTTCAGGTCGGCATACCTGTTGAACTCATCCAGTCGCCTGCTGACGACTACGTGCGCAACTTCTTCCGTAACGTTGACGTCTCGCGCTTTCTCAAGGCATCCAGCTTCCTCTCGAAGGTCGACAGGGCCCAGATTTCATGCGACAGCGGCGCGTCATCGGAGCGGTATCTGAATCAGCTTATCGACGCCGGAGTCGAATGCGGATATGTCTGCGATGAAGCTGGCCGGTACCAGGGGTGCGTTACGCCTGCGTCGTTGCACAAATGCGGAAGCGGACCGATTCGAGATGCTCTGCTTCGCGATATCGTCGCGGTGTCCTCGGATGCCGATTTACACGAGTTGTCGACCATCGCTCTTGGCCAGGAACACGACGTACCGGTTGTAGATGCGGCGGGGAAACTTGCCGGTGTTGTGTCGTGCCGCACGATTCTTAAACAGGTGATGCAACGGAGGGCGTCATGAACTCGTCAATTTTCGGGCGCGCCGCAGAGAACGCGGTCAACTTCCTGTTCCTTCATTTTCGAGGCGGATTTGACACCTTTTCCGCAGCCTTGGGCGCGGTGGTCAAACTCCTTGAAGATGGTCTTGGTGCGATTCCTTTTGTCGTGATGTTAGTCGCGCTGATGGCACTCGCGCTGTGGCGGAAAGGTGTCGTGTTTGCAGCCTTTGTCGGCATCGCGATTGAGGTCATCCACTACATGGGACTTTGGGCGCAAACCATGTCGACCCTCGCCCTGGTTATTGCGGCGACCTTCTTCAGCCTGCTGATAGGCATTCCCCTTGGAATCTGGGGCGCGCGCAACGGACGCGTGGAGGTCATTGTGCGCTCGCTGCTGGATTTCATGCAGACCATGCCCGCGTTCGTGTATCTGATTCCTGCGGTCATTCTGTTCGGACTCGGCCGCGTGCCGGCGGTGATTGCGACGATTGTCTTTGCCATGCCGCCAGTCGTTCGCCTTACCACGCTCGGCATCAAGCAGGTACGAGAAGAATTGATGGAGGCTGGACGGTCGTTTGGCAGCACCGATTCGCAACTCCTGTGGAAGATTCAACTCCCCAATGCACTGCCGTCCATCATGGCTGGCATCAATCAGACCATCATGATGGCGCTTTCAATGGTCGTAGTCGCCTCCATGATTGGGGCGGGCGGGCTAGGCGAGTACGTCCTTAGCGGGATTCAACGACTCGACATTGGTATTGGATTCGAAGGCGGTCTCGGAGTCGTTCTGCTCGCAATCATTCTTGACCGCCTGACTGAAAGTTTCGGGGTTAAATCGGCCAGGACGAAGAGTAAGGCGCGGACGTCCAGGCGAACCACGCGTGAGACAGCCCAGACGCAGTCATAGTGAGTTCGACGCGCGGAGGAGCTGGAATCGCTCCGCGCAATCACGCAGTATCAAAACCTGCAGCTACGGAATAACAAAACAGGCAATTTTTTCGATAATGAAGGAGTACTAGATGAATACCGGAATACTCAAGTCTTATGTTGTGAAAATTGCCGCGGCTACACTCTGCTCATTCGGCCTTTACGGTGGCGGAGCGGTGGCGGCGGAACCGGTGAAAATCACGATAACAAATTGGGCTGACGTTTTGGCTGTTGCGAATGTGGCGAAGTATGTCATGGAGACAAAACTCCAGCAGCCCGTCCAGTTTGTTCAAGCGGATATCGGCATCCAGTACCAGGGCGTCGCTCGTGGCGACGTTGACCTGATGGTCGGCGGGTGGCTGCCGGTCACACACGCGACGTATTACGCGAAGTACAAAAACGACATGGATGACGTCAGCATCATCTACACCGGTGGAAAAAACGGTTGGGCGGTTCCGGCGTATGTTCCCGAGTCCGAGCTCTCGTCGATTTCCGACCTCAACAAGCCAGACGTCAAGAGCAAGCTGAACAGCACCATTCAAGGCATTGAGCCCGGTGGCGGCCTGATGCAGGCCTCTGAGAAGACCATCAAGGAATACAAACTGGCGGGCTACAACCTGCAGTCTTCGAGTGAAGCAGGGATGCTTGCGTCGGTATCCCGTGCTTACCAATCCAAACAGTGGATTGTCGCTACCGTCTGGAGTCCCCATTGGCTCTTCCAGAAATGGCAGATGCGCTATCTAAAGGACCCGAAAGGACCGCTGGGCGGCGAAGAGCAAGTTCACGCGTTCGGCTCGAAGCAGTTTGCTGCCAAGTTCCCGCGTGCGGATGTGTTCATGAAGCATTTCAAGCTGACGCTCGCTGATGTGGAGGCCATTGAGTTCGAGGGAAACAGCACGAACGACTACGCCACCGCAGCAAAGAAATTCGTCGAATCGAACCCGGACAAATTGAAAGCGTGGCTGGAGCAATAACGCCGGCTACTGGACGCGTACGGGAGGGCTGTCGGCTCTCCCTAACGCGCTCATCAAGTGTCGTTTAATGCAGCGTGACGAATCGAGTGCCGTCCTTGCTCGGGACACGAGCAAGGACCCACGGCTTGGTGCTTCAAGAAATATTGTTTTACGACTATCACGGAGTACGTCTGTGAACGATAACGTTCGATTCTTTTCAGAGACCCTGCAAGACCGCGACCCGGTTATTTCGTCGGAAATCGCGCTGGAACTGCGTCGCCAGCAGTCCCAGATTGAACTGATTGCATCCGAGAACATCGTGTCGGCAGCAGTGATGGAAGCGCAGGGCACAGTCTTGACGAACAAGTACGCGGAGGGCTACCCGTCGAAGCGTTACTACGGCGGATGCGAACACGTCGACCGCATCGAAGCGCTCGGCATGGACCGAGTAAAGGCATTGTTCGAATGCGAATTTGCCAACGTACAGCCGCACTCCGGCGCTCAGGCGAACGGTGCGGTCATGCTCGCGCTCCTGAAACCAGGCGACACGGTTCTCGGGATGTCACTGGATGCAGGTGGCCATCTGACTCATGGTGCCCGCCCGGCGTTGTCGGGTAAATGGTTCAACGCCGTTCAGTACGGCGTCAACCGGGATACTCTCCGAATCGACTATGAGGAAGTAAGGCGACTTGCCGAGGAGCATCGTCCCAAGCTCATCATCGCCGGCTATTCGGCCTATCCGCGCTCGCTCGACTTCGCAAAGTTTCGGGAAATTGCCGACAGCGTTGGTGCACTGCTGATGGTCGACATGGCGCACATTGCCGGAATCGTTGCCGCCGGCCGGCACGAGAGCCCGGTTCGTTTTGCAGACGTGGTGACGTCCACTACGCATAAGACACTTCGCGGTCCGCGCGGCGGCTTTATTCTCACGAATAACGCCGATGTCGCCAGGAAAATCAACTCCGCTGTCTTCCCCGGTCTGCAAGGCGGTCCGCTCATGCATGTCATCGCCGGAAAAGCGGTGGCTTTCGGGGAGGCATTGCGTCCCGAGTTCTCGACCTACATCGACCAGGTTTTGCAAAACGCCCAGGCACTCGGCGAAGTGCTGAAGCTGGGAGGTGTAAGCCTCGTGACCGGGGGCACCGATAACCATCTTCTCCTTGTCGACTTACGCCCGAAGGGACTGACCGGGACGCAGGTTGAAAAGGCTCTCGAACGGGCGGGCATTACCTGCAACAAGAACGGCATTCCGTTCGATACTGAAAATCCAACTGTGACATCAGGCATTCGCCTCGGTACGCCGGCTGGAACGACGCGTGGATTTGGCGTCAAGCAGTTTGAAGAAATTGGCGCCCTCATCCTCGAAGTACTGTTAGCGCTGGAAAAACAGCCGGAGGGTGACGAACTCATTGAGCGTTCGGTGCGAAGCCGCGTCCGTGACATATGCAACCGTTTCCCGATTTACTCGCACGCGGAAACTTTGGTTTAAGTCGGGCCGCGCGCATCCGCAAATGGACCGCGTCGCGCATCCGAAGAGTTGATTTTCAACATTACGTCACGGGAGTCAACGGCACTGTTGGCCTTCACATCCACATGGGCGAAGGCGTAGATGCTCGCGGTGACAGTTCAAATTGGGAGAGAAATTGATGAGCTTCGAGGGAGTACACGCGCCTTTGGTCACGCCGTTCAAAGCTGATGGAGAAATCGACCACGATCTACTGGGGCAACACGCTGTTGACCTCGCGGGACGAGGCCTCGCGGGCCTTGGAATTGGTGGCACGACGGGCGAATACTACGCGCTCAGTTTCGAGGAGCGCGTGCGCACGTTCCATACAGTCGCGCAAGCTGCTGGCGGAAAGACGTTCCTGACGGCGGGAATCAACGCCACGACGACTCGGGAGGTCTTACGGCTAGGACAAGAAGCAAAGAAAGCCGGGCTTTCTGCGTTGCTGGTAGCGGCGCCGTACTACGCCCAGCCTACGCAGGACGAACTATTGCAGCACATGCTCGCGATTGATGACAGTCTCGACATGCCCATCATGCTCTACAACTTCCCGGCACGTACGGGCACTGAAATCAGTGACCGCGTGCTCGAAGAACTGCTCGAACGCCGGAACTTTGTCGCCATGAAGGAGAGCACCGGCGACATCGCGCACCTGCATCACCTTACCACGCATTTCCGGGACAAGCTTGTGCTGAGCTGCGGCATGGACGACCAGGCGCTCGAATTTTTCGTCTGGGGTGCCCGGAGTTGGGTCGCAGGCGCGGCAAACTTTCTTCCTGAAGTGCACGTCGAACTGCTTGACGCCTGTGTCTCCCGGGGCGATTTTGCAGCCGGTCGCGAGCTGATGACGCAACTGCTTCCTGTTCTGGAGCTACTCGAGCGAAGCGGTAAGTTTATCCAGTATGTCCGCTACGGCTGCGAACTGGCGGGCACACACGTGGGCAACGCCCGCGCGCCGCTGGGCATGCTCACAGACGATGAGCGTCGCGATTTCGCGAAGCTCGTGCAGCCGCTGCTCCGAAAGGGACGCTGATTTGCATGGCCTCGAAACTCGAATTCACTCGTCTTCCCGCCGCCGACGGTGTGAACGGCTGGTGGGAGAGTCTGCCTCCGCCACCAGCCGCGAACCCATTGCGCGGCGACAGGCGATTTGATTTTGTGGTGGTCGGCGGGGGAATCACCGGGCTATGTGCGGCTCGGCGTCTGGCTGAATTGGCTCCAGAGGCGTCCGTTGCGCTCGTCGAGGCGGACCGTATCGGTCGCTCGACTGCGGGGCGTAATTCTGGATTCTTTGTTGACTTGCCGCACGACATCAGCAGCGAAAGCTACTCAAGAAGCGTTGACGCTGACAAGGCAGACGTACGGATGCAGCGTCACGGCATTGATTACGTACGGTCGGTGGTCCGAGGACAGCACATCGAGTGCGATTGGCGCGACGATGGTAAATACCATGCGTCGGTAAAAAAGCGCGGTAAGGAAGCGCTTGAGCACTTTGCAGACGGCTTGCGGCGGATTGACGAAAAGTTCGAGTGGCTCGACGAGGCCGGTGTCGCGAAGGTCACCGGAACTTCGTTCTACCACGGCGCGATATTTACTCCTGGGTGCAGCACTGTGCAGCCAGCAGCATTGATGCGCGGATTGGCGAGAACCATGCCGTCGAATGTAGAGGTATTCGAACTCAGTCCTGTCAGACGGCTTGAGCACATGCCTTCCGCGAAAGTGCTCTCTTTCGGGGAAGGCACGATAAGTGCCGGCAATGTGATTCTGTGCACCAATGCCTACGCGGCCACCTTTGGTGAGAATCCAAATGGTCTGCTGCCCGTGTACACCTTCGCCTCGATGAGCCGCGTCATGACTTCAGTCGAGGCCAAGGCGCTTGGGGGGATGAATTCGTGGGCGCTGATTCCGGCGGACCCGATGGGTACCACCGTCCGCCGTCTGGACACGGGCCGCATCTGCATTCGCAATCACTTTGCCTTCAGGCCGGGGCTGGAAGTTTCGCAGGCGGATTTGCGGAAAGCAAAAAGCCTGCATCAGCGTTCCTTCGACCGCCGCTTTCCTATGCTCAAGAACGTCGAGCTGGAATACACGTGGGGCGGTGCGCTTTGCCTGTCAGCAAACAGCGGAGCGCTGTTCGGTAAGCGGGACGACGGCCTGTATCAGGCGATTGGTTGCAACGGTCTGGGGCTCAGCCGAGGCTCTGCATCGGGAAAGGTTATCGCTGAGTACGCATTGGGCATGACGAACGACATGACTCAACAGCTCTTGCAGCAGCCGAAGCCGCGCCCGCTGCCCATGCGGCCGATTGCCGACGTAGCAGTTTCTGCAGCTATATGGGTCAAGGAATTCTCGGCTGGCGCCGAACTTTAATTGAGTGAGGATAGGAAATGGCGACATTTGAGGAATGGAAACAAAGGGCTGACGCACTGTCGCTGGACGGGCGCGCCTTCATCGGCGGGATGCGCTGTACGGCGGCATCCGATGAGACCTTTCAGACGTTGAACCCGTCTAATGGCAAGGTGCTCGCTGACATCGCCCGTTGTGAGAAAAAGGACGTTGACCGTGCGGTCATTGCTGCGAGGGATGCCTTCGAATCTGGCGTCTGGTCGAAGGCGCCACCGGCGCATCGGAAGTCCGTGCTTCTCAAGCTTGCCCAGCTGATTGAAGAGAACACAGACGAATTGGCCGCGCTCGAAGCGCTTGAAGCAGGCAAGCCGATTTCGGAGTGTCTGGGACTGGATATCCCGGAATCGGCCGCATGCATCCGCTGGCACGCAGAAGTCACTGACAAGCGATACGACGCCCTCTCGCCCTCGGGCAGCAATGTAGTCAGCATGATTACCCGGGAGCCGATCGGCGTCGTAGGCGCCGTTCTTCCGTGGAATTTTCCTGCACTGATGCTCGCGTGGAAAATCGGGCCAGCCCTGTCGGTCGGCAACAGCGTCATCGTGAAACCCGCCGAGCAAACGTCTCTCGCAACACTGCGCATCGCAGACCTCGCGCTGGCAGCTGGTGTTCCCGCCGGGGTGTTCAGTGTCGTAACGGGTTTCGGGGAGACCGCCGGACAGGCGCTTGGTCGCCACCCCGACGTAGACCTCATCGCGTTCACGGGTTCCACCGAAACTGGCAAGCTCTTCCTCCGGTACTCCGCAGATACGAATCTCAAACGGGTCATTCTCGAATGCGGTGGAAAGAACCCGCAGGTGGTACTTCCCGACGTCGTCAATCTGGACGCTGTCGCGGAGCAAGCGGTTGCCGCTGCTTTCTGGAACATGGGTGAGAACTGCAGCGCGGGTTCGCGTCTACTGGTCCATACCAGCAAGAAGGACGCTCTGCTGGAGAAAATCAGGAGTGTTCTTGAGACATGGAAGACCGGGAACACGCTGGACCCATGCGTGAAGCTCGGCGCACTGATTGAGCAAAAGCATTATGAGAAGGTCCTTGGCCACATCGAAAAGGCCAGCGCGGAGGGCGCGCGACTCGTGTGCGGCGGAAATGCTGTTTTTGTGGAGACCGGTGGCTGGTACGTCGAACCGACAATCTTTGACAACGTGACGCCAGAAATGAGCATTGCCCGTGAGGAAGTATTCGGCCCAGTGCTGTGTGTCATCGAGTACAACGATGTAGACGAAGCCGTCCGGATAGCGAACGATACGTGCTACGGACTGGCTGCCTCGCTGTGGACAGACAATGTCAACAACGCGCACAAGGTTGCGGCCAGAATCCGCGCGGGGACGGTAACGGTCAATTGTTTTGGCGAAGGCGATTTGTCGACGCCATTTGGCGGCTTTAAACAGTCGGGGTTTGGCGGGCGAGATAAGTCGGTCTATGCGCACGACCAGTATTGCGAGCTGAAAACCACCTGGTTAAAGCTCGAGTGATATTGGAACGCGGGCTTCCGCCCCGCACAGGGCGAGTCGCACGAACATCCCTATGCGGCCAGACCAGGACCGCTTTCTAGCAAAGACAGATACTATGCGACTTGGATTCATTGGTACAGGTACGATTACTCGGGCAATCGTGACGGGGTTGCTTCGAGTCCGCGCGCCTTTCGAAAGTATCGCTCTATCGCCGCGAAATGCGGAAGCTGCAGCCATGCTTGCCGCACTTGACTCGCGTATTTTTGTTTGCGAGACAAATCAGGAAGTGCTTGATACCTGTGACGTAGTGTGTCTCGCAGTCGTGCCGCAAGTCGCGTCGGATGTGCTTGGTCCTCTCGACTTCACGGCACGCCACCGCGTCATCAGTTTCATCGCTGGAGTCTCGATTACAGACGTGCAACGGATGGCGCGAAAAATGGACTCGGTCGTCCGCGCGATACCGTTACCGGCTGTTGCTGCCGCCAAAGGAAGCACAGCAATCTGTCCCCCGGATGAAGTGGCGAGCCGGCTTTTCTCATTTGTGGGCGCCGCAGTTGAAGTGGACGACGAAGGGAAATTCAATGCCTTGTCTGCCGTTACAGCGACTATGGCGAGCTTCTATGCCGTACTGGAAACTCAGGCAGCATGGTTGGTCAAGCAAGGCGTCGATTACAGCTCTGTGCGAGCGTATCTATCATCCTATTGTGTGGGGCTGGCTAACGAGGCGGCCGAAGGTGAGCAACCGTTCTCGGCGTTGGTGCAGCAATCCATGACGCCTGGCGGAATCAACGAGCAGCTTCACGAGGAGCTCTCGCGCCGAGGCTCATATTCCCACTTTTGCGATGCGCTGGACCATGTCTTGAGTCGCATCGAAGGACGGAAGTAGCGTCGCAGCGATTCGTGGCGGACCAGGACGTGGGATTGGGGTCGCCCGCCGTGGGGTAAAGTCTGGATAACTGCCCGCCGTGGGTTCGCGGTCTCTCCCAGTTTGCCCGCCTTTAAGGTGAGGACCATGCAGAAGAAGCAACTGTTTGCTGACAGATTACTGGCTCAAATGCCCTCGCTACGGGCATTGAGGTGCTTTGTGACGGCTGCGCGCTACGAGAGTTTTACGCAGGCGGCGGATGTTCTATGCGTGACACAGGCGGCGATCAGCAGGCAAATCAAGGAGCTTGAGGACGCACTGGATGTCGCGCTGTTCGAGCGGACGGGGCGACACATTGCACTGACCGATGCAGGCCGTATTCTGTACAACGCATCATATCTGTCGATTATGAATATCGCAGAGGCCGCTGAAGTGGTGCGGCGCTCGGATAAGCATGTGTTGAACATCTGTATTTCTCATACGTTCTCAGCGCTCTGGTTGTCTTCAAGGTTGCCGCGTTTCCGGAGAAAATTCCCGGAAATTAAACTCAACGTTACGGTTACTGAGCACTTCATGGAATTGGACGAGCTCATGCAACCGGACGTCATCATCACAAAGAATCCACCGCGCGAGCCGGAGTACGAAGTAGAACCGCTTTTTCACGATGTCGTGTATCCAGTCTGTAGTCGGGAGTTCTTCGACAGTCACTTTCAGAGCAAGGCATTGAAGCCGCTTGACCTTCTCAAGCAGCCTACGCTCCACCTGTCTTTACTGGGTCGTGCGCAGGTTTGTGAGCATGTTGACTGGCGTGTGTGGCGAAACTGGTTTCAGCAGGGCGATGGCTCTGAAAAGTTGGCGCTGGGCGAGCATTTCGAAAGCAACGACTACCGGCTCCTTGTTTCGTTGGCGCAAGCTGGCGAAGGGACGCTTCTCGGCTGGCATCACCTGGTTCATCGTCAAATTGACGAGGGAACCCTTGTTCGCCCTGTGCAGGACGCCCTCGTCTTCCATGACAGACATCACTACGTCATTACGCATAAGAACGCGAGGAACCGTCCGGAATATACGAAGTTCCGCGAGTGGATAGGCGCCGAGGTCGACGAGATGATGAGAGAGTGGCCCAATGTCCCTTCCGGTACGACGGAGTAGGTTCGTCGCGCGTTGAATGGCGGTTCATGGTTCCGACGCGTACTACGGACGAGTGACCGCCACAACCTGAATCTGAAATGCAAAGCATCACGGCGACGCCACGAACTGATTCCCCGGACGGGCGAGTGCCGCCAGTCCGCTTCGGAATCGTACTGCTTCCGAATTTCACGCTAACGGCGTTCTCCGGATTCGTCGACTTACTACGCCTGGCCAGCGACGAAGGAGACTTCAGCAAGCCCGTCCGCTGTGCCTGGAGCATCATCGGCGAATCGCTCACTCCAGTCCGGGCAAGCTGTGGAATCCAGGTCGCGCCGTGGATTACAATCGAAGAGGCCGGAAAGTTGGACTATCTGGTCGTGGTCGGCGGATTATTGCATTCTGGCCCGTCGGCAAGCGAGGCCACGCTTCGCTTTATCCGCGAGACTGCAAGTACATCTGCGACGTTGGTCGGCATATGCACGGGCGCATTCGCGTTGATGCGGGCCGGCGTGATGGACGGCTATCGTGTCTGCGTAAGCTGGTTTCACTACTGGGACTTTATCGAGCGCTTCCCCAAGACCGATGAGCGCAATCTTGTCGCGGACAGGTTGTTCGTAATCGACAGACGGCGTATCACCTGCTCGGGAGGCCGGGCGTCCATTGATGTCGCGGCTGCAATCCTGCTGCGGCATGTGGAAGCCACCATCGTAAAAAAGGCGCTTCGTATCCTGCTTGTGGAGGACGCGGAAAAGGGTAATGCACCACAACCGTATCCCCCCGGTCTTGAACCGGCGACCCATCCCAAGGTAAAGCGCGCCATCCTTTTGATGGAGCAGCACATCGGGCAGCCTCTCAGCCTCAACGAACTTGCGCGTCGACTCGAGATGTCAGTTCGCCAACTTGAGCGATTGTTCAGCAGTGAGGTGGGCAAAGCGCCGCTGTCATATGGAAGACAACTCCGTATTCGAACGGCAGCGTGGCTTCTGACTAGCTCGGATAGAACGGTGGCCGACATCGCATCCTCTTGCGGATTCTCAGATGCATCGCATCTCGGGCGCGAATTCAGGAAAACTTTTGGAGAGTCTCCCAACGCCTACAGGTTGCGGGGCCTGCATGCGATGCCGGAAGAATAGGGTGTCGTCGTGGCAATGGTGACGGGTACACCGACCCGAAATCCGCCGGCAATGTGGAGATTGATGAAGTGGCGGTGCGAGGCCAGAAGACTGACTGGCCCGATGCTTTGCCGAAGCTGTACATGGAGGGCAGACTGGGTGCGGACGATGACCCAGGATGTAACGCTGATTGTGCAGTGCACACATGCCAAATTGTTAAATCGCGGGAGAAGGGTATACGCTTAAGTAAATTCCCGGCGAGAAGCTCATGGACATGCCAACTCTTCTGAACCGCAACGGATTGCTTGCCGCATGGCGTCGCGTGACCACAGCGGCGGCGGAATCTGGCTGGCAGGAATGGTATGAGCTGAACGAGCGCGGTGAAGTCGTGATGGATTCGCGACCGTCGGCGAGGCGCCAGATAGCGGTCACGGATGTCTACTGTGACCTCACCGAGCAGATTGGACATCTTGCGGCCATGTCGGTTGCCGTTACGACACCATCGTTTGGCATCAGGGTGCCCGATGTGGTCTGGATGCCGAGCGAAAGATGGGAGAGTTTCGACCGCGACGAGCCGGTGCCGTTCGTGCCCGACCTGTGCGTTGAAATGCTTCTCGATAGCGACAGGACCCGGGACATAGCCCGGAGAATCAAAAGCTATCTGGAAGGTGGTGCAACTGAGGTAATCGTTGTGGACCACTTTGGACAGGTTGAATTCTGGGGCGCCAGAGGTCGGCGACCAACTTCAACTTTCGGGATAGCACTATCTCTTGACAGTATGTACTTCGAGAAATCCGGCGTGTTGTGATGGTCTAATTTCCTCGGACAGGTCGATAGGAGGACAATCCTGAATCGACGAGGAAATTAGACCATCACAGTACGTGCGGCCTAAAAAAATATCGCAAGCGGTCCGGCATAAGAGATGATGACGGCAAGTAGCCCGGCAGTTACTGCCGACACGGACCAGCTCCCTTTTGGAGCGGGAGACACTAGAGCAGCATCGGTGTCGCGATTCATGGCATCCGTTGCGGCTTCAGCGGATGGACGACGGGTGACGCGCGAGCGCGGCCACCTTCATCGTCATATACGGAAACAGCGGCAGACCTGAGAGGATAGTGTGCAGTTCGTCGTGCGAGTCGACGTCGAAGATGCTGTAGTTCGCATACTCACCGACAACGCGATGTAGTTGCTGCCACTTGCCTTGGCGCTGGAGCTCTTGTGAGTACGCCTTTTCTCGTGCCTTGATTTCGTCAGCCTGAGCCACCGGCATATCGTGTGGCAGGTGTACATCCATTCTTACGAGATATAGCATGTGTTTCTCATTCAAAAAAGTAGGGGTCTCTC
The DNA here is from genome assembly GCF_059422005.1 of Paraburkholderia sp. GW821-FHT02A12. Lineage (NCBI taxonomy): Bacteria > Pseudomonadati > Pseudomonadota > Betaproteobacteria > Burkholderiales > Burkholderiaceae > Paraburkholderia > Paraburkholderia sp. GW821-FHT02A12. The sequence continues at coordinate 2,427,692 of NZ_JBWKWA010000002.1, read as the reverse complement.
AGGTCCGCCAGCATAATAGTTGGAATGGGTCGATGTGCCCGGTGCTGGATTGACTGTGCGCTCAGCTATTTTTGTCGCGACGATAGAAAGCGAGCTTTTCCTCATCGATATGCAGGCCCAGGCCCGGCCCTTCCGGTAGATGAAGGTCGAAGTCCCGATACTGGGGGCGAGCAGTGACGATGTCGTCTTTCAACAGGAGTGGTCCGAACAACTCTGTACCCCAGGCAAGTTGCGGGAGAGCGGCGAATCCGTGTGCCGATGCAATCGACCCGATGCTGCCTTCAAGCATCGTGCCGCCATACAGGGACACTCCGGCTGCATCCGCAATGGCGGCTGTACGCATCATTCCGTAGATTCCGCCGGACTTCGCAATCTTCAGCGCAAAGACGTCCGCACATGCGCCGCGCACAAGTTCAAGGGCATCCTCCGGGCCTGTCACTGCTTCGTCGGCCATGATGGGTACGATGAAACGCGATGCAAGCCTGGCCAGTGCTCCGCGCTGCTCTCGCGGAGTGGGTTGCTCGATGAGGTCAATGCCAGCAGCTTCAAGCGCTTCGATTCCCAGCGCTGCGTCAGCCTCGTTCCAGGCCTGATTCACGTCTACGGTGACTTTGGCATGGTCGCCGAGCGCGGCTTTGATTTTTGATACGTGCGCTACGTCATCACGAACGCTACGCCGGCCAATCTTCAGCTTGAAAGTATTGTGGCGACGTTCGGCGAGCAGCGTTTCTGCTTCATCGATGTCGCGTTGGGTATCGCCACTTGCGAGCGTCCACAGGACCGGAAGCGTCTTGCGGACAGCGCCGCCAAGAAGCGTTGAAACCGGAACGCCCAGGCGCTTGCCCTGAGCGTCCAGCAAAGCCGTCTCAATTGCGCACTTGGCAAACCGGTTCCCCCGAGCAACCTTGTTCAGCTTGAGCATTGCGTCGTTGATGTTGGTCGCGTCTTGCCCAACAATTGCAGGTGCAAGATAAGTGTCGATGGTCAGCTTGATGCCTTCGGGGCTCTCGTCGCCGTACGACAAACCGCCAATCGTAGTCGCTTCGCCAAGACCCTCGATGCCATCGCTTGAGCGCAGACGGACGATGACTAAGGTTTGTTGCTGCATCGTTGCCATTGCTAGCTGATGCGCGCGAATGGTTGGGAGGTCAACCAGAATCGCTTCGACGGAGGTGATTTGGGCGTTCATACCTGGAATGTTGGAGTTGAGGGGTTGCTGAAGTATTGCGTGCCCAATAACCCCCTGTCCAACACCATCGACGTCTAGTGCCATACCTCCGAGGTATAGCGGGTATCACCGCCCAAAATCGTTACGAGGTGCATGGGGTATCCTTTCCTCCTCGTACAGCCGATAGATGAGTTCAAGCATTTCCCGAATGTCCCGCGACTCGTCGAGCGCACGCATGCTCATGATGATTGGGGAAACCAGAGTGGGGTCGTCCAGTTCCTTGTAACTCACATCGTCTCGCTTCAGGCCGTACACACTACTCGGAACGACAGAAACTCCTTCGCCCGCCGCTACGAGGCCTAGCGCAATCTGCAATTCTCGTACTTCGTATATCCGGCGAGGCTTGAGACCACGGTCTTTGAATGCCGACAGCACCTGGTCCGCATAACTGGGTCGCGGCGCTTTAGGGAAAATAATCAGGGTTTCGTTGATCAGGTCGCTGAGAGCGAGGACGGGCTTGACCAGTGAGAGTGGATGGCCCTCCGGGAATGCAACAATCATCTTCTCTTCGCGAAGAATCACCCGACGGATGTTTGCGTCCTCATGCCGAATGCGACCGAACCCGACATCAATCTGACCGTCCTTCAGCGCTCGAATCTGGTCCATCGTCGACATCTCATGGAGGCTGAGTTCGACTGTAGTGTTCTCATCGCGGAAGCGCCGGATGATTTTGGGCAGCATTCCGTACAACGTCGAGCCCACGAAACCGACAGAGAGGCTGCGCTCAATGTTGCCCACGCGCCGCGTCATTGATTCGAGTTCGGACGTTTGAGCCAGCAATTGGACGGCATGAGCATAGAAGAACTTACCCGTCTCGGTTAGCTTCAACGGGCGCGAGTCGCGCTGGAATAGCTGCACCTCAAGAATCTCTTCAAGCTGCTGTATCTGACGGCTCAAAGGCGGTTGGGCCATGTTCAGTCGCTGTGCCGCGCGCGTGAAATTGCGTTCCTCGGCTACGGCGACGAAATAGCGAAGATGCCGCAGTTCCATTTCAATACCTCGTAGATATAGACCGATACTAAATCAGTGTTGGACGCGGCCTTCCGGCGTCCATTATTCTGCATTTACACTCTGTTTCAGCACCCATTATACCTCTCAGGCATATTCAAGCGGGCGCTAAACCAAGGGTTTACCCCACCAGAAAATAGAGATTCAGGAGCAGACATGAGCGTCAAAGTGTTCGATACGACGGAAGTGCAGGACCTGCTGAAGGCTGCTGCTAACGTTGGTAGCCAGGACGGCAGTGCTCGCGCAAAGCTGATTGTCAATCGCCTTTTGGGCGACCTGTTCAAGGCCATCGACGACCTCGACATGACGCCCGACGAAATCTGGGCTGGCGTCCACTACTTCAACAAGCTCGGCCAGGACGGCGAAGCTGCGCTGCTTGCTGCCGGCCTCGGTCTGGAAAAATACCTCGACATCCGCATGGACGCGGAGGACAAGGCGGCTGAAATCACCGGCGGCACGCCGCGTACCATCGAAGGTCCGCTGTATGTCTCCGGTGCGCCGGTGCGCGATGGCGTATCGAAGATTGATATCAATCCGGACGAGGATGCCGGCCCATTGGTCATCCGCGGCACGGTAACCGGTCCAGATGGCAAGCCGGTTGCAGGGGCGGTGGTCGAATGTTGGCACGCCAACTCGAAAGGCTTCTATTCGCACTTCGACCCGACCGGCGCGCAGAGCGAGTTCAACCTGCGCGGAGCGGTCAGCGCCGGTCCCGACGGCAAGTACGAGTTCCGTACGCTCATGCCGGTAGGCTATGGCTGTCCGCCGCATGGCGCGACCCAACAACTGTTGAACTTGCTCGCCCGCCATGGCAACCGCCCAGCGCATGTGCACTTTTTCGTCACCACGGACAAGTACCGCAAGCTGACGACGCAAATCAACATTGAGGGCGACCCGTTGATTTGGGACGACTTTGCCTACGCCACCCGCGAGGATTTGATTCCCCATGTGGTCGAAAAGACCGGCGGCACCGCGCTGGGAATGAAGGCCGATACGTATAAGGAAATCGAGTTCAACATCGAGTTGACTCCGCTGATTCAGGGCAAGGATAACCAGGTCGTCCATCGCCTGCGTGCGTCTGCTACCGCCTAACCGCTAAACGCGGCCGCTACGTCGTACCACTGCTGCCGCTCAATCCTTCGCAAGAATCTTTCGACACCGATGCGCGTGCCCCATAACCTGGAGCACGCGTAGGGAGAGCACTCATGTCTGCAATTATCGACAAAGCCTCGCAACTTGATGAACTGCTGCACACCGCCGTTCAGGACGACAAGCAAAACGGTGTATTCCGTTGCCGCCGCGACATCTTCACGAACACTGATTTGTTCGAGCTCGAAATGAAGCACATTTTCGGGAGCAACTGGGTATACCTCGCGCATGAAAGCCAGATTCCCAACAACAACGACTACTACACCACCTGGATTGGCCGCCAGCCTGTAGTGGTAACTCGCGACAAAAGCGGCGAACTGCACGCGGTCATCAACGCCTGCGCGCACAAGGGCGCGATGCTGTGCCGTAAAAAGCACGGCAACAAAGGCACCTTCACCTGTCCTTTCCACGGCTGGAGCTTCGCCAACACCGGTAAGCTGCTGAAAGTGAAAGATGTGAAGACCACCGAATACCCGGTGCAATTCAATACCAACGGCTCGCATGACCTGAAAAAAGTCGCACGCTTCCAGAGCTATCGCGGCTTCCTGTTCGGCAGCCTCAACGCGAACGCGATTCCACTGGAGGACTACCTCGGCGAGACCAAGGTCATCATCGACCAAATCGTTGACCAGGCCCCGGACGGACTGGAAGTGTTGCGCGGCAATTCATCGTACATCTACGACGGTAACTGGAAGATGCAGATGGAGAACGGCTGCGACGGCTACCACGTCAGCACCGTGCACTGGAACTACGCTGCGACGATGGACCGGCGCAAGGTCGAAGGCACCAAGGCTGTGGATGCGAACAGCTGGAGCAAGTCGGTAGCCGGAGTGTACGGGTTCGACCACGGCCACATCCTGCTGTGGACCAAGACGATGAACCCGGAAGTGCGACCGGTCTATCAATACCGCGACGAAATCAAGGAACGTGTGGGCGAAGCGAAGGCGGATTTCATCGTCAACCTGACCCGGAACCTTTGCCTATATCCCAACGTGTTCCTGATGGACCAGTTCAGCACGCAGATTCGCGTCGTACGTCCAATCAGCGTGGACAAGACCGAAGTCAGCATCTTCTGTTTCGCTCCGAAGGGCGAGAGCGCAGCCGACCGAGCTACCCGCATCCGCCAGTACGAAGACTTCTTTAACGTCTCGGGTATGGGTACCGCAGATGACCTCGAAGAGTTTCGCGCCTGCCAGGCTGGCTATGCCGGTACCACTGCGTTGTGGAACGACCTTTCGCGCGGGGCGCCGTTGTGGGTCGAAGGTCCCGACGCAAACGCGAAAAGTATGGGCCTGAAGCCGCTCATCTCAGGCGAGCGAAGCGAAGACGAAGGCCTGTTTGTGTGTCAACACGAATACTGGGTGCACCTGATGCGCGACGCACTCAAAAAGGAACAAGGGGAGGCCCTGGCATGAGCTTCGATTACCAGAAAATTTGCGCCGTGCTGTTCCGCGAAGCGCGCCTGCTCGACGACCGGCAATGGGACGACTGGCTTGCTTGCTATACCGAGGACGTCACTTACTGGATGCCGGCGTGGGATGACGACGACCAGCTCACCGACGACCACGAGAGTCAAATTTCGCTGATGTATTACCCGGACCGTGGCGGCCTGGAAGACCGTGTGTTCCGCATCAAGACCGAACGCAGTGGTGCCTCGATGCCTGAACCGCGAACCAGTCACAACGTCACCAATGTGGAAGTGCTGGCCGAGCGCGAGAGCGAAGTGGACGTGCGCTACAACTTCAACACGCTCAGCCACCGATACAAAACCACCGACCAATTCTTCGGCACGATGTTCGTGACTCTGCGAAGGGTCAACGATGAACTGTTGATTTGCTACAAGCGCATCGTGTTGAAGGACGACTACATCCGCCAGGTGCTCGACGTTTACCACGTTTGAGCGCAAACATCTGCGGAAATGAGAAGTACAGGAGGCAAGATGTCCAGCTACAACATTGCACTGAATTTTGAAGACGGCGTGACCCGCTTCGTTACATGCAAGGCGGGCGAAAAGGTACTCGATGCCGCCTTTCGCGCAAAAATTAACCTGCCGATGGATTGCTCTGATGGCGTGTGCGGTACCTGCAAGTGCCGAGCCGAGAGCGGAAGCTACGACCTGGGCGACGATTACATCGAAGACGCGCTGACCGAGGATGAGAAGGAAGGCGGTCTTGTACTCACCTGCCAGATGGTGCCAGAAAGCGATTGTGTCATTGCGGTGCCGGCATCTTCCACTGCATGCAAGACTGAGGAAAGCAAGTTCGCCGCTACCGTATCAAACGTCGAAGCGCACAACGATGCGGCCATCGTGCTCGAACTGGATGTGGAGGCGACCGCGCCGGTATTCCTGCCGGGCCAGTATGTCAACATTGACGTTCCTGGCAGCGGTCAGCACCGTTCATATTCTTTTTCGTCAGCACCGGGCGAATCGAAAATCAGTTTTCTGATTAAGAAAATTCCTGGTGGCGTGATGAGCACCTGGCTCGAATCCGCGCAAGCAGGCAACAAGGTGGAGCTGACCGGACCGCTCGGCAGCTTCTATCTGCGCGCTGTTGAGCGGCCGTTGCTGTTCCTCGCTGGCGGCACAGGCCTGGCACCGTTCCTGTCGATGCTTGAAGTGCTGGCTCGTGCGAATTCGCAGCAAAAAGTTCATCTGATTTACGGCGTAACGCGAGACCTTGACCTCGTGCAGGTCGATGGAATCGAAGCCTACGTGGCGAAGTTGCCAAATTTCACTTACAGCACCGTCGTGGCCGACACGGATTCGACCCATCCTCGCAAGGGGTGGGTGACGCAGCACGTGCCGGCGGAGGCCGTCAATGATGGTGACGTGGACGTGTACCTGTGCGGGCCACCGCCGATGGTCGATGCAGTGCGTAAGCATTTCGACGACAACGGCGTGAAGCCGAACAGCTTCCACTACGAGAAATTCACTGCTAACGCAGCACCGAGGACCGCATGAGCACGCAACGATTCGCTGGCAAGGTCATGGTGGTCACCGGCGCCGCGCAGGGCATCGGTCGCGCGGTAGCGCTTCGCGCAGCCGCCGAAGGCGGCAAGGTGCTGTTCGTCGACCGCGCCGACTTCGTCTCAGAAGTCGCCGCCGAAGCGGACGGCGCGGACACAGCAGGGTTTGTCGCCGACCTTGAGGCGTACGAAGGCGCTGCGTCGGCGATGGCCTTTGCCTCGCGCAGGTTTGGCGGCATTGACATTCTGGTCAATGGCGTGGGTGGTGCGATTCGCATGCGTCCGTTCGCCGAGTTCGAGCCTGCACAGATTGATGCGGAAATTCGGCGCTCCCTGATGCCCACGCTGTACGCTTGCCATGCAGTTTTGCCGTACCTGCTCAAGCGCGGCGGTGGAACTATCGTCAACGTCTCCTCGAATGCCACGCGCGGTATCCGCCGTGTACCGTATTCTGCGGCCAAGGGCGGTGTCAACGCGATTACGCAGTCGCTGGCGATGGAATACGCAGACCACAACATCCGCGTGGTCGCCACCGCGCCGGGTGGAACCGATGCGCCTCCGCGACGTGTCCCGCGTAACTCTGCCGGCGATAGCGAGCAGGAAAAAGTCTGGATGGGCGAAGCGGTGAAGCAGGTCACTGAATCGACCTTCTTTAAACGCTATGGCAGCATCGACGAGCAGGCCGCGCCGATTCTGTTCCTCGCTTCGGACGAGGCAGGCTATATCACCGGCACCGTGTTGCCAGTAGCAGGCGGTGACACCGGCTGAACTACGAATTCTCGGCCCAACTGACTTAGGAACTAGCGAAGAGCGGTAGCATTCCACTACGGATTTCGGTCAGTGCGTAATCACGAGGCACGGTATTCGTTCAATGCAACCATGTTCGGCATTCGTCGCTTCTCAACACATCCGGTGCAGGAAGTAGAAATGCGAACCTAAGTTCGCATTTGTCGATGCAGAAGGTCTGTGGGAGACCAAGCAGTCTTATTGAACGGCGGATACGGTCGACACGAACTGCTTTGCCGCCTTGTTGGCCGATTCATAGGTGGCATTAGCTGCGGAGAAGGCCGAGTTCCATGCTGCAACGGCCGATTCACTTCCTGCCGGGGCATTCTTCGTGAGGTTTTCGACGAACCCTTGCGCATCTCGTTGGAATTGCTGGACCTGCGTTGTCGCGGCGGCCGAGAATCCGCTCTGAACTCCGGACGCGATTTCGTGAACTTGGCGGCCGTACGCTGCCACCTTTTCCGCAACAGGCCGAGACAGGCTTGCTGGCAGCGCGAACAGTTCACTCGGGTTGCTGACTGAAAGTGCCTTGGTCAGGATTTCCTGGTTTTCGGCGAGCGTCGCTTTGCCAACCTGCAAATTTAGCGCGACCAGCTTTTCGAAGCCCTCAAAAGCCTTGTTCGTCAGGCCGAAAAGCGTTTCGAGGCTGGCTTGCTGGGCGGCAACCAGTTGTTGGGGGGTAAGAGTGCTCATCACTGCTCCGAAGGGGTAAGGCGGCAAGTGCGAGGGGCACTGAGTGAAAACAGAATCCACGCGCCGCGAGGGCCGAAGGCCAATTGCTGCAATGCAGCAAAACTCATTGTACGGGGGAATACCCGGAAGTCAATCAGTTTCGCTACTACGTCGACGTGGAATGTTTGCGGTTGTGCGAAGAATTCCGGGGAGAGTTGTGTGGACCTCTGTTGGCGAGTGACCTTTGCCGCGGAGGACACGCACCCATGTATCGGGCGGCCAACTCACGGGGCGGACTCCATTCATGTATTTCGACGAGCTCGCCGGGATTGGTGCAGCCCGAACAGATTCTGTCGAACTCGACACAGCGGGCAACTAAAAATTACGTTACCTGCCGCGTCGGTTGAGGAGCAAATATGCCAGACAAACATCTCTCAAGTCAGTTCGACGCCGACCTCAATCTGCTTTCAACGAGGCTGTTCGAAATGGGCGGACTGGTCGAGTCACAGATTGTCCACACAATGGAAGTGCTGAACGCATTCGACCTGGACCTTGTCGAACTCGTTCTCGACGGTGAACGCCAGCTCAATGCGATGGAAATCGAAATCGACGAGGAAATTAGTAACGTCATCGCCCGGAGGCAACCGGCCGCTCGTGACCTTCGGCTCCTGATGGCGGCTTCAAATTCCGTCACAAACCTCGAGCGTGCGGGAGACGAGGCACACAAGATTGTGAAGCGAACCCGTCGAATCGCTAGGGAAGCAAACGCGCAGAACATCAACATCACTGAAATCAAGGTTTCGGGCGAAATGGCTTCAAGCGTTCTTCGCCGGGCTTTGGACGCGTTTGCGCGGATGGATACGACTGCCGCAGAACAGATTATCCGGGATGACGAAGCCATCGATAACCAGTTCCGGGCGTTCGTGCGAAAACTCGTGACATACATGATGGAAGACCCTCGAACAATTTCCACGGGGCTGGACTATCTGTTCATCGCGAAGGCTATCGAACGTATCGGCGACCATGCGACAAATATCGCCGAGTCCGTCGTCTATGTTGCTCGCGGTACCGATATTCGCCACGAACATAGAAAGCAGCATGAGCGCGAGGGTTCGCGCAGTTGAAGGCGACGCGAGCGGGCAGTTCTCAGAACGCAGGTACTGTTGCGCCGCGGTCATCTGCCCAACGCTAGCAGTTGCGTTCGAAGAAGCGTCCCTGGCAATGAAAATTGAGCCTCCGGGTCGAGGAGGAGGCATCGTTCAAAGTTGGCACGCCAGACTTATGCACAGTGGGAATGCAATGCGGCAAACCGTTAGTCCCTACAACGTCGGTAATCGCTCAAAGTGTTCGAAGCGGGCGAACGGTGGCAGGACCTCGGTTACCTCAAGCCTGTCGGCAAGCGCGGCGGACATGCCCTCACTTAACCAGGCACACATTTCTGCAAGCTGCTCCGGCGAACCCTGAATCATCGCTTCAACCGAGCCGTCCATGCGGTTGCGGACCCAGCCAATGACGCCCAGTGCATGGGCGCGGCTCCCGATAGCCAATACCCGGCACGAGGCCGTGCACCCTCACCAGCCGCGTCTCAAGTATTCCATTTTTCTGGTCGTCTTCCATCCGTGTGTTTCGAGCGTTGGCTGACACGATGTCCTGCGCGCCGAACGGCTCCGCATGGACGCGCCTATTGCGAAGTTGGGAAGCTATCGAGTCGGCGCTACTCACCGGTTAACGGCGCCCCATCCGGCCATGCATCTGCCAAAGCTCTCTTCACGACAACTGGTTGTTTTTGTCTGCGCGAAACGGAGTAACGCGACGCTCAGTGAGAAAAATCTGCGGCGTTCAGCTTTATTGGCTCGTCCGAGCCTTTCAGCACCTTTCGTTCAACAGCTGCCACAATCCGCTTGTGTCCGTCCATATAAGCTTTTAGAAGACGCGCATTGTTTGCACCGATGGGCGCCCAGAAATACTGTTCGAGTACGTCTCGGGTAATCGAACATTGCACCGCACGTCCGCGGGCAATGACGATGAAAACTACCAGTTTTCCGTCTGGCGAAACGCTGGCTTCTGCGGCGAGAGTGCTGTCCATGGTTCATTGGTTCTTTGTTGACCCAGCCACCGGGCTGCCCCCGCAGGGACTGGCGTCGGTACTCGTCTCATCATAAATCATAGAGCCCTACGCTTAGAGAGTTCTCGCTTACGTCAGTGGGGCAGCCGAATCGTGACCGGCACCAGACGTGCGCCATATTGTCAAGGAAATGCGGGATGGCCACAGAGTCGGCCGCCGACGGCGACCGCAGCTGTCGAAATTTACCGGGTCGCGCTTACAGCCTCACCTGCCTGTGACGGACCGGAGCACGGTGAGTAACTGAACCGGCGTGAGCGGTTTCGCGCAATGCCCATCAAAACCTGCCTTGAACGCGCGGACTATGTCCTCGGGGGAGGCACGCGCGGTGAAAGCAACGAGCAACATATCGCGCGTGAGTGCGCCAAGCCGGAGTTGGCGTGCGAGTTCGAAGCCAGTCATGCCGGGCATGGCAAGGTCGACAACAACGGCGAAAGGCAGCCATTGTTCGGCGACCGCAAGTGCCGTACGAGCATCGCCCACGCTCCGAGCTTCGAACCCGTCCTGCTCCAGTAACAGCTGCAGCGCATCTGCGCCGGCGGGGTAGTCATCGACCACCAGGACGCGCGGACGCGCAATCGGGCCCAGTGCATCGACAGCGCGCCACATCACGAAGTCATCGGTGCTGTCGACATAGACGCGGTGGACCATGATGCTGCCTCCTGGTCGAACGTATCCTGGCCCGTGTAGAACTGGCTTGCCGCGAGACCTGGCTATTTGCGTCACCGCGGCCGCTCCGTGCCACGAGTTTCACGCTAACACTTGAAAAAACGTGGGGCAACTCGGCGAAACCACCGATTCGTCGGACCTTGGAGGTGACAACAGCACCATCGGCGGCGATAACGGTGATACTTCATGCAGCAGCAGGCCGGCGTTGAGCATCCAGCTCGGGCGGGTGATTGCGACAGGTGCAGTCGAAACCGTCAGCATGCATTTCATTATCGTTCTAATGCCTAGCCGAAGTCCTTCGGGCGTGGGCCGAACTTTTCGCCAAGCTTGGCTATGCCGCTGCCTGCAGCAGGACGTCGCAAACAGCAGATGAACTCGTGACGGACTGGCTGCTACAGATGGGCCGCTCCCGGATTTTCGCCTGACGTGCCCGGTGCTGCTACTTTCGGGTAACCACATCACGCCGCACTTGCGTAAGCATGTATTGTTAGCTCCTGCTCTCAGGCGGGAACACGCGCCAGGTACCGTCATCGTGCCGGAAGAAAAAAAGCGCAACCGGGCCTTCGGGTCGCAGTGCCTCAACGCATACATAACGTCTCCCGTTAGAGGCTGTGCGACCGAATTGGGTTACCCGAACTGGTGTCGCGGAAGTTGGCGTCAGCCATCTTTCAACCAGTGAACGCAAGGACTTTTCTGCGGTGGTCATCCGCTTCTCCTTCAACCTCGCTCCCGTTGGTTCGGTCGTGCCCCATTGGACTTGGCGCGACGAAGTTTCGGCCACAAGGAGTCTGGTCAAATCGCATGATTGACAGTGAACGCAACCCAACGAAGCAACGGCGGCTACCCGCGCAACCATGCCTGCGAATTTCTAGCTCAGGCCACTGCTTCATGACGGCATCCGAGGCGCGCCGGACGCCGCCGTGCTCCAAAAGGCCACGCGCAAAAAAAAGCGAGCAGAGGCTCGCTTGAAGAATTAGACGCCGGTGGCCGACGTCAAAAACGTTGTTACTTCTCAGCGGCGGCGACTGGTACGACGGCCTGTCGAGTCCGCTTAGCCGAGGCCGACGACGCAGCGCTAACATTGCTTTCGGCAATCTCAACGGCTTGCTTCGTAGCATTTTTGGCAGCTTCATACGTCGTGCTGGCCGTTTCGCTGGCCGTCGTGATGAATGTCTTCCATGCTGCCACGGCGGTTTCGCTTCCGGCCGGTGCGTACTTCGCGAGCTTGTCGACGAACTCTTGCGTCTCGCGATAGTACTGCTGGAACTGCGCTTCAGCCGCCGCCGCGAATTCACCTTGCGTGCTGGAGATGATTTCGTACACTTTACGGCCGTACGACTGCGCTTTGTCTGTCACCGACTGCGTATAGCTGGCCTGCAGAGCGAACAAGTCCTGTGGGTCTTTGGACGAAAGCGCCTTGGCCGTGATTTCCTGATTTTCGGTGAGCGTCGATTTGACCACTTGTAGGTTCAGTTCAACCAGCTTTTCAACGCCGCCGAAAGCTTTGGTCAGGAGTCCAGATATCGTTTCGAAACCGACCTTCTGCGCTGCGAAAAGTTGTTCAGGGGCGAGACTGCTCATCACTAACTCCATAAGGGTGGACGTGGCGAGTCTCCGGAACACCGCCGAACGGCATCACAAACGACGAGCCACAAAATAGGAACATTGGTGCGGTGCAGCGGAGTTCATTCTAGGACTGAGTGTGCGAATGTCAATCGTTTGCTGCGTTGCGACGATACGCGGCGTGTGCCGGAGACGCTTAATGCCCCGTTGCTGTTGACGTATAGCGGTGCTCCAGGGAAAACCCGGCCAACGCTTAGGGGCCTTGCCTGGAGGTCATATATGAACGTTTATCTGGGTGTGTGCAACGCCGCAAAAAAGGGTTGCAGTCAGCCGGCCGAAGCCGTTGTGGAGCGCTGTCGAACTCGATGCGCAAAGTCGTTGCTTCGGTGCGCGTAGGCGTGTCTGCCCAGTGGGACGCCATCGTCAACGGTTCAGTCGAACGCTGGCGCACGCGTTGAAAAATGTTCGCACTTTGCTGATGAGGCAACGGCGAATCTTCCAGTACCCCCGCCCCAGCTTAAACAAGAGGCTGGCCCGTGCGAGAAACGCTATAGACCGCACCCTTTATTGGGGCGGTTCATTTGGAGAAGTCCGGGCAGGCTCTGGCTTTCACCATATCGAGTCATGATGGCTTTACATCGTCTGTGCGATGGGACACAGTTGCCGACCGAGAGAAGCGGAGCACGCTGAATACGCCGCAACGACTTGTGCGCATTGTTTTTTTGTTTGACACCAATGCGCACGCGGAGGAATAGTTGTGCAAACAACCAACACACAACTTCGGCGCCTTGCAGGTTGACGCGTACTTAACATTGCGTCACGAGGCTGTCATGGCGGACGTGTATCGTCGCTCGACGCTGTCGATGAGTGGCGCTGAATTGCACAAAAATATAAGCTGAGAGACACAAGATGAATCGACAGGCCCAAAATATCAGTCACCTTGAGCGTAGCGCACAGGACAACCGCCTCAGGCGCGCCTTGGCTGCACGCGTTGACAGGGCATGCAAACGCGCCAATATCAAGTCAGCCCACGCAGCGAAGTGGTTAGGCGTGAGTGAAGACGACGTGGAGTATTGGCGACGCGGAATCACGGTCCCTCCGCTGAACGCTTGCGCGTGTCTCGCCGCCGTCCTCAATCTCGACGTTCACTGCCTCTGCACGGGGCATACCCAAGTCGCCTAGTCCGTTTTCCGTGAGAATCGCGGGGTAAGGAGTTACCGCTGGTAAGCGATGTGTGCGGTGTGCTGTCGACAAGCTCGTACGACTTTGCAGGTCGCTGGAGAATGTCGATTTGGTCGCAACTTTCATTGCATGGGCCTTGCGCCCTGGTGCTCTGGCGCTTTCTGTTACTTGGCTCGCCACATTGGCAACGCCGTCCGGTTCGCCATCTCGACGCCCGAAGAAAGCGTCGCCTACATGGAAGTACTAGGATGGCGGTGGAGAGGCGCGGCTCGGTGCGGCGTACTGTCCCGCAAATTCAGCTAAACGCGGCCATCGGTTCTTCGATGCGCGCGGAGCCGCGGTGCTGATAACGGAAGAGGGCCTCAGGGTCCTCTACTGGTGTTTCGCTGAGTTCGCGGAATGTCGTGACAAGGCTATGCCAGGAAGCGGACCACCTCGTCTCCCTTAATCGGGCACCAGTGGCGTCGGTAATTCGCAGGACGCCGGTGTCAGGGAAGAATGTGAGCGTGACGGCGATGCCGTCAATGACGCAGGTTGCGGTACACGATTTCGTTGCCAGCACGTTAGTCTCCAGTGGGGTACGCGGTGTGGGCGCCGCTCGAGTGACGGGCTGGCACAACTACGCAATGAGTATGCCCGTGCAATCACCGCTCGCTCGTCTCGCTTGTGACACAAGGGCTTCATTGCGTTGCACCGGCGGGACCCGGTAAGCGGAGGGTGGAAAGGATGCCGCAGTGTTGGGTCCCGGCTAACACCATGAATCATGGTTGCCGACGCGAAGCCAACACTTGCAATTCGCCTGTGTTGCCAGGCGTGCAAAACATCGATATCCGTTCGCCGCAGCGCAAATGTGGCAGAACTGGTCATCGCTGCACAGCGTCCAGACGCTGCATTGAATGTTCGTTGAACTCCAACGCTGGGGACCTATAACAGAGTGTGATGTGCGGACCCGTCGCGGCCCCTCGACGCGAGGTCTGACTTTCACCCTGAGGATGAGCGAGCACAACATGCCGGTCCGGCATCGCTTTGTGCGAGCACGACGAAGCGTGGAGAAGCTGAAATGGAACAAGACAATTTCAGTGCTTTCGAGCACCAAGGTTGGGAGAAGGTCGCGCAGCCCTACCATACGTATTTCGCCAACTTGACCACACAATCCAATAGCGCCCTGCTCGATGCGTTGGAAGTCCGGCCCGGGGTCAGTTTCCTGGACGTCGCGTCGGGTCCTGGCTATCTCGCTGCCGCAGCGGCGCAGCGCGGCGCCAATGCTGTTGGTGTCGATTTCGCCGAGTCGATGGTCGAACAGGCAAGGCGCATGTATCCCGAGCTCACGTTCCGTATTGGCAGCGCGGAAGACCTGCCCTTTCCCGACGAGAGTTTCGACGCCGTTGGTATTAGCTTCGGGATGTTGCACTTCGCCCATCCGGAGCATGCACTCGCCGAGACGTTTCGGGTGCTCCGTCCCGGCGGCAGGATTGGCTTCACTGTGTGGGCGACACCGGACAAAGCCGTCGGATTCGCGATGGTGCTCAAGGCAATCGAGGCGCACGGTCGACTGGATGTTCCACTGCCCCCTGGGCCGCCGTTCTTCCGGTTCAGCGACTTGCACGAATGTGAACGCGTATTGGTCGCAGCGGGATTCGACGAGCCCCACGTCCAGGAAATCAGCCAGACGTTGCGCATTCGCATTCCGGAAACGCCTTTCGACATGCTGATGCGCGGCGGCGTGCGCATCGCCGCAATTTTGAAGGCTCAGTCGCCGGAGGCCTTGGCTTTGATTCAAAAATCGGTGTCCGAAGATGCCGCCGCGTATCAAAGCGACGGAGAGGTTCGGGTGCCGATGCCGTGCGTGCTTGCCTCAGCGAGGAAGCCTTGAACGGTCGTCGTGTTGTTTCTGTCCGCAATCAGCGTCATCCTGCCTGAACACCTTGGATTTGCATAATGCCTTTGTTGCTCCCAGTTTGCAGCCGCGGGCGTCGAACTGCTTACGCACGATGAGGCTTCGTCACGTTGCGCCGCCATACCACCCAGGACGTCACGTACTGCACTTTGATAGCATTTCCGCCGCCCGGCGAAACTCCACAGGAGAAAGGCGTGAGACATTTCCAGAAATTTGCGGTAGTCCTCGGGACGGCGGCAGCGTGCTGGTTATCGACGAGCCTGCCGGCCTCTGCGGAACCTTTTACAGTCGAATTCAGGTTTGACGTGAAGAAGGGCGAACCGGGCCAACCGAACGAGTACACAAAACTGGAGTTTGCGGATGGCAGCAATCGATATGTCGCGCTCGTGCGGCGTTCGGGCAAGGTCGTGGGCGAGGGAATGCTGCGCGGCGCGAAGGTCCAGGAGTGGGGATTTCATGAAGTTACGTTGGGACCGGAAGCCAACGGTCGAGGGACCGGCTATCTCGTCATCTCTCGTAGCCCCGGCGATATCCTCTACCTCAAGACACAGTTGCGTCAGCTGTCCCTATCAGGAAAAGGTGACGAACAACGCTCCGTTTTCACTGGCCTTTGGGAAGTCAGTGGCGCTGCTGGAAAATTCAAAGGACTAAAGGGCGCTGGCACGCTCAGAATTAACCGGCTATCCGAAAGTGAGCGCCAATGGATTTTAGATGGGGAGATGAGCCAGCCCTAGCTTATCAAGGGAGTGAAGTGGTTATGTGCACGCCAGACAGCTCTGTATTTGCGTCCAGCAGCCGGCGGGCTCCAATACGCGCCAACATCTGAGGCGTTGGGCGCAGGGAGCGACGGTCCAGAGCCGGAAATCGAATACCAGGCGCGTGACATAAGTGTGATTCGCTACTCGCGCTTCATCAGGTTGAGTAACCCCTGACGCGAAGCGCGGGCGCTCCTTACTGCCCGGTTTTCGCCGGACTCATGGCGTCATCGGGTGACATCGGGTGCATATCGCTTTCGTGCGCGTCCATTTTTTTCATTGCGTGTCCCGGCATCGTATCCTGTAGTGGTCTTCGAACCGCTGCGGCCTGGGCTACGAGAAAGCCACCGACGGCGGTCACTTTAAACGCATCCTCACGTTTCTCTGCGTCGATGTCTTCGACTGCCGCGCGGTAGCGGGCACTTGCGTTGTAGACAACGAGGTCGCGAGCGCCCAGTGCATCATCTATGCGGTCAAAAAGTGCCTTGACATCGTCCGGCCGACTTGCGCCGCAATGCAAGGCGAGAACGCCTGTCTCGTCGACGAGGTCCGCCAGCTTGCTGGCGTCGCGTGCAGCAAGGGCAACCCGCATACCCTCTGCCGCAACAAGCCGCGCGAGCGAGACATTCAGTCTCTTTCCCGCACCCACAATCTCGATGACATCCGCATCCTACAGCGTTACTCAGGAAGCGGCCCGGCGTAGAATCTCCCGGTCTCGCAGGCGCTACGGCTTGTCACAGGACCAGACATGGAAATCAAGTGGATTGAAGACTTCATCGCGCTTGCCCGATATCAAAGCTTTTCACGGGCAGCGGAATTTCGGAATGTGACGCAGTCAGGGTTTAGTCGGCGAATACAGTCGCTTGAGCAATGGGTGGGCGCCGACCTCATCGACCGGAGCAGCTTTCCTCCGACGCTAACGCCGGCGGGGCGATTGTTTCAGGAAGCAGCCGAAGACATACTCGAAAAGCTTTTCGATACGCGCGCCATCATTCGCACCGAGCAGCGAATGGCCGGCAAAGGCCTGCAGATTGCGGCCGGCCACACAATCGCGCTGAGCTTTCTGCCTGCATGGCTGAAGACGCTCACCGCGCACTTTGGCGAGGTACGCGCTCGGGTTATTCCGACCAACGTGCACGATTCGATTCTGATGCTCGTCAACGGTAACTGCGAACTGATGTTTGCGTATCACCATCCAGAGTTGCCGCTGCATCTGGACCCGGCGCGATACCAGCATCTCACCGTAGGCGTCGACACGTTCATGCCGGTCTGCAGACCCAATGAACGCTCAGCCCCTGCGTTCCGGTTGCCGGGAACGGCGAACCGTCCACTCCCGCTGATCTCCTATACGGAAACCAGCTATTTTGGCCGGTGCCTTGCGTTACTGCTTGAGCAAGCAACTGCTGCCCCGGCGCTGCAGCTTCATTACGAATCGGACATGGCGGAAGTGCTGAAGAAACTCGTGATGGAAGGTGAAGGGGTCGCATGGCTGCCCAAAAGTTCCATCAGTAGCGAACTCGAATCAGGCGAACTGGTGCCTGCCGGGCGCACCGAATGGCATCTCGAGGTCGAGCTGCGCGTATACCGCGATGCCTCAAATCGCAGCGAGTTTCTGGAGAAGCTTTGGGGACACATTCGTGCTGCTTCGCAGCCCTCCTGATGGGGTTTTCACGGGTTATGCGAAACTCGCATAGGTGCATGCAGTAATAGCATCGACGTATTTTTGACGTTCCTTAACATCCGTCCATACACAAAAACCTGCTAATTCAGCGACGTTTTTGCCATTCATGCGCCCGGTGATGCATCCCACCGCCGGGCGCCATTCTGGACGGATTCAAATGAAGAATCGCCTCACACTTTATATTTTTGTCGGCATGGTGCTCGGCGTTGTCGTTGGATACATCTGCCACCGGTCGGTCGCGGATGCCGCTGAAGCGAAGACCATCGCCGGCTACTTTTCAATCATCACCGATATCTTTCTTCGCCTTGTGAAGATGATTATCGCGCCGCTGGTCTTTGCGACGTTGGTGTCTGGACTTTCCGGCATGGCGGGAACAAGCGACGTACGCCGAATCGGATTCAGGTCGGTGGGATGGTTCCTTTGCGCGTCTCTCCTCTCCCTCGCTCTCGGTCTTGTCCTGGCGAACCTGTTTCAGCCAGGCGCAGGGTTACATATGGTCCAGACAAGCGCCGATGTCACGACAGGTCTGAATACCGCTGGCCTGAACTTCAAGGACTTCGTAACCCATGCGTTTCCGACGAGCATCATCGATGCGATGGCCCGAAACGATATCCTTCAAATCCTTGTCTTTTCTGTACTGTTTGGGGTCGTGCTGAGCGTCATCAAGACCGACCCACGCGTGGCGCCGTTGATTGCAGGCGTAGATGCCCTGGTGCCCGCAATGCTGAAGCTGACCGACTACGTCATGCGCCTCGCGCCCATTGGTGTATTCGGCGCGCTCGCCGCAGCAATTACGGTACACGGCCTGGATGTATTGACCACTTATGGCAAGCTCATCGGCAGCTTCTATGTCGGTCTGGCGCTTCTTTGGACGCTTCTCATCATCGTTGGCTATTGCTTTCTCGGAAAGCAGATTTGGGCGCTGTTAAAGGCGGTTCGGGAGCCTGCGATGCTCGCTTTCTCGACGGCGAGCAGCGAAGCGGCTTACCCCCGCCTGACCGAAAAGCTCGAAGAGTTCGGGGTCGACAAAAAGGTTGTCGGGTTCACCTTGCCCCTTGGGTACGCATTCAATCTGGACGGTTCGATGATGTACCAGGCTTTCGCTGCGATTTTCATCGCACAGGCTTTCGGCATCGATATGCCACTGGGTGCCCAAATCATGATGTTGCTCGTACTCATGGTTAGCAGCAAGGGAATGGCAGGTGTCGCCCGAGGCTCGGTGGTCGTGGTTGCTGCTGTCGCACCGATGTTCCATCTGCCGCCGTCCGGAGTCGTGCTCATTCTCGCCATCGACCAGGTCCTTGACATGGGGCGAACCGCCACAAACGTGATTGGCAACAGCATCGCAACGGCCGTCATCGCGAAGTGGGAGGCCAAGCGCTCAGCCAGGCATGCGAAACGCGCCAGCGACACTGCTTTCGTTCAACTGCAAGGTGAGACGGAATGAGGGAAGTGAAGGAAAGGAACGTGCGCAGGTTCGGGGTCGTGGGTGGCCTGGGGCCTTTGGCAAGCGCGGACGTATTCTTCAAGCTCGTCAAATCGACTCCTGCTACCAGCGACGCGGAGCACTTCGACGTGGTATTCGAACAGCATCCTTTCGGAAGTTTGGGTACTGGGACTGAGGCCACGACGCAACGCAAGCTGTATATCTTCGACCTGATTGGCCGCTTCGAGAAGCAAGGCGTGACGACGGTCGTGCTTCCTTGCTTCCTCAGTCACACGTTCATCGACGAGCTGAAGGCAAATTCACCGCTTCAGATTGTCAACATGGTTGAGGCTGTTCGCAGTCACGTTCGGCGAAAATTTCCTGCCGTGCGTCGAATCGGTGTGCTGGCGTCCGATTACACGCGTAGGAAAGGTTTGTTTGAGAAATATTTTGCACCGCCCGAGTTTGAGGTTGTCTATCCCCGCCACCGGGAGAGCCTAGACCTCGTCACAGAAGCCGTATATGGGTCTGAGGGCGTTAAGAGCGGGAACCTGAGTGGCCTACCGGTGAAGCTTTTGCGCGAGGCGTGTGAGGACCTCATCTCGCAGGGCGTCAACCTCATTGTCCCGGGTCTGACCGAAATCGCTCTGGTAGCCGAGGAGATTGGCCCGCTGCAGGTGCCGCTACTCGATTCGAATCTGGCATATGCGCAATACGTTGTATCGGGTCAGTTTTCCTCGCCCGAAACGCTGTTCAAGGTCGGTATAGTCGGTGGGGTTGGACCAGCGGCAACCGTCGATTTCATCCATAAGATAGTGCGCAACACGCCCGCTAAACGGGACCAGGACCACATCAAACTGTTGGTCGAGCAGAACCCGCAGATTCCGGACCGCACAGAAAGCCTGATTGGCGATGGACCTGACCCGACCATCTCCCTTTACGCGACATGCAAGAAGCTCGAAGCCGGAGACGCGGACATCATTGCTATCCCGTGTAACACTGCTCACGCGTTCGTCGAGCGTATCCAGCCCTATCTCGGCATACCTATCGTGAACATGCTGACGGTTACTGTCCGCTACCTTCGCGAGACCTTTCCCTCGCTGCGTTCAGTCGGCGTGCTGGCGACCTCGGGTACGGTCGAAAGCGGTGTATACAAAAAGGCGCTCTCTTCACAAGGGTTAACGCAGGTCGTTCCGGGCCCGGCTTTGCAGGCGCGAGTAATGGATGCAATTTATGGCAAGGAAGGCGTGAAAGCAGGATTCACGACCGGGCGATGCCAGTCTGATATCGCTGCTGCGATAGATGGACTCATTTCCCAGGGCGTAGAAGTCGTCATCCTTGGCTGCACCGAGTTGCCGCTACTGTTTCCGCGGGCGGATTTTGTCGGGACGAGTGGCACATCGGTCCGCCTGGTGGACCCTACAGACGTACTTGCCCGGCAGTGCGTTGCATACGCAACTGCAGCATCGGAATCGCACCGCCCATAAGCGACCGAGCGAATCATTCTTTCCTCCGACCTGTGGTGTACACGGGCGTCGGGTGTTGCACTTCGTCCAAATTTTTACCTAATAAGGATAGCTATGCTCGCGGCCATCGAACGCATCGAACACGACCTTCTCGGCGACCTCGCCGTACCAGCGGCAGCCTACTATGGCGTCCACACGCTGCGCGCACTCAAGAATTTCCCCATCACAGGAATTCCTATTTCGGCTTATCCGAATCTCATCAACGCGCTTGCGAACGTTAAAGAGGCGGCTGCGCTAGCGAATTACGACCTTAGGCTTCTCAGCGAGGTCAAGGTGTCGGCTATTGTGCAAGCCTGCAGGCAGGTCCGTTCCGGTATCGCACACGAGCACTTTGTCGTTGACGTCATTCAGGGCGGTGCCGGCACCTCAACCAACATGAACGCGAATGAGGTCATTGCCAATCTTGCTCTTGAGCACCTCGGGCACGAACGAGGCGAGTACCACATCCTTCATCCCAATGAGGACGTCAACCTCGGGCAAAGCACGAACGATGTATACCCGACTGCATTGAAAATCGCGACGTACGCGGGAATCATGCAACTGGTAGACGCAATGGCCGTGCTTCGAGCATCGTTCGAACGGAAGGCCGAAGAGTTCAAGGACGACCTGAAAATGGGGCGAACTCAACTGCAGGATGCAGTTCCCATGACGTTGGGACAGGAGTTCAGCACGTTTGCTGTCATGCTCGGCGAAGACGAGGAGCGTCTCAGGGAAGCATCGAAGTTGATTTGTGAGATTAACCTGGGCGCAACAGCCATTGGAACGGGCATCAACACTCATCCCGAGTATGCACAACTCGTATGCCGTCACCTGAGCAACGTAACCGGTATTCCGTTGACGACGTCTCCAAACCTGGTCGAAGCGACGCAGGATGTCGGGTCATTTGTGCAACTGTCTGGTGTGTTGAAGCGCGTTGCGGTGAAGCTTTCGAAGACGTGCAACGACCTCCGGCTCCTTTCAAGCGGCCCCCGCGCAGGTCTTGGGGAATTCAATCTGCCACCGGTTCAGGCCGGCTCCAGCATCATGCCGGGCAAGGTCAACCCGGTCATACCCGAGGTCGTCAATCAGATAGCGTTTGAGGTCATCGGTAATGACGTGACCGTCAGCTTTGCCGCAGAGGCCGGGCAGCTTCAACTCAACGCGTTCGAGCCAATCATCGCGCACAGCCTCTTCAAGAGTGTCGCCCATCTGCGGGCAGGATGTTTGACGCTGGCGTCCAGATGTGTCGACGGAATCACAGCCAATCGGGACCGGCTGCGGTCAATCGTCGAAAATTCGATTGGAATCGTGACAGCGCTTAACCCATACATTGGGTATGCGCATGCGACGGAGGTTGCACAGGAAGCCCTTGCATCTGGTCGAAGCGTGGCGGAGATAGTGATTAGCAAAGGGCTATTGAGTCAGTCTCAGCTCAACGAGATTTTGCAGCCCGCCATGCTGACCCAGCCGAGGAAAGCCACGTCGGCTGCCTAAAGAATGGTCAACCGGGGCGCGTGGCCAGCTCCGGTCATCGACTTTAAGTTCCGGTGGATGTAACTGGTTGCCACTGGCGCTACTCGTGTGCCTTTCGACTTCTGTCGCTCACGCGTCATTGCGCGGCGGCTACTCTCGATGTCTCGTCCACAATGAGAAGCCGTCGCTACTCGTGAATGTTGTTCACTGGACGGAAACATTATCTCGCGGTGCACCGACTTCAAGCAGCCCCACTCCGACAGTGTCCACAAAGACCGCGCCCAGACGCATTCGGCAAGGCAGCTTTGTTGAGTGAAAGAATTCCGACCGAGGCGCCGCCTGGAGCAAGTCTCACGGGGCCTTGGTACGTTTCGTCATATTGTCCGCCGGTAACATGCCCGGCCCCGGTTTGGAAACAAGCATCGCAAGGCACGCCGGAAGCGGATGTGCGCATCGGTGGTCGTGGCATTGGCGGCAGCGGCATCGTGATTGTCGCGTACTGACTTACTGACGCACCCCGACGAACCAAGGCGCCTGCTCTTTCAGGCACTTTGCATTTCAGCGCCAGGTCGCGGAACGCCTCACTTGCGCTAGACTGGCCTGAGCAACCGGAAGGAGACTTGGATGATACGCAAGACGCTCAATGCCTCGCAGCTTCAACAGGAGGTCAACCGGCGAATCCATCGACTGCAGGAAATCGTCGAGGATGGCGTGAAGATTCGTGTGCCGCGGCCGCAGTTGCAAGAGGCTGACAAGACAGGCTGCAACTGGAACATGACCCACTTCGGCAACGCGGTCGGCTTCGAGCGCGACATCGAGGGCGTGCTCAAGGCCGTGCGTGCGGAATACAACCTCAATACCGAAGTGAAAGACACCGGCAACCCGTTTGGGGACTAACCGCGAAAGACATCGATTCGTTGTTCGTTTTTGATGGCGTGGGCACTAATGGTGCGCTTACCTCAACTGGTCTACCTTGCGACGCCCCGTCGCAGATATTCCTCGCTTTGAAACCTATGCTTTCTACGAGCACCGACTGGCCGCATGTCGCTCGAAATTGCCGACAACTGATGAATGGACCTTTGGATTCAACTCCGCGCGCCATGCGCTGACCTGTACGGTAAGCCGGCGGAAGAGCTTCCGCACCAGGACCTCACGCTTAACGGTATCGGCGCGGTCAAAGACGCGCGAGTAGAAGAGCACTGCACCTGCGTTCGATGCCCCGCGGTGTTTGCGCGGATTCTTGCCGAGCCACCGACGCGGCAGATTTGGATGCTGCTTAACGCCGGCCAGCATTGACGAGATGTTGGTGCACATTCGGATGCGCTGGATTCCGCGGGGCGACGTCACTCATCAACTGGGGCGGCCTTGGGGTGCTCCCTTTCGGGCAGCCAACAAATGGCACCAGTATCTAAAGAGGTCTTCCACTCGTGAAGACTGATTTCCGCCCCTTCGTCGAACCAGTTCTCTTTGCGCTTGATGCGAAGGTCGTATCCCATAGCCGAGGCAGCACATCGACGAACCAGGCTCATTAAGCTACCGCTTCGTTGGCGTCAGTAGCCTTCGTAGATTGCGCTCGATTTCTCGGAAGTCCAGCGTTGTAAAAAATTCAACGAAGTTACTGTGGTGGTGGCGTAGCGTTAGGGGCGCTCCGCGCTTCGGCAGCGGTTGCCCGCCAGGTAAGGGATTCGCAACCTCAGGCCAGTTTGATTTGAAAATGGTGCACACCGAGGCGAAGCGTCAGGCCAGTTTCTATTGCGAGAAATCGCCAAGACAGATTTATTTGCGAGCGGACAGGTTTTATTTACGACGAACCAGCGTCTTGGCAACCTCCGTACTGTGCTCCTCCCGCCGATCCACTTTTGTTATCGCCTCCTCCAATACTCGGATTGTTAGCGCATCGCACCGCTCGTATATTTGCTGAACAGAATGCAGAGCCAGCAGAAATCACAACTGAAAAGCACGCCGCTTAAGCGTGCCACAGGAGCACAGCGATGAATCGAATCGATCTGGAGGGGCGCGTCGTCGTCATTACCGGCGGTGCGCGCGGCATTGGCTACGCGGTGGCGCAACGGGCATTGAACTCGGGCGCCTCGGTCGCGCTGTGGGACATCGACGCCGAGCGCCTCGCGCGCAGCGCACGCGAATTGAGCGAACTGGGCAAGGTGTCCGCCATCACGGTCGAGCTCACTCAGGAAGCGGCGGTAACCCAGGCGGTGGCGCAAACCGTCGCGGCTCATGGCGCGATCGACGTGCTGATCAACTGCGCGGGCATCACCGGCGGTAACGGCACGACATGGGAGCTGGAACCCGACATCTGGCGCCGCGTGATCGACGTGAATCTGATTGGCCCGTATCTCACCTGCCGCGCGGTCGTGCCGCAAATGCTCAGGCAAGGCTATGGCCGGATCGTCAATATCGCTTCGGTGGCCGGCAAGGAGGGCAACCCGAACGCGTCACACTACAGCGCGTCCAAAGCCGGGTTGATCGGCTTGACCAAATCTCTCGGCAAAGAACTCGCGACGAAAAACATCCTCGTCAATGCCGTCACGCCCGCTGCGGCCAAAACCGAGATCTTCGATTCGATGTCGCAGCAGCATATCGACTACATGCTCTCGAAGATCCCGATGAATCGTTTCCTGCTGCCCGAAGAAGCGGCGTCGCTGATTCTCTGGCTGTCGTCCGAAGATTGCGCGTTTAGCACCGGTGCGGTGTTCGATCTGTCCGGCGGACGCGCGACGTACTGAAGGCACGAAAGTCACGACAGGCACGAGAGCAAAAAAAATGCAGCGCGCCACGCGCGCGAGCTGCGAAGGAGACAACATGAATCCGCATCCGCCAGTTTCGCTCGAGGCGATCAACAGCAAGGTTATGCGCCGGCTGTTGCCGTTTCTGTTGCTGATGTATGTGCTGGCCTTTCTCGACCGCGCCAATATCGGCTTCGCGCAGAAAGCGTTGCAGCACGATACGGGTTTGTCGAACGCGGCATTCGCATTCGGCGCGGGCGTGTTCTTCGTCGGCTATGCGTTGTTCGAAGTGCCGAGCAATCTTCTGCTGCATCGGGTCGGCGCGCGCATCTGGATGTGCCGGATCATGGTGACGTGGGGACTCGTATCGGCGGCGATGTCGTTGGCCCATACGCCCGCGGCGTTCTACGCACTGCGCTTTATGCTCGGTGTCGCCGAGGCGGGCTTCTTTCCCGGCGTGATCTATTACCTGACGCACTGGTTTCCGCAAACGGCGCGCGCCCGTGCCGTCGGTGTGTTTTATTTCGGTGCGCCGCTGGCGTTCATTTTCGGCAGTCCATTGTCGGGTTCATTGCTCGAACTGCATGGCGTATTGGGTTTGGCCGGCTGGCAATGGTTGTTTCTGATTGAGGGCGGCCTCGCGTCGGTGGTCGGCGTGTGGGCGTTCTGGTATCTCGACAACCGTCCGGAAGACGCGCGTTGGCTCGACGCGCAACAACGGGCAGTATTGCGCAGCGCGCTCGAAGACGATGCGCGCGCTGCATCGGCGCATGGGCCGCATCACATTCTCGCCGCGCTGCTGGATCGCCGTGTATTGCTGCTGTCCGCGATCTATCTGCTGATCCAGATGAGCGTCTACGGCGTGATCTTCTATTTGCCGCAACAGGTGGCCGCTTGGTTCGGCACGACGGTCGGCTTTCGCGTGGGACTCGTCGCCGCGCTGCCGTGGCTGTGCGCGCTGGCGGTGACCTGGTACGTGCCGCGCCGCGCGGACCGCTTCGACACGCATCGAGTCTGGGCCGTCGCGTTGCTGATTCTTGCGGGCCTCGGCATCGGCGTGTCGGGCCTCGCGCATCGCCCGTCGATCGGATTGATCGCGCTGTGTTGCGCGGCCAGCGGTTTTATCGCGGCACAACCGTTGTTCTGGACTTTTCCGACACGCTATCTCACCGGCGCGGCGGCTGCGGGCGGTATCGCGCTGATCAACTCGCTCGGCAGCCTCGGCGGCTTCATTGCCCCGAGCCTGCGCACGGCGGCTGAGCGCGCGTTTTCGTCGACGTCGGCGGGGCTGGCCGTATTGGGCGCAGCGAGTCTGCTGGCGGCGCTGCTGATCGGCACGCTCTTGCGCCGCGACGGCGCGCGTTCGGCGTGGTCCTTCCATCATTTACTGCACCGCGCCCGCTAGGCGCGTTTTCGGCTGCGCTCTCGACGCACCTACAACGGAGCCCTTTTCATGGCCATGCCTACTATCCGGCACGTGCGTGCCTTCATCGTCCGCGGCGGCGGTGCGGATTATCACGATCAACCCGACGGACACTGGATCGACGATCATATTTCAACGCCGATGGCGCGTTATCCGGAGTACCGGCAAAGCCGCCAGTCGTTCGGGATCAATGTGCTCGGCACGCTGGTGGTGGAGATCGAAGCGAGCGACGGCACCGTCGGTTTCGCGGTGACCACGGGCGGCGAGATCGGCGCGTTCATCGTCGAGAAACATCTGGCGCGCTTTCTCGAAGGCCAGCTCGTCACCGACATCGAGAAGATGTGGGATCAGATGTACTTCTCGACGCTGTATTACGGCCGCAAGGGCGTGGTGCTGAATACGATTTCCGGCGTCGATCTCGCGTTGTGGGATCTGCTCGCCAAGGTCCGCAAGGAGCCGGTGTACCAGCTATTGGGCGGCCAGGTGCGCGACGAACTCGTGTTCTATGCGACCGGCGCCCGCCCGGACCTCGCGAAGGACATGGGTTTCATCGGCGGCAAGTTGCCGTTGCAGCACGGTCCTGCGGAAGGCGATGCGGGCCTCAAGCAGAATCTGGCCAGGCTGGCCGACATGCGCAGCCGCGTCGGCGACGATTTCTGGCTGATGTTCGATTGCTGGATGAGTCTCGACGTGCCGTATGCAACGCGGCTCGCCCAGGCGGCGCACGAATACGGCCTGAAGTGGATCGAAGAATGCCTGGCGCCGGACGACTACTGGGGTTACGCCGAACTGCGCCGCAACGTGCCGCGCGGCATGATGGTGTCGACCGGCGAACATGAAGCGACGCGTTGGGGCTTTCGCATGCTGCTGGAAATGCAGTGCTGCGATCTGATTCAACCGGATGTGGGCTGGTGCGGCGGCATGACGGAGCTGATCAAGATTTCCGCGCTTGCCGACGCGCACAATGTGATGGTGGTGCCGCACGGTTCGTCGGTGTATAGCTATCACTTCGTCGTCACGCGGCACAACTCGCCGTTCGCCGAGTTTCTGATGATGGCGCCGAAAGCGGACGAGGTCGTGCCGATGTTCACGCCGCTTCTGCTCGACGAACCCGTGCCGGTAAACGGAAGAATGAAAGTGCCGGACACACCGGGCTTCGGCGTGCGCCTGAATCCGGAATGCGCGCTGGTGCGGCCTTATCCGCGTTGAATACCGATTGATCGCTCATTGATCGCTCATTAACGGTAAAGCACCGTGTTGGTCCAGCAAAGGAGAATGACGTGCTGCTCAAGGACAAGGTCGTGATCGTCACCGGCGGCTCGCGTGGCATCGGCCGCGCGATAGCGGTTGCGTGCGCAACCGAAGGCGCGGATGTGGCGATCAACTACTGGGGCGATAACGACGCATCATACGGGCGCCGTTCCGCCGTCGAAGAAGTGGTCGGCGAAATCGAGGCACTAGGGCGGCGCGTGATTGCGATCGAGGGCAATGTCGCCGCGCGTGAGACCGGTCAGCATCTCGTGCGCCGTACCGTCGAAGCATTCGGCAAAGTCGATGTGCTCGCCAGCAACGCGGGCATCTGTCCGTTCCATGCGTTTCTCGATATGCCGCCTGAAGTGTTGGAGTCGACGGTGGCGGTCAATCTGAACGGCGCGTTTTATGTCACCCAGGCGGCGGCGCAGCAGATGAAAGCGCAGGGCACGGGCGGCGCGATCGTCGCGACGAGTTCGATTAGCGCGTTGGTGGGCGGCGGCATGCAGACCCACTACACGCCGACCAAAGCGGGCGTGCATTCGCTGATGCAATCGTGCGCGGTCGCGTTGGGGCCATACGGAATTCGCTGCAATTCGGTGATGCCGGGCACGATCGCGACCGACCTGAATGCAGAAGACCTCGCCGACGAAGCAAAGAAAGCCTACTTCGAGAAACGCATTCCGCTCGGCAGATTGGGCCGTCCGGAAGACGTCGCCGATTGCGTGGTGTTCCTCGCGTCCGATCGCGCGCGCTATGTGACCGGCGCCGCGTTGCTGGTGGACGGCGGTCTGTTCGTCAATTTGCAGTAACGCACGACGCCGATGCCAATGTCAATTGACCGGTGCGGACGCGATGACGGAACCCGGTGCGGGGGAGGTGGAGCCATCGCGTGCGAGCTGGCGCGAAAAACCGCGCAACAGGTCGATGAAACGCAGCGCCGGTTCGGCAAGCGCTTCTTCCTTGCGCGTGAGAATGCCGAAGCCGGCGAGGCTCTTGCCGATTTCGAGCGGCAGCGCAACCAGCAGCTTGCCGCGCAGATGATCGCGCACGACCGACTCCGGCAGCATCGCCACGGCATCGTAGTTTTCCAGCAACTGAAGGGTAGCGAAGATCGATGCGCATTCGGTCAGGTTCACGGGCGTGGCGAGCCCCGCGCGTGCGAGTTCCTCTTCGAACAGCACACGTGCCGGACTGGTGACCGGTTGCGCGACCCACGGCCAGTCGATCAGCTCACGCAAGGTGAGGGAAGCGCGCTGCGCCAGCGGATGCACCGATCGCACGACCAGCAGCAAAGTCTCGCGCGCGAGCGGCTCGAAACTGAAATCGTTGTGTTGCAGCGGACTGGTCAGGCGCCCAAGCGCCAGATCGACTTCGCGGCGATGCAGCAATTGCACGACCTGATCGCTGGTTTCGCCGAGAATGCGCACGTTCAGCAACGGGCTTTCGGTTTTCAGCGCGGCGACCGCCATGGCCAGCAGATCGGGCGCGGCGCCCATGATCGCACCGACGGTCAACTGGCCGTGTCCGCCGCGGCGTTTGACCTCGAGGTCTTCGGCGAAACGGGTCAATTCGGCCAGCGCGCGCCTTGCGTAAGCGAGCGTGACGACGCCGAGCGGAGTTGGTGTCATGCCGCGCGCGTTGCGCTCGAACAGCAGGAAGCCGAGCGCTTCTTCGATATCGCCGAGCATGCGGCTCGCGCTGGGTTGCGCGACGTTGATCGCCTCGGCGGCCTGGTGGAGATTGCGTGCGTCGTCGAGCGCGACGAGCAGCGCGAGGTGCTTGAACTTGAGCCGATTAACGAGGGCGACGGCAGCAGAGTGTTGGCTCATGGTTCCGGTGCGATTCGGTTTCTGGATCGCCCAATCCCAACAACGGATTGAGATGCTATCGACGCAGGAATTATAGTCGTTTCAGACGCTTCGCCAGGAAAGCGCTCGAAGACGACGGGAGACAGGCCGCAATGGAAACAATCGCTTTCCGGATGGTGCTCAACCCCGGCATGCGCGAGGAATACGAACGACGTCACGCGCAAATCTGGCCCGAGCTGGTTGATGCATTGCACAACGCGGGCGTGCGCGACTATCGGATCTTCTTCGACGCGGACTCGCACTATCTTTTCGCCGTTCTGACCCGCAACACGACTCATCGAATGGACGAACTGCCGCAACTCGATGTGATGCGCAAATGGTGGGACTACATGGCCGACATCATGCAGACGGCGCCCGATCACACGCCGCTTCAACAACCGCTCGAGCTGGTCTTTCATCTGAGTTCGCTCAGCTGAGGTTGCTGACTTTTTGCCAACAGAAGGCGGAGGGTGTCGCATGCAGGTCGTCGATTCGCATATCCATCTGTGGGATCTGAAAACGCATCGCTATCCGTGGCTGGAGAATCCGGGCGTGTCGTTCGTGGGCGACGCTCGCGAGTTGAAGCACGACTATCTGCTGACCGATTTGCTCGGCGAAGCAGCGGATATCGAGGTGCTGAAGCTGGTGCACGTCGAAGCGAATCACGATCCCGCCGATCCGGTCGAAGAAACGCGCTGGTTGCAGTCGATCGCGGATCGAGCCGAATCACGCGGCATGCCGGATGCGATCGTCGCGGCCGTGGACCTGGCGGCGCTGAACGCGCCACAGGTGCTCGAAGCGCATGCGGCGTTCGCCAATACGCGCGGCGTGCGGCAGATCCTGAACGTGCACGAAAACAAGCTGTTCGATTACGTGGGTCGTCATTTCATGCGCGAGCCGCAGTGGCGCGAGCATTTTGGGTTGCTGCGCCGTCACGACATGTCGTTCGATCTGCAACTGTATCCGTCGCAGATGGAAGAGGCGGCTGCGTTGGCGCGCTCGCATGGCGACACGCTCTTTATCGTCAACCATGCGGGGATGTTCGTGGATCGCGACAGCATGGCCGGTTATCGCGCATGGCGTGACGGCATGCGTTTGCTGGCGGGTTGCAGGAATGTCGCGGTGAAGATCAGCGGACTGGCGATGTTCGATCATCAGTGGACTGTCGAAAGCCTGCGGCCTTATGTGCTGGAAACGATCGACACGTTCGGCGTGGAACGCGCGATGTTCGCGTCGAACTTTCCGGTCGATCGCCTGTTCGGTTCGTACTCGGATTTGTGGCACGCGTATGCGTCGATCGTGGGCGGCGCGAGCGCAGCGGAGAAAGATGCGCTGTTCTGCCGGAACGCGGAGCGTTTCTATCGCGTCTGAGCATCTGAAGAAAGCCTCACGCAGTGAGCGCAACGAAGGAGACACGCAGTGCAGCAACCGACATCCGCGGTGCCCAGGCTCGAACTGCGGCATGCGAGTAAATCGTTCGGCCGGGTCCGTGCGTTATCCGACGGTGATCTCGCGCTATGGCCAGGCGAAGTGCATGCGCTGCTCGGCGAAAACGGCGCGGGCAAATCGACGGTAGTCAAGATTCTCGCCGGCGTGCATCAACCGGACACCGGCGAGCTGCTGATCGATGGCGTTGCGCGCCGCTTTGCAACGCCGGCTGAAGCGCGCGATGCGGGCCTCGCCGTCATTTATCAGGAACCGACGCTGTTCTTCGATCTGTCGATTGCGGAAAACATCTTCATGGGGCGGCAGCCGGTCGATCGGCTCGGCCGCATTCAATACGACGCGATGCGCCGCGAGGTGGACGGCCTGCTGGCTTCGCTCGGTGTCGATTTGCGCGCCGATCAGCTGGTGCGTGGTTTGTCGATTGCGGATCAGCAGGTGATCGAAATTGCCAAGGCGTTGTCGTTGAACGCGAACGTGCTGATCATGGATGAGCCGACCGCCGCATTGTCATTGCCGGAAGTGGAGCGGCTCTTCGCGATCGTGCGCAAGCTGCGCGAGCGCGAAGTGGCGATTCTGTTCATCACGCATCGGCTCGATGAAGTGTTCACGCTGACGCAACGTGTGACGATCATGCGTGACGGCGCCAAAGTTTTCGACGCGCTCACGGCGGACCTCACGACCGAGGGAATCGTCGCGAAGATGGTCGGCCGCGATCTGGAGAGCTTCTATCCGAAGGCGGATCGTCCGCCGGGCGAAGTGCGCTTGTCGGTGCGGGGCCTCACGCGCGTAGGTGTGTTCAAGGACATTTCGTTCGACGTCCGCGCCGGCGAGATCGTCGCGCTGGCGGGCCTGGTGGGCGCGGGGCGCAGCGAGGTGGCGCGGGCGATCTTCGGCATCGATCCGCTCGACGCCGGCGAAATCTGGATCGGCGGCGAGCGTCTCACAGCGGGCCGCCCCGCCGAGGCCGTGCGGGCCGGTCTTGCGCTGGTGCCGGAAGATCGCCGGCAGCAAGGTCTGGCGCTGGAGTTGAGCATCGCGCGCAACGCCTCGATGACAGTGCTCGGGCGGCTCGTCAAACATGGTCTCATCTCCGCGCGCAGCGAGACGCAACTGGCGGATCAATGGGGCACGCGCTTGCGCCTCAAAGCCGGTGACCCGAATGCGCCGGTCGGCACGCTATCCGGCGGCAATCAGCAAAAGGTCGTGCTCGGCAAGTGGCTCGCAACTGGCCCGAAAGTGTTGATCATCGACGAACCCACGCGCGGCATCGACGTCGGCGCCAAGGCCGAAGTGTATAGCGCGCTCGCCGAACTGGTGCGCGACGGCATGGCGGTGCTGATGATTTCGAGCGAATTGCCCGAGGTGCTGGGCATGGCCGATCGCGTGCTGGTGATGCACGAGGGGCGTATCAGCGCGGATATAGCGCGCGCCGAGGCCGACGAAGAGCGCGTCATGGGCGCCGCGCTCGGTCAACCGCTTCCGCCTTTGGCGCACGCCCCGAAGGAAGTCCCCCGCCCCGAAGGAAGTCCCCTTGGGGGATTGGGGGGCGCCGCATGATGCGTCATTCTTCCACCCATCCCGTGCCGGTTCAGGCGAGCGTCGCGAAGCGCCCGAACGGAAATGCCGGCGGCTTCCTCGCGAATCTCGCCAGGAGCCGCGAGACGACGCTATTCGTCGTGCTCATCCTGCTGATCGCCGGCACCGGGCTCGCGAAGCCGCAGTTCCTCAATCTGCAAAATCTGCGTGACGTGCTGCTGAACGTGTCGATCATCAGTCTGCTGACGGCGGGCATGACGGTGGTGATCCTGATGCGGCATATCGATCTGTCGGTGGGATCGACGGTCGGCATCAGCGCCTATGCGGTCGGCAGTCTGTACGTCGCGTTTCCGCATATGCCGGTGATCGTGGCTCTGCTTGCGGGACTGGCGATCGGTTTGGCGGCGGGCGGCATCAATGCGCTGCTGGTTGCCGTGGGACGCGTGCCGTCGCTGGTGGCGACGCTTTCCACGCTCTACATCTTTCGCGGCGCCGATTATGCGTGGGTGCACGGCGGACAGATCAACGCGACCAGTTTGCCCGACGCGTTTTCCCGTCTCGCGACCGGCGCTTTGCTGGGCATACCGACGCTCGCGCTGATCGCCGTTGTCGTGCTGGCCGGCCTCTCCGTGTACCTGAAACAGTTTCGCGGCGGCCGCGAACACTATGCAATCGGTTCGAATCCCGAAGCTGCGCGGCTTGCCGGCGTGAACGTCGAGCGTCGCGTGATGGCGGGCTTTCTGTTGTCCGGCGCAATCGCCGGGTTCGCGGGCGCGCTGTGGCTCGCGCGTTTCGGCACCGTCGATGCGAGCACCGCGAAGGGTATCGAATTGCAGGTGGTGGCGGCAGCGGTGGTGGGCAGCGTGGCGATTACCGGAGGCGTTGGCACGATTCTCGGCGCAACGCTCGGCGCGCTCGTACTCGGCGTGATCAGCATCGCGCTGGTCG
This sequence comes from Paraburkholderia sp. GW821-FHT02A12, assembly GCF_059422005.1. Taxonomy (NCBI): domain Bacteria; kingdom Pseudomonadati; phylum Pseudomonadota; class Betaproteobacteria; order Burkholderiales; family Burkholderiaceae; genus Paraburkholderia; species Paraburkholderia sp. GW821-FHT02A12. The sequence goes on along the minus strand of NZ_JBWKWA010000002.1, from coordinate 2,394,411 downwards.
TGTTGCACGTGTCGCCATTCTGGGAACAGGCGATCGAAGGCGCGTTGATCGTCGCCGCGATTGCCGCCGATACCTTGCTGGCCCGTTCCGTCGCCAAACGCATGATGAGGAAACGCGATCATGGCTAAACCCGATTCCGCGCTGCTCACGCGCAAACGCGAAACGCCGCTGCAATGGGAGGTATTGCTGGTGATCGTGCTGGTTTTGTCGCTCGCGCTTGGAAGGTTGCTGTCGCCCGTGTTTCTGACCGGCGCCAATCTGAGCAACGTGTTGGCGGATCTGACCGAGATCGCGTTGATGGCGTTGCCGATGACGCTGATTATCGTCGCGGCGGAAATCGATCTTTCGGTGGCGTCGGTGCTGGGTGCATCCAGTGCGTTGATGGGCGTGCTCTGGCATATGGGCTTGCCGATGCCGGTGGTGATCGTGCTCGTATTGATTGCCGGCGCGCTCGCCGGCCTGCTCAACGGCCTCGTGATCGTCAAGCTCAATCTGCCTTCGCTCGCGGTCACGATCGGCACCTTGGCGCTGTTTCGCGGCCTTGCGTATGTGCTGCTCGGCGACCAGGCAGTCGCGGATTTTCCTGTGGCTTATACGGCGTTCGGCATGGATACAGTGGGCGCGAGCTTCATCCCGTTGCCGTTTTCGATCGTGATCGCCGGGGCGGTGCTGTTTACCGTGTTGCTGCAATCCACCGCGTTTGGCCGCAGCCTGTATGCAATCGGCGCGAATCCGACCGCCGCGGCTTTCTCGGGCATCGAGGTGGCGAAGATCAGGCTGCGTCTGTTCGTGCTGTCCGGCGCGATGAGCGCGTTGGCGGGCGTCGTCTATACGCTGCGGTTTACCAGTGCGCGCGGCGACAACGGCGAAGGCTTCGAGTTGTCGGTGATCGCGGCCGTGCTGTTCGGCGGCGTGAGTATTTTCGGCGGACGCGGCTCGATGATCGGCGTCCTGCTCTCGCTGCTGATCATCGGCGTGCTGAAAAACGCACTGACGCTCGACGACGTGTCGAGCGAAACGCTCACGATCGTCACCGGCGTGCTGCTGTTGGCATCGGTGCTGATTCCCAATCTGGTCGCCCGCTGGCGCGCGGCGCGCGACCGGCGTTTCATTGCTAAGTCCGCGTCTTCCTTATAACTTCCCCGTAAAAACTGTCTGAAAGAGAAGTCACCGACAACCCGGGCAGCATTCCGTCCAACAACAAGGCAGGAGACACTTCATGTTCAAACCTCTACGTCACACCGGCACGGCCGCGCTTTGCATCGCTCTGGTGGCGATCAGTTGCGCGACATCGGCTGCGGGCCTGAAAGGCGGGCTCAAAATCGCTTTCGTGCCGAAGCAGATCAACAACCCCTATGAGGTGATCGCCGACGACGGCGGCATGGCGGCGATCAAGGAAATCAGCGGCGTGGGCAAGGTAGTGGGCCCGTCGGATGCGGGCGCCTCGTCGCAAGTGCAATACATCAATACGTTGATCACGCAACGGCAGGACGCGATCGTGATCGCCGCGAACGACGCCAACGCAGTCGTGCCGTATCTGAAGAAAGCGATGTCGCAGGGCATCAAGGTCGTGACCTTCGACTCGGACACGGCGCCCGAAGGCCGGCAACTGTTCGTCAACCAGGCGAACGCGGAGGGCATCGGCCGCGGCCAGATTCAGCTGGTGTCGAAGCTGATGGGCGGCGAGGGCGAGTTCGCGGTGCTGTCGGCCACGCCTAACGCGACCAATCAGAACACGTGGATCAAATGGATGCAGGAGGAACTGAAAAAGCCCGAGTACTCGAAGATCAAGCTCGTCAAAATCGCCTACGGCAACGACGACGATCAGAAGTCGTTCGTCGAAACGCAGGGCTTGTTGCAGGCGTATCCGAATCTGAAGGCGATTGTCGCGCCGACTACGGTCGGCATTGCGGCGGCGGCGCGTTATATCTCGAGTTCGTCGAGCAAGGGTAAGGTGGCGGTAACGGGGCTGGGCACGCCGAACCAGATGCGTGCGTTCGTCAAGAACGGCACGGTCAAGGCGTTCCAGCTGTGGGACCCGAACCAGCTCGGTTATCTGGCGGCTTATGCCGCGGCGAACCTGTCTTCCGGTGCGATAACCGGCAAAGAAGGCGAATCGTTCGACGCCGGCAAGCTCGGCAAGCGCACGATCGGGCCGCAAGGCGAGATCATTCTCGGACCGCCGACCACGTTCGACGCGAGCAATATCGACAACTTCAATTTTTGACCTGCACGGATCGCCGCGCGTCGTCCGGCACCGCGACGCCGACGCGTGCGGCGGCCTCGAGATACAACTGCGTCTGATTGATCTTCGCCGCAATCTCCGCGTAATCCGTGCGCCTATCGATCATTCCCCAGCGCTCGAACTGCGTGAGAAACCACGCGCCCTCTATCGTGTGCGGATAATTCACCGTGCCATTGTCGAAGAACCGGACCGGCAGACGTCGCGGTGTTGCAGCTGCAATCTCGTTGCCGAGCCGTGCGGCAATCAACGCCTCGTCGATACCGATGAATTCGGGCCGTGCGAGCCAGCGCGCGATCTCCGCACGATGTCCGGCGCCGTCGAGCCAGCGGCACGCTTCCAGCATCGTCTGCACCAGCGCTCTCGCCGCATTCGGATTGGCGCTGACGAAATCGCGCCGGCATGCCAGCACCTTCTCCGGATGGTCGGGCCAAACCTCGCTCGTATAAGCAACCGTGCGGCCGACGCCTTCGGCTTCGGCCATGGCATTCCACGGCTCGCCGACACACAAGCCGTCGAGCTTGTCTTCGGCAAGCGCGGCGACCATTTGCGGCGGCGGAATCACGACGCTTTCGATATCGCGCAACGGATGCACGTCTTGCGAAGCGAGCCAGTGGTACAGCCACATTGCATGCGTGCCGGTGGGGAAGGTCTGAGCGAACACCGGTTTGCGGCCGAGGGTCGCCAAAGCCTTCGGCAAGGTGCCATGTTCGGCCAACGCATCCGCGAGACCATTCGACAGCGTGATCGCCTGGCCGTTGCGATTGAGCACCATCAGCACGGCCATGTCCGTTCGCGGTCCGCCCAGGCCGAGCTGCACGCCGTAGACGAGACCGTAGAGCGCGTGCGCGGCGTCGAGGTCGCCAGAGAGAAGCTTGTCGCGCACGGCGGCCCACGACGGCTGACGGCATAGCTCCAGCGTCAAACCATGTGCGTGACCGAATTCGAGCAGCTTCGCGGCGACGAGCGGCGCGGCATCGGACAGCGACACGAAGCCGAGCCGCAAATGTGTTTTCTCGAGCCGGGCGGGCGCGGACGCTGAGGTAAGGGGAGCAGGAGAGTTCATGAGCAGCGCTTCATTTGTGCGAGTCTGCCGCTGCAACGATGGCGCGCGCGACCTCGGCGAGTTTGACACCCTGGTTCATCGCTCGCTTGCGCAGGTTGGCGTAGGCGGCGTGTTCAGTGATTTTCTGTTGATCCATCAACAGACGTTTGGCGCGGTCGATCAGCTTGCGTTCGGCGAGTTCGTTTTCGACTTGCGCGAGACGCTCGCGCAACTGCGATTCCTGCGCGAAACGCGCGAGCGCGACTTCGAGAATCGGCGCGAGCCGCTCCGTCTCGAGGCCTTCGACGAGATAAGCGGTCACGCCCGCGCCGACCGCATCGCGAATCAGCTGCTGGTTCGCGTCGTGACTGAACATCAGCACCGGGCGCGGCGCGGTGGCGTTCATCACGGCGAGTTGTTCGAGCGTGTCGCGCGACGGCGATTCCGTATCGATGATGATCACATCGGGCCGTTCGCTTTCGACCACGCGATGCAGCGCCTGTGGCGTCGCGGTGCCGGCGAGCATGTCATAGCCGAGCCGCGCGAGGGCATCGCGCAGATCGCCTATGGGCTTATCGGTATCGGTGACGAGCAGGACGCGCAGCATGGGTGTGGCTTGTCGAACCGCCGCAGGCGTGGGGCCCGCTACGGCGAAGTCGAACGTCGTTGTTCAACAAATTATGTGCTGATGCGCGCAAGCGTGTGCGTGGCGGGCCAGCGAATCGTATTGTATGGAGAAGCCGGAGCAGTCGCGGCTTCATCGTGTCCGGCATCGTTGCAGGACAAAACGATTAAGCAATGGCTGTGCCAGAAAAGGAGCGGCTGACAAAGGCGAGGCGAATCATAGCGTTGCGAAACCGGCGTACGGAACCGGCTGCACTCTGGCGGGGCATCGTATCGCCATGCACCGAACCGGCGCATGGCGTGAGTCGCAATGCGTTGAGGAAGCACGGCGGGAAGCACGGCGAGAAGCACTGTGCGAAGCACCGCCGCGTGGCGGCGAATCACGCGTCATACCATTTCGCCAATTCGCTGCGGACTTCTTCGATCACCGGGTCCCACTTGCCCAGTTCCTGTTGCCGGAATAGCCGCATGGACGGATACCAGGGGCTGTCGGTTCTGTCGGTGAGCCATCGCCAATCCGAGCAGGCAGGGATGAGTACCCAAACAGGCAGTCCAGCAGCACCCGCCAGATGAGCGACTGAGGTATCGACCGTGATGAGCAGATCGAGTGAGTGAAGAATTGCGAGCGTATCCGTGAAGTCATTGATTGCGGGTCCCAGCGTGCGCAGATCATATTCATTCGCCAGACCTTCGCTTTCGTGCTCATGCTCGCCCTTTTGCACGGAATACCAGGTCACCTCATGAAGCGCAAAAAGTGGCTTGAGTGCTTCGAGGCGGATGGACCGGTAACGGTCCAGAACGTGGTACGGGCCGCCCGCCCAAACAACACCAATGCGTCTGAGTTTATGGGGCATTCTGCGCGGCGACATGGCATCGATGCAAGCCGCCCAATGCCGCATTTTTTCCGGCCTTGCAGCGAGATAGGGCATGACGACGGGGAGCATCGGCAGATCGAGTTTCATGTGCTCAGGCATCCGTAACATATGACACCAGTAGTCATAGGGGCCGGACGGCAACCTGGTCAATACGTTGCGCACCCCTGTCATGCTGGCGGCCAGTTCTGCGATTGGCTCGCTGACCAGCACATCCACCGTTGCTCCTTGCCGATGCAGCCATTCAGCGAATCTGATGAACTGTATTTCGTCGCCGCGCCCCTGCTCGCCCACCAGCAGGAATTGGCAGCCGGCAACCGGTTCGCCTTTCCACTCAGGAAAGCTGGGACAAACCAGTTCCGTTCTCTTATCAAGGAGTTCGTAAAACCATCTGTATCTCTTCCAGCCTTCTTCGAATTCGCCGAGTGCAAGTTGCACGCCCGCGAGATGGAATTGCATATAAGGGTTGTCCGGCAGAAGCCGCGCGGCTTCCATGCTGTACGGCCGGCTTTCGGCGGCTTTGCCGCTTATGCTAAGCGCCCGGGCCGCGTTGTGATACAGCAGGGGATGGCGTGGATCGACGGCGAGTCCCTGCCTGGCTACGCTGAGCGCCTCGCTGAAACGGTCGTGTGTGTTCAATACGAACGACAGCGATTTGAGTGCTGCGGCGTTGTCGGCAAAGCGGGTTCTTATCGCTGTGAGCGCGCTTGCCAGTTGAGTGGCGCGGCCGGCTTTTGCGAGTGCCGCAATCAGATCGAGCCCGTCTTGCAGGCTGGACGGGGCGAGTTCCCACGCGCGTAGCCAATAGTCCGCAGCGTCATCGATCGCCCCGAGTTCCGTGCTGATCCGTGCCATTGCAAGGATAGCCTGATGCAATGCCGGGTCGATTTCAACGGCGTGTTTATAGTGCGCCATGGCCTCACTCAGGCGGCCGGACAGCCGCAGGCAGTCGGCGAGATTCCTGTGCAGACTGATAGTGCCGCCCGCCAGTCCGATCGCGCGGCGATAGAACCGTTCGGCCGCTGCATAGTCATGCTTCAGCGCCGCAAGCAGGCCCGCGTGTTCATACAGTTCTGCCCGATGAGGGGCGGCTTGCAACGCTAGTTCCAGATACTCGCGTGCCTGGTCGAATTCGTTTTTATGGACGCAGACGAGTCCGATCCGGTGCAGTGCGTGCGCATCGCACGGGCGCAAGGCCAACACGTTTCGGTAACCGTTCATCGCCTCGCTGAATCGCTGAACAGAGAAATGCGCATCCGCCTGCGCAGCAAGCGAGTTCGCGTCATCGCTATCGATAAGTGACATAGGCGTCGCCAGGAATTCGTTGAATGTTGATTTGCTCCGGCAGGTGGATGGCGCCGGAAAGTGTGCCCCTGTGACCGTAGCTGCGGCACAGGGGCACGCTGCTGGTTAACTATCTGGATCGTCGACCGGCCAGGTAACCTTGTACTTGATGGAAACGCCATCAAGCGGGGTGCGGGTGGTCACCATGGCGTAATAGGTCCCAGGGTCAGGCCACATGAGTTTGCAGGTGGCGGCTCGCCCTGCCGACATGACGGATGTACAGTCGGGATGGACCATGGAAGCCGTGCCGCCTTTGACAGACAGCGTTGCAACCTGGCCAGGTGCGTCCGGTGAAAGGGTAAACGTCAGATACTTCACCTCCGTGGGAACCCACCGGCTATGAACCGGGCTTCGTATGACAGTGCCCGAGAAGTACAGAACCTCGGAGGGTTGCAGTCCAATTCGCAGCCCATACTCATAGTCGTTTATGTCCGTAACAAGAAGGGGCTTCACCTGAACCGGGCGCGTCACCTTGCTGACGGCCCCATTAACATCCGTCACGGTGAAGGTAAATTCATAAGTCCCGGGCTGTTCGAAGTCGATCTCGGGATTGACGGATTGCGTGGAGAGAGCGTCGCCACTGCCATTACCGAAATTCCATGCCCATGATTTGATGGGTGCGCCTCTGGCACTAGACAGGTCCGTGCATGAAACGTGCATCAGGTTTGGACTTTGCGAGCATTTGAAATCCGCTGCCGCTGGAATCTTTCCGGACCTGGCGGCCACCACAGCCGCGTTTGCGTCCAGAATGCCCAGCCCGATGGGTTGATCCGGCTGGCCGCTGGGAAACGGTTGAACATGCTGTGCGAGCAGCGTCCGCATTTCCGCCGATGTCAGCGGCGTGGGCGCCACGGATTGAACGAGCGCTGCGACTCCGCTCACCATCGGCGCCGCCATCGACGTGCCCGACATGTATGAATAGCTTTCGGTGCCCGGTGCGGCTGTCCCGTTGTTGTAGGTCGACCAGATCGAGTCGCCGGGCGCGGCAACGTCGACAACCGGACCAAAGTTCGAGCGAACCCACCTCAAACCGCCCCGATGGGTCGCGCCCACACTGATAACGCCACGGCAATTGGCCGGCGAAAAATTCGTTGCGCTAGCACCGTCGTTGCCCGCGGCTGCGGTAACAACGGCGCCGCGACTGACCGCGTAGTCAATGGCGTTCTGAAAAGTCGTTTCACAGGAGCCGGACCCGCCAAGACTCACATTGATGACCTTCGCCGGATACGAATTCGCCGGGACGCCCGGAATAGTCCCGCCGGCGGCCCACACAATGCCGTCGGCAATATCGGACGTGTAGCCTCTTCCGCAGGCATTCATGACGCGAACCGGGACGACTTTCGCGGCGGGAGCCACGCCGGCTATCCCGACGCCGTTATTCGTCTGCGCTGCCACGATGCCTGCTACGTGCGTGCCGTGCCACAGGACTGAGCATTTCTCCGTGGTGATACCCGGGTTCATGCCGTTGCCGCCGCGGGGATTGGTGGTGAAGTCGTACCCAGGCAGGTAGTTGGCATTCAGGTCGCTGTGACTGGTGACGCCGTTGTCCACCACGGCGATCACGGAGCCGGAACCGTTCGCGTTATCCCAGGCGCTCTCCGCACGTATTCCTGCTGCAGTGGTGCCGGGTTTCAGGTTAGAGGTCAGGCCCCACTGCATGCCGTATTCCGGATCATTCGGCACCATCACGACGGACATTTCCGTGTCGGGTTCCACGTATTCGACGTTCGGGTCCGATGCGAGAGCGCGCATGAAAGCCCTGGCGTCCTTGCCGTTCAGCTTGCGCTCAGTCGTCACTACGTCGGAGCCGACGCCCGTTCGGCGCAAATGACGAGCCTTCGCGGGAAAGGCGCCTGCCAGCCGGTCAAGTTTCGACTGGACCGATGAAGCTGATCCGCGTTCCAACGTGCCGTTCCTGTACTTGACGATGAAGCGGTCAACGGAGGCATCCGATGACAGACCGCTCGTATTCATTTTCAGCGACATTTGCAGTGGAACGGTGCTGGACGCCGCCGCCAATGCCGCCGTCTTTTCAAGCGCCGGCGTTGTTCCGGAAGCCGTGTCGCTGCCGCTGTTTCCACCACATGCTGCGAGCGCCAGCGAAAGGGATAGACAGGCTGCGCCGGCAAGCACGCGGCGCGCTGTTACTTTCGACTGCAACCCGCCGATTCCTGTACCGGCTTTGCAGGCATCATCCCGCGTGCCCCGAGATCTCTCTTTTTGCATATTTCCTGTACGACATATAGAAATGATTGCCCCTGTTTTTATGTGGTAGTCGTACTGCGGCCATCAGTCTCGATAGTGAGCCGCGCGCCAATCTTTACTCTTTCGGCACTGACTATGTTTCTGTTGTTTTAAGAATCCCAATTAATGGCTATCCGCGACGCCTGCGAGATGTGTTGCCTTGCGCAGTTGGGAGTCAGCCCATTACGTCTTTGTAATCGTTGTATGCAATTTGTAGCCTGAATAAGAGAATAAATATCCTTACCAGTTTAAGCAATCGGCGATTTCTATTTGTTCGTCGGATAACTTACTCAACACGTAAGACTGTCAGCGTGCTCGTTCAGCGAGCCGCGGTCCACGCGCGCCGCTTGCGCCACGGCGAAAAGTCATCGTTTTCACCGGGCGCGCAACGGGGCGAGCGCGATTCATCGAAGCGCTCGCCGCAAGCGACCTGCAAGGCGGCGCTCGCGGCGAGGCGCGAGCATCTTGTCGAAACGGGAAGAGCGCGTGGTCGAGCGGGCGCGCAGGAGCGCCGCAGGAGAGGATCTCGGTGCGGTATTCGGAGTGTAAAAAGGCGGGGTAGTGCGGAGGGGGGCGAAACGCCCGCTAGCGGCAAAAAACGCGAGGCGCTGGAGCTTGAACTGAAGCACGAGTTGACGCCAGCGTGCCGAAGATCGGCAAAGCGCTCGGCCTCACCTCATATAGCCTGCAACTCATGCGATGCCGCGGCGCGCCGCTCAGGCCGGAATCGAAGCCGACATCGAAGTCGGCATCGTCGAGTCAGGCCGGAGAAGGCGCGCGAGAGGCTTCGCGAACAACTAGCAGCAATCAGGCAATCGTCACGCGGCAACCGCTCGGAAAGCGGTCAAAAAGCGCGGTCAGCGTGCCGCCGGCATCAACGACGGCGGAATTGCGTATTGCGGGCGGCACCGCCACCGGAGGCGCGCTCGTCTTTGTGACGGAAATTGATCCGGCCTTTGGTCAGATCGTAAACCGACAGTTCCAGCGTCACGCGGTCGCCCGCGAGGATACGGATGTGGTTCTTGCGCATGCGTCCGGACGCGTAAGCGCCAACCACGACGCCGTTGTCGAGCGTCACGCGGTAACGGCTATCCGGAAGTACTTCGTCGACGATACCGTCAAGTTCAAGCAGTTCTTCTTTCGCCATGCATAACTCCTGGTCGATGGGATAAATGGGTGTTGGCCGATAGGCGTTGCCGGTCGGCACAACATTCAATGCGTATGACGGAAGGCTCACGAGCGCCCCGTCGTGCGGCAACCGCAGCGAATGCGCTGAAGCTGCCGCTCAAAGATCGGCGACCGACTGGCCGTCGATACGGCCGTCGATCAGTTGCTCGGCGTGCGCCATGCACGCAATGCGTGCCTTGCCCGTGCCGTCGAACGGAAACAGATATTGCAGGCGGAACACGCGGCCGTCGGCCGCCGGATTGGCGCCGACGCGGCAAATGCGCACCGATGCGTCGTAGCCCGCGTCCGGATTGCGGCCTGTCTGCGCGTCGGTCGGGCGGCGCGGATAGACGAGCGGGTGAATTTCGTAACCCTTGTAGGTCTTGACAGCTGAATTCATGAAGCACATGTCCTGTATTACGTGGCTGCCGTGTCACGCGTGTTACGCGCAGCACGACGGGCCGGGCAGCGCAGCGCCTTGGGGCGCGCCGCCATGGAAAAAGGTTGGCACAGGCCCGATGGCAAGGGCTTGAGCGCGGCCGCGCAAAATCGCGGATTCGATGGAGAAGAAACACGCTGATGTCGCGCAGACATCGGGCGCGTAAAAGCTGAACAACTCAGCTGCACAACTCGCGACGGCGAATGCCTGCGGCGCATTGCCGGAGTGACGGGATCGCCGACAGGCGGCGATCGAACAGTCGGGGGTGGTGCGGAGAAGCCGATTTGAGACTTCGGTGCAACAGACGCGGGATACAGCTATTCCAATATGATGCACTAAATGGGGCTAATTGGATAGCGAAAAGTTCCGCGCAAGGGCAAGCCGCCCAGCCGACGGGGCTTTGGGCGGGAAAGACCGTCCGCGTGCGGCGCGCCGGCGGATTGCCGGCAGGCCGTCAGCGGCATGGCCTGGTGGCCTGGTTGGGGCGGTGGCGGGCGAAGGCGGGTGGCGGTGGCGATGAAGCGGCAGGGCGGTGTTCAGCGGGAGGTTTCGGCGACGCGCTTCTGCAACTCGCGCGACGCCGCGAGCGGAATGCGCGCGTCATCCCAGCCGGCTAGCCATTCGACTTCCTTCGACGTAAAAATCTGCCCGTGATTGCGCAGCGTGTATTGCAGTGAATCGATGATGTGATTGCGGATGATTTCCGGCGTGCCTTCGTCATCGAGCACGGCGCGAAACGCTTCGAGCGTGGCCATCTGTTGCTCCGTGAAATAGATGGTTCTTTTATCGCACGAAAAAAAATCGCTCGCCAAGCGGACAAAATTCGCCGTGTGCCGGCGCGCCAACACAAGATTGTGGCCGGACGCGAACCATCGCCCGCGATAGCGCGGATCGCGGCGCTTTCGCAAATGCCGCCGCGGTCGCCGCCGCCGATCGGGGTGGCTACAATGGCGAGCTGACGTGCCGGGCCGGCCGACCTTGTCGGGCTGGCACGGCCTGCTGGTTTTATGGCGCTCCCGTATCGGCTCACCGGTGCGGAGCGCCGCCGCTTACCTCGACGACCGCGATTTCCCAATGCGCAAGACAAAAGTCTCTGCTGTGAAAGACCTGCTGCTGGACCGCTACGCACCCATCGCGGACGGCATCGCCGCGCTGTTCTATCCGTGCGCCGAAGTCGTGATTCACGACCTGCATGACCAGACCATTGCGTACCTCGTGAACAATCTGTCGAAGCTGGAAGTCGGCGGCCCCTCGGTGCTCGACGAAATCCACTTCGCGGCGCGCGGCCGGACCATCGGGCCGTACGAAAAGCTCAATTGGGACGGGCGGCGCATGCGCTGCGTGAGCAACATCCTGTTCGACGACGAAGGCAAGCCCGCCGGCATGCTGTGCGTGAACTTCAATATCGCGGTGTTCGAAGACGTGCGCTCGACGCTCGATCTGTTCATCAAAGGCGGCAATCTGACGGACGCGCCCGCGGAAGAGCTGTTTCGCGACGACTGGCAAGACCGGATCAACACGTTTTTGCACGGCTGGCTGCGCGAGCGGCAAATCGGCATCAATGCACTCACGCGCGAACACAAGCGGGAGATCGTCGAGGCATTGCACGCGCAAGGCGCGTTTCGTGGCCGCAGTTCCGCGAACTACGTAGCCGCCGTGCTGACGATGGGGCGCGCGACCGTCTACAAGATTCTGAAGCAGATGAAAGAGGGCGGCTGATTGGGGCCGGGCGCAAATGTCTATTGCAGCCAGGAAACGCTGAGGTTTTCAATTCAAGGAGGATTCGAATGGTGCGTTACCGGCACTACAAAGGCGGCATTTACGAACTGCTTTGCGAGGCTACGCTGGAGTCCGATCCGACGGTCACCATGATCGTCTACAAAGCCAGCAATGGTACGATCTGGACGCGTCCGGCTTCGGTATTTTTCGAGCTGGTCGAGCACGACGGCGGCAAGGCGCCGCGCTTTGCGCCGATCGATTGACAGGCCTGCTCACGCGAATACGCGCGTGCCGGGTCGAATGAAAAAACAGGAAATCTGAATGCGTCTATTGCTCGCCATCATTCTGCCGTGGTTTCAGTTCTTCACGATCGGCCGTCCGTTTGCCGGGATCATCTGCCTGATCTTGCAGATCACGTTGATCGGCTGGATTCCGGCCGCAATCTGGTCGGTGTACGCGCTCAGCCAGTACAACACCGACAAGAAAATCGAACGGGCGATGGGCGCCCGGCGTTAAGGCTCGCGACGGCGTTCGCCGCCGCGTTCGTGGACGCCGGTGCCGCAGGAGCGGGCCGGCGCGGCGCAGGTCTCAGCGCGGCGGCGATTCGACCGCGTCGGGCGCTTCGATCACCACATCGGTTTCCGCGATTGCCACGCACGGCAGGATATAGCCTTCCGCTTTTTCCTCCCGGCTTAGACCCGGCCATTCGATCGTGTAGCGCACACGTCCCGCGGTCATTTTGCAGAGGCACGTGCGGCAAGTTCCATTGCGGCACGAGCGCGGCAGGCGCAGGTCGGCGAAACCGGCGGCTTCGAGGATCGTCAGCGAGTCGGGCGCTTCGAAGGTCTGGCCGAGCGGTTCGACACGAACGAGATGCGGGCGGGTAGGGTCGGACATCGTGTGGAGCGGTGACGGATTGCGCCACACTTTACACGGTGCGAGCGACGCTCACCCTGCGCTCGTCATGCTCATATTCAATCCGCACGCGTCGCTGTTGTGCTTTCAGTGCGTGCTTGCGCGCCTCAGGTAGCGGTAGACCGTATTGCGCGCGAGCCCGAGTTCGCGGGCTGCCGCCGACACGTTGCCGTCGAGCCGCGCGAGCGTCTGCGCAATCAACGTGGTCTGCCAGTCCTCCATGCGGGCGGGCGTTGCAGCAGGCGCGCGGTTGCCGTTGCACGGAACCGATGCGGGCGGCTTCGAGACGCCGTCGGACGCGGCATCGATACAGTCCTGCAGGAAGTCTTCCGGCAAATCCTCGAGTTCGATCTGCTGTGCGCCTTCGGCCATGATGCTCGCGGTGCGCAGCACGTTCGCCAGTTGCCGCAGATTGCCCGGCCAGCGGCATTGCGCAAACCGCGCGAGCACGGCCTCGGACACGCGTCGTGGCAAGCGTTCGCGATCGGGCTGCAATTCCAGCATGCGTGTGACGAGCGCCGCCAGATCGGTGCGATCGCGCAGCGCCGGCAAGGTCACGACGAGTCCGTTGATCCGGTAATACAGGTCCTCGCGGAAGGTGCCGGCTTCGATCATCGCGCGCAGGTTGCGGTGGGTTGCGCAGACGATGCGCAGATCGACCGGAATCGCCCTTGTGCCGCCGAGCGGCACAACGGTGCGCTCCTGCAGCACACGCATCAGCCGCACTTGTTGCGCGAGCGGCATGTCGCCGATTTCGTCGAGAAACAGCGTGCCGCCATCGGCCTGCACGACTTTGCCGACGCTGCCGCGTTTTTTGGCGCCGGTGAACGCGCCGTCTTCGTAACCGAACAACTCCGCTTCGATCAGCGTATCCGGCAACGACGCGCAATTCAGCGCGACGAAGGGCGCGGCCCGGCGCGGCGAATCGTGATGGATCGCGCGGGCGAGCCATTCCTTGCCGGTGCCGGTTTTGCCGAGCACCAGAGTCGGGATATCGCGACCGCGCAGCTTCGCGACCCGCTGCAAGATCGCGGCGACTTGCGCGTCGCCGGTGTCGAGTGTTTCGAGCGTCGCCAGAGGTGCGGGTTCGAACGGACGGGCGCTGGATCGCGTTCCAGCCGAAGCCGCCATACGCGACGAGGCAGCGAAGCCGTCGGCCGGCGCGATGTAGCGCGGCGCCGTAAATTCGCCGCGCGCCACCACGTGCACGCCGCTTGGCAGCGTGAGTACGATGCTCTCGCCTGGCGCGCGGCTTGTCTGCTGCAACAGCGTGGCGAAGGCGAGGCCGAACAGCGCGTCGAACGGCTGCCTTTGCAGAGCGGCGAGCGGCTGGCCGAACTGAAACAGAGCACTGCGATTGGCCGACAGAAACGTGCCATCGGCTGCGAACGCCGCGAGCCCTTCGAACAGCGTGCCGATGAATTCCGCACGCGCATGAAAGTGGATGCGGATCGAGTCCGCGAATTGATTGGAGAACAGATGATTTTCGATCATCTGCGCCGACATCCGCACTAGCGCCAGCGTGTGCTTGTGAAAGCCGCGCGTGTCGCCGCTCACATCGAGTGCGCCGATGGTGCGCCCGAACGGATCTGCGATTGGCGTGCACGAGCAGGTGAGAATCCGGTTGGCGTGCAGAAAGTGTTCCTCTGCATTCACGACGGTGGGTTGCCCGTCGACCAGCGCCGTGCCGATGGCGTTCGTCCCGCGATCCGCCTCCGCCCAGGAAACGCCGGGACATAGCGCGACGCGATTGGCTTTTTCGACGAAGTCGCTATCGCCGAGACTATGCAGGATGACCCCGTGATTATCGGTAAGGAGCACCATGCTTTGGGTGTCGACGATCTGCGCGTGGAGCGTCTCCATGACCGGGAGAGCGTGGATATAGAGCGATTGGTTCCGATCGACGAGCTCACGCAGCGCCGGCTGGCGCAGCGGATGAAAATCCGGCGTTTCCGACGCGCGCAGACCGAGTTCGATCGAGCGCGCATGAGCTTGCGCGATGACATCTGGCCGACCGGTGATGGGCGGCGAGGCAGGGCGATGGATCAAGGCATGTCTCCGGTTATACGGACACGGCGGGTACGTTGCCCGCCGTTGTCGTTGCGCAGCGCAACATAAGCTGCGACGGCCGAACCCTGATATTACAGGACGAAGCGAAGACCGCGCCGCGCGGGAAAATAACGGGGTAGCCCGCTCATAAACGAATAACAAATCGGGGAAAGGCCAAAAACAGCCGGGTTACGCTCAGCAAAAACCACCCCATAAAGCCGGAAAATCAAACAAAAAAAGGAAAAACTTGCACCACGCTACAACTCGTCTAAAGTGAATCCAATCACCTCCGCGAGGCGCGAACTGCGCCATTGACGCATAGGGGTGACAAGCCCGCGCCATCGGCATCCGAAAAGGAGGGAAAGAAAGGCAAAAAGCGCGACTCCATCAGACTAGCGTGCGCAGCACCCAATCATGAATGCGCGCCACCCAACCATTAAGGTGACTCCCATGCAGATCCTATTCCCGAACGAATCCCCTGAATATTCAGGGCGCGAACTTACCTTGGCGTTCCCGGCGATGGTCGATGGAGAGAGGGTGGAGTGCATGATCACCGCCGAGGCGCTCGAGGACCATTTCGGCGCCGCATCGCCGCGCATCGAGGACATGATCGGCGCATTCGACGCGCACCGGGCCCGCATCGAGGCGGCCACGCGGCGTCTGCTGTCGGAAACGAGAGCGCAATGCCTGGTACTCCGCAGCGGCTACGTGCGTTTCTACGAAGCAAACTGGCGCAACTGAAGGAAGACGCGCCGACTGGCTGAAAAGCAGAGAAGAAAGCCGCGCTAACCTAACTAGGGCAACCAACGCAAACCCAGGGCGCGGCGCCAGCAAAACCAACCGGCAGCGGCCGTTCACGCCGCCTGCGCGGGCGTCCTCGTGTACTCACGCGCGGGAAAAAACCATCAAACCATCCGCCGCAGCGTCCGATTCGTTGATCCAGACCGAACCGGCGCTGACCGTACTATCCGGCGCCACCCGCTTCGCGCCTCGGCGCGCCGCGAGCCGCCACGCCGCGAGCTGCCACGCCGCGAGCCTTCGCGATTACTCGCTGCCAAGGTAGAAATAGCGAAACAGGAAGATCGCCGCGATGATCCACACCACCAGCTTGACTTTGCGCGCCTGCCCCGTCAGCAGTTTCAGCCCGGCGTAGGAGATAAAGCCGAACGCGACGCCATTGGCGATCGAGTAGGTGAACGGCATCAGCAGCGCGGTCAGCGCGGCCGGCACGACTTCGGTGGCGTCGTCCCACGGCAGGTCGAGCATTTCGCGCAGCATCAGGCACGACACGTACAGCAGCGCCGGCGCCGTCGCATAGCCGGGCACCACGCCCGCCAGCGGCGCGAAAAATAGCGCCGCGAGAAACAGCACAGCGACGGTGATCGCCGTCACGCCGGTGCGCCCGCCTGCCTGCACGCCCGACGCGCTTTCGATGTACGCCGTGGTCGACGAGGTGCCGAGCATCGAGCCGGCGAGAATCGCCGTGCTGTCGGCGAGCAGCGCGCGATTGAGCCGGTGCATCTTGCCTTCGACCAGCAGGCCGGCGCGGTTGGCCACGCCCATCAGCGTACCGGTCGCGTCGAACAGTTCGACGAGGAAGAACACGAGAATCACGTTCAGCACGCCTGTGGAGAGCGCGCCGCGAATGTCGAGCTGGAACAGCGTCGGCGCGATCGACGGCGGCGCGGAGACGACGCCGTGAAACTGATTGCCGCCAAAGAAAAAGCTCAGCACCGTCACCCCGACGATGCCGATCAGGATCGCGCCGCGCACCCGCAGATAGTCGAGCGTGACGATCGCGAAGAAGCCGACGATGGCGAGAATCACATGCGGGTTGTGCAGATCGCCGAGCGCGACGAGTGTGGCCGGATTGCCGACCACCACGCCGGCCGTCTTCAGCGAAATGATCGCCAGGAAGAGCCCGATGCCGCCGGTAATCGCAATGCGGATCGAACGCGGAATCCCGTTGACGATCACTTCGCGCACGCGAATCAGCGTGACGATCAGGAACAGGCACCCGGAGATGAACACCGCGCCGAGCGCGGCCTGCCAGGTGAAGCCCATGCCCTTGACCACCGTGTACGCGAAGTACGCGTTCAGGCCCATGCCGGGCGCGAGCGCGATCGGATAGTTCGCGTAGAAGCCCATGATCAGCGAGGCCAGCGCGGCCACGATGCAGGTCGCGACGAACACCGCGTCTTTCGGCATGCCGGCGTCGCCGAGAATCGCCGGGTTGACGAAGATGATGTAGGCCATCGTCAGAAAGGTGGTCAGTCCGGCGAGCACTTCAGTGCGTACGTTGGTGCCGGCGGCGTCGAGGCCGAAGTAGCGATTTATCGAGTCCATGAGGCGCGTCTCTCGTCGTTTCAAAAGTGATTCTTGTTGGGGCGTGCGATGTATAGCGGATCAACCGCGGATGGGCGTGCCGGCGTGCCGTCCGAAGCGGCGCTGAAGTCCGGCCGCCCGTGCGGCGCGCCGCGCGAAACAGCCTCTCCTTGATCACGACCGGACAGGTGTCGGCGTCTACCCGGATTGGCATCGTTCGGATTCCGGCTGCGGGGATGAAAGGGGCGAGATGATACCTTGCCAGCGCGTCGGGCGGAGCGGCAAGCGAATTGACGATGTTCGGGCGCGACGCGGCCGGCTTTCAAACGAGCGGCGAAAGATGAAGCCAGATGGAACGGTTGCGCGGCGTTGCGGGTGAAACGGATTCAGGCAGGGAGGTGGTAGGGAGGCGGCAAAGAAAGCGGCAAGGAAAGCGGCAAAGAAAGCGGCAAGGAAAGCGGCAAAGAAAGCGGCAAGGAAAGCGGCAAAGAAAGCGGCAAAGAAAGCGGCAAGGAAAACCGCAAGGAAAACCGCAAAAGGAAAACTCATGCGCGCGGCATGCGAGGCCATGGCCCGCGGTCATTGCAATCGCGGGCGGCTCGGCATGCCGCGGTCAAGCTTCATTTACTGCGTCACGCTCCCGCCTGATTCCTGCGCCCGCCGCGCGGCGACGATGCGGCCCGCGCGTTGCGCGTTGTCCGGGTAGTTGATCCAGTCGAGCGGATCGTAGCCGGCGGCGCGCCATGCGGCCAGATCGGCTTTCACTTCGGCACGTGTTTTCGGCGCCGACGGATCGTAAGGCCGCGCCGATGTCTGCGCGAACGCAGTGCTCATACAAACGGCGGCTAGCAGCGCGCCGAGTCCAACTCGAGAAACGATTTTCATGACTGGCTCCCGTGGAGCGGTTATCTGCGACCCACGTATTCTAGTTTTCGCCTGCCTTTCGAGTAAGGCGATGAAAAGCAATGCACCGTTTCATCCAGTGATCCAAAGCGACCCGCGGCTCAGGACTGCGACGGCTTGCCGAGGCGATCCAGCACCGCGCCCAGCAGATCGACCGGCAACGGAAACACGATGGTCGAGTTCTTGTCGGCGGCAATCGTCGTGAGGGTTTGCAGATAGCGCAACTGCATCGCCTGCGGCTGCCTCGAGAGGGTCTGCGCCGCTTCCAGCAGATGCTGCGAGGCCTGCAATTCGCCTTCCGCGTGAATCACCTTGGCGCGCCGTTCGCGCTCGGCCTCGGCCTGGCGCGCAATCGCGCGAATCATGGTTTCGTTGATGTCCACGTGCTTGATCTCGACGATCGACACCTTGATGCCCCACGCGTCGGTCTGGGTGTCGAGCACTTTCTGGATGTCGGCGTTCAGCTGCTCGCGCTCGGCCAGCAGTTCGTCGAGTTCGTGCTTGCCGAGCACCGCGCGCAGCGTGGTCTGCGACAACTGGCTGGTCGCTTCGAAGTAGCGCGCCACCTGGATCACTGCTTTCTCCGGATCGACGACGCGGAAATACACCACCGCGTTGACCTTCACCGAGACGTTGTCGCGCGTGATCACGTCTTGCGGCGGCACATCGAATACGACGGTGCGCAGATCTATCCGCACCACCTGTTGCACGATCGGGATGATCAGCACGAGCCCCGGCCCCTTGACCTTCCAGAAGCGCCCGAGCATGAAGACGACGCCGCGTTCGTATTCCCTGAAAATCCGTATCGCCGAAGCGAGCAGGATGATCACCAGCAGAATCAGTATGCTGCTGAAGCCGAATGTGAAACCGATCATGAGTGTTCTCCTTGTTGTATTGCTTCCGCGGGCTCCACGGTCAGCGTCAGTCCGTGCCGCGCAATGACGCGTACCGCATGACCCGCCGCGAGCGGCGCCGAGCTGGACACCCGCCAGCGTTCGCCGTGCACACGCGCCCAGCCGGCCGCCGTGCCGCCGTCCGGCAGCAAGCCGCCGTCGAGCACGATGCCGAGACTGCCGACAATCGCTTCCGAGCCGGTCACCACGGGCCGGCGTCGCGCGCGCAACGCGACGCTCGACACCGCGAACACGAAGGCGACGCTGAACACCACGACGGCGGCGATCATCGGCAGCGGAATGCCGTAGCCGGGCACATCGGTATCGATCAGCATCATCGCGCCGATCACGAACGCAACCACGCCGCCGAAGCCCAGCGAGCCGAAGGTCGGCAAAAACGCTTCGGCGATCAGGAACGCGATGCCGAGAAAGATCAGGCTCAAGCCGACATAGTTGACCGGCAGCATTTGCATCGCGAAGAGCCCGATCAGCAGGCTGATCGCGCCGACCACGCCGGGCAGCACAAAGCCCGGGTTGGCGAATTCGAAGAACAGGCCGTACATGCCCAACATCAACAGAATCAGCGCGACGTTCGGATCGGTGATGACCGCGAGGAAGTGGCTGCGCCAGTCGGCTTCGAGCGTGACGACCGGCGCGCCGGCGGTGCTGAGTTTGACGTTGCCGCGGATGGTGTTGATCGTGCGGCCGTCGACCTGGCGCAGCAGATCGGGCACGTCGCGCGCAATCAGATCGACGACGTGCTGCGCGAGCGCATCGCTCGCCGACAGGCTGACGGCTTCGCGCACCGCGCGTTCGGCCCAGTCCGTATTGCGCCCGCGCATTTGCGCGAGGCCGCGGATGTAGGCGGCGGCGTCGTGGACCTGCTTGCGCATTTCGGTCGATTGGGTGTCGAGCGGCAGCGCGCCGCTTGCGGCGCTGGCGGAACTGGCTGCATTGGCCGAGCTGGCCGCACTGGTTGAGGCCGGCGTCGCGGGCGCGGTTCTGGGTGTGCCGGGCATTCCGGGTGTTCCCGGTGCCCCGCCCGGCGGCTCCGCACCGCCGATGCCCAACTGCACGGGCGTTGCCGCGCCGAGATTAGTGCCCGGCGCCATTGCCGCGATGTGGCTGGCGTACACGATGTAGGTGCCGGCGCTCGCCGCCCGCGCGCCGCTCGGGCTGATGAAGGTCGCGACCGGCACCGGCGAGCCGAGAATGGCCTTGATGATCTGCCGCATCGACGTATCCAGCCCGCCTGGCGTGTCGAGTTGCAGCACGGCAAGTTGGGCGCGTTCGTCGGCTGCCCGTTGCAGGCCGCGCACGATGAAATCGGCGCTGGCCGGACCGATCGCGCCGCTTACCGGAATCACGACGATTTCATTGGGCGCTGCGGCGGCCTGAAGCGGCGGGTGGGCGACGGGGAGCGTGGCTGCAAACGCCAACAGTACGCCGAGCGCGGTGATGCCGCGCACCAACCGGCCCACGATTGCGCCACGGATAAGCGGACGATGTGGACCGGACTGCCGGAACGGGAGACGCTGATACGTGCTCATCGCTGACGGCCGTCACGCCGCGTCGACGGGTATCGACCGGCGCGGGCCGGAACCCCAAAAAAAGGCTGGCCTGCTTCTTACAGCTTAGTCCGATTCCGCGCGGCGCGTGAAGTCCGTGCGCGCCGGCCGGTAATCAGTCGGCCGCATGCCGGTCCACTTGCGAAACGCGCGATGAAACGCGCTCGGTTCGGCAAAACCGACCGCGGCGGCGATGTCGGCGATGGTGCGGCCGGTGCCCTGCAATTCGCCGATTGCGATGTCGCGCCGCAAGTCGTCCTTGATCGACTGATACGTGTAGCCCTCCTGTTTCAGACGCCGCCGCATGGTGGCCTCGGCGACGTGCAGGCGCTGCGCCATCTGATCGGCGGCGGGCCAGCCGGCCATCGGCAGCGCGCGCAGCATCTTGCGTACCCGCGCGGCGAGCGAACCCGGATTGCGATACTTGACGATGAAGCTGCCGGGCGCGTCGCGCAGGAACGGCTTCACCGACGTCGCCGTCTGGATCACCGGCAACTCGAGAAACGCCGGCGCCAGGTCCACATAGGATTCGGGCTGATCGAACGTCATGTCGTCGCAGAACATCAGGCGGTATTCATGCGCGGCGGGCGGCGCCGCGCAGCGAAAGCGCGCTTCGAGCAGCGGAATGCGCCGCCCGACCAGCCAGCACAACAGGCCGTACACGAGGATGAAGTAGGTCGCGTAGGCGAACATCCTGGGCGGCGGCGCGCCTTCGCGTTCGACGAATCTGAGCCGCACGCGCTGCGCGTTCGTCTCGATCCGCGCGCCGAGGTCGTCCAGCACCAGCCGCATGAAGCCGAGCGCGCGCGCGAGCGCCTGCGCGCCGTTACGCGCGGTCAGCGCCGTCTGCGTCATCGCGATGAAGCTGCCGCTTTTCATCGGATGCGAGTCCTGGCCGAAGAATTCGTCGTCGAGCGCGCGGGCGATGCCGGCCCACAGCGCGCCGTACTGCGCCGACGACACCCGGCTTTTCGGCGACGCCAGCATCGGCGGCGCGATGCCGGCGGCTTCGGCGAGCGGCAGCGCATCCAGACCGCGGGCGCGCGCCAGCGCTAGAGTTTCCTCGACCAGGCTGACGGAAATCGTGCCCTTATCGTTTCTCATGAGTGTCCGGCGTGTCTGGCATGTCTGGTGCATCTGGCGCATCTGGCAATTACGCTCAGTGTTTTCCCTGTGGCGATTCGCCAAGCCCTTGAAGATGCGGCCCGAATCGGGTTTGCATAGTAGCAGTATGGCAAATGCGCTCAGCCAGAATGATCGGGCTGAGCATCGAACCTGTCCAGCCGCTTGCCTACACTTGCCTCAACTGTTCGCGAGCCGGATGCCACGCCGGGGGCGTGAGCAGACGCAAAAGACAGGATCGAGCCCATGGACAATTTCTACACCGACGAACAACGCATGATCCGCGACGCCGCGCGCGACTTCGCCTCCGAGCGCCTCGCACCGAACGCGGCGCAGTGGGACCGCGACGCGAAGCTGCCCGCGGAGGTCGTCGCGCAGATGGGCGAACTCGGTTTTCTCGGCATGATCGTGCCGTCCGAATGGGGCGGCTCCTATACCGGCTACGTGGCCTATGCACTCGCACTCGAAGAGATCGCCGCCGGCTGTGCCGCGTGCGCGACGCTGATGAGCGTGCACAACTCGGTCGGCTGCGGGCCGATTCTGAACTTCGGCACGGATGCGCAGAAAGACCGCTATCTGCACGACCTCGCCACCGGCCGGCGCATCGGCGCGTTCTGTCTGACCGAGCCGCAAGCCGGCTCGGAGGCGAACAATCTGCGCACCCGCGCCGTGCTGCGCGACGGCAAGTGGATTCTCAACGGCAGCAAGCAGTTCGTGACCAACGGCGCGCGCGCCGACCTTGCGATCGTGTTCGCCGTCACCGATCCGGATCGCGGCAAG
Source organism: Paraburkholderia sp. GW821-FHT02A12 (assembly GCF_059422005.1). NCBI lineage: Bacteria > Pseudomonadati > Pseudomonadota > Betaproteobacteria > Burkholderiales > Burkholderiaceae > Paraburkholderia > Paraburkholderia sp. GW821-FHT02A12. Next base: position 2,372,160 of record NZ_JBWKWA010000002.1, on the reverse strand, counting down.
CGCGGCTTGTCGGCCTTTATCGTGCCGACCGATACGCCGGGCTTCAAGGTCGGCAAGCCGGAACACAAGCTCGGCATTCGCGCGTCCGACACCTGCCCGATTTCGCTCGACGACTGCGCCGTGCCCGAAGCCAATCTGCTCGGCGAACCGGGCGAGGGCTTGCGCATCGCGCTGTCGAATCTCGAAGGCGGGCGCATCGGCATCGCCGCGCAGGCGGTCGGCATCGCGCGGGCCGCGTTCGATGCCGCGCGCCTCTACGCGAACGAACGCATCCAGTTCGGCAAGGCGCTGAAGGATCATCAGACCATCGCCAACATGCTCGCCGATATGGCGACGCGTCTGAACGCCGCGCGGCTGCTCGTGCATCACGCGGCGCGGCTGCGCACGGAAGGTAAGCCATGCTTGTCGGAGGCGTCGCAGGCGAAGCTGTTCGCGTCGGAACTGGCCGAGGAGATCTGCTCGAACGCGATCCAGATTCACGGCGGCTACGGCTATCTCGAGGACTATGCGGTGGAGCGCCATTACCGCGACGCTCGCATCACGCAGATTTACGAAGGAACCAGCGAAGTCCAGCGGATGGTGATCGCGCGCCACGTTTGAAGGAAAACACGGGCCATTTGAGCGCAAAATAAGCGGCCCGATAACACAAAAGCGGTGCGCACACCGCGCCACCAGCATGGGATCGGAGTAAGGGCTTTGCATGGGACCGGAGTAAGTGCTGAAGCACTAACTCCGGCCGACAGCTGAAGCGCTAACTCCGATCGACAGCGTTGCATGGGATCGGAGCGCGCTGCGTGGGACCGGAGTAAGTGCTGAAGCACTAACTCCGATCGACAGCGTTGCATGGGATCTGAGTAAGCGCTGAAGCGCTAACTCAGATCGACACAGGAGACGACGATGACTGCAGCGAAGAGCTTTTTCGACGCGCGTGACCTGTTGTTGCGCCATCGAACCGACTATGACCGTGCGTACCGCGAATTCGCGTGGCCGGTGCTGGACGAGTTCAACTGGGCGCTCGACTATTTCGACGTGGTCGCGCGAAACAACGACAATCCGGCGCTGTGGATCGTCGACGATCCGGCGAGCGAGGGCCTGCGGTTGTCATACGCGCAGATGTCGGAGCGCTCGGCGCGCATGGCGAACTTCCTGCGCGGTGTGGGCGTGGGGCGGGGCGACCGCCTGCTGCTGATGCTGCCGAACCGCGTCGAACTATGGGACGTGATGCTCGCGGCCATGAAGCTCGGCGCGATCGTGTTGCCCGCCACCACCCAGCTTTCCGCCGACGATGTGCGCGACCGCGTGCAGATCGGCGGCGCGAAATTCGTCGTGGTCGATAGCGCGGAGCTGGCCAAGTTCGATGCGCTCGATGTACCGCTCACACGTCTTTCGGTGGGCGCGCCGCGCGCCGGCTGGATCGACCTGGCCGCCGCCTATGACGCATCGCCGCAATTCACGCCCGAAGGCGTCACACGCGCCACCGATCCGCTGCTGCTGTACTTCACCTCGGGCACGACTTCCAAGCCGAAACTGGTCGAGCACACGCACCAGAGTTATCCGGTCGGCCATCTGTCGACGATGTACTGGGTCGGCCTGCAACCGAACGACATCCATTGGAATATCAGCTCGCCGGGCTGGGCCAAGCACGCGTGGAGCTGCTTTTTCGCGCCGTGGAATGCGCAAGCCTGCGTGTTCGTGTTCAACTTCCCGCGCTTCGTGCCGAAAGATACGCTCGACGTGCTGGTGCGCTTCAACGTCACCACGCTCTGCGCGCCGCCGACCGTCTGGCGCATGCTGGTGCAGGAGCATCTCGCCGACTATCCGGTGAAGCTGCGCGAGATCGTCGGCGCGGGCGAGCCTTTGAATCCCGAGATCATCGAGCGGGTGAAGCACGCGTGGGGCATCACGATCCGCGACGGTTTCGGCCAGACCGAAACCACCTGCCAGATCGGCAATTCGCCGGGGCAGCCGGTGGTGCCGGGTTCGATGGGGCGCCCGCTGCCGGGCTACAGGATCGAACTGCTCGATGCCGACGACCAGCCCGTCACCGAAGGCGAAATCGCGCTGTCTTTGACCGCCCGCCCGCTCGGCCTGATGACCGGCTACGCGAACAACGCCAACGCGACCGCGCAGGCGATGCGCAACGGTTTCTACCGCACGTCGGACGTCGCGCTGCGCCGCGACGACGGCTACTACGTCTACGTCGGCCGCGCCGACGACGTCTTCAAATCGTCCGATTACCGGTTGAGCCCGTTCGAACTCGAAAGCGTGCTGATCGAACACGAAGCGATCGGTGAAGCGGCCGTGGTGCCGAGCGCGGATGCGCTGCGTTTGTCGGTGCCCAAGGCGTTCGTGACCGTGCGGCAAGGCTACGAGGCCGGTCCGGAACTGGCGCGCGCCGTGTTCGCGTTTTCGCGCGAAAAACTCGCACCGTATAAGCGGATTCGCCGCCTGCAATTCAGCGAGCTGCCGAAAACCATCTCCGGAAAGATCCGCCGCGTCGAATTGCGGCGCCGCGAAATGGAACGCGAGGCCGAGCCCGCGCGCCTGCCGGGTGAGTACTGGGAAGAGGATTTCCCGGACCTGCGTTGATTGTTCCATTTCGAATTTTTCAGTCACTGTCCGGCCGCCGCGCGGCCACTGCACAGGAGTTTCAGCATGAGCGCAACTGCTTCGAACCACGCCGGGAATCAAGGCAATCAGAGCAATCAGACCGCGACCGTCAAACTGCTGATCAACGGCGAGTTCGTCGAATCGAAGACCAGCGAGTGGCGCGACATTGTGAATCCGGCCACGCAAGAGGTGCTCGCCCGCGTGCCGTTCGCCACCGCCGATGAAGTCAACGAAGCAATCCGCTGCGCGCACGCCGCGTTCAACACGTGGAAAAACACGCCGGTCGGCGCGCGCATGCGCATCATGCTGAAGTACCAGGCGCTGGTTCGCGAGCATTTGCCGCGCATCGCGAAGACCCTGAGCGCCGAGCAGGGCAAGACGATTCCCGATGCCGAAGGCGATATCTTCCGCGGTCTCGAAGTGGTCGAGCATGCGTGCTCGATCGGTACTTTGCAGCAAGGTGAATTCGCGGAGAACGTGGCGGGCAGTGTGGATACTTACACGCTGCGTCAGCCGATCGGTGTGTGCGCCGGCATCACGCCGTTCAACTTCCCGGCGATGATTCCGCTGTGGATGTTCCCGATGGCGATCGTGTGCGGCAATACGTTCGTGCTGAAGCCTTCCGAGCAGGACCCGATGTCGACGATGCAACTGGTCGAACTGGCGCTTGAAGCCGGCGTGCCGAAGGGCGTGCTGAATGTCGTGCACGGAGGCAAGGACGTGGTCGACGCGCTCTGCACGCACGATCTGGTGAAAGCGATTTCCTTCGTTGGCTCGACGGCGGTCGGCACGCACGTTTATCGCCTCGGCAGCGAACACGGCAAGCGCGTGCAGTCGATGATGGGCGCGAAGAATCATGCCGTTGTCTTGCCCGATGCGAACCGCGAGCAGACCTTGAACGCGCTCGCCGGGGCGGGTTTCGGCGCGGCGGGCCAGCGCTGTATGGCGACTTCGGTGGTGGTGCTGGTCGGTGCCGCACAGCAATGGTTGCCCGACTTGGTCGCGAAGGCGAAGACGCTGAAGGTCAACGCGGGTAACGAACCGAATACGGACGTCGGCCCGGTGGGCTCACGCGCGGCGAAGCAACGCATTCTCGGCCTGATCGAAGCGGGCGTGAAAGAGGGCGCCACGCTCGCGCTCGACGGCCGCGACGTGAAGGTGCCGGGCTACGAGCAAGGCAACTTCATCGGCCCGACGGTCTTCACCGATGTCACCCCCGAGATGGAAATCTACCGCACCGAAATCTTCGGCCCGGTGCTGCTGATTCTGAACGTCGCCACGCTCGACGAGGCGATCGAACTCGTCAACCGCAATCCGTTCGGCAACGGCGTGGGCCTCTTCACGCAAAGCGGCGCGGCGGCGCGCAAATTCCAGAGCGAGATCGACATCGGCCAGGTGGGCATCAACATTCCGATTCCGGTGCCCGTGCCGTTCTTCAGCTTTACCGGCTCGCGCGGCTCGAAGCTCGGCGACCTTGGGCCGTACGGCAAACAGGTCGTGCAGTTCTATACGCAGACCAAGACCGTCACCGCCCGCTGGTTCGACGACGACACCGTCAACGACGGCGTCAACACGACCATCAGCCTGCGCTAAGACCTCGGGTTCATTGCTTTGCATGGGATGGGAGTAAGCGCTGAAGCGTCAACTCCCATCGAGCTTTGCATGGGATGGGAGTAAGCGCTGAAGCGCCAACTCCCATCGAGCTTTGCATGGGATGGGAGTAAGCGCTAAAGCGCCAACTCCCATCGAGCTTTGCATGGGATGGGAGTAAGCGCTAAAGCGCCAACTCCCATCGACACAGGAGACGACACCATGAAAATAGGCTTTATCGGACTCGGCAACATGGGCGCACCGATGGCGCATAACCTGCTCAAGGCGGGCCACGCGGTCAACGTATTCGACCTCGACGCGCAAGCTGTGCAGGCTCTGGTCGAAGCGGGCGCGAAGGCGGCGGGTTCGCCGAAAGCGGCGGCGAGCGACGTCGAATGCGTGATCACAATGCTGCCCGCGGCCGCCCATGTGCGCAGCGTGCTGACGGCGGACGACGGCGTATTCGCCGGCCTCGCCAAAGGCGTGACGATCATCGATTCGAGCACGATCGACCCGGCGAGCGTCAAGGCCTTCGCCGAACTGGCCGCGCAACACGGCAACACCTTTGTCGATGCGCCCGTGTCGGGCGGCACCGGCGGCGCGGCGGCGGGCACGCTGACCTTCATGGTCGGCGGCAGCGCGAGCGCGTATGAGCAGGTCAAGCCGGTGCTCTCGGCGATGGGCAAGAACATCGTGCATTGCGGCGATACCGGAACCGGCCAGGTCGCGAAGATCTGCAACAACCTCGTGCTCGGCATCACGATGGCGGGCGTGGCCGAGGCGATGTCGCTGGGTGAAGCGCTCGGCATCGACGCGAAGGTGCTCGGCGGCATCATCAATACCTCGACCGGGCGCTGCTGGAGTTCGGACACGTATAACCCGATGCCCGGCGTGATCGAAACCGCGCCGTCGACGCGCGGCTACACCGGCGGCTTCGGTACCGACCTGATGCTCAAGGACCTGGGCCTCGCCACCGACGCCGCGAAATTCGCGCGTCAGCCGGTGTATCTCGGCGCGCTGGCGCAACAGCTCTATCAGACGATGAGCAGCAAAGGCGCGGGACGGCTGGACTTTTCGGCGGTGATCAAGCTTTACCGTAACGACGGCAAGGACGGAGACGCGCAATGATCGAACTCGACTACGCGCACGACGGCGCCGTCGCGCTGCTGACGCTCAAGCGGCCGCCGGCCAATGCATTCACGCCGGACGGTCTGCTGCTGTTGCAACGAACCGTCGAGCGCCTGAACGGCGAGGCGCGTGTGCGGGCGGTCGTGATTACCGGCGACGGCCCCAGGTTCTTCAGCGCGGGCGCCGACCTGAACACGTTCGCCGACGGCAATCGCGAAGTCGCGCGCACGGCGGCGATGCGTTTCGGCAGCGCGTTCGAAGCCTTGCAGAATGCGCGGCCGGTGGTGATCGCGGCGATCAACGGCTATGCGATGGGCGGCGGTCTCGAATGCGCGCTGGCGTGCGACATCCGCATTGCCGAACAGCATGCGCTGCTCGCCTTGCCCGAAACGGCGGTTGGCTTGCTGCCATGCGGCTGCGGCACGCAGACGCTGCCGTGGCTGGTCGGCGAGGGCTGGGCCAAGCGCATGATTCTGACCGGCGAGCGTGTCGATGCGGCGACTGCCTTGCGCATCGGTCTGGTCGAAGAAGTGGTGGACAAGGGTGCATCGCGCGAGGCCGCACTGACGATGGCGGCGCGCGTCGCGACGCTGAGCCCGCAGGCGGTCGGCTTCAGCAAGACGCTGATTCATCAGGCGCGCAACGGCGTGCCGCGCTCGGCGGCGCTGGCGGTGGAGCGCGAGCGTTTTGTCGATCTGTTCGACGGCGCGGATCAGCGCGAAGGCGTCAACGCGTTTCTCGAGAAGCGCGCACCGCAATGGCAGGTTGCGCAGGCTGAACACATGGAGCGGGAGACGCATCGATGAGCGCGGTACAGAGCCTGGCAGCGCAGGCGAGTGTGGAGGCGGAGCGGGAGATTCTGTTTCGCGTCGTCAACCGCGTGGCGATCATCACGCTGAACCGGCCGGCTGCGCTCAATGCGTTGTCGCATGCGATGGTGCGCGAGCTTGCCGTGCTGGTCGAACATTGCCGCGCTGATGACGGCATTGTCGCGCTCGTGCTGAAGGGGGCGGGCGCCAAGGGCTTTTGCGCCGGTGGCGACGTGCGCGAGGTGTACCGGCTGGCGAAGGCCGGCGACAGCCGGTGGCTGGCATTTTTCGTCGATGAATACCGGCTCGATTACGCGCTGCATACCTTTCCGAAGCCGGTGGTCGCTTTGCTCGACGGCATTACGATGGGCGGCGGCATGGGGCTTGGCCAGGCGGCGCGGCTGCGGATCGTGACAGAGCGCAGCCGGATTGCGATGCCGGAGACGCGCATTGGTTTTTTGCCCGATGTCGGCGCGACGCGGTTTTTGAGCGCGATGCCGGCGGAGGCCGAGTTGTATGTCGGCCTGACGGGCGTGACGCTCTCCGGGGCTGATGCATTGCGGCTGCAACTGGCTGATTTATGCGTGCCGGCCGAGTGGCTCGCTACGTTCGAGGAGCGCTTGCAGCGCATGTCGCATGCGGGGGATTCGCTGGCTGCGTTGCGAGGCGTGTTCGAGCCGCCGTGCAACATTATTCCGCATGCTGCGTTGGGGCCTTTTACGCAGTTGATTTTGCGGCATTTCGATCGGCGCTCGAGTGTCGAGCGGATGGTCGTGACGTTGCGGCATGATCTGGAGCGCGAGCCGCCGCGAGAGGTGCGGCAGTGGCTACAGGCCACTTATGACGCGATGGTAGGGCATTCGCCCACGATGTTGTGTGTGACGCGTGAGGCTTTATTGCGTGGGCGGCAGATGACGCTGGCCGAGTGCTTCCGGATGGAACTGGGCATTGTCAGGCGGGTGATCGAGGAAGGGGATTTCTGTGAGGGCGTCAGGGCACAGTTGATCGATAAGGACCGGCGCGCAAGGTGGGCGCCGGCTTCGCTGGCGGAAGTCCGCGCGGAAAGAGTCCGGTGGTTTTTGGCTTCGCCGTGGCGAAAGGAGGGGCATCCTCTGGTTTCCATGGCGTGATGTTTTTGCCTTTGGCGGCGGTGTTAGCGGGCAACGAGATCCGCCCGCAACGCCGCGCGCTCGGCGCAGACTCAGAAAATCGACTGCCCCGTATACGTGGTCAGCCATTCGAGCGCCAGCACGCCTGCCAGCGAATTGCCATTGCTGTCGAGCCCAGGCGACCACACGCACACGGCCATCTCGCCGGGCAGCACGGCGACGATCCCGCCGCCCACGCCGCTTTTCGCCGGCAAGCCGACCCGATAGACGAAATCGCCCGCCGCATCGTAGGTGCCGCAGGTCAGCATCAGTGCGGACAGGCGCTTGGCGGAACTGGTGTCGAGAATCCGCTCGCCGGTGGCGGGCACGACGCCGTGGTTGGCCAGAAACAGCGCCGCTTTCGCCAGTTCGACGCAACTCATCGAAATCGCGCACTGCCGGCAATAAGCGTCGACCACCACTTGCGGCGGCATCTCCATGTTGCCGAAGCTCGCCATGAAGTGCGCCATCGCCTGGTTGCGGTGGGCGTGCTGCCATTCAGACTGGGCGACGCGCAAATCGTAGTCGATGCTCGTTTCGCCGGTCAGGCGCCGCATGAATTCGACCAGCGCCGTCTCGGCCTGCACGAAGCGGCGGCACAGCACGTCGGTGACCACCAGCGCGCCCGCATTGATGAACGGATTGCGCGGCTTGCCCTGTTCGGCTTCGAGCTGGACCAGCGAGTTGAAGGCGGTGCCGGACGGCTCGCGCCCGACGCGCTGCCACAACGCGTCGCCGAGCAGCCGGAACGCCATGGTGCAGGCGAACAGCTTGGAGATGCTCTGGATGGAAAAGCGCGTGTCGGCGGCGCCGGTGCGAAACACTTCGCCCGAGGTCGTGACGATAGCCATGCCGAAGCTGTCGGCGGGGACTTTTGCCAGTTCTGGAATGTAGTCGGCGACCTTGCCGGTGCCCAGATAAGGCTGGAGATCGCGATGAATCTGTTCGAGGATGGATGAGTAGTTCATTGGGCTCGGACCGTTGAAGCCGCGATTTTACTGGCAACCTGGAGCGAATTGTTCGTGCGGCGCCGAGCGGACGGGCGCGAACGTCCGAACATCGTTTCGCGGCGGCTATGCTAATCTTTCTGCGTTTCCAACGACAACCGGGCAAAACGGACATTCATGATGGGAGCCTTCGATCCGGACCTCATCGAGCGTTCGGTATTCGTGGTCGAGGAGCGGTACGACGCGCTGGATGAGCCGTGGCACGCGTACCGTCGCGCGCGTCTGATTCACGCGAGCGAAGGCGTGCTGACCGTGCGCACCGAAATCTCACGATGCGTTGTGCCGCCGGGCCACGCGGTCTGGATGCTGCCGGACGTGTTGCATCGCCTGTCCGCGGCCGAACCGGTGCGGCTTTATTCGCTATATGCCGAAGCGGGCGCCGCGCCGCTGCCCGAGCAGGGCGGCGCGGTCGTGCTCGACCGGCTGGTGGCGGCCTTGCTGATCGCGGCGGCGGATTTGCCGAAGGACCAGCCGCCCGATGCCCCGTCCGCGCGCCTCGTGCAGGTGTTGCTGGACCGGCTGCCGGGTCTGCCTGCCGCGCCGCTGGCGGTGAACTGGCCACGCGATCCGCGCGCCCAGCGGATCGCCGACGCGCTGAGCGCGAACCCGGCGGAGCAGGCGGTGCTCGAGGACCTGGCGGCCGCCGCCGGCGTCACCGCTCGCACCGCGGCGCGCCTGTTCGTCAAGGAGACCGGGCAGACCTTCGGCCAGTGGCGCCAGCAATTGCGGCTGCTCGTTGCGCTGGAGCGCCTGGGCGCCGGCGCCAGCGTCACGCAGGTGGCGCTCGAAGTGGGTTACAACGATGTGTCGTCGTTTATCGCGGTGTTCCGCGACGCGTTCGGCGACACGCCGGCGCGCTATTTCCGCTGACGTCGGAGCGCAAACGCGCCGACTCACGAACTCGAAGCGTCACCCAGCGCGTCACCCGTGTATATCGCCCCAGCGTGTCACCCCTGCGCATCGCCCCTGTCCGCCGCCATTAGTGCGCGCCCGCCGCGCCCGAACCGCCGCCGCCTTTGGCCGGCCGCGTAATCCAGATCAGCGGAATGATCAGAATGAAGATGATCGCCGACACATAAAAGATGTCGTTCAGGCCCATCATCGCGGCCTGCGTGTTCACGGTGAAGTCGAACAGCGCATGCGCGGATTGCGTATTCAGATGCAGCAGCGACTGGGTCGAATCGATCTGCTGGCTGAACAGCGGGTTGTCGACGGTGGCGCGCTCGGTGAGCCGCTCGTGATGCAGCACCGTGCGGTTGTTCCACGCGTTGCCGGCGACCGAGGTGCCCACCGCGCCGCAAAACACCCGCACGAAATTCGACAGGCCCGCCGCGGCCGGAATCCTGTTCGGCGGCTGGCCGGACAGAATGATCGAGGTCAGCGGCACGAAGAACAGCGCCATCGGAATGCCTTGCAGCAGCGTGGGTATCACGAGGTGCCAGGTGTCGATTTCGATCACGTACTTCGAGCGCATATAGAACACGATCGCGAAGCCGATAAAGGCGAGGGTGGCGATGATGCGCGCGTCCGAGCGCGGCAGCACGCGGCCCATCACCGGCGCGAGCAGCACGGCGAAGACGCCGAGCGGCGCGGTGACCAGACCCGCATCCACCGAACGGTAGTTCAGATACTCCTGCATCCATTGCGGCAGCAGCACCAGGTTGCCGAAGAACACGCCATACGCGACCGAAATCGCAATCGTGCCGCCGAGAAAATTGCGCTGCGTGAAGAGCCGCAAATCGACGATCGGATTCTCTTCGGTCAGCTCCCACACGAGGAAAAACGCGAAGCTGATGAGCGCCGTGATGCCCAGGATCACGATCACCGGCGACGAGAACCAGTCGAGGTCCTTGCCCTTGTCGAGCATGATCTGCAACGAGGCGACCCAGGCAACCAGCAAGCCGAGGCCGACCACGTCGATCGGCGGTTTTCGGGTGGCGGACTCGCGGTTGCGGTAGATCATCCACGTGACGCCGGCCGCGAAAATGCCGACCGGGATGTTGATGTAGAAGATCCACGACCAGCTGTAACTATCCGTGATCCAGCCGCCGAGCGCGGGGCCGGCAATCGGGCCGACGGTCGCCGTCATGGCCCATAAGGCGAGCGCGGTCGACGCTTTCTCCTTCGGGTACGAGCCGAGCAGAATGGCCTGCGACAGCGGAATCAGCGGACCCGCCACGGCGCCCTGAAAGACCCGCGCGATCAGCAGGATCGGCAGCGTCGGCGCGATTCCGCACAGCCACGAAGCCAGCACGAACATCAGAATCGCGCTGACGAACAGCTTCACCTGGCCGAAGCGCTGCGTGAGCCAGCCGGTCAGCGGAATCGACACCGCGTTGGCGGCGGCGAACACCGTGATGACCCATGTGCCTTCGTCGACCGAAACGCCGAGGTTGCCCGAAATGGTCGGGATCGCGACGTTCGCAATCGATGTGTCGAGCACGTTCATGAAGGTGGCGAGCGCGACGGCGATGGTCGCCAGAACCAGTTGGCCGCCTTGTAATGGCGGCGGTGGTGCCGGCGGTGCGGCGGCTCGCGCGGAAGTGGGCTGGCTCAAACCATTCTCCGGACAGAATATCGGCGGATGTTCCATGCACCGCTCGCGCGCGGCGCTGGGCAGTCAGTCAAGCAAGTGGGCAGCTAAGGATGTTGCGGGACCACGGTGCGCGGCCGGCGCGGCGCAAGCTGTTCGAGCCGGGGCCGGCTGTTGCGTCTGTTGCGCGCCACCCGGAAGTGCGCCTGGAAACGTGATCAAAGCTTGGGTGAACGCTCGCAAAAGCATACCTGTATTCACGTTTTGACGTAGCCGGCGCGTGCAGGCTCGCGGGCGAAAAGTAATCCGGCAGCGTATCCTCGCGGCTGGGGCGACACACCGCAGCACGCCTTGCCGGGCGTGCGGAAATACGCCGCCGCGCGCCTCGCCGCGCGTGCGGAAACACGAACCGGAAGCATCGGGAGAAAGGAAACGGATATGGGCTGGGAGCAATTCGAACACGGCTGGCGCCGCGCGCCGGCCAATGCGCCTGCGAAGGCACTGGTGGTGCTGCTGCACGGCGTCGGCAGCAATGCCCGCGATCTGATGCCGCTCGCGGACATCTGGAGCGAGCCCTTGCCGGACGTCGCGTTTGTGTCGCTCGACGGCAGCGAGGAATTCGACGGCGGTTTTGGCGGGCGTCAGTGGTTCAGCCTTCGCGAAGTCGACGAGGGTAACCGCGGGGCGCGTGTCGCCGCCGCTTATCCGGCGCTGCGGCGCATGCTCGAAGCCGAGTTGGCGCACTGGCAGCTTCCTTTCGACCGGCTTGCGCTGGTGGGCTTCTCGCAAGGCTCGATCATGTCGATGCATCACGTGGCGACCAGCGCGGAAGGCGCAGCCGCCGTCGTCGCGTATTCGGGCCGGCTCGGCTCGGCGATCGTCGCGCGCAACGGCACGCCGCTCACGCTGGTGCACGGCGAAGCAGACGGAGTGATCCCGGTGCGCGAACTGGAATATGCCGCTAATGCTTTCAGCAATGCCGGCTATAGCGTCGACGCCTACGTGTTGCCCGGCATTGGTCACACCATTAGTGCCGACGGCGTCGAGCTCGGCCGCGAGGCGCTGGTGCGCGCGCTGGGCAGCTTGTCGTAAGACTGACACGACCCTGATTGAAAAATCGGTCTAAAGAATTTGATCTGCTTGCCGTTAACTGGTCATTAGCATGAGAATCACCCGCGCCGCGCGGACCGCGCAACGCCCGTCAGGACGTGCCGAACGGCTCGGGCGACCGGGGCGCATTTTCCAGACTGCCCGGCAAGGGCGGATAACGACACAGCAGAGCCTTCCTATGGCCAGACCGACGCCGCATTACCCGCTTTTCGATCGCCTGTTCCGCCATTCAGTGGCGGTCGACCTCGGCACGGCCAATACCCTTATCTATACCGACGCCGGCGGCATCGTGCTGAATCAGCCGTCGGTCGTCTGTTTCGAGAAACAGCCCGCCGCCGGGCAAAAACGCATCGCGGCAGTGGGCACCGAAGCGCGCCAATTGCTCGGCCGCGCGCCGCGCAATCTCGAAGCCGTGCGGCCGATGCGGCACGGCGTCATCGCCAATTTCTCGGCCGCCGAGCACATGATCCGGCAATTCGTCGACATGGCGCGCCCGCGGCCGCTGTTCAGCCGCCGCGCAGCTTTCACGCTGTGCGTGCCGGCGGGGGCGACCCACGTCGAGCGTCGCGCGATCAAGGAAGCGGCGGTGGCGGCCGGCGCGTGGAGGGTGAGTCTGATCGGCGAATCGCTGGCGTCGGCGGTCGGCGCGGGCCTGCCGGTGTCGGAGGCGACCGGGTCGATGGTGGTCGATATCGGCGGCGGCACCACCGAAGTCGGGGTGATCGCGCTGGGCGGCACGGCGTATAGCGGCTCGATTCGCGTGGGCGGCGACAGCTTCGACATGGCGATCGTCAGTTATGTGCGCAATCTGTATGGCGTGCTGCTCGGCGAGCAAACCGCCGAGCACGTGAAGAAAAGCATTGGTACGGCCGTCCGCGACGTGCCGATAAAGCACATGAACGCCACTGGGCGCAGCGTCGACGACGGCCTGCCGCGCACGGTTCAACTGAGCAACCACGATATCGCCGACGCGATCGACGGCCCGCTGTGTCAGGTGATCGGCGCGGTGAAGCGCGCGCTCGAAACGGCGCCGGCCGAACTGGTGACCGATATCGCGCATAGCGGCATCGTGCTGACCGGCGGCGGCGCGCTGCTCGGCAACCTGAGCCGGCGGCTGACCAACGAACTGGGGCTCGACGTCCGCGTCGCCGACGAACCGCTGACTTGTGCGGTGCGCGGCGCGGCCGCTGCCGCCGCCGCCGGTTTGCTGGACGAACGCGCTTATGAGTGACGCGCGAGTGACGCGCGGGTGACGCGGCGAATTCATCGCCGGTCCTTGTGGCGTAAGCTCCGGCGCACATTTCGCGCCTATGTGACAATACGCGACGCGTCCCACTTGCAGGGACGCAAGCTCGCTTTCTTTTTTCTTTCCCCGATCTTTTCGAGCCGGCGCCGTCGCATTCAGACGTTGCCGTGCTGTCCGTGAATCCACACCTGTGAATCAACCTGTTTCCGCTTCGTCCCCGTCCTTTATCGAACTGCAAAGCGGTTTGCGCATGCCTTATGTCGAAGACGGCGAGGGCGAACTGCTGCTGTTCGTGCACGGCTCGCTGTGCGACTACCGCTATTGGCAACCGCAACTCGCCGGCCTTTCGAAGCATTACCGCTGCGTCGCGGTGAGTCTCACGCACTACTGGCCGGTGACCGATACCGATACCGAGCCCGGGCTGCCGTTCAGCTGGAGCCAGCATGCGGATGAAGTGGCCGAGTTCATCGACCGTTTCGGTGCCGGTCAGGCGCACGTGGTCGGTCATTCTCGCGGCGGTTGCGTCGCCTATCATTTCGCGCGACGCCATCAGGAATGGGTGCGCACCTTGACGCTGGCCGATCCGGGCGGCCCGTTGCAGATTGCCGGGCGGCCGCCCGCGCGTTTGCCGGAGACGGTCAACGCGTTGCGCGCCAAAGCCGCGCAACTGATCGAGGCGGGCGAGGTGGACGCCGGCTTGCAGCTGTTCGTCGATTCGGTGAGCCGGCCCGGTTTCTGGGCGATGAGCACGCCGGGCTTTCGCAGAATGGCGACTGACAACGCGCACACGCTCGCGCGCCAGTTCCGCGACCCGCTGCCCGCGTACGTGCCCGAGGAGGCCGCCGGGATACGCTGCCCGGTGCTGCTGATCGACGGCGAAAAGAGCCCGGACATGTTCCGCCGTACGGCAACCGCCCTGCAAACGTGGTTGCCGGATGCGCGCCGCGAAACGGTGCGCGGCGCGTCGCACGGAATGAATCTCGCGCATCCGGCCGCGTTCAACCGCTATGTCGACGAATTCATTCGCGCCATGAGCGTGCGATGAGCTCGAGCGGGGCGGCGCCTGGCTCAGCACATATGAAGCTCAAGCCTTGCGATGCGCGTCGGTATCGAGCGCGCGTTCCGCGGCTTCGCCGACGAGGCCGTGGTAATACAGATGTGCGCCGATCGCGAGCGAGTCGTTGCGAATCTCGTGGAATGCTTTCCACGCCTTAACGGGGTCTTTGAACAGCAGGTAATGCGCTTCCTGCGCGATCAGGTCCGCGACTTCATGCAGACCGTGACCGTGCAATACGTTCACCAATGCATCGAGACTGTGATGGGTGCGTGCGTCGGTACGCGGGTAGAGCATATGCAGCACCGCGACGTTTTGCGTCTTCAGCGCCGACGACAAGGCAACGACGATGTCCTGATGATTCAGTGCGGAGACGATGCTGTCCTCGTTGTGGACATGATCCGGAAACAGTGTTTCGAGAGAGGCGTTCATCTGGTCCTTCCTGTTGTTCTGGCTGATTAAAAAGGCCCGCCGTAGGACGGCGGGCCAAAGACAGCGATGTGCTTGCAGGGGAGGCAAAACACAGCTTCAGTATCGCAGAGCCGCCGCGCCTGTGCTGCCCGATTGCCGCAAAACATTGTTGCGCGAGGTGTACCAGCTTTCATTTGGCGGGCATTGGGGGTTGGCACGGCAGAGCACGGTAGTGCATTTCCGCGCGGCATCCTCAGGGGGCTTTGCGGGTCACGTCAGGCAACGAATGTTGCGTCAGTCGAGATGGATTGTTGCCGTCAATCGCCGCAATCAATGCTTGATCGGACCGTAGAATGCGAAGCGGAGCCTGAGCATGCCTAAGCACGCAAGCGCGATGATCGAGCATGCCGGCGTGTGTGCGATGTGAAAGTAAAAGGAAACGTGTAGATGAACTCGAAGACACACGCAACGCTGAGCTTTTCCGACAGCGGCCAGACGATCGATTTGCCGATTTATCAGGGCACGCTTGGGCCGGATGTGATCGACATCCGCAAACTGTATGGGCAGACGGGCAAGTTCACGTACGACCCGGGTTTCATGTCGACGGCGGCCTGCAATTCCGAAATTACGTATATCGACGGCGACAAAGGTGAGCTGCTGTATCGCGGCTACCCGATCGACAATCTCGCGCAAAACGCCGACTTCCTCGAAACCTGTTATCTGCTGCTGAAGGGCGAACTGCCGACTGTTCAGGAGAAGGAAGCGTTCGTGAAGACCGTCACGCAGCACACGATGGTGCACGAGCAGATGCATTTCTTTTTTCGCGGCTTCCGCCGCGACGCGCACCCGATGGCGATTCTGGTGGCGGCGGTGGGTGCGTTGTCGGCGTTCTATCACGACTCGCTGGACATCAATGATCCGCAGCACCGCGAAGTATCGGCGATCCGCATGATCGCCAAGCTGCCGACGCTGGTGGCGATGGCATACAAGTACACCGTGGGCCAGCCGTTCGTGTATCCGAAGAACGACTTGTCGTGCAGCGCGAATTTCATGCGGATGATGTTCGCCAATCCTGCGGAGGAGTACAAGGTCAACGACGTGCTGGTGCGTGCGCTCGATCGCATTCTGATTCTGCATGCGGACCACGAGCAGAATGCTTCGACTTCGACGGTTCGCCTGGCCGGGTCGTCTGGCGCGAATCCGTTTGCCTGTATTGCTGCGGGGATTGCTTGCCTGTGGGGTCCGGCGCATGGCGGCGCGAATGAAGCGGCGCTGAATATGCTGGAGGAGATTGGTTCGGTCGACCACATTCCCGAGTTCATTGCGAAGGTGAAGGACAAGAACTCCGGCGTGAAGCTGATGGGTTTTGGCCACCGTGTGTATAAGAACTACGATCCGCGTGCGAAGTTGATGCGCGAGACGTGTCACGAAGTGCTGGAAGAGTTGGGGCTGCATGACGACCCGCTGTTCAAGCTCGCGATGGCGCTCGAGAAGATCGCGCTGGAGGACGACTACTTCGTGTCGCGCAAGCTTTATCCGAATGTCGATTTTTATTCGGGGATTGTGCAGAGGGCTTTGGGGATTCCTACCGCGATGTTTACCTGTATCTTTGCGATGGCTCGCACCGTCGGCTGGATTGCGCAGTGGAACGAAATGATTGCCGATCCTGAGCAGAAGATTGGCCGCCCGCGGCAGTTGTTTGTTGGTCAGGGTCCACGCGAGGCTAAGCCGGTCGCTAAACGGTGATTTTTTGCCTGCGGGGCGCTTGTTGTTTGTGTGCCTACGGCGTTGGTCTTGGCTTTTTTTGCCTGTGCGGCGCTTTCTGGTTGTGTTTTTTCCTACGGCAGCGCCTTTCCCTGTTCTGACTTCTTTGGCCTTTCCTTGATTTCTTTGTGGTCTATTAGCTTTCCCCCTGTGCGGGGGAGCACCTACTTTTCTTTGTCCCCCAAGGGGACTTCCTTCGGGGCGCCGGCCGCAAAGAAAAGTAGGCAAAAGAAAGCGGCTTCACACCGCAGGTACTAAGCGGGCACCTCTATGATCAACGGGGAGTGGAGGCCACCTGATCTGTGCCAGTGCACCTTCACGCCCTGGTGACAAGGCCGTCATCCACCCCTTCTCGCGCTGCGCGCTCGCCGGCAAGGTACTTCATCCAACCACCCACTACGTTTGGCGCCTGCGCTTTGCGCAGGGCGTAGCTCGCCATTTCACGCGTGCGCGCGCCATTACGCCTGAGTTCTGCTTAGTAATCCACATCTGCATCTCGCCGAGGCGAAGCCGATGGCTGTCGCCAGGCAAAACCGAAGCGGGAGGTGTGAGATGGACCTTGCCGGCGAGCGCGCAGCGCGAGAAGGGGTGGATGACTGCCTGGTCACTAGCACTCATGGACCACGGTGTGGTCCGGCAGGTTTCCACTACCGGTGGTTGACCGAGGTGCCCACTTCAGAATTAGCGGTGTAAAGCCGCTTTCTTTTGCCTACTTTTCTTTGCGGCCGGCAAAGAAAAGTAGGTGCTCCCCCGCACAGGGGGAAAGCTAATAGACCACAAAGAAAACAAGGAAAGGCCAAAGAAGTCAGAACAAGGAAAGGCCAACGCCGTAGGCAAACAGACATAAGAAGCGCCGCGTAGGCAAAAATCAAGAAAGGACCACCGCCGCAGGCACACAGAACAATGCCGCCGCCAAAGGCAAAAACGCCAAGGCCAACGCCGTAGGCAAACAGACAATAAGCGCCGCGCGGGCAAAAAATCAGGAACAGACCACCGCCGCAGGCACACAGCACAATGCCGCCGCGAAAGGCAAAAACGCCAAGACCAACGCCGTAGGCAAACAGACAACAAGCGCCGCGCAGGCAAAAAATCAGGAACAGACCACCGCCGCAGGCACACAGCACAATGCCGCCGCGAAAGGCAAAAAAAGCAAAACCCCTGCATCTCCCGTACCACGAAAAAACTGAAACTCCAATGTGTTAAGTTCGTCTGACGCCCGCAGACCCTCTACAATCGGAAGCGATAGCAGAACCCGAAAGCGAACATCACAGGAGCGACCCTGATGCAGCAGCCAGAAGCCCTCGGCGGCCTATCCCACTCGGGCGGCATCGACCACCACGATCTCGAGCCGGACGGCGTATTCATCCCGACGGAAAACCTGAACGTTGCGAGCGCCACCCAGCACGTGCTGAAGTCGGGCGACACCTTCATCGTCAACGACCCCCTCGGCGATATCACCGGCCACGACGACGGTCTCTTCGTCAACGACACCCGCGTCCTCTCGCAACTGCGCCTCACCTTCGGCGGCCGCGCGCCGTCACTGTTGTCGGGCAACGTCAGCAGCGACAATACCTCGTTCACCGCGCATCTCACCAATCGTCCCTTGCCGCCGCTCGGCGGCGATAGCACCCCCGAAGGCGTGATCCACGTCGAGCGCGTGCGTGTGCTGTCCGGCACCGTTCTCAACGAAGCCATCGAACTCACCAACTACGGCACGAGCGACGCCATCGTGCCGCTGTCGATCTCCTTCGTCAGCGACTTCCGCGACATGTTCGAAGTGCGCGGCCTCAAGCGCAATAAACAGGGCCGCGTCGAACCGGCTCGCGTCGAAAACCGCGAGGTGCTGCTCGGCTACATCGGCCTCGACGGCGTGGCGCGCAATGTGCAGATCGCCTTCGCGCCGCAGCCGGACAAGCTGTTCGCCGACCGCGCCGACTACACCGTCAAGCTGCCGGCGCAAGCGTGCGTGTCGATTTATCTGTCGGTCGCGGTGGAGGTTGTCGCGCAGGCGGACCGGCCCGACATGGGAGTCTCGAAGCCGACGCATCCAGTGAGCGAAGCCCATCTTTCGCAAATCGACGCGGAACGCCCGCGCGTCGGCCGCGCCGCGGTGCGCGCCGCGCTGGTCGACGCCCACCTCGTGATGCGCGAACGGCGCCGCGCCACCGCGCGCGTCCGTTCGAGCAATCCGCTGTTCAATGCGTGGATCGACCGCTCGCTCGCCGACCTCGGTCTGCTGACCACCGATCTCGCCACTGGCCCGTATCCGTATGCCGGCATTCCGTGGTTTTCGACGCCGTTCGGCCGTGACGCGGTCATCACGTCGTTGCAAACGCTGTGGCTGCAACCGCAATTGGCGGCCGGTGTGCTGCGTTTTCTCGCCGAGCACCAGGCGCGCGAGAATTCGCCGTTTCGCGACGCCGCGCCCGGCAAGATCATGCACGAGATGCGCAAGGGCGAAATGGCCGCTACCGGCGAGGTGCCGTTCGCGCTGTACTACGGCGGCGTCGACAGCACGCCGCTCTTTATCGTGCTGGCCGGCGCCTACGCGGCGCGCACGGGCGACCTCGCGCTGATCGACGAATTGTGGCCGGCGCTCGAGCGCGCGGCGCAGTGGGTCGCGGGCGTCTGCGACAAGAACCGTTACGGTTTGCTCGACTATCAGCGCGAGTCGGATGGCGGGCTCGCGAATCAGGGCTGGAAGGACAGCCACGATTCGGTATTCCATGCCGACGGCCATTTTCCCGACGGTCCGATTGCATTGGTCGAAGTGCAGGCGTATGCAAGCGCGGCGTTCGACACGATGGCCCACTTCGCCGAGCTGCGCGGCCTTTCCGAGCCGGCGGCGCGCTATAAGCAACGGGCGAAGAAAATCCGTCAGTGCGTCGAAGAAAAGTACTGGATGGAAGAGTCCGGCTTCTACGGCATTGCGCTCGACGGGCACGGCGAACTGTGCCGCGTGATGGCGTCGAATGCCGGGCATCTGCTGGCCTTCGGTCTGCCCGCGCGTGCGCGCGGCGAGGCCGTGGTGCGCGCACTCGATTCGGCGCTGTTCCACACCGGTTGGGGCGTGCGCACGCTGGCCGCGAGCCAGTCGCGCTTCAACCCGATGGCCTATCACAACGGCTCGGTCTGGCCGCATGACAACGCGCTCTGCGCGCGCGGCTTGTCGCGCTACGGCGGCAAGGCGTCGGCCGTGAAGCTGTTGCAGGCGTTGTTCCAGGCGGCGGTCAATTTCGACATGCGCCTGCCCGAGCTGTTCTGCGGTTTCCCGCGGCGGCGCGGCGAGCCGCCCACCGCCTATCCGGTCGCCTGCCTGCCGCAGGCGTGGGCTGCGGGGTCGCCCTTCATGATGCTCGAAGCCTGTCTCGGCATCACGATCGATGCGGTCAAACGCGAGGTGCTGATCGAACAGCCGATGCTCCCCGAAGGCATCGACTGGCTCGAAGTCGGCGATTTGCGGGTGGGCGATGCGTCTGTGTCGATCACGTTCCGGCGCATCGGCGACAAGGTCGTCGCGTCGGCCGAGCAGGGCGACGTGCGGGTGGTCGCGCTGCTTTAATCAGGCGCTTAACCTGGCACTTGAGCGGGCGCTTGAGCACGCGCTTGAGCAGGCGCTAAGCAGGCGTGAAAAGCACGCGGGAAGTGCTGTTGGATGCGACGCACCGGGTGGTAACATTTGTTGTCATCCCTATCGACCGTTCGCCCGGTACCTCGCATGCCAGACAGTTTCGACCAGCTCGCCGCCCTGATCCGGGCGCGCTTCTCCGAACTGAGTCCGCAGTTCCAGATGGGCGCAGGTTTCCTGCTCGATCATCCTGACGAAGTCGCGGTCTCGTCGATGCGCAAAGTGGCCGAGCGGGCGCAGGTGCAACCCGCGTCGCTGGTGCGCCTGTCGCAGCAACTCGGTTTTCCCGGCTGGAACGAATTGCGCAACCTGTTCGTCGCGCGCGTGCGGACTCGGCCCGAGCCGCTCACCAGCCGCGCGCGCTCGCTGGTCAAATCGAAAGACGCGCTGGCGAACGATCTGCTCGTTGCGCAACAACACAACCTCGAGGTCACCGCCGCACACAACGGTCGCGCGATCGTCGACGCGGCGCGCCTGATGCGCCGCGCGCCGCATGTGCATGTGGCGGGTTTTCGCTCCTGTTATGCGGTGGCTTTCGGTCTCGTCTACGGCTATCGGCTGTTTCGCTCATCGGTGTCGCTGCTCAACGGCGAGGCCGGTACGCTGGAGATGCAGTTGCGCACGATCGAGCGCGACAGCGCCACCGTCGTCATCAGTTTCGCGCCGTATTCGGTGGAAGCGGCGCGCGTCGCCGAAGCCGCGCTGGAAAAGGGCAGCAAGCTGATTGCGATGACCGACAGCGCGGTCTCGCCGATCGCGCTGAACGCCGACAAGGTGCTGATCTTTTCGCACGAGAGTCCGTCGTTCTTTCCCTCGCTGGTAGCCGCCACGGCGATCTCGGAGGCACTGGTCGCACATCTGCTCGCACTCGAAGGAGCGGGTGCGGTCGAGCAACTCGGCATCGCCGAGCAGTCGCTGCATGCGAAAGGCGCGTATGTGCCTTGACGTTGCGTTGCGTTGACGTTGCGTTGATTCCCCGCATTTGACTCAGACAGATTTCCGCCGCGAAGCAAGCCTGCTCCATTTGTATCGCAGTCGCTCTATTTGACAACAAATGTTGTTTGGAAGTATAAATACGTACCGATTGTTGAATGGGTGCGAGGCGGTGGCGTCGATGCGGGAGTTGAATCTTTTCCAGGTGGCCGGTGAGCCGTATGGCATCGGCTACCGGCTGGGCGAACTTGCCCGGCCGGTGTTCGCCGAATACATGGAGCAAAGCAGCGCGTGGCAGGCGGTTCGTCGCTGGCGCGGCGATCCGTTCGTGCAGAAGCTGCGGCAGGCAGCCGGGGCGCATTTTCCAGCGCTGCTGGCCGAACTCGAAGGCATGGCGGCGGGGCTCGGCTGCTCCGCGGATGACATCTTTCTGTGGAACTGCCGCGGCGAGCTGATTCACAACGCGCCGGACGGTTGCACCACCTTGGCGGCTGCTGCCGGCGGCACGCGTTTCATCGCACACAATGAAGACGGCGATCCCTATCTGCGCGAGCGCTGTTGTCTGGTTCAGGTGCAACCGGCCGGCAAGCCGGGTTTCGTGAGCTTCTACTACCCAGGATCTTTGCCGGGCCATACCTTCGCGGCGAATCGCGCCGGTCTGGTGCAGGCGATCAACAATCTGCGCATTCGCATGCCCGCCGCCGGTGTGCCGCGGATGATTCTCGCGCGTGCGGTGCTCGACGCCACGTCACTCGACGAAGCGCTACAAACATTGCGCAGTGTGCCGGCTGCAAGCGGCTTTCATCACACGCTCGGCTGCGCAGGCGATGCGCGCCTCGTGAGTGTCGAAGCAACCGTGCAGCGCTGTTCCGTGCAAACCGTGGCGAACCTCGCCGGCCATGCGAACCACCTGATTCATCCGGGCTGCGACGCCGAAGCGCAAATCGTCACCGATTCCTCGCGCGACCGTCAGGCGCGCGTCGAGCACTTGCTGCCGGCGCTCGCCAGTCCGTTGAACGCCGCCGCCTTGCTCGGCGTATTGCACGATCGTGCGCCTTCAGGCTTGCCGATCTACCGCGACGATCCACTCGACCCCGACGACGAAAACACGCTCGCTACCGCGCTCTTCGAGATCGGCGACACTGGTGTGGCGATGCAGGTCTTCCGCCAGGGCCGTCTCGCATTCGACACCTTCATCGCACGAACTGCGCCTTCGCAGGCCGGAACCCTGACCGGCTAACAAGGAAAAACAAGGAAACATCATGTCCACCGTATTTCACCGCTCGCCGAAGCAGTCGTTGCCGGTTGCCGTCGCCGGCGAAGGCATCGAAATCATCGACTCCACCGGCAAGCGCTATATCGACGCGTCCGGCGGGGCCGCCGTCTCGTGCCTCGGCCACAGCAACCAGCGCGTGATCGACGCGATCAAGCGGCAGGCGCAGCAGCTGCCGTATGCGCACACTTCGTTCTTTACGACCGAAGCCGCCGAGAAACTCGCCGACCGTCTGGTGGCAAGCGCGCCGCAAGGGCTCAAGCACGTGTATTTCGTGTCGGGCGGCTCGGAAGCGATCGAGGCGGCGCTGAAACTGGCGCGGCAGTATTTCGTCGAGAAGGGCGAGTTGCAGCGCCGTCACTTCATCGCGCGCCGGCAGAGCTATCACGGCAACACGCTGGGGGCGCTGGCGATCGGCGGCAATGCGTGGCGTCGCGAGCCGTTTCTGCCGATCCTGATCGAAGCGCATCACGTGAGCCCCTGTTACGCGTATCGCGAGCAGCGTGCCGGCGAAACCGAAGAGGCATTCGCCCAGCGTCTCGCCGACGAACTCGAGCAGAAGATCCTCGAGCTCGGCGCCGATACGGTGGCCGCTTTCGTCGCGGAAACGGTGGTGGGCGCGACGGCCGGCGCGGTGCCGCCGGTGCGCGGGTACTTCCGCAAGATTCGCGCGGTGTGCGATCGTTACGGTGTGCTGCTGATTCTCGACGAGATCATGTCGGGCATGGGGCGCACCGGCTATCTGTACGCGTGCGAAGAAGACGGCGTCGCGCCGGACCTCCTGACCATCGCCAAGGGACTCGGCGCCGGCTATCAGCCGATCGGCGCGACGCTGGTGAGCGACCGGATTTACCAGGCGATCGTCGGCGGCTCGGGGTTCTTTCAGCACGGGCACACCTATATCGGCCACGCCACCGCGTGCGCCGCCGCGCTCGAAGTGCAACGCGTGATCGCCGACGAGCATCTGCTGCCCAACGTTCTCGCGCGCGGCGAACAGTTGCGCGGACTGTTGCGCGAGCACTATGCGCAGCATCCGCATATCGGCGATGTGCGAGGGCGGGGGCTCTTTGTCGGCGTCGAACTGGTGAAGGACCGCGCGAGCAAGACCCCGTTCGACGCACAGCTGAAACTGCACGCGGCGATCCGGCGTGAGGCGTTCGCACGCGGGCTGATGGTGTATCCGATGGGCGGCACGGTCGACGGCAAGATTGGCGATCATGTGCTGCTGGCGCCGCCGTTCATCTGCACCGCGCGCGACATCGACGAGATCGTCAGCCGGTTGACGGATGCGATCGACGGCGCGCTGGCCTCAGCCTGACAACACTTCATCTTCTGCGAGATTTGCGATGACCGAGCGCTTGCCTCACTTCGACCTCTCCGATGCCACGCCCGAACAAAAGGCCGTGCTCGATGAGATTCTGTCCGGCCCGCGCGGCAATCTGAACGGGCCGTTTCTCGGCTGGATTCACAGCCCGGAACTTGCCCAGCAGGCGCAGCGTCTCGGCACCTTCTGCCGCTACCGGACCGGCTTGCCGCTGCGCCTGTCGGAACTGGCGATTCTGGTGACGGCAGTGCGCTGGCAGGCGCAGGCGGAGTGGTATATCCATTATCCGATCGCCCTGGAAGCCGGCGTGGCCGAAGCGGATGCGCAAGCGCTCCTGCAAGGGCGGCGCCCGGCCTTCGCCGATACCGACGATGCATTGATCTACGATTTCGCCAGCGAGCTGTACGACAACAAGCGGGTATCGGATGCGACGTATGCGAAGACCGTCGAGCGCTTCGGACCGCAGGTGACGATCAACCTGGTCGGCCTGCTCGGCTACTACGCGCTGGTGGCGATGACGCTGAACGTGTTCGGCATGCGCGCGGTGGGGCAGGAGAGCTTGCCGTTCGCCGAGTAACGGCGGCGCCACCGGGGCGTCGGCCTCGGCCTCGGCAGGCGATTTTTTCGACGATCCCGCCTAACGCTGCTAGTAATGGAAAGATGAAAGCGCGCCGGCTGCGAACTTCGCCATCGGGGCGCGAGTAGTTCTGACTGTCACTTTCTCTTCTGATAGATAGTCGAAAGACGACTTCGCGGTCCGCATCGTCACGACGCTGGCACACGGAAGCGCCTATCATGAAGTTCGGTCCACGCCCGCGCCTGCGGCGCCGCGCGACACTCGCGATCGATGCCGAAGCCGCAAGCACCCGGGCGGGACCGTTGCGGCGGGCATCACGTTCGGTTGCAGAGCGGCGCCACGCAGGGCACAACAGGAGAAGAGCGATGAAGCGCAAGGCATCGGCCGTCTGGCAAGGCGGCCTGCAAGACGGCAAGGGTTCGATTTCCACTGACAGCGGCGTCCTCAAGGAGACCCAATACTCGTTCTCGACACGCTTCGCGGATGGCGTCGGCACGAATCCGGAAGAGCTGATTGCGGCTGCGCATGCGGGTTGTTTTTCGATGGCGTTATCGGCGGAATTGGGCAAGGCCGGCATCACGCCCGAACGTATCGGCACTACGGCAACCGTCACGCTCGACAAGGACGGCGGCGGCTTTTCGATCACCGCAGTGCATCTTGACGTGGCGGTGAAGATCCCCGGCGGCGACAAGGCCGCGTTCGACAAAGCCACTGCGGACGCCAAAGCGGGCTGCCCGGTATCGAAGGTATTGAACGCAACGATCACGATGGACGCGAAGCTCGAAACCTGAGCCCGCGGTTCTGCTGCTGCGAAGGCATGCAAGGCCGGCGGGCGGGTGGAACTCGCCGCCGGCACTGACTTGTCGACGCATGTCGAGCCACTTTCACGACGCTTCGCCTCCGCGCCTTGCGGCGTGGCGCTGTCGTCGTCTTTCATGGAACCGTCAATGACAACGCAAACAGAAAAGGCACGGCAATTCCAGTCTTATCACGCGGCCAACGAGGCTTTCATCATTCCGAATCCGTGGGACATCGGCACCGCGCGGCTTCTGGCGCTGGCCGGCTTCAAGGCGCTCGCGACCAGCAGCGCCGGCTATGCGTTTTCGCGCGGCTTGCCGGATAACTCGATCGGCCGCGCGCAGATGATGGTGCACCTCGCCGAGATCGCCGGCGCGACCGATTTGCCGGTGAGCGCCGATCTGGAGAACGGTTTCGGCGACGCCCCGGAAGACGCCGCCGAAACGATCATGCAAGCGGCGGCCGCAGGCGTGGTAGGCGGCTCGATCGAGGATGCGACCGGCCGCGCGGACGAACCGATCTATCCGTTCGAGGCGGCGGTGGAACGCGTGCGCGCGGCGGCCGAGGCGGCTCGCTCACTGCCGTTTCCGTTCACGCTGACCGCGCGCGCCGAGAACTACCTGGTCGGCCGAGCCGATCTCGACGATACGATCCGGCGTCTCACGGCCTATCAGGGAGCCGGCGCCGACGTGCTCTACGCGCCGGGCTTGAAGACCCGCGAAGAGATCGCCGCGGTGGTCGGCGCACTCGAGCGGCCGGTCAATGTGCTGATGGGCCTGCAGGGTGTCCTGCTCAGCTTCGACGAATTGCAGGCGCTGGGCGTGCGGCGGGTGAGCGTCGGCGGGTCGCTCGCGCGCGCGGCGCTTGGCGCGTTCCTGCGGGCGGCGCATGAGATGCGCGATCACGGCACCTTCAACTACACGAAAGACGCCGTGAGCGGCAACGAGATCAATCAGCTGTTTGCGAGCGCCGAGCAGAAGTGGGGCAACAGCGGGGGGTAACGGCGGGTAACGGCATTATGCTGGAAGTGGTGCCGGAGAAGGCCGGTCTCGCGTCGGGCGTCGTGTCGTCGACCTTGCAGATCGGCTCGGCCGTCGGCACGGCGGCGATCAGCGGCGCGTTCTTCGGCGCGTTCTTCGGCGCGATTGGCGGCCGTTCGCCGCCGGACGCTTACGCACATGGGTTTCAGTACAGCCTGGCGGTCAACGCGCCGCTGAGGTTCGCGTGTATCGGCTTGAGCGTGCTGCTGGTGCGGCATCAGCAATCGGCATCGCGCCGGGTTGCAGCGCCGCTTTGATAGCGCGCGGAGAAAACGATTTCAACGACGGTGTCTAAAAACTTTTATGCACTTTAAACAAAGTGCTTCCGCAGCATCGCGGATTTACCGATGAGTTTTCCGTTCACAGGTAATTTCGTTTTAACGGCGATCAGAATAAACCCGAATTAAATCGCCAGCCGTAGATTAGATATGACAAAAAACAGGTCGCATCTTTTACGTGCTGCTTTCAATTGGCGACGTAAAATTTCCTATCGTGCAGTGCCGCATGGGCGGCGGATTGGCGCTGTTTTTAAGGGGTTTTCCCGATCTCTCAAGTTGGCAGGGCGAGTGGGAAAGACATTCCGGTACCGCTGAAAAAGGTATCAACAAAAAGCACTTGCGGCGGACAAATTCGATTGTTAATCTTGGCAAACTTTTTAGAGGTTCCCTTCAGTAGGTCGAATGTCTAAATATGCGTCTCAATGGCTTAAAACCACTTAACAGGTCCGTAGGGGAATGAATATGCTGACCGCTACCATTGACGAATTCCAAACACAGCCAGCCGCACGCTTCAGTGCCGGCGACGTCGTCACGTTGCAGGAAGGCGGTCCGCGCATGACCGTGACCTATGCAGGTCCCGTCGCGCTCAATCCGGGCAACTGGCTGATCTGCGAATGGTTTGACGAACACGGCGAACTGCGCCGCGAGATGTTTGCGTACGAGAGCGTACGGGCCGAGCCGCGCTCGATTCCCGCGGCCTCCGTGGTGTGGGGCAGGATTGGCCGGGCGGCTTAAAGCCGCTAGTAAAAGCTCCGCCATTGAACTGCGCCCAATAGACTTTTGACCCAGCCGGCCCCGTAGCGGCCGCGTGCGTGACGAGGCTATGGAAGCGTGCGGAGGTGGGGCACGGCCGACGCAGACGGCGCTCTGGCGCTGACCATCCAGCAGGCAGCGGTGTAGCGAACTTCGGTTCCATGCACATAGGGATCGAAGGCGGTGCGGACCGTTTCGATAACTTGCGTGCGCGTCTGCTCGTCCGCCTCCTGAAGGATCCTGCCGACGGGGCCGAGCCGGCTGAGGTAGCCTGCCAACTCCTTTTCGGGCAGCGTGCAGTCCACCTCGATCGGCCGGATGTCGATCTCGGCCCAGCCGCTCTCCTCGAGGATGGAAGAGATCCGCTGCCGGTCCGCGAAGGAGAACTGTCCCGGCGCGCCTGGCTGGCGGGCGGGAAGGTTCGGCAGCAGCGGCGCCGCGGCGCGCTCAGGCGTCGTCATGAACGGATTTTCCGCGGCACTGCGCCAGGCGATGAACCCGAGTTCGGCGTCGTCCGTTGCTGCGCGCCGCAGGTTCGCGAAGGCCTGGACCGGGTTGTCGAAGAACATGACGCCGAAGCGCGACATGATCCTGTCGAAGCCCGCCGGCTCGAAGGCATGGGTCTGCGCGTCGGCACAGATGAAACTTGCCGTCGAGCCATCCCGTTCGGCGCGTGCCTGGGCGGCGGCGATCATCGGAGCCGAAATATCGGCACCGACGCAGTGCCCCTTCGCGCCGAACCGCCGCGCCACGGCCAGCGTCGTGCTGCCCGTGCCACAGCCGACGTCGAGCACCCGGTGCCCGGATCCGGCGTACGTCATGTCGACGAGCAGGTCTTCAAATGGCTTGAACATGTTGTCGAGCACCTCCTGCGCCGCCACCCAGGCGCGTCCGGCGCTGCCGTTCCAAAGCGCCGCCTGCTCGTTTTCGGTCTGGTGGTCGATATTCATGGTCGTTGTCCATTGCTTGCGCCCCGGGGAGCGGAAGCTACACTATGCAAGTTCAAGTCGACTTGAGGTCAAGAGGTGAACAAGCTAGACATCGCCGAGGTGGCGCAGCGATCCGGCGTTCCCGCATCGACGCTGCGGTTCTACGAGGAAAAGGGGCTGATTGCCTCCAGCGGCAGGCGAGGGTTGCGCCGCCTGTTCGATGCGGGGGTGCTGGAGCGGCTGGCGCTGATCGCGCTGGGGCGCGCCGCCGGCTTCTCGCTCGATGAGATTGCGCGGATGTTCGCGCCGGAGGGGCGGCTGCGTATCGACCGGCAGATGCTCGCGGCCAAGGCGGAGGAACTGGACAGGACGATCCGCAAACTGAGCGCCATGCGCGACGGTCTGCGACACGCCGCGGCTTGCCCTGCACCGAGCCACATGGAATGCCCCACCTTCCGTCGCATCGTGCGGGCCGCCGCGTCTGGCGCGATCGGAGCGCGACAGAAGAAGGCTCCGCAGCCGCCCTGGAACTAGTCCGGCGCGCTGCGGATCGCGATATCCGTCGATCAGTTTCAATCCCGCCACCGAGAGCACGATCAACGTCATGCAAATCACACCGCTTGCTGGTCGCGTGTTCGCGCTTATTTAAGGCTGCTTATGTTCCGCGCGCTCACGCGCCGTTGCGCGCTTCTGCACGCGCAACTGAAGCGCCGATGAAAACGCCCGCATCAGCATCACTTTGCGCGTCTGGACGATTTCGCCCGCGACGTTCTTCGGCGGGTACGGCTGCAACGACCAGTAAAGCGCGAGCAGCCAGCCGAACCCGGTCCAGCCGACGCACGCGTTGAACAGCGCCAGCGTCAGCAGGTCATGGCGCTTGCGGCGGTCCGCCAGAATCGACGGCAGGAAATACAGCGCCAATGCAAGCACCGCGGCGATGGCCTGAACGACGATATTGCCACCCATAGTCCGGCTCCCCAATACGCGACGTATGCCTCGATTGTCGCGCGATTGCCTTGTTTGCGCAGCTGATTTGCCCCTTACCAGGCGGAGCATCGCCAGCGTCTCGACCGTGAAAGTGCGGCGAGGGGTTTAGCCGGTTCTTCATCCGGACTATCATGGGCGTTTCGACTGAACAGAACCCGAACGGACCGCCATCATGACCTCCGACGATACGACCCAGCAGGCGCAGCGCATCAATCACGACACGCTACGCGAATTCGTAGACCGCAAATGGAACGACGAGATCGTGCCCGCGCTGACGGACTACATCGCGGTGCCGGCCAAGAGTCCGGCGTTCGATCCCGAGTGGGTCAAGCACGGCTATCTGGAGCGCGTGGTCACCGACGCGGCGCAGTGGGCCGAGCAGCAGCCGGTGCGCGGTCTCAAGCTCGAAGTGGTTCGTCTGCCGGGCCGCACGCCGGTGATTTTCTTCGAAACGGCCGCCACCCGTTCGGGCAGCGAAGAAACGATCGTGCTGTACGGCCATCTCGACAAGCAGCCTGAGTTCGACGGCTGGCGCAACGATCTCGGACCATGGACGCCGAAGCTCGAAAACGACAAGCTGTACGGCCGCGGCGGCGCCGACGACGGCTACGCGATCTACGCCAGCCTGACCGCGCTCGCCGCGCTGGACGCGCAAGGCATCGAGCGTCCGCGCTGCGTCGGCCTGATCGAAACGTGCGAGGAGTCGGGCAGCTACGATCTGCTCCCGTATGTCGACGCCTTGCGTGAACGGCTCGGCAAAGTGGGGCTCGTGGTGTGCCTCGATTCCGGCGCGGGCAACTACGATCAGCTGTGGCTCACCACGTCGCTGCGCGGCCTCGTGTCTGGCGACCTCGAAGTTCAGGTGCTCGACGAAGGTATCCACTCGGGCGGCTACGGCGGGATTGTGCCGTCGAGCTTTCGCATCATGCGGCAACTGTTCGACCGTCTCGAAGACGCGTCCAACGGCAATCTGCTGCCGAAGGGTTTCCATTGCCCGGTCCCGGCCGAGCGTTTGCGCGAAGCGGAGGCGACCGCCCATATCCTCGGCGACGATGTCTGGAAGAAAATTCCGTGGGCCTGCGGCCAGGACGGCCGCCAGGTGCTGCCTACCACCACCGATCCGCAAGAGGCCTTGCTCAATTCGACGTGGCGTCCGTCGCTCTCGGTGACCGGAGCGGCAGGCTTGCCCGCTCTCGCCGATGCCGGCAACGTGCTGCGCCCGCGCACCGCGTTCAAGCTGTCGCTGCGGCTGCCGCCGCTGATCGAGGCGGAGAAGGCCGTCGCCGAACTGAAGGCGCTGCTCGAATTCGATCCGCCGTACAACGCCAAGGTGACCTTCAAGCCGGACGCCGGCGCGGCGACCGGCTGGAGCGCGCCCGATCTCGCGCCGTGGCTCGCCACGGCGCTCAACGACGCGTCGCGTCAGCACTATGGCGCGGAGGTCGCGTACATCGGGCAGGGCGGCACGATCCCGCTGATGAACGTGCTGAAAGCCGGCTTCCCGCAGTCGCAGTTCATGGTGTGCGGCGTGCTCGGGCCGAAGTCGAATGCGCACGGACCGAACGAATTTCTGCACGTGCCGTATGGCAAGAAGCTGACGGCGGCTGTTGCCGAGGTGATCGCCGCCGCGCCTTGAGTGCGGCCTGGCTCTGCGTCGAATGGGCGCGGAGCCGGCCGCTGGCCGGCGCATTGGCAGTCACGCCGCGTAATCGCGCGGCGTTCGTTCAATCGGATGAGCGGGCCATCGGCGCGCATCGGCGTCATTGGTGCCGTTTGAATTTCCCGCATTTCGCGGTTCTGTCGGCCAGCCCACAAAAAACGAAAACAAATATCCGGAAGCTATATTTTCGATTGCATTGCCTGATCGAAATTATTTCTTTTGCTTTCAATTCCGGCAAGAAATTCCGTATTTTCTCGATCGCTAATTAACTGGCAGTCTGCTGCCTTCCTGCCAGTAATCTCATCCATCTCCGCTGCGCAATCGTTTGCGCTCGCATAGTGTTTTCCGCCACCCCGGGCCTCGCGCCACCGCTTTGCCTGGCGCGCCTTCACGCATGCTTCGCTTTCATCTGTTGGTTTTCCCGCTCCCAGCCGATTCTGGTCTGCTTTAGGCTCACATTGCAATACCAGTGTTTAACCTTAAAAGGACAGTTCAAAATGAATCTGCATAATCACCACGCCTGCCGCCCATTCCTCGAAGCCGGCAATCTGTCGCAAGTTTCTGCGTACTACGAAGAAGGACGCAACGTCATGTGGATGATGTTGCGTGCGCAGCCGCGTCCCTGTTTTAACCTCGAACTGGTGCACGACATACTGGGTCTCGCGCAGGCAGCGCGAGAGTCCGGCTTGCAGATCGACTTCTGGGTGACCGGCTCATTGATTCCGAACGTGTTCAATGTCGGGGGCGACCTCGATTTCTTTGCCGACACGATCCGCTCCGGCAAGCGCCACGCGCTGATGGCTTATGCGCGCGCCTGCGTCGATTGCGTGCACGCCGCGGCGCGCGGCTTCGATACGGGGGCGATTTCGATCGCGATGGTGGAGGGCACGGCGCTCGGAGGAGGCTTCGAGGCTGCGTTAGCGCACCATTTCCTGCTCGCGCAGAACGACTCGCGCATGGGGTTTCCGGAGATCGCGTTCAATCTGTTCCCGGGCATGGGCGGCTATTCGCTGGTCGCGCGCAAGGCGGGCATGCGCCTCGCCGAAGAGCTGATCGGCGTGGGCGAATCGCATACGGCGGAATGGCACTTCGGCAAGGGGCTGGTCGACCAGCTGTTCGAACCGGGTGACGCCTATCTGGCGACGCGCACCTTCATCGACACGCTCAAGCCGAAGATGAACGGGATTCGCGCGATGCTGCGGGCACGCCAGCGCGTGCTGCAACTGTCGCGCGGCGAGCTGATGGAAATTACCGAAGATTGGGTGGACGCCGCCTTCATGATCGAGGAGAAGGACCTCGTTTTCATGGAGCGGCTCGTGATGCTGCAAAACCGCCGCACGGCCAACCTGCGCCAGAGCGCGGCCAGCACGGCCAGTTTCGCCTGAATCGATCCAGGTCCCACCGTCAATGAGCCGCGGCGAGCGGTCCTGCAAGGGGACTTCCTGCGGGGCGGTCCCGCAAGGGGACTTCCTGCGGGGCGGTCCCGCAAGGGGACTTCCTGCGGGGCGCCCCCCAAGGGGACTTCCTGCGGGGCGGTCCCCCGCAAGGGGACTTCCTGCGGGGCGCGCGGAAGCTCAGGCAATCAGTCTGAGCTTCTGTCTATCCTGCAGCCAGCGTTCGAATTCCGCGGCCGGCATCGCCTGACCGTACAGGAAGCCTTGCACGTAGTCGACGCCCAGCCCCTTCATGAACATCTCTTCCGATTCGGTTTCGATGCCTTCGGCGACCACCTTGAAATTCAGCTCCTGAGCGACTGCCACCATCGAGCGCACCAGTGCTTGCGCTTTGGTGTCCGCATTGATCGAGCGCACGAAGCTGCGATCGAGCTTGACGACGTCGAGCGGAATGCGGCCCAGCTGCGACAGCGACGAATAACCGGTGCCGAAGTCGTCTAGATGGACTTGCGCGCCGAGCTGACGGAATTGCTTGATCAGATCGATCGCAGCCGCTTCGTCCTCGATCAGGCAGCTTTCGGTGAGTTCGAGGTCGATCAGGCACGGGTCGAGACCGGCGCGTTGCAGCGCTTCGGTGAAATGCCGGACCACGGCGGTATCGACCAGTTGCCGCGCCGACACGTTGATCGCGACGCGCAGGTTGTAGCCGGCCGCCTTCCATTTGGCAGCTTGCTTCGCGGCCGTTTCCATGACCCAGCGGCCGAGCACGCCGATCAGCCCGGATTCTTCTGCATAACGGATGAATTCGGCCGGCATGATCTGCCCGCGCTCCGGCGAATTCCAGCGCACCAGCGCCTCGACGCCTTGCACGGCGCCGGTGGCGAGCGACAGCTTCGGCTGATAGTGCAGCGTCAGCTGACCTTCTTCGAGGCCGCGCCGCAGGTTGGTGTCGAGCCACATGTACTCGGCGACCTTGCGGTTCATTTCCGGCGAGAACACGCGGTAGGTGCGCTTGCCTTCGTCTTTGGCGACGTACATCGCCGTGTCCGCCGAACGGATCACCGATTCGAGGCTGTCGCCGTGCTCCGGATAGAGCGCGATGCCGATCGAGCAACCGGTGTAGACCTCCACCAGTCCGAGGCTGAACGGCGTGCGCAGACGTTCGAGAATGCGCTGCGCGGTGGCTTCGAGTTCGTGGGCGGTGCCTTTGGCGGCGAGCACGATGAACTCGTCGCCGCCCAGACGCGCGAGCGTGTCGCCTTCGGTCAGGCAGGTACTGATGGCCGCCGACACGTCGCAGATCAGCCGGTCGCCGAATACGTGGCCATAGTGATCGTTGACCTTCTTGAAGTTGTCGAGATCGAGGAACAGCACGCCGACCGATTCGCCTTCGCCCGCTTCTTCGATGGCGGCGCGAATCTTGTCCTGAATCGCGTTGCGATTGGCGAGGCCGGTGAGCGAATCGGTGTTCGCCAGTTCGGTGAGCCGTTCCTGCGCGTTCCTTTCTTCAGTGATGTCGGTGCCGGAGCAGATCAGGAATTGTTCCTCGACGCCGCTGCCGCTATGCACGAACTTGTTGCGAAACAGGAAGAGCCGCTCGCCGAGCACGGTTTTGATGCGCCGTTCGACTTCATACGCGACGCCGCGATTGAAGAAGCCCGCGATATTCTGGCTCGACGCCGCACCGGCTTCGGAGGACATGAACAGCGCCCACACGTTGCGGCCGATGATGTCTTCCTCTTTTACGCCGGTGAGTTCTTCCGCGAGCCGGTTGAAGCGCTGTATCCGGCCATGCCTGTCGACGATAACGACGACGGAGTTGACTTCGGAGACAACCTGTTCGGCGAACGAAAGACCGTGGACCAGATCGCGGGCGACGGATTCGGTGTCGTCGTAGGCCGACGCCGTGCCGGCCCAGGTGTTGCTGGTGAGTTTTTTACCGACGAGGTGCAGGCGCAGCGGTTCGCCGAACAGGCGCACGTCGAGGATGAGATGCGAGGTGACGCCGGTGAGGCAACGGATTTGCGATGCCTGTTGAGGATTCAGCGGAATGGCGACATTGGCGGGCACGTCGCCGGTGACGGGGGTGAGTTCCAGCGCGTTGCTGTCGCTCGACAAACGCCAGCAAGGACTGCTCGTGCCGAACTGCGCATAAAGCACCTGGTCGTGTTGGTCGTCGTTCATGAGATCCCCGGGCGGAGTGTGCCTGTGGCGGCCCTGCAGCGATTGCGGGCTGACGGCAAACTGTCTTCATCAGACGTAAGACTTGTCCCATTGTAGCGAAGCGGCTGGAATTCGGGCTCGTAAACATTAACGGTAGGGTTGGCCGCGGTTTTAGGGGTTGGGTATTTGGTTGGGCTGGCGCGGTTTGTGCTCAGAAGTGCTCAGAATCGTCGCACCAGCCACCCCCGAGCCCGCTCCCGCTCAGCGGAGATCGCCTCGACCGACGGTTGAAACCAGAAAACCCCGGCGACGAGCGTCGCAACAACAATCCCGTCACGATACAAAATCCGATTTCCCGCGACCGCGGGCACCCGGTCCCCGACCAGAAGCGTCCCCGCAAGGTTCAAAGGATCCGTCCCCGAGACACAGACAAAAGCACCATCGTTCGCATGTCGGCGGACTTCCCGCAATAAAGGAATCGCCTCCGGCAAAGCAAACTGCTCTCCGGCAAGACCATTCACGAACCGCCCGCCGCGAATGACCCCGCGCGCTTCGAGCCGCTGAAACACCCGCAACAAATCCCGCCATGGGGGCAGCCACTCCGCCTCGCGTTCGAGCAAACGCCAGAACACCACGCCATAGCGCCGCAACAACGTCATCGCGACATGCTCGAGCACCTCCGGCGCAAGCTGCTGACGCCGCCCCGGCAAATCCTCCGCTCCCGCAGCGGCACTCGCGCGACGGCCGACCAACGCCCATCGCCCGGCATCGTCCATCCCGCCGATCAGCGCGTTCGACCTGCCGCGCCGGCTGCCCGGAAACGCGCTACGTTTGGCGGCTGGTTTCAACAACGCACGCAATCCCGCGAAACTATCGGAATTCACGAGGCCGGCGGCAACCAGCTCGCCCAGCGCATTTTCCAGTTCCAGACGCAACACGTGCACATCGGTCAGCAATTCGTCGAAGAACATCGCCCCGTGCTGCCGCAGCGCGTCGTACACGTCCTGCGCACGCGCGGACAACTCCGGCTGTTTCGACTGATCGATCAACGCGCTCCACACGCCCACCTGACGCCGCGGCAGCAGCACGATCGGCGTGCTGCGCACGGGCCCGCTGACGCCGCGCGCGCGCTCGGTCAGACGCGTCCAGACAATCTTGCCGGCACGACACAATTCGTCGAGCGAAGTATTCGAATAGGCTTTCACACGCGCAGGCAGAATGTCTTCTTCCCACGCGCCGGCCGCGGCTTGGAAACCTTCCAGCTGATCGAGCACCGCCGCAAGCGCATCGCGTCCCTCACTGCGCGTATCCGGTGTCAGATGCTGCCACTCGAACAGAAAACGCATGAAGTCGTGCCGCTCCACCGGTTCGATCTCGCGCCGCAAACGCTTGACGGTGTAGCGGTGGATCCGCGCCAGCAAATGACGTTCGCACCATTGTTCTTCCGTCGCGCCCGGCGTAAAGCGGCCGCGCATCACGTAGCCCTCGGCTTCGAGGTGCGTGAGTGTCTGTTCAATCGATGCAGCAGGCAACCGCAACGCCAGCGCAATCGCCTGCACCGGCAGCGGGCCGAAGCTCGTCAGCCGCGCGCGCAGTACGTCGAGCAGCGCGTCGCCGGCGTTCCAGGCGTCGGTGTAGCCCTTCGGCGCTTGCAATTGCGGTTCGCACGGCGCGGCGGGATAGAGCGCCTGCAAACAGGTGAGGCGTTCGGCGGACAGCCACAGCGCGTCGTCGGCTGCGATCTGCATGCGCGTCGCACGGCCGGATTCGGCGAGCGCGCTCAGCCATGCTTGCCAGCCTTCGTTGGCGCGCACTTCGGCTTCGGTGATGCACGCAAGGCCGGTCAGCGCTTCATGCATCTCGTCGGCGTCGCGCGCCCGCGGCCACGCTTCGTCGCGTACGCTGTCGATCGCGTCGGCGTCGAGCGCACCGAGGTCGTCGGCGGAAGAGGGATCGGTCCAGCGGCGATTCAGCACGGCTTGCGTGCGGCGTTCTTCGATCGGCGCGTCGTCGAGATAGGCGTACGGTTTCGCGGTGAGGATTTCGGCGGCGAGCGGCGAGGGCGCCGGTAAATCGCGCGCAATCAGCCGCACCTCGCCCTGTTCGATACGGCGCAGCAGCGCCAGCCAGCGCTCGCTGTCCATCGCGTCGTGCAGGCAGTCGTCGACGGTTTGGTCCACTAAAGGATGGCGCGGCAGTTCGCGTTCGCCGACGACATTCTCCAGACACGCGGCCTGCTCGGGAAATACGCTCGCCAGCAGATCATCGCTGCGCATGCGCTGCAATTGCGGCGCGGTCTTGCGCCCGCCGGTGTAACGCGGCAGCCCGAGCGCGACAGTCGCGTTCCAGCGCCAGCGCACCCCGAATAGCGGTGCATCGAGCAGCGCCTGAATCAGCAGATGCTCGGCGCTGTTCGAATGCAGATAACGCCACACTTCATCAAGTACGAACGAATGGCTGCCGGTCAGCGACAGCACGATCGCGTCTTCAGTCGCGGCGGCTTGCAGTTCGAAGTTGAAGGTGCGGCAAAAACGCTTGCGCAACGCGAGGCCCCAGGCGCGATTCACGCGGCTGCCGAACGGCGCATGGATCACCAGCTGCGTGCCGCCGGATTCGTCGAAGAAACGTTCCATCACCAGCGTGTTTTGCGTCGGCAATACGCTCAGCGCGGCGCGCGCCCGTGCGAGATAGTCGACGATCTGCCGCGCGGCGGCTTCGTCGAGACCGATAGTGTCGGCGAGCCAGCCGATCGCGCGTTGCAGACACGGCGTCTGCGACCGGGTTTCAGGCGCCGGTGCTTCGGCGACAGCCAGTGCCGCCGTGTCATCAGCGGCGCTCGAATTTGCCGCCATGGGTGACGCCGCGCGTGCCGGTTTGCGCCGCGGCGAACGCGGCTCGCTCACCGGCACCACCGCCTCGGTATCGGCGTCTTTTCCGTCAAGCAAGCGGCCAATCTGTTCGCGCAGGCGCGCCACCGCGAACGACAGCTCGTCGCTGCGCCCTGGCGCTTCGCCAAGCCAGAACGGAATGTTCGGCGGCTGTCCCTGCGCGTCCTCGACCCGCACACGGCCGCTCTCGATCCGCAGAATCCGGTACGACGCATTGCCGAGCTGGAACACGTCGCCGGCGAGGCTCTCGACCGCGAAATCTTCGTTGACGGTGCCGATATTGACCGCCTGCGGTTCGAGCACCACCGCGTAGTCGGCGTTCTCGGGGATCGTGCCGCCGGACGTCACGGCGACCAGCTTGCCGCCGCGCCGGCCGCGCAAGGTGCCGCTCACCACGTCGCGATGGATGTAAGCGCCGCGCGGACCGTTACGGCTCGTATAACCTTCGACGAGCATGCGCAGCACGGCGTCGTATTGCTCGCGTTCGAGCCCGGCATATGGCGCCGCGCGGCGCATCAGGTCGAACAACGCGTCTTCGTTCCATTCGGCGCTCGAGACTTCGGCGACGATCTGTTGCGCCAGCACGTCGAGCGGCGCGCGCGGAATTCGCAGCACGTCGAGTTCGCCGCGCCGCACGCAATCGAGCAGCGCCGCGCATTCAATCAGATCGTCGCGCGAGGTCGGAAAGAGCCGGCCCTTCGGCATGCCGCCGACATGGTGGCCCGAGCGTCCGACGCGTTGCAGGAACGGCGCGATGGCACGCGGCGAACCCATCTGGCAAACCAGATCGACATCGCCGATATCGATGCCCAGTTCCAGCGAAGCAGTGGCGATCAGCACGCGCAACTCGCCGCGCTTCAGGCGCTGTTCGGCGTCGAAACGATGCTCCTTGGCGAGACTGCCGTGATGCGCGGCGACCGCCTCCTTGCCGAGACGCTCGGTCAGATGGCGTGCGGCGCGCTCCGCCATGCGGCGCGTGTTGACGAAAATCAGCGTGGTGCGGTGCAGGGCGATCAGTTCGGCGAGGCGGTCGTAGACGCGCTCCCACACTTCGTTGGGCAGCACCGCTTCGAGCGGCACGGGCGGAATTTCCAGCGCGAGATCGCGTTCGCGTATATGACCCACGTCGACGATCGCGCACTCCGCCGGAACCTCGCTGTCGATGCTTGCGCCGCCCACCAGAAAGCGCGCCACCGCGCTGACCGGCTTTTGCGTCGCCGACAGGCCGATGCGCGGCAGACGCCGTTGACAGAGCGCGTCGAGCCGCTCGAGGCTGAGCGCCAGATGGCTGCCGCGCTTGCTGCCCGCGAGCGCATGAATTTCGTCGACGATCACGGTGCGCACGGTCGACAGCATGCGGCGGCCGGAATCCGAGCCGAGCAGCACGTAGAGCGATTCCGGCGTGGTCACGAGGATATGCGGCGCGCGTTTCCTCAACGCGTTGCGCTCCTGCTGCGTGGTGTCGCCGGTGCGCACGGCCGTGCGGATCTCGAGCGGCGGCAAGCCGCGCTGCGCCAGCTCTTCGGCGATGCCTTGCAACGGCATTTGCAGATTGAGGCGGATGTCGTTGGAGAGCGCCTTCAGCGGCGAGACGTAGACCACCAGCGTTTCGTCGGGTAGTGCGCCGCCGTTGGCGAGGCCTTGGTGCACGAGGTCGTCGAGCGCGGACAGGAAGGCGGTGAGGGTCTTGCCCGAACCGGTCGGCGCGGCGACCAGCGTCGAGCGGCCGCGGCGGATCTGCGGCCAGGCGGCGGCCTGCGCGTCGGTGGGAGCCGGAAAGGTCTTGCGGAACCAGCCGGCGACCGCCGGATGGAAACCATCCAGCGCGCCGGCAGTGGACGAGATCCTGATTGCGTCTTCGGGTGCGTCTTCAGTTGTGCCTTCAGTCGTTCGAGGAAGCGCGCCGAAAGCGGGGGCGGAAGTCGAGGCCTGAGTCATGCTTGCGTAATAGGGGGCGCGACGTGCCATATCCAGAGGGCGGCAAGGGCCGGCCCGTTGCGAGGTTCAGCAGCCAGTCTGGCAGGTTTTTGCGGGTTTTGCCGAGGGCCGCTGATGCAGCCGGTCGTACTGCCGCTCTTGAGATAACTCGTAGGGTACCGTGCCGGACGTTGCCAACTGCAGTACTCTGTACGGCTCCCCCATCCACGATGGAGTTTCGGCAATGCGATACAACCAGTTAGGCCGTACCGGTGTGTTTGTTTCAGAACTATGTCTAGGCACGATGACGTTCGGCGGCGGCGAGGGCATGTGGCGGCAAATCGGCGATCTGCAGCAGGCGGACGCGGAGCGGCTGGTCGGCCGCGCGCTCGACGCAGGCATCAATTTCATCGACACCGCCGACGTCTATGCGGAAGGCCTGTCCGAACAGATCACCGGCCAGGCGCTGAAGAATCTCAAGGTGCCGCGCGACAAAGTGGTGGTGGCGACCAAGGTGTTCGGCCCCACGGCGGAATTTCCGAATGCGCGCGGGGCATCGCGTTATCACATCATCGACGGTATCAAGGCGAGCCTGAAGCGCCTGCAACTCGATCACGTCGATCTGTATCAGATCCACGGCTTCGATCCGGCCACGCCGATCGAGGAGACCGTGCGCGCGCTCGACACGCTGGTTCGGCATGGTCACGTGCGCTATGTCGGCGTGTCGAACTGGGCCGCGTGGCAGATCGTCAAGGCATTGGGCATTGCCGAGCGCCTCGGCCTTGCGCGGTTCGAAACGCTACAGGCGTATTACACGCTGGCGGGCCGCGACCTCGAACGTGAACTCGTGCCAATGCTGCATAGCGAAGGACTTGGGCTAATGGTCTGGAGTCCGCTCGCGGGCGGCTTGCTGAGCGGCAAATATGGCCGCGAGCAGCAGGGCGAGGCAGGCAGCCGCCGCACGACGTTCGATTTTCCGCCGGTAGACCGCGAGCGCGCATATGACTGTATCGACGTGATGCGCGGCATTGCCGAAACGAAGCGCGTTTCGGTCGCGCAGATCGCGCTGGCGTGGCTGCTGCATCAGCGCGCGGTGACCACCGTGATCGTCGGCGCGAAGAAGATCGAGCAACTCGACGACAACATCGCGGCCACGCAAGTCTCGCTCACCGCCGACGATCTCGCGAAGCTCGATCAGGTCAGCTCGCTGCCGGCGGAATATCCGGGTTGGATGCTGGCGCGCCAGGGTGAAGTGCGCCGCGCTCAACTCGAACAGGTACGTCATCCGGTGCAACGCTAGATCGACGCCGCTGCGCCAGCTGCGTCGTCGTAGACGTAGCGGATGACGTCGCGACGTCGCGGCCCATCGTGTGGGCATTCCTGACGATCAGGCCTTCGCAACCAAACCACAGATTGCGTTGGCCCAACTGCGCGAAGCGAGGTCCGCGGGCGTCCCGGGCGTCGCGCCCCGATTGTGCCGATTTCATCATTGCAGGCTGGGAAAAGCCTCAAGCCTCGCGGGCGTTTCGGCGGCGATACTCGTCACCACACCGACACCTGTCGGCCGACCGATACGAACGTAGGAGATTTTCAGTGAGCCGTAACGCCATTCAGTGGAGCGGGGTCTTTCCCGCGGTCAGCACCCAGTTCAAGCCCGACTTTTCCCTTGACCTCGACGCCACGCACCGCGTAGTGAAGAACCTGGTGAACGATGGCGTGTCTGGTCTCGTCGTCTGCGGCACGGTCGGTGAGAATACGTCGCTCAGCACGGCCGAGAAGCTTTCGGTGATCGAGGCGGCGCGTGACGCAGCCGGCGGCAAGGTGCCGGTGATCGCCGGCATCGCCGAATTCACCACCGAATTCGCCCGCAACACTGTGCGGCAAGCCGCACGCGTCGGCGTCGACGGCGTGATGGTCATGCCGGCGCTCGTCTACTCGGCGAAGCCGCATGAGACCGCCGCGCACTTCCGCGCCGTGGCGACCAGCACCGATCTGCCAGTGATGGTCTACAACAACCCGCCGATCTACAAGAACGACGTAACGCCGGACGTGCTGATCGCGCTGCAGGATTGCGAGAACATCGTCTGCTTCAAGGATTCGTCGGGCGATACGCGCCGCTTCATCGACCTGCGCAACGCGGTCGGCGACCGCTTCGTGCTGTTTGCCGGCCTTGACGACGTCGTCGTAGAAAGCATCGCGGTCGGCGCACAAGGCTGGGTGTCGGGCATGTCGAACGCGTTCCCGAAGGAAGGCGAGACGCTGTTCCGCCTCGCGAAGCAAAAGCGCTTCGACGAGGCGCTGGCGCTGTACCGCTGGTTCATGCCGCTGCTGCACCTCGACGCGCGCCCGGATCTCGTGCAGTGCATCAAGCTGTGCGAGGAACTGGTCGGCCGCGGCAGCGCCGTGACGCGCCCGCCGCGCCTCGCGCTGCAAGGCGACACGCTCGCGGAAGTCAAGGCGATTGTCGCGAAGGCGCTCGAGACGCGTCCGACGTTGCCGGACGTCGGTCTCTGATCGACGCCCCTCCGGCGGCGGGACACCGCCGGCGCACCGGCGCCCCCCAGCCCCGCCGCCGCATCCGGCTCGGCATGGCCCGCCCCGGCCGATCGAACCGGGCACCGCCGACCGGCAGGCGCGCCGCCGCCCGCACGGGGCGCGGCGCCAATCCGCCTGCACCGACATTCCAATAGGAGACACGCCCATGCCTGGCCAAGGCAACATCCATCAATCCATGCCGCTATCGCGCTCCGGGTCCGCCGACGCGGGCCACGGCAAGTTCAAGAAGCAGCTTTCGCTGGCCGATCTCACGTTCATCGGTCTCGGCGCCATTTTCGGCTCGGGGTGGCTGTTCGCCGCGAGCCACGTGTCGACGATCGCAGGCCCGGCCGGCATCTTCTCCTGGCTGCTCGGCGGCTTCGCCGTGCTGCTGCTCGGCATCGTCTACTGCGAGCTCGGCGCCGCGCTGCCGCGCGCGGGCGGCGTGGTCCGCTATCCGGTCTTCTCGCACGGCCCGCTGCTCGGCTATCTGATGGGCTTCATCACGCTGATCGCCTTTTCGAGCCTGATCGCGATCGAAGTCGTCGCGGCGCGCCAGTACGCAGCCGCCTGGTTTCCGGGCCTGACCGTCGAGGGGTCGAGCAACCCGACGACGCTCGGCTGGCTGGTGCAGGCGGTCCTGCTCTGTTTGTTCTTCTACCTGAACTATTCGAGCGTGAAGACATTCGCGAAGGCGAACAACATCATCAGCGTCTTCAAGTTCGTCGTGCCGCTGTCGGTGATCGGCGTACTGTTCACGTTCTTCAAGCCCGCCAATCTGACCGCGCACGGCTTCGCGCCGTTCGGCCTGCCCGGCGTCGAGATGGCGGTGTCGGCGGGGGGCATCATCTTCGCGTACCTGGGGCTCACGCCGATCGTGTCGGTCGCGAGCGAGGTGCGCAATCCGCAGCGCACGATCCCGATCGCGCTGATCCTGTCGATCCTGCTGTCGACGCTGATCTACGTGCTGCTGCAGATCGCGTTCATCGGCAGCATCCCGGCCGCGATGCTCGCCAGCGGCTGGCATGATGTCAGCAAGGCGTTCTCGCTGCCTTACCGCGACATCGCGCTCGCGCTCGGCATCGGCTGGCTTGCGTTCCTGGTCGTCGCCGACGCGATGGTCTCGCCGAGCGGCTGCGGCAACATCTACATGAACGCGACGCCGCGCGTCGTCTACGGCTGGGCGAAAACCGGCACGTTCTTCAAGGTGTTCACCCGCGTCGACGAGGCATCCGGCATTCCACGCGCGGGCCTGTGGCTGACCTTCGGCCTCGCCGTGTTCTGGACGCTGCCGTTCCCGTCATGGGAGGCGCTCATCAACATCGTGTCGGCCGCGCTCGTGCTCAGCTACGCAGTCGCGCCGGTGTCGGTCGCCGCGCTGCGCCGCACCGCCCCAGAACTGCCGCGGCCGTTCCGTGCGAGCGCGTTCGCGATCACCGGCCCGGCGTCGTTCGTGATCGCCGCGCTGATCGTCTACTGGTCCGGCTGGCACACGGTGTCGTGGCTGCTCGGCCTGCAGATCGTGATGTTCGTCCTCTATCTCGCGTGCCGCCGCTGGGTGCCGACCGCGCACCTGAGCCTGCGTGAACAGGTGCGGTCGTCGCTGTGGCTGATCGGGTTCTACGCGCTGATGATCGTCGCGTCGTATTTCGGCGGCTTCGGCGGCACCGGCGCGCTCGCGCATCCCTACGACACTGTCGTGGTCGCAGTCATCGCGCTCGCCATCTACTACTGGGGCGCGCACACCGGCGTGCCTGCGGCGAAGCTGCAGCTCGACGACGACGAGAGCTGACCGCTCACGGCATCCATCCCTATCCACTTTCCCATCGGCCGGGCCGGCAACGTCCGGCCTGCACCTTTTTCGAGGAGAACCCATGCGACTTTCAGGCCAGCTTCTGATCGGCCAATCTGCCGTGTTCGGGCAGAACGGCGAACTCCGTGCCATCGAGGCCGCCACCGGCGAGCCGCTCGCGCTCGCGTTCGGCGGCGCGAGCCTGCACGACCTGGAGACCGCCTGCGCGCTCGCCGACGAGGCGTTCGACACGTATCGCGAGACGAGCCTCGAAGTCCGCGCGGCGTTTCTCGAAGAGATCGGCCGCAACATCCTCGCGCTCGGCGACGAACTGATCGAGCGCTGCGTCGCCGAGTCGGGCCTGCCGCGCACGCGGATCGAGGGCGAGCGCGGCCGCACGGTCGGCCAGCTCGGGCTGTTCGCGTCGGTCGTGCGCGACGGCGGTTTTCTCGACGCGCGGATCGATCCGGCCCGCCCGGAACGCAAGCCGGCGCCGCGCGTCGACCTGCGTCTGCGCAACGTCGCGATCGGGCCGGTCGCAGTGTTCGGCGCGTCGAACTTCCCGCTCGCGTTCTCGGTTGCGGGCGGCGACACCGCAGCGGCGCTCGCCGCCGGCTGCCCGGTGATCGTCAAGGCGCACTCCGCGCATCCGGGCACGTCGGAGCTTGTCGGCCGCGCGATCCAGCAGGCGGTGCGCGAATGCGGACTGCCTGCCGGCGTGTTCTCGCTGCTGTTCGACGCGTCGCGCGAGATCGGCCAGGCGCTCGTCGCCGATCCGCGCATCAAGGCGGTCGGCTTCACCG
The DNA here is from genome assembly GCF_059422005.1 of Paraburkholderia sp. GW821-FHT02A12. Taxonomy (NCBI): domain Bacteria; kingdom Pseudomonadati; phylum Pseudomonadota; class Betaproteobacteria; order Burkholderiales; family Burkholderiaceae; genus Paraburkholderia; species Paraburkholderia sp. GW821-FHT02A12. The sequence goes on along the minus strand of NZ_JBWKWA010000002.1, from coordinate 2,328,078 downwards.
GCTCGCGCCGCGGCGGCGTCGCGCTGATGCATATCGCGGCGGCGCGCCACGAGCCGATCCCGGTGTACGCGGAGATGAGCTCGATCAACCCGGTGCTGCTGCTGCCTGACGCGCTCGCCGCACGCCACGAGGCCATCGCACAGCAGTTCGTCGCGTCGCTGACGCTCGGCGCCGGCCAGTTCTGCACCAATCCGGGCCTCGTGCTCGGCGTGGACGGCCCCGCGCTGCGCGCGTTCGAGCAGGTGGCGGCCGCAGCCGTCGAGGCCGCCGCGCCGGCCACGATGCTCACCCCGCACATCCACGCGGCCTATTGCGACGGCGTCGCGCGGCTGCGCGCGCACGACGCGTTCGACGCGCTCGCCGAAGGCGTCGCGGGCGAACGCTATCAGGCTCGCGCCGCGCTGTTCGCGACGTCGGCGGACGCGTTCGTCGCGCGCCCCGAGCTGCGCGAGGAGGTATTCGGCCCGGCGTCGCTGATCGTCCGTTGCCGGGATATCGATACGCTGCACCGCGTCCTCAAGTCGCTCGAAGGCCAGCTGACGATTGCCGTGCACCTCGGCACGGACGACGCGCCGCTGTTCCGCACGCTGCTGCCTACGCTCGAACGCAAGGCGGGGCGCATCCTCGTCAACGGTTTCGGCACGGGCGTCGAGGTCGGTCATGCGATGGTGCATGGCGGCCCGTTCCCGGCGACCTCCGACACACGCACGACGTCGGTCGGCGCGCGTGCGATCGAACGCTTCCTGCGGCCGGTGTCGTATCAGGACGTGCCCGCCGGGCTGCTGCCGGAAGCGATCCGCGACGGCAATCCGCTCAACATTGCGCAGCGGATCGACGGCGTCGTCGCGCTGCGGGAGGCGCGCGATGTCTGATCAGGCAGAAGTCGTCCTGTCGCTCGACGACGTGCACGCGCTCGCGCTGCGCGTGCTGACCCATCACGGCATGTCCGACGCGCACGCGAACGCAATCGCAAACGTTATCACGCAGGGCCAGCGCGACGAATGCCACTCGCATGGCGTCTACCGGCTGCTTGTCTGCGTGCGCTCGCTGCGCAAGGGCAAGGTCGATCCGCAGGCGCCGCCGACGCTGCGCCAGCTGTCGTCGAGCATCGTCGCGGTCGACGCGCATCGCGGTTTTTCGCTGCTGAGCTTCGAGACCGGCCTGCCGGTGCTCGTCGCGATGACGAAAAAGCACGGCATCGCCGCGATGGTGATCAACAACTGCTACCACTTCTCGGCGCTGTGGCCGGAGGTCGAGGCGATCGCTGCCGAAGGGCTCGCCGGCATCGCGATGAATCCGAGCCACAGCTGGGTCGCGCCCGAGGGCGGCTCGAAGTCGGTGTTCGGCACCAATCCGATCGCCTTCGCGTGGCCCCGGCCGGGCGGCCTGCCGTTCGTGTTCGATTTCGCGACGAGCGCGATCGCGCGCGGCGACATCGAGCTGCACGCGAAGCAGGACAAGCCGATCCCGCCGCACTGGGCGATCGACAGCAACGGTCAGCCGACTACCGACCCGAAGGCCGCATTGCAGGGCGCGATGCGCACCTTCGGCGGCCACAAGGGCTCGGCGCTGGCGGCGATGGTCGAATTGCTCGGGGGTGCGCTGATCGGCGACATGACGAGCCAGGAGTCGATGGCATTCGACGAGGGCGTCGGCGCGACGCCGTGTCATGGCGAACTGGTTATAGCGTTCGATCCGAGGGTGTTCCTCGGCGACGATCTCGATGCCGGGCTCGCGCGCGGCGAGCGCATGCTTGATGCGATCGTCGCGCAGGGCGCGCGGCTGCCGTCCCAACGGCGTTTCGACGCGCGGGCGCGCAGCATCGCGAACGGCGTGCGGATTGCCCGGCCGTTGTACGAGGAAATCGTAGCGCTGCTCGACTGACTCGATCAAGGCGCGTCTCGATGTCCCGCAATAAAATGTAAAACAGCTGTCCGAACGAACGGGGCAACCTCTATCGAGGATGAGACGAGTGCCGCCCCGTTCGCGCCGCCTTGACGGAGTCACGCTGCGTCAGCTGCCGGCGATCGTATCGACCGGCTTGAATGCGCCGTGTTCGACCTTGTAGATCGTCACCGGTGCGTCCTTCAGGTCGCCTTTCGCTGCGGCGCCTCAGGGCGTGCGTCCGAATGCTTCGCGCAACTTGCGCTTGGCCTGTTCCAGCGTATCGCGACGCGCCTTCGGCAGATTCCTGCCCGCGCGGTTGATATAGAAGTTGAGCATCGACATCGCGGACTGGAACGGCGTGCCCTTGCGGCGGCGGCTCTGCGTCGACGAGCGTTTGAGCGACTCGGCGATCGACTGCGCGCTGCCGGTCTTGAAGATATCGCGCTCGATATCCATCGCGTCACTGGTTTCCATCACGTGACGCGACCATTTCTGCCCGTGCTTCGCAGCGCCGCTGCTGGCGGCTTTCGCGCGATGCGCCGCTTGTGCTTGCGCATGCCGCTGGCGTGGCGGGCGTCCCGACTTGCCGCGCACAACCGGGCGTTTCGATTTGCGGGCGGTTTTTCTGGTGGCCATGGCTTTGCCTCCTATGAAGTCGGTTTGCCTTGTGCTCTGCGTTGCTACAGCGTTCATCGCCGCGGGCGAGGCCGGACGCCGAAGCCGTCCGGACCGGCCCGCGACGGCGCCCGGGTTACAGCTTCCGCCTGTGCGGGGATCGCAGCAACGGCTACGCCGGAAGGCACAGGCCTTGCTGATCATCCTGTAACAGCACGCAAGAGGCGCGCCGGGCAGCAGTTCGCCGCCGCCACGAAGGGTGCGTCATGAGCGCGATCCTGCCGCGAGGTGGACGACAGGACGGCCCGGCATTTGTCGGGCCGCTTTGCGTTCGGGGCGACGTGTTCCGGGCACGCCGCATGCGGATAGATGATTTCTGCTGCTACATGGAAGGTGCGGCGGCGGATTTCACGATTGACGAAACCCCTGGAGGTATTGAATGGCTACGAACGTTGTTTCCGTGCTGAACGATCTGGTCGAAACGTCGAAGGACGGCGAGAAGGGCTTTCTCAAGGCCGCCGAAGACGCGCATGACGCGCAACTGAAAACGCTGTTTCTGTCGCGGGCCGAAGACTGCGCGCGCGGCGCACGTGAACTGCAGGATGCGGTTCAAGACTTGGGCGGCAAGCCTGAAACGCGCGGCAGTATGAGCGGTGCTTTGCATCGCGGCTGGGTCGACGTGAAGTCGGCGGTAGCGAATCGCAGCGACCACGAAATACTGGCCGAATGCGAAAAAGGCGAGGACGTGGCAAAGAAACGCTATCACGACGCGCTCGAAAAGGATTTACCGCTGGACGTGCGCAGCATCGTCGAGCGCCAGTATCAGGGCGTGCTGCAAAACCATGACCGCGTGCGCGATTTGCGCGATCAGTACGCTGCGCTCAAGCATTAGCCGGCATTGGCCGATATTAGTCGGCGGTAAGCGGCTGGTGCTCTGACGGGCGCCGGTTGTGGAACAGCCGCATGCCAGCTGCAAAGGAGAAGCCGTCCGGCATCCGGACGGCTTTCTTTCTGTTCCCTCAAGCACGGGCCGAAGCCGGCAACTGTGGCCTGACGTGAGGCTTACTCGGCAGCGATCTTCAGGTGGTTCTTTACGCTCGTCACGCCCTTGACGTTCTGAACCACTTCTTCGGCCGCGGATTTGTCGTCTGCCGTTGGGACCGAGCCCGTGAGCCATACGACGCCCTTGCGGGTCTTCACGTGGATATGGGTCGACTTGACGTTGCTGGCGGCCAGTAGATCGGCCTTTGCCTTGGTGGTGATGGTGCCGTCGTCGATGTGCTGGCCGATGGTTTCGGAGCTGGCCGACGGGGCCGGCGCGCTGGTTTGCGCCGTGGCGTTCAGTGCGAATGCGACACAAGCGATGCTGCCTGCAGCCTTCAGAAACTGGAGGGTCTTCATGGTTTCTCCTTCGGGTGGTTGATGAAAATGGCGGTCTTCTTGCCTGCGGTCGGTCGCGGTCGAAACCGCTGATGACACGCGTGGGATCGTTGCCGCTACGGTTCCGTCATGGCCCGTTATCGACACCGGACGGCGGTCCTTGCATGCGTTTTACTGCGTAGCAATGCGCATGAGGAAACCGGCGTCCGTCCACATAGTGCGGCGCCGCAAGCGGTGTGCCCGGATTGCCCCACGAGTCTTGCCTGCGGCGAAAGCCGCTGCGGCACGCGGATTCAGGCTGAGGAATAAGGGAGTGACGAGAGTGCGAGGGGGAGTGCGAGCGCCTCGCGCGCCAGTCGGCGAGTTATGCTGCCGAAGCCCGGAATTTGCCGGGTATTTGTAAAAAATGGCGCTCGCGGCGTGCGCAATCGGCGGGCCTGAACAGGCAAAATTCAGGAAAAACAGTGTGTTGGGTGAGTTGGTATGACAGTTGCTCTGTAAAGGGGCCACGCATCATTCTTTCAGCCAACACGGACCTGACTACAATGCCTTCAATCGAACTACGCACAAGGCAGTCTGTCGCACTCACGCCGCGTTTGCAGCAATCGGTGCGTCTGTTGCAGTTGTCGTCTCTGGAGTTCCAGCAGGAGTTGCGCACCGCGCTCGACACCAATCCGTTCCTCGAATACGACTCGTCGGATACCGAAGACGCCGCGTTGGCCACGGCTTCGCCGGGCGACGATGCCGGTCCCGCGCCGGCCACCGATCCCGTCGCCGCGGCCGAACCCGATCCGCTGCCGGCCGAAAGCGGTGCGGGCGACACGATGGAAAGCGCGGCGCAGGAGGACGCGCCCGGCGACTTTTCAGGTGATTACGGCAGCCGCGGATCGGCGCGCCATAACGGCGATTCAGAAAGCAGCGATCCCGCCGAATGGGCGCGCTCGCAACCGACTTTGCGCGAGCAGTTGCACGATTCGCTGGGCCTGTATCGGCTCGACGACCGTGACCGGGCGGTCGCGCGCTTCATTATCGAGGCGCTCGACGACGACGGTTATCTGCGCCAGGATCTCGCCGATCTCGCGAACAGCGTCGATCTCGAACCCAGCTTGACCGAAGAGGAATTGCTGGTGGCGCTGCGCCTCGTGCAATCGCTCGATCGTCCGGGTCTGGGCGCACGCTCCTTGTCCGAGTGTCTCGCGCTGCAATTGAATGCAATGCCGCCGGAGACGCCGGGGCGCGATGTGGCGCGGCAAATCGTCGAGCATCATCTTGAACGCCTCGCGCGCCGTGAGCAGGCCGAACTGCAAAAGCAGATCGGCTGCAGCGCTGAAGAATTGCGGGTGGCCTGCGCGCTGGTGCGCAAGCTCGATCCGAAACCGGGCAACTGCTACGGCCGTACCGAAGACACCTACGTGGTGCCGGACGTGATCGTGCGTCAGGTCCGCAATAAATGGGTGGTGACGATCAATCCGGCGGTGCAGCCGCGCGCCCGCATTCATCGCATGTATGCGGAACTGTTCGCGCAGTCCTCGGGTACGAGCCGCTCGCCGCTCGCTCAGCAGTTGCAGGAAGCGCGTTGGCTGATCCGCAATGCGCAGCAACGCTTCGATACGATTCAACGCGTGGCCGAATGCATCGTCGCGCATCAGAAAGCCTTCTTCCAATACGGCGAGATCGCGCTCAAGCCAATGGTGTTGCGCGATGTCGCCGACGAACTGGGCTTGCACGAATCGACCATCTCGCGTGCGACCGGCAACAAATATATGGCCACGCCGCGCGGCATTTTCGAGTTCAAGCACTTCTTCCCGCGTGAACTCGGTACGGAAAGCGGCGGCACCTGTTCGGCAGCGGCCGTGCGCGCGCTGCTCAAGGAAATGATCGCCGCGGAGAATACGCGTGATCCGCTGTCCGATGTGACGCTCGCCAGAATGCTCGCGGACCAGGGCGTGCTGGTCGCGCGGCGGACGGTGGCGAAATACCGGCACCTGATGAAGGTGCCGCCGGCGGAGTTGCGCCGCCAGGTGTAGGCGAATCCCCGGTGCTTCATCGAAGGGCCACGGGGCCACGCGAGGCGGATTCCTCGCATGGCCCTCGCGTGGCCCTTTTGCTGTCTGGACGTTTTGCGCACACCCCAGTACATTGGCGGGTCAGGTCGAAACGGGGTGGCTCAATGAAGTACTCGAATCTGGTCGAGCGCTTGCAAGGTAAGCGCACGTCGGCGTGGGAAATCCATCGTGTTGCACAACAGGCGCTCGCCGATGGCGAAGACGTGATCGTGCTGAGCGTTGGCGATCCCGACTTTGGGACGCCCACGCCGATCGTCGAGCGCGCGGTCGAGGCGCTGCGCGGCGGCGATACGCATTACAGCGCGGTGTCAGGGCGCGAGCCGCTGCGCGCGGCGATTGCCGAAGAACACGCGCGCACCACCGGTTGCGACGTGAGCGCCGCCAACGTGATCCTGACCGCGGGCGCGCAGAACGGCGTGTTCGCCGCGTCGCTGTGCCTGTGCGAAGCGGGCGACGAAGTGATCGTCCCCGAGCCTATGTATCTCACCTACGAAGCTTGCGTGCGCGCCGCGGGCGCCACGCTCGTGCCGGTGCCGGTCGATCCGGCGCGGGCCTTTCACCTCGATTGCGATGCGCTCGAAGCGGCTGTCACGCCGCGCACCAAAGCGATTTTCTTTGCAACGCCGTGCAATCCGACCGGCGTGGTGATGCCGCGCGCCGATCTCGAGCGTATTGCGCGGCTGGCCTGCAAGCATGATCTGTGGGTGTTGTCCGATGAGGTCTATGCTGATCTCACGTTCGAGCGCGAACATGTGAGTATTGCGGCGCTGCCTGGCATGTCAGAGCGTACTGTGACGCTCGGCAGTCTGTCGAAATCGCATGCCATGGCGGGTTGGCGTGTTGGCTGGGCGGTCGGGCCCGCCACGTTGATCGAGCATATGGGGCGGCTCGCGTTGGCAATGCTGTACGGGTTGCCGGGCTTTATTCAGCAGGCCGCGCTGACGGCGTTGCAGAACAAGGCGCCGATTGTCGCCGAAATGCGTGAGATTTACCGGCGGCGGCGCGACGTGGTGTTCGAGCGCTTGCATTGTGTGCCGGGGTTGCGGTGTTTGCTGCCGGAAGCCGGCATGTTCATGATGGTCGATGTAAGCGGGACGGGGCTCGATACTTATGATTTCACCTGGCAGCTGTTTCGTGCGCAAGGGGTTTCGTTGCTGGATGCCAGCGCTTTCGGCGAAACCGCCGACGGGTTTGTCAGGTTGGGGTTTGTGGTCGATGAAGCTCGATTGATTGACGCTTGTGAGCGGATTGCGGGGTTTGTCGAGGCGTTGCGGATGGGGTAGGCCGGAACGATGCGCTTCGACTCGCAACGGAGAACAGTATGGGTCTTCGCTTCTACATCAGGTTGCACCGGCCGCTCGTCACAGGATCGGTCGCGGCGGCCTTCGCGGCCGCACTCGTCGCGGTGGTCACAATCGCCGCCGCCGTCGTGTTCAGCCAGGTGTGCGCGGCAGCCTCACTCGACCGACTCGACCCACTCGACGATACGCCCGACGCAGCAGAAACCGCCGAAGCGGCATCGTCCGCGGCTGTCATGCCCGGGACTGAGGCGGATACCGCCAGTCAACCCGCCGAAGCGGCATCGTCCGCGGCTGTCATGCCCGGGACTGAGGCGGATACCGCCAGTCAACCCGCCGAAGCGAATCGCCAACCGGTGAAAGAGCCGCACCTGAATCAAGCGCGCCCCGGGCATTCGCAACGCTCTGTCGCGGCCACTCAGAACGACGCGCAAAACGACGCGCAAAACGACGCGCAAGACAATGCGCAAGACAATGCGCAAGACAATGCGCAAGACAATGCGCAAGACAATGCGCAAGACAATGCGCAAGACAATGCGCAAGACAATGCGCAAGACAATGCGCAAGACAGCGCGCGGCACAACGCAAAACCGGACACGGCCGCGATCCCCGTGCCGCCGGAAACTTCGTCCGTGACCCAGCATTCGATCCGGCTCAAGGGGAACAAGATCGATTACACGGCGACCGCTGGCAATCTGCTGCTGCACAACAAAGCCGGGCAGGCCGATGCCAGTGTCTTTTACGTCGCCTATACCGTCGCGACCAAAACGCCCTCGACGCGGCCCGTTACGTTCCTCTTCAACGGCGGTCCGGGCGCGGGCAGCGTCTTTCTCATGATCGGCTCGTTCGGTCCGAAGCGGGCGCACACCGCCAGTCCGGCGAGCACGCCTCCCGCGCCCTATGTGTTGGGCGATAACCCGGACAGTCTGCTCGACACGACCGACCTGGTTTTTATCGACGCCGTCGGCGCGGGTTTGTCGCGAGTGGTCGGGCGCGGAACGGGTAAGGATTTCTGGGGCGTCGATAAAGACCTCGACGCGTTTTCGCAATTCATCGACCGTTATCTGACGGTCAACCAGCGCTGGAATTCGCCGAAGTACCTGCTCGGCGAGTCATACGGCACCGCGCGCGCCGCCATGCTCGCGTATCAGCTGGGGCAAAACAATATCGCGCTGAACGGCGTGATCCTGATGTCGTCCGTGCTCGATTCAGCCGGCTTTTCGCCAGGCTTCGACTTCAAGAGCGAGAGCTATCTGCCGAGCTTCGCGGCGATCGCCTGGTATCACGACAAAATCGTGCCGAAGCCGGCCAGTCTGCCGGCCTTTCTCGACGACGCCCGCGCGTTCGCGCGCGGTCCTTATGCGCAGGCGCTGGCTCAGGGCGACGCGTTGCCCGACGCACAGCGCGATGCGGTCGCGGCGCGCGTCGCCGAGTTCACCGGTCTCGACGTCGAGTACGTGAAACGAAGCCGGCTGCGTCTCTATCCGTCGCGCTTTCGCAATCAACTGCTGCGGGATCAGTCGCACAGCATCGGCCGTTACGATGCCCGCTCCGAAGGTCTCGAATACGACGGCGTGTCGGAGCGCCCGGACTTCGATGCATCGGTGAGCAGCGTGTCCAGCGCGTTCGATGCGGCGCTTCATCAGCATTTCGCGCAGGATCTGCACTTCACGCCGACCGACCGCTATCGCGTCTTCAATGACGACGCGCTGAAGCAATGGGACTGGAAACATCGCGCATGGTGGGGCGAGCGGTTACCGGTACCCTACGCGGCAGGCGACCTGGCCGAAGCGATGCGGCAGAATCCGCAGCTTCGCGTGATGTCGGTGAACGGCTATTTCGATCTGGCCACGCCGTTCTATGCCACCGAGTATGCGCTGGCGCATCTGGGCATCGATGCGCCGTTGCGCGCCAACGTGCGGATCGCCTACTATCCGAGCGGCCACATGATCTATCTCGACGATGCCGCGCTGCATACGCTCAAGCGCGATCTGGCGAGCTTCTACGCGGCAGGCGCGCGCTGAACGCGGGCGTGCGGTCGTTGACGGTGTGACGGCTGGCAGCGCATTGAAAGGCGGGCGGCAGGCGTTCGATGACACCCCGCGCCACCCGAATCCTCCACTGAGTTTGATATCATCACTGTATAAACATACAGGTTCCGTGGAAGTGCCGTGGCGACAGAAGCCTCTTCAAATGCTCCCTACTATCTGCTGAATTTCGAGCGCGCGCTGGCGTGGCTCGCGGCCCGCTACGACGATCTGCTGGACCAGAACGAGCACGGCTTCCTGCGTGCTTTCGCGGCTTTGCCGCAGGCCTCGCGAGCGCTGCTGGTTCGCATGTTGATGCGCAAGGGCACGCTGTTCCGCACGAGCCGTCTGTCGTACGACGAGATCGGTTGCCCGGTTCAAGCGTCCGCGCCGCTCGTCGAACTCGGTTGGGTGGACGCCGAGCCGCCGCTGACGCTCGACGACCTGTTCGCGCTCACCACCCGTCCCGAACTGCTGCTCATCTTCGCCGACGCCATTGCGTTGATCCCCGCCGCCCGGAGCTTGCGCAAACCGGACCTGCTCGAAACGCTACGCCCCTTTTACGAAGCGGAAGGCGACGCAGCGCGTCCGCTCGCCGAATGGCACGCCGCCAGCACCGACTCCGTGCTGCACGTCGCCGTCGCGCCACTCTGCGAGCGCCTGCGCCTGATGTTCTTCGGCAATTTGCAGCAGGACTGGTCGGAGTTCGTGCTCGCCGATCTCGGCGTGTTCCAGTATGAGACGGTCGCGTTCGGACCTTCGTCGCGAGCTTTCCAGCAACGTGCCGACGTCGACGTCTACCTCGCTTTGCATGCATGCCGCGAAGCGCTCGAATGGCTGCCCGACGGCGAATCCATCGGCGAACTCGTCGCCGCGGTCGCCGCGGTCGAAACGTCGAACCCATGGCTCGAAACGCGCCGCGCGAAGCTGCTGTTCCGCATCGGCCAGTATTGCGAGCGTCGGCATGACTGGCCCGCCGCGCTCGCCGTCTACGCGGATTGCGCGTGGCCGGGTGCGCGGCATCGGCGCGTGCGCGTGCTCGAGCAATGCGAGCGTTTCGATGATGCCTTCGCGCTCGCCTCGCAAGCCGCCGCGGCACCCGAAAGCGAAGAGGAAGCGCAGCGCATCGCGCGCATGCTGCCGCGCCTGCAACGCCGGCGTGGCGAACTCGTGGCGCGCACGCCGGCCGCACGGCCGGTCGAGCGCAGCACGCTGGTGCTGCCGAGGCCCGAGGCTGCGCAGCCGGTCGAATATGTCGCCCGCGATCATCTGAGTCGTGAGGATGCGCCGGTTCATTACGTCGAAAACGCGCTGATCAATTCGCTGTTCGGTTTGCTGTGCTGGGAGCCCGTGTTCGCGGCGCTGCCCGGTGCGTTTTTCCATCCGTTCCAGCGCGGCCCGGCCGATCTGCATGCGCCCGATTTTCATGCGCGCCGCGCCGAACAGTTCGCCGCCTGCCTCGCGCAACTCGACAGCGCCGCCTATCGCGAGACGATTCTGCGGCACCTCGAGGTCAAGGCCGGCGTGCAATCGCCGTTCGTGTTCTGGAGCTTGCTGACGCCCGAACTGATGGCGTTGGCGCTCGATTGCCTGCCTGCCGCGCATCTGAAGCTCTGGTTCGAACGTCTGTTGCGCGATATCCGCGGCAACCGTTCCGGTCTGCCGGACCTGATCCGTTTCTGGCCGGCCGAGCACCGCTACGAGCTGATCGAAGTGAAGGGTCCGGGCGACCGCTTGCAGGACAACCAGATCCGCTGGCTCGCGTACTGCGCGCAGCATGGCATGCCGGTGCGCGTGCTCGACGTGCGTTGGGCGGATGAAGCCGATCCCGAAGCCGCAGCAGAGGCTGCCGCATGACCTACGTGGTCGCCGTGCGGGCGATGTGCGAATTCACCGCGAGGCGCGGCGACCTGGATCTGCGCTTCACGCCCGCGCCGACTTCGCTGGAAGGCATGGCGGGCCATGCGACGGTCGCGGGGCGGCGCCCGAGCGGCTACGAAACGGAGATCACGCTGACCGGCACGCATCGCGGTTTGACCGTGTGCGGCCGCGCCGACGGCTACGACGCCGCGGCGAACCGGCTGGAAGAAGTGAAGACCCATCGCGGCGATCTCGACCGGATGCCGGCCAACCACCGCTCGCTGCATTGGGCGCAGGCGCTGGTGTACGGCCATCTGCTGTGCCGGGCGCGCGGGCTGGCCGGGCTGACCGTCGCACTCGTGTACTTCGATATCGGCAGTCAGAAGGAAACGCTGCTGACTGAAACGTACGCCGCGCGTGAATTGGAGATTTTCTTCGTCGAGCAATGCGAGCGCTTTCTCGATTGGGCCGTGCAGGAGGAGGCGCATCGCGACGCGCGCAATGCCGCGCTGGGCACATTGCAGTTTCCGCATGGACAATTTCGCAGCGGGCAGCGCGAGCTGGCGGTGTCGGTCTATCGCGCGGCGCGCGACGGCAAGGCGTTGATGGCGCAGGCGCCGACCGGTATCGGCAAGACGCTCGCGACGATTTTTCCGCTGCTGAAGGCGTGTGCGTCGGATCAGATCGATCGTGTGTTCTTCCTGACCGCCAGGACACCGGGCCGCGCGCTCGCGCTCGACGCGATCGAAACGCTGCACCAAAGCACGGCGCCAGCGTCATTGCCATTGCGCACGCTGGAACTCGTGGCGCGCGACAAAGCCTGCGAGCATCCCGACAAAGCCTGCAACGGCGAATCCTGCCCGCTCGCGCGCGGCTTCTACGACCGGCTCGACGCGGCCCGCAGCACGGCGTTGGCAGGGCCGCGGCTCGATCGCGCGGCGGTGCGCGAAGCGGCGCTCAGGCACGACGTCTGCCCGTACTACCTCGCGCAGGAACTGGCGCGCTGGTCCGACGTGGTGGTCGGCGATTACAACTACTATTACGACAGCAGCGCGATGCTGTATGCGCTGACACAGATCAATCAGTGGCGCGTCGGCGTGCTGGTCGACGAGGCGCACAATCTGCTCGACCGCGCGCGCCGGATGTACACGGCATCGCTCGATCCGGCGGCGTTTCGCGTCGCGCGCAAGACCGCGCCGGCGGCATTGCGCAAGCCGCTTGAACGGCTGCAGCGCGAGTGGAACGCGCTCAAACGCGCACAGACGGACAGGTATCAGGTCTACGCCGACGTGCCTGGCACATTGCTTTCGGCCGTGCAGAATCTGATCGGCGCGGTCACCGATCTGCTCGCCGAAGCGCCGCTCTCAATCGATGAAGCGTCATTGCGCTTTTTCTTCGACGCAATGCATTTTGTCGCGTTGGCCGAGCAATTCGGCGAGCATTCGATCTTCGACATCACGCGCACGAGCGATAGCTACGCGCCACGCGACAAAACCAGTTGCGCGCTGTGCGTGCGCAACGTGATTCCGGCGCCGTTTCTCGCGCCGCGCTACGCCGCCGCGCGCACCACGGTGATGTTCTCCGGCACGCTCAATCCGCATCATTTCTATCGCGACACGTTAGGGCTGCCCGGGCAGACGAACTGGCTCGACGTAGAAGGGCCGTTTCGCGCCGAGCAGTTGCAGGTGCGTGTGGCCGGCAACGTGTCGACGCGCTGGCGTGACCGCGAGCGTTCGCTCTCGCCGATCGTCGATCTGATCGCGCGGCAATACGCGGCGCTGCCGGGCAACTATCTGGGCTTTCTGAGCAGCTTCGACTATTTGCAGCGAGTGGTCGCGCTGATGCGCGAACGGCATCCGGACTTGCCGGTGTGGGCGCAGGAACCCGGCATGGATGAAGCGGCACGCGACGCGTTCCTTGCGCGCTTTCGAACCATGAATCAAGGCGTCGGCTTTGCGGTGCTCGGCGGCGCTTTCTCGGAAGGCGTCGACCTGGCCGGCCAGCAGTTGATCGGCGCATTCATCGCGACGCTCGGCATGCCGCAGATAAACGACGTCAACGAGCAGATGCGCCGCACGATGGACGCGAAGTTCGGCAACGGCTACGACTACGTGTATCTGTACCCGGGCTTGCAGAAGGTCGTGCAGGCGGCCGGGCGGGTGATTCGAACCGAGCAGGACCAGGGCGTGGTCCATCTGATCGACGACCGCTACCGGCGGCCGGAAGTGCGGCGTTTGTTGCCGCGCTGGTGGCAGGTGCAATAGCGCTGATCGAAGGTCCTTTACTGAACGTCTACGAAGGCGCCGGACACGGTCTTTACTTCACTCATGCGGCGAGGTTGAACCAGGATTGGCTGGGGTTCCTGGGCCGCCGGCCGGTTTAGGGTCGACGGGCAGTTGATCCTCCACGGGCGCGTCGGCCTTGCTGGCCGCAGCCGACAACGAGGCACTGGCGGGCGGCGCGTTTGCGGGCGGTTCGTGCCTGCTTTCATCGTTCGTCGGCGCGCTCTCCGGGTCCCACGTCAGCAGGTGCCGTTGCGGGTTGGCGATCTCGATGCCGCGCGCGCTGAACTGGTCGAGGATGCGGCGGTTGAACTCGCGCTGCACACCCCAGCGCGCGCTGTCGCGGCACTGGATCTGGCCGGCCAGCGTCACCGCGGAGCCGTCCAGCGCGTCGACGCCCCAGAAGCTGAAGTCGGACAGGATGCCGTCCCTGAACTGCTCGTCTTCGCGCAGCGCCGCGCCGATCTCCTTGAGTGTGGCGATCGCCAGGTCGACGTGCTGGCCGAACACGATATTGACCTTCACCGCCGCGTTGCCAAGTCCGCGATTGGTGTTGTTGACCGTCGATACCGAACTGAACGGCACGGTGTACAACGAACCGTCGCTGCCGCGCAGCCGCACCGTGCGGATCGACAGATATTCGACGGTGCCGGACACGCCCGCGAGCGTCACCCAGTCGCCGACCTGCAGCGCGTTTTCCATCAACAGGAAAATGCCGGTGATGAAATCCTGCACCAGTTTTTGCGAACCGAAGCCGAGCGCCACGCCGAAGATACTGGCGCCCGCCAGCAACGGTCCGATATTCACGCCGAGTTCGCTCAGGCCCGTGAGCACCACCACCAGGGCAATCACGCAGAAGAGCGCGGTGCGCAGCATCGGCAGCAGGGTGCGCAAACGCGCGGCGCGTATCAGATCGCCGCTGCTGGTCCAGCGATCGAGGCGCCGTTCGACCGAGAGGTTGACGCTTTCCCACACCAGCAGCGCGATCACGGCAGTGACGCCGATCGTCACCACCGCCGAGGCCAGCCGATGGCCGATCGTCCCGGCGCGGAACAGGCCGCTCAGATCGACGCCCCAGACGTGCAGCAGCGCGAGCGCGGTGACGATGCCGATGATCCACGAGATGATCCGGCGCAACAGCGGGTAATAGCGATACGCGTGTTGATGGATCAGCGAGTTTTTGGCGTCGTCGTCCTGCACGTTGAAGAGCCGGGCGAGCGCGCCGAAGATCACGATCGACACGACCCGCGCGGCTATCAGAATCGCGAGCGAAATGCCGCCGAGATGCAGCAGCGTGCGATAGCCGTTCTGCACGTCGAGCGCCCAGATGAACCACGTCCCCATCACGATGAACACCGCGAACCATGCCCATGTGTCGGCGAGCGCATTGCCGAACATTTCCAGCGACTCGCGCGCGGCGAAGCGCGTGCGGATCAGTTCGCCGACCGGCTTGGCGCATTGCAGGATCAGGATCGAGATCATCACGTGACCCGCGAGCGCGACCACCTTCATCAGCGCGAGGTGCGCCGCGTCGTTCAATCCGAGCGACAGCGTGATCTCCGCGACCGCCGAGCCCGCGCCCACCACGCTGACGATACGCACCATCCAGCGCTGCGCGAAGGCGGCCCACGCGTCATTCATGCGCAACATGCGCAGACGCGGCGCGGCCGGCTGCAGAAAGAAGCCGCTGACGATCACGATCACCCGGCACAGCACGTAGATGTCGATCAGCGAATCGAGCGCGCGGTCCGGCGGTGTGCCGCCGTCGGCGAAAATCGACATCAGCGCGCTGGCCGCGCCGACGAACACCGCGAGCGGCAGCAGCCGCAGCGCCACGCTCAGGATCGCGCGCGGCAGGCGCTGCAACAGGGTCCAGTGATGCGCGGCGTGCCACTTGCCTTTGGCGTCGGCGGCGTTGCCGGCGACGGGGGGTGTTGCAGATGTGCTGGGCGTTGCAGTTGCTGCCTCGGGCGAATCGGCTGCCGGCGGCGCTACGTTGGGCGAATCGGCCGGCTGCGGCGTGACGTCGGCGGGCGGACCGGCTCGCGGCGCATCGTCTTCATCGTCACGTTCCCGGCGCGCGGCGAGGGCCTTATACGCGCGGCGCAGCAGCCGGCGCGCCAGCCATTCCAGCGCGAGCGCGGGCAGCAGCGCGGCGAGCAGCGACCATGCGGCATGGGCCAGCACGCTGCGCGCTTGCGGGCTGGCCGATTGCCAATTCCACCAGGCGCGGACCGACGACACGTCGAGGAGCGCGGCGACCGAACGGCGCAACGACATGCCGAGGCGCACGGCCCAATGGGCGCCCTGGCGGGCCAGTTGCGAGGCGAGGCCATTCGATTGGAATGCTGTCGGGACGAGGCTGGCGGCGCCGCTAGCCGGCGCTGGAGCTGATGCGGCCGCTGCCGCCACGGACGAAGCGGGTGGCGCGCTGAGTGCGCCGGCGGCGGCGATTGCCTGGAGCGTGTCGGTGACTTGCGCGCGGCGTTTGGGGTCGTTGAGGACGTCGAGGGCCTGGCGGGCCTGCACTGGCGTCAGGGTGATCGACGCGCTCGAGGCCGGCGCTGCCTGGGCCGTCGCGGGGAGGGCCGGTGAGGCGAAGACGGCCAGGAGCCCGATGACGAGTAGTTTGCGCATAGGTTTGGCTATTGAGGGCATTGGGCGCCGCGCAGGGGCGAGGTTTGGATTTTTGTGGCTTGCCTTGGGGCGCGGGCGAGGCCACTCGACGATGTATGAGCGACATGAGGGTGGGGGACAAGTTCCTTGTCGTGGTTCTTTCGGCTTTATCAAGAAAAAATCAAGAAAAAACTACCGAATGGCATTCAAACCAAAAGCCCCCTCGACAATCTCGGTAAACGTCCGTTCTTCCCGCAGAATAAATCTCCGCTCCTGAGCGAACCGAAAATTGGCAATCGCTTCATCATCAGCGCGAAGCCGGGCCCGATAAACCTCATAGCCGGCGAGGCTGTCAAACCGGATCAATCCCCAGGCGACGTCATTAGTCCCTTCATGGGGCAGAAAATACCCAATCAAAAAACCACCGCAGCGCGGAATAATCTTCCCCCAGTTTTCGGCATACTCGTTGAAAGCGTCTCGTTGAAAAGGATCGATCTGGTAGCGAATAAAGCAGGTAATAGCCATGAGCCAAACTCCCGGGAAACTGAAAAATTGTCCGATAAGGCAGGGACCAGTATCCCTCCCGGCGGAGCCGGAACGTTTCACTCCAACCTGAACTATCGCGAGCAGCGACGACGGGTGGCGCGCGGGCCGCCGGGGCTGCGCGCGCCTACGAAACTAGACCAGTGACGGCGCCTGCCGCTCCGCCTCCCCGTCGGCATCCGCGCCGCCGTCCGCATTCGACGCGCGACCGGCCGAGGGTTCCTGATGCAGCCGGTTGGCATGCATCAGGCGATAGAGCGTCGCCCGCGAAATACCGAGCTCGGCCGCGGCCTCCGACAGCTTGTAGCCGTGCCGCTGCAACGCGTGTTCGATCGCGTCTCTCTCGGCCTTGCCGCGGATTTCCGCCAGCGTCACGGCAGGTCCGTTCGCGGATTCCGGCAGGCCGAGATCGCTTGCCGTGATGAAGCGCCCCTCGCTCATCACGACCGCGCGGCGCACGCAGTTGATCAGCTCGCGCACATTGCCCGGCCACGGATAGTTCGCCATCGCGACGATCGCGTCGCTCGACAGCCCGCGCAGCTTGCGTGCGCCGTCCTGCCTGTACATGCTGAGCGCATAGTTGGCGAGCAGCTTGATGTCGCCGCCGCGCTCGCGCAACGGCGGCTCGACGAGCCGCAGCACGCATAGGCGGTGATACAGGTCGGAGCGGAAGCGGCCGTCTTCGACGGCCTTGTCCAGATCGACGTGGGTCGCAGAAATGACGCGCACGTCGACCTTGATGGGGCCGCTGCCGCCCAGCCGCTCGATGGTGCCCTCCTGCAGGAAGCGCAACAGCACCGCCTGGCATTCATGCGGCATATCGCCGATCTCGTCGAGAAAGAGCGTGCCTCCATTGGCGCTTTCGATCCGGCCGAGCTTGCGTTGCAGCGCACCGGTAAAGGCGCCGCGCTCGTGGCCGAACAATTCGGCCTGCAGAAGGCTCGGCGGAATGGCCGCACAATTGATCGCGACGAATGCCTGGGCGGCGCGCGGCGAGCGGTCGTGAATCGCACGGGCGGTCAGTTCCTTGCCGGTGCCCGATTCGCCGGCGATGAACACAGGCGCTTCGGTCACCCCGCATTTGTCGATCCGACGGTACAGCTGCTGCATCGCCTCGCAGTGCCCGACCATGCCGTGCCTCCCGAGGGACGGCTCCGGCGCCACCTGTGCATGCCGCAGGCTCGACAGCCCGTGCGCGTGACCGAGCGCGAACACGAGCCGGTCGTTCAAGCACGGCCGTGTCACGAAATCGAAGCAGTAGTCGAGAATGAAGCGGCTCACCAGTTCGTCGTCCGCTTGCCCTGGGGCGATTTGCGCGACCCAGTTGGTTTCGACGCGCCGCATGCACGAGGCCAGCGCCGACAGATGCTGCGAGGTGCAATTGCCGGGTAACTCGACGAGCCCCACCTTGATATTGCCGCGCTCGATCATGCGCTCGGCGATGGCGGTGCTTTTGGCGTGCACCGCTTGCCAGCCCGAAGCCGCAAGAAAGCTGGCGAGCTTTTGATCGGGCGAGTTCGACACATGCAGAACGGTGCGTTCCGTGTCGCCAGGTATGCAGGTCGTAGTCATGTTGTACCCCCGGTTCGATGCTGCTCTCTCGATTGCTCTTCAATGCATTGGACGGTCCGGCAAGCGGTGCCGGACCCCGGTCAACTGAGCCAGCCGGTCCGGCTGTACGGACTCGAGCATGGTTTTTGCAGCCGCGTTCGAACTCTGTTGCGGCAGCCCGGCGGTCACGCATTCACGGTAGCGGCAATCGCGGGGGCATGGAGCGGCGGCGGAAGCCACTGGTTGCTACACATGGGACAGAAAGCGGAAACGGCGCGTAACGCCGTTTCCGCCAAACGAATTCATCCCCGAATTACAGTCACCGTTTATACCTCGTTAGCCTGATTTACGGCGCTCTATGTGGCGCATTGCTTAACGATAAGCGAAAGCTCTTTAGAACGCCATACAAACAAATCTGGATTCAGAAACGATTTCGGTGTGACGTGCTATCTGGCTTTGCCCTTCATAAATAGCCGGTCAATGCCCGTGGCGCGCGGTGTCGCGCACAGCGATGCAAGCGGCTGAGGGCCACTCGTGTGACGGAGACGACGCCTTCAGACCACCGTGTCTCACGTATGCGACAAATCGGGCGGCTTGCCTCGCGGACTGTTTCGCCTGCCGGACATCGGAACATTTGACCGGATCGCTCGGCAAAGCGTTGCCAGAAGCGGCACACCAAGGTTCATCCGGCCGGAAAACGCGAGCCGTTTATTTCCGATGCGCGAGCGCGTCTGCGCAAAGCGTGTCATGTACGAATCATCGCGTGACGCGAAGTACCGTCCGGCAGGGTGCGTTAGATCGCACATCGCCGTCCGGCAACGGTTTGGGCGTGGGTGGCATAGCCATTGCAATAAGGGATTCGCAAACGAAATACATTGCAGTCGGGGAGCCGGAAGCGCGGGGACGCAGCAGGTAAAAAATAGCCGACCGCAATCACAGACTTCGTAGGCGCGGCCGGGGAAGCCAAGGCGTTTTACGAGGGTGCGGCGGGGCCACTGGGAAACGGACATCCAACAAGACGGCACGAACGATCGATACGGGGTATCGGCCCTTCGTGACCGGGATGACGTGAAGCGATGACCCCGCCACTTTTTCCGTCCGGTTGGACGGACTTGGGGCAGCGTGATCCGGTCGGGCCATATGCGATGCAGCTGACACGGCCCATAGCGCTGCGCTATGGGGCAGCTAAGGGACATGCATACGCGCAGGATTCCGAACGGGATGGGCGTTCGATTCCGATTGGGCGAACTGTTCCGGTGATGAGGCAGCGCGACGGAGGCCAAGCCGTACAAAGCGGCAATAACGACAGGCAGCGTGCTCGCTCGCGTTGTTCGCCAGCGCGAGGAACACGAAACAGGGAAGGGGCAGCGCACGGCCAGGACCAGCCGGCGCGAAGAGGCGGGGAGAAATGACCAGAGCCTCCATAAGAGAGGCGCACGTTACGAGGAAAGCCAGGTGCCGTGTCTGCGCGTTTGTGCAGACACGGCCCGCCTGGAACCGATCCTGGGAAGGCCTACCATTCGGGGGATGTCATGGATGAGAACAGCAAACTGGCCGTATCGCGGCCGGAGCGCCGCATCACGGATCGCGGCGCCGATCTTCGCGGTAGCGATCGCTCTTATCAGCGTCGTTTTGCGCCGCCGCGTGCGCTATTCGCCGGGCCGTCGGCAGACTTGCTGACGCTCGTGATCGCTGAAGCGATGAAGCGCAAGGTTCAGCCAGAGCTTCAGCGCGAAGCGTTGCGCGACGCGATGTACGAGATACCGGCTTCGGCCGGACGGGGCCGCGATCGCGACCCCGACGTTCGCCGGCCCGATCCCGACGAGTACACCTGACACGCAGCTATCTGCCCGGCTCCGGTGTCGGCGCCGCCGTGATCGCGCGAGGCTGCAACGGCTCTCGCCCGGTCGTCAGCGTAAGCGTGGCCGCCGGCGCCGATGCTGACCCGCGCCGTCTCCGGCTCGCTCGGGGCGAGTGCATCGTCGAGTTGGCGCGGGTGTTCGCGGCGTGGTCAGCGAAATGGGTTCAAGCCAGCGGAGAGTCCACATGATCGACATCCTTCTGATTTCGTCCTGTGCGGAACGCGCGTCGCTTATCTGCGCGCACCTCGAAGACAGTGGCATTGCGTATCGGTTGCGCACCGTGCACGGCACGGCGAGGCAACTGCGCGTGTACGCCACAGCGATCAGAAATACCGACGTGCTGATCGTCGACGATATCGATCTGGTCGCGCGCGACCTGGTGGGCATCGAGGAGGCGCTGGCCTGCACGCCGAATCTGTATTGCATGCTGGTGACGCCGGCGCCGTCGGCCGCGCTGCTGACGGCGGCGGCGCGCATCGGCGTGCGGCACGTCACGTCGTTGCCGCTCGACCAAGGTGGCATTCCCGATGCGCTCGACCCTGTCGACGCGAAGAACAGCGCGGGCGCGCGCCGCCTTGGCCGCGTCGTGTCGCTTGCGTCGTGCAAGGGTGGCAGCGGCGCCACGCTGATCGCGGTGAATCTCGCGTACACGCTCGCCGCGCTGCGCGGCAAACGTGTGCTGCTGCTCGACCTGAACCAGCAATTCGCCGATATCAGCCTGCTGGTGGCGGACAAGCCGCCGCCCGTAACGCTCGCCGACGTATGCGCGCAGATCGACCGGCTGGGTCCCGCCTTCCTCGAAACGTGCGTGATGCACGTGCATGCGGATCTCGACGTGCTGGCGGGCGCCGGCGATCCGCTCAGGGCCGCTGAAATGCGACCGGCACAATTGAAGAGGATTCTCGCGCTGGCGTGCGAGCAGTACGACGCTGTGCTGATCGACATCGGACAAAGCATCAATCCGCTCGCGGTCCAGGCGCTCGACCACAGCGATTCAATCTGCATGGTCGTGCGGCAAGACACGCCTTACCTGTACGCAGGGCGACGCATGCTCGACATTTTCAAAGGGCTCGGCTACCCGGCCAGCAAGGTACGGGTGGTGGTGAATCAATACGACAAGAACGCGCGGGTCAACCTGCCGACGTTAGAGGAAGCCCTTGGTGCGAAAGTAGCGCATCAACTGCCGCGCGACGAAATGCACGTGAACGAGGCGCTCGAACTCGGTGTGCCGCTTGTCATGTCGGCTAGGGACAGCACGCTGGCGCAAGGCATCGGCCTGCTGACCGACATGCTGTGGCCGGCCATCGCCGAGTCGCGCAAGGGGGACCTGGCCGCCTGTTCTCGACGCGGCCGAATCTGCCGCCGCAGTTGAAGACGGGGCATTGACCCGTCTTGGGATAGAGATTGACGAAAAAACAGCTGACCCATTACTCTATCCACACGGTTAACGGACAGACCGAAGACCGCCAGAATCTCTTGAGGGAGCCTCATGAGCACCGCATCACCACAAAAGCGTTACGACGCAGTCATTTTCATTGGCCGCTTCCAACCTCCGCACCGCGGACACCTGGACGTCCTGCGCCGCGCCTTGGCGCTGGCAAAAAAAGTCTGCATCCTGATAGGATCAACAGACAAACCTCGCACGATCAAAGACCCGTTCTCATTCGAAGAACGTCGCGAAATGCTGGCGTCCATGCTGTGCGCACAAGACCGCGAGCGCGTCACTGTCACTGCAGTACAAGATTCAACGTACAACGACGGCGACTGGCTTCGCTGGACCCAGGATGCGGTAGCAGCGGAACTCGGCGAGACCGCGGGCAAAAAAATCGCGCTGATAGGCCACGAAAAAGATGCATCTTCGTACTACCTGCGCATGTTCCCGCAGTGGGAGCTGATCGACGTGGAAGCGACGGAGGACATCTCCGCCACAGAAATCCGCGAGCAATTATTCGCCGAACGCAGCAACAGTTTTGTGCAATGGGCCGTGCCCGCGCCAGTCTTTGCGTGGCTCGAACAATTCCGCAAGCGGCCCGAATTCGCGCAACTGAAATCCGAAGCTGAATTCATCGCCGGTTATAAGAAGGCCTGGGCCGCCGCGCCCTATCCGGTGACCTTCGTGACGGTCGACGCGTTAGTCGTCCATTCCGGCCACATTCTGCTGGTGCGACGCCGCAGTGAACCCGGGCGCGGCTTGTGGGCGCTGCCGGGAGGCTTCGTCAATCAGGACGAGCGGCTCGAAACCGCCTGCATTCGCGAGTTGCGCGAGGAAACCGGGCTGAAACTGCCCGAACCCGTCATGCGCGGTTCGCTGAAGGATCGCCAGGTGTTCGATCATCCGCATCGTTCGCTGCGCGGACGTACTATTACACATGCGTTTCTGTTTCACTTTCCGCTCGGCGAATTGCCGCGCGTGAAGGGAAGCGACGACGCCGACAAGGCGCAGTGGATTCCGTTAAACGTCCTGGCCACCATGCGCAACGTGATGTTCGAGGATCACTTCGATATCGCTCATCACTTTCTGAGCAAGCTTTGATCGACCCTTTCCGCCGGGATAGACCTGGCGGCAACTCAACGGTCTAGAGGAGTTCTAGCCATGCAAAACGATATCAACGGTCTCAACGATATTGCCTCGATCCTGTCCAATCTGATCCTCAACACGGATTCGTACAAGGCATCGCATTATCTGCAATATCCGCCCGGCGCATCGGCGATGTTCTCGTATATCGAGTCGCGCGGCGGACGCTATGACCGCACGCTGTTCTTCGGCTTGCAGATGCTGATCAAGGAGTATCTGTGCCGGCCTGTCACTCCGGCGATGATCGATCAGGCGAAAGCATTTTTCGCGGGCCACGGCGAACCATTTAACGAAGCCGGCTGGCGTTATATCGTCGAGCGCCATGGCGGTTACATGCCGGTGCGAATCCGCGCGGTGCCGGAAGGTTCGGTAGTGCCGACGCACAACGTGCTGGTAACGGTCGAATGCGACGACCCGCAGGTATTCTGGCTAGCCTCGTATCTGGAGACGATGCTGATGCGCGTGTGGTACCCGATTACGGTTGCCACGCAGAGCTGGCATTTGCGCAAGACTATCCGCGGCTATCTCGAGAAGAGCAGCGACGACCTCACGCAACTGCCGTTCAAGCTGCACGACTTCGGCTCGCGCGGCGTGTCGAGCGCGGAGTCGGCAGCGATCGGCGGCTCGGCGCATCTCGTCAGTTTCATGGGTTCGGATACGGTGCTCGGCGTGGTGGCGGCAAACCACTATTACAACGAAACGATGGCGGCGTTTTCGGTGCCGGCGGCCGAGCACAGCACGATCACGTCTTGGGGCCGCGAGCGCGAGACCGATGCGTTTCGCAACATGATTGCGCAGTTCGGCAAGCCGGGGGCGATTGTTTCGGTGGTGTCCGATTCATACGACCTGTTCGCCGCGCTCGAAGTGTGGGGCACGGAACTGAAGCAGGCGGTGCTCGATTCGGGTGGCACGCTGGTGATCCGTCCCGACTCAGGGGATCCGCTGACGATAGTGCTGCAGACCCTGCGGGCGCTTGAGGCGTCGTTTGGTTCGAAGGTGAACAGCAAGGGTCGCCGTGTGCTCAACAACGTGAGGGTGATTCAGGGCGACGGCGTGAATCCGGATTCGATTGAAGCCATCCTTGCCGCGATGGATGATGCCGGCTACGCGGCGGATAACATTGTGTTCGGCATGGGGGGAGCGCTGTTGCAGCAGATCAATCGCGATACGCAACGGTTCGCGATGAAGTGCTCGGCCATCAAGCTGGGTAATGAGTGGCACGACGTGTGGAAGGACCCTGTTACAGATGCTGGGAAGCGGTCGATGAAGGGGCGGCTCACTCTGCTGCGGAACCGTCACACCGGTGAGTATCGGACTACGACGCTGCCGGTCGCATGGGATGATCACACTGTTGAAGGTGATTGGGATGAGGCGTTTGTTACCGTGTTTGATTCCGGCAAGTTGCTGGTGGATGTTGCTTTCAGCGACGTGAGGGCCCGGGCTCACGCTGGTGAGGGTTGAGACTTGATTTTGCCTTTGGCGGCGGCATTGTTGGTGTGCCTGCGGCGTTGCCCCCAAAGGCAAAAAATCTAAACCCCTAAATCCCAAATCAGAACGCCAGAAGCAAAAATCCCAACCCGGCACGCAGTCCCTTCGCGCAAGCGGGCATCTTCTCCAGGAATATCGAACCTTACCCCCGCGATATTCGCGCGAACATATCGCTCGCCGCGCCGCAGTTCGACGGCCTCGACCACACCGGAATAAGCCCCATCGAGCGAGATAACAACCGCGTGAGAAGAGACCCGCCACATCACCCGCTGTCCGGCAGCAAACCCGCGATCGCCAGTCTCGAGCACCAAACCATTGCTGATCTCAACCCGCCCCGGCGCCGTCACCACGCCTTCGCCCACATTGTGCAAACCAAGCAATTCGGCGACTCGCATCGAAGCCGGCCGCTCAAAAACCGAATCGATAAAACCCGCCTGCAGCACGCGCCCCTGTTCAACCACCAGCACCTCATCCGCCAGCAGCGCAGCCTCATCGGGATCATGCGTGACGATAATGGTCACTGCCGCTATCTCGCGCTGCAAGCGTCGCAACGACTGCTGCAAACGCCGCCGCCGCGGCGTATCGAGCGCGGCGAACGGTTCGTCGAACAGCAGCAATTCGCTATGACGCGTTAGCGCCCGCGCGAGCGCCACCCGCTGCCGCTGGCCGAACGACAATTGATGCGGCAGGCGCGCAACCAGGTGCGTGAGGCCCAGATGGTCGAGCCAGTAACGCGCGCTGGCCATGTCGGCGTCGACGGGAAACGCCAGCTGCTGCGCCACCGTCATGTGTGGAAACAAGCCGTAGTCCTGAGGCATGTAGCCGATCTGGCGACGCTCGGGCGGCAGCGTGCTCAAATCGGTCGCACCGAGTTGCACGGAGCTCGACGCGTTGGATTCGAGTCCGGCAATCAGACGCAATGCGAGCGATTTGCCGGAGCCTGATGGCCCGATGATCGCAAGGCGTCGGGTGGCGGGCGCCCACGCTATGTCGAGAGCGAATGCGCCTAAATGCCGTCGCAAGTGAAAGGCGAGGCGCAGCTCGGGTGTCTCGGCACGGCTCGCGGCGAGATCCGCGGGGGGTTCCAAAGTGTCGTCGCCGTTTTCGGTTTGCTCAATCGCGGCGGCGTATCTGCCGCTGTAAATCGATAGCGCCGCGCAGACGATTGCAATCGCGAGCGTCGGCAGCAGCAAGGGCATCATCGCCGGCAAGCCCTGGCCGCCGAATACCACATAGGTGTACACCGGCAGCGAATACGGGTGATAGGCCACCATCACGGTCGCGCCGAATTCGCCGAACGCACGCAGCCATGCGAGCGCGAGTCCCGCGCGGATCGCCGGCCACGCTACCGGCAGCATGACCCGGAAGAAGCGGCTGCCGGCATGATGGCCGAGCGTCGCGGCGACGTCGTCGAATACCGGGTCGACAGCCGCGAACGCCGATTTCGCGGCGATGATGAGAAACGGTGCGGCCACGAAAATTTCCGCGAGCACGATACCGGCGAACGAATCCGTCAGCACGCCGCCTGTGAAGCGGCCGACCCAGCTGTACGGTCCGACCAGAAACAGCAGCAGCACGCCGCTCGTGAGCGGAGGCAGCGCGAGCGGCAACTGCACGATGAAGCCGAGCAGCGCTACCTTGCGCGACTTCGAACGCGCCAGAAAATGGCCGAGCGGCACGCCGCCCAGCAGAATCGCGAGCGACGCCGCACTTGCGCTCGCTGCCGAGACGCCGAGCGCCGACCACGTCGCGCGCCAGTCGACATTCGCCCAATCAGCGGCGCCGAGCTGCGGCACGCTCGCGATAAACGGCGCGCACAGGTAGACGGCAAGGAGCGCCGCCAGCCACAGCAGCGGTTGCGCGGCGGTACGTTTCACCGCGTTACTGCGCCGCGTCGATCACGGCCTGCACCGAAGGCGGCAGCGCTTGCACGTTGCCGCTCACGGTGGGTTTGACGACGTCTACGCCGTGTTGCTTCAACAACGCGCGACCCTGCGCGCTCAGCAGAAAGTCGACGAAGCTGCTCGCGCCGGCGTGGTTCGGCGCATCGCTGAGAATCGTCAGTGTGTAGCTGGCCTTCGCCTGTAATTCCGGCGCCGGGCGGATCGCCGGAATCTTCAGGTCGGAGGTCTCGGTCGAGTAGAAGAAGCCGGCGTCGAGCTGACCGGATTGCAGGCGGCCAACCAGGGTTTCCTCGGGCAGGACCTGCGCGGGATTTTCCGCCGCGCCGAGCGTCTTCTCGACGAGGTCGGGTTGATGGTAGAGCTCAGCCGCTTTGGTCATCATCTCGACGGTGAACGCGCCTTTCGGATCGAGCTTTGGATCGGTGCGGCCGATGCGGATGCCCGGTTCCTGCAATACCTGATCCCAGCGCTTGCTCTTGAAATCCGCGGCGAATCTGCTTCGCGGGTTATAGCCGATCATCAACGGCGATTCGGCGAAGTTCACATACCACGTGACGTGATCGCCGTTCGCTTCACCCATCAGGCTGCCGTTCACCTTCGGGCTCGCGCTGATGAATACGTCGCCGCGCCGCAGCTTGCCCTTGATCTCGTTGGCGATCTTGTTGGAGCCCGCCGCATAGCCGCGGAATTGCTGGCCGGTGGCTTTCTCGAACGCCGGGCCGACGCTGCGCTCCATCAGATTGACGAGCGAACCGGCGTACAGCACGTTGACCGTGTTGTCTTGCGCGACGGCGGGCGCCGCCGTCACCACTCCAGCCATAACCACGATAGATGCGAACAGCTTGCGGATCATGCGATAACCCCGACTCGTTATTAAGAGCGCTATATTACCGTCGTCACATTGCGTGAAGGCAGGACGAGACGCGCATCTGATCGCCCGGGCGTGCGTGCACGTGAAGCTGCGTGCGCGCTTTCCCGCCTGGCTGTTTCGGGAGCGGGCAACCTGCAACAGAGAAAAATGAGCCATCCCAACACCGAATTGATCGAGCGTTTTTACACTGCGTTCCAACAGCGCGACGCCGAAGCCATGGCCGCCTGTTATGCCGACGACGTGGTTTTCAGCGATCCTGCGTTTGGCGAGCTGCGCGGTGAAGAAGCGCGCGATATGTGGCGCATGCTGATTTCGCGCGCGCAGGATTTTTCTCTGGCCTTCGACGGCATTCAAGCGGACGGGCATGATGGCCGCGCTCACTGGGTGGCCCGCTACACGTTCAGCCAGACGGGCCGCATGGTGGTCAACCGGATCGACGCCCGTTTCGTGTTTCGCGACGGCCGCATCGTCGAGCATCGCGACAGTTTCGACCTGTGGCGCTGGGCGCGTCAGGCGCTGGGCGTCAAAGGCGCGGTGCTCGGCTGGACGCCGTTCGTGCAACGCGCGATCAGGGCGCAGGCGAAAAAAGGCCTCGATCTCTATCGGCGCAGGCAACGCCGGGCGTGAGCGACGAGCGCCCGGTCTCGCGCTTGCCTTGATCCGGCCGGATGATGCAGTATTTCGTCATGCCGACGAATGGGGAATGCTATGCCTGTAGTGGATGCAGCCTGGGAACACTGGCTGAGTACCAATGTGGATCGCGGTTGCAGCATGGAGTCGATGATCGATTCGATGGTGCAGGCCGGTTTCGCAACCGATGCCGCGCGCACGGCGGTGCACAACGCGTTTGGCACGACCCCTGCTGACGTGGCCAGCCTGGTTCACGGGGCGACTGAGGCGGCGCTGACGCCAGCCGTGCCGCACACGTACCAGTACGACGAAACTCCCGTCGCGAGCGGCAATCTGATCCACGCGTACGATCGCGACGTCAGGGTGCTGATGCGCTGCGAACGGCCCCAACTGATCGTGTTTGCCGACGTGCTCTCGGCCGGCGAGTGCGGCGAGCTGATCGAACGCTCGCGGCACCGGCTCAAACGCTCGACCATCGTCAATCCCGAGACCGGCAAGGAGGACGTGATTCGCAATCGCACCAGCGAAGGCATCTGGTTTCAGCGCGGCGAAGATGCGTTCATCGAGCAGATGGACCGGCGCATCTCGAGTCTGATGAACTGGCCGGTCGAAAACGGCGAGGGGCTGCAGATTCTGCATTACGGCACTAGCGGTGAATATCGGCCGCATTTCGATTATTTTCCGCCGGATCAGCCGGGTAGTGCTGTGCATACCGCTCAAGGGGGCCAGCGTGTGGCTACGCTGATTGTCTATTTGAACGATGTCGCTGACGGCGGGGAGACGATTTTTCCCGAGGCGGGTATGTCAGTCGCGGCCAGGCAGGGCGGAGCGGTGTATTTCCGGTATATGAATGGACAGCGGCAGCTCGATCCGTTGACCTTGCATGGGGGCGCGCCGGTGCTCGGCGGCGATAAGTGGATTATGACCAAGTGGATGCGGGAGAGGGCTTACGGTTGAGATCGCCCGCTCGAGCGTCGCGCGTGGCATGTCCTTCGCCCATGCTGTCTCCTGCGACAAAAACGTGTAAATCATCTCGATGTCGAGGTCGTCCTTGTTGCTCGATATCGTCAGGTCGTTTGCTTGCATCGCAAGTCTCCGTTTGTTCCGCTAACGTCAATCAAAAGGAGGCGACAGCGTTCGCACCGCTGCCGCTTCTTGCCACGCTCTTGCCAGCTTCGCCGTCAGCCTTTCACAGGATCCTCGGCGCCGCGCGATCCGCCGCCGATGCTGTGGCCGGCGTCGTGCGCCAAACCCATGTAGCCGACCACCGATATCAGTGTCAGCACCCCGGCAAACAGAAACGCGAGACGGAAGTCGTCGAGCGTGAATACGCGGCCGGTCGTCTCGCCATTGAAGAACGCAGCCGCACGCAGCGACACGGCGCCGAAGGCGATGCCCAAGCCGATCATCATCTGCGCCGCCGCGCTCCATAGCGTGCTGGCCGCGCTCATCTGCGGCTGGGCGACGTCGGCGTAGGCAAGGGTGGCCAGCGTCGAGAATTGCATGGAGCGCGCCACGCCGTAAACGAAGACGACCAACAGCACCAGCGCGAGCGGCACATTCGGCGTCAACAGGCCGCACGCGATGATGAACACGCCGGCCACCGTCACGTCGACGATCGACACCATCCGGAAGCCGTAGCGCTGCAAGATGCGCGTGGTCAGCGCCTTCATGCCGAGGTTGCCGAGCGCGCTCGCGAGCAGCAGCAAGCCCGATTTGAATGCGGACAAGCCAAAGCCGACCTGGAACAGCAGCGGCATCA
Organism: Paraburkholderia sp. GW821-FHT02A12; assembly: GCF_059422005.1. Taxonomy (NCBI): domain Bacteria; kingdom Pseudomonadati; phylum Pseudomonadota; class Betaproteobacteria; order Burkholderiales; family Burkholderiaceae; genus Paraburkholderia; species Paraburkholderia sp. GW821-FHT02A12. Next base: position 2,298,861 of record NZ_JBWKWA010000002.1, on the reverse strand, counting down.
GATACGGCACCGCGCCTATGCCGATGCGCGTCAGCGAACCCGTTACCACTGTCACCGAAAAGGTCGGGATCTTCAGCGTCGATACGTCGATCAGCGGATGCGGATGCCGCTTTGCATGCTGGAACGCCACCATGCCAACCAGCAATCCGCCGATGATGAATGCCGCGGCAATCCACGGATTCTCGCCAGGCTGGCTGGCCAGTTCGGCGCCGTACAGAATCGCGGTCAGCGTCGCGCCGCTCAGCAGCAGGCCGGCCACGTCGAGCGGCTTGCGTTCGCTGCCGCGCAGGTTCGGCACGAGCACGATCGCGATGGCCATCACCGCCAGTCCGAACGGCACGTTGAGCAGAAAGATCCAGCGCCACGACGCATAGGTCGTGATGAAGCCGCCGATCGGCGGTCCGACCACCGGCGCGGCAATCGCCGGCCAGGTGATGGTCGAGATCGCCTGCATCATGCGGCTCTTCTCGGTGCTGCGGACCACGATCAGACGGCCCACCGGCACCATCATCGCCCCGCCGATGCCTTGCAGGAGCCGTGCGGCGGTGAATTCGGTCACGTTCTGCGACAAACCGCACAACACCGAAGCCACCGTGAAAACGCCGATTGCGCTGAAAAACACCGTGCGCGAGCCGCCGCGGTCGGCGACCCAGCCGCTCGCCGGTATGAAAATCGCCAGCGCCAGCATGTAAGCCGTCATGCCGAGACTCAGGCTGTTCGGGCCGACGCCGAACGAGTGCGCCATCTGCGGCAACGCGGTGGCGATCACCGTGGTGTCGAGGTACTCCATGAAGAAGGTGGCCGCCACGATATAGGGCAGCCAGCCGACGTGCGAATTGCGTGCGCTGCCGCCGGTCATTGCACCTGCCTCATCGCACCGCGCGTGAATTCGACGCCGCCACCACCTTGGCGGCGCATACCGCGAGATTGTCTTGACTTCATGTTCTTGCGACTACCTTTCGAAAACGTGTTTCCGGCATCCCCGGCAGGTGGGCGAGCGACGGGATCGCGGCCCGCGCCGACGTGTCAGTGACGTGTCAGTGACGTGTCAGTGACGTGTCAGTGACGTGTCAGTGACGTAGCCGCCAGCCCTGAATCCTAACGCAATAACCTGCACGACACCGCCTGAGAGGGCCGTAACAGTGGCGTAACGCAAGCCGGCGGCCGACGCGCGCAGGCGCGCCGGAAACACTGCGAGGTCGTCGCGCCGATCAGTCCTTCGCCGCGTACTCGCGATCGAGCCTGTCGTACAGCGGCTTGTTGACGAGCCGCTGGCGTTCGCTGAACGGCGCGACCAGCGTGGCGTCTTCGTCGAGGCGGCCGTTGCTCCTGAGCGTGCCGAGCGCGCGTTGCATGCCGAGCACCGCGCCTTGCAGCGCCGCGTTCGCGTACAGCACGATGCCGTAGCCGAGTTTCGCGAGCGCTTCGCGCGATTGCACCGGCGTCTTGCCGCCGATCACGATGTTGATCAGTTGCGGCTTGTCGAACAGCGCCGGCAGACGTTCGATGTCGGCGAGCGATTCAGTCGCTTCGATAAACAGAATGTCCGCGCCGGCTTCGATGAAACGATGGCCGCGCTCGATGGCGTCTTCGATGCCGTGCACCGCGGCCGAGTCGGTGCGCGCCATGATTTGCAGATTGCCGTCTTCGCGGGCGTCGACGGCCGCGCGAATCTTGCCGACCATTTCGCTCGTGCTGACCACTTCCTTGCCGGCGAAGTGGCCGCATTTCTTCGGCATGATCTGGTCTTCGAACTGGATCACGTCGGCGCCGCTGCGCTCGAGCACGCGCACGGTCTGGCGCACGTTCAGCGCGTTGCCGAAGCCGGTGTCCGCATCGACGATCAGCGGCAGCGCGACCGCGTCGCGAATCCGTGCCGTGTGTTCGGCGACTTCGGCCAGGCCGATGAAGCCGAGGTCGGGCAACCCGAGCGACATGTTGGTGACGCCGGCGCCCGTGATGTAGAGCGCTTCGAAGCCGGCGTCTTCGATCACGCGCGCGCTCATCGCGTTGAAGGCGCCGGGCACGAGCAGGCCCTGGCGTTCGTTGACTTTGGCGCGGAAGGCGGCGCGGCGGGTGGCGGAAGAAGTGCTCATGACAGTTTGTCTCCGGATCATCTGAAGTGGGATAGAAAGGCCAGCATGGCGCGCAGGAAGCATGCCAGTCGCGGGTGCGCAGATTTGCGTCGAACAATCAGTAGGTTAGGCGGTAGGGCGTGGCACGGTGGTTCATGGCAGAATGGCCGGCGTGTTCCATGAAACGTTTCATGGAACGTTTCAGCTACGAATGTTCAGCTACGAATGGAGTGTCGCGGTGTCCACTTTCACGCCGTCCCTTGCCAACCCGAATCCGGGCCGCCCCGGCGTTGCTCTCGTCAGTATCAGCCGTCTGCAGACGTTGTGCGAAACGGTTGCGCCGCGCTACGCCGGGCGCGCCAGGTTTTTCCCGGTCCGCGAAGGCTACGGCGCAGCCGTCACCGCGTTGCAGGCTTATGTCGATGCCGGCGCGGTGGACGTCGTCCTCGCGGCCGGATCGAACGGCGCCTACCTGCGCGACAACCTGAGCGTGCCGGTCGTGATGGTCAAGGTGAACGGCTTCGACGTGCTGAGCGCGATCACCCGCGCCACCACCACATGGCCCGGCGCGCAGATCGGCCTCGTGCTGCATGAAACGATCTCGCACGAACTCGCCGACCTCGGCGCGTGGCTGAATGTCGGTCTGCGGCAGCGCGCGTACCGTTCGGTCGACGAAGTGCGGCTCGCCGTCGACAACCTGGCCGCCGCAGGTTGCAGCGTCATCATCGGTCCGGGTATGGCATGCGATTTCGCCCAGCAAGCCGGCCTGGAGAGCGTCTTTCTGTACTCGCTCGGGGCGGTTGAAGAAGCGTTCGAGCGCTCGGTCGAACTGGCGCGCGTGAGCCGTGAGAAGGAATCGAAGCGCGTGCGTCTGAACACGATCGTCGCTCACCTGCGCGACGGCGTCGCCGCCTTCGACGACGCCGGTCAGCTCGAAGCCGTCAATCCGGCGATGCTCGATCTGCTCGGCCTCGACCGCGAACAGGACGTGCCCGCGCAACTGGCGCGCGCCGTCGGACCGCTGCTGCGCGAGACGCTCGAGCACGACGCGCCGGTCGAAGAACGGATCGAGCAGATCGGCGGCCGTGCGCTGATCGTCAACTGCGTGCCGATCGTCGAGCAAGGTTTGCGTTCCGGTTCGGTGGTGACGGTGCAGGATGCGCTGATCGCGCAGCGGATCGACCGCTCGCTGCGCACCAGCCAGCGGCCGAAGCAACTGGTCGCGCGGCGCAGTCTGGACGATCTGGTTGGCGGCTCGGCGGCGCTCGAGCGGGTACGGCGGCTCGCGCGCGCGGGCGCCGCGCACGACGCGACCGTATTGTTGAGCGGCGAAAGCGGCACCGGCAAGGAACTGGTCGCGCAGGGCATCCACAACGCCAGCCGGCGGCGCGGCAATCCGTTTGTCGCGTTCAATTGCGCGGCGCTGCCCGAAGGGCTGATCGAGAGCGAACTGTTCGGCCACGAGGAGGGCGCGTTCACCGGCGCGCGGCGCGGCGGCAAGCCGGGCCTCTTCGAGATCGCCCACACCGGGACGATTTTCCTCGACGAGATCGGCGAGATGCCGGCGGCGCTGCAAAGCCGTCTGCTGCGCGTGTTGCAGGAACGTGAAGTGATGAAACTCGGCTCGGGGCGCGCGACGCCGATTGACGTGCGGGTGATCGCTGCCACTCACCGCGATCTGCATGCACTGGTCGAACAGGGTGTGTTCCGCGCGGATTTGTATTTTCGTCTGAACCTGCTTCAGATAGAATTGCCGCCGCTGCGCGAACGACGCGGCGACGTCGCTCAACTGGCGCGGCACTTGTTAAGCCGCAGCGCGCTCCAATACGGGCTGCCGGATGCGGCGTTCGAGCGTGTGCTGGCGTTCCTCACGCCGTTGTTCGAGCACTATGCGTGGCCCGGCAACGTCCGGGAGCTGGAGAACCTGCTGGCGCGCGCCGCGATCTACCTGAGCGATCCGGCCGGCGAGGCCTGGCAGGATCGGCAAGCGGTGTTTCCAGAATTCGGGCGGATGAAGCAGTCCGCGGCGCCAGCCTCGGCGCCCCACCTCGCTGATGATGCTCCGGCCCGCAGCACCCCGACCCGCGAGGACGCCATGCGCGCTCTTGAAGAGGCTGGCGGCAACCGAGCCGCGGCGAGCCGGGCGCTGGGAATCGGCCGCACGACCCTTTGGCGGCTTATGAAAGACTGATCCGGCGCGATAGCTGTCAGCGGGTCGATAAATAGCGTAAAACTATTACTATTATTAAAACAATCTGCTTTACCTATTAAGCGACGTCTGACATACTGACTCCACTTTCCAACCACTCAGCAAAGAGGACTCAGCAAATGCCGATCATCAACAGTCAAGTCAAACCGTTCAAGGCACAGGCTTATCACAACGGCGATTTCGTGACCGTCACTGAAGAAAGCCTGAAGGGCAAGTGGTCGGTATTCGTTTTCTACCCGGCTGACTTCACGTTTGTTTGCCCGACCGAACTGGGCGACCTGGCCGATCGTTACGCCGAATTCCAGAAGCTCGGCGTCGAAATCTACAGCGTGTCGACCGATACGCACTTCACGCACAAGGCATGGCACGACACGTCGGACACGATCCAGAAGATCAAGTACCCGATGCTGGCTGACCCGACGCTGGCAATTTCGCGCAACTTCGACGTGCTGATCGAAGAAGAAGGTCTGGCGCTGCGCGGCACGTTCGTGATCAACCCGGAAGGCGAGATCAAGCTGTGCGAAATCCACGACAACGGTATCGGCCGTGACGCGGGCGAACTGCTGCGCAAGGTGCAAGCTGCGCAATACATCGCGGCTCATCCGGGTGAAGTTTGCCCCGCCAAGTGGACGCCGGGCGCTGAAACGCTGACCCCGTCGCTCGACCTGATCGGCAAGATCTAAGGTCCAGGTCCCACCGCAGTAAGCGCCGCGCTGCGGCGCATCTCCGTGCGGATCGCTTCATGGAGCGGTCCGCGCGTCCCCGGGCTGCACGCTTCCTATCCGGATGTGTGCGGCGCCCGGGACCCAACACCCCTCGTCACGGAATCGAATAGCCATGCTTGACGCCAATCTCAAGACTCAGTTGAAAACGTACCTCGAAAAGGTTAGCAGGCCTATCGAGATCGTCGCCTCGCTCGACGACAGCGCGAAATCGCAGGAGCTGCTGGCATTGCTGAACGATATCGCTTCGCTGTCGGAGCGTGTTTCCGTGATCGAGCGTCGCGGCGGCGACGAACGCAAGCCGTCGTTTTCGATCGGCGAGCCGGGCAAGGATGCGGGCATCCGTTTCGCCGGCATTCCGATGGGGCATGAATTCACGTCGCTCGTCCTCGCGCTTTTGCAGGTCGGCGGCCATCCGGTCAAACTCGACGATGCGATGATCGAACAGATCCGCAACCTCGACGGCGACTATCGATTCGAAACGTATTTTTCGCTGTCGTGCCAGAACTGCCCGGAAGTCGTGCAGGCGCTGAACGTGATGGCGCTGATCAACCCGCGCATCCGCCACGTGGCGATCGACGGCGCGCTGTTCCAGAACGAAGTCGAAGCGCGCCAGATTATGGCGGTACCGACTATGTTCATGAATGGCGAAGTGTTCGGCCAGGGCCGCAGCGGCGTGAAGGAAATCCTCGCGAAGCTCGATACCAACGCCGGTGCGCGTGCGGCGAAGGAACTGGAAAAGAAGCCGGTGTTCGATACGCTGATCGTCGGCGGCGGCCCCGCGGGTGCGGCGGCCGCGATTTACTCGGCGCGTAAGGGCATTGCGACGGGTGTGGTTGCGGAACGCTTCGGCGGCCAGGTGCTCGATACGCTGGCGATCGAAAATTTCGTCTCCGTGACGGAAACCGAAGGGCCGAGGTTCGCGACGGCGCTCGAACAGCACGTGAAGAGCTACGAAGTCGACATCATGGACGTGCAGCGCGCTGAAGCGCTGATCCCGGGCCGCATCAACGAAGTGCGTCTGGCAAACGGCGCGGTGCTCAAGGCGAAGACCATCATTCTGGCGACCGGTGCGCGCTGGCGCGAAATCAACGTGCCGGGCGAGCGCGAGTATCGCAATCATGGCGTGGCGTACTGCCCGCATTGCGATGGTCCGCTGTTCAAGGGCAAGCGCGTCGCGGTGATTGGCGGCGGCAATTCTGGCGTCGAGGCGGCGATTGATCTCGCGGGTATCGTCCGTGAAGTGACGCTGTTCGAATTCGGCGCACAACTGCGTGCCGACGAAGTGCTGCAACGCAAGCTGCGCAGCCTCGCCAACGTGACGATCGTGACACAGGCGCAGACCACTGAAATCACCGGCGACGGCAAGAAGGTCAACGGTCTGGTTTACAAGGATCTGCGTTCGGGCGAAACGAAGAAGGTCGAACTGGAAGGCGTGTTCGTGCAGATCGGCCTCGTGCCGAACACCGAGTGGCTCAAGGGCACGGTGGAGTTGTCGAAACACGGCGAGATCGTCGTCGACGCACGCGGCGCGACGTCAGTGCCGGGCGTGTTCGCCGCCGGCGACGTAACGACCGTGCCGTTCAAGCAGATCGTGATTGCCGTGGGCGAGGGCGCGAAGGCATCGCTCAGCGCGTTCGATCATCTGATCCGCAGCAGTGATGAAGACGAAGTGGTCAGCGAGGCTGACGCAGAGCTGGCGGTTTGATGGTTTTGTTTTAGGCAGTGGACGGCGGCCTTTGCGGACCGCCGCGTGATGAACCCACGTGTGGTCGCGCACTATCAGGGCAACATGGCGCAGTCGAATATCCGGCCGGCGATTCGCGAGCGTGTGCTGGCGCAGTTTGTCGGCTAGCGCGAACCCGCAGGTAATAAAAAAACGCCGCCCGGTTTACGCCGGGCGGCGTTTCTTTATCGGAGATTGAAGCGTGACTTCACCGCCGGTCGAACGAGTATTTTCCCGCTCCGGTCACGCACAACAGCAGCAATCCGCCGATGACGCTAATGTTCTTGTAGAAGTGAATCATGTTGTCGTACTGCACCGCGCCAGTCATGTTCCAGTAGTGGTGGCCGATGAGCGCCGTACCCAACGTATAGAGCGCGAGCAGCAACGCGAGCGGCCGCGTATAGAAGCCCACCACCAGCGCGATGCCCACGACCAACTCCATCACCACGGCGATGATCGCGGACAACCCGGGCATCGGCGCGCCGCTCGACGTCATATAGGCGACGGTGCCTGAAAAGCCCGTCAGCTTCGACCAGCCGAACATCACGAACAACACCATCAACAGGATGCGGGAGACGAGAATCAGTTCGTCTTTACGGTTTTCAAATAGCGTGTAGCGCATGATTTTTTCTCGATAGGGCAGAAAGAGGTGAGGCTCGCCGCACACTTCGCGGCGAACCCCGATGAAGCCGATTAAGACCAGAGCTCCGACATTTCGATGTTACGCAGATCGAACACCAGCACTTCGGCGTCTTTACCTTGCGTGAAGGTCAGCGCTTCTTCGCCGCGGACCCGCGCACCATCGCCCTCGCCAAGTTCGACGCCGTTCACCGTCACGCTGCCGCGCGCCACGTGCACATAAGCATAGCGGTTGCTGGCGAGTTCGAGGCGGGCAGTTTCGTCGCCGTCGAAAAGGCCGGCATAGACGCGCGCATCCTGTTGCAGCGCCAGCGATTCGTTCGCACCATCCGGCGACAGCACCAGACGCAGCACGCCGCGCTTCTGATCCGCGCCGAAGTGGCGTTGCTGGTAACGCGGCGGCGTGCCTTTTTGTGCCGGCGCAATCCAGATTTGCAGGAAATGCACGGGGTCACTTTTCGAATGGTTGTATTCGCTATGCGCAACGCCGGTACCTGCGCTCATCAACTGGATGTCGCCTGGCACGATCACCGAACCGGTGCCCATCGTGTCCTTGTGTTCAAGCGCGCCTTCCAGCACGTACGAAAAAATTTCCATGTCGCGATGTGGGTGCTTGCCGAAGCCTTGTGCCGGCGCGACGCGGTCGTCATTGACCACGAGCAGGTCGGAGAAGCCGTTCTGCTTCGGGTCGTGGTAGTTCGCGAAGGAAAACGTATGACGTGAGCTGAGCCAGCCGTGCTCCGCGCGGCCGCGTTCATTGGCGTGTCTGATATCGAGCATCGTATTTCTCCCTGGTTTGTGCGATCCGGCCAGATGTTTGTCCGCGATCAATGAAGGAGAGTGTAAGTCAATCTGGGTGTATATAATCGCGTCCATACAGGAAACACTGTCGTGTATGGGTGGACAATACAATGCAACTCGATGACATGCGGATCTTCGTCGCCACGGTCGACGCCCATAACTTCACCGCGGCGGCCAACCGGCTGTCGCTATCGAAGCAGTTCGTCAGCCGGCGCGTGATGGCGCTGGAAGAGGCGCTCGGCGTGCAGTTGCTGATCCGCAATACGCGCAAGCTCGCCGTGACCGAACTGGGTCAGGAGTTTTACGAGCGCGCGAGGCGCATCCTGGGTGAAGTGGAGGATGCCGAGCAGGCGATGTCGCTGCGGCGCGCCGGGCCGCGCGGTTTGTTGCGGGTCAGCGCGCCGATGTCGTTCGGGATGATGCATCTGTCCCCGCTCGTGGCGATGTTTCTACGCAAGCATGGAGATGTGCGGTTCGATATGGAACTGAGCGATCGCACTGTCGATGTGGTGGGCGAGGGCTTCGACATGGCGATTCGGATCGGCACGTTGCCGGACTCGACGCTGATCGCGCAGAAGCTCGCCGATGTGCGGATGGTCGCCTGTTGCAGTCCTGCATATGTGCGTCGGCGCGGGGCGCCCAAAGTGCCTGCCGATCTGGAGCGGCATTCCTGCTTGCTGTATGGGCACGGTGGGGTGGTGAGCTGGGAGTTCGTTGTCGATGGGGCGGTCAAGAGTTTTGAATTGCGGGGGCCGCTGCGGGCGAATAACGGGGATCTGATTCGCGATGCGGCTGCAGCTGGATTGGGGATCGTTCGGCTTCCTGATTTTATCGTGGCCGATGCTATCAGGAGCGGTCAGTTGGTGACCGTGCTGGATGAGTTCCTGCCTCGAGTGTCGACGGCTTACGCTGTGTATCCGCAGCATCGGCAGAGTTCGGTGACGATTCGGGTTTTTGTCGCTTTTTTGCGGGAGCAGTTGGGGAAGGTTCTGGTTTCCTGATTCCGGCGGCGCTGCGCGCGCAGAAGGGTACTTCTCGCAGATTGGGTTGGCTCGGTTGCTCCCGGCTGCTAACCCATGGCGGCGCAAGCAGTTCGCTTTGCGCCGCCGTTTGCAGCTTTCTGCTGCCTGCTGATTTACCCGTTGCGGAATATGAAGCTGTAGCCGTTCAGCGCCGGCACGCCGCCCAGGTGGGCGTACAGCACGCGTGAACCTTCCGGAAATTCGCCCTTGCGTACCTTGTCGATCATGCCGTGCATCGATTTGCCTTCGTACACGGGATCGGTCAGTACACCCTCGAGGCGCGCGCACAAACGGATCGCCTCGAGCGTGCCTTCGTTCGGCAAACCATACTCCGGACCGCCATAGCGTTCGTCCAGCACCACGTCCTTGCCGGTGATGTCGCGTCCGAGGCCGACTTTTTCTGCCGTCTGTCTGGCGATTCGCGTGATCTGCTCGCGCGTCTGCGCAGGTTTCGCGGAGGCGTCGATGCCGATCACGCGTTCAGCGCGGTCATCCGCAGCAAAACCGACCACCATGCCGGCCTGTGTGCTACCCGTCACCGAACACACCACGATGTAGTCGAACTTGAAACCGAGCTCGGCTTCCTGCTGCCGTACTTCTTCCGCAAAGCCGACAAAACCGAGGCCGCCCAGCGGATGATCGGAGCAGCCTGCCGGAATCGCGTACGGTTTGCCGCCGGCGGCCCGCACGCTTTCCAATGCGTCTTCCCAGCTCTTGCGAAAACCAATGTCGAAACCGTCCGCTACCAGCCGCACGTCGGCGCCCAGAATGCGCGACATCTGGATGTTGCCGACGCGGTCGTACACGGCGTCCGAATAGTTGACCCAGTTCTCCTGCACCAGCACGCACTTCATCCCCAGATGCGCTGCGACCGCCGCCACCTGGCGGGTCTGGTTCGACTGGATCCCGCCGATCGATACCAGCGTGTCGCAGCCCTGCGCCAGCGCCTCGGGAATCAGATACTCAAGCTTACGTGTCTTGTTGCCGCCAAACGCAAAACCGCTGTTGCAGTCCTCGCGTTTCGCATACAGATGCACCTTGCCGCCAAGGTGGTCGCTCAGACGCTTCAGCGGCTGGATCGGCGTCGGCCCAAAAGTCAGCGGATAGCGAGGGAATCGTTGCAGGTTCATAGCAGCTCCGGTTGTAGGTTTGACGCGAACAGCAAGCTTTCGCGTTAAACAGATGGTAGGTAAAAGTGCTGGAAATGAGCTTGCTAAAAAATTCAACTGGACCTACTTTAAAGATTAAGGAAAGTAAAATAACGTAATAAAACTTCGTATGGAAACCCATGAACGCAACAAAAATTCGTAGCGTATCGACGGCTGAAACCGATCCGCTCCAGGCGCTCGATCGCATCGACCGCGCGATCCTGCGTCAGCTGCAAACCGATGCGTCGATTTCGAACGTCGCGCTCGCGGCTAAAGTGAAGCTGAGCGCGCCGGCCTGTTTGCGGCGCGTGGAGCGGTTGAAGGAGTCCGGGCTGATTCGCGGAGTCGTCGCGTTGATCGATCCGAAAGCGGCGGGCGCGGGGATGCTGGTGATCATCGGCGTGGTGCTGGATCGCTCCACGCCGGAGTCGTTCGCGGACTTCGAGAAAGCCGCGCAGAAGGTGCCGGGTTGCATGGAGTGCCATGTCGTCACCGGCGAGTTCGACTACTTCATGACGATCCGCACACGTGACAGCGACAGCTTCAATCGCCTGCACGCGGAGCAGTTGCTGTATCTGCCGGGCGTGCGCCAGATCCGCTCGTTCATGGTCCTCAAGGAGATCCTGTCGACCACTAAATTTCCGCTCTGACTGCTGCCTTCACGCGAAAAGACGCGCATGCTGTCATAAAACCCGCACTGGGCCGACTAAGCATCGGGACCACTCGCGGGAGGCGCCGGAGGCGCGGGAACGGGGTGAATGGAGCAGATTTTCCGGGGCGATCATCATGGCTTGCAGCAGACGGATATTCTTCAGATTAATCGGTGCGGCTTCGCTGGCCGGCGGTACCTCGGCATGGCGCGCAGCCTTCGCGGCAGGCGCAAACGCAGCGGCGGCCTACGAAGTCACACATAGCGAAGCCGAGTGGCGCAAGCTGCTCACCGACGCGCAGTACAACGTTCTGCGCGAAGCCGGCACGGAGCGGCCCTACAGCAGCCCGCTAAACAACGAGCACCGCGGGGGCACGTTTGCATGCGCCGGCTGCAAACTGCCGCTGTTTTCTTCGAAGACCAAGTTCGACAGCGGCACGGGCTGGCCGAGTTTCTGGCAGCCACTGGATCATGCGGTCATTACCCACTCCGACAAGTCGTTCGGCATGACGCGCGAGGAGGTGTTGTGCCGGCGTTGCGGCAGCCACTTGGGCCACGTATTCGACGATGGACCCAAGCCGACCGGTCTGCGTTATTGCATGAACGGCCTCGCGCTGGTCTTTACGCCGGCGGCGGCATGAGCAGGCGTCGCACGGAGCGAGCCTATCCAATCAGGACGAACATCATGAGCATCGGAAAACGCATCATCGGCGAACCGGCCCGCTCGCGCGTAGCGGCCATCATGCTTTCGCTTGGACTGTGCGCGGTGGCGTTGCTGGGGACGCAGCGTGTGGCGTTCTCGTCGGAGGCCGCAGTCGTGATCGCACCGCCCGCGCTCGACGAACCAGTTTCCGCAGCCACGTCGCACGAGGAGACTGCCGTGTTCGCGGGCGGTTGCTTCTGGGGCGTGCAGGGCGTGTTCCAGCACGTGCGCGGCGTCACGAAGGCCGTGTCGGGCTATTCCGGCGGCCAGCGCGATACCGCGCAGTACGAAACCGTCAGCGGCGGCAACACCGGCCATGCCGAATCCGTTCAGGTCACCTTCGATCCGGCCAGGGTGACCTATGGCCAGTTGCTGCAGGTGTACTTCTCGGTGATCCACGACCCGACCGAGCTGAATCGCCAGGGGCCCGACAGCGGCACGCAATACCGTTCAGCGGTGTTCCCGCTCAACGACATGCAACGGCGCGTCGCGCAAAGCTATATCGCGCAACTCGACAAAGCGCATGTTTTCTCCGCGTCGATCGTCACGAGGACGGAGCCGTTCAAGGGCTTCTATCCGGCTGAGTCTTATCACCAGAACTACCTGACGCTGCATCCCAACTCAGCGTATATCGCGATCAACGACATGCCGAAGGTCGCGAACCTGAAGCGCCTGTTCCCAGCTTTGTATCGTGACAAGCCGGCGCTGGTCGAAGCGGCGCAGCAGTAGAGCAGTCATTGCGCAACTCCACCGGGTGATCTCCGGCGCCGCATCGAGCGGCGCCGTTTTTTTGGGGGGGGGCACCCCACTGTTGCTTAATCACTGCTTGCGGCATGGCCCACGTCCATGCGTTCGTCGTCCGGATCGAATATCACCCAACTGAGCATGCGGATCAGCGATTAGGCCCGCATTTTGCGCAAGCGTCTGCGTCGGGAAATCTCTCGCACATGTCTGTTCATACGAAAGCCCGGATTGACGTGCCGAAACAGTTCCGGACAGCGTATTTTGACGAATTGTGCGTGTCGTTCACTGAAAAAGTTACGCGCCGGGGAGTAGTGCGGCGGGCGTTCGGATGTTTTCAATTCATTGGAGACACGTTGTCGCGGACACCGGGCGAGAACATCAACCCTTTTGCGATATGCGAGATCGGAGGTTAGGGTGTTGAACAGCTGTGGAAAGCGGATCGGCAAGTTCCGCGATAAACGAACAGGCGTTGCGGCAACTTCTCTGGTCGTCGTGGCCATTGGCGGCATTGCCGGATTACCGGTAGCGGCTTCGGCCCAAACGCCTTCGCCATTGGGTGAATGGCAGTACGCCGCCGGCATTGCGCTGCAAAAGATGTGGCAACCCGACATTCCGGACTGGCAGGTGCGCGTCGGCGCGGCCACGTCGTTCCAGCCACGCTATGAGGGCTCGCAGCGTTATCACATCATGGCCGGTCCGAGCGTCGACGTGCGTTACAAAGACCTGTTTTTCCTCTCTAGCGGTGAAGGCTTCGGGGCCAACTTCGCGCAAGGACCGAACTGGCGCGCCAGTATCGAAGCGGTCTACGATCTCGGGCGTCGCGCTCATGACGATCCGCAGGAACTGAACGGCCTCGGCAACCTCAATCCGGCGCCGGGTGTCAAACTGTCGGGCGAATATGTCGTGTCGAAGAATTTCCCGCTCGTGCTGCGCGCCGACGTCAGACGCTACTTCGGCGGTTCGAATGGCTGGATCGGCGACCTCGGCGCTTACCTGCCGATGCCGGGCAGCACGCAAAAGTTCTTCTGGTTCGCCGGACCCAACGTGACACTCGCGGACTCCACTTACATGAATAGCTGGTTCGGCGTGAATCAGCATCAGGCGGCGCACTCGCAATACCCGCAGTATCACGCGAGCGCGGGCTTCAAGTCGGTAGGCTTCGGCGTCAGCATGGTGTGGCTGTTCGACAAGCACTGGTTCGCGACCGCTGACGGCGCGTTCGAACAACTCGTTGGCAGCGCTGGGGACAGCCCGATCACGCAGCGAAAGGCCAATGGCGTGTTGGATGTTTCTTTGAATTACCGGTTTTAGCCCAAAAGCACAAGCATGCCGCCGCCAGCGCGGCCCGGCATTTCCAGCCAGCGCCAGTTGTTCGCGCGATGTCTGCTGCCGAAGCGGTCCTGATCCGGCGTGAACAGGACCTGAAGTCAAAAGTCAGCCGGAAGCCGCCCTCGCCTGGGTTTTGCCTCGGCCTGCGTGTCGCGGTCCCAGCGCTTTAGCCACGGCGTGATGAAGTCGGCGAAACCATCCGCCGGCGGCGACAACGCACGTTCGGTCGAGCGATAAACGCACACCTCGCGGATCGTTTCGGGATCGACGATCCGCCTCATCGCCAACCCGAACGTCCTGGCGAGCGGCGCCACGTAGGCGGGCGCGAGCGTCACGGCGAGCCCTTGCGCGGCAAGGCCGAACGCGGTGGTGACGTTGTCCACCACGTCTACTGGGATGATGCGCGTCTCGGCCGGCAGATTGGCCAGCATCTGTTCGACTGCGCGCTCGTGATCGCGCCCGGTGGCGACGATCGGCACATCGCGCAGATGCTGCCACAGCAACCGGCGCCGCGCGTTCAACGGATGCGACGGCGCGCACCACATCACCCACGGGCTCGCAAACGCCGGATCGCAGCGGACCCGCGTGCCGCTCTGGCGGTCGGGACCGATCGCCAGATCCACGTCGCCGCTCTCCACACGCTCGACCAGTTGCTCGACCACGGTGTCGAAAATGCGCACCACCACCTTGGGTTTATCGCGCGCGTACTCGGCGATGGCCGCCGGCAGCGCGGTCGCCGCGATCACCAGCGGCGCGCCGACCCGCACGATGCCGGCGGCGCGGTTGCGGATATCGTCGGCGGATTGGGCGGCCGCGCGCACGTGGCGCAGCACCGATTCGGCCGACGACAGAAAATCCTGTCCCGCGCTCGACAGATTCACTCGCCGCGTAGTACGGTCAAAGAGACGAAAGCCCAGTTCCGTTTCCAGTTCGGCGAGCAACTGGCTGACGGCCGACGAAGTCAGTCCGAGCCGCTCCGCCGCCGCGCCGATACGATGTGAATCGACGATGGCGAGAAACGCTTCGAACTGCCGGATAGTGACGCGAGTGAGAGGCATGAGGCGATTCTAAAGAGAAACTTACGAATCGTGAAAAAACGATTGATTGTGCCCGGCAGCCGCCTGGCCGACACTCGTTCTTCTCGACACCCGAATCCAGCGCCGCATTAGACTTCGTCTTTCTGCAACGGCCCATACTCAAGGAATGACCATGTTCGACCATATTCCCGCTTACCCCGGCGACCCGATCCTGAGCCTGAACGAGGACTTTCAACTCGACCCGCGCCCGAACAAGGTCAACCTGAGCATCGGCATCTACTTCGACGATGCCGGCAAGCTGCCGGTGATGGACGCCGTGCGCCGCGCCGAAAGCGCGCTGCTCGAAGCGATCGGGCCGCGCTCCTATCTGCCGATGGCCGGCTTGCCGCAGTATCGCGACGCGGCTCAGGCGCTGGTGTTCGGCGCCGACAACGAAGCGCGCGCGGTCGGCCGGATCGCGACTTTGCAGACGATCGGCGGCTCGGGCGCGCTGAAAGTCGGCGCCGATTTTCTGAAACGCTATTTCCCGGCCTCGCAGATCTGGATCAGCGATCCGAGCTGGGAAAATCATCGCGTGGTGTTCGAAGGCGCGGGGCTCACGGTCAACACCTATCCGTACTACGACGAACACACCGGCGGCTTGCGTTTCGCCGACATGCTCGACACGATCGGCCGCTTGCCGGAACAGAGCATCGTGCTGCTGCACGCGTGTTGTCACAACCCGACCGGCGTCGATCTGAACCCGGCCCAGTGGGACGAACTGGCGCCGGTATTGCTGCGGCGCAACCTGATTGCATTCGTCGACATGGCGTACCAGGGCTTCGGCGCAGGTCTGGAAGAAGACGCGGCCTGTGTCCGTTTGCTGGCCGCGGCCGGCGTGCCGTTGATGGCGGCCAATTCGTTCTCGAAGAATTTTTCGCTGTACGGCGAACGCTGCGGCGCGTTGAGCGTGGTCTGCAGGAGCGCGGAAGAGGCCGGCCGCGTGCTCGGTCAATTGATGTCGACGGTGCGCGCGAACTACAGCAATCCGCCGACGCACGGCGCGCGACTCGTTGCCGATGTGTTGTCCGACACGTCGTTGCGTGCCTCCTGGGAGGCGGAACTCGGCGCCATGCGCGAACGGATTCTCGCGATGCGCGAGACGATTCACGCGGGCCTCGCGGGCCGCGTCGATGAAGTGATGCGCGCACGGTACGTCGCGCAGCGCGGCATGTTCACCTATACCGGCCTGAGCGAAGCACAAGTCGAGCGCTTGCGCAGCGAATACGCGGTGTATGTGCTGCGTTCCGGGCGCATGTGCGTAGCCGGTTTGAATGCGCGCAACGCGGACTATGTGGCGTCGTCGATAGCGGCGGTGGTGGCGGGCGCATAGCGGCTGCTTGTTGCCGCTTGTCGCTGCTCGTCGCTGCCTGTCGCTGATCTTGCCGCTTGCAGCTGATCATTGCCCGCGCGAATGAAACGACAAAAATGGAGACCCTGATGACTACCCTCGAATTGCCGCCGGCAACCGCACCGAAATACGCCGCAATGCATCCCGACGAATGGCAGGCACGCGTGCAACTGGCTGCGTGCTACCGCATCTTCGATATGCTCGGCTGGACCGAGATGATCTACAACCACATCACGTTGCGTGTGCCGGCGAGCGTCAGCGGGGGCGAACGGCATTTTCTGATCAACCCGTTCGGCCTGCACTACAGCGAGGTGACGGCGAGCAATCTCGTGAAGATCGACGCGCAAGGCCGTGTGCCCGATAACTCGTCCTATCCGGTGAATCCGGCGGGGTTCGTCGTGCACGCGGCGATTCACGAAGGCTTGCCCGATGCGCACTGCGTGATGCACACGCACACCACGGCCGGTGTCGCGGTGGCCTGCCTCGAAGACGGCTTGCAGCAAACCAATTTCTATAGCGCGCAATTGCACGACCGCGTTGCTTATCACGACTTCGAAGGCATCACCGTGCATGCGGAAGAAGGGCCGCGGCTGCTCGAGCATATCGGCAACAAGCAGGCGGTGATTCTGCGCAACCACGGTCTGCTGGCATGGGGCCACACGCTGCCGCAAACCTTCGCGGTGCTGTGGACGCTCAACCGCGCGTGCGAGATTCAAATGGCGACGTTGTCGATGGGCCGCGCGCGGCCGGTTCCCGAGGAGGTGGCGATCCGCAGCTCGCGCGACGCGTTGCAGTTCGATCCGCGTCACGGTGCGGGGCAGGACGTGTTCGACGCCTTGGTGCGGCGGGTGGACCGCATCGACGCCAGCTATAGGGATTGAGACAGAAGGATTGAGACGCGCATCAGCGCAGGATCAAAGCGAGGATTGAAACAATGAAAGTAGGTATCTACGGTGCGGGCGCAATCGGCGGCTGGATCGGCGTGAAGCTCGCGCAGGCCGGTCACGGCGTGAGCGTGGTGGCGCGCGGCGCGACGCTTGCCGCGTTGCGGCAACACGGGTTGCGTTTGATCGAAGGCGGCGAGACGCATACCGTGAAGGTGAACGCGAGCGAGCACCCGGCGGAATTGGGCGCACAGGATCTCGTCGTGGTGGCGGTCAAAGGGCCGGCGATGGCGTCGGTGGCCGCGCATATTGCGCCGTTGCTGAACGCGCAGACGACCGTGCTCACCGCGATGAACGGCGTACCGTGGTGGTTCTGCGACGGGCTCGGTCGCGAATTCGCCGGCAAGCGGCTCAAGTCGATCGACCCCGAAGGCGCGATTGCCGCTGCCATTCCAACCGCGCAGACGATGGGCTGCGTCGTGCATGCCAGCTGTCTGGTCGATGCGCCCGGCGTCATCAAGCATCATCAGGGCAATGGGCTGATTGTCGGCGAGGCGTCCGGGCAGCCGAGCGAGCGCGCCAGGGCACTCACGGCGACGCTGGCCGCGGCGGGTTTCAATGCCTCGATGTCGGAGCAGATTCAGCGCGACGTCTGGTACAAGCTGTGGGGCAACATGACGATGAATCCGATCAGCGCGATCACCGGCGCGACTACGGACCGGATTCTCAGCGACGAACTGGTGCGCGGCTTCGTCACGAGCGTCATGCTGGAAGCGAAGGAGATCGGCGCGCGTTTCGGTATTCCGATCGAGCAGGCACCGGCGGATCGGCACGAGGTCACGCTGAAACTCGGCGCGATGAAGACATCCATGCTGCAAGATGTGCAGGCAGGCAAGGCGGTTGAACTCGACGCGCTGGTGGCAGCGGTGCGCGAGTTGGGACAACTGACCGGCGTACCGACGCCGTATACGGATGCATTGCTAGGTCTCGCGCGTTTGCATGCGAGCACGCTGGGGTTGTATCCGGGGCGTTAAAGCGTACCGGCAGGGTGAGCCGTCCCGCGTCGACTACGCGGGACGGTTTTGTCATCCGCGTTCTCCGTTGCTTCAGACTCACGCTTCACGCAGTCAAAGCAGAAGCAGACGGAAGCCGCGCCGCTCATGCGTGCCTCCAGGATTTTCGATGCGAATGATTTCCCGCCGCGGCTTCAGCCCTCTTCGGAGGCGGTGCGAATCGATGGGTAAAGTATGAAGGAGGGGCGCGCTGTGTCTGTCCTCATTTTGGGTACAGGAGGGGTTTGGCGCGCAGGGCGGAGCAGATTGGCACGCCGTTTATAAACGGAGAAGGCCGTGAGACACGGGCGTGTCCCACGGCCTTCTCCAATAGCGCTGACCGGCGACTATGCTTAGTCGGCTCCGGCTCCGGCTCCGGCTCCGGCTCCGGCTCCGGCTCCGGCTCCGGCTCCGGCGGCACCGATTGCGGCCCCGGCCGTATGCGACGGCTGGCGCGGGTACGGCAACGAGGCCGCTGCCTGGCACTCTTCGATCATCGCGCGGAACGTCGGCGCCGAGTGTGAAGCGCCGGTCGCCCCCGTTTCGGCGCCGCGTTCCGATGCGCCGTCGCCGACGCCCACGCCGACGCCCACGATCACCGTCGCCCGCGGCCGCCATTCGCGCGTGCGCCGCAGCATATTGCGCAGATACGGCGGCGAATCCGGCGCGTCGAGCGAGACGATGCAGATGATCGGCGCGTCCCTGAAGCTCGGTTCGTCGGCACGCGCGCTGCGATACCCCGAGTGGGTGGCCATCAGCGGTGCGAGGTTCTGGCGCGCAAGCAATTGCACGGCGATCGCCGTGGTCACTTCGTCGAACGCGCCGCGTCCGGGCACACATAGCACCGACGTTTTGTCGGTTTCCTGATGCGCCTGCAAGCGGGCCGAAGTGTAGCCGTCATGCCGCTCAGAAAGATCCGCCGAT
This sequence comes from Paraburkholderia sp. GW821-FHT02A12, assembly GCF_059422005.1. Classification (NCBI taxonomy): domain Bacteria; kingdom Pseudomonadati; phylum Pseudomonadota; class Betaproteobacteria; order Burkholderiales; family Burkholderiaceae; genus Paraburkholderia; species Paraburkholderia sp. GW821-FHT02A12. Next base: position 2,279,807 of record NZ_JBWKWA010000002.1, on the reverse strand, counting down.
GCCGACGCCAATGCGGACCCAGCGGATTCGGCAGGCTCCGTGGGCGACAGCCGATCTGGCACGCCGTCCGCGATTTCCAGGTTCTCGACGATATCGACCAGCGCGTCGTTGATCCGCGCCAACTGCTCGGGCATCAGCACACCGCGCATCGCGTCGTTGCGGGCGAGCTTGAGCCCTTCCAGCGCGACTTTGTCGTAGTAATCGATCAGCGACATCTCGCGCAGCAGCCGCTCGGCCTGCACGATGGCTTCATGCGGATCGTCCGCGAGCAGCCGCTGATAGAAATTCTGCGCGGGCGTGAGCGCCGGCTGATCGCCCAGCAGCACGGTCAGGAAGTTCAGCCGGTCTGCGTAACGGCCCAGCGTGACGACGCACAAGGTGAGCGGCGTCGACAGCACGAGCCCGATCGGCCCCCACAGCCAGCTCCAGAAAATTGCCGCCACCACCACGGCCAGAGGCGACAGGCCCGAGCGATGACCATACAGAAACGGCTCGGCGATCTGCCCGGCCACCACGTCGACCACGATGAACAGGATCAGCGTGTAGACGGCCATGGTCCATTGCGGCTGAATGGCGGCGGCGAGAAACACGGCAAGAATCGCGGCGATCCAGATGCCGATGTACGGCACGAAGCGCAGCAACGCGGCGATCACGCCGAACAGCAGCGCGCCAGGCACGCCGATGATCGCGAGACCGATGGCGATGATCCCGCCCGCGCCGAGGTTCAAGCCGAGTTGCGCGACGAAGTAGCGGCTCAGCCGCCCGGCGGCATCGTTGATCGCGGTGGTGGTGCGATGCAGATCGCGCGAGCCGAATAGACTGATCAAACGGTCGCGCAGATCTTCGCGTTGCAGCAGGATGAAGATCGTCACCACCAGCACGATGAAAGTGGTCTCGATCGGCGCGATGGCCGGCGACAACGCGCGTTGGGCGAGTTGCAGCGGAGTAGGCGACGGCTCGTGGACTTCGACCGGCGTCGGCACGGCGGGCGCGTTGCGGGCGGCACGGCCGGTCGGGCGCGGCGGGGTCGGCCGCGTCGGCGCGACGCGTTGCAGCGTAGCGGCGGCGCGGGTCATCAGCGTATCGGCGCGCCCAACGGTCTTCTCCTGCACCGTCTCGATCTTCTGTTCGATGGCCACCTGATACTGCGGCAGATCGCTCGCCAGCTGCACGAGTTGCGCGCCGATCAGCCCGCCGACGGCCAGCAAGGTGGCGAGGGCGAACAGCACCGCGATAAAGATCGACGGCAACTGGCCCATGCGCAGCCGCCGTAACGCCTGCACCAGCGGCGCAAGCAGAAAGCTGAGCAGCACCGACAGCGTGATCGGGATCAGCACCGCGCGCCCGAAGTAGAGCGCGCACACCACCACCACGCCGGTGACCACCGAGACCAAACCATGCAGACCCGGCGTCCCTGGCGGGTATACGCGGTTCGGCCGCTCCCGCGGCGGTAAGGATAATTTCATGAGCAAAACGTTCCGATGTAGTGGCGCTGTCGCTTCATCGACGGCGCGCGAGGATGGGCCGGCGGCAGCCAATAGAGCGCATGAGCAATTCGTATGCCTGGATTGTAGGCGTTTTGATGGGCGCGAGTCTTACCCTATTCTTACTCCATTCTTACCCCCGTTCTTACCCTATGTGCATCCGCAACAGTTCGAGCAGTTGCGAGCTCGCATAGAGCAGCAGGCCGATAAAGCCGCCGACCATCGTCCCGTTGATGCGGATGTACTGCAAGTCCTTGCCGATGTTCAGCTCGATTTGCCGTGACATCTCGCGTGCATCCCAGTTCTTCACCGTGTCGCTGATGTGGCGCGTGAGGAACTGGGCGAAGTCCGGTGCCATTGCGCGCGCGGCTTCTTCCAGATGGTCGTTCAGCGATTGGCGCAGCGCCGGATCGTACGCCAGTTCGCGGCCCACCCATTGGCCCATCGCGACCACTCTCGCGTGCAATGCCGAATCGCCGCTGTCCAGATCGCGCTTGAGCCACGCGCGCAATTCGGCCCACATGTCCTTCACATAGGTGCTGAACGCGTCGCCTTCCACCAGGTAACGTTTCAGTTCCTCGCCTTTTTGCAGAAACGCCGGATCGGTCTTGAGCCGCGCGATCAGCCGTTGCACGGCTTCGTCGAACTTCTGGCGAAGCTGATGAGCCGGGTTGTCGCTGATCTGCTCGAGCATCCGGTTCACCACGTTGGCGATCGTCTCGGCGCCTTGTTCGCCGATCCACGCGGACGGCAGGATCTTTTCCATCGTCGGATATTCGCTCCTGATCCAATCGACGATGCGCTCGGCGATGAATTCACGCGCCTGCGGCTCGCGCAGCAGCGCTACGACCTGCTCGATGCCGGCGTCGAGCAATTCCTGATGACGGCCGTCTTTGGTCAGCGTGTCGAGAATCGCGCCCAGCGATTGAGACAGATCCACTTTCGCGAGCATGTCGCGCAAGGCGTCCTTGATGAAGACCTGGATGCGCACGTCGTCGGTCAACTCGAGGATGCCGCCCGTCAGTTTGACGACGTAGTCGCCCAAACGATCGGTGTTGGCGGGCGTGGTGAGCCATGAAGTAATGCTTTGCGCCGGATTGTGTTTCCGGATCAGCCCGACGATTGACGACACATCCAGAAACTTGTCCTGCACGAAGACCGCGAGGTTGTCGGCGATCTTGTGCTTGTTCTTCGGAATGATGGCCGTGTGCGCGGACACGATCGGGATCGGCACGCGGCGAAACAGCGCGACCACCGCGAACCAGTCGGCGAGCGCGCCGACCATCGCGGCCTCGGACACCGCCTTGATCCCGTCGACCCAGACGCCGCGCGGCATGAAAGCCGTCACGACGAAAATGCACGCAGCGGCCAGCAGCAACAGCAACGGATTGCGCTTGGCCTTTTTCAGCTCGGTCTCTTTGTTCATGGGCAGCAGGGCAGCGGAGTCTGTTCGATTGGAATGCGATTGAGTCGATGCAGCACGGTTGACGCTCGACGCGCGGGTCCGGAAACGCGAGTGTAGCGCCGCGGTTCCGGCAGTGTGTCCTGCGCTCAGCGCGTCGTTTGTCCCGACGGCGCGGTAACATCTGCGGTTAGACTGCCGGGCGACGACGCAGCGACGATTGAGCAGGTCAATCGGGCAAGCACCGGACGACGATGGAAATGAACGGAATGGAGGCACAGTGATCAGGTTTCTGCACACCGCGGACTGGCAGATAGGCACGCAATTCGGCCAGTTCGAGCCGGACGAAGCGGCACACCTCGCAGAAGCGCGCTTCGAGACCGTGCGCCGGATCGCCGAGGAAGCAACAGCGCGCAAGGTCGACGCCGTGCTGGTCGCGGGCGACGTGTTCGATCAGCAAACCGTATCGGACACGGTGATTCGCCGTTTGTTCGGCGCACTGCAAGCGTTCTCCGGCGCATGGATCATGCTGCCGGGCAATCACGATGCCGCGCTGGTCGAAAGCGTCTGGACCCGCGCGCAGCGTCTGAACTGCATTGCGCCGAACGTGCGGGTGGTGCTCGAACCCGGCGTGGTGGCGCTCGACGCTTGCCGCGGCGCTGTGTTATGCGCGCCGCTCACGCAACGCATCACATACGACGACACGACGGCCTTCTTCGACGCCGCCGAAACGCCGCCCGGCTACTGCCGCGTGGGGCTTGCGCATGGCAGCGTCAGCGGGATCCTGCAGGAGGGCATCGATTCGTCGAATCCGATCGCGCCGACGCGCGCGGCGAGCGCGCATCTCGACTATCTCGCGCTCGGCGACTGGCACGGCCGCTATCGTGTCGACGAGCGCACCTGGTATGCCGGCACGCACGAGCAGGACCGCTTCCGCGCCAACGATCCGGGCTTCATGCTCGACGTCACGCTGACGGAGCCGGGCGCGTTGCCGGTGGTGGAGGCGGTGCGGGTCGGCAAGTATCAATGGCAGCGGTGGGAAGAACTGATTTCGGTGCCGACCGATGTGGATGCGCTGAAGGCGCGGCTTGCCGCGTTGGGCGCCGCCGATGTGCTGCGCCTCGTGGTGAGCGGCACGGCCGCGCTGGCCGAGGCCGAAGCGCTCCACGTCGCGGTGGAAGAGGCCCGCGCACGCGTGCGCGCATTGCGTACCGATCTGGGCGGCCTGCAAGTGCTGCCCACCGCCGACGACCTCGCCGAGCTCGGTGCGCAAAGCGGCTACCTCGCGAAAGTGGTGGCACGTCTGCGCGGCTTGCAGGAAGACCCGCAGGCCGATCCGCAACAGCTCAAGCGTGCGGCGGAGGCGTTGCTGCTGCTTGCGCGTTTTCAACGTGAACTGCCGCGCGAAGCGAGGTCCGCATGAAGCTCGAAAGTATCGCGATTCAGGAGTTCAAGCAGTTCACGGGCCGGCTCGTCATCGACGATCTGCAGCCCGGGCTCAACCTCTTCACCGGCCCGAACGAGGCCGGCAAGAGCACGATCGCCGAGGCGGTGCGGGCCGTGTTCCTCGAACGCTATAAGGCGTCGCATCTGAAAGATCTGCTGCCGTGGGGCAAGGCGAGCGGGCAGCCCTCGGTTGAAGTGACGTTCGACCTCGACGGCGCCGCGTGCAAGCTGTCGAAGCACTTCGTCACACGGCAGCGCTGCGATCTGAGCATCGGTCAGGCCGTGTTCGGCGAAGACGAAGCCGAAGACAAGCTTGCCGCGCTGCTCGGGTTTTCACGTTCGGCGCGCGGGCCGCTCAAGGCGGAGAACGCCGGCGTTCCGGGCTTGTTGTGGGTGCAACAGGGTGGCACGCAGGAGGTGCGCGATTCGACCGGCCACGCGGCGCAATATCTGCGCGATGCGTTGTCGCAGTTGTCGGGAAGCAACGAATCGGCGGGCGAGGACGCGTTGATCGCAGCGGTGCAGCGTGAGCTTCGGCAGTTGCTGACCGCGCGTACGCAGAAATCCACCGGGCCGCTGGCCGAAGCCGAGCAGGCGTTGGCGGGGCTCATTATCGAGCGAGACGATCTGGAGCAGCAGCGTCTACAGTTCGAAGAAAACATCGCGCGTCTGGCGACGCAGCAGGAAGCTTTCGACGACGCGCAACGCAAGCGGCCCTGGGAGCTGCACGAGCAGAAGGCGGTGCAGGCGCAACAGCGCGCCGATGCCGCGGCGGAACTCGAACGCAGTCTTCAGGGCTTGTTGCAGTCGCTGCAATTGCATGAAGCGGAACTGGCGCTGTCGTTGCAGCAGGAGCAGGGCGCGACGGAACTGGAAGCCGCGGTCGCGCGCGAGCGGCAACAACTCGACGCTGCGAGAGCCAGCGTGTCGACTGCCCAGAATGAGCACGACGTTGCGGTGGCGCGTGTTGCGCAGCTGGAGCAGGCGTATGCCGATGCGAACCGTGCGCTCGAGCTGGCTAACGCCGCTGTCACGGCCGCCGATCTGCGCAGTCAGATCGCGCTGCATCGTGCGGAAAGCGAGCGGCTCGACGCGGCGATTGCCGCCGCGACAACCGCCAACGAGGCGGTGATCGAGGCCACCCGTTCAGCAGCCGCGCTCGAAATCGACGTGACGCAACTGAAACGGCTGCAATCGCTCGACACCGAATTGACGGTGCTGCGCGCGCGAACCGAAGCCGCGATGACGCGGATCGAATACCGGCTGAACGGCACGATCACGGTCGGCGATGCGCGAGTGACCGGCGAGGGCGTGCTGCGGCTCGACGAGGAGATGCGGATCGGTCTCGGCGAACTCGGCGAATTGCGCGTGATCCCGGGCGTGTCCGATCTGTCTGCGCAGCTGAGCGGGCTGGCGTCGCTCGAGGTCCAGCATGCGCAACTGTTGCAGACGCTGGGTGTCGCATCGCTGGGCGAAGCGCAGGCGCGTCACGAGCAGTGGAAGACGCTCGTCGCGCAGCAGAAAAGCCAGGCGAAGATTCTCGACGTGCACGCGCCGCATGGCGTCGACGCGTTGCGCGCCGCCCTGGCTTCGGCAGCCGTGCGATTGCAGACATCGAACGAACGTCTGGCGACGTTGCCCGATGTTTCCGCCGCGCCGCCGCTCGACGGCGCACGCCGCGCTGCCGACATCGCCCGCGATGCGCTGGAAACCGCCAGAAAAGTGCTGGCGCGGGCCGCGGAAACCAGAACGACCGCCACGGCCACCGCTGATTCGCTCGCTGGGCAGTTGCAGCGCAAAGAGGCGCAACTGAACGACGACGCGTTCTGCCGCAGCCGTGCGCTCTGGCAAACGAAAATCGTCGAGCAACGCGTGCAGGTCGAGGCTTTGAAAAAGCAGCTCGCAGGACGCGAGCGCGAGCTGGAGGCGGTACGCCTGGATGACCCTGCAGCCGAGGTGAAACGCTACCGGGCATCTGCCGAACTCGCACGCAGCGAACAGCACGAGCGGCAATTGCGGATCGCTCAATTGCGCAGTCAACTCGAAACAGTCGGCGCGTCGGGACTCGGCGAGCGTCTCGCTGCTGTGCGAGCCGCGGTGGAGCAGGCCACGCGGCGCAAGGACGAACTGAGCTTGCGCGCAAGCGCGTTGAGTTTGCTCGATGAAGTGCTGGTCGACGAACGCGATGCGGCGGTGGCGCAACTGCGCGCGCCGCTGACCGAACGTCTCGGGCATTATCTGAAGCGGATTTTCCCGCAGTCGACGATCGCGCTCGGCGACGATCTGAGTCCCGCGACCCTCGATCGCAACGGTCGCGCCGATACGCTCGACGCGTTGAGCTTCGGCACCCGCGAACAGCTCGGCATACTCACGCGGCTGGCGTACGCGGATCTGTTGAAGGCGTCCGGCCGCCCGACGTTACTGATGCTCGACGACGCCGCGGTGCACACCGACGCCGCGCGGCGCGATGCGATCAAACGTGCGCTGATCGACGCGGCGACACGTCACCAGATCCTGGTGTTCACGTGCCATCCGGAGCTTTGGGACGATCTCGGCGTGAGGCAGCGAGCGATCGAGGATTTGAAGGTGGCGGCTTGAGGGGAGCGGTGGTCAGGGGAGTGACGTGTGCCGCGGTAAGCTGAAGAGAAGTGAGATAAATCCCGGACGAGTAGCGAGATAAATCAGGGATGAACCGGGATGAGTCGGGAACCGCTGGGAACGGCGCTGGAAATAACTTGCACAGATTGAAAGGCGTCCCGAAACTGGCAAACCATGGTGATCACGAACTGGGCGCCTGACACACAAAGCGGGTGCCTCTTCTAGGCGGCGCCATCACGACCTTGGCGGCAGGGCAAAAGCGATGTGTCAGTGATTGACAGGCCGTTATCTCAAATATTGTGCAAATCGCTTTCATCGGCTAGAAAGGCGGTTCAACTCTCCATCCAGCCCATGACCGACGAAACTCAAGACTCCTGTTCGTATCAACCCTCATCCACTGCGCCAGACTCCGTTAAGGAGTTCGTGCTAATCGGACAAACAGGAGCGAAATAGTGCAACCCGGTCAGAAACTGCCTTACTACTCGATCAACAAGCTGCTATGGCGGTGGAGAAAACACGATGGATGTTGGATCGTTCCTGACGTTGCTCTGTCCCTGGAGTGCCCCCCTCCAAAGCGAGACACTGAACCTGCACCTCCTCGTGAACCGAAGCCGCCGAGGGCTAAGCCACAGCCAGGGGACGGCCTTCTGAAAGCGATGGAAATGCATTCGCGGTTCAAGGCGTGGCTGAACACACCAGATCCGCCCAAACAGCCTAAGCCGGCCCCCGCCCCAAAGCAAAAGCAGGAGGCTGTCCCGCCGTTCGACATCCAGGAAATTCCCGGTGCGATGCGCAAGGAATTTATGCCGATGTCTGCGAATCTGATGGAGCGTTGGTTTGCCGGAAAGCTCAACTATTCGCTGACCAATAACGACGAAGAGCGTGGTATTAATCAGGACGGTCGGTCATACCCGCCGAGCATGATCGATAGAACGTCTATCAAGCTCGATTGGGTACTAAAGTACCTGCGAGCCAAGGCCGAATACGAAAATCTTCAACGCCGTGAGCGGCTCACTACGCCAAGAGCCATCGATGCCTTGGGCCATATCCTCGGACCACGCCGCACACCATACGGAAAAATTGACGCGCTGGAGCTTAGCGGTCAAGACGTCGTCACGCTGCACAAGCAGTTCCAGTTCCAGTTCGCAGGTGTTGAGAGCTCGCTGGGCCAGAAGTTTGATCAGTTTGTTGCTAGGGAAATGACCAGCGAAGGAGTACCGGACGATCTCACAGGATCGTTAGGCTCGTTCAATTTCTATGCAGCCGTTGGTGAGGCCACATTTAACCGGGACGCAAATCGCGCCACGATAGCGAGCATCATTGTCTACGTGAAAGACAACTACTCGTTCACCGACAAGAAGGGAGAACCGTCGCAATATTTGGGGCACTGGAGTCGTAATGGCGTCATCATCGTTCCGGCTCCTGGCGCGGCGGGTCTCGCAGGAGTGCCATTTCCAGACTACCCTGTCGCTGTAGGCGACATGCGTGTGCGTGGGAACGTGTACTACCCGGTCCGGAACAGTTCGTTTAGAAAGTGGCAAGAGACGCACCATCGAGGTGGTGATTTCATCGTCTATTCTGACTTTCGCGTTGTGTGGCTTCGCGAACCCATTGAGATCATGTTCGTATGAGTACAGTAGCAGACGCGGTTGGACTCGGAGCGCTGTTGCTTCTTGCCGCCCTAATCATTCTGTGTATCATCGTAATCTCTCTTTTTCGATCATTGCGTTTCGTTTATTCGAGTCACGCTGGTCGAAGCGACCGCGCACAGCAGATGATCAGGCTGGCTGCGAAGCGCGTGTTCGTGAGCGTCGGGGTCCTGGCGCTGTTCGGCTACAGTTGGAGCTACTGGGGGGAGGCTCGGCTGCGTTCGCTCATCACGCCGGGAGACTGTCAGAGCGAGCAGTCGCCTGACCGGCGCTATAAAGCAGACTATTGTTACCTCGGAGAAAAGATAGTACTTCGGCTTTTCAATGCAGCCGGGCAACAACTTCTCGCAGAAAGAACCTACCGGGACACCTCCGACGTCCCCGTTAGCCTTTATTGGAGCGGGGGCGCGGTATCGTATGCCGATGGCGACGACCTGAGGGCGATCCAGTTGCCGCCGTCGTTCATTGATAGGCTACGCGCCAAGCTTCCCTAATGCCGCGAAGCGCACGCCGCGCGTAGCAGCGGAGTTGAGACTGTGTGGAATGCATTTTCAGCAAGTGAAAGGAACAGTCTGTCCAATTGATCTCGCGTCGGGTGCCGATTTATCGTGTGCCGCATCAGTAAGCCTCGAGGCCGTCCGTCGATTCACTCATACCACCGCGGCGTATAAACCCACTCGCCAGACTGCCCGTCACCACGCGCCACCCCCCGCGTCGTCGACGACCCGACGATCACCATCGTCCGCATATCCACATCCGGCGAGCGAAGTTCGCCGAGCGTGGTCGAACGCAGCGTGCCGCCGGGCCTGCCGACATCGCGCCCGAGCACCACTTTCGTAGCCGCCGCGCGATATTCCCGCACGATATCCAGCGCCTTATCCAACTGCCACGGTCGTGCGCGAGAAATCGGGTTGTAGAACGCCATCACGAGATCCGCTTCGGCCGCGTGCCTGAGGCGCTTTTCGATGATCGTCCACGGCTTGAGGTTGTCGGATAGCGACAGCATGCAGAAGTCATGTCCCAACGGCGCACCGGCTTGCGCCGCCGTGGCCATTGCCGCCGACACACCCGGCACGATCGAGAGCTCGACGGCGGCCCAGTCGGCGTTCTCCGCGCCGTCCAGCGCTTCGAGCACGGCAGCCGCCATCGCAAACACGCCGGGATCGCCCGACGACACCATCACCACCGAACGTCCCGCGCTCGCCAGTTCGAACGCATGACGCGCGCGTTGCATTTCCTCGCGATTGTCCGTGCCGTGCACGCGCTGATCGGCGCGCAGCGGGCCGGCCATCTTCACGTAAGTGTCGTAGCCGAGGATGTCGGTCGCCTCGTCGAGCGCCGTGCGCGCCGCGGGCACCATCAGATCGGCGCTGCCGGGACCGAGGCCGATCACCGTGAGGCGGCCACGCGCACGGCCAATGCTCGCGGGGTCGATAGCAAGCGGCGCCAATGCCAGCGCGATGCCGGCATCCGCGTCGTCGTGCAGCGTTTCGTAGGGGATGCGCAGCGCGGCGTGCAGTAAGTTACTCGGCGGCTCGCCGTCTTCCGGACGCGTCTGGGCGAACCGTAACGGCACATTCAAACTCGCGGCCGTTTCGGCCAGCGCCGGGTCGGTCATCCGCCCGGACGAAGCCAGCAGCGCCGCAAGAGAAAGCGTGGCGAGGCCATGCGTGTCCAATGCTTCACGCACACGCTCGGCGATCCGTGCGCCCGAGCCCGACCCGGTGACCGCCGCCACCACGCTTCGCGGATGAATCACCAACTCATCGGTCCGGCCATCCCACGCGCGCGGCGTCACCCGAATCGCGAGGCGCGCCGAGCCCGAGCGCGGCAGTTGCGCGTCGTCGAGCCACGGCGCTTCGCCTTCGATGCGGGTGCTTTCGCCGGCCAGCAGATCCGACACGAAACGCTTGCCTTGCGCGAGATCGGCGAGCGCATAGCCTTCGGGCGGATTGAGCACACACGTGCCGAAGCGCAGTTCGCCGCTCGTCGTGATCGCCGGCGGCACGGCCAGCGCCGCAGCGATTTCGCGCGCCATCACATTGACGCCCGCGAGTCCGCCGAGCAACGGCACGACCGCGCTGCCGTCTTCGGCGACGGCCAGCACCGGCGGCTCGACGCCCTTGTTCGACAGCAGCGGCGCGACGCAACGGATCACGATGCCGGCCGCGCACAGCGCGACGATCGGCGCGCCGCGCGCATACAGTTCGCGCAGATGCGCGCCGAGTTCGGCATATGAGACGTCGGCTTCGACACGCCCTTGCAACGCGTGCACCTGCGCGCCGGCATACAGCGCCTGCACGCGCCGCGCGGTCGCCAGCGCGCCCGTGCCGAGAATCACGATCGCGGGCGGCGTCATCCTTGCCATTTTTCCCCCGGCACCACGAGCAGCGAAAAATACGGCGACGCCATCGGATCGACTTCCGCGAGCGGCACGATGCGCTGGTTGCCCATCGTCGCGCGTTCGACGTAGAGCGCGCGATCCGCGAGACCGAGTTCGCCCAGCACGCGCCGCACCTTGTCGAAATTGCGGCCGAGTTTCATCACGACGGCGGCGTCGGCATCGGCGAGACGGCGGCGCAATTCGTCTTCGGGCAACACGCCGGAGAGCACCGACAGACTTTGATTGCGATACACGAGCGGCGAGCCGAGCACGGCTGCGCCGCCGAGCATCGAGCACACGCCCGGCACCACTTCGGCTTCGAAGCGCGCGGCGAGCCGGTCGTGCAGATACATGTACGAGCCGTAGAAAAAGGGATCGCCTTCGCAGATCACCGCGACGTCGCGGCCTGCGTCGAGATGGGCAGCGACGACTTCGGCGGCGGTGTCGTAGAAGTCGGCGATGATCGCTTCATACGACAGCGGCGGTTCGAGCGCTTCGGTCGTGACCGGATAGACGAGCGGCAGATGCTGTTGCGCGTCGTGCAAATGCGCTTCGATGATGCTGAACGCGTTGCCTTTTTTGCCCTTCGCGACGAAGTACGCAACCACCGGCGCGGCCTTCAGCAGACGCAGCGCTTTCAGCGTGATCAATTCCGGGTCGCCGGGGCCGACCCCGAGTCCGAACAAACGTCCTTGCACGCTCATTTACTCGACCTCCGTAGCCAGCGCATTGACGGCGGCGGCGGCCATCGCGCTGCCGCCGCGTCGTCCGTGGACCATCACGTAGGGCACGCCGCGGCTGTCTTCGGCAAGCATGGCTTTCGACTCCGCCGCGCCGACGAAGCCGACCGGAAAGCCGAGGATGAGCGCGGGCTTCGGCGCGCCGGCGTCGAGCATGTCAAGCAGATGAAACAGGGCAGTCGGCGCATTGCCGATCACGACGACGCTGCCGGCCAGATGCGGACGCCACAGTTCGAGCGCGGCGGCCGATCGCGTGTTGCCGAGTTCGCGCGCCAGCGACGGCAGGTCCCTGTGCGTCAGCGTGCAGATCACTTCGTTGTTCGCGGGCAGGCGCGCCCGCGTGATGCCTTGCGCGACCATGCCTGCGTCGCACAGAATCGGCGCGCCTTGCGCCAGCGCCGTGCGGCCCGCGGTGCCTGCACCCGCGGAGAAAGCCAGATCGTCGATCACGTCGACCATCCCGCAGGCGTGGATCACGCGCACCGCGAGTTTCTCGAGGTCGGCGGGGATCCGCGACAGATCGGCCTCGGCACGAATCGTCGCGAAAGATTGGCGATAGATCTCCTGACCGTCGCGAATGTAATCAAGCATCTAAAGGGCTCCGGGCCAATTGTTCGAGCATGTCGGCGGCCTGCTCGATCGTCAGTTGGTGCGCGACGCAGCGGCCGAAGTCCGGCGAGGCGTCGCGTCGATACAGGTCGTAGGTGCCGGGCGCCACGGCCAGCAACGTGTACGGCGCGCAATGCGCGGCCGCGCACGAGCGCGGGCAGCCGCTCAGATGGACGTCGACGCCGTCGGGCAGGCGGGCGGCTAGCCGCAGCGCGTCGGCTTTGGTGTCGGCGGGACTTTTTACGCAGCCGGTCGAGCCGGCGCAAGCGATCAAACGTGCGATGGGCTGCGCGCGATCGCAGGCAAGGCCTAATGCTTCCAGTTCGGCAAGCACGGCCGGCACGGCCTTCGAGGCGATATCGGGCAGCAGCACGCTTTGCCAGGGCGTCATGCGCAGCGTGCCGTTGCTGTGCTGGCGCGCTAGCGCGGCGAGGCCGCGCAGCGTCGCGGCGTCGAGGCGTCCGAGCGGCGGCTGGCCGCCCACGTGCCACATTCCCGCCACGCGTTGAGCGTGCGCGCCGAGCCGCGACGCGGCATCGGCGGGCGCGCCGCGATGCCAGTCGGCGAGCGACGCGTCGCGCGACAGCGGGAAATCGGCATACGTTTGGGCACGCTGCAATACCGCGTCGGCGGAATGCGTGGCGAGCAGATGGCGCATGCGCGTGGCGCCGGCGGCGGCCAGATCGAGGAACGTGTGCAGAAGCGCGCGGACCAGCTGAACGACTTCCGAAGGCAAGACGGCGGCGAGGGCGCGTGTGCCGGTCGCGACCGGGTCTGGCGACGCGCCGAACGAGCCGTCGCCAGCCGCGTGCACGGCCGCGTGCGCGGCCGCCGCATTGGCCGCCGTAGGCGGACATCCCGCCAGGCCAAAGACGAACCGCACACCGTCGCTCGCCGACGTCGCCGCGAGCCAGACGTCATGCGGATGGTCGAGCCTCGCAAGGCGCTCGCCGCCGTCCAGCAGCAACGCGAATTTCGGCGACAGCGCCGCAAAACGCGCTTCGCTTTGCAGCAGCGCGAGAAGCCCGGCGGTCAGCGACGTGGTGTCGTACAGCGCGGACGAATCGCGGCCCGCAGCGGGGCTGACCATCACGTTGCGGATATCGTCAGCGGCGCATGCTGACAATACTGCCGCCGCATCCATGCCGCTGCTCGCCGGAGCCGGCCCGAGACCGGCTGCCACCAGAGCCTCGATCAAAGCCGCTTCGTGCCCGGCCCGCACGCCGCGCACTTGCAGATTCGCCCGGTTGGTCACTTCAATCACGCTGGCGGCGTGCCGCTCGCTCGCCTCGGCGATCGCGGCAGCCTGCGCGGCGCTCAATGCGCCGCCGGGCAATTTGATCCGGCAAATCCCGCCGTCGCGTGCGGCGACGATGCGCAACAGCCCCGGACAAGCCGAAGGCCGCGGCGCAACGGCAGCGGTAGATAAAGCAGCGGAGGGCGCAGCGTGATTCAAGACGGACACCGGGTTTAGCGTCGCGCGACGGCCCGGGCAACCCGCCCAAAGCGGGCGTGGCTGCGGCATCGGTACACCCCGCCCGATGCAGGCTGGCACGAACAATCTCGCCGGCAGGTCTCCTGGCTGGCAGGTCACGGTCCGCCGCTGCCTTCCCGGTCGAACCAGTGGCGCGGAGCGCAGGCGGACTCGCTGCATACAGTTGCGGGGGCAGCCACAGTGGCACTGTGTTCCCTCTTCGGCCCCGAAGGGCACCGGCGGCTGTATTATGCCTTTTTTCGAACCGCGCAACGAGGCTGGACGCTTTGATCGGCGTGGCACAGCGCATTATTTGAAGATACGGAATGAGGATGGATGCATGTCGGCGTGGCTGACCGTGGTGGGCATAGGCGATGACGGCTTCGCCGGCTTGGGGCGGCCCGCGCGGCGCGCTTTGCTGGAAGCGTCGGTGGTGTACGGCGGCGAGCGCCATCTGGCGATGCTGCCCGCGCGACTTGGCGCGCGCCGCGCCGCGTGGCCGCGTCCGTTCGATCTCGCGCCTTTGCTGGCGGAGCGCGCCACCCCCGTGTGCGTGCTGGCGAGCGGCGACCCGATGCTGTTCGGCGTCGGCGCGACGCTGGCGCGGCAGCTGCCGGCCGGCGAGTTGCGAGTGTTGCCGGCGCCGTCGTCGCTGTCGCTGGCCGCGGCGCGGCTCGGCTGGCCCTTGCAGGACGTCGCGACGGTCTCGTTGGTGGGCCGGCCGCTGGCGACGCTGAACGCCCATCTGCACGACGGCGCGCGTGCGTTCGTGCTGAGCGCGGACGGCGGCACGCCCGCGGCGCTCGCCGGCTTGCTGAACGCGCGCGGCTTCGGCGCGACCCGGATGATCGTGCTGGAACACCTGGGCGGCGAGTTGGAACGCCGGATCGACGGCCGTGCCGATCAATGGCCGGCGGGCGACGTGGCGGCGCTGAATCTGATCGCGCTCGAATGCCGCGCCACGGAAGGCGCGCCGCGTTTGCCGCTGACCTGCGGCTTACCCGACGACGCGTTTCGCCACGACGGCCAGTTGACCAAACGCGACGTGCGCGCGATCACGCTGGCGCGCCTCGCGCCCACGCCCGGCGAATTGCTGTGGGATGTCGGCGCGGGCAGCGGTTCGATCGGCATCGAATGGATGCGCGTGCATCCGGCGTGCCGCGCGATCGCGATCGAGCGGCATGCGGAGCGCCAGCGTTTCATCGAACACAATCGCGATGCGTTGGGCGTGCCGGGTCTGCAACTCGTGGCGGGCCGCGCGCCTGAAGCGCTGGACGGACTGCCGGCGCCGGATGCGGTGTTCATCGGCGGCGGCGTGACGGTGCCGGGCGTGCTGGATGCCTGCTGGGCGCGCCTGCGTGAGGGCGGCCGGCTGGTTGCCAATGCCGTGACCTTGCAAGGCGAGGCGGCGCTGATGGCGTGGCGCGCCCAGCATGGCGGCACGCTCACGCGCATTGCGCTCGCCGACGCGCAACCGCTCGGCGGCTTCGACACCTGGCGTCAGGCATTGCCGATCACGCTGCTCGACGTGACCAGGCCCGCCGGCGATGCCGCGCGCCACAAGCATCGGCAACCGTAATGCGCGACGAAACACCCGAACAACCCGCGCGGCTGCGCAGCGGCTACACGACCGGCTGTTGTGCCACCGCGACGTCGCTCGCGGCGGCGCGTCTGCTGCTCACGGGCATCGTCAGCGAGGCCGCGGAAATCGTGTTGCCCAAGGGCCAGCTTGTGCCGATGCCGCTGGTGTTCTGCCGTCTGACCGCCGACGGCGCCGAAGCCGGCACCGTCAAGGATGCGGGCGACGATCCCGACGTGACGCACGGCGCGATCGTGTTCGCCCGCGTGCGCCTGCGCGCCGAACCGGGCGTGAGTTTTCATGCGGGACCGGGCGTCGGCACCGTGACGCGCGCGGGTTTGACGTTGCCGATCGGCGAACCGGCGATCAATCCGGTGCCGCGCAAGATGATGAGCGAGCATCTCGCCGATCTGGCCGCGGAACACGCATATGGCGGCGGTTTCGAGGTGACGATCGGCGTCGAAGGCGGCGAAGAGCTCGCGCTGAAGACGATGAACCCGCGTCTCGGCATTCTCGGCGGCCTGTCGATTCTCGGCACTACCGGGATCGTGCGGCCGTTCTCGTGCTCGGCGTATATCGCGTCGATCCAGCAGGGCATCGACGTCGCGCGCGCGAACGGCTACACGCATCTCGCGGCCTGCACCGGCAACGCCAGCGAAGACGCGATGCGCGCGCATTACGGCCTGCCGGACATCGCGCTGATCGAAATGGGCGACTTTGTCGGCGCGGTGCTCAAGCACATGAAGCGCGCGCCGGTCGAACGCCTGAGCATTTGCGGCGGATTCGGCAAGCTCAGCAAACTGGCCGCGGGGCATCTCGATCTGCATAGCCGGAATTCGAGCATCGATCTGGCGCAACTGGCCGTGTGGGCGTCCGAACATGGCGCGGACGCCGCCTTGCAGGCGGCGATCCGCGCGGCCAATACGAGTCAGCAGGCGGCGACATTGGCGCGTGCGCAAAACGTGCCGCTCGGCGATATCGTCTGCCGGCATGCGCTCGCGGTGGCGCGCGATATCGTGCCGCCGCAGGTCGCCGTCGAAATGTTCGCGATCGACCGCCAGGGCAATCTGATCGGAGCCGCGCGATGATGCGCATCCTGCTGCTCGGCGGCACCGGCGACGCCTTGAAGATCGCGCGTCAACTCGGGCCCGATCACGTGTACAGTCTCGCCGGGCTCGGCAAGGTGCCGGACGATCTGGCGTGTGCGGTGCGCGTCGGCGGCTTTGGCGGCAGTGCGGGGATGGCGCGCTACATCGAACAGGAACGCATTGGCCTCGTGATCGACGCGACCCACCCGTACGCCGCGCAAATCAGTGCGAATGCCATGCAAGCGAGCCGTGCCGCGCGGGTGCCGTGCTGGGCGCTGCGCCGCCCGGGCTGGCATCCGCAAGACGGCGACGATTGGCGCATGGTCGACGACTGGCGCGAACTGACCGCGGTGCTCGCCGCGTTCAAGCGGCCGCTCTTCACGCTGGGGCGCGAACCGCTCGCGCATCTCGACGAGATCCCGCCGCATCAGTTCTGGACCGTGCGCTGTCTCGATCCACATGAAGGCAACGTGCGCGCGCGGATTCTGGCGACACGCGGCCCATTTACGCTCGAAGGCGAGCGCGCGCTTTTCAGCGCCGAAGCGTTCGACGTCGTGGTCAGCAAAAACAGCGGCGGCAGCGCTACCGAAGCGAAACTCGAAGTCGCGCGCGAACGCGGCCTGCCGGTCGTGATGCTGCGGCGGCCCGAGTTGCCCGCAGCCGATCGCGAATTCGGCGACGTGGCCGAGTTGCTCGGCGCATGGCGGCGCATATCCTCCTGAACGGCGCGTCGATGACGTGCCGACCGAATGAATCACGGAGTATGGAATGACGGTGTTTTTTATCGGCGCGGGTCCCGGCGACCCGGAATTGATCACGGTGAAAGGGCAGCGCCTCGTGCGCAGTTGCCCGGTGATCCTGTATGCGGGCTCGCTCGTGCCGGCCGCCGTGCTGGAAGGTCATGCCGCGGACCAGGTCGTCAATACCGCCGAACTCGACCTCGATCAGATCGTCGCGTTGCTCAAAACGGCGCACGAGAAAGGCCAGGACGTGGCGCGCGTGCACTCGGGCGACCCGTCGTTATACGGCGCGATTGGCGAGCAGATCCGCAGACTGCGCGAACTGAACATTCCGTACGAGATCGTGCCCGGCGTGACCGCGACCGCCGCGTGTGCGGCGGCGCTCGGCTGCGAACTCACGCTGCCCGGCATTTCGCAAACGCTGATCCTCACGCGCTACGCGAGCAAAACGGCGATGCCCGAAGGCGAGGAACTCGGCGACCTGGCGAGGCATCGCGCGACGATGGCGATTCACCTCGGCGTGCGGCATCTCGCGCGTATCGTCGATGAATTGCGGCCGCATTACGGCGGCGACTGTCCGATCGCGGTGATTTATCGCGCGAGCTGGCCGGATGAAGAAAAGCTCACGGGCACGCTCGACGACATCGTCGGCAAGGTGCAATCGACCCACATCGAGCGCACGGCGCTGATTCTGGTGGGGCAGGTGCTCGCCGCGGAAGGATTCGCGGAATCCACGTTGTACGCAAAGGGCTGATCCGTACGCGCAGGCGCAGCCCATCCGCTCGACACCACGATTCACGGATGGGCCCTGCGGATATCAAATCACGCCGTCAATTCAGCAGGCTGGGCAGCGGGATGTTCATCAGGCTGCTCATTAGCTTGCTCATTAGCTTGCTCATTAGCTTGCTTCACCGCCAGCTTCACGCGCAACGCCCTGGCCGCCTGAACCATATTGGTCAACGCGGCTTCCGTTTCAGGCCAGCCGCGCGTCTTCAGCCCGCAATCCGGATTGACCCACAGGCGCCCGGCGGGGATCACTTCACACGCGCGTTCCAGCAGCCGCTGCATCGCTTCGGCACTCGGCACGCGCGGCGAATGGATATCGTAGACGCCCGGTCCGATCTCGTTCGGATACGCGAATTCGCCGAAGCCGTCGAGCAGCTCCATCGCCGAACGGGAGGTCTCGATCGTGATGACGTCCGCGTCCATGGCGGCGATCGACGGCAAAATGTCGTTGAACTCCGAATAGCACATGTGCGTGTGAATCTGCGTCTGATCGGCGACGCCCGCCGCCGAAATGCGGAACACGCGCGTCGCCCATTCCAGATACGCGGCCCAATCGGACTTGCGCAGCGGCAAGCCTTCGCGGAACGCCGGTTCGTCGATCTGAACGATGCGGATGCCGGCTTCTTCGAGGTCCATCACTTCATCGCGGATCGCGAGCGCGAGTTGCAACGCGGTGGTGGAGCGCGGCTGGTCGTCGCGCACGAACGACCATTGCAGCATCGTCACCGGGCCGGTCAGCATGCCTTTCATCAGGCGCTGCGTGAGTGATTGCGCGTAGCGGGCCGTCTCGACCGTCATCGGTTCGGGACGATAGACGTCGCCATAGATGATCGGCGGCTTCACGCAGCGCGAGCCGTAACTCTGCACCCAGCCGCTTTCCGTGAACGCGTAGCCCCACAATTGCTCGCCGAAGTATTCGACCATGTCATTGCGCTCGGCTTCGCCGTGCACCAGCACGTCGAGCCCGAGTTCTTCCTGCTTGCGCACGGCGATTTCGATTTCGGCGCGCATCCGTTGCAGATAGTCGAGCGCGCGCAGTTCGCCGCGTTTATAGGCTGCGCGCGCCTGGCGGATCGCCGGCGTTTGCGGGAACGAGCCGATCGTGGTGGTCGGCAGCGGCGGCAGGTCGAGCGCTTCACGCTGCACGCGGTTGCGTTCGGCGAACGGGCTGTTGCGCTCCGCCATCGCGGCGGTCACGGCGGCGACGCGTTTTTGCACCAGCGTATTGACGACTGCGCTCGAATGGCGGCGTGCTTCCAGCGCCAGGCCGGCGGCTGCGAGCTTCGCTTCAGCGGCGGCCGGATCGCGCAAGGCCAGCGCAATCGTGCTGATTTCAGCGAGTTTTTCAGTGGCGAAGGCGAGCCACGATTTCAGGTCGGCGCCGAGCTTCTTCTCCGCATCGAGCGAAACCGGCACATGCAGCAGCGAGCACGACGACGCCACCCAGAGACGCTCGCCAAGCTCCGCATGCAGCGCCTGCAACGACTCGACGATGCCGCCGAGATCGGCGCGCCAGATATTGCGGCCATCGATCACACCCGCCGACAACACTGCGTTCGCCGGCAATGCCGTGCGCCAGGCGGCGAGTTGTTGCGGCGCGCGCACCAGATCGATATGGATGCCCGCCACCGGCAGCTTCGCGACGCGCTGCGCATGGTTCGCGGCGGTGTCGAAGTAAGTCGCGAGCAGTACTTTGACGCCTGCTGTGCCGAGCACCTCATAAGCCGCGGACAATGCGTCGAGCCATTCGGCGGGCAGATCGACGCATAACGCCGGTTCATCCAGCTGCACCCATTCGATGCCGCGTTGCTTCAGCTTGTCGAGAATACGGCTGTAGCGGATCACGAGTTGAGGCAGCAGCGATAAACGGTCGAAACCGGCGACATGACTCTTCGACAGCCACAGATACGTGATCGGCCCGATCAATACCGGCTTGACCGGCAGATTCAGCGCGAGCGCTTCGTCGATCTCGTCGAAAAGCCATTCGACGCCGCCGTTGAAGGTCGTATCCGGTCCGAGTTCCGGCACGAGGTAGTGGTAGTTCGTATCGAACCACTTGGTCATCTCCATCGCCGGTTGCGCGTGATTGCCGCGCGCGAGTTCGTAGTACTGGCCGAGCGACAAAGCCTGTGGATCGAAGCCGAAGCGCTCCGGCAATGCGCCGAGCAGCGCGCTCAGATTGAGCATCTGATCGTAGTAAGCGAAATCGCCCACGGTGACGAAATCCAGTCTGGCGTCGTGCTGCAATTGCCAATGGCGGGCGCGCAATTCTCTCGCGACGCCGCGCAGACAGGTTTCATCGGATTCACCGCGCCAGAACGATTCCTGCGCGAACTTCAGTTCACGCTGCACGCCGATGCGCGGAAAACCAGGGATATGCGTGCGGGCCATATGGGCTCCTTATGCGTTGTATGAATTGGCGCCCAGTTTGAAAGTCGCGCTATGATTCATCAAGCGACATGTTTTCACCAATGTATGAGCCACATTCATATCCTATTCAGTCCGACCGTTGTTAGCGCGGAGCACCGGCATGCTTGAGCTTCGCCATTTGCGTTCGCTGATCGCCATCGCCGATTCCGGCAAGCTGGTGGCGGCGGCCGAACGCGTTCATCTGAGCCAGTCCGCGTTGTCGCATCAGATCCGCGATATCGAAGCGCATTACGAGGTGTCGCTATTCGAGCGCACCAGGCAGGGTTTGCGCTTCACCGCGGCCGGCGAGCGGCTGCTCGCGCTGGGCCGCGAGACGATTGCCGCGGTCAGTGCGGCCGAACGCGATCTCGTCCGCCTGAAGGGCGACACGCGCGGCGAGTTGCGCATCGTGCTGGAATGCCATACCTGTTTCGACTGGCTGATGCCGGTGATGGACGAATTCCGCCGGCGCTGGCCCGAGGTCGAAGTCGATCTGGTCGCGGGGTTTCATGCGGACCCGCTGCGTTTGCTGAGCGACGGCACGGCCGACGTGGTGATCGGTTCGAAACCGGCGAGCAAGCGCAGCCTGCATATCGCGCCGCTGTTCCGCTTCGAGATTCTCGTGGTGATGGCCAACGAGCACCGCTTGCGCAACAAGCGCCGCGTGGTGTCGGACGATCTGCGCGACGAGACGCTGATTACCTATCCGGTGCCCGAAGCGCGCATCGATCTGATCCGCGAGGTGCTGGAGCCGGC
Source organism: Paraburkholderia sp. GW821-FHT02A12 (assembly GCF_059422005.1). NCBI lineage: Bacteria > Pseudomonadati > Pseudomonadota > Betaproteobacteria > Burkholderiales > Burkholderiaceae > Paraburkholderia > Paraburkholderia sp. GW821-FHT02A12. Next base: position 2,258,664 of record NZ_JBWKWA010000002.1, on the reverse strand, counting down.
GGGCATCAAGCTGGAGCGGCGCACGGCCGAGTTGACCATTGCCATCATGCAACTGGTGGCGAGCCGCCGCGGGATTGCGGCGCTGCCGAACTGGGGCGTGAAGAACTACGTCGATCACGACTACGTGCTGGCTAAACGCGTGGGCACGCAAGGCTTGTGGAGCGAGCTCTATGCGGTCGCGGCCAAGGGCTTTGCAAGCCGGCCTTACTTCGACGACTTCGTCACGATCGTGCGCGATACCTGCGCGGCGCAGTTGGACGGCATCGAGCTGCTGGCGGCGCAAGCGTGAGTCTGGGCAATCGCGGCGTGCGGTGACGGTCAGCGATCCGCGCTTTCTGGTGGCGGCCGCCGAACAGGAAGCGGGGATCGCCATGGTGTCCCGGCTGAGCGCCGCCGATGCCTTGACGAGCGGGCGTGTCGAAGTCTTGCCGCAGGTGCCCGGATTTGCGCTTGCGCCGCTCTGGTTGATGCGCTCGTCGCAGCCCGCGCGTGCCGCGACGGCCGAACCGCGGCGCGTTCTCAGTCTTCGAGCGGCGAGAGCGCTTTGAGCGGGGCCTTTTTAGCGCCCCCGATGTTGATCGCGGGGACGAAAGCCAGCAGCACCACGACAAAAATCGCGATCGCGAAGATCGACGTGAAGGTCAGGTGAAGCGACTGATGCAGCACCTGACGGATCGCATCGCTATCGCCGAGGCTCGCCGTCTTCGCCGTCTGATTCTGCAGCAGCGCTTTCAGCTGGTCCGAGGTGACCGCGGCGACATTCTTCGAGTGACTGAGACCGAAGTTGAGCACCGCGCCGAACAGCGTCGCGCCAAGTGTGCTGCCGAGATTGCGCGAAAAGAGATTCGACGCGGTGGCGCTGCCGCGCTCGTTCATCTCGACGATCTCCTGGATCATCACCAGCGAACTCACGCTCGAGGTGCCCATGCCGAAGCCGATGATGAGCGAACCGAAAGCAGCGATCAGCGGCGAGCTGCCGGGCGAGAGCATCAACAGCAATATGGCGCCGAGCGGTATGAACGCGCTGCCGCCGAGCAGAATGCGCCGCAGTCCGACGCGGTGAAACGATTTCGCCGCGAGCGTCGCGCCGGCCGGCCAGCCCACCATCATCATCGTCAGCGCAAGGCCGGCGACCACGGGCGAACGATGCAGCACGCCCTGCACGTACATTGGCAGGAAGGTGGTGGCGCCCATCAGGATCATGCCCGACAGCAGCGTCGCGCCATTGCACGCGGCAATCGGCCGGCGGCTCCACAGCGCGAAGGAGATCATCGGCTCGGCGGCGCGGCGTTCCTGCATCGCGAAGAACAGCAGGCACAGCATGAACACGCCGCCCGCGCTCGCTGCCTTCGCGACGTCGTCGTCGCCCGCGTAAGTCAGCGACGTCATCAGCGCGGCAATCGCGGCCATGAAGAGCGCGGCGCCGGCAAAATCGATCGACGGCCGCGCATGCCGCTCCGATTCGCGCAGGAACGCGATGAAGCCCGCCGCCGACGCGAGGCCGATCGGCACATTCATCCAGAAGATCCAGGCCCACGACAGGTTGTGAATGATGAAGCCGCCCACCATCGGCCCGACCACCGCCGAAATCGCCCACACGCTTGCCAGATAGCCTTGCACCTTGCCGCGTTCGCGCGCCGGATAGAGGTCGGCGACGATGGTCAGCGTGACCGGCTGGATGGCCCCGGCGCCCACGCCCTGGATCAGCCGGAACACGATCATCGCGGGCATCGACCAGGCGAAGCCGGCGAGCACCGAGCCGAGCAGAAAGATCGCGATGCCGGCGAGCATGACGGGTTTGCGTCCGTACAGGTCGGCGAGCTTGCCGAACACCACGGTCATGGCGGTCTGGGTGAGCAGGAACGACGAAAAGACCCAGCTATACAGATGCAGATCGCCGAGTTGCGCGACGATCTGCGGCATGGCGGTGGACACGATGGTGGCTTCGATGGCGACCATCGCCATGGAAGCCATGACGGCGGCGATGACAAGAGGACGCGACGATTGCAGGCTGCGGGACATGGGGCGATAGTATTAGGATGTTAGGCACGTCAGGCGGCGTGACAGGCTACTGAACCGGCAACATGAGCCGGCAAGATGAGCCGGCAACATGAGCGCCGCGACGCATAAGCGCGGCCGCACGAATGCGGCCGATGTCGAGTATGCACCTTGCGGAGAATGTGCGCTGCGCGTGAGGCGATATGGTGCGGTACAGCAAACGCGGCACGGCGCTTGCGCGTTCGACGCTTTCTTTCGACAGATGGAGGGTAATCATGAGAATCGAATTCACCGGACGCCGCGAAGTGGTGGCGGCTGCGCGCGTTGCCTTCGAAGCCAACGTTGATGGGGCCGGCGTCTGGTGCAGTGTGTCGCTCGATGCGTTGAACGACCATTTCGGCAACGACGGCACATCGGCTCACAATCTCGTTGGCACCTTCGAGGCAAATCGCGCACAGATCGAAAACGCTACGCGTCGGGTGCTCGAAAAAAACGGCGGACGGTCCGTGGAACTCGAGACCGGCGACTTCAATTGAGGCCGTGCGGTATCTAAACTTTGCAACGGTGCGAGGTCCGGCGCGGTCGTGCCGGATCCGCGACGGGTGGGAATCGACGCGATAGATTTTCGCCGGGAAAGCGCCTACGCTTCACAAACCACCCGAAGTCATTCCGGTTTCTCTCGCTGAAGTAATCGTCTTGCGCCAAAAGCCGGGACGAAATGCGCTAGAGACCCGGCCGGCACGCCGCGAGAGCCGCGGCGAATCTTTACGCAAGTGTTAGCGAAGCGCGACGGATTCGTCTGACTTCATGTCCTCGCGCGCGTGGGGAACGTCATGAAAGCAGCGTTCAGAACCATGGCCGCGATCGCGATGACGGTTGCCGCATCGTGTGCGCCCACGCCCAAGGCGTTTGCCCAGGCCGCGGCTGCGGCCAGTGTAGTGGGTTCGTGGTCGCTGGTCTCGCTGACCGAGGCAAAGAGCGGCAATGAAGCAGAACTGCTTGGACCGCATCCGCAGGGGCAACTCATTTTCGGCAGTGACGGCCGCTATGTGCTGGTCGTGCTCCGCGCCGATCTGCCGAAATTCGCATCGGGCAATCGGCAGCTAGGCACGGCGGAAGAGAACGAAAAAATCATCCGGGGCAACGTCGCGCATTTCGGCACTTATACCGTCGACCCGGTAGCGCAAGCGATCGTGTTCCACATCCAGAAAAGTACCTTTCCGAACTGGGACGCCGATGTTCAACGGCGTCCGTTCATGTTGGACGGTGACCGGCTCACGTACATCACGCCCGGCGCCTTCGGATATGGATCGTCGAAAGTTGTGTGGCAACGGATGAAATAGACGGCGTACAGGCCGGCGCCGCCGCTTCTTGCGGCAGCGCGGCTCCGTACTCTCCACGTGTTCTCTCTTTGTCTTGCTCCGGTCTATTTCAGGAACGTCATCTGCACCACCTTCACGATGACCAGTGCGACCGCCAGCACCAGATAGCCGCGCAGTACGCCCATCCAGACACGCTTGGCCAGCGTGAGGTTCGGCGCAGGCAGTTCGTCCAGCGGCGGCATGCGCCACGTATCGCGGGCGCTTTTCGGCTGCGCCTCTGCCTGGCTGTCGACCGCTTTACCTCGAAACTTGCGAATCCCGGCCGTGACGGCGTAGCCGACGACGGTCAGCAGCGTCCCGCCGGCGAGTAGTTCGAGAATCGTTTCGCCGCTGATATCCGGGTACATCACCGAGGCGGTGAGAATGATCGACAGCATCACCAATACGCAGACAACGGCGCCGGTGAACAGATTGAGCTTCTTCGAATTGACCCACGGGCCAAGCACGGCCTTGTCGTTGCACAGCAGCAGCAAAAATACGGTGGCGCTTGGGAGCAGCACGCCCGCGAGCGTTTGCACCGCTTCGGTCAACAGACCGAGCGGGCTGCCGGGAATCAGCACCAGCGCCGCCGCGGCGGCAACGATGCCGAAGTACACGAGGTAGAAACCCTTGGCATCGGACACGCTGCGATGCAACGAGTGGCGAATCTTGAACACGTCGCCGATGGCGTACGCGGTCGACAGCGACACCGCGGCAGCGCCGATGATGCAGGCGTCGAGCAGGGCCACCGCGAAGAGGACGGCCGAGGTCCTGCCGGCATACTTTTCGAGGCCGCCGATGACGCCGCCGGCGTCCGTGAAATTGCCGAACTCCGGCTTGCCGGCGTACAGCGCGGCGCAGAACGAAACCATCGCCACCGCGCCGATCAGCACGAACACAATGCCGATCCACAGGTCCGCTTTCTCGTACTTCATGAAGCGCGGCGTGATGCGTTTGTCGACAATGTAGCTTTGCTGGAAAAAGAGTTGCCACGGCGCGACGGTGGTGCCGACGATGCCGATGACAAGCAGCATCACATCGCTCAGCTTCGAATGGGCGGGCCAGCTCGGCACGAAGAAATCGCGCGTCATCTGGCCGACCGGCGGGTGAATCGATACGAGCACCGGCACGAGCAACAGGCTCAACAGGCAGAGCACGATGGCGAAGCGTTCGAAGCGTCTGAAACTTCCCGTACTGACGGCGGCCATGGTCAGCGCGACAGCGATGCAAACGCCGGCAATCTTGGAGAGGCCGAAGAAATCGAGCACGAATGTGATGCCGATGAACTCGGTCACGATCGTCAGCGCATTGAGAATGAACAGGTCAATGACGCTGAACGCGCCCCAGAATTTGCCGAAGCGCTCGAAGATGAGCCGCGCGTGGCCGACGCCGGTCACGGCGCCCAGTCTCAGCACCATTTCCTGGTTGACGAAGAGGACGGGGACCAGCAACAGCATGGTCCACAGCAGCGTGGTCCCGTAGTTTTGCCCGGCCTGGGTATAGGTGCCGAAGGCGCCTGCATCGTTGTCGCCGACCATCACGATGAGGCCCGGCCCCAGGATGGCCAGCAGCGTACGGAAGCGCGCCCACCAGTTGTTGCGCGGCGCCGTGTCGTGGTGAGCGATGGTGCCCAGAGCACCCCGGATGTCGCCGACGTGCGCCGAATCGAGCACGGCGCTCCGCGTGGTTGAGACTTGAGTTGGAGTAGACATTTTGCTTTCTTCTCTTAGGCTGATTTTTGAAATGACAATGCGCATCTCCGGCATACGTAAGGGCATGAGTCAAGGGCGTGAGTCGTGCACCGACGGCGTCGCTTGCGTATGACGGAAGAGGGCGCGAACTTACGAAAGAAGAATCTTGAAATGCTGCCAGATGGCGACGAATTTGGAAGGTTCGGGCGCGTGCAGGGCAAGCATGCCGTCGTAGAAGACGCGCGATTCCTGGACGTGCGGCAGTTTCGACAGGAGGAGGCCGAAAATCATGATATTTCTCCGTGCGTGTATGGCTTAACGCGTGGCTCAACGCGCCGTTTGACGCGTCGTTTGACGCGGTTCGCGGAAAGCCGGCAGACGGAGAGGTCGTGCGCATTAGGCGCGGTGACGCAGGTCTACTCGCTTTCCTCGGACAAAAGTAAAAACAGAGGTGTGCGGCATATGGGGTAACTGTCGCTGTCCGGCATGGCGGCTCCTTATCGGCGTTTGCTGCGCGCGCCTGTTAGGCACGTGCTTGTCCACGCGTCAGCCCGCGCCGCTGAATCGAAAGGGCGCGAACGAACGCGGCCGCGAGTTTGACGCTCGCGACGCGGTGCCATACGGACGCGCGTGATCGCTACGGCCATGTGGCGCTAATCAAGGTGCACGGAGAGGGTAACTACGGCGCGCACCGTCTGCCTTGAGGCAAGACGGCGGCTGGGTGAAGAGAGCGCGGACGTCCTGCCGGTCAGGCAGCGAAACTGTTCGAAGGTCGACTACTGCAGGTGTCCAAGGCATTCGCCCCGTTTGTGAAGATGCGCGAATTTTAGGCGTCGCTTGAATCCAAAGTCAACACGATTCGTTAAGCAGACCACATATAACTTTTTCGCCCCCCAATCTGCCCTCTGAAATGACCGGTATGAAATGAAAATGAAAGATTGGGCGCCGCCGTTAATCCGAAAACGGCCTCGCATGTGAGGGCAGTGCCGACAGTTTCGGAGTGCGATGCCTTTATGCTTTTTTTACTCGTCGTCACGCTAAAAGCGCCTTTCAACTTGCGCCGGCGAGCGTGATGGCCTCGAGCAGAATCGCGATCAGCGCGGCGTGACGCCGGTCGGTTTCATATCCCCCCGATCTGCTAGACGGCGGTTTGCCCGCCTTCATGGGCAAGGCGCAGCAGCCGGTCGAGCGCCGCACGTGGCTCGTCCGTCAACGTTTCCGGGAGCAGCCGGTACGCTTCGCGCTGGGCACGAGTTGCCACGGATGCACGCAATTTTTCGAGCGCAGCGGCCGACGGTAGCAGTACGCTTCAGCCTGACGAATCTATGTTCAGACAATTCGCCTGGGTTTCCGGGCGATCAACGCTTGGGAGCCGACATGTTTGCATTACCGTGGGTTGCAATTTTCCTTGCCGTGCCGGCGACGTGGTTGTCCGCTATTCGATGGCTGAGTCTGGGGCTGCTCATCCTGGGCTATGGCGCTGCGCTGGCGAATGGGCCGCTCGGATTCCAGGCGGCGATCCCCGTCGCGTTGCTTCTCCTTGCCGCCTATGCCGTACAGCAAAACCGCAAGGCGCATGTCCGATACATCGGGCACACGCTGTTCATTGCGCTCGCCATTGCATTAAGCATGCATTGGTTACCCGGCTTTCATAACCCGCGGGTCATCGGGCCGGAGCGATTTACGCCGGATGCCGTGCCGTTCACGATGTATCTCAACCTCGACAAGCCTCTGATCGGTTTCTGGCTGCTGTTGGTTTTGCCCTGGATTCGGCCTCAGTACGCGCTGCGTACGTCGTTGACAGCAGGTATCGGCGGATTACTGATTGCGGCGGTGACTTGCCTGACCGGGGCCGTATTGCTCGGACTCGTCACGTGGGCGCCCAAATGGCCGTCCGTCAGCTGGCTGTGGCTGCTGAACAACCTGCTCCTCGTGACTGTCACCGAGGAGGCCTTGTTCCGCGGCTATCTGCAGGGTGGCCTAAGCCGCCTGCTCAAGCAGCGATCCTACGCAGACGCGCTTGCCCTTTGCGCAGGAGCGGCATTGTTCGGGCTGGCGCACATAGCAGGTGGATGGGAATGGATGGTGCTGGGAGGCCTCGCAGGAATTGGGTATGGCTTGGCTTATCGCTTCGGCGGACTTCAGGCCGCGGTGCTGGCCCATTTTGGCCTGAACGTGCTGCACTTTTTCCTGTTGACGTATCCGATGCTTCAGCCGGCAGGCCAGTCCTGAATCTCCTTCAATATTCGCTGTCTGGTGTCACCTCTTCGAAAATAGTGGCCTGCGTCCGCTAAGCGGCGAACCGGGAAACTTGCGGCCTTAGCGTAAAAAATCCGGTTCTTGAGGGCGAGCTCTCGATACTCAGGTCGCGTTGCTCGCACTTGCTTGCGCAGTTATCTGCTCGCGGTTCGTAGAACAGTCTTGTTAGCGACTCTAAACCTGGATTACAGGTCGAACCGGAAACGGAAAAGTGATTTACCGTTTTGCGGAAACTGGGCCCTCGACAGCTACCGCGATGCGTTGTGCCGACATTCCCTCACAAGAAAATAAGGAAATCCTGAATGAAACGGACCGCAGTTTTTAAAGATTTGCACCGTAATATCTCGTAGGCGATGTGTTCAGCGCGCCGGCTTGAGCAAACGTTTGCGCACAAGAAGGAATGACGGACCTGCACATCGGCTATTGCGGACTTAACGACGTTCTACTGCTGTGAATTGCAATCGCATCATCAGCCAATCGCCGTTGGGGTAGCTGCAACTACAAGAGGAAAAACAATTGAAAAATCTCGAATCAACACTCAGGGAATCGCATTGCATGACGCCTGTGTCGCGCGTCACGATTTGCGCGTTGGTGCTGTCGGCTGCGCTGTCTGCTGAATCCGTTTCAGCGGCGAGTACGTCGACGGATTCATCGACGCCCGTCACGACGCAATGGGGTACAGTCAACGAACCGTCATTGCCTACGACGGTTTGCAAGCCGCTCGCCGCATCGCTTACGCCCGTCAACGGCTCGATCGATTCGCTGGATGCGAACGCGTCATCGTCCCAACCGGATACGTCACGCATCCAGGCCGCGATCGACGCATGCCCGTCCGGCCAGGCAGTCAAACTCACGAAGGGCACCTCGGGCGAATCGGCCTTTCTCAGCGGTCCGCTTAAGCTCAAATCGGGGATGTCGTTGTGGATCGATCAGGGCGTGACGCTTTTCGCGTCGCGCAACCCCGCTGACTTTGACAATGGGGTGGGGACGTGCGGCACCGCGACGACGTCGAACACCAAATCGTGCAACCCGCTCATTCTCGCGAAGAGCACGGCGGGCAGCTCGATCGTTGGCGATGGCACCATCGACGGCCGCGGCGGCAGCCTGCTCACCAGCGGTCCGAATGCGGGCGCGCGTACCTGGTGGGATGTCGCGTACCAGAACAAGACGGCGGGGCTCAACCAGCAGAATCCGCGGCTCGTGCAGATAACGGGCGGTTCCACATTCACGCTCTATCGCATTACGTTGCAGAATTCGCCGAACTTTCACGTGGTCACCGATGGCGTCGCTGGCGTGACGGCATGGAACATCAAGATCCTTACCCCGAGCCTCGCGTATAGCGTGAGCGGTTACGCCTGTCCGAACGGCACTACGCCAGACAAGATCACGCCCGCCACCTGTTTTACGCCGGATACCGCGAAGAATACGGATGGTTTCGATCCCGGCCAGTCGAGCAATGTGCTGCTCGCCTACTCGTACATCAGCACGGGTGACGACCATGTGGCGATCAAGGCGAGCGGATCACCGGGCAGCAACAACCTGACGTTCGCGCACAACCACCTCTACTACGGACACGGCATGTCGATCGGGAGCGAGACGAATGCCGGCGTGAGCAACGTGGCTGTCGCCGACATAACGATCGACGGCAACGACAGTTCGAACGGAAACGGCTTGCGTATCAAGTCGGATTCATCGCGTGGCGGCAAGGTGAGCAACGTCACGTACAGCCAGGTGTGCATGCGCAATGTTGCGCAGCCGCTGGTATTCAATCCGTTCTACAGTTCATCGACGGGCACACTGTATCCGAACTTCACCGACATCACGATCAGCGGTTTGCACTATCTGGGCAGCACGAAATACGGTGGCGGTCATGTCACGTTCGAGGGATACGAGAAGAACAGTCAAAAGAATCCGCTCGTGATTACGCTGGACAATGTCGTGTTCGACAGCAAGCAGCCGACTTTCGACAAGGACATCGCGACGCACTATACGCTCGGTCCCGGTCCTGTGAGCTTTTCGAATGAGATTGTGACTTCGACGTCGAATGATGTGACGGTGTCGGGTTCGCCGGGCAACGCGACGCCCGTCGATTGCAGCAGCGCGTTCGTTCCGCTCAATTCTGTGCTGCCGGCTTCGCCTATCTAAGCAACCCGAGTCTTGTTATGAATGCAAGCCGTGCTTTGATTTCATCGAGCGCGGCTTGCGTTTTTGCTTCTGCTCCTGGCGAGTGCGCGTTAGCTGATATCCGCACTAAACTTGAACCACTAACCGTCCTCCGAACCATCGGCAAAAAAGATCGACGATGCGTAACGAACAGGCACTGAGACACGTCATGCAACCGCATACCTTCACTCATCGAGGCTACGAGATCACCGTCCACCCGGAACAAAACGAATTCGGCGCATGGCAAGCAAAAGTAAGCGTACGCCGGTCTACGGAGACGGTCGCGGAATTCCACCCGGAAACGGTCCAGCCGGAATGGTTGACGCAGGAGGAAGCGGTACGCGATGGATTGGAGCGGGCCACACGCCTGATCGATCGAAAGCTTGAGGGGCCGCTGGTATAGGTGCCTGAGGCGCCTGGATCGGTGCACAACAACGTGAACGGCAACGTGCCCCGAAGCTCGCTAACCTTCGGGGCACGTCGTGCGCTTCAGTGCCCGAACGACTCGGTCTTCGAGGCCGGAATCGAGGACACATGCGGCCGTGCAACCTGCTTCAGCAGCAAGGCCACGCAAGCAATCACACCCGCGGCTGCTACCGTCGCGAAGATACCGGCGAACGTGAAGTGGCGCCGCGTCAGTTCGGCGACGAGGAACGATCCCGCGATGCCGCCGAAGCGTCCGATCCCCAGCATCCACGCGACGCCCGTGCCGCGTCCTTGCGTCGGATAGAACGCAGCGGCCAGCGCCGGCATCGACGACTGCGCGGTATTCATCAGCACGCCCGCGACGAACACGACGAATACCAGCGCGCCCACGTTGCCGACCGCCTGGCCGATGAAATAGACGCTCACCGCGGTCAGCGCATAGCAGGCCGCGATGATGCGGTTCGCGTTGAAGCGGTCCATCAGCACGCCGCACAGCACGGCGCCCACCCCGCCGAGCGGGAACAGGGCCGAGATCAGCGTCGCGCGCTGCGGCGTGAGGCCGGCGTCCTTCAGCAGGATCGGCATCCAGTTGATCGACGCATAGAAAATCACGAGGCCCATGAAGTACGCGACCCACAGCATCACGGAGCCGATGATGTACGAGCGCGACAGCACCACGCCGAGGCCCTTGCCGCCCGTTTGCGGAGCGTTCTCGGTCATCATGAACGTGCCGGCTTGCGATGCTTCGGCGGAAATCCGCGCCAGTGCCGCGCGAATCCGCTCGACCGGCTGATTGTTCGCGACCATGTAGCGCACGGACTCCGGCATTTTCAGCAGAAGCACGACCAACAACAGCAGCGGCGTAACGCCGCCGAGCAGCAGTACGCTGCGCCAGCCGAAATGCGGAATCATCCACGCGGCGAGAAAGCCTCCGAACGCCGCGCCCAGCGGAAAGCCGCAGAACATCAGATTGATCAGCGTGGCGCGGCGGCGGTCCGGACAGTACTCGCCCATCATCGTGACGGCGTTCGGCATGGCCGCGCCGAGACCGACGCCGGTGATGAAGCGCAGCGTCGTCAATTGCCCGATGCTGGTGGAGAAAGACGAGCCGAGGCACGCCACGCCGAACAGCAGGACCGCGCCGAGCAGCATCGAGCGCCGCCCGAGCCGGTCGGACAGCGGCCCTGAGCCGAGCGCGCCGCATGCAAGGCCGAACAGCGCCGCGCTGAGCACGGGCGCGAGCGCCGGTTTGGTGATGCCCCATTCGGCGATCAGCGACGGTGCAATGAAGCCGATCGCTGCCGTGTCAAAGCCGTCCAGCAGGACGACGATGAAACACATGAAAAAAATCAGCCACTGAAACGGCGAAAAGGGGTGCTCGTTGATGAAGGTCTGAACGTTGACGGTGGCGGTGCGGCTCATGATCTGTCTCCTGACTGCGTGGAGGCCCGTCGTACCGAGCCGTCCTTCTTACTCTGTGCGCCGATTAGAAGCGGTGCACGATGCCGACGCCTGCCGCGAACTGGCTGCGCGACGATGACGGCGCGCTCTGGAAGCCGTCGCCGATCGTCGCGGTGGCGGTAATGATGTGGCCCGAGCCCGCGGTGCCGAGCGTGTTGCCGTTGGTCCGCTGGAACGCCTGCAGCGCGTAGAGGCCGGTGCGCTTCGACAACGCATAGTATTCCGACAGATTGACCTGCTGGTACTGCGCCGAGCTCGTGATGCCGTTCGCCTTCGTGGCGCGCGTGTAGCTGTAGCCGGTTGCGAAGTCCCATGCAACCAATGGCTTCCAGTGCAGCACGACGCCGCCCGTGTTGAAGACCGCTGTATCGTGGAAGCTCGATCCTACCCCCGGAATGTACTGTACGTTCGAGTATGCAGCCGACACATCCCAGCCGTTGCCGAAGTTATAGCCGCCGGTGACCGCGAAGCGCTGCTGCGCCTGGGCCGTCTGGTAGCCGTTGGTCACGGCCGACACGCCTGCTTGAGCGCCGTTGTTCGACACGGTCGAATCCGCGCCGAAGGTGCCGCCGCCCACGGTCGAATTGTTCAGGCGCATGAAGCCGACCGCCACGCCGACCGGGCCGTTGATGTACTGGATCGCGCCGCTCCACGTGGAGCCGCGGTTCAGGCTGCCGGGCACGCCGCCGAGCGAATACGAGCCGCTGAATGTGAAGCCGTACAGCTTCGGCGATGTATAGACCAGCGAATTATTCGCGCGGTAGATCGTGTCGAGTGCGTCGACGTCGCCCGCGTGCGCGCCGTAGAAACCGGTGAGCCAGGTCGTCGGGCTATACGGCGAGAGCAACGAGTAGTACGCCGTGTATTGACGGCCCGCGGTGAAGGTGCCGTAAGTCGGATTCGTCACGCCGACCAGCGCCTGGCGGCCGAACATCGCATTCGTATACTGCTGCGCGCCGTTGGTGGAGGAGAAACCGGATTCCAGCTGAAAGATCGCCTTGGTGCCGCCGCCGAGATCTTCCGCACCTTTCAGGCCGAAGCGGCTGCCGGCCCACACACCCGACACCATACTGACATTCGACCGGCCACCCGTTGTCGAACCACGCGACGTCTGGCTGCTTTGATACGAGAGACCCGCATCGACGACGCCGTACAGCGTAACGCTGCTTTGCGCGAATGCCGGCGCGCCGGCGAGTGCCGTGACCGCGCAGGCGACGCGGGTCAATGCGATGGTGTGCTTCATGTGAACGATTCTCCCGTGAACCTGACTGTGACGACCGGTGGTAGCCCAGTCGTCATATTTTTTTGCTTGAATGATGTTCGTATATCGAACTCTGATTCAATATGCGAACGGGCGCAACTGTAAACAATCTGTTATTCAATCGTCAAGGCGGGATAACCCGCGACTGACGGCGGGGAAACGCGCGGCATCCGGGCCCGGCATCCACCGAATCGATCTACGCGGCGTCCACCTTATATATAGATGGCGAGCTTTAGAGAAGGGTCGTCGTTGGCCTGGAACGTTGCGTATTCGACCCGTAATTCGCCCATGGTCGGGTGATGAAGTAACTTGCGGCCGGCTTGGGTGCCCTGAACATCGTGTGTTTTCCACCAGGCGTCGAACTCCGGACAGCCTTCGCGAAGACGGGCCTGCAACTCGAGAAAGGCCGCATCGCCGGCCCACAGATCGTGGCTCGCGCGGAACTGCGCAACCATGCGCCTCGCCTCCCGGGCCCAGCCTGCGCCGAAAAGCTGCCGGGCATGGGCGGTCGTCAACATGTAGACGAGGATATTGCGGTCGCGTTTTCGCATTGCGCCGAAATCCGTGAACAGTTCGGCAGCTGCGTTATTCCACGCCAGGATGTCGGATCGGCGGCCGGTGACGTAGGCGGGTTGAGCGAGATTTTCGACGACGCGGCGTACGGTATCGGGGACTGTCTCGAGAACGAAAGGGCGGCGTTCCGCGACGCGCGCCAGCGCTCGCAAGTGCGCGTGTTCCGCCGCATCGAGGCGCAACGCGCGGGCGAGTGCATCGACCGTGGTGGAAGAAGGGCTGACATCGCGGCCCTGCTCGAGACGGACATACCAGTCGACACCGATGCCGGCGAGCTCGGCCACTTCCTCGCGTCTGAGGCCGGGTGTACGCCGCCGCCGCTCGTTCGCGATGCCGAGCGCGCCCGGGTCCAGACGCTCCCGGCGGGCGCGCAAAAAATGACCTAGTTCGGCCTTGCTGGAGTCCACCGCGTCATTCATGACAGTGTCCGGGAGGGATCGCTCGGTCCTGGGATAGTACCAGCCCTGAATACGCCTGCTTTGCGCACCTATGATGGCTTCTCCGCACGAAGGAGGGAAGCCATGAAAGCCGCTCTGCTGAAAGCATTCGGATCACCGCTGGTTATTGAAAGCTTGCCCGATCCTCACCCCGGCGCGGGCGAGGTGGTGATCGAAATTGTCGCCGCGCCGGTGCTGTCTTACGCCGCTGAGGTGTTCAGCGGAGCCCGGCAGTATCCATTGCTGCTGCCGCTTGCCGTCGGAGTCGGCGCGGTTGGACGCGTGCACGCGGTGGGGCCGGATGCGACACGCCTGACTACAGGAGAATGGGTGTTTTGCGACCCTACGGTGCGCTCGCGCGATGACGTAATCTCGCCCGACGTCATGCTGCAAGGCTGGATTGCTCCGGGCGAAGGCCCGCAGCGTTTGCAGGCGCATTTCCGCCACGGCCCGTTCGCCGAAAAGATGCTGATACCGATGGAAAACGCGGTCCGTCTCGGCGCGCTCGATCGGGCGGCTGCACGGCGCTGGTGTGCACTGAATACGCTGCTCGTTTCCTGCGGCGGATTGCTCGCGGCCGACTTGCAAGCAGGAGAGACGATCCTGGTCAGCGGCGCAACCGGCCATTTCGGCAGCGCGGCGATAGCGGTCGCGCTGGCCATGGGCGCAGGTTGCGTCGTCGCGCCCGGCCGCAATACAGCAGTCCTTGACGATCTTGCGCGCCGATTCGGCCCTCGCGTTACGGCAGTCGCGCTCACGGGCGACGAAGGCGATGATCGGCAGCGCATGTGCCGGGCTGCGCCGGGGCCGATCGACAAAGTGCTCGATCTACTGCCCCCTATGCCGGACGCGGCACCGTCGCGCGCCGCGGCAGTGACGGTCCGGCCGCACGGCACTGTGGTGCTGATGGGCGGCCTGCGTGTAGGTCTGGAATTGCCTTACGCCCATCTGATGCGCAACTGCATCACGGTGCGCGGTCAATACATGTACCCTCGCAATGCGCCGGCGCGTCTCGTCGCATTGATCCGTTCGGGCCTTCTGTCGCTGGACGATTTCGAAGTGACGAGCTTCGGCCTCGATCAGGCCAATGAGGCGGTCGTGCACGCCGCCGCGCATGGCGGCCCGTTCCGCGTCACCGTCATCGAGCCATAACACGGAACAAGCCGGCCTCGCGCGTGGGCTCGATTCAATCTTGGCGATTGAATAGGTCTTAAAATAAGGGGTGAAATCGCATCGATCTTCAGATGTCGCAATTACTACCAGTAGCACTGAACGAAGCGCGAGGAACCGGGTAAGTCCGACCGGTGCGAACGCAGATTGACGGCAGCAGTGTTGCGTCTTGCTGAGTTTTGGCGGAAAGGCAACATTTAGACGTGAAACGATAGTGAATGCCTGATACCTGCGCCACGGACCTGCCGGTTCCCTCGCCGCATATCAGCTCACCCGACACGAGCGCGACCGCCATGATGGCTCGAGCCGCGGTTCGACGACTGCGCACATCGCGCGGACATCCGGCGTGCCCCACGACACGTGGATCAATGGCCCTACGGTAACGGCAGCGCCGGAAAAAGCGAACCGTTTCTCACGCTAAGTGAGGAGCAACGTGAATCTTTTTCCTTGCACTCTGGTTTATGTGGATCTCGATGCAAGCCCCGGTCCCAACGCGACGAATCGCGATCCGCTCTCGTATGTGAGTCAGGCTGTCTGCCTGAACAACAGTTTGCGGCGCGTCGGCATTCCCACGTTGACCATCATGACCAATGCGCCAGCGCAGGTCGCGGCGCGGCTCGACAGTATGGCGCTGGAGCATCGTCCGGCGCTCATGACGTTGAGCGCGACGATCGAGTTGCCGAAGAACACGCCGTTCTACGCGGCGCATTTCAAACTGGATCTGATGGATCAGATCGCCTGCGCGTTGCCCGCCGACACGATGCTGTTGCTGCTCGACGCGGACATGGTGGCGATGCAGCCGCTCGACAGAAGACTGATCGAACGATGCGCCGAAGCCGGCTTGGGCGCGTTCGATATCTCCGATCAGGTATTCCCGGCGTATGGGAGCGAAAGCGTCGTCGCGGATCTGGAAATCGTCGCGGGTCAGCGGCTCAGGAATCCGCGCTGGTACGGCGGCGAGTTCCTGCTGGCGACGCCCGACGCATTGCGCCGGCTGGTGCCGCGAGCGCGCGCCAGTTACGCGCGATATCTCGGCGAAATCGGCCGCATGCGCCATCACGGCGACGAAGCGTTTATTTCCGCGACGCTGAACGCATTGGTCGACGAGGGGCAGGCGCTTGTCGAGGTCGGTGCTTATCAGGCGGTCGGCCGTCATTGGCCCGGCAATAATTATCGCGACTGGATCTGGTTTCGCGGCTGTTCGCTGGTTCATTTGCCGGGCGGCAAGGCGTTGCTGGAGAAAGAGGCGCGCTTTGGCGAATTCGTGCCGGCCCGTTTCTGGCGCCGCATGCGAGTCGCGCATTGGCGCGGCCGCGTGCGCCACGC
Organism: Paraburkholderia sp. GW821-FHT02A12; assembly: GCF_059422005.1. Taxonomy (NCBI): domain Bacteria; kingdom Pseudomonadati; phylum Pseudomonadota; class Betaproteobacteria; order Burkholderiales; family Burkholderiaceae; genus Paraburkholderia; species Paraburkholderia sp. GW821-FHT02A12. The sequence goes on along the minus strand of NZ_JBWKWA010000002.1, from coordinate 2,242,538 downwards.
GCTGAAACGGATCGCTCGGTGGCTGAGCGTCGAGCGCCTCGCGACACGGTCTGCTTATGCAGTGCGCGGCGTGAAGAGTTAAAACGCGATCGGGTCAATCGGGTTGCAGCGAGCCGGTATCAGGGTAAATTCAAGCTGAAGCAGCAGACGCAGTAAAGGGCAGGGACGTGGCCCGCATCGTTGGCGATGCGGGCCACGTCACGTCGATAATTTTAGCGGCCTCTAGTGTCCTGAGTTAGAAGTTCGTTGAATCAATCTTCCGCTCTATCCGAAATGACGAAATGCTGATTAAAAAGCCGCTCGGACTCGCGCAACCCTTCTTCGGTAAAGATCACGGATTTCGTCTTGTTGACCGGATCATCAATGAAGCCGCGTTCGTAGAGCCGATTTAGCACATCCCAGTCGAAACCCTTCCATGCGCGGTATCGATCATGCAGGGTCAGGTAGAGGAGTGCCAGGGCGACTTCATCAATTGCATCGGTATTGATTTTCATGGTGCTACTCCCGCGGCCTTACGAACCCGCACACAAAACCGTTCGAGGCTGGCCAGGATCTCGTCAGCCGACTTGCTCCAGGCAAACGGCTGGGGATTAGCGTTATAGGTGTCCAGGTAATGACGAATCGCGTCTTCGAGCTGACGTGTCGATCGATGCGTGCCGCGTCGAAGGTATTTTTCAGTGAGCGTGGCGAACCAGCGTTCGACCTGATTAAGCCAGGACGCCGAAGTGGGCGTGAAGTGAACATGGAAGCGAGGATGGCGAGCGAACCAGGCTTTGATCGAGGGTGTTTTGTGCGTCCCATAGTTGTCCATCACCAGATGCACATCCAGACCGGATGGCACGCTGGCTTCGATGGTACGCAGAAAGCGCAGGAATTCGCTGCTGCGATGGCGCCGATGTACCTCCCCGATCACTTCACCAGTAGCAATGTCCAGCGCAGCGAACAGCGTGGTCGTGCCGTGGCGCATGTAATCATGCGTGCGTCGCTCAGCGATGCCGGGTGCCAGTGGCAATATGGGTTGCGTGCGGTCCAGCGCCTGAATCTGGCTCTTCTCGTCCACGCACAGCACCATGGCCTTGAGCGGCGGATCCAGATAAAGCCCGACGATATCTCGCACCTTGTCGACGAACATCGGATCGCTGGAGAGCTTGAACGTTTCCTGCCGATGCGGTTGCAAACCAAAAGCACGCCAGATTCGCGTGACTGCGGTCTGCGACAATTTCATCTCATGAGCCATCGTGCGCGTGCTCCAGTGAGTAGCTCCGACAGGAACGGACTCGAGCGTCTTCGCAATGACAGCATCGACGCGCGCGTCATCGATCGTTCTCGGCGCGCCGGGCCGAGGCGCATCAAGCAGTCCGTCCAGACGGTGGATCACGAACCGCGCCCGCCACTTCGAAACCGTTTGCTGAGTGACCCGCTGTTTCGCCGCAACTGTCTTGTTATCCATACCATCGGCACAAGCCAGTACGATGCGCGCCCGCAATGCCAGGGCCTGTGCCGTCTTGCGTCGCATCGTCAGCGCTTGCAGTTGTTCGCGTTCCGATTCGCTCAGCACGAGTTCTCCTTTGGGCCGTCCGCTCATCGTTACCTCCCGTATCAAGTGCCACACAAGACACTTTAGTACGGGATTGACATCTTTCAATGAATTTCTAACTCAGGACACTAGTGCCGTTCCGCGTTTGAGAAAGACGTATGCGCGGTTCGAGACAATCGCAGCGTTTCCAGCACCACGTGAGCTCAGGTTTCGTCGTTGACGCCACCTCCAAAGGGAATAAGCAAGCCGGTTCGAAGGTTAACCCATGCAGAGCGTCATGCTGCAGCGTCAGGTCGACGTCGAACATCGTGCGCTCGCACTTCGTGGAGAAAATCATGAAACTGAGTTCGCTGAATCGGCTTGTCATACAGTTCGCACCGGGTACGCTCATCGTGAGCGCAGCACTATTGGCGACGTCGACCACTGTCTTTGCACAAACGGCGCCGGAGCCAGGCGCGCATCAACTCACCCGCGCGGAAGTCATGCATGAACTCGAGGAGTTGGAGGCGGCCGGCTATAACCCGTCGCAGGGCGACGACGCTGCCTATCCCGCTGATCTTCAGGCGGCGGAACAACGGGTTGCCGCCAAACATGCGGCGGAAAAGAATGTGCTGACCGGTGCAAGCCCGGCAGCACCGACGAGGCCCACGCCTTGAAGTCGACGGGTTGCCCGGATCAAAGGACGCAATAGTTTGGTTTGCGATTCAGCGACGTCTGATGGCGGCAGGAAAAAGACAACCACGAAAGCCACGTTTCTGCATGTATTCGCAGCGAGTGGACCAGTCGCCGTGCTCACCCTTGCGTTGCCCTGTCGCGCGGGCGCATGCAGCGCTCACGCTTGCTTTGTCGCTTGTTGTCGTTTGTTGTTGCCTTGGCCAGACTGTGATGTTTGCCGCGTTGCCGGAATCAGACATTTAGCGCCGCTTTGCGCGACCTTCGACGCTCCAGCCAGCTCCGCAATTGACCCGCCAGAAAAGCGCTGACGACCAGCGCAAGGTACACGGTGACGAGATCGTGACGCCACGCATCGAGTGCGGGTTGATGCGCGACCAGTTTCGGGTCGGGCGCGGGAAGGATCGCGTGCATTGCCACGACGGCACGCTTCATCCGGACAAAGCCCGCTGCGGATAGCAGCGGCAGGAATACGAGCAGGGTAAGCAGCGCGGGCTTCGCGTCGCGCACGATCGCATAGTGGCGCAACCGGAGCCACAAGCCGAGGCAGCCGTGCAGCCAGCCCGGCGCGAGCAGCGCCAGTTGCAGGCCTTGCGTGCCGCTCGTAATCAGCGATATCACGATCCGCTCGTAGTTCGGTTCGAAGCCGTAGAGCGAGCCCGCGAGGCGCGTTGCCACCGCATGGCGGATGAGCAGAAGAGGCAGGCTGAGTCCTGCCCAAAGGCGTATCCATTCGGTGAGCGGCAGCGCCCAGTGATTGCGCCCGTAGATCGTGCGCAAGGCCAGCGCAAAATGCAGGAGGGCCGCACCGTACAGCAGGATCGTTCCAGGCACGCTGCGCCAGACTCGCAGAGCCAAGGCGAGGCCGTGTCCCGCAAGATCGAGCGACCAGATCCCGAGTGCGTGGTTGACCAGGTGGAGAAACAGATAGATCAGCAGCACCACGCCCGATGCTAGCTGCAAGCGGCGCAAAACAGGTCGCACTTCAACCTCCGTTGATGTTGTCCATGCAAACGGGTTTGTTTGAAGCCCGTTTGAAGGTCGCTTGAAACCGCTTGAAACCGCTTGAAACCCGTTGAAGCCCGCTTGAAACTGCGACCGAAAACGCTGCGGCCGAAAGGCCAGGAACGGCGTGCGGTCCTTTGCGCTCGCACGGTAATCCTGGCGTAGCTTTCGGCACATGTTCCGGCGGCGCGGAACATTCAATTGGCCGCTTTAGCCGATGCCCCGCTTGCGGCCGCGTCGCGGGCTGCATTCTGTTGGGCGAGATGCGCTTGCTTCATGCGCTCCACTTGTGCGGCGAAAATCGGATTGACGTCCGGGTACGAGGTGTCGGTAACGTAGTTCAGGCCGTTTTGCTGCGCTTCGATCAGTTCCTGATAGACCTCGGCGCGCGTCTTGGCTTGGGCAAATGCAGCCGACGATGTGAAAACGGCCAGCGAAATGGCGGCGATGACGAGCTTTTTCATTTCAGACTCCTATGAGTGTTGCACGGTGTGCGACGAGCAGACGCCGCTTCATTCCTGAATATTCCCAGGGCTTGAATGAACAGCGCGGGTCCGACTGTTCCTCGCCGCTTGCCCTCGGCGGCCAATATCGGACGGCGCTTCGCAGTGACGTACCGCATCGGCGAATCGCTGCAACGCGCAGAGCGAACCGCATACGCTCTGGTACTCCTCGCGACCGATCCTGCCGTCGAGGATGACGGTTATGCCCGAGGCGCGGGCCATGTCGATGATGTCCATGTCGACTACTCCTTTCGTGTTCTCCGATCTGCAAGACTGCCGGTTCGGTGTGGCTATTCCCACGTTCCCGCAGATTGCGGGCGTGTCGGCCAGCCGGGCGGCGGGATTGAAAAAAAATGCGGCGGATCGGTTTGGGCGGGAATAAAACGGATGGCACGGCAGTCACGCTTCATGAACCGAGTCGAGAGGCCCGCCGGATGATCCCGCGGTCTGCCTCCGAATCTTTATCCTGAGGTCAATATGTCGTCAGATCATTCATTCGATCCGTCGCGTCGCGGCGCGCTGAAATGTCTCGCGTTCGGCGGCGTGGGCACCGTGTTCATGCTGGCCGGAGGCGTTCTCACGCCGGTGGAGTTGGCCCTTGCCGCCGGCGCGAAGGATTCATCGACGGCCGGCAATGTTCCCCTTTTCCTGCAGATCAGCGACACGCATATCGGTTTCAATAAGGAAGCCAATCCGGATGTCGCGGGCACGCTCAAGCAGACGATCGACTTCGTCAATGCCATGCCGGTCAAACCGGCGCTGACAATCCATACGGGCGACATCACGCATCTATCCAAGCCGGCCGAGTTCGATCTCGCGGCGCAATTGCTGTCGGGGCTGAATATCACGGAGTTGCACACCGTGCCGGGCGAACACGATGTGACGGATGGGCCAGGGGCCGAATACTTCAGCCGGTTCGGTCAAGCCTCGGACAATAGGGGCTATTACAGCTTCGACCACAACGGCGTGCACTTCGTCGGTCTCGTCAATGTCATGCATTTCAAGCCGAACGGTTTGGGAGGCCTGGGCGATGAACAACTTGCATGGCTCGAAAACGACCTGAAGAGCCGCTCATCCAGCACGCCGATTGTCGTCTTCGCGCACATGCCGATGTGGACGATCTACGAGCCGTGGGGCTGGGGCACTGGCGATGCGGGCCAGGCAATGAGCTATCTGAAGCGCTTCGGTTCGGTGACGGTCCTGAACGGCCATATTCACCAGATCGTCTCGAAGGTCGAGGGCAATATCACCTTCCATACAGCGCGCTCCACGGCCTATCCGCAGCCGACTGCCGGCAACGGGCCAGGCCCAGTGCCGCTGACGGTGGCGAGCGATCAGCTTCCCAGGATGCTCGGGGTGACTAGCATCAAGATCGTGCGCCATCCGCTCAAGGCGACGCTGGCCGATACCACGCTCGTTTGACTTCCGGATACCGTCCACCAGCAGGAGATAAGTTATGCCAACGACTCATATTCGCCGTGTCTTTTTTTCGCTCCTCGGGATTGGAGGGATCATGGCGGCATCGGCCGTTTTTTCTGTCGCTCGAGCCGAGGATCCCAACGCGGTTGTTATCAAGAACTTCATGTTCTCGCCGATGGCGCTCACGATCAAAGCCGGTTCGACGGTGACCTGGAAGAATCTCGATGGCGAACCGCATACGGTTGTCAACGACGCCGGTATTTTTCATTCCGCGGCACTCGATCAGGACGATACTTTTCAGTTCAAGTTCGATAAGCCGGGGATCTATAAGGTGTTCTGCGGCATACATCCGAATATGAGGGAGACGATTACCGTGCAATAGGGGACTCGGGGGCCTCGGAGGCCTCGGTGGGCGCGTAGCGCCTGGTAACACATGTAACCGATTGCGAGTTCCCAGCGGCCCACTCTCAGTGGGCCCATTTGTTGCGTGTCGGATAGCCGTGGCGCATCACTTCCGCGTCAGCGGGAAAGGGGCGGGCAGTCCAGCTTCACCGCCCCGCGCATCGCTACACACCGTGTGGAATTTTTACCTGTTCTGATCAATAAAAATCCAATTCGCAAGCTGACTTCCGGCGCGGCAGCGGATATTGTCGCCGCCCGGCGAGCGGGGTACATTCTTCCAGCGGCTTTGCATTGGCCAATTGCAAGCCGTGCGAACACAAGTCTGCTGAAACGGCAGACGTACGAGTCCGGAGAGTGTTGCGATGTTCAACCATACCGACTTGCCTGAATCAGCTGTAGATGGCCCGGATACCGGTTTCAATCCTGACTTTGAGTCGATGCCCGCCGCACCGCCTGGGCGATTCGGACGTCTTGCGCTTTGTGTCTCGGCCGCAGGTGCGTTGGCTCTCGGCGTAGTGGGTACGGTTGCTTACGGCGTCTGGTTCAACCACGATCAGAAGACCTACGCCGAGGCAATGACGGGCGCGCGCGAGGCGCTGGCCATTACCGCTTCGACGGCCGCGGTGAAAGCGGCAGCATCGACGAAACCGGCTGCACCGGCGATATCGGCTGCATCGGTAAAACCGGCGGCATCGACCGAACCGGCGGCATCAGCGAAAGCATCAGCGAACCCGGCGGCATCAGCGAAACCGGCAACACCGTCAGAATCGACAGAATCGACAGCTTCGGCAACAGAAGACGACCCTCCAACTGAAAATGCCTACTTTGCCGGTCAGGTAACACGATCCTCGTCGCTGCCTTCCCGGGAAACTGCCGTTGCCGCCGTGGACCCCGCCGCGTCTGCGTCGTCCGACCGATCCGCTCGCCGCGCAGCCGCTTCGCCAGATCCTGCTGCGCCGCAGCTGGCCGACACGCGCCCTGGCCGGGAAGCCCGAGCCGCTCCGCAGGACCGCCGTACTCAAGTGGTGCACCGGAAAGCCAAGAGGAGCCTCTTTGCCCGTATGGGTCTGTTTTTTCGTCGCGTGAGTTACCGGCAGCATGGCACAGGAAACAGGCAAGACACCTATTCCCATCCCTGAGCGGTTTCGTTCGCGGCGCGCCTTCGCTTCGCGCTTCAGGCTGGGCCCGGCTCCGATTGCCGGCGCATCGTTGCTTTGTCTGCTGATTAGCGTCCTGTATCTTGCCCTGCAAATCAGGACGATTTTTTCGGACCAGTTGCGCCAGGAATATATCGGGTTCGTCCTCGAAGCGGTCGAACGTGCGGAAAGTGCCCGCAACATGGTCGGTGTCTGGCAACACCTGCCTCAAGGTAGCGACGCCCGATCGGACGGCTACCGGCATGCGCGTCAAGAACTCGCAAGACGCCTCGCGTCGCTCGCGGCGCTGGTCGATGCGAGTCCGTCCGAGGCGCCGCAAGTTCCGCCATCCGCGCTATCGCCTGACGCAAATCTCAGCGGTACGGATGCATTGCTCGGCTCGGCATCGGCATATTGGCATGCACAGCGAGACATCGTCGGCGCCGACGTGCGGGTGCGGATTTCCCACGTCGCAAACACGTTGATCGCTTTGGGAGCGTTGCTGTTTGGCATGCTATTCACTGCGCTGGCAATGTATGCGAAGCGTACTCGCCAACTCGCAGGCCGGTCGCACAAGTTCGAACACGCGGCGCTGCACGACGCGATGACCGGGCTGCCAAACAGGCGGAAATTCTTTGCCACGCTCGATGAAGCCGCGGCAAGCTCGTCCGCCGACTCGGCGCTCCCTAGAATTGCGGTCCTTTATATCGACCTGGACGGTTTCAAGCGAGTCAACGATTCCCTCGGCCATCGACTCGGCGATGAATTCCTGATTTCGGTTTCCAGACGTTTTCGCGATTCGGTTCGTCAAGCTGACGTTGTGGCCCGAATCGGCGGCGACGAGTTCGCGGTGCTGATTCGGGATTTTTCGACCGATGCCGAACTGGGGGAAATAGCCCAGCGTCTCATTGGCTGCGTGAGCCAGACTGACGAACTGATGGGGACCGGGCTGGTTCGTGCCAGCATCGGCATCGCCAGTTTTCCCGATCCCATCGAGGACTACCGCCGCCTCGTCGCCGCGGCCGACGAAACGATGTATCAGGTCAAGCGCAACGGCAAGAATGGCTACGCGTTCGCGGTGCGCGCGAACTGATCGGGATTCGATCCCCGCGCAATTTCCGATCCCGGCTTTGCATCGCCGGCAGCGAGACGAGGCGCCGGCGAGGCGAGGTGAGGCGCCGTCGCGTGACGCGTCTATTCGACGTCTTGCGGATTCAGCCACGGTTGAAGATGCGCCCGATTTTCGCGGTAGTAGTTTTGCAGGTCGCCGGCATGGCGCTCGCTCGCGGGCCGCAGCGCGAGGCGCGAGGTCCGGATTTCCCCCGCCGGAAGATCTGTCATCGAACGCATCAACCGTTTCCGTTTTGCCAATCAACGAGCTGCTCCCGTGCATTCACGTCGGCGAACGACGGCAAAGCGCGAAGCCGCTCACTGCACCGCCGCGGACGCCCGCCCGGCCGAACGCGGCTGTGTCATCGCACTGACTGCGGCAAACACGATCACGTTCAAGGCCAAAGCCAGAAACCCCACATTCACATCCTTCAACGCATCAGGCAAAAACGGCATCAACTGCGCAACGCTGAGATGCATCGTCGTCGTCACGGCGACCACCGTCACGCCGGCGAGAATGCCGCAGAACGCCCCCTGTTTCGTCGCCCGATTGCGCGGCGCCAAACTGCAGATCACCGCGGGGAACAGCTGCGTCACGAAGCTGTAACCCATCAGCAGCAAGGCCACGATCGTCTCCCCGCCGTGCAGCGTGAAACCCACGGCCACCAGTGCAACGACAGGCACGAGGATGCGCGCCAGACTCGCCACCGTCGCGTCCGACGCGCCGCGGTTCACGATGCCGCGGTAAACATCGTTGGCAAGCAGTGTCGACGCCGAGGTCAGGATCATCGAGCCCGGCACCAGCGCGGTCAGCACGCCCGCGGCGCCGATCACGCCGATGAACCACGGGTCGAAGGTCTGCAACGACAGGCGGAACAGCGACAGGTCGATGTCGCCGCCCTTCAGGCCCGGCACCTTCAGCGTCGCGGCAAAGCCGACGAAGAACACGAACAGCAGGATCAACTGGTACAGCGGCAGCACCATCGCGTTGCGCCGGAAAATGCGCGCGTCTTTTGCCGTGTATACCGAACCGAACGTGTGCGGCCACATGAAGAATCCCAGCGCGGTCAGCAACACGGTCGACTGGAACCAGGTCACGCTCGAACCCTTGGCCGGGAAGGTCAGGAAGCCGGGGCGGGCGGCATCGATCGCGCGGAACATGTTGCCTAAACCGCCGTAGTAGTGAAGCGGCAGATAAATGCCGAGGAACAACACGATCGCGAGAATCAGCAGATCCTTCACCACCGAATTCCACGCCGAGCCGCGCACGCCGGAGACGATCACATACGAAGTCACCACCGCGGCGCCGATCCACACGGCCGCCGTCGACGAAATCGCGCCGTACGACGCGGTCGCCACTATGATGCCGAGCCCCTTCAATTGCAGCACCAGATACGGAATCAGTGCAGCCACGCCGACCAGCGCCACCAGCGTGCCGAGCGCCGGGCTGTCGTATTTGCGCGCGAAGAAGTGCGGCTGCGAGACGAGATGGTGCTGTTTCGCGTAACGCCAGATCGGCGGCAGCATCCAGTACGAAAGGATGTACGCGAGCGTGCCGTACGCGAGGATGTAGTAGACCGGCGCACCCTTGCCGTAAGCAAAGCCGCTGCCGCCAAGAAAGGTGAAGGTCGTGTAGATTTCGCCGGCCATCAGCAGAAACACGAAGGCCGTGCCGAAGCTGCGGCCGCCCACGGTCCACTGTTCGAGGCTCATGTCGTGGCCGCGCCGCGCGCGCACGCCGAGGTACAGCGCAAACAGCGTGATGGCCGCAATGATGACGAGTGCGCTCATGATCGGAGCTCCTCGCCTTCAGTGGCAATCTGCCGATTGGCGGGGTCCAGACGGTACACGATCGCCATGATGATCGAACTCAGCACCACCCAGATGACGATCCAGGCCAGCACGAACGGCATGCCGAGCACGAGCGGTTCGACACGATTGACAAACGCGATACCGAGCACAATGCCGATGAACGGCAACGCGGCGAGCGCACGAAGCGACATGGGGCAACTCCTCGAACGGTGAGTACGTCTCGTTGAAAGTGTGGCTTCGGTGGCGACTGTATGCCTGATGCTTCGGTTGCGTAAAGCAGGTCAAAAAAGTGTAGGCTTTCCGAAAGTTGTGCGAGCATCTTTCGGCAGCGAGGTTGCTGCGATGCAATGTCAGTCGCACGCGGGGTCGGCACGCTTTATTGCGAATCGCGTGCCGCGCCGCGATATCATCCGGTCACGCCACCCGAGCAATCGAACCTGGACGACGCACAGCGCGTCCAGCCCCGTCAACACAGCACGGCGCACGGTGCGCGGTGAGTCCGCCCGAGCCGCTGCCCGATATGGATCGCGTATGGTCGAAAGTCTGATCTCGGACATTCTGTTTGGCTTTACCGGGCTGATCAGCATCATCAACCCCATCGGCATTGCTTTCGTTTTCCTTGACCGGACTGCCTCATTGACCACGGAGGAGCGCACCGCACTCGCCAGGAAAATCGCCATCAACGTGCTGTGCGTGCTGCTGGTGGCGTTTTTCGTCGGTACGCCGATCTTGCATTTCTTCGGAATTTCGATTCAGGCGCTGCGCATCGGCGGCGGCCTCGCGGTGGCGGTGGGGGGCTGGCAGATGCTCAACGCGCCCGATACGCAACCCACCGAGCAACCCGTCAAGCGTGTGGATGCGGATAACGCGATGTCAAAGGCGTTCTTCCCGCTGACCGTTCCGCTGACCACCGGGCCCGGCTCGATCGCCACCGCCATCGCGCTGACCGCGAACCGCACGCACAAGCTGTCCGACTTCGTGGTGTCGAGTATCGCGTCGGTGGTGATTTCGATCGTCGTGGCCATCGTCGTCTACCTGATCTACAGCCGCGCGGTGATCTTCGCCAAATATCTCGGCGTGGAAGGGACCAAGGTCGCAATGCGGGTATCGTCGTTCCTGCTGCTGTGCATCGGCGTGCAGATCATGCTGACCGGCTTCTCCGAATTCTTGATTCCGATTGCGCAGATGCAGCCCGTGGTCAAATAGAGCGCAGCGCCACGCCCAGGCCGCGTCAGGTCCGTCGAGCGTGCCCGCCCTGCGGCTGGCGTAGCGGGTCAGCGCGTCAGCAGCATCGCGCTCAACACCGAGAACACTGTTGCCGGCAAGTCGGCGAGGCGGCTCACCACCACGTTGTGCGGATAGAAATCCTCGACGGCATCGGTCAGCACGCCGATGCCCACCAGTTCGATGCCGCGTTTGCCGATCGCCGCGACGCGTTCGCGCAGATCGCTGCGCAATACGTGCGGATTACCGTCGCCGGTCGACGGATAGCCGTCGGAGAACACGATCAGGATGCGCCGCCCGGCTGGATGATCGGCGAGCCGGGCGGCCGCCCAGGCCAGCGCCTCGCCGTCGGGATTCTCATGGCCGCAGTCGATTTCCGCGATACCGCTCGGATCGGTCGCGCCGAAGCGTTTATAGACTTTCAGATCGAGCCGCTCGACGAAGCGGTTATAGCGCCGCAAATCCACGCCTGCCGACACTTGCCGCTCGTACAACTGCTTCATCGGCGCCGATTCGAGCGAGCAATAGCCGAGCACTTCGCAATCGAACGACAACTGCGTGAGCGCATCGCACAGCGCGGATGCGCAGAGCCGCGCGAGTTCGATCTTGCGCCCGGCCATCGAACCGCTGCGGTCGATCAGCAGGCTCACGGCCACATCGCGTCCTTTGGCCGCCCGCTGCGTGCGAAACGGCGTGCGGTAACCCGGTGACGTCGCCAGTTTGGCGAGCGACGTGCGGTCGATTTCGCCGCGCTCCTGTTCGCGACGCCAACGCGTGCGTTCGTCGGCGCTCAATGCGCGCTCGAGTTTTTCCTTGAGCGGCGCGGTTTCCTCGCGGGCCAGGGTGCGTAGTGCGCGCCACGTTGCACTGTCGCCCTGGCCGGTGAGATCGGTGATTTCGTCGAATTCGGTGGCGAGCGGGATCGACAGCAGTGCACGTACGGAGTCTGCCGCCGTGCCTGCTTCGCCTGCGCAGCGTGCCGACGGCTGCTGCGCATCGGCTAACGATTGCCCCATGCCGACTGCGCTTTCCGCCTGCGCGCCGCCGCTCTGATCGGCAGGCGGTGCGGTGGCGTTGTCCTGATCGGGCAGGGCGGCGGCGTCGCTGAACGGTTCGGACGAGGTCGCGGCAGTTTCCGTGTCGATGTCTTCGAGCGGATCCGCGCTGAACATCATGCTGTTGACGTCGCCCGCCGACAGCGCCCGCACACGCGCCACGAAGTCTTGCGCCGCCGCGATGCTGTGCGCAGTCGAGCCGCTCGCACGCGCCTGTTCGAGCAAATCTTGCGCGGCATGCAGCGAGGCCATCAGCGAATGGCTCGCCTCGGTCGAGCTCGGCGGTTCGTCCCACAGCGCGCGCTCCACCAGCCAGACCAGCCGGTCGCGCCAGTGCAGCTTCGGCCAATGCTGCCGCGCCTGTTGCGCGGCGTGCACGCGCAGCTTGCCGATGAACCAGCGCGCACCAGGATATTCGTCGAGCAGTTGCGCGCACACGCGGCGGTCTTCGATCACCTGCGCCAACTTTGCCGCGACGCCGGACGGCAACGCCGCGAGTTGCGCGAGCGACGAATGCTTGGCGCGCGCCACCAGCAGATCCAGATAACCGATCAACACGTCGCGCTCGACGCCGCCGTTCAGCTCATAGTCGGGAATCACGATGCGGCCGGGTTCGACACGCGGCCCATCCGGACTGAACGCGACCGTCACGCCGTATTGCCCGGTGAGCACGCGCGCCACTTTGCCGAGCGTCGATTCGAAGGCGAAGCCCCGCGTGTCGCGCGCTGCGTGCATCACGCTCACCGTCACGCGGCCGGCGCAATGTGATGGCGCACGATGCCGCGAATCAGCGCCGCGTCTTCCGGGCTGATCTTCGCGTAGATCGCCGGTCCAGCGGCGCGTTCGGGGTCGCCGGTGCGCAGCATCAGTTCGGCCCAGTCGAGCAGCCGGCGGGTCGAGAACGCGCTCGACAGATCCTCGCGGGCGAATGCCGCGCGGCAGTCGGCGGCGATTGCCGCGAGCGTGTCGGCGAGCGCGCGCGTCATATGCGGCGCGAGCGTGCGCATCAGCACATCGGCTTCTTCGGCCGGCGTCAGATAGTCGAGCAGATAGACGCGCCAGCGATCGAGAAACGCCTCGTTCATCAGATTCGCGCCCTGGTAGAGATGCCGGAACTGGCTCATCGCGCCGACCGCATTCGCGGTGGCGAACAGCCGGAAGGCCGGATGCGGCGCGACGATCTCGTTGCCTTTCTCCTTCAGCACGAGGCGCCCATGCGGTTCGAGCACGGCGGTGAGCGCCGCGAGAATCGACGGCTCGGCGAAATCGATTTCGTCGACGATCAGCCAGAGTCCCTCGCGCATCGCTGTGGGCAGCACGCCATCGACCCAGATCGTTTCGCCGCCCTTGACGGTCCAGAATCCGACGAAATCGCCGACCGTGGTCTGGCCGTTCATGTTCGAGCGCAACACGCCGTGACGCGAGCGCGCCGCGACCTGTTCGATCAGGCTCGTCTTGCCGGCGCCGGTATGGCCGATCAGCATCACGCGCCGGTTCTCGACGATATCTTCGACGATGTCGTTGACGCGCCCGGAAAACAGATACGCAGGATTGACGCGCGGCACGAGCGGGTTGCCGCCGCCGCATGGCACGTCGGTACGGCCGATGCGCACGGTTTCTGGCGCGTGCTCCGCGTGCCGATGTCTGGCCGCCGACGCCAGCGCGGCCACCCGTTCAAGCTCCGGCATGAAGGCCACGCGTTCGAGCGGGGTCTGCTCGCTCGCGGCGTCGCCCGCGTCGATTGCAAAGCCTTCGCGGCGCCATTTCTTCAGCTTCGCGCGCAGATTCTCCGCGTCGACCACCAGATCGATATCGACCGCCGCAGCGCCGTTGCCGTCATCTATGCCGTGCTCGAGCCGGTAGTTTTCCGGGCGGTCCGCAATGCTGACGCGCCACCATTCCGCGCCGTGTTCGGTCGCGCGTTGATAGAGGCCAAGGTTTTCGTCTTCGGTCAATTCAGGCGCGTTCATGGCAAATGGCGAATATTGGAGTAGCGAATCACGGCAATTAGCGAGTTTTGATTTGGCGGATGGCAATTCGCCGCCTATCTTATCGTGGGTGCCTTTCGATCTGCCGAATCGGCGTCTGATCTCCAATGTCGAGCGCACTGTCAGCAAAAGTTTATTGCGTCAAGCGGAATAGGCTATCAAGCGTCTATCACCTATAGTTCGACACGCGAAGCGTGTAGTTTCACAACACCATCATTTGCAATTGGGTAAAATCCCGCTTCCTCGGCGTAGGGCGGTATGCGTAACAGGTCATTGCGAATACCGTCCAGACGCCCGCAGCCGGGCCCGTTGTGAGCCTTGCGTCAAGATTCGCGGCCGCGCAGCAGAAAATCGCGGCACGCTGCGTCGAGTAGTTTTGTTTCATTCGCGATCCGCTTTGCCCAACATCGCGACAGAAAAAATTCACGGCAAAACAATGAGACTACGTACGAAATTAATGGCTGCCTTAGCGGTGGCAAGCCCGCTGGCTTACGGTCAAACCAGCGTGACGTTATATGGCCGCCTCGACGGCGGCGTTGAATACCTGAATCACATCAGCAATGGCGCGGGCGGCAGTTCGAGCCGCTGGAGCGCGGAAGGCGGCGATTGGGGCACCAGCATGCTGGGGCTCAAGGGTACGGAAGACCTCGGCGGCGGATTGAATGCGATCTTCAACCTGGAAACCGGATTGCAGGTGATGAACGGCACCACCAGCGGCGGGCGGCTCTGGTCGCGGCGCGCGTTCGCGGGTCTGTCCAGCAAGGAGTGGGGCACGCTGCAGGCCGGGCGCAATCTGTTCATCGACAGCGACGGCGTGTGGGAATTCGATCCGTTCGTGCAGCAGGCGTTTTCATCGGCTTCGCTGGTGCGCGGGCGCAACTGGCAGCAGACCAATAACAACGTCGAGTACCACAGCCCGGTGTTCTGGGGCTTCGACGTGCAGGCGCAGTACGCGCTCGGCAATCAGCCGGGCGCGTTCAACAGCGGTGCGGCCGGCGAATTCGGCCGCTCGGACGGCATCATGCTCACGTATCACTCGCCGCTTTTCGACGTGCGCGGCATCTATGACGAACTGCGCGACAGCAACGGCCGGTTCAGCAATATCTTCCAGAGTTCGCGCGAGTATTTTGTCGGTGCGAACCTGCACTTCGACGCGGTGAAGATCCAGGGCGCCTATACGCATTACGCAGCGCCGGATTCGCCGGCCGGCGTGGCCGACAGTGCGGATCACTATTGGCTCGGCGCCACCTATAACTTCCAGCCGCGCTGGGCGGTGACGGGCGGCGGCTATTACGTCAAGGTCGGCGACGGCGCCGGCGATGCGTCACATGATCCGTCCGGCCACGCGATGATGTACGTGCTCGGCACCACCTACAACCTGTCGAAGCGCACCTTCCTGTATGGCACGGTCGCTTACGTGCGCAACAGCGGCAACGCGAGTTTCTCGCTGGAAGCGTCGCCGCGTGATGCGTCCAGCAACACGAGTCCGCTCGCGGGCGAGTCGCAAACCGGCGCTTACGTCGGCATGCTGCATCAGTTTTGAAGCGGTTTCAGCAAGAGATCCGGCAACACGTTCGGCAACACGGATAGCCTCGCAGTACGTATTGAACGCATTGAACGCATCACAAGGGATAAGAACGCATTGAACGCATCACAAGGGATAAACAACAATTGACTCCACAAGACACTCACGAGGCGCCCCCCCAGGGGACTTCCTTCGGGGCGCACTCCGCGAGCGGTGAAGCGTCGGGCATGACGCGCCGCCGCTGGCTCCAGGGCGCGCTCGCGTTGACGGCGGCCGGTCTCACCGGCTCGCTCACGCTCAAAGCGCTGGCCGACGACACAACGGCCGTTCCGCTCGATGCCTTCATGACCTTGTCGCAATCGCTGACGGCCAGGTCCGGTCTTGATCGCGATGTCGGCACGCGCCTTCTGGCCGCGTTGCGCAAGTCCACGCCCGATCTCGCGCAGCAATTGCCGAAGCTGGCCGGCGCGTTGGCGGCCGGTTCCGCCGATACCGCGCAACAGGTGCTCGCGCTGAAGATCATGGAAGCCTGGTATCTCGGCACGGTCGACAACGTCGTCGTGACCTATGAACAGGCGCTGATGTTCGGCGTGGTCTCCGACACGCTGATCATCCGCTCGTACTGCCCCAACAAGCCCGGTTTCTGGGCGGCAAAACCCATCGAAAGGCAAGTTTAAGCAATGGCCGACACACAACAAGCCGATATCGTCGTCATCGGGTCGGGCGTCGCGGGCGCGATCGTCGCGCATCAAATGGCGCTCGCGGGCAAGTCAGTGATCCTGCTCGAAGCCGGGCCGCGCATGCCGCGCTGGGAGATCGTCGAGCGCTTTCGCAATCAGTTCGACAAGTCGGATAACTCGGCGCCGTATCCGTCGAGCGCCTGGGCGCCGCATCCGGAATACGGCCCGCCCAACAACTATCTGATCCTGAAGGGCGAGCACAAATTCAACTCGCAGTACATCCGGGCAGTGGGCGGCACGACGTGGCACTGGGCGGCGTCCGCGTGGCGCTTCATACCGAACGACTTCAAGATGAAGACGGTGTACGGCGTGGGCCGCGACTGGCCGATGCAATACGACGAACTCGAGCCGTACTATCAGCGCGCCGAAGAAGAACTCGGCGTGTGGGGCCCGACTGACGAAGAGCTCGGTTCGCCGCGCAGCCAGCCGTACCCGATGGCGCCGCTGCCGCTGTCGTACAACGAGCAGACCATCAAGAGCAAGCTGAACGGCTTCGACTCGCGCTATCACGTCGTGACCGAGCCAGTGGCGCGCAACAGCCGTCCCTACGACGGCCGGCCGACCTGCTGCGGCAACAACAACTGCATGCCGATCTGCCCGATCGGCGCGATGTACAACGGCATCGTGCACGTCGAAAAGGCTGAGCAGGCCGGCGCGAAGCTGATCGACAACGCCGTGGTCCACAAGCTCGAAGTCGGTCCGCAAAAACGCATCACCGCGGCTTTGTACAAAGACCCGCAAGGCAACGAGCATCGCGTGGAAGGCAAGTACTTCGTGCTCGCCGCGAACGGCATCGAAACGCCGAAGATCATGCTGATGTCCACCAGCCACGACTTCCCGAACGGCGTGGGCAACAGCTCCGACATGGTGGGCCGCAACCTGATGGATCACCCGGGCACCGGCGTCACCTTCTACGCGGACGAAAAGCTGTGGCCGGGCCGCGGCCCGCAGGAAATGACCTCGCTGATCGGCTTTCGCGACGGTGCGTTCCGTTCGACCGAAGCGGCCAAGAAGATCCACCTGTCGAACCTGTCGCGCGTCGATCAGGAAACCCAGAAAATTTTCAAGCAAGGCAAGCTGATCAAGCCCGCTGAGCTGGATGCGCAGATTCGCGACCGCTCGGCGCGCTTCGTCGAGTTCGACTGCTTCCACGAAATCCTGCCGCAGCCGCAAAACCGCATCGTACCGAGCAAGACGGAAGTCGATGCGATCGGCATTCCGCGCCCGGAGATTACCTACGCGATCGACGATTACGTGAAGCGCGGCGCAGTCCATACGAAAGAGGTCTACGCAAACGCAGCGAAGGTGCTGGGCGGCACGGAGATCGAGTATCAGGACGAGTTCGCGCCGAACAACCACATCACGGGCGCGACCATCATGGGCAGCGACCCGCGCGATTCGGTGGTCGACAAGCATTGCCGCACCTTCGATCACCCGAACCTGTTCATTTCCAGCAGCGCGACGATGCCGACCGTCGGCACCGTCAACGTCACGCTGACCATTGCCGCACTTGCACTTCGCATGGCAGACCAGTTGAAGAAGGAAGTTTGAACGTGCTGAAAAAGACTTTTTTCTGGCTGCTGGCCAGCGCGCTGACGGTGCCTGCTCTGGCGCAAGCCGATGCGGGCGTCAGCAGCAACGACACCGCGTTGATCAAGCGCGGTGAATACCTCGCGACGGCCGGCGATTGCATGGCCTGCCATAGCACCGCCAGGGGCAAGCCGTACGCCGGCGGCCTGCCGCTGAAAGTGCCGATGCTCGGCACGATCTATTCGAGCAACATCACGCCGGATCTGCAAACCGGCATTGGCAACTGGACGCTCGCCGATTTCGATCGCGCGGTGCGCAAGGGCGTGTCGAAGGACGGTCATAACCTGTATCCGGCGATGCCGTACGTGTCCTACGCGAAAGTCAGCGATGACGACGTGAAGGCGCTCTACGCTTACTTCCGATACGGCGTCGCGCCGGTGAAGCAGGCCACGCGCGCAAGCGCCATTCCGTGGCCGCTCAACATGCGCTGGCCGCTGACAGTATGGAACTGGGTGTTCCTGAAGAACGGCCCGTACGAAGCCAGGCCGAACCAGAGCGCCGCATGGAACCGCGGTGCGTATCTCGTGCAAGGCCTCGCGCATTGCAGCACCTGCCATACGCCGCGCGGTTTCGCGATGCAGGAGAAGGCGCTCGACGAAACCGGCAGCGGCTTCCTCAGCGGTTCGGTGCTGGCGGGTTGGGACGGCTACAACATCACGTCGGCGACCCATGGCGGGATCGGCGGCTGGACCCATGCGCAACTGGTGCAGTACCTGCAAACCGGCAGCGTGCCGGGCCTCGCGCAAGCAGCTGGCCCAATGGGCGAAGCGGTCGAGCATAGCTTCTCGAAGATGACCGGCGCGGATATCGATGCGATCGCCACCTACGTTCGCACGGTGCCCGCGGTGAGCGACGGCAGCTCGCAGTCACGCAGCTCGTGGGGCCGTCCTTCGACGGATGTTGCGCGTTTGCGCGGCGTGGCGATGAACGACGGCACGCTCGATCCGGCGCGGCTGTATCTCGGCAACTGTGCGACGTGCCACCAGGCGCAAGGCAAGGGCACGCCCGATGGCTACTATCCGTCGCTGCTGCGTAACTCGACGGTGGGTGCGTCCAATCCGGACAATCTGGTGCAGGTGATCCTGCACGGCGTGCAGCGCAAAACCCCGGGCAACGACGTCGGCATGCCGGCGTTCGCCACGCAACTGAGCGATGCGCAGATCGCCGCGCTCACGAACTACGTGACGACGCAGTTCGGCAATCCGGCGGCGACACGTGTGAGCGATAAGGACGTCGCGAAACTGCGCTAAGCGTGTAATGAGCGGCACGTCGTTCTTTACGACGTACAGCAGGACCACAAGGCGCGCCGGGGCATCCCGGCGCGCCTTTTTCGTTCCGACCGCCGCATCGCCAGTCTCCCCCACGGACCCGATCGACGGCGCCCGCGGCCCGCTTGCCGAACACTGGCTGCGCGCGGCTTGATCGCGGCAAATACGTGCATGGCCTGCTGTTGATCCCTTCCGGCTTTGCGTCCCGTCAGGGCCGCAAGCCGTCTGAAAGTTCAGCCCCTGACTGGCGGCCCGGCATGGCGCTTGCACGTGCCTGTCTGTAACGCGCCGTGCAGATTTGCGCGCATCGGCGCATCATCGGCGAGGTTGGCAGCGGTTCCTGATGAGTTCTTCCTGACGAGCACGGTTCGCCGGGCATGCCGATGCAGTGCGTCCCGGCGATGTTCTCAACCGCCGAACAAGGAGTGTCCCCATGCAAAACGATCCCGCCCTCGATCAGTTGTGCATCAACACGATTCGCACGCTGTCGATGGACGCCGTGCAAAAGGCGAATTCCGGCCACCCAGGCACGCCGATGGCACTGGCGCCGGTTGCCTATCATCTGTGGCAACACCATCTGCGTTATGACCCGGACGAACCGTTGTGGCCGAACCGCGACCGCTTCGTGCTGTCGGTCGGACATGCGTCGATGCTGCTGTATTCGCTTCTGCATCTGGCCAACGTGAAGGCGGTGGACGACGAGGGCAAGCCGACCGGTAAGCCCGCTGTCTCGCTCGACGATATCCGGCATTTTCGCCAGATCGGCAGCAACACGCCGGGCCACCCCGAGTACCGCTTGACGACCGGCGTCGAAACCACTACCGGGCCGCTCGGCCAGGGGCTCGGCAACAGTGTCGGCATGGCCATGGCGGCGCGCTGGTACGAGACCCATTTCAATCGAACCGATGCGTCGCTGTTCGATTACCGGGTCTACGCGCTATGCGGCGACGGCGACATGATGGAAGGCATTTCGCACGAAGCGGCGTCGCTCGCCGGCCATTTGCAGCTCTCGAACCTGATCTGGATTTACGACAGCAACCGCGTGACGATCGAAGGCCACACGGACCTCGCGTACAGCGACGATGTGGAAAGCCGCTTTCGCGGCTACAACTGGCACACGCTGCACGTGCAGGACGCGAACGACACCGCGGCGCTCGAAGCCGCGCTTGTCGAAGCGAAGAGCGTCACCGGCAAGCCGACGCTGATCGTGGTCAACAGCATCATCGGCTGGGGCGCGCCGCATAAGCAGGACACGGCGTCCGCGCATGGCGAACCGCTCGGCGTGGAGGAAGTGGCGCTCGCCAAGCGCGCGTACGGCTGGCCGGAAGACAGGTTCTTCTACGTGCCGGACGGCGTGCACGAACGTTTCGAGCAAGGCATCGGCGCGCGCGGCGAGGCGGCACGCGAGGCATGGCAAGCGAAGTACGAGGCGTACACGCAAAAGTATCCTGAGCTGTCGCGCGAATTCGCGCAGATGGAAGCGCACGAATTGCCGGCGGGTTGGGACCGCGACATTCCTGCTTTCGATGCCGACCCGAAGGGCATCGCCTCGCGCGATTCGTCGGGTAAGGTGCTCAACGCGATTGCCGCACGCGTGCCGTGGATGATCGGCGGGGCGGCCGATCTGGCGCCGTCCACCAAGACCAACCTGAAATTCGAAGGCGCGGGCAGCTTCGAGCACGACAACTATGGCGGCCGCAATCTGCACTTCGGGATTCGCGAACATGCGATGGGCGCAGTGGTGAACGGCCTCGCATTGTCGAATCTGCGGCCGTTCGGCTCGACCTTCCTGATTTTCAGCGACTACATGAAGCCGCCGATCCGCCTCTCCGCGATCATGGAAGTGCCGGCCATCTTCGTGTTCACGCACGATTCGATCGGTGTCGGCGAAGACGGTCCGACTCATCAGCCGATCGAGCAACTGGCGTCGCTGCGCGGCGTGCCCGGCTTGACGCTGCTGCGTCCAGGCGACGCGAACGAAGTGGCACAAGCGTGGCGCGTGGCGCTGTCGCAGCCGCGGCGGCCGTCGTGCATCGTCCTGTCGCGTCAGCCGCTGCCGACTTTCGACCGCAGCCGCTATGCGTCGGCCAAGGGCGTACAGAAGGGAGCTTACGTGCTGGCCGATGCGCCTGACGGGCAGAAGCCGCAGGTGCTATTGCTGGCCACAGGCAGTGAAGTGTCAATATGCGTCGACGTCTACGAGAAGCTTAGGAGCGAGGGGATTGCGGCGCGCGTGGTGTCGATGCCGTCGTGGGATATCTTCGAGCGTCAGGACGACGCGTATCGGGACTCGGTGCTGCCGCCGGACATCGACGCGCGAGTGGCCGTCGAACAGGCTGCCACGCTCGGCTGGGATCGCTACGTCGGGCGCCTGGGCGCGCAGGTGGCGATGCATACTTTCGGTGCGTCCGCGCCGTTGAGCGATCTGAAGAAGAAATTCGGCTTCACGCCCGAGCATGTGTATGAAGCGGCGAAACAGCAGATCGCGCGGGTTGCAGCGGCTTTGCGCGGCGACGGTTAAACGCGCTGCCGGCTCAACACGCGCTGCAATTCGCGTGGATCGACGGGCTTGGTGAAATGATGGTCGAAGCCGGCCGCCTCGGCGGTCTGCTTGTCCTGCTGTTGACCCCAGCCGGTGACGGCGATCAGCAGAATGCCGGCGCCGCGATGATCGCTGCGAACGCGCCGCGCTACTTCATAGTCGTTCAGAAGCGGCAAGCCGATATCGAGAATCACCACTTGCGGCGCGAATTCGCCGATCAGCCTTCTGCGCTGCACACCCCAAGGGCGACGTGCACGACGGACGTGCGTTCCATGACCCGCCGCGAGATCCAGTGCATACGTTGATGGATCGTCGCCCGCAATCCAGCGAGCAGCATGGCGCACTGTAAGCTATGGTTGAAAAGAAAGGCACCGCCCAGCAGCGTGTCGGCCGGAACTGAAACAAACGCCAGAAGAATCGTCGACCTTGACTGCGCGGCGGGAGCGAATCTTGCGCGCGTATTTCGAAGGTGCCCGCTAGCGGCACAAGGAGAGGATGGTGACGCCCAACGACGGAATGGACGAGAACGACGACGTCGTAGTCTGGCGGCCGATTCGATATGCAATGGCCTCGCACCGGCGCGTCCTGGTGGTGGACGATTATCGTGAAGCCGCCGAAGCGTTGCAGATGGTGCTGAACGCGGACGGCTTCGAGTGCCGCGCACTTGACGATCCTCTGGCCGCTTGTGAAATGGCCTGCGAATGGCAGCCGTTTGCAGTCGTGCTTGACATCAAGATGCCGGGCCTCGACGGCTTCGAACTGGCACGCCGCCTCAGGGCCAATCCATTGACCGCGCATATGTTGCTGGTGGCCTGCACCGCGTTTGCATCGCGTGAGGATCGGGCTCGCGCCAAAGCAGTGGGTTTCGATGCGCACTGCGCCAAGCCGCTGACACCGGAGCGTTTGTTGCGCGTGCTTGAATCGGCCGCTGCGTTGCGTGTGGCGGGGCCGCCGTAACGCTGCATCGGGCTTTGAAAAAATGCGTCATCCTAGAACGCGAGCCCGCGCCGCGAAAAGTACGCGTGGGTCGATGTCGGCGGACTCCACAGGAACCACTATGTCATCCCAGATCAATTACTCGACGCGCATTTCGGAAGGCACATCCTTTCCGCTTGGTGCGACGTGGAACGGAAGCGGTGTCAATTTCGCACTGTTCACTGCGCATGCAACCAAGGTCGAACTATGTCTGTTCGATGAAACGGGGCTGACGGAAATAGAACGCATCGAGCTGCCTGAGTATACGGACGAGGTCTGGCATGTGTTCGTGCCCAATCTGAAACCGGGCGCGGTTTACGGCTATCGCGTGCATGGTCCCTACGAACCCGAAAATGGCCATCGCTTCAACCCGAACAAGCTGCTGCTGGACCCCTATGCCAAAGCCCATATCGGCGATCTCAAGTGGGCGCCGGAAATCTTCGGCTATACGCTCGATTCGGAACAAGGTGATCTGTCATTCGACGAGCGCGACAGCGCCCCCTTCGTGCCGAAGTGCGAGGTGGTCGATGCGAATTTCTCGTGGACTCATCCAGAGCGCAATGCATTGCCGTGGGAGCGCGTGATCTTCTACGAGACCCACGTGCGCGGGTTTACGAAGCGTCATCCCGGCGTGCCGGAAAATCTGCGTGGCACGTTCGCGGGGCTCGGGCAGCAAGTCGTGGTCGACTACATCAAAAGCCTCGGTGTCACGTCGGTCGAATTGCTGCCGGTTCAGACCTTCGTCAACGACAGCCATCTGCTCGAGAAGGGGCTCACGAACTACTGGGGCTACAACACGATCGGCTTCTTCGCGGCCGATCCGCGTTTCTTTGCGTCGTCGATCAATTCAGTCGGCGAATTCAAGGGAATGGTGGACAGCTTTCATAACGCCAACCTCGAAGTGATTCTCGACGTGGTCTACAACCACACCGCCGAAGGCAACGAGCGCGGGCCGACCATTTCCTTCAAAGGCATCGACAACGCGTCGTACTACCGGCTGATGCCCGACGAGCCGCGCTACTACATCAACGACACAGGCACCGGCAACACGCTGAACCTGTCGCATCCACGTGTGCTGCAAATGGTCACCGACAGCTTGCGCTACTGGGTGACGGAGATGAAAGTCGACGGCTTCCGTTTCGACCTCGCGACCATTCTCGGCCGCGAGCCGCACGGTTTCGACGAAGGCGGAGGCTTTCTCGACAGCTGCCGGCAAGATCCGGTGCTCTCGAGTGTGCGGCTGGTCGCGGAACCGTGGGACTGCGGCCCCGGCGGCTATCAGGTGGGCGGCTTTCCGCCGGGCTGGGCCGAATGGAACGACCGCTTTCGCGACACCGTGCGCGGATACTGGAAGGGCGACGAGGGCGCGGTCGGCGATCTCGCCAAACGCCTGACCGGTTCGGGCGACAAGTTCAATCATCGCGGCCGCCGTCCGTGGGCCAGCGTCAATTTCATCGCCGCGCACGACGGCTTCACGCTCAACGATCTGGTCTCGTACAACGACAAGCACAACGAGGCCAACGGCGAAGACAACAACGATGGCCACTCGGACAACAAGTCGTGGAATTTCGACGTTGAAGGTCCAACGGATGACGCCGAGATCCGCCAGCAACGCGAGCGCCAGAAACGCAACCTGCTGGCCACGCTGCTGCTCTCGCAAGGCACGCCGCTGATGCTCGCCGGCGACGAATTCGGCCGCACGCAGAAGGGCAACAACAACGCGTATTGCCAGGACAACGAGATCAGCTGGGTCGATTGGGAGAGCATCGACGACGACGGCCGCGCATTGATCGAGTTCGTCAAGAATCTGACCACGCTGCGTCATCGTTTGCCGGTGTTGCGGCGCGGGCGCTTTCTCGCCGGCGAGTACAACGAAGCGCTGGATGTGACAGACGCGCGCTGGCTGTCGCCCGACGGCAGCGATCTTTCTCCTGAACAATGGGACGATCCGTCGATGCGCTGCTTTGGTCTGGTGATCGACGGGCGCGCGCAAGCGTCCGGCATTCGCCGGCCTGCGTCCGATGCCACTTTGCTGTTGGTGCTGAACGCACATCACGACGTGGTCAACTTCACGCTGCCCGATATTCCGGAGGGCGAGCAGTGGACCTGTCTGCTCGACACCAATATGCCCGTGCGGGCGGAGTTGCCGGAGTTCCGTGCTGGTGATGCTTACCAGGTGACAGGGCGTTCGTTGTTGCTGTTCGCGCTCGAAGCGCCGAGCCGGGCGACGCAGCGGGTGTTTGACGGTTTGCAGGAGCAGCTCACCACCGATGAGAGTGTCAATTCCGGACAGTGAGGGCGGCTCGTCAGCAATTCGCATACCCGAATTCGTCCGACGATAAGTACATCGATACGCACATCGATACGCACATCGTTTCCTTAGTCCGGCAGGCTAGGGCGAACGACAGAAGTAAGGTACATTCCGACGGAATGGGAATTGGCGCACGGACGCCGCGCGGAACATGCGAGACAATCCGCGAAACGCTGTGCAACGCTCACCCCACCTGTTGTCATCTTTCATGGAGATCGTGACCGTGCAGCGTGCGGAACGTGTCGCAGTCGATTTCCCGATGCCCTCGCGAAACTTCGCGGCGACGCGGCGCGTGCTGCTGATCGTGCTTGCCGTTTCGATTGTGTTTCCGCTGGCCTGCCTCGCGGGCTATGGCTATTTCGACTACCAGCGCCGCATCGCGGATTCGAACGACATGATCGACAGGCTCGCGCGCGTGGCTGAGGAACAGGCCGTCAAGGTGCTGGACCTCAATCAGCAGATGGCCTCGCGCATCGTCGAGCTATTGGGCGATGAGGACGACACGGGAATACGCGCGCATGAAGCCGCATTGCACGATCGCTTGCGCGAAATCGGCGGCGATTTCCCACAGGTCGCGTCGATCGCGGTGTTCGGCGCGGCCGGCGATCTGCTGGTGTCGAGCCGCGTCTATCCGGCGCCGGCGATGTCGGTTGCGCAGCGCGAGGACTTCACTGCGGCCAAAGCAATGCGTCCACACCCGTATTTTTCGCTGCCGATGTTCGGGCCGCTGTCGCGAACCGATGTGTTCAACACGGCGATTGGCCGCTCGGGTATCAACGGGCCATTCCTCGGTGTGGTGTCGGTCGCGCTACGTAATGAGTATTTCTCGCGCTTCTATCGTGATCTGACGAGTGGGGATGCGTCGCTGTCGCTAGGCTTATACCGCCAGGACGGCAATCTGCTGGTCCGCTATCCGGCATGGCCCGCGGGCGCCCAGCCAAAAGCGCAGAGCGCGTTCATCGCCGCATTGCGCGACCAACAGCTGTTCGGTCACATCCGCCTGACCTCGACGGTGGACGGCGTCGAACGCTTGCTGGCGTTTCGCCGCGTCGGCGACTATCCGCTCTACGTGATGAGCGCTTACGCAACCGCGTCGATCACCGGCGCGTGGCGCGGCCATTTCATACTGATCGCGGCGATCACGGCCGTGCCGTGCCTCGCGATCTGGCTGCTGGTGTTTTTCTCGCTGCGTCGACTCGAAGGGGAGCGCCGCGCGTGGGAGCGCTGGCAGGGCGAAGTGGCGATGCGTCTTTCCGCCGAGGCATCGAGCCGGCAATTGCAGCGTATGGGCGCGCTCGGCAATCTGGTCGCCAACGTCGCGCACGATTTCAACAATCTGCTGATGGTAGTGTCGGCGAACACCGAGCTTGCGCGGCTGAAGCGCTTTAACAACCTCGAAAAAGAAGTGCTCGCGGTGGAGCGCGCAACCGCCACCGCTGAATCGCTGACGCGGCGTCTATTGAGCGTCGCGAAAAAGCAGCCGCTCAAACAGGAACCGCTCGACTTCGCCCAATGGCTGCCCGCAGTCGTGCCGCTGATCGACGCAGCGCTCGGCGACAACGTGGAAGTGGCGTTGAACATAGTCGACAACGTCTGGCCGGTGCTGGCCGATCCGACCGACCTCGAATTCGCACTCGTGAACCTTGCTGTCAATGCGCGCGATGCAATGCCGCGTGGCGGCCGTTTTGTGATTCGCTGCCAGAACAATCGGCTGATGAGCAGCGATACGTTGCTGCCGGACGGCGAATACGTGCTGATTGCCTGCTCGGACGACGGCGAGGGCATGCCCGAAGCGGTTGCGCGGCGCGCGTTCGAACCGCTGTTCACCACCAAACTGCGCGGCTCGGGCAGCGGCCTCGGTCTCGCCCAGGTTCTCGCGATGTGCGAACAGGCGGCGGGCGCGGCCAGGATCGACAGCGTGCCGGGCAGCGGCACCACCGTCAGGCTTTATCTGCCGCGCTATCGCGAGCGTCATAAGGCGGCGCCCGGCGCCGAAGCGGCGTATCAGCCGGCGCCTTCGTCGCCCGGCATGGTTCTGCTGGTCGAAGACAACGAGGACGTGGCGGCGGGTGTGGCCGCGGTGCTGGAGACCTTCGGTTGCGAAGTGCGGCATGAACCCACCGCCGATCAGGCGTTCGACGTGCTGAGCGGCGGCGCGAAGTTCGAACTCGTGCTATCCGACATCCAGATGCCGGGCAAGCTCAGCGGTATCGACCTCGCGGAAAAAGTACGCAGCGCGTGGCCGGCGCAGAAGATCGCGCTGATGACGGGCTACGCCGACGAACTCGAACGGGCGCGCCGGCTCGGCGTGGCGATTCTCGCCAAGCCGTTCAATATCGACGAACTGCACGCGCTGGTTGCGTGCGAACCGTAAGCTTGCCGGCCGCCATGCACGGCGCGGCCGGGCCGCCACGACCTTATATGTCCCGGCATCGCGGACCATCGGTTGCCGCCCACGTTACTTCTTTTCCTGCGACGCGTCGTACTGGCCGAGCGCTGCTGCGCCATTCAGGCGCGCACGCTTGAGCAAGGCCTTTTGCGCTTCTTCGACGTGGCTTGCCTCGCCCTTCCATGTTTGCAGCGGCGGTTCCTGCAACGCCCGTCCATATGAAAAGCTCAGATTCCACGGCAGCGGCCCGAGGCGATTCATCGCGTCGAGATTGGCTGTGGCTTCTTCCGGCGCTTGGCCGCCGGACAGGAACACGATGCCCGGCACGGCGGACGGCACCGTACGTTTGAGCACCCGCAAGGTTTGCGCCGCGATCTCCGCAGTGGTCGATTGCTGGGCATGATCCGCGCCGGCCAGCACCATGCTCGGCTTCAGCAGGATGTGTTCGAGCACGACACGATGCCGATGCAGCGCGTGAAAGACCTCGTGCAACACTGCCTCGGTCACTTCGGCGCTGCGCTCGATGGTGTGATCGCCGTCTATCAGCACTTCCGGTTCGACGATCGGCACGATGCCCGCTTCCTGGGAAATCGCCGCGTAACGCGCCAGCGAATCGGCATTCGCTTCGATCGCGAGCCGGCTCGGCAGACTTGCCGTGACGTTGTACACCGCACGCCATTTGGCAAAGCGCGCGCCTTGCCGCTTGTAGTCGACGAAGCGTTTGGCGAGGCCGTCGAGGCCTTCGGTGATTTCGTCGCCGGGGGCGAGCGCAAGCGGGATCTTGCCGAGGTCTACCTTGATGCCCGGCACGATGCCGTTTCTGGCGGCCAGTTGCGCAAACGGCGTACCGTCGTTCGCTTTCTGACCGAGCGTTTCTTCGTAGAGGATCACGCCGCTGATGAACTCGCCGAGACCGGGCGTGGTCAGCAGCAGATTGCGGTACGCACGGCGGTTTTCCTCGCTGGATTCGAGGCCGATCGTCCTGAAGCGTTTGGCGATGGTCGGGCCGCTTTCGTCGGCGGCGAGAAGGCCCTTGCCGGGTTGGACCATCGCATCGACGGTAGCCTGCAGTTCGCTATGGGTGCCCATGAGATGTTGCTCCCTTTAAGCCGGTTGACGGATAAAGCAGTGCAGCAAACGCATTTGCAGATATCTGCTGCCGGGGTCTGCTGTCTGCTTCGACAGCGCCGGCAGCAGATCATTCGCCGATCAGGTGCAGCACGATATCGCGCGGTTGCGTGCGACGGCGATGTTCGAACAGGTAAAGACCTTGCCACGTGCCGAGCACCATCTGGCCGTGCTCGACCGGCACC
This sequence comes from Paraburkholderia sp. GW821-FHT02A12, assembly GCF_059422005.1. Classification (NCBI taxonomy): domain Bacteria; kingdom Pseudomonadati; phylum Pseudomonadota; class Betaproteobacteria; order Burkholderiales; family Burkholderiaceae; genus Paraburkholderia; species Paraburkholderia sp. GW821-FHT02A12. The sequence continues at coordinate 2,214,022 of NZ_JBWKWA010000002.1, read as the reverse complement.
GACAATTGCACCTGCGTCAACGCCGTGCGAAGGTGGGCCGGCATATCGTCCGGTCCTTCGGCATTGTGTTCGTAACGCTCGGCGTCTTCGGGCGCGAGGCTCGCGAAGTAGCGTTCCAGATCTCGTTGCACGGCAGGATCGGCGTTTTCCTGGATTAATAGAGAAGCTGAAGTGTGACGGCAGAACAGCGTCAGCAGGCCGGTGCCGATCGCCTGTTCGGCGACGAAGCGGCGCGCTTCGTCGGTGAACTCGACGAGTCCGCTGGTGCGGGCTTTGACGCTCAAGTGATGGATGGCTTGTCGCATGATGGGTTGTCGCTTACGCGTTGCGGCGGGGCACGCTGTGATCGCGCCCGGATCCGCGCGCGGATCAGAGAGACGTGAAGGCTTCGGCAATCTCGGTCGCGTTGGCGGGGCGCACTACGCGTGCGACTTCGGCGCCGTCGCGCATGAAGATCAGCGTTGGCCAGAGTTTGACCTTGAAGGAGCGGCCCAGCGGGTGGCCGGGTCCGTCTTCAATCTTTAGATGCCTAATGCCGGTGTGTGGTTCGAAGGCCTTGCTGATCGACGCCTGCGCGCCCTGGCAGTAGCCGCACCAGTCTGTGCCGAATTCCAATACCGTGGCGCCCGGGAGGGTGTCTACCTCGGCGCGCGAGGGGGCTTTCTGTGAGTAAGCTGTTTGCGTGGCCATCGTGACTCCCGAGGTTGGTTGCCTCTTCAGGCGAGATATTGTTGATGATTGCGGATTTGGTAAGAAAAATCACCTGGTACATTGCGCAACAGCTTCAGCAAGAACATCTTCCCCAGCAGGATTCTGAAAAAACGGCGTCGTTCATGATCCGCACGCGTTCGATGAAAATGTAGGCAGACACACGTTCTTGCCAACCGGGCGTGTTAAACATCATCATTTGCCGCAAATCAGCGGCGTGTCATCGCGTTCAGGAAAGGAAATGGGAGAACGAATCTATCTGCATTACCCGGGCAAGGACGAAACGGTCGCCGTCGCCACCGGCTTCAGCTGGGGCGCGTTCCTGCTCGGCTTCGTGTGGGCTTTGTCAAAGAGAATGTGGTTTGCCGCTTTCGTCATGCTGGCGGTCAATATCATGCTTTTCTTTGCGGGCCTGTGGGGCAGTGCGGGCGACCTGATCGGACTGGCGCTGTCGATCCTGTTCTGCATCGCTTGCGGCGTCTACGGCAATCAATGGCACCTGCGGACGCTCGAAAAGCGCGGTTACGTCCTTCTGTGACGATGTAGCGGCGAGGGCGGCAACGCGGGAGCGAATCTTGCGAGGCATCCACCGCGCTAATGCACGTCCCGAAGCACGTCCGCCGAAGCACGTCCGCCGAAGCAATGCGCGCAACGGACGGCAAGCAGCGTTTTCCTCGTTGCGAGTTCGTCAGCGACGGCACGCTACGCGAATTTGGGACGCGGGGTACGCGGGTTTACGCGCAAGCGAGGTCGGCCGATAATGCTCCGTCGATCCGGCCATGCATTCCTTGGCGCCCATGGCGCCTGGCAGCGGCTCGCGTTCCCTGACCACCGCCACCCGTGCTGAAGACCTCACGTTTTTTCGATCTGCTGCGCATCCCTGGCTTCAAGCCGCTGGCCGCCGCCACCCTCATGCTCGGGGTGGCGATGTCGTTTACCGCTCCGTATCTGTCGCTGTTCGGCGTCGAACGCGCCGCCATGACGCCGTTCAGGCTCGGCGTATTCATGACGCTGATCGCCGCCAGCGGCGTGCTCGCCAGCACCTTGGCCGGCCGCTGGAGCGACGCGAGCGGACGGCACCGGCCCTTGCTGCTGGCGTCGCTGGTAGCCGCCGCGCTCGGCTATCTGTGTTTATGCGTAGTGCGTGATTACCGGCTGTTGCTGGCGGTCGGCATTGCCTTTATCGGCGCGGGCGGCTCGGCCATCTCGCTGGTGTTCTCGTTCAGCCGCGCGGCGCTGCCGGTGCCGGACCCGGCTGAGCGCGCGTTCGCCAGCGCGACCTTGCGGACCATTCTGTCTGCGGCATGGGTGTTCGGTCCGTCGGTGGGCGCGCTGGTGCTCGCGGCGAGCGGTTTCTACGGGCTCTTTCTGTTCGCCGCGGCAAGCTTTGCCGCCTGCGCGACGATCGTCTGGCGGATGCGGGAGCCGCAAGGCCATCTGGGCGATCACACGGTGGAGGACACGGCATCCGAGCCGTCGGCGTCGATCACGGTGCCGCCATTGACCGCCCCCGGCGAAGATGCGCACGAGGACCTGCCGGGTGTCGCTTCGCCGAGCGACATTCGCCGCGCGGTAGCCGCGCTCACGCTGCTCGGCCTCGCCGCCAACGCCACCATGATCGTGCTGCCGCTCTACATCGTGCATGGCCTGAACGGCACGCATCTGGACGTGTCGATCATGCTCGGCCTCGGCGCATTGACGGAAATCCCGATGATGCTCGCGCTCGGCGCGAAATCGTCGACGCTGCACAAACCGAACTGGCTGGCCGCATGCGCTGCGGTGCACGCGGTCTATTTCATCGCGATGTCGCTGGCCGGGCACGTCGACGTGCTGATCCCGATGCAGATGCTCAACGCCTTCGTGGTCGCGGTGACCTCGTGCCTCGGCATGACCTACGTGCAGGATCTGATGCCGGATTCGCCGGGCCGCGCCACCGCGCTGTTCTTCAACGCGGCGCGGCTCGGATCGATTCTGTCGGGCGTGTTGTCGGGTTTGCTGGTGCAGGCGTTCAGCTATCGCGGCACGTTCCTGTTCTGCGGTCTGCTGGCGCTCGGCGCGCTGGTGCTGTTCGCGGTGCCGGGCTACCGCTATTCGTTGATGTGGCGAACGGTACGGGGTTTTGTGCGGACGCAATATGGAAAGCTTCAGGTGCGGCGGCAGTAGCGCCAGGCCGTTGAAAAGAGGCGTATCGCTTTTTCGATGAGCAGTAATTCGGCCGCGGACGTTACTGTCGAGAGGATTGGGGAACTCGCCGGTGTCGATGTCGATTTGGAGTCGTTCCGTTCAAATCACGCGCACCGGGATCTGCCCCGTGGGCAATCAGCAGATCGACAATCGCCGTGCGATTGAACATGGCAGCGACCATAAGAGCAGTGCGCCCATCCGGCGATGCACCCTCGACATCCGCGCCATGCGCAAGCAATACCTGAATCACGGCGTCAAAGCCCTTAAACGCGGCGCCGGCAATGGGTGTCTGCCCATTATCATTGCGCAGGTTTGGATCGGCGCCATGCTCAAGCAGCGTCCGCACCGCATCCACGTGACCGTGATAACTCGCCAGCATCACGAGACTGTCGCCTTTGTCATTGCGCAAATTCGGCGGCACGCCTTTTTCGATCACCGCGGCGAGCATCGCGGCATCACCGCGTCGTGCAAGTTCGAAGACTTCATGCGCGAGTTCGAGCAATGCCGGATCGATCTGCGGCTTGGAGGATGGGGAAGAATCAGCGTGGTCGGTCAATGGCATCTCCTTGCGATGACCCCGGTCGCCTCGGCGGCGCCGGGAACATCGGTGAGGATAAACATTTTGCGCCGCTGACGCCTGCGCAGGGGCGCGCCCAAGGCCGAGTGTGAGCCGGGTGCCGCGATATAGGCTATATTCGGCGGCACTGCCAGATTTCACTTTCTCAGAGGAGAACGCCGTGCCCGCTGTCACAACGCTGCTTGCCTTCGGCCTGGTTTCGCTCGGCATGGTGCTCACGCCTGGGCCGAACATGATCTATCTGATCTCGCGCTCCCTTTGCCAGGGGCGTCGCGCGGGGCTCATATCGCTCGGCGGCGTCGCGCTCGGTTTTGTGTTCTACATGTTCTGCGCCGCGTTCGGCATTACCGCGCTGCTGTTGACAGTGCCCTATGCGTATGACGCGTTGCGTTTCGGCGGCGCGCTCTACCTGCTGTATCTGGCGTGGCAGGCGGTCAAACCCGGCGGACGCTCGCCGTTCCAGGTGCGCGATCTGCCGCACGACAGCCGCCGCAAACTGTTCACGATGGGACTCGTGACCAACCTCGCGAATCCGAAGATCGCGGTGATGTACTTGTCGCTGCTGCCGCAATTCATCTCGCCGGGGCACGGCAGCGTGCTGGCGCAGTCGATCGTGCTCGGCTGCGTGCAGATCGTGGTGAGCGTTACCGTCAACGCGCTGATCGCCAGCATGGCGGGTTCGATTGCCGTGTTTCTCGGCGGCCGGCCGGTGTGGCTACGGGTGCAACGCTGGCTGATGGGTACCGTGCTCGCGGGGTTGGCGGTGCGGATCGCGCTCGATTCGCGCCGTTGAACGCATAACGGCGGCAAGCGGAGAAGGCGGCGCGCAAGGTACTTTCAAATCTTCGAAAGCGGCCTGACAGCGAACCGCCGATGCTTTCTCAAAGCGCCTTGTACATGATCGTTGTCGAATCGAGCCGCTCTTCGATCGTATCGCGGCAGAAGCCCGGAATCACGCCGACCGTCCGGTAACCCAGCGATGCATACAGTGGCTCGGCCTTGTCGCCGGTGCGCGTGTCGAGCGTGAGCAGGCTGCGCTGCAACTGGCTTGCGCGGGCTTCGAGCTCCGTCATCAGCGCCTTGGCGATCCCCTGGCGGCGAAACTCGGGATGGACCAGCAGCTTGCGCACTTCGGCGCGGTGGCGCTGGTTCGGCATCGTGTCGTAATCGAGTTGAACCGTCCCCGCGATGCGGCCTTTGCAGCGTGCCACCAACAGCACGAGCGAACCGGCTTGCAGCGACGGCAGCACCTTGGTGCTCCAGAACGCCTCGCTTTCCTCGACCGTGCACGGCAACACGAAACCGATGCTGGCGCCGTCATGAACGCAGGCGCGCAACAGCGCGCCGAGTTCCTGGGTATGGCGAATCAGATCGTCGGCGGAGAAGCTCATCGGGGTGGTTGCAGTCATGCGGGCTCACACGATGAAAAGAACGTAGCGGGCGGCGCAATGTGCGGGCGTCACGAACGCGCTGGGGCCGAACAGCTGGTAACGCAGACAGTCGCCGGGTTGGAGATTGTGGCTTTGCCCGTCGACGGTGATCTGCAATTGTCCTTCGAGCAGGATCAGGTGATGTTCGAGGCCCGGTCTCGGCGACGCGTCGTAAGTGATGCGCACGCCGGCGTCGAGTTCGCACTCGAGCGCTTCGCCGCTCAGCGCCTGCGCCGGCGGCGACACCGAGCGCCGCCGGAAGCCGACGCTGGGATCGCTCCAAACCGGCTGCGCGTTGCGCGGCACCAGCGGCGCGAAATCTTCCTCGACCATATGCATCAGGCGCGACATCGGCAGACCGTAGGCGACGCAGAGTTTGCCCAGCACGCTCGCGGTAGGGCTCACGGCGGCGTTTTCGAGGCGCGATAAGGTCGCGCGGCTGACGTTGCCAAGCTTCGCCAGATCGTCGAGCGACCAGTTGCGTTCGGCACGCAGCGCCCGCAGACGCTGGGCGATACGACGGTCGATGGCGTTGTCGTCGGTGATTGAATTTTCCATATTCGGGAAATTATCTCGAATATGGAAAATCGTCAACGAAACAAAAATCCGGGCGGAAGCTCCATCGGGAATGGGCTTTGTGCGGCGGCATGCGTCGTGCCGCGTAGCGCCGCGCGCGGCGTGTTGCTGCGGAGATTCGTACACCGAGGGTGCCTGGGCCGTTTATCATAAGGCTCACAAACTAAAAACTCCGCCCGGCTTTGCGACGCTATGCACGCCGGTCCACGCGACCCGGCGGCGTCCGCCGCGACATCATCTATGAACTCCAATCCTGACGCTCTTTCCCGCCCGTCCATCCGTGCTCTGACGCAACTCGAAGGGCGCGTGCTCGGCGTGCTGGTCGAAAAACAGCACACTGTGCCGGACAGTTATCCGCTTTCGCTCAACGCGCTGACTTTGGGCTGCAACCAGAAGACCGGTCGCGCACCGGTGATGAGCGCCACTGAAGCGGAGGTGCTGACTGCCATTGACAGCCTGAAGCGTCTGAGCCTGGTTCTGGAGGGCAGCAGCAGCCGTGTGCCGCGGTTCGAGCACAACATGAATCGCGTGCTTGGGCTGCCGGGCCAGTCGGCTGCGTTGCTGACCACGCTGCTGTTGCGCGGCCCGCAGACCGCGGCCGAGTTACGGCTGAACAGCGCGCGTTTGCACGGTTTTGCGGACATCTCGTCGGTCGAGGCGTTTCTCGACGAACTCGCCGTTGGTGAGCCACCTCGCGTGGTGAAACTGGCACGCACGCCGGGCGAGCGTGAGAACCGCTGGATGCATCTGTTATGCGGGGAAGTCAGCGCGAGTGAAATCGCCCAAGCGGGAGGCGATGAGGATAGTGCGCCGTTGTCGGCGTTCGAGGCTGTTAAGGCCGAGCAGAAGAGGCTCGCTGATGAAGTGAGCCGGCTTCACGTGCTGGTTGCGCGTATGGCCGCGGAGCTCGGGATCGATCTCGGCGATATCGAGGGGCGGTCGTAACACCGCAGGCACAACAAAAACCCCGCCTGGCAGGGCTAAAACCGATAATTCACCGAGGCGAGCGTATCGAGCTCAAACCTCCGCTCGGTAATCGGGCTATTGGCCGCGTTATGCTCCAGACGTCCAAACGTTGCCGACACCGACCCAACCCAGTGTCTGGAAATATCGTAAGTGACGACCGCATTCATATGAATGTCCCGCACACCGGCGCTGGTGTTGTATACCGGCAGCCCCGAAGCGGCGCTCTGCCGACTCGACACGCCAAAGAACGTCCGCGTATAGGTGCCGTTCGCCCAGGTCAATCCGGGCCCCACCGAGAACAGCCATCCACCGACCGGCGCGGAAGCGACCACGTCCGTGCTCACCGTCGTGCCCTGATGATGTCCGGCGATATCCTGATACAGCGCGACCGAACCCGTGAACGCCCACACCGTGTAATCGGCGAATAGCTTGAGCTTGGGGCCGCTGTGCACGTCGCCGAGACCGTGCAGACGCGGATCGTCGGATTCCTTGCGGGTCTGGAAATCGAAACTGAGCGCAGCGCCCAGGTGATACGCCGGCCCTCGCAACACGTTGATGCCGAGTACGTCGGGACCTTGCGAGAAAATCCGGTCGTCGTAGGAGATGTCGAGCGCAGGGAAGGGGAACACGCTCAACTGGCGCGAGCCCGGATACTTGGGCGTGACCATCACGCCGGGCCCGAGCGCGATCTTCCATTTGCTGTCGGCGCTCGCGTTCGCATTCGCAGGCGCCTGCGCGTCCGCAGCCGGACTCTGATCGTCAGCGCGCGCTACGCTTGCCGCAAGGAGGCAAGCCGCCGCAAGCAGCAGCGGCGCGCGAGCCGGTTTGCCGAGCCTGAGCGTCATGCGCGCTCCTTGCCGAGCGCCGCGAGTTGCCGCAGGCGCCGCGCCAACGCCTTCGATACGACCTGCGGCCTCTCGCCGTCGCTATTGCTGTGGGCCACTTCACTTTCGCGCAGAAACAGCGCGGTTTCGCGCGCGACGATCTCTCGCTCGTTGTCCGATGTGATCATGTGATACGAGTCATCCAGCCAGATGGTGCGTAAAAAAGCGGCGCCGATATTCCCTGCGACAAAACGGGCGTTGTGCGGGCTCGACGTTTCGTCGTCGATTGCGTGGACGATCAGGCAATCGGTCTTGATGCCGCGCACCAGCGTGCGCACGTTCGCGGCCAGCCGGCTCGCCTGGTGCAACGCCGGCAACGAAATGGTCGACGGGCCGACTTCGCTGAAGTCGCTGCGCTGCATGGCGCGCGCGATCTTCGCTCTGAGCGCTTCGTTGCGCAGACCGAACGGCGTCTCCTCGCGATAACGCCAGCGGTTGCGCAGCGGCGTGAAGTACGCCCAGTCGAGCAGAAAGCGATACCAGGGGATCGCCCAGCCGTCGTAGGACAGCGTCAGCGACAGCAGCACCACGGCTTGAGCTTGCGGGCGGCGGTGCGCGAGCGCGAGCGCCAGCGCCGCGCCAATCGAAAGGCCGCAGATCGACACGCGGGCAAAGCGCGCGGCCAGCGCGTCGTACTCGCGCACGGCGGCGTCGAGCCAGACTTCCATGGCCGCTTCGTCGGAACCGGCGCTATAGCCGGCGAGGAGCGGCGCGCTGGTCGTGAAGCCTTCGGCGTTCAGATGGCGCGCGAGGAAACGCAATTCGAGCGGCGAGCTGGACAGGCCGTGCAGCATCAGCACCGCATGGTCGTCGCCGGAATAGAACAGGCTGGTCGGTCCGCTCATGGCTCAGGTTCCGATCCGCAGCACGAGGAAGTCGCCCGCATGCGTGGTGAAGCGTTCGCACACGCACTCGGTCAGTTTCGACCGGCCGTCGCCGCTGCTCAGCCGGACGCGATGGCTGCCGGGCCACAATGCATTGCTGAGCCGGTGGATATCTTCGGGATGGACTTCGGCAAAGCGCGGGCCGGGTGCGATCTCGTTGGGCAGGCGCGGCAGCGTGCCTTGCGGTTTGATGTCGTCCGCCTGGTGCAGCGCGTTGCGCTCGAGTGCCTGGATGAGGATAAAGGTCTTGTGATGATGCGACAGATGCCGCAACAGCCGGTGCGTTTCGTCGACGGCGCGGCGCGCGAGCATGCGTTCGTTGTCGTGACGCAGCAGCATTTCATAGCGCGATTGCGCGACCGATGCGATCAGCTCCGCGCGAAACTGCGCGCGCCGCAGGCGTTCGACCAGCACGATGACCAACAGCGTGACCAGCGGATAGGAGACGAGCAGGATCACGTCTTCGCGATCGAAGACGGCAATGGTCGCGTAGGGCGGAACGAACAGATAGTCGGCGATACCAAGACCGAGCAGCATCACTGTCAATGCCGGTGCGAGACCGAAATAATATTCGACCAGTGACGCCGCGATGCAGAACGCGGTGCCCGGCATGATCGGGCCGATGAGCGGGTGAAGCAGCAGGCGCACACCGCTGGCGATCGCCAATGCGGCGGCTGCGGCAAGCCAGGCTCGCTTTCCCCGTGGTGCCCAACGGCGGGCGTTTTGGACTTCCATAATATTTTTTAGGGAGCGATTACGCTTCCCGATAAAGCGTGGCAATGAGCTTTAGAGCGTCCGGCGGACAATACCATAATCGGGCGCGGGCGAAGGCCGTTGCAGGTGTAAATATTGCGCGGCGGGCCTGGCCTGCTGCGAATTCTGTGCGGAAAAATATGCCGAATTGGGCTGGCGCAGCGTCGTACATTGTGCGGGGTGCGGCCTTAAATGAAGCTTAAGCGCCGTCTGGGACCCTGGACGCGTGCTAACGTCGAATCCGCACTAACTTTGTGGTGCGTTCATTCACTGCGGCTTCTTTCGGCGTCGCCGGACAGGGTGCGTTGCGTGCGATAGAAAACCGCCGGCGGCACGTTCGGCGAATCTTCCGCCAGCCGGTCCAGTTCGTCGCGAATCGCGGTGAGATAGTGGCCGTCGCGCGCATCGGTGTCGCCCGCAAAGACCGCTTCCAGCCGCCGCCGCACCGCGCCATACCTCGCTCCGGCGGCGCGATGCTTTTCCGCGCGCTCCGCAAATCGGAAGAAGGTTTGCAGCGCGGCGGAGACCGCGGCCGTCACGCTCACGAGACCCACGATGATCCTGAAAGCCGGAGAGACGGCCGCCGCATTCAAGGACGCAAACACCGCCGTGCCGACAAAGGCGGTCAGCGCGGTCACCAGCCAGCCGACGCGGCGGTCCCGCGCGGACAGCAGGTCGGCCATGTCGTAATGGCTCATCTGGGATTCGCGCACGCGCCGGATCCACTTCATCAAAAGCGCGTCTTCGTCGACCGGGGGTTCGTACGCAGTCAGGTTTTTCATGTGGCTGTGATCGTTGTCCAGTTCCGCAAGCGTAACGCATGCGCTCGACGATACTGTGCCACATGCCGCGTTCGTGAAATCAAAAACTCAAGCAACCGTGCGCTTTCGCGCCAACCCCCTCACAGCAAGCAGGCACAAACCCATCACAGCAAATGACAAAACCGTGGTCATCGTCCCAAGCGCGTAAATCACGGGCGTAGTCACCGAAGTGGTAAGACCCTGCAGCTCGAGCGGCAAAGTATTCTGGTCACCGATCGCCTGCGAGGTACGAGCAATCTCATCCCATGAGAGCGTGAACCCGAACATGGCAACGCCGACAACCGAAGGGCCGATGATCGGCAGAACGACATGCCGGAAACTCTGCCACGGCGTGGCGCCCAAATCCCTCGAAGCTTCTTCGTAAGCCGGATTGAACCGGTTAAAAACAGCAAACATCACCAACAAACCGAAGGGCAAAGTCCAGGTGAGATGCGCACCAAGCGCAGAGGTCAACAACCCCATCGAAGTCGTATAGCTGTCGGCAAGAGACTGATATCCCCATGCGGCAGCGAGATACTTGATACCGTTGTCCAGCAACCGGAACGTCAATCCGATTCCAAGCGAAACGATAATGGAAGGCATGATCAGACTGGCAACCGACACATAAAACACCGCCGTATCGCCCCGAAAGCGCCTGCGAAAAGCCAACCCCGCTGCCACGGAAAACAGCACGGTAAGAACCGTCACCGCCAAAGCGAGCCGCACGGATCGCCCAAACGCGGCCCAGATATCGACGTCGCCGACCCCGTCGCGCAGCACGGCAAACCAGTGCAGCGAAACGCCGCGCATCGGAAACGTCAGCCCGCCCTCGGGTCCCTGAAAGGACAGAATGAAAATCGTGATGACCGGGCCATACAAAAACAGCACGAACAAGCCAAACAGCAATGCGAGCCAGTAAAAACTCGCCGGCCGGTGCTCGCGGTGTTTGAGGCGATTGGCCTGCATATCAAAGCTCCTTGCGGATATCGACCACCCGCGTCAAACCCCACACGATCATCAGCACAACGGCCAGAAGAATGATCGCGTTAGCCGCCGCAGCGGGAAATTGCAGGTAGCCGGTCTGAACCTGAATGATCTTGCCGACCGATGCAATCTGCTGGCCGCCCATCACGCCAACGGTCAGGAAGTCGCCCATGACGATCGTGATCACGAAGATCGAACCGATCACAATACCGGTCTTCGAGAGCGGCAACACCACGTTGCGAATGACCTGCCAGCCGCTCGCGCCGGCATCGCGCGCCGCTTCGAGCAAGGAGCGGTCGATGCGCATCATCGCGTTGAAAATCGGCACGATCATGAAAAACGTGTAGAGGTGCACGAACGCCAGCACCACCGAAAAATTCGAATACAGCAGCCATTCGAGCGGCTGGTCGATCAGATGCGCGCCCAGCAGCGCCTGGTTGACGAGTCCATTGCGGCCGAGCAGCGGCATCCACGAGATCATCCGGATCACGTTCGAGGTCCAGAACGGAATCGTGCAGACAAGGAACAGCACCGTCTGCATGCTCGTCGTGCGCACGTGGAACGACAGGAAGTACGCGATCGAAAACCCCAGCACGAACGTGACGGCCCACACGATCGCGCAGAACTTGAGCGTGGACCAATATGTCTTGAAGGTCACGCAGACATCCGTCATGGACGAGCAGCCGTTGAAAATCGCCGCGTAGTTCTTCAGCGTGAAGGTTGGGATGATCTGGTATTCGTTGAAGTCCCAGAAGCTGACGATCAGCGTGATGACGAGCGGCACGATGAAGAACAGCGCGAACGTCAGCGTGAGCGGGGTGGCCTGCAACCATGCCGGTGCGCGCCGGTGCCTGGCGGGTTCGTCCTGCGCGTGGGAGGGGAGTTCGATCGTTGCCATGGGCGGTGTCTGGGGAATGACTGCGGAATGACTGCGGCGGAATTACTGCAGTGGAATGACTGCGCTGCCGGAAATGCAGCGGCTGCCGGCGTGCGATGCGCCGGCAGCGTGTCAAACAGCTGCGTCAATCAGGCCGCGATGAACTCGTTCCACTTCTGGATCATATAGATGTTCTCGTCCATCACCGCATTCCAGCAGGCAATCGCGCCCATGCGCTGGTTGTACGAGCCGCCGTCGCGCACGGTGCCGGCCTTTTCGAGCAACTGGCCGTCCGGCGCCTTGATGTCCTGGGTGGCGGGTTTGCCCTCGATCCAGTAGTCCCACTCGTAAGCTTGCATGTGGGTTTTCGCGGTTTCGAGCACGCCCGAGTAGTAGCCCTGGCGCATCAGGTAGGCGCCGGCCCAGCCGTTCTGGAACCAGTTGACGAACTCATACGCGGCATCGAGCTTCTTGCCTTGCAGCGAGCGCGGAAAGCCGAAGCCCGATGCCCACGAGCGATAGCCTTCCTTGAGCGGCTGGAACGTGCAGGCGACACCCATCGTGCGCACCTTGGTCACTGCCGGCGACCACATCGACTGGATCACCACTTCGCCGGAGGCCATCAGGTTCACGCTTTCGTTGAAGTCCTTCCAGAACGCGCGGAACTGCCCGGCGCGTTTGGCTTCGATCAGAATCTTGATGGTCTGGTCGATCTCGGCCTTCGTCATATTGCCTTTGTCGCCGTACTTGACGTGACCCATCGCCTCGATCGCCATCGCCGAATCCATGATGCCGATCGCGGGAATGTTGAGCAGCGCCGCCTTGCCCTTGAACTGCGGATTGAGCAGCTCGGCCCAACTGTTGATCGGGCGCTTGATCAGGTCGGGGCGAATGCCGAGCGTATCGGCGTTATAGGTGGTGGGAATCAGCGTCATCCATTCGGTGGGCGTCGCCGAAAATTCGGTGGAGCGGGGGCCGGTCAGGAACATCACCTTTTTCGGCGCGGTGCCCTGGTCGCCGATCTTCTTGCCGTTCACTTCGCCGCGCGTGAGCACCGGGGTGATCTTGTCCGCGAGTTTGATCCGCTTCGCGTCGAGGCCCGCGAGCGTGCCGGCCGGAATCAGCTTCTTGAGCGCAAAATATTCGGTGTCGACAATGTCGAACGAGTTCGGCTGCGTGATGATGCGCTTGGCGACGTCGTCGGTGGTCACCGGCACGTATTGAATCTCGATGCCGGTGTCTTCCTTGAATTTCTTCGCGATGTCGGCGCTCTGGTTGACCGCCGTGCCGAGATAGCGCAACGTGATCTTCTCCTGCGCGTGCACGTACGGAAAACCGGCAATCCCGGCCGCCGCCACCGCGCCCTTGATGAACGTGCGGCGCGACAGGCCTTTTTCCGTCAGGTCGGATGCGGCCGCTGCCGGGCTCTCGTTCGCTTCACTCATTGCTTTCTCCTCAGTTGGCGCTCAGTTGAAATTCAGTTCGCGCCCGGTTGACGTTCCAGATCAGTCGCTCTCTTCACGGCCGCACACGGCCGCACACGGCCGCATAACGCAATGCCGCGCAAACGCTCAGGCCGCCAGCGGGTGGGCGTCCTGTTCGTTCCACCAGACCACCACGCGCGCCTCGGGACCGAGCCTTGCCGGATCGTATTCGCCGTCGCTCACGAGCGAGATCAGTTCAGGCGAGCCGTCGAGCGGGTCGAGTGTCATGCGCAAATGGGTGCCCTGGTATTCGGCTTCGCGCACCGTGCAGGGCACACCGCCGATTCGCGCGAGACCGCTTTCGCCGCCCGCGGTCTGGACCGGCGTCACACCGTGCGGCACCACGCGCAGATGGTCGGCGCGCACGGTAAACAAGCGGCCGTTCGTGTCGAATACGTTGTGTCCGCCAAGAAAACGCGCGACGAACTCGGTGCGCGGGCGGTTGAAGACTTCATGCGGCGACCCGCTTTGTTCGATGCGGCCATGGCTCATCACGACCACCAGGTCGGCAAGCGCCATCGCTTCTTCCTGCGAGTGAGTGACGTGCACGAAGGTGATGCCGAGTTCCTTCTGCCAGCGCTTGAGTTCGGCGCGCATCTGAACGCGCAGGAAGGGATCGAGCGCGGACAGCGGTTCATCGAGCAACAGGCAGCCGGGCTGATTCAGCAACGCACGCGCGAGCGCCACGCGCTGCTGCTGGCCGCCGGAGAGCTGCGCCGGTTTGCGTTCGGCATACGCCGACATCGCGACGAGTTCCAGCAGTTCGCCCGCGCGTTTGCGGCGAACGTCCTTTGCGACGCCACGCATCTTCAGGCTGAACGCCACGTTATCGAGCGCGCTCAGATGCGGGAACAGCGCATAGTTCTGAAACACCATCGCGGTGCCGCGGGCGGCGGGTTCTTCGCGCGTGACGTTGCGGCCCGCGATCAGAATGTCGCCTTCGGTGACGGATTCATGCCCCGCGATCATGCGCAAGGTCGACGTCTTGCCGCAGCCGGATGGCCCGAGCAGGCAGCAGTACTGGCCGCCCGCGATACGCAGATCGATAGCGTCGACCGCGAGCGCGTCGCCGTATTGCTTCGAGACGTGCACCAGTTCGATATCGGCGGCTTTGGTTTCGAGCACCGCTGAAGCAGGCTGAATCATGAAGGGGATGTCCTCGTGAACGGCGAAGGCTGGGCGCAGGCGTGGCACAAGCGTGATACAAACGTGACGCAAGCGCCGTCTGCGCGAAACCATGCAAATGCAAGACATGTGCCATACGTTGCGTCGTCACGCTTGTCGATTGCAAACGTGCTGCGGTGCTTAACGTCTACAAGTTGGCTCACATATTGCAAACGATCTGATGTATCGATCGTCGGCGATCAAATGGATTTATTTGCGCGATCGCGGTGCGTCTTCGATCCGTCACGGGGCATGATCCGGCCAACCCGGTTCATCCGGCGCGTTCCCGTCGCTTATCGTCACCCATGGCTTTCTTCAAATGAAAGAATCACGGAACATGCCAGCAGCGGAGAACCGCGCTCGCCAATTGCTCGCCACGCATGGCCGTTTTGCCTATCGGCCGATCACGGACAGCGATGGGTTCCGCTGGCCCGGCGACAAGGGACTCGCCGTCTATCTGGGTTTTAACATCGAGCACTTTGCTTTCGGCGAAGGACTCGGCGCCGCGCTCGGGCCAATCTCGCCGCAACCGGACGTGCTGAATCACAGCTGGCGCGAGTATGGCAACCGGGTGGGGGCGTGGCGCTGCATCGAACTGTTCGATCAGCTCGACTTGCCGGCCGGCACGCTCATCAACACAGCGCTCTACGATCATTGCCCGGAGCTGGTTGCCGCTTGCGTTGCGCGCGGCGATGAACTGATCGGCCACGGCCATACGAATGCGCACCGGCAGAGCGATCTCGACGAAAGCGGTGAACGTGCGCTGCTTCTGCATTGCCGCGAGCGCATCGCCGAAGAAACCGGCACGCCGCCGGACGGCTGGCTCTCGCCGTGGATCTCGGAGTCGCATCTCACGCCCGATCTGCTGGCCGAGACCGGCTATCGCTACACGCTGAACTGGTGCCACGACGACCGTCCCGTGCGGATGGCCACGCGCGGCGCGCCGTTGTGGTCGATTCCGTACCCGCAGGAGCTCAACGATTTGCCGATGATGGTGGCGCGTCATATGGACGGACGCGCGTTCGCCGACATGATCGTCGATCAGTTCGACGAGATGCTCGAGCAGGCCAATCGCGGAACGAAGCCGCAGGCGCTCGTGATGGGCATCGCGCTGCATCCGTATCTGGTGGGGCAGCCGTACCGGCTGCGCCATCTGCGCCGCGCGCTTGCGCATATCGCCGCGGCGCGCGCGAAGGGCGATGTATGGATCACGACGCCGGGCGCGATCGCGCGTCATATGGACGAACTGGAACGGGAAGGCGCGCTGCGCCCGGCACTCGCATGAGCGCGAAAGCCAGCGTGGCCACCGCAAAGATGGCGCGCAAGGAGGACGCGGACGTCGACGCGCGTATCTATCAGTCGATCTTCGACGGCGTCCTGAACCACCGCCTGACGCCCGGCACGAAGCTGCCGGAGCCCGAGTTGTGCCAGCTGTTCGGCGTGGGCCGCGCCGTCGTGCGGCGGGTGCTGGAAAAGCTCGCCTACGACGGCATTGTCGTGCTGCGGCCGAACAAGGGCGCGGTGATCGCCGCGCCGACGCCGGAGGAAACGCGCGAGATTTTCGAGGCGCGGCGCTCCGTCGAACGCATGCTGGTCGAGTTGGCTGTGCAGCGCGCGAACAGCAAGGACATCGAGTTGTTGCGTCAACAACTGGCCGATGAGCACGAGGCGATGCATCGCTTCGATCAGCCGTCGTGGGCCACGCTCGCCAGCGGTTTCCACATGCGCATCGCCGTGCTGGCGGGCAATTCGATCCTGCAAAACTATCTGAAGGAACTGGTGTCGCGCTGCTCGCTGATCGTCGGCGTATATGAGCCGCCGGGCCACGCACCGTGTGAACACGCGGAACACGCGGCAATCGTGGATTGCATCGAGGCACGCGATGCAGCCGGCGCGATGGCGCATATGGAAGCGCATCTGCGCGACCTGGAAGAGCGCATCGAAACGTCGCGGATGCGGGGCGAGAAAAGTCTCGGCCAGTTGCTCGGCATCACTGAATACGCTACCCAGACCTAGGCGGCCCATCATGGAAATCGACTTCGAAGCGATCACCGAATATCAGCGCTACAAGCTGATGGCGAGCCTGATCGTGCCGCGCCCGATCGCGCTCGTCACCACGCTCGGCGCGGACGGCACGATCAACGCTGCGCCGTTCTCAATGTTTAACATGCTCGGCGAGGAGCCGCCGATCGTGATGATCAGCATTAACCGCGTGGCCGACGGCACGCTCAAGGACACCGCGGTGAACATCGTGCGGACCGGCGAGTTCGTCGTGCATCTCGCTGACGAGGCGATTGCGGAGAAGATGCATCGCTGCGGCGAGCGCTTGCCGCCCGATGTGAGCGAACTCGCCGAAGTCGGCCTCACGCCGGTGGCGAGCACGCGGGTCGCGCCGCCGCGCATCGCCGAAGCGCCGGTCGCTTTCGAATGCGCGCTATGGGAGAAGCTGGAGACGACCAGCCGGCAGATTTTTATCGGCCGCGTGCTTCGCTTGCATGCACGCGATGAATTGATCGACACCGAGACATGGCGTGTGCGGCTGCAGCACTATTTTCCGGTGGGCCGCTTCGGCGCGAGCGACTACGTGACGACGCGCGACCGCTTTACGCTCGGCTGAGATCGCCGCCGTCTTCATCGACTCCGAGCGCGCGGCCGTCGCTGCGTGGATCGTGCGCGCCGCAGGCCGCGCCGTTCGCGTCGATGCGGATCGCGCCGGGGTGACCTGCGAGCGGGCTTTGCGCGGGAATGGCTTTCACCTCGTGACCGCGCGCGGCCAGTTCGGCGAACACGCCGGCGCCTGCGTCTTCCTCGAGTT
Organism: Paraburkholderia sp. GW821-FHT02A12; assembly: GCF_059422005.1. Lineage (NCBI taxonomy): Bacteria > Pseudomonadati > Pseudomonadota > Betaproteobacteria > Burkholderiales > Burkholderiaceae > Paraburkholderia > Paraburkholderia sp. GW821-FHT02A12. Next base: position 2,196,936 of record NZ_JBWKWA010000002.1, on the reverse strand, counting down.
TCAACGCGTCGCGTGTGTCGGAGAAAGTCTTGCCAAGCAAAAAGCGCGGGCGGGCGAGGGCGGTGAGCGGATCCATGCCGTAGTCGATCAGGCGCGTGAGAATCGCGGCGAGCGTTTGCGGCTGACCGTCCGCGCCTTGCGTGCCGAACAGCAGATGGGGACGGCCGTCCCTCAGATACATGCCGGGATTAAGCGTGTGGAAGGGCCGCTTGCCTGGCCGCACGGCGTTGTGATGCGCGGGATTCGTGCTGAACGACGCGCCGCGGTTGTGCCACAGAATCCCCGTGTCGCCCGCCACCACGCCGCTGCCCCAATCGAAGTAGACCGTTTGCAGTACGCTGACGCTGCGACCCTGGCTATCCGTCGCGCCGATGAAAACCGTATCGCCCGGCCGGAAAACGTGCGGCCAGGCGCGAGCCGCACGCATGTCGATCGAGCGTGCATGCGTGTCGAGTGTCGCGGACGAGAGCATGTCGTCGACCGGCACGTGGTTGAATTCCGGGTCCGACACGAAGCGGTCGCGATCCACGAACGCGCATTTCACCGCTTCCACCAGCAGGTGGTAGTAATCGGCGCTGCCTTCGTGGATCGATCCAAGGTCGAAGCGATCGAGCGTGCCCATGATCTGCAAGGTCGTCACGCCTTGAGTCGGCGGGCGCATGCTGACCAGCTCGCCGCCGCGATAAGCGACGCGTAGGGGTGCTTCATCGCGTGCCTGCGTTCTCGCGAGGTCGTTCAAGGTCAGCGGCGAGCCGGCTTCGCGCAAACCGCGTGCGAGCCGTTGCGCGAGCTCGCCCTGGTAAAACTCGTGGGCGCCGAAGCGGGCAATCCGTTCGATGCTGCGTGCAAGCGCCGGTTGCTCAAAGCGCTCGGCGATCGCGGGAACCCGGCCGTGCGGCGCGAAGGTCGCCGCAAAGCCAGGCAGCGCACGCAGTTCATCGGCGCGCAAGTTTTGCCAGAAGTGCTGCGACGGCGTGACTGGAAATCCCTCCGATGCGTACTCGAGTGCGCGATCGAATAGCGATACCCACGTTTGCTGGCCGCTCCATGACGTCTTGCTGATCGCGTAAGCCTGATGCCACGTATCGACGGTCGCGGCGGTGGTGAGTGCGGAGGCGCCGCCGCGCACAGGAATGGCGCCGTCGAACGCGGGAGGCTGCGCAGCGGCCTGGCCGATGCCCGACACCGTACGCAACATGCCTTGCCGGTCGCCGATTACCCAGAAGGCGTCGCCGCCGAGTCCGGTGAAATGCGGATAGGTCACGCACAGCGCCGCGCCGATCGCAATCGCGGCTTCGATTGCATTACCACCCGCGCGCAACACGTCGAGGCCGGCGGCACTCGCCAGCGCGTGCGGACTGGTCACCATGCCGCCGGTCGAACAGGCGAGTTTCAGGTTGTGCATCGCTACTCCGCTACCGGACATGAGCCATGGGATGAGCTATTCGGAGTAGCGAGTATAGTTCGCGCGACACTGCGATCCGCGCTTCACCAGCGTCATTCGTACGAGAACGCCCCGCCGAATTTATCCATGCGTTCGAGCGCCATGCCCGAGCCGCGCACCACGCACGTGAGCGGCGCTTCGGCGACGAATACCGGCAGACCGGTTTCTTCCGCCAGCAGGCGGTCCAGATCGCGCAGCAATGCGCCGCCGCCCGCCAGCATGATGCCGCGCTCGGCGATGTCGGCGCCGAGTTCCGGCGGCGTCTGTTCGAGCGCGATCTTGACCGCCGAGACGATCTGGTTCAACGGATCGGTGAGGGCTTCGAGAATCTCATTGCTGGACACTGTGAAGCTGCGCGGAATGCCTTCCGACATGTTGCGGCCTTTGACTTCCATCTCCTTGATTTCGGAGCCCGGAAACGCGGAGCCGATTTCCTTCTTGATCGCTTCGGCCGTTTGCTCGCCGATCAGCATCCCGTAGTTGCGGCGGATGTAGTTGACGATGGCGTCGTCGAACTTGTCGCCGCCCACGCGCACCGAGCCCTTGTAGACGATGCCGCCCAGCGAGATCACGCCTACCTCGGTCGTGCCGCCGCCGATATCGACCACCATCGAGCCGGTCGCCTCCGATACGGGTAAACCCGAGCCGGTGGCCGCGGCCATGGGCTCTTCGATCAGATAGACCTGCGAGGCGCCCGCGCTATGCGCGGCTTCCTTGATCGCGCGCCGTTCGACCTGGGTGGACCCGCACGGCACGCAGATGATGATGCGCGGCGACGGCGCGAACATGCGCGTTTCGTGCGCCATCTGAATGAAGCGCTTGATCATCTGCTGGGTGATGTTGAAGTCGGCGATCACGCCGTCTTTCATCGGGCGGATCGCCTCGATGTTGCCCGGCACCTTGCCGAGCATCTGCTTGGCTTCCTTACCGACTGCCAGAATGATTTTCTTGCCGTTGGGACCGCCTTCCTGACGAATCGACACGACCGATGGTTCGTCCAGCACGATGCCCTTGCCGCGCATGTAGATCAGGGTGTTCGACGTGCCGAGATCGATCGCCAGGTCGTTGGAAAAATAGCCGCGCAGAAAACCGAACATGCAAATTCCTGTCTCGCTTGATGCCGGGCGCGCGAACGCGCTGATCGGGAACGCCGCCCGAGGGCGGCGGCGGGTGACCGGTGACGGGTCGGGAGAGAGAAGAATAACAGCAACGCTCCCCCGAACCGACTTCCGGCCACACCCGAGGCAGGCAGAGCCGTGCTCGTCTCAGTACGCTTGCAGCGGGCAACAGGAAGATTAGGCAACAGATGCCTGTCACGCCAAACCGAGGTGCTTCCGGAAGAACCCGGCCGTGCGCGCATTAGCGGTTTTCGCCGATGCTTCGTCGTATTTCGTTCCGTCATGCCCGAAGCGCGCGGTTTGGAATGAACCTTGCCGGCGAGCGCGCAGTGCGAGAAGGGGTGAATGACTGCTTTGTCACAGGCACTCATGGACCGCGGTGTGGTCCGGCCAAGCAAAGGCACCGCCGCAGGCATACATAAAAATGCCGCCGCAAAAGGCAAGCAAGATCAAGGAAAGACCAACGCCGCAGGCAAACAGACATAACAAGCGCCGCGCAGGCAAAAAATCATTACCAAATCGTAATCTCCCTCCCCACCGCTTGCCGGTATGATCTAAAAAATCAAAAAGCCAAGCACAGCGGAGCACCCCCATGCGAATCCTGGTCATCGAGGACGAGCTAAAAACAGCGGCCTATCTGAAGAAAGGCCTGGAAGAATCCGGCTATACAGTCGACGTCGCGAACGACGGCCCGCAAGGCCTGCTCCTCGCGCAGGAAGAAGAGTACGACGTGATCGTGCTCGACGTGATGCTGCCCGGCATGGACGGCTGGACCATCGTCAAGACCCTGCGCAGCACGCGCACAACCCCCGTACTGTTCCTGACCGCGCGCGACGACGTCGACGACCGCGTACGCGGTCTCGAGCTCGGTGCGGACGACTATCTGGTCAAACCCTTCGCGTTCGTCGAATTGCTGGCGCGCGTGCGCACGCTGGCGCGCCGTGGACCGCCGCGCGAGAGCGAACTGATCAAGGTCGGCGACCTGGAAATGAATGTCAATCGGCGGCGTGTCAAACGCGGTGGCATACGCATCGATCTCACGCCGCGTGAGTTTTCGCTGCTGCAATTGCTCGCGCGCCGTCAAGGCGAAGTGTTGAGCCGCACGCAAATCGCATCCTATGTCTGGGACATGAATTTCGATAGCGACACCAATGTCGTCGAAGTCGCCATCCGTCGGCTGCGCACCAAGATCGACGACAACTTTCCCGTCAAACTGATCCATACGGTGCGCGGCGTCGGCTATGTGCTCGAACTGAAGGACGCCGGTTGATGCGCGGCCGCTCGCTTGCCGCGACGCTCGCGTTTGCATTCGGCGCCACCACGCTCGCGGTCTTCGCTCTCGTCGGCAGTTTTCTGTATCTCGCGCTGGATCGCCAGATCAAGGCGCAGGATGATCTCGACATCGTGCTCGCGGCCCGCCACGCGCGACGGCTTGCTCAGGAACTCGAAACGTCAAAGGGGATTCGTGAACACGGCGACCGTCTGACCAGCACCGTGTTCGGCAATGCAGCAATGTCGATGGAAGTCTTCGGTCCTGACGGGGATCAGGTGCTCGGACACAACCTCGCCAACACCTTCGCCACGCCGGTCGCCGTCAATGAAACCACCGTAGGCAGCACAGCCAGCGCAACTGGCGCATCCAGCACAGCCAGCGCAACTAGCATAGCCAGCGAGACGCATGAAACCGCGGCCAGCGACCCCAATGAAGCCAGCGAAGCGAGCGAGGCCGGCGAGGCCAAAGCCAGCGAAGCCAGCGGCGTCGCGACCACCGCCGCCTTGCCGCGGTGGACGCGCATTCCCGCTTCAGCGCGCATCACCGAGGCGGATATCGCGGACTGGAGCGGCCGCAATGGCGCACCGATCCGCGGCATCCTGGCGGACGCGAGGTTGCGCGACGGCGAAGTGGCCAGCGTGCTGGTGGCGCGCAACATGAGCGACCGCTGGCTGCTGCTGGATCGCTATCGCGACAAGCTTCAGTTGGCAGGCGCCGCCGGCGTGCTTCTCGCGATGCTGCTGAGTTATCTGCTGATTCGTACAGCCATGCGGCCGTTGCGCGATATCGCGGCGAGTGCGAGCAGCGTCACGGTCAATCGTCTGAATACGCGGATCGCCGTAGCGCGCGTGCCGCATGAACTCGAAGCGCTGGTGGCGTCGCTGAATGCGATGCTCGAACGCGTGGACCACGGCTTTCAAAGTCTGTCGCGTTTCACCGCCGACCTCGCGCACGATATGCGCACGCCGCTTTCCAACATGCGCGGCGCCGCCGAAGTGGCGCTCGCCCGGCCTCGTCCCGCGGACGAATACGAGGCGCTGCTGGCGTCGAATCTGGAGGAATGCGACCGCCTGTCGCGAATGATCGAAAACGTGCTGTTCCTCGCACGCGCCGAACATCCGCAGTTCGTCAAACATATGCGCGAGTTCGACGCCGGTCAGGAACTGACGCGCATCGCCGAGTATTTCGAAGGGATCGCCGACGATGCGAACGTCAACCTGCGCGTCACCGGCGCCGCGAGCCTGACGGCGGACCTGGAGCTGTTTCGCCGCGCCGTCAGCAATCTGCTGGCCAACGCGATCCGCTACACGCCGCAAGGCGGCGAGATCGTGCTTGACGCCGCCGGGTCCGGCGGCGAAGTGCGCGTCACCGTGTCGAACGAGGGGCAGCCGATCGCCCACGAGCATCTCGAACGGATCTTCGACCGCTTTTACCGCATCGATCCGTCGCGCAGTTCGCTGCCGTCTTCCGGCCTGTCGCAAAGGTCCACGGGTTCGACCGGGCTCGGCCTCGCGATTGTCCGCACGATCCTGGAACTGCACGGCGGCGCCGTGCATGCCGAAAGCGACGCGCGGAGCACGCGTTTCATCCTCACGTTCCGGCGGGTTTAGCCGCAGGTGCCGCGGGTGCCGCAGCGGCGGCAGCAACGTCCGTCTGTTTTGCCGCGCTGTCGCCCCGATCCTGCCACGTGCCGCCCAGCGCTTTCAGCAACAACACGCTCGACTCCAGCTGGCGCGCGGCAATCTGATCCGCGGTGCGCTGGTTCGTCAACGCGATGGTTTGTGCGGTCACCACGTCGAGGTAGCTGACCGCGCCGGCATTGAAGCGGTTCGTCATCAGCCGCAATGACAGATCGGCGGCCGTCGTCGCGCGCTGCTGGCTGGCGGCTTCGTCGGCGAGCGAATGCAATGCGGACAGATTGTCTTCGACCTGCTGGAACGCCACCAGCACCGTTTGCCGGTAATCGGCGACCGTGCCGTCGTATTGGGCCGCCGCGCCATGCAGGGTGGCCGTGCGCCGGCCGCCGTCGAACAGCGTGCCGGCGAGTTGCGCTCCGAGCGACCAGAACAGACTCGGCGCGCTCAGCCACGGCGCGAAGAACGTGCTTTCCAGCCCCGCGCTCGCCGACAGAACCAGATCGGGGAAGAACGCCGCGTGCGCCACGCCGATCTGCGCATTCGCCGACGCCACGCGCCGCTCGGTGGCGGCGATGTCGGGCCGCCGTTCGAGCAGTTGTGACGGCAGTCCAATGGGAATCGGCGGCGCCGTCGGCGTAGAGCCGTTCGGCGGCAGCGTGAAGGTCGAGGCGGGCTCGCCGATCAGCGTGGCGATCGCATGCTGCATTTGCGCGCGCGTCACGTCGATGTCCGTGTCCTGAGTACGCGTCGCTTCGAGTTGCGTGGTGGCTTGAGCAACCGCTGACGCGTCGATTGCGCCGCTTTTCAGCTGTTGCTGCAGCAGTTTCTGCGCGGCGGCGTACGCGTTCATGCTGTCGTCGAGCAGCTTCTTCTGCGTATCGAGCGAGCGCAGCGCGAAATAGTCGACGGCCAGATCGGCGCTCATCGACAGACGCACGGCTTCGAGATCCGCTTCACGCGCTTCGGCGTCGGCCTTCGCGCCGGTCACGCTATCGCGCACGCGGCCGAACAGATCAGGCTCCCAGTTCGCCGACACGCCGGCCGAATAGTCGGGCAGGGTCTTGCCCGCGAGCGAGCGGTCCACGAGGTTCTGTGAGGTCCTCGAACGATTCTGGGCGACGCCGGCGGTGATGACCGGAAAGAATCCGGCGCGCTGATAGTCGACCATCGACCGCGCTTGCTGGACCTGCGCGACCGCTTTGCGCACGGTCTGATTCGACACGTCGATGCGCGCCTCGAGCTGATTGAGCACCGGGTCGTTGAAGAGGGTCCACCAGGGGCCGCGCGGCGCCGCGTCGGCGGGCGCGGCCTGCGCCCAGCCGGGTGCGGTGCCCGCGTACCGCGCGGGGATCTCGGCGCTGGGCCGCCGGTAAGGCGGCAGCGTCGAGCACGCGCTCAGCAATGCACCGATCAGCGTGACGGCAAGCGCACGGCGCGATAGCAGGCACCAACGCAGGTGCAAGCGCGGCAGCACGCGCAGGCCCAATCGCGGCAGCAATCGCAAGCTCAATCGCGGCAGGAAGCACGGGCTCAGGCACAGGTCCGAGCATAAGCCCAAGCGCGGACTCGATAAACGGCGCATCAAGGTGCGCGGCAATTTCGTCTGAAACATCGGCAGATCCTTTCGATGAAGAGCGCTCAGCTATGGGTTGCCGGCGCAATCTGGACGGCTTGTCCGGTGCTCAGCGAATCGCCCGGGTTGTCGATGACACGGTCGGTTGCCGCGAGCCCGGTGGTGATTTCCACATGCGTGCCGAAATCGCGGCCGAGGTGAACTGTCTTCAGCGCCGCCTTGCCGTTCCTGTCGACCACGGCGACCGTCACGCCGTCGGCGCGGAACAGCAGCGCACTGACCGGCAGATCGAGCGCGGGCGACGACGACTGCAACTGCAGATGCACCTGCGCATAAGCACCGGGCATCAACGCACCATCCTTGTTGTCGACGTCGACCTCGACCCGCAGCGTGCGGCTCGCCGGATCGATCGCGCCGGTGCTGCGCGCCACCTTAGCGGCGATCTGCCGGCCCGGATACTGCTGGGCCGTCAGATACACGCCGGTGCCGGGCGTCACATAGGGCGCGTCGTTCTGCGGCACGTCGATGAATACGCGCAGCACGCCGGTTTGCTGAATATGAAACAGCTCGCCCGACATGCCGGCCGTACCGGGCGTCCCGCCCGCCGTCACCAGTGCGCCGACGTCGACGTTGCGGGCGGTGATCACGCCGTCGAACGGCGCGGTGATCTTCTCGTACGAGACCAGTTCGGCCAGATGCGCGACGTTGGCCTGCGCCGACGCGAGCATCGCGCGCCGCGCTTCCATGTCGCTGACCTTCGTATCCGCGTCCTGCTGCGCGACCGATTGCGTTTTCAGCATCTCCTGCCAGCGCTGCGCGGTGACCTTGGCGTAGTCGAAGTTGGCCTGCGCGGTCGCTTCGTCGGCACGGGCCTGGCGTAGCTGCGCGTCGAGCTCGGGCGCTTCGATGGTGGCGAGCGTTTGTCCGCTTTTAACCTGTGCGCCGATATCGGTGTTCCAGTGCGCCAGATAGCCGCTCGTGCGCGCGTAGATCGATGCTTCGGCGAACGGCGTCACCGCACCCGGCAGCAGCAATTCGTGAACGGAGGGCGCGGCGCGAGGCGCGATCACCGCAACATTGACGACGCTTTGCGCGACCGTCTGTTGCGTGAGCGCGGCGCTCGCGTGCAGACGCGGCACGATGCCGAGGATCAGCAAGACCGCGGCCAGTCCGCTCAACGCGAGCGGCAACAGGTAACGGCGCGGTTTGGAGCTGGCGTTTGCGGCAGGCGCCGACGCGGCAGGTTCGACGTGCGCGGTTTGCTGGGCGCCGCTCGTGGGTTGTTTGGACTGATCGGCCCGTACGGGCGGAAGGGATGAGTCGTTCATGGTCGGGGTCTCGTCGGAATCAAAGTGTCCGGGCGGGGAGGCCGGATTCCTGGGTGTCTTGTCGAGCCGCGCGGCGTTTGTCGAGCCACGCGTGCACCGTCCCGTAGACGACCGGCACGAACAGCAACGTAGCGACCGTACCGAGCGCGAGGCCGCCGATCACCGCGCGCCCCAGCGGCGCGTTCTGTTCGCCGCCGTCGCCGGAGCCGAGCGCCATCGGCAGCATGCCGATCAGCATCGCGAGCGCGGTCATCAGCACCGGGCGGAAGCGGCTGAAGCCGGCTTCGAGCGCCGCCTGCAACGGCGGCTTGCCGCCGTGGTGCAGTTCGCGCGCGGTGTTGATCACGAGAATGCTGTTGGCCGTGGCGATGCCGATGCACAGAATGGTGCCGGTCAGCGCCGGTACGCTCAGGCGCGTGCCGGTACTGAACAGGATCCACGCGATGCCCGCGAGCGAGCCCGGCAAGCCGCTGATGATGATGAGCGGATCGAGCCACGACTGGAAATTGACGACCATCAGCAGGTAGACGAGGGCGATCGCGAACACCATGCCGCTTGCGAGGCCGCTGAACGAGTCGTGCATGGCCTCTACCTGGCCGCGCACGACGATCGACGCCCCCGGCGGCAACTGCGGGCGGATCTGCTCGACGAGCCGGGTCACGTCGGCCGCCACGCCGCCGAGGTCGCGCCCCTGAGCCGACGCGAAGATGTCCAGCACCGGCTGCACGTTGTAGTGCGAGACGACCGCCTGCTGGGTGCCGCGTGACAGTAAGCTCAGCGCGCCGAGCAGGTTTTGCGGAGCAGGGCCGCCGGCATTGGCCGCCGCCGTCGCCATCCCGCCTGTCGCGCCTGAGCCGGTAGCGCCGGCCTGCGCTACCGGAAGGTTGGCCAGCGCCTGAAGCGAGTTCACCTCGTACTGAGGCATCATCGACATCAGCGGATAACTGACGCCGTTCTTCGGGTCGAGCCAGAAATTCGGCGAGGTCTGCGAACTGCCGGACAACGCGATCAGCAGGTTTTGCGACACGTCGCGTTGCAGCAGTCCGGCCTGAATCGCCCGGGTGCGGTCGACGTTCACGTTGATGGCCGGTGCGTCGCCCGGTTGCTGGATGCGAGCGTCCACGAGGCCGCGCACGCCGCGCAATTGCGAGAGCAAACGGTTCGCCACCGCGCGGTTGGCGTCGAGCTTGTTGCCGACGATCTGGATATCGATCGGCGCGGGCAGGCCGAAATTGAGAATCTGGCTGACGATATCGGCGGGCAGGAACGCGAAGCTCACGCCGGGGAATGCTTTGGCGAGCGTCGTGCGCAGCGTCGCCACGTATTGCGCGGTGGGCTGGTGGCTGGCCGCGAGCGTGATCATCACGTCCGCATCTTCGGGGCCGATCGGATCCGACGAGTCGTAGGTCAGGTTGATGCCGCTCACCGGCACGCCGATGTTGTCCAGCACCGCCGCCAGTTCCTGCTTCGGAATCACGCTGCGCACGCGGGCTTCGACTTCATCGGTGATGGCCGCCGTGTCTTCGATGCGCGTGCCGGTCGGCGCGCGCAGATGCAGGCGGATTTCGCCGGTATCGACAGCCGGGAAGAAGTCGCGGCCGGCAAACGGCACCAGCGCGAGCGAACCGATACACAGCAGCAGGAAGATCGCGATGAAACGGCGCGGACTCGCAATCCCTGCGGCCAGCACGCCGCGATAGCGTTCGCGCAGCCGCTCGAAGCGATGCTCGAAACCCGCCTGAAAGCGGATCACGCGCGTAAGCGGCCCGTTGTCCGTGACCGGCGCATTGCTGCGCGCGCGCATCAGGTACATCGCGAGTGTCGGGACCAGCGTGCGCGAGAAGAAATACGACGCGCACATCGCGAACACCACGGCCTCCGCGAGCGGCACGAACAGATAGCGCGCGACACCCGAGAGCAGGAACATCGGCACGAACACGATGCAGATCGACAGCGTCGACACGAACGTCGGCACGGCAATCTCGCCGGAGCCGTTCAGAATCGCATCGTGCAGCGGCTCGCCGTTTTCCAGATGGTGCGTGATGTTTTCGATCGCGACGGTGGCATCGTCGACGAGAATGCCTACGGCGAGCGCCAGCCCGCCGAGCGTCATGATGTTGATGGTCTGGCCGAGCGCCGCAAGCGCGATCAACGAGGTCAGCACCGCGAGCGGAATCGATACCGCGATGATCAGCGTGGCGCGCCAGCTGCCGAGAAACAGCAGGATCATCAAGGCGGTCAGGCCGGCGGCGATCAGCGCCTCGCGCGCCACGCCCACCACCGCCGACTTCACGAACACCGACTGATCGGACAACGCGGTGATGTGCAGCGCGCTCGGCAAACCGGCGGCGATATGCGGCAGCATCGCCTTGACCTGCTGGATGATGGTCAGCGTCGAGGTGCTGCCGGACTTCTCGACGGTCAGGAGCGCCGCGCGCTTGCCGTCGCTGCGCACGATGTTGGTTTGCGGCGCATAGCCGTCGCGCACGTGGGCGACGTCGCGCACGTACACCACGCCGCCTGCCACGGTCTTGACCGGCAGATCGTTCAGCGCGGCGACGGTGTCCGTGCTGCCGTTCATCTGCACGTTGTATTCCTTCGTGCCGATTTTCGCGGTGCCGCCCGGCAGAATCAGGTTTTGTGCGTTCACGGCATTGACCACGTCGAGCGGGGAGAGGCCCTTTGCCTGCAACGCGCGCGGATCGATGTCGACCATGATCTGCCGGACCTTGCCGCCGAACGGCAGCGGCACCGAGGCGCCCTGGACCGTCGCCAGTTGCGTGCGGATCTGGCTGTTGCCGAGGTCGTAGAGCTGTTGTTCCGACAGGGTGTTGCTCGAAAGTCCCAGTTGCAGGATCGGCACCGTCGACGCGTTGTACGCGATGATGTTCGGCGGCAGCGTGCCGGGCGGCAGCACGCGCAGAATCGACGCCGAATTGGAGGCCGCCTCGGCGATCGCGCGGTTGATGTCCGCGCCCGGGTGAAAAAAGATCTTCACGACCGACACGCCGTTCAGCGATTGCGACTCGATATGCTCGATATCGTCGACGTCGGAGGTGAGCGCGCGCTCGTAATTCGACGTGATGCGACTGGCCATGTCCTGCGCGGAAAAACCGTTATACGACCAGACGATGCTGACCACCGGAATGTCGATGTTCGGGAAGATATCGGTCGGCGTGCGCAGTATCGCAAGCGGGCCGACGATAAAGATCAGCAGCGCGAGCACCACGAACGTATAGGGGCGGCGTAACGCGAGCCTGACGATCCACATGACGGATTCCTGAAAAAGAGGCAGATGGAGGCGCCCGTCTTCGGCGTAATGAGCGGCGCATGACACGAGCTTCGAGAGGTCAGGAGTGTGAATGCGGGGGGCTTACCGGCCGCGGACGGCTACATTACAAGTCCGTTATCTGCGCGTTGAACCGCGACGGGCGGGTCGATGTGGCGGTCGATGTGTAGATGACAAAACGGTAATGTGAGGGTCAGTGCTCCGACAGCTGAAATGACAAGAATGGGAAGGGTGGATCAAGCCACTTTTATATCCAGTCAAATCGGAGAGACGTCATGAAATTGCTTACCGCCGTTGCTGTTGCCGCCCTTGGTCTTTCGTTCGGCGCGACTGCCTTCGCGCAAACCGCTTCGTCAGGATCGACCCGGTCAGGATTGACCCGTGCGGAGGTCGTTGCGCAACTGGCGCAAGCGCAGGCGGAAGGCTACTTGCCTACGTCGGATAGCGACTATCCGCCTTCGGCCGCCACCATCGCGCGCAACCGCGAGATTTATGCGATTCAGCACGGCACCGACGGGATGATGAAGACTGCAGGTTCGCCTGCTGCGCATCCGGAGCCGGCGTCGAATTGATGTATCGGGTAGGCACAGAACAGGAATCAGGCGAGCCGACCGCCACCGAAGGTATTGAAAAACACCACCCGCCAGCGTCACACTGACAACTTCTACCCGGACCGGTGAGCAAAGAACATGACTCATGCTGGCGATTTCATCGTGCGGACCATGTCGGCCGGCGAGGTCGACTTGTCGCTCGAGTGGGCTGCGGCGGAAGGATGGAACCCCGGCCTGCACGATGCGTCGTGCTTTCGGGCAGCAGACCCGGACGGCTTCTTTATCGGCGAGTGGCGGGGCGAACCGGTCGCTTGCATCTCCGCGGTCGCCTACGGCGAGCGCTTCGGCTTTATCGGTCTGTATATCGTGAAACCGGATTTTCGCGGCAGAGGCTTCGGCATGCGTGTCTGGCAGCACGGGATGGACTATCTGCGAAACCGCAACGTGGGTCTCGACGGCGTCCTTGCCCAGCAGGCGAACTACAGGAAGTCCGGTTTTGCGCTTGCGTATCGCAACATCCGCTTTCAAGGCGTCGCGCAAGGCGCGGCTCGCCCGAACGTTTCGAATGCATCGGATCTGCCGTTCGAGCAGCTTGCCGGCTACGACCGCCAGTGCTTTCCTGCCGCGCGTGCGCACTTTCTCGCCGCATGGATCGGACAACCGGACGCCGTTGCGCTGGCGGCCGTCCGCGATGGCCGCCTCGCGGGATACGGCGTGCTGCGCCGTTGCAGGACGGGCTGCAAGATCGGCCCGCTGTTCGCGGATAACGAGCGGATTGCGGCCGAGCTGTTCGACGGACTCGCCGCGTGCGTGCCGGGCGAGGTCATCGTTCTCGACGCGCCTGAGACCAACCCGGCGGCCGTCGCGCTGGCCGAACGGCGCGGCATGACAAGCGTCTTTGAAACCGCGCGGATGTACACGCGGGCGCCGCCCACGCTCGCGATCGAACGCGTGTTCGGCGTGACTTCGTTTGAGCTTGGGTGAGCTTGGGTGAGCCTGGGTGAGCTTGGCTGAGGTTGGCTGAGCCTGGCTGAGCCTGGGTGATAGCGAGGGAACTTCGCCGCATGCGCGCCTTTGCTGGCGTTGCTGAGCAAAGGCGCTTGCGGAATTAGCTGGGTCTTCCCATTGCCGGCGCTATTTCCATTTCCATCCGAGACTCTCCAACCCGGCTTTTTTGAGGTCCTCCGGCACCATCACGACGCGGAACTCGCAGTCGGCGTTGAATTTCAGAAACCAGGGTTCCGCGAATGCGGGAATCTCCGACGGATCATCGATATTGACAACGAGTATTGCTCCGCGTGTGCCATTTTGCTCGGTAAAGTAGGCGGCCTCCGGCTTCGCCTCTTCGAGAATCCTCGCCATCACTTCCCCGACAGTGCCTTCGCGCACAAAAGTGTTGAACGGTTCATGGGGTATTCGTATGTTGAGAAGCATGCGCATGGTCATCCTCCTTCCTGATTGACGCCCAACTGGGCCTCTTAAGGATAGGTGGTTTCCACTGCGGGGCGTCCGTATTCGTCAACACGACGCCTGCCGTTGGGCGACCATGAAACGCTGGACCTGAATCAACTCGTCAAGTTGTTTGAATCGCGATCTTTCCGCGGATACCGAGCGCCAGGCTCGTCACGATCGAAAAACCCAGTGTCGCGTTCAAGCGCCACCGATATCCTGGCCTTTAGCATATCGAGCCACGCGCGCGTTTTCGCTTCCAGAAAACGCCTCGACGGGATCAGCATGAAAACGCCTATTTCACGCGACCGCCAGCGCGGCAGCACTTGGACGAGCGTACCCTCGCGCAACGCATCGACCACTGCATAGCACGGCAACATCGCGATGCCGAGCGCACTCAGCACGCTGTGCAGCACCACCTCCGGGTTGTCCCCGACTACTGGTCCGGTTGGATCGAGCGAGCAGACCTGCTTGCCGTCGACCAGCTCCCAGTGAGAAGTAATAGAGGGGTTGACGAGACGCAGGCACGCATGATCGGCCAGTTCGCGCGGATGCTTTGGCGTGCCGTGCAGGGCAAGGTATGCAGGCGCGGCGCACAGCACCGCAAACGTTGCGCCGAGCCGCTGCGCCACGAGGCCGGAGTCCGGCAGCCGCTGGGCAAGGTACACGCTAACGTCAACGCCTTCGGCAAGCAGGTCCGGCACGTACTGGGACGTGCTGTATTCCACGGTCACCTGCGGATAGCGCGCGCAGTACTCGGAGACGAGCGGCACGACGTAGCGGTTGCCGAAGCTGGTCATGCACAGCACGCGCAAGCGGCCCGAAGGCTGTACGGCAGCGCCGGCAGCGTTACTTTCGGCTTCCGCGACCAACTCTAGGATGCTCTTGCACTCGTTCACGTAACGCTCGCCCACGCTCGTCAGCGCAAGGCGCCGGGTGGTCCGTTGCAGCAGTTTCGTCTGTAGCCGATTCTCCAGATCTGACACGAGCCGCGATATCTGCGCTGTGGTCAGTTCCATTTGCGATGCCGCCGCTGTAAAGCTGCCCGAGTCGACCACGCGCACAAAAGCGGTCATCGCATGCAGCAAACCGTAGTCAAGATTCTTGCGCATGACGTAACAAAGATTCTATTTGCACAGTATTTTTACATACTAGCTCGGTCCGTACGATCCAGCATGGACTGCCGTCCGGCGCCCTTTGAATCGAAGTTTCGGGGGCGCTGCGGCAGAGCGGATTGTGATTTGACGACCAGAGGTCATGACTATGAACGGCGCTGAAAGTCTGTTGCGCTCGCTGATTGCGAGCGGCGTGGAGGTTTGTTTCGGGAATCCGGGAACATCGGAAATGCATTTCGTCGCGGCACTCGATTCGGTTGAAGGCATGCGACCGGTTCTGGGGCTGTTCGAAGGCGTAGTCACTGGCGCCGCCGACGGCTACGCGAGAATGGCCGGCAAGCCGGCCAGCACGCTGCTGCATTTGGGGCCCGGTCTCGCCAATGGCCTCGCCAACCTGCACAATGCCCGGCGGGCGTCGAGCCCGATCGTCAACATCGTGGGCGATCATGCCGCCTCGCATGCTCGCTACGACGCGCCGCTTTCATCCGATATCAAGGGATTCGCGCGGCCCGTGTCCGACTGGATTCATTCATCGACCAGCGCACGCACGGTCGGCGCGGACGCGGCGCGCGCCGTGCAAGCGTCGATGGAGGCGCCGGGCAGGATCGCGACGCTGATTCTGCCTGCCGATACGGCGTGGGACCCAGCGGACAGCATCGCGGCGCCGCTGCCAAAGCCTGCGCCGGCACCCGTCGCCGCAGAGACGGTCGAGAGCATCGCCCGCCTGATGCGCAGCGGCGTCAAAACCGCCGTGCTGATGCGCGGCGAAGTTCTCCGCGAGAAAGGACTCCGCGCAGCGGGGAAAATTGCCGCAAGAACCGGTGCACGCCTGCTGTGCGACACGTTTGCGCCACGGCTGCAAAGAGGCGCGGGGCGCGTGGTTGTCGAAAGGCTTCCCTACTTCGCCGAGCAGGTCATCGAGCATCTGGCGGGTGTTGAACTGATCGTGCTGGCTGGCGCGCAACCACCCGTGAGCTTTTTCGCTTATCCAGACAAACCGAGCTGGCTGACGCCCGACGGATGCCGCCTCGCTGTGCTCGCGCATCCTCACGAGGACGGCACGACCGCACTGGAAGCGCTGGTCGACGCGCTCGGAGCCGGGCAGTCTTTCGTACCGGTCAACGCTCGCAAGCCGGGCGAATTTTCGCGCAGCGGCAGTCTGGATGCGGAATTCATCATGCAGGTCGTCGCGAAACATCTGCCGGAGCAGGCTATCCTCGCGGACGAATCGTTGTCATCGGGATTCCCCCACTATGGGTTGACGGAGTCCGCCGCGCCGCATGACTTCCTGAACCTGACGGGTGGCGCGATCGGCAGCATGATGGCCGTGTCCACCGGCGCGGGTATTGCCTGTCCCGACCGCAAGGTCGTCACGCTTCAGGGCGACGGCAGCGCGATGTACATCCTGCAGTCGCTCTGGACACAGGCGCGGGAGAATGTCGACGTCGTGACAGTGATCTATGCGAATCGCGGATACAGGATTTTGAGCAACGAATTGACGCGCGTGGGGGCATCCTCCGAAGGCGCACTCGCGGCGTCGATGTTCGATCTGCAGAATCCCGCGCTCGACTGGGTCGCCTTGGCCAAGGGCATGGGCGTCGAGGCGGTGCGCGCCGAGTCGCGAGGAACCTTCGAGGCGGCGTTTGCTTCAGCCATGAAGCAGCGCGGCCCGAGACTTATCGAAGCGACCATTTGACGCGACGCCGCCGCCTCGAAAGACGGCGATCAGGGATACGCGCTCTCGTCGCGCCGGTCCTCCGGTTCGCGCGGATACCGATGCTGCTGTCGACTCGGCGATCGGTTGCTTGATGTCGCGCGCCGCAGCGGCAACGGTTATGGAAACGCAGGGATGGTCGGATCGGTTCCCTGGATGTCAGCCTCCGCGTGGTGAAGCTTGACCAGCTGTTCGATTTCCTCGACGCGATCCCGTGAGACGTCGACCAGCATCAGCAGTTCGCCTCGCGCGATCGCTTCTTCGAACCGCTTCAACCGCGTGTTCGGCACGTCGACGCCGATCATCGGCGCCACCCACGCGCCGAATCCCGCGCCGGCGAGCGTGATCGCAACCAGGGCGCCGCCCGCAATCGTCAGACCGGCGGGCGGAAAGACCAATGCGACCAGGCCCGCCAGCATCCCCACGCAGCCGCCCGCGGCCGTCCCTCGCGCGAGCGCTGGCAGCAGGTCGCTGCGCTGCGTCAGCGTGGCTTCCGGCAAATCCTCGAGCGGCACGTCATGTCGGGCGAGCACGTGAATGTGGCGCCATTCGATCCGCTCCAACAAGAGTTCGTTGGCGATCGCCTTCGCGCTTTGCGCGTGAGGCAGCAAGAAGTACAGGCGTCTCATGTTGGCCTCCCGAATAGGGGAGACCGGAGCTGGGCGCCAGCCTCCCACTTGTATTCTTGCCTGGACAGGCGGCGGCCAGAAGTAGGAATGTCCGCCGAAAGATGTGGGTAGTGACCCGCAATAGATGCGCTTTGCCTGGGCGGCGCGGGTGCACGCAATGCTGGTAATCTGATGTACCGGCGGCCTTTGCCGCCGCTGAACAACGGCGAGCCTTGCCGACTGAAGTCATGGAAAATTTCGACGACGCACGCAACCGGATGGTCGAGCGTCAACTGCGAGCCCGGGGCATTTACGACACGCGCGTGCTGCAGGCGATGCGGGAAGTGCCGAGGCACCGGTTCGTCCCGGAAACGCTCGCTGAGTTCGCGTACAGCGATACGCCGTTGCCGATCGGCGAAGGGCAAACGATCTCGCAGCCGGCCGTGGTCGCAAGAATGATCGAAGCGGCGGCGATCAAAGCGGGCGATCGCGTGCTCGACGTCGGCACGGGCTCCGGTTATGCAGCCGCCGTGCTCGCGCGGCTTGCCGCTCACGTGGATAGCGTCGAACGTCTTTTCTCGCTCGCGCAGCGCGCACGCGTCGTGCTGGCGGAACTGGGCTATGACAACGTCGACGTGCATCATGCCGACGGCACGCTGGGTTTGTCTGAGCGCGCGCCGTTCGACGCGGTCATTGCCGCGGCGGGAGGGCCGCGGGTTCCGCAATCATGGCTCGATCAGTTGGCGCCTGGCGGGCGCATTGTCATGCCGGTCGGACGGGTGCGCCAGAGGCTCGTCAGGTTGACGCGCACCAGTGAAACCCAGTTCGATGAAGAGATACTGGGCGATGTGCTTTTTGTGCCGCTGATCGGCGAACAAGGCTGGCCTGACGATTACTGAAGCGTCGAACCACGCGTCTCACGTGCCCTGCGTGCCCCGCTCGGCGCCGCACCGCCTCGCGAACGGACGACCTCGGCCAGTTGCCACGAAGCAAGCGCAATGCACCCGAACACGATCTCGCGCATCCGCTTGACCAACGCTAACGAAAGCGCCGCGTCGCGATCGACACCGAACATCTGGGCGAGCAACACCACCGCGGCATCCTGCACCCCGAGCCCGGCAGGAATGAAAAATGCCGCATGCCGGACCGCCTGGGTAATCGCCTCTATCGCAAGCGCGCCGCTCAGCGACACGGGATGCCCAAGCATCGCAAGTGCCCAGTAAGTCTCGAGCGCGCCCAGCGCGTAGCCGGCAAACTGCCACAGGAAACTGCGCAGCAACAACCCGCCGCGCGACATCAGCGCATCGATCTCCACGTCGAGCTGCCTGCCGTCGATGCCCCGCAGCAGCGGATGCGTGTCGCCCAGCAAGCCCGCCGCCCAGCGCTCAATCGCCTGAAAAATGCCGCCACGGCGGGCGACCACGATTGCCATGACCGGCAGCGGAATGGATAGCAGAAACGCCACGCCGATGCTCCGCAATGCATCGGCCTGCTGCGCCGACACGACGATCAGCACGATACCCAGCGCGGAAAACGCGTACTGAACGGCCATTGTCACGAGTACCTCGACGATGACCGATGCGCTCACGCGACAGGTGTCGGGCACGCGCCATCGCGCCAGCCGGATGCCGACAATCTCGCCGCCGATGCTCGCAACCGGCATCAAACGGCTCACAGCCTCACGTACGGTTGCGACCCACCAGAGAAACCGGAGCGGCGCCCGCTTGTCGAGCAGAAGCCGCCACGCATGGGCGTCCAGCAATAGCGGGACCGCATGCAGCGGCACGAGCCATAACAGGGCGAACCCAGCCCCTCCGATCACTTGCATCACGTCGCCGACGCCGCGATGCAAGGCGAGGGCGAGCAGTACGCCGATGCCGATCGGAAGACCGGCCCATTTGAGCCACTTCATGCGGTTTGCCAGCGGTCTGCAGACAGGTCGGCAAAACCGCCGCGCACGGCGCCCGCCGCATCGAGCGCCGCCGCGACACGCGTGGACAGCAGCGCAGCGAGTTCGTCCGTATGCCGGTAGGTCCGCATGCCCGCCGTGAGCGCACCCTCTCCGGGCGAGGCGGGGTGACAGTAGATTTCGCCGACGCCGGCAGGCAGGCGCGCGATCGCCTCGAGCAGCGTGCTCTCATCCATCTGTCCCGTGCGGGCGATCCCGACCACGTAGTCGTTGTGCGCAATCGCGGCCTGATCGAGCCGTGCGCGCATATGCGAAACCCAGGGTTTGAGCCACAGCGGCGTATCGGACTCGCAAGGCAGGCGCATCGCGCGCATGCCGTACTCTTTGCCGATCTCCAGGATCAGCGAGAGTACGGTCGGGTGCATATGAAAGTGCTTGTGCGTATTGACGTGATCGAGCGGCAAACCCGTACGCGCGAAAGCATCGAATTGGGCGCGGATTTCCATCGCGAGTTGCGCGCGCACGTGTGGCAGAAAGAAGAAGCGGAAGCCGTCGCGCACCATGTTGTCGCCGAACATCCCCTGGGCGTCGACCAATGCCGGGATCATCGCGCGCGGCAGCGTTGCCGCGCCGTCCGCCAGCACCAGATGCAGGCCGACCCGCAGGCCCGGCAGACTCCGCGCCCGCTGGACGGCGTCCTGTACGGCGGGCGCGCCGACCATCAGGCTCGCCGCGGTCAGCACGCCGTGCCGGCAAGCAAGCTCGACCGCTTCGTTGACACGCGGATGCAGACCGAAGTCGTCAGCCGTGATGATCAGCCGGCGCTGCGGTTGCCGATGCGGCTGCACGCGACCACCGGAGACGCTCTCCATCACGCTTGGTGGGCGCGCAGGAACCGGAAGAATTCGACGCCTTCGCGCAGGCGCCGTTTCATCATGTCCCAGCTCGTCAGCATCTCGCGCAGGATTTCCCAGATCTTCGACGGACGGAAATAGAAGCGCTTGTAGAAGTTCTCGAGCTGGTGGTAGATCTCGTCGCGCGACAGATGCGGATAGCCGATCGCCGCGAGCTGCACCCCTTCCTTGCTGACGAGATTGATGACCTTGTTCTCTTCGAGCCAGCCGTTCTCGACCGCCTGGTTATAGAGCGTCGTGCCCGGATACGGCGCGGCGAGCGACACCTGGATCGTGTGCGGATTGATCTCTTTCGCGTACTCGATGGTCTTCTGGATCGTGTCCTGCGTCTCGCCCGGCAGCCCCAGAATGAAGGTGCCGTGAATCTTGATGCCGAGCTTGCGGCAGTCGTCGCTGAAACGGCGCGCAATGTCGGTGCGCAACCCCTTCTTGATGTTCAGCAGGATCTGGTCGTCGCCCGATTCATAGCCCACCAGCAACAGGCGCAGGCCGTTTTCCTTCATGATCTTCAGCGTCGGGTACGGCACGTTCGCCTTCGCGTTGCACGACCACGTCACGCCCAGCTTGCCCAGCCCGCGGGCGATTTCCTCGACGCGCGGCTTGAAGTCGGTGAAGGTGTCGTCGTCGAACATGATCTCCCTGACTTCAGGCATGTTGTCGCGAATCCACTTCACTTCCTCGAGCACGTTCTCCACCGACCGCGTGCGGTAGCGGTGGCCGCCCACTGTCTGCGGCCACAGGCAGAAGGTGCACTTCGAGCGGCAGCCGCGGCCCGTGTAGATCGACACGTACGGATGCTTCAGATAGCCGATGAAGTAGTTGTCGATCGTCAGGTCGCGCTTGTAGACCGGCGCGACGAACGGCAGCTCGTCCATGTTCTCGAGGATCGGGCGCGCTTCGTTGTGCTCGATCGAGCCGTCGCGGGCGCGATAGCTCAGCCCCTTGATGTCGGCGAACGGCTTGCCCTCGGCCACTTCCTGGCAGGTGAAATCGAACTCTTCGCGGCCGACGAAATCGATCGCCTCACTGGCGGTCAGCGAATTGTGCGGGTCGACCGCGACCTTCGCGCCGACCATGCCGATCAGCACCGAAGGCTTGCGCTTCTTGAGGTCCTCGGCGAACAGGGCGTCGGTGGGAAAGGACGGCGTGCTGGTGTGGATGATCACCAGATCGTATTGCTGCGCGATCTCGAGCGAGGCTTCGACGGACAGGCTGTCGGCCGGGGCGTCGAGCACGCGGCTGTCGGGGATCAGCGCGGCGGGCTGCGCGAGCCACGTCGGATACCAGAACGAGCGGATTTCACGCTTGGCCTGATAGCGCGAACCCGCGCCACCATCGAAACCGTCGTACGACGGCGCCTGCAAGAACAGGGTTTTCATGAATGCTCAGCCTATCAGCTTTGGATGCAATGATTGAATATGTGAATGATGCTGTACCGGCCTGATCGCGCGCCGGTTCGTACTTGAATGCCTATCTGCCGTCGGACGCTTTCATGATCCTCGGGCGGGGCCGCGTGACGCGATTATCCACTGGCACGCGCTCGCCGCGCCACATCACGTTCGAGCCGAATGCCGCAGCCAGCCACTGTACAGCCAGCAGGATATCGCGCAGCGGGACCAGCGGCAGGTCGCGCCAGAAGGAGCGCGAGTGGCGCGCACTGCGCGCATGCAACAGCACGCGCGCCATCGCGCTCACGATTGTACCGATCACCATCGCCTTGGCCGCGAGCGGATGCAAGCCGGCCTCCGCGCCCGTCTGGAAACGAAGCGCAAGCAGCGCGCCGGCGATCAGCCACGGTGTCGTGAACGTGATGAAGAGGCTCGCGAAGCCGAACCGGTTGACTGACCGGATAGTGCGCAACCAACGTGTTTCGCGCTGCCACAACGTCGCGAACGTGGGTTCGATCACGTCGGTGGCCACCGTTACCTCCGACAGGACCGTGCGAAGGCCCAGTTCGCGGACATGTTCGGCGAGCCAGTAGTCGTCCGCCAGCGAGTCCTTGATTGCCGCGAATCCGCCGATACGGGCGAGGGTCGCGCAACGCAGCACCAGGGTCGCACCGAATCCGAAGCGGCGCGAGCCGCCCGCGTGGGCGACACGTACCGAAGGCGCGAACCATTCGTTGATAAACAGCGCGCCGACACGCGGCCAGAAACCGCCGACACCCTGCGCGCGATAAAGGCAGGTCACGACACCCACCTCCGGATCGGCCAGCGGTGCCGACACCGTTGTCAGGTAGTCCGGTTCGACAGCGATGTCGCTATCGGCAATCACAATGATGTCGTGCCGCGCCAGCCCGGCCATATTGATCAGGTTGCTGACCTTGAGGTTGCTGCCATGCACGCTTGCATTGATCGCAAGCTCTATATCGATCTGCGGATATGCAGCCTGCAAACGCCGAACGACGGCAATCGCCGGATCGTTCGGCGACGACACGCCGAATAAAAGCTGGAAACACGGATGAGTCTGCTGACAAAACGTCGCGAGGTTTTCATACAGCCGAGGCTCCGCACCGCAGAGCGGCTTGAGCACGCTGACGGCAGGAGCCAGTCCTGGCGTGTCAGTGAGCTCGTCCCCGGTTCGTTCTGTGCGAAAGATGGGTGTCGCCAAAGCGGCAAACACGCCATAAATCATGGCGAAACAACACACAGTCATCAGCAGCCATTGGCAAGCCGACAGCGAATGGGCCGTCATTGTCCGCTACTCCCGGCAGCCTGCCGCAATGCTGACGGCAAGCGACTCAAGGAATTTTCATAAGAAACGCAAATCCGCATGGTCTTCGGCTTCCCCTGCATATCTCTTCGTTCGATGTTTTTCGCTTCAGCGCGCCGCAACAAGCGACATGATTTTAATACTGTAATGTTTGAAATAAAACAAACAGAATTGAAAGACTGACGAGGGTTTGATTCACCCGCTCTTATGGGCCCGCTTCCTCGTTTGCGCCGCGCGCTCAGGGAGTCCGCATGCAACCAGACTTGCGCTCAAGCTGCCGCAGCCAGGCCGAAGAGAGGCATGCTGCCGGGCGCCGCAAATTCTAGCTATGCCCACATCGATTTTGAATGTCCGAATTTGCATTTCATCATTACATTAAATAGAGCCCACGGCTCTCCATTACCTCGAACGCATCATCTGAGCCGCAATACTGACACGAATCAATGGCGGCCGTGAAACGCCATACGCTGAATTGGCCTGGCCTATATTGCCGGGAGCGAGGCATTCGAAAACTGTCTCAAGACGCCAATTGCAGAGGAGAGAATGCACCATCCGTGCCTTTGGTGCTCGCGCCTTCGGGAACCCCGCGAACTGCTCAGAGACAAGGCAACGAGTAGCTGGCCAGGCGCTCCCTTCGGCGCTCATCGGCGTGCGGGCGACTCCACGTTCGGGGGCTGTTGCCGGTTGAATTGGTGTTCAAGGCGAATCCGGAGTCCTTTATCGAGCCGCAACAGCTGTTCGCGCACGGTTCGGACGCGGAGTTCGCTGGTGCCTTGCAAGCTGATTCGCTGGTCCAGCAGATCTCCTCTGCGTACTATCGTCCAGTCGGAAACGGAAGCTTGCTCCTCTTTTATGCAGTCCAGAATCTGATCGACGATGTCCAGATCCGGACCGGATACGACGTTCAGGATATGGGTCAACTGAAAACCCGGCAGGCAATGTTCGAAATCGTCCTCAGCACCACCGGCGCCGGTTGAGGAAGTTGGGCAAGATGTTTCGTGATGCATAGCGACTCCGGAAAGAGATGAATCGAACCGGTGCAAGCTATGTCGCTCCCGCTTCGTTGCCGACTATCGGCCGCATTGCCTTAAAAGAAGGCTTCCACCTTGCCTGGGAGGGGCAGGTTGGCGTCGGTGTGATTCCGACTCTGAATGCAGTTTTCGATAATAGCAAAAATTCGGGCAGCCCGTGTTCTGCGCAGCGAACGGCTTGATCCAGATTCCGCGGCCCCGCGCTGTCACACGCTCATGCTCGTGAGTGCGCTCTGGACCGCCGCAACACCTGATTGCGCTTCTTCCAGCGGACTACAGGAAATTGTAGCGAAAAGCGGGAAACTGCGTTCGCGAAATCGCCAATGATCATTCGCGCGGAATAGCCGATACTCCAGCGGCACGTTCTACCTGATTCGCCTTCTACTTCCGATGCAACCCGGCGATCGCGAAGTATCGGCAGCTTACCCCTATGTCCATCCCGTACCTTTTTACGCAGAAGAAACCTCGCGGATCTCCGCTCACCGCAGTCCATGTTCTTGCCGCGATTCGCGCGAATGTGAAGCGAAGCTTCCTGTCCTGTTCAGCTGTCGGCCTGATAGCGGCAGGTGTCGCCACTGGCTGTGCGTCGGTGACCGACGTGGTGGCGAGCGACAAACCCGACGTCTACATGGTGACGGCGCAGGCGACCGGCACCAGCCTCGCCTGGGCGCACGCGCACGAGAAGGCGGTGTCGGCGGCGGCCAGCTACTGCAAGCAGAAGGGGATGCAGCCCGCGATCGAATCGGAAGTGACAAGCGGCGTGAGCCATCTCGAGCAGCATAGCGCCACCGTATCGTTCGAGTGCCACCCGCAGACATGGGCTTTCGCTCCTGGCGCTGTGCATTGAGCACGTGGCGCCCGGTGCATGACAAAAGCGATAGCCGCCCTGGCAGGCTGGAGAAAATCTGCAGCCCGGCGGCTATGCGCCGCTGGGCTGATCCTCAATGCGATCGTGTTGGCACGGTTCGTTTTCCTGGCATGAAAACACTTTGCCGGGAAGTCGGCTGGACAAAGTGTTAAGGCAGTTGGAATCGCGTTGCGCTCGTGCGCTTGTCATGTCTCGGAGCGCCTCAATCTCATCGATACGGAAAACCGTTCGGCAGGGTGGATGCTAATCGACACCTCGAATGCGACGCCTGACGAGTCAATGTATCGACGCACAATTTCCAGCGCCGCTGTGCCTGCCGCCACCTGCAACCGCACGGCCATCTCCGGTGAGACGTTCACCGCCTGCACGTTCTGCTGTATCTCCGCGACGCATCGGCCGTAGCGAGCCTCGATGAGCGAACTGATCAGCATGTCCGGTTCGGCCCGGGCCGTCTCGGCGATATCGAGGTAGGCCGGGTCGATATAGACGTCGGTCCAGCCGACCGGCGGCTGCTTCCTGTCGCGATCGACGCGCAGGCTCGACACGCGCAGCCAGTGCGTGCCTTGCTCGCAGCGCAAGACGTCGGCCAGCTGTCCGACGGCCAGGATCTCCCCGCTCGACTGCACCACACGCAGGTGCTCGGAGCCGAACTGAACAAGATCGTCTATCAACGCAAGCGAAGGCCGAAAGTCGTTTTTCGGCTGCGCCGACTCGACGCGCGTACCCGCATTCTTGCGCCGGGACACGAAGCCAAGCTGCTGAAGTTCATGTAGCGCGGCGCGAACGGTGTGCCGACTGGTCTTGTACTGGTCGCGCAGTTCAAGTTCGGTCGGCAGGTATGACCCAACCGGGAAGCGGCCTGACGCGATGGCTTCGGTCAGGTCGCGTGCGATGTCGGCGAAATGCGGCCTGTTCATCTTTCTCTGCAAAATTCTCTGCAAAACGGTCGCTTCGGATGCGCCAAGGTTAATCATAGCTTGATCTATATGTTCGAACATAATATGTCCGAACATATGAGCGCCAGTACAGGCTTTGAACTGTCCCGATTTCAATTCCGCTTTTTCCGTTACTCCGCTTTCCCAGAGGTCATCATGACGAGCGTCTTGGCGCTCAATTCGTCCAGGCCGACTTCAGCGGATGAATCTCGATGGAGTCGAGCGTCGCGTTTCCATCGGTGGCAAAGAGCGCCAGCCCATCGCTTGTCGCAGACGGGAAAATCTGCGTGGTCAATACAGCTTCGCCATTCCCGGCGAAAACCTCCACGGATGACCAATCCACCAGTACGCGCAGCGTGATGCGCCCCTTTGCATCAGGCAGCAGCGGGGCAGTGTAGCGGCCCGAGAAGGTGGGATCGAAGTTGACCTGCCCCGACTTCGAACGGTCCACGAAAACCTGCCGTGT
This sequence comes from Paraburkholderia sp. GW821-FHT02A12, assembly GCF_059422005.1. Classification (NCBI taxonomy): domain Bacteria; kingdom Pseudomonadati; phylum Pseudomonadota; class Betaproteobacteria; order Burkholderiales; family Burkholderiaceae; genus Paraburkholderia; species Paraburkholderia sp. GW821-FHT02A12. The sequence continues at coordinate 2,171,002 of NZ_JBWKWA010000002.1, read as the reverse complement.
CTTGACGTCGTAGCCGATCAGCGTTTCTTCCCCGTTCGAACCCGTCCGGACCTTGATGCCGAACTGCGAAGCGCCGCCGGGCGAGAATTGAGCGGAGATATCGAGCGTCTTGCCCGTCGCGCCGCCGGGCATCGCTGTCGTACCGGGAGCAATAGTGTATGAGCCCGCAGGACCAACCAGTGCATTCTGCCAAAGAGACGTCAGGTTCGAAACCGGTTGCTGCACGAGGCGGACCTGGCCGTTGATCGTGCGCAGGCTGAACCGACGCGGAATGCTCATCGCGCTGCGCCAGGGGCTGGTAGGGATGTTTCCGCCGTAGTTCCAGTTATTCATCCAGCCGATGCCGATGCGCTGGTTCTCGGGCAGCCCGTTCCATGAGCCGGCCGCATAGAAGTCCGGGCCGTAGTCGACCCAGTTAGCCTCCTGTTTCGGAACGTCAGAAAAGACGAAGTCGTCCGCCAGAATGTGGCCCCAGCCGCTCGTATTGTTATCGACGATGTCGATCTTCGCACTTTGCCCACGATACCCGCTGACATCCCAGCTTCTCCAGCCGAGATGTTCGGAGTTGGAACCTGTGGTGCTCTGCACGACCTTGCCGTTGATCACCAGGTTGATAGCGGCCTCGGTGTCGGCGGACGTGCCATAGGTGGACGGGTCGTACGGATGGTAGCCGCCACCGGCAAGGAAGTTGACGTAAGGCTTCCAGATCGTGAACTCGGGCGATGTCAACGTTCCTGTGGTCGCGTCGCCGTTGATGTAGGTGTTGACGAGATGATTGCCCTGGAACCCGCTGACCACCTGCTGGTTGGGCAGCGTTCCGGAAGCGGGCGCGGTTCCGGCAAGGCCGCCGGTTGCGGTCCATCCCATCGCGCTATAGCTCGATCCTTCGAAATCCTGAAAGACGATGCTGCCGGGCGGCGGCAGAGTATCGATTGTACTGTCGGCAATAAAACTCGTGCCGTCGAACTTGCCGATAAAGTACTGCGTACCGGAACCGCCGGGCAGCGATCCCGGATTGATGCCCAACATAAGCACCCACTTTTCGTTTTGCGGGTTGCCGTCGACCGGCAGCGGGAATAGATCCGGACATTCCCATAGACCGCCGACCGCGTTTGCGGGCCCGAACTCGCTCATGAAGGTCCAGTTCTTCAGGTCCGGCGAAGAGAACAGAACCAGCTTGTGCAGCAGCGCCAGAGAGGCGACCATGATCCATTTCCCGCTGGGCGCATACCAGAAGACCTTGGGGTCCCGGAAGTTCTGATATTCGCTCTGATAGGGGCCGGGCGGCAGCGCGATGACTGGGTCTCCGGCGTACTGCGTCCAGGTCTTTCCCTGATCCTGACTGTACGCAATCGACTGAGACTGCTGACCGGCCTGAATGACGGTGCCGTTCGGGAGCGTCTGGGCGATCGGGTAATTGCTGGTGTAAATCGCGACGAGCGGCGGATTGCTACTCGTTCCGAAGCCGCTGGTGTTACCCGCATCCACCACGGCGCTGCCGGAGTAGAACATCTGGCTGACCTGGCCACTGGCGTCCGTCGTATAGTCGAAAGCGTCGGGAAGTTGCTTCCAGTGCAGAAGGTCGGGGGCGATCGCATGTCCCCACGACATATTGCCCCAGGTGATGCCGGTCGGATTGTACTGAAAGAACAGGTTGAACGTGCCGTTGTAGAAAACCATGCCGTTCGGGTCGTTCATCCAGTTCGTGGCCGGCGAAAAGTGGAACTGTGGGCGGAAGGGCTCGCTATAGGTCTGCGCGAGGGTGGGGATCGCCGTCAGTGCAAGCGCGACGGCAAGCAGCATTTTCGTCTTTCTCAGTTTCATTTGTCTTCGTCTCCTGATATTAGACCTCGTGTCCGTTACGGCGGCAGACACGAACCGGCAACCGGCTTCAAGCGAAAGCCGGATTTTTATGTGTTGTCAATCAGTTATGCGATCCGGAAAGTGGCGCCCGGATCACTGCCTGTAACTTTTCAATCAGTTTCCCATGCATTTCTGTTTAGTACGTAATACTAAACAACTGGGGCATATCAAATCAAACTCATGCGTTTTAACCGCTTTCGGTCTGATTCTCGCTTCGCGAGCAGCTCATAACGATGCTGGAGGCAGGATCAGGAAATGAAAAAAAATCCCGTGAAGCCACAGTGCGCGCGCGTCCATCGACGTATTGCGCATGCCGCAGGGCAGGGCAGCCAATGGGACCGTTATGCGATGGCGGTCACACGCAGCCGCATGAATTGCGGACATGAAACGTCGGGGCAAGCTGCACGATCTGGCGGTTCCCGTCCGGGTCTGCGATGCGCCTCATCAGCAACTCCACGGCGCGAGCACCCAGATCCTCCAGCGGTTGCGCCATGACGGTCAGGCGGGGGTTGAAATAGTCCGCCCAGTCAAAATCATCGAATCCCACCAGCGCCATTTGACGCGGCACGTCGATATGCGCATCACGTAGCGCATGCATGGCGCCAATGGTCATCAGGTTGTTCGCCGCCACGATTGCAGTGGGAGGGCTATCGAGCGCAAGGAGACGGCACGTCGCGACACGCGCCGCTTCGATGCCCGATTGGCCGCAGCAAACCAGAGATGCTTCGAACGGCAAGCCTGCCTCCTCAAGTGCGGCCCTGTAGCCGTCAATGCGTTCGTGAGTCGTGGAAAGCCCGTGCGCACCGGAGATCAAGCCAATCCGGCGATGTCCATGTCCCATCAGGTGCGAGGTAAGTTCCATTGACGACAGCTTGTTTTCGACGCCCACCTGGTCCAGTTCGCACGACATGGAACGATCCATCAATACCGACGGTATCTTGTTGACGCGGAGATACTCCAAGGTCCGGAATTCCGGATCAGGCGCAGGCACAAGCAGAACGCCGTCGACGCGGCGTTGGTGCAAGGCGCGAACCACATTCAACTCCTGCTCGGGATCGTCGTGGGTATCGGAAAACAGCGTCATCAGTCCGTGTTCTGTACACGCAGCCTCGATCGCCCGGATGGTTTCGCCAAAGTAGTGGTTCGTCAATGCGGAGACGGCCACCCCGATCGTGCTGGAGACCGAACCGGCGAGCGCGCGCGCAAGCGTGTTCGGTACGTAACCGATCCTTTGCATGACGTCCTTGACCGCGCGCGCGGTCTTTGGACTTACCTTGCGCGTACCGTTCAGGACGTGAGAAACCGTCGATACCGAGACATTCGCCGCTCGTGCGACATCTTCCATCGTGCTCAACTCAGCCGACTCCTTGACGAATCGTGTCGAACACCGAACGCGCACGCGCCACGCCGGAGAGTTGGATGGGTCGTGCTGGCACGCTGCTACCGTGCGCCGCAATGGCATGCGTACGGTCCGTTCAGTTTTTCGCTTTACCCAACTGCGTGGTGAGAATGCATGTCGTCTGGGACACCAGGATAGTAGGAAAGGGAAAGCGCTTGCGCAAGCGCTTTCGGATAGTATTTTCCCTATCTGTGGGGCTTTGGCATCCCCGTGATTGGAACGTCCGGACGTATCTGGCTTGTATTCGTCATGCCGGGCATATGCAATTTTTTGTATCGGCACGGCGTCCAGATACATTGCGACACAAATCGATGCAGGCGCCGCGCTATAAAGTGGACGTCACCTTAACGCGGAGAGCTATATGAGCGCCGATGCATTGCATGGGCCCTGCCACTGCGGCGCAGTGAAATTCAAAGTCCGCACGGCCGTCGTTCCAGCGACGCGTTGCAATTGCAGCCTGTGCCGCCGCAAGGGCGCATTGATGGGTCCCATGTTCGCCGCGCACGGGCCGGCGAAGACGCACTCACGCTGTATCAGTTCAATACCCGCGTGGCAAAACACTACTTCTGCAAACATTGCGGAATCTATCCGTTCCATCACGCACGCAAGGACCCTAAGCTGTGGCGCGTCAATATCGGCTGCCTGGAAGGTGTCGATCCGTACGCGCTCGAAGCCGCCGTGGCCGATGGCGCGAGTCTCTCCGTCGTGGGAGACGCATGAAACGCCTACCGGCGATTGCCGCATTCCTTGCGTCACTAACGCCGCAGTTCCGACATGATCTTTTCGGCGAGAAAGTCACATGGCGGCCGCTTCGATTTCGCACTCCGCGCAAGTATTAGTTCCAGCGCGGCGATCTCGGGCAAGCCCTGCGCATGGCCGAGCAAGGTAAGGTGGGCGGGAACCGCACATCGCGCGAGCGGCGCCACCGCGAGTCCCGCTTCGACCATGCTGAGAAGGCCCAGCAGGCTCGGGCTCTCGTAAGAGGTCCGATAGGTGATCTTCGCCCGTTCAAGACTGCGGATCGCGTTTTCTCGAGCGACGCTGCCCGGCAGGAACACCGCAATCGGCAGCGGCCGCTCGTGCCAGATGTCATGCGCGCTGGGCGCCGCGGCCCAGACCATCGGTTCGAGTCGGATGAACTCGCCCGAGAGGCCTTTTACACGTGTCGCGCAAACCAGGTCGACCGATCCGTCCTTCACCATGGGCGCGAGCGCCACGCTCGGCAGCCCGACGACCTGAATCTCGACCTTCGGGTAGGTGGCGGAAAATTTCTTGAGGATCGACGGCAGCAGTGACGACGCGTAGTCGTCGGGCACACCGATGACGACTCGGCCAGTTACGTCGGGACGGACCACCGCCGCCCACGCTTCATCGCGCAGAGCGAGCATACGCCGCGCGAACGTCAGCAAGACCTCGCCATCTTGCGTCGGGATAACGCTTCTCGGCTTGCGCACGAAAAGCGGCTTGCCGAGCGCGGTTTCGAGCGTCTTGATCTGCATGCTTACCGCCGATTGCGAGCGATGGACGACTTCCGCCGCGCGACTGATGTTCCCCGTGTCGGCCACAGCCACAATCATTGTCAGAACGTCGAGGTCGAGTGTCTTCATTGGTATCAGATAAATCGATAGATACCATCAATATTACGCGATTTTCTTAGATTGTTGCGTCGTGCATAGTGCTGGAAAGGAGCCCATGTATGAACGCGCGAACCGACCCTTCAATACTTGCCGTCCCGGAGTTGTGCTTTGCGACCGTCCCCTCCGGCATCTGCGTGCCCTATATGGTTTGCGGTTCCGGAGAGCCGCTGCTGTTCGTGCACGGATCGCTTTGCGATTACCGCTATTGGAGCAGTCAAACAGGTTTTCTTTCGAACCATTTCCTCTGCATTTCAGTCAGCCTCAGCCACTACTGGCCGGCTGACGATGCCTGCATTCAAGGAGAATTTGGCTGGAAGACGCATGTCGCGGAACTCGCCGAGTTCATTGCGGCAATGGACCTCGGGCCGGTTCATCTGGTAGGGCACTCGCGGGGCGGGTGCGTGGCATTCCACGTGGCGCGCGAGTACCCGCGGCTGGTGAAAACGCTGACGCTCGCTGATCCGGGTGGCCCGCTGCAAATCGATGAGACGCCGGAAGCAGCGTTGCCACCTGCGACCAATGTACTTCGCGCCAAAGTCGCTGATTTAATTGAAAGCGGTGCGATTGACGCCGGACTGGAACTTTTCGTCGATTCGGTGAGCATGCCCGGCTTCTGGCGCAAGAGTCCCGCCAGTTTCCGCACGATGGCGATCGACAACGCCGCCACGCTTCCGAAGCAGTTTCGCGATCCTTTGCCAGCGTACTCACGCGATGCAGCGCGTGATGTGAAGTGCAGGACGTTGCTGATCGAAGGGGAAAAGAGCCCTCGCATGTTTCGCAACAACGTTGAAAAGCTTGCGGATTGGGTCGATTACGCGGACAAACAAACCATTGCGGGAGCATCGCATGGGATGAACGTCGCAAACCCAGGGGTATTCAACCGGCTTGTCCACGCCTTCGTGAGTTCCTGATAGTGTCGATCGTCGAGGTCGATCGCCTCCATCGGCATCAGAGCCATCAGAGCCATCAGAGCCATCAGAGCCATCAGCTAGGCATTCGGCCGGCGACGCGCGACGCACGTGCCATCGGTGACATAGGCGGGACCTGTATACCGGGCAACGCGGATAACAATCAGAAAGAAGATCAACTATGGATCATTTCCTGCGCGCCAGCCTCGCGAGCGAGTTGCACGCGCGGCCGTTTCTCCGGATCGGCGGATCGGTGGCGCTCGCGCACTTTGCCATCTATTCCGATGGTGACCGTTCCATTCACGAAGAACTCCTTCGATCGCTGTGCAGGCTGACCAGCCTGGAGGTTCCCGTCGACGGAACGACGCATTACTCGGCACGCTGGAATGAGGAGAAGCAGTTGAAGTGGGAGAGGCACACGGAATTCTCCACCTTCACGTTTGTCGCGCAACGCCATGACGCGGACTACTTCTCCGATCTGCCGTCGGAACACGTTCCATCTGAATGGTTTCGCGGTTTTGAAGGCAAGCGGTTCGTTGCGATCCGGATGGAACTCGTGTCGGGCGACGCAGCCGGCGCGGCACGCGAGAGCGTGCGGCAGTGGATCGACGGTCCCGTTCTGGTGGGCAGCAAGGTGTTGGGAGGCGGACAGGCTTACTGCGACTGGACCATCCGGCCCGACGGCTTCTCGCGGTTTCTCGTGATCGACGATGGCTTTCGGGAAGAGCAGGGCGGACGTCTCCTGCAGCGCCTCTACGAGATCGAGACATACAGGATGATGGCCTTGCTGGCGCTGCCGGTCGCCCGCGAATTGGGCAGAAGTCTCGACGAATTGCAGTCAGCGCTTCAGCCGTTAATGCGCAGCATGGACATGAGTCAGGGTCGCCGTAACGATGCCGAGCTGCTGGTGCGCCTCACGCATCTTGCAGTCCGCATCGAGTCGCTGGCGGGCTCGAGCGGGCGCTTCAGCGCGTCGCGCGCCTATGAAAAACTCGTGCTTGCCCGTATTCAGGAGCTGCGCGAAGAACGCATCGAAGGGATGCCGACGATCGCCGAATTCATGGAGCGGCGCTTCGCCCCGGCGATGGAGACGTGCAAGACCGTCTGGGCGCGCCACGAACAATTCGCCGGACGGGTGGCGAGAGCAGTTGATCTGCTGCGCACGCGCGTCAATCTCGCGCAGGAAGAGGACACGACCCGGTTACTGGAAGGAATGAATCAGACTGCGCGAAGCCAGTTGAGGCTACAACATGCGGTCGAGGGCCTGTCTGTTGCCGCCATCTCGTACTACGTGCTCTCCCTGACGTCGGCCGGATTCAAGGCCCTTCATACACTGCATTTTCCTCTCGATCCGGAACTGGCCGAAGGGCTCTTGATCGTCCCGGTCGTGTTGCTGGTCATGCTGACCATCCGGCGTAGCAAAGGAAGACATGGGCTCCGGCGAGGTCCGGGGTTACGCCGGAACGTGAGAGACAGTGCGATCTTTCGGTCCCGCAAAGCGTGAACAAGACGACACTGGCTCTAGCCGGAGTCGAGTTGAGCCATGGACCACACTGCCCGCGCGATCGGGTTACCGGAGTGCGTTGAGGTAACGATTGACCTCGATTAATAGTGCGGAATGGTATTTTTCAGGTAAGCACCTGTCGTCGCTCAGGGACAACAGATCCTCAATCCTGTCGCGGAACGACGTGGCAATAGCGACTCGCATGGAGTGCGGCAGGTGCATCAACAGGGCAGCGAGTAGTTCGCCAAGAACAGCAAGGCGTGCGCCATGTTGAACAACGGCGGTGCCGTTTGCCTTCGACAGGGTCACAAGCGAATCGAGCAACGTGTCGTGGTTTACTTTTTCAGAATGGGTATGCGAGACGAACGCCGATTGCTCTGCCGAACCTCTTGGGGTCCGGAGGCTTGCGTCGTCGCTCTGCATACTGAAGGCGTTATGCATGTCGTCCGCCCAAAATTAGAAGGTTTGCCAGTCGGCGTTCGCCGTATCGACGGCGGTAGCGGGCTGTTCAGCAATAGTGGACGGTCCAGTCTTCGGCTTTGAAGACTCTGTGCGACGCATCGTTTGAATCTTTGGCGAAGGCAGGCGAGGCTTGCTCTGAGGAATAACCATTCGTGACGTGGATTGCCCCGTGTCGGCGACCTTGAATACCGATACGGCGTCCGTCAGTTTGGTTGCCTGGTCTTCGAGCGACTGCGCGGCCGCCGCAGCCTGTTCAACGAGCGCGGCATTCTGTTGCGTCACTTCATCCATCTGGCCAACAGCCTGATTCACCTGTTCAATGCCACGGCTCTGTTCTTCAGAAGCGGCTGCGATCTCGCCGACGATATCGGAGACCTGCTTGATGGCCTGTTTGACCTGACCCATGGTCGCGCTAACTTCGAACGCCTGCTTTGACCCGTCCTGAATCATCGCGACAGACGAGCCGATCAGCTCCTTGATTTCTTTCGCGGCGGTGGCAGAACGTTGGGCCAGACTGCGAACCTCACTGGCAACGACGGCAAAGCCACGTCCCTGTTCGCCAGCACGAGCCGCTTCGACAGCGGCATTCAGTGCAAGGATATTCGTCTGGAAGGCAATGCCTTCGATCACACCGGTGATATCCGAAATCTTGGTTGAACTGCCGCTGATCTTCTCAATCGTTCCTACCATGCCCTGGACAGCCTCGTTACCTGCGTCGGCGATGTCCGTGGCACGTGTTGCCAGCGCATTCGCCTGACGTGCATTGTCGGCGTTCTGCTTCACCGTTTCCGTCAACTGCGTCATGCTTGCCGCGGTTTCTTCAAGCGACGCGGCCTGTTCCTCCGTACGCGCCGACAGATCGGTGTTGCCGCTAGCGATTTCACGCGACGCCACCGTGACCGATTCAGTGGTTGCCTTGATTCCGCGCACCGTATCGCTGAGTTGCTGATCCATTTTCTTCAGCGCGTCGAGAAGCTGGCCGAACTCGCCCCGCAAATCCACCGTGATCTGATTTTCCAGCCTGCCGGCGGCGATATGGTTTGCAATGTCTACGGCCTTGTTGAGGGGATTCGAGATCGCGCGTAGCAGATAGACGGACGCACCGACGGCGACCAGGATGCCCACACCAACCAGCGCGATTGCGATCCGGAAAATGGCTCTGAAGGTCGATTCGCTATCGTCGGCAAACTTTTTGGCCTGATCCATATTGAGCGTAACGTCCTGGTTCAGCGCGTCATTCAATGACGCGGCCACAGGAGTCACCTTGTCGATTGCGGAAGAAAGCGCGTCGAAATTGCCCGCGCTAGCGGCGGCTACCGCTTCGTTCGTTGTTGCTTTGAACTGGGGCAGGGTGCTCCTGATCCGGTCTGCGATCTCGTGTTCCTTATCGCTGGATATGCCGTCCGGGTAATAGTGGTTCCACGACTTGTCGAGACGTTCGAAAGCGGTTTGAATGGTCGAAACGGATTCCGCCGTTTTAGCTGGATCGCGGAATACCTGAATGCGCCTCAGCATGAGACGTACATTGAGCTGGGCCGCACGAACGTCTGATAGATCGGCAATCGGAACAGTATTGCCGGAATAGGCGTCGCTCATGTTCGAGTTCAATCTGGATAGTCCAAACGTCCCGAATAGTCCAATTACCGCTATTAGCGCGATGCATACGCCAAAAGCAAGGACGATCTTGAATTTGATTGTTTGTGTAAAGCTGTTCAAGTTGCTTCCTTCGTTGCTTGAGTATTCAAGGTCTTGTGGGAAATGGCCTATGGCCCCGACACATCAATGGGTATACGGCAGGACCTACTGCAACTGAAGGGGTGATTTCCGCTTATCAAGTAAAAAATCACAAAAGTAGACCAATTGAAATTTTGCTTAGCACGGTTTAGCTTTCTATAAGCCATCAACGGTGCAACTCGAAATACGATTTTTCCACTCAAGCGCTCAAAAAAAGAATGTCCTGATTTTTTTGTAGGGAAATGCCGACGCGCAATTGCTGGCTATTAGATAGGGAAAATCGGAATGAACATAGCGCGAGATGCAGGCGCCACAGAGACCTGTCTGGCAGTAGCGTTGGTGAATCGGATTGCCCTGTCTTTTCTTGGCTGCGCGACGCGCGGATGGCTGACATCTCGGCCATTCTGGAGGCCAAATTCCGAGGTTTGCGACTGAACCCCTTCTTCGCCATGTGACAACGAAAAAAGCATTGAAAAAACAAAAGAATAGAAGCGCGCATGATCGTGGCTACCTGGCATAGCCCTTGCGAGACCTCTGCCTGCAGACGGCCTTCGATCAAGACCGGAGAGCCGTGACTGGAATCACATCGACGCGACCACGACGTCGCACTCACGGAGACAACGCAATGACTTTATCTATCTTGCCTGCGCGATCGCGCGACCTTGATCGTGATGCCTGCAACTCATTGGCCCTTGGGATTGGGTATCTGGCCGCTTCGCGCGGCTTGGATCACGAGCCTCGTCGTCCGAACTATCGGCTGTAGAAGTATGACTGCACACTTCGGTACCCAACACTTTTTGATCAAGGGCATCACGTCCAGTTGCAAGACATTCCGGCCCGGCGACTGGGCTGAACGGCTGACCGGTGTCATCACTCTGTTCGTTGGCGAGCGCCGGCCGGGCATTCATATCGCCTGCACACGGTTAGCGATGCCAATCGTCCAGGCCGACGTCAAGTGCCTGCTGGTTTCCGGCGATCTTCCGCTGATTTGCCCGGCTGCGTTTGAATTCGTCGCGAGGTTCGCTGAGGATAACGATTTGCTGATGGAAATTCGTTGCACGCCACCGTCTGACGGACTGGGCGGACACGGTATCGACAAGGTGGCAGCGGCTGCCATGACGAGCACATCGACCCTGATGAACTCGCTACCTCGGTTACCCAAAGCATCAGGTTGAAAACGTTGGCGCACGCCGCATCCGGGATGTGTATGCGAGTCAAGGCACCGGTGAACCAATGGTCCTGGTTCGCGGTTTACTGTGCGTTTTGCGGTGGCTGAGATCTCAGCCTACCCGGCCGCCGAATTCTGAGTTTTGAGCCAGAAGCCAATTTTCCTGCGCCACCGGCCAAAAAAAACATAACGATAACAGGCACATAGAGGCGCGAAAAAACAGATGCTGGCTGGTCCGACTCTTGCCTTTATCCGCCGACAAACGCCTCCGATCGGGACTGCATAGCCCGCGCTCGGAACCGACCTCAAAGCGGCATGCGACGCCGCGCTCATGGAGACAACGCAATGATCATACTTGTTCCCTCTCGCAGGACCGCGTGACGTTATCCGCAACGCCCGCCAATCTACCCGTCATCGAGATCGCATACCCGCCTGTTTCCCGCGGTTGGGATACGTGCGTCTGTCGATGGATACATTGCGGCATACGCCACAGCGACCAGCAAGGCCGCCATTTATAACCGTCAGGCGCCACCGCAAGCGGACATGCGTTCGCTGCATGGTCACCCGTATTAATCAACTCGAAAGCCGTAACGCGTTGTTGCACTGCGTTAAGGGTCCTTGAACCGTCAGGAGACATACGTGCACAGCACACCCCACACGTCACAGCCGAAACCGGCACAACTCATTGAAGCCCAAACCCGCTTCTGGCCGGAGGGCTGGTGGAAATTGATGGAATTCCGGATCGGCATCATCCCGTTGCCAATCTATGTCGCGCTGCTCGCGTTGATCGTCGGCTTTGTGATCTCTGGCAAGGTGCCTGGCGAGATCTCGATGGCGATCGCAGTACTCGCATTCTTCGGCTTCACGTGCGCGGAATTCGGCAAGCGCTTGCCGCTGTTCCGCAATATCGGCGCGGCTGCGATCTTTGCAACGTTTATTCCTTCCGCGCTGGCCTATTACCACTTACTGCCGAAACCGATACTCACTCTGACGATGGACTTCACGAAGTCGACCAACTTCCTGTATCTGTTCATCGCATCGATTATTGTCGGCAGCATTCTCAGCATGGATCGCCGTGTGCTGATCCAGGGCTTCCTGAAGATTTTCGTTCCGCTCGCGGTCGGTTCTGTAGCCGCTGCGATCGTTGGGACCGCTGTCGGAACCGCGCTCGGACTCGGCGCGCATCATACGTTCTTCTTCATCGTCGTACCGATCATGGCGGGCGGCGTCGGTGAAGGCGCGATTCCTCTGTCGATTGGCTACTCAGAAATTCTTCATCTGCCACAAGGTGAGTTGTTCGCGCAAGTGCTGCCGCCGGTGATGCTGGGCAGCCTCACCGCAATTGTCCTGTCCGGTGCGCTCGACATGCTCGGCAAACGCTTTCCTCACCTCACCGGGCAAGGGCGCCTGCAAGTCGGCGAACAGGACGAGATGGGCCCGGTGCATGATGAACTCACCGGACACGTTGACGTTACCCACATCGCAGCAGCAGGGATCACAGCCATTACGCTGTATCTGCTGGGGCTGATGTGTCGCAACCTGTTCGGGCTTCCGGCGCCCGTCGCGATGCTGTTCATCGCGGTGCTGGTCAAACTCGCACGGGCTGTATCGCCACCGTTGCAGGAGGGAGCCTTTGTCGTCTACAAATTCTTTTCGACGGCGGTGACTTACCCGCTGCTGTTCGCAATCGGTGTCGCGATGACGCCTTGGGACAAACTGGTCGCGGCGTTCACCCTGGCCAATATCGTCACCATCGTTGCAACAGTTGTGACGCTGATGGGTAGCGGCTTTGCGGCGGCGTTCATGCTGAAGATGCACCCAATCGATACGGCGATCGTGAACGCATGCCATAGCGGTCAGGGGGGAACCGGCGACGTCGCGATTCTGACAGCGGCGAACCGGATGCAACTGATGCCGTTCGCGCAGATCGCCACGCGCATTGGAGGCGCAATCGTCGTTACCGCGACGCTGATCGTGCTTGCGCACTTTGGATGACGCGCCGATGCGGTCTGGATGCTGAACGGACCGTCGGCGCGAATAGGCTGTACGCCGGATTGGCGATTTGCGAGAATTGGCCGGCGTCAGTCGCCTGCGAGGTTTCAATGAGGTCGTTCGTGCACGCGAGAGTGTGCGGTATTCCGCTGTGGGGATGGCTGGCCGCAGCGGCGCTATACGCCGGCGTGGCTGCCGTAGCGATCGAGGCCGCGTGGCAGCGCTCGGTTAGCGCAATTGCGGCGGTCGGCGGTCACCGCCTCGATCTCTACGCCGCGAGCCTGAAAAGTGAATTGGGCCGCTACGAAATGCTGCCCGGCATCGTTGCGCGGCAGGACAGTGTACGTGCGCTGTTGCGCGCGCGAGCCGATGTGCAGCCGGTGTTTTTACACACGGTCGACACCTATCTGGCCGCGGTAAACCGCGAGGCGGGCAGCGTTGCGGTTTACCTGATCGAGCAGCATGGCACCGTGATCGCCGCGAGCAACTGGGATCAGCCGGTGAGCTTTGTAGGTACGAATGTATCGTACCGCCCATACTTCAAGGACGCGCTCGCGCATGGCTCGGGGCGCTTTTTCGGCATCGGCACCAACACAGGTGTACCGGGTCTTTATTTTGCGAGTTCGGTGCGCGAGGCCGACAGGCCGATCGGGGCAGCGGCGGTCAAGGTCAGCGTCGATGCGCTTGAATCCGCATGGAGGGTGCCGGCCGAGGCCGCGATGGTCATCGACGCCAACGGCGTGATCGTCATCTCCACGGTCCCGGCGTGGAAATTCATGGCGCTGAGACCCATCACGCCGGACCGGCAGACGCAGATTCAGGCGTCGCGGCAATACGCGGGCCGAGCGGTCGAGCCGCTGCTGTATCGGCGGCTTGGCGATTGGGGCGCGGCGGGCTGGTTTGCTCACTTTCCCGACTGGACCCATCCTGGCCGCTACAAGCGCTTTCTTGCCCTGTCGGGACCGGCGCCACAAGCTGGCGATTCGATCATCGTGTTGCTCGACGTCGCACCGGCGCGGCACCAGCAATACGTGGCATTCGCATTCGTCACCGGGCTCTTTCTGATCGCCGGCCTCTATGGCCTGTATGCGATCCAGCACCGTCGCGCGATTACCGAGAAGCTGAACGCCCAGGATGCCTTGCGCGGCGCCAATGAGCGTCTGGAAGTCACCGTGCAGCGACGCACAGCAGAGCTGACCAGTGCCAACGCGAGGATGCGGCTGGAAATCGCCGAACGTGTACGTGCAGAGCAGTCACTCCGCGATTCGCAACAGGAACTGGTGCATGCGGGCAAGCTGGCAGTGCTGGGACAGATGGCAGCGGGGCTGACGCATGAACTGAACCAGCCGCTGGTCGCAATCAGGACACTGTCCGACAACGCCCGCACGTTTTTCGAGCGCAATCAGCCCGCATCCGCAATCGCCAATCTCGAACGTATTTCGCGCCTGGTCGACGGCATGGCTTTACTCACCGGCGAATTGAAGACCTTCGCGCGCAGGCCGGGCGTCGAACGGGTCCCAGTGTCGCTGAATGACGCGGTGAAGCACGCCGTACTGATTTACGAGTCACGAATTCGCGACGAACAGGTGCGACTCGACACGCACGTTGCCGCGGGTACGACAGTGTATGCGGAGCCGAGTCAGCTGCAGCAGGTGATCGTTAACCTGCTTGGCAACGCACTTGATGCCGTCGCGTCCGAGGCACGGCGTACGATTGCCATTGATACGCACGAGGCGGACGAGCACGGCCGCGTGATGTTCACGATCGGCGATAGCGGCCCTGGCATTGCCCCCGAGGTACTGGCTCATCTGTTCGAGCCGTTTGTAACGACAAAACCGCGGGGGCGGGGTCTGGGGCTTGGTCTGGCGATCACATCGCGTCTTGTCGAGGGGTTCGGCGCCCGCATCTCGGCGGCGAACCTCCCCGGCGGTGGCGCGCAGTTCAGGATCGATTTCGTAGCGACAACGGTGCAAGGGACAGCCAATGGGTGATGAGATTCGTGTTGTAGTGGTCGAAGACGATGAGAACGTCCGACTCGGCGTCGAGCAGGCCGTTGCGCTGGCCGGCTATCCGGTTCAGGCTTATGAATCGGCGGGCTCGGCGTTGGCCGAGGTCGCGCCAGGCGCACCGGTGGTAATCGTGTCCGATGTCCGGATGCCGGGCATCGACGGGCTGCAATTGCTCGAACGTGTGCTGGCGGTCGATGCGCAGATTCCAGTGGTTCTGATCAGCGGTCACGCGGACATCTCGACAGCGGTAGGCGCGATGCGCCTCGGCGCCTATGACTTCATTGAAAAACCGTTCTCGTCGGAACACATTGCGAGCCGGGTCGCACGGGCCGTCGAGAAACGGCGTCTGACGCTCGAAGTACAGGGTCTGCGCGACGCGCTGCGTAACTGGCACGGTATCGAGGCCATGGTGCTAGGCAAGTCGCCTGCGATTGCCGAAGTCCGCAAGAAAATCCTGCGGCTCGCGGATACCGCCGTATCGGTACTCATCACGGGCGAGACGGGAACCGGCAAGGAAATGATCGCGCGTGGGTTGCATGATTTTGGCCAGCGGCGCGACCGTCATTTTGTCGCGCTCAACTGCGGAGGGTTGCCTGAGCAGCTTTTTGAGAGCGAACTCTTCGGTCATGAGGCTGGGGCATTTACCGGTGCGCTCAAGAGTCGGGTCGGGAAGATCGAATGGGCTCACGGCGGCACGCTCTTTCTTGACGAAATCGAAACCATGCCGGTTGCCCTGCAGATCAAGCTGCTGCGCGTCCTGCAGGAGCGCCACATCGAACGGTTGGGCGCTAATGAGTCGATTCCGGTCGACTGCAGGATCGTCGCGGCGTCCAAGGCGGATCTTACGGAACTTGCGAAAGAAGGGCGCTTCCGGGCGGATTTCCTCTATAGGTTGAACGTCGCGCAAATCGATCTGCCGCCGTTGCGCGAACGCCGCGAAGATATTCCATTGCTGTTCGAGCACTTTGTGCTCGCCGCAGCCCGGCGCTTTGGGCAAGCCGCGCCGATCCTCTCCGCATCGCAGGTGTCCGAACTGATGGCCCATCAATGGCCGGGCAACGTGCGCGAACTGCAGAACGTCTCGGACCGCTTCGTGCTGGGCCTGGTTGGCGACAGGCTCATATCTGATGCCAACCCGGCGGGGATATCCGGCACGCTTGCAGAACAGACGGCACGCTTCGAACGAGTATTGATCGAAGAAATGCTGCAACGCCATCATGGCAATGTCGGCGCGGCCAGTGAAGCGCTAGGCATGCCGCGGAAGACCCTCTATCACAAGATTCGCCAGTTCAGGATTCCGGCCCGGGAACCACAGGCCGAATCAGAGTGACACGGTCGCGGTCGGCGTATCGCAACAGCGTAGAATCCGCTTTTATATCACAATGAAATATAATAATGACGAGACGTTCTTTCGTTTCGCGAGGTTTTGACCGTAACGTGTGAACCCGCCTCGTGCGATGCCACCGACCCACATTCCCGGTCTAATCTTGTCCCGATACGCAGTCATCCGCTGGTTTTCCAGCTTTACTCCCAGCCCCATCGCCGTCCAGTGGCCGGAGCGCATACGATCGTGCCTCGGCGCGTTGCTTGGGATCGCGTTCACTGGCGGGGCAATGCACGTCCTGCTCGGACCAGCTGCAAGCATTCCGCTTCTCGTCGCACCGATGGGTGCTTCAGCTGTGCTGCTGTTCGCGGTTCCCGCCAGTCCACTGGCGCAACCGTGGTCCATCATCGGCGGCAATCTCGTTTCTGCCACGATCGGCGTCGCCTGTGCAAGCTGGATCTCCAACCCGGTCGACGCGGCGGCATTGGCTGTCGCGCTTGCGATCTGTCTGATGTTTGCGTTGCGCTGTGTTCATCCGCCATCGGGTGCGGTCGCACTGACTGCGGTCCTCGGCGGTCCGACCGTTCATGCACTGGGCTATCGGTTCGTGTCCGAACCGATAGCCCTCCAGTCCGCAGCGCTTCTGTGTGCCGCGATCGTGTACCACGCCGTCACCGGCCACCGTTATCCGCACGCCGCCCACCATGGCTCGGGAAAGGGACCGGTCGGTTCCCCCGAAACGTCAAAAGAGGGTTTCACACGCGCGGACCTCGAGGCGGTAGTGAGGCGGCGCGGTGAATTGCTGGACATCGACCTCGAGGATCTCGAGTCCCTGTTGCGCGACGTCCAGTTGCAAGCCTACGCACGCACGTTCCACGAATTGACCTGCGCCGACATCATGTCGCGCCCCGCTATCGCCGTGTCAGCGGGTACACGGATTTCAGCGGCATTGAGTTTGCTCAAACAGCACGGTATCAAGGCACTTCCGGTGACCGACGCGGACCAGCGCGTCATCGGGATAGTGACGCGAGCGGATCTCGTCGAGAAACCGGCGGCCGCGGATGTGTCCGTCCTGTCGTCATTTCTGCGCCGCTGGTTTGCGCGCGGTACGGGCGCGGTGCCGGTGGTCGGCCCATGGATGAATGCTGATGTTCGTACCGTCGGCACGACGACGCCCATCGTCGAACTGCTGCCCATTTTCGCAAACTATGGACACCACCATATTCCAGTGCTGGATGCCGAGGAGCGGCTCGCCGGGATGATCACGCAGGCGGACCTCATTACGGGCCTCTATCGTCAGGCGTACGTTCAGCAGCAACGCGCGGCATAACGGCTGCCGGTTTTACCGCAGATGAATGCGGGCATAAATATCACAACGTGATATTATCGACCTTTTCCCTGTTCCAACGGAGCTTCGATGAAAACACTCGCTCGCGGCTTGACCAAGGCGGACTTTGAGCAGCTATCCGAGTTTCGCTATCAGATGCGACGCTTTGAGCGATTTTCCGAACAGGCCGCGCAAGGCGAAGGTATTACGCCGTTGCAGTATCTGCTGCTGCTTCACATCAAGGGCTATCCGGAGCGCGACTGGGCGACGGTCGGCGAACTCGCCGAACGGCTCCAGGCGCAGCACCACGGCGTGGTGGCGCTCGTGTCGCGTTGCGAGGCACTCGAACTCGTGCGGCGCAAGATCAGCGATACGGATCGCCGTCAGGTCGAGGTTCATCTGCTGAAAGCGGGCGAACAGGTACTTGCGCGGCTTGCCGAGATGCATCGCGCCGAGTTGAAGTCGCTCAAGGGCGCCTTTAATGTCCCTCAGATCGATTTCTGAATCACGATGAGCCTCGACCCCCATAAGCGCGATTTCTCCGTCAACGGGCGGCTTCCCGGTATTTCGGCGCTTGCGGCCGGCATCGGCGCGCTCAGTACGCTCGCAGCCTTCGTGCTGCTGAGCCTGATTCACCTCTTCACCAACCTTTTCTTCTTCGGCGCGTTCTCCTTGGCGGACCGGTCGCCGGCACAGAACACGCTCGGCGGCTGGGTGATTCTGATCCCGGTGGCGGGCGGTCTGATCGTCGGCCTCATGGCCCGCTTCGGGTCGGAAAAAATCCGCGGACATGGCATTCCGGAAGCGATCGAAGCCATCCTGTTCGGCAAGAGCCGCATGTCGCCGAAAGTCGCCATCCTCAAGCCGCTGTCGTCCGGCATCGTGATCGGCAGCGGCGGGCCATTCGGCGCGGAAGGCCCGATCATCATGACGGGCGGCGCGCTCGGCTCGCTGATCGCACAGTGCGTGAAGCTGACTTCCGCGGAGCGCAAGACCTTGCTGGTCGCCGGCGCGGCAGCGGGGATGACGGCCGTCTTCGGCACGCCTGTGGCCGCCGTGCTGCTGGCGGTTGAACTGCTGTTGTTCGAATGGCGGCCTCGCAGTTTTTTGCCGGTCGCGTTGGCCTGCGCGGTCGCCGGGTTTGCGCGGGCCGCGTTCTTCGGTACAGGTCCGCTGTTTCCGCTCGAAACGGCGCCGCCTGATGCGCTGTCGCTCGTGTCCTGCGTGATTGCCGGGCTGCTGAGTGGAGCGCTGGCTTCCGGTCTGTCTGCTGCGTTGTACAAGACGGAAGATCTGTTCGGCAAACTGCCGCTTCACTGGATGTGGTGGCCCGCCATTGGCGGCCTCGTGGTCGGGATCGGCGGATTCATCGAGCCTCGCGCACTCGGCGTGGGCTACGACGTAATCGGTGACTTGCTGCATCAGCACATCGCGCTGCAGATCGCTCTCGCGATCCTGATTGTGAAGGCCGTGATCTGGGTAGTCGCACTGGGCTCCGGCACCTCGGGAGGGGTGCTTGCGCCGCTGCTCATGCTGGGGGCCGGGCTTGGCACGGTGCTCGGCCATGTGTTGCCCGGCGGCGAGCCTGCGCTGTGGCCGCTTGTCTGCATGGCCGCAACGCTTGGCGCGACCCTCGGCGCGCCGTTGACGGCGATCGTATTCGCATTCGGGCTGACCCATGACAGCAACGCTTTGCTGCCGTTGCTGGCGGCCACACTCGTCGCATACGGCTTCGCGACGGTGGTCATGCGGCGCTCGATCATGACGGAAAAAATCGCTCGCCGCGGATATCACATTTACCGCGAATACGGCGTCGACCCGCTTGAGCGCCACCATGTCGACGAGGTGATGTCGCGCTCAGTTCAGACCATTGATGCCGGCATGTCCGTGCGCGACGTGCTTGCGACGTACTTCGGCTCGACGCAAACGCATCGCGCCTATCCGGTTATCGAAAAGGGCGTGCTGGTCGGTACCGTTGATCGCGCGGTGCTGGAGCAATTCCGTAGCGATGGAAGCGGACCGGAAGTCGTCGCGCGCCTCGTCGACGTGTTGCGCGGCAGCACGCCGGTCGTGGCGCTGCCGGGAGAGACTTGCCGGCTCGTCGCAACCCGGCTCGCCGTGCAGGGTCTTGAACGTTTGCCCGTGGTCTCCGATCGGGACAGTTTGCGGCTGGTAGGCATCGTGTCGCGAAGCGATCTGATCAAACCATCGCTCGCGCATTTCGAAGAGGAGCACAAGAAGGAGCGGTTCCGCCAGGTGAAGTTCAGCCGAAACGCCAAGCGCTTCCCGCCGGTTCGGCGGCCGGGATAAAGCGAACTACGAGCGAACTACGAGCGAACTACGCCGCCGGCATCGGGAACGCGGGTGGCGGTGGTGACATCTATCCCCACATCGAAAGTCGAATCGAGAAACAGCCCGCCGGGCAGGTGTCGACTTTCGATGATCACTGGGAGACAGCTCATGAAACTGATTCATGCCGGATGGGCAGGCACGCTGGCGCTTGTCAGCCTCGTTGCGTGGGCGCAGACTGCCGGCCCGACTGACCCGCAGATCGCAGCGATCGTCGTGACGGCCAATCAGGTCGATATCGACGCAGCGAAACTTGCGGAGTCGAAGACCGGAAAGAAAGACGTCAAAGCATTCGCGCAACGCATGGTGACAGACCACAGTGCCGTGAACCAGGCGGCCACCGATCTCGTCCACCGGCTGAATGTGACGCCGGAGGATAACGCAACGAGCCAGAACCTCGCGCAAGGCGGCCAGGCCAATGTCGCGACGTTGAAGAAGCTCGATGGCGCGGCGTTCGACAAGGCGTATATTGATCATGAAGTGACATATCACGAAGCGGTGCTGGACGCGCTCGACAAAACGCTGATCCCGAATGCGCGGAACGCGGAGTTGAAGGCCCTGCTGCTCAAAGTCCGGCCGGCCTTTGTCGCTCATCTCGAGCATGCGAAGATGATTCAGGCTTCGTTGGGGAAAAGCGGTGGCTGACCGTTCGGTTTCCAGCCAGGCTCGATGCCGGTACATGGCGCGAAGAGATTTGGTGCTCGCCTGCACAATCGTGGCGGGTAGCCTCGCTGTAACAGGGCGCGATACGAAGGCGGCGCCGGCGACATATGTCGTCGCCATCGAGGGGATGCAATTCAATCCGCCAACGCTGACGGTGCAGCCCGGAGATCGTGTGATATGGACCAACAAGGATCTGACTCCGCACACGGCGAGCGCCAACTCCATGGCGTTCGATTCACGCAGCATCGCTCCAGGTGCGTCGTGGACCTACGTGCCGCGCAAGTCAGGCAACTATCCGTATCGGTGCCGTTTCCACCCCACGATGCAAGCGATGCTGATTGTGCGGTAGAACGGTAAAGCGGGAAGGGAAGGCGAGGCATTGATGACAAACCTGGCTGCGGCATTTGAGACACGCCCCGTGGACGACGAGCAGGCAATCGTGCGCCGCGTTGCAGCCGGCGACCAGGCCGCCTTCGAACTGCTGATGCGCCGACACAACCGGCGCTTGTACCGGCTTGCACGTGCCACGCTGCGCAATGATGCGGAAGCCGAGGACGCGTTGCAGGAGGCGTATCTGTCGGCCTACCGGTCCATTGGGCGATTTCGAGGCGAGTGCGCGCTGTTCACCTGGCTCTCGCGACTGGTGCTCAATGAGTGTCGGGGGCGGCAGCGCCGGCACGCTCGCCGTCAGAACGTGATCCCAATCGTGGATCTGGACGCTTACGTGGATGCGGATGCAATGATCACGACTGACGCAGGTCCGCCTGAGGCGGAGGTTGCACGTGCGGAAATGCGTGCCTTGCTCGAGCGCAAGCTGGATGAACTGCCCGACGCCTTCCGCACGGTTTTCGTGCTTCGCTCCGTCGAGGAAATGAGCGTGGAGGAAACCGCGGCGTGCCTGAATATTCCCGAGGCCACTGTACGTAGCCGCCATTTCCGCGCGAGAGGCCTGCTACGTGAATCGCTCGCGCGCGAGATCGATCTCGCGGAGCGCGACCTGTTTGAGTTCGGCGGCACTCATTGCGACCGCGTGGTGGCCAGCGTGTTGTCGCGAGTGACGAAGGAGCAGGGCGGAGACGGGCAACCATAGAGCATGGATGCATGCGTCTGGGCTTTCTCTCTGCCGACATTGGCAATGGATTACAGGTTGGCGTCTCGCACAACGGTGGTGCCCGGTACTCGGCATTGCACCACAACGGGTCGTCTCAGGCCATCAATCCGTGCGCTATGAGCTGTCCCCATTTCATCGACCGTCCTATGTTAAGCGAACTCGTTTTCGCGAACTTCGATGACCCGGCAGATTTGTCAGGCGCCACGGAAGGTTCGTTGACGCGCCTGACGGAGAAGCTCGAAAGATGCGTGTTTGTTTGATGTTTGGCATGGATATTGCGTCGAGCGGGACGGGGCCAAAGGGGGCTCCGACGTAGCGCATTTCGACCGGCCGCTTGTATCAAGCGACCTGCGGGGACAACGGCGTCCTGAGCGCCAGCTGTGCGACCGAGCAATCGGCACGCATGGTTGGTTCTCGGGGCGTTTTTTTTTGCGCTTAACCAACCCGTCGATGTCGGCTCAGTTGCGTATCGGGCTCCGGGTCGCGGCAACAAACACTCGCTGACGTCATGGCGGCATTGGATCAGCCGATGTTGACGCAACGGCTGCCAGACAATCGCAATGCCTGATGTATTCGATCCAAACCCCCAGACCAGTCCGGGTAACATTGGAGGTGGAAGCATGAACAAACAACGGTCCGTGTCAGCCGGATCACGTGCGGTCGACGAGTTTCTCGACAGCGGTGAGGGCGAGCAGATCATTATCGGCTTCGCGGATGACGCCAGAGAATGGCAGCGGCACACTGCCGGCTTGCGTCCCGCACGCTTGCGTGGGCGCAGACGGCAAGCGTATGCACGAAGCCGGAGGCGATTTTTGCGTGCAAAGGTTCGAATCGATCGAAACGCCTGTGAGGCAGGTTCGGGCATCTGAGCTGAGACGCGCGGCGGCAACCACTTTCACGATACCTGGGACAACGAGACTTTGTTCCTGCCCGTCGCTTTCGGGTTATACAGAATCGCCCGGATCACTCTTGCTGAAACACGACATTCTCATATTGCGCATCACCCCGGCATGGTGCAGCCGGGATCTGAATAGCATCGCGCGCTACCAGCGAATGAGTCTTGCGGAAGCAAATACGCTGAAGTCCGTTCAGGACGAAAACTGCTCAAACGCTCTAAGCGCATGGGTGGCGTACATCATCGACGGGCCGCCTCCCATATAGACGGCGGTGCCGAGCACGTCCTCGACCTCGGCTCTTGTCGTGCCGAGCTTCACCAGTGTCTGCACGTGAAAACCGATGCAATCATCGCAACGACAGGCAATCGCAATCCCCAGTGCCACTAACTCCCGCGTCTTCCGGTCCAGCGCGCCGTCTTTCGTACCCGCGGCGGTGAGCTGGCCGAATGCATTCATCAAATCCGGTTGCGATGTGCGCATCGCTCGCATTTGAACGGCAACTGCGCTCGTGAGTTCTTTGTAGTCGGGAATGCCACTCATCTCTGCTCCTGTAGCTTGGCTAGCGCTGGAAGCCGGCCGATTGCCGGCAAGCGATGCTTCGCCCCCCGGTAGCCGAAGCATCGCTCGACGTTGATACGTTTACAGCGTTCGGGCAGGCGGCGGCCCCATCCGGTACTGTTGCTGCCACAGCATGTCGTTCATCATCTCCTGCTACATCCGCAGGTACTGGTCGGTCATGTATTGCCGCTGCCAAAGTTGCCCGGGCGTCATGTATACCCAGGACGATGTTTCTGACGACAGCAAGGTGAAGACGGACCCGCATATCAGACTACGTCTGGGCCGGCGATGCATATTGATGCAGGTCAAATGAGCTCGCCGCTACGGCTCACGTCTGGCTTGAACGGCGAGATTCGTTTGAGCGACCGAACATACGTTGGGATTTGTGGTGCGGGTTGCGCCCTGAAACACCGCGCACTCACAGCACGTAGCCCCTTCCGTTGAACCATGTCAAGTCAATGCGCTTCTTACCCGATCACAGCTTTGATGGGGGGCAACGGCTGTGCGGACGTGGTGGTCCATGGGATCAGCGCCCGTCGACTGCAAAAATTGGCAATGGCTTATCTGGATTGCAGATAGGCGGCAACGGCCTTGGCCTGTTCGGAATTCAACGTGTGTGCGACGGCGGTCATCACGGGCGCGTTGGCGCGGGTACCGTTCTGGAAGACCTCGATCTGACGCAGCAGATACTCCTGATGCTGCCCTGCGAGGCGCGGAAAAGTACCGGCGCCCTGGGCCTGCGCGCCGTGGCATGAAGCGCAGGCCGGTACCCCCTTGTCCGGCACACCGTGTTCGAAGATTTCCTGCCCCTTGCCCATCAAGGTGGCATCACCAGCCGCACCAGGCGTTGCCGCCTGACGCGAGTAATAGTCGGCCAGCGATTTGACGGCAGCGTCGTCCAGCATTGCGGCCATGCCCCACATGTAATCGCGGGCAGCGGTTTCGCCGCGCGCGTGTCCGCGGAATCCCTTGAGCTGGGCCTCGATGTATTCAGGTGTCTGGGCGTTGAGCTTCGGAAACATCGGCGATTCGCTGCGCCCGTGTACGCCATGACAGCCGGAGCAGAGTTGCATGGCAAGGCGGGCGCCATCCTCGGCGCGTGTGGGAGCGGGCAGCATCAAGGCTGTGCCAGTTGCGGCAAGCAGCGCGATCGCTGGCATCCATGCAGCAAGTATCTTTTTCATGCGCGTTCTCATCAGGCTGAGCGGATCGAAAATATCAGCGGCCGGGCCATCTGGTCAGCATATGAGCTATCCAGGCTCGGCGCAGGGAAAGTTGAAGGCAGGCGTGCGGTTTCACACATACAAAACGGTTCGGGTACTGTTCCCCATCAAACTGGAGGGCAATGAGGGGCCGGTCGACAGCACCAGTCATGCGCCTGATCTACCGGATGACCGCCGACGTGGCGCCCGGGGGCCCTGATCCAGGAAGTCTGCGCAAACTGCAGCGCTTGCTGTACGGGCTCGATGCAATCGTGCGGCTGCATTGCGCGCAAGAGGAAGAACTGTTCCATACGCTGGGCGAGAGCGCATAACAACCGATTGCGCCATGCGGCGCTGGAATTGACTTCGATCAACCAGGTCGCAGGGCCTGAATTTGACGGGATTTGACGGGTCGCGCATAACTCCTATGATGTTGACAAGCGGGCGCCGCGAATGCCGCATCCGCTTCGGAGCGTTGCGCGCGACGCGCGGGTCCGCAAACGCGCCCCTTGGAGCCTCGCATTTCCGCGCTTTGAATCAGGTGGCGGTCATGAAGATTCATTTTCCCCACGAGCGTCCGGAATATTGCGCGCGCGATCTCGTCGTCGCGTTCCCGGCCGAAGTGGATGGTGAGCGCGTGCAGTGCGCGATCACGGCGGAAGCGCTCGAAGATCATTTCGGCGCTGCTTCGCTGCGTGAAGACGATCTGATTGCCGCGTTCAATTCGAACCGGCATCCCATCGAACACGCGGCGAGGCGGCTGCTCGGCGAGGTCGGCGGCAAACCGGTGCTCATGCACAGCGGTTTCTTTCGTTTTTTCGAGTGAATCCGTATGACCCGGCCGACGGCCGCACCTCTGCCGCGGCGCCGCGTCTGTCAGGCGTGCGGCATGCGCCGGGCCAGCAAGGTCAAGGAGAACTGAATGCGTGCGATGGTCTTCGACGGCAGCGCGGCGTCGCTGCATGAATCGCTAGTGCCGGATCCCACACCCGGTCCGGGGCAGATCCTGATCGATGTCCATGCGTGCGGCGTGTGCCGCACGGATTTGCACCTGGTCGACCATGAGCTTCCGCATCCCCGGCAGCCGGTGATTCCGGGCCACGAAATCGTCGGCTCCGTAGCCGAACTCGGCGCGGGTGTCATGGGTTTCGCCGTCGGCGACCGGGTCGGCGTGCCGTGGCTCGGCCATACCTGCGGCCATTGCCGCTACTGCCTGTCAGCGCGGGAGAATCTCTGCGACGAGCCCGGCTTCACGGGGTACACGATCGATGGCGGTTACGCCGAGCGCACCGTCGCCGACAGTCGCTACTGCTTCCATCTGCCTGCGCAATACACCGATATCGAAGCGGCGCCGCTGCTGTGCGCCGGCCTGATCGGCTACCGCACGCTGAGCATGGCGGGTGACGCGCAGCGGATCGGCATCTATGGGTTCGGCGCCGCCGCGCATATCGTCGCGCAGGTCGCGCGTCGTCAGGGACGCACGGTGTACGCGTTCACGCGCCCGGGCGACCATGCGGCCCAGCAACTGGCGTTGCGCCTCGGTGCGGCATGGGCGGGCAACAGCGACGAGGCGCCGCCCAGCGAACTGGATGCGGCGCTGCTGTTCGCGCCTGTCGGCGCGCTGGTTCCGCAGGCGTTGAAAGCGGTCGCGAAAGGCGGCGTGGTGGTGTGCGGCGGGATACACATGAGTGACATCCCGTCGTTTCCTTACGCGTCTCTGTGGGGCGAGCGGCGCGTGGTGTCGGTTGCGAATCTGACTCGCGACGACGGACTCGCCTTCATGCGGATTGCGGCCGAGACGCGCCTCGCGATCGAAACGACGACCTACGCGCTCACCGATGCGAACCGGGCGTTAAGCGATCTGCGTGATGGCAACTTGACCGGTGCGGCGGTGTTGACCATCCGTTAGCGCGGCTGGGTCGCCGGGGCTCGTCAAACTGCGCGACGGCACGTATCAGGCGGTCACGGTAATCGGTCTCGATGACGCGAGTCTGTCCGGTTGGCCAGTCATGAAGCAGGGCAGGGGCGTCGTACCGGCGTCGGGAAGTGGTTGTGCGCGTCAGTCGATTTTCAGAACGACGCGCCCGTCGACATGACCGCTCTTCAATTCGGCAAAAACATGATTGATATTGTCCAGCCGGTCGACATGAATGCGTGCACGGACACGGCCCTCGGCGGCGAATTCGAGGGACTCCTGCAAATCCTTGCGTGTGCCGACAATGGAGCCGCGCACGGTGATGCCGTTCAGCACGGTGGAGAAGATCGGCAGCGGGAAGTCGCCCGGCGGCAGTCCGTTTAGCGCAATGGTGCCTCCGCGGCGAACCATGCCGAGTGCCTGAGCGAAGGCGCTGCGCGATACCGCGGTGACGAGTACCCCGTGCGTTCCGCCGATTTCCTTCTGGATTGCGGCGGCAGCGTCGCATTGCGCGGCATTGAACGTCAGCGCGGCGCCGAGTTCGCGGGCGAGTGCAAGCTTGTCGGCAGATACGTCGACTGCTACCACGCGCAGTCCCATCGCAATCGCATATTGAACCGCAACATGGCCCAAGCCGCCGATCCCTGAGATGGCGATCCATTGACCGGGGCGCGTGTCCGTCATGCGAATGCCCTTGTACACGGTCACGCCGGCGCAGAGGATTGGTGCGATCTCTTCGAAGCCGACCTCCGGCGGCAGATGGCCGACGTAGTTCGGGTCGGCCAGGACGTATTCCGCATAACTACCGTTCACGGAATAGCCGGTATTCTGCTGCTCGTGGCACAGTGTTTCCCAACCGCCCAGGCAATGTTCGCAATGACCGCAGGCAGTATAGAGCCATGGCACGCCGACACGGTCGCCTTCCTTGACGTGTTTGACGTCCTCGCCGACCGCGGCGACATAGCCGACGCCTTCGTGGCCGGGAATGAACGGCAGTTTGGGTTTGACCGGCCAGTCGCCGTCAGCGGCATGCAGATCCGTGTGACACACACCGGATGCCTCGATCTTGACGAGAATCTGCCCGCGAGCCGGCTTCGGCGTGGGCACCTCCTCGATGCGCAGCGGGGCGCCGAATTCGTGGACGACAGCAGCTTTCATGAGTTGATCCATGTTTTTCTCCAGACGAAGAATCGATGGCGATCAGTATCGCCTTCACGGACGCGCAGGAATTGACGTGGGTCAAAAACTGCCGAGAGTTCATCCGGCAAAGGAGTCTGATGCTGTGCACAGTCCGCACCCCGCATCCCTTGAATGAACGTCTTGAGTTCGGGCCACGGATCGGGCGTCATAGCCGAGGTCGGGTGGATACAGCGGGCCGTCGAAAGCGACGGTCAGGATCTGCTCGGGACTGTCGGAATAAGGGACTCCAGCGTGCTGTTCATAAGGCGCGCGCTCCCAGCCGTCGCCCCATTGTTGATCGAGTGTCAAACGCGTGAAATAGGCCCAGGGCGCACGCACGAAGCAGAGCCCGTACGCATGACGCACGCCATCCAGATTCCAGATCAGCAGTCAATGCCACGATGTACCTCATCTCGGTGGTTGTGTCGACAACGCTCACTGGCTGTCGTCGGCGGCGAAGATGCCGTCTTCCGGCTGCGTGCTTTCGTTGTCGACGCATTGCACGTGCCAATGGCCTGTCATCAGAGATCTGCCTGCATCGGAGCACCATTGCGCGCGTCCGGTCTCGCCCTCGAACGGTCCGGAATCGGCGTTCAGATCGAGCCCTTCGAGTACGCAGCAGGGCGTCGAATCGTGCGGCCCGCAGACGAGCGTGCTGCCGCAATCGACGTGCAAGGCGCCCCATTCGGGCAACTCGAGCCCCATATGGCCCTCGCGAGACCATTGACGCGTTTCCTTGTCGAGCCACAGGATGGCGAATGCCATGGGATTGACACGATCGAACGTGTCGAGGTGGAGGGTGAGGCGCATGAGGTTCTCCGTACATGCTACGAACACGTGCAAACGAGCTGGATGTCTACTGGCTCAAAACCCACTGGATCAACGTGTGAGCGTCTTCGGGCGTCAACGGGCCGCCGCGATCCGCCGGCAGCGGCATTGCCATGTCGCCCCAATGGGCTTTGCCGCCGAGTCGCAGCTTGTGTTCAAGCATCAGGCCAGCGTTTGGCACACCGCGATAACGGTCCGCAATCTGTTGAAACGACGGTGCGAGAAAGGGTGCGTCCCGGGTATGGCAGAACATGCAATGCTGCTGATCGACCAGCGCAGTCGGCTCGGACTGCGCGAGCGCTGCGCCGCTTGCCGCCAGCAACAGCGTAAGTGCATTTGCAATGAAAGAGTGCAAGGGCAGGGTATTCACGAGACACACTCGAGGACAGGTTCCGGGTTCAGTGTAGGGGCGGTGCCGTCCCCGCGAGATCCGCTGCGACGCCACACCGGCTACCGAACGTGGGCGCGCGGAATCGTAAAGCGCGGTGCACGATCTGAACAGATGTTCCATGACAGCCTTATGCCAGGCCGGCGAAAGCAGGTAATACGAGCGAGGACGGCAAACGGCACAAAATCATCGTGCGCTGCCGCCGTTTTCGGTAGTTGACTCAAATCAATCGCCTTGCTCATGAACGCAGACGTTCGCTCTGCCGGGGGCAGCCCAGGAGGAAGATCGATGCCGGCATGGTCGCGGCCATGTCGCATTCCGGTGCAGTGACGCGCGGCGATCGCGGGTGGCGCTGGTCGAGGGCGCTGCTCACGCGTGCGCCGTTTCCGGCAGAGCCGCTGCAAGCTGGTCCAGCCTCTGCAACAGTGCTGTCCAGTACTCGACATGCGCGAAGGCGCCAAGCGGCACTTCTGTGTCGAAACAGACGGTACCCGCCATTTCCTCTGAAGTAAGCGGCTCCTCGTTCGCCAATTGTTTGACCAGCACGACCGCCCCGGCGTCGGACTCGTTGTGCAATTCCAAAGCACGGGTGCGTACCCGCTCCACAAGTCGACACGCGCGCGCATGAAAATCCAGCACGACAACGGGAATCGACAGCCTGTCGCCCAATGCCGAAAAACGTGATCGATGCTGGTGCTTGAGAAAGGTAGCGTCGACCAGCACCGGATAGCCGGCCTCCAGCACCTGCCGCGCGAGCGCCAGCAGTACGTTGTAGTGGTGATCGATCGAGCGGGCTGAATACGCGGTGGCAGCCATCGGCCGGTTGTCAACCGGCGCGAACGGACTCAAGCGTTTGCGTTCGACGTCGCTGGAAAGGCGTATTGCGCCGATCAGACTGGCCAGCGCGTCGCTTGCGACCGATTTGCCCGACCCTGAATAACCGTGACACAGCAGCAGGTAAGGGCGCTGCATGGCGCTCATACGTTCGGCGAGCCGCAGGTACCGATTCGCCTGCTCAGCGGCGTGCCGCGCCAGGTTGCCGCGCGCTTTCAACGACGCTACGTAAGCACGCACCAGTGCGCGGTAAACCATGTAGTAACGAATCGCGGGCAGCGCGGCAAAATCGCCCGTCCATTGCAGCCAGCTATTGAGGAGCCGCGCCGCGAGATCATTCCGGTCGTGCGCCTGCAGGTCCATGAGCAGAAAGCTCAAATCGCTGGCGACGTCGATCCATCGCAACGCATCGCTGAATTCGATGCAGTCGAACATGAGCACATGCTTGCCACGGCGTACGACGTTATCGAGGTGCAGATCGCCGTGACATTCGCGCACGAAGCCGCCGGCACGGCGTGCTTCGAGATGTCCCGCGAGCCGC
The DNA here is from genome assembly GCF_059422005.1 of Paraburkholderia sp. GW821-FHT02A12. Taxonomy (NCBI): domain Bacteria; kingdom Pseudomonadati; phylum Pseudomonadota; class Betaproteobacteria; order Burkholderiales; family Burkholderiaceae; genus Paraburkholderia; species Paraburkholderia sp. GW821-FHT02A12. Next base: position 2,141,211 of record NZ_JBWKWA010000002.1, on the reverse strand, counting down.
TTGCCTTCGTTCTCGCACCAGTCACGCAATTGGGTGGGCACGAGCGTCCGTGTTTCCTGCTCGAATGCATCCAGCACTGTCTGCATCTGCATACGCACCGCCGCTGCCGAGCCGTAGCGGTGGTCCGGTGGCGTATGCGTTGCATGGCGATGAAAGGCGGCGAGGCGTTCGGCGAGCGCGTCGATCTCTGCAAAGCCGAGTTCGCCGCGCGCGAGCAATGCAGAAAACACATCGCGTTCGTCAAATCGTCGCATCTTGACCGCGTGTTCGGTCACGCGCCCGTGCTTGCCGATCTTGCTGACGCGTCCCCGGCGAACAATCGTTTCAACACCACAGTAAAGTTCGTACGCGAGCCGACGGTTCAGCCGCACTTCGTCACAGCATGCACGCTGCCGTGACGCAGGCCGCGTGAAATCGACAAAGCCCAGATTGACCGGTTTATTGAGCTTGTATGCGTAGCGGCCAGTCAGATAGATCACCGAAATATGCGTTTCGATACGGCGTATCCGACCTGCCGGATGGCGGTATGAACAGGGCCGTTGCAACGCTTGATCGATTGCGCGCCAGCCGCGCTGCGCGAGGTGTTCGCGTTGCCGTGCATGCAGTGGCTTGTGCAGCGGCGGGATGAAATGACTGGGCATGGTCGGCTCCGGAACGCAATGAGGGCTCCTCCAGCGTAGGCCCGCGTCATGAACCGGAATTGACTGAGGTCATGCTACGTTCACATCAGCACGGCCCAGCACGGCGGCTCAGTGCGACATCAATACAGGCACGGTCATCGTTTGGAGCATGGTCCGTGTGACGCCACCGAGCAGCCGTTCCTGAACGCGCGTGTGACCATACACACCCATCACGAGCAGATCGGCATGCCGGTCGGCCAGCGCGTTCAACAACATCGAGCCCGTCGTCAGGCTTGCCTCCTTGGGGGCCGCCACGAACCCCGCATCAATGCCATGCCGCGCCAGCCAGGCGGCAACGTCGATACCGGCTGGTGCCTCGCTGTCGGGATGCCGCTGGACTGTCATCACGGTGACAAACTTCGCATGCTGGATGACCGGCAGCGCATCGGCAATCGCCCGTGCGCTTTCGCGGCTGCCGTCCCACGCGATGAGCACATTCTCGGCGAACGACCGAACGTGTCCGGCGTATGGCAACACGATAGCCGGACGGCCCGAACTCATCAGCACATCCTCGACAAAATGACGTGCGATATACGATGCGCGATCCTCCACGTCGTCCTGACCGAGGATCAGCAAATCGGCGTGCCGCGCGTGCAGGACCGCTGTTTCGACAGCCGGTCCCGACGGCGCACGCCATTCGACGCTGCGTCCAGCCTGCTCGGCCGTGGCGAGAAATCGTGCCTGGGCACTTTTGAGGTTCATGTCGTGCTGCGCCTCGCTGATGGCAGGGTGCAAACCTTCGCCGTAGATAAGCAGCGGTTGCGTGAGATCCTGGCAAACGACATAAAGGCCAATCAGATGCGCATCATATTGACGCGCCAGATCGAGCGCGAAGTCGACGCGCGCGGAGCTGTGGGCGCTGTCGTCGAGATGCACGAGCAGAGTTTTGTAGTTCATGACGGTTCCTTGGCGGGGTGAGCTTGTGCGTCGGCGTCCGTGGCCGCCGACGCGGCGCTATGGGCCGATATCATCAGCACCGGACACTCTGCAATCCGCAGAAAGCGTTCGGCGACGCTGCCCAGCACGAGCCGCGGGAAGCCGCGCCGGCCATGCGTACCCATCACGACGACGTCGGCTTTCAACTCGTTCGCCGCACGCAGGATGCAGTGCGCAATGTCGTCGGCCGCCGGATCGACTTCGATGATTCGTGACGAACCCCGCACGCCCTCACGCCTCATGCGCGCGACGGCGTCGCCGAGCACGTGGGTGCCTTCCTGGAGGAAGGCATCGCGAATGTACGTCGGGTCGTACCCCGGCGCATCGTAGGACATCAGCGGCACGTCGACGACATAGAGCGGCTGCAACTGCGCGCCGGACTCGCGCGCCAGTTGCAATGCGGCGTCGAACGCGCGAGCAGACGTTTCACTGCCGTCCATGGCAACCAGAATCTGCTGATACATGGAGAGCTCTCCTGAGTGGGGCACGCGTTCATCAATGCGACATCAGGACCGGCACGGTCATCGACTTGAGGATCGAGCGTGTCGCTCCGCCCATCACCAGTTCATGCCAGCGGGCATGGCCGTATGCGCCCATCACGAGCAGATCGGCGCCGGTATCCGACACCTGCGCCTGGCGAGCCACAGTGCGAGCTTGAGCCGGGAATGCACGTGCTGGCTCGTATCAAGATGGACAACGATGGTCTTGTAGCTCATTGCAGTCGCTCCAGATGTCGGTGAATAGCACACGAGCGCATGTTTTGAGTCTATAGACCGGATAGTCGTCGCCGTTGATTCAGATCAACGGCGTAGTGGCGCGACGCCTCAGCGGGTTGCCGCGAGTGGGAGCCGGTGAGCGGCCATGACGCACATCCCATTGGGGTCCGCGACAGGGGCACGTTAGCGCCAGGAATGCGTTGCGCTCGGGTATTGATGCAACTCAATTGCGCTGACGGATCTCGGCTTATCCTGTCATCCGGTATGGTTTCAGGATGAAGCGAAGGAGTGGCTTGATGGAGCGAATCGGCTGACGTCATCGGCATCGCTGGCTGGCTGGCCAGATTGACTCAGGGAATATCCCTGAGCCTACTGTTCGCCACTGCCATTACATGGGCAGGAGCCGCCAGACGGGCCAAGTCGATACCGACGGTATTTAAACTGCTTCATAACTTCCTTTTCTGCACAGATTTATGGCTGACACGCAGGAGCGATGGGTCTATATCGGAAAAGGGGTTCGGTGTGATGGCGGCGACCTTGCCAGGCGTCGCGCTTTCGCAACATGGGTGGGATCGTGCGTATCCCCGTAGTTTCAAACGAGTACGCGCTGCGCATCCATTGATCTTCATCAAGGCCGTGAGGTCAGCGCGCTGTCATTTCAAGCCGAGGATGACTAACATCCAATATATGGGCGCAGCTTCTCGCGCTTGCCGCCAATGTGTGCCAGCAAATCGATTCGCCACTTCATTTCATGTACTGGCGCGGAGTTTGATATGCAGTCGCCGGAACCGCATAGTGCGATAACCGTCATCCTTCGTGAACACGAGCAGCTGTCGACCGTGATAGAGGGCATGCGGCGCTTTGTGCGTCTGCTGGCAGCAGGTACGCCTGCTCCGGGACTTGTTGTGTTACGGGCGATGCTTTATTACATCCGCGAGTATCCTCAGCAGGTGCATCATCCTAAGGAGGATCATTACCTGTTCAGGCCGTTGCGGGATCGGACAGATGAATTTGACTATGTCCTTGCGGAACTGGAATCCCAGCACGCTCGAGGTGACGTGAAGTTGATAAATATCGAGCGTGCGCTGACCCGGTATGAATTGAAGGGTGCCCCCGCACTTCGGGAGCTGCGAGCCATGGTGGATGAGTATGGCGAGTTCTATGCAGACCACCGGTGTATGGAAGAGACGTTGATTTTGCCGGCCGCCAGACGTCTGCTGACAAAGGAAGATTGGGTGGAGATCGACGCCGCCTTTGGAGCAAATCGTGACCCGTTCGACGGGGTCAAACTTGAAGACGATCTCGGCAAATTATTCTCAATGATCGTCAAAACGATTCCGGAAACGGAAAGTTAGCAGTTCGGTTGCGCCTTTCGATGGGCGGCCGATCACGCGATGCAAACGCGGATCAGCAGGATCTGTGGCCGAGCAATCGAGCAAAGAGTTTTGTGAGTACTAAAAGCCGGCGCAGGAGGGAATATGCAAGCTGTTCGTCACTTTCACCTGGAACTGCGGCACGCAAGCGTGCCGACCTATGTTGCCAGCTACCTCTTTCCGATCCTGTTGCTGGCGTATGAGGTGTATAGGGTGGGCAGGTGGATCTTCGATTATGGGATGAACTTCGCGAACTTCAGGTTCATGGGTTACGAGTTTCTGCTGATGCTTGTGTTCGTTGCGCTCCAGGTCGTCTTTGAAGGCATTTTCCTGATTGGTGCCTGGATGAGCCGGGATCACGATTTCGAACATCGGGTCGCGAATCTCCTGGCCGGCCTCGGCTGTTCGCTGGTCGTCATCGGTTTCGACCTGGCGTTGCAGTACGCGCTGTAGCGCGAGTTCTGCGGGGCCGGCTACGTCCGCTTTCAGACGGCTTGTAAGTACGATCACGCCAATACCCCATCGTCGAAGTAGAGCAAATCAGCGATGCGCACGGATAGAAGCTAACCGCCGTCGCGCTGGAATGGGAGCGTCAGCGGCTACTCGGCATCGAGCCCGCACTCGCCCAGCAGCCATTGGCGGAATGCGTTGATCGCGGGTGTGGGCGCGCGCTGCGTGACGAGCAGATAGCCGCGGTCGGTGACGACCGGCGTATCGAACAGTTCGACGAGCTGCCCAGTCGCGACGAGCTCGTCGACTAAAGGCGCCCACCCGAGCGCGACACCCTGACCCATGATTGCCGCATGCGCCACCAGCGTAAAGCTGTTGAACGTGATGCCGCGATGCGCGGCCGGCGCGTCGAGACCCTGCGCGGCGAACCAGTCGGCCCACGACAGCCAGCGTGCAGGATTGGTCGGTTCGAGGCGCAGCAGCGGCAGCATCGTCAGATCGGACGGCGAGCGCAACTGCGGATGCGCGGCGAGAAACGCCGGACTGCACACCGGTATAACGCGCTCCGGAAACAGTTTGACCGCGCCGCGGGCGGTCCAGTCCGAATCTTCGTCGCCGAAAGCGATCGCAATGTCCGCCTGATTGTGCGATGGATCGAACACGTTCTGCGACGTGATGATCTTGACGTCGGCGTCCGGCATCAGCGCCTTGAATTGCGACAGGCGCGGCATCAGCCAATAGGTTGCGAAGCCGAAGTCGGTGGAGAGCGTCAACGTTTGCGGCGTGCGCCGCGCGCGGATGTCGGCCGTGGCGAGGCGAATGGTGTCGAGCGCGTGACGGACCGCTTCGAACAGGCGCGCGCCGTCTTCCGTCAGCGTGACGCCGCGATGGCCGCGCTCGAACAGCGGCGCGCCGAGCGCTTCCTCGAGCTGCACGACACGCTGGCTGACCGCCGGTTGGGTCGAGCCCAGTTCGCGTGCGGCTGCCGTGAAGCTGGCCAGACGCGCTGCCGATTCGAACATCGTCAACGCCTGCATCGGCGGCAAGCGATCCTGCCTCGACATAACACCCCCTTATAGGCACATAACGATTTGCAGTCTTCACAGCGGCGAATTGGACGGCAATAGTGGTGCGCATACCGGGACTCGCACTCACGTCCCGCTGCTTGCACCGACACTTGCGATTCTATTCGAGGCGCGCTCCAATGCTTGACACGAAACCGAATATTCTTATTCTGATGGCCGATCAGATGACGCCGTTCGCGCTTGCCGCATACGGGCATCGTCTGACGAAAACCCCCAATCTGGATCGGCTGGCGAAGCAGGGCGTCGTGTTCGAATCGGCGTACTGCGCGAGTCCGTTGTGCGCGCCGTCGCGCTTTTCTTTTCTTTCCGGCAAGCTGCCGTCCGCGATCGGCGCCTACGACAATGCAGCAGAATTTCCGTCGCAAACGCTGACGTTCGCGCATTATCTCCGCGCGGAAGGGTACCGCACGATTCTCTCGGGCAAGATGCATTTTTGCGGCGCCGATCAGTTGCACGGTTTCGAGGAGCGCCTGACCACCGACATCTATCCCGCCGATTTCGGCTGGACGCCCGACTGGGACAATTTCAAAGCGCGTCCGACGTGGTATCACAACATGAGTTCGGTGATCGACGCCGGTCCCTGCGTGCGCACGAATCAACTCGACTTCGACGATGAAGTCACGTTCACCACGCGTCAGAAGCTCTTCGATATCGCGCGCAAACGCCACGCCGGTAAAGATGCACGGCCGTTCTGCATGGTTGCCTCGCTGACGCATCCGCACGACCCGTACGCGATTGCGCAGAAATACTGGGACATGTACCGCGACGAAGAGATCGACATGCCCACACATCGCGATTCGTTCGATGAAGCCGATCCCCATTCGAAGCGCCTGCGCCATGTATGCGAAACCGACCGCACGCCGCCGACCGTTCAGCAGATCCGCAATGCGCGCCGTGCTTACTACGGCGCGATCTCATACGTCGACGACCAGTTCGGCGCGATCCTCGAAGCGCTCGAGCAGTCCGGACTCGCTCAGGACACCGTCATTGTGGTGACGTCCGATCATGGCGAGATGCTCGGCGAGCGCGGCCTCTGGTACAAGATGACGTTCTTCGAAGGCGGCTGCCGCGTGCCGCTGATCGTGCATGCGCCCCGGAAGTTCGACGCGCACCGCGTGAGCGAGTCGGTGTCGCATCTCGATCTGCTGCCGACGCTCGTTGAGCTGGCGCGTGGCGAGCGGCCCGCCGCATGGCCCGATTCACTCGACGGCCAAAGCCTCGTGCCGCATCTGCTCGGCGCACGTGGTGCGCATGGCGGCCATGACGAAGCGATCGGCGAATATCTGGGCGAGGGCGCCATCGCGCCGATCGTGATGTTGCGCCGCGGTCGCTTCAAGTTCATTCACACGCCAGCCGATCCGGACCAGCTGTACGACGTCGCCGCCGATCCGCTGGAACGCGAGAATCTCGTGGCGCGCGCGGAGTACGCATCGCAGGTCGCGGCGTTTCGCGGCGAGATTGCCCGGCGCTGGAATCTCGCCGCGCTGCACGACGACGTGCTGAGAAGCCAGCGCCGCCGCTGCTTTCATTTCGAGGCCACGACGCAAGGCACGGTCGCGTCATGGGACTGGCAACCATTTGTCGATGCAAGCCAGCGTTATATGCGCAATCACATCGACCTCGATACGCTCGAAGCGATGGCTCGTTTCCCGGCCGTGGTTCGCCAGTGCGTCCGTTAGCGCGTCCGTTAGCGATTCATCTCACTCTCATCTCACCCTCAGGAAGCCGACATGAAAAAGCTCTTCAAACAGGCGGTATCCGGCGTTGTGTTGCTATGCGCGGCGACCACGTTCGCGTCGGCGGCCGAGCCGCAGTCGTGCACCCAGGTCAACATGGCCGGGCCCGGCTGGACCGATATCGATGCGACCAATGCGATGACCGGCGTTCTGTTGAAGGCGCTCGGATACCGGCAGAACGTGGCGAACCTGTCGGTGCCGATTACTTATCAGGGTTTGAAGAAAGGGCAGATCGACGTGTTTCTCGGCAACTGGATGCCCGCGCAGGCGCCGGTCGTCAAGCCGTTCGAGGACGAGAGGTCGATCGAGGTCGTGCATCCGAATCTGAGCAACGCGAAGTTCACGCTCGCGGTTCCCGACTATGTGGCGGCGGCCGGCGTGCATTCGTTCGCCGATCTCGCGAAGAACGCCGACAAGTTCGATAGCAAGATCTACGGCATCGAGCCGGGGGCGCCGGCCAATCAGAACATCAAGAAGATGGTCGATGAAAAAGCGTACGGACTCGGCAGCTGGAAGCTCGTCGAGTCGAGCGAGACCGGCATGCTCACCCAGGCCGAACGCTCGGTTCGCGAGAAAAAATGGATCGTGTTCCTGGCGTGGGAGCCACATCTGATGAACACCAGGTTCAAGCTGACCTATCTCGACGGCGGCGACAAGTACTTCGGCCCGAACTATGGCGGCGCCACGGTCAATACCGTTGCGCGCACGGGTTACGCGGAACAATGCCCGAATGTCGGCCGCCTGTTCAGGCAACTGACGTTCAATGTCGATCTGGAAAACGGCGTGATCGCCGAGGTGCTGGAAAAGAAGACCGGCGTGGACGTGGCTGCCGCCGATGCGCTCAAGCGTCACCCGGAATTACTGAAGTCATGGCTCGAAGGCGTGAACACCGCTAGCGGGGCCAACGGTCTGCAAGCCGTGCAGACCGCACTCGGCGTGAAATAACAGCGGCATTCCTAACCACCAGGTCGCTACTCGAAAAGTTCATGTCGCATCCGGTCGAATCCCTCTAAATCTGGACCCGTATTCTTGATCCGTCGACGCAGGCATGCCGGACGCATTGCATGCGTCGCCTCCAGCGTCACTCGGTCTCAATCAGTATAGATCTGCCCGTCATGCGAGAAGCGCCGCGCGTAAGACGTTATTACACGCAGCAGGGATCGCTTTATCCAACGAAATACGCAGGCAAAGAGCAGGGGAGAATTAGATGAAGAAGAGTAATGCCGTCAGCCTTTCGGGGCTCGCTCTCGCGGCAAGCGCCGCATGCGCGCCCGCGGCTGTCCACGCGCAGAGCAGCGTCACGCTATACGGTATCCTGGATGCGGGTATCACCTACGTGAACAATGCCGGCGGCGCCCATCAGTTCAAATTCGACGACGGTATTTCATACGGCAACCGGATCGGCTTCAAGGGTGTCGAGGACCTCGGCGGCGGCTTGCAGGCAGTGTTCGTGCTCGAATCGGGTTTCCATCTGGGCAACGGGCGATCAGGATTCGGCGGTGCGGAGTTTGGACGGCAGGCATACGTGGGCTTGAAGAACAATTGGGGGACGTTCTCGTTCGGCAACCAGCTCGACATGACCGATGAGTTCGTCTATCTGTACAACATCTCCTCGTGGGCGAGCGGCTACGCGATCCACCAGGGCGACTTCGACCGCATGAACGGCGATCGCCTGCCGAATTCCGTCAAATTCGTATCGAGCGATTTTTCAGGCTTCAAGTTCGGCGGCATGTACTCGTTCGGCAACACCGCCGGCGACTTCCATCAGAAGAGCGCATGGAGCGTGGGCGCGCATTACGAGCACAGCACGTTCAACATCGGCGCGGCGTATACGCAGCTGAACAATCCGTTCGGCATCTATGCGTTCGACCCGTACGCGATGATCGGCACGCGGACCTTCCTCGGCCAGCCGACCGTTTCCGTCAATCCGACGATCGGCGCGGTTACCGATCTATATAGCTCGTCGTCGTTCCCGGTCGATAAACAAGGCGCGTTCGCGATCGGTGCGGCATATACGATGGGCAACCTGATGCTCTCAGGGGATTTCACGTACACGACGATCAAGGGTTTCGGGCAGACCTCGCACATGCAAGTCTATGAAGCGGGCGCGTCATACAACTTCACGCCGGCGCTGGTTCTGTACGGCGGATATCAGCACACGCGCTTCGAAGGAAACCACTGGAATCAGGGCTCGCTCGGGCTGCATTACCTGTTATCGAAACGCACCGACGTCTATATCTCCGGCGACTACCTGCGTGCATCGGATGGCGTGAATGCGGTGATCGGCTACAGCTTTACACCGTCGACGTCGAAGACGCAGAGCGATGTGCGGATCGGGATGAAGCATTCGTTCTAGCCGGGTTGAGTGAGAAACATGGCGACATAACTTATGTCGCCATGTTGACTCGCCGTTATGGGCTATCGCCAGCTTGCCAGGTGGTCCGCCAGGAAACGGTCGAAACCGATAGGCGCGCGACCCAGCAACTGCGCAACGTCCGGGCTGATCCCCGCCGCGTAGCCGGCGGCGATAATCCGGCTCAGCCTCATGAGTGCCTCGATCGACCAGTCATCCATGCCTGCGTCGCTCATCGAGGCGATGGCGGCTTCATCCGACACCGCCACGTAGTCGATCCGGCGACCCAGCGCGGCACCGATGCGCGCCATCGCTTCCGCGTTCGACAACGCTTCGTCGCCGGTCAGGGTGTAGGGGTAGTACGCACATAGCCGCCGAAAATGCCATCTGGCTCGAGTTCTTCGATCTATGGGGTCTTGTTTCATGGCAAGCGCGGTGAACTCCATCAGCAGTATCGCGAAGGACAGGAAGACCAGTTGGGAGCGCTCGGGCTGATCCTGAACGTCATCGTCTTATGGAACACCATCTACATGGACGCCGTGCTGACACAGTTGCGGGCCGAAGGTTTTCCGGTCCACGACGAAGATGTCGCGCGGCTCGATCCGCTCGGCTTCGACCACATCAACATGCTCGGGCGATATTCGTTCGCCATTCACGAGGCCGTCGCCCGCGGCGAGTTACGTCCGCTGCGCGATCCCCGAGAAGCTGCGGCCGAAGTCGCTTAAGTATCGTTAAGCTTCGTCGCGAAGTACAGCCGCAACAACCAACCGGCTTGAGCGCCCAGACATCGCCCAGCCGCCCGAGCGTCGCCACCGTGCGTTGCTTGGGGTGTCCGTGATCGTCACGGTAGGCCTCGACCCGGCCCATGGCTTTTCATGCCTGATCACCCGCGCCTTTGAGGCCCGCTGTCACACTTCGAAATAGTCGACCCGGCATCCCGGACCAGTGGCGTCAGGGCCAACTTCGGGATTCTACGGCCTTTGAATCGCAAGAACGGCTTTTCTATGATTTTCCAACTCATATAGCCTGCCGCATAACTGCATAGCACGCTTATCAAAAAAACTACCAGCGGATGCAGGGACGGTAGTTGCCAAATAACAATCTTTTGAATCGGCCATCCATACAGGTATACACCATATGAAATATCGTCAGCTGATCCAAAAAATCTAAGCGCGCGCACTCCTTTGAAGGCGGCGTAAAATAACAAGTACCCGCCAAGTAGCGCATACGCCGGTCCAGCCAGTATTTTTGAGAACATCGAGGCACACAAGCAAAACGCAATTAGAGTCGCCCATCGTCCGCTGTATAGGATGTAGTCTCTGAAAATGTAAAAACATGAGCCAATCATAAAATAGGACACGAGCCGCAGAAAACTCAGATTTGTCCAGTAAGACATTTCATGAAGGTACGGAAGTTCGCTAGCCAAATACAAAGCCAAGACTACTGCTACGACCGAAATAAGTATCTTTCTTTTCCTGAATAGCCCTATCGCGCCTAGAAGAGGGACGAGCAAGTAACAGCGAAACTCATAGGTGATTGACCACATCGCTCCATTAACATCTGGATATGGATTCCCCGCGAAAACAGGTGGAGTCTTCGGCACGAGCAACAACATCAACTCGGTGGCGAATTGGGTGAAATTTAACTCCGAGAAGTAGTTTGTTGCCGCTCTAGCTATCGGCCCTACTGCCAGCACTGAAATAGCAGCGGCCACTACAAATCCGGGATATATTCTAAGTACTCTTTTGCGGATGTAGTCGATAGCTCCGTCACTGTGAATCCAGCTTTGTGTAATCAAATACCCACTGAGCAGGAAAAAACTGTCAACGGCCACTTCTCCGAAAGTCATTGTACCAAACAGTCGAGTAAGAGGCTCGCGAGAACGATCACCGTCGATAAGCTCGAATGAGTGCGACAAGAGGACTAGCGTGGCGAACAACAGCCTGAGCGCATTGAAGTTGTTTTCGCGGGAACTTTCAGGCCTGAATGCCATGGCAATCTTCTCCTGACGGTTATATCGTTACATACACATAAAGCCGGATACATATTCGACGGCGAACACGGTGCCGCGAACGCGCAGGATCGAGTACAGCTCCTGCGCTGACAGCTCTTCGAATCCGCTGCATTTCCACTCCATTTTTGGATCTCTCAGTGCACGTTCATGATCTGCCGCGCAAAGTGCAGTCAGCCTCCGCATGCGGCGCCCCGGCATTGAGATCCAACCGTATGCTTCCGAAAATGATCGCTCCGTGCACGACCGCACGAACGTCTCGATTCGCTCGGCGCCTGCCTCATGTGAGAAATGGGGGCTGGGTTTACCTGTCAAGTTCTCCGGGGCCCACCTGAATTCCTGCGGCAAACCACCGTTTGCCGCGCCTGAGAATGCTGTCCGCCCAAGCGGAGACGCGGTCCCAGACGATTTTGGTGACGATGCCGGTCACGATCGCCGCGCCGACCTGCACGGGCCGCCAGGCAGGCAGGCCGAGATGTGGCATCAGTCTGTTGATGACCGAATAGTTGATTTTCAATGTAAATAAACAACGTCGCCGACGCGATCCCCACCAGCTGTCCGCGGCTTCTGGCGGTTCCAACTAGAACACTGCACAAGCGACAACACGACGCCGCGATTATCTTGCCCACGCAATCCGCATCGAAATTCTGTAACCGGAACTACGCAGAGTTCCGAAGTGCGGAGGTACGCCATGACGGGCGTGACCCGTCAAAAAACCGTGAACGGCCTCAGTAGCGTCAACGAAATTTCCGTCAAAAAGAGCTGTTTCGATTTTTCGTGCAAATCTGGATGATTTGTGACACGGAACACGTGGAAGCATTCTTGCGCCCGGAGGCCGAATCACGACATTTCTAATGAGCTGGAACACGACATTACTAAAAAGCCCTAACACACCACCTGTCGAGGCCATTCTGAAATGTCGTAGCGGCAGCCAAATAGAAATGTCGGGTTTTGACGTTGAGTTTGCCTCTGTCGTTAACGGTTTGAATCGCACACAGCGTTGAAGGACAGCGCGTGAACGGGCAGGGCGTGTCAGTCCGTTCAGCCGGATCCTGCAGACCGACGGCCAGGTTTGCGTGTTTGGTTCGGCCGCCTGCGTTGTGCCAGTTCCGTGATCACACCGTTAAGGTCGTCCTGCGTGAATTCACGCTGCTTCTTCGTGCCCTGCGCGCGTTCCGTTGCCCGAACCGGTTGTCCCTGATTCGTGCGTGCAGGGGAGCCCGAGATGCGCCGGTTGTCGCGTTGCGCCTGGATCGCCTGCGCGACCTGCAGCACGTGACTCAGGCGCTTGTGTTCCACGACCGCGCCCTGATCGATTTCCGCGAGCCGGTCGTACTGCCGGTACGGCAGCACCCGGCCATCGGCGCGGATCTCGATGCGTCCGTCCGGGTACTCCCACACGTCGATGTTGCGGTGGATCAGTTTGCGGTTCTCCGGCGTGTCATCCAGCAGGTACATCACGCGGTCGTACTGAATGGTCAGCGATTTCGCCACCCGTCGCGTCTCGCGCCACGTCATCAGCAGGTCGAGATGCTCGTCACCCCGCAGCGGCCGGTGCGCGTCGAACGTGCTCTTCGGCGGCTTCGCGAAGCGCGCGTTATAGGCCGCGATGAAGGAGGGCGCATATGCATTGGCATCGGCCACCGTACTGATGCCACGCAGCCGCAGCTCCTTGACCAGCCGGTCCTGCAGCGTCAGGTGCGCGCGCTCGACGCGACCCTTGGCCGGGCTGCTGTTCGCACAGAATGTGTCGATGTTCAGCTCGAACATCGCCCGGCCGAAATGCGTCACGCTGCTGCCGGTTTCGTGGGCTTTGCCACTGCGAAACACGCTCGCCTTGTCGCTATAGAACGCGCCAGGCTTGCCGTGGCATTCGATGTACGCCCGCGTCGCCTCGAAATAGCTGAAGGTCGACTCGCTCGCCGTGAAGTGCAGATGCATCAGCCGGCTGGTCGCATCGTCGACGTACACCAGCAGCGTGCAGGCCGGCGCCCGTTCCTCGAACCACCGGTGATCGCTGCCGTCGATCTGCACCAGTTCGCCCAGACACGCACGACGCGCCCGCGGCTGGTAGAGCTTCGGCGGCCGCTGCCGGCGCGGAATCCAGAGACCTGCATCCGTCATCAGCCGCCGCACGGTCTCAGCGGCAAGCTTCAGCCCGTGGCATTCGGCCAGCTTCTCGCAGGCCAGCGTCGGCCCGAAATCGGCGTAGCGCTCGCGGATGATGGCCAGCGCACGGTCGGCCACGCCGGCCGGCAACTGGTGATTGCTGGCGTGCTCGCGCCGGCGGGAAACCAGTCCACGTGCGCCTTCGGCCCGATACCGGTTGGCCAGCCGCTCGATCTGCCGCCGGCTGAGGCCCAGACGTTCCGCCGCACGCCAGGGCATCAGCCGTCCGTCAACGACTGACTGGATCGCTCTTAACCGGTCAACCTCGCGCATGCTCATGGTGATCATCCCGCTATGGTCCATGATTGGCTCCAGCCATCGTCATGGAGCTTCAGCATGAGCCCGGAGAGGCCCGACTGCGACATTTCTACTTAGCTCAAATACGACATTACTACTTGGGGCCTACACCACCTGTCGAGGCCATTCTGAAATGTCGTAGCGGCAGCTATTTAGAAATGTCGGGTTTTGAGGTTGAGTTTGCCTCTGTCGTTAACGGTTTGAATCGCACACAGCGTTGAAGGACAGCGCGTGAACGGGCAGGGCGTGTCAGTCCGTTCAGGCAGATCCTGCAGACCGACGGCCAGGTTTGCGCGGCTGCTTTGGTTGATTGCGTTGCACCATCTCCACGATCACACCGTTAAGGTCGTCCTGTGTGAATTCACGCTGCTTCTTCGTGCCCTGCGCGCGTTCCGTTGCCCGAACCGGTTGTCCCTGATTCGTGCGCGCAGGGGAGCCCGAGATGCGCCGGTTGTCGCGTTGCGCCTGGATCGCCTGCGCGACCTGCAGTACGTGACTCAGGCGCTTGTGTTCCACGACCGCGCCCTGATCGATCTCGGCCAGCCGGTCGTACTGCCGGTACGGCAGCACCCGGCCATCGGCGCGGATCTCGATGCGTCCGTCCGGATACTCCCACACGTCGATGTAGCGGTGGATCAGTTTGCGGTTCTCCGCCGTGTCATCCAGCAGGTACATCACGCGGTCGTACTGCACCGTCAGCGACTTCGTCACGCGTCGCGTCTCGCGCCAGGTCATCAGCAGGTCGAGATGCTCGTCAGCCCGCAGCGGCCGGTGTGCATCGAACGTGCTCTTCGGCGGCTTCGCGAAGCGCGCGTTATAGGCCGCGATGAAGGAGGGCGCATACGCATTGGCATCAGCCACCGTGCTGATGCCGCGCAACCGCATCTCCTTCACCAGCCGGTCCTGCAGCGTGAGGTGGGCGCGTTCGACGCGGCCCTTCGCGGAACTGCTGTTCGCGCAGAACGTGTCGATGTTCAGTTCGTACATCGCCCGGCCGAAATGCGTCACGCTGCTGCCGGTTTCATGGGCTTTGCCACTGCGAAACACGCTCGCCTTGTCGCTATAGAACGCGCCGGGCTTGCCGTGGCATTCGATGTACGCCCGCGTCGCCTCGAAATAGCTGAAGGTTGATTCGCTCGCCGTGAAGTGCAGATGCATCAGCCGGCTGGTCGCATCGTCAACGTACACCAGCAGTGTGCAGGCCGGCGCCCGTTCCTCGAACCACCGGTGATCGCTGCCATCGATCTGCACCAGCTCGCCCAGACACGCACGACGGGCCCGCGGCTGGTAGAGCTTCGGCGGGCGCTGCCGGCGCGGAATCCACAGCCCGGCATCGGTCATCAGGTGCCGCACGGTTTCCTTGGCCATCCGGATGCCGTGGCACTCCCAGAGCTTCTCGCAGGCCAGCGTCGGCCCGAAATCGGCGTAGCGCTCACGGATGATCGCCAGCGCCCGCTGGGCCAGTCCTTCGTCCAGCTTCCGGTTGCCGGAACGGCCACGTCTGCGCGAGGCCAGTCCCGCCGCACCGGATTCCTGATAGCGGATCACCAGGCGCTCAACCTGACGCACGGTCAGGCCCAGACGTTCGGCCGCGCGACCAGGCTTGAGGCCCATGTCGACAATGGCCTGGATGACCTTCAAACGGTCGAGTTCGCGCATGTTCAATGTCACCAGTGTGGCTGGACACATGGCCGACTCCGAAATCTCGCAACGGACCGACCAGCATGCCAGCGTTCAAAAACACGACATTTCTATCTAGCTAGAACACGACATTTACATAAAGCTGCTACACCACCGATGTTGATAATTTATCTTATGTAAAATGATAGCCGCTTCAAGCGGCGGGCTCGGACTAGCTTTTGAATGCGGCCCTCCGCTGCGTCTGAGCCGCCGAGAGCAGTACGTCTCACACGGTCTCAAAAGAACGGGTTGATCAGGCTCAGTCGATTGAAGACGACTTTACCGTGGTGCATGTCTTCGCTGTACAGGACGTCGCAATCCGCGAAATTCGAAGCCAGTCAACGGTCCCTGGTGATGAACGAGGTCACGCTCGTGATGAGTCGGAAGATGGGTCTTTCGTGGCCCGAAATCGAGTGTGTCTCGGACGACGTCGAAGTGTTGTGCGAGGTCGTGCCTCTAGCGCTTGAAGTTCACAAAGAAGCACATCGGATTGCTGCGCGATATGGATTCAGGTTTTACGATTCCTGCATCATTGCTTTCGCATTGAAGTCAGACGGGAGCGCCGTTAATGCGTCTGATCGCGGGCGGAAACTAGCACGTATTAACTCTACCCCCGCACAACGCCCTGAAATACGGCTCGTTTCACGAATTTCAGCACGCTCGCGCGTCATCCATCTCCATGGCAACACTTCTGCTTATTCGTCATTCACGCAGCCGTCGACGATCCCACCGTTGGCAAATCGCTCGGCGAGCCTTCGAACTGCACCTGCCAACTTGTCGGCACGCATGCGCCCTTCTGCGTCAAGGTACCTTGCATCTCTCGTGACACTATGCTCAAGACCCAGCGCAGCTTCCTGCAAATCGATGTCGAGGGCACGCCTTCGAAACAGTGAGTCAAGCGTTATCGCGCCTGACAATAGCCGAGACAATTCTGGTTTGCGACCGGCCGCCTGTTCGTCGAGCGAATACGCAGCGTCAAGCAAGCCGAAATACATCCGTTGGCGGTTGGCCATTTTCACTTCCCGTCAGTAGAGAGTCATCGCTCGCACGCGCCGCGCCGCGCGGGCGCTTGTTTTGGAGCGCGATTGCAGGACTCGAGTTACATGTCTTCAAGTGTTTCGTTACGTGTGCGATGGCCTCTCTGCAAATCGATTCGAGGAGCACCTGTCCCTGATGGCCAGAACCCAGGCGGAGATATTACAGCGCTGCCTTCAGCAGGCGTCCGTTGCGTCATTGCACATCTCGCCTCCTCAGCATGCCCACATTTCCATGCGCTATCAAGAAACGTCTTTCCTAAGGCCACCAAATTGGTCTGCACCGCGATAGCGTGGCGGTTAGAACGATCTGAGCGAAGGCCCTGACTCTTTCGCCAAGCCAGGCTTTCGACAGCTCCGCCGTTTATCGAATGGCGGCGGCAGTCCGGCGAATTTCAGTTGGTTGGGATTGTCGCCTTATCGATCGAGTCGAGCTTGATGAGCCACGATATAAGCTCGACGGCGACAAGGTGCAATCCCTCGTCGGTTATGTTGCGTCCGTTCCCCATTGTGGAGAACCTGATGCCATCGCAGAGACTCACCATTCCGAGCGCGAGCGCCTCTGCCCTTTCTCGCGACAGTCTTACTTGATCGATCGGCGATATGCATCGAATGCACTCACCGGTGGCGGCTAATCTCTGGCTTCGTAGCAGATTAATGGGATCTCGATACGCGGCATCTCGCGCTGCGAGCAGGGATCCTTCTGCCCAAAGGCTGAACGAATCATGCCCGAGGGAATCGATAAAGTAGGCTATAACACGTCGCCTCATTTCATCCGGCGTAGCCCCCTGCTCCGTAATCGCTTTTATCTCCGAATGTGTCCGCTCGCCGTCCCGCTGCAACAACTCAATCAGCACTTCAGCCTTGCTGTCAAAGTTGAAGTAGAACGCGCCCCGGGTATATCCGGCCTCGTCCGCTATATCGTCTACGCTCGTCGCACCCAATCCCTTGCGGACGAACATTCTTTCGGCGGCGTCAAGCAGCCGTTCCCTCGTTTGCTGTTTACGCTGTGCGCGTGTTAGGCGTTCCCGCTTCATGGCACCGGCTTCAGGTTACACAGAACTGCTACCGCCTCCCGATAGCGCAAATCAGGCGGACCGCGGACCTTCCGGACCCCCGCTATTTGGGCCTCCGTTGTGAGACCTTGGAACGCAATCTGATATGAATGTCAATCATGGTTATTAGGTCATCGGTGATCTTAGCGGCTTGACGCCGCCGCAGCTGATCCGTTGCGCGGCAACTGGGCACCGACAGGGTCCTCGCGAAGCTGCCACTGTCCACCACGCCCGTCGTCTACCTGCTTCGAGCGGCTTTCGCGTCGCTGGCGGGTGCGGAAAGCGCGCAGGAAGAGATAGGCCACTTCCTTGAAATCCCCCGAATCGGGGAATTCGTGAAGTTTTACGCGGCATTTCGACGGATCAGGGATTGCACCAACCCTCCGCATAGAGCTGCTGACAGAGAAGCCCAAGGCGCATGGTCACCGTGTAGCTCTCGCCATCCCCGATAAGGGAGGGGCGGGTGTCGCGGAACAGCTTCTCGACGGGATATTCGCGTGTCGTGCCCACCGCGCCGAAAAGCTGGAGCGCCTCGTGAACCACTTTCATAGCCTCTTCGGTTACCGTCACCTTGTTGGCTGCGGTGACATAGGGGTGGGTCCGCTCCGAAAGGCGAGCAAACGCGAGTGAGCGCCGAGAAGTCGCGCGGGCCAGTTCAATCCGGCGCAGCATGTCGCCGAGACGATAACGCGTCAGCTGATGATCAATCAGCAGCCTTCCGCCCTGTTTGCGTTCATGGCAGTACTGCAGCGCCATCTCGAACGCCGCGCGGGCGACGCCCACGAATATCGGCGACGTGTGTGCTCCGGCGTAGGACCAAACCGAAGCAAAATTGCCGTAGTATTCGTCTTTCAACGCGACGGCGAAGCGTTTCGGCACACGAACGTTGTCAAAATAGATTTCCCCTTGAGGAAGCGCGCGCAGGCCGATTTTTTCAAGCGGCTTGCCGCGCGAGACCCCGGGAAGGTGGAGAGGGATGATCACCGCGACACCGTGCGGCAGGCCGTTCTTGTCGAGCCGTCCATCGCCATAGTCCGCGCCCATATAGGCGATCGCCACTTGCGCAACGGCGCCGTTGGATACCCAGGCCGAGCTTTGTCCGTTGATCACGATTTCGTCGTCGCCCACCTTCGCCCACAGGTTGCCTTGATTACCCGGCGTGCCTGTGGGCCAATCGCGTTCGATGTCGAACACCTGGAAGTCACTGCCCCGGTCGGGTTGCGTTCCAATCCAGCACCCGATGCGACCGGCACACAGCTCGACCAGTTCCTGCTTGCCGGCCGCAACAGCCAGTTGCATAGGGAAGTTGGCGATGCCCAGCGACAGAGCAAGCCCGCTGTCGCCCCATCCGAGCTCCTCGGCGATCATCGATTCCATGCGCAACGCCGTCTCGGCGGGAAGCGAAGCGAACAGCACGGGATCTACGCCGAGCTTCGCGAATTCTGTAAAGACCGAGTAAAAAGGCGATCCTGGGGCAACGGCCTGCTCCGCGGTCATCTTGTCCAGCGCCGTGCCCATTGGGCGGAGGACTTCCTTGGCAAATCGATGAAGCGTCTCCTGAACGGCGCGCTCCTCTTCAGACAGCGGCGTTTCGAAACCGGTCAGGCAAACGT
The DNA here is from genome assembly GCF_059422005.1 of Paraburkholderia sp. GW821-FHT02A12. Lineage (NCBI taxonomy): Bacteria > Pseudomonadati > Pseudomonadota > Betaproteobacteria > Burkholderiales > Burkholderiaceae > Paraburkholderia > Paraburkholderia sp. GW821-FHT02A12. Next base: position 2,122,023 of record NZ_JBWKWA010000002.1, on the reverse strand, counting down.
CCGGCAAGTTCAGTTCAGTTTTCAGTTCCAGCACGTTCGTCTCCTTTTGATTTCAGCAACGCGTTATGAGTTGGATAGGCCTTTGGCATATTTCGTCAGCGCCGGATCCATGAAGTCCCACGGCTGAGCACTGGTCGTGTAGAAGTCCATCGAGGGCGAGTACTGGCTGGGATCATCGAGACTGCCGCAGAAGATCAGCACTATCTCGGGCTTCTCCGCGATCGTTCCAAGGATGGGCGATCCACAATCGGGGCAAAAGCCTCGCCCCACGTCGTGGTCGAGATCACTCTTCACCCTGTGATATCGGGGCTCGCCCGATACGATCCGAAACGCGGAAGCCGGCACGATCCGCACCGAGGCGTAAGCACTGCCGGTTGCACGTTGACAGTCACGGCAATGGCAGTTCAATGAGAAAATCGGCTCGGCCGAGCACTCGTAACGAATCGCCTTGCAGGCGCACCCTCCACTATATGAAATACTCATGTACACCCCTCTTCGGTTGTTGAGCGGAGGACGCTTTACGAACCTCCGACGCAGTATATTCAGCGTATGCTTACGTATTTGCGCGCCTCTATTTGCATGGGCGCCTTGTATTTGCCGATGACGCCGACCTGATCATCAAGGCCGCCTTCGACGAAATGAGCGTGAAGGAAAGCGTGTTCCGCAAGCTCGACGCCGTAGCGAGGCAGGGCCCTTCCTTTTGCCGAGCTGCAACGACGGGATCCTCCGCCATGTACGTGGAGAGGAAGTCCCCGGTCTTGGGAATATGTTTCTCGTGAGCGATGAACAGCCACGACCGCCCGAAGATGCGGTCCAGTTCCTGTCTCGTGGATACCCTGGTCGGAGTAGACCAGTGGACTGATCGTCCCCGCCTCTTCGTCGAACAGCGCAGAGGCAGGATTGCCTTGAATGGGGGTATCAGGCACTTGCGTCTCCTAGATAGTTGCCCATGGCGAAGCATCGGCTCTTATTGCGGTATGCGGCCGTTGGTGTGAGCGTCGCGCGCATTTCCGTTACTGGAACAATAGGCGTTCGCGGACTGTCCACCTTTGCTCACAGCGCGGAAAAGCTTTGCTTGTCCGGCAGCGACATCCGCGGATCACATGGCGATGCTTCGCGGGACAGCATCGATGGAAGATGCTGCCGGCCGCAGATTGGAAACGTTGGGAGGGATGCCCGTTGTGACGGCATGACGAGCGTCATACCGCAGAGAGCGATGGACTTTAGTTGATAGCGCGTTCGCGCAGTGGAACGTGGCGCGTCAGCGCGGGCATGGGCACACAGATGCTCACATGACTTCCAGCTGGACGCCCCTTTCGGCGTCGACTGACGGAAGGCTTTCGCAGCGGATACGGTCTCTCAGTTGGCTTGGACCTCGGATCCGGGCGCCTTCGCCGTAGTCCACCTGCGCCTCATCGCCAGCGGCGCATTCGAGACGGTCGAATTGTTCCGGATCAACGTGGCGCAGAGCTCGCACGAAGCGTTTGACGCTCTCGTAGCTGGCCGTGAAGCCATGCTGGTCGACGAGGTCCTGGTAGATCGCCTGGGCGTTGCGCCGTCCAAACGGCTCAGTGTTTGTCCAAGTCGCCAGAAAGCGTGTGTGAATCCATCCAGTCATATTGGTCATGCGGCGTCGCCCACGCCCAGTTTGTGGCTTGGCGCGTGCGCGCGCGCCGACTTCCATCGCCAGCACTGGCCTCTCGAACTGGCTGGGACCCGGTTTGGCGCTCGTTCGCCGGTCGCCTTGTTTTTCCGCTGTCGCTCATGTCTATCTCCTGTAGTAATGGTGTTCTGACTGCCACGCTCCGATAAAGCCGGGCGGTAGACTCTCGTGCCCTTTCGCGTCGTGCCAGCATCTTCAAACCGAAACGCGCCATGCAAGAGTTGCCTGCGGTGATTCCGCGCCTCAATCACGCAGGTGCATCACCGCATAGATTGATTCCTGAGAAAGCGAACCCGGCGCGAACTTCACGGAGATATTCGCAGCAACGAACTCGTTGCCGCAATTAAAGCTCATCAGGTTCGCATGCGATTTCTAAGCCGATACGTGAATCGCGTTGTGAGCCATTCAATCCATGGCGACAAACCGGCATCATCGCAAAATGCCGCCCGGTGTCGAGATCAACGTGAAACGCCTCACTCCCTGCGGAAAATCGCGGCAATTCCCTGGCTGCCCCCCAGTGCACATCGTCACGAGCGCGTGCTTTCCTCCTACGCGCGGCAGTTCGTATAACGCCTTGACGGTCAGAATCGCACCGGTCGCGCCGATAGGATGGCCAAGCGCGATGCCTGATCCGTTTGGATTTACCTTGTCCGGATCAAAGCCGAGTTGAATTGCTACAGCACATGCTTGAGCAGAAAATGCCTCGTTTGCTTCGATGATATCTATGTGATCGATCTTGAGTCCCGCACGTTCCAGTGCTTTTTTGGGCCGCAGGGACCGGCCCAACACCCATATAGCGAGGATCGACCCCGGCGTGTGTTCATCGCAATCAAAGACGGCAATTCCTCTTTTCGCTTCAACAGGAATTGGCAGAATTTGCTCTTTGAAATAGCTTTTGGCGATCGCATTCGCTGCGCGACGATGGGAATCCACAGCGAGCGAGTCCTGCATCGCCCTCGAAATACCGTATTTTTGTGCAACATCCCCATGTGCGTATCGTCGAACGGGTCTGTAAGCGCACCGACCATCATGTCGATGAGTCGAGCGTTACCCATCCGATTCCCGAACCGCGCCGACGGCATCGAATATGGCGCGCGGCTCATGCTGTCAGCGCCTCCGGCGATTGCGATTTCTGCATCTCCAAGGAGACGGACTGCGCAGCGGAAGTGATCGCCTGTAACCCGGATCCACAGAGCCGATGCGCTCGACAAAGTGCCCGCAGTTTGCTCGCGCAACACTTTAGCTCGCCGCGAAACCGTGGTTGGCATCGCAAACCCAGCTAGTAGATTAGATATTGGTTTCGCGTGGCACCCAATCACCACTGCCACGAACTCTGAACGAAGCTCAATTGGGTCCGTTCAGGTACAAATCACGCGAAGCGTCCAATGCCATCTACAAGATCAGGCACAACTGAAAAAAGATCACCGACCAGACCGTAATCTGCAACACTAAAGATCGGCGCTTCTTCGTCCTTGTTGATCGCGACGATGACCTTCGAGTCCTTCATGCCGGCGAGATGTTGAATGGCGCCCGAGATGCCGACCGCGATGTACAGTTGCGGGGCGACGATTTTGCCGGTCTGGCCGACCTGATAGTCGTTCGGCACATAGCCGGCATCGACGGCTGCGCGCGATGCGCCCAGCGCCGCGCCGAGTTTGTCGGCCAACGGTTCGAGTACCTTCGTGTAGTTCTCGCCGCTGCCGAGGCCCCGGCCACCCGAGACGATGACCTTCGCCGACGTCAATTCCGGACGGTCCAGCTTCGTGACTTCGCGGCTCACGAACTGCGAGATGCCCGCATCGGCTGCCGCTTCGATCTTCGCGACCGATGCGCTGCCGCCTTCGGCCGCGACCGCGTCGAAACCGGTCGTGCGGACCGTGATGACCTTGATCAGGTCTTGGGATTGCACCGTTGCAATCGCATTACCGGCGTAGATCGGGCGCTCGAACGTATCGCCCGAATCGACCGCCGTGATGTCGCTGATCTGCGCGACGTCGAGCTTCGCGGCGATACGCGGCGCGATGTTCTTGCCGTACGCGGTCGCGGCGGTGAGGACGTGCGAGTAATCTTTCGCGATGTTCAGCACCGTGGCCTCGACGTTTTCCGCGAGACCTTCGGCGAGTTGTGGCGCGTCGGCGAGCAGCACCTTGCTGACGCCCGCAATTTTCGCCGCGGCATCGGCTGCTGCCTGCGCGTTGTGGCCGGCCACCAGCAAGTGGATGTCGCCGCCGATCCTCTGCGCGGCTGCAATCGTGTGCAGCGTCGCGGCCTTGATCGACGCATTGTCGTGTTCTGCAATTACCAGATTCGTCATTTGCCCTGTCTCCCTGTCACAGCACCTTGGCTTCGGTCTTCAGCTTGTCGACCAGCGTCTTCACATCCGGCACCTTCACGCCGGCGGAGCGCTTCGGCGGCTCGGCAACCTTCAGCGTCTTTAGGCGCGGTGCGACATCCACGCCGAGATCTTCGGGGTTGATCGTCTCCAGGGGCTTTCTCTTGGCCTTCATGATGTTCGGCAGCGTCACATAACGCGGCTCGTTCAGGCGCAGATCGGTCGTCACCACAGCCGGGAGTTTGAGCGACATCGTTTCCGCACCGCCATCGACCTCGCGCGACACGATGGCCTTGCCGTCTGCCACTACGACCTTCGACGCAAACGTCGCCTGCGGCAGATTCGCCAGCGCGGCGAGCATCTGGCCGGTCTGATTGGAATCGTCGTCGATGGCCTGCTTGCCGAGGATCACCAGCTGCGGTTGCTCCTTGTCGACCAGCGCCTTCAGCAGCTTTGCGACGGCAAGCGGCTGCAGCTCTCCATTCGATTCGATCAAAATCGCGCGATCTGCACCGATGGCCAACGCCGTGCGCAGCGTTTCCTGCGACTGCGTCACACCAGCCGACACGGCGATGACTTCGGTCGCAACGCCCGCTTCCTTCAGACGCACGGCTTCTTCAACCGCGATTTCGTCGAACGGGTTCATCGACATCTTTACGTTGGCTATATCGACGCCGGTACCATCCGATTTCACGCGGACTTTCACGTTGTAGTCAATCACGCGCTTTACTGCGACAAGGACTCTCACAAGACACCTCTTCTCATCAAAACATACGGCGTTAGACACCGAACCAATCGTAAGTTTTCGCCAGACCAGACTTGCGGACGCTTCTCCCGGTTATACATTCGCGAGGCAAATGTGACGAAAAGAATTCGCTTAGCCGACGTTCCCGGCTGCGGGTTGCAATTGACCCAATCTTACGCACCCCGGACGGCCGCGCCCCGGGTCTCTATTGACCTCATAAATGCTCCGTTGCTGAAGCGCCCTTATCGGCGATTACGGCGTAGGCTCTCTTCTTCGCATCCGTAGTCAGATACACGTCGCTTTGCACTGCACGAGCACGAATCCGGATATGCCAGGTCGCTGCTCGCCAATCTCACCCACTATTCCGTCGACTTCACCATATCCTCGATGACCTTCTTCGCATCGCCGAACACCATCATCGTCTTGTCCATGTAGAAGAGATCGTTGTCGAGACCGGCATATCCTGCCGCCATCGAGCGCTTGTTTACAATGACCGTGCGTGCCTTGTACGCTTCGATGATCGGCATGCCCGCGATCGGCGACTTCGGGTCGTTCTTCGCTGCCGGATTCACGACATCGTTCGCGCCAAGCACCAGCACCACGTCGACCTGACCGAACTCACCATTGATGTCTTCCATTTCGTGGACGATCTCGTATGGCACCTCGGCTTCGGCCAGTAGTACGTTCATGTGGCCAGGCATCCGTCCCGCAACCGGGTGGATTGCGTACTTCACGTCTATACCCTTTTCGACGAGCTTGTCGGTCAGTTCCTTCAGCGCATGCTGCGCGCGCGCCACCGCGAGACCGTAGCCAGGAACAATCACGACGCTTTCAGCATTGCCGAGCATGAACGACGCATCCTCGGCTGAGCCAGGCTTTACGGGACGCTGCTCAGCCGATCCGCCCGAAGTCGCCGCAGCGGCTTCGCCGCCAAATCCGCCGAGGATCACGTTAAAAAACGATCGGTTCATTGCCTTGCACATGATGTAAGACAGGATCGCGCCGGATGAACCGACCAACGAGCCCGCAATAATCAGCATGGCGTTGTTCAGCGAAAATCCGATCCCCGCCGCCGCCCAGCCCGAATACGAGTTCAGCATCGAAACGACCACGGGCATGTCCGCACCACCGATCGGGATGATGATCAGCACACCGATGGAAAAGGCGATCGCTGTCATGACGATGAACGGCAGCCACGACTGCGTAACGAAGAACAGGGTGCCGAAGCCAATCATGCCGAGCGCGAGCATCAGGTTAATCAGGTGCTGGCCGGGGAACACCACGGGAGCGCCCTGGAACAGGCGGAACTTGTATTTTCCTGAGAGCTTGCCGAATGCGATGACCGAGCCGCTGAGCGTGATCGCGCCGACGAACGTGCCGACGAAGAGCTCGATGCGGTTGCCATACGGCAGGAAGCCTCGATACGGTGCATCCTCGGCAACAAGGCCGAACGCGGCGGGCTCCGAAACGACCGCGTATGCGATGCAAACCGCAGCGAGACCAATAAGCGAATGCATGGCCGCGACGAGTTCGGGCATCTTCGTCATCTCGACGCGCGCCGCAACGAACGCACCTATCGCGCCTCCGAGAACAAGCGCAACAAACACGAGCAACAATCCGAACGACAAGTCCGAACCCAGCATCGCGGCCTGCTTCGCGATCAGCGCGACGGTCGTAAAGACGGCGATCGCCATGCCAGCCATGCCGAACACGTTCCCGGCCCGCGCGCTCCTGGGATTGGACAAGCCCTTCAACGCCTGGATGAAGCACACCGAAGCGAGCAGATAGAGCAACGTAACGACGTTCATACTTACAAACCCAAGGCTCATCACGCACCCTCCTTGGATTCGGCCGGGAGTTTCCTCGGCTCTTTCTTTTTGAACATTTCGAGCATTCGTCGTGTGACGAGGAACCCACCGAATACATTGACAGCTGCCAGCGCCACGGCGACCGCGCCGAAGGACTTTCCCGCATTGCCAACCGTGAGGCCCGCGGCGAGCATGGCACCGACGATGACGATCGCCGAGATCGCGTTGGTGACAGCCATCAGCGGAGTATGCAGCGCTGGCGTGACGTTCCAGACGACGTGGTAACCGACGTAGATCGCCAGCACAAAAATGATCAAGTTGATCACGGTATGATTGATAACTTCCACTGGTCGGTCTCCAAGTATGAGTTATGCGGCCTTGCGCAACAGCGAGCCATCACGTGTAGTAAGCGTCGCCGCGATGATGTCGTCGGCGAGATCGATATTGAGCGCGCCTTCGCTCGTCAGGATGAGTTTCATGAAGTCGAGCAAATTCCGCGCGTACAGCGCCGAAGCGTCCGAGGCGACCATTGATGCGAGATTCGTATAGCCAGCAACAGTTACACCGTGCCTGATGACGACCTTGTCAGCTTCCGTCAGCGGGCAGTTTCCGCCGCGCCTGCCCTCGTATTCGCCACCACGTCCTGCAGCGAGGTCGATCAGCACAGAGCCCGGCTTCATCGCCCGAACGGTGTCGACCGTGATCAGCGTGGGTGCAGGACGGCCTGGAATCAGCGCCGTCGTGATGATCACGTCGGCCTGCTTTGCCCGTTCATGCACGAGGGCCGACTGGCGAGCGAGCCATGAGGGTGGCATCGGCCGCGCGTAGCCGCCGACGCCTTGCGCCGCTTCACGTTCTTCATCGGTTTCGTACGGCACGTCGAGGAATTTCGCTCCGAGCGATTCGATCTGTTCCTTCACGGCTGGCCGAACATCGGATGCTTCGATAACTGCACCAAGGCGCTTCGCGGTTGCAATTGCTTGCAGGCCTGCTACGCCCGCGCCCAGAATCAACACGCGCGCGGCCTTCACGGTGCCCGCGGCCGTCATCAGCATCGGCATGAAGCGCGGATACAGGTCCGCAGCCAGCAGCACCGCTTTGTAGCCCGCGATGTTGGCTTGAGATGACAAAACGTCCAGACTTTGCGCGCGCGTCGTACGCGGCGCGGCCTCGAGTGCAAACGCAGTAGCTCCCGCTGCCGCAAGCTTTGACGAGTTCTCGACATCAAAAGGTTCGAGCATGCCGACCACGACGGCACCACGTTTGAGAAGAGGGATCTCGGAATCGGTCGGTGTCTGGACCTTGAGCACCAGATCGGCGCCAAACGCGGTCTGCGCATTAACGAGTTGCGCGCCCGCTGATGCGTAAGCTTCGTCAGGGTAGCTGGCGCTGGTTCCTGCACCGCTCTGTACCGAGACCTTGTGCCCCATGGACACGTATTTTTTGACTGTCTCGGGTGTCGCGGCGACGCGTCTTTCGTATTCCCTTGTCTCAGCTGGTATTCCAATATGCATGTGCTGCCTCTTTAGTGATCGACGTGAGCCTGCTAGGAATGCTCAAGAGTCGAAATCCGGAAAGCCGATACGGCGGTTTCCAGCGTTCTTGCCCGCTCGGTAAGAGACTGAGTCCCAGCGGACGTCTGCTCGATCAGCGTCGCGTTTCTTTGCGTGACATGATCCATCTGCACAAGAGCCTGACTCACTTGTCCGATTCCGTAACTCTGCTCGTCAGACGCCCTGGCGATTTCAGCCACAATGTCCGATACGTGCTTAATTGCCTGTTTTACTGCGGACATCGTTTCGCGAACGTCCGCCGCTTGCTCGTCGCTGGTCCGGATCAAGGCGACCGAAGCCCCGATCAACTGACTGATTTCCTTTGCGGCAGCCGAAGCATGTTGCGCAAGCGCACGTACTTCAGCTGCGACCACGGCGAAGCCACGGCCCAGCTGTCCTGCCCGCGCGGCTTCAACCGAGGCGTTGAGGGCGAGAATATTCGTCTTGAAGGCGATGCCCTCGATGGTGCCTGTAATCTCCGAGATTTTGTCCGAGCTTGCGCTGATCTCTTTAATCGTTGCGACCATCCCATGTACTAGTTCGTTTCCGGTATCGGCGGACCGACTCGCGTCGTCTGCCAGCGCGTTTGCATGTCGAGCGTTGTCGGCGTTATGCCTCACCGTCTCCGTCAGTTGCAACATGTTCGCGGACGTCTGCTCGAGGGAGGCTGCCTGCTCCTCGGTCCTCGCCGACAGATCGACGTTACCGGCGGCGATCTCGCGTGACGTTCCTTCGACGATCGCGGATGCCCCTTGAATCGCGCCTACCATTTCTCGAAGCTGGTGATCCATCTTCCCCAAAGACTCCAGCAGACGACCGAATTCGTTCCGGGAGGTCACTTCAATCGCGTTCCCCAACTTCCCTGCCGCGATTTCGTCGGCGATCAGGACTGCTTTGCTTAACGGCCCAAGCATGGTTCGCATCATGTATCGGGTGACCGAAACCCCAATCATCACGCTGACGACAAACAACATGCCTATATAGCGGCGCGCGACGCCGAACGTCCTGTCGCCATCGGCAACGGTCGCCTTCGCTTGTGAAGCGATATGACCGATATTGTTGTCGATCGAGCCATTCAGGCTCGCCGTTACGCTCTCGAGCTCCTTCATCGTTGATCGAACAGTGTCGATTTCGTTTGCGTTCGATGCCAACTCGATGCGATCGATGAGTTCCCCGATTTTCACTACGTATGATGCGGTCCGCGCGGCATCCTCGCGCTGCGCTTCGTCTGTCATCCGCTCCGATGCGCTTCGCCACGCACTATTCAACCGCTGCAGATCCGACCGAATTCGACCGAACGCAGCGGTTGTATCCTCTTTGCTCCGAGCGATGTCGACTTTTCTCAAGTCAAGCCAAACGTCGACCTCTGCAGACCTCATGTCGGAAAAACCTTGCAGGCCCCTAAAAGTTTCTGAATCCAACGCGCGAAGATCCGAGCTGATCGTGGAAAGTCCATGTAGTCCGGAAAAGCTGATGGCGAATAGCAGCAGCACAAACACGCAGGTAACGACGACCAGGTCCACCTTGATGCTTCGCATCCTTCCGTCCATCTCATCCTCTTGACGCTTCACTTGTCGCGATTCGAACTTCGTTCGGATGCGCGTGGGCGTTTGCTCGCCTTAGTTTAAGTCTGCTGCCGCACGTGGCATCACGGTTTCAAGATCAGCTTGCCCGTTGACTGGCGAGATTCAAGTAACGCATGTGCGCGAGCCGCCTCGGCAAGAGGGAAGCACCCGCCGATCGGCACCGTGATCCGCCCGGACTCAACCCATCCCATCAGGCGGGAGAACTGCCGTTTCATTCGCTCGGCGTCAGCGAGGTGCACCCCCAGATAGAAGCCGCAGACACCGAGGTTGCCCCCGAGCATGTGTGCAGCATCCACTAGCATCGGCTCGTTGGAAGCCGCCCCGTACGCGACGATGCGCCCAGAAGGCCTGAGAAGAGCCAGCTCGCGAGCGAGTGCCTCCCCGCCTTGGACATGGAGGATGAGATCGAAGCCTTCGTTATTCGTGAGGGCACGCGCCGCCTCTTCCCAGCCCGGCTCCGTATAGTTGACTGTGCCAGTCGCGCCTAGCTCACGGGCGAGCTCACCCTTGTCCGGCGAACTCACCGCGCCGATGACATGACGGGCGCCGAGCAGTCGCGCAATTTGCACCGCCAAGCCGCCTACGCCTCCGGCCGCCCCTTCGACGAGCACGTTACGGCCCGTCACGGGACCGCCGACGTCATCAAGCACCAGAAGCGCGGTCATACCTTGCACGAAAATGGCCGCCGCAATGGATGAGTCCGTATCTTCCGGAATCGAAATCGCACTACGAGCTTCGACAATGACATATTCGGCGTAGCCGCCGTGATCGAGCAGGCCGATAAGCCTTGAACCCGGCTGCCAGCCGGTCACTCCATCGCCAACGGACACAACGGTTCCACATATCTCGCTTCCCAGTACGATCGGAAGGCGTGTTGGGGCGGGATAAAATGCACCCCGGCGACGGACTGTATCGGCAAAATTGACGCCGGCGGCGTCCACCTTGACCAGTAGTTCTCCAACACGGGGTTTAGGCGCCTCGATGTCGACTAACGTGAGTACCTCCGGCCCACCGGTACGTGCGATTTGCATTGCCTTCATTATCTGTATCTCCTTTCACCAAACTAGAGCACGGCAGTTGCGCCACCATCTACTGCAAGGATTTGCCCCGTGATGTGCTTGCCGGCATCCGATGCGAACAATGCGACCGCCCCCTTCAGATCTCCGCTGTCGCCGATACGGCGCAACGGCACTTCCGCGGCGACACTATCGGCGCCTAACTTGTTGAGCAACCCGCGCGTCATGTTCGAAGGGAAAAAGCCCGGGGCTATCGCATTGACGGTAATCCCGTGCCGTCCCCACTCGCCCGCCAGCGCCCGAGTGAAATTCACGACGGCCCCCTTGCTCGCGTTGTAGGCAATCGTGCTCATCGCGTCGGGCGCATTACCTCTGAGCCCGCCGATTGATGCCATGTTGACGATTCGGCCGTATCCACGCGGGATCATTGATCGCTTGCCGATTTGCTGGGTAAGCAGGAAGAGGCCTCGGATGTTGAGGTCCATCACCTTATCCCATGCGTCGATGGGATGATCCTCCGCCGGCGCGCTCCAGACTGCGCCCGCATTGTTTACGAGGATATCGATGCGACCCAACCTGGCGAGCGCCTCGTCAGCCAAACGATGAATATCTGCCTCGATGGAACCGTCCGCTGCGATGAAGTCGGCCTCAATGCCGAGGGACGCCAGATGCGCCTGCGCCTCTTGCAGCTCGCCGGTTTTGCGCGCAGACAGAACGATGCGTGCGCCAAGTTCGCCGAGTGACTCGGCGAGTTGAAGACCGAGCCCGCGTGAGCCGCCAGTTATGAGCGCAGTCTTGCCTGAAAGATCGAATAATTGTTTGAGCGTACCCATTGTGTCTACTCCGCACTATTCCTGTTTCTGCGACGCTTCTTGCGCAGACATCAAAATACCTCGAACAGCCCTGCTGCGCCTTGGCCACCCCCGATGCACATCGTAACAACGACAAATCGAGCACCACGGCGCTTACCCTCCAACAGCGCATGCCCGACGAGGCGAGCGCCGGAAACACCGTACGGATGTCCCAATGCAATGGCGCCGCCATTGACGTTGAGGCGCTCCATCGGGATGCCGAGTTTGTCGGCGCAGTAAAGCACCTGGACAGCGAATGCCTCGTTCAACTCCCAAAGGCCGATGTCATCGACCGTTAAACCGGCCTTCGCAAGCAGCTTGGGTACGGCGAACACCGGCCCGATACCCATTTCGTCCGGCTCACAGCCGGCAACGGCAAAACCCCGGAATGCGCCGAGTGGCTGCAGGCCGCGGGCGGAGGCCAGCTTGCCGTCCATGACGACAGCAGCTGATGCACCATCGGAGAACTGGCTCGCATTACCGGCCGTAATCACGCCGCCCGACAAAGAAGGACGAATTTTCGAAAGGCCTTCCAGCGTCGTATCGGCACGGATGCCTTCATCGACAGACACCGTGACTTCGCGCGTGCCGAGTGCTCCGGTCTTCGCGTCGGCGACGCCCATCACTGTGGTGATCGGCACGATTTCGTCCGCAAACCTTGCGGCGGCAACGGCATCCGCCGCCCGCTGCTGGCTTCGCACGCCGGTACTCGTCCTGACGATCTCTCCCAATGTTGTAACGCCGCGCGACGGTTTCAGCGGTTTGCAGCATGCTCCAGTAGATGGTGGGCTTGTGCTTCTCAAGCCAACCGTCGTTCAGCATGTGTCGGTTCATTTCCTGCTGGACACAGGAAATGGATTCGACACCACCCGCAACGAAGATATCGCCTTCACCGGCAATCACACGCTGCGCGGCCGTCGCAATCGCCTGCAGTCCAGAAGAGCAAAAGCGGTTGATGGTTGCACCTGGCACGCTCGCCGGGCAGTCTGCACGCAATGCGATCTGCCGCCCGATGTTCCAGCCAGTCGCGCCTTCCGGAACGGCGCAGCCCATCAGAACGTCCTCGACTTCACCCGGCTCGATGTGTGCACGCTCGATCGCGTGCCTGACGACGTGCCCGCCGAGCGTAGCGCCGTGCGTCATGTTGAAAGCGCCCTTCCAGCTCTTCGCGAGGGCCGTCCGAGCGGTGGAAACAATCACTGCTTCAGTCATATTCGTGCTCCACATCAATCGTTGAAACTTTTGCCCACTTCGGCCAGCCGCTCGAGCAACGAGGCCGATTGCCACGCTTCGCCGCGATACCCCTTGCCGTAGCGGCGCGTCGCATGCGCCACGTTGTAGAGGCCTACGGTGTCGGCATAGAACATTGGACCGCCGCGGAAGGTCGGGAAGCCGTAGCCCGTGAGATAAACGACATCGATATCGGATGCTTTCGATGCGATGCCCTCTTCCAGTATCCGGGCACCTTCGTTCACGAGCGCATAGACAAGACGCTCGACGATCTCGTCGTCCGAAATCAGACGCCGCTCCAGACCGATATCTCGGGATTGCTGGACGATCATGTCATTGACAGCTGGTGACGGATACGCCTTGCGATCGCCCGCCTTGTAGTCGTACCAGCCTGCACCGGATTTTTGGCCGAACCGCCCCATCTCACAGAGCAGATTGGTGGTCTTCGAATACACGATATCCGGCCTTTCCACCGCATGGCGCTTGTGGATCGCCCAGACGATGTCGTTGCCGGACAGGTCGAGCATGCGGAACGGGCCCATCGCAAAGCCAAACTTCTCGATTGCGCGATCGATCTGTTCCGGTAGCGCGCCCTCGTCCAGCAGATAGCCGGCTTGGCGCAGGTACTGATTGATCATCCGGTTACCAATGAAGCCGTCGCAAACACCGGATACCACTGCCGTCTTGCCGATCTTCCTGGCGAGACTCATGACTGTCGCCAGCACGTCGTCTGCGGTCTTCTCACCTCGTACGACCTCGAGAAGTTCCATCACGTTGGCCGGACTGAAGAAATGCATACCGACCACGTCGTGAGGCCGCTTCGTGAACGCGGCGATCTTGTCCACGTCCAGGGTAGAGGTGTTCGATGCCAGGATGGCTTCATGCTTTGCGACAGCATCCAGCGCCCGGAACACACTTTCCTTCACGCCCATTTCCTCGAACACCGCTTCAATAATGAGGTCGGCGTGCCGGAGGTCGTCATAGGAGAGCGTCGGTGTCAGAAGGGACATACGCTGCTCGACCTGTTCCTGCGCGAGCTTGCCCTTTCTGGCGTTGTCGTCGTAGTTTTTGCGGATCGCCGCGACACCGCGCTCGAGCGCGTCTTGCCGCGTCTCAAGAATCGTGACCTGAAGGCCCGCACTGAGAAAGTTCATCGCAATGCCCGTTCCCATCGTGCCCGCGCCGACGACAGCCACTTGCGTTACCGTCCGTACCGGTGTGTCGGGCGGCAGGTCGGGAATCTTCGCAGCTGCGCGTTTTCCGAAAAACGCGTGCCTAAGCGCGCGCGATTCCGACGTGTTCATCAGCTCCATGAACAGCTTGCGCTCGAACTCAATGCCCTCATCGAACGATCGCTGCACGCAAGCGCGCACTGCTTCGACGCATTTGAGCGGCGCGGGGAAATTGCGGCTCGCAGCTGCGACCGTGTGGTGAGCAAATTGCAGGAATGCGTCCGGGCTGACATGATCGATTTGGCGGTCGCGCAGCTTCGGTAACTCGCCACGCTCTGCTGCTTGCCGTGCAAACTTTATGGCGCCCGTCAGCAAATCGCCTTCTACCACTACGTCGAACAGGCCGCTGTCCGATAGTTCGTCCGAAGAGACGACGCGGCCCGACACAATCATGTTGAGCGCCGCTTCGAGGCCAATGGCTCTGGGGAGCCGCTGCGTCCCACCTGCTCCGGGGAGTACGCCGAGCTTCACTTCGGGCAGCGCGATCTGAGCGCCGCGCGTGACGAGTCGATAATGGCAGCCCATCGCCAATTCCAGCCCGCCGCCCATCGCTAACGAGTGAATCGCGGCAATCACCGGCTTGGCGCTGGATTCCAGCGCCGCGATAACCGTGTGTATGCTCGGCTGTTGCGTTGCGCTGGGCGTGCCGAATTCGCGCACATCCGCCCCGGCCGAAAAGCCGCTGCCCGCCCCCGTGATGACGATGGCCCGCACCCGGACGTCATCCGTTGCGGCCTCCATTACCTCTACGATAGCGAGACGCGTTGCATGGCCGAGGCCGTTGACGGGGGGATTATCGAGCGTGATAACCGCTACATCTTCATGCACGCTGTAGTGTGCAGTCATGTTCCTTCCTTTCTATGTGCGATGTACAGGGCTGCTGCCTGGATCAATCAGCGGGCATCACGATAGCGAGCCAGTTCCATGCGCCCAATCTGATTTCGATGCACTTCGTCCGGGCCATCTGCGATGCGCAACGATCTCGCAGCGGCATAGGCTTGCGCGAGAAAGCGATCCTGCATACCGTAACCTCCGCAGGCCTGGATGGCCCAATCGATCACCGTGCATGCCATGCTGGGAGCCGCAACTTTGATCATTGCAATTTCCCGGGCTGCCGCCTTGTTGCCGATCGTGTCCATTTTGTGTGCGGCATCGAGCACCAGTAGGCGTGTCTGCTCGATGGCGATTCGAGCGTCGGCGATGCGCTGCTGCGTCAGCGTCTGCTCGGCAATCGGCCGCCCAAACGCCGATCGCGACAAGCTGCGCTTACACATGATCTCCAACGCTCGCTCCGCCAGGCCAATCAACCGCATGCAATGATGGATACGTCCGGGCCCGAGACGTCCCTGCGCAATCTCGAAGCCGCGGCCCTCACCAAGCAGCATGTTCGCGACTGGAACGCGGACGTTCTCGAAAAGGATCTCCGCGTGCCCGTGCGGCGCATCATCGAAGCCGAACACGGGCAGATGCCGAACGATGGCCACGCCGGGTGTGTCGCGGGGAATGAGGATCATTGCCTGCTGACGATGACGCTCGGCCGCGTTCGGGTCGGTCTTCCCCATGAAGATGAACACGCGGCAACGCGGATCATTGGCGCCCGAGGTCCACCATTTCCGGCCGTTGATCACGTACTCGTCACCGTCGCGCTCGATCGAACTCTCGATGTTCGTCGCGTCCGACGAAGCGACGAGCGGCTCGGTCATCGCGAAAGCGGAGCGTATCTCACCGCGCAGCAACGGTTCCAGCCACGCCTCCTTCTGTGCGTCGGTACCGTAGCGGACCAGCACTTCCATATTGCCGGTGTCCGGTGCAGAACAATTGAACACCTCGGAAGCCCACAGAACACGGCCCATGATTTCGCAAAGCGGCGCATATTCGGCGTTGGTCAGCCCTGCACCATATTGCGAATCGGGCAGGAACAGATTCCACAGGCCTTGCTCCTTCGCACGCGCTTTGAGCTCCTCGATGAGTGCGATCGGCTGCCAACGATCTCCCTCGCTGACTTCCCGCTCATAACGGTCCTCGTTGGGGTACACGTATTGCTCCATGAACGCCGAAACGCGGCTCTGCAGGTTTCGAACGTTTTCCGACGGTGCAAAGGTCATCGATTCCACTCCCAAATTAAGTTCCGCACGGCGTTCACTCGGACATTGCGCGTTCCGCGCAGCGCCAGCCAAAGTCGCCCATCGCGGCTGCCAGTCGGCCTTGTTCGAACGCTTGCTCGCTGCTAGCGTTGCCATCGAGTGCGCGTTTCATAATTCCTTGCCGAATCCCCGCCACACGAAAAAAGTTGTAGGCAAGGTAGAAGTTCCAGTCGCGCGCTTCCACTTCTTCGATTCCGACGCGGCGGCAATACTGCGAGAAGAATTCCCGCTCCTGCGGTATTCCCAGTTCCGTCAGCTCCACGTCGCTGAAGTTTGAGAGCCCGCGCAGGCTGCCGGCCGGCTGGTGCCAGGCGAGACACAGGTAGGCGAAATCCGCCATCGGATCGCCGAGCGTCGACAACTCCCAATCTAGGACAGCCATCACGCTCGGGGCATCGTGCGCGAAAATCAGGTTGTCGATACGGAAGTCGCCGTGAACGACCCTCGTCGTCTCCCTGGACGGCAGATGGAGAGGAAGCCACTCGATCAGCCGCTCGATAGAATCGATGCGACGCGTCTCGGAGGCGCGGTATTGTTTGGTCCAGCGCGATACTTGCCGCTCGAAGTAACTGCCAGCCTTGCCGTAATCACCGAGTCCGATGGCGTCCACATCCAACGTATGAAGCGCCGCCATGACACGATTCATTTCATCGAAAACCAGGCGGCGTTCGTTGGGCGTCATGCCCGGAAGGCTGGGCTCCCAAAGCACGCGGCCTTCCACATAGCTCATGACATAAAACTCGGCGCCGATTACCGATACGTCGTCGCAATAGCAGTGCGCATGCGCGACCGGCACCGCGGATCCGTTCAACGCACGTATCAGGCGATATTCTCGATCGATCGCGTGAGCGGACGGCAGTAGCGTGCCCGACGGCTTGCGGCGCAGGACATAGCGGGCGGATGGCGTCGTCAGCAAATAGGTTGGATTCGACTGGCCTCCCGAGAATTGCGATGCTTCGAGTGGCCCGCTAAAACCACGCAAATTTCCGCCCAGCCACGATTCCAATCGCCGCACGTCGAAATCAGGGGCTCGGCTCATGGCGGCCTCATGCGACCGTTTATCAGTGTTGCTTTTATCCATCACGTTATTGAAGCTTCGAGAAATCGGGACGACGCTTTTCCTTGAATGCGGCCAAGGCTTCACTGCACTCGTTCCCTGTCAATTGCTTGTCGATTGCATCGAATTCCGCGTTCATTTGATCGATGACTCTCCTGCGCTCACTCATCAACCGTTTCGTCGCTCTGATCGCGCCCGGCGCCTTCGCAGCGATAACCTCCGCAATCGCCTTCGCTTCGGCTCGAAGCTGGTCCGCCGGCACCGATCGATTGGCGATTCCCCATTCCACGGCGGTCTGCGCATCGACAGAGCGGCCGAGCGCGATCATCTCGAATGCACGAATGTTTCCGACCTGGAACGGAAGCAGGTAGCCCGACGCCGCTTCAGGAACAAGCGCCAGGTCGACAAACGGCGCGCTGAGTTGTGCGTCGCTCGCAAGGATGACGTAGTCGCAATGCAATAGCATGGTGGCTCCGACACCAATGGCTTTGCCTTGTACGGCGGCCACGACGGGAACCTCCATCGCGGCCAGACATCGTAGAAACCGCGCACCGCGGCTCTTGCCGATGCCGTCACGGATTGCCTCGGCGGAGAATTCGCTCATGTCGCTTCCCGCCGAGAAGGTGTCACCATCAGATTGAATGAGGACGGCGTTCACGCGCTCGTGGCCAGCTGATTCAAGCGCATCCGCAAGCGCGCCGTACATCGCTCCAGTCAACGCATTCTTCTTTTCCGGCCTCGATATCGTGAGGATCAGCACCCGCCCATCAACTTGGACCTTTACGTCGTCCACGGTGAAATCTCCTGTTTCGCAATACCATTCAGACTCGAGCCGCTGCTCAAAATCTATAAGAAACCCCAACAAAGCCGATGATGGGATTGGCCGTGATTCTCGACGTGTTGCTCAAAACGGTGGTTCCGTTGGCGCTGACTGCATTGAATCTTCCAGTCGTCTTTAGCGGAATGTAGGTAATCGAGCCCAACACTGACCATCTGTCGTTGAGGCGATAGGTCACCCCCGCAGAAAAGGCGGGGTTCCACGACGAACTCGCCGATGCGTCAGCCCTTCCGCCAGGTCCGGCAAACTGTCCGAGCGCCCCACTAAATGCCGGATGAAGCTGGACAGAGCTGAACCACGTGTAGTTCACTCCGACACCCAGGAATGGCCGCCACACACTGTCCTTCTGTCCAAAGTAGTACTTCACGAACAATGTGGGCGCCCACACCCGAGCCGATACCAATGGCTTGAGATCGCCGACCGGCATTGACGGCCCCTGCGGCCCAAGCGGGGCGACAACGCCATGGGCGTAAAAATTCAATTTCGGCGGAATCCCCACTGCTCCTTCGATCGCAATATGCTCGGTTGCGAAGTAAGTTACGAGAAGCTCTCCCGTGAAGGTGTTATGAATTTCCGCGCCTGTTCCAGGAGAAGTGAAAGTGCCGAACTGGGAGCTGCTTCTTACTTCCTCTGCACTAGATAGCGTCATGTCGATCCACGCCGCACCACCCGTCACGACAACGCTCCCCGCCTCCTGCGAGAATGCGGTGCTCGCCAGACCACACATCGAAAACGCCAATACAACTGAATTCAGCTGTTTCCTCATAGCTTGTCTCCATCGTTTTTTCGGCGATCTCAGTCTTAAAAAAAGACTTCGACGCGGCTCTCAATGGCCACTATTAGCCGGCGACATAATTAGTTATGCGAATTTCTCAGCGCATTGCCAATCTGTTTGTTTCAGCCTGATAACCTACTGCTTAGCTCGATTCGCGAACCGGTCACCCACCATCGCGTCCTGTCAACGCGTGCTGAGTGTCAAGAAGGTCGAGTGCAACGTCGACGATCATGTCTTCCTGCCCGCCAACCATGCGGCGGCGGCCCAGTTCAACGAGGATATCGACGGTTCTCAGTCCGTATTTCTCGGCGGCACTTTCGGAATGACGAAGGAAGCTCGAATAGACGCCCGCATAACCCAGCGCCAGCGTTTCGCGATCGACACGAACGGGCCGGTCCTGTAGTGGACGAACCAGGTCATCGGCAGCATCCATCAGACTATAAAGATCACAGCCGTGGTTCCAGCCGAGCCGTTCGGCTGCGGCGATAAACACTTCGAGCGGCGCGTTTCCCGCACCGGCACCCATGCCGGCAAGGCTTGCATCGATGCGGTCGCAGCCTTCCTCGACGGCGACGACGCTGTTAGCGACGCCCAGGCTCAAATTGTGATGCGCGTGAATGCCTGTCTCGGTCTCCGGCTTCAACACGTCCTTGAAGGCGCGAAACCGCTCGCGTACGTCATTCATTCCCAATGCGCCGCCGGAATCGACGACGTAACAACACGTCGCCCCGTAGCTCTCCATGAGCTTCGCCTGCTGTGCAAGGTCGCGCGGGGTGGTCATGTGGCTCATCATGAGGAAGCCCACCGCCTCCATCCCGAGCTCTCGCGCGTACTCGATGTGCTGTTTGGAGATGTCGGCCTCGGTGCAATGGGTGGCTACGCGGACAATACGAGCGCCAGCATCATAGGCGTTGCGCAAATCGTGAATCGTGCCGATGCCGGGAAGCAGCAATGTCGCGACCTTCGCGTGCTTGACCGTTTCCGCCACCGCGGCAATCCATTCGAGATCGCTATGAGCGCCGAATCCGTAGTTGAAACTCGATCCTTGCAGCCCGTCTCCATGCGCCACCTCGATCGAATCGACTTTGGCTTCGTCGAGCGCTTTCGCAATCGCCGCCGCCTGTTGGACGCTGTATTGATGACGAATCGCATGCGAACCGTCTCGCAGCGTCACGTCGGAGATGTACAGTTTTTTGCCAAGTGTCATGCCGTGTTTCCCCTAGGTCGTAGCATGGGCGACCATCTCGGCGGCCATGCGCTCAGCACAAGCCTTCGCCGCAGAGGTCATGATGTCGAGATTGCCGGCGTAGGACGGCAGATAGTGCGCGGCGCCCTCGACCTCGAGAAACACCGAGGTTTTGAGCCCTGTCATACGCGCGCCCACACCAGGGATATTCAAGGGTGCGTGGGCTTCTATCCGATCGAATTGCACCCGTTGCTTGAGGCGATAGCCGGGCACATAGCGATTGACGGCGGCGACCATGTCCTCGATCGACCGCTCCACGGCCTCTTCGTCGGCCGAATCGGACAGACAATAAACCGTGTCACGCATGATAAGGGGCGGATCGGCCGGATTGAGGATGATGATGGCTTTCCCCTTTGCCGCGCCGCCAACCTGCTCGATCGCTTTGGACGTCGTCTCCGTGAACTCGTCGATGTTCGCGCGCGTGCCGGGCCCAGCGGATTTGCTCGAAATGGAGGCGATGATCTCGCCGTAATGCACTTTTGCGACGCGCGACACCGCTGCCACCATCGGAATGGTCGCTTGGCCGCCGCAAGTCACCATGTTGACGTTTAGCGTATTGACGTGTGCGTCGAGATTCACGACCGGCACGCAGTACGGGCCGATCGCGGCCGGCGTCAGGTCGATCATGCGAACTTTGGGCTTGAGCTGCCGCAAGAATGCGTCGTTCTTCACATGCGCTGCCGCGCTCGTAGCGTCAAAGACGATATCGATGTCCCCAAACACCGGCAGGCGCGTAAGCCCCTCGACGCCTTCGTGCGTCGTCGCGATGCCCATACGTGCAGCACGCGCGAGACCGTCGGAAGCGGCATCGATGCCGACCATCGCACCCATCTCGAGATGATCACCATGTCGCATGATTTTGATCATCAGATCGGTGCCGATGTTGCCCGAACCGATGATCGCGACTTTCAACTTGCCTGCCATAAATTCTCCCGCTCGTTAAAATCGATCGCCTACGCGGCGATACAGGAAACTTTGCCTAGCCCGTCGACTTCCAACTGCAATGCGTCGCCTTCGCGTATAGGGAACATCGGCCCCAACGCACCCGACAGCACGACATCGCCAGCGCGAAGCGGATCGCCGAGTTGTTGCATCGTCTGGGCGAGCCACCAGGCGGCAAGAAGCGGATGGCCCAGACATGCGGCCCCATGACCCTCCGAGACAAGCTCGTCCGTTTTCAGGAAGCGCATCTGGCAAGTGGCGAGATCGAGATCGGAAATGCGTTTCGGATCCGTGCCGAGGACATAAAGGCCGCACGAGGCGTTGTCCGCCACCGTATCGACGAGCGTGATGTTCCAGTTTTCGATCGCGCTGTCGACAATCTCGATCGCCGGTAACGCGTACTCGATACCGTGCAGGAATCGGCCCCAGCTCAGCTCTTCGGTCAGGTCGCGACCAATGACAAATGCCACCTCGCCCTCGGCCTTGGGCTGAATCAGGCTACTGACCGGAATGTCTGCGCCGCTGACAAACTCCATATCCCTGAACAGGACGCCGAAATCTGGCTGATCGACCCCGAGTTGCCGCTGGACCGCAACCGATGTCAGGCCAACTTTCTTCCCGCAAATTCGTTTCCCAGCGTTGATAGCACGGTTCGTGTTGATCGCCGCTACCCGATACGCGTCGCGCAGACTCTCGATCCCGAACCTCTCCGAAATCCTGGAAACCGGGATACGCATACTGCGGGCTTCGTGTATGGCATCCGCGGCTTGCTGAATAGAAAAATTAGTCATACGTCCAACCCTCATCAACCACGATCTTCGGCGTGGACTGGTGTTCATTCCGCAGCCTTGAAATAGGTGGTGTGTTTCATCGATAAGCTTCGAAATTCAGGCCGTCGGCAAACGATGCTCCCTGAACTGCTCCCGCAGTGCGGCTTTTTGAAATTTCCCGGTCGCGGTCATGGGCATGGCATCGACGAAAACCACATCGTCCGGGACCCACCACTTCGCCACCTTTCCTTCAAAAAACTGCAGCAATTCATCCCGACTGACATTCGCACCGGCTTTTTTTACCGCGACCAGTAATGGGCGCTCGCCCCATTTCGGATGGCGCACGGCAATGCACGCGGCCATATGTACCGCTGGGTGAGCCGCTGCGATGTTCTCGATGTCTATCGACGAGATCCATTCACCTCCGGATTTGACGACGTCCTTGCTGCGGTCGGTGATCTGCATGTAGCCATCCGCATCGATCGTCGCCACATCGCCAGTTGGAAACCAGCCATCCTCCAGCGGCGACGTGTCGTTGCCGTAGTACGAATCTACGATCCACGGGCCGCGAACGAACAGATCGCCCGCCGTCTTGCCGTCCCAGGGCAACTCGTGACCCTGGCCGTCTACGATCTTGATATCTATGCCTGGAATCACGGCACCTTGCTTCTCGAGGACCTTCTCTTGCTCGGATTCGGAAAGCCCGGCATGCTGACGTCGCAGCGTGCAGCTGGCGCCCAACGCCGAAGTCTCCGTCATGCCCCAGCCATGAACCACGTCGACACCCAATTCTTTGAAGGCGCGAATCATCGAACGGGAGACGGCGGACCCGCCGATACCTGTTCGACGGAATGTCGAAAACTTGAGATCGTTCGATCGCACATGTTCGAGCAGGCCGAGCCACACGGTCGGCACGCCTGCGGAGTAGGTAATCTGCTCCCCCTCGATCAATTCGTAGAGGGAAGCGCCGTCGAGCCTATGCCCCGGAAGCACCAACTTCGCGCCCACCAACGGCGCGGAATACGGCAGTTGCCATGCATTCACGTGAAACATGGGAACCACGGGCATGATGACCTCCGACGCTGAACAACTCAGCGAGTCGGGCAAGGCGGAAGCGTACGAATGCAGAACCGTCGAACGATGCGAGTACAGCACGCCCTTCGGGTTGCCCGTCGTACCGGACGTATAGCAGAGGCCCGATGCGAGGTTCTCGTCCAACATCGGCCATTCGTAATTTCCATCCTGCGCACCGATCAATTCTTCATAGCAGAGCAAGGAAACCTTGCTAGCGGCGGGCATGTCCTCGCGACCCGCCATCATGATCCATGCCTTGACTCCTGGGCACCGTCCTCCGATTTCCTCGACGAGGGGCAAGAATTGAGCGTCGAAACACACGTACGTGTCTTCGGCATCGTTGACGATATGGACGATTTGCTCAGGAAACAATCGTGGATTGATGGTATGGCAGATCGCACCTGCACCTGGCACGGCGTAGTAAAGCTCCAAATGGCGATAGCTATTCCATGCCAGTGTGCCGATCCGATCTCCTTGTCGCACGTCGAGCGCCTCCAACGCCTGGGCCAGCTTACGCGCGCGGAGCTCGCACTCCCGATAGGTATAGCGATGAATGTCGCCATCACTGCTGCGCGAAACAATCTCGACGCCGCCGTTGTATCGGGCCGCGCGCCTTATGATCGAAGAGATGAGCAGGGGCGTGCTCATCATCCGGCCTGTCATTGCCATGGAAGATCCCAGTTAGGTCGTGATTCAACAATCGTCGGCGTCGTATTCTCCTCAGCCGCCCTGCGCTTCTCGCGCGCGTGTCAACGCTCTTCCGAGAGGAAGGACGAAACGACTCGATTGAACCGATCCGCCCATTCCCATTGCGCCCAGTGGCCGCACTTCGGGAAGGTGTTGAGTTGCGCATTGGGAATACGCTTGACATAGATCATTCCGGTATCGAGCGGAACCACGCGGTCCTCTCTGCCCCAAATGATCAGTGTCTGGTGCGGCAGCGTCGCAAGGCCCGGGTCTCGCCAGAGTTCTTCGAACAGTTGTCCGGATTCCAGGCGCATCGGCGGCTGCGCAATGATGCGCGGATCCATTGCCGCTTCAAGTCTGCCCTTGACCAGTTCATCGGTGATCGCGGATTGATCGAACAGGCTCTCGCTGATGAAACTCTTCACCTTTTCCGCCGTAATGCCATCGCCCTCATAGGCGGTCGCCAACGTGCGGATCGCGGGCGTGGGCCATTGGCCAAGCGTCGGGAAGCCGCCGGCCGGCCCCATCAGCACGAGGCGGCCGATACGTTCCGGAGCAGTCAAGGCCATCTTCAGGGCAATCATTCCGCCGAGCGAATTGCCGATGATGTCAGCCTGCGTAATGGACAAAGATTCCATGAGACCGAGAATCGAGTTCGCCCACCAGCCAGGAATCGATACGCCAACCGGCCTCATGTCGGATTTGCCCCACCCGGCGAGGTCAGGCACGATGACACGGTGGCTGCGCGCGAAGAACGGCGCATTGCGGCTATAGTTCGACCAACCGGACGCGCCCGGCCCCGATCCCTGAAGCATGATCAGAGCCGGACCTTCGCCCGCCTCCTGGTAGTGAATTCGGGTGCCTTCGAATTCGACAAACGCGCTGCGGAAATTCACTTCACTCATGTTGTTCTCCCAATCTCACTGGCCGGTACGGTGATGGCCCCACACGCTGATCCGATCGTGACTCACCACCGTCCACGACTCGTCGACGCTCACCGCTCCCGCGCCGTATTCGACTTCAAACCCTGACGGCGTTCTCGCGTAAAAGGAGACCATCTGGTCGTTGGTGTGGCGACCCAACGTCATCGTGACCGGAACGCTCTGCTGCTTTGCGCGATCGAGCGCGAAACCGACGTCGTCGATCGACGGCACCTGCAACATGAAGTGCTGCAGGCGCTTGGGGGCCGGCATTTCGGCGAAAGCCAACGTGTGATGCCGCGGGTTGCAGTGAAGGAAATGCAGTTCGAGCGTGCGGTCGGGACCGATCGGCATCGTGATGATGTCGGACAGCTTGAAGCCCAACCCCTGGCAGTAGAATTTGAGCGCTGCTTTCACGTCAGGAACGAGCAGCACGATATGCCCAAGCCCCTGGTCGCCGGTTTCGAAACCGTCGGCCACAGCCGATCGGAACGGTGCTTCGCCGCGTTCGGTCGCGCCCCAGTACAGTTCCACTTGCATGCCGGACGGATCGGCGCATCGTGCTAGCCCGCGCACCTGTCGGCTGCGCGCGAGCTCGCCGGAATCGCTTTCGACGCTGTAACCCAGGTCCTGCAGGTGCCCGGCCATTCGCACGAGGGCTTCCGGCCCTTCCAGTTCGAACCCTGCATAGGCGATGTCATCGCGTTCACCTTGTTCAACCGAAATCCGCCAGAGACGGTTATCGATACGATAGCGATCGCCGGACGCGCCATTTTCTCCAGGCATCAAGCCCAGGAACTCGGTCGCGTAACGTTTCCAGGCGGATAAGTCGGTAGCGTCGATTCCGATATAACCCAACGATTGCACCTTCATGCGACTGTCTCCTGATTGATTGAAAGTTTTTCGAGCAACCCGGCTCCGCCGCGGCTATCGATAAATCCTTGAACGGCTAACCCACCGTCGTGTCTCAGGACCGTTCCGGTCGCCGGCACGTTGTCTTCGCGTGATGCGAAGAAAACATAGGCGCCTGTGTAGTCGGCCGGAGTCGGCAGATGACCGATCGGCACCACATGGCGCGCCATTTCGACGAACGGCTCCGCCGGAATCGTGGCATCCGAGAGTCCGAGCGACTTCACGCCGCTGAGGTTCGTAATCATTCCCCCCGGAGCAACGGCGTTGACGCGGACGAACGGCGCCAATTCGAAAGCGAGTTGCGTAACGATGCCGCGAATTGCGTGCTTGCTGGCCGTGTAGAGGACCCCGCCACCGTCCGACTGAAACGACGCGTTCGATGCCGTAAAGATCAGACTCCCGCGACTTTCGGCCAGCGCTTTTAAAGCGGCCTTGGCGAGCAGAAGATAGCCCTTCACGTTCACGGCGAACAATTCGTCGAACGCCGAAGAAAGTTTGTCTTCGGAGAGATCGACCAGTGCGACCTTGAAATCCCAAATCCCGGCGTTCCCGATCGCGCAATCCAGGCGGCCGAACTGAGCGACCAATCCATTCACTGCGCGAAGGTTGTCCTCATACGACGTAACATCGCCCTGAAAGCCCATCACAGCATCACCGAGTGCAGCGCGGATTTCGGCGATCCGATCAGCCGAGCGGTCAAGCACGCCCACCCGCGCGCCCTCCGAAACGAACCGCTCGACGATGGCGCGGCCCAAGCCAGATGCGCCGCCTGTCACTAGCACGACCTGGTTTTCCAGTTTTTTCATTTAGTTCACCTTGTAGCTAAGCAAGCTGCGAAGCTCGGTAGAGGGATCGGCTAGCAGATCGGTCTGCACCGCGATTCGCGACTCGACGAGCCGTTTGGCCGTCGCGTATTCACGCGGGGCGTCGACTGTCGCAGCGCCTTCCACCCGTCCATTCGATACGCGGAATACGGAAAAGGACGCGCCTGTCTCATCGCCCCGAATAACCATCCCTCCCGAGCCGGTGAGATCGCCTGCAAGTTGAATCTTTCGCCCGGCGATTTCGGTCCACGAGAACGCGGTCTGAGGCTGCTCGTTCACGCGCCCGATCATTGCGCATGCTGCGACGGCCGCCTGCGCCTGGCTGTTGAGAAAGCTCTCGAGAGAGCGGCGCCCGCCATCTACGAGCGGCCACGAGGCAACATCACCGGCGGCGAAGATTCCGGGAATGCTGCTGCGGCCCGCGGCATCGACGACCACGCCGCGCATACACGCCGCACCTGCGGCTTGTGCGAGTTCGTCGCATGGTTGGGCTCCCACACTCAAGACAACGACGTTAGCCGGCAAGTAGGCGCCGTTCGACAATCTCACGCCGTGCGCCCGTGTATGGCCTTCGATCGAAGCGACCGTCGCGGATCGATGAATGACCACACCGAGTTGCTCGAGTTGAACCCGCGCCCAATG
Source organism: Paraburkholderia sp. GW821-FHT02A12 (assembly GCF_059422005.1). Lineage (NCBI taxonomy): Bacteria > Pseudomonadati > Pseudomonadota > Betaproteobacteria > Burkholderiales > Burkholderiaceae > Paraburkholderia > Paraburkholderia sp. GW821-FHT02A12. The sequence goes on along the minus strand of NZ_JBWKWA010000002.1, from coordinate 2,095,176 downwards.
GCCCATCATTCGCCCGAGCGCACGCTCCATCAGTTCCTCGCCAGACTCGACGACGGTTACCGCATGCCCTGCCTTCCGCGCAGTGCTCGCGACCTCGCACCCAATCAGGCCACCACCGATGACAACGATCTCGCTCTGCGCCGCTAGCGCGTCTCGAAGCGCGAACGCATCATCCAGCGCACGTAGCGTATAGACGCCTGGCAACGACACGCCGGGCAAGTCGACCTTGCGAGCCCGGGCGCCGGTCGCCAGCAAAATGCCGTCGGTCGCCACCGACGTGCCGTCGTCAAGCGCGAGTACGCCTGCGTCAATCGACACCGCGCGCGCCCCTCGACGCCAGTCGAGCTCCAACGTATTCAAGTCTTCCGTCGAGCACAGCACCGGCGGAGCGCCCCCGCACAGTGCTTCCTTGGATAACGCAGGTCGCTCGTACGGGTGCTGGGCCTCCTCGCCGACCAGGATGATTCTGTCGCTATACCCATTGGCACGAAGCGTCTGCGCCGCGCGTACACCGGCGAGGCCCGAACCGACAATCGCAAGCGGCTGTTTCATATGCCGGCCTCAGGTTCAAGATCGATCAGCACCCGGTCACCCACTACCTTGATCGGAAACACTTTGACGTCGCGTATGGCCGGCGGCGCACAGACCTTCCCGGTCTTCACGCAGAACTTCGCCATATGCAGGCTGCATTCGATCAGGCCGCCATCCAGATAGCCGTCTGACAAGGACCAGTCGCCGTGCGGACACTTGTCCTCGATCGCGTAGAAGTCGCCGTCGATCTTGAACACAGCGACCGGCTCGGGTCCATCGTCGATCCTCAACCCGGCGTCGCTCGGGACGTCCAATACTGAGCAAACATCGGTAAACGACATTACGCTCACCCTCAAAGGAAGAAACTGAGGTTGTTCGCGAGAAACGTCGTCTGATCGAGCAAGATGCGCCGACTGACGATCTGAAATCCCGCGTCCGTCTCGACGCAGCGCAGGCGATCATGGCGTTCCCCGATCAGGTAGTCGGTTTGTCGTTCCGACCTGCTGCGATATGCGAGGAAGTTCGAGCGGACGAGGTATTCGCCCTGCCCAGCAGCGCTTGCGCGTACGTTCGTGATCAGATGCCGCGTGTGAGACGGCGGCTCCTCGGCCCATGCGGCGCCAGATTGGAGCTTGCGCAGACGAAGCTTGAGGTTCTCCTTGCTTTCGTCGAAATACGCGAGTTCATCAGGACTGGTCCATTCCAGTTTTCGCTCGCGCGGCCCCACGTTGCGGTGGATCGGCATCACATAACGGAGGTCGTCGGCCATCAGCTCGATCCACTCCGCGATGTTCCTGCCGTCGAGAAGCTCGGCTTCGAGAAAGAGGAACTGTTCGATCGCAAAGTGCTCTGCTGCCGAAACTGCGTTCGCGCGCGTCGCGGCGATTTCGTTAGCAACCATGGCCGGCCTCCTTGGCGCACGTATCGTTTTGCGTCGGAATGCACATCAACTTGAGCCAGTGGCTATAGAGTCGCCGTGCGGCCTCCTCGCTGTAACAGCCCTCGACAGTGCCGGGGAACGCGGGATCCGCAGCGGGATTCATGTCCTTACCCATCTGTACGCTCATGGTGGTACGGCGTGCCTGATGTCCGCGCAGCACGCGCTGGATCTCGACCCAGTTCTCGCCGTCGTCCTGTTCCCATGTTCCTGCGGGCGAGAAGGTACGCAACGTGGCTTGCCGGAGTTGCTCCTTCTCGGCAGGTGAAGCGTCGGAGTCGACCAAACAGAATGCCCAGACCTCGATTTCGCCAGGGCCACGCGGATGCCAGACGCGGCAACTGTTCACGCCCGCGAAAAATGAGAACGTGGGAAACACGGTCATGTGTTGCGCAGTAATCGCGCTCACGCCAGCATTGTGAGCGGCGTGCCGCTGAGCAAGGGCCATCGAATCGTATCCCGGCTCGCGCTGGCCAGCCTGCGACACAATCCAGTCTTCATGAAGGCCCGGGGCCAGGAAAAAACCCGTGCCATGTCCCTGGTCCGATAACAGTTGACGCCCCGGCAGCGGCAGCTCCTTGCCCGCAAACTCCGGTGTTGTCGCAACTTGCACAGACACATGCGACATGATCCCGTGGTGCATATCGCTGGCGAATTGCTCAGCGGCAAGCTTCCAGTTGCAGGGGATGACCCACTTGTAGATCCCGCCGATCGGCTCCGTACCAGCAGGCGACCGATCGAGCAGTGCGTCCAGATACAGCGCGGCTTCGCCGAGCGATTCTTTCAGCGATTGTGCATGCTCGTCCCAGTTGGCGAAGATCAGCCCCTTGTAGCTTTCAACTCGAGGGACGCGCCTTGCAGGCCATTCTTCTTTGTTGAAACACGGCCCGTAGTGCTCCTCTGACGGGACGTTCACGAGAGCGCCGTCAATCCCATAGGCCCAACCGTGGTAACTGCATGTGAATGCCTTCGCGTTGCCCTGGTCCGCACGGCAAATCTTCATGCCGCGATGACGGCACTGATTGAGCATGACGGCGACCGACCCGTCCTTTTGCCGAACTGCAACGACGGGATCCTCCGCCATGTACGTGGAGAGGAAGTCCCCGGTCTTGGGAATATGTTTCTCGTGAGCGATGAACAGCCACGACCGCCCGAAGATGCGGTCCAGTTCCTGCTCGTAGATACCCTGGTCGGAGTAGACCAGTGGACTGATCGTCCCCGCCTCTTCGTCGAACAGCGCAGAAGCAGGATAGCCTTGAATGGTGGTATCAGGCACTTGCGTCTCCTAGATAGTTGCCCATGGCGAAGCATCGGCTCTTATTGCGGTATGCGGCCGTTGGTGTGAGCGTCGCGCGCATTTCCGTTACTGGAACAATAGGCGTTCGCGGACTGCCCACCTTTGCTCACAGCGCGGAAAAGCTTTGCTTGTCGGGCAGCGACATCCGCGGATCACATGGCGATGCTTCGCGGGACAGCATCGATGGATGATGCTGCCGGCCGCAGAGTGGAAACGTTGGGAGGGATGCCCGTTGTGACGGCATGACGAGCGTCATACGACAGAGAGCGATGGACTTTAGTTGATAGCGCGTTCGCGCAGTGGAACGTGGCGCGTCAGCCCGGGCACGGGCACGGGCACACAGATGCTCACATGACTTCCAGCTGGACGCCCCTTTCGGCGTCGACTGACGGAAGGCTTTCGCAGCGGATACGGTCTCTCAGTTGGCCTGGGCTTTCGCCAAATCGATTCTTAAAGGCTCGATTAAAGTGGCTAATGTTTTTGAATCCTTCTTCGTACGCAACCTGGCAAATTGTTTCCCTAACCTGGCTTCTATGAAGCAATCGGTTTCTGCATCGCTCGAGTCGCTCCGCGATGATCCACTCTGTTACCGTCGTCTGACATTGAGCGAAGAGTTCATTCAGGCGACGAACGCTTATGCCCATGGCGCTTGCGATGGAAGATGGGGTAAGGGTGTCGTCGTGCAACCTGGCGACGATGTAAGATTTGATCCGCTGCAGAGTCGCGCGACTATACGTCGTTGCAAGCCCCTCTCTCGCAACGATCGAATTGGCGCTTACCGCCGCCGCGATGAGATCCAGCAAACTGCTCTCCAGCCACGGGACGCTGTCCCCTGCAATCGAATTCGCCGACTCGTATGTGGTCAGCAGCGTTCTCAACAGGACATGCATGATCCCGTGCCGGCTATCAAATTTTCTGTCTACCGCATCCTGAAAGATCACGCGTCTAATGTGTGATTCGATTTTCGGAAGACGTACCCATAGCCCATCAAAGCCTGCTGAGAACTCCATCCGGCTAGGGTGCTCCGGGCCGATGAGCGCAATGTCGCCCTCGGCCAGAGCGTAGTAGCTATTCCCGATTTCACATGACAGTTGACTTGCCAGAACGACAACTAGAAATAAATCGTCCTGCCCTCCTCTGCTGCTTTTCGAATCCCGACGGATTCCAAACGGACGATTGGAGGTCGCCGCCTTGGAACGCAGCATTTCAATGCTACTCAACCGGCAACTCGTAATCTTTCCGACCGGCTCAAATCGATTCTGGGAAGCCTCGAGTTCCAACCGCTCACCGTGAAACGCCTCGCACAGCCGCTGCGATGTCAGACGCTCGAAGCCTTGTGGATCGGACGACAACTGTTGAATAGGTGCGTACATGTGTCTCCCCCATCATTAGTGGGTCATTTACGTTGTATTACCTTCTCGTGCCGCGCTACTGTGGAGCGCAGCTGAGCGCCCTCCAGACAGCCTTCGTCGCAGCGCGAAGTGTTTCATCGTCTGACGATGCGCCATGTGCCGGCCGGACTAAAACGATCAAACCGGCCAAATGGGAGTACAGCAGACGACCGCGTAACGCGCACTCCCGGGGTGTAAGCGATCGATTGATCTTGGCCAGCAATCGGGCGAACGTCTCCTGGAATCGACGGTTGAAACTTGCCACCAAGTCTCGGGCAAATTCTTCGCGCTCGGCCATGCTCCAGACTTCCAGGCAAAATGGTGCAATGTGTGTACCGCGCTTGACCAACTCGTCAAAGGCGATATCTGCGATGGCATCTAGCCGAGCCTCCGGCGATAAATCATCGTCGTCGACCACACTTTCATAGAGCGTCAGATATCGTGTCGCCACCGCCTCCAACGCCGCTCGCAAAAGATCTTCTCTGGTCGGGAAGTAGTGCTGCAAGGTCGCCAGGTGGATCCCAACATCGCTCGCCACGCGGCGCAAAGCGAAGCCAACGTTACCGTACTGCGCGAGCACATTGATCGCGGCCTCCACGATTTCGGGGATTCGTGTCGTTCTGTTGCCGCGGCGCTTTGGCTCGTCGGCTAACTCTTTGGCCTCTGTCAGTTCAATCGCCAGTTCCCTCATCTTTGACCTCTTGCCGGCAGCCGCCGGTGTGCGCTTCGGACAGTCCAACCGCTCAAAGATCAACATTCCCTCGACCGAGCGATCGCAGTCAGTTCATCGGTCCTCACCCTGGCCACCATGGCGAGCAACCACCTTGTCATGAAGAATATGTCACGCGACGGATAAATACCAGTCAATCGAGCATATAAAGATCAGACCCCCTTTAATATCGCCGCTATTTATCAGAAAGATAGGTGATTTTCCTGGCGATGACGGCCTTGATATATCCGTCGCATGACTGTATAAATCAGTCAATCGACCAATAAGTGGCGCGAGACGCCCGCCCGGAAGTCAAGTTACCCGAGGGCAATCGGAGCACCCGCGCCTTGGCGGTACCGCATGCGCCAAGGTGCGGACTCACAAGGTGGTCGAGTCGCGGTGACGGGTCATGGAGAGTACGATGAACTACGATGGGTATTGTTTGCGCAGGTTGATCGACAAGTGGCTTGCCCCCTCCGACACCTCACCGATTCGCATCAAGCGCTTCCAGCTCAGCGACAAGGTATATCGCGAAGGACGCTGTGTCTGTGTTGAGTCCACCAAGCCTGGTCGATCGTTGGCGATATTTTTCTTCCGACACGATGACGGCTTATGGTATGTATTTCCCCCAGCAGCAACACGACCGGCGATGCGCGCCGCTTGACTTGATGACTGAGTTCCCAGGACATCAAGTCGCTTGCTCGACACCGAGCATATGCATGCGTGTCCTTTTGCACCGTATCGGAAATACTGCCGGCTGCGGTTCCTCCAGCCCGTTAGCCAGATGCGCTTGTGTCGGGGTCGTTTAGAAATCGTATCGGCGAAAGCCATTACTCAGAAAACGGTTCGCTCTGCCGAAGATGCACGCAGGGTTCTACGCGATCAGCGTCGAGTCAGATCCAGCAGGGCTCAAATGGTCAGCACCGTTGGCTGCAGGGGTCTCTGAGATTGACCCGCGAAAACGGACATCCTTTTGATCAGGAGGGCACGCCCGTGGACGCGGACGTGAAGGTGTGGGCCGCCGGTATCCGCGCTTCTGAGATCTTCGACGCCAGTGGCCTTGAGCTCGATCGGGCGCGGCAGGTCGTCGTTGCTCCCAATCTGCAAGCCAGAGGCGATGATCGAATATTCGCGGTAGGTGATTGCAGCAGTCTGCTTCCGGAAGGTGCTGAGAGGCCCTTGCCATCGACCGCTCAGGTCGCGAATCAGCAAGCCATTCATCGCGTCAGGCATCTGCCGTCCTGGCTGCGAGAGGATCGGCCGATGCCACCATTTCGCGTTCAGGACCTCGGGGCCCGCGTGTCGCTCAGCGATTACAACGCCTTCGCCACGCTGGGCGTTTCGGCTTTTTCCGCGGCAGCTTCATCAAGGGGCGCTTTGCGCAGATGAGCCACGCTTTCCTCTACAGGCGTCATCAGTTGGCCCTGGATGGTCCGGGGCGTGCGGCGTTGTTGTGGTTGCGGATCAACGCAATGGTGCAACCATCGATACGGATTCCTGAGCAACCGCGCGCCGAGCAAATCCGCCGCGTGGTTGACAATACGTTCGTCATTGCCTGATCAAGGTCGTTGACGGTCATAATTAATTGGCATTGTTCACTTAAATCACAGGAGAAGTCATGGAAAAGCTTTCTGGAAAAACGGCGCTCGTAACTGGCGCAGCAGGCGGACTCGGGTCGGCGATCGCAGCGGAGCTCGCTCAGCGTGGTGTAAAGGTTCTGCTAACCGATCTTCAAGAAGAGCGCTTGGAGAAAGTTGCCAGCACAATCGACGGGGCCCGCTTCGTCCAGCATGACGTTACAAACGAGGTCAGTTGGCAACACGCTATCGAGGCCGCGATGCAAAACTTTGGGAGCCTCGACATTGTCGTGAACAACGCGGGAGTCGCGGTTTTTTCGCTTCTGGAGAACTTGTCGCTGGAGAAATTCCAATTCATGCAGCGTGTGTGCCTGGATGGTGCGTTTCTCGGTACAAAATGGGGTATCCAGACAATGCGCCCGGGCGGCTTGGCCGGTAAGGGTGGATGCATCATAAACATCTCCTCTGTGGCGGGCATTGTCGGATCGGTCGGTCTTGGAGGCTATTCGGCTGCGAAGGGCGGGGTGCGGCTTCTGACAAAGACCGCTGCTATCGAATGCGCCTATTTGCGCCACGGCATCCGGGTAAATTCTATTCACCCTGCGGTTGTCAAAGGTGGCTTTGGAGACACGGTTTTCAGTGACATGGTTAAGGCGGGTTTGGTACCCGATGAGGCTACCGCCGAAGCAGCCCTAAACAGCTTTCATCCGATGGGCCTGGGTGAGCCGGGAGATGTCGCCGACGGCGTCTGCTATGTCGCTTCGGCAAAGTGGATGAATGGCGCTGAGCTCGTTCTAGACGGCGGCGCCAGCGCACAGTAAACAGTTTTCTGAAGGAGGGTATGAATTTTAATAATTTGAAAGTTTCGATTCGCGTAATAGCGATCACGGCAATGCTCGTTACCATGGGGCGTCACAGCGGTTGCTTTGTCGTTGTGGAAACCTAGCGTGCTTGACCGCAATCTTGTGACGATCGTCGATAACGTGAATCTGAAATCAGCCCTGGCCGTGGATCTTTTGCTAAAGGTCCACGGTGCTGTGGGTGCTACACCAACCGCACTACTCACCGGCGACAAGGAACCAACCGCAGCAACGGCAGCGAGCGAGGCTAGCAAACAGGAGCTTCGCCGCTACCTTAGCGGATGAGATGAGCTTGGACGGATCACTCGTAAACTCTGTCGAGGAGTCACGTCTTTTTCAGGCGATTGCCGAGGTAGCCGATAAGAAATTAACTCCTGCCTTTGATCACCTTTCCGAACTGATGAAGCAGCGGCGTCAAGATGATGCGGCTGCTTGGCTTTCGTTGCATCTGGTGCCAGCGATGTTGGAAGTACAGGGAAAGATCGATCAATTCATTTATTTGGAGGCTTCGTCAAGTAATACGTTAAAGGAGCGAAGCAGGGATCGCCTTGTCCTTGACCGTGCCTTCGTTCCGTACTTTTACGCGCAGGGCGTCAAAGAAGATAACCGGATACATCGGTTCCAGGGGCCGCTGCTGCCATTCGCGCACTTCATCGACCGAAACGCAGTCCTGACTGCCATCACTTTCTCACCGAGGCAGGGTCGTTACTGGCATCCTCGCGCGCGCGTAGCAAACCGTCGCCCCAATCGCCTCCTCGAACCGACACCTGCTGCCTATGGCAAGCCCAAGAAGCGCTGGCTCGGCACCAGACAGCAACCAATTGATTCTCAAACAATATTTATTAGGGGCAGCCCGCAAGGCCGCGCGCAGCCTAGGTCGCTCTAACCGGAACATTGCGCGGAAATCAAGGTCGTCCCTTTTTTGTGAGCAGCCGTGCGTACGTTACTTCCAGTTTCCATCCCTGAGCCGCATAGGCGCTCGCCGATGACCAAATCCAGGCAGCCGTCCGACCTTTACCGCGTAGAAGCCCGATCTCCCGACGCATTGACATCGGCATGCCATCTCAATAGTGATCATTAGCGGAGGGTCACCCGGATTTTCAGTTCAATACGAGCGCTCAACTGCATGGTGATGTCACCGCTGCAAAGAAGTTGAAAGCCGCCTTCGGGCGGCTTTTGGCTTTGTGGTTGCCGTTTCACCGTGAAAACCGATGTCCGCCCATGACTTCTTGCCAATGACGGTTTAAGGTCTACAGGATGTTGATGGTTGAGTTTTTGGAGATCGCCTATTTCGTTATCAGCGCATAAACTGTCAGGCGCTCACATTTACCACGGGCTGCCATCCGATGGCGTCCTTTTGGTATCCGTCGGCTCCGCTGGGTATCAGTACGCAGTGCAGTCGGTCTGCGCTATCAAACCCGATCACAATGTTATCGCCTTCATGCGCGCGCGACATCACCTTGTTCGTTTGAAAATAAAGGCGGTGCTCTGACCGCTTTGGATTCTTCAATCTTGCGTCGTACCAAGTGACGTTTGCCGTGTCGATCAGATCCTCGCCACGCAGATGGAAGATCGCAGGCATTTCGAAAGGGTTTTTTCCGAAGATCTGCTGAAGTTGAACAACACCGTTGAACTCGTGCTGGTTTGAAGTTTTGGGGTCCGCTTCGGTTGATGAAAGAAGCTTTATGCATGCGCGTGTGAGACCAATCGGTTTATTCGCCATTGTCTTCTCCATAACATGCCATTGAACGCATTGTGGGAAGCTGGATCTTCACCGCAAGGTTGGACGAGAGGGACAATCCCGACTGCCAGTAATGGCCTGCACGCCAATTACAGCATTAACGCCTACGGATTGAAAGCTTTCGTCTGAGATAACGGGCATGATGACCGACGGAAGGCCGATTTCAGCTTAAAGTACTTTGTCAATGACCTACGTTTGAAGCCACAGTTAATCTGAAAATGATATTGGTCAGCTCTGACATGGTGCCGCCCATGCGCTGTTGTCTCGGTCGACGTATATTGTTCAATAACCGATTTACCTCGTCGCAACAATGCGGTCTGCCAATAGCTATTGACTGTGGTAGCAAACAAGCGCAGTGTCTCCAACTGCGCGCGGCCGACGCGTTCCGGAGGCCCTGCCGAACAGCAAAAATACAGAAACGGGGGGCTTCGATGAGAGAGCATCAGAGCAGAAAGGAGCGGTTGACCATTTATCTGGTTAAGGACTCCACGCTCCGAGACGAGCAAATTGTAAAAACAAACCGAACAAAGAACGGAATCGAACTCAAGATTTCCGATGGCTCAGTTCATCTCTACGTGAAAGACATAGAGCGCCTGACTCCCCCGCCTTGGGCCCCCTTTTTGATCACCAATCAGGAAGTCCCGCCAAAGCTCTTCGCGGGCAGTCGTGCGGAATGAGCCATCCTAATCGTCCGACTCGTGAAGAACACGTTCGCCCTTACCTTCGGCATGGGGCATCACCTATTGAACCTCGATCTGGTCGAGCGGGATTTCGGGCTACGCGTGACGCTGAACTCGATCGATGCGGCTAGGCTGCGCAGCCTAGACAAGGCAGGCAACGAAGCACGTCGACAATCGCCTCGACTTGCCGGAAGAGGCTGCTGGAATGGGAAGCAGGAGCGGCACACCGGATGTCCCCCTCAGCCGCCATTTACTTACCGCGCATTTCCTGTTCGTCGACGCGAGCCGATTTCTTCGGGCGCTTGACACGGCCGCAGCGGAAGCCCTCACGCCCCCGATTCAAACGCGGGCCACCCCGGATATGGAGCCGGTATCGGGGCACGCTCACACGCTTGTTGAAATGGGACCGAAAGGCCTTCGCCCAAATTCGTGATTTCGCACAGAAGTCACGCAGTAGACAACCCGTCGCCGCGCGTGTGGTCTCCCCACATCGGCTTGACGGGGAGCCGGGCCGACCAGCTTCGGCAAGCCGCGCTAAGACTCTATGCCAGTACCGATCGACCGGCGAAAATCTCGAAGTACAGCATCGGGCGAGCCGCGAAGCTCGCCCACGTGGTGTCATCGCCCGCAGCTTCGGGTAGTCGTACTTCTCGTGCAATTTCTGGCGCTTGCTGCTCGGACGCAGTGAGCGGCCAAAACCTATCAAAGAAACACCTCCAATTAATTTTTTAAGTTGGCACTGACTTTATTGGCTCTGTTAGATACATCTCAATTTGAAAACCAATGACATGTAAATAACAAACGCCGACCGCCACGATGCCGACCGCCTTCACTCAGACCGTCGAATCGCGTTTTGCCGAACTCACCCCCACGGCGAAGCGCATCGCCAGCTACATGCTGGCGAACCTCGAGCGACTGGGCCTCGAAACCGCCGACCAGATCGCGCAGCAAACCGGCACGAGCGGGATTTCCGTCGGACGCTTTCTGCGCAGCATTGGCTACCGCAACCTCGACGACCTCAAGCGCGAACTGCGCGGCGCACAGGAACGCCCGTGGATGATCACCGACCGGCTAAACGAATACCGCCGGCTGTCGGGACAATCGCGAGAATCGGGACAGGCAGTCAAACCAGGCGAAGCGACGACAGCAGGCGCAAACGGTGCGCTGACGCGCTCACTCAAGCTCGAGCTCGACGCGATCCAGCACGTCTATCAGCTTGCGCAGACACCGGCATTCGCGCGCATCGCAGAGCGCCTTTCCAGCGCTGATGCGGTGTACATCCTCGGCATTCAATCGACGCGCGGCATCAGCAACGCCTTTTCCAGCTACCTCGAATACATCCGCCCGCGCGTGTTCTTTTCGGACGGCATGTCGGGTTCGTACGTCGATTCGCTGAACTCCGGGTTTGCATCGCCATATCTCGTCGTGACCGATACGCGCGCGTACTCGCGCATTGCCCGCAGCTACTGCGAGGCCGCCACACGGCGCGGCCTGCCATTCGCGCTGGTCACCGATCTCTACTGCCCATGGGCGCGCGACTTCCAGTGCGACCTGCTGCAGGTCAAAACCGATGTCGGCCAGTTCTGGGACTCGCTCGCGCCGTTGACGTGCCTGTTCAATCTGCTGATCACGTCGGTCGTCGAAAGGCACGGCCCGACGATCGACGAACGCGTGGCACGCAATCGCGAATTGCAGCGCGAACTCGATCAGTTCGATCTCTAACCCTCTTTACGCAGGATTCAACCGCGCCCTTTCGATGACCGTACCACACCGACTGATCCACATCACGCCCGAAAGCCACGGCGTCGACATCGACCTCGTCTACGCGACGGATCGCAACCTGACCGGCAAGCCGATCTACAAGGCGGCGCATTGCCTGCTGCTCGCCCCTGCCGAAGCGGGTCTGCGCAAGGCCGTCGCAATCGCAAGGAGCATCGGCACGACACTGCGGATTTTTGACGCGTACCGTCCGCCACAGGCGCAACAGGTACTGTGGGATTTCCTGCCCGATCCGACGTATGTCGCCGACCTCGGCCTGGGTTCGAACCACAGCCGCGGCACAGCGCTCGATCTGACGCTGCTCGATGCGAGCGGCAGCGAACTCGACATGGGCACGGGCTTCGATGCCATGACGATCGAGTCCGAACACTTTCATCCTGACCTGCCCGAGCACGTGCAGCGCAACCGGTTGCTGCTGCTGGGCGTAATGCATGCCGCGGGGTTCGCGCACATCAAGAGCGAATGGTGGCATTACGAGTTGCCCGATTTACGTGTACTGCCGCTCATCGACAACAGCGAAAGCGGCCCGTTGCGTCTGATGTAGTGGCTTTCTAATTCCAGCATCCGTTGTTCCCCTACAGGCTCTACCCCATTCCTTACGGAGCAAGTATGAAACTGGTATTGCGCAATGCGCTGGCGGCGGCAGCGGTCGCCTCCGCCCTGACCCTGGCGTTCACGGCGGCCGGCCTCGCCCAGGCGGCCACGCCGAAAGACATGTTCGTCATGGCGACATTCCTCGACGAATTCACGACGCTCGATCCCGGCGAAGTCTATGAACTGGTGCCGGAAGAATACGTCGCGAACACCTATGACCGGCTGGTACGCGTCGACCTGAAAGACCCGTCGAAATTCAATGGCGATGTGTCGCAATCGTGGACCGTGAGCCCCGACGGCCTCACGTTCACGTTCAAGATCCGTCCGGGCCTCAAGTTTCACTCAGGCAACGCCTTGACCGCGGACGACGTCGCCTGGTCGATCCAGCGCACGGTCCTGCTCGATAAGGGCGCGGCAGCGGTGCTGCAAGGTATCGGCCTCACGAAAGACAACGTGCTGAACAACGTGAAGAAGGTTGACGACGCAACCGTCAGCGTGACAACCGACCAGAAATATGCACCGACGTTCGTACTGAACGTGCTCGGCGCGTGGCCCGCCTCGGTGCTCGACAAACAGCTGCTGATGTCGCACCAGAAGGGCAATGACTTCGGCAACGACTGGCTGCGGACGAACGAGGCTGGTTCCGGCGCCTACAAGCTCGTGAAGTGGACGGCGAACGACAGCATCGTGCTGCAGCGCTTCGATGGCTATCGTATGCCGCTCGCGATGAAGCGCATCGTGCTGCGTCATGTGCCGGAAGCATCGAGCCAGCGCTTGCTGCTAGAGAACGGCGATGTCGATGTCGCGCGCAACCTGAGTCCAGACGATCTGTCCGCGCTGACAAAGTCGGGCAAGGCGCACGTAAGCGCGGTGCCCCAGGCCACGTTGCTGTATCTCGGCCTGAACGTCAAGAACCCGAACCTCGCGAAGCCGGAAGTCCAGGAAGCCATGAAGTGGCTGATCGACTATAACGGCATCCAGAACAACGTCGCCAAGACCACCTACAAGGTCCACGAAACGTTCCTTCCCGAAGGGTTTCTCGGCGCGCTGAACACGAATCCCTATCAGCAGAACGTCACGAAGGCGAAGGCGCTGCTCGCGAAAGCCGGTCTTCCAAACGGCTTCTCAGTGACAATGGACGTGCGTACGGGCTACCCATACAGCGAAATTGCGGAGGCCGTTCAAGCGAATCTCGCACAGGGTGGCATCAAGGTTCAGATCATCCCCGGCGACAACAAGCAGACGCTCGCGAAGTACCGCTCGCGCTCGCACGATATCTATATCGGCGAATGGTCGGCGGATTACATCGATCCGCATAGCAACGCACAGGGCTTCGCGTGGAATCCGGACAACTCCGACAAATCGAGCTACAAGATGCTCGCGTGGCGCAATTCGTGGGACATTCCGGATCTGACCAAAGAGACGAACGCGGCGCTTGCAGAATCGTCGACGGCAAAGCGTGCGGAGATGTACCAGACGATGCAGAAGCAGATGCTCGCCCGCTCGCCGTTCGTGGTCGTGTTCCAGCAGGTCTCGCAGGTAGCCACGCGCCCGGGCGTGACGGGTCTCGAAGTGGGTCCGATCAACGACCTCGTGTCGTATCGTGATCTGAAGAAGCAGTAACGGATCAGGCGAAGGCGAAACTGCCGCGGCTTCGCCTTCGCCCGAGGAACTCATCATGTCGACTCCCCTCACGACTTTCGACCGCATGCGTGCGCTTTCAGGCGAAAGCGCCAGCGTACGCTGGGCGTTGCGCCTCGTTCGCTGGATCGTCACGCTCGTAATCACGTTCACCGGTCTGCTGGCGGTCACGTTCGTGATCGGCCGCAAGGTGCCAATCGACCCGGTGCTGGCGATTCTCGGCGATCGTGCGTCGGCGACGGCGTACGCGGCGGCCCGCATCCAGCTCGGTCTGGACAAACCGCTCGCGGTTCAGTTTCTGATCTACGTTCGCGATGTACTGCACGGCAATTTCGGCATGTCGCTGCTGACCGCGCACCCCGTCATCGAAGACATCCAGCGCGTGTTCCCCGCAACGCTCGAACTGGCGACGCTGTCGACGATGCTTGGCGTGCTGATCGGCGTGCCGCTCGGCGTGATTGCCGCCGTGCGCCATAACCGCTGGATCGATCACGTCGCGCGCTTCGTCGGGCTGGTCGGCAGCTCGATGCCTGTGTTCTGGCTCGGTCTGATGGGCCTGCTGCTGTTCTACGCGAAACTGCACTGGGTATCGGGACCGGGGCGTGTCGATCCTGTGTTCGATGGCATGGTGGACACGCACACCGGTAGCCTGTTGATCGATTCGATAATCGCCGGCGAATGGGACGTATTCTTCAATGCCTTCTCGCACATCGCACTGCCTGCGGCGATCCTCGGCTACTACTCCGTGGCGTATCTGAGCCGGATGACGCGCTCGTTCATGCTTGAACAGCTAAGCCAGGAATACATCACGACTGCGCGTGCGAAAGGTTTGTCCGAGCGGCGTGTGATCTGGCGTCACGCATTCGGCAACATCGCTGTGCCGTTGCTGACGGTGATCGCGCTCACCTATAGCTATCTGCTCGAAGGCTCGGTGCTGACTGAGATCGTCTTCGCATGGCCAGGTATAGGTTCGTATCTGACGGGTGCGCTGCTGAACGCCGACATGAATGCCGTGCTCGGCAGCACGCTTGTGATCGGCGTCACGTTCATCGCGCTCAACCTGCTGACCGACGCGCTCTATCGCGTGTTCGATCCGCGCGCGCTCTGATGTCCCGGAGGTCTCTTTCGTGCTCCCCCCTTCCGATGAATCTGCGCAAACGCAGGACTGGCCGATGAATGCCGCGCCCCGACACTGGAAAGACTGGCTGCTGAGCGACACGCCCGCGTCCCGCAAACAGGCCGCGCTCGGTCTTGCCTATCGCCGCTGGCAGCGTTTCGCAGGCAATCCCCTGTCCGTCTTCGGTTTTGTGATTCTTGCACTGCTGATCGTCGTCGCGGCAATCGGACCGCTGATCGCGCCGCATGATCCGTTGCAGCAGGTGCTGTCCGACCGCCTTACGCCGCCCGGCTCCGCGTCTCACTGGCTGGGCACCGACCAGCTTGGACGCGACATTCTCTCGCGCCTGATATACGGCTCGCGGCTCACGCTTTCGATTGCGATTCTCGTGGTGGTGATCGTCGTTCCCGTGGGCCTGCTGATTGGCACCACCGCCGGCTTCTTCGGCGGCTGGGTCGACAACGTGCTGATGCGGATCACCGACGTGGCGCTCGCGTTCCCGAAAATCGTTCTCGCGCTGGCGTTCGCTGCCGCGCTCGGCCCCGGCGTCATCAATGCGGTGATCGCGATTTCGATTACCGCGTGGCCGGCGTATGCGCGTCTCGCGCGCGCCGAGACGTTGCGGCTCGTCCAGGCCGATTTCATTCACGTCGCGCGCCTGCAGGGTGCATCGCGGCTGCGCATCCTGCTGCGCTATATCGTGCCGTTGTGCTCGTCGTCGGTCATCGTGCGCGCGACGCTCGACATGGCCGGCATCATTCTCACTGTCGCGGGTCTCGGGTTTCTGGGGCTTGGCGCACAACCGCCGAGTCCCGAGTGGGGCTTCATGGTCGCATCCGGCCGTAACGTGCTGCTCGACTCCTGGTGGGTTGCCACCATCCCAGGCTTTGCGATCCTTCTGGTCAGTCTCGCGTTCAATCTGCTCGGTGACGGTCTGCGCGACGTCTTCGATCCGCGTCATGGAGGCTGACATGCAGCCCAATACAACGCAGCCGCTGTGCGACATCGACGATCTGCGCATCGGCTTTCGCGGTCGCGACGGCGAGTTGACAGAAGCCGTGCGCGGCCTGTCGCTGACGCTCAACCGGGGCGAGCGCCTGGGCATCGTCGGCGAATCCGGTTCGGGCAAATCGCTGACCGGGCGCGCGCTGCTCGGCCTGCTGCCGCCAGCCGCGCAATACTTCGCGAAGACCATGAAGTTCGACGGCCAAGACCTGCTGGCGATGCCCCCGCACAGGCGCCGGCTGCTTTGCGGTCAGCAGATGGGCATGATCCTGCAAGACCCGAAATATTCGCTGAATCCGGTGATGACGGTCGCGCAGCAGATACAAGAGGCGTTCGCACTGCACGGCCCGAGACTCAGTCGCCGTGAGATACGCGAGAAGATCGTCGCGGCGCTCGCTGCCGTGCATATCCGCAATCCGGAGCGCGTCGCCGATGCGTATCCGCACGAGTTGTCCGGCGGCATGGGCCAGCGCGTGATGATCGCGATGATGGTGTCGTCCGGCCCGCGCCTTCTGATCGCCGACGAACCCACCAGCGCACTCGACGTGCTCGTGTCGATGCAGGTGCTCGGCATTCTCGACGAGATGATCGAAAAGCACGACATGGGGCTCATTTTCATCAGCCACGACCTGCCGCTTGTGATGTCGTTCTGCGACCGCGTCGTCGTGATGTACGCGGGACGCGTGGTGGAAACGTGCGCTGCGCGCGATCTCGTGCATGCGCAGCATCCTTATACGCGCGGGCTGCTCGCGGCGAATCCGCCGCTCGTCAATCCGCTTGATGAACTGCCTGTGTTGAAGCGCGACCCGGCGTGGCTCACTCAATCGACGGGAGTCTCCGCATGATCGATGTCAAGGCCCTGACGGTTCGGTTCAAAACGAAGACCGGTTACTTCGATGCGGTCCGCAACGCGAGCTTTCACGTGGGTGAAGGTGCAGCGTTTGGACTCGTCGGCGAATCCGGTTCTGGCAAGTCGACCATCCTGCGCGCGCTGACGGGCCTCGCGCCCGCCGCTGGCGGCCAGATGAAAATCGGCTCGCATGTCCCCGGAGAAAAGATCGATCGCTCGTCCCGCCGGGACGTGCAGATGGTGTTTCAGGATCCGTACGGATCGTTACACCCGCGCTTCACGGTCGATCAGACCTTGCGCGAACCGTTGACGATCAATGGCATCGACCGGCAGGACGAGCGGATCGCCGACGCGCTGCGCGAGGTCGGGCTGGGTCCGGCGTTCCGGTTCCGCTATCCGCATCAGCTGTCGGGCGGCCAGCGGCAGCGCGTCGCGATCGCGCGGGCGCTGATCGTCGAGCCGCACGTGCTGCTGCTCGACGAACCGACATCTGCGCTCGATGTGTCCGTGCAGGCCGAAATCCTCAATCTCCTGCGACGGCTCCACCGCGAACGCAATCTGACGATGATCCTGGTGAGCCACAACCTCGCGGTGATTGGCTTTCTCTGTTCGCGCGTGGCCGTGATGCGCAACGGCGAGATCGTCGAAGAACTCGGTATCGATGCGATCCGCGCGCAGCAGGTTGAGGACGATTACACGCGCAGCCTGCTGCTCGCTACTGGAGGTTATCAGCGCAAGACGGTCAAAGCGAACGGCCTGGACGCTTCATAGACAGTCTCCATACTTACCCGGCAACAGCGACAGGGTATGACGCGATTCCATACGCCGTGCACGAACTTATAAATCTCCGCTCGCGGCCGCTCTCGACATCGTGCTCGAAGGCGCTCGGACTTGGTTTGACGCCGCGCAACAGTTGCTCACTTATGACGGAGCAAGGCTGCTCGCCTCGGTGTTTCCGGTCCTGTCTGGCGGGCTTGAGGCTCGGCAGGAGACGTTGATCGCCGGTGGTAAAGAGCAGGACCTGGCGTTCACACTTGGCGTCCTTTCCGCCATTGAGGGGACGCCCTGCATCTACGGGCTTGTGCGCAAAGTCGTGGCCGCTCTTGATCCCGGGAGCTCTTTACTGGGGGAGGCCCGATCGGCATTGCGACCAACGGGTGTTGGGCACGGCGCGTTTGGCTTTGCGAAACTCTGCGCCGCGCCCAGATGCTCGAGCGGCCGTCCTGGGAGCCTCCCCAACTAATGTGATGGTCCGCCCCGCCCCGCCGGACAGGTTAGGCTGGCAGTGTTCATACCGAACTGGAGACCATCATGGACGACGTAACGCTCGTTGGTATCGATCTGGGCAAACACAGCTTTCATCTGCATGGGCAGGACGCAAAAGGAAAGGCCGTGTTCCGCAAAAAACTGAGCCGCAAGCGTCCGGCACTATCAGATTGCGCTCAATGAACTGCTGCGCGAACAGCGCTCGCCTCCTGGAAACCCTCACCCTCCTCGTGACAACGAGGCCGATCCATTCTGACTAACGACCGGCACGCTCGACCATGGGCGCCAACGACTGGCCACGGTTGTTGACGCTTTTACTTAACCTTGCGCCGCCGTTTAGTGTCGGATTTGCACCGCCGCCAACAGGACCTCTACTTGGCCATCAGGCTGTTCACCACCTCACGCCCGAACTGGTCCTGCACTGCGAGGAACCTGCGCCCAGCCGGGCTCTCGTAGAACGTGGTCAGATCGTCGATTTCCTGCGCCGTGTAGTACCGGCTGTACGCGTCGGCTTCCAGTTGCATTGCGGCCTGCCTGAACGGACTGGTCGTGAATACCTCGCCGGCCGAGCCGACGATCTTCGGCACGGCGTCTTTCTGCAGCGTCGGTACGGCCGCCTGCTTTTCCTGCTCCGACAGCGTCGTGTTCGCGCGCAACGCTTCCGACAGGATCGACGGCACCATTTGCTGCGCCTGCGTGCGCGCACTATTGGCGATCGCACTGACACGCTGTTGCGCGTCGATCACGTTGAGCAGGTTATCGATCGCGGGCTGCTTGGCCGGATCACCCGCGTCGGCTGCGAGAGGCGGTAAAGCCCGCTGACCCAGCGGCGCCTGCGCGATCGCGACGGCCGGTTCGAAGGCGGCGCAGCTGGCTATCACCATGATCAGCAAGGCGACAAGGCAGGCTTTCATCATGGCAGCGTGGTGTTGCCACAGAGCCCCGAGCGTTTGCGAAGAGAAATCGTCGCACATCTGGATGCTCTGCCGGGCTGGGCCAGGCGGTCCATCAGCGATCTGCTTGAGCATGCCGGCAACATCGAGGACCGGCTGGTCGAATACGATCGCGCAATCAGCGAAATCGCGCGTGAGGATGCGCGCAGTCGGCGACTCATGCAATTGCGTGGCATCGGACCGACGACGGCCAGTGCCTTGCTTGCGAGCCTGGGTGCCGGACATGACTTCTGGAATGGACGCCAGGTGGCCGCATGGCTCGGTCTGACGCCGGGCCAGCACAGCAGCGGTGGCAAGGCACGGCTGGGCAGTATCACGAAGGCAGGCGACCCTTATCTGCGCAGTCTGCTGGTGCTCGGAGCTCGCGCCGTCATTGCGAATCTCGGCGAGAAGCAGGACCGCATCAGCCGCTGGGTACGAAACCTGGTCGAGCGGCGCGGATATTGGCGTGCGGCCGTCGCCATTGCGGCCAAGAATGCGCGAATGGCCTGGTCGATCCTGAAATACGACGACGACTTCAGGTACGAAACCGTTGCAGCATGACCACCGTGCGGATCCATCGACCCTAACCTGCCAGCGCGACGGACATCATGAGCGAATAGACGATCACTTTGCACTGCCAGCGGTGATGTGAAGCGGGTTGGACCCGCGTGGGGCGTACCTGATAAGGCTACAGGGATTTCATTCCCGGTCAGCGAACGAGGCCCTCGCGCGCGTCTTTCATCAGGGTCCGGGCCAAAGGCCCAACATGACCGGCTGTAGTACCGCAGTCCTTCACCTTCTCACACGCACCCGAACGGCATTGCAGCACATTAACAAAGAACCACGCTTGAGCTTGCGCTTAACGGGGAAGCCCTTGTAGTTTCCTTAGCGGAATTAACGGACCTCAACAAATCCAGCGGAAACTCGGCAACCTGGATGCCAGTGTCCACCGTGGAAAGCTCAACGAGTCGTTGTGGGCCCAACTGAAGGCATGGCCGGAAGGCACATGCAACGACCGGGGTCGGGGTCATGAGTATGGTGTGGTAAAAAATATGTGCTGCTCGATAACGAACCAGGCCAAGGCAGCGCCTTTGTGGCAAGCGAACAGCACATATTATTCGGTTACAAGGTGCGGAGGAAGGTCAGCAGGTCGGGCTGATCGCGCCATTGCTTTTGTCCTTCGGCACTGCCTTCCACTTCGCATGTCGCCAGCGCCCGCGCCTTTGTTTGCAGATTGATCTCGGCGTAGATATTGGTCGTCTCCAACGAAACGTGCCCAAGCCAGCCGCGTATCGTATTGATGTCGACACCGGCCTGGAGTAGTAGCGAGGCGGTTGTATGCCGGATCACATGTGGGTGCACATTCTTGCCAGCAAGTGACGGCGCGTTGGCTGCAGCGCGGATAGCGCAGCGCTTGACCAAGGCATGAATACCGGAGCGCGTCATCGTCTGGTGGAACCGGTTGAGGAACACCGGTGCGGCGGCGCCCCTTCCCCCGGACTGTGAGCGCAACGCATCGAGCGTGGATTTCCAGAGCGGGCAGCGGCGATGTTTGTTCCCCTTGCCGACGATGCTGACCGAACGCGTGTGCCAGTCAATGTCGCCAATCTTGAGTTGCGCAGCTTCGCTTGCACGCGCGCCTGAGTTAAACATGAACAGCAGTAACGCGTGTTCGCGCTGCCCCTGCGCCGTATTCACGTCGGTGGCGGCCAGCAGGGCGTCCATTTCCTGCTTGCCAAGATAGTTGATCTCCGGACGACTGGTTCTCTTGACGGGAATCAGGTGAATCTGCGCCCACCAGTCGACGTATTCCGGTGCATGTTCGCCGATGAAACGGGCCAGCGCATGAATGCCGCCGAGTCGCTGATTTCGTGTGCTGACCGTACAGTGACGCTGTTCTTCCATGTGTGTCAGGAACAGGCGAACCATTTGCGGAGATAGATCATCAACGGTCAGGCGGTCAATCCGCTTGTCGACCTTGGCAGCCAGATAAGGAAGCAACAGGATGAGCATGTCGCGGTAACTTTTTTGGGTATTGACGGCAAGGTTGCGTTCGCCCACCAGATGTTCGATCAGGAAACGCCGGATCCACGGACCCAGCAAGGATGAGTTATTCATGGTGCACCTCCAGAACGTAAGCTTCGAAGCGCGTGCTCGCTTCATTCAACAACTCGGGCGTTAGGGTAAGGTAGCGTTGGGTGCCCGCGAGATCAATGTGGCCGAGATAGGTGGCCAGTGCCGGTAACAACAGCTGCAGATCAGCGCCGCAGCGATACCAGGAAATTAGCCGGTGCACTGCGCCTGAGTGCCGCAAGTCATGCAACCTTGGCTGGCAGAACGCACCGCCTTCGCGGTGGATATTTGCCAGGATGCGCTGTCGCTGAAAGGCCCTACACACAGCTTTTTGGGTCAGGGGGCGACCATCGCGTAAGCAGAAGAACGGCGCAGCCGGTGCCTGCCCAAATCTCTGGTTGCGTTGCCGGGCATAAGCTTGCATTGCACTATTCAGATCTGCGCCTAGCGGAACCAGCCTCGATCTGTAGAATTTGCTCTCGCGCACGTGCAGGACGGCTTCGTCGAGATTGACGTCCTGCATGGTTAGCCGCAAGGCTTCGCCATGACGGAGGCAACCGCCGTACAGAATCAGAATGAGCGCACGCAAAACGTATGCATCCAGCAGACCGTATGGACTGCATGCCGTCGACGCCACTTCGAGCAGGCGCTTTAATTCCTGCTGCGAATAAATATAGGGTGTCAGCGGTGGCGGCAATTTCGGACTGTAGCGAGGAAGCGGAGAAGCCGTGACATATCCACGCGAGAGGGCGAAACGAAACAGGCAGTCAAGTACTGATCTTCTCTTGCCCCAATGGTTGGTCAGAGGCCTATTGCCAGTCAGGAAGTCGTGTACCTGTTCGACTGTGACCGACTCCACATCAATGTTGCCATCAACCCGGCGGCAGAATGAGGCAAGCGTGGCCGCCTCGGAATCGAAGCGCATGCCCAACGCCCGTTTATGGCTCACGTATTGGGCGACAAGTTCGGAGAGCTTCATAGCAGACTCCCCAGATCGATTTCGGCCACACACCCCAGTCCGGTTAGGTCAACCTTCGCATAGGTTCTCGTCGACGAAGCGCTGCGATGGCCGAGATGGTCCCCGATCTCCTTCAGGGCAAAGCCCGCGTCGAGTAAATGCCGGGCGTTGGCGTGCCTCAGGCAATGTGCGCCACGTCGTGGGATATCGATACCAAGCGTCGCGAGACGCGAGCGGACAATGCTACTTACGCGTCCGGGTGATAGCGGTCGGATCGGTGCCTCGACAGACAAGAACAGCTCGCGATGGGCGCTTCGTGGACGCGCTTCCTTCAGGTAGCGCAGAATCGCGTTTCCAACTGTCGGCACCAGCGGGTATTGCTGTGTGCAACGCTGCTTGGGACGATGGACATGAAGGATCTCGCTGCACCAGTCTATATCCTCCAGACGGAGCCGTACCACCTCGCCGCGCCTCAGTCCGTAGACAACAAGCAGCAGGATCATCGCACGGTTGCGTAGATCGATAGTGCTCTCGCCGACAAAGCTGGCGACGAATCTTTGCACATCCTCCCAATTCGGCCCGAGCGGCAACCCCTCCTCTCTATACACCACTGGTGCTTCAATGCCCGATGCAACGTTGGTAGCCCACCCTTGTCCTTCTGCGTACCGGAAGAAGTTGCGCAGCGTGCTCGCAAGCGCGTGCAATGAAGCTCTGCTCCAGCCGCGGTTACCTTGATACGCGAGGTAGGTGTCGAGATCGTGGATAGTGAGAGCATCAAGTGCCCTGTCAGGGCGACAGACCATTGTCAGAAAATGACCGATCTGATCGCGACAGTTTGAAATCGTAGCAGGGGAAAGTCCTCGCTGGTCGCGCATGAAATCGACGTAGTGCTCGACATAGCGAACAAAAGGTTCTTCCGTGGGATGCCGTTCGTCCAGACACCCCAGAAAGCGCAGCCAGGCCGTTGCGGTATGGATGAACAGAAGCCGCGAGCTGCGGGACTCGTTCGTGCGCTTACTTCGGAGAAGTCGAATCCGATGGTCAACCGCAAACGCGATTTCCTCGTGCGTTATTAACCGTGGGCCGGACAGATCCATGCTCTGTGAAAAAACCAGCAGGATCCACGCGATCTTGCGGATCGACTTAGGCGGATAACCCAGTTCCTGACAATTTACGAGGAAGCGCTTCCTGGATTCCACGCAGGGCGCGAGAGTGTGGGCAGCAAGAGCATGCGGACGCGTAAAGAGAGTCTCAAACATGATATTCCCCCAATGTTGATCAGTGGAATATCAGTATCAGCCTGAAATTATGTTGTCATGGACGCGTCAACCTGGTAGGCAATACAGGGGCATTGAGAGGCACCGCGACATATTTTTTACCACACCATACTCATGATTATGGGCTCGAGCCCATAATCATGAGAACGGCATCGTTGAATCGTCGCATCGTTGAAGGGTTCTGATCGGCTGAGTGCCGGGGCACGGCGCGCGTATCACGCACCTGCACCCGTGGATATCGCCGCATTGACCGCGGCGATCAGGACGACGTAGGCACCAGTACCGACAGCTCACGCACGCCCGACACCGACTGCGTGCTCTGCGCATTGAGCATGAACGACAGGCCGGCCGTGCGCTGTGCGGCGAGCGCCTCCAGTACATACAGCGTCGGTCGCCGCCAACTGCTGTCGTCGCCGAGCGTCTGGGCGATCTCGGCGTCGATCTTTGCCAACTCGGCCGCGCGCGCCGACGATGCGGGCTGCGTCTCGTGGTGCCCGCGCAACTTGTAGAGGAAGTCGAGCCGCTTGCCCGCGTGGTCGGCCATATAACGACGCTCACCCGTTATCACGTTGCCGGCGTGGCCGTGTCCGACGAGCGTCAGCATCTCGTCGAGCTTGCGCTGGGCTTCTTCGCCGCCGCCTTGCCCGCTGACGAATCGCGGGCGGTAGTGATCGACGTACTGCTTGAACTCCTCGAAGGTGCCGAACTCGGTGTCTTTGAACGAGAGCCTGGCGGCGACACGATCGCCGTCGCGACCCACGCGCAGTGCCGCAGCGGTGTTGTTGACGACGAGCGTCGTGCCGATGCCCACGTAGGGCACCGTCGGGAAGCCCAGCGCGGCAACGCGGCCGCGCTCGTGCGCAGGCACCCCGCCATGCGGCAGCTCGGCGCCCGGCAGGGTCTCGACCAGCGTCGCGCTGACCGTCGCGGACAG
This sequence comes from Paraburkholderia sp. GW821-FHT02A12, assembly GCF_059422005.1. Lineage (NCBI taxonomy): Bacteria > Pseudomonadati > Pseudomonadota > Betaproteobacteria > Burkholderiales > Burkholderiaceae > Paraburkholderia > Paraburkholderia sp. GW821-FHT02A12. The sequence goes on along the minus strand of NZ_JBWKWA010000002.1, from coordinate 2,071,024 downwards.
TCCGCGACTGTTGGTTGCCGCGTTTACCGCGAGGCTGCCGGTCTTGTCGTCGATGCGATTGCGTGTAGCCGAGCTGGTCAGCGCAGCCGAAAACGCCGGCCCCACCCGCGTGCGCGGCGTGCCGAAGCGCGCGGTTGCACTGGCCGAACCGCTCACGTACCCGGTCTCGTTGCGGTTTTCGGTCCAGTTGATCGACACCGCCGGGTCTTTCGCGAACTTGCGCGCCAGACCGCTCCACAGCTCGTCGGCGTTGCGGGGCGGACCGCCTGCCGGGCCGCAGGTGCGTGCGGTCGCGAGCACGTCGACCAGTCTGCTGCGCCACGCGTCCGGCGGCCCGCCGATGCGTTCCGATTCGGAGCGGCGCACGCGGATCGACACGCCGCGCGCGCCGCCCGACGTACGGCCGAAGCGCACGCCGCCGGACACGCCGATCGTCGCGACGTCGTGCTTCTTGCCGCCGACGGTCCAGCCGGCGAACGCGCCGATCCCGCCATAGCGCGATGTGCGCGCGTCGGAGCCGATGAACAGGTGGCCGAAATGCTCGCTCGAGCCAATGTCCATCACCGCGTGGCGGCCCTTCAGGTAGCCGCCGTCCGGCAGCGCCACGAGCGCCGGTATGGCGGCTTTGCTCGATAGCGCCGCCAGCGACTCGGCGGGCACGCTCGCCACGCCGTAGCTGCCGCCGCCGGTAAAGCGCATGTCGTACGTGTCCGGCATGGTCCTGATCAGTTCTTCGAGCGCGGTAAATTGCGCGTCGGTGCCGTCGCCATGCGTGCGCACGTCCCGGTCGAACCACTGGCGGAAGCGGCCGAGGTGTTGCTCGACCTCAGTCGGTACGGGGGCATCCGCCAGCGCCCATGCTTCGCGCGCCCAGCTCTCGAGGTGCGCGGGCGTCAGACGCTTCAACCCGTCCACCTGTTCGCGTATCAGCGCTACATTGCGTGCGCGGCTGGGCTGCCGATCGGCATCGTCGACCGCTTCGCCGGCGACACCGATGACTGGCCCGCTGGACATCAGCGCCCGCGCGCGCACGGCGATCGTGTCGCGCTCCGCGCGGCCGAGCCGGGTGTGCTCGCGCAGGCCGCTCGCGGCCATGCGCTGCTCCCAGTGATCGAGCGCCGCGAGCCTCGCGGCGCACAGCGCTCGCTCGCGCTGCGGCATCGTGTTGCCGAGCAGCGCATCGCGCAAACGCTGCTTCACCGAGCCGAGCGCTGTAGTGAACGCCGCGAACTGATCGTCCGGGTGACCGAACAGCGCGCCGCGGGTGCCGAAGGCCTGCAACGCAATGAGCGGCGACTTCTTCTTGCCTGCCAGTCCGGACAGCACCCGGCCCAGCTTGCCGTAAGACGCGGCGCGTTCGACGTACTTGAACAGCTTGAACGAACGCTCGCGCGTGCGCTCCAGCTCGGTGCCGGGGCCTTCCTTGCTGAAGCCGTTGCGCCATGCCAGATACGCGTCGGCCAGGTGCGGCGGCAGCTCCGCGCGCGGATCCGCCTTCAGCGTCAGCGCGGCCACCAGCGCTTTCGCGGTGAGCGTGTCGCGCGGATCGATCCTCCAATGCGTGCCGTCGCGTGCGGACCCGGCCGGGTTCGGTTCGACCGTGCGAGTGCGTTGTGCGGCGGGCAGATTCGTGTCCGCGAGATCGGCCAGCTGCTCGAGGCTGGTCAGTCCGGGCAGCGGCTGCCTTTGCAGCAGATGGCCGGCCGCGCGCAACGCATGCCGGAACGCGTCGCGCTGGATTTCCGCAGCTTCCGAGCCGGCCTCGGCGACGCGCGGGCCGATCAGGTGCGGCGCGATCTGCAGCAGCGTGTCGAGGCCGACGCCGCTCTTGCCCAGCACGATCTGCAAACGCAGCGCGTCGGCCTGCACCGCAGGGTCCGCCGCGGCACCGTCGCCGCGCAGCGCTTGCAGTGCATGCCGCGCGCGCGCGGGGTCGCTGTCGCTCGCTTGTGCCAATGCGTGCGACACCATCACCGCCTTCGCAAATGCGTCGGCTGGGTCGACGCCGGCGGCGACGCGGGCGGACGCCAGTTGCTGCAGCGCTGCGACGAGCGCGTCGACATCCGCTTCGATAAAACGTCCGGCGGTTTCGATTTGTTTCCACTGCCGCTTCACGTACTCGGGCATTCCGTGCGCGGTCAGCAGATTCGCAGGCAGACCGGCCTGTATGTTTTCGTGCGCGGGCTTCGCCTTGCTTTCGGCGCTGGCGTTCAGCGGGAGCGAAGCAATGTTGCGCTCGTGCTTGCGACCGAGCGAGCGCGGTCGGCCCGCGTCGGCGTCCGGCGTGAGCAGGCGGTCGAGCTTGGGCTTCGGCCGGGCGCGGCGCGGCTCTACCCACGTGGTGCTGTAGAACGGCGTCGCGACGGTCTTGCCGGTCGCCTTGAGCGCCTTTTGGGTTTGCTTGCCGAGCGCGCGCAGTGCATCGAGCGTCGCATGGCCGCCGCGAGATTTCGTGGTGCCGCGCACCGCTGCACCGGCAGCCGATTGGTCCGCGGTAAGGCCCTGTGGAGACGGAACCTCGACGGACGAGTGAGGCGCGCTCGGCAGTGACGTCGAACAGGATGAAGACATAGTGACCTCCGCTGTCGCAGTAGACGAAGTGGCATGCCGACGGGTCGTCTCGCGAACAATGGGCGGACGGGCCGGTCAGTCGGGCGCCAGCATATGGGTCAGCAGTGAGTCGGTCGGCGTGCGCCGACGAAAGCTTTGCTCCCGCAGCGAACCCGTGCATATATCCGTTTTGCATACGGTGGGCGGCGCGACGCGAAAATGTGTATCGCCGGGCGACACGCTTTCGTGTTCGGACGAGCTATTCGAGCTGTTCCACTCGCGAAAACACCGCCGTCTAATGACGGCTCGTCACACGGGGACAGCATTTTTCTTTGCTAACGTAACTTTTCGTAAGGGGCTCGGTACTTACGCACACAACAACTTATTAAACAAGGAAAAACTCATTACCGAAAGCTTGCCAAACCTTGCGCATGGCGAATGCGTCGTCGTGGGTGATGCTGTATTGCTACCGGCAGTCACCAAAATGCCGCTTCCAAGCCCCGAGCCACACTCCCAGAGTGTCGAAGTTCACAACGAGTGGAAGGAGCAATGGCGCGACGTGACGTTTGGTGATGTCATTGCGCGATGGCGCAAATGAGTGCGACGGCTACTTCGAGCCAGCCTGCCCGCTGGGTGTGCTCCAAGTCCACCGCCGAACGGCTGCTTTGTGGCTCATGCATGGAGGACCGCTCCTGGCCGGCTTCTGCCCGATGACGCCACACGCAAACTGCCGGGCGTCCAACCCCACGTGACGTAGCAGCTGGGCCCCTAATGCCACGAAAGCTGGCGGTCGGGCGGTTGTGGCCGGCTCCGCAGTCGCCGCCTCAGTTGCCGCGAAGCGACACTTATTCGTGCCCTGTCACGAACTTTTTCGTCGCGTGATAGCCGTGCCTTGTTGCATCGGCAACGGCATGGCCGGCCTTCTTCGTACCGTGGCCGACCGCGTGCGCGGCATCGCGCACAGCATGTCCGCTCTTCTTTCCTGCCGTCTTGACATCGTTCTTGAACTCGTGAGCACCTGTAGCCAGGCTCGCATGCGCCAGCGGGCTGAGCACGGCCAGCACGAACAGAATGATCGAAATTCTCGTCTTCTTCATCACGTTGATTTTCCCACATAAGATTGGTGCGCACGATAGCTGATCAAGCCGGATCACCATTTCTTCCAGATACAACGGATCGTTTTTGTGACGGGCAGCAGTCGTCATTGGATCCCCCATGTGATCTGTATTTCTGAATACGCGAGTGGAGCGGTCACTATCGCCAACGCGTGCGATACCACCAGTCATGATGATCCAGGTGTCGAAGCAGTCGTGCCCGATGTCGTTCACGGCGATAGTGAGCCATCACCAGTGGCAGCGCGATAGCGAGCGCCGAGCATCCGATCACCAGCCCCACCCATGTCTCGCTCATGCCGGGTTCCTCCTGGAAGAACAGTGGTATCGCATCAATCCCCCAACGACTCCAAGGCCGTGGGGCCAGCCACACTGTCGCTACGCCATGCCGCCGTCCGGTAATTCCGACCTGACGGCGTGGCAACTTCGTATTCCGGCGGGTCTCTGCGTACGATGCAGCAGACCTCGCGCGGAATGGTCAATGTGACGTGAGCGTTGATGCGTTGCGCCGCCTCACTGCATATGCTGGCCGCCGTTGATTGCGATATTGGACCCCGTCACAAAGCCGGCGTCGTCGGAGCACAGGTAGACGACCAGAGATGCCACCTCCTCCGGCTTGCCGAGACGACCGGCCGGAATCTGCGGCAGGATCTTCGTATCCAGGATTTCCTGCGGAATCGCCGTCACCATTTTGGTGGCGAGATAACCCGGCGAAATGGTGTTGACGGTTACGCCCTTGCGCGCCACTTCCAGCGCCAGCGATTTGGTGAAGCCGTGCATGCCAGCCTTGGCCGCTGCGTAGTTGGTCTGGCCGATGGAGCCCTTCGAACCGTTGACGGACGAAATATTGATGACCCGACCCCAGCCACGCGCAACCATCTCTTCGCACAGCGGCTTGGTCATGTTGAAGACCGAATCCAGATTGGTTCGGATGACCGCGTCCCAGTTGACCTTATCCAGCTTCTTAAGCGTCATGTCTCGCGTGACACCCGCGTTGTTCACGAGAATGTCGACCGGACCAACCTCAGCCCGAATCTTCGCCGCACAGTGCTGGCACAAGTCATAGTCGGCCACGTCCACGGGGTAGGCGCGAAACTTGTACCCTTGAGATTCCATTCTTGCGAGCCACTCATCCGCACCGGTGTTGTTCGGTGAGTACGTAACTACCACTGCATAGTCCGCGTCATGCAGTTTCATGCTGATCGCTTCTCCAAGGCCACCCATACCGCCTGTCACTACCGCGATTCGTTTCGTCATCCTATCCATCCGTGATATTAGTGTCTGCGAGAGTCGTGAATTTCCAATGGCAGCGCTGCACCTGCTGCCACCGGCCTTGCCGCAATGCGTCGCCGTCTCCGGCGGGACCAAAGGTAACGGACTCAGCATTGCTCAAATCACGCGGTTTTTTAGCTGCTGATATCGCGCGAATAAAGTGCGGTTCGTCTGCGGGCGACAACACGCGTCGCAAACACACCGCTTCATATGCGTTGAATGGTTAGCCACGCTCGACTGCGAGCGCCACACCCATGCCGCCGCCGATACACAGCGACGCCAGACCCTTCTTCGCATCGCGCCTCTGCATTTCGTGCAGCAGCGTGACGAGGATGCGGCAACCGGACGCGCCGATCGGATGGCCGATCGCGATGGCGCCGCCGTTTACGTTGACCTTCGACGTGTCCCAGCCCATCTGCTTGTGCACGGCGAGCGCCTGCGCTGCAAACGCCTCGTTGATTTCCATCAGGTCGAGATCCGCCGGGCTCCAGCCCGCGCGCTCCAGACAGCGACGCGATGCTGGCACCGGGCCCATGCCCATCACCTTCGGATCGACGCCCGCATTCGCGTAAGCCTTGATGCGTGCGAGCGGCGTGAGGCCGAGCGATTCGGCCTTCTTTGCCGACATCACGACCACTGCCGCCGCACCGTCGTTCAGCCCTGAAGCATTCGCCGCCGTGACCGTGCCTTCCTTCGAAAAGGCCGGCTTCAGGCTCGCGAGCGATTCGGCCGTGACACCGTGGCGCACGAACTCGTCGGTCACGAAGCGCAGCGGCTCGCCCTTGCGCTGGGGAATCTCGACCGGCACGATTTCATCATCGAAACGGCTCGCCTTCTGTGCGGCTTCCGCCTTGTTCTGTGACAAAGCCGCGAACGCATCCTGCTGTTCGCGCGTAATGCCGTATTCCTTCGCGACGTTCTCAGCGGTCACGCCCATGTGGTACTGGTTGTACACGTCCCACAGGCCGTCGACGATCATGCTGTCGATCAGCTTCGCGTCGCCCATGCGGAAGCCATCGCGCGAGCCCGGCAGCACGTGCGGCGCGGCGCTCATATTTTCCTGGCCACCGGCGATGACGATGTCCGCATCGCCCGCGATGATCGCGTTGGCAGCGAGCATCACGGCTCTCAGGCCCGAGCCGCAGACCTTGTTGATCGTCATGCCCGGCACGGCAGAGGGCAACCCTGCCTTGATCAGCGACTGGCGGGCCGGATTCTGGCCGGAGCCAGCCGTCAGCACCTGACCCAGAATGACTTCGCTGATTTGGTCAGGCTTCAGGCCCGCGCGTTCCAGAACGGCGCGGATCACCGTCGCGCCGAGTTCGGGCGCAGCGATCTTCGCCAGCGACCCGCCGAATTTGCCGACAGCAGTACGTGCCGCCGATACGATCACAACTTCAGTCATTCCAACTCCTGATATGAAAACAAATAACCTTCAATCGCTCCAACCACGCTGCTGCACTTGCCGTGGCAAGTCATTGCGCTACAGTCAGGCCCCTTACGCACACTGCTTCACGTAACGCCCCGGCGCCGGCTCGATGACCGGATACGCGTTCGAGCCTTCGCCAGGACTCTTCCCCACGCGATCGCCACCGTGCTGCGCAAGCCAGCCGGTCCATGCGGGCCACCAACTGCCTGGATGCTCCGCCGCGACCGCGAGCCATTCGTCAGCGCAAGCGGGTAATGGCGTACCATCGCCGCCCATTGCCCAGTAGCTGCGTTTGTTTTTCGACGGCGGATTGATCACACCCGCGATGTGCCCCGAAGCCCCGAGCACAAACCTCAGCGGCCCCTTCAGCAACGACACCGACGCATAGGCCGTCTGCCACGGCACGATATGATCTTCCCGTGACCCGTAAATGAAAGCCGGCACGTCGATCCGGCCAAGATCAACCGGCGCGCCGCACACCGTGAGCGCGCCGGGTTCACGCAGCCTGTTCTCAAGATACGTATGGCGCAGGTACCACGCGTACATCGGCCCCGGCAAATTGGTCGAATCGCTGTTCCAGTACAGCAGGTCAAACGGCGGCGGCGTTTGACCCTTCAGATAGTTGTCGACGACGTAGTTCCACACCAGCTCGTTTGGCCGCAGGAACGAGAATGTGGCCGCCAGGTCGGCACCGCGCATGACACCCGGAAGTGCGCCGTTCTTGCCGCCGATAGCAAGTTCCTGTCTCTGGACCTGAGCCTCGTCGACAAAAATGTCGAGCACGCCCGTGTCTGAAAAATCGAGCATTGCAGTCAGCAACGTCAGCGATGCCACAGGACGTTCGCCGCGCGCGGCGAGCACGGCGAGTGCTGTTGCGAGCAACGTGCCGCCAACGCAAAAGCCCAGTGCGTTGACCTGCTTGCTGCCGGAAATCTTCCTGACAGCGTTGATCGTTTGCAAAATCCCCTCTTCCACGTAGTCGTCCCACGTTTTGTGCGCGAGCGACGCATCGGGGTTACGCCACGAAATGGCGTATACCTGATGCCCCTCGTCCAGCGCATGACGGACAAGCGAACTTTCTGGCTGAAGATCGAGGATGTAAAACTTGTTGATGCAAGGCGGCACAATCAGGAGTGGCCGCTCATAAACGGTAGCCGCGCGCGGCGTGTACTGAATCAGCTGGATCAGGTCGTTTTCGAACACGACCGAGCCTTCGGTGTTCGCGAGGTTCTCGCCGACAACAAAGCGTGATTCATCGGTCTGCGACAGCTTGCCGCGCGTGATGTCAGTGAGCAGGTTCGTCACCCCCCGCCGCAGACTCTCGCCATTGCTATCGAGCAGAGATTTCTGCGCGTCCGGATTCAGGAGCAGGAAATTGGATGGCGCTACCGCCGCCAACCATTGCTGAACGACAAAACGAATGCGCCCGCGTGTTTTCGCGTCAGCGTCAACGGCATTCACGAGTTCATCCAGATGCCGTGCGCCCGCCAGATACCCGGCGGCGATGAACCCCAGCAACGGGTTGGTTTTCCACGCATCGGACTTGAAGCGGCGATCGGACAGGTCGGGAGCACCCGTGTTTTGTGCAGTTGCCTGCTGCCATAGTCCAAGGCATTCGCGCGCGTAGGCAGCGCATGCATCCAGCAGGCGCTCGGGGACAACTCTGGCGCCGAGCGGCGCCGCGGCCGGGGCGGAAAACAGACTCCGAGCCACCCACGGCGTGAAACTCGCCATCTGGGACCCAAAGGGCATAAACCCGTGCAGCGGAGCCTCGGCAGCCTCGCCCGATGTTGTAGCAAACCATCCAGCTGGACTGATCAGTGCACGCCACGCGTGTAGCCAGTCGCCCAGCGGATCCTGCAAGGCGGTCGTCCGGTCCGTTGGCGAGGAAGTGAAGGATTGTTCAGACATGGTCATACCGGTCAGCCAAAGATCTCCGCGAAACCGTGCCGGGAATTAACGGGGAAGTTCCAGCGCTGCCTGCTGACTGCGCGAAGCGCGCGATGCCCGGCGTTCCGGACCAGTTTCTGGACCAGCCGGTCAGGGTGCAAAAGACGGTTGTACTGCGCAGAGCCGTGACAGGCAACGCGCAGCGGTTCAGGGTTCTGCCGTTACTGCTTCGCAGCGCGCGACCCCTGCGCGGCGACCTGCTGGCCAGCCTTCGAAGCAGGGGCAGTCGTAGCGGCAAAGTTGCCTTGTGCCGCCTCGATGGCTTGTCTGGCCGCCGCGCGTACCGTCTCGGCCGCGGTGCTGGCGGTTGAAAACGCCGATTTCATCACGGCGATCGCGGCTTCCGAGCCGACTGGCCCGCTCTTCGCGAGATGGTCTGCAAGCGTTTGTACCTTGCTGCTATGTTCTTCATATTGCGCTTGCGCAACCTTCCCCAGTTCGGCCTGGGTGCCCGAGACAATCTCGAACAGGTGACGACTGTACGATGCCGTCTTCCCGGCGAACTGCTGTGTAACGTTGAGCTGGCGAGCGAGGAGTTCCGCCGGGTTTTTGCCCGAGAATGCGTCGCCCAGGTTGTCTTCGCCTTCCGCCAAGGCAGCCTTTACCGCCTGCAGGTTGAGTTCAATCACCGCCTGAACACCCCGGAATACCGGATTTGCCAGCGCGAACAGCGCAGTGACGCTGGTCTTGTAACTGGACACAAGTTCTTCGGGCACGAAAATGCTCATTGATGCTGCTCCGTTAGTAGTACGAAAGGCGAATCTGACTGCCCGTAGGTTGGATTGTTGCGAATCAGGGATTTAATGGACGGGTGGGAGCCAGGCCATTGTGCACTGCACCGTTAGTGGGCGACACGCGGGCGAACTCGAGAGGCGCGCCATGATGACGCTAAGGCTTTCCCTACAGAAAAATCAGTATTTCCTGACGGAAATTCTAATACAGCTACTTAACAATTTGAGATTTCTGTTTATTAGGGTAAACACTTGTCTCCCGAGCGGTCCGTTTTTTGCCAAGCGATTTGAAAAGTTCCGGCCTCTTCCAGGCGTGCACGTATCGCCGATGCAGACGCTCATGCGCGGCGCCAATCTGCCGAGCCATCTGGAACGGCGGAGTACGCGGAAGCAGCCGCTATTGGCCCGAGGCGGCGGACTGACGCAAACACACCTCTGCCGTTTTGCAGACAAACCTTACCAGGTCGAAATTGGTCAGACCATAACGGAAAATTTCGGCGCAACGTTTCGCGATGCACAAATCTCATCAAGAAGGTGTCCGCGTCCTGTCAAAAAATGCCGTCCCGTCAGCTCACGGGTATTTGTTCGTAGAACGAACAATGATTTGTATATAGAACATGTCACTTCAATATGTTAGGTGCCTGAGCGGGTTGTCAATACGGCTGTTTGCGCTGGTGTGTTGTCCTGATTCCCGCACCATGGTCGCGCGACGTCGGCATGACGAGGGCGTCATCATCGATGACCGCCTTGCCCTGCACCGTGCATATAGTGAAAAATGCTCCTGAATCGAAGTCAGACTGCGGCCCGCGTGAATCGAGCAGGCCGTGACGATTGGCCATGCCAGGCGTTTTCAGCCTGCGTCAGGCTGCAACGCAGGCGCAGCCAAACGGAACGCATCAAGCTGGCTGCAGGCGGCATCGACCGCGCGGATATTGGGCCAGGGACCAAGATCCACGTTGAACCGTCTCGCGCTTTCCACCTGCGGAATCAGGTAGACATCGGCCAGCGTCGGGGTGTTGCCAAAGCAGAAATCACCGCGCTTCCTGTCAGCCGCCAACATCGCTTCGAACGCATCAAAGCCGGCGACGATCCACGTCGTGCACCATGCATTGACCGCGTCCTCGTTGCAACCCAGTTGCTTGCGCAGGTACTCGAGAATGCGTCGATTGTTGATCGGATGGATGTCACAACCGACAATAGCTGCCAATGTACGCACATGAGCCCGATCATCCGGGGGCGAGGGCAACAACGCCGGTTCAGGATGGCGTTCCTCGAGCCACTCGATGATGGCAGGCGACTGGATCAGTACCTTGTCGTCGCTCACCAGAGCGGGCACCAGGCACTGCGGGTTCAGCGTCCTGTACGCGTTGGAAAGATGCTGCTCCTTGCGCAGATCGACCGGCACATACTCGACATCCAGCCCCTTCAGCCGCAACGCAATGCGCAGCCGATGCGAGGAGCCGCTGCGGAAGAAGCTGTAAAGCTTCAACTCAGCGGGCGAACTGGCGGCAGCGCTCATTCGGCGGCACCGACGTTGAGCGTGATGTTGCCGACGCCTTCGATGTGACCTTCAATGCGATCGCCTGCCACCACCGCGCCCACACCTTCCGGCGTGCCGGTGAAAATCAGGTCGCCCGGCTGCAGGTGGTAGAACAGGGACAGGTCGGCGATGATTTCGCTGATGTTCCAGATCAGGCGGCTCAGATCCGACGTCTGGCGCGGCTGGCCATTGACGGTCAGCGCGAGTTCGCCCTTGTCGAGGACGACGCCCGGCATCGGCACGATCTCGCTCACGACTGACGATTGCTCGACGTCTTTGCCCAGATCCCACGGACGACCTTTGTCGCGTGCGACCAGTTGCAGGTCGCGACGGGTCATGTCGAGGCCACAGGCGTAACCATAAATGATCTTGTGCGCATCGGCCTCGGCGACGCGGAAGCCCGGCGCGCCGATGGCGACGACAAGCTCCATCTCATGGTGGTAATTCTTCGTTTCCGGCGGATAAACCACTGTCGCGCCAGACTCGACGAGCGTCTGCGGAGCCTTCGTGAAATAGAAGGGCCGCCCACTTGCCTTATCCACCGGCTTGCCCATTTCGACGGCGTGGGCGTGATAGTTGCGGCCGACGAAGAACAGACGGTTAATCGGCAGGCGCTCGCTCTTGCCGCGCACCGGCAGTGAATACACCGGCGACGGTTGCCAGAGGTAGTTCGTTTCGCTCATGTTTTTTCCTTGAATGGGATTTGGCCGCGGTTCTCGAACACGCCGAGTTTGCGATGCAGCGGCGTTTCGTCGGCAATAAAAATGAATGCGGGCGCGCTGGCTGACGGGTTTTCCAGCGTCACGTCGGTGTAACCGGGCGCGCAGCACGTGTCGGCATCGGCCAGCGAGAAACGCTGACCGCCGATCTGCGTGTCGACACCGCCTTCGATCAGGTGGAAGACCATCGCGGGCGAGCGCACCGGCAGGCGCAACTTCTGGCCCGGACGCAACATCAGCGCATAAAAGCCGAGAATGTTCTGTGCATCGCCACCGGTCTCCGGGTTCACATAGGTGAGCTGCACGGCTTCCAGGTCCGGCTGGTCCGCGGCCAGGGTTTCGAGCGCGGAGCGCGCTTCCGCCCAGGGATACCGCAGCATCGGATACGCCTTGTTTGCGCGGTCGAAAACTGGCGTCGGGACCAACCCGCCTCGCGCATACACACGATCACCCTGGCCCGGCCTTACTTGTTGACGGGGACCGTCGATGTGATATGACGCTTCCATGTAATAGACGAGCGGCAGGTCGAGGACATCGAGCCATACCACCGGCGCATCGCCGTCATGTCCGTGCTCATGCCAGAGGCCGGTGGGCGTCAGGATCAGGTCACCGCGGCTCATCGGACATTTCTCGCCGTCCACCGTGGTGTAAGCGCCTTCACCCTCGACAATCATGCGAACCGCGTTCGGCGTGTGGCGGTGCGAAGGCGCCCACTCGCCTGGAAGCAGGAGCTGCATACCCAGATACATCGCAGCGCTGGCCTGCATCTTCTCCAGGCCGTGGCCCGGATTCGCCAGCACCAGCACGCGACGCTCGGCCTTCTCGATCGGGGTCAGCTCGCCGGCCTTGAGCAGCAACGGTTTAAGTGTCTGGTACGGCCAGTGTGTTGCGCGGGTGTTTGGGCGCGGTTTGCCCGGCGGCAAGACGGCGCGCAGGCTCGGCCACAATGGGACGAGATTTTGATCAGTCAGTGCCTCACGGTAATCCGCGGGCAGATCCTCGAGGCGACCAAGTTCTTGCATGACTGAAGTTCCTGAAAAGTAATGAGGGGATGGCGCCGCTGATCAGACAGCCAGGCAGTCCTCAATCCGCCAACCGTACAGCCACTCCATCGCGTCATAGAAGCGCTCGGCCGAGCGACCCTTCCACAGCTCGTTGCGCACCAGGCGTTCGACGCCCTGGGCGTGGAAGATGCGGCCCATCTCGCGCGCCGACAGCACAATCCGTGCGGTACGGGCGACCCGCGAACGCTGATACAGGTCGAACGCTTTTTCAAAATCGTTGTTGTTGACGCGCAGCGCCTCGCCCAGCGTCACCGCGTCTTCAAGCGCCATGCAGGCACCCTGTGCCAGATATTGCAGCGTCGGGTGCGCGGCATCACCAAGCAGCGTCGTGCGACCGAAGGTCCATTGGCCGATCGGTTCACGGTCGGCGGTCGCCCACCGCTTCCAGCTCCTGGGCAGCTCGATCAGTTGGCGGGCACGCGGGCAGATGCCCTGGAAGTAGCTCTGGACTTCCTCGGGGCTGCCGTCCGTGACGCCCCACTCTTCCTTGTTGCGGCTATGGAAAGTCACGACGACGTTGTATTGCTCGCCGCCGCGCAGCGGGTAATGCACCAGGTGACAGTTCGGACCGACCCAGATACTCGCCGCGTTCCATTGCAGGTCAGCCGGGAAGTCCTTCCTGTCGACCACCGCCCGATAAACGACGTGGCCCGAGACGCGCGGCGGATCGCCAACGTACTTTGCGCGAACTACCGAGCGCACGCCGTCCGCCCCGATCAGTGCCTGACCGCGGTGCGCCTGGCCGTTCTGATCGTGGACGGTCACGTTGTCGTCATGCTGCTCGACGCCTTCGACCCGGGTCGATGTCAGGAACTCCACCTTGCCGGTTTCCTGCGCGCCTTCCAGCAGCGACAGGTGCACGTCGACGCGGTGAATCACCGCGTAAGGGTTGCCGAATCGCTTGCGAAAAGCCTCACCAGTCGGGATGCGGCCGACCAGGAACTCGTCCAGCGCGTCATGCATCACCATCTCCTCGGTGTAGACCGCCCGGCTGCGGGTCTTCTCGCCAATACCGAGCGCATCAAAAGCATGGAACGCATTCGGCCCGAGCTGGATACCGGCGCCGATTTCGCCGATCTCAGGCGCCTGTTCCAGCACCTTTACCGAAAACCCCCGGCGCACAAGCGCCAGTGCGGCCGCAAGGCCACCAATACCACCACCTGCAACCAGAACTGGAAGGTCCGAGCGCTTGCCGTTCATTTGCGTCTCCACAATAACAATGCATACTGATAATGTGTATGCTGATGATTAGTATAGATACGGAATTCCGGACATCAAATAAGGGGTAACCCTCAATTTCCCAACAGGCGCGCTCTTACCAACGTGTTCGGCCGCAAGTCGGCACAGTGCGCTAACGGATTCGCAAAGCGCGCAAAGAGGCCCGAACCCGTGAGGCATCGGTTGCCTGGATAAGCGTCAAGCAGGATGTCGGGTTGTTGCCCCAGGTAATTTGCTACCTGCCAGGTGGCTGGCGGGGGGCGACTTATGACTAGGCGACTCGGGATGGCGATATCTCGGGATTGGCTGTCTCGGGCTCCCCGGCACATGCGATACGCCGGAGTTCCGGGTTGCGCATCTGACAGATCTGCTCCATGCGCCGATATCGGGCAGACGGTACTGCGGCAAGGCAGCGCTTCAGGGGCCGGAGCAAATCATGGGTTTGTGGACCCCGAAACTTTGCTGCCCAGAGAGACGCGACGTCACGCGTGATGTGCCGCTCGACGGGCCGTCGGCGGCAAGTAGAAGCGATCGGATTTTGCTGAATGTACAGAGGCGGCTATCGGGCTTTAATGTCCGCATCCTGATGCCGCGCCGTACTGGACGGCCAGGGAGTCAGGAGCGGCCACCTGTCAGGCGGACCCGTCATTCGCCTCGTCCGGCGCAGCGCCGAACTCATGGTCAGACCGTGCCACCAGAACCTTCAGCATCGCCATGAAATTCTGACGCTCAGACGCGGGCAACGGTTCGAGCATGCGCACCTGCGCCCGCAACATGGCAGGCCGTACTTCGTCGAGCAGCGCTTCACCCTCGGCCGTTAGCGTCAGCAACCGCACGCGCCGGTCTTCTGCCGAAGCGTTGCGCCGCATCAGCCCCCTCTTCTCCAGCCGGTCGATGACCCCGCCGGTGGTCGAGGTATCGAAACCAATGGCGCGTGAGAGCGAGCGCTGGTCGAGTTCAGGACGGTCGTGCACGGCTTGCATCGCTGCATATTGGACGGGAGTAATCCCGTACGCCGAGGTCTCGTCCAGAAAGATCGCAACCGCCATCTGCTGAAGGCGGCGGATGTAGTGGCCGGGCAGCTCGTCAAGGGATAAGTCAACAGATCGATTGGTGGTCATGGCGGTGCGCAGGACAGGGTAAACACAAATAGAGGATACCGCATTTCTTCGGCACACTTTTCATCAGTATACACATGATAAGTACACTTTTTAAAGCGTCGGACCTATTCGTATTGCGAACAAATAATTCCACATCAGGAGCGGAGATCAATGAAGCTGTCGAAATTGATGGTGGGGGGACTGGGACTGATCGGTGCCTCGGCTTTCGCACAAAGCAGCGTGACGCTATACGGCGTACTCGACACGGGCGTCGAATACGTTTCCCATGCAAACGCAGCCGGTGACCGGGTCATCCGGATGCCTGGGATTACTGGTGAACTGCCATCACGCTGGGGGCTGCGCGGCAGCGAGGATCTCGGTGGCGGCCTGAAGACGGTATTTCAGCTCGAGAGCGGATTCAATCTGCGCGGCGGCGATTCCGGCCAGGGCGGCCGGCTGTTTGGTCGGCAGGCGTGGGTCGGCCTGCAGGGGCCGTGGGGCACCGTGTCGTTCGGGCGACAGTACACGATGACGTACTGGGGACTGTCCGACTCGGACATCATCGGGCCGGACATCTACGGTATCGGTTCGCTCGATGCCTACATCCCGAACGCTCGCAGCGACAACACCGTCGCCTACAAGGACACCTTCAGCGGTTTGACTGTCGGCGCAACGTACTCGTTCGGCCGCGACTCCGCCGGCACCGGCAGCTCGCCGGGCCAGGGTACCTGCGCGGGGCAGGTGGCTGGGCATTCGACCGAATGCCGGCTATGGAGCGCGATGCTGAAGTACGACGCGAACATGTTTGGCGTTGCAGCAACGTATGAGGAGCAGCGCGGGGGCGCGGGCGCGGCCGCCAGTTTCTTCGATGGCGCCGCGCCGTTTGCGCTGACCAGCGAGGCAGACAAAGACAGCCGGATGCAGGTAAACGGCTATGCGAAGCTCGGCGGCGTCAAGGTCGGTGCCGGCTGGGTCGGCCGGGATGTGGAGACAGTTTCGCCAGCGATCCCCGCTGTACGCTCGAATCTATTTTTCGTCGGCGCCTCATATCATGTGACGCCAGCGTTCTCGCTGGACGGCGAGGCGTATCGGATCATCACACGTGAGCAGGATGCGCGCGCCACGATGGGCACGCTGCGCGGAACGTACTTCCTGTCAAAAGCCACTGCGGTTTACCTGCAAGGTGCGTATCTCGCAAACAGTGCAAAGCGCGTTACAGCGTGAGTTCTGGCGGCGGCACGACGCCCGCGGCCGGCGTCGGACAAGCCGGCCTGATGGCGGGAATCCGTCACATCTTCTGACACGGCAGGAGCGGGGCGCGAGCGGGCGACGGCGCGCGCCGCCCCACCACCGCACGAAGTCGCCGCATGGGTACTCGATTAATTAAAGGACTGGAGGAGACGATGAAGCTGGACATCAGGGAGACGATCAATCAGGGGGCGATGAGCCGCTTTCAGGTTGCGGCGATCACGATCTGTATCGTGCTCAACATGCTCGACGGATTTGACGTGCTGGCGATGGCGTTCACGGCGTCCTCGATATCGGCCGAGTGGCATTTGAATGGAAAGCAGCTCGGCTTGCTGCTGAGCGCCGGCTTGTTCGGCATGGCAGCCGGCTCACTCTTCCTCGCGCCGTGGGCCGATCGTGTCGGACGCCGACCGGTCATCCTGCTTTGTCTCGGGATGATTTCGGGCGGGATGCTGTTGTCCGCCTGGGCACCCGGCATCATTGCACTTGCAACGCTGCGCGCGATCACCGGCATCGGTATCGGCGGGATGCTCGCGAGCCTGAACGTGATCACCTCCGAGTACTCGTCAATCAGGTTGCGCAGTGCCGCCATCAGTCTGCAGGTAACCGGCTATCCGATCGGCGCGACGATCGGGGGATCGATCGCCGGCGTTTTGTTGATGCATTACGGCTGGCGCAGCGTCTTCGTGTTCGGGGCACTGGTTACCGCTGCGATGATTCCGTTCGTCCTCGTGCGCCTGCCGGAGTCGCTCGACTTCCTGATCGCAAGGCGCGGGGCCGGTGCACTGACAAAGCTTAATGCACTGCTCGTAAAATTGGGCCATGAAACGGTCACCGAGCTTCCACAGCAGCTCAACCCGGCACCTGGAGTCGAGACGCAGAGTAAATTTCGCAGCTTGTTCGTCGGTTCACTTGCACTGCAGACGCTGATGATCTGGGCATCATTCTTCCTCGTGATGCTGTGCTTCTACTTCGTGCTGAGCTGGACACCGAAGCTGCTTGTCGCGGCAGGCATGTCGGCGCAACAAGGGATCACAGGCGGAGTGCTGCTGAACGTTGGCGGCGTAGTGGGCGGAGCGCTGTTCGGTTTCATCTCGTCACGCATCGGCCTTAAGCCGCTGCTGTGGACCAGCCTGACGCTGACGTCGGCCCTGATGCTGTGCTTTGGCATGTTTGCCTCGACGCTCACCGTCGCGTTCGTCATCGCCCTGCTGATCGGCGCGGGGATCTTCGCATGCATGGCTGGCCTGTACGCGTTCGCCCCCATTCTTTATCCGGCCGAAACCCGTGTGACCGGGATGGGCTGGTCGATCGGTATCGGTCGTGTGGGCGCAGTGCTGGCGCCGCTGGCAGCGGGGACACTGGTTGACGCGGGCTGGGCTACCGGGAATCTGTACTACGCCTTCGCGGCGCCGTTGCTGATCGCGATTGTCAGCGTGGCGCTACTCGGCCGGCAAAGCCAGGCGGCCAGAAGCGCCTTGCGGCCGGCGACGTCGTGACCTGCGTTCTGTTGCAATCCTGACCCCGGAAGTGGCTGACGAATCCGTCGGCCGCTTCGCTTCTCCGCTATCAATAATCCCTGCGGCTTGCAGCGCAGACGCGTTTCGTGCCAACGTGCAGGGATCGCACGAAGATCGTCGAAGGCCGTGAGAGATCCTATGTGCAGGCGGGTCGTCGGCGAACTGATACGTAAAATCAGCGTGTCGAGTCCTGTTCAAAGGAGAACATCATGCGCACGGATCAGAGGTTCACGACGGGTGGCGAAGAATCGGGTTTACCACGTTCCCATTCTTGCCGACGCGCATGAATTTCAGCGTGTCTATCCGTTTAGCACCTGTCTCTCCCCCGGCAGCGCTTGTGGCGACGTGTCCCTATCATCGAGAGGAACAACTGGCTACCCACCTTTTGGTCAGAGCCTGTCAGCAGCTTTGGCTCATTTTTCGTCACGAGGGTTATGCGACAGTTCACCTACGTTGTGCATGCGGAAATTGCCTTGCCCCCACACCGCACGGCTGCTGGCAGTGTCGACCCCTTCCTTGTCACCAAGGTGGATCGCCCTTCAGGCAGGTTCGTTGTCCCCGAAGCTTCGCACCCGATCGTTACCAATCGCGCACGTTCGGGTAGGCAACTGCTGGTCGCACAGCAGGTCACGGATTCAATTTCCAATGTTCCAGTCGTTGAATGTGACAAGACAGGAATGGGCTTTGCCGGCTACCGCGTTTGCCGATTTACGTCCGGCTGACGGCGACACGTGTCGCACCAATGAAGCGAAAGTAGAAACATTTCGGAAATAAAAATAGAAGCAACCTTTGCGAAAATGCTCTACATCGCCACCCAGACGGTCGTCGTGTCCGTTCCCTTCGTACCTATTCACTGCCAGGTTCGTGCAGGTCTGGCAGCTTTCCGTTTGATCCGCTATCGGTACGTTGAGGCCCTGTTGGCAGAACCGCTTTGTTGGCTTTTCTCTCCCGCCGCTCGCTGCGTTGCTGTTCCGCACGCTTCACGACTTCTTCCAGCGATTGCACGTGTTCGGGGGTCGAACGACCAAAGCGCTTGCTATAACAGTGCGCGATAAATTCGGCGAGGGGGCGCTTCCACGGCTCCTGCTGGTTGTTAGCCAGTGATCCGAATTTTCGGGGATTCAATCCCAGTTCGCGAGCCATCTGGATATGAATATGGCTCAACCTGAAGCGCTGCCGCGCTTCAAACCAGGGCTGAAGCTTCGATGGTACCGCCATCAGTGCTCACCTCTGCGCCAACTCACTGCAGTCAATCGCTCCACCTCCGCGTAGTAACGCGCCTGCGAAGCCGCTGCATCGTCATTCTGATTCGTCTTCAAAATATCAAACAGATGCTCTGCGACAACGGAGCCGATCGCGTGGATAGTATCGTGTCGTGTGAGTCCCTCTTTCCTGAGGCGATGCATCGCCCGGACCACGGGCTCAAGGTTCAGGGCAATCTGGTTTTCGACGATCGCGTGTAGCGCGGCATGTGTCGTGACGTTGGGAAGCTTGATCCGGGCGACGCGATGCCAGGTTTCCACGAGAAAAATTCGCTCCTGTTCGTCAAGTTCAAGCCATGATTCAGGTTCGGGCGCGCACTCGGGGTTGTACTCTTCCATGATCCAAGTCCTGTACTGACTTCCGCCTATCGTAAAGCAACCGTCTACGGCTGCGTTGCACTTCCGTTCAGTCATCGGCGGCATAACGAGCGCTCGCCCTACACGACCGGGAGCGACTCGTTGACGACAACACGCCGGGCCACGGGCCGTACGGGAACCGTCAATCCCATGACCTGGATGCATCGCGACGTTATGCCAGCCAATGATGCGTCAGCACGGTGGCGACGAACGAATGCCCCGGAATGGCCGCAAACTGGTCCCGCAGACGGCTGTTGAGCTGGTCACGTTCCATGCCGGTGGCAAGGGCCGCGTCCGCCAGCACACCGTAAGCATCCAGCACATCGCTCCCCGTGATTTCGTAACCGAAGCCTGCTGCCATCCAGTGCAGCGCTGCCGTGCCACAGGCCACCGCGAATTCAGGCTTGCGCTGCGCGAAATCGCGCGCGGCCCGCGTCAGGGTTCGCGGGTCGGTGGGGCCGCGCATCGCGAGAGACGCCGCCAGATCGAGCAGGCCGGCATCCTTCGCGGCGGCGAACCATTTCCCCTCGGCGCCGGGACTGCTCGCGACCAGATCGTGGAGGATGCTGTCCGGGCTCCTGTCCGGATACTTTTTCGCGATGGCACGGAACGTCGCGAGATGCGTGGCGCCCTGATTGGCCTCGATCGCGTAGCGTCGATATGCCTCGTCCATCATGCCCGACGACAGGAGGATAGCTTCGCCTTTGCGGGCGATTGCGGCAGCGGGCGCATTCAGCCCCCTGGACGCTTCCGCGTAACGCAGTGCTTCAGCGGAACGACCCAGTGCGATCAGTGCGTCTACCCCGTACTGGCGATACCCCCACCAGTTCAGGCGCGCGCCGTTCACGAGAACGAGGAGCTCCTCATGGCGCCCGGCGGCATTCAGTGCACTCAGACAGGCGGTGGTACCCGCGAAATGGCCGCCCGGACTTTCAGCGCCCATCACCTGAACGGTAATCGGCAACAGCCGGCCTGCCCATGCGGACGCGATGGCGGGCGAGGCGCACAGGTCACCCCAGCGATGCCCAGCTGTTCGATATACGGCATCTGGTCGTCCTGGAGCGCGTCAAACAGGCGTTCCAGCCAACGTGTGCGTACCGGAGCGGACACGTCCACCCCGGCGATGACCGGCACACGTGTATCGATCGCGCGATTCACCGCGGTACCCATTGCGCCGGACGAACTGTCTACGTGCTCGAGCGCCGGCGAAAGCTTTTCGAGCAAAGCGACCGCGCCGTCCGCGGCGAGAACGGGATCGGCACGGGCGATCTGCCGGATCTCCGCCAGGGCTTCTTTCAGACGCTGGATCGGCAACGCGGATTTCCAGCCGAAGGCGCCCCGCCGGAACCGCGCGGCAAAGACCCACTTGTGAGATGGCGTTCGTGTCATATCCCGGGCCACCTGCCCAGCGCGTCTTCATATAGGCGGCGTACACCGCCCCATTGAGTGTCTGCAGTTCGCGCCGGGCTTGCAGCAGTTCGTGATGCCGGCCCTGCCGCTCCAGGCTCAGCAGTCCGAGCATCAGCCTCGTCGCCCGTTCGGGCGCGTGCCGTCGGGAAGGCTCCGCCTGCCTGAATAGGGGGCAAGTCCGGCTTTTTCTGTGAGGACCCACGCCGGAAACCATGCCAGATCGCCAGTATCGCCCGCGCCGTCGAACGAGGTATCGAAGCCGCGCCGCAAGGCATTGATGGACGCGTCGCCAAGTTGGCCCGACAGCCGGTCAAAGAGAGACGGCGAAAGCCACGCCAGTTCCACCAGTAGCGGCCAGGCGCGCGACGTCGTCCGGATACTTGTTCGCAAGCGCCTGCAGCGCGCGCCGCGCGCCCGCCGCATCGTACTGCTGCAACGCGGACAGGACGTCATTGCGCAGCATCACGTCGCGGCTGTCGTTGAAAATGTCGAGCTGCATCCGTCGGATCCAGAACAGTTATTCAGTCAGGCTGACGAGATTAATCCATTTGACCGTGCTTCTCAATTTCCTGCGGTGCTCATCGACTGACTCGATGATTGCGCGCCGACCGCTCGCGTCGGCGACCAGACGCACCGTGTAGTGCTCTGGTTCCCATCTTGTACGGCGCGCCGACCCGCTGATGAGATGTATTTCCGCACACAGATTGCAATGGTAGCAGGCAGTCAGTCTCTAAAAGGTTGTTGATGATTCGCCGAGCATGACGCAATCATGATGGTGCCCCTGTCACGACAGTTGACCGTCAGCGCCCTCTTCCGGCCAATGTTGGGCCTCCCAGGCACGGCGGGTTCTGGCCAGTTCTTCGGCGAGGAGTTTTTCATCCGGCAGGACCATATGGTACTCAGCCGCCAGCACTTTGTTTGGCAACCCTTCCAATGCATAACGCGCCACCGCGGCATTCGTTCGCGCACACAGGATCAGGCCAACGGGTGGGTTCTCTCCTGGCAGCGTCCAGTGCTCACGTGCGTAATTACAGTACATGTGCATCTGACCCACGTCGGCGTGATTGAGCTCGGTGAGCTTGAGATCGACGATAACAAGGCATCGCAGACGCCGATGAAAAAACAGAAGATCTACCCGGAACCAGCTTTCACCAATCCGAAGGCGACGCTGGCGGCCCACGAACGTAAAATCGCCACCCAGCTCAAGAAGAAAGTCTTCGAGGCGATGGACCAATGCCTCCTCCAGTTGACTTTCTGAATATTCGTCCTTGAGATCCAGGAACTCAAGGACATAAGGATCCTTGATTGCCTCCTCTGCGGTCACAAGGTCGCCCGGTTGCGCCTTGCCCGACTTCTGTAGCATGGCGGGCCTGTTTTTCGACAGCATCGCACGAGTGTGAAACTGGCTGCTAATCTGCCGATCCAGTTGTCGCACGCTCCATCCGCCACGAAGCGCTTCAGCTTCGTAAAACGCTCTTTCTTCAATTGACCGGGTTCGCCGCATGAGGTGGATGTAGTGCGTCCACGACAGCTGAAATCTGGTCGCGCGTTGATCGAGATCGAAATTCCGAATCGCCGGTTCGGAATTTCCCGGATGGTCTGCGGGCGTAGATTTCCGAATCAGTGATTCGGAAATCGCGGCTGCCGGGTAGGTCTGGTAGAACATCCTCATCAACTCCAGGTTGTCAACCCCAAACCCGCGCCCGAAGCGGGCTGTCAGGTCGACCGACAACCGCTCTAAAAGGGCCTGACCGTAGGCCGCACGTCCCTCCCCGCCCTGACTGAATTCGACAATACGGCGACCAATCTCCCAGTAGGTAGCCGTCATCAGTGCGTTGACACTTCGGGCCGCAGCACGACGACCGTGTTCCAGAAGAGCCACGATGTCGCCGTGTATGCCGCTGTATTCGGCGCTGCTTAATGCGATATCAGTCATTGATACTGTCAGTAGGTAGTTTCAGCGTTAACGAGTCCACGTGGACATTGGCTACCATGGTGTTGCGCTGTCTGCACTTAGTCCATCGATGAAAATCCATGTTGGCAAGCAATCGGCTCGAAATCGTCTCGGGCCCTTAGCGCGACGTTGCCAACCTCCCGACCCTTTTCCTGCGCAACTGCGGCGACACGTTTCAGGTATACGTCGCCAGGCATCGCCAGCAGCGAGGCGGAGAGCTCGCTCGCCCGCCGGAAGACGGTCACGCAACCGCCCGCCACCAGCAAGAACACCCTCCGATGCATATGTAGCAGGACCGGCATTGCGACCAGCGCCCGGCTGCGGTCGACGGGTCGACGCTTGTTAACCGCTTGCCGATGCCAGCATCGAACCGGTGCACCGCATCTTCCCACAGCGACAGGCAAAGTCGGCGGCCAATTCGGGCGTAATCGCCTCATCGATAGTGAGTCCATAGGCGATAAAAAGCTCGTCGCCCGGTATCACGTCCCTGAGTGTCTCGATGAAAACCCGCCCCCGCCCGTCCTCGATCGCCTCGCAGTTCGGCTGGCACGAGTGGTTCAGCCAGCGGGCGCTGTTGCCCCCGACGCTGCCATCGATCACGCGCCCGTCAGCCAGTCCGAAAATGAACGTGTGGCCGGGCATTCCGGATCGCCGGTACCGGGCAGAGGCCCGCCGCCACGATGTGACCTCACCGCGATATTCGAAGATCCGCTGGCCGGCTGGAATCGCCTGTAACGCGAAGACGCCTCGCCCATGCACCGATGATTTCCTGACCGTCACGCGCCGCACTTCATCACCCCCGATCCGTTGAAGGCTGCGAGCATATCGAGCCGCACGCTGCGCGGCAACCGCGACCGTCGTGTCAGAACAACCTGGTCTGTCGGGGATCGCGTGGCGGGGGTCGGGATACGTCAGTCCGGCTGGTTTGCCGGCGTTTACCGCTCCTGTCTCCGACCCGCTGTAGCCGTGCCAGCATCAGGCATTCCACTACCCCATCGTTGAAGCGCAACTCGAACACGCCGGTTTCGCCAGATAGACACGGCGCCGTTGCGCAGAACGACAGGCGTAGCCCCCGCCGTTTCGCGCGGGCAATCATCTGCATGGGACTCATGCCGTGCCAGCAATCCGAGATGAACAGTGTCACTGTCCCGGGCAGGGACTCATGCGCGACGCCCTATGGAAGCGTCAGTCCGGCGAGCAGGTAAATATCAGCCATGCAGCCCATTTCCGTGGCGAATCACCCTGCGTTTATACCGCTTTTTTGCGCCGCGTTGCTACTTTGGCGGTCGGCGCAGTGCGAGAGGAACGGGTCGGCCGTGGTGCCTTCCGGACTCCGGCCGAGGCGGACGACGCCCGGGTTTCCCGTGCACGCGTTTCCGCTTCGCGCAGCGTCATCATCTCTGTCTGCAGTCGCATGTTCTCCGCCTGAACAGCATCAAGGCGCCCCTGCAGCACACCCGCCTGATGACGCGCGTCGCCCAGTTGCACCTGTATGGCTTCAATTGCACGGCGATGGTCGGCGTCCTTCCGGTCCGCGCGACGCGTGGCTTCGTCCAGCTCCTTCTGCAGCTTCGTCGCGGTACTGCGCTCGCGGTCGATCTCGAGCAGGGCGCGCTTCTCGGAGGCGCGGAGCCGCTCTTCCGCGCGCTCGGCGGCTTCCCGCTGCTTCGTCAGATCGCGCGAAAACCCTTCCCTTGCCTCCACGAGCTCGCGATCGCGCGCAGCCAGCGCCGCGCCGATCCGCTCAAGTTCTGCCGCCAGCGCATGTCGCTGCGCGTGACCTTCGGCCTCGGCCTTTTCCAGATCCCGCACCTCGATCTGCGCGGCCAGCAGCGCGGCGGTGCACTGCTCGAGCGCGGCCTCGACGCGACCCAGTTCACCCCGGGCGGCGACGACCGACTGTTGCGCCTCGGCTCGCTGCGCCTCGACTTCGCAGCGCAGCGCGTCGAGCGCGGTCCCGGCTGACGCGGTGGCGCGCATCCACAGGGTGGCGACCAGTTCGCCGGCGGCGGCACCGAGATCGGCGGGCAGGTCGGGATGCTCGATGCGCACGCGGCTCTTCTCGCGCAGGTCCGTCCAGAACTCGCCGAGCACGGCGGTCGGCGTGCCCATGCTGCCGCGCCTGACAAGCTGATAGAGCCGGTTCGCGGTTGGCGTGATGCCGTGCCGGAAAAACATCAGCGCGCACACCTCGCGATACAGCTCGCGGGTCTTCGGAAACGCCACCTTCAGGCGCTCGATCTCGGCGGCCAGCGCCGCGTCGGTGTCCGCCCTCGGCAAATACGATCACGATTGTCCGGCAATTCAGGTGGGCGCGGTGGCATTCTGGACACCACGATCGTCGCAGAATGTTGTTTGCAGTGGACTTCCACACATGACCGAGCGCACAAACCCAGGTCAGCGGCATCCGCTGGTTGCGGTATTCATCCGACAGGCAGCGGCCGCCGTGCGCAGCGGCCATCCGACGCATGTCACCGATCGTGTAGTTCCGCTTGCCTTTTGTATGCTGCGCAGATCCCCTTGTCATGGGTTCGCTCATGCTGCCGCTCCACCCGTATTCCCTGACCGATAGTTGAAAAGCGGTACGAATTGGCGCTAACCCTTTATGGTTTCGCGACGCCGTTGGTCGAGAAGAATATCGGCCGTCCCGCCGGCGTGTCGACAATCGCGGTCAGCGCGGTACGATCCGCGCGCTGCGCGCCGGTAAAGTTCATGCCGCCATCGTTACTCGTCAATGTGATGCCGTCGAGCGATGACGCGACGATGTTCTTATCTTCTGATTGCATCAGGTCGGTGATCGAACTCTTGAACGGCGTCTTCGCCGCCTGCCAGGTCGCGCCGCTGTCTGCGCTGCGGTATATCGTGCCCCGAAGTCCGCCGACGAGAAGCGTGCCGTCCTGCAACGCGACGCCGGTCCAGAACGAGCCGGCATAACCCGTTTCCGCATACGTCCAGCTGGCCCCGGCATCCGTCGAACGCATCACGCGCCCTTGTTCGCACGCGACGTATAGCGCACCTTTGGTATCGGAGAAGATCGCATAGAGGTTCCGATCCGCTTTCTTCGAGCCCGGCGGCGGCGGCAGCTTGACCGCCGTCCACGTCGTACCGCCGTCGGTGGTATGCAGCATCAGCGACCACAGGCCCACCGTCCATCCTTCGTGCGAGTCCTTGAAGTAGACGGAAAACAGCGGCTGGTCGGCCTCGATGTCGTTGCGTTGCAGCGTCCATGTTTCGCCGCCGTCCTTTGTTCGCAGGATCACGCCCCAATGTCCGACCGCCCAGCCATTGCGGGAATCGGCAAACGATACGGAGTTCAGCGTCACGTCTGCCGCCACCGAACTCGCCTGTCTGAAGCTCTTGCCATTGTCGTCGGACAGCAGCACGACGCCGTGATCGCCGACCGCAACCAGTCTCTTGCCGGCGCGGGTCGCTCCGAGCAATTGCACTTCGGTCGCCGCGCTGGCCTTTTCTGCAGCATGAAGCTGCAACTGCGGCTTATCGACCGGTGCCTGCGCCGCAGCGTAATCGAGCGGCATCGCGCCGCACACCGCCAACAGGCCCGTACACATATTCCGTCGAAAGATTCCGTTCATGATCGTGCCTTTCTTAATGACTGAACACGCCAGGCGCACGGACCGGCTTGCGGCGCGGAAATACCCGCTCGAGTACGACGGCCAGCGCCGGCAGCGCAGTCATCGCCATCACCAGGTTCACGATGAACATGAATGCGAGTAGCTTGCCCATGTCGGCCTGGAACTTCAGCGCGGAGAAACTCCATGTCGCGACACCGATCGCGAGCGTAATCGCCGTAAAGATCGTCGCCATGCCAACTTCGAGCATCGAATGTTCGAGAGCCTTGACGATCGGCTCACCCGCGGCGAGGTGGCCCTGCAGCCGGTTGTAGATATAGAACGCATAGTCGACACCAATGCCAACCGCGAGCACCATCACCGGTAAGGTCGCGACAGTCAGCCCGATGTCGAACGCCTTCATGAACCAGTAGCCGATGAAGGTGCCCACCGTCAGCGGCAGGCAGCACGCGAGTACCGCGCGCAAATCGCGATATACGACGAACACCAGCAGCACGATGGCCGCATAGACATACAGCATCATCGGCACTTCGCTCTTCGCGACCTCGTCGTTGATCGCTGCAAGCACACCCGCATTGCCAGCTGCTAGCCGAATCTGGACACCGGGTGTCGGGTGGCTGTCGCGGAACTTCTTCACCGCGGCGATCACGCCGTTGATCGTACTTGCCTTATGGTCGGACAGATACAAGTGGACGGCGGTCATGCTGCAGTCCTTGTTCAGATAGCCGCGCACGCGTCCGATCTCGGTACTCAAGCCTGCGTAGTTACCCGAGTCGATCGGCACGACGTTCATCTTCGGGTTGCCTTCGTTGTAGCCCTCGTTATAGGTGCGCAGCATGTCCGGGTACGAGCTGATCGATACGACGCCTGGAACATCCTTTAGCGCATACGTCAACTTGTCGTCGAACGTTCCGACTGCGGGACTCACGCATGATTCGGGCGGCGCCTCAATCACCACCGACAGCCAGTCGAGTCCGACATCGAAGCTGCTTGCAATCGCAACCGCATCCCGGTTGAAGCGCGCTTCGGGTCGCAATTCCGGCGCACCGGGCTGCAGCGTGCCGACGACCCGATCGCGGCTTTGCCACACAGCCGTCGCAAACACGCCGGCCACCACCAGCAGAACGATCACCGCATTACGCGGCTCGGCCACGCGCGCGAGTTTGCGCAGCCACGCGGCGCGCTGCTCGCGCTTCTTCATCGCCTTGTCGGCATATGCCTTGGTGAAATTGAAGCACGATGCGGCGACCGGAAGCATCACGAGGTTCGTCGCGATCTTGTAGCCGACCCCCAGCGACGCGGTGATCGCAAGCTCACGAATCATGGGAATCGGAATCATCAGCAACGTAACGAACGAGACCAGTGCCGTCACAAGCGCCAGCGTCCCGGGAATCAGCAAGCCCGTGAAGCTGTGACGAGCAGCTTGCACCGACGACTTGCCGTGGGCGAGTTCGCGAGTAATGAAGTTGATCTGCTGCACGCCGTGCGATACGCCGATCGCGAATACGAGGAACGGCACCAGCACACCTAGTGGATCGAGACCGAAGCCGAGCAGGCGCAGCGTGCCGAACTGCCACACCAGCGACGTCAGAGAACACACGATCGGCAGGACGGTGAAGCGGATCGAATGGCAGTACCAGTACACAGCAAGTGCGGTCAGAAGCAATGCGATCGCACAGAACACGAGTACCGCTTTCGCACCGTCTGCGATATCGCCGATCTGCTTTGCGAAGCCGATGATCTGAACGTCGTAGTTCGCGTCTTCGTATGGCTCACGAAGCTTCTGTTCCAGCAGATGGTTGTACTGGACGTAATCGATCTTCTTGCCGTCCGTGCCGACTTCGCCGATTTCCGCCGTGATCATCGCGGCGGTTTCGTCGCGCGACACGAGCGAGCCGATGAAGTTGCCCTCGACAGTCGAACGCTGAATCTGTGCGATGACGTCAGGCGTCAAACTATTCGCCGTCACCGTGCCGGGAATGATCGGCTGCGAGCGAAAACCTTCTTCTGTGATTTCATTGACGAAACTGTTTGGCGTCCAAAGCGATTGAACACCGAGCCGATCGACGTTCGGCAAGTAGGTGACCGCCTGGGTCACCGCGGCAAGTCTCGCCAGACCGTCCTTGGTCCAGATCGTGCCGTGCTTCGCCTTGACCACGACGGTCAGGCGATTCGCACCGAACAGATCGGCACGATATTTGTTAAACGTCTGTACGTATTCGTGGCCGATCGGGATCTGCTTCTCGAAGCCTGCGTCCATGCGCAATTGCACCGCGAAGAAAGCCATCACCGCCGTGAACGCCACGAACGCGCCCAATACGAAGAGCCGACGGGAGAACAACCACTCTTCCAGGTGTCTGATGCTGTTAGTTAACACGTGCAGTCTCCTGATTACCGCAAGCGGGGACGTTGTGCGCACGTCCCGCAGGCATCAGGTGACCTGACATGATTCACCTGATGCCGCCTGATTAAAAGTTGCGCGTCACGAATAGTCCGACGAAGTTACGATCGGCAAACGGCTGCGATATCGCGTTGCCGCCGAAGTACATCGTGTAGTTGAGACCGGCTTGCCACACCTGCGGGTTCTGGTTGAACAGCAAGTAGAGGTTGACCGACTTCGCACCCTTCTCATAGTTGGCCGAGAAGGTCGGCGTATAGCCCGATACCGCGTCGTAGAAGGTGACGCCCGGCGTCAATTGCCACCCCGGAATCACCGTGCCGTCATACGTCCAGTTGAAGTCGACCGTCAAGCCGACCGATCGCGACGATCCCTGCGCCGCCGCGATCTGATAGCCGAGCGACGCATTGTTGTTAAGCCATGCACCGTAGCCGGCGTCGGCTACCTGATATACGCTCTTCCCGCCGATCGAGCTGAAGTATTGCGAATTTGCGCTGACGCCCGGATAGTCGATCAAGGTCAGCTCGGCCGTGAACACCGCCAGGTCCGCGCCGATGAGCTTCAGGAACGGATAGGTTGTCTGCGTCAAGTTCAACTGCGCGTTCGCATCGAGCTGAAACTTTTTCATATCCTTGTACGCGGGACAATCGATGCCGGCCACCGCATTCGTCTGCGCATCGGTCGGACCGCCCGGTGCAAAGCACGCGGACATCGCGACCGCATCGTGTGGGCGGTATGACAGTTCCGCGCCGATCGCCCAATCGCCCAACGGGAAATTCGTGCTGACGCCGAACAACTGGCGGTTCTTCAGATAGGACCAGCGCGATGTGCCATTGGCGAGGTACGACAGCACAGGCGCCTTGTCGGTGTAGTTCTCGTAGTAGAAGCCGAAGTTGATGTCGGCGCCCGACGGCTTGTAGCCGATCTTTACACCGTACTGCGGCCGGTTGCCGGGCAGCACCGTGCTATATGGCACACCAATCGGACTCGTTGGCAAGCCGGTGTACGCGCCGTTCACGAGGTTCTGATTGGTCGTATTGAGCAACCCGTTGTTCTTGCTGTTCGCGCCGGCAATCGTGCCCGCATCGATTGCGCCGACGTTGAAGTTGTTCGAATTGAACGAGCCTGGCTGTGAGCCTCGGCCAAATACGTCGGACGCCGACCAGTAGCTGCCGACAGGTGGATAGCGGTTGCCGTTCCATTGGGCTTGCAAATACGCTTCAGTCGAAAAGCCGGCGGGCAATCCGCTCACAAAGCTGATCATCGGCGCGGGCAACAGCGCTTGCTTTAACTGGGTGCCCGGAATGTAAAGCTTCTGAATATCGAGTGAGTTCGTCGCATTGATCCCGCCTGACGCAAAATAGCTCTCACCCCAGTTGATCACCTGATTACCGACGCGGACATGAGCACGCTGATCGCCAATGCTGAAGTCCTTTTGCAGCCACAGGTCGAGCAACTGTGCATCCCGCACGACCTGGTTGTAGGCCCCCGGCGACAGTTCGGTGCGTTCGGTGTGCGCCGCAGCGAAGTCGTACATTGCGGTGCCGCGAATCAGGAACTTGTAGCCTTCGCTTGGCATCGTCAACAGCAGTTCGCTCGTCGCGCTTAGATACGTGCTGTACGGACGGCCCTTGCGATAGTTGAGGTCGCCGTCGTCGCCGTTTGCCCATTGCGCAGTGTTCGCTGCAGCGCCGCAGCCGTTCGCATTCGGATCGCCCGTTAGCGAACAGCTCGGGTTCTTGGTACGGGTGGCCATACCACCTGTGAGGTTCGATACCCACGACGCCTGCATGTCACCAATGCCTGTGTCGAACGTATATGCGCCAGCTGGTCCGGAAACCAATGCTCCGCACACGGTGGGCCAGAATAAACGGCTTAGCCTATTTTTCATCTCAGATGCCCCTGCTGGCGTTGATTAGATATGCTTATATTATTGAAAACTCGAGGTGCATCACGCCATAGTCGTTAAGCGTGATGCAAATCGTTTCGACGGCCGATTTTCGCTCAGCGATCGCTGATTGCGCTTAGATTTTCGCCGGTGAAGTATTGGTTGGTCAGACGAGGGTCGCTAGCGCCAGGCGAATAGAATTTCAGATCCTTGCCTGTGCCGACGATGGTTTCGTCGAACACGTAGCGTCCGCTGATCAAGTCGTTATAGACGGACGCGGACGACGCGCAGGCACCGATCTCCCATTCCGGCGTGATGTAGTTCTCTTTCGCCTTCCAGATCTTGCCCTGCGCATCATAGTCGTCGCCCACCGCCACGAGCCAGCTGTCCTCGTCGACGTAGAGCGTCTTCTTCGGCGTCGAATGGCGAACGCCCGCTTTGACCGTGCCTTCGATTTCCCACACGCGGTGCAGTTCGTAGCGGCGCATGTCCGCATTGACAAAGCTCTGACCCATTGCGGCAGTCAGTTTCGTGCCGAAGCGCTGCATTGCGAAACCGTCATACGGCACATAGACTTCCTTCTTGCCGATGAGCTTCCAGTCGAAACGGTCCGGGTTGCCATAGAACACGAACGAGATGTCCGCTGGATACTGGTTCTCGTATCCGATCAGCGGTGCATCGTATGCGTAGGCCGGCAGGCGGCGCACGCGGCGCTGGCCAGTGAAATAGTAGTAGGTGTCCGTATCCTTGCTGAAGTAATACCGCTGCATCGTACCTTGGCCCGCCAACGCCGCCGGTTCGGTGTAAAGGTAATAGAAGCCATTCTGCAGACCTTGCTCGTCTTGCGGCGAGTGCTGCCCCTTCTTCGCCCACGGATAGTAGACCAGCTGGTTCCAGCGTGTGACGATCGATTGACTTGTGCCCGGACGCGGCGAAACAACCGTGTACCCGTCCGGCCACTCGGCGGCCACACCCTGGTAGCGCATTAACCAGTTCCACATGACTTGAATCCCGGTCTGCGGAATCGGGAATGGCACGCTCGGCAGCGTCGCGTTCTCCAGGGACCAGCCGTCCTTTGCAATCGACGACTTCAGTGCACCGTTGCGGGTGTTGTCGGCGACGAAGTCCGGCAGTCCGCATTCGCGATGCGTCGGATACACCGGCATCGTGTATCCCTTGACCTGCTTGAGCATCTGGACCTGGCCGGGGGTCAGTTTGTCCGCATACTTGTCTACGTTTGACGCGTCGATCACGACGACGGGCTTCTCGCTTTTGTACTTCCAGTAGTCTTCACGCAGCTTGCCATAGGCCCAACCGGCTGCGGGTTTGGCGTCACCCGAGAATGCGGGAATCGCACCGTCCTTACTGCCGGCTTTCTCCGCGCCGGTCGGCGTCAGATCCTGGCCAAGCTTGGCTACGTCGTCCGGCGTCAGCGGCCACGCAGCGGTGGAAATGAAGCCCAGTGTGGCGAGGGCAATGACTGCTTGACGAACCTTCATTGTTAATCTCCTTCCAGACAGCTGCGAATATTTTTTACCCTACGACGCCACGCTTCACAGCGCACAGTAAGCGGCGTCAACGGACCATCGGACAGACAAGCGGAGAAACGGGGAAGCAGAAATCGGGAAGCGGGAAGCGGCACCCGTGACGACATATTTGTCTCGCTAAAAATCCGCATGCTGCCCGTTTGCGACGCTTCCTTGAGCAAATGCGACATGCCCATCGGGGCGTACGGCCAACGTCGTTGCCTTGCAAACAAACAGCTTTCGGCAAGCGGCATTTGATGACCGTGATGGCGTCTCTGCCCGGCCAATGCGGGCTCGACGCCGAATAGCCGCTGACGCTCCCATTCCAGCGCGACGGCGGTTAGCTTCTATCCGCGTGAACCGCTGATTTGCTCTACTTCGACGATGCATGCCGCGTCCCGCGGCGCAACCCCATCGCCTAAGTGGAGACCGCATGTCCGCCGATTCCCGTCCCGATCAACTGGTTCTCACCGTCGCGTGTCCGAGCGCGGCGGGCCAGGTCGCCGCCGTCGTCGGCTTTCTCGACCGGCATCATTGCTATATCGACGAACTGACCGTGTTCGACGACGATCTCAGCGAGCGCTTCTTCGTGCGGTGCGTGTTTCATGGCGTCGAGCGCAACGAGACGCTGCACGCGGGCGCGTTACGGCGCGAATTCGAACCGATCGCCGAGCGTTTTCAGATGACGTGGGCGATGCACGACGTCGGCACACGGCCGAAGGTGCTGATCATGGTGTCGAAGCTGGAGCACTGCCTCGCCGATCTGCTGTTCCGCTGGCGCATGGGCGAGCTGAAAATGGATATCGTCGGCATCGGCTCGAATCACCGGGACCTCGAAGCGCTCGCGCAACAGCACGGGTTGCCGTTCCATCATCTGCCGATCAGCGCCGACACCAAGCCGCAACAGGAGGCCCGTCTGCTCGATCTGTTCGAGACGTCGGGCGCCGAATTGATGATCCTCGCACGCTACATGCAGATTCTGTCCGGCGAGACGAGCCGCGCGCTCGCGGCGCGCGCGATCAATATCCATCATTCGTTTCTGCCCGGCTTCAAGGGCGCGAAACCTTATCATCAGGCGCACGCCCGCGGCGTGAAGCTGATCGGCGCAACCGCGCATTTCGTCACCGACGATCTCGACGAAGGCCCGATCATCGAGCAGGTCGTGGAACGCGTCGATCACTCATACAGCCCGGAGCGGTTACTCGCGACGGGACGCGACGTGGAGTGCATCACGCTTGCGCGGGCCGTGAAGGCGTTCATCGAGCGGCGGGTGTTCATCAACGGCGACCGGACGGTGGTGCTGCAATAAAAACGTGGATGGCCCGCAGCGCGGGCTACGTGATGAACATTCAATATGTGGCAGTTGAGGCCGCCGGGCCTGTACGCGCTGACTTCGACTTCATGCATATGTCAATCGCGGCCAGTGACGTGCAGACCTATACAGACGCGTCCCATGGTTCTGTGAAACCGCTGGGGATCATTCCGCAATGGCAGCGGTGTGCAATAGATGGCGCTTCTTGTTGTAACAGGCAGGGAGAATAAAAGAGGCGCGAGCAATCGCGCCTCTTTGCTGTCCTCTTTGTGCGTCTTCGGGGTTACCGTCGCAGCGGCAGTCAATCAGGTCACTTCAGGTCACTTCACCCAGCTATCCACACGGTCCGCATGCGCACCGATCCACGCGTCGGCCGCAGCCGTCGGCTTCTCGCCGTTTTGCGTGGCCAGCATCACGCTGTCGATCTCGCCCGGTTTCCACTGAAACTTCTTGAGGAACGCAACCACCGGCGGCGCCTTCTTCTCGAGATCCGGGTTCACGACGCTATCCACATGCTCTGCATCGCCAAACACTTTCTTCGGATCGTCGAGGAATTTGAGCTTGTACTTCGCGAACATCCAGTGCGGCTTCCAACCGGTCACGATGATCGGCTTGCTCGCCGCTTCCGAGCG
The DNA here is from genome assembly GCF_059422005.1 of Paraburkholderia sp. GW821-FHT02A12. Classification (NCBI taxonomy): domain Bacteria; kingdom Pseudomonadati; phylum Pseudomonadota; class Betaproteobacteria; order Burkholderiales; family Burkholderiaceae; genus Paraburkholderia; species Paraburkholderia sp. GW821-FHT02A12. The sequence continues at coordinate 2,037,242 of NZ_JBWKWA010000002.1, read as the reverse complement.
TGCCAGTTCCGCGGTCATCGCGCTGCCCGAACTCGGCATCAGCTGATAATTGAGGTTGTAGGCCTTGATCGCTTCGCTGGTCTTCTGCATCACGCCCGCGCCGGCATCGATACCGACAATGCGTGAGCCGAATTCCGCCTTCTTCGCTTCCAGATCGCCGACGGTAGTCACGTCCGCATTCTCGGGCACGATCAGGCCGATCTTCGCATCGTTGAAGTTGGGGCCGAGGTCGACCACCTTCTCCTTGAAGTTATTCCAGTACGCGCCATGAGTCACCGGCAGCCATGCGGACAATGTCGCGTCGAGGTCGCCGCGCGCCACGCCCTGCCACATCACACCGGCCGCGACCGGCACGAGCTGCACCTGGTAACCGAGCCGCTTCTCGATCACGCGCGCGGCCACATTCGAGGTCGCGACGCTGTCATCCCAGCCTTCCACGTAGCCGATCTTGATGGTCGGCTTCGCATCGGCCGATACACCCACGCTCGCGGCAGCCAGCGCCGCGCCCAACGCGCTCAATACCAATACCTTTCTGATCAGTCTCATCGCCGTTCTCCCGTTCTCCGTCCAAACTACCCATTGAGCATTTAGAATCGCCAGCCAGAATTGCTGGGTAACGTTCATTTCCGACATCCATTTGTCAGGACGCGACTTCCGTTCCCTCGTTTTATTCTTCTTACTTATCCACGACGAGATCGCTCAGCGGCTTGCTGCAACACAGCAGCACCATCCCCTGATCGATCTCGCGCTGACGAATTCCGCCCGCGTGTTTCATCTCCACCTCGCCCGACACCAGCTTCACCTTGCAGGTGCCGCACATACCTTGCGTGCACGACGCCGGGAGCCGCACGCCGGCTTTTTTGGCGGCGTCGAGCACGTGCTGGCCGCTGCCGCATTCGATCTCGCGACGGCTCTTCGCGAAGCTCACCTTGAATTTTATTTCCGTCTCGACGGGAGCCAGCGCGACACCCAGCGCCTGTTCACCTGCATCCGCGAAACTCTCCGCAGTGGGCAACGCATCCGCGACGCGAGCGGTCGTCGACTGCTCAGACTGCTCAGCAGCCTCACCAAGCGTCTCGAACGAAAAGCTTTCCTCGTGATAACGGCGGCGATCGAAGCCGCCCTCGTCCAGCAGGTTGCGCACCGCCTGCATATAGGGCGCGGGACCGCAGGTGAAAATCTCGCGATCGAGAAAATCCGGTGCAATGAGCTTCAGGAGCGGCAAGGTCAGAAAACCCGTGACACCCGGCCAGTTGGTGCGGGCACCCAGCCGTTCGCAAACGAACGCCGTGCGGAAATTGGCCTGATTCGACGCGATCAGATCCAGCTCGCGCGCGAAGATAATGTCGTCCGGCGTGCGCGCGCTGTGCACGAACACGATATCGCTGTCCTCGCCGAGTTCGTGATGCGCGCGGCTCATCGACATGAGCGGCGTGATGCCCGAGCCCGCCGAGAGGAACAGGAACTTGCGCGCCGGGTGCCGCGCGCAGGTGAATTCGCCGGCTGGCCCGAGCACGCGAACCTGCATGCCGGCGTGCAGATTGTCGTGCAGCCAGTTCGACACCTTGCCGCCCGGCACACGCTTGACGGTGATCGAGATGGTGTGCGGGCGCGTCGGCGGCGACGAGATCGTGTAGCAACGATTCACCGCCTCGCCGTCGATATCGAGTTCCAGCGTAATGAACTGTCCCGGCTCGAACACGAACGCCCGTTCGGATGGCGCGCGGAAGAAAAAGCTCTTGACGTCGTGCGTTTCCTGGCGGACCTGGCAGCACACCAGCGTATCGTCGGTGTCGCTGTCCCAGCGCGCGGGCAGCGTCTCCCAGAACCGCGGTTGGGTGACGCGGTTTGCTGCCGGCTCCGGGCTGAGTTGAAACGTCGCCTGATCGCGCATCATTGATTTCTCCCGCTCCTGGTTGCGGCGTCGCGCTCAGCGCATGAAGGACACGACTTTCTCGCCGTGCGCAACCGGCGCAGTACCGCCGGCATCTTCTGTTTGGGGTTCATTGCTGTAATCCGCGATGCGGCCGATGTACCACTCGCAGAACTTTTCGACGAGCCCTTCGGTGAACGGCGAATACGGACCCGGCTCATAGGCGCTGCTCGTCGCGCCGCGTTGCGAGTACTCGACGAGCGCACGGTCCTGGTCGTTCGTCGCGCGCCACACCGCCGTGAGATTGTTCACGTCGTAATCGATGCCTTCGCGCGCGTCCTTGTGCACGAGCCACTTGGTGCGCACCAGGGTTTTGCCCGCGGAGAGCGGAATCACCGAGAAGCTCACGATGTGGTCGCTCATGAAGTGATGCCACGAATTCGGCTGCGTCCAGAACGACAAGCCGCCGAGGTCGGCCTGCTCGAATCCGCCGAGCAGTTTCTTCGACGCGACGCGTGCGTCCAGTGTCTGCGATTCGCCGTCCCGATCGAGCGGCAAGCGTTGCGTACGGAAACCGGTGACGAGATCGGCAAGCCGTTCGATTTCCGCCGACGGCAGTTTCATCGCCTCCCATTGCGCAGCCCGGCGCGCGACGGTCGCTTCGAACGCGGCCATGCCTTCTTCGTTATCCGGCGTGCGTTGATAGCCGAAACCGTATTCATAGAGGGAAATCGTCAGTTCAGGATGGTTCGCGACGCAGTGATAGCACTCGCGGTTGTTCTCCATCGTGAGCTTCCAGTTGCCTTCCTCGATGATGTCGATCGAAGCCGCGACCTTGCAGCCGGCCAGATCGTGCGGCAGCAGATACGGCTCCATCGCGGCGCGCACCACGGCGAAGTCCGCGGGCGGCGTGTCCGCCAGACAGATAAAAATGAGGCCTGCCAGACTCTCGAGGTGGACCGCCTTCAGGCTATGTTTGCAGCGGTCGAACTGGTCACCCATGTGCTCGGCGAACATCAGGTCGCCGTTCAGGTTGTAGGTCCAGCTGTGATACGGGCAGACGATATTGCCGATTGAGCCTTTGTCCGTATTGCACAGCCGCGATCCGCGGTGGCGGCAGACGTTGTGGAACGCCCTCACCTGCATGTCGTCGTCGCGCACGATCAGGATCGAGTCGGTGCCGATTTCCACTGTGATGTAGTCGCCGGGTTCCGGCACATCCGGTTCGACGGCGACCTGAATCCAGTGTCGCCGGAAAATCGCGTCCATGTCGAGCGCGAAAATCTCCTCGCTCGTGTAGAACGGCGCTTCCAGCGTGTAGCTCTTTTTGCGGCGTTCGATCATTGCGCGAACGTCTGCCGAAATTTTCATTGTGTGCTCCGTTGCATGTCACGTCTGGCGCTGCGCCAGGCCCTCCTGGTCGCATGCTGGCCCGAACCGGAAATCAGTAATCCACGAGTTGATGCTCGCGCAAATACGCGAGAATCACTTGTGCTTTTTCGACGGAACTCCCTTCAATTACGACGCTGCCGCCGCGGCTTTCGGTCGTTGTCGCCGACAGCATGCGGGCATGCCCGGAACGCTTTTCGGCGGCGGCGAGGCGCACCGGTTTGGCGCTCGCCGCGCGGGTCGTCCAGGCGAGGTGTTCGGCGTGACCGGTGGCCGGGCTTCCGGCATCCGCGCTTCCGGCGTCCGGGCCGCTGGCCTGCGTCGCGACCGGGCGGATCGTGCCTTCGCGCAGCCGTGCGTACGCGTAGCTGGGCGCGGCGTTGGCGAGCGGATGCACGGCGACCAGCGCCGGCAGCTTGACTTCGACGCGCCGGCGCAAGCCCTTCGGCATGAATTGCCGGACTTCCGCGTAGCCGTCGCGGATCGTCAGATCGACTGCCGCGCCCACCAGCGGAAGCTCCAGCGCATTCGCGACGCGATACGGCAGCATGCCGCTATCGAACGCGCCTTCCGCGCGGGTGCCGGTCAGCACGAGGTCGTAGCCTTGCAGGCGCGCGGCAAGCGGCGCTGCTGTATCGCCCTGCAACTCAGGCGCCGAGGGCACGTCGAGCACCTCGACACAGCGCGCCCCGAGCGCGAGATATTCCTTTAAGGCGGGATTGGCCGGATCGCCTGCATGCAGCACGTCGAGCGTTGCGCCATGCGTCTTTGCGAGCGAGAGCGCGATGGTGAGCGCGGCGGCATCGTTGCGGCTGTAGCGTGCGGTGCCGCTGACCGGATGGCGGCCCACGGAAACCAGTACGGCGATTTTCATGCGATGGCTCCTTCCGCGACGGCCGCGGAATTCTGCAGCGCCGCGCCGGTGCCGCGTGCGCTGCGCGCAGCGGCCGCGGCTTCGGTCAGCGCCGCGATGGTTTCCTGCGCGTCGGCAATCACGGTCAGATTGGCGCGCCTGGCAATCGGCGCGCTCGCGTCGAGGTTCACGGCGATCACATGCCGGCAATCCTTGATGCCTTGCAAATGCTGGACCGCGCCGGAGATGCCGAACGCGATATAGACACTCGCTTCGACAGTCTTGCCGGTCGCGCCGATCTGCTTGTCGCGGGTGAACTTGCCGTCGTCCACGGCGACGCGGCTCGCGCCGATCGCGGCGCCCAAGGTGGCCGCCAGACGCTCGAACGCTGCGACGTCGCTCACGCCGTTACCCGCCGATACGATGAAATCCGCTTCTTCGAGCGCGAGTTGGGCGGCGTCGATTTCCTCGATGCCGAGGTCGCGAACGGCGCCTTTGGGCGAAGCAGTCGCGCCATCGAAACGCCATACGACCCGCTCACCCGCGCCGACAAAAGGCAATTTTGAATCGACTGCATTCGGTGCGAGCAGCACGACCTCGGGTAGCGCGCGCGCCGCAAACGCTGTATTGGCCTGGATATAAGTCACGACGTGCGCCGCGTCGATCTCGACGACATGCGTCGCGACGCTCGCGTTCGCGGTAGCGGCGTAACGGCGGCCGAGGTCGCCGTCGCCGGTTGCGTTGTCGGGCATGAAGAGGTGCGCGGGCGCATAGGCGGCCACGCAAGCGGCCAACGCGTTGAGTTCGTCCAGAGGCGCAAAGGTGCGACGGTCGAACATCGGCAACTCGATCAGCTTGTCGGCGCCGAACGCGGCAGCATCGCCGTTGAACTCGCCGAACACGAGCAGCACGACTTCGGTTTGGGCATCGGCGATTAGCGCGGCGGCGGTCAGAGTCTGGCGCGCGTGATCGTCCAGTGCGCCACGGTCCGCGTGCGCGGCGACCAGCAGCGAACGGAGCGGCGCGGCCGTCGTGCGACGCGGCCTGGCTTGCTCGCGATGCGACGCGCCAGGCGCCGCGAATTCCATCGAGCCCGCCGCACCGATCATGCCGAGCGTGATCCGTTTGAGTCCCTCTGCCGTGATCGTGAACGGCCGGCGCGGATCGATTCGTTTGAGATTGTTCATCGCGTTACTCCAGCGCCGCAGCAACCAGTTCGGCGACGTCGAGCACTTCCGGACGCGGGCCGACCACACCTTCGAGCATCGCCGTGCAGTTCGGGCAACCCACCGCGACGATCTCGGCGCCGACCGCGCGCGCATCGTCGATGCGGATGTCCGGAATGCGCTTCTTGCCGGGGATGTCGGTCAACGGCGCACCGCCGCCGCCACCGCAGCAACGCCCACGCATGCCGTTGCGCTCCATTTCGACCACCTTGATGCCGATGGTTTTCAACAGGCGGCGCGGCGCTTCCGTCTCACCGTTATAGCGGCCCAGATAGCACGGGTCGTGATAGGTGATCTTGCGGTCCGCGAACGCGGCCACTGCGCGTGGCGACAGTTTGCCGCTCGCGACCAGCTCTTCGATCAACGCGGTGTGATGCTGCACTTCGTAGAAACCGCCGAGCGCGCGATATTCGTTGCGCAGGCTGTGCAGCACGTGCGGATCGGCGGTGACGATCTTGCCGAACGAGTATTGCGAGAGCGTGCCGATCAGTTTTTGCGCGAGCTGCTGGAAAGTCGCTTCGTCGCCCAGACGCCGCGCCGTGTCGCCGGTATCGGTCTCGACGCCGCCGAGCACCGCGTAGTCGATGCCCGCGCGGTTCAGCACCTTCACCAGCGCGCGCAGCGTGCGCTGATAACGCATGTCGAACGCGCCCTCGCCCGCGATCAGCAGCACGTCCACCGGCCGCCCCGGCTGTGCCACCTGAACTTGCAGATCGACGGCCCAGTCGTAACGCGCGCCGATGTCGTAGCCGTTCGCGCTGCCGGTCTCGCGCAGATTCGCGAGCGTGAGCGGTCCCTTGCCCGGCACGCTGCCTTCGACGAGCGTCTGATTACGCCGCATGTCGACGATCGCATCGACGTGCTCGATCAGCATCGGGCATTCCTGCACGCAGGCGCGGCAAGTCGTGCAAGACCACAGCGTATCCGCTTCGATCAAGGTCGAGATCAGCGGCTTGCCTGGCGCACCGCTGTGCTGGCCGACCGGAATGCCGGGCGTCGGGCTGCCGGCATAAGCGGCATCGGTGCCACCCACCATGCCGGTGACGAGATCCTGAATCAGCTTCTTCGGATTGAGCGGCTGGCCTGCGGCAAACGCGGGACACGCCGCCTCGCACTTGCCGCATTGCACGCAGGCGTCGAAGCTCAGCAACTGGTTCCAGCGGAACTCCACTGGCTTGCCGACGCCGTATTCCTTCGCGTCGAGCAGCGGCGCCTTCAGCGCGGTCGGCGGCACGACGTCGTTGTCGTTGCGCTCGGCGAAGCGTTCCTGACGCGGGTGAAACGCGAGATGCAAGAGCCCGGCGAGCGCGTGCTTCATCGGACCGCCGCGGGCCGCGCCGAACGTCATCGTGAAAGCACCCGCCGCAATCAGCAATGCGACGATAATCGCGAGCGCACCCGACATCGCCGCCGCGGGTAACGCGATGAACAGCGCCAGGCCCAGCGCGAACGAACCCAGCAACAGCGGCAGATGATCCCACGGCCCGCGCGAGAGCCGCGCCGGCACCGCCTTCGCGCCATGCCGGCGACGCCAGACGAACACCGCGCCGACCAGCATCACGAGCGCCGCCAGAAAGATCAGCTTGTCGAGCCACGGCGAGTAGATCGCGAGGCCATAGTTGACGAACACCAGCGCCATCGCGAGAATCGCGCCGCCCGCGGTCGCGACGTGCGTCTTCGCAATGTACGGATCACGCGCGACCACATGATGCAGATCGACGAAATAGCGCTTGGGGATCGCCAGCAGGTTGGTCCAGCCGTACGCGCCCGCCGCCGTGGCGCGGCCCTCGCGCCAGTAAGCCGCGCGTTTGGCGAGCGCGAACGCCAGACCGGCCACTGACACCCACAGCAGGACGGTGATGACAAACACGGGGCTCATCGTCAGAAATCCTTGCAAAGGCGCAGCGCGTCGTAAATCGCGCCGTGAATGTTGTGCATTGAAATGCAATCGCCGACGCGGAACAGCAGGAAGCGCCCGTTGCCGGGTTCTTCGCTCAAGGAAGGCTGCGGCTCGGACGCGAAGAGCTTGTGCACATCGACCTGGCCGCGATTCACGGATTCGGGTTTGAGCTTCCAGTACAACGCGTCATTGGGCGTGCTGCCGTTCTCGATCACCACCTGATCGACCGCGCGCTCTTCCTGCTCCTCGGTGTACTCGTTGCGGATCACGGCAATCTTCTTGCCGTCTTCCTCGTACACCTTGTCGAGCCAATAGTTCGGGGTGTGGATCACACCCTGCGCATAAAGGCGGCGATAGAAGATCGGGAACGTAGTGCCGCCGACATCGTCGGCCACCTTCACGTCCGGCGTCACGATCTCGACATTGGAGCCGCGGCTCGACATGAAATCCGCGACGCCCGCGCCGGCGTGCGTGCTGACGCCGTCATAGACGAGCACGTTCTTGCCCGGCTCGACCTTGCCCGAGAGCACATCCCACGAACTCACCGCGAGCCCTTCCTCGACGCCCCACGCGGCCACTTGCGACGTGAACGACGAACCGCCCGTCGCCAGCACGACAATGTCCGGCTGCTCGGCCATGATGGTTTTTTCATCGGCCGCGACGCCCAGACGGCGATCGACGCCAAGCCGCTTCGTCTCCATGTCGAACCAGCGCACGATGCCCGCCATCTGCTCGCGCTGCGGCGCCTTCGCGGCCAGCATGATCTGGCCGCCGACGTAGTCGTTCTTCTCGAACAGCACCACATCGTGACCGCGCGATTTCGCCACGCGCGCCGCTTCGAGTCCGGCCGGACCCGCACCGACCACGACCACCTTGCGCTTCGGCCCGCGCGTCTTCGCGATCACGTGCGGCATGGTTGCTTCGCGCGAAGTCGCCGCGTTCTGCACGCACAGCACGTCGAGGCCGTTGTACTGCCGGTCGATACAGTAATTCGCGCCGACGCACTGCTTGATCTCGTCTTCACGCCCGTCGCGGATCTTGATGACCATATGCGGATCGGCGATCTGCGCGCGCGTCATGCCGACCAGGTCGACCATGCCGCTCGCCAGCAGCCGTTCTGCCTGGCCTGCGTCGCGGATGCTTTGCGCGTGCATCACCGGCAGCTTCACCACCGACTTGATGCCGGCGGCGAGATGCACGAACGGCTCGGGCGGCAGCGCCATCGGCGGCATGCAGTTGGCGAGCGTGTTGTGCGTATCCGCGCCCGAACCGATCACGCCGAGATAGTCGATCAGCCCAGTCTCCGACATCGCCTGGGCGATCTCTTTCAGTTGTTCATGATCGAGGCCGTCTTCATGGAATTCGTCGCCGCACATGCGCAAGCCGACGCAGAAATCCGCGCCCACCGCTTCGCGCACTGCCTTCAGAACCTCGGTGCCGAAACGCAGACGGTTTTCGAGCGAACCGCCCCATTCGTCGGTACGGAAATTCGTGCGTGGGCTCCAGAACTGGTCGATCAGATGCTGGTGCGCCGCCGAGATTTCGATGCCGTCCATGCCGGCGTCCTTCACGCGCTTCGCGGCCGCAGCAAAGTCGCCGATGATGCGCCGGATCTCTTCCACTTCGATGATCTTGGCGTTGCCGCGGTGCACTGGCTCACGCACGCCGGACGGCGACATCAGATGCGGCCAATGCTCGCCGTGAAATGCCGAACGGCGCCCCATGTGGGTGGCCTGGATCATGATCTTCGCGCCGTGCCGATGCATCGCTTCGGCGAGGCGCGCGAGCGGATCGATGATCCTGTCGGTCGAGAGATTCACCGACTTCCACCAGCCTTGCGGGCTGTCGATCGAAACCGGGCTCGACCCGCCGCACACGGCAAGGCCGACACCGCCCTTCGCCTTCTCCTCGTAGTAACGGATATAACGGTCGCCCGGCAGACCGCCGGGCTCCGCATACACCTCGGCGTGCGCGGTGCTGACGATGCGGTTGCGCAAGGTCAACTGGTTCAGCGTGAGAGGCTTGAAAAGGTTCGGGTAACGCATCGCGATCGACCTCGGAATGCTCGGAATGGATAGGCTGTTTGCGTTGCAGTGTGCGGTTACGACGCGAGCGGCGACACTTCGAACACGCAATGCTCGTGGCCTTCAGCCGCGCATTGCGTTTCCGTGGAATACGACAGCGGCCCCTTCTTCACCGAATCCGGCGCGGTGTCGTTGACCCAGTCCATCGCGCCCGCGAACCAGCCGGCGAACATGTAGCACAGCTTGCCCTCCTTGCCCGGCTGCGCGAGCACGAACGACGAGTGATGCAATTCGATGCGCGCCCGCGCGCTGGACGGATCGGCTTCCGTGATTTTGAAGAGACCCCAGCCGCGTTGCGACAGGCGGTTCAGGTAATGCTCGAACACCGCCATGCCGGCAATGCCGTGCTGTTTCGCTTCCTTGTCGCACCAGAAATACGCGGACTTGTAGCCGGCCTTGTAGAGGATCTCGGCGTACGTCTCGCGGCCGAGTGCTTCTTCGACCGCGGTGTGATTGTTCGTAAAGAAATGACGCGGCACGTAGAGCATCGGCAGCGCGTCGGTGGTCCAGACGCCGGTGTTCGGATCGACGTCGATAGGCAGTTGGGGTTGCATGTGGAGACTCCGTTTTTTATGTGAGTGATTTCGACGAACGCGTGAAGGTCACACCTTCCACACTTCACCGAACACTCGAACCCAGTTTTCGCCCATGATCTTCCTGATGCGCGTCTCGCTCCAGCCGGCGCGCTCCATCGCGGCCGTCAGGTTCGGAAACTCGCCGATCGTGCGGATGCCTTCCGGATTCACAACCTTGCCGAAGTTCGTCAGCTGGCGATAACGGCCTTTGTCGTGCGTGATCCAGTCGAAAAATTCGGTGCTATAGCCTTGCGTGAAGTCCGTGCCGATGCCGACCTGGTCTTCGCCGATCAGATCGACCACGTATTCGATCGCCTCGAGATAGTCCTCGACGGTCGCGTCCGGGCCGCGCTTCAGGAACGGTGCGAACATCGTCACGCCGACGAAACCGCCTGCATCGGCGATCTCTTTCAGTTGTTCATCGGTCTTGTTGCGCGGATGCTCTTTCAGACCCGATGGGCAGCAATGCGAGTAGCACACCGGCTTCTTCGAAGCGGCGATCGCTTCCGACGAGGTCTTGCCGCCCACGTGCGAGAGGTCGACCATGATGCCGACGCGGTTCATCTCCTGGATCACCTCGCGCCCGTAACCCGAGAGCCCGCCGTCGCGCTCATAACAGCCGGTGCCGACCAGATTCTGCGTGTTGTAGCAAAGCTGGACCACGTTCACGCCGAGGTCCTTGAAGGCTTCGATATAGCCGAGGTTGTCTTCGAACGCGTGCGCGTTCTGGAAGCCGAAGATGATGCCGGTCTTGTTCTCTTTCTTCGCGCGGAAGATGTCGTCGGTGGTGCGCACGAGCGTGAGAATCTCGCCGTACTCGCGAATCTGCTGCTTCATCTCGGCGATGTTGTCGACGGTCTTCTGGAAGCTTTCCCAGACCGACACCGTGCAGTTCACCGCGGTCACGCCGCCCTTGCGCATGTCTTCGAACACCGAGCGCTCGAACTTCGAAATGTTCAGACCGTCGATGATGATGCTGTTCTCGTGCAGGTTGCTCATTGTTTGCTCCAGGCGTTCTCAGTAGATGGGGAAGCGTTCGCACAGCGCGAAAATCTCGCAGCGCACACGTTGTTCGATGGCGGCGTGGCCTTCCGGCTGGTCGCGCAGCGCGTCGAGCACTTCGACGATCAGGCGTCCCACTTCGCGGAACTCGGCGACGCCGAAGCCGCGCGTGGTGCCGGCCGGCGTGCCGAGGCGAATACCGGACGTGACGGTGGGCTTTTCGGTGTCGAACGGAATGCCGTTCTTGTTGCAGGTGATGCCCGCGCGTTCCAGCGCCTGCTCGACCTGATTGCCCTTCAGCCCCTTCGGGCGCAGATCGACCAGCAGCAGATGGTTGTCGGTACCACCCGTCACGAGATCGACGCCGCCGGCCTTCAGCACTTCACCGAGCGCCTGCGCGTTGGCAAGCACGCTGTCGATGTAGGTCTTGAAACCCGGCTGCAACGCCTCGCCGAACGCGACCGCCTTGCCGGCGATCACATGCATCAGCGGGCCGCCCTGCAAGCCGGGGAACACCGCCGAGTTGATCTTCTTCGCGATCTCTTCGTCATTCGTCAGAACAAAGCCGCCGCGCGGACCGCGCAGCGTCTTGTGCGTGGTGGACGTGACGACGTGCGCGTGCTCGACCGGATTCTGATGACGCCCCGCCGCGATCACGCCGGCGATGTGCGCCATGTCCACCATCAGCTTTGCGCCTACGCCGTCGGCGATCGCGCGCAGCCGTGCGAAATCCAGCGCGCGCGGATAGGCGGAAAAGCCCGCGATCAGCAGCGCCGGTTTGTGCTGCTGCGCGAGTTCCTCGATTTGCTCGTAATCGATCAGCATCGTGTCGCGATTGACGCCGTACTGCACCGCGTTGAACCATTTGCCCGACAGCGCCGGCTTTGCGCCGTGGGTCAGATGGCCGCCGGCGTCGAGCGACATGCCGAGCACCGTATCGCCGGGCTTGACCAGTGCGAGCATCACCGCGCCGTTCGCCTGCGCGCCCGAATGCGGCTGGACGTTGGCGAACTTCGCGTTGAACAGCTGCTTGATCCGGTCGAGCGCCAGCGACTCGACCACGTCGACGTATTCGCAGCCGCCGTAATAGCGTTTGCCCGGATACCCTTCCGCATATTTGTTGGTCAGCACCGAGCCCTGCGCTTCGAGCACCGCGCGCGACACGATGTTTTCCGACGCGATCAATTCGACTTGCGACTGCTGGCGCTCCAGCTCTTTCAAAATAGCGCCGCGCACCGACGCGTCGCGCGCGGCCAGCGATTCTTCAAAGAAAGCATTCGAGTTCGGCATGGAAGGTCCGTGAGTTCAGTAAACGAGCGTTGACGGGTGCCGGAAGCGGCCCTGAAGGCCCGCCAGTACCGGTCTGCATTGCGTCTATTCTTGACGCTCGCCCCGCGCGTCAATTTATGAATTCAGACGCGTTCTTTGCCTTTTCCGCCATGCGCTACCTTTTTCCACAAGTAGGCCGGTTCGCGTCCAGGGCGCCGAAGAGATTGCTGCACTGCAGCTGAACTTAGTGCGCTGTTCGGGTGCGTCTGCGGGCAGTCGCGGCTCCGTTCTGGTGCCGGTTGTGTGCAGCTATCCAACCTTACTGGTGGTTACCGAGGGTTTAGCCTGATGGCACGGTAGTTGCGCTAGTCCTCAAAATCACAACGTTCGCCGCTCCCCACGGCGACGCGACATTACAGATTCGAAGGAATCATTTCCCCCATGCCCACCGATCGCACTGCGTCGCTGTCGCACTTCGCGTTCATGCCCGTTCCGAACTTCACGATGATCGCGTTCATCAATGCGATCGAAGTGCTGCGCATGGCGAACTACCTCTCGGGACAGACGCTCTATCGCTGGTCGATCGTGAGTCCCGAAGGCGGGCCGGTGATGGCGAGCAACGGCCTCGCGGTCGACACCGGCCCGGTCGAATGCGTCGGACAGCCCGATATCGTGTTCGTGGTCGGCGGCATCGACGTGCAGCGCGCCACCACGCCCGCCCATCTTTCCGCGTTGCGCCGCTTCGCCCGCATGGGCAGCGTGCTCGGCAGCCTGTGCACCGGCACTTATGCGCTCGCGCGCGCCGGGTTGCTGGCCGGCTACGCGTGTGCGATTCACTGGGAGAACATGTCGGCGCTGAAGGAGGAGTTTCCCGACACGCGCTTTCTCAAGGAACTGTTCGTGATCGATCGCGATCGCGTCACCTGCACTGGCGGCGTTGCGCCGCTCGACATGATGCTGAATCTGATTGCCCCGCGCGTGGGCACGGCGCGCGTCACGCAGATCGCGGAGCAGTTCATCGTCGAACATGTGCGCGATACCAGCGCGCAACAGAAAATGCCGCTGGTGGCGCGGCTCGGCTCGGCCAACAAGTCGCTCTTCGAAGTGATCTCGCTGATGGAGAACAATATCGAGGAGCCGCTTTCACGCGAAGAACTCGCGCGGCTGGCGGGCATGTCGCAGCGGCAATTGCAGCGCCTCTTCCGCGAGCATCTCGGCATGACGCCGACGCATTACTACCTGACCTTGCGGCTGCGGCGCGCCCGCGAATTGCTGCTGCAGACCGACATGTCGATCATGCACATCACGATGGCCTGCGGCTTTCAGTCGGCCTGCCACTTCTCGAAGAGCTATCGCGACACGTTCGGCACCGCGCCGACGCGCGAGCGCCGCAAGCAGGCGCCTTCCCTCGCTTCGCCGCCGGTCATGGCGGCGTGAATTCAGGCCGCTGGGCGCGGCCTGCTTCGTGTTGCAGTCGCGCCGTGCATGCGCCGAGCAGTAAAGCACCCGGCCCGATTCCACTCAACGCATGCACAATGATGCTGCGTCAGGCCGCCTTCAACAGCCCATGCGGATCGAGAACAAACTTCCTCGGTGCGCCGCCGTCGAACTGCCGGTAACCTTCGGGCGCTTCGTCGAGCGACATGACGGTCACGTTCACGATGTCCGCAATCGGCAGACGGTCCCACAAAATGGCCTGCATCAGGCTGTGGTTGTACTTCATCACCGGCGTCTGTCCGGTATGGAACGAGTGTGACTTGGCCCAGCCGAGCCCGAAGCGGATGCTCAGGCTGCCCTTGCGCGCGGCGGCATCGGCGGAACCCGGGTCATCCGTCACGTAGAGGCCCGGAATGCCAATCGCACCGGCAGCCCGCGTGATTTCCATCAGCGAATTGAGGACCGTGGCCGGCGCTTCCTCGTGCTGGCCGCTGCTGCCGTGGCCATGCGCTTCGAAGCCGACGCAGTCCACCGCGCAATCCACCTCGGGCTTGCCCAGGATCTGTTCGATCTGCTCGCCCAGCGTGGCGTCCTTCGATAGGTCGATGGTCTGGAAACCCATCTTGCGAGCATGCGCGAGACGCGCCTCGTTCATGTCGCCGACGATCGTGCACGCCGCGCCGAGCAGGCGCGCCGACGCGGCGGCGGCCATCCCCACCGGCCCGGCGCCCGCAATGTACACCGTGGCGCCGGGTTTGACGCCTGCCATCACGGCGCCGTGATAACCGGTTGGCAGAATGTCGGACAGGCACGTGAGATCGCGGATCCTGGCCATCGCCTGCTCGCGGTCGGGAAACTTCAGCAGATTGAAATCGGCGTACGGCACCATTACGTACTCGGCTTGGCCGCCGATCCAGCCGCCCATGTCAACATAACCATAAGCACCGCCCGCCCGCGCCGGATTCACGTTCAGACACACGCCGGTATGCTGCGCCTTGCAGGTCGGGCAGCGCCCGCAGGCGACGTTGAACGGCACCGACACCAGGTCGCCGATCTTCAGCGTTTCGACGTCGCGGCCGATCTCGATCACCTCGCCGGTAATCTCGTGGCCGAGCACGAGGCCGACTTCGGCAGTAGTGCGGCCGCGCACCATATGCTGGTCGGAGCCGCAGATATTCGTGCTCACCACCTTCAGGATCACGCCGTGGCCGATTGCCCGGCCACGCGGATCGACCATCTTCGGATAGTCGATCGACTGAACCTCCACTTTGCCCTGCCCCAGATACACGACGCCGCGATTGCTGCTCATTTGTCTGTCTCCATGTCTTGTGAGCGGCGCGCCTGATCCGTTCCCGCGCACCGTTCAACGAGCGTAGCGCCCGCTGCGGCAAACCACATATATCGAACGCGACATCGGTTTGACCGGAACCGACATACGAGGCGCGACCCTCGCGCACGCTGATGCAACCCGTTTTTTATTGATTGACCGTTCAATATAAAAAACCTAACATGCGCCATCGCCCTCTGTCCGACCCATTGCCCCGTCTATAACCGATCGAGCCATGCCCAAACTCGGAATGCGCGAAATCCGCCGCGCGCAGCTGATTGACGCAACACTGCTGACCATCGATCAGGCGGGTCTCGCCGGCGCGACGCTTGCCTCGGTCGCGCGGCGCGCGAGCATTTCCACTGGCATCGTCAGCCACTATTTCGGCGACAAGGACGGCTTGCTCGAAGCCACCATGCGCCACGTGCTGCGCGATCTGTGGCAGGCCACGTCGCGCCGGCGCCGCACTGCGAAGGCGGACCCGCGCTCGAAACTGCGCGCCGTCGTCGCTGCAAATTTCGATGCGGAGCAGACCAACGGCCCGGTGATGAAAACGTGGCTCGCGTTCTGGTCTGAGAGCATGCACAAGCCGCGACTGCGCCGCCTGCAACACGTCAACACGCGCCGTCTGAACTCGAATCTGTGCGCAGATTTTTCGAAGGCACTGCCGCGCCCCGCGGCGCGTCGCGCGGCCAGCGGTCTGGCGGCGCTGATCGACGGACTGTGGTTGCGCGGCGCGCTGTCCGGCGCGCCGTTCGACACCAAAGCAGCGCTGCGCGTGGCCAACGACTACATCGACCTGGTTCTCTCAGCACACCACTGAATTTTTCTTATCGGAAGGAGCACGCCATGCCGGCATTCGCAATGCAACGTCTCTATATAGGCGGCGCCTACGTCGACGCGACAGGCGGCGAAACCTTCGACACGCTCGACCCCGCCACCGGCGAAACGCTCGCGACGGTGCAGCAGGCTTCGGCGGCCGACATCGATCGCGCGGTGCAATCGGCGCGCGACGGTCAGCGCGTATGGGCCGCGTTGACCGCCATGCAGCGTTCGCGCATCCTGCGCCGCGCCGTGGAGTTGCTGCGCGAGCGCAACGACGAACTCGCCGCGCTCGAAACGCGCGACACCGGTAAGCCGATCGGCGAAACCCAAGCGGTCGATATCGTCACCGGTGCGGACGTGATCGAGTACTACGCGGGGCTCGCCACCGCTATCGAAGGGCAGCAGATTCCATTGCGGCCGTCGTCGTTTGTTTATACGCGGCGCGAACCGCTCGGCGTATGCGCAGGCATCGGCGCATGGAATTACCCGATCCAGATCGCCTGCTGGAAATCGGCGCCCGCGCTGGCGGCCGGCAACGCGATGATCTTCAAGCCGAGCGAAATCACGCCGCTGTCCGCGCTGAAACTCGCGGAGATTTATACCGAAGCCGGCGTGCCGGCGGGCGTGTTCAACGTCGTCCAGGGCGACGGGCGCGTCGGCGCGATGCTCGCCGCGCATCCGGACATCGAGAAGATTTCGTTTACCGGCGGTGTCGAAACGGGCAAGAAAGTGATGTCGCTCGCGGGCGCGTCGTCGCTGAAGGAAGTGACGATGGAACTGGGCGGCAAGTCGCCATTGCTGGTGTTCGACGACGCCAACCTCGAACGCGCCGCCGACATCGCGATGAGCGCCAACTTCTTCAGCTCCGGCCAGGTCTGCACCAACGGCACGCGCGTGTTCGTGCAGCGCAGCGTGCTGGCGCGATTCGAAGCGCTGGTGCTGGAACGTGTGAAGCGGATTCGCGTAGGCGCGCCCACCGACGCGGACACCAACTTCGGCCCGCTCGCGAGCGCCGCGCAATTGCAGAAGGTGCTCGGCTACATCGAAAGCGGCGTACAGGAAGGCGCGCGGCTGGTTGCGGGCGGCAAGCGTATCGTCGAAGGCCACTTCGGCAACGGCCAATACGTCGAACCGACGGTTTTCACCGGCTGTCATGACGACATGCGCATCGTGCGCGAAGAAATCTTCGGTCCGGTCATGAGCATCCTCGTGTTCGACGACGAAGACGAAGCGATCGAACGCGCCAATCGCACGGCCTACGGTCTCGCCGCCGGTGTCGTGACCGAGAGCCTGGCGCGTGCGCATCGCGTGATTCATCAGCTCGAAGCCGGCATTTGCTGGATCAACACGTGGGGCGAATCGCCCGCGGAAATGCCGGTGGGCGGCTACAAGCAATCGGGCGTCGGCCGCGAAAACGGCATCACGACGCTCGAACACTACACGCGCATCAAGTCCGTGCAGGTCGAACTCGGCCCGTATCAACCGGTGTTCTAAGGAGTCGCGGCGATGGCCTCGAACGAATACGACTACATCATCGTGGGCGCGGGTTCAGCGGGCAACGTGCTCGCTGCGCGCCTGACCGAAGACGCGGACGTGACCGTGCTGCTGCTCGAAGCAGGCGGCCCCGACTACCGCTTCGACTTTCGCACGCAGATGCCCGCGGCGCTCGCGTATCCGCTGCAAGGACGCCGCTACAACTGGGCGTACGAAACGGACCCCGAACCGCACATGAACAACCGGCGCATGGAATGCGGCCGCGGCAAGGGGCTCGGCGGTTCGTCGCTGATCAACGGCATGTGCTACATCCGCGGCAATGCGCTCGACTACGACGGATGGGCCGAGCGCCAGGGTCTGGAAAACTGGACCTATCTGGATTGCCTGCCGTACTTCCGCAAGGCCGAAACGCGCGACGCGGGTGCGAACGCCTATCACGGCGGCGATGGCCCGGTGCACGTGACGACGAGCAAGCCCGGCAACAACCCGCTCTTCGCCGCGATGGTCGAAGCCGGCGTGCAGGCGGGCTTTCCGCGCACCGAGGATCTGAACGGCTATCAGCAGGAAGGCTTCGGCCCGATGGATCGCACGGTCACCGCGAACGGCCGGCGCTCAAGCACGGCGCGCGGCTATCTGGATCGCGCGAAAACGCGGGCGAATCTGAGCATCGTCACGCACGCCGTGACCGACCGCGTGCTGTTCTCGGGCAAGCGGGCGACCGGCGTCGCGTATTTGCACCATGGCAACACAGTCACCGCGCAGGCGCGCCGCGAAGTACTGGTGTGCAGCGGCGCGATCGCGTCGCCGCAACTGCTGCAACGCTCGGGCGTGGGCCGCTCGACATGGCTGCGCGAGCTCGACATTCCGCTGGTGCACGATCTGCCCGGCGTCGGCGAGAACCTCCAGGACCATCTGGAGATGTACATCCAGTACGAATGCAAGGAGCCGGTGTCGCTCTATCCCGCGTTGCAGTGGTGGAATCAACCTGCGATCGGACTCGAGTGGATGCTGAAAGGAACCGGTATCGGCGCGAGCAACCAGTTCGAAGCGGGCGGCTTCATCCGCACTCGCGACGACGATCTGTGGCCGAACATCCAGTATCACTTCCTGCCGGTCGCGATCAATTACAACGGTTCGAACGCGATCAGGATGCACGGCTTCCAGGCGCACGTCGGGTCGATGCGCTCGCCGAGCCGCGGCCGTGTGAAACTCACGTCGCGCGATCCGGGCGCGCATCCGGGCATCCTGTTCAACTACATGTCCGATCCGCTCGACTGGCGCGAATTCCGCGACGCGATCCGCGTCACGCGCGAGATCATGCGCCAGCCGGCGCTCGACCATTATCGGGGCCGCGAGCTGAATCCCGGCGCCGGGTTGACGAGCGACGAGCAGCTCGACGCCTTCGTGCGCATGCGGGCGGAGACGGCGTTTCATCCGTCGTGCTCGTGCAAGATGGGCTATGACGAGATGGCCGTCGTCGACAACGAGGGCCGCGTGCATGGGCTCGAAGCGCTGCGCGTCGTCGATGCGTCGATCATGCCGCAGATCACGACCGGCAATCTGAATGCGCCGACCATCATGCTCGCCGAGAAGATCGCCGATCGGATTCGCGGACGGGAAGCACTGGCGCGGGTGGATACGCCCTACTTCGTCGCGAATGGAGCGCCTGCAAGGAAGCGGGCGGCGGCTGTGGTGTGAGCCACGCCGCCCTTGTCGCCGAGGCAAACCCAATGGAAAAGCCGCGAAACATTCGCGGCTTTTTTGTTTATCGGCCCACTGCTCAATCCCGAACCGGACTCAATACGCCGCGCGCATCCGCTTCGACCGCTTCTGACACCAGCGTCTCGAGCGCCAACCCACGCGTCTCGATGCCGAGTATCCACACCGCTGCCGCAGCGATCGCGAAACACATTGCGCCCAGCGAGAACACGCCGCCCTGGCCGAACGTCGGCAGCACGACGCCTACCACATAGGGGCCGATCAGCGATCCCACGCGGCCGATCGCCGATGCGAACCCCGACCCAGTCGCCCGTGCACCGGTGCCATAAAGCTCCGGTGTGTAGGTGTACAGCACGGCCCACATCGCGAACAGAAAGAACTGCATGGCCAATCCCGCGCAGATCAGCAGCGTAGGCGTTTGCGCGTGCAGCGCGGTCTGCCCGTAGACATAGGCCATGACCGCGCTGCCGGCGAGAGACGCGATACACGTCGGCTTACGGCCCCAACGTTCGACCAGCCACGCGGCGCACAGAAAACCAGGAATGCCGCCGAGCGAAATCAGCACCGTGTAGAGCACCGATTTCGTCACCGCAAAACCCGCTTGTTGCATCAACGCGCCGAGCCACGACGTCAGCCCGTAGAAACCGAGCAACGCGAAGAACCACAGCGTCCACACCATGATCGTGCGGCGCCGGTAGGCCATACTCCAGATTTCGCGGAACGCGCCCTGGCCTTTCGCGGCCGGCGGTTTTTGCAGCATCACGGGCGCACGCAACTGCGTCAGACCCGCGGCTTTCATCACCTTCGCCTCGACCTCGGCGAGAACCTTGTCCGCTTCGGCGATGCGTCCGCGATGTTCGAGCCAGCGCGGCGATTCGGGCACGACGCGGCGCACGATCAGCACGAACACGGCGGGAATCGCGAGTAGCGCGAACTCGGTGCGCCAGCCGAACTGCGGCAGCACGAAATACGACACCACGCCCGCCGTGATGAAACCCAGCGGCCAGAAGCCGTCCATCAGCGCGATCAATCTTCCGCGCGAGGCTGCCGGTACGAATTCGGAGAGCAAGGTCTGGGCGATCGGAAATTCCATACCCATGCCCAAACCCAGCAGCACGCGATAAAAGATCAGCGCGTCGACGCTCTGCGCGGTCGAGCACAGATACGACGCGAGCCCCCACAGCACCATGCTCCACTGAAACACCGGACGCCGCCCGAAACGATCGGCGAGCAATCCGGCGATCGCCGCGCCGATCACCATGCCGAAGAAACTCGAACTCGCCACCAGACCTGCCGTCGCGCTCGACAAGCCGAATTCGGTTTTGATCGAGCCGAGCACGAAGGTCATCGTGCCGAGGTCGACCGAATCGAAAAAGAACGCGATGGCAATGATGATGAAGATGGTCCGGTGATAACCGGAGAACGGCAGTCGTTCGAGTCTGGCGGCAGCGCTCGCGCGAGGCTGAAAAGCGGTGGACATGTCATCCCCTAGTTGATGCGGCGGCTGCCGCGTGGGTGTTCGATCAGTGCGTTTTCAGTAGACGCCGACATAAATCGGCCACATAGAAGAAATACGTCAACCGGATGGAACGGGGGCGTCGTCTCTCATGGATGTGGCACCCAGGCTAAGGGACGAGAGTCAGCGACGAAGCCGCGCCGGCGCGGCGCTGACAATGCGCGAGCGTGGACACGGCCATTCCTGCTGGCCTCGACGTTTTTAATTCCTGTTTGGCGTTTTTGGATCGAAAAAACATGAATCATATTTTCAGGATAAAAATTAACTTCCCTAAGCATCCAATTTTCTGGTGCTTTGCAAAAGTTAATCTCAAAAAAGCCAAAAAAAGCATAGCCCACCCTATTGACAAGCAGCACAATATCAAACCCGTCGGCTCAACAAAATTTCACACTTTTTCGCTTGACTTAACCTTACACAAACATTACATTAGTTATGCGGATGCAATGAAAATAAACACCATATTGATAATTATCATCTCCAGTCAGCATAGGCAATTTCTTTGAAAATAAAAAATATCACCAATAAAAACCATTTATCGCCTAACCGTCACTACGAAACATAATCTGCATTTAATTTTATTAATCTACGTAAAAACGATAACAAACGTAATCATTGGAAATCAGGCTAGTTGAGGAGAGGAGCGTGACAATTGCTTTGCAGAGAATCGGTGAATTGAGTTGTGGAGACAGCGAGAGCCGGACGCTTGCGGAGATTCTTGCCATCGACTTCAACATGCTGATAACGGGCCTTAATTTACTCGACCCGGCGGGGACGACGGCGTTGCCGCAGCTTGGACACATCGGTATCGCTCAGCGCATGCGAACGGCTGCTGCCCACCTGGTCCACTACGCTGACGAGTCCGCAGTACGGGCTCTCGCTCACCATCGAAGCGACACGGTCCGCGGTATCGCCGCTTTTGCGATCGCGCAATTGAGCAAAGGGATGGGTGTCCCGGCGCTCCTGTCGCTGATCGAGCACTTTGCTAACGACCACCATTTCGGCGTGCGGGAATGGGCCTGGATGGCTGTGAGGGACGATCTCGTGGCGGCTCTCGACGAGTCAATTGAGGCGCTCGTCGTGTGGACCTCGTCGCCCCAGCCCTATATCCGACGCTTCGCGATTGAGGTACTGCGCCCCCGTGGGGTATGGGCCAAGCATATTGCTTTGCTCCGGGCGCAGCCTGAGCGCGGAATGCCTCTTCTCAATCCGTTGAAGCGTGAGCGCGAAAAATACGTCCAGGATTCAGTCGCCAACTGGCTGAACGACGCAGCCAAAGACCATCCAACCTGGGTACTCGCCGTATGCGAGCGTTGGCTAGAGGAATGCGGCGCAGACAGCGCGACCCTGCGTATCTGTACACGTGCCCGACGCTCACTGAAATGAAACCGTCCAGAACCAGGCCCCGACCATGAGCGACAAGCTTAACCGCAAAACGATGTTCAACCTGATGCCAGGCCGACTCATGCGCGAGATGGTTGTGCGCAAGCTTGCCCGCCTCGACCTTGGTTTTCAGGAGGTTAGCTTCAAGATTGCCTCCTCCTCTGCGGAAATCGCCAAGGCAATCAATCTCGTAGACGATTGTTGTGTCGCCCGGGGCATCCTCGATCGAGAGCAAAAGTGGGTATCGACCCATACTCTTTTACCGACCACCACCGTGTTCGTCGCATTGCACGGCGATGAGGTGATAGGAACGGTATCTCTAATCGAGGAATCACCGCTCGGTTTTCCAATGGAAGAAGTTCACCCGGAAGTGCTGCAATTCCGCAGCACTCTCCGGGGTAGCGCGGAGGTAGGCGGCTTGGCGACTGCGGCTCACTATCGCCGCAGCGGCCTCTCAATCATGTTGTATAACATGCTATATCGGTGGGCCCGGTATTATCGCAACATCGACGATCTTCTTATTGCCGTCCATCCTTCTTCAGAAGGATTTTATTCTAATGTTCTTCTGTTCGAAAAAATAGGACCGTCCAGACAATATAAAAAACTGCGCGGGGCCGAATCGATACCCCTGCACCTGGATATCCATGGCGTTTTGACGCGATTCAAAAGCATTTATACAAAGGCCAAGCTTCAAGGATGCCACTACGACAATCTGTACTCGTTCTTCTGCGATCCGCGCGAGGAATTTTTTAATTTCAGCGAGCACCCAGACTATCGTCCCCGTCATAGCAGCCGCGGCTGCCTCGACTCAAATCAAATTTCCAGATTACTCGAAGAGTTCCGCATTCGAATTTGCGATCTACCTGAGATAGATCGCACCACGCTTGCAAAATATTATCCGAGTCTTGCCTGAGGGACTGATATGTCTTTGCTTAATGCCATTCGCCGGGAAACATTCTCAAGGGCCGCTTTCGCCAGAATACCGGAATCTGCGTTGATCATGAGCGGTCTTGAAACGGTGCATGACTAGGTGCACTCTATGGCCCTTATCTTTATAACGCAGTGCAAATAGCCGCTCGCATTCGTCCTGGCGCAAAGGTTCTCGACCTCGGGTGTGGTTCGGGCCAGTTGCTCAATCTGGTGGCGGATTGGAATCCCACCACATGTTTCACTGGCGTCGATCTTTCTGACGACATGCTGGCCGAAGCCCGTTTGCGAGCTTCCAGTGCCGGTCTCGCAAACGTCACCTACAACAACGGTGACTTCTCCCGGCTGGATGGAATTGAATCTTGCACTTACGACGCGGTAATTTCTTCGATGGCCCTGCATCATCTGCCCGACGAAGACGCGCTGTCACGGACATTTCGTTCAATTGACCGCGTACTGAAGCCAGGCGGTGCGCTGTATTTAATGGATTTTGGGCGATTGCGCAGCGTTGAAGCTGTCGAAATTTTCGTTAGTAAAGTGCGGCAGACCGAAACGGAAATGCTCGCCATGGACTATCGCGCCAGCTTGCTTGCGGCATTTAGCCAGGCGGATTTCCTCCGCGAAGCATTGCGGTTTCGTCCGAACGAGGCGACTTTCTTTCGAACCGCAGTACCGCCACTGGTGGTGGTTGTCGCGACCCGTCCAAAGGGAAAGCTGCCAGCCACCGCGTATGCCCGGTTTCGAGAATCGTATGCGCGCCTGTCATCCCAGCGTAAGGCGGAGTTCCGCCAACTCAAGTGGTTTCTGCGCCTGGGTGGATTATCCCTATCCACTTGAGGGCATGCACTTTGGCTTACTCGATTCCCCACAGCGCATCGTTCGATCGTCTGGAAGCGGCCATCGCCCGGTGGCGCGCCACTCTTTCGCCATCGTATGTTTTAACCGGCGACTCAGCGCGCGCGGTAATGACGGATACCGACTGGCATGCGCCGCGGGACTGCGTAGTTTTAAAGCCGGCGGATCGCAACGAAGTTCGAGCGGCGTTGGCGATTGCAGCGGAAACGCGGATCCCCGTGCACCCCGTCAGCACTGGACGCAATTGGGGATATGGCAGTTGTTATCCGCCAGACAGCAGTACGCAGGTGATTCTGCATCTCGGCCGTCTCGATCGCATCATGCACTTCGACTCGCAGAAGGGGCTTGTGACATTGGAACCCGGCGTGACGCAAGGAATGCTCGCCAGATTTCTGGAACGCCAAGGTGCACGGTTCATGACGCCGACGACAGGGGCTGGTCCTGGTTGCAGTCTTATCGGCAATGCGCTCGAACGCGGCTATGGCCTGACGCCGCATGCGGACCACTTCGCCTCAGTGATGGGTCTCGAGGCAGTGTTGCCGGACGGGCAGATTTATCGTTCGCCGCTAGCGACGCGGTGCAACGCCCTCGCACCACTTGGTCACTATAAATGGGGTTGCGGTCCCTATCTCGATGGACTGTTTTCCCAAGGTGCGTTCGGGGTCGTCACAAGCATGACCATCGCGCTGGCACGACTGCCGGCGCGCGTTGAGTCGTTCTATTTCTGGATTGACCGCGACGACGGCCTCGAGGATGCAGTCAATCGGATTCAGGACTTGCTTGCCAGCGCAGGAGGTCCGATCGGCGGCATTAATCTCGTCAGCGCGGAACGCGTCAATCTCATGATTGAACAAGGTTCGCATTTGCCGCGCGCAGCCTGGGTTGGTGCAGGAGCCCTTTATGGCGATCGCAGCCAGGTGCTTGCAACGCGCAAATCGATCATCTCCCGCCTAGGGCCGGTGTCAAAGAAGGTTATGTTTCTCAATCGCGACCGCCTGAGGCTGGTTGAGCGACTTGAGCGTTTTACCTCGCCGTTTGGCCTTGTTCGCTCGTTAAGGCAACTCCTGCGCTCGACCGCTGACGTTCTCGACGTCCTCGAGGGCAAGCCGACCGAATTCGCTTTGCCGCTCGCATACGTGCCGGGTACGGAAGTGCCCGCACACGATCTCAATCCCGCGCGCGACGGCTGTGGTTTGCTCTGGTATGCCCCGATCGTTCCGATGGAGGGCACTGCCGCGCGGTGCTTTTATACACTGGCCGCGCGCATCTGTTCGCGCCACGGCTTCAAACCTGCCGTGACCTTCAGTTCGCTCTCTCCGATTGCCTTCGACAGCACGCTGCCATTGATATTTAAGCCCACGCAGGAAGGTAGCACCCGTGCGCACGCCTGCATGACCGATTTAATTCGGGAGGGCAAAGACGAAGGCTTTTATCCCTATCGTTACGGAGCCGCGTCGATGATCGAAGCGGTCTCATCGCCCGACGTGTTCTGGCGGCTGGCGACCGACTTGAAACGTACTGTTGACCCGCACGGAATCATTTCTCCGGGTCGATATCACCGGTGGTGACTGAACGTAAGGTAACGAACAATGAAGACAGTGGCAATCATCGGCTCAGGCCTCGCTGGCAAGCTCGCCGCGCTTTACTTCTCGCGTTATATCGCGGATATCGAGTTGGTCGTTATCGACCCGCGTAAAGACAATCTGCCGATCGTAGGCGAGTCTACGGTCGAAGTGACAGCTCAGTTCATGAAGTCACTTGGCCTATCGAAACATCTCGAAGAAGAGCAATATCACAAATATGGACTGACCTATTACTTTCGTACCGACGGTGACGAGGACGGTTACGACTATGTGCAGCATGAAGCCCCCGGCGTCATTCGCCTTCCCGCCTATAATCTGAACCGCTGGAAGTTCGACCGCGAACTGATGCGCCGACTCGAAGGTTGCATCGTCGACGTTCACGGAAAAGTCACGGATATCGACATCGCGCCGAAAGCAAGCGGCAGGCGGCACAAGTTAAAGGTTGTGCAAGCTGACGGTAGCGAAATGCTGCTCGATGCCGATTACATTGTCGATACGAGCGGTCGATCCCGGTTGCTCGCCAGCAGGTTAGCGTTGAAGAAAGCGCCCGCCTATCAACGTTCGTCTTTCTGGTTTCGCCTCGAAGATTTCGATCGTGAAATCCTTACGTCGATCAATACGCGCAAGATCCAGCATCACTGTTTCGATTCCTACTACGTCACCCATCATTTCTATGGGCACGGATACTGGATCTGGATCATCCCCATGCGTTCGGAAAACGGCAAGGATCTTCTCAGCTTCGGCTACACGTATCGACCGGAAATCTGTGGCGAGAAGGTCATGTCGTTCGAGCGACTACGTGAGATCCTCCATCGCGACCATCCTGCCCTTGAAGCTTTTGTCCGCAGCGGGACGGTAATCGACGAAACCCGCTACTACAACTACATGTATGAAAGCGAGAAATACTACTCTTTGGACGGCTGGTTTCTTCTCGGCGATGCTGCCTTTACATTCGATCCGGCCAACAGCGCCGGGATCGCGTATCTCAGCCATCAGATTCCGCAGCTCGCATCATTCATCCTGAAGGATCGCCTCGGCACGCTATCCGAGGGATACGTTGCGTCGCTCGAAATGCATCTGCGTGCCCAGTTGGCTCTTCAAGACACATGGAGTTGCTGGTACACGTTCATGAATTCGCCCATCAAGATGGGGTGGACATTGCTCCTCGCCAACATGGGCTATTTCCACATTGTCGTACCAAACTACATGTCTGGCGCATTTCTCAATGGCGCCGTCTCGCGGCAATTCGCCAGGCTGGTGCCGCGATATGAACCGTCGAGTCAGCCGCCCGCGTATCCGTTCGCCTGCCTGCTCGACGAACTGGAGGCTCAAACGGATCGGAAACACGTGTCGCGGACGATCCCGGCGCTCTATGAATATACCGTGCCGTTTTCTTATTATCGACCTGACGGAGTGAATCGCGGTCGGCTCGTGGCTCGGTACTTCTTCAAACGTGCCGGGCTACGATTAAAAGCCATGGCGATGCTGCGCTGGCAGCCGTCATTTCATCATCTGCGCCTCTTCGTGCGACACGGTTTCGGCGCAGTCGGCGACTATCTCCGGGCGGCCCTTCTCGGCGTATTTCCATCGGCGTACGCGCGTAACGAACGGGCCTGTGGAAAAGACGCTTCACCGTTCGTACCGCCCTGCCGGTTTCTCGGTCTTGACCGGAACGACGCTAACGCGCGCGCGCGGATCATGACGAACGGCGCACCGCACACCGAGATGCCGCCGAAGGAAACGGCGTGAGCACGACAACGGCTGGAGCCGATCCTGGAGATTTGCCGGCGCTCGCGCTTGCGCGCGCAGTCCGAACCGGCTCGCTAGCAAGTACGCAGCTAATCGAGAATTCGCTATCTGAGCTAGATGGTCTGGGGCGTCGTCTTGGCGCCGTTGCCTCGATCCGCTGGTCCTCCAGAGACGAGGCCGCATTGGTTGATCGACTCGTCGCCGAAGGGCAGGCAGCGTCAGAAAGCACGGCCCCCTTCCTCGGTGTGCCATGTAGCGTCAAAGAAGGGTTGAAGGTCGCGGGGGCACCGTGGCGGATGGGCAGTCGACTCAATCTGGCGCGTGTGGCGGTAGAGGACGGCAGCGTCGTCGCTCGCTTGAAGCGCGCCGGCGCAATCATTACCGGGCTCGGCTCGATGGCGGAAATGGCCCTATGGCCAGAGACCGTCAATCGGATCGAGGGAGTGGCCTGCCACCCGCACGATCTCCGTCGCACGCCAGGAGGCAGCAGTGGAGGCGATGCCGCGTTGACCGCCGCTCGGTGCGTCCCGTTTGCCATCGGTGCGGACGGAGGCGGTTCGGTACGCATTCCCGCAGCTTACTGCGGGCTGTTCGGTCACAAACCGTCGGCAGGACTTGTGCCGCTGACCGGACACGTACCGCTCGACGGCGTCGCCAGCGATACCGATGCGGCGCAGAGTCTTGCATGGTTCTTCGCCCCCGGACCGATTTGCCGGCATGCAAACGACCTGTGGCCGTTGTTGAAAGTAATCGCAGGGGAAGATGGTCGCCAGCGTGGGATCGGGACAGGTTCATTGGCTGAAACCGCCGACTTCGACCCAGCTGGTCGAACCATTCTGGTGCTGGCCCGACCTAAGGTGGCACTGGCAGAACCCGTCTCGGACGAACGGGGCGACGCCGTCGAGGCTGCGGCCACATCGCTTGCAAAGCGCGGAGGTCTCATCAGGCTGTTGCCCGAAACGCTTCTGAATCACGCGTTTGGCATCTGGTCCGGTACGCTGCGCGCATCAAGCGATTTGCGTCTCGGCGAGATGATCGGCGGCGGCTATTCGCCGCGCATCGGACGGGAAATTCTGCGCAGGATGGGAGGTACGCCAATGCACACGCTGCCATCACTCATGTTGGCAGCCCTTGACCGGATCGCGCCGATGCGACGAAGTGCTGCGGAACGCTACTTACGCAACGGTGGTGAGTTGGCAGAAGAACTCAGCGCGTTACTTGGCGATGGTGGCGTTCTTTTACTACCGCCCGTGCCGGGCGTGGCGCCTCGTCACGGGCACGCGTTGCTGCGCCCTTTCAATATCGCCTATACGGCGTTGTTCAATGCTCTTGGAATGCCCGCTACGGTCGCGCCGGTCTCGCTTGGCAAGCACGGCCTACCCCTCGGCGTTCAGATCGTTTCAGCGATCGGAAACGATTGCCTAACCGTCGGCGCCGCTGTTGCGATCGCCGAAGCTCGTTCAATGCATCTATCTTAAGAGGGATCCTATGTCTGAATTACTATTGTTGAAGGCGAGTCCGCGTGGAGCGGAATCGATCACCGGAAACCTTGCTGACGGGTTTGTTTCGAACTGGCTCAAGGCTAATCCCCAGGCGCGCGTGAACCGTCGGGATCTTGGCCCAGATCAGGTAGTCGGTCCGGACCAGGCGTGGATTCACGCCAACATGACCTCGCCGAAAGCCCGCACTGCGCAACAACGTCGACAACTGGAACAGTCCGATGGCTTTATAGAAGAGTTGCATCGAGCGACCCATATAGTCGTGGCGTCACCGATGTACAATTTTTCGCTGCCGTGGAATCTCAAGGCTTACGTCGACAACATCGTGCGTGTCAACAAAACTTTCTCGTTCTCTCCTGAAGCAGGCTTTGGCCCACTGGTCTCGAGCGACAAGAAACTTTTGCTTATCTGGTCAGGCGCCGGCGACTATACGCCAGGTACAGCGCTGGCAGCTTTCGACTTCCTCACACCGTATATTCGCGGGGTCTTCGCCTTCCTCGGTGTGACGAATTTTTCTGACATTTCCGCGAGTAATCAATTCGCGCCGCCCGATGTTGCTGCGGCTGCCGTCGAGACCTCTCGCAAGCAGCTTTCTGTATTGAGTCCGACCTGGTAAAGCCAGCTTTTCGGCAGATTTGAGAGGGCGGCGTGAGCCGTCCACCGGCAGCCAGCCCCATTTCGACTTCGAAGCTTGGCGACGTTTTATCAACGGACCGTCACACCTCATGACCACTCAGCATACCGAAGAAATTCTCACCTCTGTGCTTTTGCAGCTAATCGTTATCCTACCGGTGGCGCGTGTGATGGGCGTTTTGGCGCAAAGAGCCGGTCAACCGCGCGCTGTAGGCGAGATCGTGGCAGGGCTCATGCTCGGACCATCGTTGCTTGGTTACTTCCTGCCAGGCGTGTCGTCAGCGGTGTTCACTGCGCATACCGGTACATCGATGCAGGTTCTTAGCCAAATCGGGCTTATCTTACTGATGTTCCAGATTGGCTGCGACTTCGAATTTGGTCATCTCCAACAGAAACGCAATCGGCGAGCTGTCATGCTCATAGCATTCAGTAGCATTGTTTTGCCGTTGTGCGTGGGCTTCGCAATTGGCTGGTTCAGTCAACCGACACTGGCACCGGGGGTGGATCCGATTGTCTACTCTCTCTTCGTTAGCATCGCTCTAGCCATCACTGCGGTTCCAGTCTTGGGCCGGATTCTGCGAGAATTCGATCTAACACGTACTGAGGTAGGTGTAGTAGCAATTTCGGCTGCCGCAATCAATGATGCGGTTGGGTGGGTCTTGCTGGCGGTGATCACTGCGATCGCCTCGTCGGGTTTTTCTTGGAGTTCCCTCGCGCTTCAATTGGCTGGTCTTGCCGCGTTTGGCCTGTTCCTCGTTCTGATTGGTTCACGGCTCGTGCGCTGGCTGCAGCGGCAAATACCGACGGTCGATGACGCGCTTCCGCCGACAATGATGGTGATTGTATTGGCCGCGATCTTCGCCTGCGGTATTGTTACTGATTGGCTGGGGATCTTTACGATTTTTGGTGGATTCGTCTTCGGCTTGCTGTTTCATCGATATCCGACCTTTGTCACTGCCTGGCAAGCACAGGTTGGGCGGTTTGTACTGGTGTTTTTCCTGCCAATATTTTTTACGTATACGGGATTGCGTACCGATATCCTGGGGCTGTCCTCGCCCACCGACTGGATATGGAGCGTGGTGATCTTTGCCGGCGCAACGATAGCGAAAATAGTGCCCGTATATTTCTCAGCAAGAATGGCTGGGTTCTCCAATTCGAAATCGGGCATCCTGGGAATTCTGATGAACACACGAGCGCTGATGGAGCTCATCGTTCTGAACGTTGGCTATTCCCTTGGGTTTATTCCACAGAACGTCTTTACGATGTTAGTGTTGATGGCGATAGGAACAACGATTCTGACCGGTCCCGTATTGCGAGTCCTGCTGAAGATCGGCGGAGTTCGCGTCGATCGCCTTCGCGAGGCGTAATGCTGCTTTTGCGCGAGGCGTTTCGCTCGTTGCACATAATCGGTGGTGAAATTCCCGTAAAGCCTGATCGCGCGGATGCCCAACCCAAGGCTCACGAACGAAGCCGTGCACGCGCGGCGCCGGCAACACGCGC
This sequence comes from Paraburkholderia sp. GW821-FHT02A12, assembly GCF_059422005.1. Classification (NCBI taxonomy): domain Bacteria; kingdom Pseudomonadati; phylum Pseudomonadota; class Betaproteobacteria; order Burkholderiales; family Burkholderiaceae; genus Paraburkholderia; species Paraburkholderia sp. GW821-FHT02A12. Next base: position 2,006,627 of record NZ_JBWKWA010000002.1, on the reverse strand, counting down.
GAGCGCATCCGCGCTCAAATGAGCAGCGATCTTTTCAACGTATTCGTGATGCCGCGCCTGCAACGGTGCGCCGAGTTGCTGCGCGAGCAGATAACGGATCAGCGCGATGCGCCGGTGCCGCAACACGATGCTCTGATCGAGCAACACAAGCGCGGCGTGCGCATCGCCTTGATGGCATGCGCGCTCAGTAAGACGCGCGGTGGCTAGACGGGTCGACGTCATGTCGGTCAGCGTCCGAAGAGCGCCGCGAGCGGTGCAGGAGCACACCGCTCACCGCGTGTCACGACATCAGCGGATCGGCCGCATCGAGCATGATCTTGACGAAGTAGTCCGCGAAACTGCGGCGCACGATAATGTCGAAGCTATCCGCGCCGGTGGGCAGCAGCGTCATCGACGCCTTGAAATAGTGGCTCTGCGCGCACTGTCCGTCGCCGAACTGTTTCGGATGCAGATCCAGCGGGCAGCCACGCGCCAGCACCTCGCGCGTACGCGTGCCGCTGATTTCGAGCACCGTATAGCCGCTGCCGATATCCACCGCAGACGCGAACACGCCCGCGAACATCGCCCCCAGCTTTGCCTGCAACGGCGCGGTACGGGCCGCGTCATGCGCGGTTGCCGAGCGCGCCAGCCATTCGTCGGGCCCAAGCCACAGCATGTCGTAGCCATTGCCGCGCGCGACGGTGTTCGCTTTCTCCGGCGGCCGGCAACCGATCACACCTTCCACCGCCTGCATGAACGCGGCGTCGCGCGTATCGCCGCGTACGTTCACGAGTTCGAGAAACGGCCGCTCGCTCAACCGGAACGCCGCCGACGCCACCGCCTGATGTTTCTTCAGCAGCGCATCCGCGCCCACCAGCGGCGACTCCTGCCACACCCCCGTTTGCTTGCCGACAGCGCGGCTCACGGCCGGTTGCGTACCTCTTGTTTCATTCCACATGTTGACGTGCTCCTTCGCTGTCGTAGAACACCGAACTGGTGACCTTGGCCGCAATCTGCTTGCCGCTCGCGAGCGGAATCGTGACCGTCTCGCCAATCTTGTCGAGACCGCCCTTCACCACCGCCATCGCAATCGAGCGCTTCAGGATCGGGCTGTAATAGCTCGACGTGACGTGACCGAGCATCGGCGCGGTATCGCCGTGGAACGGACCGGCGACGATCTGCGAGCCTTCGGGAATCACGAACGACGGATCGTCCGCGAGCAGCCCCACCAGTTGCTTGCGCCCCGCCTTCGCGGTGTCCGAGCGCGTGAGCGAGCGCTTGCCGAGACAATCTTTCGACTTCGCCACGAGCCCGCCCATGCCGAGGTCGTACGGCGTCATCGAGCCGTCCGTGTCCTGGCCGACGATGATGTAACCCTTCTCCGCGCGCAGCACGTGCATCGTTTCCGTGCCGTACGGCGTGATGTCGAATTCCGCGCCCGCCGCCATCAGCGCTTCCCACACCGCGCGTCCGACGTTCGCCGGCACGTTCACTTCATACGCGAGTTCGCCGGAGAAGCTGATGCGCATCACGCGCGACGCCGCACCCGCCACCGTGCCTTCGCGATAGCTCATGAACGGGAACGCCGCGTTCGCGAAGTCGATATCGCGGCAAACCTTCTGCAAGACCTTGCGGCTGTTCGGACCGACCACCGCGAAGGTCGCCCAATGGTCCGTCACCGAAGCGAGCCGCACGCGCATGTCGGGCCACTCGGTTTGCAGCCAGCGTTCGAGCCAGGTCAGCACGCGCGCCGCGCCGCCGGTGGTGGTCGTCATCATGTAGTGCTGGTCGGCGAGGCGCACCGTCACGCCGTCGTCGAAGATCATGCCGTTTTCGTCGAGCATCAGGCCATAGCGGCACTTGCCGACTTCCAGCTTGCTCCACGGATTCGTATAGACCCAGTTCAGCAGCCTGGCCGAGTCGGGACCCTGAATGTCGATCTTGCCGAGCGTCGAGGCGTCGAGAATGCCGACGCTCGTACGCACCGCGAGCGATTCGCGCGCCACTGCCGCGTGCATGTCCTCGCCCGGTTTCGGGTAATACCACGGACGCTTCCAGTTGCCGACGTCCTCGAACGCGGCGCCGTTTTCCACATGCCATTCGTGCACGGCCGTCTTGCGCACCGGATCGAGAAACTCGCCGAGCTCGCGGCCGGCGAACGTGCCGAACGTCACGGGCGTGTAGTTCGGCCGGAACGTCGTCGTGCCGGTTTCGGGAATCGTCTTGCCGAGCGCCTGGGCGAGAATCGCCATGCCGTTGATGTTGCCGAGCTTGCCTTGATCCGTGCCGAAGCCCATCGCGGTATAACGCTTCACGTGTTCGACCGATTCGAAGCCTTCACGCGCGGCGAGGAAAATATCGGCCGCCGACACGTCGTTCTGGAAGTCGACGAATTGCTTCGGACCACGCGCCGCGAGCTCGCGGCCACCGACCAGCCACAGCGGCTGCATGCGCGCCTCGGTGATTTCGGCGACGTGCACCGGATTCGGCCGCGCGACGATATAACCGGCCGCACGCGCCGCCTCGACCCCGGCGTCGACCGCAAAACGAATGCCCTGGCCGAGCGTGAAGTCGCCCGCGCACGCGCCGACGCTCGTCTCCGCCTGCATCGCCTTGCCCGGCACGAAGCACACTTTTTCGTCGTGCCAATGCGCCTTGCCGCCGGACTGCGCGAACAGGTGCAGCACCGGACTCCAGCCGCCGGACATCGCGAGCAGATCGCAGGGCAGCTCGCCCTGCTTCGCGCCGACCTGTCCGTTCGAATACGACGCCACGTCCACCGACGCAACCCGCAGCTTGCCGTGCGCCGCCGTCACGGCCACGCCGTTCATCACCTTGACGCCGTAGCGCCGCGCCAGCGCGGGCAGCGTGCCCTTCGACTCGCCCGTGCGCGGATCGACCACCGTCACCTGCGCACCGGCCGCTTTCAGGTCGAGTGCGCATTGGTAACCGTCGTCATTGTTCGTGAACACAACCGCATTGCGCCCCGGCAACACCGCGTAGCGATGCAGATACGTCGACACGGCCGAGGCCAGCATCACGCCCGGCAGATCGTTGTTGCCGAACACGATCGGCCGCTCATGCGCGCCGGTTGCGAGAATCACGCGCCTGGCGCGGATCTTCCACATCAGTTCGCGCGTGCCCTTTCTCTGCGAGACCGGCAGATGTTCCGTGAGACGCTGCGTGACCGTGACGAGGTTGTGATCCTGATAGCCGAACGCGGTGCTGCGGCACAGGATCTTCACATCGGGCATCTGCCGCAGTTCGTCTTCGATCTTGTGCACCCATTGCAGCGCCGGCTTGCCGTCGATATCCGTGCGGCACGACAGCAGCGAACCGCCGAGTTCCGGCTGATCGTCGACCAGCGTGACGCGCGCGCCCGACAACGCTGCCGCGTGCGCCGCCGCCAGCCCCGTCGGGCCGCCGCCGACCACCAGTACGTCGCAGTGCGCGAAGCATTTGTCGTAGCGGTCCGCGTCGGTCTGCTCGGGCGCTTTGCCGAGACCTGCCGCGTCGCGGATCACTTCCTCGTACTTCGGCCAGAACTTGCGCGGCCACATGAAAGTCTTGTAGTAGAAGCCCGCCGGAATGAAGCGCGCGAACTTCTGGTTGATCGCCATGCGGTCTTTCTCGATGCTCGGCTTCGCGTTCACACTGTTGGCGACGAGCCCCTGATACAGCTCCACTTCGGTGGCGCGCGCGTTCGGCACCGTGTACGCGCCGGTTTCGAGCTGCACGATCGCGTTCGGCTCTTCCACGCCCGCCGTTACGATGCCGCGCGGCCGGTGATACTTCCAGCTGCGCGCGACGAAATGCTCGCCGTTGGCGAGCAATGCGGAAGCCAGCGTGTCGCCCTGATAACCTTGATACTTGCGGCCGTTGAAGGTGAACGTCAGCGAAATCGCGCGGTTGATGCGCCCGCCGGTCGGGAGTCGGTCTTTCTGGCTCATTATGATTTCACCTCGTGTGACTTGCCCTCGTGGTTATCCAAAGCGAGCAGCGGACGATCGAAGGTCTCGTAGCCTTGGATCTCGTAGCTCACCGTGTCGCGCTGCGCCTTGAACCAGCGGCGGCAACCCTGCGTGTGCATCCATTGCTCGCGATGCACGCCGCGCGGGTTCTTGCGCATGAACAGGTAGTCGCCCCACTCCTTGTCGGTCAGCTTTTCGGTGTCGAGCGGACGGGCGATGTCCGCTTCGCCGCCGCAGGAAAATTCGGTTTCGGCGCGTGGCCCGCACCACGGGCATTCGATCAGCAACATCTGTTTCTCCTTTGTCGACCAGAGTTGGCGCTTTAGCGCTTACTCTGGTCCCATGCAATTCGTTGCGGTCGACCAGAGTTGGCGCTTTAGCTGTCGGCCGGAGTTAGCGCTTTAGCGCTTACTCCGGGCCCATGCAGAGCACTTACTCTGGTCCCATGCAATTCATTGCGGTGCATGAACGTTAGTGGGCCACAGCGGCGGCGCCGTGCTCGTCGATCAGGTGGCCGGTATAGAACCGCTCGAGCGAGAACGGCGCGTTCAGCGGATGCGGCTCGTCTTTCGCGATCGTGTGGGCGTAGGCCCAACCCGAGCCGGGCGTCGCCTTGAAGCCGCCGGTGCCCCAGCCGCAGTTGAAATACAGCCCCTTCACGTCGGTCTTGCTGATGATCGGGCAGGCATCCGGCGACACGTCGACGATTCCGCCCCACTGGCGGTTCATCCGCACCCGCGAGAACACCGGGAACATTTCGACGATCGCCTCGAGCGTGCCTTCGATGATCTGGAAGCTGCCCCGCTGCCCAAAGCCCGTGTACTGATCGACGCCCGCGCCGATCACCAGATCGCCCTTGTCGGACTGGCTGATGTACGCGTGCACCGCATTCGACATCACCACCGTGTTGACGACCGGCTTGATCGGCTCGGACACCAACGCCTGCAACGGATGGCTTTCGAGCGGCAGGCGCACGCCGGCCATGTCGGCGAGCGTCGACGTATTGCCCGCGGCCACGATCGCAACCTTCTTCGCCTTGATGAAACCCTTGGTGGTGTCCACGCCGGTCACCTGGCTGCCGTCGCGGCGAATCCCGGTGACCTGGCAGTTCTGGACGATGTCCACACCATGCTGATCCGCGCCGCGCGCGAAACCCCACGCCACCGCATCGTGCCGCGCCACCCCGCCGCGGCGCTGAATCGACGCGCCGAGCACCGGATAGCGGCTGTTCAGATTGATAGTCGGCTCGATTTCCTTGATCTGTTCCGGCGTGAGGAATTCGGCATCGACGCCGTTCAGCCGGTTCGCATTCACGCGCCGTTCAGTGTCGCGCACGTCCTGCAGCGTGTGCGCGAGGTTCATCACGCCGCGCTGGCTGAACATCACGTTGTAGTTGAGGTCCTGCGACAGACCTTCCCACAGCTTCATCGCTTTTTCGTAGAGCGCGGCCGATTCGTCCCACAGGTAATTCGAGCGCACGATGGTCGTGTTGCGCGCGGTATTGCCGCCGCCGATCCAGCCCTTCTCCAGCACGGCGATATTGCGCACGCCGTGCTCCTTCGCGAGGTAATAGGCGGTGGCGAGACCGTGCCCGCCGCCGCCGACGATCACGACGTCGTATTCACGCCTAGGCTCCGGGCTCTTCCACTGGCGCTCCCAGTTCTCGTGATACGACATCCCGTTGCGCAACAGGCTGAATATCGAATAGCGGCTCATCTTGGGTCCTTGTTGGTACTTTTGGTACTTTCGGTACTTTTGCTTCGTAGCTCTTCAGCACTCGATGACGTTCACAGCGAGGCCGCCGCGCGACGTCTCCTTGTATTTGGTCTTCATGTCCGCGCCGGTTTCGCGCATCGTCTTGATCACGTTATCGAGCGACACGTAGTGCTGGCCGTCGCCCTTCATCGCCATGCGCGCGGCATTCAGCGCCTTGATCGCGCCCATCGCATTGCGCTCGATGCAGGGAATCTGCACGAGGCCGCCGACCGGGTCGCACGTCATGCCGAGGTTGTGTTCCATGCCGATTTCGGCGGCGTTCTCGACCTGGGTCGGCGTGCCGCCCATTACTGCCGCGAGTGCCGCAGCGGCCATCGAGCACGCGACGCCCACCTCACCCTGGCAGCCCACTTCGGCGCCCGAGATCGACGCGGTTTCCTTGTAGATGATGCCGATCGCCGCCGCGGTCAGCAGGAAGGTGACGATGCCGTCGTCGTTCGACGCGTGCATGAACTTCACGTAGTAATGCAGTACCGCGGGGATCACGCCGGCTGCACCGTTGGTCGGCGCGGTGACGACGCGCCCGCCCGCCGCGTTTTCTTCGTTGACGGCCATTGCATACAGGTTGACCCAGTCGAGCATCGACAGCGGATCGCGCAGCGATTCTTCCGAATGCGAACGCAATTGCGCGCACAGGTCGGCGGCGCGGCGCTTCACGTGCATCGGCCCCGGCAGCTCGCCGCGCACCTTGCAGCCGCGCTCGACACAGGCAGACATCACACGCCAGATCGCGAGCAGGCCATCGCGCACTTCCTGTTCGGGCCGCGAAACGCATTCGTTGCGCAGCGTGATCTGCGCGATCGACAGACCGGTTTCGCGGCAAATGCGCATCAGGTCGTCGCCGGTGCGAAACGGATACGGCACGTCCGCGCCGGCGCGCAGGCCGTTCACGCGGTCGCCTTCGCGATTGACGACGAAGCCGCCGCCAATCGAGTAATACTCTTTCTCCACCAGCAACTGGCCGTTTTCGTCGAAAGCCTGGAAACGCATGCCGTTCGGATGCACGACACCCGAGCCCGGCGCGCCCGGCATCAGCTTGCGGAAGAAGCCAAGGTGCTCACGCTCGTCGAACTTGACCGGGTGTTTGCCGAGCAGCACGAGTTGCTTCGTCTCGCGGATCGCCTGAAGGCGCGGCTCGATCAGGTCCGGATCGATCAGGTCGGGCAGATTGCCTTCGAGGCCGAGCAGCACCGCTTTATCGGTGCCGTGCCCCTTGCCGGTGGCGCCGAGCGAGCCGAACAGCTCCACTTTGACGCGGCGCACGAAGCCGAGCAGGTTGGCGTCTTCGATATGCGAGGCGAAGCGGCATGCAGCGATCATCGGACCGACCGTGTGCGAACTAGACGGACCGATACCGATCTTGAACAGATCGAAGACGCTGACGTTCATGGCGTGCCTTATGCGTTGCGCTGCCGGGGATTGGCTGGGTTCAGATTCGCCCCCATTGCACCAAACGCCAATTTGGACCGATAGAATAAAAACGGCATCACCGTGGGATAGTGTCGTCAAGCGGTCCGTCCGCAAAGCGCGGCGGCGTATTTGCGATGACTTCTGACGCATTTCCGACAGGCGTTGCTGCCGCCGCTGGCGATGCTGATGCCAGAGCCGGCACGGCCCCGCTGCCGGGCGTTCATCAGGCGTTCACCAGGCGCTAACCGGGCGTAATGCGGGTGCTATGCTTGATTCAACCCTTTCCTTTACTGGCCGTATGCATGAACCCCGCTGAACCGCTTCCCCTTCAATCCATCGACGGCACCTCGAAGCAGCGCATCCGCTTCGGCATCATCCTGCTGCCGAACTTCACGCTGACGGCGTTCTCGGGTTTCGTCGACCTGCTGCGCCTGTCCGCCGACGAAGGCGATTTCAGCAAGCCCGTGCGCTGTTCATGGAGCGTCATCGGGGAAACCCTGGCGCCGGTGCGCGCGAGTTGCGGCATTCAGATCACGCCGTGGGAAACCTTCGACAACGCCGAGCCGTTCGATTACGTCGTCGTGGTCGGCGGCCTGCTGCATTCGGGGCCCGCCGCGAGCGAAGCGACGCTCGCGTTCATCCGCCGCGCCGCCGCGACCGATGCGACGCTCGTCGGCATGTGCACCGGCGTGTTCTCGCTGATGCGCGCGGGTGTGCTGGACGGCCACCGCATCTGCGTGAGCTGGTTTCATTACTGGGATTTCATCGAGCGCTTTCCGTCGGTCAATGAGGAAGCGCTGGTCGCCGACCGCCTGTTCGTGATCGACCGCAGGCGCATCACCTGCTCGGGTGGCCGCGCGTCGATCGACGTGGCTGCGGCGATCCTGCTGCGCCACTTCGAAACCGCCACGGTGCAAAAGGCGCTGCGCATCCTGCTGGTGGACGACATGCAAAAGGGCAACGCGCCGCAGCCGCATCCGCCGGGACTTGCGCCCGCCGCGCATCCGAAGGTGAAGCGCGCGATTCTGCTGATGGAACAGCACGTGGGGCGTTCGCTATCGCTCGACGAACTCGCGCGCAAGCTCGATCTGTCGCCGCGCCAGCTTGAACGCCTGTTCAAGGCGCAAACCGGTAAAGCGCCGCAAGCGTACGCGAAGCAGGTTCGCTTGCGCACCGCCGCGTGGCTGCTGACGAGCTCGGATAAAACCGTTGCGGATATCGCCTCGAGTTGCGGCTTTTCCGACGCGTCGCATCTGGGCCGCGAATTCCGCAAGCAATTCGGCTTGCCGCCCATGATGTACCGCGAGCAGCGCGGCACGGCGGAGCAAGCGCAAGACGGCGCCGGCTATGACGAGACCTTTCCGGGCCGCGCTCAGGCGATCTGAGCCCAGCCCGGCTTATCTGATCCAGGCGCCGTTCAAACGGCGCGAAAACTAAACCATCACTTCCCCGCGACGTAAGCCTTGACCGCCGGCAAACCGTCCTTGCCGTCGAACGTCTTTACGCCCGCGAGCCATTTGTCCAGCACCGCCGGATTCGTCTTCAGCCAGTCGCGCGCCGCCTTGTTCGCATCGATCTTGTTCATGATCGGCAACATCACGTGGTTCTCGATATCGGTCGTGAACTGCAGGTTCGACACGAGCTTCGCGACGTTCGGACACCGCGCCGCGTAGTCGGTCGGCGTGACCGTCAGCACTTTGGCTTCGCCGTAGTTCGGACCGAACACGTCGTCGCCGCCGGACAGATAGTCGATCTTCATCTGCACGTTCATCGGATGCGGTTCCCACCCCAGAAACACGATCGGCTTCTTCTCGCGAATCGCGCGATTCACTTCGATCAGCATGCCCGCCTCGCTCGATTCCACCAGCTTGAACTTGCCGAGGCCGAACTGGTTGCTGTCGATCATCTTCTTGATGAGCGCATTGCCGTCGTTGCCCGGTTCAATGCCGTAGATCTTGCCGTCGAGCTTGTCGTAGTTCTTAGCAATGTCGGCAAACGACTTGATGCCCCCCTGATACGCATAATCCGGCACGGCCAGCGTGTATTTCGCGCCGGTCAGGTTCGGCGTGGGCAGCACGTTGACCTGCCCGGCTTTCCTGAACGGATCGATCATCGGGTCCATGGTCGGAGACCAGTAGCCGAGAAACACGTCGATCTGCTTGCTTTTCACGCCCGCGAACGTGATCGGCACCGACGCGATCGTTTTGGTCGGCTTGTAGCCGAGCCCTTCGAGCACCGTCGACGCGAGACCGGTGGTCGCTGCGATGTCGGTCCAGCCGACGTCGGCGAACCGGACGTTCCGGCAGGTGGCAGGTTCGGCTGCATGGAGAGCCGACATTGACAGCGCGCACAGCGACGCGACCCACAGACGTTTCATGGTTTCCCCCAAGGGTAATTGATGCCGGATTGGATGTTCCAGGCAGATGAAACTAAAACGGACGAAACTAAACGGACGAAACCAGGCAGATGAAACCAGGAGTATGAGCCGGTGCCGCAGGCTTTACGCCGACAGCCGCCGCTCGACGCTCGGCGCATGGCCGAACTGCGCGCGGTATGCCTTACTGAAATGACACGGCGAATGAAAGCCGCAGACCGCCGTCACGCGAGCAATCGACGCATCGGTATTGCGCAAGAGTTCGCGCGCGCGCCGCAAGCGCAGCGTCAGGTAATAGTGCGTGGGCGACACGCTCAGGAACATCTTGAACATGCGCTGTAAATGACGCTGCGACAAATGCACGAGCCGCGCGAGTTCATCGAGCGACAACGGTTCCTCGATATTCGCTTCCATCAGCCGCACCACTTCGATGAGTTCCGCGCGCGAGAAACCGACGCGTGCGTCCACCGGAATGTGCTGATAATCGGTCGAGCCGCGAATCCGCTCGACGATGAATTGCTCGGACACCTGCGCCGCAAGCGCGCGCCCCAGCCTCATGCCGACCAGGTTGAGCATCAGATCGAGCGGCGCGGTGCCGCCCGTGCAGGTCAGGCGGTCGCGGTCGATCACGAACAACTCGTCGGCGAAACGCACATGCGGATAGCTCTTGTGCAACGGCGACATGTCTTCCCAATGCACCGTGCAGCGATAACCGTCGAGCAGGTCCGCCGCCAGCAGCGCATACGGACCCGTGCAGAGGCCGCCGAGCGGAATGCCTTTCGATGCCACGTCCCGCAGCAACGCGATGACCGTCTCGTCTACATAGTCGCGCACGTGCCAGCCCGCGCAGACGATCAGCACATCGGGCATGCCCGCTTCGGCCAGCGTCGTGGTCGGCTTGACGACGATGCCGTTGCTGGCTCGCGCCGGTTCGCCATCAGGTGTGATCACCGACCACCTGTAATGCTGCTCGCGGCCCACGTAATTCGCCATGCGCAGTACTTCGACCGCGCTCGTGAACGCGATCATCGAAAAATTCGGCAGCGTCAGAAAGCCGAAGTGCGCGAGCCCGGACAGCGGCGATTCGGGTTGAGCCTCGATGGGCGTGATCGCGTCGCGCTTCATAGGCGGCTCAGCCGTGTTGCGCCGCCGGCGCCCGGCGCACCTTCATTACGTTGCGCAGGCCCGACAGAAGCGGTGCGCGCGCCATGCCCGGCGAGCGGCCGAAACTTTCCGTGATGCGGTCGAGAATGATCGCGAGCATCACTACCGAGAGGCCGCTTTCGAACCCGAGCCCGATGTCGAGGCGCTGAATGCTCGCCAGCACGTCGTTGCCGAGACCGCCCGCGCCGACCATCGACGCGATGATCACCATCGAGAGCGCCATCATGATGGTCTGGTTCACGCCGGTCATGATCGACGGCAGCGCATTCGGAATCTGCACCTTGTAGAGCAGCTGCAAAGGCGTGCAGCCGAACGCTTGCCCTGCTTCGACGATTTCGCGGTTCACATGCTTGATGCCGAGCGACGTGAGGCGCACCGCGGGCGGCATCGCGAAGATCACGGTCGACAGAATCCCCGGCACGCGGCCGAGACCGAACAGCATCGCCGCCGGAATCAGGTAGACGAAGGCGGGCATGGTCTGCATCAGGTCGAGCACGGGCCGCACGATCATTTCGACGTAGCGGCTCTTCGCTGTCGAGATGCCGAGCGGCACGCCGAGCACGAGGCTGATCAAGGTCGACGACAGCGTCAGGCCAAGCGTGATCACCATCTGATCCCAGAAGCCGGTGCCGTAGATCAGCAGCATCGCCAGCAGTGTGAACAGCGCGAAACGCCAGCCGACCCGCCACAAGCCGATGCCGACGAAGAACGCCATCAGCGCCCACATCGGCACGGATTGCAGGCCGTGCTCGATCAGCGCGGCAAAGTTCTCGATGACCTTGCCGATGGAATCGAAGGTTTTCGCGTCGTGGTCGAGCAGGTAGTGGACGCCGTGATCGACCCAGGCGCCGAGCGGAATGATTTCAGACATGGGAACCTCGATGGCGCGTAAGGACGTTCAGCACGTTCGTCTTGTTGACCGAACCACAGTAGAAACCGTCGGCATCGACGACCGGCAGCGGCGCGCGGCTCGCCACCACGCGCTCGACCACGTCGTCGAGCGGCGTGCTGTGGCGAATGCATTCGATATGGTTGACCTGCGGCGACGCGCTGCCGGTCGCATCGCGGCAAACGAAGCCGCGGATCCGGCGTTCGCCGTCGAGCACGAAAGCGTACTCGGCGCTGCCGTTCAGCGTCGCGGCGACGCTCGACGCGTCGATGTGCGGCGCATGCATCAACGGCACGGCGTCGGTCTGCATCAGGTCGCCGGCCGTCAGATAGCGGCTGGTGTCGATGCCTTCGAAGAAGGCGCGTACGTAGTCGTCAGCAGGATTCTTGATGATTTCCTGTGGCGTGCCGATCTGCACCACCTTGCCGCCTTCCATGATCGCGATCCGCGTGCCGATGCGCATCGCCTCTTCCAGATCGTGCGACACGAACAGGATCGTGCGCCGCTGCTCGCGTTGCAGGTCGAGCAGCACGTTCTGCATTTCCTTGCGCTTGAGCGGGTCGAGTGCGGAGAACGCCTCGTCCATGATCATCAGCGACGGATTGACCGCCAGCGCCCGCGCGAGCCCCACGCGCTGCTGCATGCCGCCCGAGAGTTGCGCCGGCAGCTTCTCCGCGAACGGCGCGAGGCCGACCTGTTCGAGCACGGCCATCGCCCGCTGCTCGCGCTCCTTCTTGCCGACGCCCGCCACTTCGAGCCCGAACGCCGCGTTCGACAGCACGGTGCGCTGCGGCATCAGCGCGAACGACTGGAACACCATGCTCATGTCCTTGCGGCGCAGCGCCGTCAATTCCGAGCGCGGCACGCTTGCCACATCGCGGCCGTCGATCAGCACCTTGCCGGCTGTCGGCTCGACGAGGCGATTGATCAGGCGAATCAGTGTCGACTTGCCGGAGCCGGACAGACCCATCAGCACGAAGATCTCGCCTTCCTTGACTTCGAACGACACGTTGTGGACGCCGACGATCTGACCGGTCCGCGCGAACACTTCCTCTTTCGTCGCGCCGCCTGCCAGCATGCCGATCGCCTGTTTCGGGTTGGTGCCGAACACCTTGCACAGCCCTTCGACCACGACCTTCGGGGAATTCATTGAATGCTCTCCTATGTCGACCCGAGTTAGCGCTTTAGCGGTTACTCGGGTCCCATGCAAGATACTTGCTGTCGACCCGAGTTAGCGCTTTAGCTGTCGACCCGAGTTAGCGCTTTAGTGCTTACTCCGGGCCCATGCAGAGCACTTACTCGGGTCCTATGCAAGATACTTGCTGCGTGGCGGACGCACGTCCGCGCTGTGCATACATAGTTGCCAGAAAAAAGTACGGCTAGCCGACTATTTGCGACAACCACATGTGAAAATGCGACAGCGGAATGGCGTCCGGGCCGTCATACGGCACTCGGAGCCCTGCGGGACAAGGGTTTGCGGGAGATTGGAGCGGTCAGCCGGCGTGTCGCGCCCGTGCAAGTGGCGGCGTTGCGGTGCAAAAAGATCGCTTGTCGGGGAGCGGACCGCGAAAGACGTCAATACCGTGCCCGGAAGACATGAACCAGACGGTCGGCGCGCGAAAAGTACCAGACCGCAATGGCTGTCAATACCGGGTACATGCACCAGAGGCGCGCGAGCGCCCAAACTTCAGCGGAAATACTCATTACGCCTCCCCTTGCCGAGCACGGACGCCTGTTGGCAAAATGAAACCTTCATGAAACCTGCGCGGCCCAAAGATTCGCTACCGGTCCGGACCGAACAAGCGTCGCGAATGGTGAGCAGCCGGTGAGCAGCCGGTGAACATCTGGCGAGCAGCAAACGGTAGACCCGAGGCTTGGCACCTCCATCCTGGCCAGCAATCATTATGGCAACCTTAAGGTAACTCCGTGTTACCAATCTCGCATATCGCTTGCACCTACGAACTGCCACCCTGCCTAAACTGCGCTCCATATTCACTGTCACCGCGCTGGACACAGCACGCGATAAAAAAATGACCAAGCACCTGTTAGCGGCAGTTCTCGGCGCCGCGGCGCTCGCGGCATCCTCAGCGGCCTCCGCACACGTCGATGTCGGCATCGGTATCGGCTTGCCGGGTCCGGTGTATGTGCAGCCCGAACCAGTCTATGTCCCGCCGCCGCCGGTTGTCTATGCGCCTGCGCCCGTCGTCCAGTATGGCTACGACGATGACTGGCGTGCTCGCGAATGGCGTGAGCGCCAGGAGTGGCGCGAACGGCAATGGCATCGCCATGAGGAGCACGAACGCGAATGGCGCGAGCGCCGCGGTTGGGATGGGGATTGAGATAAACGAGGCAGCCGCGACATCCGGCCTGGATGAACACGTTGCGCGACAGGACGCCTCAGAAAAACCTCTGAGGCGTCGCAAGCGGCTACTTATTGCGCAACGAAGAGCATGCCGTGCGGGTCTTGCAGCGCCGAGGCGTTGCCAATGCCGGCGACCACAGGCGTCAGGTGGCCGGACTTCAGATCCAGTTGCATCACCTGCCCCTGCCCTGCACTGTAGGCGTCGCCTTGTTTGAAAGGCGCATCGACCCGGTAGGTCGTGTTGCTCGAGTCGGTGAAGAGCATGAACGTCTTGCCCGTAGCGCCCGGCGCCGGAACGAAGCGCGTATCGTCCACAGGGTAGATCGGACCGTCCTTATCGCTGTACAGCGTCAGAGTGAGGACACTCACGCTTTGGCTCGGACCCGGATTGCTGATGAACACCAGTTTGCCGTCTGCCTGACTGTCCAGCACGAGCCTGCCGGACGGGTCGATTGCCTCTGAATCCGGATCGGTCAATGCCAGCGTTACCGGCTGATTGAAGGTCGGGTTTGCCGCGCCGCCCACCGACGGCGTGACGTCGATGGCCTGCGCATTACCGGCCAGCACGGGCGTGACATCGAAGGTCGAACCATTTGCGTTCAGCGTAAGGGCGACAACGGTCGGGGCCACGCCAGTCGTCGTCGGCGCCGACGCACTGACGTACACGACACCGTTTAGCAGCTGCATATCGTCGTAGCCGCCGCCGTGAACGGTGGGGTTGACCGTCGCCTGATACGTCTTTTGTGCGCCGGTGGCCAGGTCGATGATCGTCAGCTCGGGATTGCCGTCTTCGTTGGCCATCGCCCAAAGCGTGTTGGTGTCGCTACGCGCCATCAGACCGTCCACGTGTCCGGGCACCGTAAACGTCTTCTGGGCATTGCCGTTCAGGTCGTACTGCACCACCTGATTCGTGATGCCGGCCACGGAGCCGTCCTTTACCTCGCCAGCGTTCTGATAGCCGATGAATACGCTGGAACCCATCATCACGATCGAATCGGGTTTTTGTGTCGCCGACGGTGCCTTTGCGAATACTGAAAGCGAGTAGCCGGACGCCGTCGCGGTGTTAGGAATCGGCGCCGGTGTCGGCGTGCTTATGCTATTACTGCTTCCGCCGCACGCCGAAAGCGCCATGACAACTGAAACCACAAAAGCAATGGAAGTCTTTTTCATTTAAAAGGTATCCTTATTAAATGCATTTCTTTTTTCGCCAAGGAAACGACATCCCTCAACTACGCTGAAACCGTAAAATCCGGCGGTTTCACTTTAGCGGAATGAAGTGTCAATCAAATGACGCAATAAAATGCAGACACACCTGAAAAAGAGCTTCTGCAGCTTCCAGATAACCGGTTGCGACCTGCCGACAGCTCGCAAGAAGCTACGCGCCCTTTGCTTAAGAGACGCTTAAGCGAACGCCTGACTTACTCAGAAATAAGCGCTTTTTTATCGGTTATTTTTGTAAATATAGGATCGCTTATTAATTACAGGCGAAATCAATGTAAGGGACCGGATAATTGAGCGACGACAGAAACGATTGACAGGCATTGTCTGAATGCAAAACGTAAAGTCTCGCCTCAATCAATGCAAAGAAAATGAAAGCGCTTTTGAAAGAAAATCCATTCCGTTCGCGATCGGTGCATGCGCGCGATACAACCGCAGCCATCCGCGCCGGCGAGGTTCAGAGCGTTGTCAGGAGATGGATACGCCCAGCAGCTTACCGACCCCGAATGTGAACGCCGCAGCGATCAAACCGATCGCCACCTGACGCAGTGCCGAGAACGCTGCGCTTCGTCCGTTAAAGAGCGACGTGAAGACGCCGATCGATGCGAGCGCAAGCATGCTGAGAACGATGCACTGGACGATTGCGTTGAACCCATTCGTCCACAGAAACGGCATGACCGGGAAAATCGCGCCGACCGAGAACAGGCAAAAGGAGACTCCCGCAGCAGACCAGGGATTGCCACCCAATTCGGCGGGATCGAGTCCGAGTTCCTCGCGCGTCAACGTGTCGAGCGCCTTGTCTTTATCACGCATCATCTGCGATGCCACGCGTTTGGCCTCGCCCGCATCGAGGCCCTTGGCGCGATAGATCAGCGCCAGTTCGTGCTCTTCGGCCTCAGGGGAGATCTCCAGTTCCTCGGCCTCTTTCGCGATCTGGGTGCTGGCTAGCTCCCGAGCATTGGTTACCGACAGCCATTCGCCCAACGCCATCGAGCACGCTCCGGCTATCAGCCCGGCCAGCCCGGTCAACAGGATGGCATTGTTGCCAGTGCCGGCGCCTGCCACGCCCATGATCAGGCAAAAGTTCGAGACCAGCCCGTCGTTCGCTCCCAGCACGGCCGCGCGCAGATCGTTACCCGACGATACGCCCTTGTGCCACGACTCCGCTGCCGCAATCCGCGCGCCTTGCGACATGTCCGGGTCGCCGCCGCCGTGAGCCAGCGTCTGAACCACGGCGGCGTGGTGATGCTCATCGGCCGACAGGCGCGCGGCGTCTGGTTGTCCGTGGTATTTGTTGCGATCCGCGTACTCGGCGGCGGCGAGCGTGGGCAAGACGAAACCCGCGCCGAAAATTCGCACCAATGCCTGCATCAGGCGGGTTTTGACAGCTTGCCCAGCCCCCTTCGGCTGGATTCCGTTGGCCTTCAGCTTGTCGGCCCACACCTGCGCGTGTTCGCGCTCGGACCTGGCGAGGTCGCTATATACCTGCTTGCGAGTGTCGTCCTTCTCCACCTTCGCAAGGGTTTCATACAGCGCGGCACTATGAAGCTCATCGGAAAGATTGGCTCTGTACCGCCTTACTTCATGTTTGGATGCCATGGCGAAGTGTCCGCATATCGAGTCGTCAATAGCAAAGCGTACTCGATTCACGCGCGGAAATCACAAAGCCCCCAAGACGCGTCTTGAGCGAGAACGTCAACGGTTCTCATCACGATTCGGGTCCGCATGATTCATCGCTTAAGACATGCTTGAGCGGGTGCCCCTGAAGCGCTGCGCACCCACTATCGCGCGGCAATTTTCGCGCTTCGAAAACACGAAGAGAACGCTGGGTTCCGCCTAAGGAGAAGTTAAGGAAAGCTGCTTATTCTGTGCGAACGCATCGACCGGATTGGCCGGCGCGGCACCCTCACACTATTGGAGAACCATCATGAAAGCACTCAAACGCATCATTCTTATTGGGTCGATCCTTGCGGTTCCGACGCTCTCGTTTGCACAGCAAACGAACACACCCATGAACGACGCAACGAAAGACTCATCGTCCGCTGCCTCGATGCACGATGCGCAGAGCAACCAGCCGGGTTCGCCCTATCAGCAGCCTTCGCGCAAGCCGTCGGCTTCTGCCGACAGCTCGGGATACGGCGGCCCTCTCGGAGGTTCGTCGCAGTGGTCGGCGGCGCGCCCGGTTGGGAAGCATTCGCCGGTATTCGACCACTGAGAACCCGTGCGTTGATGCCCTGCACTCCCGCGCTGTCCGCAAGATGCCAAACCAGCGGACAACTGACAGCGCGGGAGTCAACCGCGTCTTCATTCAGAGAGCCGCCGTGCTCACGTCGTGCTCATTGTGCAGCCGGCGCAGTCCGATATCCTCGCCGGCCCATAGCCAAAGCGAGCATGGCTGATACGGCAAGACTCGCTGCAACCACGTAAAGTCCGGCAGCGTATCCGCCCGTGACGGATTTCAGCCAGCCAATCGCAAACGGACCGACGAACCCGCCAAGATTGCCGATCGAGTTGATCATGGCGATGCCCGCGGCCGCGCCTGCGCCCGAAAGAAACGTGCTCGGCATGGCCCAAAGCGGCGCCTTCGCCGCGCTGATGCCGACGTTCACGACCACCAGCGCCAGCACCACCGCAACCGCGCTGTCGGCAAAACCCGCCCATGCGAGCCCGATACCTGCCGCAACGCACGGAATGACCACATGCCACGTGCGCTCGCCGCTGCGGTCGGAATGGCGGGCCCACAGCACCATGCCGATCACGGCCAGCACGCTCGGAATCGCGTTCAACGCACCCGTGCCGAACGCGCTAAAGCCGAACTGGCGAATAATCAGCGGCGCCCACAGACCTAACGTGTAAAGGCCTGCCGAAGTCCCGAAGTAAATCATCGACATGACCCAGACGCGCGGATCGCGCAGTGCGGCGAGCGCGCCCGCTGCGTGGCCTGCCTGCGACTCGCGCCCCAGGCGTTCTTCGCGCAAGGTTGCAATGAGCCACGCTTTCTCATCGGCGGCGAGCCACGTTGCCTTGTCGGGCGAGTCCGTGAGCGCCTTCAAAACCACCAGTCCGAGCATCACCGCCGGAATCGCTTCGATGATGAAGAGCCACTGCCAGTCCTTCAATCCGAACAAGGCAGGCATCTGCATGATGGCGCCTGAAATCGGCGAACCGATCGCGGTCGACAAAGGCGCTGCCGCCATGAATGCGGCAGCGGCGACAGCCCGCTGCCGGGCCGGGAACCACTGGCTGAGATAAAGGATGATGCCGGGGAAGAAACCGGCTTCGGCGACACCGAGCAAAAACCGCAGCGTGTAGAACGAGTTCGGCCCGACAACGAACGCGGAGGCGGCGGAAACCAGGCCCCACGTCACCATCACGCGCGCAATCCAGATGCGCGCACCGACCTTGTTCAGAATGAGATTCGAGGGCACCTCAAACAGGAAGTAACCGAGAAAGAAGATGCCGCCGCCCAGCCCGAACATGGTCGGCGAGAGGCCGAGGTCCTTGTTCATCGTCATGGCTGCAAAGCCGACATTGACGCGGTCGAGAAAGCTGACAAAGTAAAGCAGCATCACGAACGGCAAAATGCGCCAGGTCAGCTTGCGAACCACACGGGCGTGCGATTCGGCTTTCGATTCATGGGTCATGCCTGTCTCCTGGTGAATCCGCCCGTGACACGCTGGTCCGGGCGTTATGTTTTTGTATAGCGTGCGCCTTGCGTTCAGGCGGCCTGGGACTCGACGGCCGAATCCGCCGCGAGGATCGCGCACACGGCATCGGTCACCTGCGCCGTGGTGGCCTTGCCGCCGAGGTCGCCGGTGTGCAGCGCGGGGTCGGCCGTGATGCGTTCGATCGCCTCCATCAACTTGCGCGCGGCGACGCGCTCTCCGAGATGCTCGAGCATCATCACGACCGACCAGAACGTGCCGACCGGATTCGCGAGGCCCTTGCCCATGATGTCGAACGCAGAGCCGTGAATCGGCTCGAACATCGACGGATAGCGGCGCTCAGGGTCCAGGTTCGCCGTCGGCGCGATGCCGAGGCTGCCGGCGAGCGCCGCCGCGAGGTCGCTCAGGATATCCGCATGCAAATTGGTCGCCACGATGGTGTCGAGCGTCGCGGGCCGATTGACCATACGCGCGGTCGCGGCGTCGACGAGCTCCTTGTCCCATTGGACGTCGGGAAACTCTTTCGATACTTCCAGCGCGATCTCATCCCACATGACCATCGCGTGGCGCTGGGCATTGCTCTTGGTAATCACCGTCAGCAGCTTGCGTGGCCGCGACTGCGCAAGACCGAACGCGAAACGAAGAATCCGCTCGACTCCCGCTCGGGTCATCATCGAGACATCGGTGGCGACTTCGATCGGATGGCCCTGGTGCGCACGTCCGCCCACGCCGGAATATTCGCCCTCCGAATTCTCGCGGACGATGACCCAATCGAGATCCTTCGGGCCGCAGCGTTTTAGCGGCGCGTCGATACCGGGCAGGATGCGGGTCGGGCGCACATTGGCATACTGGTCGAACCCCTGACAGATCTTCAGGCGCAACCCCCACAGCGTCACGTGGTCCGGAATGTGCGGGTCGCCCGCCGAGCCGAACAGAATCGCGTCCTTGTCGCGGATGGCATCCAGACCGTCCGCCGGCATCATCACGCCGTGCTGCCGGTAGTAGTCGCCGCCCCACGTGAAATTTTCGAATTCGAACTTCAAGCCGTCGCTTCGCGCGGCGATTGCTTCGAGCACTCGCTGGCCCGCCGGCACGACTTCCTTGCCGATGCCGTCGCCGGGAATGGTTGCGATGCGATAGGTCTTCACTGGCGTCTCCATGATGTTGAACGTATGGCTGCATCGTAGAGCGAGGAAGCGGCATGAAAACGCTGCTAGACTCAAAGTATCCTTAACCTGAAGTTGACAATCGACCGTGCCAATGACTTCGTCGATACAACCGGACGACCTCGCATTTTTCTCCACGCTGGCCGCTAGTGGCAGCCTGACAGCCGCCGCGCGCGAACTCGGCTTGAGCACGGCGGCAGTGAGCAAGCATCTGGCGCAGATGGAATCACGCGCCGGCGTGTCGCTCGTCAACCGGACGACGCGGCGTATGAGCCTCACCCCGGAGGGCGAGCTGTACCTCGCGCGCGCGAGGCGCATCCTCAGCGAGATGGACGATCTTGCGCAACTGCTGGGAGGTTCGCAGGCGGCCCCGAAAGGCCTGCTGCGAGTCAACGCGACGCTCGGTTTCGGCCGCAGTCACGTGGCCCCGCTGATATCGAAGTTCGTGCGGCGCTTTCCGGAGGTGGACGTGCAGTTGCAGCTGTCTGTCGATCCGCCGCCGATCAGCGACGACGCCTTCGATGTCTGCGTGCGTTTCGGTGAACCGCCGGATGCGCGTGTGATTGCGCGCAGAGTGGCGCCGAACCGGCGGCTCCTTTGCGCCGCGCCGGCTTATTTTGCAAAGCGGCGTCCGCCGCGCAACCCGGCAGAGTTATCGCAGCACAACTGCATCGGCATTCGACAAGGCGACGACGGCTACGGGCTATGGCGGCTGACAAGCGGACGAGGTGCGACCGAAAAAACCGAGACAGTGCGCGTGCGCGGCAATCTGACCACCAACGACGGCGAAATCGCCGTGAAGTGGGCGTTGGACGGACATGGCATTCTGATGCGAGCCGAATGGGACATTGCCGAGTATCTGGCCGATGGACGCCTGATCCATGTACTGCCGGAATACCGCACGCCGGGAGCGGATATCTACGCCGTGTATCCGCAACAGTTACAGATGACCGCGCGGGTCAAGGCGTTCGTCGATATGCTGATAGAAACGCTCGGCGCGCGTTGAGCGCGGATATTTTCAGGCGGACGGCGACGCCCGGCCTGATTCCGAACCAGCGGCCGTGCGCGCCATATTCCGCACCGCGCGACCGCCGCCTTCGTTACTGACTCGCGCCGGTCCCGATCCCGGCCTTCTTCTGCGCATTCTGCAGATCGGTCGGATAGTTCGGGTCGTTCCTGCCCGGCTGATAGCCTGCGTCCTCCAGTTTCTTCAGTTCAGAGTTTTTCTTCGCGCGGGCCTGTTTGCGGGCCGCTTTGCGCTCTGCCCTGGTTGGCTTCGCGCTGCTCGCCATGCCGGGTTTGGCGACCTCGGCTGTACTGGCGCTTCCGCCTTGAGCGGCAGCGAGCGGAATGCTACCTGCGACCATGGCCGTGACTGCGAGCCCAAGCATGACTCTTTTCATGGCAAAGAACTTCATCTGATATCCCCTCTGAATAGTTGGCAAAGGTGGTGAAGCCTTTCTGCAAATCTTCTTACACAACAACGAACGCGGACAATGCATCTCACGTTCGTCGGATGGAAGCTTACAGCCAAATGAACCTTGCTGGTCTGATGGCGCAGCTCTCTTTGACTGCCGCGGCGAATTGTCAGCCATCCGCGGCGCCCTCTGCCGTAGTCCGACGCAGGGCCGCAAAGGCCGCGTAGCTACCCCGTTAGCAGCCGGCAACACTTGCCTGAGTTCTGCAATGCAGATCTTCCTGATATGCGATCACAAGCCGGAGCTGGCCTTGTTCAAATTCGCCTAGACCTTTAATTACAAGGTTTAACAGGCCGTATTCCTCCCGGATAAAAGAGCTAGGTGTTTTCCCGTCTTTGGTCTGCATTGCAGTCCAATCGCGCGATTTCCCCCGTTGACATAGAACGAACGGTCGTGCCAAATTGCGCGTGCATTCGGTGCGCAAGCACGCCAATCGACGAACTCATTGCGGCGCCCGGTGGGTCGCGCGATCAGGAGACAAACAGCAGGCCAACTGCATTCAGGAATCAACCAGCAGACGCAATATTTCGCATGCCTCATCAGCTTGCGAGGGCCTGGCATCGTCTGTTGAAACCGCAACGCGCAGCAGATCGCCAGCACCGTGCAGGACAAGCATCACTTCGCCAGTTCAATCGATTCCAATAGACAAGGAGACACGAAGCATGCCGGCAAGTCATCGCAATCGGGTTGGAGTCATGCTCGGATTAGTGGGCGCATGCGCATTGGGATCGGCCCCGAACGCCAATGCGCAAAGCAGTGTCACGCTGTACGGCATCGTCGACGGCTCGATCCTCTACACGAGCAAAACACTGAACGCGGCGACCGGCCAGAATGCCGGCCACCAGTACTCGTTTACCGACAGCGGCCTCTCCGGCTCGCGCTTCGGCATGCGCGGCGTCGAGGATCTGGGCGGCAGCATGAGAGCGATCTTCGAACTCGAAAGCGGCATCAGCATCGCCAACGGTTCGCTGAGCAACTCGAACGGTAACGAGTTCGGCCGCCAGGCGTGGGTCGGCGTGGATGGCGCATTCGGTACGGTCAAGGCCGGTTTGCAGTTCTCGCCGTTCTTCCTTGCGGTGTACGACTTCGATCCGCGCCAGATGGCGTACTTCGGCAGCGGTCTCGTCACTTACCTCAACAACGTCTATGTGACCGGCCTGTTCAACCCGAACGCGATTTCGTATACGTCGCCGGAAATCGCCGGGTTGCAAGCCAGCGCGCTGATGGCGTTCGGCGGTGCGGCCGGCAATTTCCAGGCGGGCCGCCAGTACTCGGCGAGCCTGCGCTATCACCTCGGTTCGCTGACCGTCGATGCGGCGCTCTATAGCGGCAACGCCGGCGGCAGCGCCGCATCGATCGCGATCCCGAGCGTGGTCGCGTTCGACGGCCGCGCGCTCGGTGGGAGTTACGTATTCAACAACCTGACCGTGAAGGCCTCGTATGTGCAATACAAGGTGGCGGGGTCGTTCAACGACCGCGTCTATTCCGGCGGCGCCAGCTACCGCATCACGCCTGCGCTGAACGTCGATGCCGGCGTGTGGTACACCCGCGACGCGAACAACTCGACCAACCATTCGGTGATGGCGTCGACGGGCGTGGACTATTCACTGTCGAAGGCGACGGTGGTCTATGGGCAAGTCGGCTTCGTGAACAATCACGGCGCCATGCACGCTGGGTTGTCAGTCAACAACGCGCTGAACGAAGTCACGGGCACGACGGCCGGTGTGAACCTCGGCATCCGCCATATGTTCTAGCAGGAATCGCATGACGAAGGAGCCGCTTGCGAACGCGGCGCCGACAGGTTGTGCGGATTGCCGACGCGGCTTTCATCTGTTACGCATTTTCTGTGGCACGCGCCCCCACCCGCTGACCATTCGCATAAGTGACTTCCCTAATAATCTGCAATGCAGAACGTGAGAATAGAAAACCCTATTGACGCTAAGCGAACGCTCGTGCCAAATTTCTCTCGCGCCACCGCACATCGCGTTTTGCAGTCCGCATCGATGAGCGTTTGAAACAGTCGATAACGTGTGCCCAGCCGGAGGGTGTAAAAGCGTGGATATGTTTTTGCAGCAGGTTCTCAACGGGCTGACCCTGGGCGGCATCTACAGCCTCGTCGCGCTCGGACTCACGCTCGTCTACGGCATTCTCGCAGTGCCGAATTTCGCGCACGGCGCGTTCTACATGGTGGGCGCATTCGTGTCGTTCTACCTGATGAGCCGGCTCGGCTGCAACTATTGGCTCGCAATGATCGGCTCCGGACTCGCCGTCGCCGTGCTGGCGATTCTCGCCGAGCGGCTGGTGTTCCATCCGCTGCGCAAGTCTTCCGAGTTGCATCCGATGATCGCCGCCATAGGGTTGCTGCTGTTTCTCGAAGCCGGCGCGCAGGCGATCTGGGGTGCCGACTTTCACCGGATGGCCACGCCGTATGCCGGCATCGTCGATCTCGGCGGCGTGACCGCGCCGTTGCAGCGCCTGTTGATCATCGGCAGCGCGTTCGCGTGTGTGGTGCTGCTGCAACTCTTCCTTAAATACACGGTGATCGGCTCGAGCATCATCGCGATGGCGCAGGACCGTGACGGCGCATCGCTGATGGGTATCGACGCCAACAAGGTGACGATGCTCACCTTCGGCATCTCGGGTCTGCTCGCGGCGGTGGCGGCCACGCTCTATGCGCCGATCAACCTCGTCTACCCGGCAATGGGGCAACTGGTGATTCTGAAGGCCTTCGTGATCATCATTCTCGGCGGCATGGGCAGCGTGCCGGGCGCGATCGTGGGCGGGCTGATCATCGGCATGGCGGAGAGCTTCGGCGCCTTCTACATCTCGACCGATTACAAGGACATCATCGCGTTCGTGGCGCTGGTGGTGATTCTGTCGGTTCGTCCTCAAGGCCTGTTCACCAGGGAACTGCGCGCATCATGAAATTATTCGAGGGCAAGCTGGGTTGGGCGCTGCTATGCGCACTCGGTGTCGTGTTTCCGTTTCTGGCCACCAATGACTACATGCTCACCGTGATGTCCACCGCGTACATCTTCGCGCTGGCCACCGTCGGGCTGAATCTGATCACTGGCTATACGGGCCAATACAATCTCGCGCACGGCAGCTTCATGGCGGTCGGCGCGTACACCGTCGGCATTCTGACGGTCGACCATCATGTGCCGTTCTGGATCGCGTTTGTCGCGTCGGGCGTGGTGACCGCGGTGCTCGGCGTGCTGGTCGGCCTCGTGTCGCTGCGCTTGCGCGGCCATTACTTTTCGATCTTCACGCTGTGCGTCGGCTACATCATGTTCCTCGTGATCGAGAAATGGGACAGCCTCACGCATGGGGTGGCGGACATCATCGGCATTCCCGCTCCAACCGGTTTCGGCATCGTATCGTTCGAGAATCCGCGTGCGCTCTATTACCTGGTGCTCGCCTTTCTCGTGCTCGGCGTGTGGGTCATGCATCGCATCGTCAACTCGCTGCTCGGCCGCACCTTCATGGCAATCCGCAATAGCGATGGGCTCGCGCAGTCGCTCGGCATCAACCTGATGCGCAACAAGGTGCTGGCCTTCGTACTCTCCGTGATTTACGCCGGCCTCGCGGGCGGTCTGTATGCAGGCTCCGTGCGCTTTCTCGGGCCGGATCTCGCGGGCGTGGACCATACCTTCGATATGACGATGTACATGCTGGTCGGCGGCATCGGCACGCTCGCCGGTCCTCTGCTCGGTGCGCTGGCGGTGCCGTGGCTCACGCAGTATCTGCAGTTCTTGCAGGAATACCGCTTCGTGGTGTTCGGTCCGATTCTGATCCTGCTGGTGATCTTTCTGCCTAACGGCATCGTCGGTTTGCATCAAACGCGCAAGGGACAGCGCGCGAAACGTGCCGCGCCGAAGAGCGGCATCGTCGCGCGCCGGTCGCAACCCGCGCACGGAGACCGCCATGCTTGAAATCGATTCGCTCAGCAAACGCTTCGGCGGCCTCGTCGCGGTGGACGACATCAGCACGCACATCGAAGCGGGCAAGATCAACGCGATCATCGGCCCGAACGGCGCGGGCAAGACCACCTTCTTCAATCTGATCAGCGGCATGCATCTGCCTACTTCAGGCCGCATTGTGTTCAAGGGCCAGGACGTCACGCGCATGGGCGCTGATCAGATGGCGCGCCTCGGCGTCGCTCGCACGTTTCAGTCCACCGCGCTGTTCGATCGCGCCAGCGTGCTGGACAACCTGATCGTCGGCCACCGGCTGCGCACGCGCTCTGGGCTGTGGGACGTGCTGACTCACTCGTCGCGGCTGAAGCAGGAGGAACGCATCTGCCGCGAGAAGGCGCGCGAGGCGCTGGACTTCGTCGGCTTGTCGGCGATGGCCGAACGGATGGCCGGCGACATCTCGCAGGAAGAGCGCAAACGCGCGGCGGTGGCGCTCGCGCTCGCCACCGAACCGAGCCTGATGCTGCTCGACGAACCGGCGGGCGGCGTGAATCCGGAGGAGACCGAGGGCCTCGCCGAATTGATCCGCAAGCTGGTGCAACACGGCGTGACCGTGTGCCTTGTCGAGCACAAGATGAACATGATCATGAAGCTCGCCGATCGCATCATGGTGCTGAACTACGGCAAGAAAATCGCCGAGGGCACGCCTGCGGAAATTCGCGCGAACCCGGCCGTGATCGACGCATACCTTGGGAGCGAGCATGCTGAAGTTTGACAACGTCGCGCTCGACTACGGCAGTTTTCGCGCACTGGACGGCATCGATCTGCACGCGAACGACGGCGAACTGGTGGTACTGCTCGGCGCGAACGGCGCGGGCAAAAGTTCGATTTTTCTCGCGACAAGCGGCCTGCGCCGCGCCGCGAGCGGCAGCTTGCGTTTCGGCGAACGCGAACTGCTCGGCATGACGCCCGCGCAGATCGTTCGCAGCGGCGTGATTCAATGCCCCGAGGGCCGCAAGCTGTTTCCGGGCATGTCGGTGCTGAAAAACCTCACGCTCGGCGCGTATGTGCATCGCGGCGACAAAGCCGGCAATCAGCGCAATCTCGACCAGGTGTTCGCGCTGTTTCCGCTGCTCGCCGAACGCAAGGATCATCCGGCCGGCTCGCTCAGTGGCGGCCAGCAACAGATGGTCGCGATCGGCCGCGCGATGATGGCGCGGCCCAAGGTGCTGCTGCTCGACGAACCGTCGCTCGGCCTCGCGCCGCTGGTGGTCAAGCAGGTCTTCGACGTGATTCAGCAAATCAATCGCGCGGGCACCACCGTGCTGCTGGCCGAACAGAACGCATTCGCGGCGCTGAAGATCGCGCATCGGGCCTACGTGATCGAGAACGGCCGCATCGTGCTCGAAGGCGAACCGTCGAGCCTGATGAACAACGAAGCGATCCGGCGCGCTTACGTCGGCGGATAGGCCAGGACGTTCACGGCCTGCCCGCGCGCTTGCACAAAAACCGGCCCACCTTGCGCCGGAAGATTCGATCAATCCAAAGGAGACGTGTATGACGATCAAACGCTTGTGCCGCCAGGCCGGATTGTGCGCGGCAGTCGCCACGACCGCGCTGTTGAGCGCGAGTGCCGCGATGGCGCAGCAGGTGGTGCATATCGGCTTTTCCGGCCCCTTGAGCGGCGGCGCGGCGAAGTACGGCCAGGAAGTGCTCGACGGCATGCGGATGGCGGCGGCCGACGTCAATCAGGCAGGTATCGAAGTAGCCGGCAAGAAGATCAAATTCGAAATCGTACCGCTCGACGACAAGTACAACCCGAGCGAAACGGCGATCAATGCGCGGCGTCTCGCGCAGGAACAGCAGGCTGCCGTGGTTCTTGTGCCGCATTCGGGCGGGGGCTTCGCGGTGCAGACCAGCAACGAGCAACAGAAATTGCTATTGCTGTCGTACACCAGCGTGCCGCAGATCAGCGAGCGCGGCAACAAGCTCACCGTGCGGATTCCGCCTGCGTTCACGTCATATCTGAACGCGTTCATCAAGTACGAAATGGCGGCGTACGGCAAGAAGGTCGCGCTCGCGGCCACCGATACCGACTACGGCAAGGTCTGGGTCGCCGCATTCAAGCCCGCCTGGGAAGCGGCCGGCGGCACGATCGTCGCGGACAACTCGATGTCGTATAACCGCGCCACGGATTTCTACAGCGGCGTGAGCCGCGTGCTGGCTGCCAAACCCGACGTGATGTTTATCGGCGGCCCGTCGGAGCCGACCGGCCTGATCGTGCAGCAGGCGCGCGAACTGGGCTTCAAGGGCGGCTTCATCGTGATGGATCAGGCCAAGCTCGATGAAGTGGCCAAAGTGACTGGCGGCTATGCGCCGCTGAACGGAGCGATCGGCGTGTTGCCGCTCGCCAGCGACGAAACGCCCGCGGCGAAAGCGTTCGTCGAACGCTTCCGTAAGAGCCATGGCGGGCGCGACCCGAGCCAGGAAGTGTCGCTCAACTACACCGCGGTCTACGCTACAGCCCTCGCGATGAAACTGGCCGGCAGCGTCAGCGATGCAACCGCAATCCGTAACCAGTTCGACAAGGCGGTGAAGGCGCTGCCTCAGCAGAACAATCCGCAGAGCGTGACGGGCGTCGATGAACGCGGCGGCTTCGTGATCGGCAATCCGCTCGCGGCAGTGGTTCAGGGTGGACAGTTGAAGTCGGCGGGGTTGAATTCGCTCGCGACGGCTTCGAAGTAAGGCTTCAGCGGGTCGTGACACTCAGGGGCGGCAAGACAGCCGCCCCTTTTGCATTAGCCCTTCAACGCCTTGCCTGCGAAATGTTCCATGCGTTGTCCCTTTGCTCCTTTGTCGGTGAGCGTCGCCGTTCTGGAAAATCAGCGGCGGGCCGGATAGACCTGCTCGCGCAACTCCCGTTTCAGCACCTTGCCAATCGGACTGCGCGGCAACGCGTCGATGAAGGTCAGTGCGGACAGCCGCTGCACAGTAACGCTTCAAGCCATGTCATTGCGGGGCACCTCCGCGGGTTCCGTTGCTTTCATTGCTTCCATTGGCCTCGGCGCGCGCCGCATCCTCTTCCTGCAACTTGCGCCACAATATTTTTCCGCTACCGGACTTGGGCAGCGATGTCACGAACTCGACGATACGCGGCGCCTTGTACGGCGCCATCTGCTCACGCGCCCACGCGATAATCTCCTTTTCATCGATCGTGCCTGCATGCGCTGCGTCCAGCACCACCAGCGCCTTCACGGTCTCGCCGCGCTTCTCGTCTTTCACTCCGATCACGCAAACCTCATGTATCGCCGGATGCCGGTACATGAGCGCCTCGACCTCGGCGGGCCAGACCTTGTAGCCCGACGCATTGATCATCCGTTTGAGACGGTCGGTCATGAAGAAGTAGCCGTCTTCGTCGATATGGCCGAGGTCGCCGGTTCGCAGAAAACGTTTGCCTTCGAGTTCAATGAACGCTTCCTGCGTGGCCTTCGGATCGCGCCAGTAGCCCTGCATCACCTGCGGCGCATTGACGACGATTTCGCCGGTTTCGCCTGGCGGGAGTTCCTGGAGCGTGGCCGGATCGATCACGCGCGAGTCCACGTCGAACACCGGAATGCCGAGGCACTGCGGCTTCGGACGATGCGGCGGATTGATGTGCGTGCCGGCGATCGTCTCCGACATGCCATAACCTTCGACGTAATCAAGCCCGGTCAGCGTCTTGAGTTTTCTGGCGATTGCATCAGGCATCGCCGCGCCGCCGCCGCGCGTGCCCGTCAGGCTCGACAGATCGTATTCGGAGAGCTGCGGATTCGACAGGAAATCGACCATCATCGTCGAGATCGACTGCCACGCGGTCACGCGATATTTCTGCATGCATAGCGCGGCTGCCTCGCGATCCCAGCGTGGCAGCACGACGATCGTCGCACTGGAAAAAACCGCGCTGTTCATGCCACCCTGCATGCCCGTCACATGAAAAAACGGCAGCACCGATAGATAGATTCCGTCCGCCGGGGCCGAGAACCACACGCAACCGCCGAGCAGCGTGCTCATCACGCTGCGATGCGTGTGCATGCATCCCTTCGGCTTGCCTGTCGTGCCGGACGTGTACGGCATCACGCACAGATCGTCGGGACCGGTGGTGAGTGGACCAGGCGCAATGCGCCGCTCGAGCACGTCGCGCCACGGCGTTACACCCGGTGTGTCGAACGTTTTGCGCGGGGCAGACACGAATTCAGGCACCGTAATCGGCGACGGACGCTTCAGATAGTCGCTATACGTCGCGACGATCGCATACTTGAGTCCCTGATCGGGCGCGTCGCCCATCAGCGGTTCGACCTGTGGAAACAGGCATTGCGGCGCGACGATCGTGGTCGCGCCGCTATCCTCCACGTAGTGACGCAACTCCGTCGTCAGGTTCATCGGATTGACCGGCACGACCACCGCGTTCGCGCGCAAGATCCCGTAGTACGCGAGGATCCATTGCGGACTGTTCTGCATATAGAGCAGCACACGGTCGCCGGCCTTTACGTGGCATTCCTGCTGGAGAAATCCCGCGATCCGTTCGGCTTCGTCCTTGAACTCGGCGAAGGTGACCGGCGTGTCGTAGAAAATGATGAAGGGCTTGTCGGGAAAGCGCGCCGCCGATACCTCGGCGTTATAGAAAATGTTGGTCTGCGGCAGCGTCAGATGCAGCGGCACTTGCGGCGGCCAATGCGGATGGTGGCGTTCGTTCATAGGCGTCTCCTGCTTTTACGATCTGTGCGCGCCGGGGTTGCGCGTGGTTCACGCATCATTCGCGCGCAGCGCACGCCGCGCCCTTGTTTACGTGAGCAAAGCGTGTGAGCAAAGCGCGGCCGCAGCCCTCGCGCCCTGCTCTTCAAACGGTGCGTCAGACGATGATGGCGCCGCCGTCCACCGCGAAATACTGGCCGGTGATATGGCGCGATGCCTCGCTCGCGAGGAACACGACCGGGCCCTTCAGGTCCTCTTCGCCGCCGAGCCGCTGCAAAGGCGTGCGCTTGACGATCATGTCTTCGAGCTTGTCGAGCAGCCCCACGGACATCTTTGAAGGAAAGAAACCCGGACAGATTGCGTTGACGTTGATGTTGTACTTGCCCCATTCCGCCGCCAGCGCGCGCGTGAAGTTGATCGCCGCGGCCTTCGACGTGTTGTACGCAATCGTGTTCATGCCGGGCGGCGAACCCGTCAGGCCCGCGACCGAGGCGATGTTGATGATCTTGCCGGCGCGGCGCGGGATCATGCTGCGCTTGCCGACTTCGCGGGCAAGAAAAAACGGCGCGTTGACGTTCAGGTTCATCACCTTGTGCCACGCTTCGTCGGGATAGTCCTCGGCGGGCGCACCCCATGTCGCGCCCGCGTTGTTCACGAGAATATCGATCTGGCTGTGCAGGCCGAGCACTTCATCCACCAGCCCCGGAATCCCCTCGAAACGCTGCAGATCGTTGACGACGGTCTGCACCTCGATGCCCTGGCTCTGCAAATGCGTTTTCGCCTCGGCGAGCTCGTCGGCCTTGCGCGCCGTGATCGCGACGCGGCAGCCCATCTCTCCGAGTGCCTCGGCCATTTGCAGGCCAAGTCCACGCGAACCTCCGGTGATCAGTGCAACTTTGCCGTCCAGTCGAAACAGGTCTTTCACTGACATTACGACGCTCCTCCAGATTGCCCAGGTTGTTCTGCTATGCAGACGTCTATTCCAGATTTTCTGACCATCATACGTGCCGAAATTCGGCGTGTAAATAAAAGCACGATCATTCACTTTCGATATAAACTGACACGCATCGCTTGGCTGGCGGATCATTGGGACTTACCCGGATACCGCGTTTTTCAATCGGGCCGCGCTCATGCGATGCGCGTTGTTTTGCGCAGCCGTTCCGCATAGCGGCTTCTTTTTTGGCAGGCCCTATCCCATGCCTGATGCGCTGATCATCAACTCACGCGAGTTTGTGATTGCGTGGACGTGGTTGCGGCAAGCGCTGATTGCAAGCGCGGCACTCCCTGGGGCTACGAGCGACGCCGAGTGCGACTTCTATCGCGGCAAGCTGCATGCGTGTCAGTGGTTTTTCCGTTGGGAATTGCCGCGCGTCTCACTCATGCTCGCAACGCTGCGCGGCCTCGACGACACGACGCTCACCATGTCGCCTCACTGGTTCTGATCGCAGACCCAGATCGTGGACAGCAGCAGCTCAATGCGACAGCGCGCTTTCGAGCTGCGTCACCACGTCGATCAGACGTGGCCGCACGTCTTCGAGCAGAAACTCTTTCGAGAGCTTGAACGAGGGCCCACCTACGTTGATCGCCATGACCGGCAGTTCGCCGCCGGGCTGGAACGCGCGCGCAATGCCGTTCACATCCTTCTGCCAGTCGCCGAACGAGGTTGCGACACCGAGCGTGCGGTAATCGTCGAGCGCCTTCTCGATGCCGCGCCGGGTTGTCGGCCACGCTACGTGATGGAGCTCGCGCACCTGCTCCATGAAGCTGAGCCGTTCATGCTCAGGAACCGCCGCCAGCTTTTTCAACGCCAGAGGATTTGCTGGAGTATTGTTTAAGCGCGCCGGGAGCGTCACAACGTCAATCCTCTATAAGACAGCGGGCCCCTCGCGGGCGGTGCAACGCTCGCAAGCGCGTGGTTTTTTTCATGCAACGATGCGAAATCAATTTTTCGAGGAATGGAGAAACCGTGAAAACAGTCAAACTTTTGAAAGCACTCGGCATCGCGTTGTGCGTTGCGGTAGCGTCCAGCGCTTATGCCCAGTCGAGCGATGCGATGGCGACGACCGATACGGCCGCGCCTGCTGCTAGTGCGAAAGCGACCAGGAAGATGGACCGCAAGCTGGGTCTGGACGTGCGTAAGGCGTTGGCGAAAGCGCAGGGTTTTGATGTGTCGAACGTGTTTGTCCGGGCGCGTGGCGGCGCAGTGACTTTGACTGGGACGGTGCCCGATGGGGCGCAGATTCCAAAGGCGGAAGAAGTCACCAAGAGTGTCGCCGGCGTGAAGTCGGTGAACAACAAGTTGACTATTGGGACGCCTAATGGCGGCGGGGGTTAAAAACTAGACACTCACGAGCCCCGTCAGTGGCCGGACCTCCCCGAACAGCGCTCTTGCCGAGCGCTGAGGATCCAGCCCGAAGGTCTCGCTCGTGATGCCGGCGATCAATGCATCGAGCGACAGGGTCGGCTTCAGGTCGCGCGCTTCGTAGAGGTCGCCGGGTTTAAGACCGGGCCAGTCGGCGAGCACGCGCCCTCCCGCCACCGCGCCGCCGATCACCATCGCCACCGAACCGGTGCCGTGATCAGTGCCGCCGGTGCCGTTGGCCGCGGCGGTCCTGCCGAACTCCGTCGCCACCAGCACGGTGGTCTTGCTCCACAACGGGCCCATGCCGTCGCGCAACGCGGCCAGCATCGTGTCGAGCGCTTTCAGCTGATTCGCGAGCCGCGGATTCTGCGCGCTATGCGTATCCCAGCCGCCCGTTTCGATCATCGCAATGCGCGGGCCGGCGTCGCGCGAAAGAAAGCTGGCCGCAAGCTTGCCCAGACTCGCTGGATCCTGACGCGGGCCGGCGTCGCCCGCAAGTCCACGCGCGGCCATCGCCGACTCCCACAGCGGCCGCAGTTGCGCATCCTGGTCGTACAGTTGCGAGACCCGCGCGAGCAGATCGTCCGGTGCTTGCGGCAATGCCGAGGGCGCGTACGATGTCACCTCCGCGTTGCCGCGCAGCGCCATCGGCACGGTCGGCGCGAAGGCGATCGCACGCTCGCGCGTGGCCGGCAACAACGCGAGGAGCCGGTTCAACCAGCCGTCTTTCATCTGATACGGCGACGCGCCGCCGGTCTCGAGCACGTTCTGACCGTCGAAGTGCGAGCGGTCGCGATATGGCGACGCCACCGCATGCACGAACAACGCCTGGCGATCCGCATACATCGCGGCGGTCTGCGCGAGCGCCGGGTGCAGCGCGAAGGTGCCGTCGAGCCGCGTGGCAGTGGAGGTATTGATCGCCAGCGCGCCGCGCAGTTTTGCGTAGTCCGGTTCGGCGTACGGCACGACGATGTTCAAACCATCGGCAGCGCCGCGCTGGATCACGAACACGAAACGGCGCTCGGTGGCGACATTCGCGAACGCGACATGCGGCGCTACGAAAATCGCGCCTACACCGGCAGAAGCAGCGGCAGAAGCAGCGGCGGCGGCGTAGCCCAGAAACTTGCGGCGGGAAAGCATGGCATTCATCTCCGTTGAAAATCCGGCGACACCAGAAGCAGCGCAATTGCGGTCGATGCGCTTTCGGCACGCGACACCGCGGCGGCAGTCGGCGCACTGAGCGAACCAGCCAGCAAGGTCTGGCCGAGCGCGCGTGCGTCGAGCCGGTCGCCGACGCGGGCTGCGAAGCGCTGCGCTACCTCGACCCGGCGCACCAGTGCATCGGGCGCGGCCCAGCTCGCTGCAATGTCGTCATAACCGGCGGGCGAACCCGGCCGCCACACCGGCTGGCCGAGTTGCGTCAGGATGGGCGCGGCCTGCAGGTTGCCGAGGTCTTGCCAGCCGAGCCCGCGCATCGAAGAAAGGGTCCATTCCCACGGTGTCTTGAACTTGACGGCTACCGGCGACCACGCTTGCGGCATGTCCAGCAACGCCCGGTAAACCGTGGGCAGATCGCCGCCGCTGCGCGCAAACGCGCTCGCCAGCCGCTCCGTCACGTCCGCAGGTGGATTGTCGGAGACGAAATGCCGTGCGAGTTTGCCGCCGATGTGCTGTGCGGTCGCCGGCGCGCTCGCGAGGTCGTGCAGGATCGCAAGCGCCTGCTCGTCGCCTGACTGGTCGTACCGGCGCCCCATGATGGTTCGCGCACCCGGTTCATGTAGCGCCGTGCGAAACACGAAGCTGCCGGGCGGCGCGCTGTTCGGCTGAGCGCCTTGATAAGCGGCCACGCTCCAGCCGGTCAGCGCGCGGGCGAATTCGGTGACGTCCTCCTGGCTATAACCGCTGCGCACGCCCAGCGTGTGCAGTTCCATGATTTCGCGCGCGAGATTCTCGTTCAGGCCGCGTCTGCGATCCGGATTGCGCTGCGCGGCGCGCATCGCCGCGACGCTGTCGGGGCCGACCGAGCGCGTCTGATCGAGAAACAACTGCATCGCCGGATGACGCTCGACGGCGATCAGCATGTCTTCGAAACGGCCCAGCACGTGCGGGCGGATCGCTTCCGCTTCGAATGCGCCTGCCAGCACGGCGACGCCCGGTTTTTCGGCGGACACCGCGAAGTGGTTCGCCCAGAAGTGGACCAGCCGCTCGATGAACGGCGTCTGCGTGGTGAGCGCGCTTGCCACCCGCGCATTGACCGATGATCGGTAGAGGTCCAGAACTTCGCTGCGTAACGCTTTTCTTTCGGCTTGCTGCGCGGCTTGCGCGTCGCTCTGGGAAGCAGTCTGCGCGTTGGCCGGTTGCGTGGCTGGAGCGTCACTCGCGCTTTGCCGGATCTGCTGCGCCTGCTGGTTCTGCGCCTGCTGGTTCTGCGCCTGCTGGTTCTGCGCCTGCTGGTTCTGCGCCTGCTGGTTCTGCGCCTGCTGGTTCTGCGCCTGCTGGTTCTGCGCCTGCTGGTTCTGCGCCTGCTGGTTCTGCGCCTGCTGGTTCTGCGCTTGCTGGTTCTGCGCTTGCCGGTTCTGCCGGTTCTGCACGCGCTGCTGCTCGAACTCGGCAGCAAGCGCCACCGAATCGGGTTGACTCGTCCACGCAGCGGGCCGCGGCTGATACTGCTCGAACTGCGCGAGCAGCCATCCCTTCGGATCGGCGGGCGGCGTGTCGTCGGCACGCGCGCCAAGGCCGAAGCGGTTGAGCGCAAGCGCTGCGGCGTTGACGTTCGATGTGGTGGCCATACCGTCCTCTTCGGCGTGGGATATAAGCTTTAAACGGCCACCACGATGAATTCCGTCGCGCGGCTATGGAATTTTTTTATTCGCCCGCTGGTTCGCTTGCCGGCCGGTTCGCCGGCTTGTCTGCATTCCCGGCTGCTTGCGGCTCACGCCATTGTCCCCGCAGCTTCAGGCTCTCGGCGAATTTGACGCGCTCCTCGGGCGAGAGCGTCGCCGCGAAATCCGCCACGCTGCTTTCCACCTGCGCCCGCAGCGCGCTATCGGCATCGCGCGTGCGTGCCAGCGCGGCGTCGAGCGCGGCGCGATCCAACTGCGGCGCGGCCAGCAGACGCAGCACTTCGCGGCGCCCTTCGCGCCCCTCTCGCGCAAACTGACGCCCCTCGCGCCGCGCGTTCTTCAAGCCATCGACGAAAGCCTTCTGGCGCTCGGCAGACAGCGTCCCGGCGGCGAAACGCAAGGCGCGCTGCTGCGCCAGCACCGTGCCCGTTGCGCCGTGCGCCGCGAACCATTGATAAGCACCGCCGACAATCGCGCCCAATAAAAACACATTGAGCACCAGCGAGGCCACCAGCACGAATTTCCATGACCGGCCGTTCATTCGCCGCTCCAATCGGCGGAAGAACCGCCGAAACTCGAAGTTAAATAAGACGCGTCGCGCACTTGCTCCGCGGTCCCCGTCAAGACGAAAAACGACACCGCGAACGCGCCCGCCAAGCCGCCCAACAGGCCGGCGCCCGCCACCGTCGCGCCTGACCACCAAAGCCGGCGGCGCGGTGCAGCCGGCCGCCGCACCGGCGCGCTCGCGACGATGAGCTCGTGCAATGCAGCGTCCGGCGGGTCGACCGTATCGCCGGCAAGCCACGCATCGATTCCGGCCGCTTCAGTCAATACCGCGCCGGCCTCGGTACGATGCAGCGCGACCCATGCCTCAGCCGCCGCGCGCTCCTGTTCCGGCCAGCGGCGCGGATCGGCGCCGTAGGCTTCGACGATCTGGTGAAATCTTTCGCGCGTCATGACTTGTCCTCGTTAAGGCCGCTGCCGGCCAGTTGAGCGCGCAGATTGCGGCGTGCGCGAGCCAGCAGACTTTCCAGAGCATCGACGCTGATACCCATCAGGGCGGCAGCGTCGATGTTCGACATGTCCTGGTAGTAGTTGAGCACCAACGCTTCACGCTGCCGTGCCGGCAACGCGGCCAGCGCCTCGCGAACCCGCTGATCCCTGGCGCGGGTTTCGAGTGCCGCTTCGGGCAGCGCGGCCGGGTCGACCTCGTCCGGCAACTCGGCATGCGGGTCTTCGCGCCGGCCGCGTAGCCGGTCGTAGCAGAGATTGAGCGCGACTCGATGCACCCAGGTGTCGAACCTCGCCTCGCCTTCTTTCCATCGCGACGCCTGTTTCCAGATCCGCACAAAGACTTCCTGCGCAACGTCTTCCGCTTCCATGCGGTCGCCCAGCATGCGCGTGGCGAGCGCCAGCAAGCGTGGCAATTTGCGCGCGACGAGCGAGCGCACAGCGGCCGGCTCCTGTCGACCGACCCGCGCCACCAGGTCCGCGTCGGGATCTCGCTCGCTCAAGGCGTTCGGCCCCGTGGTGCGGGCCTTTTGTCTTGCCACCGACGGTCGGCGCGCGCGAGCCATGCTGGTTCGGTGAACCGCCTTCGCGAACATGCGCTATTCACTTGCCGTCGCTCCTTTGGATGCACTCCACGTGCTCCTCCAGTACGCAGATCGTTACTGGGTGACGTCCGGCGCCTGGCTTCCAGGTCCGTAGCAATCAATATACGACGACCGCAGGGCGATAGTAGGCCGGCCGCGCCGGGACAACGACACATCCAGCGAGCGTAGCTGCCAGGAGGACAATCAGGAGCGTTTTCATGACAACCCTGTCTGGTTATGTTGTAGTGCCTGGCGTCTGGTGCCAGGCGGGCGCGGGTGCGGCGGCTATGCCGTCAGGCCCAGTGGCCTTCGACCCAGCGCCAGTTGGGACCGCGCTGCACCCAATGGCCCGGTACCCAGCGATAGCCGGCACGCACTGGCTGCCAGTGGCCGCCCACCCATACATAACGCCCATGGTCCCAGCGCCAGCGGCCCTGATCCCAGACGGAGCCGACGCGCGGCGCCGGAACGACCTCCACACGCGGTGGGGGTGGCGCTGTGGGGGCCACGATGATGGCTTGCGCCGATGCTGGGGCTGGTGCGGCTGATAGCGCCGCGGTGGCCGCAAAGGCGGCCATGAGTAGGCGGACCGGTTTGGTCAGTGACATGGTGGTTGCTCCCGCGTTGTGCCGGAGGCCGGAAAGGCTCCGTTTCTTGTTAAACGACGGAGGCGGAAAAATCCGTCGCTAGTTTTTTCTTTTCACAGAGAAATGCCGCCGCCAAGGCAACCAGACCAAGAAACCTGACGCCGTAGGCAACCCTCAACCGCGCCGCATCAGTTGCATCCGCACCGATTCGAGTTCGTGCGGTAGCCGCCGCCGCAACGCAATCCGCCATGCGTCATGGCGTTATAAGCAAAACCGCACGCCCCGCCCTTAACCGGCCGCGCCGCACTGCCCGAGCCGGTGCGGTATCCTTCCCGATTCCGCAAAACTCTATCCGTACCCCCGCCAGATGGCCGATTTCCCTTTCGACGCCGTACTCTTCGACTGCGACGGCGTGCTCGTCGACTCCGAACCCATCACCAACCGCGTGCTGACCGAGATGCTCGGCGAGCTGGGCTGGCGCCTGAGTGTCGAAAAGACGATGCGTATTTTCGTCGGCAAAGCCGTCAAGGATGAAGCACCGCTGATCGAAGCGCGCACCGGCTTCGCGATCACCACGGAGTGGCTCATGCAATTTCGAGCGCGCCGCAACGCCGCGCTCGATCGGGAACTGGTGGCGATTCCTGGCGCGGCCGCCGCAGTACACGCGCTGCACACGGCACTCGATGGACGCATCGCGGTGGCCTCGGGCGCCGACCGGATCAAAGTGGAATTGCAACTGACGAAGGCCGGCATCCTCGACTGCTTCGAAAGGCGCATCTTCAGCGGTCACGAAACGCCTCGCAGCAAGCCGTTTCCCGATGTCTATCTGGCCGCAGCCAAAGCATTGGGCGTGGACCCGAAACGCTGCGCGGTCGTGGAAGATACCGTGACGGGCGCAACCGCGGGTGTGGCGGCCGGCGCCACGGTGTTCGGATACTGCCCGCGAGAACTGGGCCACAGCAGCGCAACTGCACTGCACGGCGCCGGCGCGGTTCACGTCTTTCAGGACATGGCGGAGTTACCCGCCTTATTGACTGAATGGCGCGGCGCGCAGCACTGAAGCTGCGGGCTATCGTTACTCGAACGCGGGATCGATCGGGACGCGATAGCCCACCGCGAGCCGGTTAGTCTCGTTCGCCATCCCTACCACCGCCAGCAGTTCGCCGAACATCTCGTCGGTCATGCCGGCGCGGCGCGCCGCGGCCGTATGACTGGCGACCCACATCAAATCTGTCAGCAGCGCGCGATCGTCATCTGCACGACGGATTTCCCGCCGCCGTTGCTGCGCGAAACGCAGCGTTGCACTATTGCGCCGCGGCGCCTGAAAAAAGCCGGCGCCGCCACGCTTACGTTCACAATCTGGTCCTATCGAGCGGACGCAGCAACTGCCCGCTCGCGCTGTCTTCGATATGCCACCCGGCCGCCTTCAACGCTTCGCGCAGGCGGTCGGCCTCGCTCCAGTCTTTGCCGGCTCGGGCCTTCTCACGCTGCCCGGCCAGCAGCGCGATATCCGCGGGAATGGCAAACGTGTCCGCCTTCCAGTCCGCGAGCCGCAATCCAAGCACGGTATCGAAGCAATCGACGGTGGCCCGTTGCGTCGCCGCCGGCAGATCGCTTTTAACGAGTTCCCACAACACAGCAAGCGCGCGCGGCAAATTCAGATCCTGGTCGACCTCGGCCTTGAAGCGGGCCACGAAATGCGCATCGGGTGTGCCGCCTTCCGGCCATTGCGCGTAGATTCTACGCAAGCGATCCAAGGCGGCTTGCGCGGCGTCGAGCGCGTCCGCGTTGAAACACAAAGTACTCCGATAGTGGGCGGTCAGGCATAAATAGCGATACACCAGCGGATCGATGCCGCGGTCGATCAACGTCTGCAGGCGTACGAAGTCGCCAGCCGACTTCGACATCCTGGCGGCATCGAGCATAAGGAAATGGCCGTGCATCCAGAAGTTCGCCAGACGTGTGCCGTGGCGCGCCTGCGTCTGCGCAATTTCATTGCTGTGATGCACGGCGATATGGTCTTCGCCGCCGCAATGAATATCGAACCACACGCCAAGATATTTCGCCGACATCGCCGAGCATTCGATATGCCAACCCGGAAAGCCGCGCCCCCACGGACTGTCCCACTCCATTTGCCGCGTCGCATCGGATGGACTGAACTTCTATAGCGCGAAGTCCGTAGCGCGCAGTTTCTCGCCTACCGCAACGCGCTTGCCGGCCTGCAAGCCAGCCACATCGAGACGCGCCAGAAAACCGTAGTCGTCCTGTTTGCTCGTGTCGAAATACACACCATCGGAAGTCCGATACGTGTAGCCGTTGCGTTCGAGCTCGGCGATGAAAGCGATCTGTTCGGCGATGTGATCGGTCGCGCGGCACCAGACGGCAGGCTCCAGCAAGTTGAGCGCCCGCCAGTCGCTCATGAAGGCCGTGGTATATCGCTCGGCGATCGCCCATGCCGATTCGCCGGTGCGCCGGCTGCCCTTCTCCATTTTGTCTTCGCCTTCGTCGGCATCGGAGACGAGGTGGCCGACGTCGGTAATATTGACGACGTGCCGCACGGCGTAGCCGTTCAACGCCAGTACTCGCCGCAGCACGTCCTCGAACACATAGGTCCGAAGATTGCCGATATGCGCGTGGTCGTACACCGTCGGGCCGCAGCAATACATGCCCACGTAATCCGGATTGATCGGCGTGAAAGCGCGCATGGTGCGCGACCAGGTGTCGTACAAGGCAAGCGGCATTTGAATTCCCTTGGCGTTGAGCGCACTAAAAACGAAACGGCGAAACAAAAAAGCCACCGGTCTCATGACGGGTGGCCTCAGGGACATGAACGTGTACCGATCGACTCGCTAGACGCAAGCTCCCCTTGGCAGGCTGCAACAGCATGCGTGCATGGAATGCAAACGGGAAAGGATAGAAGCGTTCATGGAAACGATGCTAACGCGTGTTTCCGGGCGGGTCAATGCGGAGCGCCGCGTATTTTGAACGCGCGTGCCTTCGAGCGAATCGAGCGAAAAAAACCCGCCATACTTTCCCCTGACGGGGCTTTGCTTCACAACTGCTGTCGCTTAACGGGACATCATGTGCATGCTGACGTTATGCATTGCGGAGCCAATTCATCGAAAAACACCTTGAAACAAGGGCTAAAACGTCATGCCAGCCTTGTTTGCGCAGCGTTGATTCACGCGCAGGTGTGGCGCAAAAACGCCGCGACCTTGACAGGAACGCAGCGCTTGCGGTGTCGAAGTGTCGCGGTGCGATCAGCCCGGTGAGCGGGCGGCCGCGACAGCCGGCGCGGCCGCCTGCAAATGATCGCCGCCGTCGGCCGGTGCGGACTCCGAAGGATGTGCGGTGCTGCGCTCCGATTGCGCGAGCAGCGTGCCGACCGACGGATCGATCGCATCGGTGAACGGCTTGGGATCGAGGCCGATCGCCAGCACCAGCAATGCCATTGCGCCGAGCAAAACGAACTCGCGTCTGCCGAGATCCATCAGCTTCGCAACGCGGGCATTCGCAATCGCGCCGAAGATCACGCGCTTGTACATCCACAGCGTGTAGGCCGCGCTCAGAATCAGTGTCGTCGCGGCGATTGCGCCGATCCAGAAATTGAAACGGATCGCGCCCATCAGCACCATGAATTCGCCGACAAAACCCGAGGTGCCGGGCAAGCCGATATTGGCCATCGAGAACAGCATCACGAACGATGCGAACTTCGGCATGGTGTTGGCAACGCCGCCGTACTCGGCGATCGAGGCCGTTTGCGTGCGGTCGTAGAGCATGCCCGTGCACAGCAGCATCGCGCCCGACACCACGCCGTACGACAGCATCTGCACGATCGCACCGGCCTGGCCGATACGATTGAAGACGAACAGGCCGAGCGTGACGAGTCCCATGTGCGCGACCGTCGAATACGCGAGCAGGCGGCGCATATCGGTCTGCACGAGTGCCAGCAGACTCGAGTAGATCACCGCGACCAGCGACAGCGTGATCATCATCGGCGCGAAGAAGTGACTTGCCTGCGGTGCGATCGGCAACGCGAAGCGCAGCAAACCATAACCGCCAAGCTTGAGCATGCCGATCATCACGGCGGCGCCGGTCGGTCCGTCGAGGTGGACATCCGGCAGCCACGTATGCAGCGGCCACATCGGCACCTTCACACCGAACGCGGCGAGGAAACCGAGGAAGATCAGCACCTGCGGCATGGTGCCCAGATGCGTTTCACGCCATTGCGCAAGGTCGAAACTGTGCGTCTGCGTGTACAGATACAGCATCGACATCAGCATCATCAGCGAGCCGAGGAACGAGACGAAGAAGAACTTGACCGCCGCATACGAGCGGTTCGAGTGCCCCCACGTGCCGATCAGCAGGTAGAGCGGAATCAGCGTCGCTTCGAACGAAATGAAGAACAGCATGCCGTCGAGCGATGTGAAGACGCCTTGCATGAAGCCCGACAGCATCAGAAACGCGCCGAAATACTGCGCAGTGCGCTCGGTAATCGACTCCCACGAGGCGATCACGATGATGATGGTGGTGAGCGCGGTCAGCGCGACCAGCCACAGCGAAATGCCATCCACCCCCACATGCCACGCGATGTCGAACGTCGGCGACCATCTGACGTTCTCGACGAACTGCATGGCCGTCACGTCATTGCGAAAGTGGGTGACGAGCGGAATGACCGGCAGGAAACCCGCTACCGCGCCTGCGAGCGCGAGCAGTCGGGTACGGCCGCGCGCCTGATCTGATCCGGCACGCAACACCACCAGGCCGGCAACAATGGGGATCCAGATTAGAAGGCTAAGAAGCGGAGGCAATGACATGTGTTCTTTTCGATACTTGAAGTACAAAACACCACATCAATGCCTTCAAAACAGAAAGCATTGAAATGTATTTGAAGGATTTGGTTCGCTGAGGAGGTCGGGGCGGTGCTAGTCGACGTTTATTTGAGGCAAATCAGCAAGGAGTAAGAGATTACCCTTATCTAAAAAATTTTGCAGCGCATCAAGACAAAAAGATGTTTTCTGAAACGCGCCGTTGCAGAACGTGGGTCTTGCGAAAAAAGATGAAATGTGCAAACGCACAATTGGATTGCGAGGCGCGAGGTCTGTGGAAGCCCGTTATGCTCTGAAACAGGGCATTTTTCGACAATCACCTCGCGAAGTGCGCCGTCGACCCGCGTTAGCAGATAGCAAATTGAAAGCTTGAGGCCGTGGAGTGTGACTCGACTCTCGCCGCACCTCTTTTTCGGATCTGCTTCGCCTGTTAATCGCAACCCGAATATACTGCGGCGATTCAGGGCCGCTGCTCGTGCACGATGCACATGTTTCTTCGCATCGCGCGACGCCGCCCTCGCCGGCCAGACTTATCGGATACCGCATGGTGCTTCGTAATGAAGGTGTCGCTCCCGCGCTCGAGTGCCGCGCGCTGAGTAAAACGTACGGCGGCCGCGTCGTGCTTGCGCAACTCGATTTCGCCCTGGAGCCCGGTGAATTCGTCGCGATCATGGGCGACTCGGGCGTCGGCAAATCGACGTTGCTGAATCTGATTGCGGGCCTCGACCGCGCGGATAGCGGCGATGTGATGATCGACGGCAGCGCAGTTTCCCGTCTCGATGACAACGCGGCGACGCGTCTGCGCCGGCAAAAACTCGGCTTCGTGTTCCAGGCGTTTCACGTGCTGCCCCATCTGACGCTCGCGCAGAATGTGGCCCTGCCTCTGCTATTGAACGAGCTGCCCACTGCCGGCGCGCTCGATATGCTCGCAGCCGTAGGCTTGAGCGGTCGCGGCGATGACTTTCCGCGGCAACTGTCGGGCGGGGAACTGCAGCGCGTAGCTATCGCGCGG
This sequence comes from Paraburkholderia sp. GW821-FHT02A12, assembly GCF_059422005.1. NCBI lineage: Bacteria > Pseudomonadati > Pseudomonadota > Betaproteobacteria > Burkholderiales > Burkholderiaceae > Paraburkholderia > Paraburkholderia sp. GW821-FHT02A12. The sequence continues at coordinate 1,963,302 of NZ_JBWKWA010000002.1, read as the reverse complement.
GCGCTCGTGCATCACCCCAAATTGATCCTCGCCGACGAACCCACCGGCAACCTCGACCCCGCTACCGCGCACGAGGTGCTCGCTCTGTTCCGCGCGGAATGCAAGGCAAACGGCGCGGCCACGATCATGGTCACGCATTCGGAAGCGGCCGCGGCGATTGCCGACCGTATCCTGATTCTGAGCGACGGCGGCTTGCATGCATCGGGCCGTGCCGTGCTTTCCGGTTCGCTCGCCGATTCGCACTCCACGGCGCCTTCAGCCGATGATGCGCGCTGAGCCGCGGTCACTGCTGTGCATGAGAGGCCACCGCATCCTCTCGCGCTGGCTGCTTGGCGCCGAGTGGCGCAGCCATCGCGGGCGCGCATTGGTCGCTATCGCGACAATCGCGCTCGGCGTGGCGCTCGGTTATGCCGTTCAACTCATCAACAGTGCGGCCTTCAATGAATTCTCCGCGGCAACTCGAAGCCTGTCGGGCCAGGCCGATCTGCAAGTACGCGGCGCGCAAGCAGGCTTTAACGAGTCCATCTATCCGCGCTTGTCCAACGAGCCCGGCGTGGCGCTGGCCAGTCCCGTTCTCGCGCTCGATGTCAGCGTGCCGAATCAGAACACTCCGCTGCCGGTACTCGGCATCGACATCTTCAAGGCAAGCCGTATCGCGCCCGACCTGATCGGTGTGCCGTCGCCGGATCATCCGTACGATGCGCTCGCGGCCGACACGGTGTTTCTCTCGTCAGCGGCACAGCAATGGTTGAAGGTGAAAATCGGCGACTACGTGTCGCTGCGCAACGGCACGGAGATCGTGCGCTTACGCGTAGCCGGCGGCCTTGTAAGAACGCGACCAGGCCAGCGGCTCGCGGTGATGGATATCGCCACCGCTCAATGGAAGTTCAGCAGCGTGGGCAAGCTCTCACGCATCGATCTGCAACTCGAACGCGGCGTCGATCGGGAACGCTTCAAGCGTTTTCTGCAAGCGCGGCTCGGCAGCCAGTGGGTGATTTCCGAAACGCGCGACGCCGAAAGCCGCACCGACCGTCTATCGCGTGCCTATCGAATCAATATGAACGTGCTCGCACTGGTCGCGCTCTTCACCGGCGCCTTCCTGGTGTTTTCGACACAGGCCTTAGGGGTCGTGCGGCGCCGCGCGCAGTTTGCGATGCTGCGCGTGCTCGGGCTGACACGCGGCCAATTGTTGCGCCAGATTCTGATAGAAGGCGCGCTGCTCGGCTTGCTGGGTTCGTTGCCTGGACTCGCGCTCGGCTATGTCATGGCGAGCATCGCGCTGCATTTTTTCGGCAGCGACCTGGGTGGCGGCTACTTTCCTGGCGTGCAGCCGCAAGTCGGTTTCGAACCGCTCGCCAGCATGCTGTTTCTGACGCTCGGCATCGCCGTGTCGGTACTCGGCAGCCTTGCACCTGCATTGGAAGCCGCCCGCGCGCGGCCGGCCACGGCGCTCAAGGCCGGCGCCGAAGAAGGCGCGTTGGCGCGGCTCGCTACGCCGTGGCCCGCGTTGGCGTGCCTTTTTGTTGCCGCCGTCCTCACACAGTTGCCACCCTGGTTCGACGCGCCTATCGGCGGCTATCTTGCCGTCGCCCTGTTGCTGGTGGGCGGCATCGCCTTGATGCCACGCGTCACCGCATCGATCTTCGGTGTGGCGAGCCGCGCGTTCGCCGCACGGCATCGTGCCGGCGCCGCCGGCACGCTGGCGTTGGCGCGCCTCGCGAACGCACCGGGCCACGCATCGATCGCAATGGGCGGGGTGTTGTCGAGCTTCGCACTGATCGTCGCGATGGCGATCATGGTGGCCAGTTTCCGCGTTTCCGTCGAAGACTGGTTGAGCCACCTGCTTTTCGCCGACCTGTACGTCCGCATTGCGCCAAACAGCGACACCGGCGGCTTGCGGCCCGACGAACAGACTCTGCTGGCGGCCGTACCAGGCATCAAAGCAGCTGCGTTTGCTCGCATCTCGCATCTCACGCTCGATCCCGCGCGGCCGGACGTCGCCGTGCTTGCGCGTGAAATCGATGCAGCCGATCCGGGCGCAAATCTGCAAATGACGGGAGCGGTGCTGCCTCCTTCCGCATTGCATGATGGCGAAACACCTGTTTGGGTCTCCGAAGCAATGGTCGACCTGTACGGTTACAAGCTCGGCCAACGCGTGCAGTTGCCGCTCGGCGAGCGCGGTCACGTGTTTGTGGTGGCCGGCGTATGGCGTGATTATGTGCGTCAGACCGGCGCGATCCAGATTCGGCTTGCCGACTATCGGCGCTTGACCGCCGACAATCGAGCGACCGACGTGGCCGTCACCGTTCAATCAGGAACGGGTGTCGAACACGTGATTGCGGGGTTGCGCGCGCTGCCCTTCGGTGAGTCGATGGATCTATCGCAACCGGACGAGATTCGCACGCGTACGCTGGTCATCTTCGATCGGAGTTTCGCTGTGACTTACCTTCTCGAGGCCGTCGCCATCGTGATCGGATTGTTCGGCGTGGCGGCGACGTTTTCTGCGCAATCGCTCGCGCGGGCTCGTGAGTTCGGCATGTTGCGGCACGTGGGCGTGGCCCGCACGCAGATCCTCGCGATTCTTGCGCTGGAAGGCGGGATGCTCACCGCTTGCGGCATCGCGATAGGCTTCGTTCTGGGATTCGCGATCAGTCTGATTCTCGTGTTCGTCGTCAATCCGCAGTCGTTTCACTGGAGCATGTCGCTGCACATTCCATGGACGGTGCTGGGTACGGTTGCGCTTGTGATGCTGGTGTCATCGTGCTCGACGGCGGTGATCGCGGGGCGCGGCGCGGTGTCGGTGGATGCGGTGCGCGCGGTGAAGGAGGATTGGTGATGCGGGGGCTTTCGAAGGTTTGCGCACTGCTTTGCACCGCTTTTTTGATTCACGCGTCGGCATTCGCCGCCGCGCCAGAATTCACGGCAGTCACACCGGACCATCCGATCGTCTTTCCCCAGGACAGTGGCGCACACGCGTCTTTTCGCACCGAGTGGTGGTATGCAACCGGTTGGCTCACTACACCCGATAATCGGCCGCTTGGTTTCCAGATCACTTTTTTCCGCTCGGCGACTGGCCACGATCCTGCCGATCCGAGTGCATTTGCGCCTTCGCAATTGATCATCGCGCACGCCGCGCTAAGCGATCCTGCCGTCGGGCACCTCACTCACGATCAACGCATCGCCCGTCAGGGCTTCGGACTCGCCTACGCAAAACCGGACAATACCGACGTCAAACTCGATGCATGGAAAATCGTGCGTGCTGTCGACGGCCATTACGACGTGACAGTCGATGCCAACGGTTTTTCGCTGCATCTCTCGCTGACGCCGACGCAGGCTCCCTTGGTGCAAGGCGAACGCGGGTACTCGCGCAAAGGTCCCAGGCCCGAGCAGGCGAGTTATTACTACAGCGAGCCGCAATTGCGCGTGGCCGGCAGCGTAGTCCGGCCGGCCGCGGCGAGCGCCGCAGCGAAGCACGAGACGGCCGTCACCGGCGCCGCATGGCTCGATCATGAATGGTCGAGCACCCTGCTTGACGCCGATGCGGTGGGATGGGATTGGCTCGGCGCAAACCTGACGGATGGCTCGGCTTTGATGGCGTTCAAGGTACGCGGCCGCGACGGACATGCGATATGGGCACATGCAACGCTGAGGAACCGCGACGGCCACATCACAACGTTTGACCCCAGCCAGGTCGACTTCACACCGGTCCGCGCATGGCGCTCGCCGCGTACGAACACGTCATACCCTGTATCGATGACAGTCAAAACCGGAGCACTTAGCTGGCAAGTCGATCCGCTGATGGACGATCAGGAACTTGACTCGAGGCAGTCGACCGGTGCGGTGTATTGGGAGGGTGCGGCGCGTGTGAGCCGCGAAGGTGTCGCTGTCGGACGCGCTTATCTGGAACTCACCGGCTATGCGCATGCGCTCAGACCAGGCAAGAACTGAATCGCTGTTTTCATATGCGTTTTTAAGGCGCATGAATTTAGACGCCGTAAACGCAGAAACCCCACCGTTCTGGGTGGGGTTTCTGGTGCTGCTGGGGAGCCTGACGATGACCTACTTTCACACGGGAATCCGCACTATCATCGGCGTGGAGTCGTTTCACGGTCCTGTTCGGGATGGGAAGGGGTGGGACCGACTCGCTATGGTCATCAGGCATGACTTGTTGCCGTATTGCGGGGTTTGGGGCCCTGGGCAATACCGCCAATCGGGAAGAAGTAGTGTCTGGTGAGGCTCACCAGCGGGAGTTGTGTTGTTCGAGGCACAACATCGATCTCTCAACCTGTGTGTTCTGCTACCCCATCTGGAGTTCACACGCATCCCCTTCGGGGATCGGACCAGAGTAAGGGCTTTGCATGGGCCCGGAGTAAGTGCTAAAGCACTAACTCCGGCCGACAGCTAAAGCGCTAACTCTGGTCGAGACACACCTGTTATAGGATCAAGCCTTACGGGCAATTAGTATCAGTTAGCTTAACGCATTACTGCGCTTGCACACCTGACCTATCAACGTCCTGGTCTTGAACGACCCTTCAAGGGGCTCGAAGCCCCGGGGATATCTCATCTTAAGGCGAGTTTCCCGCTTAGATGCTTTCAGCGGTTATCTCTTCCGAACATAGCTACCCGGCGATGCCACTGGCGTGACAACCGGTACACCAGAGGTTCGTCCACTCCGGTCCTCTCGTACTAGGAGCAGCCCCCTTCAAATATCCAGCGCCCACGGCAGATAGGGACCAAACTGTCTCACGACGTTTTAAACCCAGCTCACGTACCTCTTTAAATGGCGAACAGCCATACCCTTGGGACCGGCTACAGCCCCAGGATGAGATGAGCCGACATCGAGGTGCCAAACACCGCCGTCGATATGAACTCTTGGGCGGTATCAGCCTGTTATCCCCAGAGTACCTTTTATCCGTTGAGCGATGGCCCTTCCATACAGAACCACCGGATCACTATGACCTGCTTTCGCACCTGCTCGACTTGTCGGTCTCGCAGTTAAGCACGCTTATGCCATTGCACTATCAGCACGATTTCCGACCGTACCTAGCGTACCTTCGTACTCCTCCGTTACACTTTGGGAGGAGACCGCCCCAGTCAAACTGCCTACCATGCACTGTCCCCAGTCCGGATCACGGACCAAGGTTAGAACCTCAAACAGACCAGGGTGGTATTTCAAGGACGGCTCCACGCAAACTGGCGTTCACGCTTCATAGCCTCCCACCTATCCTACACAGATCGGTTCAAAGTCCAATGCAAAGCTACAGTAAAGGTTCATGGGGTCTTTCCGTCTAGCCGCGGGGAGATTGCATCATCACAAACACTTCAACTTCGCTGAGTCTCGGGAGGAGACAGTGTGGCCATCGTTACGCCATTCGTGCAGGTCGGAACTTACCCGACAAGGAATTTCGCTACCTTAGGACCGTTATAGTTACGGCCGCCGTTTACCGGGACTTCAATCAAGAGCTTGCACCCCATCATTTAATCTTCCGGCACCGGGCAGGCGTCACACCCTATACGTCCACTTTCGTGTTTGCAGAGTGCTGTGTTTTTATTAAACAGTCGCAGCCACCAGTTTATTGCAACCCCTTCACCCTTCTGGCGCAGGCCAGTCAAGCTACAGGGGCGTACCTTATCCCGAAGTTACGGTACCAATTTGCCGAGTTCCTTCTCCCGAGTTCTCTCAAGCGCCTTAGAATACTCATCTCGCCCACCTGTGTCGGTTTGCGGTACGGTCTTGTTAAACTGAAGCTTAGAGGCTTTTCTTGGAACCACTTCCAGTTGCTTCATGGCCTAAGCCACTCGTCCCATGCCCTTGAATTGCGCGCCCGGATTTGCCAAAGCGCCTTCTCCAACACAGGAACCGGGACTTCCAACACCCGGACAACCTTCCGCGATCCGTCCCCCCATCGCATTTAACAATGGTGCAGGAATATTAACCTGCTTCCCATCAGCTACGCATTTCTGCCTCGCCTTAGGGGCCGACTCACCCTACGCCGATGAACGTTGCGTAGGAAACCTTGGGCTTACGGCGAGGGGGCCTTTCACCCCCTTTATCGCTACTCATGTCAGCATTCGCACTTCCGATACCTCCAGCACACTTTCCAGTGCACCTTCGCAGGCTTACGGAACGCTCTCCTACCATGCACATTACTGTGCATCCGCAGCTTCGGTATATGGCTTAGCCCCGTTACATCTTCCGCGCAGGACGACTCGATCAGTGAGCTATTACGCTTTCTTTAAAGGATGGCTGCTTCTAAGCCAACCTCCTGACTGTTTTAGCCTTCCCACTTCGTTTCCCACTTAGCCATATTTCGGGACCTTAGCTGGCGGTCTGGGTTGTTTCCCTCTTGACACCGGACGTTAGCACCCGATGTCTGTCTCCCGTGATTGCACTCTTCGGTATTCGGAGTTTGCTATGGCGTAGTAATCCGCAATGGACCCCACAACCATGACAGTGCTCTACCCCCGAAGGTGATACACGAGGCACTACCTAAATAGTTTTCGGAGAGAACCAGCTATTTCCAGGTTTGTTTAGCCTTTCACCCCTATCCACAGCTCATCCCCTAACTTTTCAACGTTAGTGGGTTCGGACCTCCAGTACGTGTTACCGCACCTTCATCCTGGCCATGGATAGATCACCTGGTTTCGGGTCTACACCCAGCGACTGAACGCCCTGTTCGGACTCGCTTTCGCTACGCCTGCCCTAATCGGTTAAGCTTGCCACTGAATGTAAGTCGCTGACCCATTATACAAAAGGTACGCCGTCACCCTCTTTCAAAGGCTCCGACTGTTTGTATGCATGCGGTTTCAGGATCTGTTTCACTCCCCTCCCGGGGTTCTTTTCGCCTTTCCCTCACGGTACTGGTTCACTATCGGTCGATCACGAGTATTTAGCCTTGGAGGATGGTCCCCCCATCTTCAGACAGGATTTCACGTGTCCCGCCCTACTTGTCGTACACCCAGTTCTTCCTCGCTGTTTTCGTCTACAGGGCTATCACCTGCTATGGCCGCACTTTCCAGAGCGTTCGACTAACAGCAAAGATAAAGAGTACAGGCTGGTCCCATTTCGCTCGCCACTACTCTGGGAATCTCGGTTGATTTCTTTTCCTGCGGTTACTTAGATGTTTCAGTTCACCGCGTTCGCTTCTCATGGCCTATGTATTCAGCCATGGATACCTCAAAAGAGGTGGGTTTCCCCATTCGGACATCTTCGGATCAAAGCTCGTTTGCCAGCTCCCCGAAGCTTTTCGCAGGCTACCGCGTCCTTCATCGCCTGTGATCGCCAAGGCATCCACCACATGCACTTGTTCGCTTGACCCTATAACGGGTGTGTCTCACACCTCACCCACTGGGGATGAAGCGTTGCTCACAATCGCTACAGGTTGAGTATTCGTGTTGCGCCGTATTCCAAAAGCGATCTTTCGATCACCTTTTCATACATTGATACAATCACAACCCTGATTCACCTACTCAATCACCCATCTCTAAGTGATCTTTCGTGAATCTCTTTACTACTTCTTCCTGATTGTTAAAGAACGACAGCCGATATAAAGCGCCTTGCTTCATACCACTCTGACTGGCTCAATCGCCAATGCCTGTTTCACTACACCGCCAGCATCTTGCGACGCCTGCTGCAGTAAAACCGGCATTGAGGATTGGTGGAGGATGACGGGATCGAACCGACGACCCCCTGCTTGCAAAGCAGGTGCTCTCCCAGCTGAGCTAATCCCCCAGTCATACAGATAACGCAATCTGATAGTCCCGGGGTCTTCACCGGTTAGCTGCAGCCACCGCAGAAACAGTGGTGGGTCTGGATGGATTCGAACCATCGACCCCCGCCTTATCAAGACGGTGCTCTAACCGACTGAGCTACAGACCCCTGAGTCTGTCTGCGTATCTGTCTTAATTTCACAGCCGATAAGCGTGAGCGCTCAACGCGTTGACACGTTAGCTCGAGAAAGGAGGTGATCCAGCCGCACCTTCCGATACGGCTACCTTGTTACGACTTCACCCCAGTCATGAATCCTACCGTGGTGACCGTCCTCCTTGCGGTTAGACTAGCCACTTCTGGTAAAACCCACTCCCATGGTGTGACGGGCGGTGTGTACAAGACCCGGGAACGTATTCACCGCGGCATGCTGATCCGCGATTACTAGCGATTCCAGCTTCACGCACTCGAGTTGCAGAGTGCGATCCGGACTACGATCGGTTTTCTGGGATTGGCTCCACCTCGCGGCTTGGCAACCCTCTGTTCCGACCATTGTATGACGTGTGAAGCCCTACCCATAAGGGCCATGAGGACTTGACGTCATCCCCACCTTCCTCCGGTTTGTCACCGGCAGTCTCCCTAGAGTGCTCTTGCGTAGCAACTAGGGACAAGGGTTGCGCTCGTTGCGGGACTTAACCCAACATCTCACGACACGAGCTGACGACAGCCATGCAGCACCTGTGTTATGGCTCCCTTTCGGGCACCCCCACCTCTCGGCAGGGTTCCATACATGTCAAGGGTAGGTAAGGTTTTTCGCGTTGCATCGAATTAATCCACATCATCCACCGCTTGTGCGGGTCCCCGTCAATTCCTTTGAGTTTTAATCTTGCGACCGTACTCCCCAGGCGGTCAACTTCACGCGTTAGCTACGTTACCAAGTCAATGAAGACCCGACAACTAGTTGACATCGTTTAGGGCGTGGACTACCAGGGTATCTAATCCTGTTTGCTCCCCACGCTTTCGTGCATGAGCGTCAGTATTGGCCCAGGGGGCTGCCTTCGCCATCGGTATTCCTCCACATCTCTACGCATTTCACTGCTACACGTGGAATTCTACCCCCCTCTGCCATACTCTAGCCCGCCAGTCACCAATGCAGTTCCCAGGTTAAGCCCGGGGATTTCACATCGGTCTTAGCGAACCGCCTGCGCACGCTTTACGCCCAGTAATTCCGATTAACGCTTGCACCCTACGTATTACCGCGGCTGCTGGCACGTAGTTAGCCGGTGCTTATTCTTCCGGTACCGTCATCCCCCCGCCGTATTAGGGCCGAGGCTTTCTTTCCGGACAAAAGTGCTTTACAACCCGAAGGCCTTCTTCACACACGCGGCATTGCTGGATCAGGCTTGCGCCCATTGTCCAAAATTCCCCACTGCTGCCTCCCGTAGGAGTCTGGGCCGTGTCTCAGTCCCAGTGTGGCTGGTCGTCCTCTCAGACCAGCTACAGATCGTCGCCTTGGTAGGCCTTTACCCCACCAACTAGCTAATCTGCCATCGGCCGCCCCTGTAGCGGGAGGTCCGAAGATCCCCCCCTTTCCTCCGTAGAGCGTATGCGGTATTAATCCGGCTTTCGCCGGGCTATCCCCCACTACAGGACACGTTCCGATGTATTACTCACCCGTTCGCCACTCGCCACCAGGATTGCTCCCGTGCTGCCGTTCGACTTGCATGTGTAAGGCATGCCGCCAGCGTTCAATCTGAGCCAGGATCAAACTCTTCAGTTCAAACCTGTTACTGTTTTTCGGTCTCTTTCGAGACCGGTCGCTCACTCAACGTACTGACGATGATTACGCCTGTCTCTCAACAGGCAAACCTTCCTCTAATACTGTGTGAGACTTGATACTTTCGCTTGTCCCGGCAGACCCCGAAGGACCCACCGGCGCGTCGCGCATCAAGCGCCCACACTTATCGGCTGTTAATTTTTAAAGATCACTCGCTTAGAAGCTCTGCTTTCTTCGCGTCCGTCATCAAACGGGAGGCGAATTATGCGATGCAGCCCCCACCCCGTCAACCCCCTTTGTGAATTTATTTTAAAGAAGTTGAAAAACACCCGAACAGGAGAGCCTCGCTAGCAACAGAAAAATACTTAGAAAGCCGAATCAATCCAGGAGCACTCGCAAACTCCCATTCGAAACCCGGCGCGACAGCTAGCATACATTCGCGCCGCGAGCGGACATTGGCCACCCCAACCACCTTAGGCGAAGCCACAAAACCTAAAGCTCCCACCCGGTACAGCCGTAAACAAGTCATACCGCCACTTATTTAGCCGTCGATCATGGAAAACCGAGCAGAATCCCGCGCCGTGGCACCTCCACCCGACACCGCATCGCCGGAACTCACGCTAGACGCAGTGCCGGTGGGCACGCCTCTGGACTGGCCAATCGTAGACTCCGACGGCACCCTCCTCTTCGCCAGTGGCACGATCCTTGCCACAACGGACGAACGCAAATTTCTGTTTGAAAACTTCCACCCGCAACGCGGAGACTTACTGGACACAACCGCGCCCCAGGAACTCACAACCGAGCAACCAGCGGAAAAAAACAGCGAGCTAACAATAAAAGACATGCACCTGACAATAGGTGCACTGATCGGCATGCGCGTCCAAATCGGCAGCGGCGCACCGATGCATCCATCCCGCATCATCGGCTTCGCGCCAAACCACGCGCTATTCGTCACGCCGCCGCTACAGGAAGGCCGCCCACTCCCGCCAGGACTCGGCGAGAACGTAGAAATCGTCGCAATAGCGAGCCAGGCCGTCTTCCGCTTCGTCTGCACGGTAGAGGCAGTCTGCCGCGCACCATTCGACTACGTCGTGCTATCAGAGCCCGGCGTCATCCGCCGTCTGCGCGAGCGCAAGTCGATCCGCGTCCGCACCCACCTCGCGGTACGCTTTGGCATCGGCGAAACCGGGGACACCTATGAAGGCGTCGGCCTCGCGAAAGGCATCAGCGCACTGGGCATGTCGCTGACCGCGCCGTGGACTCTGGGAGCAATCGGCGAACGCCTGCGCGTATCGTTCCGGCTCAAATCAGCAGATCTCGACACGCAAATCGAAACCAGCGCCGTGATCCGCAACGTGCAGAAAGGCGGCTCGCCAGGCGAGCCGTCGACCCATGGCCTCGAACTCGATCAACTCGACGCCGCCCAGCAGATGGCAATGAAAGTCTTCGTGTTCGACCGCCAGGACGATGCGCTGTATTGGTCGAACGGCCTGAAATAAGTACCCGCGAAAGCGTGCTCTATCGTCAGCCTGGTTAGCCGATCAACTCTTCCGGCGTGACACGCGTCGCGCCCCACGCATCGGCGAGCGCCTCGCAACGGCCGAGCCGGATCGCCTCGCGCTCGAAGTCGACGAATACGACTTCGTCCGCATCAAGTGGACGCGCCGGTTGATCGCTACAGCGGCCGTCGGTCAAAATCCACAGCCAGCGCTGCTGCGCAGGCTTGCGGCGCGCGGCGCGCTCCAGCAACTGCGCAGCCTTGCCCACGCCGGACGCGAACGGCGTGCCTCCCCCACCGCCCACCGGCCGCAGCCACCGCTCATTCCACCATTGCGGCACCGCTGGACCGAACCGCAGATCCGCTCGAGTTCCACCAAAACAGACCAGCGCCGCCTCGGAGCGCGCGGCGCTTGCCCGGTCGAACAACGCGATCAACAGCCCTTTGGCGAGCGCGAGACGCTGTCCCGTCAACATTGAGCCGGAACAATCGAGGACGAAGCAATGCAGCACGCCGCCGCGCGGCGCCTCGCGAACGAAGCGCAGATGCTCGGCGCGCAGCTTCTCGCGCCGCATCGCGGCGAATGTCTGCGGCCACGCAATGCGCTTGCCTGGCATGCCTTGCATGCGGCTGCGCGAACCCGTGCCCGCACCTTGCCGCCATCGAAAACCGCTGCGCGAGTCAGCGGCGGCGCCCTTCCGATGGCTCAGCGTTTTTTTGCGCTGAGCGGGATAACGCCTTTGACCTGCGTGATGCTGGCCGGCTCGGGCGGCAGATAGCCCCAATCGCTATCGCCGGATGTGGCAGCAGCGACGCTTGCGGACGAGGCAACCTCTTGCGAAGAAGCCTCGTCGGCATCGAAAAAAGCCTGGTTCGGCGCTGCGTTATCACGCGCCTCGCGATCGTGCCGCCGATGCATCAACACCGCTTCGGCAACACGCTCGACGTGCTCTGTCGTGACCGCAACCGCCTGTTCATACGCCGCCAAAGCCCGCGCCGCGCGCAGCATCACGAGATCGGCACGTAGCCCATCCACCGCCGCGGCAATGCACAGCGCGCTGACATGCGCGTGCACTGTATCGTCGAACGCGAGTTGAGGCAGTGCCTCGCGCGCCGCGCGAATCCGTTCGACATACGCGTCCTGCTGCAGCGCATTAGCCGCGCGAAAACCCTGCGGATCCAGATCGAACGCCAGCCGCGCCTTCACGATCTGCTGGCGCACCAGCGGCTCAAAACAGTTCTGCAACTCGACCATCATCCCAAAGCGGTCGATCAGTTGCGGCCGCAACTCGCCTTCCTCCGGATTCATCGTGCCGATCAGCACGAAGCTCGCGTCGTGACTATGCGAAACCCCGTCGCGTTCGACGGTATTCACGCCGCTTGCCGCCGCATCGAGCAGCGCATCGACGAGCGCATCGGGCAGCAAATTGACTTCATCGACATACAGCACGCCGCGATGCGCTTTTGCGAGCAAACCCGGCGAAAACCGCACTGAACCATCGCGCAACACAGTTTCGATATCGAGCGTGCCGATCAGGCGATCTTCGCTGGCGCCGAGCGGCAAATTCACTAGTTGCCCTTCAGGCAACAGTTCGGCGAGCGCGCGCGCAGCGGTCGATTTCGCCGTGCCGCGCGGCCCGCTGACCAGCACACCGCCCAAACCGGGATCGATTGCGGCCAGCAATAGCGCCTGCTGCAACGGCGCCTGGCCAATCAGCGCGGCGAATGGAAAAGCGGGCCGTTGCGTGGCTGCATTCATCGTGGCTGCATTCATGTTTGCATTCCTTCGATCTGCTGCTCGCTTGCCAGCAGATGCTGTTCGACTTGCGCGCGATAGTCGCCGGGCGCTTGCCACAAACCACGCTGCATCGCTTCGAGCAAACGCTCGCAGACGGAATGCAGCGCATGCGGATTGTGCCGCTGCATGAACTCGCGCGTATCGGCGTCGTTCAGATAGGCATCGGCGACGAGCGCATATTGATGATCGGCGATCACGCGCGCGGTCGCATCGTAGCCGTACAGATAGTCGACCGTTGCAGCGATTTCGGCAGCGCCTTTATAGCCGTGGCGCTTCACACCGTCGAGCCATTTCGGATTGACCACGCGCGAACGGATCACGCGTGCAATTTCCTCATGCAGCGTGCGCACTCGCGGCGCGGCCGGATTGCTGTGGTCGGCATGATAGATATGCGGCTGATTGCCCGCGAGATGCCGGACTGCCGCCACCATGCCGCCTTGAAACTGATAGTAATCGTTCGAATCGAGCACATCGTGCTCGCGGTTGTCCTGATTCTGCAGCACCACGTCCATCGCCGCGAGACGCGTGCCGAACGCCTGGCGCGCTTCTTCGCCGGCGCTTTTCTGCGTGTACGCGTAGCCGCCCCACGCCTGATACGCGTTCGCGAGGTCGGCGTCGGTTTGCCATTGCCGCGAGTCGATCATGTCCTGCAAGCCCGCGCCATACGCGCCGGGCCGCGCGCTGAACACGCGCCAGCCGGCGCGCTTACGCGCTTCGGCCGCATCCATGCCGCGCGCGATTAGCGCATCGCGCTCACGCAGCACGCGCGCGCGGATCGGGTTCATATCCTCGGGTTCGTCGAGCTCGGCCACTGCCTGTACCGCGGCATCGAACAGATGCATCACGTTCGCGAATGCATCGCGGAAAAAGCCCGAGACGCGCAAGGTCACGTCGATGCGTGGCCGGTCGAACGCCTCGATCGGCATGATCTCGAAGTCGGTCACGCGATGACTGCCCGGCGCCCACTTCGGCCGCACGCCGACTAGCGCGAGCGCCTGGGCGATATCGTCGCCGCCCGTGCGCATGGTCGCCGTGCCCCATACCGAGAGCCCGATCGCGCGCGGGTAGTCGCCATTTTCCTGCAAATGCCGCTCGATGAGCTGCTGTGCGGATTTCAAGCCGAGCGACCACGCCGCTTGCGTCGGAATCGCGCGCGTATCGACCGAATAGAAGTTGCGGCCGGTCGGCAGCACGTCGGGCCGCCCACGCGAGGGCGAACCGCTCGGCCCCGGCGGTACGAAGCGCCCTTCGAGACCGCGCTTCAGATGCCGCATTTCTTGCGGCCCGCATGCGTCGAGCCGCGGCAGGACGTCGGCACGCAGGCGCTCAATCACACGTTCGGCTTGCGGCAAGGTTCCCGCCGCGGGCGCCAATGCATCAGCTTCATCGCCACACGCGCCGCGCAGCATCCCGGCCGCCAACAACTCCAGACGCTCGCGCGTGTCGCCGCAGTGCCGCCACGGCGCATCACTCACGCGCTGCAAAACGTCGGGACGCGGTCCATCCCACGCCTCAGACCAATCCACCGACAGCGGATCGAACCGATGATCCATCCGCAGATCGCGCGCCAACGCATCGATCAAACCGGCTCTTTCAGCCTGCCCGTCGCCAACCGGGAAACGCCCCAACGCCAGCAACGTATCGCGCCGCTGCACGCCTTCCGGCGAACACCCGAAGGTGTGCAAACCATCGCGAATCTGCGCTTCCTTCAACTCGCACAGCCACGCATCGACGCGCGTCAGCAGCACGTCCTCGGCATCTTGCCCGTCCGGCGCCGCAAGACTCAGCTCTTCATGCAGCCGATGCTCCACGATGGTCGCGAGAATCGTGCGCCTCAAGAGCTTCGCGCGGCGCGGGTCGACCATCAGCGCTTCATAGTATTCGTCGACCTGGCGCTCGAGATCCTGCAACGGCCCATAGCTTTCGGCGCGCGTGAGCGGCGGCATCAGGTGATCGATAATGACGGCCTGCGCGCGGCGCTTAGCCTGGCTGCCCTCGCCCGGATCGTTGACGATGAACGGATAGAGATGCGGCAGCGGCCCAAGAATCAGATCGGGCCAGCACGCATCGCTCAGCGCGACGCTCTTGCCCGGCAGCCATTCGAGGTTGCCATGCTTGCCGACGTGCACGACCGCGTCGATGCCGAACTGATGGCGCAGCCAGAAATAGAACGCGAGATAGGCATGCGGCGGCACGAGATCGGCGTCGTGATAGCTCGCATAATCGCCCTGTTCGCGCGAGCGCGATGGTTGAATGCCGACAAACACATGTCCGCAGCGCCAGCCCGCGATCATGAAACGGCCGCGCCGCAGCGTCGGGTCCCGCTCAGGCGAGCCCCAGCGCGCGTTCAATGCGTCACGCGCTTCGGCAGGCAGCCGGTTGAAATACGAAAGATAGTCGTCGAGTGCGAGGCTTTGCAGCGCGGGCCGCAAGTCACGCACGACGGGATCGTTGGTGACGCCTTCGGTCAGCTTCTTCAACAGCGCGTCGCCGTCAGCGGGCAGATCGCTCAAACGATAGCCTTCGTCGCGCAGCATCGACAGGATGCCGACCACCGACGCCGGCGTATCGAGCCCCACGCCATTGCCGATGCGCCCTTCGCTCATAGGGTAGTTGGCGAGAATCAGCGCGAGTTTCTTGTCGGCGTTATCGAGCGTGCGCAGACGGCACCAGCGGCGGCTCAGTTCAGCGAGAAAATCGACACGTTCGAGGTCCGGCTGATAGCGGACCACATCGACTTCCGTGTGCGGACAACGATAGGCGAGCCCCTTGAAACTGATCGCCCGTGTGATGATGCGGCCGTCCACTTCCGGCAGCGCGATATGCATCGCGATATCGCGCGAGTTGAGGCCTTGATTGTCCTTGAGCCAGTCTTCGCGATTGCCGCCGCTCAGGATCACCTGCATGACCGGCGCGTCGCCGGCCAGCGCGAGCGGCTCGGGGTCGTCGATCGCCGACGCGGCAAACGCGGTCGTGTTCAGAACCAGCGAGACATCATGTTGCGCGCACAACCGCTGCACGACT
The DNA here is from genome assembly GCF_059422005.1 of Paraburkholderia sp. GW821-FHT02A12. Taxonomy (NCBI): domain Bacteria; kingdom Pseudomonadati; phylum Pseudomonadota; class Betaproteobacteria; order Burkholderiales; family Burkholderiaceae; genus Paraburkholderia; species Paraburkholderia sp. GW821-FHT02A12. Next base: position 1,947,497 of record NZ_JBWKWA010000002.1, on the reverse strand, counting down.
TCCCGGCTCATCGCATCTTTCAGCGAGGTAATCGCAATCGGCAGCGGATTCAAACCCTGCGTTTCGAGCGCGGCGATCAGCGCGTCGAACACGGCTGTGTTGGCCGCCTGCAAGTGCGCTTTGTAGAACAGGATCGCGGCAACCGGCGCATCCTCGCTCCAGCGCGCCTGCCAGTCGGCCATCGTCGGCGTATCGCGCTCGGGATGGTAGAGCGTTGCGGCAGGCAACGCGCGCGGCGGTGCGGGTTCATGCCCCCAGCCGATTGCGCGATACGCAATGCAGCGCAGGAACGCCTCGGCATTCTGCGCGCCGCCTTCGCGCAGATAACGCCATAGCTGATGGCACAGTTCGGCATCCGCCGTGCTGCGCGCAAGCAGATTCGGATCTTCCTGCAAATCGCCGGAGAACATCGCCAGTGTCTGCTTCCTGCGCCCGGCGAGCGCGACCACCTGCTCGATCCCATAAGGCCAGTACGCCTCGCCGCCGAGGTGATCCACGACCACGACGCGCGCATGCTGCAGCACGTCCTCGACATAGAAATCGACCGACGCCGGTTGCCGCAAATAAGTGACATTCGCGAGCCGCACGCTTGGGAAATCGGCACCCAAACGAGGAAACACGCTGGCGAGCAGCGACAGCGTCGTATCGGCGGAGCTGAGCACCACGATATCGGCGGGCTGCTGATCGATACGGATCACGCCCTGCGTATCGTCGACAAAACCGCCCGGCGTAGTGCGCAGCAGATGCATGATCGATTACGCCTGTTGCGGTTCGGCGCTCGACACAACGCGCAATGCAGCGCCCAGTGCAGCATCGAACGCGCGTTGCAGCGTAGCCTGATCCAGGTCCTCGCCGATCAGCACGAAGCGGCTCTGCCGGCCCTCGCCGATTTCGCCGATTTCGCCAGTTTGCCAGCGACGATCGAAGTAGCTGTCGAAACGGCGCCCCACGCCTTGAATCACGAGCCGCATCAATGCACCCGGCAACGCCGCAAAACCTTTGACGCGGTAAATCGTATGCGTTTCGACCAGCCCTTGCAGCGCGGCGATCACCGCTTCACGCGACGGCGCGCTCGCGTGCACCACGACGGAATCGAATTCGTCGTGATGGTGATCGGCGTCGTCGGCCGAACCGTGGTGGTCGTGGCGCAAGTGGATCGTTTCTTCGGAGGCGGCTTCGAGGCCGAGCAACGCGTGCAGATCGAGCTGGCCCATCTGTGCGCGCACGATCTTCACTTGCGGCGGAATCTCTTCACGGATCGCGGTCTCGACAGCGGTTTGCTGTTCATCGTCGAGCAAATCCGTTTTGTTCAGAATCACCAGATCGGCCGCCGACAGCTGATCCTCGAACAGCTCGTGCAGCGGCGATTCGTGATCGAGATTCGGATCGGCCTTGCGCTGCGCGTCGACAGCGAGCGGGTTGTCGGCGAACTGGCCGCTCGCCGCGGCGGGGCCGTCCACCACCGTCACCACCGCGTCGACGGTGAAGCTGCTCTTGATCTGCGGCCAGTTGAAGGCCTGCACCAGCGGCTTAGGCAGTGCAAGACCGGAGGTTTCGATCAGCACGTGATCGATCTGCTCGCGGCGCTCGACGAGCTTTTCCATCACCGGGAAAAACTCTTCCTGCACTGTGCAGCACAGGCAGCCGTTCGCGAGTTCATACAGTTGCCCCTCGGTTTCGACGCCGTTCTCATCGCAACCGATCCCGCAACCCTTGAGGATTTCACCGTCGATGCCGAGTTCGCCGAACTCGTTGACGATCACCGCAATGCGCTTGCCGCCCGCATGCTGAAGAATATGCCGCAGCAGCGTGGTCTTGCCGCTGCCGAGAAAGCCCGTCACGATGGTGACGGGAATCCTGCGCATTTGAGTTTGCATCGTTGGGTCCATCCGAAGAAGTTGCGCGTTCACACGCCGGCGGTCCGGGTCCGTTCGGGTCGGGTTCGGGTCCGAATGCGCTCGAGCCCAGGACAAACCAGCGCCAGGCAGGCAAACACGAAAACGGAACACAGATACGACAGCGGGGACGAAAAGCGGCGTTGCCGCGGCAACAGAGAACGAGGTCATGAACGAGCCGCCGCATCCCCGCGGCGTTCATCCGTCATATTCTGGCCGGTATCCGGGCTGGCGAAAGCGCCGCTTCACCTTCCCGCGCGAGTGATTTCTCGCCCAGTGGTCATATGCCGACGCGGCCTTGCGCGTGGACATCGAAGCCGGCTCCGCGGCGCTGGAGAACTCATCCAGGCGCCGCTTTTCGCTTACCGTTGCGGGGGCAGCACAGGTTGACCCGGTCCATAGCAGGCGGGCGCCCTGTTTCCCGTTTAACTGCATGCGCACGAGCGCGCACACGAGCACCAAAGTGCGTGCGAGTGTAGGCCCGCGGCCCCGCGCCGTCAAGGAAGCGCGACAGGAAGCGCGGGCCGCGCCGGGGTCTTGCCGCGCGCGCCGGCGCGGCCCGCCGTGTGCTATCGTATGCGCGCGTTTGGTGCCCGCACATGCGTTCGCATGTGCAGTTAAACGGGAAACAGGCCGCGCTCGATTGCGCTCAACCTGTGCTGTCCCCGCAACGGTAAGCGACCTGCGGCGCTGGGTTCAATCCTGTCGCGCCGCGCATGCGTTTTCGATGCCACTGTCTGACGATTCAGGACGGGAAGGCAAAGCGCATGAGGCCGCCAGCCCGGATACCGGCCAGACGCGGAGGCGGCGAATGTCACGCCGCCGGCCGCCTGAATCCGCGAGGGACGGATGTGAAGGCGCTGAAGCACGACGTAATACGAACGCCCGCTTGCGATTTCGATGAAATTGCGGCGAGCGGCGTTGCCGTTGTGCGTAATCTGTCGCACCGCATGAGCTCTATTTCCGCCTGGGCCGTCTGCATGGCTCGCCTGTTTCCACTTGTCACGACATGGGGCGCGCCATGCACGCCGCGATGAGCCGCGCGTGGCTGATCGGCGCCGGCCCCGGCGACGTCGAACTGATGACGCTCAAGGCGACGCGCGCATTGGCGCAGGCCGACGTGGTACTGGTCGATGATCTGGTGAATCCCGAAGTGCTGCAATTCGCGCGCGCCGACGCGCTGGTCGTTCATGTCGGCAAACGTGGCGGGCATCCGTCGACGCCGCAGGCCGACATCGTCGCGCAGATGCTCGAACATGTGCAGGCCGGGCGCAGTGTCGCGCGATTGAAGGGCGGCGATCCGTTCGTATTCGGCCGCGGCGGCGAAGAGCAGCAGGCGCTGCATGCGGCGGGCATCGAGGTGGAAGTCGTCAACGGCATCACGGCGGGCATCGCGGCGCCTGCGGCGATCGGCATTCCGGTCACGCATCGCGATTACGCGCAGGGCGTGGTGTTCGTCACCGGACACGGCGCCGGCAGCGGCGAGCCGGATTGGGCGGCGCTCGTCGCGACGCGGATGACGCTGGTGATCTACATGGGCATGCGGCGGCTCAACGATATCGCCGGCACGTTGCTCGCGGCAGGCATGAGCGCCGATACGCCCTGTGCCGCGATCGAATCCGCGACACGTCCTGAACAAAGACATGCGCTCGCGCCACTTGGCGGCCTGGCCGACGCAGTCGCGCGCGCCGGTCTTGGCTCGCCGGCGATCGTGGTGATCGGCGGGGTGGCGTCGCTGGCGCTCGCGCGGGCCGCGGCGAATGCCAACGCAGCAGGGGCGCGATGAAAACGCTGACGGTCGGCATCGGTTGCCGCTTGCATAGCTCGGCTGAACAGATCGAGGCAGCCGTGCGCGCGGCGCTCGGCACTCATACACACGATGAAATCAGCGCAGTTGCCAGCATCGACGTCAAGGCCCACGAAGCGGGTCTGCTCGAATTCTGCGCACGGCACGCGCTACCGTTGAAACTGTTCAGCCGCGAGCAGATTGCCGCCTTGCCCGTGGCGGAGACTGAACCTTCGGCGGCGACACGCGAACATCTCGGCGTGGACGGCGTCTGCGAACCCTGCGCGTTGCTGGCCGCAGGTTCGAAATCCGCTGCAGCCGGGGCGCACCTCATCGTGCGCAAAACCATACTCGACGGCGTCACCGTAGCGATCGCTTCGACCGCTCACGCCGGCATCGACCCCACCCACCACGACTCCAACGAACAGGACCTTCCATGAAGACCGATCCCGAATCGCATCAGCGCATGACCGAGCGCCGGCGCGAAGGCCACGAGAAAAAGCAGGCCGCCGCCACCGTCGAAAAAGGTCTGCTGATCGTCAACACCGGCACCGGCAAAGGCAAGACCACAGCCGCGTTCGGCATGGCCGTGCGGGTGCTCGGACACGGCATGCGTCTGGGCGTCGTGCAGTTCATCAAAGGCGCGCTGCATACCTCGGAGCGCGACTTCCTCGGCGCAATCGCCAATTGCGATTTCGTCACGATGGGCGACGGCTATACGTGGAACACGCAAAACCGCGACGCCGACATCGCCACCGCGCGCAAAGGCTGGGACGAAGCGCGCCGCATGATCGAGAGCGGCGACTACCAGATGGTGATCCTCGACGAATTGAATACGGTGCTGAAGTACGAATACCTGCCGCTCGACGAAGTGCTGTCCGTCCTGAACGCGCGTGCGGAAATGCTGCACGTGGTGGTGACCGGCCGTCACGCGCCGGACGCGTTGATCGAAGCCGCCGACCTCGTCACCGAAATGCGCATCGTCAAGCATCCGTATCGCGAGCAAGGCGTGAAAGCGCAGCGCGGCGTGGAGTTCTAAGCGATGTCCGCGCCCCCCAAGGGGACTTCCTTCGGGGCGTGCCCCGCCCTGTTCATTAGCGCGCCGGCTTCGGGTCAAGGCAAGACCACGATCACCGCGGGTCTGGCGCGCTACCATCGGCGGCTGGGGCGGCGTGTGCGCGTGTTCAAGACCGGTCCCGACTTTCTCGACCCGATGATACTGGCGCAAGCCAGCGGCGCGCCGGTCCTGTCGCTCGATCTCTGGATGGTGGGCGAAGCGGCATGCCGCAATCTGCTCGCGCAAGCGGCGGCCGAAGCCGATCTGATCCTGATCGAAGGCGTAATGGGCCTGTTCGACGGCACGCCGAGCAGCGCCGATCTGGCAACCGTATTCGGCGTGCCGGTACTGGCTGTGATTTCAGCGAAGGCGATGGCGCAGACCTTCGGCGCGGTGGCCTTCGGTCTCGCGCAATTCAGGCCGCAACTGCCGTTTTACGGCGTGCTCGCCAATCGCGTCGGTTCTTCAAGGCACGCGCGGATGCTCGAAGAATCGCTGCCGCCCGGTATGCGCTGGTGCGGCTACATCGCCGGCAACGACGAAATCGAGTTGCCCGACCGCCATCTCGGCCTGCATCAAGCTGCGGAGATCGACGATCTGCACACACGCCTGGATCGAGCCGCCGATGCGCTCGCGCAAACCGCGCTGGCTGAATTGCCGCCGCCGGTCGAATTCGGCGAAGCTGTCCAGGAAGCGTTGCCGCGCCTTCTGGAAGGCAAGCGGATCGCCATCGCACGCGATGCGGCGTTCTCGTTCATCTACCCGGCCAACGTCACGCTCTTGCAAACACTCGGCGCGCACGTCGAATACTTTTCGCCGCTCGCCGACGATGCCTTACCGGACCAGACCGACGCCCTGTACCTCCCGGGTGGCTATCCCGAACTGCACGCCGCCGCGCTGGCCGGCAACACGCGCAGCGCCACGGCGATCCGCGCGCACGCGGCAGCGGGCAAACCGGTCGTCGCCGAATGCGGCGGCATGCTCTACCTGCTCGATCAGCTTACCGACACGAACGGCGCCAGCGCGCCGATGCTCGGCCTGCTGCCCGGCCACGCGACGATGCAAACGCGCTTCACCGCGCTCGGCATGCAGCAGATCGACGGCCTGCACGGCCCGCTGACCGGCCACACCTTTCACTACTCGAAGCTGACGACGCCGCTGACGCCATTGCGTTCAGCCACCCGCCCGCACAGCGACGCGCCCGGCGAGGCGGTGTTCCGCGCCGGCTCGATCGTCGCGACTTACATGCACGCTTATTGGCCCTCCAACCCGGCCTTCACGGCCGCCCTGTTCAATGGCGAAGCCTTTTAACGACTCCGAGCGCGAAGCCGTCTACCGCGCAATTTACGAACGGCGCGACATGCGCCACTTCGTGCGCGACCCGGTCGATCCCGCCGTGTTGCAACGGCTGCTCGACGCGGCGCATCACGCGCCCAGCGTCGGCTTCATGCAGCCGTGGCGCATCGCGCGCATCACCGATCCGGCCTTGCGCGCCGCGTTGCACGAGACCGTCGAAAGCGAACGGCTCGCCACCGCCGACGCCCTCGGCAAGCGGCGCGAAGAGTTCATGAAGCTGAAGGTCGAAGGCATGCTGGAATGCGGCGAACTACTGGTGATGGCGCTGATGGACGGCCGCGAGCGGCACATCTTCGGACGCCGCACCTTGCCGGAGATGGATCTCGCCTCGGTGGCGTGCGCGATCCAGAACATGTGGCTCGCCGCCCGCGCGGAAGGACTGGGAATGGGCTGGGTGTCACTCTTCGACGTCGACACGGTGCGCTCGCAGCTGCGCATGCCCGCAGGTGCACGGCCGGTGGCGATCTTGTGCCTCGGCCACGTCGATCAGTTTTACAGCGAGCCGATGCTGGAAACCGAACGCTGGGCGAGCCGCATGCCGCTCGCCGATTGCGTGTTCGAAAACCGCTGGCCGGACGATAAAGCGCCGGAATAGCGCCTGCGTTCTACTGTACGACCGGCTTCACCGATACCACGTCTGGCACGCCGCCCGCCTGATCGGCGCGCAGCTTCACGCGCCAGTCCGATGGCGCGCCGAACGGAAATTTCGCCAACGCGCTTTTCACGAGCGTCGGCATAGCGTGCAGCGGATCGGCATCGCGATCGCTGCTCATCGCGCTGACTTTGTAGACTTCATGCCCGTTCGCCCGCTCGAAAAACCGCAGCGTCAACGAGTGTTGATACGCGCGCCCGCCGAACAGCGAGACCGGCGGCTCGGCCGGACGCCCGCACGCGCCTGCCGCGCAATCCGCTGCATTGACGCCCACCGTGGCCGGCCGCGTGGCATAGGCGATCGACAGCAGATAGTGCGCCTGCTGCGCCGACGCATCGACGAAACCATGCCTCGTCAGTTCATCGCGCAGCAAGGCTTCGAATTGCGGATGATCCGCGCTGGCGTCCTGTGACGGCATGCGCGCGATCGTATAGGTGCGTTCGCCTTGCAATGCGGCGGCCGGATTCGCAGTGTGCACGTCGGCGTTCAGGCCCGTGCAACCGCTAAGAGTCGCCGCGGCCAGCGCGGCACAGATCAGTATCGATTTCACCATCTTCTCGCCTCGATAAGGTGCGTGTTCATGCTGTGCATGGGCCTGGCCGCCGGGCGTCACGTTACGGCGCATCAGCGCTGATATTCAGGCTGCGTGTCGTCGAATGCCGGCAGGCAAATCGTAAAAGCCGTCCCCCTGCCCGGCGCGCTGACCACCTCCACATCGCCGCCATGGCGCGTCACGACGGTCTTGACAAACGCCATCCCCAATCCCGCGCCGCCGACTTCGGGCCGCTCCGTCTGGTGAAAGCGCCGGAACCGCCCGAACAGACCCGCCTGCTGTTCCTCGGGAATACCGTAGCCTTCGTCGCGGATCGTACACGACACGCGTTTGGCGGCGCCCGGCGCGGCCTTCGCCGCCAGGTTGTCGAGGTGGCCGAGGCTGCAAGTGATCCGCGTATCGGGCGGGCTGTATTTGACCGCATTGTTCAGGATGTTGACGAGCGCGCGCGTCATCAGCGAACGGTCGGCGCAGATCCAGTGGCCGTCGTCGCTGTCGGTATCGTCGGTATCCGTTTGCAGCGTGATCCGCCTGGCATGGGCCTGCGGCCAGACTTCGTCGCTGGCGTCGATCATCAGCTCGGTCAGGCTTACCGGCTCGAGCACGTAGGTTTGCGATTCGGCGCGCGCCAGTTGCACGAAATCGTCGGCGAGCGTCAACGCGCGTTGTGCATAGCGTTCGATGCGCTCCAGCAAATCGTGCGCCAGCGCCGATTCGCCGCGGGCGCGCTCCATCTCCACCAGCGCGAGAATCGACGCCTGCGGCGAGCGCATGTCGTGCGACAGCAGCTGCAGCGCGTCTTCGCGCTGGCGCTCGGCCGCATGCAGCGCCGACACGTCGACCAGACCCGCGATCCAGCCGGTCGTCTCGCCCTGCTCGTTGGTGCAGTTCGCGTACCGCAGCAGATGGTCGCGCTCATTGGCGTCGCGCACCTCGACGCCCTGTGCCATCAGCGCGGCAAATTCGCCGCGCGCCGGGTCGAGCAGCGCGGGCCAATGGGCATGCGCGAACAGATTGTTTTCGGTATCGGATGCAGCGCCGCTATCGATGGTCTTCACGAGCGTCAGGCCGTCCAGCACCGTCCACATCGGCTGGCCCTCCGGCGTTACCACGCCCAGACGCGCGAAATGCGCCTTGGCCGCGTGGTTCGCGATCAGCACGATGCCGTCCACGTCGCTCACGAGGATCGGCTCGGGCATGCTGTCGAGGCTGTCCCATACGAAACGCTTCATGTCCTGTACGCGTTGCGCGGCTCGCGCCATCAGCGCCATATGCTGCTCCAGCACGTCGCCGCCGAACTCACGGCGGCGCTGCGGCGTTTCGGGCAACAGATGCGGTTCGTCGGCGAGCCGTTGCAGTTCTTCGCGCAGATAGGCCATGGTCATTTCGAGGCGCCGCCAGTTCCAGATCGGATACACGACGATCACGCCGACAATCGCCGGCACCGGCGACATCCACAACCGCACGCCGTACAGCAAGGCCGCGCTGCCGGCCGCGGCAAGCGCGCACAGAGCGCCGGTCAACAGTAGCGAACGGCGCGGCGACAACACCAGAAAACCCGCCAACAGCGCGGCGAGCGGCACCAGCGACACGGCGAACAGCAGCCACGGCTCAGCGGGCTCGATCGCGCGGCCGGTCAGCAGCGTGTCGAGCACGTCCGCGTGGATATAGACGCCGGGCAGCGGGCCCAATACACCGGACACCGGCGTGGCAAAGCGATCGTACAAGCCGGATGCGGTCACGCCGATCAGCACGACGCGTCCGCGCAGTTTTTCCGCCGGCACGTCGCCCGCGAGGACGCTCGCGAAGCTCAGCTTCGAATAGTTCTGAGCGTTCGGACCAAAGGGAATCAGAAAGCGGGCTTCGCCCTGCGGCTCGGGCGCCGCCGCGTGGCCGGCGGAAAGTTTGCGCGGGCGCTCGTACAGTTGCAGCGCGCCGCGCTCGACGGCTTGCGCGACCGGCACCATCAATTGCGGCCAGCGCGAATCCGCGTCGCCTTCGAATTGCGCGACGCTGCGCACGATACCGTCGCTGTCGACCTCGAGATTGATATGGCCGAGGCCGGCCGCGGCATGCGCGAGCGGCGCCACCGGTTCGACGGCGACGCGCTGGCCCGCACTGTCGAGCGGACTGAGCAGCATCGGCAGATAGGTGGGGCTCAAGGCGATGGCTCGGGCGAGTTGGGCGTCGTCCGGATTGGCTTCGGTGAACAGCACGTCGTAGATCACCGCGGCGGGTTTCGCCCTGGCGAGCTGTTCGAGCAGCCGTGCGTGCACGCTGCGTGGCCATGGCCAGCGGCCGAGCTGCGCGATGCTGGCGTTGTCGATTTCGACCATCACGATGTCGGACGACACGGGCTGCGCGCGCAGGCTCAGAAAGCCGTCGTAGACCAGATGATCGACACTCGTGGTCAGCCGTCCGGGCGAGCCAAGCAGAATCACGACGAGGCCAAGGCAGCCGATGCCCAGCCATTCGAACAGGAAACGGCGCCCGGCGCGCCTTCCGAGGCGCGCGCGCGGATCGAGGCTCAGGCGCGGGGATGGGGTCGGCAAGACGGTGGTTCGTTCCTGGGCTGTGCAACAGGTTTTCCGGCGGTTCTCAAGTCAGCGATTCTATCGGTGTCAGCGCGCAAGCGTGAAGGAATGGATCGAGCTGCTCTTCTCATAGAACCTGCCGTTCTCGAACTGTTCGGCGACGACCGTCCAATAGTAAACGCCGCGCGGCAGATCGCTCACGACCAGTTGCCCGCCCGTCAGATCGGTGCGATCGACGATCGGGTGGCGCAAATCTTCAGTTGTCGCCAGCACGAAGCGAAAGCGCGTCTCGACATTGGTGCGGCCGACGAACCAACGGAATTCGTAGTCGCGGCTGCCGGCGCGCTGCGCCGCCGACGCCGCCAGCCCGAACTGGCGCCGGTCGAAGCCGTACACCTGCGGCAAACCTTCGAGCCCATTGCTGTCGATCGCGGCGATGCGCACGAAATAGGTGCCGTCGGCCAGTTCGCCGAAATCCGCATGCGGCGCGCTCACCCGCAGATCGCGGATCAGGTCGAGCTGATCGGCATCGCGCGCGATCTGCACGCGGTAGGCCACCGCGCGCTCGGCCGGCAGGAGGTCGAAAGCGACCGTCTTACCGTCCTGCACCTTCGCCGGATCGGTGAGCGCCGGCGCGGGCAGCAGTTCGACCGGATCGCCGATCTCGCTGCCCGCGCGCGTGATGCTGCCAAAGTGCGCCTTGACGAGTTGCGCGGACGCCTGCAACGGCACCCCCGGCAGCGGCGCATTCGCGTGGCCGCCGACGCCGGCAGGATCGACGCCGACCGCGCCGTCCAGCACTTCCACGGCGGTGGTCTGCGCGCCGCCGTCGTACGCCACCTTGAAACGCGTGCCTCGCACGCCTGCCACCACGGAAGGCGAGTGAATCTGGAAACGGTCGTCCTTTTTGGTGGCGTGCGTCACCTCGCTGTCGACTTCGCCGCGGTGCAGTTCGAGGACCCGATCAGCCGCGCCGGTCAGCACGGTGTTCCGGAGCTTGCCGATGTCGAACATGCCTTCCTGCAACATCGATACGTGCGAACCGTCCGGCAACTCCAACGTGACAAAACCGTCATGGCCGGTGCGGATGCGGTCGCCTTCGCCGATCGTCATGCCGACTGACAGCGGGGTGTAGGGGTTCTTGCCGAACGCGCGCTCGGCCGGGCCGCTCGTCGCGATGACGCGCGCCGATTCCGGGTCCTGCCTGAGCTGGCCGGCCGGCAGCCGCAGCGCAATTCCGGCCGGCAGGCGGCGCGGCGCGGGCACGTGATTCAGGCGGCTCAGGACGGCCCAATCCTGCGGATCGCGCATATAGCGGCCAGCAATGTCATATAGCGTGTCGCCATCGTGGGTCACGTACGAGACATAGAGCGGCGCGGCGGCCGTCGCGCGTGGCTTCGACGGGCGGGACGTTTGGGCGTCGGCCAATGCCGGTGCGAAGCACGTCACGGCGGCGCTCAGACCTGCCGCCAGCACTGCGCACGCTCGGCGGCCCGGCGAGCGCACGATACCGCGCGCTGCCGTGTCGAAGGAAACCGTCACACGCCCCCCGCTTCAGGGCGTTCGTCGCTCGCGACCGGTGCGCCGGGCTCCATCCGCTCCATCCGCTCCATCCGCTCAAGCCGCTCGAGCCGATAGCCATAGCCGTAGATCGGCGTCAGACGATAGCCGTGCTCCGGGCGCAAGCCGAGCTTGCTGCGCAGCATCGACACGTGTGTGTCCATCGTGCGCGAGGGAATATCGGTGGCCTGCTTCCAGATCACATCGAGGATGTGCGCGCGCGACAGCGGCCGGCTCAGATGTTGAAACAACAGCAACGCGAGTTCGAATTCCTTCTGCGTCACGGTCACCGTCGTGCCGCGCACCACCACGTGCTTCGAGCCCAGATCGAACTCGAATTCGCCGAAGACTTCCTTCGCCGCGGCCGGCTTCAGGTGATACGCGCGGCGCAGCAGCGAACCGACGCGCGCCAGCAGCACCGCCGCCGAGACTGGCTTGACGACGTAGTCGTCCGCGCCGGTGTTGAGGATCGAGGTGATATCGGTCTCGCGGCCGCGGCTCGTCATGAACAGCACCGGCAAACGCTCGGACAGGCTTTCGCGCACCCAGCGCAGCACGTCTTCGCCGGACATGTCGGGCACGTTCCAGTCGAGCACCAGCAGGTCGAAAGTCTGGCGCCGCAGCTGCCGCACCAGTTCACGGCCCGCGCCGTACGCGTGACAGATATGGCCCGCCGCCGACAGCGTCTGGCATACAAGATCGGCCTGAGCCGGATCGTCATCAAGGACTGCAATTCTCATAGAACCCCGCAACGCGACATCGTCCTTCGTATCTGGTGGCCGGCAGGCCGGTCGATGACCGGGTTTGACGGCAGCTACGCCGTCGATCCGGCTCCTCGTTTCATCCTCGACTTCACTCTTTTTCGATTATCGGGCGCCAAGGCCCCGCGCCCTGTCCAGATCCGTCGCCGTCCTGTCTCAAAATTGGCGCCTATTTTTGCTTTTTGTCGCGTCAATAGCCACGAAGGCGAATCATCATAATCGAAAACAGCCGTCTTTCTTCCGGATGAGATTAAGCGGCGATCCGGCCCGGTCCGGTGCTGCGCGAGCCTCTCCCCTACGTTTCCCGACGTTTCCCAAGTTCTCTCTCAGGCTCTTTCCGGCGCTCCTGGATATTCAATTATCGACCGCCAGGGGTCGTACTTCGGTTTGGCTGGTCTCGCCCGCACGGTGAATGGCCCCGTCTGCCTTCTCATGTCATTCCACGTCCCGCATTCGGGAAACGAGAAATTTGACAATTTGCGAGACAGTATAAGAACTGTCTCAAAATAAATCGTTTAAAGATTGTTAGATGGATTTGATAATGCACCGCGGCTGCCCTGGCGTTTAAACCACTCGATCGACGTCATCTCCCCCCTTCAATCTCCGGCATCGGCGCGAACAATGCGTCGAGATCGTCGTCCGAGAACTTGGTGGCGCCGGCAGCGTCTTCGGACAGAATGCTGTCGGCCAGTCCCGCCTTCTGTTCCTGCAACTCGACGATCTTCTCTTCGATGCTGCCCGCCGCAATCAGCTTGTAGACGAACACCGGCTTGTCCTGCCCCAGCCGATGCGCGCGGTCGGTCGCCTGATTCTCGGCGGCGGGATTCCACCAGGGGTCGTAGTGAATCACCGTGTCGGCGGCGGTCAGGTTCAGGCCCACGCCGCCCGCCTTCAGGCTGATCAGGAACAGCGGCACCTCGCCCTGCTGGAACCGCTCGACCGGCGTGCTGCGGTCGGCGGTGTCGCCGGTCAGGATCACATAGGGAATCGCGGCTTCCTCCAGCGCCTCGGCAATCAGCGACAACATGCCGGTGAACTGCGAGAACAGCAGCACGCGCCGTCCTTCCTCGATCAGCTCCGGCAGCATTGACAACAACAGATCGAGCTTGGCCGAACGTGTCAGGCGCGCGCCCTTCTCGACCTGTTTTACCTGCTCACTCTTCTCGCCCGCCTCCCTGTCTGCCTTGATCGCCTTAACGAGGCGCGGATCGCAGCATACCTGGCGCAGTTTCAGCAAGGCATCGAGCACGATGATGTGACTGCGCGCAAGGCCTTGCGCGCTGACCGCCGCGCGCACTCGTTCCCGCATCGCCGTACGCACGGTTTCGTAGAGATCGCGCTGCGCGCCTTCCAGGTCCACCGAGCACACGATGGTGGTCTTCGCGGGCAACTCCTTCGCGACCTCGTCCTTGCGACGGCGCAGCATGAACGGGCGGATGCGCCGCGCCAGCAACGCGCGGCGCACGCCGTCGCCGTTCTTCTCGATCGGATTGCGCCAGCGTTTGGTGAAGTCTTTCTGGCTGCCGAGAAAGCCCGGCAGCAGGAAGTCGAACTGCGACCACAGTTCGCCGAGGTGATTTTCCAGCGGCGTGCCGGTCAGACACAGCCGATGCCGCGCGCGCAACCCGCGAATCGCCTGGGCGGCCTTGGTGGTCGCGTTCTTGACGTATTGCGCCTCGTCGAGAATCAGCAAGTGATAGTCGTGCTCGGCAAGCACCTTCTGGTCGCGCCATAGCAGCGCGTAGGTCGTCAGAATCAGTTCGTGCCCGCCGATCTGCTCGAAGCGCTCCTTGCGCTGCGGGCCGTTCAGCACCAGCACTTTCAGTTCTGGCGCGAAACGGCGCGCTTCCTCGCGCCAGTTGTGCACTAGCGTGGTCGGCACGACGATCAGCGCGGGACGGTCGAGCCGCCCGGCCTCCTTCTCCGCGAGGATGTGCGCCAGCGTCTGCACGGTCTTGCCGAGACCCATGTCGTCGGCCAGCACGCCGGCCAGATCGTGTTCGCGCAGAAACTGCATCCAGTTCAGGCCCTGCTGCTGGTACGCGCGCAATTCCGCTTGCAGCCCGCGCGGCACCGGCGCCTCGCGCAAGCCCGGGCCGGCCTGCAGGCGCTGCGCCAGTTGGCGGATCGAAGCTTCACCCTGAAACTGCCAACGGCCTGTGCTGTTCAACGCTTCCAGCCGGCCGGCATCGACGGCAGGCACACGCAGCGCCGCGCCTTGGGCAAGCGAGCCGCCCAACGCGTCGAACAGGTCGACCAGCACGCGCACCACCGGTTTCAGCCGGTCGGCGCGCAGCCGCAGACGCTTGTTCTCTTCCGTCTTCAGCTCGATCGGCTCGTCGTCGGCGATCGCTTCCAGCGCGCCACCGAGCCAGCGCCGGTCGCGCCGGAACAGGTCGGCCAGAAGCGGCTCGAGCCGCACATTGCGCTCGCCGACCCGGATGCCCATCTCGAGATCGAACCAGCCGTCGCCCGCCTGATGCGCCGTACCGTCGATCGCGTCGATCTCGATGACGTTGTAGCGGAATTCCGGCGCCATGCTGATGCGCCAGCCTTTGCTCACGAGTTCCGGCACGGCGTCGTTGACGAAGGCGGACCACGCGTCGGCGTCCGGCAGACCGAGCATCGTGTCGGGCAATAACCGCGAGGCGTAGACGCGGCTGGTCGGGACCCGTTGCAGGCCGGTCTTGCGCAATTCGAGCAGGCGTTTCTTTTCGACCTCGTAGCGGCGCCGGATATGAATCACGTCGCCGCCCGGCACCGGCACCAGCGTAACGCTGCTGTCCACGTTGATGCTGATGCCGTCGTAGTCGAAGCTGACGCCGGCGAGTTCCACCGCCTCGGACTTGCGCTGACCGGCTTTGCCGCCGGACGGCAGCGAGTGGCTATTGAGCGTCAGCATCGGCACCGGATCGACGTCGATCACGCGAATCGCCGACGCGTCATGCGCGGGCGGCAGCGGCAAATCGGGCGCGATCTCGCGCAGCACCGCGGCAACCAGCGGCGCTTCGGCGAGCGAGATCGGCGGCATGGCGAGGTAATCGGGCAACTGCTGGAACGGCAGCGACAACTCGACGATGCCGGCCTCGTTCGAGACGCCGTCGACATACCAGACCGGCTCGGTGGGCAGCACCATGCTGGCGCGCGGCTCGGTGCACAGCGCGGGGCGCAGCCGCTCGTCCGCAAGCGGCTCCCATTCGATCCGGCCGGGCCGGTCGGCGCCGCGCGACAGCGGTGTCGGCCCCTGATGGCCGGGCCCGGGTTTGAATTCGAAGAACAGACGCCCCGTCGCGATCAGCTTTTGCAACATTTCCGCGCCGCTCGTGCCGCGCAGAATGAACTGGCCGAAGTCTTCACGGGAACGGCCCAGCCACAGGCCGCGCAAGATAGACAGGTCCTCGTCGGAGACGAACTTCGGTTGTTTCAGCAACGCCGCTTCCACATTGCCCCACGGTTCGTCGACTTCGAAGATTGTGCCGTCCGGTTTGCAGCGCGCCTTGTACAGCACGACCTCATGGCGCATGTGGAAGTTGGACCAGTTGAGCAGATACGCCAGCGTCTGGGTACGCGCGGAACTCGCCTTCTGAGCGACAGCAGCGTCGGCCTCGGCGCGCGCACGAAAACGCTCGAGCCAGCTGACCAGTTCGGGGCGCACGCCGGGGGGCGGTTCCGGTTTTTTCCCGGCTCGCGCAGCCTGCGGATGCTCTGGTGGCCAGTGCTCGTCCGTATCGACGTTGGTCACATGGTCCATCTCTTCGTGATACTCGAGCTCCGCGAGCAGCAAGGCGGCAGCATGCTTGCAGTTGGTTCCGACTGGACAGGTGCAGTCCCCATCGGCCCAAATCGAACGCTTCCCATGATAGAAGCGCACCCGCGTGTGATAGGGGCTCCTTTGTGTGCCCTGCACGTCGGCGCTGAGCGTGTCGCCATCCCATCGCAGGTTCGTGACGGCGCCGACCGAGCGGGCTTTGGCCACTGTGTGCTCACCCAGCCAATCCGCAATCTGGTCTCGATCAAAAAAATACGACGACATCAGCGTATTCCATCCCTATATTCAGACCGGCAAGGGCGCGTACGGGCGAAAAGTCAAGGCGGCAAGCGGTGCATCCCGCCTGCCG
Source organism: Paraburkholderia sp. GW821-FHT02A12 (assembly GCF_059422005.1). NCBI lineage: Bacteria > Pseudomonadati > Pseudomonadota > Betaproteobacteria > Burkholderiales > Burkholderiaceae > Paraburkholderia > Paraburkholderia sp. GW821-FHT02A12. Next base: position 1,931,225 of record NZ_JBWKWA010000002.1, on the reverse strand, counting down.
AGGTGTTTCCGCCACGGCCTCGATTGTCCGTGGTAACCGGCCATTTTACGCGTTGGACGAAGTTGGCTGCGGAGGCGGCGCGAGCCGCCGGACGAACGGCCTAGAGCGGGGATCCGGCGGCGATGGGCTATGTCGACAATCCCGACGGCGTTGCCGATACCGCGTATCTGAACAGCGGGCGATATGCGATCGACGTCGCCGGCGATCTGCTGCCGGCTGCCGTGCATCTGAAGGCGCCTTATGATCAGCGGTCGGCGCGGGTGAAAGGTTAGCGTCCGCCCCGCGCCATACTCGAAAACACGCCGTCGCGGCGGATCAGCCCATGAAACAGCGCCGCGGCGAGATGCAGCAACACCGTCGCGAACAAGGCAAAGGCAAGCCACGTATGCCACGCGCGCAGCACCGCGAAGAGCCTGACGTCGTGCGGCGCGATCGGCGGCAAATGCAGCGGACCGTATAGCGTGACCGGATAGCCTGCCGCCGACAGCATGGCCCAACCGATCAACGGCATCGCCGCCATCAATGCATACAACACGAGATGCGACGCCTTGGCGGCGACACGTTGAGGCGCGGGCATATCGTCGGGCAGCGGCGGGCTGCCGCGTTTGATCCGCACGCTCGCGCGCAACAGCACCAACGCGAGCAGCGCGATGCCCAACGGTTTGTGAATTGCAATCAGCGTGTTATGCGCGTGCGAAACGGTCGCGACCATCCCCACGCCGATGAACAACATCGCGACGATCAGCGGCGCCATCGTCCAATGCAAGAACCGCGCGAGCGGACTGAAATGTGTGTGCGCCGCCGTCATGACCGAGCTCCGTTTGTCTGTGATGTCTGTGATTGATGAATCGCGGGGCGCAGCGCTTCTTCGCGTGTGCGGCGCTGGTATGAAAGCGCGTATGCCGCCGAGCGCGCGGCGAGCAGCGGGTCGTTCGAAGGCTGAATGCCGGCCGGCAAGATAGTCGGATCGAAGTTGACGTCGCGGCATGCGCCATCTTCCTGCGACGTCGTGCGATCGATCACCAGCGTGCCGGCGTCGATATGCCGACGATCGTCAGGCCATTGCAGCGTGGCGTCGTCGGTGGGGTCTCCCGGCTCCGCGACCGTCAGGATCAGATGCCAGCGCAACGGTCCATTTTGCAGGCGTTGATCGAGGTCGGCCTGCAAGAAATTCTTCTCGTCTTTTTGCGCGTCGGTGATCGGCGCATAGGGCGTCTCGGGCACCATCGCCCAGCGCACGGCGCGGCTATTGCCCGCGCTATCGGTAAAACGAAATGCGTTGATGCTGTAGTACGCGGCGTTGGCCAGACTCGATGACGGCGGATGCGCCTTCACCCATGCCTGAAAAGGTCTGGTCTCCGGATTCGCTGCGTAAAACGCTTTCAGTTTCGCCGGATCCGGTTTGCCGGTGGCCGCGTCGGGCTTCGCGGCAAGCAGTTGCTGATAGAACTGCTCAGGCGTATGAACCGCGAAGACGGGCGTCGAATTCATGCCCATGCGCCATTGCTCGCCGTCCTGCAACTGAAACAGCAAAGCCATGCTGCGCACCGGCGAACTGGTGTCGGGTGCGGACGGGTTGCCGCCCGGAACTGCGAAGCGGCCCGTGACCGGCGTGCGGCCACGCGCAAATACGGCCGCGTGCGAGAGCACCGCAGCGTCGCCGTTACTATCGAAATAGCCCGCTACGCACAGTCCCTTTGCATGATTGCGGCGATAGCCCGGATGCGGCTTGCCAGCCACGGCTTCGAACGTATTGATGAAACGCGGCGCGGTAAGACGCGCGGGCGTCAGCCAGCCCGCCGTATAGGCAAAGCCGCCGGCGAGAACCAGCACCACCGCGCCGATCGCGGCGAGGCGGCACGGCACGCAGACAGGTTCAGGGTTGGAAACGGAGGGTTTTGTCACGAAGACTCCTTGGCGTTGGAACAGGTTCACATGCCGGCTAACACGCGATGCATGCGAACTATTCCACTCGATAGCCGGCGCGCGCGTTCGATACGCGCGCCGGCTATCGATACGCTCAATTGACGCTGCCGGCCGGCGCGCTACTGCTTGCAACGCGGCTGGCACCGGCCGCCGCCTGAGCGGCGAGCGCTTCCTTGTGATGCTCGACCTGTTGTGCGAAGACCGGACTCACGTCCGGATACGATGCATCGGTGACGTAGTCAAGACCGTTCTGTTGCGCTTCGATCAATTCCTGGTACACCTGAGCGCGTGTCTTGCCTTGTGCAAAAGCACTCGACGAAGCGGCGAGCACGACGATGGACAACGCGGCAAATGCGATCTTCTTCATGATGAACTCCAGTGAGTTTTGTGCGGGTTTGCATGAGGGAGAACCCCGCGTTTCCAGCTTTTATTCCTGCGTCGATGCGCGAAAAAACATAGCTGGAACGCGGAATAAAACCTCGCGCGAATGGGTTCGCCCGGCATCCGGCTGTGTCGCCAACGGTTCGTCACGCGCATGGAATAAACCGGCGCGTGCAGGTGTTTGCTACTCGAAAGCTGAAATTCGACGCATGCAGGCGCCATGAACCCCATTGACTCCCACCGCGATTCGCCGCTGTCCGAAGCGGACATTCAGGCGTACGCCGACGGCATGCTGACGCCGGAACGCGCCGCCTTTCTGCGGGACTATCTGGGGAAAGATCAGGCGGAAGCGCGCCGCGTGGCGTTCTACGGCAGACTGAATACGCAGATTCAACAGGCCTTTCAAACAACTGACGAACTGGCGACGGACTGCGCAACAGGACGGCGCCATTCATTGCGCGGCTCACTTCGTCGGCTGAGGACAGCGATGCGTCACAGCAAGGCTGTGAAGACGATAGCGGCGTTCGTTCTGGTGCTGGCAACCGCCAGCGGTTGGCTCGCGGCGACCGAGGTATCCGCTCGGGCGCTCGACAACGCCGCCGTGATGGCGCTGGCGGAAACCGCAGCCGTGCAGTTCTCCGCTGCTTCGCCGACGCGAACCAGCGCGTCGGCGCCCGACCTCGCGGCGGTCGGCTTGCGGCTCGTCGACGAAAGGTCTCTCGCGCTCGGGCCGCTCCAGCGAGCCACCGAATTCGTCTATCTGAATGCGGACAACCGGCCCGTGGTGTTGATGTCCGCCCTGGCGCCGCTGGCGCCGTCGCGGCCGCAATGGGCCGCGCGCCGGATCGGCGATATCCGCCTGCTGACCTGGACGGCGCAATGGCAACGCTTCGTGGTTGCCGGCGACGCCCGCACGCACGGCCTGATGCGGGCCGCCGATGCACTGACGATGCAATGACGATGTGCTGACGATGAGCCAACTATTCGTCGCCGATGCACTGACGATGCGGTAACGATCCGATGCCCCACGACGCTCGACGGCCACATCATCGGCAAGGGAATAAAATGCGCCCACGCGTGTTCGCACCTGAAATGCGCGTGGTGGCCCAAGCGATGACCGCCCACTCGGCGCCCTACGAGAAGCCCCAGGATTGGGATGAAAAATGGATGTCCGTGACGAGTTGATGGAGCATGTGCCGCGTTTGCGGCGCTATGCGCGAGCGCTGATCAACAACCGGGATCTGGCCGACGATCTGGTGCAGGACACGCTCGAACGCGCGCTTGGCCGCACCGGCATGTTCCAGCAAGGCACCGACCTGCGCGCGTGGCTGTTCACGATCATGCATAACGTGTTCGCCAATCAGGCACGCAAGGCTTCAGTGCGCGCCGTGCACGTCCCGGTCGACGACGACAGCGTGCACGAAAGCGAATTCGCCGTGCCGTCCGATCAGACCCGTTCACTGGAAATGCGCGACCTCGACTATGCGTTGCAGCGCCTGCCCGTGGAGCAGCGCGAAGTGGTGCTGCTGGTCGGCCTCGAAGAAATGAGCTACGCCGACGTGGCGCTCGCGCTTAACATTCCGATCGGCACGGTGATGTCGCGGCTTTCGCGCGGTCGCGAGCGGCTTCGGGCATTGATGGCGGGCACGCAGCCCGGTGCGAAATTACAGGTGGTGCGATGAGCGACCAACACTTGCCGATCGGCGAAGAGGACCTTCACGCGTACGTGGACGGCACGCTGTCCGACGAGCGCCGTGTCGCGGTGGAGCGCGCGCTTGAACACAGCCCCGAATTGGCCGCGCGCGTCAGCGATTATTTCTCGCTGAATAGCATGTTCCACGAGCGCTATGACCGCGTGCTGAGCGAACCCGTGCCCAAGCGCCTGCAAGCGCGTGCGGCCGGTCGGCGCCGCTGGCGCATCGCCGCCAACTGGCCGCAGTTCGCCGGTATGGCCGCGGCGTTGGTGCTGGGGATCGGCATCGGCGTGGGCACGCATATGGGGCAGAACGTCATCGCGCCGCTCGCGAGCCGCTCGGGCTCGGACACGCACGCAGTCAGTACGGACGGCTCCGAAGGATTCGCGCGGCAAGCTGCGGTAGCGCATGTGGTTTATATGCCCGCCATCGACCGGCCCGCCGATATCGACGCGGATCACGACCAGGAGTTCGTGCATTGGCTGTCCAACCGGCTCGGCACGAACGTGCATCCGCCGATTCTGTCGAAGAGCGGTTTCAACCTGTCGGGCGGCCGCCTGCTGCCCGGCGCCGACGGACCGACCGCGCAGTTCATGTATCGCGGCCCGAACGGCGAACGCGTGACACTGTGCATTTCGCGCCGTCAGGCAAATGCGAACACCACCGCGTTCAAGCTCTATCAGGACGGACCGGTGAACGTGTTCTACTGGGTGGACGGCGACTTCGGTTATGCGGTGTCAGGCGGTATCGACCGGAAGGTGCTGCTGCAACTGTCGCATGATGTGTATTCGCAATTGACCGGCTCAGCGCCGGGCTGATTCGCCGCTTTCGCCACCTTCGCCGTCTCCGTCGTGTCGGCTCAGCTTCCCGAACCGCGATCGAGCGACGCCGCCCGCATGGCGTCGCTCGGGTTCGCGAAGAACTGCTGGCGCAATTGCGCGATCTGCGCCTCGCGCTGCTGCGGCGGCAAATCCTGTTTGTCGATCTGAGCACGCTGGGTTGCGTAGTCGGCGTAACGGGCTTGCCAGGCGTTGTCGGCTTGCTGGATCTGCACGACGCGCTCCGCCGCCTCAGAGCCGAGTGTTTGCGTGATCTGCGCGCGCAGCGCTTCTGGCGAGGCGCCCTGCTTTTGCGCCTGCATTTGTGCGCGGCTGATTGCGTCGATCGATGCCTGCTGCTGTTGTGCCCGTTCACGCGCCATGCGTATTTCCGGCGGCAATGCCGCGTCGAGCGCGGCAAGACGCGCGGTTTTCTGCGCGTCGCTCAATGAGGTATCTGACGCAATGCGCAGGCGCGCCAGATCCGTGTGTTGGCGCTGCGATTCCCTGCCGAAAAATGCTTCGTTCCAGTCGCCCATTAACCGCGTACCCAATGCATCGCGCTGATCGAGTGCGAGTTGCAGCGCGTCCAGATCCATCTTTGCGCCGCTTTGCGTCGGCGCTTGCGGCAACTGCGCGAGTGCGCTGCGATAGGCGTTGTAGCGCTGCCAGACGGCCAATGCTTCGTCGGCGGCCGGCGTGCCGTCGAGTTGTGCGGTGATCTGACGGCGCACCAATGCGTCGAGCGTGGCGGCCGAAACCTCGTTTTGCGTCGTCAGAAAGTAGTCGAAGAAATCGCGGACCGCCCGCGTGTGCGCCAGATGACCTCGGCCGTCGGTCGGCAGATGCGGTGGCGCTGAGCCGTCGAGCGAAGCCGGTAAAGCGCCCGGAGTTTGCAAGCGCGCGGCTGGGTCCGGGTTCGATGCGAGCAGCGGTTGTGCGGTACTCGCCGCGTTAGCCGAATGCGCGGCAGACACATCGCGCGCGGACGGCGCGCCGTTCAACCACAATGCGGCGCCCGCTGACAGAGCGCCCACCGCCGAAAACACCAGCCACTGACTGCGTGCACTGCCCCGCTGCCCGTCGAACCGGCGCATCCGCTCAGACGCCTTGCGTCTTCAACCGGTTCGCCTGCGTGCGGATCACCGCGACCGGGTCCGCCGCATTCGCACCACGTACGCCGAGCAACTGATTGATCTCGTCGAGATGGTTCCACTTGTAGCTAGTGTCCTGAGTTAGAAGTTCGTTGAATCAATCTTCCGCTCTATCCGAAATGACGAAATGCTGATTAAAAAGCCGCTCGGACTCGCGCAACCCTTCTTCGGTAAAGATCACGGATTTCGTCTTGTTGACCGGATCATCAATGAAGCCGCGTTCGTAGAGCCGATTTAGCACATCCCAGTCGAAACCCTTCCATGCGCGGTATCGATCATGCAGGGTCAGGTAGAGGAGTGCCAGGGCGACTTCATCAATTGCATCGGTATTGATTTTCATGGTGCTACTCCCGCGGCCTTACGAACCCGCACACAAAACCGTTCGAGGCTGGCCAGGATCTCGTCAGCCGACTTGCTCCAGGCAAACGGCTGGGGATTAGCGTTATAGGTGTCCAGGTAATGACGAATCGCGTCTTCGAGCTGACGTGTCGATCGATGCGTGCCGCGTCGAAGGTATTTTTCAGTGAGCGTGGCGAACCAGCGTTCGACCTGATTAAGCCAGGACGCCGAAGTGGGCGTGAAGTGAACATGGAAGCGAGGATGGCGAGCGAACCAGGCTTTGATCGAGGGTGTTTTGTGCGTCCCATAGTTGTCCATCACCAGATGCACATCCAGACCGGATGGCACGCTGGCTTCGATGGTACGCAGAAAGCGCAGGAATTCGCTGCTGCGATGGCGCCGATGTACCTCCCCGATCACTTCACCAGTAGCAATGTCCAGCGCAGCGAACAGCGTGGTCGTGCCGTGGCGCATGTAATCATGCGTGCGTCGCTCAGCGATGCCGGGTGCCAGTGGCAATATGGGTTGCGTGCGGTCCAGCGCCTGAATCTGGCTCTTCTCGTCCACGCACAGCACCATGGCCTTGAGCGGCGGATCCAGATAAAGCCCGACGATATCTCGCACCTTGTCGACGAACATCGGATCGCTGGAGAGCTTGAACGTTTCCTGCCGATGCGGTTGCAAACCAAAAGCACGCCAGATTCGCGTGACTGCGGTCTGCGACAATTTCATCTCATGAGCCATCGTGCGCGTGCTCCAGTGAGTAGCTCCGACAGGAACGGACTCGAGCGTCTTCGCAATGACAGCATCGACGCGCGCGTCATCGATCGTTCTCGGCGCGCCGGGCCGAGGCGCATCAAGCAGTCCGTCCAGACGGTGGATCACGAACCGCGCCCGCCACTTCGAAACCGTTTGCTGAGTGACCCGCTGTTTCGCCGCAACTGTCTTGTTATCCATACCATCGGCACAAGCCAGTACGATGCGCGCCCGCAATGCCAGGGCCTGTGCCGTCTTGCGTCGCATCGTCAGCGCTTGCAGTTGTTCGCGTTCCGATTCGCTCAGCACGAGTTCTCCTTTGGGCCGTCCGCTCATCGTTACCTCCCGTATCAAGTGCCACACAAGACACTTTAGTACGGGATTGACATCTTTCAATGAATTTCTAACTCAGGACACTAGTGCCGAGCACCTTGCCGTAGAGCGCGCTGCACACGGAGACCAGGCCGTCGTTCTGCCCCGACTGGCGGCTCACCATGACGGCGCCGGTGCCGTACAGCACGAGCGTCGACGCATCGAGGAGACTGGCCGCATCGATCGGCGCGACGCTCGTATCGGTGGCGCCGGTGATGCCGAGCAGCGAGGTCGGCTGAATGGCGCTGCCCGCCCACGAGTACAAAAGATGCGTGTTGCCGTTGACGGTCTCGGTTGCCGCGCCCGTTTGACACGAGCCCGGCGCGCCGAGCCCCGCGCTCGGATAGCGCGTGTTGTAGGCCGCGGCGTTCGCCGTGGTCAGCGTTTGGAGCGCAGCCACCGCGTCCTGATTCGTGTTGTTCGTGCTACTCGTCAGGATGCCGAATATATTTGCGAATGCACCGATGATCGGCGTCGACAAACCGGTCGGGTCTTTTTGCAACGCGTCCTGCGCGAAGTCGGCGAACTCCGAGCCGCGATGCGGCGTGCCGATGGTCGTCACCGATGCGACCAGTTCAGGCGCCACCGCAGCGACGTAGCGCGACGTCAGGCCGCCCTGACTGTGGCCGATCAGATTCACTTTCTGCGCACCGGTTGCCGCGAGCACCTGCTTCACGTAAGCGAGCAGTTGTTCGCCACGGCCGTTGGGACCGTCGTCGCTCTGGAAGCCTGACAGGTTTGCCACATACACCGTCGCGCCATGCTGCTGAAGATCCGACTGAATGCCGTACCAGTAGTCGAGCACGCCGAGGTATTTGTCGGTGCCAGTGAGGCCATGCACGAGGATGATCGGATAACGGGTTGCCGCGTAATCGTTGGCACTGATGCTCGACGTGACGGCGACCGCGCGATCGATGCCGGCTGGCGTCGCGAGTGTCAGAAGAACGGCGAGCGGGGCATTGGCGATAGCAGCGGCGATTGCCCAGGCGACGATGCGAGAACCCTTCGATTTCGACATGTAACGGCCTCCGGTTGCGAAGTCCGCGTATTTAGCTATGGAAATCGGTTGAGGGCAATAGAGCGGGAACTCCAGATTGCTGATGCTGCACTGCAGGTTGAAGGCTTATCGGGGTGTCGTGATGCGGCGGGCATTCAGCGAATTCAGATCGATGATGCTGCTTGCATCCGGACTGGATTTGACGAGCTCGCGCGGCGTCACCCCCAACAACCGATTCATCCAATGCGCCATATGGCTCTGGTGTGCGAAACCCGTATCGAGCGCGATCTGACTCGCGCTCAGCTTGCCTTCCAGCAAGAGCGTTTTCGCACGTTCGACGCGCCGCTGCACCACGTACTGATGCACCGGCATGCCGAGCGTTTCGCGAAACAGCACCTTGAAATGCGGCACGCTCAACTCCGCATGCGCAGCCAGTTCGGTGAGCGTAAGACGCTGATCCAGATGCGCTTCGATAAAGTCGATCACGCGTGCAGCCGTCTTCGGCGCGAGCGTGCGGCGCTTGTTGTCGAGCATCGGCGCGCCGCCGATCAGCCGCACGATCATCGCCGTGCACAAGCTTTCTGCGTAGAGCGGATCGGACGCATCGTCGGCTTCGAGTTCGGCGCGCAACGCCCATGCCAGATGCTGAAAGCGCGGGTCGCGCATCTGAAACTGCGGACGAAGGCCAGTTTCACTCGACATCAGTTCCAGTTGCTCGACGGTCCTGCGCGCGAAGTCTTCGGCGATCCACACGCTGAAAATCGTGCACGCGGATTCATCGGTCCACTGCCCGTCGAGCCCCGCGGGAATCACATCGGCATCGCCATGCGCCTGAATCCGCGAATAGCGGCGTTCGTTGCACATGCAACGCGCTCTCACCGGCGCGCCAACGTGCACGCCCACACGATGATGCTTGAGCGCAGGAATCCGGTGCAGACCGGCGGCGACGCTAACCAGTTCCGCGCCAAAGCCCCGCCAGCCGAGCGCTTGGCTGGAACGCAAGGCGAGGCGGGAACCGCTGTGCGGTTGCGGTAGGGGTGTCACGGCATTCATGGCGTTCCCTCGTAGATGACGGCCAATGTAGCTGCATTGTGCGGTGTTTTGCGCCGTTTCGCCTGGCTTGCTCCGACGCCTGATCTTCCGCGCCGCGGCGCCACAAAAAACCAATCATCCGAATCTGCGCATCACGATCCTTGCCCGCGCGTCTCCCCACTCGCGCGCCCCTATGATGACAGCACACCAATCCGACAAGGAGCCCACCGTGTTTGTGATTTTTGGAGCAGCAGGCAATGTAGGTCGAGTGAGCGCCGCGGCGTTGCGCCGGGCGGGCCGCAAGGTACGCGCGGTAGTGCGCAGCGAGCGGCAAGGCGAACTGCTCGCGGACATCGGCTGTGAGATAGCCCTGGCCGACCTGCTCGATCCGCGTTCGGTTGCGCGGGCTATCGAGGGCGCGTATGCCGTGCAGATGCTTTGTCCCGTGCCGCATACGGACCCCGATCCGGTCGCCACGATGCGCCGCATGATCGACGTGGGCGCCGGCGCATTGCGCGAGAACCCGCCGCAACGCGTGCTCGCACTGTCCGACTATGGCGCGGAGCACGCCGACGGCACCGGTATCACGACCTTGTTCCACTACCTCGAGACGCAACTTGCGCCCGCCGCCACTCAGCTGATCTTTTTACGCGCCGCCGAACATATGCAGAACTGGGCTCGCGTGCTGCCGATCGCGCTCGCCAAAGGTGTGCTGCCGAGCCTGCATCATCCGTTGAGCAAGCTGTTTCCGACGGTTGCCGCACAGGACGTCGGACTGCTCGCCGCCGAGTTGCTGCTCGACGACCGCCCGGCCAGGGTATCGCCACGCGTGGTCAGCATCGAAGCTGAGGAGCGCTTCAGTGCATTCGACGTTGCGCACACATTCGGCGCACTGGCTCACCGTGAAATCGTCGCACACGACATGCCGCGCGGCGAATGGGCCGCCATGCTCCAGGGCGCCGGACTCGGGGCGAACTACGCGCGCCTGATCACCGATCTGTACGACGCGCACAACGCCGGCCGCATCGACGTCGAAGCGGAAATCAGCGAACGGCGCTTCGGCGCCACGGCTCTCGCGGACGTGTTCGCTTCGATCCTGTCACGCGTGGCGGCAGTCCCCGCGGCTGCGGCGGCACGCTGAATGCGCACGTCATAGGAGAAACGGCATGTACACCTGCCCTCTGCTGCGCGTATCGAAGGCATCGCGGAATGTGGCGGCAAAACGAAGCTTCGCCACGCGCACAAACATCAGCATCCCTCGCTACGGGCTAGCGATGCTGCTGGCAAGTCTCGCGGGACTGATCGGCTGGCGTGCGCTTCGGAATGTACTCAACGCGATCCCCGACAGCAACGACGACTTTGGTTTGTTTTAAGCTGTCGTGTCGTGACGCGAACTGAATTGAAGCGCGCCGTTATACCGTCGAAATCGACGCCGCAACGCCGGTCGCCGCTTGCAAGCGGCGACCGGCGCGCTTCACCTTTAATTCACCTTTAACGCAGTTACTCGTTCTCGTCGAAGTATTGACGCGACCTTGTCCGACGGGCTCTCGCGCACAAACCTACGCCAAAGCCTACGCCGAATGATCTCGCAATTTCTTGGCCTATTGTTGTCGCATTTTAGCAACAGATGAAGGAAATCCTTGACCGCAACAGCATCACCGGGCCATCAGACGCTGTGTAGAGTGCGTTCGGACGAAATTCCCAATGAAAGGCTCGTATGCGACATGAGAGGGGCTATCGCCGCCAAACAGACGGAGCCTAGGAGGCTGCGCGGCAGACGAGTTTTGAGCTGACAGCGGGGACGCCACAGCGTCCGGCATCGCGACCGCTTTCGGTTTGGCGCGCCGACCTACCAAAGAATGGCTTGGTCGACGACGAAATTGCGTGCCCTTCAGGCAGCCAATCTTGCAGCGCATGGGGCAGCAGGAACTGCTGTTGTGGATCGTAGGGAAGATAGCTCGTCGTCATCTGCCTACAACGTTTACAACAGGCAATCCTTGGACGGCCAACGGGCATTGTCGGGGAACCACCGGGCCCGCCAAAGAAGCTTCGTGGGAGGCAAATCAATGAAGACTCCCAGTGCTCCTGCCATGCCCGGCGTCATCTCGGCGGTGCCGACGCGCGCGACACCCTGTGCAAGTTCGATGAGGAGCCGGGATCAGGCTGTCTGGCAGATGGGCGACTCGATAGGCTTCAGCGAGAATGACCTCAGCGCATCGCGCGCGTGACACCAACCACGCAGGCGTGGCCTTTTGGCTGACGCACCAAAATGGCCTCGCCGAATGCGTCATCACCATTGCGGCACTGGAAGCGTATTTCTGGCTAGCGCCGGATGCCACGGACGCCCAGATCCTTAAGACTTTCTTTAGCGGCTACGGCCGCATCCGCGCGACCGACGAGCGCAAAGCTGCGCGCACGCAGCGCAGCCCGGCTCGAACTGAATCCAAGCGATTTCGCACGGACTTGAAACCGACGATGCGTTCCGGCGAGCGCACGTCGCCAGAACTGCTTTGGGTAGCGCCCAATGCTCGCGCATCATACCGCTTCGCGACACGCTCGACCGCTGCCCTTTCGAGGAGCCCCTCGCACCGACCATCTGCAACCTACTTCTTTAGATTTGCGAGCAGGCCATACTGGCGTTCGATGTCCCCCGCGACAGCGTATCCATGGCCGGCAATCGCATCAAAAACGTCAACCTTCATCCGGGAGAGATTCGTCGGGAAATCGCGTACGAACGTAGCATTTGCCTGGTCTCGGCCGTGAATCTTCGTCCCGATGTAGGTATAGGCGCCAGCACTGCCAGATCCCTCGAGGTAGCTAACAAATGAACGCACCCGTAACGTCCGCGATTGCTCCGACATGATATCGGCGAGGCGCTTCGCCCGAAACAAGCTGAAGAAGGGTGCGCGCCCGTCGGCAAGTGGAGCGCCTGCATCCGAAACGTAGATGACGGTCCCAGCAATTTTTGGCTGCTGTTTGCCAACATCGAAATACGGCTCTAGTCCCAGATTGTCGTAGACGCCACCGTCATAAAGGTGCAGGTTCTTGTAGGGCAACGTCACCGGTTCCGCTGGCTTACCGGCATCCCATTCCTTTCGGCGCATCCATGAGAATGCTCCGGTCTTGATGGAGAGCGGCCCGATCAGTCCCGGAAAGGCCGCCGATACGGCCATCGCACTCGATAGCGCGAACTCGCCGCCGGGAGCGTAGCCGGACTTCCAGTCCCCCATCGAGTCTCGCTTAAACCGGAACCGTCGCCCGGTCTCAGCGGTCGTCCCGTTGATCGACCATTCCGGACGCGTTGGCAGGTCTTTGAGGCAATGCGTAACGCCCCAGCCCCGTAGCGATTTCGCGTTCAGATTCGCCCGGGACAACACATAGCGCCAGTTTTGTGGAAGCAACAGTTTGCATATCGCGTCGAAGGCGAGGCTACGTCGGCTCATCTGAGTACGCAGCGGTTCGTACACCTGCTCAACGAAGCCTGCGGACGATGGCCAGTTCATGTTGCACTGGTTAAAGATAAGTCCCATCAGCAGGCTGCCGCCGGATACAGTCGAGACCCGCGAAACGCGCTCCAACATACCCTGCTCTGCCAGGTACCGCAGTACACCGAGATGGAATGCCATCGCACGAGCCCCTCCGCCTGACAGCGCCAGCGCGATTTCGAGCTGACCGATTTCAGGGGCCTCGATACCTTGTGACGCCGTACCCTTTGCGAGCGCGGCCTCATTGTTGACTGTCGCCCGAAACGAAGTCAGTTCCGGCGCAATACGATCGCTATCCATATGATGTCCTCGGCGAGCGCTCTACCTGACTTAAGCGTCGAGCGTGTATTCCACTTCTACTTCGAGGGTGCCGATATAGTTGGGAAACGTGGTCCTCGATTCGTTATTGAGCTTGCTCGGCCCGACGTATGTCGAATTGGAAACGTAAAAGTGCACCTTACCTTCGACGCACTCCATGATGATGTCGCCGGCACGGTTCTGGGTGATTTTCTGATAGCCCGTGTAATAGTTCAAATGCCGCGAGGGAGCCTCGCCGATCACGATGATCTGCGGATCCAATTTCTCAAGCCACGAGTCAGGAATTTTTCCTGACTCTCGACCGTGATGTGAAGCGAAAACGATTGTGGTTTTCTCGAGCTTGATGTGATCCTCGATCTTTTCCATGAACTCCGTTTCGAGGTCACCCAACCACATCACACTTGCTCCGCTCTCAAGCTTGTATCGAATGACGGCCGACGTATTGTTATATGAGTCACCCACTTCGCAGTCTGCCAGCGCCTCCTTAAAATCGGCGTTATTGGTATCCGGCCACAGGACGCTGATGCCCGACGTGTCGCGCGTATCGTCGCCAAGATTCATCCACTTTCGCTTACAGCCTTTGTGGATATAGAACGCCTTGTCCGCGTCGTCTCGAAGCTCGCAATAGCGCGTGAACGAGTCCGTGTCCGTATCCTTGACGGCTTGATTCTTGACGACGTAGAAATTCCGGATGGGCATTTCATCATCGAGCAGTTCGATTCCCCCAAAGTGATCCTGGTCCGGGTGGGTACAGATGAAGCGAGTGATGCTCTTGCTGGCCGACTCTTTTTTCAGCTCGGCGACGATTGCGTCCTTGTTCTCATCAGTGAGATTGCAGTCGATAATCGTGAAGTTATCGCTGTTGTGCTTGATGTAGAACATGTCGCCGTTTCCCACGGAGAAACTCTTGACGATAGACATGCGCAGCTCCGGTGTCAGGTGCGAGCCCTTGTTATCAACGGACGCACGCATTCGGGTGAATTCGGCGCGAACGGGTTCTGCGCCGCCAAGTCATGTTGGTTCGGTTATCCGCTACCTGCCGGAAGCGCTCTGAATTTAGTGCCACATCAAGCAGCGTCGACTTTTGGAAGGCTTTAAGCCGACTTTCCGTTAGCCTCTCATGCCGGGAGTGCTAGCACTATATGTGGTGCCATACTGGCGGTCAATACACTATATGTGGAAATTTTGCAACTTCAGTGGAGCCGGGATCGGAAATTGCTTTTGCGTTTCTTGCCCGGCCGTGCCACGCGCAATTCCGCGCCGTCGGGCAAGGTCGCAGCCGAATACGGATTAGTCCAGTCAGCTGTTCGCTTGCGACCGACATGCCGCCACTGCGACAACTACGAATTCGTGATCTATCCGATGATCCCGTCGGCGAAGCTATGCCTGAAACGGCCGATTGAAGGGGTGCGCCTATCCATCGCGAAACCAGCAGGCCCCCTAGTGCACTCTAAAATCTCAAGCCCCTTCGAGCCCATCGACCTCGTGCGACCGTCATCTCAACGACCGGCCAGTAACCATGCGGGCAAGCAACTCGGTGCGACAAGCACCACCAATACCGGGTGTACGATACCCAAGACGATCCGAATGTCATCAAACATCCCAAGATGAATAACGAAGAAAACAATTCAATCGAAGACCTGCCGGATTACGCCGCCTTGAAGAAGTTCGCGTCGGCACTGTGGCAACTTGACAATGCATTCCACGGCGCGGCCGTTATGGTTGGCGCTGGCTTCAGCCGGGGCGCCGCGACGACAGGAGATGCTGACAAGAAACTCTCGCTCTGGGGCGACTTTTCGAGACTTCTGGCCGGCGAACTCAAAGAGAGCGCCGCCATGGATCCCCTCCGTCTCGCGGAAGTGTATTCCGCCTACTTCGGAAAGCAGAACCTGCACGACCTCATCACGAAGGAAATCAACGACCTTGGGTGGACGCCAGGCCCACTCTACAAGTCCCTTCTTGAGCTGCCGTGGTCCGAGGTATTGACGACCAACTGGGACACATTGCTTGAACGCGCGGCGCAAGACGTACATACACAGGTCTACAATGTCGTTCGTCGTCAGGAGGAACTTTCGAGTGCGCGCTCACCCCGGATAGTGAAACTGCATGGCACGGTCAACATCACCGACGAGCTGGTGTTCACGCAAGAGGACTACCGGAGATACCCCGAGCAATATGCAACCTTCGTCAACTTCGCGCGTCAGGTGTTTGTCGAAAACGAGTTGTGCCTGCTCGGATTCTCGGGTGATGACCCAAATTTTCTGCAATGGGCAGGATGGGTACGCGACCGGCTGACAACACATGTACGTCGCATATACCTTGCAGGACCGCTGAGGCTTACTTCAGCAAAGCGCAAATATCTGGAGTCCATCAACATTGCGCCCATCGACCTTGCCGAGCTCGTTGATGATTATGACGACCGGGATATCCAGCACGTCAAGGCAACTGAATTGTTTCTGGACGCATTGAAGCGGCTCGAACCGAAGTCCGCCTCGGAATGGGAGCCAATCAATTTTCATCGGACGGGGACGTCTGCGGAGGACGCGTCACGTGCCATTCGCGACGCCGAGTACGGCGCCTCTTTGCTAAAACAGCAGCTTCCCACACTTGAGGCAGATCGAAAGTCCTATCCCGGATGGCTGGTATGCCCCTCATCTGTGCGTTTCCAGATTGGGGCGCAAATCAGTGATCCTTTTCCGAACGTACACAACATCGCGAAGCTCGAGCCGGACGACAGGGCGAGGCTCCTGTATGAAATCGCATGGCGTCGCAGTGTGACATTCGAGGTCACCTTGCCTTGGATCGCAAAAGAACTGCTCAAGGCATGTGATCCAGCCGAACCAAACGGGCTGACAATAAGGCAGCAGATGGAGATTGCCCTCAAGCTGCTTAAAGATACGCGGTGGTTTGACAGCGAAGAATCAACAGCGATAGAAGAAAAGACCACCGCCATATTGCAGGCCAACGCGCGACACTGGCCCGCGATCACATCAGAGCTCAGCTTCCATCGCGCAATCGCCGCCCGCGATCGCCTTGACTACGCCTCAGTCGAAAAATTTGCTGACGATATTGTTGCTACAGACCCCGTATGGAAAATGCGGAAAGCTTCACTCCTGGCCGATGTCAATCGCTTCGAGGAAGGGGAGCAGCTGCTCGCTGAAGCGTATAGCGAATTACTGTCTCAGCACAGAAACGACAGAAACTCCATCCACGTATTCTCGCGGCTGGCATGGGCTCATTGGCTCCTTCGCGGAACTCAGATGTCAAAGGGCAGCGTCCCTTTCGAGCGCTTCCCATCGATTTACAACGATGCAAGGTGTAGTCCGGCAGACGTCGTTGATGACATAAAGGAACGAATCGCCAAAGAGCTTGATGAGCAGAACGAGAGAAACCAGATAGACGCGGCATTCGAGCCCGGCATGTTCAAGGAGAATTCGGGCGTCGTTACGATCAACCGGGACCTTCACCCCCTGCTTTTGCTTGAAGGCGTGTCGCTTAGCGCCGGCATGCCACTGCGGTGGAATGGCGTCGGATTTCTGGCTGCCCCCGCGTCCACGATGACGCGCCTTGACGACCTCGAAGATATTTACAAAATCCCGCTTTCGATCCGCGCTGCGAACAGCGATACGTCGGATTCGCTGAAGAGAACCTTCTCTCGTATCCGAATGGCCTGCATCCCCTCGAAAGAAGCAGAGCAGCTCCGACGTCAGTGCATACAGGCTGTTCGATATTGGGTTAGCAAGGTAACGAAGCGAGGTGGGTCAAGCTCTATCTCGCGCTTGCGGGTGCTTGCAGAAGTTCTGGCACGCGTATCAATACGGGCGACGCCCACCGACGCCATGGACATATTCCGGCTAGCCATGGAGCTCGGCAAAACAAAAGAACTGCGCCACCATTGGCTATTCGACGTACTGGAGCATCTGGTTGAATATACCCTGGGCAGCGTTCCTGCTGAACGACACCGGGACCTGCTGCTGGACGCCCTACTTTTCCCGCTTCACGCCGAGATCGATGGCCCGTCATTCAAGGAATGGCCCAATCCTGTCGTCTCCTTTCCCGGGAAAAGAACCCCCAACGCGGCGCTTGACAGGCGAATTGATGAAGTCATCGAGCGTATTACCCCCTGCTCCGTGACAAGCCGCCCCGCGTTAGAGCGACTCCTGCCTCTGGTCGAGCACAATTTTCTTTCGGAAGCAGAGTTACAGAAAATTGCCGGTTCAATCTGGCCAGGTGGCGCGGAAGCTGAGGCCCTACCGACGACCGGCCTTTCTCTATATGTCTTGCTAAAGTTGCCGTCACCGAACCCGGACGTTACCGGGGCACGCATCAGACAGGCTCTCTTCGGACTTACCGACGATAGATTGTTTGAGCCTGCGCTGCTTGCAGCAATTGCAAATGCGGCAATCGACAAAGCCGTACGAGAACGTCCCACTGCAAAGCAGGCAATGGCGTATTTCGACAAGCTCGTTCAGTGGCGCCCCGAACCCGTAACCAGCGACGAGATGGGGCTCGCCAGCCGTGACAGGAAACAGCGCGGCGTTCTCATTGGCCAGGTGCTATCGCGTTCCATCGTACCGGCTCTCGACAGCAACGCCCTGAGCGAGGAGCGCTTCGAACGCCTTTACTCATTCTACTCAGAGGTCGGAGCATTTTCGGCCCTGATCGGGCTTACATACTTTTATCAATGCGCGGCGAATCTGAAAGAGAAAATCGAGGCCGAAATCCGGCACGGACTTCACGACCGCGAAGCCAATGTTGTCGCCTACGCCTCACATGCTCTTCTGACGTGGCGAGAAATTGCCGGACTAGACAGCTGCACGAATCTGATTCGCCATATGATCTACGTGCTCGCCTCCGGCAGGTCCGCCGGTTTGGCCGCACTACTGTGGACCGCGCGACAGATGCACAACAACGGTTGGCTCGACACGCAAGAGATAGCGGTTTTGACTGACAGCATCCCTGTGCTGTTTGAGGAGAGGGACTATGCCGGCATACAGTATGGGAGCCGCGAAGCGGTTAGCGCATCGTCCGTTCGCGCCGCGTGTGTCCGACTGGCGCGGGATATCTTAAAGCGAAGCGAGAAGCCCGACGACGGCCTGCTCGAAATTCTGGGATCCGCGCGAGACGATCCTCTGCCCGAGGTGCGGTTCGCGGAGTCTAACGACGACGATTGACAGAACACGTAAGCCCGGGAGGCACAGTAGCACGAGCAACGTCAAATTCTGGCGTGATTTCGGGTCAGTCGGTCATGCTGTTGTTCGCGCAGTGTCCGGCTCGATAAGCGGCGAAACCCGTATAGTTCGGCGCAACAGACGATGTGCATGGGCAGCCTCTTGGGATTAGAAGACACACGCCCTTCCTTCCAACAACTTGAATATGGCATTCATCATCGACTCGTCACCTAAAGCAAAACGAAGGCGTGCAAATCCCACCGAAGCAAGATCGCGCAATCGTAAAAGACCTGAAGCACGAGAACGGGACGCAACCGCTGTTGAAATATCACTAGACGTCCTGCTCGGCCCACCCGCGCTGGTAGATGTGATCGTTGACGATCTGCCGATTACCTCACTGCCTCTCGCCAATATCCCTTGGCCACACTTTGAAGCGCTCTGCGCGCAAATCCTCAACGACGGAGGTGAAGAGAAGGTTCGTCAGGCGGTACAGTACGGACGACCGGGACAAGATCAGTACGGCATCGATATTGTCGCATACCGTATCGGTGCACAGCAGCACATCGTCGCTCAGTGTAAGCGCGTGCGGCGATTGTCAGCCGGAAGTATAGAAGATGCAGTCAACGATTTCCTGAGTGGTCCGAAGGCTAACTCCACAAGCAAATACATATTTTGTACGACGACGACACTGGGTGAAGAGACGGCTGCAGTGGATGCCTGGACGAACGCATACAACCGGCTTATCGTCGCAAACATTGAGGCAGAGCTATGGGATTCCGCTCGCCTGAATGATTTGCTGCGCACGCGGCCCGCAATCGTCACGCGATTTTTCGGAGCTGAGTGCGCGCGACGGTTCTGCGACCCGGCGTCACCATCAGGAATGTATCCGTCGCAATTCAGACAACACTTCGTAGGGCAGTTCGAGAATCAACTTGCCCTTGAACAGGTGACAACTCGACTCGACGTCAACCTCCCCTGCGAGAGATTTCCCCATTTTGGTGGAATCCTGACGTTTGCGCGTGCGGACCTGAGCGGAATCAGTTTTGCGATTAGCGCGAAGACACTCCTCACGTGGGCTCAATGGCGAGTATGGGCAACAACGAAACACGATGAGCGGCCGTACGCACAACAAAGTACCGTGCCGGGACGGTACGTTCTTTCCGCTGACGGTGTTCGGCTGACGTTAAACACCGAAGAAGTTCAAGACCTGGACTGGATTCTTTGCAAAGCGTGGGAAGGTTTCCTGCAGGCTGCCAATGAACTTGAAAAATATTGGCGCTTTCTTCGGTTTCCCCGTTCGACGCACGATGAACAAGGTTTTGTGGTGGCGCGCGTCAGTCGCGACGCCTGGAGAGCGATGCTGGATTTCGCAAATACGCATGATTTCGAGAAGGGCGGCACGTCAAGACACATTTTCGACCGCAGCGCAGGCCTTCTGAAAATTTACAACCCGAGCAGCAGGCAAACCACGGCATCAGTGCATCACCTCGTGCTAAAAGCGGTATCAGACGGTGAGATGGCTTTACAGTGGGAACAAGACAGTCTTCTCGTAACCTGGCAGCCGCCGACAGTTACGCCCGGTGACAGCAGCTTGGTCGGCCCTGTGGGATATTGGGACGTCGAGCATGCACATGAGTGGCTGGTAGATACCTTCGCGGACTGGGCAAATGACTGGGTGAAGCAGACGCAAGCGCCCGAAACCCGCACTGGCTGGTTCAGGCGGACCCAGGTTCGCCCTCCTGCCGAGCCCTTCGAGCTGCATATCGACTCCCACGCGATTCTGCCGCGACGGGATTTCCATTCGCCACGCACCGTATCTGAACTGATCGAATTCTGCACACATCTTCAGGGGCATTTCTACCTCGACAAATCGGGCGTACCCGTTAAGCGCGAAACGACCACTAATGTTTTGCAACTCGTCCTGCGGTTCCTCAGCCTAGGCGGCAAAGGAGAGAGGCGATACATTGCCGGAAAGCTGACACTTAGATCGGACATGCTGGACGGGGCAATTCCGGGTCTCATTGCTGACACCTCAAAACGCTTTGACCTCGTGGCTTGGCTCGATAATGCTCTTCGTTGCCTGATCCAGTTGCTGCGAAACGCCAAGCGCCTCACGCAATCCGATATCGACTTTGCTGTCGACCTGCTGCTGCCCGCCGCGAACAGAGTACGTGAGGATCTCCTGTGTCAGGCGTTCTCGCTGCGAGCCTCTTCATAGAATAAGCCTGGACCACATCCGCTTCCACGCGCCGGACATGCGGGAAACCGGCTCGCGCACTTCCGTCGCCCGTTTCGCAGGACAAGTTCGTGGGTAACGGGATTTTTATTGCCAAAACCTTACAATTAAATTTCGCAATCTCAAAAAGACCACAATATCTTGTGGTTGACGTTTTCACCAGTAGTTCATATAGTGGAAATAAGGAGGGTTTCCCGATTTCGATAGGCCCCTCCAGCACGCTACGAAGAGGCCACAGTGACAACAACGCATTTCGTGAAATTCTATGGCGTCGCCAATGGCGATACCGCCCAGGTGATACTCGACAACGGTCGCCGCGTGCTTTTCGACTTTTGCCATCGCGGCAATGCCGAGGATCCGGACACACCGGAGATCGATCTGAAAGCGACCCTGAAGAAGGAGCTTAAGGACGCCGACCGCGACTATTTTGACGTAGTGGCCTTTACGCACGCCGACCTCGATCACATTCAGGGCAGCACCGAATTCTTCGAGCTCCAGCATGCCAAAATCTACCACGGCGAAGGCCGGATAAAGCTCAAGGAGCTGTGGGTGCCTGCTGCGATGTTGCTGGAAGAGGCCGACAACGACCACCAGAAGGAAGAGTCCGTGCTGTTGCGCCAGGAGGCCCGTCATCGGTTGCTGAATGGACATGGCATCCTCGTCTTTTCGAAGCCGGAGGCGCTCCGGGAATGGCTTGAGCCCAAGCTCAAGGAGCGTGGCGAACGCCCGGATGCCCGGGACCATCTGTTTGTGGACGCCGGCACACTCGTCCCGGGGTTCTCGCTTGCGAGTGACAACGTGGAGTTTTTCTGCCACTCGCCATTCATCAAGCATTGCGACGACGGCTCCGACGTTATACGCAATTCCGCTTCACTGGTCTTCAACGTCCGCTTTGATGCCGACGGCCAGCGCTACGACTTTCTGCAGGTCGGTGACAGCTGCGCTGAAGACCTCGAAGACATCGTGCGCACGACGCTGTATCACAAGCGCGGGGATCGACTCGGATGGAACCTCTTTAACATTCCCCACCACTGCAGTTATCTTGCGCTGACTGAAGACGGCGAGAAAGGGGAATCGGAAACCGAGCCGAAAGAGCTTGTCAAATATCTGCTCCGGCAGGGAAAACCTGATGCGTATATTGTGAGCAGCAGCAAACCGATTCCGGATGTGAAAGAGTCTTACACGCAAATTCAGCCGCCCCACATCCAGGCCCGGAAGGCTTACGAACGGTATCTGCGCGAAGTAAAGGGCCGCAAATTCGTGGTCACCATGGAAGAGCCCAATGCACGCAAGCCCGAACCGCTCGTCTTTGAGATCGGTCGGGGCGGCGTTAGCTGGAAGAAAACGACATCAATCGGTGCTCCTGCATTGGTGCTCTCATCTCCGCCCCGCGCAGGTGCGTGTGACTGAATATCATGAACTCCCGGGTTTTTCCGAACTGCAGGCTGACGAAGAACCCGCCATTCCGCGCGCAAAGTCCCTGATCCGCGCAATCGAACGTTCCCGCGACTTTTCGCTCATCAAGGTGCTGCGCGCTACCAGCACGGATGGGCATCAGCTCGAGTGCCTCGTCGCGGACGTGGAAACCGACGACGTACCCCCAGATAACCCGCATGGGATTCTGTATCGGGAACGCGTCGCTCTTTGCGTGAGCGACAATCCCTCCGACCTTGTGGAGGTTCTTGCCTTGCGCAAGGACTTCCCGGTGCTCATGCATCAAAACCACGGCTACTACGAGGGCCCCGCAAGCCTTTGCCTATACTTCGAGTCAGCTGTTTCCGTCTTGCGCACCTGGACACCGGAAGCATTTCTTCGCCGAATTCAGTGGTGGCTCGCGCGCAGCGCTCGAGACGAGTTGCACCCCGCCGATCAGCCGGTCGAGCATCTGTTCTTCTCCAGCAACTACGAGCTTGTTCTGCCCAGGAACTACGACCAGCTACGCAACAGTGGCGAGTACCGCTTCGGGTTGAACAAGAAAGCAATTCGCGCGGACGAAGGCTTGACTTGCGAACTGGTACCCATACCAGTCGCGGCCGATCTGCCTCAGGGAAACATTACCCCCATCGAAATTGAATTGCCCCCAGTCGTCCACGGCTCAATCACGCGGGACCCCGACACGTTAGGCGCACTCGATACTATCCTCGGGCAGCGAGGGGTCGATTTCGCCTCTCTTTTGAAGGACATGGTTCGCGATCGCGTTGGAGATCGCGCGCAGAATAAACCTGCCAATAAAGAAACGACTGTCTTGTTGCTTCACATTCCAATCTGTCGGGTCGAAGGCGGCGAACCGCAGGCGATGGGGCACCGTGCCTTCTTCATACCCGTCAGCGTGCTCGATCTGGGAGTGAGCATTGGCCTGCTCACCTTCGCAAATGGGACCTACGCCCCGCACCTGGGCGGAGGCGCGGATACAGGCATCTGGAGAACGCAAGCCATATTGCCGATGGAAGTTCTCCAGAAAAACGACGCGGATCAATTTCGCCGTCAATCGGGCGTCGATAGCGCCGGGCCGAAAGCTGTATTAATCGGCGCGGGGTCGCTCGGCAGCGCGATGCTCAATCTGTGGGGCCGAGCCGGCTGGGGCACGTGGACCGTAATCGATAATGACCATGTGAAGCCGCATAACCTGACTCGTCACGTAGCGCTCGATGAGCACATTGGTCATCAGAAGGTGGACGTGGCAGCGAAGCTGCACCGTGCTGCCGTGGGTGAAGCGACTTCAGTCACACCGTTAAACGCCAACGCTCTCGATTTCGGCAACCAGGCCCTCTCTGCGGCGCTTTCGGCAAGCGAGCTGGTCATCGACGTATCGACGACACTCGACTATCCGCGTGCAGCGAGCTCCGTTGACGCATTCGCGCGCCATGCTTCGGCTTTTGTCACCCCAGATGGCAACGGTGCGGTTCTTCTCATGGAAGATACCGCCAGAGCAGTGCGTCTGCGAAGTCTTGAAGCACAGTACTACCGGGCAATAATTAACAACGACTGGGGACGCGATCACCTCGGAACAAATACGGGTACGTTCTGGAGCGGCAATAGCTGTCGCGACATCTCGCTCGCAATGCCGTACTGGCGCATTGCCACACAGGCAGGCACCTTGGCGGAACAGGTCGTTCTTCTATCTGCGCACAAGGATAGCCAAATCCGGATCTGGCAACGCGATCCCGAGCACGGTTCCGTGCAGGCATACGACGTGCATGTATGCTCCGAGCGTCAGTTGATATTCGACGAATTCAAGCTGTACATTGACACCGGAGTTGAAGCTGAACTGCGCTCCCTTCGAAAGGATGCGTTCCCAAATGAGACAGGCGGCATCCTACTCGGATACTACGACTTCAACGTCGGCGCCGCCGTGGTAGTTGCCGGGTTGTCGGCGCCGCCCGACAGCGTCTCAACGCCGACTTCATTCAAACGCGGAACAGCAGGAGTTGCAGATGCCGTCGCCGAAGCATACCGACGAACCAATGGCGTGGTTGGATACATCGGCGAATGGCACAGCCATCCGCCCGGTTGCTCGGCGTCGCCCAGCCGAGAAGATCTCGTACAGCTGGCACACCTCGCCCATGGCATGCTCGACGATGGTCTTCCTGCCGTCCAGCTGATTATCGGTGAGGAGGACGTCCGTATCCTGCAAGCCATTGCCTACGACTAAAGGCTTTGGGCGGTATTACACCCAGCTCTCCTGGCAGCATGAAAAGAGCGGATTGCGGAGCCTAACGTGGTGAGACCGTCCGGCAACGTGGACGGTCCTACCAGACAGGGATCCAGGGCGTCAGGCTTAACGCCTCCACGAACGCCGCGGGAAACTCACTTTTCCCAGAGTGCCGATTTTTCTCAAGAAAACCTTGCATGTGCGAGTATGTGGTCCATTGACCCTTATGCCTGTACGCGAGGTTGAGCATGAGGGCATCGCGCTCAGCCATTTTGAGCACCTTTTCGAAATGGGATCCAGTCCATTCCGCGTATCGTTCGCATATTATGTCGTCAGGCCACTCGTCGACATTCAACTGCCCCTCCTCCTCGCTGTCCCTGCGCAAACATATCGTCGCCGCGCCTTTGGTCCACCTTGAGTGTCTGTAATATGTGGAACACAGCCGAGCTGTGAACTCGTCAGCGAAGACCGGAACAAGAAGCGGAACGATCTCTTCGAGAATGACGTCCATCGGCAACCCGGTACGCAGGGCAATGAACGCCGCCAACATATCCCAATCACACGAATTCAGCACCGCTATTGCGTCACGCGCGTACACCGACTCAGCGGCAGGATTCGAATGGACATAAATCTTTGGGATTCCTCTTACCCATCGTATCGTGTCGTCGATATCGGCTTTCGAAGGCATCCGGTAGATATCGGATGTGCGGCCATTGCGCCACTCCGATTGCGCCACAAAGAACTTCCTGTGGCGGCGACCGAATCGCAATACCGGCCCCGGATCCGCTACAAGGGCATGCCGACCATCCTTGCGTGCCAGAATCGCGAGGTCTGTCCAGCGTTCAAGCCGATGGTCCAGTTTGGCGAGCTGCGGATTAGTCGAGCTTGTTAGCCTCGAAAGAAAGTCCTTATGATTTTGCTTGAGCTGCTTCGCAATCCAGTTGCTGTGCTTTTCCAGCTCACCCTGCGTCCATCGGACGAACGATTCACTGGGCGAAGTAACGTTCTGGTTAAGAACGACGATAGGAGTGAACGCCTGATCGCCTAACCCCTGAACGCAGGCATAGGCGTCCGCCGTGCTATTGCTGCCCGTCAATGTCAGAACTGTGACCGGCCGCTTCTCAACAGAAGACTCGCACTGGAAGACGGAAAAACATGAATCGATGTCACTAGCTGCAGGCAGCGTGCCGGCTAATGTTTCCACACGACGTACGTTTGGACAAACGAGCGATGCTCCGATCGATCGAACCACGTTCCGGAAGTTGAGTTCCGGAAGACCGTGTCGACCGCTGGCACTTACCATGACGCTGCGAGGCCTCAGCCATGCATATACGTCGTTTTGGGCATCAGAACGTCCCTCAATGAACAGCTTGCCTCCATGATGCGGTGCTTTCAATACGTCTATCCCGAGGCCAACAGGATGCTTCGCAGCAATGTAGGACCAGTTTTCCTGGTCTCCCGCAAGAACAATCCTCTTTCGATGCACGCCTCCAAGATGAACGTCTAGAACAGCGACGAGTGAGGTGTCGTTGAGAACGTGATTCCCGAAAAATTCGGGGTCGAGGCGCTGCGCGCTTTCATGCGTATTCGCGCTCCGGACCGCATCTGCATCCAGTGCGCCTGGGCGGGGCAGACCCGTAGCAAAATCGTCGGGCGAAGCCGACGATCCGGTGCGAAAGATACTGCGCAGGAATGCAAAGTCGTCGCCTTCATCGCTGGTATCGTTCAGGTCGGCTTCCAGTAGCCATTCGCTCGGTAATGGCGCTCGCATCAAAAGGTTGCCCAGTTCTTCGCCGTCGGACAGCGCCAAGGCTTCGATGAGTCGTGAGGCCGGCGATAGAATGGAAAGGACCACGCGACCGTTAACAAACCTCGAGGAATAGCCTTCGAACGGATATGAAACGGGCACCTTCGCGGCTAGCAGTGCGTCCTCCCATTCCTGTGCCCGCTCGACCGCATTGCGCACCCGGTCAGCGAAGAGCCACGCAAGACGACGAAAGGCCGGAAGACAAGGTCCGAGATACTCGCCGATCGTAATTTTTCCCTCAAGAAGTTGCGGCAAGCCACCTTGGTGGTCGTTATCCACATGGCTCAACATCACCACGTCGATATCCGGACGCCCGTCATTGCGTGGATTTTCCGCAAGATGGGTGACCAGTGCATGAGGCAAACGCTCCCCCGCATCAACGAGCAAACGAAACTGAACGGTGTCGTCGCGGACGTATTCGACTAACGTACAGTCTCCATGCCGCACGTTGTAGCTGCAGACACGAACGCTCTCGCCAGCTGCGAGATTCCGGTCGCTCACACTTTTTGCCATGATCATTCAGGGGACCTTTTTTGTTTGTGTCAAGGATGAATGCCGCGCAGCGACGCCGAAGCATGTTCCCTTGCCGACGCAGGCAGCGCGGACGCGCCGCACGCACCGATTCATGCTTCTACCTCCTGCTTCTTTCGCGGCTTACGGCCTAAGTTCCGCTCCCAGTTACCACTGTATTCGTGGTCCAATCAGGAAACGTGGCAGTTGCCGCTCGCAAAGGTAAAGATAAGCTCACCATCGTAGCGAGTCGTCAGAACGCGCCGAACATTGCCTGGACGCCTGAAGTCCGATATTCCGCTGCACTTGCTCGCGTAGTACTGTACCGTGTCCTGTGTGTCGTACTGCTTGTAGTCATCGGAGATCACGACGAGTCTCGGGCGGCATCCCCATACGTCGAACATTTCAGGACAAATGCCGTTCTGCCGTCCATGATGCGACGCGACCAGGATGTGTACGCCGCCCACGACTTCGCGAAATCGCTGGTTGGTGTTCAGCATGTGCCTGAATCCAGCGCACTCCAGGTCTCCCGGAAATAGAAATGAAAATCCGTGAATCTTGAGATGCAGAACGAGACTCAGATTATTTTCGTCAGTGAAGTACGGGTATGGATTCCAGAACCACTCGACGAACACATTGGGAAAATCCGGCGGAACTACCTGCAATGGCGTCAGCGCATAGTGACCAAGGGCATTCACGAGCGAATCGATGCCCTTCCCCATCCCATCATCCGTTTTCAGGGTCTTGACGACCTGAGCGCTCACCGTCGGGTTTCTCAGCATCCAGGCGACATTGACACCATTCTGAGCGAGGTACGGATGCCCAGAGGCGTGATCCTCGTCATAGTTGGTGATGACGAATTGCTCAAGGTATGAGACCCCGAGATTGCGCAGGTGGGAGCCAGCGTTCCAGCCCGTCGTCGAATTGTGCCCGCAATCGATGAGCATGCGCCGGCATCCATCGCCCGGAACCGGAACCGTTAACAGCGCACACGCTCCATGCTCGACGTCAAAGACCTGGAGTAATCCGTCATGAACCGGAAGACCTGCCACGTTCTCTCCGCATGAGTCGTTTCAAGTGATTACCGCTCAATCAGAGAGCCGGCAAGCGGTCAGTCATACTCCTCGACGAGCGAACTCAGCTTGATCGCTTCAATTGGTCCATACCCCTTCCTTGCTGCAAATCCGCCCCAATGCACCCGCTTGCCTCCCTGCGTTGCATGGACCCGGCCACCGCGTCGAATGAATGCATTGAGCACCATCTTTCTCGGATGTGAGCTGTCGTCTACTGGAGCCGACACGAACGCGGTAAACGTCCGCGTCCCGTCCGGTTGCACAGGGCCGATTAGTTCGTTCAGGATGGCTGGCCCTACATTGCTCCGACTGCCATGGTGAGGAACCTGCACGAAACTGAAGCTTCGTAGCGGAAAGCTGTTCGCTTTGGCATACTCGACTGCCCATGACAACGCACACACGCCCGCGTCGCCAGTCAGCAGGAATCTCCTGCCGTCAGCAATGTTGGCATAGAGGACGACACTGCTCTCATTGCTGGCCGACGTCCACGCGCCATCCCGGAGATGTTCCTCATGCCAGGTTTCCTCAATCCAGCTTTGGGTGTCACTGGCAGCGGCCTCGAGGGCTTTACCGAGAGCATCGTTCGTCGCTTGAGTCAGCCAAAATCCCGCTGTCTCAATTGCTTCCTTGTCGGGATCCGGAGTCTTGTCGAACTGCGGTAGCAAATGGAGATAGTGCCGCCTGCTGGGCGATAGCACTGTAAATGGGCCGATTCGACTGCCTTGGAACGGGTAATGGACTTTGGTACCCGCAGCCCACGCCATCCGGAGTATCTCACTTAGGATGTCGTATTCATCCTTGATCGCCTTCGTTAACCCTTCCTCCGTCCAGTTCTTGCTTGCGAAGAGGTGCCTTGCTTCCGGAGCGAGTCGCCACGGGATGTGCATCCAAAGCTTCTCGACTCTGATTTCACCAAATAGTTCGCGCATGCCCGAAGCATGATCTGCGTCCGCGTGGGTCAAAACCGCATGCGAGACGGTCACATCCTTCCCATAGTGCGCGCGAAGATGCTTGACCAGATTCTTGCCGCTATCGACTGTTCCCCCGTCGATGACCATCAGCTCGTAGCTGTCTTCTTCCCCGTAACGGACGACGATGCAATCGCCCGCGCGGCTTGCATCACCCACGGGTAGAAATTCAATTTCGCACTTCACTTATCTGATTCCCCGTTGGAGCCATTCCCTGCGGAACTGGCGGCTCTGGTTCTTCTCGCTCTCGGCGCATCGGATTTTGCATCCACCACGGAATCGGCTCGCTTCTTCGCCCGTGCGCCGGAAACTGACTGGCTCTTTTCCGGCAGCGAATTCAACGATTCAAAAAGGCGCTCGGCGTACACGTATCCAATCCGCTTGACTTGATCCTCGTTGAAATGGGCCCAGAAAAAGAGCAACGCAATGGAGACCACCAGCGTTATGCCGCCGCTTGGGCCAGGTGCTGCAAGATTCAATACATCAAAAGCAAGAGGATGAAACTGGAGCGCTTTGCTCAGTACAAGTCCGAGCAGGATTCCCAGGACACACGTGAACACACCGACCGGCCGCATGGCAAACATGTTGCGGTGAAAACCGTAGGCAATATTCTCCTTGAGCAATAGCGCATTGGCCTTTCCACGAGTCAACTCACGCAGCAAACGCGTTGCGCCTTTATAGACGTCGTCTGCGGCAACGAGATCGCGCGCTTCCTCTTCGGGCGTCGGGACCGTAATACCGAGCTTCGTTCTGATCGCATCGTGGTAGCGCTTCTTGCTGACGCTGTCCAGGAATCGGTCGCCATGACGCAAAATCAGTGTCGTTGGCATCCCGCCCCAACCTTTAACGAGTTTGTCCTCGAGTCGTTTGCCGCGCCCGCGAGTGACACTGGCAAGCGCATAGATTGCCCCGCAGCCACCTACGAGGCCGACCAAGGCAGTCAGGATTGGACTTTTGGGCCCGAAGATCCAGAGCAAGGGAACGAGAAGCGGCAACACCGTCAGCAGCCCCGGAAAAATCCGGGCTTGCTTCTGGTAGGGATCGCGCAACTGTTCGAGCACCATGTTCAGGTTCATAGCGTGGGCACGTCTTTTGACTGATGTTTTGCGCCCAGTATAAGGCAAATATTTCTTGATTATCTACCGGAAAGGTAACTTTGACCTCCTATGTTCTATCGTCAATCTGGTGGCGAATGCTGTCCAGCACGGCTGTGGCCCTGTCTGCATCGAAGCCCGTTGCGATGGTGAACGCGTCAGAATCGCCGTCTCGAGCGGCGGTCAGCCCGTACCGGCTGACGCCCTGCCTACACTCTTCGATGCGTTGACCCGCGCCGCCCCTGCGGCGGGACGCAGGCGTGCTGCGACTGGCATGGGACTTGACCTGTATATCTGCCGTTGCATTGCGAACGCCCATGACGGAAAGATCGAATTCAAATCTGATGACCGCGCCACGGTTTTCACCGTGAACCTGCCCCGGTTCGTGGCATGCAGGCGCTGAGCAGGCTGGGGCAGCCAGCTTCCCTGTCGCTCAACGCAGCACATCCCGTCTTTTCAGATTCTGGCGAAGGTGCCTGTGTCGCGCACCGCTTCCTAGTCGCGTACCACAGTCACGACATTTAGCGTGCCCCTCGTCGACCTTTGCTCGCCGTGTAACGAGGAAGAGCCCACCTCGCGCCATCCGCTGCAAGAGGCCGTTTTCTGCCCGACCCACCGATTCGTCTGCTCCTGGCTTTCCAATCGAAGGCGTGCAGCAACAAATCAGTAACCAGATGTAACGCCGACGTGTCTCGGTGCAATGGAAACGTCAACGCAATCTCCCTGCGACGCCTGCCACATCACGCTGGTGTCCAGGCGAAGCCGTTGCGCAGTAGAAGGCTTTGCGGATAATCAGCTATGACAAATGCAATCCGGAGCCGTGCGAAATGGACCAGGTCATGCGCATGAAGGACATCGTCAAAAAAATCGGTCTCTGTCGGGCGACCATCTATTCGATGATCAGCCGCGGAGAATTCCCCCGCCCTATCCGCATCGGCGAACGCGCAACCGGCTGGCGCGAATCGGAACTGGAAGCATGGCTCGCCAATCGCACTGCGGCGCGAGAGCGGTCGTCGCCGGCGCTACGCTCGGGCCGCTGACTGTCAGTCGGACACATTACGACGCGGCCACAGCCAGCATCGTGCCACGGCATTCCGACGCGCCGCACAGGCAGATATAGCTTAGCCGCGCCTCTTCGTCGGCAGACTCGTCAACGACCAGCTGGTAATCCAGAAAGAGTTCCTCGCCGGGTGCGATCGCGGTCGACGCGTGAATAAACACACGGTCCTCGATCTCGATTGCCTCGCAGTTCGCATTGCAGGAGTGATTCAACCAGCGCGCGCTGTTTTCCCGGTGCCCGCCGTCGATTACGCGCCCATCCGAGAGGCCGAAGAAATACGTGTGGCCAGTTGTGCCAGTGCTTTCATGCTGTCTGACGGCCGCCGTCCACTCAATCGTCTCACCCTTGTATTCGAAAATCCGCTCGCCCGCTTTGAGTGCCCGTAACGCGAAAACGCCCCGTCCATGCACGGGCGAGCGTCGAACGACCACACGTCTCGGAATGGCCTGTCTTCTCTCTTTTTTCATCGCCGAAGTATAGATTGGCAAATTGCAATCTACGTGTACTTCTTGAAGTACTTCGCCATGTTCCATACCGCGATCACGATCATGACCGACACCGGCCAGAAGGCGAGCCAGACCGGCAGCCGTACCGGCGCGACGAGCCAGATAACCGCAGTCAACGGGACCACGCCGAAGGTCAGTACGCGCTTCGCGTGGTGGTAACGTGTGGCCGACTCGTGCCCGCCCTGCGCGCGTCTCACGTGGCGGGCCACCAGACCGTCCGCCAGAGCAACGGCAATCGCCAGCGCGAACTGTGGAATCGTCATCGCGAGCATGGCAAAACGAACCCCGAAGAGCTTGAGCCCGTACATCGCCACCACGAGCCCTTCACGGGTCGCCCCCGAGAACGCCGGCCGCAGGTAAGAGCCGAGGCCGTGGGAAGGCAATGCACCCGCCTCCCATGCCCGAGCCGACGCATCAACGCCGGTCCAGCCGAACCAGCCCCAGTACGCGGCGTCGGCCGCTCGCTCTGCCAGCGCGGGGTCGGTCGTCTCGTTCAGGTAATAGCGCAGGAGCGCCTGCATGGCGCCCACCGGATCGTCGCCCCACAACGAGTGCGCCGCTACCAGATCGGCCACCACCGCAAGAATGCTCGCGAGCAGCAGCCAGAGTGCAACGTGGATCGCCAGATCGACAACCCAGAAAAACGATTTCACGCCATCGGCATTGCCGTCCCGTGTTTTCGTGACCATGCTCGCCTCTATCGTCAAAACCCGGCGCCTTTACCTTGCACGGCCCAAGGCCCGGAGGTCGACGCCAGCGTCCCGGCATTCGCGTCGACCGGCATGAAGCTGCGCACTGCGCCACCAATGGCATCGGGCGACACGCCGCCCGCGTCGTCAAATGGCGACACGGCCTGGACGTAGGACGCATAGCGGGAGCGCATGTCCGCCACGACGTCATCCAGTCCGGGCAGCATGATCGGGTCGTACGTATCAAGCAGCGGCAGCCGCACCTTCACGAGCTGCCCGCCCTCGATCAGGGCGAACGCCTGCCCCTTCGGCAATTGTGTCAGGTCGGCAGCCTGCAGCATCGGCACCTGCCGCACCGAAATCTGGTCGTGCGTCTGGGCCGTAAAATGCACCCCCTCGCCGCGCCGCACTGCGTCGGTTGCCGATGAGGCGAGCGTCAGTGTCTTCACGTCGACCATCGGCAACTGGTCAGTCAGGATCTTCGCGGTTGTGACGTATTTCACGCGCAGCATCACGAGCGTATTGAAATTCCCAAAAATCTGCTCGGCCTTCGCACGTGAGCCGATCTTCGCTTCCAGATCGGCGCTCGTCTGTGTATAGGCGGTCACCTGATAACCCGCGCCACCCGCCTTGTTGACCAGCGGCACGAACTCGTCGCCGACCAGCTCGTTGAACTCGTCAGCATGGATCGAGACGCGCCGCCTGGCGCCTGCCGTGCTCTGTCCGTAGCCATGGCCGTACTTGTAGATCCGACCGGCTGTCGACGTCAGATCCGCAAACATCGCATTACCCACCACCCCCGCCACCTCGAAATCCGACAGGGCGTCGAGCCCGACATAGACAATGCCGCCGCGGTCCATCACGCGGTTCCAGTCGAACACCGGCCGCGGATCATGAGGGTCGTCATAGTCGGGCGACAGCAGCTCCGATGTCCGGCCTGTGGTGAGCTTTTCCAGGAGGGGATAGAGCGATGACACCAGCTTGTCGAAATACGAGCGTTCGTTGCTGATCACCGACAGCAGGCCGTTGGCAATCGGATCGGTCCAGCCCTGTTGCCGGATCAGGTTCGCGACCTGCAGCACTTCCTGATTGCGTTGCAGTCGCATCGCCTGCTTCGCCTCTTCCTTGTCCAGCGGCTCCAGCCCATCCTCCCAGCCGGCATGATCGCGATCGAGCCAGAAACGGAAGTACCGTAATGCGAGCCCATCGATGTTCACCGCGTTCTGGTAAATCATTTCGTACGTCGGTCGGATGCCGAGCGCACTCATCGCGCGGGCCATGACGTTGACGAACCTCCACACGAAATCGCGAAATGCGGCTGACTGTCCTTCCTTTGGAAGGTTACCTGCGATGCGCGTCGCCACCTCTGTAATGCGTGAGTAGGTACCTATCGGGCTATAGCGCGCAGACCTGTCGGGATAGCCAAGGTGAAAGAACGTGAACTCGCTCTCGCGCCCGCAACGTTTTGCCTCGGCGTACATGCGAAGCAGCAGGTCGACGTCGCCTTTCGGATCGAACACGATCACAATGTCGCCGCGACGGATGTCCTGGGCAACCAGGACCTCGCACAGCCTGGTCTTGCCCACGCGGGTCGTGCCAAGCACCGCCATGTGCCCCACACGCTCCCCAATGTCAAACCAGATGTCGCGCTCGTCCGGTTCGACGCCATGCAGCGCGGGGTCGCCTCCGACCGGCGGCAATGGCGCGACCGGATTCCACCATACCTCGCGACGGGTCACACGCGCGATCCGGCTATCGGGATACCGACGCTCGTGGTCCCGCGCCCGGTCGTACAGGTCATTGCGGGCAAGCAGCCGGCGGTTTTCGGGAAGCCGCGCCTGATGCAGGCGCTGGGTGTGGATACCGCTCCACCGAAAACCACGGCCGAGAAACACCTCGTTCGCGGAGCGCGGAATCTCGGCTGCGGGGATCACATACTGCGGGAGTCTGCGCAGGTTGCGCTGGAAGCGCATCAGCCGCCATGCCTGTCGCCCGCGAACATAAGCCAGAGACAGCAGCGCGAGCGTCGTGACGCCGCCCGTGGCGGGCGTGATAAGGAAGAGCGCCGGGTGGCTCCAGAGAATGCCGGTCGCTGCGAGCGCCGCAACGCAGGACAGCAGTTCGACGGGCCTGCGAAAAAGGTTCTCGACCGGATACGCCATCGTCGTTGTCCCGGTGCCTCTATCACACGTCAGACTGCTGAGGTAAATTCGCCTCTTCCGCCACGGCTGCTCTCTGCTTCGACTGGATCATCGCGTTCGGCGGCGGCACGGGATTGAAAAACCGCTCCGGCTCGGGAACCAGCATCACAGATAGCTGCCGACCGCCAGCACCCTTGATGGTGTAGTGGAGCAGATACGAGCGGCCGGCGCCGCCTGAATCGGCCGTCACCGGATAGCCGGACTTCTGGAAATCGCGCTGGACCTGCTTCCACGGCTCCGGGCTTCGTCCATCCTCGCTCGGGGCCGGTTCGATCGCGTCGGGATGCGCCTGCGCGAAATCCCGGAAGATCGCGGGCGTGACAAGCAGCATGCCCTCCGGCACAAAATGCACACGGGCCATCGATTCGTTGTACGGCAGCCCGCCGGTAGCGACCCCGTCCTGCACCCAGGCCATGAACCGTTCGGCATTGGGCCGCGGCTGCCGCGCCCCTGCCCGGGTGGTAACGGATCCCGATGGAACCCGCGCTTTCTCGCGCGGGCGAACCGCCGCACTGACCTGATCCGGTACCGGTACATCGTCGCTCCCTCTGCCGTGAGCAACGACCGCTTCGTCATTGAGCGCGGCTGCGCTCTCGGCATCCGGCAGATACGCCGGCGCACCTTCGTTCATGGACGCAGCAACGGCATCGAAAGCGGCGCGCTCCTGCGGCCCTGGCGAGTCATCGCCTGCTTTATGGCGATCATCCCGATCCGGGTCTTCTCGCGCGGTTGACGACGCGGTGTCTGGCGCGTCGACGCTTTGTCTGACCGCCGTCGTCACCGGGTCCGCGGCTGGCGACGACGCGTGTTCGGCAGGCTCTGTTGGCGGGGCCGCTACGCGGCCCTCAGCGATGCCTGCTGATTCAGCCGTCGGGCCCGGCTCGGGGCTCACTTCGATGACCTGAACTGATCCCGCAGGCAATGCTCGCGGATAGCGGGCAGATTCGGCGTAGAGCCGATCGAGCGGAAAGCGCAGTACGGTGAAGGTTTGCTGCCAGGCGCCAATTGTCACGGTGATGGTCCAGATGGCCCCGCCACCGGGCGTAGGCACGAGCGCACCGTATTCCTGCCACGTGTCGAAGAGCCGGTTGTTGTCCGACGGAATCCCGGCCGCACCGCTCCGTTGCTCTTCATGCGCCGCGACATACGTTCGAACGGCCTCAGCCAGCGTTTTCGCCACGCACCACAGCGATTCGCCGTCGCAATAGCCGGTGGCTCCCGCACGGTTGAGCGGCACGTCGCCCTCCGCCAGAAGCCGTCGCAGTCCCTCCATTAACCGCTCGATCAGCGGCACGGCTCGCGCCGTAGCAAAGCGTGTGCGCGGACCGGCGAGCAGGTTTTCCTCAACCGAGCGGCGATCGGCGTCGCCCACGATCTTCGCGAGCGCGCTGTCTTTCGAACTGCGCTCGCCGGACAGGTATTCCGCCAGTTCCTGCAGCACCGGTGGATGCTGAGCCAGCCAACTCAACGATGCCGGTGGCACGAGGCGTTGCAGCAGCACGATGGCCAGACGCGAATGGGCGCCGTAATCGCGCTCGCCAGGCGCGGGAAAATCCACGCGATACCATTCGCCGCCCTGCCCGTTCATGCTGCCGGCCATCGGCACCCAGGGACGAACGTTATGGCCGGTCGCCAGATCAACCTTCAGGTCCGCGAGCGGCTTGCCGAT
Source organism: Paraburkholderia sp. GW821-FHT02A12 (assembly GCF_059422005.1). NCBI lineage: Bacteria > Pseudomonadati > Pseudomonadota > Betaproteobacteria > Burkholderiales > Burkholderiaceae > Paraburkholderia > Paraburkholderia sp. GW821-FHT02A12. The sequence continues at coordinate 1,895,317 of NZ_JBWKWA010000002.1, read as the reverse complement.
GTCGTGCAGCAACGCGCCGACCAGCACCGCATAACTGCACCGCGCGCCATGCTGCATCTGGTCTTCGGGACTGGCCCCGAGCGGCAACCGGTACCCTTCACGGAAATGCAGCGCATAGCGCGCGACCTCGAGCAGGTGAATCAGCAGCCCGCCCGGTTGCGCGTGATGATGCGACTCGGACGCGGGCAGAAGCTGCACGAATTCCGTGAGTCGCTGCAGCAACGGTTCAAGGTCGCGCTGCTCGCTCTCGGGCGAGAGCCCCAGACTGCTGGCGATACGGCGCACCATTCCCTCGACGCCCGTTCGCTGGATCAGCTCCCGGTATTCCAGTACCGGAAGATACTGCGGCGAAGGCGGCACGCCGCGAGTGATGGGCGGCGCGGGCGGCGTATCTGGCGGCACCGGCGTCGTCGGCCTCACAATCGCAGAACGTTGCAACTTCAACCAGTTAACGGCATCGGCGAAAACCATGTGGAGTTCCGGCAGAACGGAGGAAGTGGATCGGCCTCAGTCACAGGACGTGCGACTCAGGAGGCACCATGGTTCAACCGTACCCACTGGCACGCAGCGCCTGCCGCAAATGGCTGCACGGGAACGTGGCGCATCGCGCAGTCATGCTGCGAACGCAGCGCTGCCTTGCAGTTCGTCCTTCGCCGGCCTTGTGCGGGCAAGGGCCGCAGCGTTTTTCTCCCTTGCTGCAGAACCCTTTTTTGCCCTTCACCGTTTGCGCCCTTGAGCGGGTGATGCGATTCCTCCCAGCATCACCCGCGGCCTTTGGATTGGGCCCTTCCCTTTGTCACGACCTTTGTTCCCCTTGCCTTTGCGGCTTTCTCTGGATGCCTTTGTTCCGCGCTGGACAGCGCACATGCTTCAGGTCCGGCTGAATGGCTGCAATTCGAATAACTGCACACCCCGCATCGTTGCCGTGCAGGCATTGCAGCCAGACCCGCACCGGCCATGCCTAAAGTGAAGCCGTCAGCCCTTCCCCCTGGGCTGACGCGCGCTGTTGACCTGCCGGGCTGCACCCCGCTCCCGGCAGGTCCTTTTTTCTGAACGCAGCCCCCCAAACGGATGAGGTCGACGTGAAGCGTGTCCCGATCATGCCCCTGTGTGCATTGCTTGTTGCCGCGACGTGCCGCGCCGACTGCCTCGACGATGCCGCGCGGTTTCACCACGTCAACGTCCGGCTGGTACGCGCCATCGCCACCGTGGAATCGGGACAGCGCGCGGGCGTGGTCCATCTCAATGATGACGGCACCATCGACATCGGGCTCATGCAGATCAACAGTCGCTGGCTCACGACGCTCTCGCGTTTCAGCGTCTCGCGCGCGGGCCTCGATGACCGCTGCACCAACGCCTATGTCGGTGCATGGATCCTGTCGCAGAACATCCGTCGCCTCGGACTCACCTGGGATGCCGTCGGCGCCTACAACGCTGGCACACATGAAAAACGCATTGCCTATGCTCGTCGCGTTTACCGTGCACTGCACGCCGCCCCGCAATCCATGGTGCAGCACCCGCAAGCTGCGGCTGTACGTCCTTCGGGATCGAGCTTCATTGCCCGTCTTTTTGAGCCCATCGGATGGGAGAACGGACGATGAGCCGGCTCACCTATGAATACGCAATCGAGGTACTGAACGATTACCTCGGTCCACTGCAATCCATGCTCGCGGATCCCGACGTGCAGGAAATCATGGTCAACCGCGCCGACACGATCTTTGTCGAGCGCAACGGCATCATCTCGTTCGTGGCTGGGTGTGAAGTGAATCCGGACGCGCTCGATCGCGCGATCACGATTCTCGCCAACGTGAACGCGAAGGCACAGACACCACTGCTCGATGCGCGGCTGCCCGGTCTTCGGCTCGCAGCCGCGAGACACCCGGTTGCCGTCCACGGCGACACACTGTCGATCCGCCGGCACGCACGCCGCCGTATCAGTCTGACCGACTATGAGCGTAGCGGTGCGTTCGACGTGCTGCCGGCCACCTCGTGCCCTTTTTCGCGACGCCGGGACGCTGCCCTGCTCGACCGGCTGGCGAGTGGTGGCGCGGCGCTACGCGAGTTTTTCCAGTGGGTCATGCGCGAGCGCATTAACGTCGCGTTCTCCGGCGGCACGTCGTCCGGCAAGACGACGCTGCTCAATGCGATGATCGATGCGATGCCGGCAGGCGAGCGCATCGTGACCATCGAGGATACAGCCGAACTGCAGGTCCACGCGCCCAACCATGTGGCACTGGAAACCAATCTCGGCATCACGATCCGTGGTCTTGTGCGCTTCTCGCTGCGCATCCGCCCCGACCGGATCATCGTCGGTGAGGTGCGTGGCGCTGAAGCCTTCGACCTGATGGAAGCGCTCAACACGGGGCACCCCGGCTCCGTCGTCTCGTTTCACGCCGACTCGGCCGATACGGCGCCGGCGCGGCTCGAATCGCTCATTCGCATGAGCGACGAAGGGCGCCTGATGACCATCACAGACCTGCGCCGGAAGATCGCCTCGACGTTCCGCTTCTTCGTGCATGCCGAGCGGCAGGGCGCGGTGCGCGGCCCCGTTGAAATCCGCGAAGTGCTCGGCGTCGAACACGACCGTTACCGCACGCGGTGTCTCTTTTCCCGCTACGCCGACCACGCCGACGTTCAGGAGCCAGTCCATGCATGACACAACCTCTATCCCCCGGGGCGTGATTGCAATGCGTCGCGCGATCTCCTTCGCCGTCGGCTCGTGCCGCGCAGTTCGCGCGGCGTGGCGAAGTGTCCTGTTGCGGCATGAGCGCCCGGTCAGGACGCTCCTTGTCGCGCTGTGGCTCGGCTCGATCCCGGTCATCGCGCACGCGGGCATCTGGAACGGGGGCCTGTGCACGGTCTACCAGGATGTGCTTGACAACGAGCTACTGGAAGTCGTGTCGCTCTCCGCCCTCGTCGGCTCGATCGTGCTGTGGCTGCTCGACGATGGCCGCAGCAACATCAAGACGCACGTGCTTCGCGGCGTGCTCGGCACGCTGGCGATCCTGAACATGCCGCTGCTGTGGGCGCAGGTCTTCAACCACGGCGCGGCCTGCACGGGCACGCTCTGACGCCGGATCTGAGGACACACGCAATGGACACGCAGCACGCCGATCACAGCGATGCAACTGGCGAACCTGACGATCCGCTGCCAGCACGCATCCGCAAGACCATGCTCGAACAGTTCCTGCTGTTCGGCATCGATCGCCGCTGGTGTATCGCCGAGGTTGCCATCGTGATCACGTTTGCCGCCGGCATGCGTAACGCGTGGGTACTGCTCGCGGTGCTGGTCACGCACCCGGTGCTGTGGCTTGCCGTGCGACGCGACCCGGACCAGATCCGGTGCTACACGAAGTACAGCCGCCAGGGCGACTACTACGAACCGCGCCAGTTGCTGCGCCAGAAGGTCAATGCCCGTCCCAACGGCTTCGCCCGGGGGATACCGTGCTGAAGCCATCTGTCGCGCTCCCGCCATTGCCCCTCTCCCCGTTCGATGCGGAATCGCTCGCGCGCGTCGCGCAGCGAACAGACGGTGACCGCCGTTCGACCGCCGAGATGGTGCCGTGGCTGTTCCGCTTCAGTGACTCGCTGATCGTCAACAAGGACTCATCGGTGATGGCGACGTATGAGTTCTCGGGACCCGACGCCGATGCGCTCTCGACCGGCCACGTGCTCGAACTCATGGACAACCTGATCACGTCGCTGCGTGACATCGCGCGGCGGCCCGTGACGATGTGGTGGACGGTGCACCGCCGCCGCAGCGCCCGGTACCTGAGCGCACCGATGCCCGATCCAATTTCGCAACGCGTTGACGATGCGCGGCGCGACACGTTCGAGCGTGGCGCGAACTATGCGAACCGTCACTTCGTCACGTTCGCGCTGGCTCCCGAGGTCGGTATCGACCGGTTCGCGGGCAAGGTCACGCACGGCATGACCCATGACCGGCTGTCCATCGTGCAGGCGCTGATTCAGGCGGTGCGCGGCACCTTCTCCGACCAGTACCTTTTCGCGTATACAGCCTCGGAACTGGCTACCGTCGTTGAGACCTTCGAGAACATCCTGTTCGGATTCGTCGCGGGCAATCCGCGGCTTGCCTGCCGTCGACTTCGCGGCGACGCACTGGGTGCATTCATGCACGCGTGCTGCTCGCCACCCAGTGACCACGTCGCTGCCGTGCCGGTACCGGATATTCCGGCACTGGACCTCGCGATGTGCGATACGGAGGTCCGTCCCGGTCACGATTACCTCCACTTCTACTCGCACGGTCGCCAACGGTTCGGGATCGCAGCCGGCATTCCGGCGCGGCGTGACTTCTGGCCCGACAGCGTGTTGCCCACGAGTCTCGACGGGCTGTTCAAGGTGCCAGGGGAGCTGACCATCAGTCACTGCTTCCGGCTCACCACGCCGACCGCTGCGATGCGCTTCATCGACAGCGTGCGCCGCTATCACGAGGGGCGGCGGCTCGACACGCGCTCGCTGCTCGCAGCCACGTTGCGCGGCGGCGATACCTCCGGTGCGCGCCAGAACCAGTCCCGCTCCACCGCCGCGGACGACGCCAACCGGCGTATCGGCAAGGTCGAGATGGCCGAAGAGATGTATGGGTACTACAACCTGTCGGTGCTTTCCTTCTCGCCTGTTTTCGAGACCACGCCGTTCGACGACGACATCACTGTCGAAGCGGCGTGGACACAGGCAGTCACGACGCACCGGGCCGTTGAAGAAGCGCTGCGCGCGGCGCACTTCACGCCGGTACGCGAAACCCTCCACGCCTTCTCGGCCTTCGCAACCAGCATCCCCGGCATGTGGCGCGAATGCGCGCGATGGTCGTTTATCGACACAGCCGCATTGGCACGCCTGCTGCCGCTGCGCGGTGTGTCGGACGGGCACCGGATCAACGCGCACCTGACGAAAGAGACCGGCACCCTCTGTCCCGCGCTGGCCGCCTTTCCGACCGAGTTCGGCACACCCTACTGGTTCACCGCGTTCCTCGCCGATGTCGGGCACATGCTGGTCTGCGGGCGCACCGGGTTCGGCAAGACGATCTTCATGCTGCTATGCGCGACGCTGTTCCGCAAGTATCCGAACGCGTGGCTATACGGGTTCGACAAGGACCTGTCGATGCGCATCCCGACGATCCTCCAGGGCGGCCGCTACCTGCAGTTTGATCATGATGCCGCCGGCGCTTCCGATGACGAACGTGCACAGATGAACCCGCTCATGCTGCTCGCGGACCTCCGGCACCGGGAATTCCTCGTCGAATGGATCGTGATGCTTGCGCAGCAACGCGGCACGTACCGGGTGACAGCGGGCGACCGCCGGGAGCTGGAAACAGCACTTGCCGCCACGCACAGCCGCAAGGACCGGCGACTGTGGCGGCTGCGTACGGTCCACGCCTCGCTGCCGGCCGGTCCGCTTGCCGACGAACTGGCACTGTGGGTTGGCTCCGCCGTCCACGCACATTATTTCGACAACGTGAGCGACAGCTTCGACAGTCGCTCGAACGCCGGCCGCTGGGTGTCGATGGCGACGGACCGGATTCTCCCAAGTCCTGCCGTCGCCCGGCCGTTCCTGTCGTACGTGACGTACCGCATCCAGGATTCACTCGAGCAGCGCCGCGCCGCCGGCATCATCGGTCCCACGCTCGTGATGCTGCCGGAAATCTGGAACCTGCTCGACGATGATGCATTCGCCGCACAGATCGGCAACTGGATCGTCACGATGCGCAAGAAGCTCGGCTGCGTATGGATGGATGCGCAGTCGCCCGAGCAGGTCTCGACCTCGAAAATCTGGCCGCAGATCCGCGACAACGTGCTCGTACGCGTATTCGTGCCGGTCGAAAATTTCACGCCGTCCGCGAAAGCGGCCTACCAGCGCGACTTCGGCCTGTCCGACGCCCAGATCCGCACGATCCAGCAGCTCGTCGCCAAACGCGACTATTTCGTTACTGAGCAAGGTGGCGCGTCACGTCGTATCTCGGTGCCGCTCGACCCCGAATCGATCGCCATCCTGCGCTCGGAGATGAGCGCCCAGCTCATGTTCGACCGGCACCTGCACTCGGGTCGCCCCGACTGGAAGGAACGCTACATCGACGAAGCGATCAGCCAGGCCCGTTCGGGGGCGACTTCGGCGTCCGGGCAGGAGGACCATCATGCGTAAGCCCACGATTCACGGTATCGCGCTCGTCGCGGCCTTCCCCCTGATCCTGCACGCTGGCGCAGTTCGCGCTGGCGGCGGCCTTGACGGGGGCGCCACCGAAATCACGCAGTTGCTGAACCATGCCGAGCTGGCTTCTTCGGTCGCCCAGCAGGCGCAGATGGTCGAGCAGAACGTCCAGGCGCAGATCACCCGCCTGCAGCAATACGTGACGATGGTCCAGAACCTGAAGCAGGTCCCCACCTCACTCATTGAGCAGACCATCGCCCCCTACCGCACGCAGCTTGCGAGCTTCCAGTCGCTGTCCACCGCGATCGCGCAACTACAGCAGGCGGCCACAGCAACGAACGGGCTCTTCGGCCGCAGCCTCTCCGAGATGAATTCAACGGGCATGTCGCCCTCGCAGTGGCTGTCGGCCTATACGTCGCTGGCCTCGACTCGCGGCGGCATCTACCAGCAGCAACTGACACAGGACATGCAGAACCTGGACACGCTCGCGCAGCGTTCGCAGAACCTGCAGCAGATCCAGTCCCAGATTCCGAACGTCAATGGCGCCGTGCAGGGCCTGCAGATGCTGAACCAGCAGTCGAACGTTCTGGCCGGTGAGATGGTCGACCTGCATGCCCTGATGCAGCGTCAGGTCGTGCAGCAGATGCAGGACCGGGTAGCGCAGCAGCAGGCCGAAGGTAACGCCGCACAATTGCTGCAGGCACGTGCAGGCGCCGCGCAGCAACTGTATCAATCGGAGAAGACCAACATCCAGGGCAGTCCCGATTTCGATCTGCTCAACGACTCGCAGTGAGCAAGGTCATCCAATGCTGATCCGGTGGGTCGTCCTGAAACTGTGTGCGACGCGAGTCGAACTGCGTCTCGTCCTGCGAATGGTGCAGGCGGTGCTGCGCCGGGAGTCGGGGGAGGAGCCCGGCGTGGTCATCCGCGACCGGCGCCTGACCCGTACGTTCCGTCTGGCTTTCCTGCTCGCCATATTGATCGTCTATATCGAGCGGCCGCAGCTTTTCGGGATGGCGGTGTTGCTCACGCCCGTCGTATGTCTGTTGCTGATAACCGGGATCGCCGGATTGTTTCGCTAGAGGTTGCTTCATGAACGTCATCACGATCCTCAACCAGATGTTCGCCAGCATGCAGGCAGCAGGCTCGACCCTGCAGGGGCTTTTCACCAGCGATGGGCTCGATCTGCTTTCCGCTCTCGGTCTGATCATGGCGACGTGGCATACGTTCATGTGGCTCCTGGCAGGCGATCTGACGGATTACCTGGTGAATCTTCTCCGGTTGGGCGTGCGGGTGATGGTCATGCTGGCCTTCCTGCTCGGCTGGTCCAGCACGGTGCACAGCTATTTCGTCAGCAACATGGATTCGATGGCCCAGCGGGTCACTGGCGCGCAGACGGGACCTGGGCAGCTATTGCAGGCTATCCAGACCGCCGCCGAGGAAATCATTAACGGCGACCGGCAGAAAGCAGCACAGGTGTGCGAACAGGTTCCCGACGTCACTTCTGACGGCGTCGTCATCCCGAACACCATGCATCAGGAATGCCACGATCCTGCACCCGGCGGCACGGGCAGTGCATCGGGCGCACTGAGCAATCTGTGGGGATTGTTCGCGAGCCTGCCGATCGCACTGCTGACTTTCCTCATGAAAGGGCTGGCGATCATCGCGCTGGTCCTGATGGGTCTGATTTTTGTCGTGGTCACGCAGATGGCGTCCTTCCTGCTCGACATCGCGTTCTGCCTGGGTCCAGTCCTGATTCCCTGGTACGTCCTGCCCGCGGGCGAATTCCTCTTCGACGGCTGGCTACGGTTCACGATTTCAGCCGGCCTGTACAAGGTCGTCGCCTGGATCCTGATGGCTATCGTCTACCAGGGCGCGCTGCCTGGAATCCAGCAGTTGAGTACCGCGATTTCGCAGAACAGCGGCACGACCGGGGTCGCTGGGTATTTCGATGCCAATTACCTGCCGATGCTCGCAATGGTCTTCGTGTGTGGCATAGGCGCTTTCATGATGTGGCAAGTGCCGGAAATCGCGCGGGGTCTCGTATCTGGAAATGCAGCAGGAAGCGCAAAGGGATTCGGTGGAGGAGTAATCGGCAGAAATCTTACTCCCCGCTTCTTGAAGTGAGGCTAACGTTGCTAACGCTGATCGATCTGCTGGACGACATACGAGGTTTGAAACTCCTCTTCTGTCTTGCGCCGATATTCCTCAGCGTCACGGAGCGACTGAGCCGCCTCCTTCGCTGTCGTTCTAGACCACGCCCAGACAAGTGCCAAGGCAGCAGCACCGAGCGCGACTGCAGCAACCAGGCTCGCCTGCGCGACGTGCGCGAGCAATGCGATCGGCAACGGGGCAAACATTGCCAATACGAGCAGAAATTTCAGCTTTTTCATGACACCACCTGCGGTCCAGACTACGTCGCTTCGAGTTTAGCACCGTCAGCATTGCTGCGGATGCCGGGGGTCCACGGATGCCCGGCCTGAATCGTAATCAGCTTCCAGCGCACCCGTCAGGATCGCCGGATACCCCAACGGAACAGCCGTCGCCGCCCAATACGGGCGACGCCGTCACCGCCTGGTTCGCCGCCTTCCAGCGCCCTCTCTGGGAAAAGCGCCTCGCGATCAAGATCGCCGCCGCCTTCGCGCTCATTGCCGCTGGCGAATGCGCAGCACTGATCGTCCAGAGCACGCACAGCGGTCCGCGTCCCTATTTCGTCGAGCATGACGAAAAGAGCGGCGCCGTGTGGGTCTCGGACCGTTACGCCGAAACGTATTCGGCGACTGCGGCGAACAGGCGCTATTTCCTGGTGAAATGGGCCTCGCGTGTTTTCACGATCGAAGCCGATAGCCAGGACACGCTCGCACGGCAGATTCCGGCTGCGTCCGGATGGACATCGGGTGCCGCGACGCGGGAGCTCGAGACCTACATCACGGTGACTGATCCTGTCGCGCAACGTGTTGTGCAGACGCCCGGCCTCACCCGCGAGTTCGTCGAGAACTCCACGTCGTTTTCGCCCGACGGCCAGGTCGCGTACCTGATCTTCACACTGGTCGAGAGCGTGAATGGCAAGCCTTCGCGACCGAAACAGATGCTGCTCACGATCAGCTTCCTGCTCGCGCCCGAGACCCTGAAATCCGGCGAAGAGAAGGACAACCCGATTGGCCTGCGCATCACCCATTTCAGTGTCACGCCCTACCTCGGCGTCAATCCGGGAGCCACGCAATGAAGCTCATCGTATCCGCCACATGCGTCGCGATGTTGCTGGGTGCAGGCATCGCGACTGCCAACGCGCAAACCGCATCGTCGGTTCCGGTCACATCGTCGCCCCTGCCACCGGGTATGCCGCCGGTGACAGAGAAGCAACCGGACGTGGCAACGCCACATGCTGCATCTTCGTCAACACCGCACCGGCGACATTCACCGCAACATGCCGCCATCAATGGTCCTTACCCAGCGCCCGATGACGCGTCACTCGTCGTGTACGACTACGATCCGGACTATTCGTACCCGGTGCTCGTGCGAACCAGTCAGGAAACACACCTCGTGTTCGCGCCGGATGAGGAAGTCACCGGCGTCTATCTGTCCGATACCGGCAAAAGGTGGCTCGAACACACGGCGCTCACAAAGCGCGACGTGTTCATCGAAGCGCGTCTGCCCGGACTTGGGAATGCCGCAACGATCATCACGACACGCCGCCGATACGAGCTCGACCTGCGCTCGTCGGACGACGGCAAGGTGTACCACCGCGTCTCGTGGCACTACCCGGATGGCGGCGCGCAGACAACGGCAGGAGAAGTCTCGCCATTCGGCATCGAATACCCTAAAAACGTGCCTGCGAACAATACTGCCGGAGGTTCGGACGGTGCAGCGGGCGACGGGCAACCGGTAACGGGCATAGCCAGGTCGGATGGCCCTCACATCGCCCTCGATCACGCGAACTTCGACTACCGCGTCGAGGGGCATGCGCCGTTCGCCCCCGTAATCGTGTTCGATGACGGGCGGTTCACTTACCTTCAGCTTCCGCATCAGGCGGAACTGCCTGCCATCCTGCTGATGGACGACAGGGGCGAAGCGGAGATTGCGAGCTTCATTCCTCTCGGCAACGACTTCTACGAGGTCCAGCAAACCATTCCGTACGGTCTCCTGCTCAAGCGTGGCAAGCAGGAGGTGCGGATCTTCAATGGCCAAGGCAAAGGCTGCGGGCTGTTCGGCTGCGATTCGGCGCGCATGAAGAACATCTACGGGAAGCCCTGATCATGACCGCCCCCGAAAACAGCGGTCACAGCAGCTCCCCGCTCACGCCTGATCCCGAGCGCCTGACCCGTGTGCGGCGCGATCTCGCGAAAATGCTGCTGGTCGCGCTAGGCTCCGCACTGGTCGCAATTGTGCTCGTCCACGCGCTGTCTCACCCGCACGAGACCGCCGCCGAGCGACGCGCGAGGGAGCAACTCGATGCTGAGGCCCGCCAGCCCAAGGCGTCACCAGATGCGCTGCGCAAACGGCTGGAGGACCAACGCAATCTCGCGATGGCTCGTGCAGGACGCGAAACGGCCAGCGCGCCGCTCGGGGGGACGCCGCTTGATGGTATCCCCAAGGGTGTACCCGGCGATGACGCAGGTCCACTTCCTCCCAGGGATCACGCTTCCGGTCAGTCGGCGGCAAACCGCGATGCCGATCACCTTGCCCTGCAACGGCAGATCGAAGCGATGCAAAGCCAGTCGCTCGTCGCGTACGAAGACACAACGCGCGACACCCAGGGCGCATCGGGACAGGCATCCAACGTCCAGGATCCGGATCGAATTGCGGCGAGTCTCACGAACCTCCCGGAACCGGCCCCCGAGTCCGGCAGCACGGCCAATGGCGCGCCTGGTACAGCGTCGTCTCCATTACAGCAGGTGAGTGTCTCGAGCGCCATCGACCGGCGCAACGCCGACTGGCTGAAGCAGCAGGGCAATAAGGCCGACGATGAGACGCCACTGGTTCCAATCCCGCTCAGGTCACCGTATATGGTACTGGGCGGCACGCCGGTTCCGACCGTCATCCTGCAGGGCGCGAAAAGCGATATGCCCGGTAGCTTCCGCGCGATGGTCGACCGCGACATCTATGACAGCATCGATGGGCACTGCAAGCTCATCCCGAAGGGCACACGCATTCTCGGCCGGACGAACAACGATGTGGCGATCGGCCAGGACCTGATGCTGATGGCCGCCACCCGAGTGATCTTCCGCCATGCGACGATGCGACTCGACGGACTGACGGCCAACGATCCTGACGGCGAGGCCGGTGTCAGTGCCGACGTCAACAACCACTTCTTCCGGATCTTCGGCTCGACGTTCCTGATCGCGGGCGTCGCCGCCTGGATCGGCCACAATCAGAACCAGTCGAACGGTACGACGATCAACGTCAACGGCGGTGTGGCCACCGACCTGTCGTCGGCCGCGGCGCAATCCCTGTCGCAGACCACGCAAACCATCCTCCAGCGCAACATGAATATCCAGCCGACGCTCAGGCTGGAGCCGGGTCAACGCATCACGTTCATCACGCAGCGAGACATGATGCTGCCACCTGGCGTTACTGACGGGAGCTGCCATCGATGAAACATGCGACCACCCTGCTTTTCGTGCCCCTCCTGCTCGCCAGTTGCCTGCTTCAGTCGGCCTGCGCCGAACCGCCCGTCGTGACGGGACCGGTCTACGACTTCGACTGGCGTGTGACGGGAGCAGCCGAAATCCGGCCGTATCAGGTGTTTGACGACGGCCAGCGGATTTACCTGCAGTTTGCGGATCCGGAGCACGTGCCGGCCATCTTCGCCGATGCGCCAGGCGGGAACGTGCTCCTGCGCTGGCATGCCGATCCACCCTACATCGTCGTCAACCAGATGGAAAACGCGCTGGTGTTCCGCGTCGGCGTTCAGCAGGCGCGGGCGGTGCGCGACGCGCCCGCTGGGCCGCCCCGCAGCGCGCACTTTGACGTTGCCAAGCCATCCGTAGTCACGCCCGCAGGCGCACCGGCGCCATGATTCATGGGCCGTGGATGCAATACCGGACCGGTACACGCAAGAGAGAGCACGGCCACCCACCTCCATTGCATTCTACGAGTGAACGTCGAAAGGCAGCACTACAAACGCGTGGCATTTTATGCAATGTGATTGCAGGTTATTGCCACGACCACCTCCTCGTTCCGGTGCAACGCGCCGCCGACGCCATGATCCTGCCACCCGAGAGATCGCGGCCTCGGCAAACGACTGACGTACCGGTCCGGGTCACGATGCGGCAAAAGCAGCGCCCTCATTAGCGCCACAACAAGGCCGAGAATCGATGCAGTGACCGTGGACGCAAAGTCGCATCTTCGCCTCCTTCATCGGTGAGGCGTCAAATATTTTGCGTTAGATACGACAGCCAGATGACACGTATCGAGCAATGCGATTGCTTATTGCCCAAATCGCGATGGAGAACCGAACTAATCTCTTCCTCGAAACTGGTGGAGTGAGTTGCATCGCAAAATCCGATGACCGCATGTGGTTTGGGCGATGCGAGGGCTGGCAGACTATCAAAACGTCGACTAGGGTTGAGGTTCTCGTCGTCGCCATTCTTGACAGCACCGCGAGCACATCCGGTCGTTTGCCGGCGTGGCGCAACCTCTTTTATGAAAATCACCCATGAGTAAAGCAAGACAGCTTCGAGATCGTATGGCCGAACGTGGCCTCGTGCATATCATGGCAGCTCACAGTCCCCTCTCCGCCGTGCTGGCCGAGGAAGCTGGCTTTGACGGACTCTGGGCCTCCGGCTTCGAGCTTTCCGCGCTATACGGGCTCCCGGACATGAGCCTGATCTCCATGACGCAACATCTTGATATGTTGCGCGCGATCGCTGGTCGCTCTTCGCTGCCTATCGTCGCAGACATCGACACCGGCTACGGCAATGCAATCAACGTCATCCACGCTATCAACGAATATGAGCGCGCAGGCGCATCCGCCGTCGTGATTGAGGATAAGACGTTTCCCAAGGTTACCAGTCTCGCCGCAAACGGGCGACAGGAGCTTCTGCGGGTTGAAGAGTTTCAAGGAAAAATCGATGCGGCCATCGACGCGCGGACGGACCCGGACTTCCTCGTGATTGCACGCACCGAAGCGTTGATTGCGGGTCTTGGTGAGGACGAGGCTTTGGAACGTGCAAGGTCATACGCAAAGTCTGGAGCCGACATGATCCTCATCCATTCGAAGAAAAAGGATCCTGCCGAAATCGAGAGTTTCACGCGCGCTTGGGATGGCGATGTACCCCTCGTCATCGTGCCGAATGCGTATCCCGAACTTGACGCGAACCGCATCAAGGCGCTCGAGAAAATCCAGATGGTGATCTACGGCAATTACGGCATTCGCGCCGCCACGACTGCCATGCAGGACGCCTTCCGACGGATTGTTGCTGATGGAGGCGTGCAGAACGTACATAAGGACATCGTTCCGGTCGAGGAAATCTTCCACCTCCAGGGAATGGACAAGGTCAAGGATCACGAGTCACGCTTTTTGCGTTGAACTCGCTCGCCACACATCTCAACATTTTCACTACCTACAAACAGCAATATGGAGCGGAATTACGCCTATGAGGGCTTTAACATTCACGTAGCAGTGCAGGCATTTGCGTCGACTCCTCCGCGGATGTTCAGAACGCCGGAAGTCGGATTCATAGCCGTCGTCACAATCACGAAACAGGACGAACGCACGCCCGTACTACCCCAGCTCCATCTGACCGAACGCAACGGTCAACGGTTTGCAAGCGAAGCCGACACCTTGTTAGCGGCTGGAACCGCCGGACGGAGGTGGGCCGGCCCCCGCGAAAACCGGACACGAGGTAACGCTTAAACTTTGAGGTAGTCTTACGCCTATGTTTAAGCCCAGCTCTAACGTGGAACCGATTGAAGTTCTGACCCAGCCCGAACAGCGCCGCCGGCGCTCTGTCGATGAGAAGCTCGCGATAGTGCGCGAGACCTTCGAGCCCGGAGCAAGCGTTTCCGGAGTTGCCCGTCGTCATCAGGTGAATGCAAACCAGGTGTTCGCCTGGCGCAAGCTCTATCAGGACGGAAGCCTGTCAGCAGTCAGTGCTGGCGAGCAGGTTGTGCCTGCATCCGACCTCGCCGAAGCGATGAAGCAGATTCGTGAACTCCAGCGACTGCTGGGCAAGAAGACGATGGAAGTGGAAATCCTCCGCGAAGCAGTGGAGTACGGCCGGGCAAAAAAATTGATTGCGCGCTCACCATTGCTGCCGGGGGACGACCGATGAAGACGGTCTGCGAAGTCCTGGGTGTGTCGCGCTCGAATCTCGCAGTGAAATCAAAGCGCGACGCTGAATGGGTTGACAGGCGCAAGACGCCCGCCCGTGACGACATGCCGCTCGTCGCGGAGCTCCAGGAACTGGTTACTGATTTGCCAACTTACGGCTACCGGCGCACTTGGGCCCTGCTACGGCGAAACCGGGACGCACAGGGGCAGCCTCGCGTTAATGCAAAACGGGTTTATCGGGTCATGCATACCCACGGCCTGCTGCTCGAACGCCGCCCGCGCCATGCCCAGTCAACGCGCCGACACGACGGCAGGGTCGCGGTGGACCGGAGCAATGCGCGCTGGTGCTCGGACGGCTTCGAATTCCGTTGTGATGACGGCTCGCCGCTGCGCGTCATCTTTGCACTCGACTGCTGCGACCGGGAGGCCATGAGCTGGGCTGCGACCACTGGAGGCTATACCGGAGACATGGTGCGTGATGTGATGCTTCAGGCTGTAGAAAACCGTTTCGATGGTGCGCTGAAAGCCGACAACGAAATCGAATGGCTCAGCGACAACGGTTCCTGCTACATTGCCGAGGATACGGTGACGTTCTCGAAAAAAGTGGGCCTCAAACCCATCACCACGCCGGTCAGAAGTCCGCAGAGCAACGGGATGGCCGAGAGCTTCGTCAAAACGATGAAGAGAGACTACGTCTCGTGGATGCCCAAGCCGGACGCGAGAACCGCGTTGCAGAACCTGGCCATCGCGTTTGACCACTACAACGAGTCGCATCCGCACAGCGCCCTGAAATATTGCTCGCCACGCGAGTTTCGCCAGCGAGCAAATTCACCAACCTAAGCGTGACTGCGTGTCCGGTCATGCGGGGGCAAGTCCAGGAGGGCTGTCGATGACCTCCTTCGCTGCTGATAAGCCCCGGAAATAAAGATGAGTCTACGACACGTGGATGGGCACATTCGGCACAACGTTGATTCTCCAAGTTGTGCTGAAGGGATAAGTCGAGGTGCTAGCGATGCACCTCGACTGTCTTCTTTGTAGTGCGCTACTGTTGCACCGGCGTCCCAAGTCTTTTGCAAAGCTGGGCAATCCAGCGACAAAAAGCGTGGGCGAGTTCGGGATGACGGCTACGGTCCGCCGCATATGCGCGATAACGCATGCCGCTTGGCGCGCGGGATCCCGGCACCACTTCCAGCAATCCCTGACCAACCAGGTCAGCAACGACAATCTCCGGCGCCACCAGCAGGCAACGTCCAGTCGTCACCGCCGGCAACGCCAGGTAATGGTGATCGTAGCGCGCCCCTGACACGATGTCTGAGGCCTTCAATTCCGTTGCCTTCAACCATGTCGGCATGATGTCGGGGCGGGAGGTAACGGCCAGCACTGGCATGCTGCTAACTACATCGAGACCACGACCCGCTATATTCCCGGGCGCACCAACGCAGACGATCTGTTCATCGTAAATGTCCCACCGGTCGGACGGTTCAGCAAGCACGAGATCGCGGGTAAGCAACACGTCGAAGTCGTCGGTAGACGACGGCATTGAGAGAGAAGTGGTGATGTCAACCAGCGCACCACCCATGTCGCGGGAAAAGTGCTGCAGGTTTGGGATAAGTAGCGTATATGCAAAAGTGGAAAGCGACGTGCGCACGACCAGCCGATGAGCCGCGTTGCTGTCACGTCGCCGCATGCGCTGGGCCGTGAAGAGAATAGTTTCGAGCGGCTCAGCTACGGCCTCGGCGAACAGGCGGCCGAATTCGGTCAGTTCGCTGAAGCGACCACGTCGCTCGATGAGCTTCGTGCCGAGATAGCTTTCGAGCACAGCGAGGTGCCGACTTACCGAACTCTGGGTGATGCCGAGGCTCCTGGCGGCTTGGGTCACACTCCGTTCACGTGAGATCTGCACGAAAGCACGTACCGCATTGAGCGACAGCCCCTCTTCGTCTGACACAGGTGCTCCTTCCGAACGGATCCATTGAAGTGAAACACGGGCGACCATCGCCATTCGCGCGAATGTTATCGCGTTTTGCGATACCTGTCATGCCTCTGCCGCACAGCAACCACAAAATTCACCTATTGATCCAAACGGCGTACAGAGAGGTAGAGCGACGCACTCCCTCTCAATAGCGAGAAGCTGCAGATGCCTAGTCACTGATACGACTTGCGCGCTGCCCTTCAGGATCCCGGAGGCCGCATCGATTTGGGCGGCCTCACCCCGCTGCACCGCGCCAAGCGCCGCGGAGTGCAGATTTTCGAGACAAATGTTTTACTACCGTCCGGGATGACAAATGCCAAAATTGTTGAGTAGTGCCCAGGTCGAGCAATATCGTACCGATGGATTCGTTTGCCCAATCGACGCTCTTTCGGCTGAAGAAGCCGCCGAGTTTCTTGCCCGCATGGAGGAACTCGAAAACCGGGAGCCCAACCTTTGGGCGCGATCAAAAGTCAAAGCACATCTGCTCCAGATGTGGATCAATGATCTGATGCGGAATCCGACAATTCTCGACGCGGTCGAGGACGTGCTGGGGCCAGATGTCCTGGTGTGGGCCACCGGTCACTTCGACAAAAAGCCCGGCGACCACGGCTTTGTCACGTGGCATCAGGATGGAACGTATTGGGGTCTTTCCGAACCGAGCGTTGTTACAGCGTGGGTCGCGTTGACACCCAGCAACCGTGAAAACGGATGCATGAGAGTCATTCCGGGGAGCCATCACCGGGGCCAATTGCCACACAGGGACACCGAAAACAAAAATAACTTGCTAAGCAGAGGCCAGGATATCGAGGTCGATGTCAACGAAGCACAGGCTGCGGATCTTGAGCTGAAACCCGGGCAGTTTTCTCTGCATCACATTATGCTGGTTCACGGCTCGGAGCCGAATTTCTCGGAAACCCGTCGCCTTGGAATCGTGATCAGATACGTTGCCGCACGTGTCAGCCAGACGTGGGGGTTCAAGGACAGCGCCACCTTGGTCCGTGGAACCGACACGTATCAGAACTTTATCCCCGAACCACATCCGCGCTCTGACTTTGATCCCGTTGCAGTTGAGTTCTACAACGAGATCGTAGCAGAGGTCCGTAACCGTAAAAACGCGATTGCGACTGACTACCAGAACAAACGCTGACTCGCGCAGCGACGCGGTCTTTTCGTGGTCGCTGGATGAATCGGTCAAGAGCCGGGTGTGTCTGATGGGATTCGTTTTTCAGGTCGCGGATAACGTGACCAGAGTCCTTTTCGACCACCCGCATTGCCATCGGCCCGAAGCCCAAGCTTGGGTCCAATGTGGTCGATCTGTGTTTTTGCACTGTTGACGTTAGCGCACATCGCTCGCACCCTCGCTGCGAGCCAACAATCAAATCACCTCGCGCGGTCGAAGCTCGCGCCAGCCCCGCGGTATGAACGCGCCTGCAAGGGTCTGCCGTAGGAGAAAAGGGCTCACCGCAGATGTTGGTCCGCCGAGGTGTGCTTTCATGTTGTATTTTTCAACCCCGCCTTTGATCTTTCGCCTTGGAACAGGTTCGCTTTAATGAATAGTCCTACCGATAGGGATTTTACCTTTCTGGCACAACGCGTGCTAAACGCAAAGCCTTCGGCAACAAAAGAGATGACGCGCCTCGCCAATCAACTCAAACGCGAGGGGCGGGACGTAATCGCTCTCAGCCAGGGTGAACCAGACTTTCCGACGCCAGAACATATACGCGAGGCTGCCAAAAGCGCAATCGACCGAAACGAATCCCGATATACAGACGTCGCCGGGACACGCAACTTACGCGAAGCGGTAGTCCGGAAGTTTGAGCGCGACAATGGTTTGAGCTACGACCCTGACGAGATTCAGGTTGGTTGCGGGGCAAAGCAATTACTCTATAACGCGCTGCAGGCAACGATCAATCCTGGTGACGAAGTTGTGATACCGACGCCCGCCTGGGTGTCGTATCCCGAGATGGTATTGCTGGCAGGGGGGCGCCCCGTGCTCGTGCGTTGTGGCGCAGCTACCGGTTTCAAGCTTACGCCAGACCAGCTCGAAGAATCCATCACGTCACGGACGAAGTGGCTAATGCTGAATTCTCCTTCGAATCCTAGCGGCGCGGTCTACAGTCGCGACGAACTGGCCGCCTTGGGCAAGGTCCTGCTGCGCCATCCCCACGTATGGGTGATGGCAGACGACATCTACGAGAAAATACGGTACGACGACACACCGTTTTCGACACCCGCCGCAGTTATTCCAGAGCTCGCAACACGCACGCTCACGATCAACGGCGTATCAAAGGCATTTGCCATGACCGGTTGGCGCGTAGGATATTGTGCCGGACCTGTCACTCTGATCAAGTCCATGAACCTTGTGCAGTCGCAATCAACGTCGCACACGAGTTCGATCAGTCAGGCCGCGTCAATCGCGGCGCTCGACGGGCCTATGGATTTTTTGGAGGGCTTTGTGGAGAACTTTCGCCAACGGCGAGACATGGTCGTCAACGCGTTGCAGGCTGTTGGTGGATTGACTTGCGACCTACCGCCAGGCGCCTTCTATGCGTTTCCCGGATGTCATGGACTGCTCGGCACATTCGCACCCGACGGTACACGCATCGAAACCGACACCGATCTCGCGATGCACATCCTACGTCATTCAGGCGTTGCTGTCGTGCCAGGGACTGCGTTCGGCCTTTCAGGTCATTTTCGGATCTCGTATGCTGCCTCACACTCTGAGCTTGTCGAAGCGATGAGGCGCATATCAAAAGCATGCTCGGCGCTGCGATAGAGAATAAAACATCTCCGTTGATCTGTCATTCGGATCATAGAGTTACTCTAGCCTTTGGAATTGGATCGCCGCCGCGCTCGACGTTGCGTATGCCATCCCGCCGCGAAGTAGCGAAAACGAAGGGGCGATCTTTTCGTCAGGGCAAACGTGGCATTGCTGAATGCGCGCGTCCATAACCTCGCAACTGATTGCCAACAGCAGGCTTGCGGCGACAATTGATTCGGGGCTGTACGATACACTACAGACACGGTCCCGACGAATAGTCGCACGAGAGTGGCAGGCGTATGCCAAGCACCGCGCCCCTCTGGAGGCTTGCATGTGGTGCTGCCACTTCGCAGCAGCGTCTACCTCGCCGCGAGACTCCGACATATATGGGTGCCCTCGGTGCCTCGCCCGGTATCAGCAACAGGGACGTCCGTATGACGTCTGCAGAGCCGAACCATCAAAAACAGAAGCGGAAAAGCGTCCAGCCAATCCGGATCGCACAAGGTCTGAGGCTCTCTCGTGCGTGGGCACGGAGCAGTCCCGGTGTGTGTTTTCGTGCTCGTCGTCAACTCGAAATCCCGCATCGCTCTACCGTGGGAATACCGCCGAGTACGGAAATGTAGCTGGCAATTCTCAATCCCCGACGTTTTACGAGCGGCAGGTGGCTCAGTGTCGCCTAGAGGACCGACACAATACGAATTCCTGCTTCATGCAAGAAATTTCCATTCGGTACTGCGCTATACAGCCAACTCTCGCAAATCGGGTCAGCGACATTTGACTGTGCTTACGGAAAACGGACGGCCAACCACGCGAATCTACAACACCCAATCTTGACGGCCCCTACACGCGCCTGCAAAGGGCAACGTGCAATCGATACGTAAGTATCGCCAGATTGCGACAGTCCATCGCATTCCTCGATATATGTCATTCCGGTGTCGTCGATTGCATCGACAATTCATGCAGCACCGGTTATGGAAATAAGCGGGCCAGTTCATGATTGGATGATCGGTCCGCGCACTTTTACCTCCATGAGGAAATTCGATGGCTGCAGTTTTGATTGACGGCGTCCGCAAACACTACGGTGCGACCGCTGTGTTGCGCGACGTCTCGCTAGCGATTGGAAAGGGAGAATTCCTCACTTTGCTCGGCCCGTCCGGCTGTGGGAAATCGACGCTGCTACGCATTCTTGCCGGTCTGGAGGCCCAGGACGGCGGCTCTGTATCAATTGCTGACCGTGTTGTCGATCGCCTGCGGCCCAAGCAGCGGGATGTCGCGATGGTGTTTCAATCCTACGCGCTCTATCCCCATCTGACCGTCGCAGCCAATATGGCCCTTCCGCTGCGCATGCGAAAGCTTTCGGCCTGGCAGCGCCTGCCACTCCTGGGACGTTTCATGCCCGGCAGCGCAACGGCTAGCGCCAGCATCGACCAGGAAGTCACGCGCACCGCAAAGGCGCTCGGTATCGGCCATCTGCTAGCGCGAAAGCCCAGCCAGCTGTCCGGCGGCCAGCGCCAGCGCGTTGCCGTCGGCCGCGCCATGGTTCGCCATCCCGCCGTTTTCCTGATGGACGAGCCCCTCTCCAATCTCGACGCCGAGATGCGTGTGCAGATGCGCACCGAGATTCATGAGCTGCATCGGCGCCTGGGAACGACGTTCGTGTATGTCACCCACGACCAGGCGGAGGCAATGACGCTCTCCGATCGTGTGGCCGTGATGCTCGACGGCCAGTTGCTTCAGGTTGCGCCCCCCGAAGTCATCTACAACGATCCCGACAGCCGGCGCGTGGCAGAGTTCATCGGCTCGCCGAAGATCAACATCCTCGACGGCGTGATACGCGGGCCGGGCGTGATCGATGTGGCGGGTTCGCTCCTTGGCGCGCACACCGAAGGATTCGAGGGGACCTCCCTCACGCTTGGCATCCGCCCGGAGGCGTTTCAGGTTGCCGACCATCCGGGCGTCGGCACACTCACCGGCGTCGTTCGCATGGTCGAACACATGGGCTCCGACCTTTTCGTCCATGTCGGCCTGGCCGGCCTTGACCGTTTGCTCGTGGCGCGGCTGTCTGCCGACCGTGCGCCGCATATCGCGGAAGGCCAGACCCTTCATCTCGGTGTGCAGCCACAGCGCGTGCTCGTCTTTACCCGCAACGGGCAGCGCCTGCGCCCTAAACCGGCAGGTGCGAGCGTGACTCCGATCCGGGAGGGGGCCCAATGACCCGCACGACCGCCCACATGCCGGACTCGGCGCACGCGCGCCCATCGTCGCAAGCCGCCCATGCCGGATTGCGCAGCCGCAATCTCGTCGAGGCGCTCGCCGCATGGGCGCTGGCCGGCCCGGCGCTCTTTCTGCTCATCGTTCTGTGTTTTTTGCCGGTGGTCGCCGTATTCATCATCGCTCTCACCGACTGGCAGTTTGGCGCCGATACACTGTCGTTCGTCGGCCTGTCAAATTTTCGGCAGATCTTCGCTGACAATGAGTTCCGCTCCTCGCTCGCAAACACCGTGATCTACGTGCTGATCGTCGTGCCGGGCACGTTGATCCTTGGACTGACCGTCGCACTGCTGATCGAGAGCGGCAAGAGCCTGCGCTCTGTCTACCGGGCCGTCCATTTCCTGCCCTTCATGGCCACGCTCGCCGCCATGGCCATTGCCTGGGAGGCGCTACTCCACCCCACTATCGGTCTCGTCAATGAAGCGCTCTCCGCACTCGGCCTGCCCACCGCAAACTGGCTGAGCGACGAGAACACCGTGCTGCCCGTGCTCGCCGTCATCGGCATCTGGCAGAACCTTGGCTATGCCATGGTGCTTTTTCTAGCCGGCCTGAAGTCGATTCCGCAGGACCTCTACGACGCTGCAGACATCGACGGCGCTGACAGCTGGCTGGAACGGCTGCGTACCGTCACCCTGCCCATGCTCGGGCCGGTTTCCATGTTCGTCATCATTGTCGTCGCGCTCAAGGCCTTCGAGACATTCGATACCGTCCAGATTCTCACCCAGGGCGGTCCTGGCTACGCTTCATCCATGCTGCTGTACACCCTTTACCGCGAGAGCTTCGAGTATCTGCACACGGGATACGGCAGCGCCGTCTCCGTTGTTTTTCTTCTGATCGTGGTCGTCCTGGCCCTCGTACAGGCGCGCGTCATGGACAAGAGGGTTCACTACCAATGAGCAACGCCCACCTTCCCCCGCCCGCGGCAGTCGCGCGCCACATCGTGCTTCTACTCACCAGCGCGCTCATCCTCCTGCCGTTCCTGTGGATGGTCAGCCTCTCCATCAAGCCCCCCGGTGAGATCTTCCGCGCCCACTTTTCGTTCTTTCCGGAGCACTGGTACGCGGTCCAGAACTACACGAAGGCCGTGACTGCCGCACCGCTGCGGCGCTACATGCTCAACGGCTTGATCGTCTGCGCGGCCATCCTGGCAATGCAGATTGCCGTCTGCGCGCCTGCGGCCTACGCGCTTGCCAAGCTCCGCTTTCGCGGCCGCGGTGTCTTCTTCTCCGCAGTGCTAATCGCCCTGCTTCTCCCGCAACAGGTGTTGTCCCTTCCGCTCTTCGTCCTCAGCTACAAGCTCGGTATCCTGAACACCTACGCTGCGCTCGTCTTCCCCTACATCGTCTCACCGTTCGGCATCTTTTTGTTCCGTCAGTTCTTCAAGACGATACCAGACGACGTGGTCCACGCCGCCCGACTCGATGGCCTGTCGGAACTCGCCATCGTCTGGAAGATCGTGGTTCCAATGGCCATGCCTGCGATCATCGCCTTTTCGATCTTCTCGGTGGTCTCGCACTGGAACGACCTTTTCTGGCCGCTCATCGCGGTGCGCGACCAAAACCTCATGCCACCACCGCTAGGCATCATGGCCTTCAGGAATTCAGAGGCCGGAAACGACTACGGTCCACTCATGGCGGCCTCGACACTCATTGTTCTCCCCCTTATTGTCGCCTTTGTCGCCGCCCAGAAGTGGTTCGTCAATGGGCTTACCGCAGGCGCAGTCAAGTAAACGTTCCGGAGAACTATCTCATGCACACAAATCGCCGTTCATTTCTGATCGCGGGCGCCGCTACACTTTCCACATTTGCTCTTGCGCCACTTCGTGCCCGGGCAGGATTACCGGATAAACTCCCGCTTCGCGTTTCTTACGTGAATTCCTATATGACGCCGTTACAGAACCAGATCGTGCGTCAATTCAACCAATTGCATCCCGACATCTCCGTCGCTCTCGCGTCCCCTGTTGAATTGTGGCAGGATCAGGTGCAACGGACGATTCTCGACAATGCCACAGGGAATGCCCCCGACGTCTCTGAACAAGGGTTTAATCTATTCGGGCAGATTGTGGACCGAGGTTTGGCCCAGCCGCTTGACTCCTTCATCACACAGGAAAAAGACTGGCGCTCGATGGGGTATAGCGCCGCGCTCTCGAAACTCGGGACATACAAGGGGAAGACCTGGGGGCTACCGGTCCGCATCTCGGTACCTATCATCTATTACAACGCCGATCTCGTGCGATCCGTCGGCGAGGACCCGAACAGATTCCCGTCCGATTGGCCCGGGCTTCTGCGCATAGCAAAGAAGATCAGCGCACTGGGCAACCGGCGCACCGGGATGTTTTTTGATTATCAGGGTGACGGCAACTGGACGTTCCAGGCATTGCTCAATCTTGATGGCGGGGAACTTGTCACCCCCGAAGGAAAGATTGGCTTCAACAACACGCACGGGCTGAGCGCCCTTACGACGCTGTCCGATATCGGACGGTCCGGCATGATCGATCTGCCTCGTGAACAGGCGCGCCAATCATTCGCCGCAGGCACTCTTGGCATGTACGTGGGTTCCAGTGCGCAGTTGGGAAATCTCCTGAAAGACTCAACAAACAAATTCTCCCTGGCAACCGCGCCGCTACCACGTACCGCAAGCAACGCCAGAATCCCCGTAGGCGGCGGGATGTGCATGCTCACGACACGCGACCCCAGGAAGCAGGCAGCAGCCTGGGAATACATCAAATTCGTGACTGGCCCGCTCGCACAAACCTGGGTGGTCGAGCAAACCGGCATGTTACCCAGCAACGACCTCCCGGCACACAATCCGAAGCTGCTCGGGCAGTTCTACAGCCACAATCCGCTTCAACTTGCAAGTCTGGACCAGCTTCCGATCGTCACCGCGTGGACCTCATTTCCAGGGCCGAATTCCGTGAAGATCAGCAACACGATCCGCGAGCATTTGAGGACCGTGCTCACACTTCAATCGAAGCCCGACGCGGCTCTTGCCGCAATGACCAAGGACGTAGAGGCACTCCTATCCTAGTCGTACAAGTCATTGCACGCCTGGATCGTAATCACCGCGCCCTGATGGCTATGGAGGTCGCTCGCGTTGAACAGAGCAGATTGCACCATGTGAGGTTCTCGGGGCGCGCATCGACATCGGCTCGTCCGTGAAAACGGCTTTTCGGCTTCGACGCAAGCGCAGCTTTTCCACACCGCAATTCGGCGCATGTCAGCCGTTTTTCGCGGGTCGCCACCACCAGACAGACGCATATCGAAACAGTCCGAGAAAGCGTCAAGATCATCGCAACCAACGGAGAGAAAGCTTCATGAGCAACGCAGCCCGCAGAGAAAGTATCATGAGTGACGCAACAACTATAGAGCAGAAGTTTCGAAAGACCGATCCCAGTTTGCCCGAAGGCTCCCTCAACCTGAGTGGAAATCTGCCGCCGATCGTCGCCGACGTTTTCGAAGATCGGTACAGACGCGCACTGTCCAAGGTGACCACGGAAGAGCGCCTTAGCTTCGTAGTTGGTTCCCACCAATTCATCGGATCCGAGAAAGACTGGCGTGCCGGCTCGACGTATGTCTCATTGCGACTCGGATCGCGTCCCGCCACGGACAGAATCGTTGTCACCAATGGCACGCAGAGCGCAATCGATCGTCTGCTGGATAGCGTTGTCGGCCGGGACGGCGTGCTCGCCGTCGAGGAACTGACCTACCCCGCAATCAAGCCCATCGCCGCAAGGTTGGGCATCAGGCTTTGCCCGGTACGTATCGATGAGGATGGGATTGTGCCGGATAGCTTTGCGGAAGTCTGTCAGCGCGAAAAGCCTCAGGCGTTCTACACGATGCCGACATTGCACAACCCAACAACTGCTACAACATCGCTTGAGCGCCGCAAAGCCATCGTTGATATTGCTCGATCGCACAACGTCCATTTCGTCGAAGACGATATCTACAGCCTTCTGCCCCTTGATGCGCCGCCTCCTTTCGCGGCACTGGCTCCAGAAATTTCCTGGTACATCCTCGGGACCGCAAAGGCCGTAGCTCCCGGCCTGAAAGTCGCCTACGTCGTTGCTCCGGACAATGCATCGGTTCGCCGCGTATTCTGGCCTGGCGTCAAGTCCACCTACTGGATGTCCGCCCCCCTGAACGCCGAGATCACATCCAACCTCATTCTTTCGGGGGACGTCAATGAGATCATCGACGCTGTCCGGCAAGAAATGGATACCCGCCATAAACTTGCTCGCGACCTTCTCGGCGACATTCCGGTCAAGACGAGCGCTGGGGCACTAAACCTCTGGCTGATGCTGCCCAAACCGGGGGCGCGCCTGGAAATTGCCAGGCTGGCTCAGGACAGGAAAGTATTGATCGGTACCGGCGATGCATTTGTAGTTGGCGATCGCCAGCCGCCGGAGGCACTCCGAATCGGCCTGGGAACAGCGCTAACTCAGGATCAACTTGCGAGCGGACTCGAAATCGTACGCGATGCCTATCGCAGCGTCCTGTGAAATAGCTCACCAGCCTGATTCCAGGGGTTGTCGAACGCTCTTCCATCGACGACACTCGATAGCATGGTATTAAAACAGTTCAATCCACAGGTGCAGATGCCTGAGGCTTGAAACGTATCCTGTATTGATGCCTGGGACACTGAAGGCAAGATCGTCGACTTGAACCGCGGCGCCCTTGCCTTCAGCTCGCCACGGTATCTCTTTGGCTCGCCATGCTAGTTCACACGCTCGTTGTGGATATCTCTCCGACTCGCAGAGTGGGAATCAATGCGACATACGCCGTGACACAGGTCGGGCGAGCCAGCCGAGCCAGCCGAGATAGTGGTCGAAACGCGGCGACGTATGGACGCAATGGCCGTGCGCAGCAAGAACAAGAACTAGCACAGGGCCGCCCGCAGAAAAAAACCGAATTCAGGATGGAATCTCGCAGCGCAGAGTTCGCCCGGCAGTAGCTGTGAACGGCGGTCGAAATCCGACACTAAACGGCGGCGTCAGATGGTGACGGCGTGACGCCGACTAAAAGTAAAACTCGTCGGAAATCGATTAGCGCACGGTGAGCGGGATGTTAATGGCGGGCACGACGTAAGGAGCCCGTAGGGCGACTGGAGGCGTGCCCGCCATCGGAGCGGGTACGTCGCATGGTAGAAAGGCGTTTGCCGAAGAAGAACAACAGGCGCAGCGCCGGCCCAACCGCCAAGTCGTGTCCGACGCTGCGCCTCCACATGGGATCCAGATAGCCGGCCTGTCAGCCGGCTGGAGAGCCGTGTGAGCCGTCAGTATCGCATTGCTCACGCGGCCCGTCGACCTCGTTCGACTCCTCCTCTTTGGCGTTCTGGAGGAACCGCCAATGCAGCCCACGGGCCGCCTGTACGCGTGCGCCTGTTGCCGGGCGCTGATCATCGTCTGCCGCCATTGCGATCGAGGACAGGTCTATTGCGGCCGCGACTGCTCGAAGGCTGTCCGTCGGGCGAATCAGCGGGAAGCTGGCCGCCGCTACCAGCGCACCCGGCGCGGGCGTACTGCGCATGCCGCCAGGATGCGCCGCTTTCGCGACACACGAAATAAAGTGACGCATCACGGTTCCACTGGCCCCGCCGCTGATGCTCTACTGGCTGCGACATCGACGACGTCGGCCAGTGGTGCAGTCACCACGATTGCCGATAGGCCAGCGACATCGAACGGGCATTGCCATTTCTGCTGCCGCTTATGCGAATTCGTGCGTCACGGGCCGTTACGCCGTCGGGTCTTCCATCACGTTCGTACTACTACGGATACGAAAGGACACGATCCATGACCATCAACGCTGAACTGGAAGCGCAGATCCTGCGCTTCTATCATGTGGAAAAGTGGCGCTGCGGCACCATTGCGCGCCAGCTGCATGTGCATCGCGGCACCGTGCAGCGTGTGCTTGCCCAGGCGGGCCTGCCACGGGTTGGCGCCGTGCAGCGGCCCTCGCAGATAGATCCCTATCTGCCCTTCATCCACGAGACGCTCGGGAAGTTCCCTTTACTCACCGCGAGCCGCCTGTATGCGATGGTGCGCGAACGCGGATACAAGGGCGCGCCAGATCACTTCAGGCACGTGATATCCATGCACCGGCCGCGCCCTCCAGCCGAGGCCTATCTACGCCTGCGCACGATTGCTGGGGAGCAAGGACAAGTCGATTGGGGACACTTTGGACACCTGCAGATTGGTCGTGCGCGTCGACCCCTGATGGCCTTTGTGATAGTGCTGTCATGGTCGAGGAAAATCTGGCTACGATTCTATCTCGATGCGCGCATGGACAGCTTCCTGTTCGGCCACGTAGGTGCCTTCGCGGCCTGGGGCGGACTCCCGAGGGTCCTCCTGTACGATAATTTACGAAGTGCCGTACTTGAGCGGCAGGGCGATGCGATCCGCTTCAACCCGCAACTGCTCGCATTTGCCAGCCATTACCGCTTTGAGCCGCGCCCCGTTGCCGTCGCGCGCGGCAACGAAAAAGGACGCGTCGAAAGAGCCATACGTTTTATACGCTCCAGCTTCTTTGCAGCCCGCAAGTTCACCGACCTTGATGACCTGAACGCACAGGCCGAGCAGTGGTGCGAGACCGTGGCAGCTGATCGCCGCTGCCCGGATGAGCCCGATATTACCGTACGCGAAGCCTTTGAGCGAGAGAAAAGCAGCCTGCTCGCACTGCCCGACAATCCCTATGAGTGTGACCTGCAGGAGCCGGTGACGGTCGGCAAGACGCCCTATGTGCGCTTCGACCTGAACGACTACACGGTATGCGCAAGTCAGTAACGATTTTCTGATACTCGCAGCCTGTGTTAAAGCGGACACCCGCACAAACACAGCAGAGGATCTGCACGATGACAGCAAGACGCACGACCATCCGGCAACTGCCGCTGACCGAGGTCGTTGACCGCGACACTCCCGGCGCGACGCCGGTCAGTATCACCACTCCCGAGGGCGGCACCATCTATCACACGGTCCCGCTCGCGGACCCCGACACCGGCAGGCGGCGCGACGCCCGTGCGCAGTGGATCGCAGGCACCTTCCCTCTCTTCCCTGTTGTCCGGCTCGCTGACGGCGCGCCGTGGGCTGAGGCGAACCTCTGGCTCATCGATATGATGGAGTCGAAGTCGTCGCCCAACATGCTCACGTTCGCCAGCATCGCAGACGACCTGGTGGCATTCCGTCGTTATCTGGATGACGAGGGCGTCGACTGGCTGACGTTCCCCGCCAACAAGCGGCAACGTCCAACCTACCGCTACAGCGCCTCGATCAGGCTGGCCGTGCAGGCAGGCGAACTGTCTGCGGGCGTCGCCAGGCGTCGTATGGGCGCCGTGGTGCGCTTCTATCGCTGGCTCATGAGCGAGGCAGGCTTCAGGCCCGCGAACGCGCCGTGGGTCGAATCTGGCCGTTTCATCGAGTTCAGGGACCAGAGGGGCTTCAGCAGCGCGATCGAGGTCAAGACCACCGACCTGTCGATAAGTGGTCGGCGCGCCGAAGACCCGTGGGACGATCACATTCAGGACGGCGGTCGCTTGCGCCCGCTCCCATCTTCCGAGCAGTCGGTGCTACTTGAATCGTTAGCCGCTCTCGACAACACCGAGATGACGCTCATTCATCTGTTCGCGCTGTTGACGGGCGCTCGCATCCAGACTGTACTGACCGTGCGCGCGAAACACGCAATGCGCAAGCCGGGTGAGTTTCAGGGCGACGACATCCGGCTCGCCTGCGGGCCGGGTACGGGCATCGACACGAAGGGCGATGTCAAGGGCGTCTTGCACCTGCCGCGCGGTTTCTACGAGCGGCTCTATATCTATGTGCACAGCGATCGGGCTCGCAAGCGTCGCCAACTGGCCGACGGTGTTGACGGCGGCGATCATCCCGACCAGCCGCTCTTTCTGAGCCATCGAGGTGCGTCGCTCTACGAGGATCGCGCGTCGCGCGCCCCGGTGAGCACTGGCCCGCGCGTACGCCGTCACCTCAAGACAGGACAGGCCGTACGCCAGTTCATCAGGGACGAACTTTTGCCCATGATGCGCGTGCGGCTCGATAACCCCAGGTACGAGTTCAGCTTCCACGACCTGCGCGCGACCTTCGGGCTAAACATGGTCGATGCGATGACGGCGAGCGAGACGAAGTACACCCGGGCGCTCGATCAGTTGCGGCAGTTGATGTGGCACGTACAGCCGTCTACGACCGAGCGCTACGTCGCTTACCGCGAGAATCGCAAGTTGTTCGACGCGGTGCAGGATGGCTGGGGCACGCACCTGTCGACGCTGGTCACGCGCACCCTCGACACTGCGGTGGCAGCATGAGCCGCCAGTACGAGGAAGTGCGCATGCCGCTCGCGGGGGGCACAACGCTCCTGCACCCGGAGCGGGCGCTGCTCAGGTGGGAAGGCGTCAGCAAACGTTCCGATATCGGTCAGATCTGCTATCTGACGCGTGACACGTCGAGCCCGCAGCGCACGCGACACACTTTCGACCACACAAGCTTCAGCAGCGAACGCGCCAGGATCGTACGTCTGCTGGTGACGCAGCTTTCCGGGCGTATGGCCTCTGGCACGAGGCGCCCGGAGACGATCTCCATGTATTCGCGCGTCGTGCTTGAGTTCGTCAACTGGGCCGACAGGCAGGGCTTGCATCAGACGCTTTGTGACGAGAAGGTTACGGCGGAGGCCGTTCATCGCTACTTCCGTGAGAAGCGCGAACAGGTTTCGCTGGGCAACCTGAAGCGCAATTCCGTCGGCACCAAGCAGCGTTATCTGTTGTCGATGCTACGTGAGTTATTCCGAAACGACGACTTCTGCGCCGATGAGAGGGTGCTACGTCGTCAACTGGATGCTTCTGTGCCGACGGCTGTGCCTGACGCCGGTGCACAAGCCGCCCTGCTCGCGTGGGCTGACGCGCTCTTTAGCAGCATCAGCATGCTGGTGCTCGACTTCGAGCCGTACCCGGTGCGCGTGACCACGGCGCGAGGTGAGAGTCTTTGCCTTGTTCCCTACAGACACCATCGTCGCGAAGGCGACGGCTCGCACAGCCTGGCTGGCTGGAATCTGGAAACGGGAGAGCCGCGCACCCGGGAAGAACTCACGATGCACATGGCTGAGGCTGGCGCTAAAAACCCTTTTAAGCGTTCGGGGGACATCGCCACGCGTGCGGCTAAACATCTTGCGGCGGCGAACAAGGACGCACAGTCATCGATCCGTCGCTCACACGCTTCGATGGCGGTCCTTTGCTTTGCAACGCTGTTTCTGGCCGAAACGGGCGTCAACCGCGCACAACTGCTGGCCATGAAGTGGAGCCCGGAGCTTGCCGCGAGCCTGCAGGATACGTCGGTTGCACGTCAGAAGTTTCGTGAGGTCAAGTACCGTGCAGGCAGGAGGGACGTTACATTCACCGTCTCGCTGGGCTTCATGCCGAAGCTCAAGGCGTATCTGGCATTGCGCGAGTATCTGGTGCAGGACGCAGACTGCGACGCGTTGTTCATGGCAGTCGGGTGTTCTTCACAGCGACGACAGCTAGTGTGTCTCTCACCCCAGTTTCTGATTCAGCTTTATGCTCGACTCGACACGCTCGGGATCGTGCTGTCGCGCATTACCGCACGCCAATGGCGCGCGGCGAAACAGGATTGGGCGGTGAGCAACCACGGCCCTGTCGTCGCCGCCAGGCTGATGGGGCACTCGGTGGAAACGGCGCTCCGCTCGTACTCGAACGGTACGGATGCCGCGCACAAGGCTGAGATGGGCGCGTTCCTCGCTTCGGTCGAGAAGACCGTGCTGAAGCCCGGCGACGACCCGGCGGGCAGCATCAGGAGCGCGGTGGGCGTCTGCATCGGGTTCCACAAGCCCGCACCGGTCGCGGACCTGATCAGCGTACAGCCTGACTGCCGCTCGACCGAAGGATGTCTCTTCTGCGACCAGTATCGCGTGCACGCCGACGCCACCGACATCCGCAAGCTGCTGAGCTGCCGTCACTGCGTCAGGCTCGCGAGCGGACGTGCTGACTCGATCGAGCAGTACGACAGCTCGTTCGGCGCGGTGCTGCGCCGCGTAGATTTCCTGCTGGATGAACTGCGTAAGCGCGACGCCGCGCTGTTCGATCAGATCGAGCAGCACGTTGATATCGAAGGCAATCTTGACGCTTTCTGGTCGGCGAAGCTCGACCAGCTCTACGAATTGGGAGTGGCATGAACAACACGCTATTCGCGCCGATCGCTGAGCGTCCCGACTGGTATCGGGTCGAAGACGATACGGTGGTCACGCACGACAAGGCCGGGAACGCTGTTTCGCTGTTTGGTAGCGACGCCTGGGACATCCAGGCATATACGATCGGACTGCGTCGCACCCACGTCCATTTCAGGGGGCACCTGCCTGACGGCGTGAGTCGCACCCTTTCAGAGGCGACTACGCGTCAGTGGAAGCAGGTGATGTACTTTCTGATGCACGAAGTGACCGATACGGTACCGGCGTCCGGTACGCTACAAGCTCGTTCAAATCACCTGAGGGCGTTCACGTTCTTTGCCGCCTCACGTCAGCTTACGCTCTACGAGGGCCTGTCCACTGTCGCTGTTGTTCTGGACTATGCGGCGCAAACCGGGATGGAGATGAAGGCCCAGATTCTTCATTCGATTCTGGTAAAGCTTCACAGTCTGGGCGTCCGGACCACAGGGCTGCGCGTACCACTGGCCCAACTGCACAAGCCTCTGCTCGAACGCTTCGCGCAGCGTGCTGGAAACTCACAACACCCTGTCATCCCGACGCGGATCTACCAGCACTTCCTGTCGGCCTGTGAGCATGACCTCAGCATCGCAGAGGCCGTCGCTGACATGCTGTCGGACTACCTCGCACGCAGGTACGCTGGTGAGAGGCCGGGCGTCTGTGCGGCACTGGTAAGGGTTGCTGCGCAATTCGGGTGCAAGGACTCCCCTCACGTTGCGTCGTTTCTTGTAGCGTCGATCGGCGCACTATGCCAGCTTGTCATCCTCTCGTTCACCGGCATGCGTGCGGGAGAAGCAGAGAACCTGCCGTACAACTGTCTGAGTGAGACCCGGCTGGATGGTGTGACGCACTACACCATCGAGGGCGTCACGACCAAGCTGTCGGGCGGTCGTCCCAGGCGCGCATGCTGGGTCACCAGCCCGCTCGCTGCCCGTGCCGTCAGGCTCGCGCAACGGTTGTCGGGCGAGGCGCACCGTGCGCACAGCGCGCAAGGCTACGCCGAATCGACGGACGGTTCGTACCTGCTGTTCTGCCGGATGGGTCTGCGTTTGGGGTACGTAGCAAACCGGGCAGCGAGTACCGTACATTACGACATCGAAGCCTTTCGTGAGCGCGTCTTTCCGACGATCACGGTCGAGGATATCGCTGAACTGAAGCACGTCGACATGCACCGCGCGTGGGAAGACGAGCCGAAGTACGCGCTCGGGCAGCAGTGGCCGTTCACGCGCCATCAGCTTCGCAGGACCCTGGCCCTCTACGCCCATCGGAGCGGCCTCGTGACGCTACCGACGCTCAAGCGTCAGCTGCAGCACATCACTCAAGAGATGAGCAGGTACTACGCCCGCGGCTCGGCGTTCGCGAAGGGCTTCATCGACACCGACAGGACCCACTTCGCGAAGGAATGGGCGGAGGCGCAACACCTGTCCGCGTACCTTGCGTATGCCGGGCAGGTGCTGTTCTCTGACGAGCGGCTGTTCGGCGGGCACGCAGCATGGACGCAGAGCCGTGCCGTGCAGTCCTCGCCTGTATCGGTTTACTCACGCGAGCAGACGGTGAGGATGTTCGGGAAGGGCGAGCTGGCGTACCGCGAGACGGTATTGGGGGGCTGCGTCAGCGTCGAGCCGTGCAAGTCAACGCCACTCGACTGGATGCGTCTGGATTGCCTTGAATCGAACTGCCGTAATCTCGTCGTCGTGCCGTCGAAGCTTCAGCGCGTGATAAAGGCGCAGCAGGTTACGGTCGCGAAGCTGCGCGCGGTCGATGAGACGAGCGTCGAATACCGTATCGAGGCGCAGACGCTGCAACGACTGCTCGATGCGCAGAAGAAACTGATCAAACCGGAGGCAGCATGAGCGGCGCCATGACCGACTACTATGCCGCCCTTGAGAGGCTGAAGAAACGCAAGGGTGCGCGTATCAACAACGACACCGTGGCGATCGAGGCGGGCCGCAAGAAGGGCAGCATCAAGAAGTCGCGCCCGCAGTTCACCGAACTGATCGCAGCGATCGACGCGGCCAACGTAGACGCCGGGCGCCCGAAGCTCGAACTCACCGAGCGTCTGAACCGCGCGAAGGGCGACGCGAAGGATCTGCAGGCGCAGCTCGACGAATCGCTGGCACGAGAACTCGCTCTGCTGCGTCAGGTGTTCAGCCTGCGCAAGGAACTGGTCGCGCTGCGTGGCGGTAGCGTCCTGCCCCTGCAGCCACGCTAGATCGGGGCGGGCGTCCCCCGCTCGAAACGGGCGCCTGGGTTGCTTCGCCTGCGTCGACCTCGTGCTCGCGAAGGTTCCCGTTACGGGTCGCCCAGGCATAGTCACACATCAAATTCGATCGTGGTCCTGTGACGCCGCTGAACGGGTCAAGGGCGGGCGCAGCCCGGCGCAGCGAACCCTTGACGCTCGATGGCTTGACACGCTCCAGCATGGTCGGACGCCCGGCTGTATCGGGCTTCCGACCATGCGAAACCTGCGGCGAAAGATGGACACTCCGACGGTTGTTCTGTCCACTTTTTCGGCTAACCAAATGGACATCCTGCAGACTGCCGATACCAGCATTTTCAAGCTGCAGGCTGATGTCCATTGTTTTTCTCTTGCGCATAATACGATCCCACATACGTCCGTGCGACGCACGCTCACGGTGCGGGCCAATCCACACCGGGTGCGCATTCTCGATGGCGCCGACGTCGTGGCCGAGCATGAGCGCAGTTACGATCGCGGCAAGCGGGTCGAGATCCGTGCGCACATTGATGAACTGGTCCAGCGCAAACGCGAAGCGCGCCATCATCGTGGCCTTGACCACCTCGCCCATGCCGTGCCGGTGTCACACACGTTGATGCTGCGCGCGGCCGAAGCCGGCGGCAATCTGGGCAATATCACCACGCATCTGCTGCGACTGCTCGACCGCTACGGCGCGCTCGAACTGCAGGCGGCCATCGAGGAAACGCTCGCCAGCGGCGCGGCCCCTCATCAGAACCCCGTGCGCCAGGCACTGGAGCGCCGGCGCATTGCGCGCCAGGCACCGCCGCCGGTATCGCTGAACCTGCCCGAACACATCCGCAGCAAAGACGCACTGGTCACGCCGCACCGCCTGGAAATCTACGATCAGCTCACGGGGAAAACACGATGACGACGAACACAACTGAGGTCCTGCAGGAGCGCGCCAGTGCGCTCAGACTGCACGGGTTGCTGGCCCACTGGTCCGAGGTGCACAGCGAGCCGTGGCTCGGGCCCTTGCTGCTGTGGGAAGAGGAGGAGCGCACGCGCCGCTCGCTGGAGCGGCGCATCCGTGCCGCGCGCCTTGGCAGCTTCAAGCCGCTGGCCGACTTCGAGTGGGACTGGCCCACGCGCTGTGACCGCGCCGCGGTCGAGGAACTAATGTCGCTGGAGTTCGTGAAGGAGAAGTCCAACGCCGTGTTCATTGGCCCGAACGGCGTGGGCAAATCGACACTCGCGCTGAATGTGGCGTACCAGGCGCTCATCCACGGCTACACGGCACTCTTTACGACGGCTGGCAAGATGTTGGGGGATCTGGCCGCCGCCGACAGCGATGCGGCGCTGCGCCGGCGCCTCAGATACTACGCTTCGCCCGATTTGCTCGTCGTCGACGAAGTCGGATACCTGGCCTACTCGAACCGTTACGCCGATCTGCTGTTCGAGCTGGTGAGCCGCAGATACGGAGTCGCAAGTACAGCCGTAACAACCAACAAAGGATTTAAGGATTGGTCGGAGGTGTTTCCGAACGCGGCGTGCGTCGTGTCGCTGGTCGATCGCCTCGTGCATCGTGCCGAGGTCATCGCCATCGAAGGCGAGTCGTATCGCGTCAAGGAGGCACGGGAGGCCGCCGAGCGACGCGCACGCAATCGCAATGCAGGCCGCCAGGAGAAAAAGCCATGAGCCGGCGCACGCACCTGCCATCGGGCCTGTCTTGCGGACTGGACTTCCTGATCGATGCCAACTGGTCGCCCCAGCAGGCGCTCGCCGTGTACGAGTTGCTCAACGATCTGCGCGCGCGCATCTGGATACGTTATGGCGAAGAGCTGATCGAGCTGATCCGCCAACAGCGATGGCCGCCTCCGGACATCAGCGACATCGGCGATCTCACGGAACCAATCTGAGTCGACTCTTACCGGCGGCCGGCACCGGCTGCCGTTCATTGTTGATCGATTTACTCGACCTTGCGCCGCCGTGTAGTGTCGGATTTACAAAGCCGCCAACAGTAGCCGCGCAAAGCCAGGCACGTTGTCTCTCGACGGGTGTATTTCCGGAGCCAGCTAAGGCTAGAGCGCTGCGTGCGCCTTGTCCTCGATGAGCCGCACGAGCGTCTGCAACATACGGTTTGCGGGCGTGGCCACGCCGAGCGCCGCACCGCGCTGCACGAGATAGCCGTTGAGGTGATCGATCTCGCTGCGCTTGCCGCGTGCGAGATCCTGCGCCGTGGACGAGTATTGGCCCGGCATGGTCTGCGCGATGCGTGTCACGGCGCTGTCCATGTCCGGCGGCAGCGTCACGCCGTCTGCCTGCGCGACGGCCATGCATTCGCCCACGATGTCGCGCATCGTCTCGCTCACGCCCGCACCCTTCACGAGACGTCCATAAGGCAATTGCGTGATCGCCGAAAGCGCGTTATACGCGCAGTTCACGATCACCTTCGCCCAGAGCGCGCCGCGCACATTGGGTGAGATTTCCGTTGGCACGCTCGCGTCGATGAGCGTGCGCGCAACGGCGTCGCTCGAGCGCGAAGGCTCGATCACCAGCTCGCCGCGGCCGTGATGGCGTACGTGGCCCGGCCCTGCCATCTCCGTGGCGACATAGACCACGGCGGCCGCCACGTCCTGCGGGATCACCGTGCGCAGACGCTCAGCGTTATCCGCGCCGTTCTGCAGCGTGAGCACGAGCGTGTCGGCGCCTAGATGCGGTTTGATCGCGTCGCCCGCGTTTTCGGTATCGGTCGACTTCACGCAGAACAGCACGAGGTCCGCGCCCGCGACGGCGGCGGCTTCGGTGCTGGCGTGAGATGCGGCGCGCCGATGCGCTCGTCGAACTGCTGCGCTTCGAGGCGCAGCCCGTCGCGCCTAATGGCCTCGACATGTTGGGGCCGGCCGATCAAGACCACATCGTGTCCCGCGCGCGCGAGCATGCCGCCGTAAAAGCAGCCTACTGCGCCTGCGCCCATGACGGCGACTTTCATTGCGTTTCTCCTGTGTGGCGTGCGTGCTTCGTTGCCTGTAATGTGCAGCGGAGTCCGCGAGCCACACGAGAAAGAGCGGGCTAACGCTACCGCAATTACCGGCAAGCGCCTATGACAATACTTCCCAAACGGGGGAGTAAAAACTCCTCGGCCGTTGCAAGTGACCGTTCACAGCCTCCGGATGTCTGCGTCGACTAGTATGCTTAGGGGCCTTGTCAGAAGACACTGCGGGTCTACCGAGGTGAGCGGCAGCTGTTCTAGCCGCCCCTGCGGATGCGGTAGACCTCAGTTGCTCTTCCCGTCTGCCGTGCCGCTCTCGACATACGTGACATCACCAACCCGAACGCGACGCAGCGTTTGCCGGAAACCACCGAGCCCGGCTTCGAACACCTCACTGCGCGCGTTGAAAACGGTCTTCGCCCCGAGTTTCAGGACCTCATGGAGAACGCGCCCTGTCATGGTCTTCTGTGGGCCAATTTCGAGAAGGTGCAGGATAGTCGGCGCGAAATCGCAGATACCGGACGGAACGGTGGACGAGCCCTCTGCGCCAAAAGCCGCCCCAGCCACGATACCGACGGCTGCCATCTCCTTCGGGTGCAACCCGCCATGAACGCTGCGGAGACGACTATTCTCATAAAACGTGCTGCCCACGAGGCCAAACGGATCGACCCGGTCGTCCGCGCGGAACGCAAAAGAAACGTCCGGCGCTCGCACGTGGTCAGCCAGAATCAGGTGATTGCCAAGGCTGCCGGGAGCAATCCCCTCTGTCTCGTTTTTCGAACGCGTGAAGACTGGTCCGCACCAGGATTCAGCAGTAATCGCTGCTACCAGACGGCAAACCTGGTCGTCGCTCGGGCTTGTCAGGTAGAGCGCCCCCACCTGCCCGGGAACAACGACAACATCCACATCGGGCCCCGGGGCGATACCAGATCTGAAGCCGGCTTCGCGCAGACCGTCAACCACCGACACCGCCGTATGACCAGTAATGTGGCCGTGATCTGAAACGGCAATGATCTGAACGCCAGCCGCGCGTCCCTCTCCTTCCCACCAGTCAAGCACGCGACCAAACTGGCTATCGCAATATGCGATGATGTCGCGGGTCGTCTCCGCACCAATGCCGTGGAAATGAGTGGTGACGTCCGGCTCCCCATAGGCAAGTATCGTCACGTCCGGCTGGTGTTTGGGCCATACGATTTCCAGGAACGCCGACGTAATCCACTCCTGCCCCACCTTATCGGGCTCGCCCTTCGGCGGGGCCGGTGGCAGGGGCCCAACTCGTGCCTCTACTTCCGCCAGCACCGCTTCCGGGGCACAAGCTTCTCGAAAATGACCGGATAGGCGCACATGGCCGAGATCGTCCGCCTTGTGGTGGAAAAGTCGCGCCGTACCTGGGAAGTTTGTCGACAGCACGGCAAGGCTTCGCCCCGCCGAGCCGAGAATCTCGCCAAGTGTCGGCACGGACATCAGTCGCCCTTCGCTCTCCAAGTCAAGCTCGCGTAGGAGCATTGCATCAGCCGTGTCGATGTAGCGGTGCGGTAAAGTTGAGCGGTCGACATACTTGTTACCTACCATCCCATGTTGGCCGGTCGTC
The DNA here is from genome assembly GCF_059422005.1 of Paraburkholderia sp. GW821-FHT02A12. Classification (NCBI taxonomy): domain Bacteria; kingdom Pseudomonadati; phylum Pseudomonadota; class Betaproteobacteria; order Burkholderiales; family Burkholderiaceae; genus Paraburkholderia; species Paraburkholderia sp. GW821-FHT02A12. The sequence continues at coordinate 1,856,891 of NZ_JBWKWA010000002.1, read as the reverse complement.
GCTCCCGTAACGAGGCTTGGGAAACCTGTGCGGGTTTCGCTCGGGTAGACCGTGCGGTGGTTCGTCAATGCGGTTCCCATACACTGCAAACGATACAGGTTGGGCATTAGCTCAGGTGTAACCAGATCGGGACGCAGACCATCGAAACTCACGACAAGCACGCGCTTGTTTGTTTCCATTCTCGGACCTCTATCAACTTACTTCCAAGGACTTCGATACCACGAGGCAGTGACAGACAGGTATCGACATGTGTACTCGCACCGGCGCCGCGATCGGCGACTCGCCCGCATAGCATTGGCCGACGCGTGCCGTTCGAACTCGATGCGCCCCACTACGAAACAAAGGGATTTAGCCATCGGGGCCGGACAATTCCGGCGGTTTCCAGAATCAGATGCGACATTGGGAGGCACGCAGTTGGAGCAGAACGTTGCAGCGACCGCCAGGGCCGCCGTCGGTTCTACACATCAACGCTAGAGCGTGGATTGCCTGCTGGCTGACATTCACCTGTTGCCATCTATGCCCAGCACTCCACCGACAATCATCCTTGAATTCTCGGCGCAATCGACGACATTCCAATGACACATATCGCGAAATACGATCAGACTGACGCAAAAGACGATCCTACAATGCCCGCTTTGGTCTCACAGGGTATGGATCGAGCTGACGGACTGTCCTCCCCAATAGGTTTGCGACATGTTTGACACCAACCGCCCACGAGATTACTGAAACCCTGCAGCTATCGGCTACAACCTCCTTTGGTCTAAACCTCATGCGCCAACGAGACTGGACATTGCGAGCTGGCAAAGCTGTGAGATTTACGTCCTAAGCACTTTCTGCGCATTCTCGCGTCGCGCGGGCAGAATGAAATAATGCGTCACGCATCCACATTCCGGACCTGCCTATCGGATTTTTCGATATACGTCATTGCGCTGCCGCAGATGGTCTCCAAACTGCGATTCAGCATCGGCCGGGCCAACAGCCCTTTGCCGATGGCACATACGGGGCGGAACACGGTTTCCGACACCATGACACGCGTGAGCGAGCGTTCTGGCGCACGCTCACGATTTTGTAGACGCGCCGATTTGTGTTTTAGGTCGAAAGCGTGAGGCGGGAGGAAGGGCCTTGAAGTCGTAGGGAAAGATGACATTTCACCACATCATTTAATCAGCACTGCGAATATTATAGAAGTAAAACTATGAGAAAACTTGTCTATCCGGGCGTCTCGCTTGTACTTCTTGCCGTAGCCAGTTCCGCGCATGCACAGAGCTCTGTCACCATATACGGACTTCTCGATACTGGTCTCATGTATACCAGCAATTCCGGTGGTCACAGTAGCTACGCGCAGGCCAGTGGTATGGTCGCGGGCGACCGATGGGGCCTTCTCGGTTCGGAAGATCTCGGCAATGGTCTAAAGGCTGTATTCCGTCTCGAGAACGGCTTTAAACTGTCGAACGGCACCCTCGGTCAAAACGGCCGGATGTTTGGACGCCAGTCGGCCGTTGGACTGTCGGATCAGATGTTCGGCACAGTAACACTGGGCCGCCAGTATATGATCAATTACGTTGAACCATTGTCGCTAATATCGTTAAGCGGCCTGGCGGTGCACCCGTACGCTAACGATAACCTCAACGACGCGCTCTGGTTCAACAATTCGATCAAGTATCAAAGTGTCAAATATAACGGGTTGCAGTTTGGCGGAATGTATGCGTTCTCGAATTCGACCAACTTCGCTGACAGCCGCGCTTACAACTTTGGCGTATCTTACGAGTCAGGGGGCTTGACCGTTGCTTCCGACTATCTGCAACTGAACAACGGCGGGTCGAACACGAACGCAAATGGGACAGTCGCAGCCGGCGACTCGACGTTCAACGCAGGTCGCCAGCGCACCTTCGCCGCTGGTGCTAACTATGCTTTCGGCTCAGCTATCGCGGGGCTGGTCTTCACACAAACGCAATTAGACAACGCTACGGCGATTGGGGCTTCTGCTGCCGGCACCTCTGGCAACTTCCCGCTGACCCACGGTAGCGCACGGTTCACAAACTATGAGGTGAACGGTAGCTATAGGTTCGCCCCGACTTTCGTGCTATCGGGCAATTACGCGTATACGGACGCCCGTCTGAACGGAGTTAGCCCGAAATACCAGATGTTCACGTTGCAGGCGACGTATTTCCTGTCAAAACGTACGAGTGTCTACGCGATCGGTGCATATCAGCATGTTAGTAGCACGGGTAACGTACATATTCCCGTGCATCTCAACACTACCACCAGCAGTTCGTCGACCAGGTCTCAGGCAGTTATCGCGCTCGGGATAATTCAACGATTCTAGTCAATTACCTGACGGGGATCATTCCCGAAAATCTGCGCGGATTCCTTCGCGCGACATGCTTACACGGGCGGTCGCGTCACACCGCCTCTCCCGTATTAAATCCATGAAAATCGGATATGCACGCGTGTCAACGGATGAGCAGGATCTTGACCTCCAGATTTCGGCAGTAAGTGCGGCCGGATGCGATGCTGTGTTCCATGACCACGGCGTACCCGGTGCGGAATCCGCACGTGCGGGGCTCGACGCCGCATTGCAACAGGCGACAGAAGGAGACACCTCGGTCGTCTGGCGCCTCGACGGCCTAGGCGGTTCGCGTGGCAAGCTTGTCGAGCGGTTCAATGCACAGGGTGCCCAGTTTCAGTCGCCAACTGAGACAATCAGTACCATGTTCTCTTGCGGCACATTCATATTCCACGTGATGGGTGCGCTGGCGCAATCTGAGCGATCGTTAATCGGCGTGAGCGATCGTTAATCAGCGAGCGCACAAAGGCCGTGATCATGAAACAGCGTAAAACCGCAATTGATAGACGCGACTATCTTCTCAGACGCCTCGAAACGCAGCAGCTACGATAATGGGACATATCGTAAATATCCGCCCCAACCCGAAAACGCGTTTGGGCCTGAAAAGCGCGACGAAGCCGGGGCGCGTAGAAAACCACCTCCGGCCTAATTTCAGACAGGAAATCAAGTTCCCGAAAGGCGCGCTGCAAATCGCGATCCGAAATACTGCATACGAGTAGTATCGTTAAAGGTACGAATCACTTGGTCGTGGGTCTCTCCATGTCCACGACCTCGATCGGTTTTTGAACCGGACGCCCGTGCTTGTCTTTCGCCAAACGACGAGCGTCCCTTCGCGCAAGCCCGTAGGACTTCGTCAATAGCGATTCCTACTTTGACGAAACAACCGGAGTTTCCGCAGAAGTCTCTCTGGTCACGAACTCCCGGATGCTGTCCGCCAAGCGCTGCAAAGTCTGCAGGGACCCGTACACGCTCTTGTATTCCTCCCGGCCGATCCGCCCATCAAGCACGACCTGCATTCCACAATCGCGCGCCATCTTCTCCATGTCCATTTTCGTCTCCGTTTCGTACAGGAGGTTTCAACACCCCAATACTGTGTCGTTAGCGCTCGCATCGGATCGCCCACAGCACTTCCTCACGAGACAAGCTTATTTGCTTACGACTGGCGTGATACCTCAATATCGAGTGCTTTGCCGCTGCAAAACCGCTTCCTTGATTGATTTAGCGCATTTGTCAGGCATCAGGATCAAACGTTGCGCGGTTTTTAGCATCCCGTTAATGAAGGGCCATTCGGAACAGGAACCGGTCGCCGTCCCGCTGGCACCGACGGGCGGATTGCCGTTGTTTGCATCGATGAGCGGTCTTCGGACCGCATGCGATTTTAGCCCCGACCATGCTCTTTCTTGAGATTCTGCCCGGCAACGCACAGGCCCTCGGTACTACTGCCCTCCCGCGAGCAGGGTTCACGCCGTGAACGCCCACTTCGGTCTCATCTCGTGACGCCTCATTCGCTCGAAACGAGTTCAGCGATGTCAGCCTTCGCTGCGTGGATCACGAATGAAGCTGACCGTCCCTTGGAGAGACTCTGAGCGCCGGTTTGTACGAATCCGGGCGCGGCTCATTTACGATGTCATAAAACGACGTCCCGCTGCTATTGTGCAAGCGTGCGTAGAGCCCGCCTCGCTGCAACAAATCCTCATGCGTTCCTTGCTCTGAAATTTCTCCGCGTTGCAAAACAACGATTTTGTCGGCGTCTCGGACCGTCGCGAGGCGGTGGGCAATCACGATCATCGTCCGGCCGCGCTTCATCACCCCAAGCGCCCGCTGGATCTCGAGCTCGGTGAAACTGTCAATGTTTGCGGTCGCTTCATCGAGAATCAGGATGCGCGGATCGGCCAGCAACGTACGGGCGAAACTCAGCAACTGCCTCTGACCCGCGGAAAGATTGCGGCCGCGCTGGCCAAGCATCGTGTCGTAGCCGTGCGGCATCCGCGTGATGAACTCGTGCGCATGCACAGCTTTCGCTGCTGCTATGACATCCTCCCGCGATGCTCCGGGCAGACCATAACCGATGTTTTCCGCGATCGTTCCGGTGAACAGGAACGGCTCCTGAAGCACCATACCGATGGTGCTGCCAAGCGAGCCGAACGTCAGGTTGCGCACATCGAATCCGTCGATGTACACCGCGCCATCCCAGACGTCGTAAAAGCGCGCCACCAGCGCCGTGACGCTCGTTTTGCCGGAGCCGGTCGGACCGACCAGTGCAACCGTGGTACCGGCCTCGATGCTCAGGTTGATGCTTCGAAGCACGGGCGCCTCTTGACGATAGCCGAAGGTCACGTTGCGCAGTTCGATCGACGGCGCCTTGCCAGCGGGTAGGACATCGGCATCATCGCGTTCCCGGAGTGTCACGGGCACATCGAGCACCTCAAAGATGCGGTGACCTGCTGCCATTGCGCGCTGCATGACCGTATATTGCATCGACAGCGTGCGGATCGGATCAAAAAAGCGCTGCACGTAGAAAATGAAGGCGACCAGGACCCCGAGTGGCAGCCGCCCGCCCAGTACGGCCGTACCACCCGCGACCACTACAATAGCCATCGACAGACCGGTCAGGATGTCGACAAGCGGCACCATCAGTTGTGATGCACGCGACGAGCCAATCTGCGCATCCAGATTCTCTCGCGCGCGCACCGTAAAATGCTCAAGGTTGACCGATTCCCGGCAATTCTCCTGGACCGTACGAATCCCGTTGATGTTTTCGGCCAGGGCCGCGTTCACGTTCGAGGATGCCACGCGCGCGCGCATGAAGGCCTTTCGCGCCCACGGAATCCATATGGCCCGGATGGCCACGAGCACCGGCAGTACGAGCAGCGTAAGCAGCCCAAGCCGCCAGTCCATCGCCAGCAGCACCAGCACGATGCCGACCAGCAGGAAGAAATCGCCGATCGACGAGACGGAGGTTTCCATGAATTCCTGGAGTGCGTTGATGTCGCCTTGCAGGCGCGACATCAGCCGCCCCACGTGCGTCTGGTCCAGCAGGGACAGTGAGACGCGCTGCAGATGAGCAAACATCGCGCGGCGCAGATCGAAGATAACGCACTGTGCAAGGCGCGCCGCGGTCCATTCCTGGAAAAAGTTGAGCGCGGTATTGCTCACCGCCAGGGCCGCAAAGACCACCAGCACGGTATTGAATGACACTTCCGCGCTTCCGACGGCGCCGTCGACCGCATAGCGGACTGCAATAGGAATGCTCACCTGCACGGCGGTGTATAACGCGACGCAGGCAAGCGTGGCAAACAACATCAGGCGGTATGGTCGCATAAACTGCATCAGTCGCTGCACGACCCGGCCGTCGAAGTGGCTGAAGGCTACGTCCTGACGATCGTTCAAGCCGACAGACCTATCGGCAAACTGTGAGTGTCCCGTGCTCATGCACGCACCCCCGTCGTATTGTCCTTGCTATAAGCGGCCTCTTGCTGGCGGCCGTGCTGAAGCGTCCATAGGCGCGCGTAGTGCCCACCCGCCTGGAGCAGGCTCGCGTGCGTGCCACGCTCGACGATACGTCCCGCATCGAGAACCATGATTTCATCCGCATGCGTGAGGGCCGCAAGCCGGTTCGCGATCACGATTGTGGCAATCTTCCGACCGGCCTCACGTATAGACGAAATGAGTTCGCGCTCAGTCAGAGCATCGACAGCCGAGGTCGCATCATCCAGCACGAGAATCGACGGTGCGCCAAGCAACGCGCGCGCAATCGATATGCGCTGACGCTGTCCACCTGATAGCGCGACGCCACGCTCTCCGACGGGCGACGCATAGCCCTGCGCCATGCTTTCGATCTGCGGATGGATCTGTGCACGTTGTGCCGCGCTCATGATGCGCCCCATGTCGGCACTCGGATCCGCGTAAGCGATGTTGGCCTGCGCGGTCGCATCAAAAAGAAAGGTTTCCTGTTGCACGAGCGCAGCGCCACGCCTAAGCGAGGGAGTCGAGAGCTGGCGGATGTCGACGCCATCGACGCTGATACGGCCTGATGTCGCGTCGTAGAAGCGTGGGATCAGGTGCGCAAGCGTCGATTTTCCGCTGCCAGGCGCACCGACAATGCCGAGCATTTTTCCCGGCGACACCTCAAAGCTGATGTCGCGCAGCACTTCGCGCCCACCGAAGCTGAAACCGACTGACTCGAAGCGCAGCGTGGCGGGTCCAGGAGCGAGGTCAAATGCCGGATCCGCCTTCTGTGGTGACTCGGGCGCCTCGAGGATCTGAAACAGGCGAATTCCGGATGAACTCGCGCGCGCGCTCGAATTGACGATCATCCCGACCTGGCGCAGCGGCTGTTGCAGAATTGCGATGAAGGTGAGGAACTCAGTCAGCGTACCGACCGACAGGGTGCCCGCGTGCACGCGAAGGCCGCCGCTCCAGAGCGTCAGTCCCATTGAGATGTAATACGCGAAGTTCATCGTCGCCATCGAACTCATGCGAATCGTAATGCGCCGGTTCGACAGGCGTAATGCGAGATCGGAGATGCGGTCGAATTTCGCGAGCTCGAATACCTGTGACGCGCAGGCCCGGACTACCCGAACGCCTTGCAGGTTCTCTTCCATGGCGAGCGTGAGATCCGACATGAGTTTCTGCAACTGCTGCCAGCTCAGGCGCATCAGCACCCCCATGCGGGCCGCGCGCCATATCACGATGGGCACAAACGCCAGCGCCAGACAGGCGAGCTGCGCATCGTCGCTAAATAGCCGCCACGAGCCGACCCCGACCAGCATCAGCAGTGTTATCACGCGTAATGCACCGGATTCAAGGAATGCGCGGATGCCCTCAATGTCGAGCATTCCGCGCGCAATCATGTCGCCCGAATGATGCTCGTCATGAAACGTGAATGGCAACCGCTGCAGTTTGCTGAAGAACTGCAACCGCATGTCATAGCCGACGCGTTGCGCGAGGTTCTCACCCAGATAGCCTTGCAGCCCGGTCAATGCTCCACGAGCCGCACAGGCAGCGATGACCAGCAACCCGTTAAGCACAAGCGCATGACGGGCCGCCAGGACGGATGCATTGTGATCAGTCAGCAAGTGGTGCGCATGGTCGACCACCTGCCCGAGTAGCCGGGGTGTTATGAGGTTCGCGCCCGCCGCGCCAAGCGATGCGAGTACCGCACCGATGCAGCGTGCTGGATACCGCGCGGCGAGCCTTACCAGACGCCGAAGCACGCGAGGCATGCTCCTCATGTCGACGCGAGGCAGCGGAGAATCGTCAAGAGGAATTGATGAAGCGGGAAGCTGCGGAGTGCTCATGTCTATGTGCGCGGACCAGGTGGGGCGTGACGGAAACCGGGCGCAAAATGCAAGCTCCGTGCCATTAGCCCGTCACGCGCTGAAGCCATTGCTACTCAGTTCGTCGCACATTGTGTGACTTCGCTCTGGCTGCAGCCCTGCCTCGTTTGCAGCAACGGGCTCTGTGTTCTGCTCCGTTTCCACCACTCAAGAAGCTGCATTCCCCATTTGAATGCCCGCGTTGATTGATTCGCGACATTGGCGCGATTCCTGCCTTGTGACACACCGGCCCTGGTTCGACAGGTACCTCATTCAAAAACATGGGAAGCTCCGTGACTCAACGTACACTCGGCCGTTCGGGCCTCAAGGTTTCGCTGGTTGGACTCGGTTGCAACAATTTCGGCGGTCGCCTCGACCTGGATGCATCACGAGCCGTGATCGAGCAGGCGCTTGAGTCCGGCATCACTCTGTTCGACACGGCCGACGTCTATGGCAAAGGTGGCGGCTCTGAGACGATTCTTGGCGAAGTGCTCGGCGCACGCCGCAAGCAGATCGTCCTCGCTACCAAGTTCGGCACTCCGCTCGACGAAAGTGGTAAGCGCCAGGGCGCGTCGCGCCGCTACATTGTGGAAGCCGTCGAGGCGAGCTTGCTGCGCCTCAAGACGGACTGGATTGACCTGTACCAGCTGCACCGCCGCGATCCCGACACGCCGATCGACGAGACGTTGCGTGCACTCGACGATCTCGTACGTAGCGGCAAGGTTCGTTATATCGGCGCGTCCAATCTGTCGGCATGGCAGGTCGTGGAAGCGCAGTGGTTCGCGCGCGAGTTCGGCACTGAGCGGTTCGTCTCGAGTCAGGACGAATACAGCCTGCTGCGCCGCGACGCTGAGCGCGAACTGATCCCTGCGCTTAGCGCGTACCAGATCGGCCTGCTGCCATATTTCCCGCTCGCCAACGGTCTGTTATCAGGAAAGTATCGCCAGGGCGAAGCGCCGCCAGCCGACTCACGACTCGCCAACACTCCGCGTCTCGCCGACCGCTACCTCACCTCCGCCGACCTCTCGCGCACACAAGCGCTTACCCACTTCGCCCGTGAGCGTGGCCATACGCTGCTTGAACTGGCGTTCGGTTGGCTCGCCGCGCAATCGGTGGTGAGTAGCATCATCGCCGGCGCAAGCACCCCCGCCCAAATCGCGAACAACGTCGCGGCCGGCAATTCGGGCTGGAAACTAAGTGCAGTAGAGCTCGAGGAAATCGAACGGCTCCTAGGTGAGCCTGCATGACTCGTACAGCTCTTCCTTGATCACTTCCTCCAGATTCATCCACATCCAAGAGACACCATGAGTACACGACAACTGAAACTCGGCGCGTTCATCCAGGCCACCGGTCACCATATCGCCGCATGGCGCCATCCTGACTCCCAGGCCGACGCGGGTACCAACATCGACCACTACCAGGAAGTCGCACGCATTGCCGAGCGCGGGAAATTCGACATGGTTTTCCTCGCCGATAGCGTAGGCGTGCATGAGCAGGGCGACGCCGATAGCCCCGCGCGCGGCCGTTATGGACGTCTCGCCTCTTTCGAGCCGGTCACGCTGTTCGCTTCACTGTCGGCTGTCACCTCGCATATCGGCTTCGTGGCAACCGCGTCGACCACTTACGAAGATCCGTATCTGCTCGCTCGCAAGTTCGCATCGCTCGACCACATTTCGAAGGGGCGCGCGGGATGGAATGTGGTGACCACGGGCAGCGAATCGGTGGCAGGCAATTTCGGCCGCGATGAACACCTTGCGCATCCCCTGCGCTATGAGCGCGCGCAGGAATTCCTGGATGTTGCCAAGGGACTGTGGGACAGCTGGGAAGACGACGCATTTGTGCGCGACAAGGCGAGCGGCATCTACTTTGAGCCAGCGAAGCTGCACACGCTCAATCACAAAGGCAAGCATTTTTCCGTCAAGGGGCCGCTCAACGTGTCGCGGCCGCCACAAGGCTATCCTGTCATCGTGCAAGCGGGCGCGTCCGACGACGGCCGAGAGCTTGCCGCCCGCACCGCCGAGGTCATCTTCACCGCGTGGCAGACGCTCGAAGAAGCGCAGAACTTCTATCGCGACGTGAAGGGCCGGCTTGCACGTTATGGGCGACACCCCGACGAACTCAAGATCATGCCTGGGATCTCGCCGGTCGTGGGCCGTACGCAAGCCGAAGCAGAAGACCGGTACGCGCAATTGCAAGGGCTGATTCACTCTTCAGTGGGTCTGCAGATCCTGGCGCCCTATTTCCCCGACGTCGATCTGAAACAGTACGACCTCGATGGCCCGCCACCCAGGTTCAAGCAAACCACCAATGGCAACAAAAGCCGGCTGTCACTTGTGACGGAACTCGCCGAGCGCGAAAAACTGACCCTGCGGCAGCTCTACGAGCGACTGGCCGGAGCCCGTGGCCATCGTGTGGTGGTCGGCTCACCGACGGTCATCGCCGATGCCATCGAGGAATGGTTCCTGAACGATGCTGCGGATGGTTTCAACGTGATGCCGCCCGTGATGCCGGCCTCGCTCACGGACTTCGTCGATCTGGTGGTGCCCGAGCTTCAGCGACGTGGCCTTTTCCGGAAAGACTACGAAGGCGCAACGCTGCGCGAGAATCTCGGACTCGCACGCCCGGTCAGCCGATACAGCGCCGGGAATCCGGCGCGAGCATTCGCGTCCTGAGCCAGAAGCAACGAAGCCCGCTTGAGAACGTGCTTGAGCGGGCTTCCCTACAACGGTGCGATGGGGGCCCGTCTAGTGCCTGTGCACCAGCGGAACAACCTCTTCACCGACACGCAACATTTCCTCGAGGTTTGGATAGCCAGAGAAAAAGAAGGAGCTGATGCCCAGCGCGACGTATTCGCCAATGCGTTGCGCAACCTGCGCATAGGATCCGACGATCGCCGTGCCCGCGCCACCCCGTACCAGTCCGACTCCTGACCAGAGATTCGGATGCACCTCCAGTTCGCGCACCGAGTCGACCATACGACCGCCATGCAATCCGCGCATGCGAGCCTGTCCGACTGACTCCGACGCCGCCATTTGCACCTGCGCAAGCTCCACCAGTCCGGGTGGGACTTCGCGCAAAAGCCGTTCTGCTTCCTCCCACGCACGCGCTTCCGTTTCGCGGGCGATTACATGAATGCGCAACCCGTAGCGCAGGGTGCGCCCGGACTCGGCAGCCAGCGCGTCAGTGTGCGCAAGGCGCTCGCGGACCATCGCCGGCGTCTCACCCCAGAGCAGAAAGACGTCCGCGTGAGCTGCGCCAACCCGTTGCGCCGCATCGGAGGCACCCCCGAAATAGACAGGCGGACGTGTATGCAACGGCGCAGGCAGGCCGCCACCGTCGACATAGAAATACTTGCCCTCATGAAAGAGGCCCGGACCGCGCCAGGCCGCGGCAAGCACCTCCAGATATTCAGCGGCGCGCTCATATCGCGCATCGTGATCGAGAAAATCGCCATAGGCGCGCTGCTCGACACGGCTGCCACCAGCCACCGGCTGCAACATCAACCGGTCACCGCTCAGGCGCTGCAACGTGGCGACTTTCTGGGCGAGGAAGGTCGGCTGCTCGAGTCCGGCCTTGAACGACACGAGATACTTCAGGCGCCTTGTTTCGCGCGCCAGCGCGGCGGCAGTCAGCCAGCCGTCCTCTGCCATCGAGCCAGCCGGCAGCATGACAGCCTGGAAGCCCGCATGTTCCGCGCTACGCGCGACGCTGGTCAGATAGTCAATGTCCAGCGAGCGAGCACCTCGTGCAACATGCCGTACGGTGCGCACGCCACCGTTCACGAGATGTCGCCCATCACCGTTGGTCGGCAAGAACCAGTTGAAATCAATGCTCATGGAAGAATCATGACGGAATCTGATCTGATATTTCTGGCTCACGCCAGGGCCTGGTCCACGCGCTTGCCGCTGGCGGGCTGCCGTCGGACCAGGGGCGCGATTTCCTCGGAAAAGCGCAGTGCCTCCTCGACATCCGGGGAACCTGAGAGAACAAAACTTTCGACTCCAAGCTCATGGAGCGCGTCGATCTGTTCCGCAATCTCCGCGACTGATCCCGCCAGCGTTGCTCCGCCGCGCCCACGGCAAGCGTGAGCTGCTTGCCATTGCGCCTCCCTCGCCGTTTCACGCGCGATAAGATGGACCCGGCAACCCAGGCGCAATGTACGTTCTTGCGATGCAGCTGCCTCCTGGACCCGCGCAATGCGTGCGCGAAGCCGGTCCCGGGGTTCGTGCCCGAGCAGATAGATGTCGGCACGACGAGCGGCGAGTCGCTCTGCCGGTTCAGACGTACCAATGAACCAGAGAGCAGGCACCACTTTCAGCGGTTTGGCAAGCCCCGCGCCTTCGAGCTGGTAAAACTCGCCATCATGACGAAAGCCGCCACCCGGCGTGCCAAACCAGGCCGCCCGTCCTCGCCACATCGCTTCCAGCACGGTCAGGAACTCATCGGCCCGGGCGAGCCGCACATTGTGTTCGAGCTGTCCGCTGTCAGGAGACGCCGATGACCGCGCCGCCCCTGTCTCTATCAGCAGATCGACGCGGTTCTGTGTGAGCGACTGCAGAGTTTGCGTGGCCTGCGCGACGAGCGCGGGTTGTGTATTACCTGGCTGCAGCGTCACGATCAATCGTAATGTCCGTGTATCGCGCGCGAGCGCCGCGGCCAGTAGCCATGCATCGTCATGCCTGTTCCCGCCCGGCAACAGTACCCCATGAAATCCTGCGTATTCGATGACGCGCACCAGCGTAACGATGCGCTCAATGTCGTCGTCGACCGGACATCGTCGTGCCTGCCCGATGCCATCCGTTGCCCTCGTTATGTCGTCCCGACGCGGGGGCAAGCACCAGGTAAACTCCACACTCATTTGGCCTCCACGTGTCTCGTTGACCATGCTGGTGATGCGCAATGCATCATAGGGCCGCCAGCGCATGCACGGGTTCCTTCGGGCCCGACCCACTAGCCAGCCCTTTGCGCCGCCCAGCCTGATCCAGCGCGGCGAACTCACCGAGGATTTCATCCTTGATCGCAACAAACGCGGGATCGCCACGGTCGCGGGTACGAGGCAGTGGCACGTCGATGATGCGGCGAATACGTCCAGGACGTGGTTCCATGACCACTACCCTGTCGCCCAGAAAAGCCGCTTCCTCCACGTCGTGCGTAACCAGAATCATCGTGATGCCCTCTTCGCTCCAGATGCGCTGCAACTCCTCCTGCAAATAGCTGCGCGTGAGCGCGTCGAGGGCGCCGAACGGCTCATCGAGCAGCAGAATGTCCGGCCGGCCAACCAATGCACGCGCGATCGCCGCGCGTTGCGCCATCCCGCCGGACAACTGATACGGATAGGCCTTCTCGAAACCGTTCAGGCCAACCAGTTCCAGATGTTCGCGAATCCGCTCGCGTTTCGTGGCAGCGTCTACTTCGATATTGATGAGGCCCAACGCGACATTCCGTTCGACCGACAGCCACGGAAAAAGACGATGTTCCTGAAAAACGATGCCGCGCTTGCGGCTCGTGCCGGCGATGCGTTGCCCGTCGAGCTGGAGCGTACCCTGATATTCGCTGTCGAGTCCGACGATGAGTCGAAGAAGCGTTGACTTGCCGCAGCCACTCGCTCCCACGATGCTGATGAATTCGCCAGGCGCAATCGACAGCGAAATGTTATCCAGCACGGGCATCTCCTTTCCGTGCACCATGTATTGCTTGCCGAGATTGCGTATCTCGAGCGTTCCGACATGTGCCTTCATCAAGCCTCCGGTGTTTAACCTGCTCCGATATGAGCCGGGCGCCATCGCATCAGACGTTTTTCGACGAACGTCGCGAGCGTGGTCATCACAAAGCCGACCACACCAGCGAGTACGACGCCCAGAATCACGCGATCCATCCAGAAATTCTCGCGGCCCTCGGTCAGCAGGTTGCCGATTCCGTTGCCGGAGGTCATCAGGTATTCGGCGCCCAGGGTGCCCAGCCACGCGTAGATAAGCGCGAGATGCACGCCGGTAAAGATCGACGGCAACGCCGCAGGCAACAGGATCTGAACAAGCCGCTGGCGAAAACTGAAGCCATACAGGCTGCCTACTTCGAGATAATCGAGCGGTACGTTGCGAATTCCCTCCATCGTATTCAGCACAACGGGAAAGAAAGCCGACAACGAAAGAAAGGCCACCTTCGCGGCGTCGCCAAGCCCGAACCATAGTGAAATCAGCGGTATCCATGCGAAGATAGATACTTGCTTGACGGTGTGGAAAGTCGGGCCAACCAGAGACTCGGCCACACGTGAAGCGCCCAGTACGATGCCAACGATCAGTCCCACAGCCGTGCCCAACGCAAATCCAGCGGCGTCCCGCGCAAGGCTCGCGCCCAGATCTATCCACAATTGGCCGTCGCTCATCATGTGCCATGCCGTCTGGAGCACCTGCTGCGGCGGCACGAACAGTTTCTCGTCGACCCATCTGAAGTGCCAGGACGCCGACCACAGTCCGAGCAGCACGAGAGGCAGCACCGCGCCGCGCAGGGTCTTTCGCGTGACACTCATCGCGTTTGCCTCGCACCCGATTGCCTCTCACCCGATTCCCTCTCACCCCCGTGTCGCCAGTGCCGAAGCGCACGCACTTCGATCAATGCAAGGATCTTGTCAAGCAGGAAACCGAACAGGCCGACTACCACGACCGCGGCCATGACCACGTCCATCTGATAAAGCTGGCGTCCGTAGACGATAAGAAAACCCAGACCCTCGGAGGAAGCCAGCAGCTCAACCGCAACAAGCCCCAGCCACGCATGCGTGAGTCCGTAGCGCACGCCACCCCAGACCGATGGAAAGGCTGCCGGTAAGATGACCTGCGAAAACTGCTGCCAGGGATTCATGCGATAAACGCGTGCGACCTCAAGCAGCTTTCTTGACACATTTTCGATGCCTTTGCACGTGTTGACCGTCACAGGGACGAAGCAGGCCTTGGCAATCAGTACGATCTTGAGCGTCTCGCCAATACCCAGCACCATCATCAGCAACGGAATCCAGCCTAGCGAAGGGATCTGCGCGAATGCCCTGAAGGTCGGATTGAGATAATCACGCAATACGGGAGAAAGCCCCATCACTGCGCCCAGCGAAAGTCCGGCACCGATTCCGACGAGGCTACCGGACGCGATGCGCACGAGACTGATGGAAAGATTACTCGCAAGATCACCCGAATGAAGCAGGTCGAGCAAGGTCGCGAGCACAACATCCGGACCGGGCAGAATCTGCGCGGCAATCCAGTCGTGGTCCGCACTCGCTGTCCACAACGCGAACAGTGCAAGCGGGACCGGCCATGCGAGCAGCAAGCGCACTAGGGCATCGCTCACGAACGTACGCTGCCGCGGGGGCAACGTCGCGACAGCGGTGGACGCCGCCGCTTCACTTTCTGCAATAGGCAAGCTTGACATCTAAGTCTCCAGAAGGGGTGACTCAACGCGCGTCGGCGCGCCAGTGGATTACCCGGCTTTCCACGAGTGCGGCAAGCCGATTGCCGACGGCGCCAATCAGGCCGATTACGAGCATGCCGAAGATCATCAGCGCAATATCGACGGTCGACCTGCCTCGCATGACCGCATCGCCGACACCGATGCCGTTTCGGCCCAGCAGGAATTCACCACCCACTGTGGCCAGCCACGCGTAGATCAGCGCGAGATGCAGACCTGTTGCGATCTGCCGTGCCGCGGCGGGCAGAATCAGGCGGCTCGCGACCTGGCTGAACGAAAACTCATACACGCGCGCCAGCTCCAGCCAGTTATGCGGCACCTGCCTCACGCCTTCGAAAGCGCCGAGGGCGGCGGGATAGAACGCAGACAGGGCGATGAGAACAATCTTTGCGCCATCGCCTGTTCCCAGCCATGATGAAATCAAAGGCAGCCAGGCAAACAGCGAGATCTGCCTTAACACGTGAAAGGTCGGTCCGATGAACCGCCCGGTCCAGCGCGACGCGCCCATTACCACGCCGAGCACTACTCCCGCTGCGCCTCCCAGTACGAATCCAATGATGTCGCGATAAAGGCTCGCCAGCACGCCGGCGAAAAAATGGCCTGTGGCGATGAAATGCCACGCCGTGATGGGTATCGTCCAGGGCGGGACAATCAGGCGAGTGTCGAACCAGCCGCGCCAGCTCACGAACGACCAGAACGCCACCAGCGACAACGGAAACACGGCACCGCGCCAATCGCGTCGAAGGGGACCTGCCCATATGCTCATGTCGGCAACCTCAGAAGGCGGTCCGCGTACTACGCGCAAACTGCATTTCGATACGGCGCAGCGCCAGATCGAGCGCGGCACCGATGACGCCGATGACAATCATCGCGATGACGACCAGATCCAGTTGCATCAGTTGCCGGCCCCAGACCATCATGTAACCGAGTCCCTCGCTGGAAGCCAGCAGTTCTACAAAGACCAGCGATAGCCAGCCCTGCATGACGCCCTGACGAAGCCCGTTGAATATCGATGCGCGTGCGGCGGGTAATTCCAGCCGGAAAATCCTCTGGTGCGTGCGAAAGCCCAGCACCCGCCCGACTTCATGAAGCCCACTCGGGACATTGGCGATGCCGCGGAATGTGTTAATGGTGATTGGGGTCACGATTGCAATGGAGATGGCCGCGATCTTGAGCGGCTCGTCAATACCCAGGAAGATGATCAGAATCGGAATCCATCCAACCACCGGAAATTGCGACACCACTTCGAAGGTCGGCAGGAGGTACGCACTCACTCGTCTTGAAGTCCCCATCAGGACACCAAGGAGCAGGCCGCCACCACCGCCAATCAGTCCGCTCCATGCAAGACGCGACAGGCTGATTTCGATCGCTGCCGGTAAATCACCTGAAGTCCAGCTATCGATGAATGAATGCACGACCAGCATTGGCGGCGGCAAGATCTGACGCGGCAGCCAGGCACGGTCCACAGCATGCTGCCAGAGCGCCAGCAGCAGAACCGGAAGCATGCATCCCGTCAATGTATAGACCGACCGCCACGCAAGGCGTCGGGCCTCGATGTCTACAGACAGGCGGTGGCGTCGTGCCTGCAATCGCACGACTGCGGGTTGGCCGATCTCACGAGCAGCGTAGTTCATTGCGAGGCGACCTTATTGTTCTTGATGGGATTGCCGTTCGTGTCGTCCTGGTCCCAGAAGGTTTCGAGGTGCTGCTGTTTCAGTGCAGTTTCGAGATATTTCGGCTCAATCCAGCCGTTCAGGTCGACATCACCCCGCACCAGCCTGAATTTCCTGGCCTCGTCGATCGCACGTTGCAACGTCGAGCGATAGTACTCGTCGAGCAATGGAGAGTTGCGCTCCTTCAGCGTGTATCCTTTCCATTGCTGCACCCAGTCCGTGTACGAATAAGTGCCATCCTGAGCCCACAGCTGGAACTGCTTCGCGCGGTTTTGCTCGTCCGAGGACCAGTAAGCGACCTGCACAAGGCGATTCACGACGCGCTGGACGATATCCGGATACTTCTTTTCGAAATCTTCCGACACCCAGAATGTACCCACACTGCTCACCTTCGGGTCTCGCGGAATTTCGAACAACGTGCGCGAGATGCCACGCGCATTGACATCGAACGGCGAAATGATGGTGCCGTCGATCGAACGTGTGGCGAGTGAGGTTTTTGTCGTATCCGAATCCAGGCTGATCACGCGGAAATCCTTCTCCGTGAAGCCGTATTTCTCCAGCACCCGGTTGAGCGTGAGCTGCCCTGCCGTTCCCTTGAAGGTCGCAATTTTCTTGCCCTTCAGGTCGCCAATCGTCTGTGCGCTCGAATCGGACGGGACCACAAAGTACACATTGCCAAAACGGCCGAGCGCAAGAATGATGTGATGACGGATGCCCGTCGAGCGGCCAACAATCAAGGGAAGGTCGCCGTGATAGGCGAAATCGACCAGGCCGTTCGCCGCCGCTTCATTCGTCGCGGGGCCCGCACCCGGATAGAAGTTCCATTCGATCCTGATACCGTCCTTGCGGAATTCGTCCTCGAGCACGCCCTGGTAGGCAGCCGTCGCCAGAATATTGCCACTGCTGGACGGACGACCGCCCGACCCCGCTCCCGAGTAAGCGATGCGAATTACTGTCGGCTTGGCCACCGTCTGCGCGTTGGCCGAGAACCCCGTCGCGACCAGGACGACACTCATAAAAGTTGCAATCAGGCGTTTCATACTGGACTCCCGTCTTGTGTCGTACCGATTTCAAAAGCCATACTGGAACTGGGCAAGCAATGCATTCGAAGCCTTCGCACTGCGGCTCGAAGAGGTATGCTGCAGGTCGATCTGAAATTTGGTGGTCTGCGCGAAGAAGATGTTCAGACCAAGGGTATCGATGGTGGTGAGGTTGTTCGACAGGCTGGTGTTCGGGTTCCATTTGTCGAGACGGAAAAACGCCTGATACGACTTCGGCCACCAGTCGTCATACTTGGATTGCGTCTTGTAGCTGTTGATCCACTGCTGACCCCAGGTATAAAAAGCTGTCACGTACCACCCGTAACTGTTCACGGTGGTCGTGCCGTTTGCGCCTGGCGCGCCATCGCGCCCCCTCGCATACTCGGCCGTCATGCCAAACGGTGCGTGGTTATAGTAGATGTCGAAGCCGTACCGGTTACTCTCACCCTCGCCTGAAGACGTGGTGCCATTGACCAGGTTCTTGCGACCAAGGTAGACCGACGTACCGAACGTCAACTGACGCAGCCAGCTGGCGTAATCGACCGGCAGGGTGAACGCCAGCCGCCCGATAAGATCCTTGTGGTTGTTGTTGTCTGACTGGTTCGGGCCACTGCCATTGACAACGCCGAATGCGTACTGCACCAGCGCGGCACGGTAGTTCGCCGCGTAGTCGACTGAAATCCCGGCGTCGCCGCGCGCGATCAGGCCAATCTGCCGTGTGCCCACGCCCAGTCCACTCACGAACTGAGCAGAATTGATAACGGGACGCAGGCTTTCATCGGTCTGTGCTTCAAGACCGAACGGAATCAATTGCTGGCCAAAGGTCGCCGTGAGAATCGGCGTCTCAAGCCCAAACGTGGTCGGCAGGAAGCTGTACTGCAGATACACGTCCTGCGCGTTGAACTGGCTGCCACCCGGCGCCGATGACGAAATCGTGCTGCCGGAAGAGACGTTTGGCGCATATGCAAAACCCAGCTTGTAGGTCAGGTTGCGTCCTTCCGCGTAGTCGCGGTAGAGGCTGCCCGTGAGGTACAGCTGGGCTAGCGGAATATCAAAGCTGGAATTCCGGCTGGTCGACCCGCTTCCTGTGCCGCTCGTTGTGCCAGGTGTCTGCGAGGTGTATCGCGCCTGTACCGTCCCGCCGATGACCGTGTTGCGTGTCGTGCTCGCAAGTGTCGTTTGTTGCAGACGCTGCTGGTCATACTTGTAGTTCTCAAGTGAGGCACGCAGACCTTCGACGTCGTCCTTTGTCGCGTAGGGTGTGTTGCTGTCCGCAGACGTGCCGGGCGTATTTCCAGTATTTCCAGCATTTCCACCATTGGCGATCTGCGCATTGCCGCTGCCCTGATCGGTACCAGCGGGGGCCGACGCAACTTTTGGAGCACCATCGAGCGCCACGGGTCCGGACGCTGAAGCGCCCTGGGCGGCGGCACCGTGCAACGCCTGCGCGTCGACGTGTGCTTCTGCCTTTTTGTCCAGCCTCGCCTTCAGCTCCTTCACCATGACGCGAAGCTCCTGTACCTCTTTCTGCAGTTCGGCGTTACTTGGCCCATGAGTCGGACCCTGACCCGGCCCTTGCGCCTGTGCCATGCCCGCATAGCTGACCAGCCCCGCGACAACTGTCGTCCGCCACGCCGCCCGCTTTGTATCCCTCTTCTGCTGCGAAACCATTACCCCGACACTCCGCTTTCTCGATGGTGCGGGCCGTCAAAGCCCGCACCTTGTTGTGGGTGCTACGCCGTCAGGCCGCAGCGCGCTGCGCGTGTCTGGCGAGCTTGGCCTCGACCGCCGTACCCTTGAAGAAGTCCGGGTTGTTCGCGGTGTAGAACCGGTACGGGTTGTTGAACACCAGATCCTTGAAGTCGTCCCGGGTGATCACGCCCTCCTCGACCAGATCCCACGTCTGCGCGAGGGTTTCAGTCAGATCAGGCACGTCCCAGTGGCCCGAATCGGACGACCAGTAAGCGTTAAGCTTCACGCCAAGCGGATTCACTTTCGTATTGAACGCCGCGGCAACAGTACGGTCATCGGCTTCGTTACCGAGGTAGAAATGCGGGACGAAGCGGTCACGAATGTCCTCGATGCGCTCGATGCCCGCCAGCGCAAAATCATCAATCTCGTCAGGCTTTTGCGGCTGGGTGCGGCTCGCGCGCGTGATGCCGAGCGCGTGCTGCGCGATGTCGTCCTTCGTGTAGGTCTTGCCGTCAAAGAGCTCGCTACCGTAGTGCTGGTAGAGCGCATGAAGGACCTCTTCGTCGAGCAGGTCCGGGTCATAGTTATGTACGCTGTCACGATTACGCTTTTCAAAGCGATCGATCAGATGGCTATAGACGTTTGCGGCCCATGCCGAGCCACCTTCGAGCAGCCCCAGGCGCAGTTGTGGGAAGCGTCGGGTGACACCGCCGAAGAAAAGTGCCTTGGCCAGCGCCTCGTTCGCATCGGCGAAGTGGCCAATGTGGTTGTTCATGTAGTTGCTAATGGAGGCGCGACTGCTCCAGCCCTGGCTGCCAGAGTGTGTGGTCGGATTGACGCCGAGCTCGATGACCTTCGCCCAGAACGGGTCGTAATCGTATTCGCTGTCGATGCCGTAGAAGTCGAGCCAATGCGCGTGATGGCCGACTTCCGGGTGAAAGCGGAACGGATACTTGTCGGCTACCGCGCGCACGGGGCGACGGATCGCACCCGGAATCACAATCGTGTTAAAGCCCAGTTGCTTGACCGCGAATTCGGCTTCCTCGATGCCTTCCTCGGGGGTATGCAGTGGAATGGTCGCGACAGGAGACAGGCGATGACGATACGGACGATAGATATCAGCGTGATAGTGATTGATCGCGCGGGCAAGTGACCGACGCAAATCCTCCCGGCCCGAGTTGTGCGGAAACAGCGCTATGTTCGGATACAGCACCGCGTAGTCCGTGCCCTGCTCGGCAAGACGTTCGTCGAGCAGCTTTGGCAGCGAAACAGTGGCGAGGTCGTACGAATTGCGGGTCGGCAGGATCCAGAATGCCGGGCGGTGGAAGCGTCGATCCCGTCGCTCCTGCGGCGTCGAGTTGTACCACGCGTTGTTTGCGTAATTGAGCCCGCGAGCGAGGTGTGTCCGGAATTCGTCGACCACCTTCGACCCGCCATACTGGGCGATGTAATCCTCAAGCAACGGCCCAAACTCCACCGTATGCACATCGTTGTCAATGACTGGGAAATCGAGTTGCGCCTTGACAGCAGCCGAGCGCGAAGCTTTATCTCGTGCCTTCAGTTTTGCAATGATATCGCTCATTCTGGAATCCTTATTTATCAAGATGGTTTGAGGGCAAACGCAATTGGCTATAGAGCCAGTTTCGTGCCATGTATGCCTTTCCCCTGGTTTAAGGGAACTCAGCATTCAGGCGCGTACTACGTTGTTGCATGTGGAGCAGCTTGAGTGTTGTTGGTGCCCGGATCCGGTCAGCGCGTCGCAAGGCGCTGCGTCGCCCACACACCAGCGACTTCCGGCTGCTTGAGCGCAACGTCCTGGTAGTGCGTGTCGACCCATTCGGACATCGCGAACCTGCGGCGAATCAGGTGGAAACGGTACGCATCGTCGACACATTTCTGGTCGAGCGCGACGGCGTGTGCGTCGACGATCGGAGAAAGCTTCTGGGCTAGCGGCGTGCCTTGATACTCTTCCCGGAAATCAGCAAGACTTATGCTGCCTGCTTGCGCCCAGAGGTCGAAAACCAGCTCCCGGTTGCGCTCATCGGAGGCCCAGGCAGCAGCCCGCACCAGCGCGTTCACGACTCGCTGTGTTACCTGCGGATACTGCTTTGCGAAGCGTTCGGTCACGAGCACATGCCCGAGGCTGCCGATGTCCGGAGTGCTCTTCGAGTTGTAGATGATGCGGGCGACGCCCTTATCACGAAGCGTAAGCAGCCCCAGGCCACCGAACACAGCGTCGAGTTGTCCCGACCGGAATGCCGCCACCGACTCAGCGGGATCGAGGTTGACGACCTGTACATCCCTCTCGCTCAAGCCGTATGAAGCCAGGATGCGGTTTGCGGAAAGCTGGGAGGCCGTGCCTTTGAGGAATGACACCCGCTTGCCGCGCAGGTCGGTGATCGTCTGGATGGACGATTCCGGGCGAACCGCCACGTAGGCCGTTCCATAGCTGCCTGACATGAGTACGATGCGGGTATCAATTCCCACCGAACGGCCAATGATCGAGGGCAGGTCGCCGAGCGTCGTGAAATCCAGCTGATTATTTGTCAGTGCCTCATTCACTGCCGGCCCTTGCCCGCGGAAAAATACCCATTGGACATTGATGCCATCCTTGCGGAACTCATCCTCGAGGTAATGGCGCACCTGCGCGATGGCCGTCCATCCGCCAACGATGCGAGGCGGATTGCCATGTCCGGAGTCGGATACGCCAAAACGAATAACGGTGGGCGCAGTCTGCGTATCAGCGGCCTGACTGGTTAGAGCGGAAAAGCCGAGGACGAGCGCCAGCAACACGCGCGCAGTACCGCGAAGGGCGTTGCGGCTCAAAGTGAAGGAATTCATGCTGGGGTATGGGACCGTGAATTGACGAGCGCCCCATAAAGCAACTCACGTTCCATTTGAGTCAGCCACGCGTGTAGTGGCTGGTCCTACCGTTGGGTATCTTGTGAATGCTCCGAATGCAACAACAGGAACACAAAACTGTTGATGTCGGGCGCTCCTTCTTACCAGCTCGAGAAATGAATGAGCATGACCGAGTTCTGTATATCGTTATCCGATTATTTCACTTTGCACATCTGGTGTAGCGCTTGACAATGATTCTGCCGTCTCTCCCACACGATTATGAATAGTCCGAATCGATCCACCGAGCGAAGATTGCTGAAATTTCCCGTTGAGACGGAACATCCGCTCTCGATCCGCGCGAAGGCGATCGTGTTTGACGATCCTCTTTCTGCCGCCTTGCTGGGCGATGTTGAGCGAATCGCGTCGACTGATGCCACGGTGCTAATCGTGGGTGAGACCGGTACAGGAAAGGAACTGGTCGCGCGGCATATTCATGCGTGCAGCAAGCGCAGCGGACCGTTTGTCGCCATCAATTGCGGCGCATTCAGTGACACGTTGATCGATGCCGAGCTTTTCGGGCATGAAAGTGGAGCGTTCACAGGTGCAAGTCATGCGCGTGCGGGATGGTTCGAAACCGCAAATAGCGGTACTCTGTTCCTGGACGAAATCGGAGACATGCCGCTTGCACTTCAGGTCAAGCTGCTGCGCGTGCTGCAGGAGCGGCAGGTGGTACGCATCGGTGCTCGACGCCCGGTGCCCGTCGACGTCCGGCTAATTGCGGCCACTAATGTGGATTTGAGCAAGGCTGTGCAGGCAGGTCGTTTTCGCGCAGACCTGTATTACCGCATCAATGTCGCCCCGGTGCGTCTTCCCTCGCTGCGAGAAAGACCGGGTGACATCATGCCGCTCGTCTTGCATTTCGCGGAAGTTTATGGGACCCGTCTTGGACTGTCGAATGTGACCGTGACTCCTCAGGCCGAACTGCTCCTCACGTCGTACGGCTGGCCGGGGAACATCCGCGAACTCGAAAATGTCGTGCACTACGCACTCGTCGTAAGCCGCACTGGCGATATTGAAGCGACTGACCTTCGCCTCGCACCGCACGGGCCTGAACACGGATCCAATGCTTCGCTGCAAAGCGTCGGTCCGGCCGCGCTATATGAATCGATTCGCCATGCATTGCGTCAGTTGCTCGTGCATGAAACACCCGATGTGTACCTTTCGTTCGAGCGATTAATCGTCACGACAGCCTTCGACTATCACAAGGGCAATCAGGTGCGCGCCGCGCGAGCGCTGTCTATCTCGCGCAATGTGTTGCGCGCAAAGTTGCGTCAACTCGGGCTGCTCGGAGAGTCCTTTCAGATCTCGGTTGATTAAACCATCGCAGCACATCTGTCAGCCCGCCGCGCAACACCGGAAGCCCTACATGCACTGACTTCTAGTGTTCTCTCTTTCACTTTGGTAAAGCCGCGACTGCGGCGTGAATAGCGTGTCTGTCGCTGATCGAAACATGCGCAAAGACATCGTCACGTCTGCGGTGTCGCCGCCTGTTTTCTTCTCCGTCGAACCAAAACCGGATAACCTTGCGGTGGCCTGGGCAAGCTCAGCGCTTTCGCCATACGATGAAAGCGCCCTTCGTGGCCGACGCGACGAACGCATTTTTCATCGCCCTCTCCAGCGTCTCGTTTTTCATCGTCGGAGTCGGGATCGTTCTGCCGCCCTGGGTCGCATTTCATGTCGGTGGATCGAGCCTGCTGGGGCTCGTCCTCCTGAGTTCGAGTGTCGCTGGATTTGCCTTGGCCCCAGCCGCTGGGCATGTGGTCGACCATCGTGATCGTATGGCCGTTACCGCATCGGGCCAACTCATCAGAGCGCTGGGCCTGTTCGTTCTAGCTCTGGTGCAATGGGTGCCCGGTGAACTCGTGCCGACACTGCTGATCATGTCGGGCATTCTCGGCGCGTTCGGCTATGCGCTTCTGGCAGGCGCGCTGGGCGGTGTTCTTCAGTCGCTCGTGCCGGAAGGCGAGCGCATGGGTTTTAACATCCGCCTGTCCTTCTTTAACCAGGCAGGTATCGCGATGGGCACGGGCGCGGGAGGCTACGCGATCAACCGCTTTGGCAGCAGCACCGCGGCGGTCCTAGGCGCATTTATCGCAATGGCCGTTCTGCCTCTACTTCGCACTCTGGTGGGGACCGTGGGCACAAACGGGGCACGCAAGCACACCGGCCTGCTCGCCGCCTCGCTTGAAGCCTTCGCGTACCTCATGAAACAGCCGCGAAGCCTCGCCGCGGCAGTAACGGTAGGACTGGCCTTTGCTGTCATCCAGATCACGAACCTGCTGTTGCCGGGCTTCGTCATTCATCAGCTCAGGGGGGACAGCAAGCTCTTCGGAACCCTCGAGATGACGGCCGCAATTGCCGGGATGGCCGCACTTGCTGTAGCAGGACTACCGCCGGTCGCCAGAGCGATGCGCGGCGTCACGACCGCAGTTCTCGCTGGCGCCGGGGGCTCACTGATCCTGTTATCGCTGGCACGAGACGCGCCGGTCGCGATCGTGCTCTACTGTCTTGCCGGAATGCTGTGGAATCTCTCGCGCGCCGCGGCTAACGGGCACCTGCTAACCGTCGTAGACGGGGTCTTCATCGGGCGCGTACAGGCCTTCACCACGCTACTGACGGGAGCGTTCGGTGTGCTGATATTCCTGCTCCCAACGTTGCTCCCCACCACAACGGAAGCGCAGTTGTACGCGGCGTGCGGGACAACAATCGTCCTTGCTGCGGCCCTTGTCAGGCTGTACGTCGACCGAAACCGCGCCAGACGTGGCTGACGTTCGGCGTTGCAATACGGCAGGTCGCCGTGCATGGCAACGCGATCCCGGACTTACGCCGAAAGGCACAGGTGAGAGCACCGGGCTTCACTTTCCCGAGCGCTTCCCGGACTGGAACTAAAGCGTATCCAGAAGCGTTGTTGCCGCCGACTTGAACACGCTGAACGCTTCCTCGAAGGTCGGTCGGGTCGTACCATAAACCAGCGGCATCAGGACATTCTGGTATTCCTGTTGCGTCTGCGCCTCGGCTTCTGCAAACGTCAACGCGGCGATCATGCACTGTTTCGGGTCGTCGACGAACGCCTGATGAAGACGGAACTCCTGCCGGTCAAACTCGACGAGATCGCTGAAATGCCTCGCAGCCCGGCCCACTGCGTCCGGGCTTGACTGAACCATGCAGTAGGTGTCGTAGATATGGCGAACCAGGGCACTGTCCCAATTCTCGCGAACACCCGCCCGGTGCTCGGCATGCCGGCGCAGAAACGACAACACCTTCTCCGCGAGCGTTTCTTCGGCCGCAATGCAGGTCATCCCCACCGCTTGCCCTTCCCGCCCCGCAAGGCGATCGATCAGATAGCCGATCGGCCTCTGCCCGGTGTCAAAGCGTGGCGAACGCACTGTGAATTCGAGACTCAGGTGGGGACGCAGGCTGCCATGTGCGGCGTATCGTGTCTCATACAACCAGCCTGATGCGAAATAGCGATTGCCATTGCGGGCTTGTGTCTCTTCCTCGACGATGGCGAAGTCGAGCCCGGTCATCGTACCGACGATGGCGGCCTTCAGCGCGCCAAGATGTGCCCTCAGTCCACTCTTCGACAGGCCATGATCGTCATTGACCACCACCTTCAGGTCGATGTCCTCGGACATCCGCTCGATCAGGCCGTACGCCTTCGACAGGCTTGTTCCCCCGCAGAACACAAAATTTACATGCGGATGCTTCAGTGTGGCCAGCGCGCGCAACGCGTCGGTGACGTGGACATCCTTCTCAAGAACAGCCGCAGACAGGTTTCCGGCAAGCCCCTCTGCGACAAGAGCATCAATGAGCTCTTTCTGCTCGCTTGAGATTGTTTTCATATTGGACAGTCTTCTTTCCGAAACCCAGCTTCCGGCCGATACGGCGTCTGCCTGTGTTGATCACCACTCCGGCGGGCAACTGGGTCGTCGCGCCGGAGTTGTAGCGCTCCACCTGGCGCGACGGATAGATTTTCACGCCCAGCCTGGTCAGCGCCTGCTCGGCCAGAATTTCCACGGGTTGTACCGGAATGGGGGCACCCGACAACGCGCTACGCTTCGCCTTCGCGTACACGCCCACGCCAAGTTTGACGATCACGCCGCTTTCGACAAGTTTGCGCAACGCACGGCTCACCTGGGCTTCGCTGCCAAAACGTGCAAAGTCGGTCCGCAAAAACACGTCAGATGCCTGTTTGGCGATCGATATCTTCAGTCGGTCTTCCAGATACATGACAGCCTCCAATCGTCGTGTTCGCCAGATTTTCTGCCCAACCTATTGATTATTAATGATAAAATAAAACAAATCACGATCACCGACTAGT
This sequence comes from Paraburkholderia sp. GW821-FHT02A12, assembly GCF_059422005.1. Lineage (NCBI taxonomy): Bacteria > Pseudomonadati > Pseudomonadota > Betaproteobacteria > Burkholderiales > Burkholderiaceae > Paraburkholderia > Paraburkholderia sp. GW821-FHT02A12. Next base: position 1,830,150 of record NZ_JBWKWA010000002.1, on the reverse strand, counting down.
ATAACATAGGGCACCTTCGTTTGACTCCCGGCGAGAACGCCGACGACGAATTGCCAATCAATGGAGCATGCCATAACGGTACGACTGGCCTTTGCCGTCGTACAGATCAAGAACCTGCTATTGCCGGACTTTTCATGCGCTCAAGGGCGACACTCATCTCTTCGGCATGCTCGATATAACGGCCGCGGACGCCGCAATGGCTGCGCTCGCTCTCGGAGGTTTTCCAGGGTTGTCAAAGAAATGCGCAGCACTGCGACCGCAGTTCCCGGCGATGCCGGGGCTCGCCGATCCTGCTATCGCTGGCGCATGACGCGCCAGCCGCAATCGCGCTCTACTGTCTCGCCGGAATGCTTTGCAGTCTCTCACGCGCCGCCGCCATCGGACTTCTCCTGACGGTCGTGAATGAAGCCATCGTCGGCCGCGTGCAGGCATTTACCACGCTCCTGACGGGCGAGCTCGGCTTGCTGCTCTTCTTCCTGCTAACCCTGTTTCCCGACGCAACGAAGGGCGCACCTGCGCTCGGCATGTGGATCCGCGATCGTGCTGGCCGCGACCCTCGTCGAACTATGGGCCGACCGCGCCAGAAGCGGCCCTGCGTGATGATCGCCATCGCGATGCTGCTACACCCGCGAACGCCCGTCGTCCAGCCCTGGTCGCGCGTCACAGGAGCCCGCTGATTTTACGCATCGGAAGCAGTGGCCATGTTCCCGCAGCCGCTTCCAGCAGAGGGACCTTGCGGCTTGTCGGCACAGCGAGTGCGCGGGACATCCTGCTAATCAGCGTTCCCGGGATTGAATCGCTGCCTGTCACGGGTAAAGCCGACATCCGCATCTCGACCGGAAGCTGAAGGTCTGAGCGTCACCCCAGATATCCCGGACAGAGTGCGACAGTCACCCCGCTGTGGTCCGCTCGGTCCTTTCCTGCAGTCCGGCCAGCTGTGCCAATGCATCGGCCGCACGCTCGACCGGCACGAAGAGGTGATCGTGAAATGCCGCAGCAACGACATTGCAACTGATGCCAGCCTTCGTCAATGCTTCTGCGACCGCCGCAGTCAGCCCGACGGCCGCCAGATCGGAATGCACGGTCAATGTGATCCAGGCAGCCCGGAAAAGCACCGGCAATCCTTCGCGCTGGGCCGTTAGCTCATCGGTGATGACGGTTAGCCCCTCGCGCTCACGAAACATCGCCAGCGGCGCGAACCGCGACACGTCTGTATCCGCCGGAACAGACGCAAAGACATAGGCACCTTCATTCAGCTCTGGCTGCATCGACGCCAGCAACTGGGCAAGATCCGAAACCGGTTGGCTCACTGGGTTTCCTGTCAGAAAGAGGTCAATCGGGCGGGACACCGTCAACAATGCGACCGGCGCCAGCGTCGCTTTCACAGCACTATTGTGACTGACGCGGAAAATTGTCACTCATAGTGCGTCCTATCATAGAGCGTGGCCTCAAACAGGTCAAATCCGTACGCTTCGATATCTTCCCGAACGAGATGTCGATGCAGTACGACCCCCTTGCCCTCTTTGGAAAGCGCCTGGTCGAGCTTCGCAAGGCGCGCGGCTGGTCACAGGAGCGCCTCGCGCTCGAAAGCGGCCTCGCCCGGTCGTACATCGGCGGCATCGAGCGGGGCCAGCGCAACATCGCCCTCTATAACATCTGCGTACTGGCCTTCACACTCGGGGTTTCACCCGCTTCAATGCTTGAATTTGATGAGCTTGCGTGACGGCTCACATTCTTTCGGGACTGTTCACGAAACCATCGTGGCCAATCGTGATGACCATGTATCGACCGTGAGGGCAATGTACAGATCGTGAGACATCGTGACGCGTCGTGAGCTCAACATTAACCCCGTTATACGACGTTATACGGGGCTCGCACGAAAGAAAATATGGCGCGGTTATCGACTTGATTTTTTGATTTCGCCGACTATGATTCGCGTTTGAAGTTGCCCGCTGGAGCCCATCCAGCATCCTTTGCAGCATCGTCGCTCTGCGACACCTTTCGCGGTCGTGCTTCGTCCCACTGTCTGGACCACCGCAAGGTCATCTGACCTGAAGCTTCCTTCCTTGCCTGTCTGGGGAATTACCATTCCCCGACACGGGCTGTGGCGATTCCCCATTTTTCGTTCTGGAGAATCGTCATGAATCAGTCAGTCGAACCTCGCAAGTATTTCGATCTTCATCTGCGCGGCCTCGGGTATCTGTCGCGCGTACGCGATGTGACCGCCAGGGGCAATGGCCGTAGCAAGGCCAGGCCTTTCCTCGCATGCGCCATTTCCGCATTCCATGGCGACCCGAATATCGAGAACGGCATCGCCTATCTCCCGCTCGATCTGATCGTCGCTGGCGAAAAAGCGAGAGACGCTGTCCGCTCCGTGATGGACGACGCGAACGATCCCGACGTGAAAGTCCTCGTTTCGTTCCGCGCGGGTGATCACTACATCCGCACATTCGAACGCACCGGCAACCGCGCTGGCGAAACCGGCGCTGTGCTCAAGGGTCGCCTGCTCAAGCTCTTCTGGATCAAGGTCGACGGCAAGGAGGTCTATCGCGATGAAAGCGAAGAACGCGACGACCCGGACGCCGCAAGCGATCAGGCGCCGGAGCGTGCCAACGCACAGGTGCCGTCGACAGACGGTCCTGATCAGCACGACACCGACGGCATCGATGAGCCCGACAGCGGTCGCAATGAACAGGAGCCACGCAATGCCACGGCTTTGACTGAACGCGCTGCCCCGCGTACCAACCGCTATCCCCCACTGCGCCGTCACGGCAACGCCAATATCCAGCGAGATATCCGTCGAGCCGCTACCAGCGCCGAGTGAATGGCGATCCCTCGTCCCCCGCCCCGCGCGGGGGTCTTCCCGCATGACCGGTGCGCCGGTTTTCCCGAGCGATGCATCACGAAACGCTCAGGAAAGCCGGCAAAGCCCCAATCCGCACTGGGTTCACGGTGGCCCAACGACGCCGTGCCGTTTGTGCCGGACCGATTGCTCTGGCCCAGACACACGCCTGGCAGATTTAACTGCCAGGCGTCATGCGTCATTCGCTTCTCATAGGCTGCCACGGCCAATACAGGCAAATGACGCGTGACGGTTTCACTGCTGGCCTGCCAGTTTGCAGGCCCGTCCGTCGCTACGCGAGGCGACACCTTTACAGCCCACTTCCGGTGCCACTGTCTGCACGGCTGTTCCCGCGTCACGTGACGCGCGGTTCGGAATTACCTCCTGTCACGCCTTCGGGCCTCACCTTGTCCAACCCTCGCGGGGATGCGCTTCCCCGCCCGGGGCAGCCGTTCGCCGCGCCTTTTCGGAGAACGTCATGACTCAAGCCAGCGAAACACGCGCCATCACGGCCACCATCGTGCCTGACGAGCGCCGCATGGAAATCCTGCCGCGCTATTTCGGCAAACACATGGTCCGCGCCGAAGTGGCGGTCTATACGGCCATGTCGTCACTGTGCGCGACATACCACGGCGGATTCTGGGATTACGTGGAGCTGTCCAATGGCGCCTTCTATATGGCACCGCGCCGCAGTGATCCGCTGCCCATCACCTGCGACGGCAACGGATATGACGGCGAGATGAGCAGCGATGCCGCAGGCATTGTTGCAACGCTGTTCGCCTTGAACGCCATGGCGCGGTCGACGGAAGAATCGTGCTTCACGGACCTGTATCACGGACTGCTGGCCTTCGTGCCGTCTCACCCGGAAGCCCGCGATATCTTCGCGGCGATCGACTGACGTCCTGCCTATCTATTACACCCTGCGGAACGCAGCCCGCATGGGCGCGTCTCCGCGGCGCTCACGGAGACAATCATGTCAAGCTGTCACTGTTTCGACGCCCGGCCACCCGTCAGAAAGCCTGGCGACATGGAAATGTTTTGCTGGCCGGATTTTCAAACGACACACCACGTGCGAATCCCAGAGGTGCTTGCGCACGCCGCGGACTGGACCGCCGATGAAGACGGTACTTCGCAGCAGCTTTTTCAGTGCCGTGACGGGCGCACATTGCCGCGCTTTATGAGCCAGAGCGCCGGTCTTCCAGACGGCCTCTATCTCGGACTCTTCAACGGGCGCGACGATCCACCTGGGTCCCCCCTCGTCACCGGGTTTGACGGACCGCTGATCGGCCGCTTGCGCTACTGCCACACCGTCAGGGCACGCGACCTCGAGCTGGAATTCCTCGATCCGTATGAGGGGCGGCACTTCTTCCCGGACATGGGCGTCGTCGTCGGACCGGATGGCGAAGTTCCAGTCGGGAAGATCACGATGCCGATCCAGCTCATGCTCAACTCAGGGGCCATCGTCTTCGATGGCCGGTACTTCGCCGACTGGACCGTATTCATCATCAGCTCTGTTCGTACCGCCATGGGTCGCGATCTTCATGCACAAAGGCGCGTGTAACTACGGCATCACGATTGCCGTTTTGACTTCCTTTCATCACTTGCACCGCATCAACGGTGCTTCCCCGCGGGGTATCGTCCCGACACGGGAACGATGCCTCGTCTCACCTTGCGAGGTACATCATGGGATGGCTGTTTGGTCATGGACAGACGCGCGCACAACTCGTCGCTCGCCTGACACGCGACGAGGAGCATGACGGCTTCACGCGTCGCTGCCTTCGTCACTGCACGAGTGGCAACGTCCTCTGGACTGTCTGGGAAATCGGTCGCGCAGGCGTTGCGCCCATGCGTTATATCGGCTGCGACCTGCTCGCATGGGACAAAACCTGTGCGGGCTGGGGATACAAGGATATGTGCGAGCAGATGGAACCGTTGTATTACTCCTGCCCGCTCGCCTATCTCGATATGGTCCCGCCCGCAGCGCCCGCATGGCGTCAGCAGGTACGCGCATGGCATGCGGCACGCTCACGCTCACTCGCGCCGGGCGATGTGTTGACACTCAACGGTCTGTCGATAAAGGAGGCTGTCGTCGTGAGGCGACACCATCGCACGTGGATCGTCGAAAGCGGGGGCCGGCTGTTCAGACTTCCCCCGCGCCTGTTCCGTCATATCGTCGATCAATGCAGCACAGACAAGTGCGGCCCGCAACACGCGGACTGATGCATCCATACCGTCCGTGACCGCTTCACGCTCCCTGGCCGACATGCCGGAGCTTCCGTCAATGAGCTTTCGGGAATGAGCGAGGGCTGTTGTCCAGTCGTATCGGTCGCGCATCGCAATATCAGCAAGATCTGCAATGTTCCCGTTCGGCGTGTCGGCTGTGCCCTGCGCTTTCCGCGCGGCGGCGGTCAATCCGCACGAACTTAACCAACCCGCGGGACACCCATGCCTGCCATGGAGGGTCCCGCCTCACTGCGTGGAGGCATCATGATTTCGCTTTCCGGCACGCTTGACGTGCGCACCATCAAGGGCAGCAACGGCCCGTTCCAGGTCGGAGAACTCACGACGTCCGTTGGCGAGTTCAAGGTCAAGGACAAGGTGCTCGAACAGTTCGAGCCCGGCGCCTACACCGGCACCTTCCTGATCGACAAAATCTATCCGCACAGCTACGTGTGGTACGGCAAGGTCACCGTCGAAATCCGCGCGAGACTGGCCGATGTGCAACTCGACAACGACGAACCGTTCAGCGAGACCGGGCGCGAGCCCACGTCGACGGAGCCGGACCCCGTCGACGAGGAGCGCACACCGGGTGACACAGCCGATGCGCATGCAGACGAAACTTCGGCGTCGGCGCTGACCAGCAACGCTTCCGGCGAGCTCTATCTGCCCGACCTGTTCGGCACCGAACTGGCCGATGCGATCGTCGCCGGCGAGCCAGTCAAGCTGGACCCAACCGTCGATCGCGGGGTGTTCCGTCAGCAGCGCGACCAGCTTCGCGCATTTGGCTACACCTTCCAGGCATCCAGCCAGACCTGGCGGAAGGCCTGATCCCTGTCCAACTTCGGCGTGCCGGGTCTTCCGGCCGCGGCACACCGTGACCCAAAGGAGAGTCGTATGGCCTTGATCTTTCCCCGCCTCGCCAGAAATTTCGTGAAAAACGGGTACTTTCCGACCGACGCCGTCACGCTCGCGCGCATCATGCCCGCGCTCGCACTGTCCGATCCCGATCGTCCCTCGCGGCTACTGGATCCCTGCTGTGGCGAAGGCGCCGCATTGCACGAGCTGAAGGCCTCGCTTGCTGCGCTGACCGCGACGCCCGATGCGGTACGCACATTTGGCGTCGAGTACAACCGCGAACGTGCCTGGCACGCGAAGGAAGTGCTTGATACGGTCGCGCACAGCGACGTCCACGACATGTTCATCACGGCCCGCAGCATGGGGCTGCTTTTCCTGAACCCGCCATACGGGGACGTCGTATCGGACAAGGCGCAGACAGGCGAGCGTCAGCCCGATCGTCTCGAGAAGATCTTCTACCTCAAGACGGTCCCCTGGCTCGCGTTCGGCGGTGTGCTGGTCCTGATCGTGCCGCACTACGTGATGGACCGCGAGTTCGCCACGATGATCGCCCGCAACTTCGCGCAGGTCCAGGTGTTCCTCGCGCCCGACCAGACGTTCAGGCAGCTCGTGCTTTTCGGCGTCAAGCGCCGTGCGGGCGGAGCCGATACCGCACTGGCCGCGCGCCTGGCGCGCATCCATGAAGGCGAGCTGCCGCCCAGTCTGCCGGAGAACTGGACCTCTGAGCCGTATCACATCCATTCGACGGCCGGCGAATGCGCCTTCATGTCGACACGGATCGATGCGCCGCAGCTCGAACACGAGCTGAAACGCCTGCAACACGCCACGCTGTGGCCGCAGTTCTCCACGATGTTCGCGACGAAGGCTGTCACGCCGCGGCGTCCGCTACGTGATCTTTCCGACTGGCATCTTGCGCTCGCGCTTGCAGCCGGACAGATCACGGGCGTCGTTACCGGCGCCGACGGCACACGCCTGCTGATCCGCGGCGACACCATCAAGCAGAAGGAGCAGGAAGTCCAGATCGAGGAAACCGAAAGGGGCGATATCCGGACCACGATCCTGATGCGGGACCGCTTCGTTCCGACGATCGCGGGCATCGACTTCACCCCCGGCCCGAACCTCGGCCGGATAGTCACGATCCGCTAGCCCGGATCACATTCAGCAACCCTGCGGGGCCACGCCCCGCACGGACGGGTTTCCGCACTTCCAGGACACCTACGTCATGAATAATGATACGAGCCTCACGGGGCGGGCACTGCCCGCCTTCATGGTCGGCTACAGCCTTGACCATACCCATCGCGTCGTCGTCGGCATTCGGGCCGCCAGCGCCGACGCAGCTTGCGCCATCGCCCGTGCGGCATTCGACGCCGGCACATTGTGGGATGACACGCCGGACATGCCGCTGCTTTACGACGATTACGAAGAGCTTGACGGACAGGCTCTCGACTTTGACGCCACGTCCATCGCAACATGGCCGGCCGCCGACGTCTCGGTACGTGCAGTGAAACTCCACGCCGCCGGGCACCGGCTGCTCGCATTCGCGCGGCTTGCAGACAGACGGTTGCCCGTCGCAGCTTCGATTGAAGCATGGCATCCGGATGCCATGGTGCCGATGACGGTGACCGCCCGCCAGGTACATGAACTTCGCTCACTGCTGGGCACGCTCGAAGGTTGCTGACTTGCGAGCCCATTTCCCGGCATCCATTTGCGCCCTTCGAGTGGGGCGCTTTCCCAGAATGTTCCATAAGGCGTGCTGGGAAAGCGTTTCCCGCTGATCTGCCGGCAGCAGGTCCGTCACCGCCCGTCACGCGGCACCTTTGCACCATCCGCAGCTTTCTTCCGGCGCTTCGTCTGCGCGGCTGCGGCTTCGTTCGCGAAGCCCCGGAATTTTCCTTAACTCAGCCGGGTCGGCACCCGGTGGGTGCGCCCGACATTCAGACTGGAGCACCCCCATGCTGTATCCCATCAAGGAACTGCAGGACATCTTTGTCGACGCCTGCGTGCGTGCACCCGATGGCGAACTCGTCTTCGTCTCCGTCTTCGGACGCGATGGCGCCGTTCAGCAACTGTATGCCTCTCTACACCTGGGCATTCAGGAAGGCGGCATCCGGCAGCTCACCCTGCTTGATCCCGACAGTAGCCAGCCCCTGGCGGCCGTCCCCGTCGGTGACCCTCGGCGGCTCGACAAGTACAGCGGTCGCCTGCCGAAAGACAATCTCTTCGGCAACCTCGTCCATACCTGGATTTACGACGAATCGCTCCTTACCCCATCGAAAGCCGCGGGCTCGGCATGGCTGCTGGTGGATCGCGAAACGCAGGTGCACGACGACGCGTCCCTGCAGGCCCGCGTCTGGTCGCTGATTGAACAGCTCAGTCCAATACCGCTGCTACCGCACTGGCGTACGCCGGTGCTCGACGCACTCGGCAGTCACCTCGTCGCCCATCTCGACGCCACGCCTTATGCGCCTGTCGGGCGCATTCGCGCTTCGCGCGTCACGCTCCCCGACGCGTTCGCGGAGGCGATTTCGGCATTCGTCACCAGTGCCACGCTCAAGCTCGACTGACGCGCAGTAGCCCTCATCCAGAAAGCACGAGCCGCACCATCGGCTCTCGACATTTCCCCCAACCTGCGGGACTCGCGCGTCCCGCCAGGGGAACGTGCGACCCGCGTCTTATGGAGACGTACCATGGAAGATCTGCAAACCGCTGTCATCGACAGCGACATCGACAGCAGCACCACCGGCGACGACCTGGTGAGGGGCGATCAGTCCCGTGACGTGATGGCCTTGCCGGATTTCATCTCGAACTTTGGTGCCGGACTGCTTGATGCCGTCCGCCAGCAAAACCCGTCAATCTATGATGGCCAGCGTCCACAACAATGGGACGCGCTACTGGATGCACTGTCGCGCCAGCCGTTTCCCGCGCAACGCGAGGTCATTCACGCAATCACGACGCTGCTCACCCGGTACGCTCCAGGCGGCGTCATCAATGCAGAAATGGGCTCGGGAAAGACCCTGATGGGTATCGGCGTCGCGGTACTGCTACATCACGCTGGCTATCCGCGTACGCTCGTCATCGCGCCACCCCATCTCGTCTACAAATGGCGACGTGAAATCAAAACGACGGTACCGGGCGCACGTGTCTGGATTCTCAACGGTCCGGACACGCTGCGCAAGCTGCTTCAGCTGCGTGTCATGCATTCGAGGCCGACGGTGCCGGAATTTTTCATTCTCGGTCGCGTGCGTATGCGCATGGGCTTCGACTGGAAGCCCGCCTTTGCGCGCCGCGTCGCGACGCTCGACATGGAGACCGATGCAGTCACGCGCGTCTTTGCCTGTTGCCCCTCGTGCGGCGAGTTCGTCTGCGATGAAGACGGCAACCCACTGACGCCCACCCTGGCCCGCCCTGCCCTCGACGAAAAGCGTCGGGCGTGCAGGTGTGGCGAGCGGCTGTGGACCCTGGCGCCCAAAGGCCAGGGCACACGAACGATGCGCGAATTGGTAAAGAGCGCCCTGTTGCAAATGCCGACCGTTGGCGAGAAGACCGCCGAACGGCTGCTCTCGCGCTTCGGCGAGACGATGCTGGCCGACATGCTGCAGGATAATCTGTATGAGTTCATCAATCTGATGGACGACAGCGGCGAGCTTGTATTCTCGGACCGGCAGGCGAAGCGCATGGAACGTGCGCTCGCGCACACCGAAATCTCCTTCGGGCAGGGTGGCTACCAGGCCTCGGAGTTCATAAAGCGATACCTTCCTCAGGGCTACTTCGGTCTTCTGATCGCTGACGAAGGCCATGAATACAAGAACGAAAACTCCGCCCAGGGCCAGGCCATGGGCGTGCTCGCCCGCAAGGCCTCCAAGACGCTGCTGCTGACCGGCACCCTGATGGGCGGCTACGCCGACGATTTGTACCACCTGCTCTATCGGCTGAATCCGTCCATGCTGATCGAGGACGGTTTCAACTACAACCGCAACGGCTCGATGGCGGCCGCGACGATGGCCTTCATGCGCGAGCATGGCGTGCTCATCGACATTCACAGACAGGTCGACGAAGGATCACATCGAACCGCGAAGGGCGATCGCAGGAGCGTCTCGACGGTAAAGGGTCCGGGCTTCGGCCCCAAGGGCATCATGCGGTACGTCGTGCCGTATACCGCCTTCCTGAAGCTCTCGCAGATCGGCCAGAACGTCCTGCCGCCGTACGACGAATCGCTGCTGCCGGTGGCCCTTACCGAAGAGATGGCCGCGGCCTATCGTGCGCTCGAATCAACGCTCACATCTGAGTTGCGCGCCGCACTGCGCTGCGGCGACAAGAGCCTGCTCGGCGTGGTGCTCAATGCATTGCTCGCATGGCCCGAATGCTGTTTCCGGCCGGAGATCGTTCGACATCCCCGCACGAAAAGGATTCTCGCCAGCGTACCGGCATTGCTTCGCGACGACCAGCCGGGTCCCAAGGAAGCGGCGCTCCTGCGGCTCGTGCGCGACGAACTGCTCAACCACCGCCGCACGCTGGTCTACACGACCTATACGGGTACGCGTGACACGTCAGTGCGCCTGAAGAACCTCCTCGATGCAGTGGGCGTCAGGGCGTCCGTGCTCCGTGCGAGTGTCCCAGCTGAAAAGCGGGAAGACTGGGTCGCAGACCAGCTCGAGCGCGGCGCCGACGTCATCATCACGAACCCCGAGCTCGTCAAGACCGGGCTCGACCTGCTCGAATTTCCGACGATTGCTTTTCTTCAGTCGGGCTTTAACACGTACACGTTGCAACAGGCTGCGCGTCGCAGCTGGCGGATCGGTCAGACGCACGACGTGACGGTGCGATTTCTTGCTTACGAGGCCACCACGCAGATGCGGTGTCTGAAGCTGATGGGACAAAAGATTGCGGTCTCGCAGTCCACCTCCGGCGACATGCCCGAGTCCGGTCTCGACATCCTGAACCAGGGTGGAGAAAGCATCGAAGTCGCGCTTGCGCGACAGCTCGTGAGCCAAGAGTAGCCCGGCATTTTTTCGTTTAGCGCCTCAACGCCTGTCCGAACCTTGTCCCTCGCAGCGAACGGCGAAGCGGTCATCCCCCTGCCCTCAGGGTTGGCGACCGTCTTCGCTTTTTTTCAACTTTTCTGGAGGTCCCATCATGATCCGGTTTCCCGCTTCCGATCTGCGCCCCGTACTCCTCGAGGCCCGCGCGCATGCCTGCCACCTCGTACTGGTCAAGGACCAGGGCGTCTACATGATGACCGACAAAAACACCACACCAGACGACGGCCTGCACCGACTGATCGCGTATGCGACTGGATGTAACCCCGGGACGGTGCCGTTCGACGACTGGTGGGAACGCGCCCGTGCCGAATTCGGTGGCGACGACTTCGTCGAATATCTGGACCCCGACGCCGCCGTTTTCGATCGCGTCATTGACGACGGATGGAATCTTGAGATCCGGGCCGATGCAAGCCACCTGTATCTGAACGCAGTGAAACCCGACGCGTGACGGACTGTATCCGTCGCTGTGAACCGACCTACGTCGCCATGCTCGGATGCCCCTGTTCTCGAGAGAACAGGGGCATCTTCCTGATTATTCCGCAAGCAAGCGTATGCGAAGCGCTGAATTCGACCTGAAAAGCATCACTCTCAACAAGGCGTGCACAAAGCCAGATCGAGATTACTTACGGTCAATTGATGCCCGAATGCGGACGCCCAAGTGACCGCCTCAGCGCCATATCCGCCACCGCTCCAGGCAATGGACTGGCCCCGTCACTGTGACGCATGCGGCACATCAAAGACCATCACGGTTACGGTCATCTCGCGGTTCGGGTCATCGCGATGGGCGAACCGGAATATCCAGCCTGTTTCCGAGCGTTGGCTGATGAACTTTCGGAAGTTCGGATGACGCTCGGTGTTCTCCTTCACCTTCGCCAGCACATCGGTGAAGTTGCGGTTTCTGTTGAAGACCAGGATGGCGGCCTTCGTATCCCGCCAGGTCAGGTAGCCCAGCAACTGGTCAATCGTTTCGAGATAGCCTTTCTCGCCCCGCCAGAACTTGCATTCCGCGACGAAGATGCTGCGTCCCCTGTCCTTCACGAGGATGTCCGTCTTGCCCTCATAGTTGAAGGTTTCGCCCGTCGCCTGCCCCTGATAGTGGCCATTCAGTTGCACAAGAAAGTGCGTCCTGATGGCTTCTTCGTCGCTATGCGCAAACGCCGAAGGACTGCACTCCATCACGCGAACCATGCTGGTCATGATGTCGAGGATGCTGTTGTAGTGATCATCGGGCAATGCCGGTTCAGGCGTGAAGCTCGCGGTACTCGCCGCCGGCTGGACCGGGGTGATTTTGCGGCGAACCTGCGGGCTGGCATAGGTGCCTGCTGCCCCTTCACGCCGTTTCATCGGGAAGCCGAGACTCGCCACCAGGTTTCGATCCTGCAGCAGCTTCTGTTTCCTGAAGGCAATCTTGCTCTGAATCTGGGACACGATCGAGCGGTTGAACTGTTCGGCTGCGGAACGCAGATGCTTCAGATTCGTCTCGATGTCCGCCACCGTGCTGTCAATATGCTGTTTCACCTGCGCCGGCTGCAGTGTCGTTCCCTGCACATGGATGAACAGGCTGCTTCCGCGAACCTCGCCGCGCGGCGGGTTGAGCGAAAACGTCGAAGGCTGCACACCGAAGAACTGTTCATCGCCCGAGAACGGAATCTCGACCTCGACCAGCGTCCCGGGAACATGGAACGGCCGGCTGCGGTCAGAAACGTAGCGCGAGGGGTCCTGACTTACATCAATCCGGGCTTCGCGCTGGTCGACGGATATCGCGTCGCGCTTGATCTGCGGCACGTCCATCCGGTATTTTTCCAGGAAGTAGTCAACCAGCGCATCTTCCGACGTGTTGAGGAGCTTGTCGGGGTGGTAAGCGTCAACCTCCTGATCAACCGCGCTGCGCTGATGTTGTTCAACACTGAACCAGTCGACCTTGCAAAACAGCAGATCCGTGTTACCGCGCGCCAACCCGAACGACATTTGCTCTCTCCTCTGTTCTGACCTGGGACATTGATGTCCGTGACGTAGATTGCAATTTTCATCAAACATCGAGGCTGGCGCAAATGACTTTGCAACCGGTCCGCCAGATCAGTAGCGCGACCCGATATCGCGGGCAATCCATGGGGTATTGAGGTACTGGACGCGAGCGCGTGCCGCCCATGATGCGAAATACCCGAATCACTCAATTCACCCGTTTCACGTTGACGCTACGCGCGCTGCCTGTCCGGTATGCCCGCACATCGAGTCAGCCAGACCTGCTGCTTGCCGCCGGCGTCGGCATTGCCGTCTCGATGATGGCGTGGTACCCGGGAAACAACCCGATCGCGCTGCTCGCCCTGCCGGCCGCATGGTCGAGGCTACGCAGCCGGACGGCTGCCTTCGTACTGTGGGCCGCTTACTATCTGTCCGGCGCACGCGACATTCCGGTCGTATGCGAGCGTTTCTTCGCCTGCTATCACGAGCTGGATCCGCCCGCGGCCGTCGCACTCGGGATGATCGTCTGGCTGCTTCAGGCCGTTGTGCTCGCACTGCCATGGACATTGCTCAAGCCAGGCCTGACGGCATCGGCCTGCGCGCATGTGTGGCGCGCGATGCTGGCAGCGCTGGTCGTGACGGTCCCGCCCCTCGGCATCATCGGATGGCTGTCGCCGCTGCACGTAGCGAGCACGCTGTATCCGGGCTGGAGACTCGCGGGCATGGGCCTTGGAATAGCCGCCCTTGGCGCGGCGACCATGCGGCGATGCACGCCTGAAAGGTGGTTCGTGTGCGTGGCGCTCGCGGGCCTCTCTGCCTGCGCGCACTGGCGGGAAGCGCCGCGCCCCCCGCCTGCAGGATGGCTCGCAGTCGACACGGCACTCGGCCGTTTCGACCAGTCGAACTACCCGTCGCTCTACAAGCGGACCACCCAGATCCAGTCGATCGCCCGACAGGCGTTCGCCAGCGGCGCGACCGTAGCGATCCTGCCCGAAGAGATAGCTGGTTTGTGGCGCCCCGCGGCAGCACTATGGTGGCATGCGGATGTCGAGAGAATGCGCAACGCCGGCCAGACCCTCGTGATCGGGATGGACCTTCCCTTGAAAATCGCACCGTTCCGTTACACCGACAGCATGGTCAGCCTTGGCGCAAGCCACGGTCGGCTCGATAGCCGGCAGCCCGTTCCCATCGCGCTCTGGCGACCGGGTGCACCGATCAGTGCCGTCAGGGGAAGCCTCGCGCAGCCGTATTCTTTCATCGCCGGCCGGCGCGCGGCGATCTCCCTGTGTTATGAGGATCTGCTATGGTGGCCGCACTGGCGCGCGATGCTGGAACAACCTGACGTGGTCGTGAGCCAGTCGAACGGCTGGTTCGATGCGGATCTTGCGCTGTCGCGAATACAGCGACAGGGTATCGCGTCCGTGGCGCGCCTGGCGGGGGCGCCCCTGCTACGCGCAACGAACCGGTAATGCGGCCGATTACTTGCGGATGCCGTTCACCGCGTCCTTGAACGACTTGCCAGCGGTGAACTTCACGGTTTTCGCCGCGGCAATGGCGATCTCTTCTCCCGTCGCCGGATTACGGCCTGTGCGGGCGGCGCGCCTGCCCTGGGTGAACGACCCAAAGCCAACCAGCTGCACCGTCTCGCCTTTGACGACCGCCGTGGTGATCGCACCGATAACAGCATCGATCGCCTCGCCCGCGACGGATTTGCTCGAACCGGTAGCCGATGCCACCGCATCAATGAGTTCCTGTTTGTTCATTCACTTCTTCCTCTGACGGTTAAAAGGATTGCGGACAGCTTCCCGAACAGCGATGTGGACCGATGCATTCGGCCAGCCCGCCTACCGTATCGCGAAGACCAACCATACGCAAGTCTCTCCCAGGCGGCGATTCCGTACGGGGCGCGCTGCCGGATCGTCCAGCATGGTCAAGGCTCGATTGCTCCGCAGGCAGGCATCACCCGGTATTGAAAACCGGCAAACGACCTCCATATGGCGATTTCATGACCTCTCGTTCGGCGGCATTTCTATGGATTACCGAGTCAGCTATGAGCACAGTCTGCAAAGCGAACCTGACGCATTCATCGTTCAGGTTCCGTCTCAACTTGTAGAAGGGATTCCCCTCAACATACCCCGTGCGCTGCTACCCGAGTACATCGCGGAGCGCATCCTCGAGCGTTCGCCGACCATCGGACACATTCGCAATCTTCGAATTCTTTGACAGCGAAGCGCATCTGTCCGGCACGTAAGGGAGCTCGGGAGCGAAGCTTGCACCCGCAGTTGCCGGCTGATAACGCCCACTGCGCCATATTCTGACGTATCACGATGAGTCGAAAGTCTTCCGCACGTTCTCGGCCGCCCCTGAGCAGGAGCATGCTGTTGCCGCTCCCGCTGCCCCGGATCCGGTCCATTTCACTTGAACACCATCTCGCACTGGAAGCCATCATCAGCGGCCACGGTAACCTTGATCTTCTGGTCTGCCTGCTTAAGGCGGTCTATACAGCCTGGGACCTTCGGGCGGAGACGCCCGCCGGTTTCGACGACCGGCCGTTCCAGCTCGCGGAAGCAGCCCTTGAACGATGCATCGCGAGGGCCGAGCGGTGCGAGGCCTGGGAGATGTTCGACGTGGACAGGAAAGCGATTGAAAAAATCCTGGCAATCTATGATCAACAGCTCGCGAGTGTGCCCGCGCATCGCTTTCTCGCGGCGCTCGACATGCTCAACCGCTTTGCCGTTGAAGGTTTAAAGTCGCCGATTCCACCGTTGACTGACGCGCACCCATGTCAGGCTGAATGAAAAACCGTGCCGCGCTTATCCGGAAATTTTCTGGGGGTTGCGCGTGCTCCGGTCTCTGTGACAAAGCCTTCATCCGTGCTCCTTCAATGAGCGAGGCACACTCGCATAAATCCCGCGTGTCGCGGCAGAATTTTTAATGATTGGCGCGGCGAGACTCAACTATGATTACCCGGTTCCGCTCCACGCAGGGAACGGTTTGCCTAACGTCTGGGGCACCGCGTCAGAGTCGCCTCTGTCGCGGCTTTTCTTGCCAGCACAACGAGAATCCGTGAAGCGATTCATATCTCCTTGGCCTGTACAGGAAGCTGAGACGCTATCGTTTTCTATCGAAAGGTCATCGCGCAGTTCGATAGTCGATCCTGATGATTCGATGCGCCCCCGAAGACCCGACGCAAGCGTCTGGCCTGCATGGCGAAGCTGATCCCAGGAGCGCGACTGGCCTTCAGTGAATTTGCGAGCGAGGAGTAAAACCGAAAGCACACAGAAGGAAATATTTGGACAGCGGATCATGTCGGCAATCGTGATCGCCACATTCGTGTTTAGATACAGCCACCAGCGTGCGGATACGGGGGCCTCTACGGCTTTACTCCTCGCGGAAGGAATCCTGCGAGCCAAACAGCGACGCGTGGGTATGGCCGGTCATCTGCTAGCGGGTGTAGCAGTGCGCTGCGCCGGATAGATCGGCTACACGCCTTCGTTGCTGCGTCGTTTGCGTTGCGCGCAGTGAGGAGGAAGACGGGTCCATTTCCTTTGAATTCGTCTGCGTGTTGCGCCCACGCGTCATAGTCAAATACTCAGGGATTGAGCTTGGCCAAATTGGTCGTGACATCGTACGTACGCTTGAGTCCTGGCATCCGTGTGGAGAAAATCCGGTAGAGCTGGGATTGGATCATCACGTCTCCCACCCATTGGCGCGAACGTGCGCGGTTGCGCGCACCAACATCGGGCGCATCCGCTCGCCACACGCCACACCGGCTCTCCACCTCCCTTTCGCCGCTCACTCATTCGAATCTGGTCGCGCGTTGCATACCTTAACATTCTGAACAGGCGCGTCGCAGGTTGCTGTCGTTAGCCTAGGGCGGTTTATATGGTCTTTGGTGCGTATTTCCGCCAAGTGCCAAAAGACCATCTATGCGCCTTCGGCACTATCGAATACCTGTACTTGCCGTAGCTGTATGTCACTTTTCAAAAAGGGGCCCTTTATCGACAGGGCCGAAGTCGAGGAGGTCAGCCGTGGTCATCTTCAAATGCGTCAACCAAACGCATTTGAAATCAACCAAGGTTATGTTATAACGTTACGTTGATTGTTTGGATGCCCCATGGAAATGACCGCAAATCAACAACGTGTGCTTTCGACACTGCAGCAGGCCAAGGCTCCTCTGAGCGCCTACATGCTGCTCGATGAACTGCGTGGACAAGGATTTAGTGCTCCCACCCAGGTGTACAGGGCACTGGAGCGTCTCGTTCATGAAGGGCTTGTCCATCGTCTGGAAAGCCTCAATGCCTACGTCTGTTGCACCTGTTCCGCAGAGTGCAAACAGGGTTTGCTGGCTTTCGCGATCTGCGAAAAATGTGGCCATGTTGATGAATTTGTCGATCGTTCACTGAGCCGGAGTCTTGGTGCATGGGTGCGCCAAAACGCCTTCTCTCTGCGCAGCTCCACCATCGAACTTCGCGGCCTGTGCACGGAATGCACGGCACAAAGCCAGCTGTGAGCTGGAAGTCATCTTTTCTTGGTGAATCTGAATCACGATGAATAGCGATATGCAACCCGCGTCCAGGAAACTGCCGGTCACCGTCCTCTCCGGCTTCCTCGGCGCGGGTAAGACCACGCTGCTCAACCACATCCTCAACAACCGCGAGGGCCGGCGTGTGGCGATCATCGTCAATGACATGAGCGAGGTCAATATCGACGCCGCGCTGGTGCGCGATGGCGGGGCCGAACTCTCACGTACCGACGAGAAGCTGGTGGAGATGAGCAACGGCTGTATCTGTTGCACGCTGCGAGAGGACTTGCTGGTGGAGGTGGATCGACTCGCCAAGGAAGGTCGATTCGACCAGCTCGTCATCGAATCCACCGGGATTTCCGAGCCGCTGCCCGTGGCCGAGACCTTCACCTTCGAGGGCGAAGACGGTCGCAGCCTGGGCGAAGTCGCCCGGCTCGACACGATGCTGACTGTGGTCGATGCCTACAACTTTCTGCGCGACTACAGCTCGCGCGACAGCATCCAGTCGCGCGGCGAGTCGCTGGGCGAGGAAGACCAGCGCACAGTCGTGGATTTGCTGATCCACCAGATCGAATTCTGCGATGTGATCGTGCTCAACAAGACCGATCTCATCAGCGATGAGGAACGTGAGCGGCTGATGGCGATCCTGCGCAGCCTCAACCCGCGCGCCCGCATCGAGGTGGCTGAGTTCGGGAAGGTGCCGCTCGACCGCGTGCTGGACACAGGGCTGTTCGATTTCGACGAAGCCTCCAGGGCGCCCGGCTGGCTGCAACAACTGCGCGGCACGCACACGCCCGAAACCGAGGAATACGGCATTCGCAACTTCGTGTATCGCGCGCGCCGACCGTTCCATCCGCAACGCTTCTTCGATTGGGTGGAAAACGAATGGCCGGGCGTGGTGCGCTCCAAAGGCTTCTTCTGGCTGGCCAGCCATCCGACGCTGGCGGGCAACTGGTCGCAGGCAGGCGCCGTGGCCCGACATGGCGTGGCGGGCTACTGGTGGGCAGCTGTGCCGCAGGAGCGCTGGCCGCAAGACCCGGAATCCGTCGCCCTGATCCACGACAAATGGGACGAGCGCGTGGGCGATGCCCGCCAGGAACTGGTGCTGATCGGCATGGAGATGGACGAAGCTGCGCTGCGTGCCCGCTTTGACGCGTGTTTGCTAACTGACGAGGAAATGGCCCAAGGCCCCAGGACGTGGACGACCTGGCACAACCCGTTCCCCGATTGGTCCTGACTTGACCGTGCTCCCCACGCTCTGAATCGGGTAGGGGGCACCCCCTACTGGATTTTGAGCATGAATGCAGCACTTCCCGACGTTTCACTGACCGACCTCGCCCCCAGCCTCAGTCCGTTGAAGTGGGTCGGTATGCAGGGGATCGACCTGCCCGTCACCATCGCCGAATCCGGCTACCGGCGCGAACTGCACGCGCGCGCCGACGTGCAAGTCGATTTACCCGCTCCGCATGTCAAGGGCATCCACATGTCCCGGCTGTATCGGCTGCTGGATGCGCTGGGCCAAGGCGAGGCACTTTCGCCCAGTGGCCTACGCCATCTACTCCAGGCCATGATTGACAGTCATCAGGACTGCGAGAGCCGCTGCGCACGGTTGCGGCTGAACCTGATGCTGCTGGTCCGGCGTCCGGCACTTGTTACACAGGATTTGTTGGGCTGGAAGAGCTATCCCGTTCGCATTGATGCATCCCTCGTCAATGGAAAGTTCACATGCCGTGTACGAGTGACAGTTAGTTACTCATCGACTTGCCCCTGCTCTGCTGCTCTTTCGCGCCAGTTCATTGCGCGCGCTGCTCAAGACGAGTTTTGCAATCTGACGATGGTGGAGCTTGCCAGGATGGTTGGCTGGCTGGAACGCCACGCAACGCTGGCGACACCGCACAGCCAGCGCAGCGAGGCCCAGGTCACGGTGGACGTCAAGTGCGACGACGACACGCTCGGGCTGCTGGCACTGATTGACCGCATCGAGCAGGCCGTGAGAACGCCGGTGCAAACGGCGGTCAAGCGTGCCGACGAACAGGCGTTCGCGATTCTCAATGGTCAGAACCTGATGTTCGTCGAGGACGCGGCACGCCGAATCGAGGCTGCCTTGAGCGGCTACGCCCACCCCAGTGTCCAAGTTCGTCACATGGAGAGCTTGCATCCGCACGACGCGGTGGCGTGGGCGGCTCCGATGCCCGAAGGAGTTTCCGCATGACCGCCGAGTCCCCATCCAGCCTGATCCCCGTAACCCTGCTGACAGGGTTCCTTGGCAGCGGCAAGACCACCTTGCTCAATCACCTGGTGCGCCAGCCAGAGTTGGCAGACGCGCTGGTCATCATCAACGAGTTCGGCGAAATGGCGCTCGATCACCTGCTGGTCGCCCACAGCACCGAGAACCTGGTGATGGAGATGAGCAGCGGTTGCCTGTGCTGCACCATTCGCGGTGATCTGGTGAAGACCCTGCGTGACATTACCTGGCGCTTCTCGCGCAACAGCCAGCGGCAGTTCCGGCGTGTACTGATTGAGACCACGGGCCTGGCCGACCCTGCACCGATCATCCACACGCTGATGACCCATCCGCAGATCGCGCCGAAATACCGGCTAGACGGCATCGTGGCGACCGTGGACATGGCCACCGGCATGCACACCCTCGATGAGCACCCCGAAGCGATCAAACAGGCGGCGGTGGCCGATGTCTTGTTGCTAACCAAGGCCGATCTGGTTTCCGGAGAGCAACGCCCTGCACTGCTGCACCGCCTGGACGGCATCAACCCAGCCGCCCCCCGCTGGGAGGTTCGCAACGGCGAGATTGCCCCTCAGAAGGTGCTGAATCTCGGACTGTTCTCAACGGACGGCAAGGCAGCCGACGTGGCGCGTTGGCTCAGAGAAGAAGCCTATGTGCCACCGTCGCCACTTGAACATGGGCACGATCACCATGAGCATGCTCACGGCAATGACGGTCACGATCATCCCTCGCATGAACCGCACGACCATGACCATGACCATGACCATGACCATGACCATGACCACCATGATGTGAATCGCCACGATGACCACATTCGTGCGTTCTGCTTTCATGTCGATGAGCCAATACCCGATGAAGTTCTGACGACCTGGCTCGAACTGCTGATTAGCTTCGTAGGCAGCAACATCCTTCGCGTCAAGGGCATCCTCAACGTGGAAGGAGACGAACATCCTATCGTCGTGCATGGTGTGCAGCACATCTTCCATCCACCTGTGCCATTGCCTGCCTGGCCGAGCGAAGACCGCCGCTCGCGCTTGGTTTTCATTACCCGGGACGTTGGTCGGGAAGTGATTGAGCGCACCTTCCAGGCGCTCCAGCAGGCCCTACCACAGGCCAGGGAGTCCGCCACGTGACTCCCCCGCCCATCCATCTCTACAACACGCTCGCGCGCAAGAAGGAACCCTTGCGCACCGGACAGCCGGACCGGGCGACGATGTATGTGTGTGGCCCTACGGTCTACAACTACGCCCACATCGGCAATGCGCGGCCCGCCGTAGTGTTCGATGTGTTAGCCAGATTGCTCAGACATGACTATCGGGAAGTGATTTATGCACGCAACTTCACCGATGTGGACGACAAGATCAACGCCGCTGCCGCTGCCGAAGGGGTGCCCATTGGCACCATCACCGCCCGCTACATCGACGCCTACCACGAGGACATGTTGGCGCTTGGCGTATTGACGCCCGACATCGAGCCTCGTGTCACCGAGCACATCCCTGCCATCGTCGAGCTGATCCAGGAATTGATCGAGCGAGGCCATGCCTACGTGGAACAGGAGCATGTGCTGTTTGATGTGCCATCCTATCCAGCGTATGGACAGCTTTCTGGGCGGCGCACGGAGGACATGCTGGCAGGCGCCCGTGTGGAAGTCGCGCCGTACAAGCGCGACCCGATGGATTTCGTGCTCTGGAAGCCGTCGACACCGGAGCTGCCGGGTTGGGAAAGCCCTTGGGGTCGAGGCCGTCCTGGCTGGCATGTTGAATGCTCGGCCATGATCGGTCGGCATCTGGGCAACACCATCGACATACATGGTGGTGGGCAGGATCTGATCTTCCCACACCACGAAAATGAGATTGCCCAAGGCACTTGCGCGCATGGCGCTCTCTACTGCCGCGCTTGGGTGCACAACAGCTTTGTCACGGTGGATGGGCAGAAAATGTCCAAGTCTCTGAGCAACGTGCTGCTGGTTCGCGATTTGCTGGCACGCGCACCGGGTGAAGCCATTCGCCTGGCGCTGTTGTCCACCCACTATCGCCGCCCGTTGGACTGGAATGTTCAACGACTGGCTGACGCACGGCAACTGCTGGCCCGCTTCTATGCCAGCCTGGCAAAAGTCGAGCACTTCGCCGTACTGCCGGACATTGCACCCGATTCAGAAGTGATGGACGCGCTGCGAAATGATCTCAATGTCCCCGGAGCGCTGACCCGCCTGCACTTATTGCGCACGCAACTTGACGAGTCGGCGACAGATGCGGCCCGGTCGCAAGCCAAGTCACGTCTGCTGGTGTCGGCGAATTTGCTCGGCTTGTTGCAGCAGGCTCCAACTGCGGCGATGGAAATACTCGCTCCATCCGCCCGGGCACTGTCGTTGAGCACGACTCGAGTTCGCGAACTGCTGGCCGCACGGGAGCGGGCGCGCCAGAACCGGGACTTTGCGCGAGCGGATGCGCTGCGCGATGAACTTGCAGCAGTTGGGTTCATCGTCGAGGACACCCTCAAGGGCATGGTGGTGCGCCCAGCCAGGAAGGAGCCGACATGACACGCTGGCCCATCCAGATGCCGGTGCTGCTGGTGCGCGGCTATCAGCTGTTCAGCAGTCCGATGCCTGGCCCACGCTGCAGGTTCTACCCAACCTGTTCGCAGTACGCCATCGAGGCGTTGCGAACGCATGGTTCACTCAAGGGCTCGTGGCTCACGCTGTCGCGCCTGGGTCGCTGCCATCCGCTGCACTCAGGCGGCTACGACCCCGTGCCGGCCACTCGCTTGCACAAAGGGGGCGACACATGTTGATTCGCAAGCTGTTCAAGTTTGAGAATGCCCACATCGTTCGTGGATGCAGCACCCGGCGGTGCTCCCACTCTATTCATGGCCATTCATACAAGGTCGAGTTGGTGTTGGAAGCTCATGCACTCGACAACGGCCAGATGGTCTATGACTTCGGTTTGCTCAAAGGCCATGTGCGCGAATTGATCGACGCCTTCGACCACGCCGTTACGCTCTGGTCAGGTGACGAACCGGACTATCTGTCAGCCATGCGGCGGCATTCCGAACGCTGGGTGCTGATTCCGGTGTCGCCAAGCGCGGAGCAGTTCTCGCGGCTGTTCTTCCGCCTTGTCGATAGCGCGCTGTCGCTAACTGATATGTGCAACGGCGAGGACGTCGTGCGTCTGCACTCGGTCATAGTCCATGAGACCGAGACTGGCTATGCGCAGTGCTTCCGCGAAGACGCCGACAACCCGCGCATGGGTCACATCGACCTTAATGCCATCGAGTTCGCTCCGGTCATCAAAGGACAGTGGCGCACCCCCGATCTATTTGAACGAATCAAACGCGGACAACGCCTGCCCCCCAATTAAGGAACCTGCATGATCCGCAAGAATCCGCGTGGCGATCTGCCGCAAATCCACCCCAGCGCCTTCGTCGATCCAACCGCCATCCTGTGCGGCCTCGTGGTCGTCGAGGAAAACGTGTTCATCGGCCCCTATGCAGTCATCCGCGCAGACGAGATGGATGCTGATGGACACATCGATCCCATCGTGATTGGCGCTCACTCCAACATCCAGGACGGTGTGGTGATCCATTCCAAGTCTGGCGCCAGTGTGCGGATAGGGCAGCGCACTTCCATTGCCCATCGTGCCATCGTGCATGGCCCGTGTGCCATCGGCAACGGCGTCTTCATCGGCTTCAACAGCGTATTGTTCAACTGCACGGTCGATGACGGTTGTGTGGTCCGCTACAACGCCGTGGTCGATGGTGTCCACCTGCCTGCAGGCTTCTACGTGCGCTCTACCGAGCGCATCGGCGCTGAAACAGATCTGAGCTCACTGCCGCAGGTGCCAACAGCAGCCAGCGAGTTCTCCGAAGACGTGGCACGTACCAACAACGAGCTGGTGCGGGGTTACAAAGCCATTCAAAACGAGTTCTGAATCATGGGCATTTCACTCCCCCAACAAGCCATCACGCTGACTTTGCCAGATGGTTCGCAGCGCTATTTCGACCGGGCTGTCACCGTTGCCGAGGTCGCCGCCATGATCGGCGCCGGACTGGCCAGGAATACCGTGGCAGGCAAGCTCGACGGTCGGCTCGTTGATGCGTGCGAACTCATCGACCGCGATGCCTCATTGCAGATCATCACCCCAAAGGACGAAGAAGGGCTGGAGATCATCCGACACTCCTGTGCGCACCTGATTGGTCACGCTGTCAAGCAGCTCTACCCAGACGCGAAGATGGTCATCGGCCCGATCATCGAAGACGGCTTTTACTACGACATCGCCTACGAGCGCCCGTTCACGCCCGACGACCTGGCCGCCATCGAGGCGCGCATGAAAGCGCTGATCGCGCAGGACTACGACGTCATCAAGCGCGTGCTGCCGCGCGATGAGGTGATCTGCATCTTCCAGCAGCGAGGTGAGGACTACAAGCTCCGCGTGATCGAAGACATGCCGGGCGAGCAGAGCATAGGCATGTATTTCCACGCGGAATACGTGGACATGTGCCGTGGGCCACACGTTCCCAATACGCGCTTTCTCAGGGCGTTCAAGCTCACCAGGCTGGCTGGTGCCTACTGGCGGGGCGATGCGAAGAACGAACAGCTCCAGCGCATCTACGGCACCGCGTGGGCTGACAGGAAGCAGCTCGACGCCTATATCCAGCGCATCGAGGAGGCCGGGAAGCGCGACCACCGCAAGCTGGGCCGCGAACTCGATCTGTTCCATTTCCAGGAGGACGCGCCCGGCGCCGTGTTCTGGCACCCGCGCGGCTGGGCGGTGTTTCAGGAGTTGATCGCCTACATGCGCCGCCGCCAGCAGGACGCTGGTTATGTAGAGGTGAATTCACCTGACGTGATGGATCGCAGTTTGTGGGAGATATCCGGCCATTGGCAGAACTACCGCGACCATATGTTCACGACAGAGACCGAGGACGGCCGGGCGCTCGCACTCAAGCCGATGAACTGTCCAGGCAGCGTGCTTCTGTACCGCCACGGTCTCAAAAGTTACCGGGATCTGCCAATCCGCATGGGCGAGTTCGGCAAGGTGCATCGCTACGAGCCTTCCGGTGCGCTGCACGGATTGCTTCGCGTGCGCCATTTCACCCAGGACGATGCCCACATCTACTGCACACCGCAGCAGATGGATGCTGAGTGCCGTGAGGTCGTAGCCCTGGTGCTCGACATCTACCGCCAGTTCGGCTTCGAGGATGTCCGCATCAAGCTCTCGACTCGGCCAGAGAATCGCATGGGCGACGAAGCGACCTGGGATCTGCTTGAAGGCGCCCTGGTTCGGGCCCTGGACGGCATGGGTCTGGCCTACCGCCTCAATCCAGGCGAAGGCGCCTTCTACGGCCCCAAGCTCGAATTCGTGCTGCGTGACGCCATCGGCCGCGACTGGCAGTGCGGCACTCTTCAAGTGGACATGAATCTGCCCGAGCGCTTCGGCATCGAATACGTCGATGAAGACGGAAAGCGCAAGCGCCCGGTCATGCTGCACCGTGCGTTATTTGGTTCATTGGAGCGTTTCATTGGCATTCTGATCGAACACCACGCTGGCAAGCTGCCGGCCTGGCTTGCACCAGTGCAGGCGATGGTGCTGTCGATCACCGAGGAGCATGCTGCCTATGCGCTGGATGTTGCGCAGCTTCTGCGTGGTGCCGGGATACGTTGTGAAGCCGACGTGCGTAACGAGAAGATCGGCTACAAGATCCGCGAACAGACGCTTCAGCGCATCCCTTTTCTGCTGGTCGCTGGCGCCAGGGAACGTGAAACGGCGTCCATCGCGATTCGCAGCCGTGAGGGGCAAGACCTTAGTGTACTGCCATTGACCCAAGCCGTGGCACGGCTGCTGCGGGAGGTACAAGCACCCGATGCCGTCGCCCGTAAAGAGGCGCAGCGTCACCTGTGCGTTCGCCTGAGTAGTCATCATGCGCCGGGGGAAACTATGGCTGACGCACCGGAGTTGTTCTAATGAGTGCCGCCGGGAACGCAACGCGGCCATCGCTGGGTCGACATGCCGATCTTCTGGTGCACGGCGCAACCATTATGACGCCGAGTGGCGCCGAGCGCATCGACGTGGCCTGCGCGCAAGGCCGCATCGTCGCGCTTGGGGAACTTCACGGCACCTGGAGCGCCGACACCAGGCTGGATGCCACAGGCCTGCATGTGCTGCCCGGCGTCATCGACAGCCAGGTGCATTTCCGCGAACCGGGCCTGACGCACAAGGAGACCCTGGAGGCTGGCACGCGTGGAGCGGTGCTGGGCGGCGTCACTGCCGTTTTCGAGATGCCTAACACAAACCCGCTGACGCTGGAGGCGATCGACCTACAAGCAAAGCTCGATGCCGCACGGGGCCGTGCCTGGTGCGACCATGCGTTCTACATCGGCGGGTCGGGCGTGAACGCCGAGCGATCGGCCGCGCTGGAGAACTTGCCGGGCTGCGCAGGTATCAAGGTCTTCATGGGCAGTTCCTTCGGGGATTTGCTGACCGATGAGGACGACGTGATGCGCCGCATCCTGCGGCATGGGCACAGACGCATGGCGGTACATGCCGAGGACGAAGCGCGGCTGCGCGAACGTAAGGCGCTGGTGGAAGCCAACAACGACGTGTGCCAGCACCCGCAATGGCGCGATGTGGACAGCGCGCTGCTGGCGACGCGACGCATCGTGCGACTGGCCGAGGAAACTGGCCGACGCCTGCACATCCTGCACGTCTCCACGGCCGAAGAGATTGCGTTCCTCGCTACACGCAAGCACCGCGTTACCGTTGAAGTGACGCCTCACCACCTGAGCCTGCATGCACCTGAGTGCTACGAGCGGTTGGGCAGCTTGGCACAGATGAACCCTCCAGTGCGTGAAATCCGCCATCAGGAGGCGCTGTGGCAGGCGATCCGGGACGGCGTGATCGATGTCCTGGGAAGCGATCACGCACCGCATACGTTGCAAGAGAAAGCCAGGCCGTATCCGCATTCGCCGAGTGGCATGACAGGCGTGCAGACGCTACTGCCGGTCATGCTTGACCATGTGCATGCCGGCCGGTTGAGCCTGCAACGGCTTGTCGATCTCACCAGCGCCGGACCGGCCCGCGTTTTCGGCATTGAGGGCAAGGGGCGTATTGCACTGGGCTACGACGCCGACCTGAGCATTGTCGATTTGCGAGCACGTCGCGTGATCCACAACGACTGGATCGCCAGCGTCAGTGGCTGGACGCCTTATGACGGCCTGGAGGTCATGGGCTGGCCTATCCACACGGTTGTTCGAGGGCACTGCGTGGTTCGAGATGAAGCCCTCGCCGAGCTGCCTCGTGGCGCTGCGATTCGGTTCCTGGAATCGTGGACCAAAGACACAACGGGGGATTTTGATGCCTGATATTTGTGAACTTAGAAGCCGTGGTTTGAAGGCCACGCTGCCCCGCCTGCAAATCCTGGAGGTCTTCCAGAAGACAAAGGAAGCTCATCTGACAGCCGAAGAGGTATATCGCCGACTACTCGCGCAGGGTAGCGAGGTCGGGCTGGCTACCGTGTACCGAGTGCTAACGCAATTGCAGCACGCTGGCCTTCTCAAGCAGGCGAACATCGAGTCAAGTCGGACCGTCTACGAACGCGATGACGGAATGCACCATGACCACTTGGTGTGCTCTACCTGCGGTCACGTGCAGGAGTTCCATGATGAGGCCATTGAACAACAGCAACGATTGATCGGAGAGGCTCATCAATTTGAGGTCATCGACCACTCTCACATTCTCTATGGTCGATGCACCAAAACACCATGCGAGCGCCAAGGCGAACCCCGAAACTGAGCTGTTTGAGACATGATGAGGAAACACATGAACTCCAATCCTGAAGCACCCCGTTCCGTCAGCGCCCCTGCGCCGGTGGTCTTTCATCCCAGGACATCCATTGAACAGGTCGAAGAAAGCCGGGAACTGGCCCCCAGATTCGACCAGGATGGCTTGCTCGTTTGCGTCACAACCGAGGCGGACAGCGGCGAAGTGCTGATGCTCGGCTACATGAACCGTGAAGCCTTGGAGAAAACCATCCAAACCGGCGAAGCGCACTACTGGAGCCGGTCGCGGCAGGCGCTGTGGCACAAGGGGGCGACCAGCGGCCTGGTCCAGACCGTGGAAGAGGTGCGCATAGACGACGACCAGGACGCGGTGTGGCTGCGCGTGCGCGTCGCTGGCTCGGGAGCAAGCTGCCATGTGGGTTATCGCTCGTGCTTCTACCGGCGCGTTCCGCTCGGCGCTCAACGTGCAATGGGAACCGACCTGGCTTTCACTGAGTCGGGCAAGACCTTTGATCCCAAGCTCGTTTACGGCGATGCACCGAACCCGACGCTCCTGTAGGCGGGCCGTCTAACCTAACGAAGCAGAGGAAGCAACTTGGAACCTGGAAATCCGTCATCTTCGTTGCTTTCTCGCAGTGGCTGAAGAACTCCACTTCGCCGGCGCCGCGGAGCGGCTGCATATCGACCAGTCGCCGCTGTCGCGCACCATCAAGGAACTGGAGGAAGAACTCGGTGCTCATCTTTTCTTACGCTCGACTCGCAGCACGCAATTGACACGCGCGGGACGGTTGTTCCTGGAGCATGTTCCGCGAGTCTTTTCAGCAGCAGATCAAGCCCACGATAGCGTCAAGTCTGTGACCAACGGCTTTCACGGCCAGCTGCGCATTGCATTGTCTGACGGCATCACTCCATCGCGCCTCCCAGCATTGCTAGCACGTAGCGACCTTCGACGTGGTGATGACCTTGGTTTCCGCCGGCATCGCTTTGGGTTTGGCAGGTGCGGCGCATATTTTTTCCAGTCGCGAGCCTGGCGTCGTACCTCGGCGCATAGCTGGCACGCCAACCATGCTCAGAAAGCGATTGCCACGTACCAGGATGACGACACGGTCTCGCAACTACTCTCACAACCTCTGACCCAGGTCACCAGCATGACAAAAACGGATCCTTCCGAAGTGCTTGAAGAACTCAAGCTTGTGCGGGAACGGGGCTATGCAACGTGTTTGGATGAGATCGATGAGGGACTCGCCGCCGTTGGCGTTCCATTGATGCTGGGCAGAGGCGACGTCATTTTCAGCCCTGGCATCACCGGCCCATACGCGCGAGTTGTGCAGCAAGGGATAGAGAAAATCGCTTCCGTCATGGCCCGATATGCCGTGGACATGGCGGCGGCGATTGCAATCGGGTTCGAAAAACAGCGCGGAGCCTGACTGGCGGTTCGGCCAGAGGCCGTGAGATCGTCGCCAGGCATTGCTGATCCGCAACGCTCAAACGTCAAACTGGCGACGGCCATCTCTCTCGCATGCTACCCGCGTTTTCTCGAGAAAAAGGATCGAATGCGATGTACGAACGGGTAAAGAGCCATGCGCAGGCGCGCGATTCTCATGGACCAGATCATCTGATGGTAGCCCCCCATTGCTTCGGTCAGCGCCTGGTCTGATTTCCGGAATTTCTCCTGGAACTCGATATGGAGTTCTGCGCATTTTGCAAATACCAGAGCTTCGTGATCACTGCGCAGGCCGTGCACCGTCAACGTATGGTAGAGCCATGAAAGGGGGTCTATCCGGATCTGCCAAAGGGAATTTGGGGCCGTTCGGGGCGCGATCAAGGGGCGTTATTTTGCCGTCGTGAGACCGGGTCAAGGCTGGCCGAAGGCCACCCGAAGGGCATGGCCTTGACGCGGGCGCACGTCGTGCCCACGCTAGCCGAAGGCTTGTCGGCCAGGCTCTTGGGCCGGCAAGCCTGACCGCCGAGGGCGACTCGCATTCTTCCCGTCGGCGGGAAGGGGGGACCGAGCTCGCTTGAATTCGTTGGGTTGGCACCCACCTCGTGTGGTTTTCCCAAACCACAGATGGAGCACGTCAGACCTGTGACTAACTCGAAGCTATTGAGCAGAATGCTGCGCCTGAAGGCGTTGAAGATTAGCGACTTTGAATTCAGGAATCGCGACAAGGAGTTACATCTCGCGGTCAAACCATACAAGAACGGATGCCGGTGCCCGCACTGCGAGCGACGCGGGCGCATCGTCCAGCCTGGCAGAGACGTGCGTCGATGGGAAGACGCAACGATCCTGGGGATTCGAATCATCTTCCACTACGCCCCCAAGGAGATCGAGTGTCCAACGCATGGCAGGGTCCAGGAAGAGATCCCATGGGCAGCGGCCTACTCCCGGGTCACCTATCGGCTCGAATATCGCATCTGCGCGCTGTGTCAAATCATGACGCAGAAGGCCGCCGCCGAAATTCTCAAGATGCCCACCTCGACGTTGTCGGACCTGCTGCACCGGGTCATCAACCGGGCGCGCGACGGGCACAGAATAGGCGGCCTGACCACCGTCGGGATCGATGAGATCTCGTACTGCAAAGGCCGGAAGTTCGCCACGATCGTCTACGACCTGGATCGCGCCTGCGTCCTGTGGGTGGGCAAAGGTAAAGGCCGGGAGACGATCGATCGCTTCTTTCAGGAAGCGCTCAGCGAGGAACAGCGAAAACGCGTCCTTTGGGCCAGTTGCGATATGAGCGACGCCTATATCAACGCAATCAGGCACCACTTGCCGAATGTCAGCCTCGTCATCGATCGCTTTCATCTCGTCAAGGCACTCAACAGCGCCGTCGACGAGGTCCGCAAAGAAGAGTGGCGCCAACTCGACGTCAAGGGACGCAAGGCAATCAAAGGACTTCGTTGGCTGCTATCGCTGCACTCCAGAAACCGCACCAGGGCCCACACCCGATTCCTGAATCGGCTGCGTCAGTCCAATCGTCGCATTCACCGCGCCTGGGTACTCAAAGACGAGTTCGAGCACTTCTGGAACTACCGCTCCGAAACCGTCGCCAGGCGCTTCCTGAAACGGTGGATGACCGCCGCACTCAGAAGCCGCATCCCTTCGCTGCGAGTCTTCGTCACCACACTGCGCAAGCACTTCGACAACGTCGTCACGTTCATCAACAGACCTCTGACCAATGCGGTAGGCGAAGGCCTCAACCGGATCATCAAGATCGTGAAGAACCGCGCCTCCGGATTCCGGACGCTGGACAGCTTCGCTGACCTGATCTTCCTGACCGTTGGCGATCTCGATATCCTTGCTCAAATTCCCAGTGAACTACGCACACTCTGAAACGCCCGCTAAGCTCGATGACAGCTCGTCGTTATTCCATTTATGGGTTGGCAGATCCGGATATAGCCATGAAAGGTAGCGGTTCCGGGCAAAGTAGACCGAAGGTGCGAAGACAATGGCAATGCCTACGAAGGCCAAAAGCTGGCTGGTCGCGATGCTCCGGTCTGGTGCAATCGCAGACAGGCATAACCAGTACAGCGAAAGCGCACACATCAGGAGCGAAAGAACGGTTACAAACTGGTTGACCCTGCTTGCGTGACGCAACCCGGCCGAAGATCTGAATGCAAAGTCGACGAAGTCCGGCCGGCTGTGTTCCCGGATGGTCAGATCGGGTCGCAGTTCCTTGAGCCTTCTGAGCACCATTTCCACCGCCTCTTCTTTCCGGTTACGAAAATCCGACAGGAGGGCCGGCATAACCGCATTCGCGCCCAGCGCGAACTGAAAGAGGCTGGATGATGCTGTGAGAGTAGGCATGGTTATGATGCAGGGACCGGTCACGAAGTTTTGTCGTCCGCCATAATAACCGAAGGACTGCGGGCGCCTCTGCCTGCGATGAAGGCTAACGAAGTGCCGCCCCCAACTACGGGCGACCCCATCCGGATCCCGCCAGGGGGTTAATCGCGGCGGCGATGAACACAAGTGCTATTGAATGGCCGACATCTGTTGCCGCCTCTGAAACCGGGCAATCGACATCATCGCCTGTCCGACAGCGGAAGAGTGGCGCCTCACAGGTATCAGGTCCCATCGCGCCACAACAGTCTGCTCCGCTGCCGGATCTGTTCAACCGCATAGCGCGTGTGGAATGGACAGGCACTGATTCGTCCATCGTCCTCCGGTCGTCGCGCCGCGACCTCGTCCGTACGCTCGACGGCAAACAGGGCCGGTGCGTCCAGCAGCTCACCGTGGCGGCCACGAATCTCCACCCGGATGGGGATTGTGAAGCGTGCGCCGGCGCGACCTTCCCGCGAGACGCGGATGCACCATCGACGAAAACAGGCAATGAAGGGGCCGCGATGTGCAAGCGCTGCGCCCTCAAACACCAGAGCCCGCAACATCCGCTCCTCCTCGACATCCGGCAGGACCGGACATCCGCCGAAAATATCCACCACGCCTTCGGCCGGAATGTCGCCGTGATTTGGGGCATGGGAACACGGATCACGGCGGCGACAATCCATGCGACTCATTGTGCCTGCGCCCGCACCGTGCGTCGCGAACGCCGGCTCGCAGGCGGCGATGAAGTTGCGTCATGCCCGGGGTCCTCCGGAGATGGCTCATCTTCTGCGGTCGATCCAGCCTTCAGCGTTTCGCCCTGGTCGGGACCATCGTGGTCGTTGGCCCCGTCGTGCTCGCAGGCAGGTTCGTGCTCGCGCGCGCCCTCGTCCTGAGCGGGACCACCCGAACCCTCATCTTCGCGCGGCGGGCGCGGCCGGTAGACGACCTGATCGATGCGCACGAGATTCAGCGAAAGCGACTCTGCGTCGATATGGGCGCCGGCGTCGGCCTCATTGTCGCGAGTGATCCAGGGACTGACATGGAAGTCGCCGCGCACGACGACACTGGCACCCGTGCGGATGTGCTGCAGCACGCGCTCGGTGAGCCGCTCGTTCCAGATCGTCACGTCGACGGGGAAGGTCCGCTCTTCGCGCTGCTCCAGCGTGCCGTCCTCGAGCCGCCGGTAGCTGGCCGACATGACGCGCAGCTCGACGATGCGGCGCGTGCCACTTGCTGTAGTAACCTGTTTCATCGTCGGCGATGCTAGGACGTTGCCGACCAGTTCTGCGTAGATGCCCATTGCGGACTCCGTTCATCAAGGTTTGCCCCTTATATCGAACGCGCTGCCTACAACCTGTCTAGCGGCTGCTCTGCGTCAGCCTGATGTCCGCCAGTCAAAGCCTGACGAAGCTGCGCAACTGTCTCAGGTATCGTCTGGCCGCCGCAGCTTCACGGTGCCGCGTTCCAGGTACATCGCGAGCTGACTCGCCGCATACCGGAAAACCGACTCAAGTGCGTTGAGTTCCTTTGCGCGGGCCTCGCACTGCTGCAGATACACGCGTAGCGGCGCCGGAACGCGATTGAAACAGGTCTTCACACGCGGCCATGTGACCGCGTGCGGCTCACCACGCACGAACCAGTCCAGTCGATGACGCGTCGCGCCGCTCGCCAGTGCAATACGGACGCAGCGCAGCGAGACGTCGAGGTTCGCCGTCGCAGTTTCCAGCGCCAGCGTCTGCATTTCAGTCACGGTCTGATCGAGCCAGTGTTTGTACGAACGCTGCAGCACGCGAAACCCCACCTGTCCCGCGATCCGTGACACCGGCAGTGCCGTTGCGGGTTCATGAGCACCTGGCCCCTTACCCTTAAAGGCCTTTGAACGTCGATCCAGATCCGAAGCCCGGTCAGTCATTGCCGCAGTCCTCCCGTCATTGCACCAGCCCCTCTGCCGCAGCTTCCAGGACCCCATCGTCCCCGGACAGCGGCACAGTGTCGAGCAGCCGCAGTTCGGCATCCGACAGACGGTTCACGCGCCGCCGGCTGTGACGTGGTTCGCGCTCGCCCGTAAAGACATCGCGCGGCAAGACACCGAGCAATGCGCGCGCCGCCTCGACGCGTTGCCCTGCGGCAGCATCCGCGCCCGGCAGAAAGTCGACGCGCGACAGCGGCAGCAGCTCGGGGCGCGTGAGGACACGCTGGCAGTGCACCGCGAAATGGAACACGGACAGGCACCGGTGCTTCGCTGCGCCGATGCGCCGGAAACCTTCGGTCGACGACATCAGGTCGCGCAGCACGGCGGAGCGCACAAGGCGCACCAGGTAGTCGAGCTCCGCCAGCAGCATGACGATCATGTAGCCGTAGGGCGAGCCGAAGCCCAGCGAGACCTGTGCGGGTTCGCGCGACTGAAGCACCGGATAGTCGAGGCCCTTTTCGCGTGCGGCATCGAGCAGCTCGCGCGCGTGCTGCTGCTCCAGATCGTTGGCACGCCGGATACCCGCGATGCGCTCCGCGATCTCGATGAGTTTCCAGTCCGCGTACGGATTGTCGTTGCCCGACAGGGACCACAAGGCACGCAGGGCGGCCGCGACGCGCCGCCCGCCCGCCATGGGGTGCCGTTGAGTGCCCCCTTCGCCAGGCGCGACTGAGCGCCCCAGGAACAGCCGCATCGCGTCGCGCGTGTGCAGACGCATCCGGTCAGCGCCGTCGCTGCCCAGTTGCCCAATGCGGCTGATCTGCTGCGCCTCGTGCGGGCGCACCAGCGGATCACTGCCCTGTCGCAGCGCATGCGTCTCGCGCATGCGACTGAGCGCCTCCTCGCGTTCGAGAAAAAGCTGATAGCGGCCGAACAGCGGATCGGCCGGATCGGGATCCTCCCCGGCAATCAGGTGCGCGAGAACGGTGCGCTCGGCATCGAGGTCATAGCCGTCGGCAAAGGGCGACGACGCACAGCGTGCGAAGGCGTCGACAGATGGGTCGACAGATGGGTCAATGGGGGTGGAGATCGCGGCAGATGATGGATCCATGACAGGCTCCCTTGTATGGGGTTTCGGTGAACAGGGACGGCCGGCGCAGCCGTGTTACCCGGGGTAACACGGCCGACGGTCGCGATGTCTGGGCGATGGCTGTTACCCCGGGTAACAGCAGCGCGTTGGCGCATGCGCCGTAGCGCGCGAAGATCCGCTCACGCATGACGGTGCCCCTGACACGCAGGTTGATGCGCCGGTTCATACGCCGACCCATGCGTCGACCGGTGTGCGGCCCGGGCACGTAGCGCGTCGCGGATGGCCGCCAGATGCGAGCGTGCGGCTTCGCGCGTCGAGACGGGCGAGTCGCTCCCGCCAGGCTGGCGCCGGGACACCGCAACCGCACCCGGGGCACGCGATGTCCGCTCGCGTGCAACGCGTTCGAGATGCGCCCTCGTCGGCACGAACTCGCCGGCCACATAGCGACGCACGAGACCCGCGATGTAGGCCACGGGCAGCTGCACAGGCTGGTGGCGATGCCCTGCTGACATCTCGTCGAGCAACACCTGCCGGTGGGCAAGCGGAATGCGCGCGAGATGGCCGGCGATGAGTGAGCGCTCATCTGCGCCCAGCATGGCCGGCCAGACGATCGGACCAGGGTCGTCCATGGCGCCCGACTGCATCGGCGAAACGTTGATGCCCAACACCCACTGCGGCCTGTCGGGTGCCGCGACCGGCATGAGCGACCTCATCGGCATGAGCGCCAGGCCGGTGGTTGTCGTAGTCCAATATGTAGTCCTTCCGTATACGCGCGCGTCTGGAACGCACGTTTGTCGCCAGCGGTAATGGACGCAACCCGCCAACTGCATCCTCGCTGCAGCAGCGTCTGTGTCCTGGTTCGCATCCAGTGGGGGACTTGCGGTTGGCGACTTTTCCGGCGCGCTCCGGCCCGTACAGATGAACGGCAGATGGATGGCCCCGGAAAACCGCGCGCGGCTATCCGGGTGGTGATGTCCGCTGTTATCCAGGGCGTTATCCAGGCTGTTACCCGGGGTAACAGCCGTCGACCATGCCGCGGCAACACAGTTGTCTTCTTCGCTCAGGCTCTTCGCGAGCAGGTGCCTGCGCGTCGCGAGCCGCTCGCGCATATCTCCGCGCGACACGAGCCGCTCCAGCTGCAGCTTCAGCTCATCGGCATTGACCTGCGTGAACACGCGCCGGCCGGTGCACTGACGCGTGAGTTCGCGAATCAGCCCCTGCCGCACGAGCCGCGCTCGCGCGTTCTCGAGCTGTCGCCGGTTCAGACCCAGCGTGCGCTGCCACTCGCCGGCGGTGAGCGTGAACCACGTGCATTGCCGGTCGGCCTCGCGGCGCTGCAACTGGACCATGCGTGAGAGCAGCAATGCGGCGTTCACGTTGCCGACCAGGTCGACGAAAATACGCCGGTACGCAACCGTTGGCCCGAGCAGCACCTCAGCTGCGAACGCATCGGCGCGCATCGCTTCGATCGACGAGGGCAATTCGCTGACCATCGGGCAGGCTGCCCGTATCGCGTAGGAGATGGCGTCCACTTCCAGCCGGTAGTGCATGCGCGCCGGTTGACCGCCCCGCCACTCGGTCACAAGATCCGCGTTCCTCAGGCGCCGCCGCGCGTTCTCCTGCTCTTCGCGCGACAGTCCCGTTTCGAGCAGCCAGTGTTCACGGGTCTTGTGAACCCACCCGCCGTTGGCTTCCACATCGCGCCCGCGCCGTGTCCAGTACACCAGTTGCGAGAGCAGCAGCGCGGCCTTCGGATGGCCCGTGATGCGGGCAAGCCGTGTTCCGAAGGCAATGGGCCGATGGGCTCTGAGCATGGACCACAGCGTGTCGAACGCGGTGATATAGGGATGACATCCGGGCATCATGATTCTGCCTCCACTGGCTGCACCGACTGTACCGGCTGCTCCGGCCGGGCCGAATCGTCACGGCGCACGGGCGGCCACACGATATGTGCTGTACGTTCCTGCGCCTTCTGCTGCAGCAGCGCGAGAACCGCCGACCAGAGAATGCGGCACTCCTCCTGTGCGGGCGTCTGCGCGCTCTTTCTGCGGCGATACGCGATCAGCCCTTTCGAGCGAAGCACGCGCCGCGCGGCACGCAGCTGCGCCGGCGTGAGCGCCAGTCGCCGCTCGAACTCGTCGCTCGCAACCTGAAGCCATGCATGCTGGCGCCCGCTCTCGCTCTCGAGCGTTGACAGCTCGGTGAGCATCGCCGCCGCAGCGAGGTCGCCGCAGATCTCGACGAAACACCGGTCGATCGTGACCGGCGCATCGAGCATGGAGAGAACCATTTCGGTCTCGGCCGGTGGTAGTCCGGG
The DNA here is from genome assembly GCF_059422005.1 of Paraburkholderia sp. GW821-FHT02A12. Lineage (NCBI taxonomy): Bacteria > Pseudomonadati > Pseudomonadota > Betaproteobacteria > Burkholderiales > Burkholderiaceae > Paraburkholderia > Paraburkholderia sp. GW821-FHT02A12. Next base: position 1,793,549 of record NZ_JBWKWA010000002.1, on the reverse strand, counting down.
CGAATCGTTCCAGGTCCTGCCGGGCAGCAGGTTGCCCTCGGGATCAAGTCGCATGTCGTACATGGTGAGGCTCCTCACAGGAAGAAGATGAATGACGGTCGCGGGTGTCCGGGTCGAGTGCCGCGAAAAGCGTGGCGAGCGACCATTGACCCTGACACCGCGCATGCAGCGCCAGGTAGCGTTCGCGCAGGTCGCCGATATCGTTCAGCCGGGCCCACGCATCGAACAACGTGTCCATCTCGCACGGCGGCAGCGCGCGCGGTTTGGTCGGTCGGGCCACGCCGAGCCCGGCCCGTAACTGCGCGATCGTGGTGCGCGTGGCCGTGCGGAAGAACCTGCGGATCATCGGAATGCTGGCCTGCCTTTCGACAAACGCGCGCAACAGGTCCTGGTCGCGCCATTGCCGTTCGATCAGCTCGCAGCGACGCTGCAAACTGCCCGCATCCACATGGAGGCGTAACGCGCCGGACGCGAGCAGATCACGAACGAGCGTTGATGCGCGCGCATCACCCAGCACGCGTCGGACTGTCGCGGGAAGCGCATCGGGCGCCTGCGTTGCCAGCTCTGTCAGTTGCGTCAACTGTGTCGGCGACGTCCGGTTGGTCGCGCCTGTTTCACATGAAACTTTGCATTCCTCAGTGATGGGACCGGTATGCCGGGTCGCCGTTGTGCAGCAGGCAATTAGCTCGAGCAGCGCGAAGTGTTCGAGCGACGCACTCCTGATGCACAGGAAGCCCTCTTCCATCACAGGCCTCCGCGCCGCAGCCGCTCGTCGGCACCCGGCTCGGGCCAGCGGGCGGGCGTAAAGCGTTCGTGATGGGCCACCCGAAAAGCACGCGCGAGGCGGATGAGCTCAGCCCACCACAGTCCGATCGGGTGATCCGGGTTGAGCATCACGTCGAACATCACGTCCATGCGGTCGCCGAGCAACGGCTCACCGACACGCGCGTCACACGCGCGGTTCCACGAATCGTCGTCGCGCGCCATCTGCGCAAAGAGCGTGTCGCGTGGGATACGGGCGATGCCCGTTGCAGTGTTTTGCCGGGACAGACCGACGAGCCACCACCATCCGAGGTAGCGGTTCAACGCCGCCTTGTCGCGCCCCGCCTCGGGCGAGAGCCGCGGTTGACCCGGCGGTGGCGGCTCGATCATGAAGCCGTATGGCAGCGCAGGCGCATCGCGCACACTGCCATCGAGACCGCAGTTGCGCGCGAAAGCCACCACCGCCTCCCGGAGGAGCTCACCTTCGCCCGACACGGAAGCCGCATGTTCTTCGCCAGGCCGGTTCAGATCGGCCGCCACCGGTGCGGATCCTTCAACGGGTGTGCGCTGTGGGCCCGGCGGTGCAGTGCCGGATTCGACTGTCCGTTTGCCGGAAGCCGTCAGGTCCGGCCCCGCGGCATCTTGCTCGCGCCCGGTATTATCCACCTCGTCCGCGTCGGGCGCCCCGGGCGCAAGGGGCCGCGCCGCGTCCAGCATGGCCGGCCCATCGTCGGGTTCATGAGATGGCACGGCCTGGGAAGCGTCGGGCCGCTGCACCTGCATGCCGCCCGCTTCGCGCAGATCGTCGCTGGCGGCATCCGGTGTGCGCTCAAGCAGGTGGCACATCCGCTCAAATGCATCCCGCGACACGCCCAGCTCGCTCGCCATGCGTTGACGCAATCCATCGACCAGGTGGGCCGCATCGAACGGGGCACGCTCTTCACGCGCTCGCGGATCCTGGGCGCGGTGATCCTGGGGGCGGTGATCCGGGGCCCGGCGCGCCGGCAACCCGGCATCGTCGGGCTCGCCGATGGCGGCGATGCCCGTCAGTTGCGGATCGATCACGCGCGCCTGCACCCATTGATCATCAAAGCCCAGGCGCCTGGCCAGCCGTAGCAGCATACCGATGCCAGGCTGGATGACATCGACGAGCGCGCGTCGGCTGAGGTACACCGTGGCCGGTCCGAGCGCCGACAGCCGGTCGACCGCAAACTGGAATAACGCGAGCAGCACATGGCTCACCGGTGCCCCTTCCTGTTCGAGCAGCCGCGAAAGCTCCCGCAGCGATAGCGGTGCGCCCCGCTCGGCTTCCAGATCAGCCTTCAGCGCGAGATAACCGTTCGCCTTGTCCCAGAAACAGAGATCGGCGCGCTGTTCGTTTTCACGCAGGTGCGCAGCCAGCAGCCGGGCTTCGCCCGGATACGGCACATAGACAAAGTCGTAGTAGAGAAAACGCGCATCACCCGTTTCGTCGTAGAGGGCCGTCGCCGCGGTCACGCGCGAATTGCCGCCCTTCGCGACCACGTAGCGCGTCTCGCCTGGACGACGTGTCACCGTCACGATCTGCTCGATTCCGTTGGCACGGATCGACTCCTTGAGCTCCACGATGCGTTCATGCGATGCGCGCCGGGGATTGCGCTCGTAGACCATCACGTCGGTGATGCTCAGGCGGATCACCGAGGTGAGCTGCGGTTCGGGCGTGTGCGCCGCCGGCGGCGGCACGGCAAGGCGCTGTGCGGCGAGTTCTTCGCGCGCTACGCCGGGCGACTTTCCTGACGGGTTCATGCGACCGCCCCCTGCCCGTCATGCCCGTCATCACCGCTCGCCCGGTCGCCCGTTACAGCATCAGCCGCGGCGCGCCGTGATGACCCGGCATAGACATTCGCCAGTGACGGGAACAGCTCCCACGCAAGCCGGTGCATGACGTTCCATGCGGAGTTGTCGAAGCGTCTGCGACGATCGAAGTCATGCACGGGAATGCGTGCCGTCGCTGCTGCCGCATAGGCCGCAGCCGAAGGAATGACCGTGTCGAGCACCCTGACTTTCGGGTAATGCGCGAACCGCTGCCGCAGCACGGCCGCGAGTGCGCGCGCGTTGGTGGTGCGCTCATGCGCATTGATCAGCGCGAGCAGCTCGCCCGAGCGGAACGACTCACCAAAATCAGAAAGCCGGTTCAGCTCGTCGAGCATCGCAATCGTCCCTGTAGCGAACTCGCTCGCGCTCAGTGCGTCGGGCTTCACCGGCGAGACCATGAAGTCCGCAGCCATCGCCGCGGACTTCTGCAGCTCACCGACGGCACCCTGCGTATCGATCAGCACGACGTCATACGGCTCCATCAACGCACTACGCATCGCCCGGCGCAGGATCATGAGACGGTCCTCGCGACGGTTGAGCCACGCCTGCAGTCCCGCATCGGGCGTATCGGAATAGATGAGATCGAGGTTTGAGAAGATCGTCCGGCTGATGCAGTCCGCCGACGGATTGCCGCCTGAGGTCACGACCGCGCTCAAGCCCGACGGTGAACGGTAATGGACGGGAAAGAACCTGCTTAGACTGGGCTGGACATCTGCATCGATCGCGAGCACCTTCAGGCCGAAGGCCGCGAGCAGGCCGCCCAGATTGGCGGCGACGGTCGTCTTACCGACGCCGCCTTTGGTGGAGACGAAGGAGATAACAAGCGGCACGATGGGATATCCGGTACAGCGTCATTGCCTGATTGGAAATTCGGAGGTTGAAACAGAAAAAACCGGACTGCGTCACAGTGACAGGCAGCCGTTACTCTCCACGGTCCACGTCATCGACGGCATCGTTGCCGTCGGAGCGCGTGAGTTGCGACGCAATCCACTTTTCATACTCGTCCACCGGAAACAGCCGCCGGCGACCCACGCGCAGCGACGGCGGCATCGGCAGCCCGAGCGTGAGGCGGTTGCGCGCAGTGGCAGGCGCGATATGCAGCTCCCGCGCGATCTCCTCCAGCGTGTAGAAACGCCTGCCCATCACGCGGCCTCCATGAACGCGGCAGGCCCCAGCGGTCCAGGGTCTTCCGTTTCTGTCCAGGTACGTCCAGTCTTGTCCATTACTCAAATGTTCCTATAATTGAGGCACGAAATCACTTTAGGAATGTGAGACGGGCATGTCAAGCATCAACGATCACGGCGACTATCACCAGCGCGTTGCACAGGTGCGTGAGCATCTCGAACTGTCGCAGGAAAAAATGGCCCGGCAACTGGCGCTCTCCCTGCGTGCGTATGCGAACTATGAGCGTGGCGAACGTGCGGTCCCTGTCGAACTGGTGCGCGCACTGTACGAGCAGTTTTCAGTCGATCCCGTGTGGCTGCTCACGGGTACGGGCGCGATGATCCTCGATCACGATGTGCGATACCGGCTCGACCAGAAGACGCTCGACAGCGTGCTGGTCGCCGTCGCGCGCATCGAACAGCGCCTTGAAGTCCCGCTCGACGCGAAAAAGAAGGCGAGACTGATCGGTCTGCTCTACGAGCAGTGCCAGCTGTTGGGCGAGAGTGCGGAGCAAATCCTGAAGGACTCGCGCATCAGTCGCCTCGCACGTTGATTGCGCTCACGGCAACGACAGGAACAATTGCGCAAACGATGTCCGTCAATCATCTGTTCCATTAATCTGCCGACGTAGCGTTTTAAGCAGGTTCGGAATTGCCTGCGATATCGTCACTGTTCGTGGAGAAAGCAATGGGACGCCGGGAAGAAATCAGCAAGGAACTGGATCAACTGGCCAGCGAGATCGAAAAGGACGCGCTGCTCGCCCGGGGCGAGCATGCCGCGAAACCCGTACTGGCGCATATTACGCATATCCGCCTCGAACTCGCCATTACACAGCACGCGCCCGCCGGACTGCAGATCCGTATTTCGACGGAACCCGTCGACGGTGGCGAACCAGCGTAGCCGGCGCGCGTCCTGCACCAGGCGGCCGCCGACACGCTGACTCATCAAACACCCGTGACCGGCAGTGCGGTTGCCGCACGAAATACAGCAATTGTCGCGGCACAACGCCTGTTTCCGACGGGGATGCGAAAAGCATGTTCACGCCCCTGCGTTGGTTGCCGGTCCAGCATCGCAACACCTATGACGATCGTCTTCGCAAAGCACCGCGTCACCCGGGGATCCATAAACGGCTCGTAACCGAACCGACACGCCAGGTGATTGATGTCGCATCGCACATGACCATTATGATTAGCACTACTTACATGATTGCATCGTGACATTGCGTGATGTCGCTGTGCAGGCCGCCCGGCGTTTTACTGCGCGTCGCCATACTCCAGGTCCGACGACGTGTAGATTCTCCGCCCTTCACTCCGGCAATCTTCATCGGCGCTGAGTTCAATCAGCGTACACAAAAAACGTCGTACGCCGGTTGCCTCAAATGCAACTGCATCAATATTTTCGCAATCGATGATCGACCGCCCGGTCCTTTCGTAAGATCAAAACTCACCCGTCGTTAGCTTTGTCATGCGATGCGCTTTCGCGTTCGCTGCGGGCGACGTATTTGTCTTCGTTGTGAGGTAATCCATGCGAGGTATCCATGAATAATCGCGCTGTCATTCACGACCAGGATGTGATCCGCGCTGCCTTTCCCGATTGGGAAACCCTTCACCGTGAGATGTCGTCACCCGATCTGCTCCATGTCGTCATCGATATCGTGTTCGACTGGCTGAGCATCACCGTCGCCGTGCTGGCGCTGCTTCGTATCGGATGGTGGACAGCACCTGTGGCTGTTGCATGGGTCGGTAACCGGCAGCGCGCGCTCGGCAATTTGCTGCACGACGCCGGGCATCGTAATCTCGCAGGCAACGGCCGGTTCAACGACGCGCTCGCGCGCTTTTTCGTTGCGCCCGCACTCTTTAACAGCCTCGTCCTTTATCGCGAACTTCACGCCCGCCACCATGCGTGGCTCGGCGACCTCGGTCGCGACCCCGACTACATCGCCGTCCAACCTGGACGCGAGGGCAGCTGGTGGCAACCGTTTTTCAGGGTGCTGCTGACGCGGACCGCCTGGATGGGTTCGATATTCGGTCACCTGCATCTGCCAGGGCTGCGCTGGACACAGCGCGTCGGCATCATCGGATGGTGGGTCGTGGTATTGAGTGCCGTGTCTCTGGTATGGGGCGTTCATGCTGCCGCGTCTTTCTTCGGCACCTGGATGATCGCGAGAACCACCGTCTTTCACGCGATCACCACGTTTCGGGAGCTGTGCGATCACTTCGGTCTGGCACAAGGCGGCATTTTCAGTTACACGCGTGACGTCTCGTCCCGCAACCTCTGGCGCTGGGTAATTCACCCGCGAAACAACGGTTATCACCTCACGCATCACCTGATGCCGTCGGTACCCTATCACCGCCTGCCGTGCGCACAGCGCAAGCTGCTGGCGTTGCCTGCCTTCGCCAGTGCGGCGCGGGTCTGCCACGCGTATTTTCATGGGCCCGATGCGGTCGTGCGTGAATGGGAAATCCGTGGAGGCGAAAATGTTGCAGCGTAATCTCGGTACGATTCGTGTGGCCGCGCTGCTCATCTCGGCGAGCTATGGTGTTGCATTCCTGCTGGGCTCCGGCGAAATGGCCCTCCACGCCGGCATGGCGGGCAGTCTGTATGCAATCGTCACCGCGCTGGGGATGCTCGGGCTCGCGTTGGCTGCGCCGACGCTCTGGCGCGCACGCGTACTTATCTGGGATGCGTTTGGCGAGCGTTACGGTCCGGTGGTGCGCAAGCTCGTCGCACTCCTCTCGCTCATCTGGATGTCCGGCGTACTTGCGGCCCAGATCCACGGCGGGATCGCCGTGCTCGTCGCGGCGGGGCTGCCCGCAACGCACGCACTCGGTCTGATCGCTGCGGCGCTACTGGTCATGTCCTGCATCGATCTCGGCATCGCTGCGATGCTCTTTGCGTGCTGCCTGCTGGCGACGAACATCGCGCTTGTGCATGCGCTCGTCGCATCAAACGGGCTACCCGTGTATCTGCATGCGTGGCCGTCCTTCATTGGGGAGATACGCGCTGCGCCACGAGCAGAGACGCTGGTCACTGTCGCAGCGGTCGGCTTTCTTGTCATCACGGGATCGGACTATCAACAGTTCGCCATCGCTGCACGCCGACCGCGAGATGCCTGGCTCGGCTGCGTGCTCGCGAGCCTTTTCCTGATGGTCACGGGATTTCTTCCCGCCGCAACGGTCGTCGCAGCGCTGCAATCCGGCAAGCTGTTCGGCCTGACGGAGACCGCGAGCGCCATCCCATGGATCATGCTACAGACCAGTGGGGCGATGGGGATGGTTTGCATCGGCGTCATCCTGCTCGCCGCGCTCGGATCCGGTACTGCCATTACGCGAGCGATGTCATCGGCCCTCGATGGCCTGCATTCGGGTGACGGTCGCCACGCGTCCGCGTCGCGCGTGCTGATCGTTGCCACTGGATGCGCAATCGCGACGGACGGTCAGGCGATCGTCTCAACCATCGTTTCGCTGAACGTCGTGTATGTCGCGGCCGTCGGGTTGCTGTTTCTCATTCACGAGACAGGACGACGCGTTGCACGGCGCTGCGCATCATGGATGCTGACGTCCGGGGCCGGGGCCTCCCTGTTCGCATCAGTGATGAACTGGACGGGTACCGGCAATTTGCCCGGCTGGCTGCCGCTGCCAGTCGGCCTGCTCGCGTCCACCTGCGTGCTCGCGGCATGGCAGCTTGCCCCGTCTGTGGGTCGCGCCCTCTATAGGCGTTCGCTGCCAGACCGGTTAAATTGACGCCCGGAAGGCGTCATATGAACGGGTCCGGACGGTTGGCCGTATTCATTGCGGATCCTGGCCGAGCGCAGCAGCGTGCCGGAACGAAGCGTCACTGGAAATCATGGGCGCGTCGACAGCTGCATTGCTCCGGGCCGCCCGCCTCGTCATCAAGGCAGAATCAGCCACCACGGCTGGCGGTCGGGTGGCGTGCGGCGCGTGCACTATCGGTTTCGCGCAATGTACAGCGCCCAACCCAAGCATGGTTTGCCCGGTGATTCCTTCAACGTTTTGGCGACTCCGGATCAGGCGTCTTCTCCATCACATGGCGGTTTCGCGACGGTCCGAAGCGCGTGCTACCGGCGAATCGCGTCGTGCTCCCTGTCCGCGATGGCGCACGCACATCCCAGGTTTTCCGGCGACGCGCCGACGGGAACTCTCAAAGGCTTACGCGCGAACTGCGTGGCTAACACGGCGATCTCGTGACCGCCGTCGTGTCGGGGCGCGGCATAAGCGACGCTGTATCCGATGCGACACCGTCATTGTCCCTTGCGCAGGAGTGCGTAAGCTATCTCGCGTCGTGCCTGGTGCCCGCGATGCGCGTGATTGACTCGGCGCGCACCGGTCGCCCGAGCAGAAATCCTTGCGCATAGGTGCAACCGCACGCGCGCAGAAACTCCAGCTGCTCTTCAGTCTCGACGCCCTCCGCAGTGGTCGGGATCCCGATTTCACGCGCCAACGCAGCTATGCCACGAACGACCGCGGCCGATTTCACGCCCTGCAAGGCCTCGCGGACAAAGGAACCATCGATCTTCAGCGCATCGAATGAGAAGCGTACCAGTGTCGACATCGTCGAAAAACCGGCGCCAAAGTCGTCGAGTATCAGACGAATTCCCATCTCCCGCAGTTTCCTGAGGTTCTGACGCGTCGTGATGTCGTCAGCGAGAAAGACGGTCTCCGTGACCTCGATCTGCAGGCGGTGCGCTGGCAGCTTCGTCGCATCGAGAACCGAAAACACGATCGACGCAAAGGAATGCTCGCGCAGTTGCACAGGCGAGACATTGACCGATAGCACCGCGACGTCACGCCAGGTCGCGGCATCCGCGCATGACTGTCGCAGCACCCACTCACCCAATGCAACGATAAGGCCGGTGCGCTCCGCTATCGGGATGAAGGCAGCCGGCGAGAGTTCGCCACGGGACGGGTGCCGCCAGCGCAAAAGGGCTTCCCGTCCAGCAATCAAGCTGCCCTGGATCTCGACGATTGGCTGATACTCGATTCGTAGCCCGTTAAAAGACTGCAAGGCACCCTCAAGGTCGCTTCGCAGCAAGCTCAGATCGTCGTCGAACGCATGCGTGTCCGGGTCAAAAACCGCAAACGCGCTTTTGCCGCTCCGCTTGACGGCATGCAGCGCGCGATCGGCGCACACCATTAACTCCGGGCCCGTGCGCCCATGCGCGGGATGTAATGCAATTCCGACGCTGGCTCCAATGTGTACTGTGGCCTCAGGCAATACAAACGGACGCGCCATCAACTTGACGATTCTGTCCGCAAGTGAGCCGGCGTCGCTGTTCGAAGCGCAACTCCCGCAAAGAACGACAAACTCGTCGCTAGCCAGTCGCCCAATCAGTTCCCGATCAGGAGAGATCCCCGCAAGACGGGTCGCCGCCTGCAAAAGAATCTGGTCTCCCGCGGCGTGGCCAAGGCTGTCATTTATCGCCTTGAAGCCATCGAGGTCGACTAGCAGCAACGCAAAGGCTCGGCAGTCGTGCGACGAGCCGCCTTCTGTTCGCTCGAACAGCAGTTCATTGATTCGCGCGCGGTTGGGCAGCCCGGTAAGGCTGTCGTGATGAGCGAGATAGTCGCTGCGTTCCCGTGCTATCAGCAGGCCTACCGTGTCCCGGTTGCTGCGAATTGAAACCGAGAAAAAGCCCGCGGCGCAAAACGGCGCCTGAAGCAGCAATACGAGCTTGCCCGAACCTGGCGACGTGGCAGCCCCCAACCCTAACAGGCCGAGGATCAGTGTAATCTGGATCATGGCCAGTCGCGGCGTGCCGGCATTGCGTCCCGCAAGACCGCCGATGACCCCGACCGCGCACACGTTGCCGATGAGAAAGAGAGTCGAATCCCCGCTGGTGTTGCAGAGAAATACGCCGAAGCCAAACAGCGCACCCCAGAGAATGCTTGCGAAAAGGAAATGCGACGTGAACGTTGGGTGTCCAAGCGCCACCCGCCGGCAGCTCAGGTATATCAATGTCAGTCGCACTGCCAGTAATATCGCGACAGCGCCGATCCAGTACGCGTAAAGCCTTGTTGGATGCCGGAAAAACGCAGTAGCCGCGACACTGATTTCGCAAACTGACGCGAAGACGATTTCCGGCGTGCGCGTGAAGAGATTGGCCAGCAGTACCTGCCGGTTATCGGCACTCAGACCTGGCTCTGAGGAGATCACCCACCTGAAGAATGCAGTTCCTGGTTCGCTGAAAGGCATATCCAACCCGCATTGACAATTCCGTATTAGGAATTCGGATTATGCCTAGATTCGCGGCGTTTTTCGCATTCATTGCAAGCAGAGAAACCGCTTACTACAGAAAACATCTGGCATCCTAAGATACAGAACGCTTACTGGAGTCAGTTATACGTATCAACAGTTTCGCACATGAATGCGCAGAGAATCCGTAGCATCGATTGCTCTCGTCCATCGACAACCAAAGGCGTTTTCTGCAATTGCCTGTCATGTTCTTCACAACCGGCGTCCGGCGCGCGATGGTATACGGCGCTTAATTCCAGTCGCCCATTCCGTTGCCGTGCTTATACGCCAGCGTGAGCTGGCGATCGGCCACTCAACTGATGGCCGCTTAAAGAACGCGCAGCAAAAAGTCAGCTGCTTTCCCGGGCCATCCGGCTTCAAGCGCTGACCGATATATCGACACCGCACCAGCCTATCGACCTGATTGCGCCGCATTGGCAGGATGCAGCATCGCGGCATTTTGCCGTGCTGACATTCAGCTATCGAGCTCCGCCATTCCGCAAACATCACCCGCCCGCTCTACTACCCCGAGCCACTTTTGCAGCTTCTCGCCGCTCCCGTCGAGCAGTCTGCCGGCCAGCGCGGGATCGTTCGCCGAGCTCAGCATATTGTAGAGACCGAGGTATGCTGCAAGGAGGTAATGCATGGTTACGCTCAGTTCGTTGCGTTTGCCTGCACCGCGTTGGGCGTTTCGGTGCATATCTTCAATAGCGCATCGAAGCATTTCGCCAACATAAGGCAACGGGATGCCATTACGGTATTGCCGCGAGGTGAAGGCCTGCCCGTTCGCATTGAGCGGAAGACGCCCCTCGTAAAGTCGCTTTGCCACTACAGTTCCATACTTTGAAATGCCACAACAGGCTGTAAATCACACAGTCTGCAACGGCCTGCCGGCGGATCTCTCGCCGTCGGCCCGGTCAACCTGGCAATAAACGATTGCGCCTGACACTGATTGCGAGTCTTACGGACCGCGGACGGTTGCGGTACGATTCACGCAGATCTGAACATGTTGCACGTCTCGCCCACGCTCGCCTCATACATGCTTTACCTCACGACGAGTCCCCCGATGCGCGGATCAATCGCTTGCATGATCCGGGGCGACCCGCGGAAATCCACTAGCGAAGACCGGTTCAAAGGCGTATCCCTGGACCCAGTGCGCGCCACAAGCCACGCAGAGCGCCAGGTCGTCTTCATTTTCGACATTTTCCACTACGACATGTGAAGCACAGGCGCCCGCCAGCCGGATCAATGCACCCAGCCGCAACCTTGCGTCCGCGCTCGAGTGCGCAACGTGCAGGTCTCCACGATCTACCTTTGCGATGTCGACGCCCAGTTCTACGAGACTTCTCACGGAACTGAGGCCGACACCAATATCATCGAGCGCAACGCGGCACCCAAGCTGCTGTAGTGCCCTGGCGAACTCCCTCACCCGATCGATATCGGTCAGTGGCGCGCTTCCCGTCAGTTCGATCACGAGTCTCGCGGCCACTGCCGGCTCCGAGGCAAGCGTTTCCATAATCGCACACCACCAACCATCGAGCTTCGCACTCTGGCTCGACACGTTGCAGCCAAGCGAGATCCCCGGGTACTCCCGGAGGGTATCGATAGTGGACAGTACGACCCATCTGTCAAGGCGCCCCACCAGACCGAGGCGCTCGAGCACAGGAACCCGCCTGCCGACGCTGACGGGCACGCCCTTTCGCGTCCTGCACAGCAGCGCTTCGTAATAAGTGACTGTGTCTGTGTCCATTGCATGGCAGACTTTCTCGTAGCGGAAGCACAGTTCACAGGCTTCCAGTGCGCCCAGAAGGTCGTCAGCGATCTGCATGTCGAGCGAGTAACGCGTGCGCCACGCTTGCGTGCCCATACGCGCCTCGCCGGGATCCGCCGTATCGACGTCGAACGGTTTGTCATTGGATGCGGGAATCGTCGCGCAGATGGCGGCGCGAATCGACCCCGTTGACGCGAGAACCGGCGCATCACCGAGTGCGGCTATGATCGCCTCGACGAAACCCGCGTCGCTACGAGCTGCAAAAGCGCTCTCCTGCTCTTCCGGCATACGACGGTCAATCAGAAACACAATGTGTTCTCCGCTGCGCGTCACGATGCCCGACTCTTTCATGCAGAAATCGCGTGCGCGCTCAAAGACGATGTGCCTGACGGCCAGTGCCGTTGGGGTGCCATAGGCGCTCTCAATCTGACTGAGATTACGGATGGATGCCACGATGCATAGCGTCTCTGTGCGTGTCGCGCTCCCCGACATCGAGCCTTCATTCGGTGCGTCACTTCTGCTGGCGCCGCGATCACCCCGCGCTGAAAGTGATGTCGATTCTGTCGGTGGTCGAACCAGATAAATGGGGCTGCTCATTGCGTCACCCCGTAGCCCACTTCTTCACGGAAATGGATCTCGCATAATGCGAGCAACGGATACCAGCGGCCATCCGACATCGTTTCTCTATCGACCAGCATAACGCAGGCTCGGTGCCTGAACGTTGGCAAAGACGGATCGCGCAACGTCATGGCACACCCGCGCCGAAGACGCTCAAGGTTCCGGTAGTCGAAGCTGCTGCCTGCTCCGGGGATACTAGGTTCGTCGACTCAGCGAGGCCGCGCAGCATGCCGTGAAATGCGGATCGAGTCCGCCGCAAGTCAGGAGCGGAAAAGAAAGTGAAACAAGTCAAAACAGGACGCCCTCAATATCAGTTAGCCATCGCACTCTCATAGCGCGGCAGCGATGATGTGCCCGCGCAATGCGGGGCGCACAGCTACGCAAACTCCTTTGCGGTTCAGTCCTCGCGCTCCGTTATAAATTCCGCGAACCGCATAACAGGCCTTTCCGGCTCGGGCGGATAGATGCACCATGTGCCGTCCCTGTGACGATAGAAGAACATTGCCCTGGATTCCACTCCGTTGTCCGCCACGACGCAAACATAGCGTCCAAGAGCGGACCGTCCCACATGACTGACCCTGAACCCTCTTGTCGGGTCTGGAGCGAGCCAGTTGTTAACCATGGTTCTCAACGACCTTCCCGCGCTTGCCATCACTTTCTCCGTCCCGTCTCCACGTGCGTTTACCGGTGAACGTGGTTTCCTACTGGTTCTGCCAACGGACAATTAATGCCGACCTTCGACGGATGTCCTGCATACCTGGAACACCCGACCGAAGGGAGGCTGGCGAAAAAATGCCAGCCGGAAAACGGACGGCATGTGCGTTGGCAATGCGGTGCATTCGATATCTGCCGGGCGATCCCGACGACCGATTGCCGATCACAACGACGTCTGCTGCGCCCGCGCTACAGAAACTGTTGGCAGGACCGACGCCGCTCTCCCGCATGGCGGCGCAGATCAACGAATCCAGACCCAAAGTTGGAGGTTCGGATAAGATGCCAACACCCGCCCTCTGTGCCTCGATGCGCAGCTGGACAAGGCCGGCCAGAAGTGGCACCGGGGCGCGACGCAGCAGCATGCGACAATCATTCATCAACCGGCCTTCTCACCCTTTATGGCCGGCTGGACCAGGCTCCGCCGCGCCGCATCGATCACCACTGCCCTCATCTTCGCGAGCGATTCGGGCTCATCCTCCCAGTGATGCCAGTACAGATCGATCATCACGCCATGATCGGGAGCAAGCGCAACCAGCTGGCCGCCAGTAACAAGCGGCTCGGCCTGCAGCGCGGGTACGAGGCCGTACCCGAGGCCGTCAACAATCGCATTGAGCAACGCCGACGGCGAAGGCAGATAGTGCCTGACGTACCTGCCGACCGTCGTGCCGAAGTACGACTTCAGAAATGCGTCGTGCAACCTGTCCTTGCGGTTAAACAGGATGGCCGGTGCCTTCAGTGCGCCGGGCAGGACCAGGCCGTCCGCGAAATATTCGCGGGCGAATCCGGGGGAAGCGACACACTCATAGCGCATCTGTCCGACCGGCTCGGCTGCGAAACGCTCACCAACCGGCTCTGCCTGCGTCGATAGAAAGCCCTTGACGTCTCCGCGCGCCAGCGCATCGAGCGTATGATCCTGGTCGTCCACGAGAATCTCAAGCTCCACATGATGCCGCACCAGTTCGCGGATAACCGGCTCGAACCAGGTTGCAAGCGAATCGGCATTGATCGAAAGCGCCAGCGCAGTCGTCCCGGCTCTGCCGGGGTGGATTTCCCGTAGCAGGTCGTCCTCGCGAAGCCGGATCGACATGAAATGACGGTAGACTTTTTCCCCGGCCTGCGTCGGCATCACCGTCGGTTCACGGATCAGCAGTAGTGCCCCTGTTGACTGTTCAAGTCGCTTGACCCGGCGTGTCGCTGCGGCAGAAGAGATGCTCAGCGCAGCGGCCGCCTGTAAAAAACTGCCGTATTCGACCACTGCGGCAAACGTCTCCAGTTCGGTCATGTTCAACGTCGTGCCCTCTTCCTGAACCACGCTCAGGTGTCGATAAACAATCTGCTTCGCATGCGGCGGCGCCGGACTCGCCGCCGCTCGAGGCCTGGACGTCGACGGCTTCCTTCGCCAGGTGCCGGGGCGGCCATCGAATTCCTGCAGACACGCGCTCCCCTGAAAGTCGACGCCGATTCCAGAGGTTGATACGCGCGTGTAACAGGCCGCGCATGCATTGCATCTTCGACATCGTTGTCGCCCTTGTCCCGCTGGAGCTTCCACCTCGAGCATCAGCTCAGGTGCGGCTCAGACGCGGATTTCACCAGACCGGCTGCGAAGACGGGATCGAAAAGATATCCCTGAACCCGATGCGTACCGCAGGCCAGGGATAGCTGCAGGTCTTTCTCGTCCTCGACCCATTCGACCACGACACGCCGGGCGCATGCACGTGCGAGATGGATCAAGGCCCCGAGGCGCATTTTTGTGGAGTCGTTCGAGCGGACCTGATTCAGATATCCGCCATCCACTTTTGCAATATCGACGCCCGATGTCGGTTAGCGGCACGCTTTCCGTTATTTCGATGACGATTCGCGCAGCGACCTGCGGCTCCGTGGCAAGCACTTCGATAAGCGTCACCCACCAGCCGCCGAGCTCCGCACTCTGGATGGACACGTTACAGCCCAGCGAGATGCCCGGGTGCGCGCGGAGCGTCTCCATCACCGACGTGACGACCCATCCATCGAGACGACCCACCAGGTCGAGCCGTTCAAGCGCGGGAATCCGCTTGCCGATACTGACCGGGACACCATTTGAGGTCCTGCATAACAGCGCCTCGTAGTAGGTGACGATTCCCTTGCCGGTCGCGCTGCGAACTTTCTCATAGCGAAAACACAACTCGTCACGTTCGAGCGCACCAAGCAGTTCATCAGCAACTTGCATGTCCAACGCATACCGTGTCCGCCATTTCCTGGTGCCCGTCCGCGTCTCCGCGGATGCTTCTTTTTCGAGGTCCAACGGTGCGCCATCACAGGTGGGAATCGATGCGCCAATGGCCGCGCGAATTGGCCCCATCGAAGTGAGCACCGGCGTGTCGCCCAGCGCCGCAACGAGTGCTTCGAGGATGCGGTGGTCGCTGCAAGCCCAGTGAACCTCCGCCACATCTTCAGGAACGGCGCGATCAATCAGAAAAACGATATGGTCCCCGCTGCGCGTCACAATGCCCGACGCGCGCGTGCAGAAATCGCGTGCGCGCTCGCACACGATATGCCTGACTGTCAGCGCGGTTGCGGTGCCGTAGGCGCTTTCTATCTGCGGAAGGTTACGGATCGACGACACAATGCATAGTGACCTCGTACACGTAGTCCACCCGGACATCGAACGTTCATTTGCTGCTTCGGCCTCGTCCATGCCCCAATCTGAGTCGGCGTGCGACTGGCATGTCATCGTCAGATTCCCATCATCAGGGTCTGGCCAGATGCTGGCGGGAACACTCGCCAGGCACCATCGTGATGGCGGAAAAAAGCAATGTTGAGGGGCTTGGCCATGCGTAGTACTTCGAGTGACACATAGCGAACACCATCGGCGGTGCGGCCGAATTCCGTGACCCGCGAAGGTCTTTCCTGAGTTGGCCCAAGCCACTTGTCGACCAACGAGCGCAACGATGTTCTTTCGGTTTCCATGTCCGGCACCTGCACCGCGCACATACGCGAAGTTCATGACATGAATGTTAGCGGTCCTCCGATGAGGATCGCAGCGAAATTGGGCGGCGCCGGTCTGCTTATCAGCGTTGATCAGCACGCTCGCGCACATTTCGAGCAATGCATTCAAATCTAGCGCGCGGAAGCCCTGCAGGCAGGATGGCACGATGTATGGACTGTTTGTGACTTGGTCCATTTTCGTCACGGACAGACTGACCTGCTCAATCCCGCCGCGTTGTTCATCCGAGTCTGCCGAAATCTCGCCAACGACCTGCGTCACGCGCTGCACCGAATCGACGATGTCCGCTATGATCGCTCCTGCACCATGGACTAGAGCCGAACCGCTTTGAACACGCCCGGAGCAGCTTTTGATAAGCTCCTTGATCTCCCTAGCCGCGGCCGCGCTACGTTGTACAAGCGAGCGAACTGCGGCGGCGGCGACACAAAAACCGCGTCCGTCTTCGCCGGCCCGCGCCGCCTCAACCGTAGCGTTCAGCGCAAGGCGGCATTGCGGCGCACCCCTCCGACTACATGTGCCAAACTTGCCTGCATATACTTGAGCGCCGTGAGCAGCTCGGCGATTTCGTCCTTTCCGTGAGTCTCGAATTCGAGTGAAAGATCACCGTTTGCAACAGCCCGTGCACAGCCCAATGCACCAACGAGTGGAATGGAAACGGTTCGACCGAAGATGTAGCCACCTATCAGAGTGAGCATGAGCACGGCGAACATGAAGGAGAAGCTTGCAACGGATGCGCGCCCTGCGTCGCTGTCAGCCTATGCTGAAACTCGCGCACTGTCGGCAGCGATTTTTGACGCCGCCTGTTCGAGCAACGCGGCCGGCTCCCGGTCGACGCCTGCGACGGCGCTATCCCCCGCTGAAGCTTCGAAACGTGCCGCCTTGAAATCAGCGAATTCGCGCCGGTAGCCTACGCCCATCGCCGCATGGGCCGGCAAATGCAAGGGGAATTTCGAGGCTGCGCTTCATGGAGAGAAAAAAACGCAGCGAGCGTGACGGATCGCAGGGTATCGGCAGCCCCAACGCGAACTCAAGGGCAGAAGGCTTAAAAAAATGAAAATCACTAAAAAAAGCAGCACCGTATTTTGCGATACGGCGCTGCATTAAAAACGACATTGCGCACTGCTTCAGGAACCCCCAGCAGCAATTCGGGAACCCCCAGCAGCAAAACAGCCGCACCGAAGTCCCCTTCGGCGCCGCATCCCAGGAGGACAACAACATCGGTTCCATGCGTGGAGTGGAACACCGACAAGTCTACGCGATTCCCTGCTCTGGTTATCGTTGAAAATATAGCGACCGATGCAGGATTACGGCGACAGCGCATCGCTATAAGCGCGAATTATGATCGCGTCGAAACTTGACGCTACCTGGTAACGTTTTTTTGGCGCGCAACAAGACTATGCAGAAAGCCGTCGAAATAGCGTAGACAGAAGCGGAAATTGTTCGCTCATCGGTAGATATTCGCAGCACGCCGCAGCCGATAACAGAGAAAATTCCCTCCTTGGATTGAACACGGAATGCGGCCTGTCGCACAGACGGCAGCGTGCTGGCCAACGCGATGGCCAGCGATTCCAAATTGGACGACGACCAACGTATCGTTGACCGCGCAGCAGAACACGGAGGCATACAATGCCCCACCAACCGGATGACGCCTGCCTTCCGCTAAACGCGAACGGCCGCGCATACACTTGCTCTCAGTACCGTCATGGCATACCCCTGCCTTACGTAGGCCAAAAGCTTCGGTGCGCCATCGAGGATCTGCATCGACACGCACAGAGCTGTCAGAGCAAACGCAATGAACTCGGCATGACCATGCACTACCTGCTCGCTGGGTATTTGGGCTTGCATAACATGCTGGCCAAGGCCAATGATCCTACCCTGGTTGATCGACTTCTTGATGGTAGCCGAGAGACGCTGCAAAAGTGGCTAAACGTGGTGGAGCGAGAAGGCGACGTTTACGGGGTCGCTGCATAGGCCTAGCTGATAGGTCGCAACAAAAAAGCATCTATTCAAACGGTCCTATCGCCACCTTTGCCGATTCCGCGCAGCAGGTCGGTGGCCTGACGTTGACCTCTCGCGCGACGGGACGTGAAGCGCTGGTCGGAACAGGCCGACCATTGCGACGATCGCCGCGTCCACAGTTCTATGCGCGTGCGCCAAAATGCACATTGATGGCTGTCAAATTGAAACGAGGCCCGTGCGCGCCGCATAGAGTGTGAGTCCGGCGATATCGCGAATGCCCAGGCGCTGCATGACCTGTGCCTTGTAAGTCTCCACTGTTTTGACGCTGATCTGAAGATCGAATGCGATCTCTTTGGTCGACATGCCATGTGCAATCGACTTCAAGACCTGGCTCTGCCTCGGAGTAAGGACAGTCCGCGGTACGCCTGCTGTCGTGTGAAAGGCAGATTTGTCCTGGCATAAAGCGAGGTTTTTCGGCTTGCACGCGCCTGCTGAGAGCAATTCCGCTACGACCGGACCGCAAATTCCGGGGCTCAGATAGACGTCGCCGTCTCGAACCGCGAGTAGCGCAAGCTCGAGCTCCACAGTAGTGGCATCTTTCACGAGCTAACCGGATGCACCGGCACAAAGAGCGCTCAATACGTGGTCGATCGTGGCGTGCATGGATAAGACGAGTACCTTCGTACGACATGCGCTACCTCTGATCCGTTCGAGAAGGCCGATTCCGGTTTCGACGGGCATCGATATATCTGTGACCACGATATCAGGCCGAAGGTGCTCGATAAGGTCGTAAGCAGATGCCACGTCGCTCGATTCAGCAATCACGGAAAAACCGTCGATATCATCGACGAGCGCATGAACCCCTGCTCGAACCAACTGGTGGTCGTCGACAAGCAGGACCGACGTCTGGTTGGACTCGGTCGACATCTCAAACGGCGAGCGGCAGTTGTGCGGTCACTCGTGTGCCAGTTCCCGTGCCTGACGTGATGTCGAACATACCACCGAGGAGCGTTACTCGCTCGCGCATGCCGGCGATTCCCACGCCGTCCATGTCACCGATTGAGTCGACATCGAACCCCCTCCCATCGTCGTCGATGCGCACGACGAGCGTATCCTGGGCGCTCTTGAGTTGTACAACCGCATGTTGCGCGGCGGCATGACGTGTCACGTTTGTAAGGCTCTCCTGAACGATTCGATAAGCTGCCAACTGGACGGGATGAGAAGCCGGCACTATATATCCATCGGTGCAAAGCGTGATCAGGAGGCTCCCTTCCCGCAATGTGTCGATCTGCCAGCGCAGCGCACCGACCAGCCCAAGTTTATCGAGCTGCGGTGGGCGCAACATGAGTGAAAGGTTCCTGACTACATGCAGCGCGCGCTCCGTGGCATCGATGAGCATTTCACACTTCTGCTTTCCCGCTGGGTCGCTGAACCTTTTGCGAAGCCATTCCGCGTGCATTCTCGCCGCGGACAATAACTGTCCGATCTCGTCGTGGAGGTCACGAGCGAGCCTCCGCTTTTCAGACTCCTGCACGCGAACCAGCCTCCCGACCGTTTCCCGCAGGAATGCATTTATCTCATCCGTTGAGCAAAATAATTCGGACGCCAGGACCGGGTCCTCCGACCTTATCCCCGCGTAAATGTCTTGACCCGGTTGCACATCGCATCTTTCGCGAAGCAACGAGTCCAACCCCGTTCCTGCAGACATGATTGATTGTGTCCTTTGTCCGAGGATGGTTCTTGCGACCACCTTTCCTCGGCCCCGCAAAGAATCGACTTCCCCATCCTGATCCATAGGATTCAAGCGGGGGAGCGATACAGAAAAAGCGCGCTCACTGCGGTCATCCGACATCCCGCAGCGCGAGTGTAAGTGAATGTAACGACACGAACAACCGATGTTCAGGCCGAAATGCCTGGAGTCCAATCAGTCGTTTCCTGTCGGGACACGCCCTACCAGATATGGCTCGTTGTTCGACAGCACGATGGAAGCACTTCGTGTCTGGATAGATCTGCATTGCTTCCAGTGACGTAAACGTTTTCTGGATCGCTGAGGAGCGCACCTGTGCGGCCCGCTCTCATCCATGCCCCCACAGGGACATCCTGATTACAGATCCTTCGCGCAGACCCTATCGTTGCGGCTGTCTGTTCGCAAGCCCACGTTCGGCGACTGGCCGACCGAGCCCTCTCAGCCACAAATGGCTGATTCATTAGAGAAAGATCGATTCACATACGGACACTGTATGGAACCCTTCGACTGCGCCGCTCGTGACATGCTGACGTCCCTGCTAACCCGCCTGCATGCGGGCGGGCACCCGTCTGCTGAGCTTGACTCGCTCGATGTTCGCGTTAAGGCGGAAACTCCTGGCGTTATTCGAACCTCCAGCCCGTCGCAAGCGCTAATGAGCGCAGTGCCGGATGCGTCCACTTCATCGTCCACAAGGGAACTGTGCATCGTCGCGACAATCGTGAATCTGCATGAGATCGGGCACGCGTACGGCGAGACGGTCGCGCACAGCGTGCGCCACATCGTGTACGAGCAGGCACGCGAATTCGCGCAATCGAAGAACGCCATCGTTGCGATGTCTGACGCCCATATCCTTTTTTTCTTCGAGGCATCGACGGTTGCTGCACGCGCGGAACAAACACTGGATACGCTCGACCTCGCACCGATCCTGCCTGCGCTTGTAAGTGCACTCGGAAGCCGGCTGGTGCAGGTCGACGATGCCATCGTGGCGCCCAGTGTGCGCGCGACGATTTTGCGCTCGGAGCGTGAGAGATTCCTTGATGTCGTGGAGAGCGCTAACGCAACCGCCTTCGGACCCGGCTGGCGCGCGCAGTACAAGCGCGACATGGCCGTTGCCTGCGCGCTTTTCGTCGCGCTGGATGAAGGAAGGCTCGATTTTGACCTGGAGCCCATTTGCGTCGCAGGCGATGCGCAAAACGTCCAATACCACGAAGCTTTGCTTTGCGAGAAGACGAATGGTCAACGGCTGCGCGTCGGCAGTCATGTCGCCGCCGTTGAACGTCTCGGGCTGGTCAGAAAACTGGATGACTGGGTTGTCAATTCAACAATCACCGCATTGCGGCGTGATCCCGCGCTTCGCCTAGGCTGCAACGTTTCCGCGCAAAGCGCCACGCCAGACGAAAGCTGGTCGTCCATTCTTTCGCAGCTGCGCGAGGATCAAAACCTCGCCTCAAGGCTGACGATAGAAATCACCGAAAGCGCTTCCTTTTCCTCGATAACGGAGACCCGGCACTTTATCAAAGCGCTTCAGGCACTTGGGTGTCGCGTTGGGCTCGACGATGTGGGCGACAGCGGTATCAGCCTGAATGCATTGATCGCGCTCGATGTCGACTTTGTCAAGATTGATCTTCGGCACTTGCACCTGGCGGAAGGTTCCTCCCGACAAAGCCCGCGCCTGGCTCAACTTATCGAGTTCGCCAAAACCTTTGCGCCGGGCGTCGTCGTCGAAGGTATCGAAACCCAAGAAAGTGCGCGACGTGCCCTTGCGAGCGGAGCGACATGTCTGCAGGGTCATCTCTACTCCCGGCCTCATGCGCCTGGTAGCCGGGAGTAAGCGTAAATGATGCATTCGGTGGTCCAGTTTCTGAATACCGCTTTCGTCGGTCTCGCAGCACATGTTGCCTTCCCATTGCCTTCCGTTCCGTGTGAAACGGTGTTTCTCATGGCCGCGGGCGGCGCAGTCCTCACGGGGCTCATTCCCTCACCTTGTGGGAATGCAAGCGCTCGTGAGTCGGGCGGTCGGGGAGCGTTTCGGTTGCTCGCTATTGCCGTGGCGTGGGGAGCGCTCATCCAGCTGCTTGCATGGAACGTCCTGCGGCTCGCGCAGCCTGGCTCAGGACTGCGGGAAACCTCGATCTCGATCGGTATCTGGGCAGCCCTCGCGACTCTGTTAGTTGTTGTGGCTCGCACATGTGTGAGCTCGACATTGCGTGCGCTCGGGATGGATTGCCCTGAAGACCGTGCCATCGCCATTGTTGGCCATGGCGCGTATTTCGACCGACTCAGCTCTATTTCCGCCTCGAACGACGACCAAACCGGTATCCGCATCGTTGAGACGATCCCGTTGCCAAGGGGCAACGATAAGACGGGTCAAGGAACGGTTCGGGCCGACACACCTGAACTGGAGCGACTCGCGCGATTAACCGGGTCTGGCGACGTGAGCGAGGTCTGGATTGTACTGCCGCTGTCAGAGGAGCCCATGCTGGTGCACTGCTGCGAGGTTCTGAAGGACACTTATGTCACCGTGCGCTTCCTTCCTGACATCGGAGAGATGGGGGCCGATGAGACGTACCACCCGAGGGACCTCGCCGCGTTGCCGTCGATTGAACTGGGTACGCAGCCACCGTTACAGAGAGCGTCCATTGAGAAAGAAATATTTGACCGAGCCTTCGCGACCGCCGCTCTGGTCGCTTTGTTTCCGCTCCTCGTCGCGATAGCAGCCTCAGTAAAACTGAGCTCATCAGGACCGGTCTTTTTTAAACAAAGGCGCAAGGGACTGAACGGCCGCCCGTTCACGATCTACAAGTTCAGAACGATGCGTGTCCATGCGCAAACGGAAGGGGTATTGCGCCAGGCAACCCGGAATGACGCGCGTATTACCCGCGTTGGACGATTCCTTCGCCGTACGAGTCTCGACGAGCTTCCCCAATTCATCAACGTCTTTCGCGGCGAGATGTCGGTGGTTGGCCCGCGTCCTCACGCGCTTGAACACGATGCGCTATATGGACCGCTCATCGGAGGCTATTCAAGTCGCTATCGCATCAAGCCCGGTATCACCGGATGGGCTCAGATCAACGGGTTCCGGGGCGAAACGGACAAGCTCGAAAAGATGGCGGCTCGAATTGCCTACGATTTGCACTACCTGAAGCACCGCTCATTCTGGCTCGACATCAAAATCGTACTCGAGACAATCCGGCGAGGATTCATTCATCGCCATGCCTACTAATCCTCACTGCCCATCCGGCGTCTCACGTAGGACCCGTCACTTCATGCTTGCAGATAAGAAAAAGGTCACCCAGTCAATGTTTGCCGCTCGACCCGGCGGCCAGACGCACACCGTCCTGCGCTGGGCCCGTCCGATTACAGTTACTGCGATCGCATTGCTTCTGTCGGCGTGTGCACTGTCGCCGGGCATGAAGATGAGCACACCTCCTGCCTTGCCAGTCTCAGGACAGGACGGACGCGACACGCATCCGCAGGAAACGGTCACGATACCGACGACGGAAGTCACGATGTCGCTCATTGAAAAAATGAGGAAGGATTCGGCCCGCGAGGACGACACGCGCATCCGCACACTCTTTCATCCGCGCCACGCATACACGGTCGGAGCGGGTGATGTCCTTCAGATTACTGTGTGGGATCACCCAGAGCTGGCGGCAGCGCTTGGCAGTCAACCGGCCGCTGACGCTCGGGCCTCGGATCCACCCCCGGGCTTCGTCGTTGACGACAACGGTTATCTCCGGTTTCCATACGCGGGCAGATTGTGCGTCGCCGGTCTGACGGTCGACGAGATCCAGCGCCAGCTCGCCGACGCCCTTGGCAAATCATTGCACCATCCTCAGGTGACAGTGCGCATCGCCGCATTTCGCTCAGAGCAGATTTATGTCGATGGAGAGGTGCATACGCCGGGCGTGCAGATGCTCAACGATGTGCCAACGACGATATACGGCGCGATCAGTCATGCGGGCGGCTTCAACACAACGGCAGACGAGAGCCGCGTGACGCTCGTTCGGGGCGGGAAATCGTATGGCATCGACTTCACGGGCATGCTCGAGCACGGCCTCGATCCGTCAAAAATCCGTTTGCAGGCAGGCGATGTAGTTCGTGTGGCCGCGCGAGAAGATCACGGCGTTTTCGTCATGGGTGAAGTCGGCAAACCTTTGACTGCGTTGCCCCTGCGTAGCGGGAAGCTCACGCTTAGCGACGCGCTGTCGCAGGCTGGCAGCATCAATCCGAACACCGCGGATGCCGCGCAGCTATTTGTCATTCGCGGAACCGGCAAGGATGTCGAGGTGTTTCATCTCAACGCCGCATCGCCGGTTTCAATGATCCTCGCCAACGGCTTTGAATTGCGGCCGAAGGACATCGTCTACGTCGACAACAGCAGCCTCGTGCGTTTCAGTCGCGTGCTCGATCTGCTCACGCCCGCGATCAATGCCGGTCTCACTGCAGGGCTGGTGGCCAAGTGAGCGCCCGCGAGCCAGCTTCCTCGCCAGGAAGGAGCAATGCGGGCCGCCCGGTCATGAACAGACGCGCGATGCTTTCGTTATCCACCGTATCCCTGCTTACGGCGAGCGTTGCACGGGCAGAGGCGTCTGGCTCCTCGTCAGACGGCATGTCTTCGAGGGGATTGCTGTGGCTGGACGCATTTGAGTCTGGCGCGCGCGGCACCAGCGACGACACGGGGACCTTCGAGCGCGCCATCGATCACGTCCGAAGTATCGCATTCCGGTCCGGGGATACGTCGCAACTGCCCTGCCTGCTCATTCCAGCAGGCCGCTACGTGCTTACCAAAACCATTGAGACGGCGCCGTGGATCAAGCTGCGTTCAGTGGGCAGTATCCTGCTGGACTGCACGCGACTTCCGGCAGGCAATGACGGCATCCTCTGCCACAACGAAACAGGGTTGGCCGTAACGGACCTGCGCTTTCCAGGCGACCGCTCGCCGTTTCTCGACGGTTCGGGGGGCACTATCTCCGTCCTCGGGCCTGGCACATCGCGATCCGACGGATGCGGCATAGCACTTGGGAATCGGCAGCGGGGCTTCACAGGCGTAGTCCGCGAAGCCGGTGGCCGTAACGTGGTTGTGACAGGCTGGAGAACCGGCCTTCGTATCAACCCGATCGACACCTACCTCACCTCGTGGGCCTCTTCCCGCTTCGAACAGAACAGGGAGCACAGTGTCCATGTCCCGTCTGTTGGCACATCCAGCTTCAATAGCGGCGAGCGGATGACATTCTTTGATTGCACGTTCGCGGGCTCTGCCGCCGCCGTGCGCATCGATTCGGACAGTATGGACTTCATGTTCGACAGTTGCTCTTTCGATTTCAATGGCGACGTTTTGCGATATGGCCGTACCGCTAACCACGGGACCGTGGCGTTCAATCATTGCCATATCGAAGGCATCGACGGGCTGGTCGTCAACGCCATTGGTGCCGGCGCCGATCTGCGCACGGTGATCCGCGATTCGATCGTCCTGCCGCGCCCGTGGAAACGCATCGGCCTTGCCAATTCACCGCGCGGCCTGATTGCGGGAGCGGCCAGATTCTGCGCATCCGGTGTGGAATGGCGTTTTGAAGAGCCGGGTCAGAACCCGCTCCATGCGCTGATTGCCGACGACGTGCCCGTCGAATCGCTGTCGGCCTCAAGCTTCCAACGTATCGTCGCGCTCGAATGGCGCCGCTCGATCCTGAATGCGGACAGCGGATTCGGATACGACCCGGCAGGCACCAGCGCGGGCTCGCTCTCTCACTGGTTGGTGTCGCCAGATGTGGACGGAGTCATCGTTGAGCCGGCCGAACGTGATGAAGCGAGCCTCGCCCCTGGGAGTCAACGAAGCCCGGTTTTATTGGTGAAAGCGCCCAATGGAGTTCCCTCGTCTTTCTCCATATCAACTAAAGCGCCGTTCGTCGTGCGGCCAGGAGAGACGATTGCGGTTGCCTGTGCCGCCTCCGCCAGCACGGGTCTGTGCCGGATCGTATTGAACCTCGAATTTCGTAGCGCTTCGGGCGCTTTGCTGGCAGCGAACGATACACGCAACGTATCCGGCCGGGGAATACCGCCCACCCAGTCACGGGTGCCGGCTGGAGCTGCCCAGGCAACCTTGAAGGCGATGTTCTCGGGATGGTCTGGTCGACTTGTCGTCGACGAGCTGGCGGCATGGCGCGTGGCCTAAGGGCCACGAAAAGTAATCAAACTTCAGCTGTCGACCGAGTGAATGCTTCCCATTGTGAAAGGTCAAGATGAGTACCAATACAACTACCCCTTCGATAGAACCGCACGACATTGCCGCAAATACGCAGGAATTCGGCTTTCTGGCCATGCTTGATGCGCTCGTGCTGCACCGGCGGATGATCGCGTGGATCTTCGGAGCAGTTGCGGTTCTCGGCCTCGCGGCGGTCTTTCTCGCGAACCCCGAATACGAAGCCAGCGTTCTGACGCAGGTCGATGAGAGTCGGGCTGCGGCCATCAGTTCATCGCCGCTGGGAGAGGACCTGCTTTCGATGTTCGACGTGAAATCGTCGGTGAACACGGAGACGCAGGTACTGCAGTCCCGGCTTGTGCTGGGAGCAGCAGTGGACGACCTGCGGCTATTTATCGAGGCCGAGCCCTCGCGCGTTCCGCTCATTGGAGATGCCATCGCGCGGTCGAGCAAAGGCCTGTCGCGGCCGGGGCTCTTCGGCATGGGTGGTTTCACATGGGGCGAAGAGTCTATCGCGGTAAGCCGGTTCGATGTGCCCGACGCACTCGAAGGTGAGCGGTATCGCCTGACATTGGCCGGTGCGGGCCGCTACACCCTGACCGGCCCGGATCTTCCGGATGGCGCGACCGGCATCATAGGACGCAGCGAGACCTTCTCGTCGACCGAAGGGCCCATCACACTGAAGGTCGATGCCATCCATGCCATTGACGGCGCGAGCTTTTCGCTGACCCGCCAATCGCGGCTCGAAACAATCAACGCACTGCAATGGCGCCTGTCAATTCGCGAGCTCGGCAAGGAGTCTAACGTCGTGCAGGTGCGTCTGCGCGGCACCGATCCGGGACGCATTACAGCGACATTGAACCAGATCGCACGCCACTACGTCGATCACAATGACGCGCTGAAATCAGACCAGGCCGCGCGCTCACTAGCGTTCTTACAATCGCAGATTCCCGAATTCAGGCAGAAGGTTGACGCAGCAGACGCACGATACGCAGCGGTAAGGAGCAGGTTAGGCTCTGTCGATGTCGAGGGCGAAGCGAAAACGCTGCTTCAGCAGTCAGCGGAAAACGAGACCCAGATGGCCGGGCTCATGCAAAGGCGTGCCGACGCATTGACCCGGTTCGAGCAAGGGCATCCCTCGGTCGTCGGACTGGATGAGCAGATCGCTGTCTTGCGGGCGCAATCCTCGACACTCAATGCGCGCATCGATCAGCTTCCCGAGACCGAACGGGACATTGTCAAGGCACAACGTGACGCTAAAGTCAGCAACGACATGTACGTTGGTCTGCTCAACAACATCGAGGAATTGCAGATGTTGCGCGCCGGGAAAATCGGCAATGTACGCGTGCTTGATAGGGCCGACCGGCCGGACCAGTCGATGCGACTATGGCGCCCGGTCCTGTCTGGCGTCGTTGTCCTCATCGCTGCATTTGGCGCGCTCGCTGCCGCGTTCATCCGGGACCGGCTATTTGGCGGGGTGACCGTCTCGCGTGACGTCGAGCATGAAACGGGACTTGTGGTCTACGCCAGCGTACCGAACGGGCGCCGCCGCTCCCGCTGGCTGCCGCGCCGCCGCAGGGATCCGGCTGCCGGGCGCCCGCTGGCGCTGGCGGATCCGGCAGACCCTTCCATCGAGGGTGCGCGTTGCCTGCGGGCCGCACTGAAAGACTCGCTGAATAAACGTGACGGCAACGTCGTCCTGTTCACGGGTGCGTCGCAGTCAGTGGGAAAGTCGTTCATCTCTTCAAATTTCGCGGCGCTGCTCGCCAGCTCTGGTCAGCGTGTGCTTCTCATCGATGCCGATCTGCGTCAGTCGTCATTGAGCCCCAACCATGCTGTTGAGCCTGCGTTGGGCCTCTCAGACATAGTCGCTGGCAACATTGCGCTCGACGATGCAATCCGGCGGGTCAGTGGAACGAGCCTCGACTTTCTGCCATGCGGCACGATTCCGTTCAACGCGGCCGATCATTTCAATAATGCATCGTTGCGCGAATTCTTTCGCCTGGTCGCCGAGCGTTACGACCTCGTAGTCGTCGATACGTCTGCGTTGCTCGTCGTTCCCGATGCCGCGATTCTCGCCCCGTATGTCAATGGCGCTGTAATCCTGGTCGCCCGTGCCGGGACGACGAAGGCGTCTGAACTGCAAGAATGCGTACGCCGGCTCAGACAGGTCGGCGTCACGGTAAAGGGCGTGGTGCTCAACGGTGTCGATCCGGTAGCCGGGTACTTCCGATACGGCGCTCGATATGGTGCGTACCGCTATGCACGTGGGGACCGGCAACGCGCTGGCCTTGCACTCGAGGGAGAGGCTCGATGAATCTCGCGCGCCGTGATGCGTGGGCAATGTGGTTACTCTCTGCGAGCGCCATCGGTTCGGCAGCAGTCGCGTTCGGCGTGCAGACGGCGCTGGCGCGCGCGCTCGACGCGGAAAGCTTCGGCCGCTTTGCCGCGGCGCTCGCAGCGATCAACATTATCGCGCCGGCGGTCGGCTTTGGCCTGCCCTCTCTCTGGTTGCAAGCATTCGGAACTGAAGGTTGGGGCGGTCTCAGATGGATGGAGCCATCGATCCGGTTGGTCCGACGCAGCGCGCTTATAAGTCTGGCGGCCGCTGCCGTGTGGGCGCTCACAGGTCCTCGCGACGAAGCCACCGGTCGCCTCATCATCTGGATGTTGCCAGTCGTGCTCACACAAGGGGCAATTGAACTGGCGACGGCCAAACTCCAGCTGGAGGAGAAGTTTGGCTTCGTCGCGGCGTGGCAGGGCATTCAGCACCTGTTGCGCCTCGTATTTGTACTGGTTTGCTGGCGGATCAAAGTCGCAAACGACGTTTTCGCGATGGGTTTTGGCTGCATCGGTGCTTTTGTCTCGCTTGGCGCCTGGCGCTCGGTCGCGGCGCTACGTACCGGAAGGATCGCGCTCGTCGGCCATGGAGCGAGGCCCGCAGCAAGTGACGAACATGACCCCGGATATGAATCTGTCGGACAGCCCCGCGTCGCCGAGGTATGGAAGCGTGCTGCTCCGTTCGGTATCGCAACCCTGCTCTTCTTTGCGTACGGCCAAAGCGGGTTAATCATCGTCGCGCATTTTACGAACCCCGGGGATGCGGGTGCGTATGGCGTTGCGATGACGTTGCTACAAGCCTTATATCTGCTGCCCAGCGTGCTATTTCAAAAGCTTCTGATGCCGCGTTTTCACCGCTGGGCCGCAACCGGCGACGCGCGCCTTGCCATGGCGTACAGGACGGGCAACCGATGGATGCTCGTCTCGGGTATCGGTGTCGCGATTGTCGCTTCGCTGGTCGCGCCCATTGCCATTCCGCTCGTTTTTGGCTCGCAGTACACGGCAGCAGTGCGCACTGTTGTTCTCATGACCGCGTGCGTTCCCCTCCGGTTCCTTGCCGTAAGCGCCTCTTCAGTAATGACCGCCGGCCGCTTCGTCCAGGTTCGAAACGGATGTGCAGCGACCGCTCTGGCCGTCAGCGTCATTGCGGGGTGCCTCCTCGTTCCTTCCCAGGGTCTCACCGGTGCCGCAATCGCGGCGATCGCCGGCGAGGCCACATGGGCTGTATTGTCAGTCGCCTGCGCGCGCCGGTTCCTGTTCGGCTCGCGAGCGTCCGCTCGCTTCCGTAACGGTGGCAGTCGAACCGCCATAGCTAGCAGCGCCGCGCAAACGGAGCACCTTACTCACGCCGGGCTTATCGAAGGTAACGGAACAACCGGCAGTGCGCCCGTCAGCGCAATCATCCCTTGCTTCAATTGCAGCGCGTCGATCTCGAGGGCCGTCGAGTCTGTCTTCAATCAGACGTTGCGCCCCATGGAGCTCATCCTGGTCGACGACAGCAGCACTGATGACACATTGCAACAGATGCTGCAGCTGTCGCTGCGCTACCCGGCTGGCTGGGTTCGGGTAATCGCGCAATCGCGCAATAGCGGTCCTGGGGCTGCCCGCAATACAGCCTGGGCGCAGGCGACGCAGCCGTATCTGGCATTTCTCGATGCCGATGACAGCTGGCACCCGCGGAAAATCGAAATCCAGTACGGGTGGATGCATGCCCATGCCGACGCTGTTATTACGGGGCACCCCGTCGCGCAATGGAAAGCCTGCGACGATCGGGCCGCCAACGCATTCGATGAGGCATCGCGCCAGCCGAAGCGGGTCCCCCGCTGGCGCGTGCTGTTCTCGAATCGGTTCACGCCTTCGAGCGTCGTCGTACGCGCCGAGGCCAAGGCGCGTTTCGACGAGAGAAAGCACTATGCCGAAGACTACTTCATGCTGCTCGATCTGGTCCTCGTTCATCGCGGGCATGCCTATCTGTTTCCGATGTCACTGTCATACATCTACAAGGCCCAGTTCGGAGCCAGAACGGGCCTGAGCGCGCAACTCTGGAAAATCCAGTGCGGAGAGCAGGATAACTATCGCCATTTCAGGAAACGCGGGGCCATCAGCTGCGCCGAATGGATGTGCTTCTCCGCCTTGAGCGCACTCAAATACGTACGTCGATGCCTTGTGTCCGGAAGGTTCGCATGAACACGTCACTCCATAAGGGCTATCGAACTCGCAAGACCGGATCATCATGACCTCCTACCTCGCCCCACTCTTCGTCTTTTACCTCGGGATCGCGCTTTGCATTGCGTATCGCGGCACCAACCTGCCAGTTCTGTCGGCAAGTGCAATTCCAATGATATTACTGGTGGCGCTACGTGGCGATAGCGGCACAGATACCGCGTCGTACTACGACGCGTTCCGGGGCCTCGGCTCGGGCGGCGGATACGGCGGTGAGCCATTGTTCAACGCCTACGCACGCTTGCTGTGGCATATCGATCCTGATCCGCGCTTCGTCGTCAATGCCATCTCGCTGACGATTGCATGTCTGCTGGTCTGGGCAATCGGGCGCAGTCGTTACGGCATATGGTTCGGCGGCCTTGTGCTCGTCCCGGCGATGTTTTACGAGCTGACTATGAACGTCATGCGATTTGGCCTCGCGTCGACGATATTTCTGGTGGCGACACGCGTGTCGCCGCAGGAAAAACCCCTGCGCTATCTCGCTTTTGCGTTAGTCGGCACATGCATCCATTTTTCATCAGTGGCGCTGTTCCTGCTCTATCCGGCGGTGACCCGGCGCCCTCATGCCGTCGTCATCGTGTGCAGCACCATGGCCGTCATAGTGGGCGGTCTCCTGATACCTGGCTACCTGGAGAGTAAATCGAGCCTATACGGCGACATGTCCGCGCCGAACGCGTCGTCCGGATTGCTTTTTCTGGCGATCCAGGCACTGATGCTCTGCAT
Organism: Paraburkholderia sp. GW821-FHT02A12; assembly: GCF_059422005.1. Taxonomy (NCBI): domain Bacteria; kingdom Pseudomonadati; phylum Pseudomonadota; class Betaproteobacteria; order Burkholderiales; family Burkholderiaceae; genus Paraburkholderia; species Paraburkholderia sp. GW821-FHT02A12. Next base: position 1,762,240 of record NZ_JBWKWA010000002.1, on the reverse strand, counting down.
CATGGTGCGTTTTCGACGTGATTTCGATATCGGCCCGGTCGGCTGGGTTATGTGTGCAGCTTTGGGGCTCGCCCTCTATGGACTCACACAGTTCACCTATGCCGGAATTCGCTTCCAGCTGATTCTGCTCGATCTGATGATCGTCATGCTCTGGCGGCAGTACGCGCCAGCGACCGGGCGGATGAGCACGCAGCTCGCTGTTTGGTTGTTCGTTGTTGGCGTCATCGCGCTGGCCGGCAGAGCGCACAACATGCTGGACGAAGAGGGGCGCGGGCAGTCCCCATTCCTGCCTTATCGTGCCGCGCCATGGCTTGAGCAGCTTTCGTGAGGTGACCATGCAGCAAAAGATCATGCACGTGACGGAGGCACTTGGAGGCGGTGTGCTCCATTGCATCGCCCTTCTCGCTAACCGGCAGGTCCAGGCAGGGGACGACGTCGTCGTCGTGCACTCTGTCCGGCCCGATACGCCGCCGCCCGAGCGGCTTGAATCGCTGTTCGATCGCCGGGTACGTCGATGCATAGTGGAGATGAAAACACCCATTGGCCGACATGACATCAATTCCACATTTCGCCTCGCGTTGACGTTTGTGCGTGAACGTCCAGACATACTCCACCTGCATTCATCAAAAGCGGGCGCATTGGGCAGGATTGCCGCGTGCTTCGTTGGCATGCGTAGCCGAACCGTCACGTCTCCGCATGGATTTGCGTTTCTGAAGCAGGACATCGGATCCCATAAGGCGAAACTGTACCTCTGGGCGGAAAGCATCCTGCATGCATTGGGTGGTCAGCTCGTCGCCTGTTCAAAGAGCGAGTTTCAATACGCACGCATGCTCTTCTCGAAGAAGACGCGGACCAGCTTTATCGAGAATGCCGTCGATCTAACGGCGTTCGGGCAACGCCCGAGTTCTGACGAGGACAGGCAGCTTGTCGTTTGTACGGCTGCGCGCGTGACTTATCAGAAAGCGCCGTGGCGATTCACCGCACTCGCGACGGCGCTTGCGGGCGAGAGCAATGTCAGGTTCGTCTGGCTTGGCGACGGGGAGAAAGAAGCGTGCAGCAAGTGGATTGACCCCGGCCGCATTGACGTCTCCGGGTGGATTGAGGCTACGGAGTTACGGGAACGGCTGCGGGCAAGCGACATTTTCGTATTGCCGTCCTTATGGGAAGGCATGCCAATCGCGCTCATAGAAGCTCAGGCCGCAGGGTTGCCCGCCGTGGCCACACGTATTGTCGGCAATCGTGACGTCATCTTGCATGGCGTCACGGGCTTTCTCGCGAACAACGACGATGAACTCGCTCAATACACGCGGCGCCTGATTCACGATGCTCCACTGCGCCGGCGCATGGGCGCGCTAGCGCGTGAATATGCGTTCGCACGGTTCGGCGGCGAACGGCTATTTCGCTCACATGTCGCCATGTACCGTCGAGTAATCAACGCTAACAACCCGCTTCGGCCGGCCACAGCTCCAGTCGCCCTGCACCGTTTGTCTCCTAACAACCCATAACCAGAATAATTTATGTCTCTACATTCGCGCCGTACGGCGATTGATGGGTCCCACGCTTCAAAGGGGATGGATCGGCCTGCGTGTGTGACGGATATCGTCGGTCCGCGCAAGACGCGAACAATCGCATTTTTCGGATACTACGGCCGCCAGAACTTCGGCGATGACCTGTTCGGTTACCTGCTCGAGGCTATGTGCGCGCGCGTCCCTGGCGTTGACCCGCTGATTGTCGGGGCGTCAGAGCAGGTCGGACTGGCGCGTGCGTTCCATCTTTCCTTTGCGCGCAAGCTATGGAATCGCCCGGGAGTGATGGGCACGACGGCGCGCTTCGTCACGTACGTCGTCGCGCTGCTCAAAGCAGACGCTGCTATATTCGGAGGCGGTTCCCTGTTCGGCAGTGACGCGTCGGTGAAGTTTGCAAACCTTATTGCAAGCCTGGGCAGCAGGCTTGGCAAGCCGGTTGCAGCTGTCGGTGTGTCGGTCGGGCCATTCTCCAGCAGCGACCGACAATCCGCGTTTGCACAGATCCTTCGCAAGATCGGGCAGATCGCCGTACGCGACGAGTCATCAGTAATGACGGTGAAAGCCATGACCGGAGGTTGCTCTCCGAATTTGGGTGATCTGGCCTTTGCCCTGCCGGCGATATATCGACCCTCCTGCCGCGACCGGAAAAAGCGCACCCTGGTTGTCGCCGTGCATCTGGATGTCTATACGGAAGCGACACTCCAGATTCTGCAAGTCGCCGATCGTGCGCGCCTTGTGGATGAGGTGCACTTTCTCTCGCTTGACGGACCGAGCGCCGGGGTAACAGGTGACATCGCACGGATGTTCGTCCCCAAAAACGTAGCCGTTACACGCAGTCAATACGCCGGCCGTATCACCGCAGTGGTGGATGTCCTTGCATTGGCCTCCTGTGTCGTAACGTCCAAGCTCCACGGAGCAGTCACGGGTTTCGTGTATGGCGTACCTGCGTTGCTCTACTGCTACGAGCGCAAGTGCTCCCAGTTTCTCGCAGAAAACGGGTTACCCGGGCCTAAGGAACAATTCCCGGACGCAAGCGAATGCGTCGACACGGTCAGGCAACTGCTTGAAGACGGTGACGCGCCGAGGCGAATTCCGCACGGTCGCGCCCACTTGAACGCTTTCACAAACTTTCTTCAGGATGTGGCTGAACGCTAGCCGAGCTTTGTCCCGTCCGGTAACGATTGAGATATCAACCTGGAGCAGCACAGAATGAAAGTAACGAAAGCCGTCTTTCCGGTTGCCGGTCTCGGCACACGCTTTCTTCCCGCCACCAAGGCAAGCCCGAAAGAGATGCTGCCAATCGTCGACAAGCCGCTTATCCAGTACGCGGTTGAGGAGGCGATGTCGGCTGGCATCACCGAGATGATCTTTGTGACCGGCCGTAGCAAGCGCGCCATCGAGGATCATTTTGACAAGTCTTATGAGATCGAGGGCGAGCTTGAGGCGCGAGGCAAGGAGAAACTCCTTGAGCTCGTTCGCGGGATCAAGCCTAGTCACGTTGACTGCTTCTACGTTCGGCAGCCTGAAGCGCTTGGTCTCGGTCACGCTGTACTCTGCGCGGAAAAGCTCGTCGGTAACCATCCGTTTGCTGTCGTCCTCGCGGACGACCTGCTCTACGGCGTGCCGAGCGTCATGAAGCAGATGGTCGAAGTGTTCGACCACTATTACAGCTCTGTCATCGGTGTCGAAGAGATCCCACCGCAAGATACAAAATCGTACGGTATCGTTGACGGCAGGAAATGGGAGGAATCGATCATCAAGCTCTCGGGAATCGTTGAAAAACCCGCCCCCGACGTCGCGCCATCAAACCTCGGCGTAGTCGGCCGGTACGTGCTCAAGCCCCGCATCTTCAAGCACCTGCGCTCGATCAAGCCAGGTGCGGGTGGGGAACTGCAGCTGACTGACGCCATCCAGTCGCTCCTGTCGGATGAACAGGTGCTCGCATACCGCTACCACGGCGCACGATTCGATTGTGGCAGCAAGCTCGGTTACCTGAAAGGGACCGTCGATTTTGCCCTGCGTCACCCAGAGCTGGGAGAGCCCTTCGCAGAATATTTGAGCCAGAAATCACCCACTCCAGCCTGACTTGTGCCCATCAATTCGTGGCCCGGTGTAATGGCCGGCCCGCGATCTCGCGCCGGCAGCCGGGACGAAGCGAGCTACCGTCTCGCTCATCATACTCATGCGGGAGTCGATTGGGCGGCCGCGCCGTTTGCAAGTACAGGCGCGTGCCCCGGCCCCGCTCCTGCCGCGAAGATTGCGCCATAGTTGTTGACCTGCTCGGTGCTAAGTTTGTGTAGAACGTCTTTGCGCCGGTTGGCCGCCTGGCGGTCAGGAATCGTCGCTCCCTTTAAGGCGAGAGGCAGTCAAGGCCGCGACCTTATGCCCTAGCCTCGCGGGCCGACCCAAGCACTCCAGCGGGCTCCCCCCGAAGAGCATTCTCGAGGAAAACAGGCGAAACTCACGATCTCGACGCAGGAAAACACCCAAATATATCTCAATTCTCCCGCGCTTCGCTTTCGGAAAACAGCAAGAATACTTGGTCGAGCGGGTTCGTTCGACAAGCATGACGCTTGCGCTCCATGGAGGATGACGACGTAGCGAAGACCGGGGACGCATCATTCAAGACGGCTCAAATCTAACAATTCAGAATGTCAGAAGAACCAGACGACGCAGGCTTGCCGCTCAATGCAAACGCCGGCGCCTACACGTCTCGGCAAAGCCGTGATGGCGTCCCGCTATCGTACGTTGCAAAAAAGCTCAAGTGCGCCATTGAAGACTTGTACCTGCACGGCCGGCGGTGTTATGACGCGCGAAATGAATTGCGCAGGTGCATGTACTACCTTCTCGTAGCGCACCTGGCGTTGCATAACATGCTGGCAACTGCGAACGATCTGAGTCTGGTCGACAGGTTATTGGACGGTAGCAGCGAGAACCTTAACAGATGGTTACGCCTGGTTGAGCGTGAGGGTGACGTGCAGGGAATCGCAGATCTGGAAAACTGAGGATGTCAAGAAAGAACAAAGTGTTTAAGACAGCGCGCCCGGCACGGCGTCAAGACACGCGGCTGCTTTTGCCGATGCCTCGCTCTGAAGCCGATGAGCTGGTGTTGATGTACAGGGCAGCACTTGAGGCAGCGAAGATGGGGTATGCAGACGCACCGCTTGCGCGGCGACTCTACACGGGCATCCTGCTCACCCGCTTCCTCACAGATGCCGGACATGGGCTATTGGATGCCGACATGCTTGAGAACGCGGATAAGCAGCTCACAGCCATCTACGACCGCGGCAATGAAACCGGCGATTGGCAAATTCCGCCGGGGACCATTGCGCTTCTCACACAGGCTCTCAACGAACACGACAGACAACTTCGGGATACGCCGTTGCTTTTCCTCCTTGAGGCCAGCGATCGCCTGGACAAGATTATCGAGAAATCGGCTTCACCCGCAATTGAGTTGGTTAATTGACTAATCTGGTTTTCGAGCCGCTTTCGCGCTGAGACACTCCACCGGATTTATTTTCGCTTCTGGCTGAGTCTCGCGTCACGCACCGCACACTCCGTCCTTGGACAAGGAATGAGCACCTCCCCCTCTTTCGCTACCGAATCAATGCGTTGCCGCATACGCCATACCAACATCCGCGACGTGAAGATCGTCGAACCGCACCTCGGTCACGACGCCCGTGGGCTATCTTTTTATAGCTTCGACCAGGAGTGGTTTGAAGAGAATGTTGCCCGCGGGTACACCTTCGTCCAAGATCAGCATATGGTCTTTTCCCGCAACGTGTTGACCGGACTTCACTATCAGATACAGCAACCTTGTGGCCTGCTGCTGCGAGTGGTCAACGGCGACGTATTCGCTGTTGCACTGGATCTTAGACGATGGTCGGTCACGTTTGAGCGTTGGGTTGGTGAGCGTATTTCTGCGGCAAACAGCTGGCAGATGTGGATTCCCCCGGGGTTCGCCTATGGATTTCATGTGCGATCAGAGGTTGCCGAGGTACTCATCAGAACGACGTCGAAGCGTAACGAAACCTTTGAGCGGACAGTGTGCTGGAACGATCCCGAGGTCAATATCGCGTGGGGCGTGAAGTCGGAGCCTTTTGTGGCAGAGGCATCTTCAAGCTGCATCGGCTTTCCCGCTATCGAAGTCTTCTGAGGTGCGGCGCCGGAGCGTGCGGCACGACTGGTGCAGCCTGCGCAATCCTCATGCGCCACTCTACAACCTCTACATGCAGACTCGCTAAGGCCGAGGAGCTCATGCCAGACACGACCCCTCATCGATGGACTTTCGTGGCCCGCTTCCGGCGTGGTGGCTTTGGCTGGAAGTCGGCCCTGCCCATTCAGCGCTTAAAGGAAGCCGTCGGTGAAATTCGGCAGGTCGCCCGCTCGAGTCCCGTGCTTGCGGCCGAGGGCGCAGTGCTGCTGATCGAGAGACTTTCGCCTGCCTTGGAGCAAGTCGACAGTTCTTCAGGCGCCATCGGAACCGCCGTTAATCGCGCCATCGAAGCGCTTGTACCGGTCATTGCCAGTGCGCAGGTCGAGGAGTCCGTCAGACAGCGCTGGCTGGAGCGCCTCTTCGACGCGCTTCAGCAAGATCGGATGCCATACATCGAAGGCCTCGCGGATTTATGGGGCGAACTATGCGCGACGCCGGTTGTTGCGTCTGCATGGGCGGACCGACTCCTGCACGTCACGGCGCACGTAATCGGCCCCAACGGCGAGGGTGAATCGTTCGTGGGCGCGACCGCATGCATGAGCGCGCTGTATGGCGCACAACGATTCGACGAGCTGCTGGCGCTCGTCGAATCCGCACGCATGAAGTGGTGGCCATACCGCCAGTGGGGCCTGAAGGCGCTGGTCGCGCTCGGCAAGCCGGCCGAAGCGCTGCGTTATGCCGAGCAGTCGCGAGATAGTCATACGTCGGAAAGTGCAATTGCTATCGAATGCGAGTCGATTCTGCTGGCGTCCGGCATGAAAGACGAGGCCTACCGCCGCTATGCAATCGCCGCTAACCGGTCCGGAACATACCTGGCGACCTTTCGCGCGATTGCGAAGAAGTACTCCGAGCGCCCGCAATCCGTAATCCTGCAGGATCTCATTGCCAGCGAGCCTGGGTCGGAAGGCAAGTGGTTCGCTGCCGCGAAAGATGCGGGACTTCTCGATCTGGCGGCGTCCCTCGTCCGAACCAGCCCGACTGATCCGCGCACCCTCATAAGGGCAGCGCGCGAATTCGCATGGCAGCAACCTGGCTTTGCTATAGCTTGTGGGAAGGCGGCGTTGCATTGGATCGATGCTGGGGCGGGTTTCGACATGACAGACGCTGATGTGCTCGACGCCCTCGCCGCGCTTATCGATGCCGCGTCAGCGAACGGCGTGGAGCGGGACGCACTCAATGCGCAACTGCGCAACGAGATCGGGCAGAACACCACATCGTCATTCGTCGCAAGAGTCCTCGAACCCCATATCTGCTGACGATCTCTGAAGGCCGGGCTTTCCGCGGCGTCTTGGCAACACTGCCTCAGCATCGAAAGCGAAGTAGCCAAACGCATCGTGGTTTGTCACCTGCTTCGTCAGCCGCTGCGGAAACCAGGGCCGGCCGATGGGCAAATATAGAGAGCGATCTGCTTGGGATTAAGCCGTCGCTCCACTGTGAAGAACTCGTGTTTACTTTCGCGGGATGAAGCAGCACGCGAACTCACGGTGGCGAGAGGCATTCCATTTCAGTGAAGCGTCGCCCGCCGCCGAAATCACGCGGTCGTTTCACCTTCTCCACCGCTTGTCGACGCCGAGGATTGTGCGGGAGCTTCCACGACGGCGGTCGGCTGCTTGGCGGCGGCCTTCTTCGCCGGCGCTTTCTTCCCCGCAGCTTTCTTCGCCGGCGACTTTTTCGAGGCTACGGCAGCTTTCTTTGCAGCCGTTTTCTTCGTCGCAGCAACCTTGGTTGCAGCGCCCTTCTTAGCAACGGCCTTTTTCGCAACCGCCTTCCTAGCTGCGACCTTCTTGGTCGCGACGGTCTTGGCGGTGCCCTTCTTTGCTGCGACCGCCTTCGTCGCCCCGTCGCCTTCGCCAGCGCCGTCGATCAGGAACGCCGCACGGTCCTTTGCATCCGCTAGCCATGCTGGCGCTCGCCCGCGCCCGCTCCATGTCAATCCGCTTTGAGGATCACGATATTTCGGGGCCTGAGTTCCGCGAACATAGTTTCCGGGCTTCGCTGGCTTCTCCGCGATGCCGGTACTTTCCGCCGCGCCGTCAATCAAAAACTTGTTTCGGTCCTTTGCATCGGCGATCCATGCCGGAGCGCGGCCTCGGCCCGTCCATGTTGCACCGCTCTTGGGATCGCGGTACTTGGCTGCGACCTTTGTCGTCGCGACTCTATCGGCGGCCGGGCTATGTCCGCGCTTGCCCCTGGTGTGCGCTTCGATGTCCGCAATCGACACGCCGTGTCTGTCCATTAAATCGCGAATCTCAGCAATGACTTTCGACGACTGTTCCTTTGCCATTGCTTCTGCTTGCGCTTGAAGTTTTGCGATTTTCGCCTGAATACTATCGAGCGTGGTCATGGTTTCTCCCCTTTGGTTATTCATCGCCGCACTATGCCATATTCCGCCAAGAACTGTCAGTTTTGGGAAACTTTCGCTTTAGACGGCAAAACGGCGCGGGAGAAATAAGTCTTGAATGACAAACTTCGGTCGTTGCGCAGAATTTCCCACAATGTAGGCTCGCCCCTTGATGGTGAGCATGTGCTGTCCTCGGCCTCATCGCTTGAACTAGGAATGTCCAAGATCCGTCCCCTGCGAAACCAAAATGCGCAACAGACCGGCGGTCATTTCATACACGCACCGGTTTCCTCGCACTGACCAGTCTGTTGAATAGCGACTGAGTTTCGGAGCTCACTTAAAAGGAGACGGGTCATTTCGATTGAAACGTAGCCGCGAGACACGCAGTGCGTCTCATGTTCTGAACACCGCATATTGCTTATAATTTCTTTCTTTTTCGTTCGCCGAGGCGGCGCATGCGTCAAGAATGGCTCGATTTCATCCAGCGAATTAACTTGAACACTCCGATTTTGATGGCGCTGACCTCCGGCGCCATCGGCTCTGTCGTTAGTCTCGGGTGGATCACTGCATGGAAGGCCAGGGAACGCAAGCGGGGTCGCAGCAACATGGCGCTCGGAACTCGCATTGTCACTCGAAAGGTACGCCCGCACCTGCCGCACAACGATGCACAGGGCGGCATGGGCGGTCGCCGAATCCAGCAGCGGCGAAGCCAGCAAAGGCGTGTCCATTCCGCCGTTCGCCTATGCAGACGTTAATTGGGACGTCCTGGGTCGCAAAGTGATATCTGAGTTGCGCGAATATCCGGCTACTGTGCACAGCGTTCGCGAGTACGTGGAAGCTATCCGCGAGTTCGGTGTGCCGATAGACGTCTGCGCGCACGTCGAACTTGAATGCGCAAAGGGCCGCGGTATCCGCACTCGCGCTTGCTCGCACCACCCGCCGCCGACACGGCGTCGCAGCATGGAAGCCGGGCGCCAAAGATTCGGCGTTGGAGCGCGAACTCACCGACTTCATCAAAACGGCGGAAGAGAAGCGCAAAACGTCGCTAAAAGGACGGACTGATTTCCTGATTGATCGGTGTGCTTTTGCGCATCCGCGCGAAGAGCCGTCGGTCGGCTAATACCGAGCGTTTTAACCCCGACGCCCCAGACATGACTGCATGCGAATCCTTTCAGCCCCGCATTTTCCGCCTTCCGTTACGGCCCTGGCTTCGGCTTCGGCTCCGGACGACAGATGAAAGCAATAGCCACCGCAACCGAAATCCGCGATGTAATCTTCGAGCACTTCGAGCATGAAACGTTCAATGCTGGGAATACCAACTCGTGGTATGCGTTGGAGGCCTTCCGCGACATCGAAGCACGCTGGAGTTTTGCGCAAAGAACCGCGTGCGTCTTATCAAGCAACGAAGAACATCGTCATGAGGATTTACTCAACCGTGCCACGCGTACGGGCCTGCAATACGACCCGTCATCATCGAGCTTCGCGGCCGGACATCGCCGTTTTGCAGAAGGAATCGTTGCCCTCCAGGACGACGAGGGTGTCAAGAGTCGGTGGCTCTAACGTGCGCAGCAGCAGTCACTACTCGCCTCTGGCGACACAGCATTTGGTGGTGGGCCCGGCCGGACTTGAACCGGCGACCGATCGGTTATGAGCCGACTGCTACTGACCAACTGAGCTACAGGCCCTACAACCTGGAGCGGGTGAAGGGAATCGAACCCTCGTCTTAAGCTTGGAAGACTTCGGCTCTACCATTGAGCTACACCCATGACGGCCATGCATTCTGCCACAAATCCCGCGGCGGTTTGCTTCGTGAACATTCGACGCCGCTCAATTGGAGTCCTCCCCGCCCTGAAGGACGGGGTATCTCGGCGGGACCGGATGAAACGAACCTCAAGGATCGCCATCGCCGCAATCCCGCGATTCGCACAACCCGCGCGCAGCAGCACCTCCCCGCAACCGCAAGTTTTCCTGGCCAGGAGCGAACGGAACGACGGCACCGCCAGCGCCGCCCCGCTTAAAGTTCGCCATTTCGTTCTTCCGGCGTGAGTTAATGGACCATTCCAAAGCATGCATCTGCTGCTTCGGCCGGCGTTAATCCGGCGCGAAAGTAGCCACGGATCCGCTCTATGATCGTTGCATCAGGATGGTACGGCGGACGCACGTGATTCGCTGCGACAGCTTCATCAAACCAAGCGCACGTCCAAGCCTCCAGTTCGCGAAAGTATTCGGACGTGATCGGTTCTGATTCTTCAAGCATCACACAACTCCACTCATTCCTGGACGCGACCAGCAAGAGACCGCGCCGCAAATGCCTCAATTGCGCTGCACACGAAGTGAGCATTCATCGCCGGCGTACACCCTAAGCTGTCGGATAGCCTGATCGCACCAACGCATCGCGTTCGCCAGAACTAACAAGCTTTCATAGATCATGGCTCGCTAAGCGCCCGCTTCCGATTGGACAAGCACATCATGACCGCGCGAAGTGAGCTCGCGCACGTTCGCGGGCGTGACCCACGCGGTATTCATGCACCTTGACTTCTTTGGGTACGCCGATGCGCATTGTTGTCTCCTTTGCCTTTATCTTTAGCCGTTCAACCAGCAGCTGCAGTGCTTATCTCTGATCGGATGTCGAGCAGAATGCCTCAACACGCCGCTGGATCTCATATCGCCATCATCAAGGGGCGACTGGGGGCTGGCGGAAATACGCGCCAGGCGCCATCGTCATGGCGGAAGAATGCAATGTTGAGCGGTCCGGCCATGCGTAAAACTTCAAGAGTAACGTAGCGCGCACCGGTAGCAGTGCGCCCAAATTCTGTGACGCGCAACGGTCTCTCGTGCGTCGGAGCAACCCACTTATCGACCAGGGAGCGCAACGACGTTCTTTCAGTTTCCATGTCCGGCACCTTCACCGCGCACATACGCGAAGTCCTTGCCATGAATTGTCATGCGTCCGTCATCGAGGATTGCAGCGAAGTTGCCAAGCGGTGATCTGATTTCCCGCGTTAGATCGCGGAGTCGCGCAACTTTTACGCGGCGAATTTAAGTAAGGCGCGGATACAACGAAGGACACGCGAGTGTTCGCCAAGAAGCCGTTTCCAATGCACGGCGAATTCCAGGTGCACGCGACCTCTGATATCGGTATGGCGCTAAAGCCGTGCCATAATCCGAGTTCTAATATGAAACCCACCGCGCATTGGATATGCCACTCAGCGAACCAAGCTCTGCGTTGTTCAGGTGGGTGCCCTCTTCCGCGCCGGATCTGAGCGCGCACAATCGTCAAATTCTGCTTACCGGCCTGCGAATGGAGCATCAGCCCATCATCAAGATCGCCGATGGCTCGGTCTCGGGCCGCGAAGCGCTCGTCCGTTGGAGGCACACGACCCGTGGCGAGCTACCGCCTGCCGCTTTCATTCCCATCGCCGAGCGTACTGGATTGATTGTTGGCGCTGGGCGAGTGGGTGCTGCGACAGTCATGCGCGGATGCGGTGACCTGGCGCGATGCGGCGACCGTAGCCGTCAATGTGTCGCCTGTTCAACTACGCGAGGAGTCGTTCGCGTCAAGTGTGTCCGCCATTCTCCGGGCGACGAATCTGCCACCGCATCGATTGAACATCGAGGTGACGGAATCCGTAATTCTCAATGACGATGCCATTACCCGCCACAATCTCGCACAACTTCCGGATATGGAAATCAGCCTCGTGCTCGACGATTTGGAAAGGGCTTTTCGACGATGTCGACACTCGTTCGCTTTTCCTTCGACAAGCTCAAGATCGATGGATCGTTTGTGAAAGAGGCCTTGCACGAAAGCAAATCTACGGCGGTGATTCGGAGAATCATAGCGCTGGCGCGCGAAATTGGCATGCCGACCACAGCGGAAGGCGTGGAAACTAAGGAGCAACTGGAGTTTCTGCGCGCGTGCGGATGCACTCACGCCCAGGGGTTTCTGCTCGGGCGGCCGGTGCGCGGCGAATCCATCGCGCGCATTGGCGGCGCTATCGCGACGCATTGTCGAGGCAAGGAACAAGAATGCGAGCCCGGCCAAAGACCCGAATAGCAATCGGGACACGCGACAGGGTTTGTCTCTGAAAGCGTCGACGGATCCACCGGGAACGATGCTACATCAGCGCATAAAATCAATCACATTCGCCTGCATTTCTCCCGCCTGGCTCGCACAAATCCTGCGTCTGTCCGCTACCTTCGCTGAATTTTTTCAACTAACTCCCTGCATACTCGTCCTCGTTCCACTCCACGTTGGGGAACAGTTGGATTTTGTCGTTGTCGACACCGCACTGGTCTCCTCCGGTGCGGTTTTTTTTCAGGATCGTGAAGCAGCAGTGGGGTTTCTTCAGGCAGCGCTGCACCCAGGGATGGCGGCGTCGCCTTTTTTTCGTTGAACGATCGCCCTCCCGATCGCTACCGTAGCGACGGCACCCGGTGACCAATCGCAATAGATAGGCGTGCTCGCCGCCCTCAACCGGAGTTCTTCCTTCCCTGAGCGGACGAACTCCTGGACGCGCCAGGCGGCAACCTGTCAGCCTCGCATTGATGTGAGAAGTTTCAATCCAGCGCTCACGCCCGTCCGACCACGCCCTTCTTGCGTCGCCTCTCTTCGATGCGCTCCCGCAGTCGGACAGAGAGTCCTGGCAGCTCCATCGCGCCTCGCATGCGGCCGTTGGGTTACACCGCGCTCGCGCTCAAGGACGTTCGACTGCCACTGGTCGGTCTCGCCGATAAGCTGCACATTTCTCAAATCAACGCTGCGAAGCCGATCTGCACAGTGGAACTTTGCTCCAGGTCGCTGCTCGAGCTCGGCAACAATCGAAAAAGAGCACAAACTGCACAGGAGAACATAATGCGTGTCGGCGTACCGAAAGAGATAAAGAACCATGAATACCGCGTCGGCCTCACGCCGGCGAGCGTGCGGGAACTTACCGCCCGCGGCCACAATGTGGTGGTGCAGGCAAGCGCTGGCGAAGCTATTGGTCTCTCCGACGACCAATACCGATCCGTCGGCGCAGAGATCGTTGCGCAAGCTGTGGAGGTTTTCGCGCGCGCCGACATGATCGTCAAGGTCAAGGAGCCGCAGCCGGCCGAATGTCAAATGTTGCGGCCTGGCCAGATTCTTTACACATACCTCCATCTCGCGCCCGACCCTGAACAGACGAAGGCCCTGGCGGAATCGGGCGCCGTCTGTATCGCCTACGAGACCATCACCGGCCCCCACGGCGGCCTGCCGCTACTCGCTCCGATGAGCGAGGTTGCAGGACGCATGGCGGTGCAGGCAGGCGCCCACTACCTTGAGATTGCGCACGGCGGTCGGGGCCTCCTGCTCGGCGGCGTACCCGGTGTGGCGCCGGGGCATGTCGTCGTGGTGGGTGCCGGCGTGGTGGGCACAAATGCACTACAGATGGCTCTTGGACTCGGCGCACGTGTCACCGTGCTCGACAAGAGCGTTGATCGTCTACGTCAGCTCGATCTTGTGTTCGGTAACCGGATTAGCACCGTCTACTCGAATGCGCAGAGCATTGATGATGCAGTGCTCGATGCGGACGTTGTGATCGGCGGAGTCCTGATCCCCGGTGCAGCGGCACCTAAACTGGTGACGCGTCAGCACGTGGCCAGCATGAAAAAGGGAGCGGTGATGGTCGACGTAGCAATCGACCAGGGCGGCTGTTTCGAGACCTCACGCGTCACCACGCACGCCGAACCGGTCTATGTTGTCGAGAATGTCGTGCACTACTGTGTCGCAAACATGCCGGGCGCGGTAGCACGCACTTCAACGTTCGCGCTGAACAACGCCACAATCGGGCATGCGATCGCACTTGCTGACAAAGGCTGGAAGCGTGCGATGAAGGACGACATACATCTTCGCCGAGGGCTTAACGTCTGCCACGGACATGTCACGTACGAAGCGGTAGCCCGTGACTTGGGCTATCAGTATGTCGCGCCCGAAGCGCTATTGGAACAATAAGACGACCCTCTTCCCGCCCGCTGCCGGCAATTGCCAGACCGAAGTTTGAAAACGGCCATTGACCCATTCCGGTTGTTGGATAGCAAGCAAGCGCTCGCGATGGCATTGCTGCTCGTGATATCGGTGCCGTTGGCCCAAGCAGCGCCGACGCAGCAATTTGCTCGCACCCCAGCGCGAGGTGCAATCTCGATGCTTGGAGCGCCACCAGTCGAGTCGGTTTCCCCAAAAACCGCGGCGGCCATTCTTTTTGGGACGATCTGCCCGCTTCCCGCTGCCCTGCTGATGCCCGCAACGCTGGGTGGGGCGAATGTGGCTCTCATCGAGCCGGCGGGCGCGCCGCCGCTGCATTGCATCTCGTTGCACGACGGACCGGACATTGGACACACCAGCAACGTCTCCCGGCTCGAAGCCCGTGTGCCAAGTCATTCCCCGTCGCCCGTCACGGGCGCGGCAGCCGTTAGCCTGACTAGCGCGGCGTCCGGCATCGACATCGATGCCCGCGATTCAGTCACCTCCTTAGGTGTTACTTTTCGCGTGCAGGGATTTGCCGATGCGTCGGCCACCTCGCTTCTGCCGACCGGCTGCGGATCGAATGATTCGTGTGACCGTCTCGCACAGCCTGCCGAGCCTGCACGGCCTGACGGGGCGGCTGGTGCGGATCGATCGGCGCGCGAGCCGGGCGCCGCCGGACCACATGAGCCTGCAAGGATACCAATCAAACCTCACCGGCTGTCATGGCTGGGCTTCTGGCTGGCGTCGTGGCTGATGCTCCTGGGCCTGTCTGCGCTGGCGTGGATTTCGTTCAAACGCCAATTCGGTCCCGATGCAAGGCTGATGCGCGCTGCCCGGATGGGACTAAGAAAAGGGGAGTTCCGTCTGGAATACCAGCCAGTGTTCAGCCTACGCGAAGGCCGGTGCGTAGGAGTCGAGGCTCTTATCCGCTGGACAAATACGGAGTACGGCTCGCTTGGACCAGCGCATTACATGAGCCGTCTCGAGCAGACGACGCTAATCGGCCCGCTAACCCGGTTCGTGCTCTCAACCGCGGCCCGTGAACTTGGACCGCTGGTGGCCGACAGTTCCCTGTACGTGGGCGTCAATGTATCCAGATCACACATGCAGAGTGCAACGTTTGTGTCGGATGTGGGCAGGGCGGCCAAAGGAATCCTTTCCCAACTGGTTCTTCACATGCCAGAAAGCCATTGTGCAAGGCCGACGGCGAAAGTCCTCAATGCCCTTGCGGTATTGAGAGCAAAAAAGGTGCGGTTTGCGCTCTCTGCCGTGGGTACGACAGCGGTGCATCCGGACCTGCTGAAAGTGTTTGCCTTCGAGATGATCAAGATCGACCGGCAGGTACTGGCTCTTGATGCGGAGGAGCGCGGGCGACGCCTGACAGCGGTGGTCGATGCCGCTCGCCCGTTCGGCGCAACCGTTGTTGCTGAGGGCGTGGAAAGCGCCACCCATCACACGGTGGTCAGCCGGTCAGGAGCCGATTTCGGGCAGGGCTTCTTCTATGGTCGAACCATGGTCATCAGTCTGCTGCTGACGTTTCTCGAGGCCGGTGGAACTTCACTGCGGATGCAGAAGACAGGACCACGGCGATGACGAACAAGCAGGCGGCCCGTGAAGCGCTACAACTCCTCACACGCGAGCTTGCCAGCGCCGAGGCGCTTATGGCACTCGGTGCACTCGTAAGTGCGCTTCAGGACCTCTGTGGGCATCTCGGTCGTCCGGAAGGTGCTCGCACGGTTCATCCGGTAGTGGCACCGCAGTGCAAGCGCCAAAACGATGACCGGCTATATGCCCAGCGATCTATCGCTTGCCGGCGTTGACCGCTTCCTTGAACGCCTTGCCCGCCGTAAAATTCACGGTCTTCGCGGCAGCAATCTGGATTTCTGGCTATTTCAAAAGTGGAGTGGCTAATGCGGCTCACGAGGCATGTGGATTGAAGGCCGAGAAGTCGAGCTTGCCTGCGATCAGGAACAGCACGGTTCGCATGGTTTTGAAGCTGGCGTATCCGCGCGCCTTGCGCCTGGCAGCCTGAAACAGGCCGTTGATGCTTCAATGAAGCCATTGGTCTGGCGCGTCTGGGCCCAGGCGACGATGCCGTCGAAATGACGAAGGATCATGCGTGCGACGTCCTTCATGGGCTCGACCTTGGAACGCATGACGCCGTTGCGCCACCGGCGCAACATCCTGGAGACGACGTGGATCTGCTTGCGATCGAGAATCTCGCGCAGTTGCTCGCGGTACATCCAGGCACGGCCGGTTCGGTTGGTGGTGTACTGGCTGATCAGCGCCTCGAGATCGGTCAGTTGCGCGAGGTTCAGCTTGTCAGCATCCTTAAGCAGCGGCCAGCGCATGCCCTTCAGTGCAGGATCGGTCTTCTGCTGCTCGCGGCGCACACCATCGAGAGCTTTGGAGGCGTGCGCGATTACGTGAAACTTGTCGAACGTCACGCGCGCATCGGGCAGATGCTCGTCCACGCCCTTGATGAAGGCGGGCGACATGTCGATGCTGACCGATCTGATCTGCGCAGGTGTTGCGTTGTGTTCCTCCAGGTGACTGGCAAAGCGTTCGACAACGCCTGCATCCTTGCCTGGCGTGACGAAGACCACGCGCCGCTCGTCCATGTCGGCGACCAGCGAGACATAGTCGTGGCCCCGCCGGCACGAGGTTTCGTCAATGGCCACCGTGCTGAGTCCGGACAGGTCAGTTGCGGCCACGGCCAGGTCCACGTAACGGTCACAGATGGCCTTCACGCGATACCACGACAGGTTCACCAGACGGGCCACGGCGGCAAATGTCATCTCCCGGCACAGCGCCAGCACGAACGCTTCAAACAGCAGCGTAAAGCCATCCAGCTTGCCTATCCAGTCAGGTTGCACGAGCCGCACCGAGCCGTCGGGCAGGCGTACCCGCGGCACGCGCACCTCCAGAAAGCATTCGTGCTGGAAAAAGTTGAGGTGCCGCAGTCGCTTGATCTGCGTGTCATGGACCGGGTGCTCGCCCCCGACGCTGGGGTAGGAAAATCGCGTACCCGCGACAAAGTCCACGGCAATGGTCAGTTCACGCCGCGCGGCGTCGAAATCGACACCTTGCACGTACCACGGCGCCGTGATTCCAAGGGCTGCTTCAAAGAGTTGGATCTGGTTCATCAGTGTTCGCGTTGTCTTGCAGGACTGGTTGCCGCATTCTGCCGCAACCAGCCATGTCCCAGCTTACTTTTTCCACACGCGTCAAGTGTTCGCTTCGCCGGGCTGAAGCCCGCACTTGACCCGCCAAGCCACCCATTCGAGATTTGAAAGAAGCCGAAACCTCAACTAGCATTAGAAGCCACGTCGCGAATGTCAGTCCACCATGAGAATTGGATATGCACGTGTATCAACGGACGAGCAGAACCTCGATCTTCAGCTCTCGGCACTGCACGCTGCCGGGTGCGACTCTGTATTTCACGACCAGGGCGTTTCAGGCGCGAACTTTTCCCGGCCCGGTCTCGAGGCTGCGTTGCAACAGGCA
Source organism: Paraburkholderia sp. GW821-FHT02A12 (assembly GCF_059422005.1). NCBI lineage: Bacteria > Pseudomonadati > Pseudomonadota > Betaproteobacteria > Burkholderiales > Burkholderiaceae > Paraburkholderia > Paraburkholderia sp. GW821-FHT02A12. The sequence continues at coordinate 1,744,667 of NZ_JBWKWA010000002.1, read as the reverse complement.
ACCGAAGGCGATACGTTGGTCGTGTGGCGTCTCGACCGCCTAGGCCGTTCGCTTGCCAAACTTATCGATCTGGTCGAACGGCTCAACGCGAACCGAATCCAGTTTCACTCCTTAACCGAGTCGATCAGTACCGAGACGTCCGGAGGCACGTTCATATTCCACATGATGGCCGCGCTGGCTCAATTCGAGCGTTCGCTAATTAGCGAGCGGACAAAAGCTGGAATGGCAGCCGCCCGCAAGCGAGGCCAGCATACCGGAAGGCCACCCTCGTTGTCGCCGGCCGAACGGCAAGAATTGCAAAGTATGCTGCCGGACACATCGTCGTCAGAACTCGCTCGACGATTCGGCGTGCATCGTCGCACTGTGGAACGAATCCGCAAGCAAGCCGTGGACGCAACAAGATAGCTCGCTCGCGCCTTTCCTGGAAACGCCCCATGCCGGCCCTCACAATTTTGCCGCGACAAAAGGGAACCTATCAAGATCGCTAAATCCCCGGAAATGGCCGCGCACAGCAACGAGTCAGGGGACGTCCGTGTGTGTGTTCATGTAATGTGCGCTTGTTGGCCCCACGCCCAGCAGACACCTGTTCTGCAATCTGTATAAGACTTGCCCTACTGTCGTCCAATTGGCTGCGAAACACATGCGATTTCCGTTCCGAACTCACGCCATGACCATACCTGACACAGCCAAATCCCTCATTCGCGATTTGGCAATCGTCGGAATCGGCAACTGTCATCTTATCGTCACACGCCACGAATAGCATAGATGTCTATGTTTGAAGTTTTGCTGGCGCGGCCGGCTGCCTTGAGTTCGCTGCCCCGCGGGTGAGCATGTCCAATGGGTGTCCAAAACTGCGGCTTGGCACGTGCGGATCGATACAACTTAATCGACCTCGCGTGGAGTTCATTCGCTCTGCTTTTGTGAAAAATTCAACACCAAGCTTTTGTACAGACGTCGTGCCCTAGCCGATGCCACAGGCGAATCATGGAGCGCGCACATTTGCTGCCTCGTTTTAAGCCCATAGCATTTTCGCACCGGCAAACGCCATGGACATGATCCAGACTTCACGCAGCCCATCGTTACTATCAATAGATGAAGGAGAATTGGATGGACATTGAACGTTTGCCTGGGACCGCGCCAGGGCGCACGCATGCCGCAGCATTTGGGCCTCTCGTTTTCGCGGTCGCAACGTCAAAAAACAAGGATGCCGATCTCGGAACTCAAGCGCACGACTGTTTTTCCTACCTTGACTCCCTGTTCGAACGGCTTGGCGCAGCAAAAGGTCGAGTCCTGTCAGTCACGGTTTACCTCGCCAACCTCGAGCATAAGGCGATACTCGACAAGGCTTGGTGGGCGTGGGTTGGAGACAATCCCGACCATTGGCCGCAACGATGCTGCATCGGTGCCACCTTGTCGCCCGGCTACCTTGTGGAAATGACTGCCATTGCAGCACGCGGCGATTAGAAGGGTGAGGATCCATACGTCGGCATCGTTGTGTCGCTGTCTCATTTTCGCGGTTCACTGGTCCGACGACTTATACGATGACCGCCCCCGGCAAATTGCCTAAACCTAGCGTCGAACTCCCCGTCACCATCAGACGGAGACGTTGGCGACACGCCGCCCCTCACCAGCGGCACACGTTGATGAATAGGAATCCTCATGAGCAAGGCAAAACAGCTTCGAAATAGCATGGCCGCACGCGGCCTCGTACATATCATGGCCGCCCACAGCCCACTCTCCGCCATGCTGGCCGAGGAAGCTGGATTCGATGGGCTCTGGGCCTCGGGCTTCGAGCTCTCCGCACTCTATGGCCTCCCGGATATGAGCCTGATCTCCATGACGCAGCACCTTGATATGCTGCGTGCAATTGCCGGACGCTCTTCACTCCCGATCGTAGCCGACATTGACACAGGCTATGGCAATGCGATTAACGTCATCCACGCCATTACTGAATATGAGCGAGCAGGCGCATCTGCCGTCGTCATCGAGGACAAGACCTTCCCCAAAGTCACCAGTCTCGCTGCGGACGGTCGGCAGGAACTTCTGCGAATTGAAGAGTTTGAAGGAAAAATCAGCGCGGCGGTCAGCTCACGGATTGATCCGGACTTTCTGGTCATCGCCCGTACCGAGGCGCTGATCGCAGGGCTCGGCGAAGATGAAGCTCTGAAGCGTGCGAAAGCATATGCCCGCGCTGGCGCAGACATGATCCTCATCCACTCAAAGAAGAAAGATCCTGCCGAAATCGAAAGCTTTGCGCGCGCCTGGAATGCGGACGTTCCGCTCGTCCTCGTACCGAATGCCTATCCGGAACTCGACGCGAACCGCATCAAAGCGCTCGGCAACGTCCGGATGGTGATCTATGGAAATTACGGCATCCGCGCCGCAACGACTGCCATGCAGGACGCATTCCGACGCATTGTCGACGATGGAGGTGTGCAGAATGTCCACAAGGACATCGTACCCGTCGAAGAGATCTTCCGTCTCCAGGGCATGGATATCGTCAAAGATCAAGAAGCTCGCTTCTTGCGCTGATGGCGCTCGCCAGTCAACTCAACACCGTCGACTCCTTGCGATCATCAGTATGGAACGGGACTATTTGTACGAAGGCTACAACATTCACATAGCGTTGCAGGCGTTCGCGTCCACTTCCTGGAGCAGTTTCAAGATGCCCGACGTCGGCTTCACTGCCGTTGTCACCATCACAAAGCCTGGTGCGCGAATGCCCATATTGCCTGCACTTCATTTGGGGGACGAGAACGGCAAACGATTCTCAACCGAGGTCGAAACCTTGCTGGCGGCCGGCGAGGCCGGCAGGCTTGCCATTGAGGATTTACTACGTTCCTGAGAGGCAGCAAAGTCCGAGGTACGACTCGACGCGTCAAGGGCAAACCGGTGCCCCTGCTTCCAGGGGCGGCACGTTCGCCAGTTGGGCACCTTTCGCACTCCGGCGCAGCAAGCCGGCGCCCGGGGTGTCGAGCTATCGCTCATGCACTAAAACGTTGTACGTGCAGTCTGAACGGAGCGCCAGGCAGCCAAACGCGATTCTCCGCATTTCCTTTCAGGTAGCTCGCCTCGCGTGGTGACCGCCACGCAACGACACACGGGCCGGCGTGTCGCATACGCCCATTCAAATTCTGTCCGTTAGGGCGATGACTCTGCAGCAGCTTGCAAAGTCCAGCCGCGCCGCGATGCGTATTTCGCCGCACCGATGGTCAGCGTCGAGACCGGATCGATCAGGATCAGTTCGACGCCAGTCCGGAAGCACTTCGCTCCGAGCAGTTGCCGATATTTCGCCTAACGCAGTCCCGAGCGCATGGGAGCGCCCTTCGGGCTGAGCTGCGCAGCGCCACCGCTTTATCTTCGCCGCAAAGTCCAAATCTTCTGCAATAGATGGCCTGCGGGCCGCCTTTGCCCACGCCAGCGCATCCGTCAGCAGTCAGCTCGCTCGAAAGCACGTCTGTGCGTTGGCCCGAGGACGCATTCTCGCGCACCAGCGGAACCAGCTTCGTGGGCAACGTGTTACCAAAGGTGTCCGGCTTGGTCACGGCTAAATGTTCCACGTCGCCGATAGCGCCGTCCTCCGCGTGGTCATATCCAACGACCCGCTGGCGTCGCAGGCGGTTTTGCCACTGGCTGTCGCGAAGGATCTTTCGATAGTTTTTGATTATGCGCCGCCTCGTCATCTGTTTGTCACGTATTGCCCTTATAACGTCTAGTCTATTTGTCTAGGTTTGCTTTTGACGTTGACCGGGATCGCGTGTCGTTCCCCTCCTGCACTGACCGGCGCCACGGCACGAACGTGTTGGACAAGCGCTCTGCGAGCCCGGTTAGCACGCAACAGTCCGTTCAGACGCTCTCACATTCTCGTTAGGAAACTCGATGGCAGCAGTCACGCTCACAGGAATCTCCAAGCACTACGGCACGACGACCGTGTTGCGCGACGTCTCACTCGAGATTGGGGAAGGTGAATTCGTCACACTTCTCGGGCCCTCAGGATGCGGCAAGTCGACCCTTTTACGTATCCTTGCCGGGCTAGAAGTGCACGATGCGGGCGCGGTGTCGATCTCCGGACGGGTTGTTGACCACCTCCGACCCAAGCAACGTGATGTCGCCATGGTGTTTCAGTCGTACGCGCTCTATCCGCATCTGACCGTCGCCGCCAACATGGCGCTACCGATGCGCATGCGGCGGCTGTCGTCCTGGCAACGCCTACCGTTCGTGGGCCGCTTCGTTCCGGGCGCTACGACAGCGGTTGCGGAAATCGAGAAGGAAGTGATGCGCACTGCGAAAGCACTCGGCATCGGCCATTTGCTCTCCCGCAAGCCGGGCCAGCTCTCCGGTGGCCAACGCCAGCGCGTCGCCGTCGGCCGCGCGATGGTGCGCCACCCTGCCATCTTCCTGATGGACGAACCGTTGTCCAACCTCGATGCCGACATGCGTGCGCAGATGCGTGCCGAGATTCACGAACTGCACCAGCGCCTCGACGCCACGTTCGTCTACGTCACTCACGACCAGGTCGAGGCAATGACGCTGTCTGACCGCGTCGCCGTCATGCTCGACGGCGAACTCCTGCAGGTCTCCCCGCCCGAGGTGATCTACAACGATCCCGACAACCGCCGCGTGGCTGAGTTCATCGGCTCGCCGAAAATCAATATGCTGGATGGCCTGGTGAATAGTCCGAGTCTCGTTAACGTCGCCGGCTCGCAGCTCGCGATCCACGCCGACGCCCTTCCTGGTGCAACCCTCACACTCGGTATCCGCCCGGAGGCCTTTCATGTGGCCGACCGTTCCGGTCCTGGAATATTGACGGGAACCGTGCGCATGATCGAGCACATGGGCTCCGACCTCTTTGTTCATGTGGACCTGGCCGGCTCCTACCGACCGCTTGTCGCACGGCTGTCCGCAGAACGCGCGCCGCATATTACCACTGGCCAGACTGTCCATCTCGGTGTGCCCCCCGAACGGGTGCTTGTATTCACCAGCGAAGGCAAGCGGCTGCGCTCACCGCAGGCTGCTGCCAGTGTTACGCCGATCCGTGGAGCCGCCCAATGACCGGCCCCACTATGGACACGTGCAACGCTGCTGAAGACGGCACTCTGAAACAGGCGGCAAATGCCGCCGAGCGCAGCCGAACTTTCGCGGAAGCGCTAAGCGCCATGGGGCTGGTCGGACCGGCGTTGCTGCTACTCCTTATTCTGGTTTTTCTTCCGGCTCTCGCGGTGTTCATCATCGCCCTGACTGACTGGCAGTTTGGCGCCAGAACGTTGGCGTGGGTGGGACTCGCGAACTTCCACCAGGTTTTTGCGGACGCGGAGTTCCGCACCTCGCTCAGCAACACGGTGATCTATGTGCTGATAGTAGTACCAGGGACCGTCATCCTCGCGCTTGCCATCGCGTTGCTGATCGAAAGCGGAAAGAGCCTGCGGGCTTTCTACCGGGCGATCCACTTTGTGCCCTTCATGGCAACACTCACCGCGATGGCGATCGCATGGGAGGCCTTGCTACACCCCACAATAGGGCTCGTCAACGAAACACTTTCCAGCCTTGGCTTGCCCACCGCCAACTGGTTGCGCGACGAGCGCACCGTGCTCCCGGTGCTCGCCGTCATCGGTATCTGGCAGAACCTGGGCTTTGCCATGGTGCTCTTCCTCGCAGGCTTGAAGTCGATCCCGCAGGACCTTTACGACGCCGCCAGCATCGACGGAGCAGACGGCTGGCTCGATCGCCTGCGCACGGTCACGCTACCCATGCTCGGCCCCGTCACGATGTTCGTGGTCATCGTCGTGGCACTCAAGGCTTTCGAGACTTTCGACACCGTGCAGGTCCTGACACAGGGTGGACCGGGCTATAGCTCAACCATGCTGCTCTTCACGCTTTACCGCCAAAGTTTTCAATACCTCCAGGCAGGGTACGGCGCCGCAGTCTCTGTCGTCTTTCTTTTGATCGTCCTTGCACTCGCGTTGATCCAGGCCCGCGTGATGGACAAAAGCGTTCACTATCAATGAATATGGTCAAGCTTCCGCGACCCGCGGCTATTCTGCGACATGCCACGCTCCTGGTCACAGGTGCGCTGATCCTCGTGCCATTCGTGTGGATGGTCAGTCTTTCCATCAAGCCGCCGGGTGAAATCTTCAGTGCGCATTTCGCGTTGTTCCCAGAACACTGGTATGCGGCAGAGAACTACACGAAGGCACTGACTAGCGTGCCGCTGCCGTCCTACATGCTCAACGGTGTCATTGTGTGTGCGGTGATCCTCGCGCTGCAGATCGCGGTTTGCGCGCCTGCAGCCTATGCGCTAGCGAAGTTACACTTTCGCGGCCGCGACCTGATCTTTTCGCTCGTACTGGGCGGTCTGCTCCTGCCTAACCAGGTTCTGGCTCTGCCGCTTTTTATCCTGAGCTACAAGCTAGGCTTGCTTAACTCATACGCAGCACTCATCTTCCCATACATCGTCTCGCCGTTCGGAATCTTCCTGTTTCGTCAGTTCTTCAAGACCATCCCCGACGATGTGGTTCATGCTGCTCGCCTTGATGGCCTATCAGAGTTTGCAATCGTTTGGAAGATCATGATCCCAATGGCGCTACCCGCCATCATAGCTTTCTCAATTTTCTCGGTGGTTTCCCACTGGAACGACCTCTTCTGGCCGTTGATCGCCGTACGCGACCAGAAATTTATGCCGCCGCCGCTCGGTATCATGGCCTTCGCGAACGAGGAGGCCGGTAACGACTATGGTCCACTCATGGCAGCATCCGTGCTTGTCGTCCTCCCGCTCATTGTCGCTTTCCTTGCTGCCCAAAGATGGTTCGTAGAAGGCTTGACCGGGGGAGCGATCAAGTGAGGCGACTCAACTATCAGGCAAGAGCCAGGAGAGTTGAATGCTGCAATTTCCTACATGAGTCATGAGATAACAGGAATGAAAATCAAGAGATTGAGTAAGACTGTCGCAGGCCTTTGCGTGGCACTGGCCGTCACGACAAACGCGGCTTTCGCGGAGGCAACAATTCGGGTTTCCTACGCGCCCGCGGCATTCAAGAGCCTCTACGAGGCATTGGCACACCGCTTCATGGACGCTCACCCGGGCATCAAGGTCGTTCTAGATACTCCGGCGATCGACTACGACAGCCTAATGCAGCAGACCTTGAGGCAAAGCCTTACCAATCAACTGCCCGATGTTTCTCACCAGGGCCTGAACCAGATAGAAACACTCGTCGATCGAAATATTGCAGTGCCCCTTGATGGTTTTATCGCAAAAGATCCGGCCTGGAAGAATATCGGTGTTCCGGATAGCGTAGCGTCTTACGCGTCCTTCAACGGAAAGACATATGGTTTGCCATTCGCGATTTCCGTTCCGGTGCTCTTCTACAACGCCGATCTCGTGAAGAAAGCCGGCGGGGACCCAGACCATCTGCCCGCGGACTGGGATGGCGTCATCGATCTTGGCAAGAAGATTAATGCGCTGGGATCCGGAACCAAGGGTCTATACGTCGAGTACGTCAATCAGTCGTGGTCCTTTCAGACGCTCGTAGGGAGTTTCGGGGGGCGGATGATGAGTGAAGACAAGCGAAAAATTGAGTTCGACGGTTCCGCCGGTCTTCAAACCATGAAACTCTTGCGACGCCTCACCGAAGAAGGCCAACCCCCTTTCGATACGTCCCAGGCCAGACAGGCATTTCGGTCTGGTACGCTGGGCATCATCTTCACGTCGAGTAGCGGACTCAATACGTTTCAACAGTCAGCCGCGGGCAAGTTCAAAGTAATAGTGGGGCCGAGCCCGGTTTCTTCACCTGAAGACAGGCTCCCCGCTGGCGGTAATGGAATTGTCATGCTGACTCGTGACCCGGAGAAACAGAAAGCGGCATGGGAATACACGAAATTTGCACTTGGCGGCATCAGTCAGTCCTTGATGGTCCAGGCCACGGGGTATGTACCGGTCAACACGGCGGCGATGAAAGACATGAACGGACTTGGGAAATTCTTCAAGGAGCATCCTCAATACTCGGTTGCAGCGGCGCGTCTCCCGATGATGAGCGGATGGTTTTCGTTTCCAGGCAGTAACAATTCGAAGATCATCAAGCTCATAGGAGACTACTGTAATGCGGTGGTTACGTTGAAACAGAAACCAGAAGAAGCGTTGTCGAACCTCAAGAAAGATGTCGAGGCGCTCCTCCCGCGTTAAGAACATCCCCGCCCAGAATGACCAGGATGCCGGCAACGGAAAAAATCTTCAATCGTTCCATACAGGCCAGTTTAGGCACGTACGACTACGCAAGGTGTTCTATGTCAAAAAGCGATACGCGAGCGGCACTATTCTCCCGAGAAGAGCGGATAGAACACGACGCAATTGCAGGACTGCGCTTTCTACGTCAAGGAGATAGCGAGCAACCGCTTGTCATATTTCTCTCCGGCGGCGCCCATCTAGCCCGAATCGCGTACGGCGATCCGTCGTCAGAGCATAGGGATTTTCTCGACTATTGGCTGGCGCAACGAGGGTTTGGGCTCCTTGCCCTATCCTACCCAACCGATCATCCTGCGATCGGCGCGCCGTTGCCCGGTCTAAGCATCAAGGCTTGGTCTGCCTGGGTCGCCGACGTCACTTCCGACGTACTGCGCGACACCCCGACGCGTCCCGTTGTGGTCGCCATGTGGAGTATGGCGGGCGCCTCAGCTGCCGCCATGAACGCTGCACTTGCAAGCCGTGGCTTAGAATCGGTTTGCTTTATCTCCCTTTCCGCCACTCCGCCGCTTCCTGGACTGATTCGAGTCAAAACGGGCGGTGAGCCGCTGACCTCCGACGGACTATGGGCGCTAACTGCCTCATCGGCACCCGACGGTATTCGCAATGACCGGATCCAGGCCTTTCTCTCCTCCATCAAGGCGCAACGTCGACAGGATGGACGCAACGTCATCGATGACAATGCTTATCTGCAATACTACGTCTGCAATACGCCAATCATGCTCCGCGGCACGGGGCAACGCTATTCGGACTCAGGTGTTGCCTGGGATCTCGAACAGGCCGTGGATGACACGTGCGCCGTTCGCTTCCCGGACTTTCCTTTAACCGCGATGATAGTTCCAACGGACCGGGAGGACGAAGCGCATGCGCTCGGTGATCGCGTGAACTGGCATTTTTTCAACGTCCAGAAGATTCGTGCCGAGGCCCAGGGAGTCGATATGAGTATGGATCGATGGGAGCGACTGCGCAGTTCGGTTACATCTCTTCCATCACGGCTTCATCGCGAGATTCCTGGAGGACATTTTTTCTTTGTCGGTGCGAAAGGGGCCGAACATACAGTTGCACACATTGCAGATCTGATAGCGGAAGCGCGGAGCGTCCGTGCTGAGATCAATGCCATCCTCAGGTGTCAGGAAGCGAGCTCAGTGGAGTAACAACAACATGCCTCCCCGGCCACCGCGCGCGCTATCCCCTCTTACGCGGCGTCTGCAACACGTCGACGAATCCAGACAAATCACTATCCGCAAGTCCCATGGCTACACCAAGGCGCAGCACTTGCTGCACCGTGCCCGAAACCGGCATAGGGGTGCCGGTTTCGCATGCCGCGGCTGCGATTGTATCCACATCTTTTTGAAAGGTACTCAATGCGCCGATGGGCGGTTGCCCAGCCTGCGTCATGCGCGGCACGAACGTCTGGAGCAGCACCGAATCGGCCCACCCGCCCGCGAGCGCCTGTGTGAGGCGTGCGCCGTCGATCCCGCTACGATGCGCGAGGCTGATGGCCTCGGCGATGGCGGCAACCGTCGACGTGACGATCGCCTGATTGCACAGCTTGGTGGTTTGCCCAGCACCTGCCGCACCCATATGGGTGACGCGAGCCGCATAGGTCTCGATGACGGGCGTCACGGCCGCGACGTCGGCAACGTCCCCGCCCGCCATAACGGCGAGTGATCCCGCAATCGCGCCCGCCACGCCGCCCGAGACGGGAGCATCTATCCAGCCGATAGCCGCCTTCGCGGCCCGTCGGGAAAACGCCCGCGTCCCCGACGGCGAGATACTGCCATGATCGACAATCCAGCGTACGTGGCTGTCGCCGCTCGCCTGGATTACGGCAGGCACGATCCCGTCGGCGCCAAACGCGACCTGTTCAACGGCCGCCGCGTCGTGCAAGCAAAGGAAAATTACTTCCGCCTGTCCAGCAAGTTCAGCAGGCGTCGATGCGACTGTCGCGCCGTCCGGCTCGAGCGCTTCTGCTTTCGCGCGTGTGCGGTTCCACACCTGCACCGTATGACCTGCACCCAACAGGTGTCGAATCATTGGCGCGCCCATCAGGCCCGACCCACAAAAACCGATCTGCACTTCTTTCTGCTCCCTTTTATGTGTAACATCATCCATCGGGTGATTTTGTCGTGGTAGACCGATTCGCCGGCCAAGTCAACATATGATGAGGATTGCTTATGCAGCGAATGGACAGAACTGCTGCGCAGGAGTTTGACTGATTTCGCCGTACTCCAACTCCCCCTGACCATCAGGTGCATCAATGCGATACCCGCCCAGTGGGATACAAGCGCACCGAAATTTCTTGGACCCGCGCATCGGGCGGGTCCGACGCCTGATCCCCGGAGCGGAATCATTCGTGGCGTCGGTGCCGGAGTCATCCGGGCACCAATGCATTTTCGGGTCGCATTCTACGCGTTCCGTAATGCGACACAATCCATTCGGCCGTTTCGTAATTGTCCATGGCCGACGAACCCAATTCGTAAGTTCGACGCCGGCCCGAGGTCCGCAATACTGGTAATCACGTGACGAGTACAGCGATCTCACCCGTGAAGCGTGTACCCCTCGCAAGCATCGAAGTGGCTGTCCCGTCAGCTTCGTCGTTTCGGTGTTAGCAGGAAATTGTCTCAACCTTTCGGACGCGGCAGCGAACCTCCAGGAACGACCGACCTCGTACGTGAAACGCCCCCACCGCCGCTCAGACGTTCTGAAGGCGCGGCGATGCCACGGTCCTCTTGGGCTTTGCTTTAGACCCCGCGCCCAGCGGTACCGTGGGCATTCATACGTCACCTCGCCAGCGCCACTATTTCGGGACTGTCGCCTACTCGTTCTCTCTGCCACGCAAAGCGTCCGCGCAGATTCATTGCGAATCCCAAGGAGCACCCAGAATATAGAGAAAGTCGCCGATTAACGTTTGTGCAAGCGACCTGACGCAAAGGATAGTACCGCCCTCCGTAAAGTGCACAACCTGGGGCGGTTGCCATGGGGTTTCTGGAAAGTGTATTGCCCCTGCGGCGTCTCCTGCGGACACCTTCGCACCGACATCGACATATGGTTCGAATAGCCCGTTGGCCATCGCGTACACATATTTCTTGGTCGGCAATCGGGTCATGAGACGGGTCTGTGGAACAGGCACACTGGTTAGTGGTCGGCGAATTGCACCGACTTCGTACAGGACGCGCAACAAACCCTCTTCGGCGCGCTTCAGCGCAACGATGCTAATCCGGTTTGCCCCACCCAATTCTGTTGACATGTGAGGTATTCCAGCTCGCTCACACGCGCCAAAGAGCTTTTGGTCATTGCCCATGAGTCCCTTCACTACGATGCTCGTGGGCATCCCGAAAACTTTCAGGAGATGTAGCTGCTGCTCGAAACGCTCTTTATCAGGCGTGTAGAAAATGTGTGCGGACGGAACGAACTCCGCAGAACTGCCGCCGGAGTGGAAGTCGAATACACGGTCCACCTTGGGAAGCAGCACGCTTTCGATCAAATGGGCGATCATCTCAGTGGGCGTTCCATTTGGATCGCCTGGAAATAAGCGATTGAGATTTCCATCGTCCAGGGGCGATACACGGCGACCGGCGTATGCGGCGGGAGCGTTTGCCGCAGACAGTACAACGATATGCCCGCACACATCCTGGGCTTCAATCATCCTCATGAATTTCATCAAAAGGACCTGGCCTTCGTACTCATCCCCGTGGCTTCCTGCCATCAGGAGAATGCGTGGCCCCACGCCATTTTTAATCTTCGCTACGGGAATTGGAATCCACCTGCCCCCGTGGTCGTGTGTTGACACCGGAAGACGAAAGTATCCGAACGATTTGCCTTCGGCATCAAGATCAATGTCACACCAGATTCTCGAAGCGCCGCGAGGATACTCGTCAGAAGGCTCAGCCGAGGCACCCGCCTCTTGAGTTCGGGCTTTATCAGTCATCTATTTCTCCGTCTAGGATGGTCGGTAGGAGGCGCTGGTGCCTGCAAAACCGTGAGCGCCGATTCCCTACCGCGATCCGCACCTTAACAGCAGGTTCGGTATCAAGGTCGTACATGGGTGCCGCGTGCTTTTACGTTGCCGCCACCCACTGGTTGATCTCGGCCGCCCTGACCACGACGACGCCATCAGCATCAGCCGTTATCCAGTCGCCGGGAGCGACGCTGACGCCGCCGATCTCAAGATGTGTATTCACTGCTCCCGCCCCCTGCTTGCGCGGCTTGCGAGGACAGGTCCCTAGCGCAAAGACTCCTATATCGAGAGCGCCGAGGCCTCCTGTATCGCGAACGGCGCCGTTGATTACGACTCCGGCCCAGCCATTTTCCACGACCAGGGCACCAAACCGATCGCCAAACACCGCATGCTGTCTGGAACCACGGTTGTCGATTACAAGGACACGGCCTTCTCCCTTCTCTTCCAGCATCTGCCGGATGAGGACAGTGTCGTCCAAAGCCGCGAATGTCGCCGCCGGCCCACAGAAGGCAGCTTTCCTGCCAATTCGCCACCACGGCAGATCCATGATCATGGCCCGGTCACCAAGGAGATCGCACAAATCCGCACTTGCAACGGGGACTGGCCTCAGCACAGGCTCCGGCGTCATTGCGGCCGCTCCCCGTCGGTCGTCACATGCCACAGGACACGATCTTGCGTCGCGTCAAATGGTTCACGCCGATGGAGCGTAAACCGATTATCGAAAATCATGAGATCGTCGGGTTCGATGCTGGCGCCCCAGACCTCTTCCCATCGCTCGATGACACTCCAAAGTACATTGGAGAGCTTTTCAGATTCACTGGCCGACAGTCCTTCGACAAGGCACTCGCGCTGCCGTGGAGGAAGCAGCGACAGCCGGCCGGTTGCCATCTCGCGCCTCACCAACGGATGCCGAGGGCCAATATGGCGCCGGTCGCCCCCCTCGGGAAGGGCCTCAATCTCCCGGGAGTACTCAGGCGCATAGGCGAATTTCGAGTAATGGATTGCCTTGAGTGGCCTGATGTATTCCGCCAGCACATGCGGCAGGCCGTCATAAACAGCCCGCAAATCCATGAAAAAAGTCTTGGGCGGCTTATGACTGGGAGCCACGCGGCCATACAGGAACGTCAGCGCCGTGGGGGCGTCGAGATAGCTGCCATCGGTATGCCACGCATTTTCCGATGCCCCTCCATCCCCCAGATATGCCCCAGAAACAGAGACGTTCGAGACGACTTTTATTTCAGGATGTTCAGGGAGATGGACAGCCGCTCCCGATGCCCGTCGGAGCGCTCTAACAGGTCCAAAGCGCTTCGCGAGCTCAATGAGCTCGCCGGGGCCCAGATGCTGCCCACGGAAACGCAACACCTTGTAGTTTGATAGCAAGTCCTCGATCTTCGCGGTCTCCTCTTCAGGAGCGCTCAGGAAGTCGCGCAGGTCCACACCGGTGACATCTGCGCCAAGCGCGGGCGAAAGCGGATCCGCCTTCAGCATGGTTCTCTCCATTGGATGTTGTTATGCCATTCAAACATAGACAACTAGGAATGTAAACACCAATGAAGCGCCTGCGAACCGACGCCGAGTGCCGATCAGTAGTCCAGGATGAATTCGATACGACTGCCGCAGTAGGTCGTGACCGCGTAGAAGACCGGCACGCTATGTTCGTCGACATTGACGATGTCGAGTTCGAAAACGGGGTCCTGTACCGACATCTTGAGCTGGCGCGCTTCTTCCAGTTCCGGCAATCGGCACTTGATGCGCGCCGTTTTGCGGTGAAAGCTCTTTACGCCCAAGCGACCGACAAGGTCGGACAGGGATATCTGCGAGCTCTCGCCACGAGGCAGTTCTGAAAACACCTCCTCAACCATGGGAAAACGCTCGACGGGGAAATGCAAGCGAACAAGGTGTACGGGCGTACCATCGGCTTCGCCCAACATGATCGCAGTCAGCATCGGAGTCCCCGACCTGATTTGCAGCCGCTTCGCCACGTCATCCGGAGCGCCATAGACGACGGTCGACAGGACCTGCCGGCTAGGAGTGCGCATGTTGTCGAAGAGGTTTTGCTCAAAGCGGGTCTGTGCGCCGAAAAGAAAGCTGATGGCATCCTCGACGACGACAGTACCTCGCCCTCGCTCGGCCCGCACCAGGCCGCGAGTTTGAAGGTGGGACAACGCCCGCCTAACGGTATGGCGGTTGACGCCGAACCGAATCGCAAGCTCGGCGTCACCGGGCAAACGTCCTCCCGGCGCCAGCACGCCCTTCTCAATTTCCTCGACCAGTGTCTCACTTATTTTTTGCCATATCGCCATATCGGTCCCTCGATCCCTTCAACCATAACGCGATCAGCACCCTCGCCGAATCGCAATGCCGGTTCCCATCACACGAATGTCATAAAACAGCATTATAACGTCTACCCTAGTTGTCTAGGATTGAAACTTCATCAGCGCTTGCATAGTCTGGCGAACCGATTCACAACCACCGAACAGGATCGTTGTGTTAACAAGACGAAACAACCTACCCATCGACGTGCCCGGCTTAGACTTGTCAATCGCCTGCGCTCGCAGGGTCCGACTGCCCCACCTCGACTGTACGGGGCGCTGCGGCTTTCAACAAACCTAGACATTGTAACCTACGCGTGCAATTCATCAGCAGTACGCCCGACGGTTGTCAATGTGGGCCGGCTAGCATCCGAAGCCATCTCAACTCTCAAGCCGCGGTAGCACTCTACGGCTTCCGCGTTCCTGAGAACGATTTGAGGACCCTTGAGTCCGTGAAGACGGTTTGGCCGAGTTTTTCAAATAACGGGCCTTTCGGTAACCCATTTGCGGCTTTCCCCGTCGTCTATCGCTGTCGGCCCACTTCAAGCGATGTCGCTTTAAACACAAGGCCCCACCGACAGATATGCGTGCAGGCGAATAGCCCCATGACTGTCGTCGATGACGTCGACTGAACGATTCACGTTCCGCCCGTTATTTCCCAAAACGAGGCATGAAGGTGGCGAAGCTACATAGTCGCGGTCAAAGCTATATGCCTTAACTGCTGACGGACACTGGCGATGGCCTAGTTTCGCGTAACCCGGAGGTACTCGGCGCTGGCATGGACAGTCAACACGCTCCTGTTAATAGCTTCAATTGCTTTATTAGTATTACTACATTCTGGAAATCAAATGAAATTGCATATTCATTCCGCGCTTCCGCGGACACAATATTACGTCTTCGACTCCTACCAGGGACAAAACGAAATTGCACCGGATATCAGACCCCGCCGTGCTGCGTCCCATCCTGAGTTTCCCTCTCGCGTTGTCGCCCGCATCGTCGGGGCCGCGGGCGTTTGTTTGTCCATTACTGCGGTGCAGGCGTGGGGCGACGAGCCGGTGAAGATAACGAACGTCGACGCGGGGAGCCTCCCAACGTCAGTCCCACCGACAACGAGCCCGGTCGCTGCTCCTTCGTTGTACGCGAACCTCAAACCGAAGGGATTTAACATCGGACTGCCGGGCCCGGAGGACACCGTCGACCCGAAGATGTTCGGGCTGCGCGACCGGCTGGCGGATCTCGGCATCGGCTTTCTCGGCATTGATCTGGCTAGCGCGACGCAGAACGTCCTGTCCGGCGTGTCCCGTGGCAACGCGGGCACGCAACAATACAGCGGACAACGCTTCACGTACACCAACAACGCAATTGCGGGCATCACTTACGACCTGTCCCGCTTCGGCATTCCAGATGGGCAACTGTATGTTGCCGGCTATTGGAAGTGGGTATCGTGGGCTCCGTTGGGCCCAACAAACCTCGGCCTCTCCTCGGCCACCTACTACCAGACGATGTTTCACCGGCAGGCCGAACTCAAGATCGGCTACACAAGCAATACTTGGGAATTCCTGAACTACAACCTCGGCGGCAATCTCGCATCGAGCGTGTTCGGTCCGTCGGGCAGCATCCCGTTGCAGGGCGGGCTGTCGAGCAATGTCACGCCGAGGCCTGGCGTCAACCTGACTTGGCACCTGACACCCACACTGTATCTAAAAGGAGGCGCGCAGCGCGCGGTCAATCCAGACGGCACGGCGACCGAGATCAACGATAACCCGACCGGTTTCAAGTGGGGTACGCCCAACTCGGGTACGTTGTACATCGGCGAGGCGGGCTACCAGCGGACAGCTGCAGAAGGTGTGCCATTCACTTGGGTACGGGGTGGCGGCGCCTACAACACGAGCAACAGCAAAAGCCTTGAGCATCCGGGAACCCGTGTTGGTCATAACAGTTGGTATTACCTGGTTGCCGACCAACAGCTGTGGCAAACGCATCCCGCGGGCTCGCCGGGTCGAGGCGTCTATTTCGGTGCGTCCGCGATGTATGCGCCACCCGAAACCAACACGGTCAGCCAATATTACGAATTCCGGCTCTACGGCAAGGGCCTGATTGAAAACCGACCGTACGACCTCGCATCACTTGTGATGACCGACACGATTTGGAGCAGCTACGCGATAGAACAATCCGCGAGTAAAGGCAACATGGTGCATCGCGACAGCAAGGCAATCACACTGTCCTACAGCGCGAGATTGACCCCGGGCGTATATGCGGGGCTTGGTGTCAGCTACGTGAATCACCCGACCAGTATCGCTTACCAGGCCAATACCGGCTCCGCACTCAACGTTCTCGCGAATCTGAGTATCTTCTTCTGAAGGGCGGTGCCCTATTCCGATGGGATGTCAGCGAACCCGAGCAGTAGCCTTCTAGATCAAGGGCATGCTGCTCGGGCCCTATGGTGCCCCCGGCGAGAACAGGGCGCAGAGATTGAAGCTCGCACCTGTCAAATATGCGCCTGCGCTTCGATCGACTTCAATCGCGCAACGGTCCAGTAAGAGCGCTACCTTCTCAGATAGCATCATGAAAATTGGATATGCACGCGTGTCAACCGACGAGCAGAATCTCGACCTGCAACTGTCGGCACTGAAGGCGGCCGGATGCGATGCCGTGTTTCATGACCACGGCGTATCGGGTGCACAGTTCTCGCGTCCGGGTCTTGAAGCTGCGTTGCGCCATGCGAATGACGGTGATACCTTCGTGGTGTGGCGTCTCGACCGCCTGGGCCGATCTGTTGGCAAACTGATACAGGTCATTGAGCGGCTTAACGCAGGTGGCGTTGATTTCCAGTCGCTAACTGAGGCGATCAGTACCAAGTCGTCCACTGGCAAGTTTATATTTCACATGATGGCCGCGATGGCGGAATTCGAAAGGTCACTCATCGGCGAACGCACACAGGCGGGAATGAAAGCGGCACGCGAACGAGGGAAACATATCGGCCGACCACGGTCACTGACGCCGTCCGAGCGCGAGGAGGTACTACGTCTGCCGCCGGAGGTCTCGTCAGCAGGCATTGCTCTCCGATTCCACGTTCATCGTCGTACCGTGGAGCGAATTCGCAAGCAAGCCAAAGACGGCAAGTAAGGAACCACCCCAAAACGTTTACACCCATAGACGCTGCGCGCAAACCGAACCCTTCTGTCGTAGTTCTCGTTATCGCGGAGCGCTCTCGTGAGCCGCACCGGTGTGGGGTCGGTTGCTTGCAGATAGAAGCGTGCTACTGCCGCCGCCAATTGCGTCAAACTCGCAAACTCGCGAAAGTGAGCTCAAGAAAGCGAACGCTCCAATGACAGCTCCTTGGAGAATCTTTCCCCCTCTCGAGAGAAGCCATTCGACTCGTAAAATCGGCCGACGCGTGACCGCTGACCGCCGCCGGTGATCTCCGCCTTCACACAACCCACCGTTTTGAACCAACTCTCGGCTCCGGCGACGAGGGCGCTTCCGATACCGCGTGCACGGTGACCCTCATCAACGACGAGGCTGGTGACCCGCCCGACATAGCCATCGGCATGGAACAACGGTACCGCATGTAAGCTTACGCAGCCGACGACTACTTTGTCCACAGTAGCCACGAGAACCTTGTCCGTTTGACTGTGACGCATGGTTTCAATCTTTTCGAGAACCAGGACAGGAGTCAACTCATAGCCCAGTTGACGCAGCAGCGATGCGATCACTGTGTAATCCGATGGCTGCGATTCGCGAACATCGAGGTTCGATGGCATCCTCACGGGGAATATCCTAGGCACAGCCATTGGTTCTTTCTCAGGTTTTTTACGCAGCATTGCTCTCCCCGAGCGTTACCCCGCCAGACTAGCACCGATCTCGATGCCCGTTTCTGCTATGGCGGAAACTCATTCGCTGGAAAATCGCGTCTTGCGACTGCCATTCTCTGATTTTCCGCCACCGCGTATCTCTACAATTGTTCTCGCTTCGATTCACCAAAGGCCCCCGGTCGGCCTCGCTTCCAGCGGACTGCATGATGCTCGGGCGTCGCCTCTGACAGGGATCGGCGCAACTCTCAGGTGGTTTGGCGGCGCTTCGCCCGACAACACGGGCGCCGCCTCTTTTTTCTCACGGTATCGCGGGTAGCTTCTTAAACAACGAGAACCACCTTCGCCCCCGGTGCTCATGTGCTTCCGTCGCGAACAGGAGAGATGAAGCGCCGCAAATTCCGAGACCCTGCTGCGAAGATGGACTAGTGACCACACGCCGTTAGCTGATCTCGGACTAGCCATTGCCTGCTCCATCGGAAGCTTTGACCTCAGCTTGAGCGTTCCATTAGGTCCTGCAATCCGCATAGCGGCTCCTTCACGTTCTTGTGGGAGGATGCACCGCGACGCAAACATAGCGCCCATGCTTGGACCGTCTGTGGTGGCTGACTCTGAACCCTTTCTTAGGATCGGGCGCCAGCCAATCTTGGACCATTGTTCCCAAAGACAGCCCCACACTTTTCATGAACTTCTCCATCCTCTTAAACGTCGCAAGTGAAGCAATTGCATGAACTGAAAACGTGCGTGTCGTTTTCTGTCGGACATTGTTCGACTGTCTTGCAGCACCCAGCGTCGGGCGTTAAGAATCGACTAAGAAATGCCGAACTCCCGCTGTAAACCTGCTGAACTTGATCGCGGTATCACTGCGCAACCATCGTGCTGCTATCTCTCTGCATTGGGGGTCGTGGCGCGAGTATCCTAGAGGTTGGTTGTCGCCTACCGTCTATGCCGCTTGCAGAACCGAGTGGCGCTTCGCGGTTCTGCGGAATCTTCGCGAGCTTAGTTCGCTTGCATATCTGGACGAGCCGTCAGTCACCAAGTCCGCCAGAATCCCTGACGAGACAGCGGCCAACGTAAGTCCGAGATGTCCGTGCCCCGTGGACACAAAAATGGATGGATGGCCGGGTACCTGCTCGATGACCGGCAAGGAGTCTGGCGTAGCTGGACGTTCACCGCTGCGCACATCGAATCCAGGGCGAGCTCTAAGCGTAGGTAGACGTTCGCGCACGCGATCCAGCGCAGACAACAGCAAGCTCGGGCGACCGCGAAAACCTGGCGCACCGAAGTGACTGATTCCCGAGATCCGGGCCCCGTGTTCGCTCGGCGCCAGAACAACTCCTAGACTCGGCATCGAAACAGGTCGAGTAATGAAACCAGGATCGACGTCTAACTCAAGGTGATATCCCGTCTCAGCAACAAGCGGAATGCGATGACCGCAGTCTGCCAGGAGACGGTTAGAGTGCGCGCCAGTCGCGAGAACAGCCGTTCGGGTTGAGTAGTCCGCTCGAGCACATCTTACGGTGGCCTTTCCACCCGGTGCGCTTTCGACGCTCTGCGCCCTGTCAACGCAATTGAGGCCTCCACGTTGCACAAATACATCCACGAGACTGGCCACAAATGCGGCGGTATCTACGACGTGAGCTGATCCTTCAAGGAAACTCGCATCGGCCGCATTTGGCCCAATTGCGAGACCGCAAATGGCGGGCTCTAGCGCCGCCAACTCTGCGCCCGACACCATCCGTGCAGCCGCGCCGAGCGAGGTGCGAATCGAGTTCAAGCAGACGGCTCGGTCTGCTTCGGGGGAGGAGAGATGAACGGCCAAGTAGCCGCTTCTAGCGATCGGCGGCAGGTCGGCGCCTAAGAGCAACCATAAGACCGAAGTGAGTGCCGGCAAAGATCATGTAGTAGGTCTGTGCCATGCCAGACCATGCCCGAGGTCGATGACTTCGCGTATTTGATCGCCCACGGAAGGAGCCTGGCAGCCGAGCGCCAATCGAGCGCGGTAGAAGAACTTGACTTGAAGAAGGCGGTCGGCAGGTCCGGAATGCGATAGTGGGTGCTGAAAGGAAATGCGCCCGGATAGATTACGCCCGCACTGACGGAACTACAGTTTTGCGCAACGGACTGCTGTTCCAGCAGCATGACCTTCATCCCGCGCCGTTGAAGCGCCAGTGCGGCAGAGATGCCTACGATACCCCCTCCAACAACGATTGCATCCAACATATTCCTTGCCTGTCGTAAGAAAAGACGACGGTATCAGCTTGCTTGTTTTCTCTTCACTGGCGCGGCTTGAGCCCGCTCAACGAACGGGTTTTGGCCAACGAAGACCGGTTCAAGGCTGAGCTGCTGCAACTGGCTTAATTTTCCTTAGCCCACGCGTACTACGCCGCCGAAGCGGACTTTCCCCAATCAATTCGATCGACCGGCGCAATTTCCGCTTATTTTGAATCGACAACGGCATTCAAGCGCGGTCCTTGGACTTCGAAGAACGTGGACCCGCGCCGTCTTTGTTTACGAGCAACGCAATAAGTTTCGGGATGGAAGCGTACATTGGCGTGGACGCAGAGTCGGGCCTGATCCACACCGTCATTGGCACGGCGGCCAGCCGCGCGTGATTTCAAGACAAATCTTTAAGTAGATGACGCATGGGAATTTGGGGCCGGGAAGCTTGCACCCTTAAATGCACCAATTTCCCGGCTCTCAGGCTGCGTGAGCGGAATTGACGGACCAAGATCAAGCCACGTCCACTTCATGGACTTTGGCATTCGATGGGGGGACAATTCGTTCCGTATCGCTACTTTCGGCATCGCCAACAACCTCAGCCAGAGCTTCGGCAGTCGCTGCCGAAAGTGTCCAGCCCAGATGGCCGTGGCCGGTGTTGTAGTAGATGTTGCGCCTACGACCCGCGCCTACTTTTGGCACCATTCCAGGCAACATGGGGCGCAGGCCAGCCCATGGGATGACACGGGAGGTCGCAACGTTAGGGAAGTGCTCGCGTGTCCAGTCAATGAGGGGCTGGATGCGGTCGGCGCGGATGTCCCGATTGATGCCGTTGAGCTCGGCGGTTCCCGCAACGCGAAACCGGTCCTTCCCAAGCCGGCTGGTGACAATCTTTGCCTTGTCGTCAAGCAGACTCACCCAGGGCGCCGCCTGTTGACTAGTGCTATCGTCAAGCATCACGCTAATCGAATAGCCCTTTACAGGGTAGATATTGACGTGATCGCCGACGTATGAAGCCAACGCGCGACTCCCAACACCAGCACAGATGACCGCGCTTCCGAACTGTGCTATCTCAGCTTGGCCGTCACGGCGCGTTGAAATCGCGAGCCCGTGATTGTGTACTTCATCGATCGACAAAACCGTGGTGTCATATTGGAAAACGACGCCGAGCTTCACACAAGCCTCAGCAAGACCGCGCGTGAACTTGTGGATGTCCCCCGTCGAGTCCGATTCAGTGAAGAAGCCGCCATAGAACTCGCCATGCAATGCGGGCTCAATCGTGCGTATTTCTTCCGGAGTGATGGGTCTTCGATCTAAGCCACCCTCTCGAAGCAGACCGTTCACTTTCAGAGCCGTCTCGAATTCTTTGCGTGTCGCGTAAAAATGCAAGATGCCGCGTTTTTCATGGTCGAATTCAATGGCTTCTTTCTCCGCTATCGAGAACAGGTGTTCACGTGCCGCGATGGCGAGACGGACGGTGTCAATCGTGTTCGCGCGATAATTCCGGATTTGACGCAGAAACTCACCGATCCAACTGTACTTGTGCCAGCTGGGACGCGGGTTCATGAGAAGGGGCGCATCCTTCATGAACATCCAGCGCAATCCTTTCCAGATCGTCGCGCGGCTGTTCCAGACCTCAGCGTTACTGGCAGAAAGTTGTCCGCCATTCGCGAAGGAAGTTTCCATCGCCGCATAACGGTGGCGCTCGATCACGGTAACGCGGTGACCGCGGCGGGCAAGGGCGTATGCGGTCGTAACACCGGTGATCCCAGCCCCAATAACTGCAATGTGTGACATGACATGGCTCAGAGATTTATTGGTCATCGCCGGCCGATGATGAACCGGCACCGATGCCCCATCTGTCCATGTACCTGAGAGTTTCGCCTGTCCGACGTGTGCGGTGACAAGCTCCCCTTCGGTGGGCGCGTAAAACGCCGCTCTCCAGATGTTCCTGCAGCACGGTCCTTTTGCCTGAGAGTTTCCGGGGCGGTTGCTCCGTCGGCGTCGCTTTGAGCGATCTCTCCCGCACTGCAAATGCAGAACAGCGCAAAGCCTACTCGTTAAATCTGCGCGGAGCAAGCATTTGGCTAGCCGTATTAATCCCCTTGTGCTGAAATCCTTTGCCCATTGGCACAGGCGTAGCGCGATCACAACTGGCGGCTACATGGGCATCTGCTAAGCCTCTGCGTGAGCGACGACACCACGGCCGCATGATCCGCGTTCTGCGGCACGGTCGCGGTGATTTCCTCCGTGCTGTGCGCCGTCTCTTTCAGCTACGCGGCCTGCTCTTCCGTGCTCGACGCAGGCCACAATTTCGGTCCGTTATGTTCGCCGACACCTTTGATGAACGCGGGCGACATGTCGATGTTCACGGAGGTCACTTGCTCCGGCGTGCTACATGGGCGTCCGTACGCGCGACGCTTCCCCGTCTGGCTCCCCGTTCCGTCGCGCACTGCTCAAGACAACATACCTCTCGTCGGGAGCGCGACGAACTTCATCGTCTCACCTCGAATAGCACGCGACGCCGAACCTATTCCAACGCGCGCCATAACACCATGAGCGAATAGCCGATCACTTTGCACTGCCAGCGGTGATGTGAAGCGGGTTGGACCTGCGCGAGGCATACCTGATATGGCTACAGGGATTTCATTCCCGGTCAGCGGACGAGGCCCTTGCGCGCGCGTCTTTCATCAGTGTCCGGGCCGTCAGCCCGACATGACCGGTTGTAGTACAGCAGCCCTTCACCTTCTCATCTACGTCGGCAAGGCAACATTACAACAACAGAAAACCCCATTTGTGCTTGCGCTCAGCCCCTTGTAGTAGTTGCCTTAGGACTTCACCGGCACGTGGGCCTTCGAGGTCGACCTCCTCGATAGTCAACGGTGCGCCGGCCTTTCATAGCGATTGCCGCTTCGATTTCATCGTTTCTCGCTAGGTATGTTACGACTGTTGGCAATCTTCGTCGATGTTTGCGCCCACGCGTTCTCGCGGCCCTTGAACTGACGAAAATGCAGTGCAGATTGACCAAATTTCAGTGGCCTAGCCCCAGTACTGTTCACTTGATGATCACTTTCGGTGAAATTCGCTGATTCAGCGGCTCCGATCGTCGGCGTATCCGGAAATTCGACATCTTTCGCTTCACGCCGCGGGGATTACGTTTACCGCGGCTTTGCACCGCACGCCCGCTGGCGAGTTCGCGCAGCAGACTCTGTTTCCAGCTTTGCCATTGCTCAGGGGGGAATTGCCGCCGCCTCGGGCAGGCGTCGGTTCAGCACACGCACGGCATGGACAAAGGACAGGTCTTCAGGTCGCTGCCCGCTGTCCTGGGCAGCCTCGTACATCAGGCGGCGGATCGCCGCGTGCGTGAGCATTAACGCATAGAACTCCTGACGTACCAGATCAGGCGTCTTGCTGCGCAGCACCTTCTTCCTATCACACAGATGCGTCTTGATCTCATCGAACATCTCTTCTATTTTCCAGCGCCGATGATACAGCGCCGCCAGCTCGACGGCAGGTGCTACTACCGGGTCCAGCAAATTGGTGATCAGGCGATACTGCGGCTCGGCGTCAGGCACGCCTTCCAGGCGGTACTCGATGACCCGTACCTGCATGCCGTTGCGCTGGTGTCGCCGGTCGGTGTCGCTGGCATATACGGTACTCAGGTACGAACCGTCTGCCAGCGGCACCTCGCACGGCAGTCGCACATTCGACTTCACGCGCCACAGCAGCTTCGCTCCGGTGGCCACCGCGTCGCGCCACATGTCATACCCATAGAACAGGCGGTCGGCCAGCACCAGCATCTCGCTCGAGAACGCCGGAAACAGCTGCCGCGTGAGCGCCTGTTCGCTGTCCTCGCGCACCCCGCCCATCTGGACCTCACACAGCGCGTGCGTCGCACATTCGGCCAGCGCCACAAAGCGGATCTGTGGATACGCGCCTTCACCACGCCCGCCCTTTGCATACCCGAACGCCTGCGCATTGACCTGCTCATCAGGCATATCCAGCGTCGAGCCATCCACGCTCATGACCCGATAGCCCGCATAATCCCCAACTGCAGCCCGCGGGCGTCGCGCTGCCTGTCGGGCGAACAGCTCGCGCATCACCTGCCAGCCCAGCCGTGCTCGCCCCTGCGAGATCGCCGCCTTGCTGACCTGCGCGTCGCGCACCTGGTCGCCGTAGATGCGCCGCAGTCCCTCGATCACCAGACGAAACACTTCCTCATAGGCCACGCGCGGATACAGGCACATCGCCATCACGAAATACACCAGCACTTCACGCGGCATGTCGCGCCGCACACGCGTCTGCACGCCGCATGTCGCGAGCGCCTCCTTGACCTGTCCCAGCGAACAGTTCAGCGCCAGATACCCCACCGTCAGATAGTCCGCCAGCCGCGCCCCGCCGGGCAGCGTTGCTTCCGTTCTTGCCATCCTTCAAGCTCTTCTTGTTGTTGCAGAGACTTGAAAGTTAACAGAAATTCGATCTTGTTAACGGTATTGGGCCTAGCCCGTTCAATACAACCCGATCGCCGTCATTGGGCACCTCGGCTGCCGAAACTGGGGCTGCTCACACGCGAGGCGCAAACCACGTCGAAAGAGATGGACGTCCGACCGCGGCCCTTGGCGAATTGCCGTCACGTGAATTTGGCGATCGCTTTTTTGCTGGGGAAACGAAAAACCGCATTTCGTCGTGAAGGATTTCGCCTATGGGATTACCGTCTTGGCTAGGCCCAAGGAGGAGAACCAGGGACCGTGACTCGACATATATAGAAATCGTCTCGTGGGGAGCCACGGGGCCGCTTCTGTTTGAGGAATCAGATACCAACGTGCAGGATTGCCGACGCTTAAGCAACGATCTCTTGCACTGTCGGCGGCGCATCAGTGGGTTCTTTTCGAAGCCTGCACCGCGCGCAAGTGAAGCATTTCCTTACTTCGCCAAGAGCGAGACCGGATTGGTGCTTGTGAAGCGGTATTTCGAGCGAAGCGTTACAAGTGCCGAGTCAAAAGGTCGGGATGACTCTCGTGCGTGCACCGAATTCGCTGGCCAGAAGGCCCATGAACCTGAACTGCAAGGCGATGTGGATCCGAACGGTGCGGGTTATCAGCGTCATGCAGTTCGACCGGGGCGGCTGGGCGAGAAAAAACGGCGTCTCGCACCTAGGAAAACACGAATTGACCGTGCAACCGGCCCGAGCTATGCTTAAATAAAGCGGCCTACTGTCAAATCGTGCAGGAAAAAAGCATGTCGTGTATGGATAAAATCGATGCGGCGATCCTCGAGAGGATTCAGAGAAACAACCGCCTCACATCGGATGAACTCGGCAATGCCGTCAACTTGTCATCGTCGGCATGTCAGCGACGGTTAAAGAGACTGCGTTCTGAGGGAATCATTGAGGCGGAGGTGGCCATCGTCTCGCCGAAAGCCCTTGGTCGTGCGGTTACCATGATCGTGCTGGTGTCGCTCGAAAGAGAGAGAGCGGATATCGTAGATCGCTTCAAGAGCGCGATTCGAGCCACTCGCGAAGTCATGATGGGTTTCTACGCTACCGGCGATGCAGACTTCGTGCTTGTCATCACAGCAAAGGACATGGACGACTACGAGCAATTCACTCGTCGGTTCTTCCGCGAAAATCCGGATATCAAGAGTTTCAAGACCATGGTTGTAATGGACCGGGTTAAAGCCAGCTTTGAATTCCCGATAGACGCCGACGATCCAATATTCGGTGGTCCTTCCGATCGGTAGCAGACGAGCCAACGCCAGAGCGCGGGTTGGCAAGCTTTCCAGCCACGCCAACAGCGGAGCTAGACTCTGTCTGTGGGGCAACTGTTCTGAGATTGCGGCGCCGAGGGGGCGCTGCTTTTCCTTGCCGGCCAAGTTGTTTCCGTCACCCTCCTGAAGTGATGGCAAGGTGTCCGGCCGGCCGATTTTACAAGGTTCACACGGCCGGGCAGAATGAAGGCTGCTTTTCGGACCAAGAAAAGCGGGGCGCAACGGACCTACAACGTTGCATCCGCTTCCCGTCGCGAATGAGAGCTGAGACTGCCATTGGGCCTTCCTTCGCCCACCTTTGCGAGCAAAATTAGAGGGCTTGAGCCCGGGCCCCCTCAACGACGTTCCGGGCCGACTCGAATGCCGCGATTACCTTTCTCATGTCTTCCGCTGTATGCGCCGCGCTCACTTGCATGCGGATCCGCGCCATGCCCTCCGGCACCACGGGATATGAAAAAGGTACAACCAGAATATCTAGCGACAATAAATAGTCTGCAATCTGAACTGCAACCGCGGCCTCGCCCGTTATTACGGGCACAATAGGGTGATCTATACCGGAGACCCGGTACCCGAGAGCACTCAAACCTCGGCGCAACTGTGAGGTGCAAGCGGCCAGATTTTCCCTCAGGCTGTCCGCCTGTTCGGCCACTTCAATTGCCGTCAACGACGCCTCGCAGAGTGCCGGCATCAGCGAGTTCGAAAAGAGGTAGGGTCGCGCACGCTGTCGCAGCCATGCAATGATTTCACCACGGCCGGAGACATATCCACCGGACGCGCCGCCCAGTGCTTTACCAAGTGTACCGGTGACAATGTCGACTTGTGCCTCCAGCCCGTGCAAAGCCGGCGTTCCACGACCCTGCGGACCGATGAACCCCACTGCGTGAGAGTCGTCAACCATAACCAGGGCGCCGTGACGCTTCGCGAGCTGGCAGATTCCAGGCAGATTGGCGGCGATGCCGTCCATCGAAAAAACGCCATCGGTGACGACAAGCACCGTTCTGCTGTCACGTGCGTCATGCAAAGCACGCTCAAGTTCGCCTAAATCGTTATTTCCATAGCGGAAGCGCTTTGCTTTACAAAGTCGAATGCCGTCAATGATGCTAGCGTGATTCAAGCTATCACTGATTACCGCGTCCTCCGGACCGAGTAATGCTTCAAAGAGACCGGCGTTCGCATCGAAGCAGGAGCCGAACAGGATTGTGTCCTCGGTCCGCAGGTAGTCACTAAGCCTCGTTTCGAGCGCGCGATGAACCGAATGCGTCCCACAAATGAAACGCACCGACGACATCCCAAAGCCATGTCGGTCAAGACCGGCGTGTGCAGCTTCCACCAACGACGGATTGTTAGCCAAGCCGAGGTAGTTGTTTGCGCACATGTTCAGCACCTCTCGGTCCTTCGTCGTGCCAAGGCGGACGTGGGCGGATTGAGGTGATGCCAGTTCCTGCTCGATCTTCAATAGCTTGCGCGACGATAATTCCTGTAGATCGTCGCGAAGCCGTTTGTCAAGTTGCTGTCTCATAGCACACATCCGGTCACTGGTAGATGACCGCAGTCGTCCACGCCGGATCTTCGTGCTTTTGCCAATAGAGGTCCATGAGCTTGCGGGTACTGGATCCCACCTTTCCGTTCCCGATCGCAACGTCATCGACTCGAGTCACGGGCATGATGCCGCCAGCTGTCGAAGTAATAAACACCTCGTCAGCCGTTTTGATTTCTTCGCGCGTAATGTGGCTAGCTGTAGCCGCGAAGCCGATTTCCGAGCAGAGATCGAAGACGGTTCGGCGCGTGATGCCAGGCAATACACCGAAAGCGGGCGTCTTTAACGCCCCATTTTTTACAAGAAATACATTGAAGCCCGGACCCTCTGCGATATGGCCATTCGTATCCACGACCAGCGCCGTCTCCGCGCCCTTGTCATAGGCGTCGTAAAGACCTTTTACAAGGTCGAGCCAATGATAGTTCTTGATTGCAGGATCGACGGATTTTGGCGGAATGCGAACCGTGTCACTAATGGCAAGGTACAGCCCTCTTTCCAACTGCTCCTTGTTCGCCACTGAACCAAACGGAACCGCAAACGCGATAAAACGATTCTCCGCTTGACGAGGATCCCGGCTGAAGGTCGGCGACGTGCCGCGAGTGCAAATCACTTCGACATATGCAGATTTATGACCCGACAAAGCGACGCAATTTTTCAGGATGGTCGTGATCTCTTCCCGATCATAAGGCAGCGTCATTCGCAATCTCTCCACACCGCCAAAAAAGCGGTCGAGATGCAAATCCAGTCGGAAGAATTTTCCGTTCCAGACGTGGACAGTATCGTACGTCGCATCAGAATGCAGGAAACCCCAATCGAGCACTGATACCTTTGCTTCTGACATCGGAAGGTATTGCCCATCCAGATAGGCGACGCCATGTGGATAGCGGCGTCTATCGACGTGACGTGCCTCGACGTTGGGAAACTCGGGTGAGAGCTGTGTTGTTGCGAAAGTCATCGCCTATTCTTCCAATGCGGTTGCTGGGTCTGTGGACGGCCTACGTGAGCTTATTCATCACTTTTGGCCGCGTCGTAAAAACCTGTAACCTTGCCTCACGCCGACTGGAACATTCAAAAGTGCCCTAGAGCGTCGTTGAGCAATTGACGGTGTGTTGGGGATTGCCTGAAATAGGACGCGAGTAGCGATACCGTGACATGTCTGTTACGGTCAGTTTGAGCCCCAACGGCAATTTTCGGTAACTAATGAACGTCCGATTAACGCTGGTCAACGCCCCACTTCCTTTGTATCAGGTGCCTAAAGATTGTAGCGCCGTCTAATGCGGGATTTCCTCAATGTGGGGGTTGCTTCGGCCGAATTCCCGCGTTGTCCGTAACAGGTCCGAGCCTTTAATGACGGAGAGAACGCAAAGTCGCCATCTGAGAGACGACGAGTTGTGCGCACGTAACGTCCATCGTTGAGCTTGCGCGCCAGAAGGGATCGGGGACTCAAGTCCGCGCCGATGAACACCACAGTTGCCTCGAACGCAGTCGCCAACCGCTACCTCCGGCGTTATTCGTGAGCGCCGGGGGGACAACGCACCGACAAGCGAGCAACAGGACAGGGCCGCATCCCAAACAATACACGCGAGAATTGCTCGCTGTTTGTCGGCAAAGCGCCGAATTGCGACCGCCCAAGGATAAAACTTCGGAAAAGCCCGCGTCGGGAGCATAGTAATATTAATGTGGACGTCGTGCGTGGCGCTGACTCGCCTACTAAAAGCAAGAGCTGCAAAATGTGGTCGTCGCACTCTACCTGTAGGCGTGGGAAATAACCGCTTCGCTCTTGGTTCGCGAGGCGAACTGCCACGATTGGCTCTGCTATGTACGCAAGCAAGGGACGGGGAGGTTCCATACAATGAACTTTGACGGTGCGAAAGATGCCGCTGCTATTGTTTTTTCTGATACATACCTTGGCGCGCGAAACCGGTTTCTAAAGGCGGCACCTACGTCGAACGCTTACCCCCACGTCGCAAAGGGACCGCTGGGTGAAGAGCTTTTCACAGATGTAGCGTATTTTGGGCGGCGGGATGCCAAGAACCTTCTAATCCTTGTGTCCGGCACCCACGGTCCGGAGGGGTATTGCGGCTCTGCAGCCCAACTTTTGTTCCTGCAAGCGGGATTTCACAATAGGCTTCCTCCGTCGACGGCCGTCCTCTTGGTCCATGCGCTAAATTGCTACGGGTTTGCTTGGGACCTTCGTTCGACTGCGGAGGGATGCGACCTCGACCGCAATTTCGTTGACTTCGACAAGCCGCTTCCTCCGAATCCCGAATATGAGGAACTAGTCGATTATCTCGTGCCTGCAGACATTACGCCGAATGGAATCCGTCGTGCTGACGAGGCGATCGCCGCATACCGTTCACGTCACGGTGAACAGAAATTTTGGGAAGCGCGAGTGTCTGGCCAGTACACTAGGCCCGGCGGCATGTTCTACGGCGGGAAAGCGTCGACAGAAGCTCGCCGCACCCTTGAACAGATTACGGTGGACTTTGACGTCGCGAGCCGCGATAGCGTCCTCATCATAAGTTACCAAACGGGTGAAGGAAAATACGGCTATGGCGAGTTGACGTGCGGACAACGTTCCGGACGGACCGGCTACAAGCGCGCAATAAAGATCTTCGGCCGGTCCGCGGCTTCAATCGATCTGGGAACACCTTGGTCCGTGGCCTTGCATGGGTCGCAAGATGCGTTTTGGCAATCTATTCTGAATGAGCGGCAAACCTATGTTGAACTTCGATTCGGAACGTACCATGACCCAGCGATAGTGCGCAATGAACACTGGCTACTGATGCATCGACCGGAAGCGGTCGACTGGGAAGTGGGTCGCCATATAAGACACGCGACAAGAGCCCATTTCTACCCGCAGCGCTGCGATTGGAAGGAAATGGTAGTTTGGCGATCCCACATTGTGCACCGACAAGCGCTCGAGGCACTCGTCGAATAGGGAGCCCCTTGCCACTATGGATCTGTTTCATGCGCGCTTAGTGAGAAAGAGATCGGGCGAGTGCCGCTGATCGCGATTAGTAACCTGATTCGCGAAAGCAAGCGCCTCCAATTCGTGCTGCGAAGCGTAACTGACCGTCTGCTCTACTATCGTCCCGAAGCTTCGTTAACCTGATCGAAGCGGATTTGTACCTGGGCTCTGGCCTCGCCTCCGGAAAATGTACTTCTCGCCGGAAGCGTGTAAAACTCAGTGAAGATGCCAGATATGATGCGTAACCGTAAGCGCGATACACCTGACACTGATGATGGAAGCCGTCCGCATCGTGGAGAACGGCCAGGGTTATCCGCCCCGGCGAAGATTTTACGCATCGGGGGAAACAGGTGACACCCGATCAGATGGAACTAGCCTGGCTGCGCCCTCAAGTGGCCCTTGTGAAGATGGGCGCGATAAAGCGCTCGTGCAGGACTTCGAATTACAGACTACCGAAATCGGCCAGTGTCGGCTGTGTCGAGCGCGGCAGGTAACCCTTGAGGGATGCTGTTGGAGAACCGCGCACCACGTGTCCGAGAAAGCGGCTGACCTGTAGTATGTCGCTGAAGTCGAGATGCCTGCCCCCCGAAAAGGTGAAGACTTCCCCATGGTGTAGTGGTCGTCGAGCCAGAACTTGACATCCCACCAAAGGAAGCTTTGCGCATAAACCGGTCCGCGACCTGGGTTCGGCGCGCATCGCTCGAGCGATGCGGCGGATCGACGACGTCGCGTTTGCGAACGGGTTGCGCTGCAGCAACAAACCCGACGTCGTTACAGCGCTTGATATTGCGCTCTAGGCATATGTAGGACACTTACGCGTAATAGATCTTCCGGGGCCGCTTTTCCCAGACCGAACGCGCCCAGTGAATCTATACGGCGGGACACTGCAGTCCCCCGCCGTATCTGCGGCGGTAGTACTGGAAATCACCGGCCTCGTCCGCAAATCACTTTTCCTCTCGGTCACTACGCAGCGTCTTTGACAAGTGAGCAAGAGCTTGACGATGCACTTGGTGGGAACGCCAGACGACCATCTCTCGCCACTCATCTTCTTTCGGGTAGAAATATCGTTTCGTAGCGTCGCGGATCTCTCGACCGCACGCCGACCCAATCACCTCCTCGCTCTGAGCGAAAAGCCAGTGTTCATCGCGCAAGATGGTCGAACTACTATAGGTACCGAACTCGAGCGCGACATACGTGTGTCGCGCACCGAGAAGTCCTTCCCAATATTCGTCTTGAGTTCCATAAAGCGCGACCGATGAAGAAGTCCCGAGATCTGGAGAGGTAACAGACGGTCCAAAGATGTTCAACGCGCGACGATACCCGGCGAGCCCTGATGGCTGTTCACACATCAGTTCGCCATATCCGTAACGACCTTGTCCCGTGTGATAATCTACGATGATTACATTCCGCCGTTCCGGAACGGAAAAATCGCCCACAATGCGTTCGAGGATATTACGAGCTTCGGTGGGTGCTGTTCCGCCATAGAAGAGCCCGCCAGGTGTAGTGTACTGGCCAGACATCCTAGCCTCCCAGTATCGTTTTTCACCGTGGGTCTCACGGAACTCGTCAAGAGCAGCCAGTGCGGCTTCGGCTAGTGGACCGGAGACTTCAGTAGGAACGAAGTGCTGGGATAGCGCTTCATAGTCGTGATTCTTCGGGAGCGGCTTCGAAAAGTCCACGAAGTTGCGATTGAGGTCAATGCCTTCGGCCGTGGATCGACGGTCCCATGCAAATCCATAGGAATTCAATGCGTGAATGAGGAGCACTGCTGTCGACGGTACTAAGGAGTGACCCAGCTCGGTCTGCAGAAACACCGACTGTAAGGCCGACCCGCAGTAACCCTCCGGGCCATGTGTTCCCGATATCAAGATCAGAAGATTTTCCGCGTCCGGGCGGCCAAGATACGTCGCATCGGTGAATAATTGCTCCCCGTTCGGACCTTTGAAGCGTGAGACATACTCACGGTGAGACGGCACCGTAGACAGGAATGCAGTTCTCGCCTCCGCGTACGACTCGTGGAAAACAGAAGCCGCCAGTTCTTTGGCGCTATCAAGGTTCATCTTATGCACCTATTTATCAGACAAGGTTGACGTCCAGCAAAATTTAAATTGATCCCACTGAAAGTAGGGGGCGCTTTAGGCTGCTCGGAAGGACCAGTCGAAGGTGCGGACGTAAAAGAGGATCTGGCCAGTCGTTTTATATTGCCGAACTAGCGAAAAATCTAGAAGACGGATTCAAACATCATTCGGCAGAGCGTGGTGATATCATAGATCGGCAACTTCGTTAGTTTTCGAATCGCGTGTGTGACCAGCGGGAAGGCTGTGCATTCAAACAGTACGGCAGCAACCTCCGGGTTCTCGGTGCGGATTCGCGCGATGCAGTCCGCAACTTCAGCCTCGATAGACGCTACCTCGGTCAGCGGCGGCGGCCGCTTCATCTCGTTCTGCCACAATTGACCACCTTCAATGCCACCGATCACGACTCGCTCGCGCTCGGCTGGATTGTCGACCCCTAGCAGTTCCTCCTTCAGGTGTACGGAGTCCGCAGTGATGACGGCGATTTTTGCAGGATGAGGCACTTGAAGCAGCAACATCGGCAGTAACAGCAGACTTGACATTGCAACCGGGACGTTGACCGACGACGCAACGGCCGCCTGATGCCGGACTGAAAAGCCGCAGTTCGAGCTAATTGCGATTGCGCCTCGATCGACTAGCCGCCGGGCGGCTGCGATGTAGGCTGGCTCAAGTGTTGGGTCGCCCCGAATGACACTTTCCGCCCAAGCTCCCTCAACCGTTTCGAATATCACGGGAAAGCCAAACGTATCGGGATTCAAAAACGAGCGGGGCCTCGGGTTAGGGGGAGACTCGCCGGGCTGCAGTCCACGTTCAAGGTTGAGTATTCCAAGCGCGCGAGTCGACAGTGATGTCATAAAAAGAACTCCAATGGTTCGGCCATAGTGACACGGTCAACAGATCCTACCCCCAAGGCTCTCAATTTCCGCAAATCCGACCTAGCTAACACTGAAAGCATGCGCGTACAAATCGGCGGCTGCACTTTTGCTGGCGATCGACCACACGATGCCCTCGGAAGTTTCACGGAATTGTGCCGCCGTGAGTCCCAAGTGGCGGCTCCTCCGGTGCGTGCGCAAGTACTCGGGGTGCCCCTTCGCAGACTTGTCACGAGCATCCTTCGTTATTTTCCACCGACGTCCCGGGAGCGTCGCGACACGACTGACGCACAACTTTGAAAATATTGCTGCTTCCAACACTCTGTAATGCCGCAACCGCCCGATGCTCACTAGTGGAGCGACCTGTCGATGCGAGAGCATGCGTTTTGCTCCACGTTGCTCTATGTACCTCCCTAAGTACTCTGACGTTCCCGTTTGAGGAGCGCGTACGATCAGGGCGGCCGAAGCCGCCCGTCGGATCTTCGTCAAGATCGAAGGCTCGAGAGCCATGCGGGCCGGCATGTCGGTGTTGTAGCCATGGTACGCTCTTCGCGTCTACGCACTGTCTTGCGTCCGTCGCAAATCGTTTCAGGGCTGATCATTAATCGAAGGCTGCTGACTAGCTGATTCCGGGAGCCCCCACTTGTGCAGTAACTTCTGGTAGGTGCCATCTGCCATGACTTCAACTAGCGCTTTTTTGATCGACTGACCAAGCTGAGGGTCATCCTTCGAGAAAGCAATCCCCATCCTTTGGAAGGCGAACGGCTTTCCGACTACCTGATAAGTGTTTTCCTCAAGCGAATTTTGATATGAGAACCCACTGCCAACCTGCACAGCTGCATCGACACGGCCCTGCTTGAGTTGTAGCCGCGCATCGCTGCTACTGTCAGCGGCTACGAGTACGATGCCTGGTTTGCCGACCTTCTTGCAATGTTCATCGCTCCATTGCGTAAGTGGAATGGTCCACTGGCTGGTGCGTCGGTTGGCGACACGCGCCCCACATAGCGCGCTCATGTCGGGGAGGCGTGCAGCGTTGCCACGTAGCGTCACAAACAGTGCCCCGTCATTCAAATAATCCACAAAGCTAGCAACATCGCGCCGCTCAGGTACGTCGGTTATTCCGGCCACGATAACGTCCGCACGCTTCGTCTTGAGTGAGGGAAATAGCTGCTCCCAGCCCGTTTCAATCCAGTTCACCCTCGCTCCCATCTTGGCGGCGACTGCATTGAACAAGTCAATATCAAAGCCCACCAGCTGGTTGGAGGCCGTGTCCTTATATTCGAGTGGCGGATACGCCGGGTTCGTCGCGGCGTTGATGACAGACTTTGTGCTCTGAGCATTGGTAGCGCCGGTGGTGACGCCCAGCACGATGGCAAGCGTCACAAGTACAAACCGCGATCGGATTCCTGCGAACATGTCAGCTTTTCCTTATGGATGACTTGAAAATTGCGGCGCGCGGCGCCATCACTTCAGTACGGCAGAAATAAAATTGCGCGTACGCGCTTGGGCCGGGTGGCCAAGTACTTGCTCCGGAGGTCCCGCTTCGACCACCTGACCTTGGTCCATGAAGATCACACGGCTCGCCACTTCGCGCGCAAAGCCCAGTTCATGCGTGACCACCACCATTGTCATACCGGTGAGCGCAAGGTCGCGCATGACGGCCAACACCTCGCCGACCAGTTCGGGATCGAGCGCAGACGTCGGCTCGTCGAACAGCATCAACGCGGGCTTCATCGCAAGCGCGCGGGCTATTGCCACGCGCTGCTGCTGACCGCCCGACAACTCGACCGGGTAAGCGTCGCATTTGTGCGAAAGCCCGACGCGGCCGAGCAGTTCACGGGCATGAGCCTCGGCCTGTTTGCGCTCTTGTCTGAGCACCTGCACCGGCCCTTCAATAACGTTCCCTAGGGCCGTCTTATGCGGAAACAAATTGAAGCGCTGAAACACCATGCCGGTCGCAAGTCGCTGCCGTGCGATCTCTCGCTGTGACAATTCATACAGTTTGTGCCCCCTGCGTCGGAAGCCAACTAGGTCGCCATTCACCCACAAGGCACCGCTGTCAACTACCTCAAGCTGGTTGATGCATCGTAGAAGTGTGCTCTTGCCCGACCCTGATGGCCCGATCACGCACAGTACTTCGCCCCGCTCAACCTCTAGATCGATGCCCTTGAGCGCCTCGAATGTACCGTACGACTTTTGCAGGCCAACGGCCCTGACAATAGGACTCGTATTAGGACTCATATCTCCACCCTTACCGTGATTTGGCCAGCCGCCCGGCGCCGCGTGCGAAATGCCGCTCCAATCTGGTTTGCAGCGCCGATAGCACCGTAACCGCGACCAGATACCAGATACCTGCGACGATCAGCAATTCGACCACGTGATTGTTCGCGAAATAAATATTCTGAGCGTTATAAATAATTTCGGAATACTGGATCACGCTCGCGATTGATGTCGCCTTCAGCATGCCGATAAGCTCGTTCCCGATCGGAGGCAAGATTACGCGCATTGCCTGCGGCAAGATGATCCGGCGCAGCGCCTGCAGGCCGGTCATGCCGATCGACTTGGCAGCCTCGTACTGCCCTTGGTCCACCGAAAGCAGGCCGGCTCTTACCACTTCGGACGTGTAGGCTCCCTGATTGATGCCAAGCCCGAGCAATGCCGCCAAAAATGGCGTCATTATGTCAATGGTGCGGAACGTGAAGAGTCCTGGAATGCCGATTACCGGAAAAACGAGCGCCAAGTTGAACCAAAGTAGCAGTTGCAAGAGCACCGGTGTCCCGCGGAAAAACCACACGTAGCCAGCCGCCGGCCAGTTGAGGACAGGATTGGCAGAAAGTCGCATGATCGCAACTGACACCCCTACAGCAATGCCGAGCATCATTGCTAGCACGGTCATCAATACCGTATTACCAAGTCCCGCAACGATACTATGCACAGTAAAAAAGCGCCCGACGACCGCCCATTCGATCTGACCTCGGGCAAACGCTATGGCGATCCAGCCGATGATAGCGATGATCGCGGCAGCGCTGACAAAGCGCCCCGCATGGTTCCGCGGTACATGCTCGAACCGCGATAAGTCTTCCGCTTGACCGGTTTGATCACTCACCTGTGGGGTTCTACTCAAGATACTTGACATACGATTGTCTCCTTTAGCTCGGGCGACTTTCAGCGGGTCTCGGACCGCAACGCAGATGCCAAGATGATCTCGCCCAAGACTTTGTGCGCGTTGCTAAGAACGGGTATGAACCGGTTCTTGCTACGTTGTTTAGGGTGCCCCGCGACGCGAATCTTAGTGCATCGTAATTGGGCCGCGTCGCTTGACTTTACCCTTATCTCATTTTGTCGGCGCGACAAAATCGCATTGACGCCAGAAAGGCTCAAATGAATATGCCGAATCAGCTTTTGACTGCATCCTCCTGACCGCCCGAACAGTCAATTAACGAAAACACCCCCTTTGTGAAGAGTTACTCCGATGTCCTTTCAGCCGCCTCGGAACCGTCCGCGACACTGGGTTCGAGACCGCGCGAAACAGCCGAGGACCATTAGAAGCTCGGATGACAATATAGTGGCACCGCTCTAAGTTTGGGAACGAGCGTTACGAGCGGAGAAATCGCACAAAATCCGCTTTTTGGCCGTAATTGTGTTTTTTTTCGTCATCATCGGCGAGCCCACCCGAAAGCAGTCAGCAGCAATGGTCAAGGATAGGGTCGCGCGAACCCGTAGGGAAACAGAAGCGAGAATGCGTCCTGGCCAGCTTCATAGCACACGACGATCCGCACGCCGGCTGCCAGGGACCACTTGTCCCTGTGCTCGTCGACCAGGGCCAGCCTGCGCTGCCGGCACGTGAACCACGTGCATGCGGTCGGCTCGCCGCGCAGCCATGCGCGCAGGATGAAGCGTCGCGGCACCTGATGCGCGAACGCGGGGAGTTGCAGAAGGAAGTGCTGCAGCGCCTCGACCGCATGCGCAAGCTGCTGGCCACGCTCGGCTGCTAGGAAGACGTCGCACATCGCGCCTTTGCCGAGAGGCTCGCACGCGACGAGGTTCGGTGTCACGATGGCACGCCCTTGCCGCCGGAACTACGTGAGCGGCTGCTGCGCAAGTGCGAACGGCGCGCATTCGCGGCGCAGCAGCTCGCCGTACTCGAGAAGACCCGCCAGGCCAGCGTGCCGGCGCCCTCTCGCGCGCGCAGCGACGCCCCTGACGCGCCTGAAGGGCATTGGCGAAGTCAGCGCCTCACGCCTCGCGCTCGAATTCTACTGGCGCGATTTCCACAATCGACGCCAGGTGGGCGCGTGTGTCGGACTGGTGCCCCAACCATGCGACAGCGGCGAGAGCCAGCTCGACCAGGGCATCAGCAAGCAAGGCAACCGGCGCGTACGCGCGCTGCTGGTCAAGACGGCGTGGACCTGGCTGCGCTATCAACCCGCGCGGCGCACTCACCCAATGGTTCAACCGGCGCACCTAGGGCACCGGCCCCAACCGTCGTGCCCGACGCATTGCCATCGTCGCGCTCGCGACCCGCCGGCCGGCCCGTGGATAACTCCTGCACAGCAGGTGTTCACCGCGCGTGCCTTGCCTCGCAGGCGGCGCTGTCCCTCAGGCCCAGCTACGACTACCGTACGCAGGGACGGGGGCAGTGTTGCCTACGATTCGCCAGCCACACGGTAACCCTTGACAAATTGATGCTCATAGAACGGAGGTACAGTCAGGTTCCGCGCTTCCGTTGTATATCGGCGTCGCGAGAAGCAACCATGCTGCCCTAAACCGTCCTTGTGACCGCGAAGGTCCCGACGAAGAGAGGAAGATCCTACCCCTTTGCCACGGCGAGACGTGGCCTTCCGACAGCATCAGAGCCAGCTGCGCCGCAACACGAGA
Source organism: Paraburkholderia sp. GW821-FHT02A12 (assembly GCF_059422005.1). Classification (NCBI taxonomy): domain Bacteria; kingdom Pseudomonadati; phylum Pseudomonadota; class Betaproteobacteria; order Burkholderiales; family Burkholderiaceae; genus Paraburkholderia; species Paraburkholderia sp. GW821-FHT02A12. Next base: position 1,706,030 of record NZ_JBWKWA010000002.1, on the reverse strand, counting down.
CAGTCCTATAAAGGACATGGGAGAATTGTGGCACGTGGGGTCGCGATGCAAGCTACGCAAGCCGAAGATACTGGCGCGATACAATCCGCATTTTTCGTTTAGTGCATATAAGAAAGAGCAGCGTGGCATTTCGCGAAGCGATTGATTCATGCGAAGTCGTATGACAGAGAAGCCCGCCGGCGCGGCAAATATTATGTCGAAGACGTCCGCCCGTTCCCATAATCATAGGCCTTGAAGAAAGCGGTGCAGAGCATCTAGCGGTCGATAGCCGTTTGCGTCCGTATCGCGGCGACTCCCGCATTGGTCACTGTCTCTCCCTTCATCGTCAGCTGCGCCGTCACATAGATGTGCGTTGTCGCCGAGCTCTGTGACAGAGCCACAACGCGGTCAACGCCAACTTAAGCAAGTGCATCGCCGTGGCAGGTCCAGCTGGAGATTTATCGCTCGCGCCATTCCATCCCGCGCGGCCACGTGAAGACGCTGAGCCGCGGTTCGCGAATCATGCGCCATCCGTCGCGAGCGGTAACCGGTGCATCGACGCTGGATTCGCCGTCCTTCGCTGCAAGTCCCGCACCTCCGGACCGGTCGTCGTCCCTAGGGGCCGATCGCTGCTTTCGGCGCTCGTCGTATAGTACACGACCCTAAACCAATACCATTACCATCTCACCAGCACGCCTGTCGATCATCTCCGACAAGCGCACCCTCGCGTTGTGCGACATGGCAAGGAACGGCCCTCACGGTGCCCAACCATGAAGACGCACGCTCGTTGATGGGCGGCGTCAGTCCGGAATGTCACACATCGGCGCGCAGTTGCCGAGCCCTTGTTCAGAATGACGAACTCGGCGATCAGACGTATCCAGCGGCAGCGTCGGACGCGGGCTTACTTTCAATGGAGCACGAACGTGGGCATCTGCCCCACGCGCATGTTTCCGGCAATAACAGACAAAACTTGCACTTAACCGGCAATCTTCAGCGCAGATCGCTCAAACCGAGAAAATTTGGCCACGTACAGTAGTTCGGTTCGTTTCGATTCGCCAAGGGCTCGCCGAGACACCCGGCCAACGAGAGAATGCGAACTCTTAAATAAAGATCTTTCTTAACCGATTAGCTAGGATAACGTCCGAGCGCCTCAAGGGGTACATGTATATGAAAAAACGCCTGATCGCGGCCACCACGGTCAGCTTGATTTTGTTCCAGCCGTGTGCGAATGCGCAGAGCACTGTCACACTTTATGGGGCGATCGACGATGGTTTGGACTACATATCTAACGTCGGCGGGAAGCCATTGATTTCGATGGTCAGTGGTGAACTCGTGGGTACCCGTTGGGGCATGAAAGGAATTGAAGATCTCGGAGGTGGCTTCAAGGCAATATTTGTATTGGAGAACGGGTTCAACGTCAACAATGGCAAATTGGGAAGCGGAGGACTTGAGTTTGGGCGGCTCGCATATGTTGGATTGGATCACCAGGACTACGGTACATTAAACTTTGGACGCGCAGCAGACGCAAGTCACGACGTGTGGAACCCTTATACCGCCGCAGGCAGCGCGATCGGTGACGCGGCGGCGCACCCGCTTGATAACGACAACTCCGACACGTTTTTTCGCGTAAACAACGTAGCAAAGTATGTGTCCCCGCTTCTGCACGGCTTTCAATTTGTAGGGTCGTACGCGATGAGCAATTCGACCAATTTTGCCGACAATCGCGAGTACAGCGTTGCCGGTAGCTACAATTATGGACAGCTCTCGGGAGCAGCCTCTTTCACGCGGGCTAGTAATCCTAGTTCTGCTACGAATCCAAACGGAGCAATATCCCCAACATACGCGTTCGGATTCTTAGGATCGGCGTATCAAAACATCAACGCCGGGGTTCGCTGGACATTCTCCGGATCGAACAACGTCGCTTTGGCATACTCGCATGTCGATGTCTACGCAACACCTGATGGTACGATAAAAAACTTTGGCTTTGGTGTCACGGCCAGCGGGCAAGATTCCTGGAAGTTTGACAACTTCGAACTTAACGGACAGTACTTCTTTACACCTGCTCTGTCGATTGCCGCGGCATACACGTTCACTCACGCTGGCATCCATGCTGCCCAGTATGCTTCTGCGACTTGGCATCAAGGGTCCGCGTTGTTGAACTATTCATTGAGCAAACGGACGTCCGTCTACTTCATGGGCGGATACCAACACGCGAACGATGTGGCAGCCGCTCAACTCGGGACGAATATCGCAGGACTTGGTCGGTCCAGTAGTCAGAACCAGGCATTGGGGCGGTTCGGACTGGTCCATAAGTTCTAGTTCTCAATTGAACACTGGCGCCGCTGCGGCTAGTGAAAATTCGCCTCGTCGATGGTTCAAAGTGTTTAACGTTTAATACCATCACACCCAGCTTCGATCCGACAGCGTTCTTCTGCCAGTCGACCGCGTAGTGGGTTCGTAAGCATCTTCCGATGGCCTTCTATTCATAGCGACCGCGGTTCCGAATTCTGATTCCCACTACCGCTATTGGGAATCAGAATAATGGAACCAAGTTCGCCAGGCCGGCAAGGGTGCACTACCGTTTTGCTCGGGCACTTCCACGAACCGCGGGAAACGGTCCCTCGGCTGCGTCTGACGCCAACACCGTACGTCGGCGCCACTCGCTAGGCTGCTAGGTCGAACAGGTATCAGCGGGGAAGGACACAAGGGACGCCAGTCGCTGATGGACGAGACCGAGGAGCCGCATTGTGCTGGCGGACCGGTGGATGCAATAGTTTGCTCAAACCGTTCGGCTGGCGTTTCGTAATTGAGTGTCTTCCTTGGACGTTCATTGAGGCGTCTCGCCACGGCATTGAGTATTGCCTGTGAATACACCGTCCGGTCGGTCGCTTTGGGGAAGTACTGCCTCAATAGCCCATTTTTATTTTCGAAGTCGAGGACCGCGCGATACCCGAACATTGGGCTCAGTTTTACCCACAAGTTTGAATCATTCGTTTCCCCGGAAAATGCGGTACATCTCGGTAATCTCGTGAAGAGCGAGAAACCCGCGCCACATGACCGTTGGTCCGGGAGGCGGATCGTGCTTTCGATTTAGATAGCCGCCGGGGCCGGCGATCCAGAGCACGGCTTGCTCCAACGAGGGTACCGTGTTGGGGGAGTTGGCGGTGCGATGCACGCGGCAATACAATGCCTGCCATTCGACAGGTTCAAGCACAACTTCGCAGGGCAAGTCTCCATCAAGCCTGGCCAGCAGGGTGGTGTATAAAACACGCCAGGCGATGACGGCGAACAGGGCCGTAGCTCTTACGAACCGCTCAAGGGTGCCGAACTGGCGCGCTTCAATCCGACAGCCACTCTTGAGAACACGATGCCACGATTCGATCGTCCATCGTCGCGCGTACCACGCCAGGCGCTCCAGCGCTTGCTCGTATGTGTGCGTAGGCATCGAACACAGCAGCAGCCACTCGAGTGGATCAACGTTGTCGTTTATATCAACTTCGAGAACATGGATAGCGAAGACCTCGGCGAGCGGAAGCTTCTCGCATTGTCGATTGGCGGGGGCGCGCAGCGTCACCGGTGTGCATCGAACTTCGAGTCGAGCAGTGCGCGGCGGCTTGTCAGCCCCGGCCGGGATCTGCAATTCGGTCTGGCCCAACACCGGCGACGCCAGAACAGTTGGCCACAGATATTGTTCGGGATGTTCTACCCGTCGGTTCCACGACGCACGGATCAGCCAATCGACACCTATCGGACGCTCCGCGATGAATGCATCGTAGACGTCGCCCTCGCGATCGCTGATGCCAACGACGTGCGTGTCGGAGCAATACGACTTGAGCGTGGCGAGATGTTCAATACCTTCAAGCCACTTGACGCTCTCCTTCGTGCCGATCGCCTTGCTTTTGCACAGGCGCTTCTTGCCAAGCTGTTCGATCGGCCTGACCCATGTCTTCATGCCCAGCACGCCGAGCGGCAAACCTTCGGGAGTTACGGCCAGCAGGCTATGCATCAGGAAGCCACGAAGGTACTCATGCGCGATATATCCCAGACCCTCCGTCGAGCGAAGATGAGTGAGATTGAATTCTGTGGTGTCCTGGATCGCAAGGACCAACGGGACTTGCTCCATTCGCGTCAATGTCTGCGCGACGTGCGGCGCAAGCACTCCCTCCGGGTCGACTTTGGCATTATCGAAAAAGCGATACGCACCCTTCAATTGGGCGGCATCAAGCGACTGTGGAAACGAAGTTTGTGGACATCTGGATAACTGACGAGCAAGCGACACGAGGCGGGAGGTCAGCCGGGCGTCGCCCAACATTGCCGCCCCGAACTCGTCGTTCGCCCAGTCCTCAATGTCTCCCGCCCGTGCCAAGGCCAAATGTCCCAATCAACACGTTGCGGAAAAGTTAAGGAAGCTCTGCACAACTCGTTTTGAAAAGCCTGCGTCCAATACAGACGATGGCAGGACGCGAACAGATGCCGGGGCTGACGTTTTGTCGCGACATGTCGGCCTGCCAATGTCGGTGAGAGAGTCGCTAGGGCCCACGTTTTGTTAAATGGAGCGAGAGCCGGAGGCCGAGTTCGTTGTGCGCGGCATCTCTACGCTTTCTGCAGCGCCTTGCGCATCATCCATAAATTGCCCAGCGCAAGTAACGTGGTGATCTGAGCGGTGTTCTTCGCCAGTCCCCGGTATCGCGTCTTCATGTAGCCAAACTGGCGCTTCAGGATTCGGAAAGGATGCTCGACCTTCGCACGAATGCCGGCTTTCAGCCGTTCGATTTTGTCGTATATCGCATCGACCCGGTTCTTCAAGTTCAACTGTCTTCGCTTGCTTGGTCGCATCGCAACATGCCATCGAGCCGAGCCCGTTTGCTGCCGTTTTTCGATGCCCTGATATCCGGCGTCAGCATAGACATCTGTTTCTTCGCCGTGCAGCAACGACGATGCTGCATTGATGTCGTGTACGTTAGCCGCCGTGCCGATGACCGTGTGGACCAGGCCTGACTCCGCGTCAACGCCGATGTGCGCTTTCATGCCGAAGTACCAGTTGCGGCCTTTCTGAGTCGACTGCATCTCTGGGTCGCGTGAACCTGAGCCGTTCTTTGTCGAGCTTGGCGCTGCAATCAAATTGGCGTCGACAGCCGAACCCGCCTTGAGCATCAATCCCTTCTCGCTCAATACCTCGTTGACCACCGCGAGGATCTTCGCGGCGATACCATGCGTTTCAAGCAGATTCCGGAATCGCAAGATGGTCGTTTCGTCTGAGAGACGGGCCATCGCATCATCGAGGCCCGCGAACTCGCGATACAGCGGGACATCGTAGAGTGCTTCTTCCATCGCCGGATCCGACAAACCGAACCACTGCTACTGAGATGGACCCGACGCACCTTCCGGAGGAAACTGGGCGTCTCGTTCTTGCCAACCAGTGTGGAGGTACATCGTGGAAATTGATATTCTCGGCATCGACCTCGCAAAGCGTGTCTTTCAACTCCATGGCGCGGACATGCGCGGCCGGGCGGTGTATCGCAATAAGGTTTCACGACCGGCCCTGATCGAAACAGTGCTGGCCTTGCGTCCCCGGGCGATCGCGATGGAAGCTTGTGGCTCTGCCCATCACTGGGCGCGGCGGTTCCAGGAAGCAGGCATCGAGGTGCGCCTTATCAGCCCCCACTACGTTACGCCCTTCGTTAAAACGAACAAGAATGATCGCAACGACGCTGAAGCTATCGTCGAGGCGGCATCCCGGCCGTCCATGAACTTCGTCGCCGTGAAGTCGGTTGAACAACAGGACATGCAGGCAGCGCATCGCGTGCGCGAACTTCTTGTCCAGCAACGAACGGCGATTATCAACCAGGCAAGAGGTCTTCTGGGCGAGCGCGGCATCGTGATAGCCCAGTCTCCGGCAGCCTTCAGGAAAGCGATACCTGAGATTCTCGTACGGACTGAAGGGGAGCTCACCAGCTTCTGCCAGTCCCTGATCATGGCGCTTGTCCAGCATTTGCGCGCTTTGGAAGAGGAAATAGCCGTGGCAGAAGGCTGGATTTGCTCGTTCATGAACCGCTCGGCTCTGTGTCAGAAGATCGCTGCCGTGCCGGGAGTCGGCCCAATTACAGCGACGGCAATTGTCGCTGCCGTCGGTCGCGCTGATGGTTTCAGAAATGGCCGTCATCTCGCGGCGTGGCTTGGCCTGGTACCCAGGCAGCACTCGTCTGGTGGGAAGTCGCAACTCTACGGCATCAGTAAAAGAGGAGACAAGTATCTACGGACGCTGTTAATTCACGGAGCGAGATCTGTCCTGATCCGCGTGTCCGGCAAGCTCGATGCCCGAAGCCGCTGGCTGCAGGAGCTGATTGCGCGTCGAGGCTATAACAGGGCATGCGTTGCGCTCGCCAACAAGAACGCACGCATCATTCAGGTACTTCTGAGCACCGAAGCGACATACAAACCTCTTGCACTGGCCGATTCATGAAGGCACTGAAGCTATGAAGGGCTCATCTTAGTCATAGCCACATAACCATCACTGGTTTGCGAAGCTTCCCCATTGTGATGACAAAACCGGTTAGACCAGCGTCCCAAGATCCTGTACTTTCTGCCGGCCGATAAAAAAGGCCGAACTGCTGCCAAGGACGGGGCGCGCGGATCTCATCAAGGCTGCGGGCATGCAGGCAAGCCCAACAAGCAAGCCGGATACATGTTTGCAGACCGTTTTACATCACGAAAGAAGCTTGCAAAACGCGTCGGGTCCATACATGCATGAAGTGAATCTGCAACATCGTCGCAACCGGAAATGGCGGACGCCCAGTCTTCCCCTTTGAATAATCCGGCTCGATCAACGCAATCAGCCTTGACCAAGGCACGACGCGTCTCATCTCGTCGAGGAAGTCGCGCTTGCGCGTGCGCTTGGTTGACAGGTTCAAGCCGAGATGAAGTTGCGTCATCGTGACGTTCCGAGGTCGTTTCTTCATGAGATAGTACTACTTATAGTTTCGACTCACACGGGGTTTTGCAGAGGTTCCTTAACATTGTCGGCGCGTTTACAAGCGGAAGACATCGCGGTCGGGACTTGTGGGTAAAACTGAGAACATTGGGAAGGCGATCCTCTATGCGGCAGTGGTAGCAGCCAGATCGCGACGCTCATCGAGCGCCAGACCCGCTATGTCATGCTCCTTAAGATTGCCAGAAAGGACAGTGAGACGGTCGTAAATGCGCTCATCAAACATGCCTGCAATTGCCCCATGAACTCTACAAGTCGCTCACTTGGGACCGTGGAACGGAGATGGCTAGCCACAAAATTTTTACTGTTGCGAGTGACATTGCCGTCTGGGTCTGCGACCCGCAACATCCCTGGCAGCGCGGTTCTAACTCGGCCATGCGGCGATCGCGCCAGCACATCCAGAGAAGAATGAGGATCACGTCAGGATTTCAAGATTCGCGACACGGTTGTGGCCTGGCGTTCACTGATCCACACGGGCTACGCCGGAAGTGTTTCAGCAATTCCTTCTTCAAGGCACTGCGGGCTTGAATGAAGGCACTGCGATAGATGGTCTCGTGTGACACGTGATATTCCTCGTTGTCCAGGTACACGCGTGCGCGGCGTCAGTGCTTTAAGCCATCCGGCGATCTGCTGGGGTAACCACCGCAGTTGGTTTGTCTGCAGATGGTGGAGGGAGACCGAGAAAGGCGGCCAGCTATTGACTGGATCGAGTCGTCAGCAAAGATCCCTCTGGATACCTCCTCGCGCTCGTACAAGTTACCGCCAGACGCGAGCGACGTCGCCGCGCCAGCTGGTTCCATCTGTTTCGGCCAGAATCCGTTGCACGGACCAATGGTTCCGATCAAACAGCTGGCGAATATGCTGCAGGGATTCACCCTTCTGCCAGCGTTCCCACATCAGCGCTTTCTGCTTCTCGGTAGTAAATCCGGCGTCGCTGTTCCCACCGGTTAGGCAGCTTCTCATGTGTTGCATCCACAGGTTGAATCCGCCGCTTCCAACCTGACAGTCAGATTTTCCACGGATTCAACGAGCGCTTCACCGGCACCGCCAAGCCGCCGCGACGCATCATTATTGTTGCCGCTCGCACGGCTCTCGCGAGCGCGCTGTGGTGTCATTTCTAACACGACGACGCCCGACACCTACTCAAACGGGACTTCAATGTGGCGAACGCGTCGCTCACATCAGGCGCAGCGTTCAATGCGCCCCTCGAAACATCCGGGCTACCCGCGCGGGTAGCCCTTCTCCTACCAAAATGACGCGGGTTCGTAACAGTGTCAGCCAGGGGTTTGCGGATGCGATATGATGCGCCAGCCCCACGCCAACGAGGAGCATGCCACCAGCTCAGGCAAACAAATTTCCCCCGGATAATAGAAACGATTCCCGCGTGCGACCTAGAATGACCGGCAAGAGTCGCTTACGGGCCGATCATCTCATTACTCACCGACCTTTGGCATGACTTCGCGTTGCAGGAATCCAAAGTCGCAGCCTTTGTCCGCCTGCAGCACATGAGTCTGATGCAACGCGCCATACCCGCGCGAGAACTTCGGCTCCGGCGCAACCCATTCGGCCTTCCGCCGCGCGAGTTCTTCATCCGACACCAGCACGTTCAGCTTCCGCTGCGGCACATCGAGTTCAATTATGTCGCCGTCACGCACCAGTGCAAACGGCCCGCCGACGAATGATTCCGGCGCCACGTGCAGCACGCACGCGCCGTAACTGGTGCCGCTCATGCGCGCATCGGAGATGCGCACCATGTCCCGCACACCCTTTTGCAGCACCTTCTTCGGAATCGGCAACTGGCCCCACTCGGGCATGCCCGGCGCGCCCACCGGCCCCGCATGCTGTAACACGATCACACAGGTCTCATCTATCTCGAGCGAGTCGTCGTCGATCCGAGCGGTCATATCGTTATAGTCCTTGAACACGACCGCACGCCCCGCGTGCACTAGCAGATGCTGCTCGGCCGCGCCCGGCTTGATCACCGCGCCGTCGGGCGCGATGTTGCCGCGCAGGACCGCAAGGCCGTTATCGGCCATTAGCGGATTGTTCCGGCGGCGGATCACGTCGTCGTTGAAAATCCGCGCCCCTTCGAGGTTCTCTCCGAGCGTCCTGCCGTTGACCGTCTGCTGCGAGCGGTCGATCAGTTCGCCCAGTTCGGCGAGCATCGCCTGCAGGCCGCCCGCGTAATAGAAGTCTTCCATCAGATAGGCGCCGGTCGGCCGGATGTTGGCCAGCACCGGCGTGCGACGCGAGATGTCGTCGTAGCGATCGAGCGTCAGATGAATGCCCGCGCGACGCGCTAGCGCGATCATGTGCACGATCGCGTTGGTCGAGCCTGACAGCGCGAGGCAGGTCGTCACCGCATTGTCGATCGACTTTTCGGTGACGATGTCGGATGGCTTCAGGTCTTCCCACACCATCTCTACGATGCGCATCCCCGTCTTCGCGGCCATCTGCGCGTGACGCGAGTCGGGCGCCGGGATCGAAGCGAAGCCCGGCAACGTGAAGCCGAGCGCTTCCGCGGCGCTCGTCATCGTCGACGCCGTGCCCATGGTCATGCAATGGCCCGGGGAGCGCGCAATGCCGCCTTCGACGCCCCGCCAGTCATCTTCCGTGATCTTTCCCGCCCGCAGATCGGCCCAGTATTTCCAAGTGTCCGAGCCGGAGCCTAGCGTCGCGCCGTTCCAGTTGCCTCGCAGCATCGGGCCCGCGGGCAGGAAGATAGTTGGGAGGTCCATCGAGATCGCACCCATCAGCAGCGCGGGCGTGGTCTTGTCACAGCCGCCCATCAGCACTACGCCGTCGGCGGGATAAGAGCGCAGCGTTTCTTCCGCTTCCATCGCCAAAAAGTTGCGGTAGAGCATCGTCGTGGGCTTCTGAAACGGCTCGGACAGCGTCTGCACCGGCAGTTCGACCGGGAAACCGCCGGCCTGCCAGATGCCGCGCTTCACTTCCTCGACTCGCTGCTTGAAATGCGCGTGGCAGGGATTGATCTCGCTCCATGTATTGAGAATCGCGATCACAGGCTTCCCTGCGTATTCCTCGCGGCTGTAGCCCATCTGCGCGGTACGCGATCGATGTCCGAAGGCGCGCAGATCGTTCACACCATACCAGCGATGGCTGCGTAGATCTTTAGGATTCTTCCTCTTAGTATTCAATCTCACACTCCAGTACTTTCGCTTTATGCCGCCGTCCAAGCGGGCCAAGCGCAGGCCTCCCGCAGCCGGCGCATAGATTTAAATAGTTGTCCGCATTGAGAACCGAACGCTTCATGTCGTCGGTCCCGTAAGCCAAAGATGCTAACTTGCGCCGGATCTCACTAAATGTCAGGTACCTATCGCAGAATGATTGGGAAACGTGAAATAACGCCAATCAACGCCGTGGCATGCTTATCTCATTACGATTTACAGTGACCATGGGCATGCACATCGGTCTAGAACGAATCCAGCATTCAAACACAGCTATGAATCTGATTTCTGCGCCTGTTCATAAAAAGTCTTAGTTACGACATATCGTGAAGCCGTCTCAGCTAGTCCTTTTCGTTCATCATCGCGGAGAGGTCTCTTTATAGCCACAGGATTTCCAATATACAAGTACCCAGACGAAAGCACTTTTCCAGGCGGAACCAGAGAGCCGGCTCCCACGACCACTTCAGATTCGATAACCACACCATCCAAAACCGTGCTGCCCATGCCGATCAGTACACGGTCCTCTATCGTGCAGGCGTGCAAGATGCATGCGTGCCCGACGGTCACATCGTCGCCAATCGTGAGAGCGCCAGACGGGGAAACGTGTAAAACACTTGCATCCTGGATATTCGAGCGAGCTCCAATGCTAACCTTAGCCAAGTCTGCTCTTATGACAACCAGCGGCCAGATAGATGAATCATCCCCCAAGACGACGTCGCCGATTAAAAGCGCTGCAGGATCGACGTATGCAGACGCGGCGATCTCCGGCGATTGCGCTCTAAAAGATCTAAACAAAGCGTTTCCTTCAATTCTGTTACTTGATAACCGCCATATAACATAGCGATGCTCACATCGGTAGAATGCGCATTCATTGAGTCAGAAGCTAGTCTAGACCGCCTCTTCATGCCGGGCGCGTCGTCCGCAACGTTCAGTAGTCTGAAAACGAACGAAAACGTGAGAGGTCCGACCGGCACTATTTGTTCGACGCCGTCCTGCATCAATTCCGACTCTTGCCACTTACTGTCTCCCGATTGCTACTGCGAGCAAAAACTCCTTCAGCGCGACATGGACGAACCGTTGGCCTCCCTATCTGACCGGCAACCCGAGAAGGTCGCGGGCCTCAGCAGCTGTCGCAACTTGCCCACCGAGCATCTCAACTATCTGTACTGCCCGTTCAACCAATTGAGCGTTATCCTTAGCCAAGACTCCGCGCTTCATGTAGATGTTGTCTTCAAGACCAACTCGCACATTACCGCCAAGTAGAAAGGCTTGTGCGAGGACCGGGAATTCGAACCGTCCCAACCCAAAGGCCCCCCAATTGCTTTCCCCAGGCAATAGCGATGCCGCGTAGTTGAGAGTAGCAGGCTTACTGTCGAAGCCAAAGCTGACACCCGTCGCGATCTGGAAGAGCGGCGGTCCGTCGATGAGACCGTCGTCCATCAACTTCCGCCCGAGGTGAATGTCCCCCGAATCAAAAACCTCCAGTTCGGGCTTTACTCCTGCCTCACGAATTGCACCCGCCATGTAGGCCACATGCTTGGGCGTATTGACGACGACTGACGTCCCGTAATTCATAGTGTTCAGATCCAGGGAGCAGATATCGGGTCGCAGTGCGAGCACATGCTCGATACGTTTATCTGGAGTTGTCAACGTTGATCCTGGTCCAGCGACCATAGGATCACTATCACCCGGTATAAACCGACCACCGGGACCAGTCGTCAAATTGATAAGCACTTCCGACCCACTCGCTCGGATGCGTTCCACGACTTCTCGATAGTATTTCAGTTCCATGCTCGGAGCGCCGGTCTCCGGGTCTCGCACGTGAATGTGTGCAATCGCAGCACCTGCCTTTCCCGCTGCAATACATTCGTTTGCAATTTGCTCTGGTGTAATCGGCAAGGCTGGCGTTTGGTCCGCCCGCGTAATGCTGCCTGTTACAGCACATGAGATGATAGTCTTGCGCGCCACGATCCCTCCTTAACAAGGCAATTTATTCATTAAATCGGTAGCCGGCCATCTGCCGACCTTCAAGGGCGGCGCCAGACTACCTTTCCATATCAGGCACAAACGATAAACATACTTTACCGAAGGAGCGGCCACGACTGAGGCGTTGTTCCCCATACTAACGCTCTTCTTCCGCGACATTCCTCGCTCTGACGCATCAATTAGGAGCGTCTACGGACGTCCGAAAGTTAGGAAAATATGGGCAAGACCGCGTCGCTCGGATACGCCAAGTCCGATCAACGCGTTGAGCGGCGGTCTGTTGCACGGAGGCTCAGCGAGAGCGACCTATTGAACCTGTGGCCAACCGACTCCAGTCAGACGTCCAGTCTGTTTTTCTTCTAGGTTTTTTTTGGGACACTGAATGATTCGATATACATTGATACTTGGGTACTTCATGGCGCCAGGTTTGCTCCGAATCCGGCCCGACTAGCGCTCGGCTGCGCTGTTTCGGTGTTCATAGCGTTGATTGTCCACGTGAATGCCCAGGGGGCATCAGATCGTCGTAGCTAGGCATCAAATCCTATACGCGAGGGGTCGACGAACTGATACGTACGATACCAGCGGTGTCGAGTACTGTTCGAAGAAAGGCATCATGCGCACGCGTCCGACGTTCACCCGACCGATGTGGAGGAACCTGTTCTGACAATGGCACTTGAGCTCGCTGTCACGACGTGGAAGGCCGCGCTGCACGACGGCCGGCGCGAGCAGCTTGCCGTGCACACGGTCGTGGAGCCACGGGCCGCGCCCGCCTGCTAGCTGTGGTGGAACTGATAAGCGGCACAGGACATAGGGTCGCTGCCGCCGGGTGCGCATCGTCGTCTGCTACCAGCCCAACGAGGACGCGTTCTGGATCGGTGTCGCGAGATCGCGTGCAACGTCGTCGATCCGGCGAGCCTTCCGGTTGCCGTCAGCGCCCGCGCGACGACTGACTGGCTGGGACACTCAAGCAGTGGTCGACTTTTGCGTACCTGCGCGGTGAGCGCGACCGCATGCCTGCTTCCGCTGACCCCGCCGTCTGCGGCCAGCTCAGCGCATCAACTTACTACTCACGTGACGCACGCTGCATACAGCACGTCCTGATTTCCCGTTGAATGTCGATGCCTCACTTCATCAAGCAGAGACTCATTTTTAAATTAATAACGATTTGAGGCTTACCGCCGGGTCTTCGAGCGCCGCAGCTGCTGGAGCTAGCCGCTTGCCAATTATTCCTTGGGCGACACGTATCTCCTTGGCGATCGCGCCCAAGGTTCCAAAACCGCATGCAGCAACAAGCCGTCCATCGGCGTCCAGGTAGAAAAAGAACTGGCCTTTCGTGCCAAGATTTCTAGCGACTGGGACGTACCTGTCACGAACGAGACCGGCCACTTGAAGGGTCTCGTCGTATTGGTCCGACCAGAACCATGGGACTTCAACATAGGCGCGGCTCGCTCCAAGCATGTTCGCTGCGGCCGCCGCACCTTGGCGTTGTGCATTGCGCCAAGCCTCAAGCCTGATTCGCTCGCCATATAACGGATGCCGGAAGGAGCAGCAATCTCCCGCCGCGAAAATGTGCGGATCTGAACTAGTCAGCTTTTCGTCTAACACAATACCGTTGTCTACGTCTATCTGCGCCGTCTTAGCGACTTCGACGTTCGGCTCAGCACCAACACCCACAACCACTAGATCAGCCGCGCGGGCGGAGCCATCTGCCAGTACGACCATTGAACGTCCCGCATTTGTTTCAATACGCTCCACCGTGGCACTAGTTTCGATTCGAACACCAGCACGTTCATGCTTCAGCCTAATCAGTTCGGCTATGGGAGCGGGAACCGCGCGGGTTAGAAGGCGTGGGGCGGCCTCGAGTACAGTCACCGATGCACCTCTCATCGTTGCACTAGCGGCAACCTCGAGCCCGATGAAACCACCCCCGATGACCACCACCTCGCGGCCTCGCCCGATCAAACGGCGGATGTTCAATGCGTCGAGATACGTGCGTAGAGTCGCCACCGTACTTCCCGTGCTAACTGGAACATTCAAGGCACGGGGACGCGCACCGGTGGCAAGCAGCAGACGTTCGTACCCTATCAAAGTGCCGTCTGATAGTTTCACCGTGTGCTTTATGGAGTCTATCGACTCAACGGTACGTCCTTGCATATATTGAATTCCTAGCGCCCCAAGCCGTTCGGACGTAACAAGTAACCTGGGTGCGGCGTCCTGCTCTGTGAGAATTGCTTTGGACAGAGGCGGCCGCTCATACGGGAGCATGTTTTCATTGCCAATTAGTACGACCGAGCCGTTCCATCCGCCCTCCCGCAGAGACGCAGCGGCCGCGGTGCCGGCCTCGCCGGCTCCAATGATTACCATGGCGGGTTCAAAACTCACGTGACTGACCTACCTTCTAAAGATACCTGCATGTCGCCTTCTGTATGCTCAAATAGCTCGCGCACCATCGACTTGATCAACAGGGCTTCCTCCCAGCGATCTGTGGTGTCATTACCTTCGCGATCGGTGATGGCATACGGCCGCGGACCCAGTTCGCAGGTGAACGCCAGGACTGCGTCGTCATCAGCTCGCTTTCGCCAGCTTCTGAAGCCGTACTCCCACCAGCGCATAAAAAGATCGAGCCAAATCTTGTGCTGTGGGAACGTGATCTCTACCTGAATCTGCTCGCGAGACGCTACGCGACCATGAAAAGCCCACGTTCGGTCGAGCACCTCTCTGACTAGCGCCTCGTCTTCTTCAGAAATCGGGTACCAGAACTCCCGACCGAGCAGCACGTGCGAGAGATCTGCTAACATTCGCATCTCCGGCACTGCATCAATTAGATCGAGGGTGAAGAGGAGGTCTGTCGTCATCCTATTGCGATGTGTCTCGAAATAGATCGGCATACCGGCGTCCTGCGCCGCTTTCATCCATCCTTTCAGTAGCGGGACGCATTCCTTGACTCGGCGTAACCGCACGTTAGGCTGAACGTTTAGGTGCAAAGCACCGAGTCGCTGTGCTAGCTCAATCGCTGTTCTTAGGTCACCTATTGTTTTTGGGAAACACATACCTTCGACCGCGAGTCCGGTCCCGTGCAATGCGTTCTCCAGCTCAGCGACCGCTACGGGATCAACGCACGGCGCGCTGATACCGTCGAAACCTCCTCCCTTTATCATGCTCACGACGTCCTGGACGGAAGGCTCTATGCCATCCGGATGCCGTCGCTCCATCGCCCATAGTGACTGGAGTACGATCAGATTTTGTTTGGCCATTACATACTCTCAGTATGGCGCCAGTCAGATCTTGATGAAGATAAAATCACCTTCGACCTTAACTTCGTAGTTGCGTAGGTCCACGCAAGCAGGAAGTGCCCGCGCCTCGCCGGTCCGATAATCGAACGTCCCGAAGTGTTTAGGGCATTCGACGATACGGCCATCGACGACACCGTCCGCTAAGTGGACCTTCTCGTGAGAACAATTTCCATCGAGAGCAAAATAGTCGCCCTCCGGCGAGCGAACAATTACAAAAGTGCGTCCGTCGTGGTCAAAACGGAGCGCCTCTTCGGGTTCTAATGCATCGCGGGCGCAAGCCGGCACCCACTCTCGTGCGGTGATCAAGGTATTTTTCCCTCTGTCTCTGGTGTAATGGCTTCGATAATCGCCGGAGCGGCACTCCTTTTACGTGTGTTAAACATCTCCCCGCCCGGCGTCATAGGCTAATCAAGATACATCGCGAACGTATTTCTTAGCTTTAATGCGCTTGTACATCATTTCGTCAGCCTCGGGCGAGCCGTCATGGGCCGTACCGAACCACTCGTCGAAAGGAATGGTTCGTCCGCCATAATTTACCTCAAAATATTTGTGATGCAGGTAGTGATCATAGTCCGCGGTAGAGATACATTTCTCATCTCCGATCACGATCCGGTCAAATCCGGTGTGGCCCTGCGCTGCCGACAGGCCAGCGTGCATGAGATGAAACATTGCATGCAGTGGATGCGAGGGCACGACAAAATGTATTAGCACTCCCGAAAAGTACACAATGTGCTCGATCGGATGCATCGACAGTCCAGACCATGGACCTGGATTGATGTTGTTGTGATGCACCTTGTGGATGCTGTGGTAGAGCGGTCCGATGTGGAGCGCGCGGTGGACCCAATAAAAATGGAATCCACGCCACACAGGCACGAGCAACATCAGCCCAATAAAATAGATCGGATGCTGTCGGAAATCGACGTAGGGAATGTAGCCATTGGCGAACATCCACCAAGTAAATACTTCAGATGCGGTCCACACGGGCACGGCACTGCACATCGTCCAAAACACATTCTCGGCGTTCTGGCTTCCAAAGAGGAAGTTCGAATTTCGCGTTTCTGGCCACTTCGCATTGTACTTGAAGTCAGTCCGTTGGCGACGCTGGATGTATAGCACGGCGTGGAACCCGCCATAGACCAGCAGTGTCAGCACCGCATTCCGCAAGAGAATGAGCCATATCCAAGGTCCAAAATCCCGCATCGTCGCCAGGGGAGGCGTCAGGTAGACCCAGGTAACGATCCCGATGGCGAGATACAGCGCATTCCAGGGTAAGAAATATCCCGGATAACCGAACAGCCAGACCAAAAACCTCTTTGGATCGGGCGGCCAGATGAAGACGGGAGCGCGCTTCGCCAGCGAATTGGGTTTCCAGTTCCCCCGCTTGTCGCGGGTGCCGTGCAGAGTGTCGTCCATGAATTGCTCCGTTTTCTTGCGTTGTCGTTGGCGAGACAAAATTGCTTTACTCCGGCGGAGTGCCTCGTCCGATCTTGAACCTATTTTGACGACTTTTTCGATTTAAATTGTGCAATTGGCGCCGCCTCGCCGAAGAGATTCCGCGCAAGGACCGTTTGACATGCATCTTTTGGGTGTGAAGCCGCTCGGCAGCGCTAGCAGCGGGCTTTGGGAGGTCGGCCTCAAATCTGAAGTGCAACACCGTTTTCGTATAAGGTGTTGCGATGCACGAAAGAACCCAGTACCGGCAACTTCAACCTGAAGAGCGCCTGACCATTGCCAGCCTGCATCTGCAGGGTTCGAGTATCCGGGCCATGGCCCGGATACTCGGGCGCTCGCCGGCCACCGTGAGCCGTGAACTGACGCGAAACAGCTCTCCCGCAGGCTACGCATCGGTACCAGCTGAAGCGCTCAGCGCCGCACGCCGCAGCGCGGGCCGCCGCCCCACAAAGCTCGGCCTGCAAAGCGTCGGCTGGCGTATCGTTCTCACCCTGCTCGAGTGGAAATGGTCACCCCAGCAGATATCGGGCACACTGAAGCGTATGTATCCGACTGACCCGACCCAGCAGGTTTCGCACGAAACCATCTACACGGCCATCTATGCCCAGCCGCGCGGCGAACTGCGCCGCCAGCTCATTGCCTGCCTGCGCCATGGTCACAGCACGCGCATGCCGCGTACACGCGGCACAGACCGACGCGGACAGATTCCCGACATGGTCAGTATTCATGTGCGGCCGCCCGAAATCGAGGACCGACTGCTGCCCGGACACTGGGAAGGCGACTTCATCGTGCGACCTGCAAGTCGCATGTTTCTCTGTTTCACGGGGGTAGGCATGACCTGATGAAACCGGCTGTTCCATCAGCTGTTCCCTACCCGGGCATGCAGAACCGGTAACAGTGCTGTGTGAAGCCTCGGGGACAACGTAGCCGCCGGATAACCGGTACGCCGAGCCGCGAGGCAAGGCGGAATCTGCCAGCACGAAGGCGGAGAGGCGCAAGGGATGGATGGGTACGACCAACACATGTGAACGTCTGAAACGCGCCGTTACGCCTAACAAGCCAAACGTGCTGACAGGCTTGGACCAGTGCGACATGAAGTCGCGTATGCAATTGTTTTACCCAGCCGAAAGGCTGGTCAGGAAACCGGTCGTTCCGTCGACCGTAGCCTACCGGTGCATGCGTTGTTGGCAACGACGACGTGTGAAGCCACCGGGACAACGTGGCTGGCCTCTGGCCTAGCTGGCTCCGTGAGGAGAGGTAACGCCTGCGAGCGTTGATGTGGGTGAGCTGCAAGGCTGGATAGTATGGTCAACATAAGTGAACTGCCACAGACATCGTTAGCCTGAACAAGCCCAAAGCGCTGGTGGCTTGAACCAAAATGGTACGCGGTCGGATGTTTCCCCTGGTTCAGGAAACACACGGACAAGCAGACCGCCGGTGGATAGGCAGGACCTACCCTATTCGTGTTGCATACGTGGAACATGGTAAGTCAGAATGATTTTCCGTGAGGCCGGAGGCTGGCCTGCCGCTGGGGAATCAACGCGGGTTAGCATGACTGCCAGAGCCGCACGGGCGCGGACTGGGCCGCGCCCCGGCGATCTTGCCCAACGGAGGCCAGCATGAGCAACGATAGCACGATCTACATTGGACTCGACGTTCACAAGGATTCAATCACAGCGGCGTACGCGATTGATTCGGGCGAGGTCGAGCTGTTCGGCAAAACCGGTACGACAGGGACTGACATCGATCGCCTGTGCCGCCGCCTGCAGTCCAAGGCGCGCCACGTATGCGTCGTCTACGAAGCTGGCCCGTGCGGCTACGGTCTCTACCGGCAGCTTATCCAGAAGGGTTTCGACTGCATGGTCTGCGCACCATCACTGATTCCCCGCAAACCCGGCGAGCGGGTCAAAACCGATCGGCGCGATGCCGTCAAGCTGGTCCGCTCCCTGCGCGCGGGTGACCTGACCGCCGTCCACGTACCCGGCATCGACGACGAGGCATTCCGCGATCTTGCCCGCGCGTGGGGCGCTGCCCGCGAAGATCTGCGTCAGGCCCGTCAGCGGCTCAAATCCTTTCTGCTCACGCATGGCGTTCGCTATACCGGTGCCGCCAACTGGGGCGAGCCTCATCTGCGCTGGCTCGCACGCTGCTCCTTTCCCAGCGCCTGGCAGCAGCTTGCCTTCGAGGAGCATCGGCGCACCATCGAAGACCGGCTTGCACAGTGCAAACGTCTCGAAACCGCCCTGCGTGACGCAGTCACCACCTGGCGATTCTATCCCGTGGTACTGGGGCTGCAGGCCATGCGCGGCATCCAGTTCGTTACGGCCATCGGGATGGTCTCGGAGGTGGGTGACCTGTCGCGCTTCGGACACCCGCGCCAACTGATGGCATGGCTTGGTGTGACGCCGTCAGAGAATTCATCAGGAGGCAAACGCCGGCAGGGCAGCATCACCAAGACCGGTAACTGCTACGCCAGGAAGCTGCTGGTGGAGGCAGCGTGGAGCTACCGCCATTGCGCGCGGCTGAGCAGGGAAATCCAGGCACGTCTTGAAGGATTGCCCAAGCCCATCATCGACCGAGCCTGGGACGCCCAGGTGCGCCTGTGCCGGCGCTATCGGAAGCTCGTCGCGCGCGGCAAGCAGAAGAACATTGCAGTCATTGCCATCGCCCGCGAACTGGCTGGCTTCATCTGGGACATCGGTCGGCTTGCGATGTCACTGGCCCTTCCACGCACAACCCAACCGGAGGCATGACGGCGGCACCAAACCTCCCCCCAACTTCACGGAAGAAGTTTCCTGAAGACGGCGCAGCCCGGCATCCGAGCAACCCGCGTTCGGACTTCGCAACGGCCATTGGCCGACTTGCGCGGTAAGGTAGCGGCAGGCTCATGAGGCGGTCCACTGTAATGCGGTACCCAACCCGCGTATATCAGCCTGATCCACCGTCGAATGTTACTGCTGCGCCGCCTTCAGGAAACTGGATTCGCCTATGCAAGAACTGAAAACCACTACCGCTTGACACGGAAAATCATATCAGCCCGACGTGCCGCCAGGAATGGCAGGCGAACCGCAAGGAACGCTGTTGGCGCTGCGGGTAAAGGAATGCGGAAAAAGCGAAGGCCAGTCTGTAATGGACGGGATACGGACTGAGACATCGTCCGACGCGAAAGCGGGCTGACTTCCGCGCGGTCATTCATGGCGAGAAAAACTTGACGAATCGTTGTACGAGGGAAAGCAGATGACGGCGAACGATGCGCAAGTATCGGGCGCTGGTGCGTCCTCGCGCGCCGCCCAGATGTGGGACCAGGCGAACTGGACAAACATCGAGGCAAAGGTGAAACGACTTCAGTTGCGTATCGCCAAGTGACGTTATGTGCAACGTTACTTCGCTAATGTGGAGCTAGCCGAAATGTGGAGTTCTAGTCGAAACGTTGACCGTGCTAGGCATGCTTCTAATTTGAACTCCACATAATTTAATGCCTAAATTCGACGCAACCAGTCGATGGTATCGAATTGTTTGGATTTCTTCCGAAGTGCCGGGACCTCTTCACTCAGGATGTCGGGGAAAACCTGTGCGAGTGCCTGCCGCTTTATATCCAGGTCTGCTCTTGCGTAAATCATGGTTGTATTCAATGTGCTATGCCCGAGCCATTGACTAATGGTTGAAAAGTCGAAGCCGGACTTGAGCAACGCAACGGCAGTTCCATGACGTAGCGAGTGAGGATGGATTCGCTTCGTTCGAAGCGATGCGACATCGTCGGCGGCGGCAAGAACGTACTTGCGAAGAAGGTATCTCACGCCGAAGCGAGTAAGCTGTCCACCACGACTGTTGCGGAACAGGAAATCATCTTTTCCCTCAACAACGTTACTGTGAGTCGTCGGTAAGTCTCGCAGTAAGCCTGCAGTACGCGCCCAGATTGGACAGAACCGTACCTTTGCTCCCTTACCCTTCAGCCTGACCAGGCAGGGCGACTCGAAGCGTACATCGCAACGGCGCAGGTCGAGGATCTCCTGCACGCGGGCGCCCGTGTTGAACAACACGGCGAATAGTGCATAGTCACGTTGACCAGCTTCAGTGGAGCGGTCGATTTTGTCGAGGACCGCCTTGGCCTCAAACGCGTCGAGGTATTCAATGGGCGCGTGCCTTGCTCCGCGCTTGAACGGTATCGCCAATATGCGTTGCCATTCGACCATGTGCTCCGGATGACGCTCAGACAGGAATCGCGAGAAAGTATGAAGTGCGGCCAGACGAACGTTGCGCGTGCTGACGCTGTTGCTGCGCGTTTCCTCGATGAACGTCAGGAATCGACTAACAGCTTCGGGCGTGATATCACAAAGGTCAAGTTTGTCAACGGGTCGGGAAGAGTCCTCGGATAGATAACGCAGAAACAACACAATGGCATCACGGTAGCCACGAATCGTGTGTTCGCTCATGCCACGCATTGTCGGAAGATATTCCTGGAAGAAGCTGACCAGCGACTTTCCAAGTGCGTTTGGACGACCGGTATTCATGGCGTACCTCCGTCAATCACATGGCCAAAATTTGCTTCGAAGCGTTGACTCGCAACTTCAGCAAGTGCCGGAATCCACTTCAGATAGTAGGCGGTCGACACGATCGAAACGTGGCCCATATACAGTGCAAGCTTGGGTAACTGTGCCTGCACATCGAGGCCGTCCCGGTACCATCTCAAGAGGGCCTGAAGCGCGAAGACATGCCTCATATCATGAACACGGGGGATATGCCCGTCGCTGCCAAACACCTTGGCGATCCGAAACACGTTCTGAATCGCTTCCCGGAGACCACCAGTCGAATACCCGCGAAATCCATTCGAACAGCTACAAAGTAAGGCAGAATTCGAGTCGGTGTATGTGGGTAACGACAACCGAGGACCTAGGTACTTCTGTAGTTCCCGTTGCGCGTCGCGCGAGAGTGGGACAAATCTTGATCTGTGAAATTTGGATTCTCGAATATGCAATACGCCACGCTCAATGTCAACGTCACCGATCATTAGCCTGGTCAGTTCCCCTATACGAATACCTGACGTATAAAGGAGGACCACAGCGATCCGGACGACGGCCGGTCGAAGAGGTCCTTGGGGTGTCGCAGCCAATTGATCGGCCACAGCAAGCATGCGTGCGACCTCCTGTTCCCCGAAGATAGACGGCGGACGACAGGCGACCAGGCGAGCAAAGCCATTGATGTCCGGGACGAAACATGAAGGCTCTGTCCGTTGTCGGTAGAGACAAAACTTCCGAACAATCAACTGTCGTTTCCGACGGTGATTGGTGCAGATTCCAGACAGTGAGTTACACCAGGCATGAAACTGGGCAGAGTCTAGATCTGTTGCGCGCTGTTTCAATAGGAACCGCCCCATCGAGACCAAGGTCATCTGCTCATAACGGTAATTCCGGCCGAGTGCACGGCGTGTGGATACATATCGTTCGACGAGCGGACCTAGCGGGAAATCATACGGTTTCATGCTGCCCTCCCTCTGCTTCGGCAGATCTTGGCAATGACAAACCGACTTCACGCAGGCTCTCGATCTGCAGACGCAGATAGACGGACGTGCTCTCTACGGTTCGATGACCAAGCAGATCCCCGATAGCCTTGATACCGACTCCGTGCCCCAGCAAATGCATCGCAAACCCATGGCGCAAGCTGTACGACGAAGTCCCTTCAAGAGGTAGTCCGCTTTGGCGTGCCCGCCTTCGATAGATGGATCGTATTGAAGTACTCGACAGTGCTTGAGCAGGTGCACGGAGGCCTAGAAATAGCGAAGAAAGGGGGCTGGCCGCGCGGGAGTCACAAATGTAACGTTGAAGTAGAGTGAGTGCGGATGCTGGCAGAGGTAGGACTAACCTTGAGCGCGTCTTGCATTGCTCCACCTCAAGTGTCCCGGAAGACCAGTTGATCGAGTCCAGATCCAGCAACGCGACTTCCGAAGGGCGCAAACCGAGATAGGCCATCAGGTAGAGAATGGCGTGATCCCGACAGCCACCTGCTTCAGATTTGTCGATTGTGTCGAGAAACGCGAGGGTGAGCTTCCACGGGAGCGCCTTGGGTGGCAATTCGCCTTGATACACTCTGGGTGTATCGATGCCATCGAGCCGCACGGGGATATACCCTCGCTCATAGCAAAATCGTAGAAAGCAGCGCAACTGACCCACCGGCTGTTGCAGCGTGGTACGCTTCATGCGTTGTCCGGCGGAAGTAACAAAGGATTCGACAGCGAGCGCGGATATCGAGCTCACCGGACGATTAGGCTTAACGGCCTGACAGAGCAAGGCGTACGCCGTAGCCAGGTGGTGCCTGGCAGTCCCGACCGCGAAGCCGCGTACGTCCAGTAGATACTCCCTATATGCAACCAGGATGTCCGTAAAGCGGCCGAACTCCGGTTCTGACAGAAGGCACCCTTGACCGGTAGAGATCAGGAACCGTTTGAAATTGTGTCCTGTAGCCCGGTATTGCGCCGGGCACGTTGGAAACACGAATAGCTCGTTGAGTTGACGGGCAGTCAATCCATGATGGGGAGGAAACCCTCCAGCGCGTTCGAGCGCTTGACGAAGCCTCAGAACGTGCCACCTGATTGCCTTGCGCGAATATCGACGATTCGTCAGCCATTCGGCGAATTTGCGTAGCCACGGCGCCACTGGTGATCCGTCGTAGCGTCCGTGTGCTTTGGGAAATAGATCCGTGAGCATGTTGCCTCCGTGAGATTGCCCAGAGGAAATGTCACCATACGCCGAACGTTCAAGGTTATGTGAAGAAAGGATTGCTCGCAGGCCGAACCAGCACGACTGAAACCGTGCAGCTTCACATTACCGAACACTACACATTAGCCAAGGCAGTTCGGGAAGGCCGATGGGGCAAGGTGAAGGTCTTGCAACGTCTGCTGACCCGCTCGTATCACGGCAAGATGCTGGCCGTGAAGCGGGTGACGGAAAATCGAGGCAAGAGAACGCCGGGGGTGGACGGGAAGATCTGGTCATCACCGGCGGCCAGATGGAACGGAATGCTGTCGCTGCGTCATCGTGGCTATCGCGCGACGCCGCTGCGACGTGTCTACATTCCCAAGAGTAATGGAAAGAAGCGTCCGTTAGGAATTCCGTGTATGCGGTGTCGGGCGATGCAGGCTTTATGGAAGCTCGCTCTGGAACCCATTGCGGAGACCCTGGCGGACCTGAATTCCTACGGCTTTCGGCCCGAACGCTCGACTGCCGACGCCATCGAACAGTGCTTCATCACTCTGGCAAGGCGTGCATCGCCAGAGTGGGTTCTGGAAGGTGACATACGGGGCTGTTTCGATAACTTCAGTCATCTCTGGCTCCTGGAGCACATACCGATGGAAAAGACGGTCCTGCGCAAATGGCTTGAGGCTGGCTATATTGATGAGGGAACCCTGTTCCAATCGCGGGCGGGCACGCCCCAGGGCGGTATCATCTCGCCCGTGATCGCGAATATGGCGCTGGATGGACTTGAGGCAGCAGTACACGCGAGTATCGGTGCCTCGAAACTCGCGCGCCGCACGGCCAAGCTCAACGTTATCCGGTATGCCGATGATTTCGTGGTGACCGGTGCTTCGAAAGAAGTACTGGAATCCGTGGTTCTTCCTGCGATCCGTCGCTTCATGGCGGTTCGTGGTCTGGAACTGTCGGAGGAGAAAACCCGGATTACACGCATAACGGAGGGTTTCGATTTCCTGGGCCAGAACGTACGCAAGTACGGCGGCAAACTGCTGATCAAGCCAGCGAGGAAAAGCGTCAACTCGCTGCTTGAGAAGGTCAGGGGAATCATCAAGAGTAACGCAAGCGTCACGCAGCGCGCGCTGATACAGCAACTCAACCCGGTCCTCCGGGGATGGGCCATGTATCACCGGCACATCGTGGCGAAGGCTACCTTCTCATCGATAGACTCGCACATCTGGCAACTGCTCTGGAAGTGGTCATTGCGCAGGCATCCCACCAAAGGAGCAAGATGGGTCAGGAGGCGATACTTCCGGACCGACGGACAAAGGTCGTGGGACTTTGCGACGGAGGCAGTTCGGGCTGACGGCAGTATCGGTAGCCTGCGGCTCTTCCGCGCAACGACGGTCGCGATTACGCGTCACGTTAAGGTTCGTGGACCGGCCCATCCGTTTGATCCGGCATGGACGCCCTACTTTGCCCGTCGTCGCGCCGCGAAACATCCGTTCGGTCTGTCCGGTGCCACCCCATGGTGCCGAAGAATGGCTTGAGCCGGATGCGGGGTGACTCGCCCGTCCGGTTCTTAGGGGAGAACGTGCCGGTAACGGCACGTTCTTACCCGACAAGGGCGCGGGCAACCAGTCCTCGGTCGGCGTTCTGGTTGAACGGACCAGCCGCCTGGTGCTGCTCGCCAAGATGGAAGACGCCACCGCAGCTTCGGCGCTGGCGGGCTTCTCCGCCAAACTCAACTCGATTGTCGCGCCACTGCGGCAGAGCTTCACTTATGACCAGGGCAAAGAAATGTCGTGCCACAAAGACCTCACGGCCGCAACCGGCGTGAACGTGTACTTTTGCGACCCGCACAGTCCCTGGCAGCGCGGCACCTGCGAAAACACCAACGGGCTGCTGCGACAGTATCTGCCCAAAGGCACCGACCTTTCGTTCTACAGTCAGGACGAACTCGACGCCATCGCCGACAGTCTGAATAGCCGGCCTCGTGCAACTCACAACTTCCATTCACCATTCGAGGTCTTCGCCGCGACCCTCGCATCAGCAAGTCAACCTCAAAGCTCTAAACATTAATCCCACTGTTGCGCTTCACTCTTGAAACCGCCCAGTCAATCCCATTGAGAGCAATCGTGGCAGCAAGTCGAACTGGTCATTTTCGACAATCGTTGCGTCGCTCGAACGCGCAGAAAGCTCGGCTATAAGAAAGTGAAATAACGTCTACGAATCATCTTTCGGCTTCCCGGGATTCCGTCCGCAGTCTTCAGGTCGATGAGATGGCCTCGATTACCTGCTCCGGCCCACATGCGTTGGGCCGCGAACCGCGGCATCCTCGGCGTAACGTGCGAAGTGACAATGCAGACAAATCGTAAGCGCGCGATCTAGCACACCGAGTTCATAGGGGTGCACGGAGGTTGACGTGCCAGGCGGCGGCGCATCGATCGGCAAGGCGCTTCGAATGCATCGACCAAATCAAGCTTAGCGAGCGGCGGTGGTCAGTTTTGCGAGATTGAACGGCAAGAGGTCGGTCACGTCAGCATCCGGTTCTCGCTTCGGTAGTTCGGTGAGTACGTGCACGAGGTAGGCGTAGGGTTCGACGTTGGAAGCCCTGCAGGTCAGCATAAGACTGTAGATCATGGCGCTTGCCTTCGCGCCGGCAACCGTGTCACTGAACAGCCATGAATTTCTGCCGGTACAGAATGGACGGATGTCTCGCTCGATGACGTTATTGTCGATGGGGGCCAGCCCGTCGCTCACGTAGCGACACAGATACGTCCACTGGTTTCGCGTGTATGAGATTGCCTTGCCCAGCAGACTTTCTGGCAGGACTTGCGGCGCCTGGTCGTCCAGCCACTTTCTGAATGCCTCGAGTAGTGGCACGCTGTGTTGCTGACGCAGGCGGTATGTGTAGTCAGCGCGCGTCTCGCCTTCGGGCAGATCGGCTTTGGTGAGCGTTTCGACCTGATACAGCGCCTTGAAGTATTCCAGCGCCTGCGCGGCACGGCCACCGGGTTTCTTCATGCCCTTGAGCGCTTCAACGAAGGCGCGACGGGCGTGAGCCAGGCAGCCGAAGTGCGTGGGACCTTCGAGTGTGCGCCAGGCGGCATAGCCATCCGTCATCAGCAGGCCTTGATAGCCCGCGAGGAACGCTTGAGGATATTCCTGCCCGCGCCCCGGCTGGTAGTCGAACAGCACAACCGGCTGCGTGCTGCCGTCGGCACTGCGATACGTCCACATATACGAGGTGCTCTGCGCAGCACGGCCGGGTTCCTTGAGTACCTGCACCGTTGTCTCGTCACCGTGAATCAGCGGCTGCGACAGCAGTGTCCTGTGTAGAGCCTCATAGAGCCGGCTATAGTGCAGCTCGGCGGGCCGGATGATCCAGTTGGCCAGTGTGCCGCGTCCAACTTCAATGTCGGCGCGCCCCAATGCGTTGGCCATCCGGTATAGCGGTGTTCCGTCGACATACTTGCCGGCAGTCACGGTGGCGATCATCGCCGCACTCGCGTTGCTGCCCGGCAATGGCTGCGCCGGCATCGGTGAGGTGATCACCGGCGTGCGTTCGGCGTGGCGCTCGCAGTGCCGGCACGCGTACTTGAAACGTACATGCTGCAGCACCGAGGCCTTCGCCTCGATATGCAGCTGTTCGCTGATCTCTTCACCCATACGGTGAAGCTCGTGTGCGCAGCACGGACATATCTTCTGGTCATCAGGCAGGTCGTATTCGATGCGCTGACGTGGCAGATGGGCCGGTAGCGGTTTGCGCCCAGGACTGCGCCGTGGCGGTTGCGGCGCATCGGGCAGGCCAGTATCGGGCAGTGTGAAGGTGTCGGCAGCGACGTCCGCGTCATGCGCTTCGGTCGCAGCGATCTGCTCTGCCTCGTCGAACACACGATCGCGTAGCTTCTCACTGCTCGGGGCGAAGCGTTGGCTCTGCGCCAGGCGGAACTGCTCCTCTAGTTGGGCAATACGTTCGCCCAGCTGCCGGTTGCGTGACTCCAGTTCACGGATATAGGCCTGGGCGGCGGGCGGCAATCGGGAGAAGTCGTCTTCATTCATGCTCCCAGGATAGTCGAATGCCGCGCGCTACAGGTTTACGGAGATTTGTAACAGTCACTCGCGCGCGTTGCTGGCCGGCAAACCGGTCATTAGCTGGCGTGGCGATACCGCCGCGCCGGATGACGGCGCATTGCATCGATGTCTATACCCTCGAGCAGCCAGCGTAGCTGCTCGGTCGTCAGTTCGATCACCGCCTGTTGCCGGCGCGGCCAGATGAAGTGATCTTCTTCCAGACGCCGCACCATCAGCCAGAAACCGTTGCGCTCGTAAAGTAGCAGCTTGATCCGGTTGCGTCTGCGGTTGTGGAAGGCGTACACGGCACGCGCAAACGGGTCCAGTTGCATGGATTGCTCGACCAGCATCACCAGGCTGTTGATGCCTGCCCGGAAGTCGATCGGCTCGCGGTGCAGGAACACCTTCAAATCAGCTTCGAAGCGAAACATCAGCGCCGTCCCAGTGCCGCGATCATGGCGCTCACGAGCGCGGCGTCGCGTTCCGAGCATTCGAGCTCCAGCTTCACGCCATTGGGCAACTGGGCCGACAGCCATGCTGACGCTGGTGAGCGCGAAGACAGATGCGATGACCGCTGTTCTGGCTGCATGCGCACAGAATGCATCGACGCAGGCGCCGGCGCCGTATCGGCGATGGCGACGACCGGCACGAACGCCGACGGTGAAGCGGCCATGCCGTCGTTGCTCATGCGCGTTTGCGCCTGCCGATGCAGCCGAACCCATTTACGCAGTTGATTGGCGTTCACCCCGGCCTTCAACGCCAGACCGGACAATGACGCACCGGGCTGCTCGCAGGCCTCGACCAGCCGCCGCTTGCCTAGAGGATCGAAGCTGCGCTTGCCACCCACGCCAACGCGGGTCACCCGCAGGGGCAAAAATGAAAGGTCATCCTGGGTCATAAATTGCGTCCGCAAGTTGTGAGTTGCGGACGCAATCGTGAATCTTGCTGGACTCAAAAGCTAGGTGGGGGAAATCGAGCGCTTACGACAAATCCGCTTGATCCAGCTGCCGAACGTATGATGCACAGGCGATAACTAATAGGGATTTGTCGCTCCGCCTTGTGGAGCGACGCGCATGCAGAACACACCTGCCGGTCCGTTGTCTCAAACGGCGCAATCAGCCACCGCCCGATTACAGCAAGATCCGGTCTCCACCGATGTGGTTTTCTCCGCCTGCGAAACGACGCTTGCGCAGCTGCGCCTAAACATTGAGCACACCAATAGGGGACTGCCGCGCGCGATCGCGCGTCGGCTGCTGCAGCACTCGTTGTAGCAATTGCGCGACGTGGAGCGGGGTCTGCTGCGTCCCATTCTCAATCTGTTCGCGGCAACTGAAGCCGTTTGTGACGATGAGTGCTTCCGGCGCGGAGGCGCGTAAGAGCGGCAGTAGCTTCTGCTCGGCAATCTTCATCGATAGTTCGTAATGGTCGGCGTTGAAGCCGAACGAACCGGCCATACCGCAGCATCCTGTATCGAGCAGCTTCCAGTTCACCCCAAGCTTCTCCAGCAGCAGAGTCTCGCCCTTCATACCGAATATCGACTTCTGATGGCAATGACCATGCACAACCACCTGAGCGTCGAGCTGTGGCCAATCGAAGTCTGCACGCGCGACGAAGTCCGAGAAGAGGAATGTCTGGTCGGATAGTTTCTTCGCCGTTAGGTCATCGGGCAACTGCTTCAACAATTCATCCTTGAAGACGGACAAGCAACCCGGTTCGAGCCCGACGACGGGTACGCCTGTCCGGACGTCGCCGGCCAGTTCGTCGACGGCGCTGCGAAGCAAGGCTTTCGCTTCATCAAGGAGACCATAGTCGTAAAGCGGTCGTCCACAGCAAAGCCGCTTGCGGGGCAGCACAACCTGATAACCGATTCTCGTCAGTACATCGAATGCGGCCGTTGCAATTTCCGGCGAAAAATGTTCGTTGAACGTGTCAACCCACAGGATGACTTTCTTCGCCTGCTTTGAGGCAAGTTGACTGTTCGCCATGCCACGCGACTTCGCCAGCGCCGTGAATGTCTTTGGTGCGAAGGCGGGCAGATTGCGCTGCGGCGCGACCCCCGCTAGCCATTTGCTGATACGAGCCAAGGGCGGGGTTGACACCAAAAAGTTCGTAAGCCAGGGAATACGACTCGCCAAGGGCGCCCATTGTCCAATTCTCCCCATGAACATCGCTTGACGGGGACGGCGATGGTTTTCGTAGTAGTGTGAAAGAAACTCCGCCTTATACGACGCCATGTCGGTGTGCGTCGGGCAATCCGACTTGCAACCCTTGCAGGCAAGACAGGCGTCGAGCGCCTCCTTCACTTCATGGCTGTCCCATCCGTCCGTGACGACCTCGCCTTGGAGCATTTCCCAGAACAGATGCGCGCGCCCACGGGTCGAGTACTTCTCTTCTCTGGTGGCACGAAAGCTTGGACACATCGTTCCGCCGTCAAGCGACCGGCACTTGCCCATCCCGATGCAGCGCTCGACGGCGCGCTGCAGGCCGTCGCCTTCGGGGCTCGCGAAAGTTAGTCGAGTCTGGAGCTTGACCGGCTTGTATGACGGGCCCATACGCAGATTTTCATCCGCACGATAGGCGTTCACGACCTTGCCGGGATTCAATCGGTTTGCAGGGTCCCAAATCGCCTTGAACTCTTTCATGGCCCGAATAATTTCCGGGCCATACATGATAGGAAGAAACTCTGCCTTCGCCTGACCATCACCGTGTTCACCCGAGAGCGACCCGCCGAAATCGACAACTAACTGCGCCGCCTCGCGCAGAAAGCCACGCCATTCCAGCACGCCTTCAGCGGTACGGACGTCGAACGTGATACGGGCGTGAACGCAGCCGTCACCAAAGTGACCGTAGAGACAGGTTTCGTATCCATAGCGGTTGACGAGTGCCTGGAATTGCCGCAGATAGTCACCGAGACGCAGCGGATCAACAGCCGCGTCTTCCCAGCCGACCATAGGGTCAGGCTTTGAAGGATCGATTGATAGCGATACGGCGGAGGCGCCCGTCTCCCGGATCGACCATATCTTCTGCTGCTTCGTTTTATCGTCGACGATGAACCCGGTTACACCGGCACCGCCGTCGCCCGCCTCAAAATAGGCGCGCGCATCGTTGGCCTGCTGGATTGCCCCGGCAAGGGTGTCGGCGCCAAATTCCAGCACGACCCACGCGTCGCCAGCGGGTAGCAACGCGATCTCCTCGGCCTTCAACCCGCGGGCCTGCAACCCCCGGATGATGCCGCGATCCAGACCCTCGATCGCAATGGGCGAAAAGCGATTGAAATGAGGAACCGCATCGGCTGCCGTATAGATGTCGCAAAAGCCGAGGACGAGCAGTACACGGCATGACGGGCTGTGAACGAGCCGTACCTTCGCCTGAAGAGTGACGGCACAAGTTCCTTCCGTGCCAACCAGCGCACGTGCGACGTTGAACCCGTTCTCCGGCAACAACTGGTCCAGGTTGAAGCCAGACACGCGCCGCCTGATTTGCGGGAACTCGTCTCGAATGCGGTCCGCGTAGCGGTCCCGAAGATCGCGCAGCCTGCGGTAGATCTCGCCGCGGCGGCCCCCCTGCGCGATAATATCTTCGAGCTCGGCATCGGTGGTCGGCCCGACCCAGAACCGCGCGCCATCGTACGTTACGACTTCGAGCGCTTCCACGTTTTCGACGGTTTTGCCCGCCATTACGCTATGCGCGCCGCACGAGTTATTGGCTATCATCCCACCAAGCGTGCAACGACTGTGAGTCGCCGGGTCCGGCGCAAACGTGAGACCGTGCATCTCTGCAGCGTCGCGCAACGTATCGCATACGACGCCTGGCTCAACGATTGCCGTCCTGCTTTTTGGATCGACTGAAACGACCCTGTTCACATACTTGCTTGCATCAGCCACCACCGCGACGTTGACGCACTGCCCGTTTTGCGACGTGCCGCCGCCGCGGGTTAGAAACGGAACATCCTGCCGACGGCACACGTCCAGTGCCGCAACGAGGTCATTAACATCGGCGGGCACGACAACGCCAAGCGGAATCTGCCGATAGTTCGACGCGTCGGAAGCATAGAGAGCCTTCGAGCTGGAATCGAAACGGACTTCACCTCGAATCGATGCCCGAAGCGTGGCTTCGACTCCCTGAAGCAAATCCTTGCTTGCCTTAAACGGTGTAACTGTTTTCACGTTACTTGGCTGCATTGGCGGTCATCTTGAAGATACCGGTCGCGTTGCCGGCGTCGAAGCGGAGGTCGGTCTGCCAGCGGCGCTCCTTCGGGTCGAACGCGCGCTTGCGCGTAATGAACTCATAGAACGATCCCGGCACTTCACGCGTCACGGTGGTGCCGTTAGCGGATCTGAACTCACGCTTGACAGTATCCGCGCGATAGGCCGTCTGGAAAACGCGGCCCGAACGCGAGCGCTCGACTTCCGGCTTCATGGGCCGACCTTTCGCCTTCTCAGCGTCTGACAATGCAAATACATCGTCCACGCGGTCCGTTGCGTGGTTGAAGGCATTGCCTTCAGTCGAAATCCACGCCATCTCAGCGGACTCCCGCAACAGCGTTTCGTAATCATCTTCGCTGGGAACGTCATGCTGACGCGCAAATGCGCCGACGATGACGGGAAGCAATTCTTGAGCTGCCTCAAATGGCAGCGAGCCATCGCGCTCGAGATCGGAGAGATGCGAAACCGCAAGCGGCGTCAGCGGGTCCTTCGATGATTTCAGAACATTGGTCACTGCGAGCTGAAACTCCGCCGAAAAACGCTCTGGGTGCAGTTCGCTGAGGAAGAACTGCGCGATTTCGTCTGGCGCGTCCGCGTGTGCATAGGCGCGGCCGGTCATCCCGAGCGTGTCCAACGGGTATCGGCCATTGAGCCTGAAACCCAGCGGACGCAGGATTCGGGTGAAAGCCCCCTCTCCCGGAGGCAGCGCTCCGTTATGGGGCCAACGGACCGTACGCAACGCCCCGTGGTCGAAGTACACCGAGCCACCGTTCGCGACGGACTCGCTCGTGTACGTGCGTGCGTTCGGCGATCGTTCTAGCAGGTCCTCGAAAAGCGCCATGTTCATGGCTTGGGCCAGTTCAGCACGCGTGACGGTACCGTCTTCCCAGTCATGCAAGACAGCCGGGACATTCAACGTCGAGAACAAAGATTGGGTTTTATAAAGGCCGAGCAGCTTCGTCAACAGACGTTCTATGTTCGAATTGCGCATCGCTTATCTCTAAGTGCAAGCCGCCGTAAAGACGGAAAATGAATAATCAATCAATCTTGAAAAGTTACCACGTCGCAAACGCGGTTTTTTGGTGTTCGACGGGTAAAATAAGCACAAAACCGGCGTTCCTCATCTGAGGTGTACGGATAACCGGATTCGCGCCATCGCAATGTGACGAACTTGCGTTTCAAATGAACAGCATGCCTGAGATCGTGAGGTGAGCTGGACGTTGAAGAGTTGAAGAATGGTTGATGAACGAATCGGAGACATGGAAGAGCCAACGGCACGTCACAACGCAAGTGGCTCTGCGTGGACCGACCAAGGGGACCAGTGAGGTGTTCTTTTCGAATACCCGCGCGCCGCAACAAAATATGCGGCGCAGGAAGGGCACGACCGCTTGGACTCAACAAGTTCTGCGTAGGTAAAGCGATTTTTGCAGAATTTACGCATTGTCCTCGCCTTATGATCGGACTGTTGATGGACTCATCGACCGCCCTGCTCGCCACCATCGAGGCTAATTGATGTCCCAAAAATCCGTCCCCCCCCCTGCCGATTCGTTGTCACAAAGCGAGCGCCTGCTGCTCGATACTCTCTCGACGCTCGCTCACACTCAAGCGCGAGCAACCCATGCCATGCCAGGAGCGTTCTATACGTCCGAGCGCTTTACAGAATTAGAACGTGAGCGAATCTTCCGCCGGAGCTGGGCCTGCATCGGTCATGTCGGTGAAGTGCCTGCCAACGGCGATTACTTCACTACAGAACTGGTCGGTGAACCGCTACTGGTACAACGTGATGCGCAAGGCGCACTTCGCGTATTCGCAAACGTCTGCCGTCACCGAGGCAACCAGGTCGCTACAGGCCGCGGGAACGCTCGCGTTCATGTCTGTGGCTATCACGCATGGAGTTACGATCTCAACGGCAAGTTAAAGCGCGCGCCGCTCATGCAAGACTGCAACGAGCTGGATGCGACACGGTGTGCATTGCCCGAAATTCCCACAGCAATATGGCAGAACTTCATATTCGTAAATCTTGATGCTACGGCCGCCCCATTCGGGGACAAACTTGCGCCATTGGAGTCGTACATCCGCGATTATCGCAACGGTGAGCGCGAACGCTACTATAGTAAAGAAGAGGTGTGGGCTACTAACTGGAAATGCTTGGCTGAAAACTTCCTAGAAGGCTACCACTTGAACGCCACGCACCCGCAAACCATACGGCCTCGTTCACCGTCAGAGAACTCCGAATACGTTCCGGGAAATGGCCATTTCTGTGCCTATCGCCTGCATTACAAGGCTGGCTCAACCCAAGCTACCCCGGGCGACCTTAAGGTGGCGAACAGGGAGGGGCAATTTAGTTTCGTATTCAACCTCTTCCCTAACCTCATCGTCTCCTGTAATTCTCACCAGACGGTGTATATGTGCTTGAGGCCCTTGTCGTCCGACCGCGTTGCATTGCGCTATGGTGTCACCGGTCCTGCAGCGATGCCTGATCCTGAAAGCCTTGCGACGTACGTACAAAGGTTCGATAAAATCAATGCTGAGGACCGTGAAAAGCTCGAAACGCTGCAGATTAGTCTCCGATCGAGCTTTTACACGCCCGGGCCACTCGCACCTGATAACTACGAAGGGACCTTGCGCGATCTCTATAGCTACATTGCTCGCCGCATTTGTGCTTGACCAATGGCCCCCCCCACTCTCACCGCAATAGTCCACAGTATCCGCGCCGAAGCCACCGATACAATTCGCGTCGAGTTGCGGCCGGCCGATGTGGACCGTTTCCCGAGCTTCGAGGCTGGTGCGCACATCGGCCTGCATCTGAGCAACGGTCTCTTACGCAACTATTCGCTCGTTAATCCGCCCAGCATGTGTGAGCGTTATGTGCTCGGTATACTGCGCGCGAGCCCAAGCGGCGGCGGCTCGACATTCATTCATGATCAATTGCGCGAGGGCGATTGTCTTACCATCTCCGAACCGCGCAACAATTTTCCTCTGGACGAAGCTGGCGAGCGGTTCGTGCTCATCGCCGGTGGCATCGGCGTGACACCGATTTATTGCATGGCTCAGCGGCTCGTTTCAATCGGGAAGCATGTCGAGATGCTGTACTGCGCTCGTTCGCGGGCGCACGCAGCATTTCTGAGCCCGATTCGAGCACTTGGCATCCCGCTTACAGTACATTTCGATTCAGAACATGGCGCCCCCCCGAACCTCGACGCGTTCATCGCCGGCCGCGGTCCAGACACCCGCTACTACTGCTGCGGCCCGTCCCCGATGCTAAGGGCTTTTGAGGACGCATGCGCGCGGTACGGCTATTTGCACGCCCATGTGGAACGGTTCGCAGCAAATCCATTCAGCGCCGCGCACGATGACAGCCTCGGCTACGAGGTTCACCTTGCGCGCAGCGGTAAGCTCTTGCGCATCGCGCCCGGCACGAGCCTCCTCGACGCCTTACTCGCAGCCGGGATCGACGTGCCATTCAGCTGCGAGCAGGGCATCTGCGGCAGCTGTGAAATGACCGTTCTGGAAGGCGAAATCGATCATCGGGACAGTGTCTTGAGCGATGGTGAACGCGCAGGCGGCAAATCGATGATGGTCTGCGTGTCCGGTTGCCGCGGAGGCCGCCTTGTACTCGATTGCTAAGTTTTGCGCTTGGTATAAGACTTCATAACACCGCGATTGATCCTGATGATCCATGGCGCCCCAAGAGGAGTGAGCCTGATCGGCGTGTTAAGCGGAGGGCGCAGGCGGCGGATATTGTTGACTTAGGGCAAGGCCGGTATCGTCGAGTAAAACTCGAGCCGGCCAGAGTCCGTGTGCAAGCCACCCGCTTGCTCCGGTCGGTGAAAATTACTGGAAGGGATGACATCGGCAGGTCGTTGCAGATGAAGGGATGAAGGTGAATTACCGATCGCTGGTGGTGGCACGCTGCCCTGATGACGGGTGTGGCTCGCGCCCTTCATAAGTAGTCGACCCTGAACAATTCGTGTTTTCGGTCGATCAACTTACGCTGTTGATACCGGGAACGGCAGGGTTGGACAAAGCGAGGAAAACGAGGCGCGTAAAAAAGCCTCAGCTTCCTGGGAATCATCCGCAGGTTGTGACCTACGCCGCACAGCACGGCGTGGATCGCATCGCCTGGCGCGCCTCTGGCCCAGTTCCAATCCAGCCTTCCGTCTGTCTTAATGTAGCCAATGGCTGGTTCGATCGCGCTGTGGCGTCTGATCATCGGCCGGTAGCCCGCGCGTGATACCTCGCCGCAAACCCGGGTGGTAAATCTTCACACCGTTGACGGCGGCACCCTTGTATCCAAGGTCGACCATGGCGCCTTCCGGCGTGGTGTCGCACAGCGTTGCCGCCCGTTCCAGCGCTTCAGCCAGCGTAGGACCATCGTACGGATTTCCCGGCATCGAGCGCATACCAGCCACGAGCCCTTCTTTGTGTGTCGTTGTGGTCGACACTTTCACGCCAAACTCTTAACGGATACGTACCTTGCCATTGTCCGGACACTCGACTTCCGGTCCGTACAGCGCATAGAGCTTGTTTTTGTCCTTCGGTTTTTGCGACAGGACGCGCTTCGCGCGAGCAACCAGTTCCAGCAGCGGCGCACGGCCGCTTTCGCCCAACTGGCCGCCCTGTCGTTCCACATCACGCATGACGCGACCAACCCGGGAGCGCAGCGTGCGCAGGGCTTTTCTCATTCGCTTGAACTGCTTTGCGTGCGCGTAGCGGCCAATCTGCAATGCGATGAGGGTGACCCGTTCTGCCTGAGTCCGTGCCGTGCTAGGGCCTTCACCGGCTGTTCAAGACACCGCTCAAGCAATCGTGAATCGGTTGGATGTTCAACCGCTTTCCCCATGACTGTGGTGTCAACGATCACCCGCTTCGCGCTCGACACCTTGATCACGCCGGCACGTTTGGCCGCGTCGATCGTATTACCCAGCAACTCTTCAATGCCGGCTTCGCCCAGCCGGTTCCTCCAGCGCGTCAGGCTCGATGGGTGATCCTAATGCGTTGCTAGCTGATGCGGGTTACATCAGTTGGACTAACGACCCGTTTGTTAGGCGACTGATACCGCTGATGGCAATCCGGCGCGACGCGCATCACTTGCCGTTGATCGAACGCTTCTACGACGGTCCGCTGTCGCCGGCGAGGTAGGGTCCAGTTGTTAGGGGACTAATCCCTCAAGAGCATCACTTTACGGACTACCAAACCATGGTCGAACCCGTGTTCGACATCATCAACCGCGTGTTGAATTTGCAACAATTCTCGCTGCCGAGGATGACCAGCGTCGCTGCGGACCGGTCATTGGTCGCGCTCGCCTGGAACATAGACAGGATCAACCTTTGTCAAGCCGCGTAGGAACCGTCGGGAGCGAATGAGTGGGCGATCGGCGCGATTGCCGTCGCGATCTTTAGAGCGACTTTTCGATAAATGTTTTCGATGGACGTGAACTGCAGACTGACTAGAACTCGCCGAGCTTGAACCTCAACCTTTGAGTTAGGCGCCACCTTCAACTCCGAAACCTTGGTTTCATCTGGTACAAATGCTACCCGCTGGCGACGCGCTCGCGCGGCCATCGCCTCGCGCGCGCGTACCAATTTAGCGCGGGTTCATGTGAATAACTGTGCAGAAAGATTGCCAGTCATTCGTTGAAAACATCTGGCGCGCGTAAGCCCAGATGCATCTCGCTCATTCATAATAAAGCATAAAGCGACTTTCAATGCTCTCCCGCGGTACGGCATTCGGAAAGGCGCGGCGGTTGTCGAACGCAGCATGAGGAGCGACCATCCTGTAATGGTCATCGGAATCATACCCCTTCCACATAAGAAATTCATCCGGTGACATGTCTTGGAAGTAATACCATTGTTGCGCAGGGTTGTACCTCATCGTACAGGCCTTGTGCGAAATGCCAGATGACGTGTAATTATGGAGAAACATGTCAGATTCGGATACAGTGGTCGCGTCGCAAAGTGCCAACGGGAAATCCTGCGGGGACGGCGACAGCGGATGCCAAGCCTGGATAATCAACAAGCGTGAGTACGGCCGAACCGGTAAGCCTTGCAATTGGTTCACAGCTGCGGCAATCACAGGCGCCGCAACCGGGGCGTAATCAATATGGGCCACCCCCGCCGGTGCTCTGACTCTTCGCTCATCCGTAGTCCCGGTGGGAGGCGGCGCGGAGACTGATCTCTCATCAGCACGTCGAATAATGACACTCGCTCTGCGAGGAACCACCCAAGAGGCGTTGAACCGCTTCTGGATGAACGGAACCATTTCCTCTAGGTATTTGTCGACGAGCACTTCCGGGTCTTTCTCGTCAACGCACGCAATCCTATGAGGAACCAGGGTGAACCCCTCCCGATCAAGCGATAGCTCACCGACAATCGGACGCGCATTCCGAATCGTCAGGTCATAACTGACCATAGGTAGGTCTGTGTATCGCGGCACAGTGGTGGCGCGAGCATCCTCATCCGCTGTGCGGCGGACGAAGGCAACTTCCCCACGAACAACCTCCAAATGATCACGCCCAGTATGCCCAGTTGACGTTGAATCTTTCATCGCGTTTCCTTTCTCCTCTTTGCTCTCAAACATGACAATAAACAGTTTAAGGCGTTGTCTCCGCACAAACGCTGCGAAAAGACTCAGAGGTCGGCGGAATTTATGCAGCGGGCGTCTCAAGATCTGCCAGTCCGCGCAAGTTCAGCCCTATCCGCGTTTCTTGCGCTTGACATCGACGCCGGGCTATTTCGCGCATTACTTCGCTTGTTCCGCCGGACCCCCGGCTCACTCTAAAAAGTACTCAGGCGATCAGTTGACTGCTGCGGGCCAGATCAACTCGATGCGGATCAGTAGCGCGACTGCGGTGATCGATGAGCGGGGCCGCCGGCTGAGCCGTCTCGCTGCAGCCGCGAATGCGTCGGCCGAGGCGCTTGTATCGGTGGAAACTCGACGCGCACCGAGGGTGCGACCATCACAGTGCGCTGGCCCTTTCCGGTGGGCCGGATCTCGTCGCCAGCAGGGCAGCTACAATGTGCATCCCAACGCGACGCATTGGGATGCATCGCAGCAAGACCGGTTCCCGTGAACTCCTTGATTTGGCTACGGCGGGGCGGCGCCCGACGTATTGGTGACAGCAACAGCCGCCGACGCACAGCAACTGGTCCGAAAAGCGCTTAGAAGCGACCGCTAAGTTGCGGACCGGCTCGGCCCAAAATCAAAAAAAGAGGTCGGTAGCGGCGGCAGGATCGTTGCTGCGGGTGTAGGCAAGCAGGCGCAACCTTGAGCAGCTATGTAGCATTCGCTGCGCTATAGCGAGGAACGGCACGCCACAAAGTTTCGTTGGCGTGATGCCATGACAGGATTGGAACAGGACACGCAAAAGCCCGAGTTACATAGAAAGCGCTGAGCTAAGCGCGGAATGATGCCTGAGTCAGCGGATTTCGTCCGGACCAGCCGCGAAATAGGCAGCAAGAATGCGGAACAACCCAAGCTGTCGCTGGGCGGAGCGCGGAAGCCCTCGGGACCGGGACGTTCATGTAGATTTCTGTAATGCGCTAACCAACGCTCGGACATGCAGCAGACAACACGGTGCTGCCGCCGGCAGCACAGGGAACGGCCGACCTAAGCCTACACATCTGCGAGCGCCGGCGATAGCGTCGGCCACGGCACTGGTGATAACGCCCTTCCATTGCATAACATTGGATTAAAATAAGCGCGTCACGTATTGCTATGCCACACCGTTCGGATAAGTATTTTTTTGGAAGTAACAGTGTCCTTACTAAACGTTTCTGGCCGCACGGTTCCGGTTTATCCCCCGAACCATTGACTGACAACACTAGAACGCCGGCTCGTAACGGCAGTTGATCAGCAACTCCGCAATGGATGCATTGTTTGGCAGGAGAATGAGAGTCTCGACTAGCACGGCAAGGTCCTCCGGCTGGGTCATTTCGTGAGCCTCGATGTCCGTCTTGCCGATCGTCATCTGAGTAGCCACGGAGCCTGGACAGATGATCGTTGCGCGGATGCCCGCATCGTTTCCTTCACGACGAATGGCATGTGTCAAGGAAACCAGTGCGGCTTTTGTCATTGCATATCCCGCGTTCGAAAGGACGCGCTTGCCGGAGAGCGATCCCAGATTCACAACCCGGCCCTGCCCTGTAGCAGCCAGATACGGGTAGGCCGCCCGCACGACGCGCAAAGGCCCTTTAACGTTAACGCGCCACATGCGGTCAAGGTCATCTTCACCTTGGTCAAAGACGCGCACCGCCGGGTCAATTCCTGCCACGTTAATCACAGCATCAACTCGTCCAAAGCGCTTAACGGTCGTCTCGACCCACGCCTCAGCAGAGCCTTCATTCTCCGCCTCGTAACAGCAGGATAAGGCCTGCCGACTTTCGGTGAAGCCAGAGGAACTGCGCACACCACTTGAAACGCGAAATCCCGATGAAAGCAATCGGTCTACAATCGCCCGGCCGATTCCTCGCCCCCCTCCGGAAACCATTACGACCCTGTCCTGAGTTGAAAGCATTTCGACTTCTCCTATGATTTTCTCTAGCGGCCAAGAAAGCGACTGCATATTTCTATCGACATTTCTATTGACATCGATGGATCGCTCCGCTCACGCAACTCGGCGGAGCCAACGTTCTTCCGCGAGTTACACACAGGAGACGATTGAGTTGGAACACTGGGAATGTACGCGCGAAAGAATTGCGAAGCGCCGCGTTTTCCATCACCGACAAGAACCAAATCGTTCAAACCACGCTGTCGCATGCAGGAAAAAAGCGTGTGATACGAATATCAGACCTGCTGTCGGGTGGTAAGCCTGTTCGATGACGTTGAATTGAGTGGGCGGTCTATCGATCCGGACGTAGTGATCTCCATCGGATGGGTTGGCAAATACAGAGGCACACGTGCGCAGCTCTCGCGGCTGACGCCCCATAACCGCGACTGCGATATGGTTCGTTGCCAGCAACATGCTATTGATTGCATTGCCACAGTGAAGCTGTAGGTTTGCAGCCAAGCATGAGTTCCCAAACTGAACCGGCAACGGTGCAATCATGAGCGGATTCAACCGGTCGTCGCAACGCCTTTGATCGAGGAGGTGTTGCATAGGACAAAGTGCAAAGCAGGTATATCGGTTGACTGGGCGAGGACCGATAAATTCGCCGGGCGCGCCATCACTTGACATGAGGTGGAGCGTCGGTTTTGGCAACAGATCGCGACTGGCATTAAAGCGAGAAAGGAGCGGAGGCGGTAGGTCCATATTAAGCGGTAGGCTCGCGCTGGTTCCTCGATCGTGGCGGCATGCCCTATTTATATCCAAACCTATTGCTGGTCGATACTTGTCATTCGTTGAACGAGAAGAGATAGCATTGCTTTCCGTCCGAGGCCTCAGGGCGCGCGAAATCGCTCGGCGCTTCGGATGCAGTCCACCATCAACCGTTTCGCGAGCACTTGCGCGCAATGCTGCAACACTCACTGGGCTCCTCGAGTATCGTGCTTCGCTAGCGCAGTGGAAGGCGGATCGATTCGCCAAACGACCGAAGCCAGTATAGCTGGCGACAAATGCACGGCTGCGTCAATATGTACAGGAGCGCCTTATAAGGGCAAAGTTCATGACGCTGGTAGTCGTGCGATTGCCGGGCCCAGGCGGGCGCCGTTCAATGGGCGAACTAAACCACATCGCGGTGACCGAAAGTGGGTCAACGGCTGGTCACCTGAACAAATTGCCAATCGATTGCAGGTGGATTTCCCGGACGATGTGCCTATGCGCATCTATCACGAAGCCATTTATCAAGCGCTCTATATTCAAGGGCGCGGTGCGCTCAAGCGCGAGCTGACGGGCTGTCTGCGCACCGGGCGCGCGTTGCGCGTTCCCCGAGCGAGAGCGCGTGCTAAGGCGTAGACGCACTTCAGCGAGGAGATGATGATTTCCAGTCGGCCTGCAGAGGCGAAAAATCGTGCTGTGCCGGGCCGTTGGGAAGGCGACCTGATCATTGGCCTGAACCGATCCGCCATTGGGACGCTGGTGGAAGGATCAAGCCGTTTCACGATGCTCGTACACTTACCTCGGGAAAAAGGCTATGGACTGACTCCGCGCACAAAAAACGGACCTGCGCTGGCCGGCTACGCAGTTGTCACGATGGCCAACGCGCTCAAGAAAACCGTGGCGGACCTGCCTGCCCAGTTGTGGCGACCATTAACCTGGGATCGTGGCTAGGAGCTGTCCGATCACGCCCGCTTCACTATCGAGTCCGCGTGGAGGTATTCTTCTCCGACCCGCACAGCCCATGGCAGCGTGGTAGGAACGAAAACACCAATGGCCTTCTACGACAATATTTCTTGGACGAGCACCTAAAATCCGTTCAACAATTCCCCTTCCCCTCGCGAAAATACTGCGCAAGTACGTCTTTGTTTGCCGGATTTCCTCCCAAGAACCTGTTTAATGAATCCGATCGCGCCGATCTTAACGTTATCATATCAATATGGACCTACGCATCGTGCTTGCGGCACGAAAAATCGGTCGCTGTTAAACGAGCGAAAGACCTGCGAGAAGAAAAGATCTCCACCCGTGCCTTCGCGCCTAAGTGGGATGCAAAGCGTGAGGCTTCGTCTCTCTCGCCACGCAAGCGAGAACGAGCAAGTTTGACAAACAACCTAAGAGGTGATTATGCGTTCATTTGCAAGAACGGTATCTGCACTCGCTTCCGCCGCCCTCCTGCTCTGCGCGGCAACGCCGGCGTCCGCGCAACCGGAGGCGAGCGGCACAGACGCCACTTTGCAGTCTGCAGTTGCTAGTCAACCAACGACGAAGGCAGAGCAGAAGAGGCAGGCCAAAGCCCAGCGAAAGGCAGAACGTAAGGCTGCGCGCGCGAAGAACGCGGCTGAACTAAAACAGTTGGAAAGCAAGGGATACAATCCGGCGGTGAACGATCAGAACTACCCCGAAAACCTTCAAAACGCACAGAAAAAGGCGGCCGGTTCGGCAGGCGCCAGTCAGTAAGTCAACGAGGGGAGAGGTCGGTCGGCGTGTCGGTGATTTCACGCCTAGCCTCCACCTCTTCCTCCTTTGGGCGAACACGTTGCCCTAGCCGATGCATATCCTTCGCCCTATAGTGCGACGACGTAACCTAGACGATTAGCCCGCTGCCGGCAAAAGAGCTGACCAAATCGATGTCCGCACGAAATCTGCGCGCGCAGTTTGTAGACGTTGCAAAGCCGACCGCTCAAAAGTTCCTAACCGCGCTTCGTGTTTCGCCGATTGCAAGCGAGCCTCTGCCGGCTTAGACGAGAGTCGGCGCGAGGATTACCTACTAAGAGGTGGTTTCAAAAAGACAACAAAGGGGCTGTTAACTTCATGGGCATGCTGTTAACCTCGGCCATCGTGACGATGAGATCGAGGGATGGACAAGCCAATCATTGACGACGAATTGTGGAAGAGAATCGAACATCTATTGCCCCAGCCGAAGGCTCGACGCGAAAGGTATCCCGGTCGCAAGCCGGTACCCGATCGCGCGGCGTTGAGCGGCATTGTGTTTGTGTTGCGTACGGGGTTGCGTTGGCGCGATCTACCCGCCGAGATGGGTTGCGGCTCCGGCGTGACCTGTTGGCGCCGGTTACGCGACTGGCAACAAGCAGGCGTTTGGGATCGCCTGCACGAACTGCTTCTTGCCGAGCTACGTGCAGTTGGCCAAATCGACCTTTCACGCGTGATTCTCGATTCGTCTTCCGTGCGCGCTATCGGGGCGGGCCAAAAACCGGGCCAAACCCCGTAGATCGCGCGCGACCGGGGTCCAAGCACCATGTCGCGACCGACGCAAACGGTGTGCCGCTTGCGATCATCCTGACCGGTGCAAATCGCCATGATGTTACACAATTGTTGCCGCTCATTGACGCGATTCCAGCCATCCGTGGCATTCGCGGTAGGCCTTCGCAAAAGCCTCGAGCCGTCTATGCTGATCGCGGATACGACTCCGAAGCACACCGCCGGAAAATGCGCGATCGGGGTATTAAACCCGTTCTGGCAAAGCGGCGTACCGAGCATGGCAGCGGCCTTGGAAAGTACCGATGGGTCGTCGAACGTACTCATGCCTGGTTTCATAATTTCCATCGTCTTCGAATCCGCTACGAGCAACTGGCCGACATCCATGAAGCCTTCTTAAAATTGGCTGCTTGCATCATCTGCTGGAATACTCTTCAACGATCTATCTAGGCTTTTTGAAACCACCTCTAACACTACAGCCGTAGTTATTTTTCCTATACTAGGTTAGTACTACTACTTTGTATAGAGCCATGAAAGAAATCGCTAAAGCATGGGAACGTGAACTGGATGAATTGCATGAAAGACTGGCCGGTCTGTTCAGACGTGCTGAACCGAGACAGCGTTCGCGAGCCTATCTAAAGGG
Source organism: Paraburkholderia sp. GW821-FHT02A12 (assembly GCF_059422005.1). NCBI lineage: Bacteria > Pseudomonadati > Pseudomonadota > Betaproteobacteria > Burkholderiales > Burkholderiaceae > Paraburkholderia > Paraburkholderia sp. GW821-FHT02A12. The sequence goes on along the minus strand of NZ_JBWKWA010000002.1, from coordinate 1,661,790 downwards.
TTTGCTCGGTACGGTCGAACGCAAGAACGGCTGGCAGCTTGCCGAATGGATCGGCGAAGCCACGCCCGATGGTGTGCAGCACCTTCTTGAGCGAGCAACGTGGGATGCCGATGCGGCGCGCGACGTACTGCGCGAATACGTCGTTGAGCAACTCGGCGAGCGTGAGGCGGCGCTTATTGTGGATGAGACGGGGTTCCTCAAGAAGGGTGAACACTCTGCCGGCGTGCAACGCCAATACAGTGGTACAGCAGGTCGCATCGAGAATAGCCAGATCGGTGTGTTTCTCTGCTATGCGGGCAATGGAGCGAGCGCATTTATTGACCGAGAGCTGTATATGCCCCAGTCATGGATCGACGATCGTCCTCGCTGCGAGGTTGCGGGCGTCCCTGATACGATGGGATTTGCAACCAAGCCGCAGCTCGCGCGCCAGATGCTTGAACGGGCGCTCGATGCGGGAGTACCTTGCGGCTGGGTCACCGGCGATGAGGTGTATGGCGGTGACCGTCCTTTGCGGCTGTGGCTCGAGTCGCGCGCGCAGCCATTCGTGCTGGCGGTGAAGAAGAACGAACCACTATGGTGGCAGGGCCCGACCACTATGCGCGCCGACAAGATTGCACAAGCCTTGCCACCGCAGGCTTGGCGCCGCCTCTCGGCCGGAATCGGCGCAAAAGGCGCGCGTCTGTATGACTGGGCACTTACGCCGTTGTGGCGCCTGCAGTTGAGCGCCGCAGAGCGTCGCTTTGGTCATTATCTGCTGGTACGCCGCAGTCTTGACGAGAATCGCGAGCACGCGTATTTCGTGGTCTACGCGCCCCGCAGCAAGGTTACCCGTCAAACTCTCGTCAACGTCGCTGGCAGGCGATGGGAGATCGAAGTCGGTTTTGAGGCCGCCAAGGGTGAATGCGGCCTAGACCAATATGAGGTGCGCCGCTGGCAGGGCTGGTACCGCCACGTCACTCTGGCGTTGTTGGCGCACGCGGTACTTGCTGGCCTAAGGGCGCAGGCCAAAAAAAACAGCTGAAGGCTCACTGCCATTCAGCATCCAAGAGATCCGCCGGCTATTGTGTCGCCTGATATGGCGAACGCTACACTCCGTCGAGCATGTGATGTCGTGGTCAATATGGCGACGCCAACATCAGTACCGAGCCCAGCAGTGTCATTATCGACGACGCGCTGGTGTGCCCCCAGCGTATCTACGGCTGTAGTACTAAATATCGATTTCGCACAGCGACAGGTATTCCGAATCCCAACAGTCGGATCAGCTTGATCTCGGTGGATATCACAAGGCACGACTGCTCTTGGATCGGCGAGTTTCTCCGACAGATTCCTCGATACGAATCGAACACGATTGAAACCGTACGGCGTGCTATTCCGCGCGCGAGCTATGCGGACGACCGCAGCCGCATTATCAATGTGCCGGCCCTCGACGCACAACTGCTGTGTGCCGGCGACCGCGTCACTGTCACCATCGATTGGGTTCGCCGCCATAAGTTGATGCGGTCGCATACTTGCCTGCATAATGTCGCCGGTTGAGTCGGACTCGGTGTAGAAACCGCCGTAGAAGTCGCCTTGGAGTGCGGGCTCAATTGAGCGAATCTCACCAGGTGTCACCGAGCGGCGGTCGAGGCTGCCGGCCTGCCCGCCGCCGCGTGGCGCGGACTTCAATTGACTTTCTAAACTGGGCGGCTGCCTTCGATAGTCACTCGGTTTAACACCCGTGGGGCGTTTGACACGATTCTACCGCGGCTGTGTAAGAGGCAGCGATTGTCCCAAATTACCAAGTCGCCCTCCTGCCAGACATGCTCCCACACGAACTGAGGTCTATCAATATGTGCCCAGAGTCGCCCAAGCAGTGCATCACTTTCCTTGGCGTCGAGACCGAGAATGCCACCACCACTCCCCTGATATCCGAGAAAAAGTGCTTTGCGCCCTGTTTCATCATGGGTGCGCACTATTGGATGATCGGCTTGAGGCGCATGGTCGCCCATTGACATAGATCTGTGCATTGATCGAAGCCCAACCAGCTTTTTTTTCACTTCTTCCGTAAGAGCCTCGTACGCCGCATACATATCTATAAATCGGGTATTCGTGCTGTCTTTTGGAATTTTCGCTCCGTAGTTGATGGTCGCTGATGCAGGGTGCTCAAGATACGACATATCAGTGTGCCAAGCCAAGTCGGCGTTGCCACCGGAGCCTTTTGCTTGTCCATCTACAACTACGTTTGAAATTACCTCTAGTTCGGGAAGCTTAACGTCTGATCGATCGAAAGTGTTGAACACAGCGTAATCGTGCGGCTTTCCAATACGGCGGGCAAATCTAACGATCTGTTCATGATTCAAATGTTGGCCTCGAAACCATAGAAATTGGTGCTCGAGCCAAGCCTCGTGGATCTGGCGGATCACAGCGGCATCGATTGTTGCTGAAAGATCCACACCGCGCACTTCAGCACCAAGAGCACCTCCACTTGGAACCACGCAAAACCCTGCGTTCGATGACGAGCCCTCCGACAATCGCACACTCCCTATGCTCATAGTCCCTTCCTCCCGTTCATCCATAGAGTTGCCGACACACTGCTCAAAACATCGAAAAGTATTCTACGCGTGACCGGCCGCAATATTTCTCCGTTTGCAACTGCACCGCCGCAGAAATTCAGCGCCACCATCGTCCGGCAGCAACTTACGGCATTGGAGAGGCAGGTAACCGCAAGGGACCGGGGTGGGGTCGGGAATTCGGACGGTTCGTTCCGAGCCGCTTCATGCGCAGCGCGTCTGTGGCAGCCGAGCGCCAGCTCGATACCATCACCGACAGCACCCGCCAGCGATAGCATCTAAGGTCCACGCGCTGCGTGAGCGCGTCGTGCCCAGTAGAGGCACAGCAGTCGCACATCGCGGCAAGTCCGAAATTTCACCATCGCGCGCCCTGTTGAGTCTCTCGGCATGCTAGCGCACAGAGCGGCAACGAGTTCGTCGCGCGGCGCGCGGAACATACGGAGGTCACTTCGAGACGCTCTGCGTCAGATTCGCACCGCGCTGATGTCCGGGTACACTCACCAGGCTTAAGGTCTGTGCATCGTGCACAACGCATGAACCGCACACTCACCGCGCCGGTTTTGCGACTACTGCGCACTATCCTCGCCTGCTTTCTGCGAATGGGGTTGATCAGTTTCCGATTTGTTCGCCGCTTATGCCTAACCATAACAAGTCCAATCTCCAAGCCCATCATAAAGAGCGACAAGTGGAACCGTGGGGGATAGTTCCGATGGCGGCCTATGTTCGCATGAACCATCGTCTTCTTGGCAAGATCGAGAGCTTGACGAGAATTTTCTCGAACTGCAAGAAGATGGGCATTTTATTCGATGAAATTCTCAGACGAGCACCCGTCCAGTACGCGTCCAACGCCCGAACCGTCTTCGATTTTCGTCCCGCGCGCCGGCTTTGTCACCGGCTGACCTATTGGCCTATCCGATAAGAAGACAAATACAGGGAAGGAAATTCGGGCGCGGGCATTTTACGGTGCTACCGCGACCTCATATTTTCTCCATGGCGTCGTCCGGCGACTGAGCAGTCCGCGACGATATTCAGGCATTCAATGAATTAAGGAGGCACACAATGGCAATCGACGCAATCGTAGCGAACATGGACAACGTCTGGATCCGCGTCGCGGACGACGAAATTCCAGCAACAAAACATGAGCGGAGCGTCGCGTTGAAACGCTTCCTGCAAGAAGTGCAGGACGAAGGATATCCACTCCTACTGGTGAGCGAACTTAATGCTGCGAGTCTTAACGATGCCATCAGCGAGACGCTCGGCGAAGACGGGGTCACCTACTTTTCTTCGATCCTGTCATCGAGCGCATGCGGCTCGCGCTACGCAGTGGCGCTCCATACGCTCGCGACGCCGGCGCATCGCATCGTCGCAGTGGGGACGGATGAGCATGGGATTGAAGAGGCCCGCAGCTACGGTATCACGCGGTTCATCCCCTTGACGGATGTTTTGCGCAGTGAGGCCGCGCGGTTCGGTCATGCCTTCGCATCTGATTGATGAACTCCTTCCGCAGAACGATGATGCCGAATGAGATGCCAGCAGCACTGACAGGGCCTGCTGCAAACTACGACGGCAAAGCCACGGTTTCGATGAAGTCGATGGCCGCGCGGAACCGCTGTCCTTGAAGCTGGCCGCGTTCGTGACGCGGTCCTGCGCCTGAACGAGCCGCGGTACGTGACGCTGCCGAACATCACCAATGCGAAGAAGAAGCCGCTGAACACGGCGAATCCCTCTGATGCCGGGCGTCGACGTCGCATCGCGCCTGAAGACGCTAAAAGTCATAGGGACGCCGAAGGGCAGCGCAGCGCAGGCATCATGGTGCCGGACGAACTTCTCGGAAGGTGCTCGAGCCGCTAGCACAGACTGTGTACGCGCCTCGGCGTATCGCGGCGGTGGTCGAAGCGCCCTTCGTGGCGAACGACCACCAGTTCGCCCGACCGGCAAGGTCATCGTCGCAATAAACACGGACGAAGAGGAGATATTCTGGGCGGAGACAGGACTTTAGATCAACCTGCACGTAGCAACCCGCGGCCCTGAGCTTAAGTCTGTCCTTCACCACCCCTCGTTTCTTTTTGTACCGCTCAATCGTCTCAAAGGGCTTTGCCACTACGAGTGATGGGGCGGTAACGCTCATCATAGGCCTCTAAGGATCTGTCGAACCACGAAGAAGGTCGTGCGCGGGAGACGCTTCTTGAGAGACAGCGCACAGCGTCCAGCCGCAGGCTCGCGGCCCGTCGCGCGGCAATCCTGAGCAGTGGCCTATTTTATTGCGGATTTCCTTCGCTTCGCAACCAACTGCGCGGCCAAGTCCCAGCGGTCCACAGCTACACTTCTCCTCGTCGCAAGGTCTAATGTACTAACCAAGAATGGAGGTCGCGTATGGATGAAGCACTCCCACCGGTTCCGCTGAGCGGAGTCCCGTTTCCAAAAGCGGAGTACCGGCGAAGACAACAAAAGGTCCTGCAGGCGATGGCGGACGCGGGGCTGGACGCGCTCGTGGTAACCGCGCTGGGCCACGCGCGATACTTGTCGGGCTTTCACGGGATCGGAACCTACTTCGCCCCCTTCCCACTGATCCTAGCGCCCGGAGCGGAGCCGACCTATGTGGTGCGCGAGTACGAACTGGAGTCGGTGCGCGCGTATAGTTGCATCAGCGAAATCGTCACCTACGTGCAAGAGCGAGACTTCGCCAAAGCGTGTGCTGACGTGCTTCGGCGCAATGGAGTGCAGAACAAGCGCGTCGGGTTCGAACTTCGCTGCTGGAATCTCACCCCGTACGACGTTCACACGCTGCAGGCGGAGCTGCCGGCGATGACCGTGGTTGATGCGACGGAACTTGTGCCCGATGTCGCAGCGGTCAAGAGCGAACTCGAACTCGATGCGATGCGCGATGCCATCGGGCAGACCGAAGTGGCCATACGTGCGTTCCAAGACTCGCTGCGCGAAGGCATCACAGAAACGGAAGTTGCCGAAGCGATGCACGGGGCCGTGAAGAAGGCCGGCGGCGAGGAACTCCGGTTGGTCTCCCTGGTATTCGGCGAGCGCACGAGGCTTGGGCACGGGCAACCCGCGCCCAACCCGCTGAGAACGAACGAGCCCGCCGTCACAGAGGCCGGCGGAGCCAAGTTTGGTTATGCGAGCGGGCTGGTGCGCACAGCCGTCCTGGGTCGCAATCCTGAAGTCGAAGCTTTGCACGCCATTTCCGTCGAGGTTCTGGATACCGCAATGGACGTGATCAAGCCGGGCGTTGCCGCAGAAACAGTCGATGCTGTCGTGCGAAAGGTAGTCGAGCGATCGGGGCACCCGCGCGCGTTTAGGAACAAAGCCGGATATCAGACTGGCGTTCCTTGGTCGGAGCGCGGCAACCTGGACATGGTGCCGGGCGCCACACGGCTCCTGCAGGCAGGCATGACTCTGCACATCCCGATCATGCTGTTCGGCAAAGGTGGGCACATCATCGGGTGCAGCGATCATGTCTTGGTCACAGAGCAGGGCGCGAAGAGCCTCACTGGATTGCCGCGGGTACTACACCGCGTATGAGCCCCGACCGGCTGCGGAAAATCAGCAGAAGTACTTGGCAATCGGGTTCCGCAGCCCGGTTTTCACCGCATGTAGGGTTCCGACATGCAGGCGCTTGAAGCGCTTTAGACGCGCGAGCACCACGGCCGCTCCGTCGGCGCCGCAGGTTGCAGCGGCGTGGGAACTGTGCAGTCCTGCTGCACCCTGCGGGACATAAATCCCCGCGCCAGCAGGCAGTACGTCGGGACGGACGATGTCGTGCTCGTGGAGACGGGGTCATCCCGCTGCGCCCCGTCTACATTCACATGGGGACCCATCTAGGAACACGGGCGTGTCACCGCCGTGGACCCTTGGCGGCTTCAGTAGGTGCCCTCGCACCGCATCCGCCAGCGGCGCGACCAGCCGCTCGGCGGCCGTGTGCCAGTCAAACCGGGCCAACAAGAGCCACGAGTGTGACTCGAACTCCTGTGGTGTCGGCAAGTTGGCCCCCGGCGGACCAGGTCGCGGGCTCATCGATGGACGGAGAAAGGAAGATCGGGAATCCGACCTTCTCGCTGCTGTTCTTCAAGGCCTCCGGCCGCGTATCGTCCGGGCGGCGCGGACTCAGCCACGGGGTGTACATGCGTGGCGGAGCCCTTCTGAAGATGTCGCGGCGCATGTGAGAGCAGGCGATGGGCTATGTCTGCAGGACCCAGGGAATTCCTTGGAAGACATGACGACGACGGATGAGGAGTCGCGCGGCACCCGTTATCGGGCTGTTGCGTGCGATAGACCTTAGCACGCGATTGACGGACGACAGCACTTCTCGGGACAGGTTCACGTCATGGCGTCGCTGCGGCGTTACATATGTACTGCGCTGATTGCTTAATGAAGCGTCAGCGGCTTATCCAGGCAGCAATGCTTGTACTTGCGCCCACTGCCGCAAGGGCAAAATTCGTTGCGTCCGATTTTCGGCTCGGCACGGTGCATCGGTAGCCCCATCACCATCTTTGCCGGCCCCCGCCGGTGCGGCTCGAAGTATCGATAGATGTGCGTCAGCCCAGTGATCATCCTCTTGAGCACGCGTTCGCGCTTTTCAGGGGTGATTTCAGGAGACCGCATGTCCGGATCGGGTTCGTGCTCATGGTGCAGCATCATGATAGGAATCATCGACCCGCCGTTCTCCTCGTCATCGATTAGCTCCTTCCAGCTGTCCCACCGCATGTGCACGGCCTGCATGAAGCCGTGTGCCCAGTCGTTTGCCGGAGCGACTCCATCCTCCCGTTCCAGCAATATCGGGAGGTAGACGTCCGGTTCATGGAGCGTGCGCTGCAATTCTGAACTAACCGTGCTCCAGTGACGCGTTAGAAGCCCGATGATTTCCGCAGCTTGCTCGTCGCTCTCGAACGAAACGCCCTCGCCCCACATCTTTGGGAGATATTCGCTCGGAAGCACCATGTGCGGTCCGCAAATTAATGCTGCGAAAAAGCCGTCGAGCGTCTCGATGTTCATCGCCGGATTGCCGATGGAGTCTAGAAACTGGGAAAGGCGGTCGAGTTCGCTGTCCGTAAGCGGCTGATGAGAAATCGGGTTCATCAAGGCAGGCTCTCTCCTCGCGATTGCAGGTATCGTCGTATAGCGAGAATTATACCGTGCCGAGTTCGTCGACCACCTATCAGTTGCTTGGCTGGCTTCGAGGCAGCAGGCTAAGGCAATGCTGATCAAGTCCACCGCACACGACTGTCATGCGTTATAGCGCGAGCATGTAACGGCGAAAGCGTAAAACGATGAAACAACTGACACCGGCGATGGCGATCGATCAATGCGCGGGATTCGGTGCGCAGCGCAAACCTACGCGACGCGAAGCGTTTCTCGACGAGATGAACACGATTGTGCCGTGGGCGCAGCTGTGCGCAGTGGTGAAACCGTTTTATCCGAAACGCGGCAATGGTCGCCCGCCGATTACGCTGGAGCGCATGTTGCGAATTCATTTTGTGCAGCACTGGTTCAATCTTGCCGACCTTGCATGCGAAGAGGCGCTGTACGACAGCCTCAGCCTGCGCCGTTTCGTTGGCATTGACCTTGGCAGCGAAACGGTTCCGGACGCCACCACGCTGCTCAAATTCCGGCATCTGCTGGAAGAGCACAAGCTGGGCGAGCGACTCTTCGCGGAAGTGGGCGTGGTGTTGCAGGCGCGGGGAGCAACGCTCAAGAGCGGCACGATTGTCGACGCCACACTGATCGGCGCACCGTCGTCGACGAAGAACAAGGAGAAGGCGCGTGACCCCGAAATGCATCAGACGCGCAAAGGCCAGCAGTGGTATTTCGGCATGAAGCTGCATATCGGTGTGGACAGTCAGAGCGGGCTGGCCCATAGCGCGGTCGTGACGGCCGCCAACGTACACGACAAGCATCCGCTGCCACAGTTGCTGCACGGTGAGGAGCAACGCGTCTACGGTGACAGCGCATACGCGAGCCAGAAAGCGCTGATCCACAGCAAGGCCCCGAAGGCACGTGACTTCACCAACAAGCGCACACGCCGCAAGGACATCGTCGACGAGGTGGCGCGCCGCAAGAACCGTAACAAGTCGAAGATCCGCGCCCGGGTCGAGCACGTGTTCGCGGTCGTGAAGCGGCTGTGGGGCTTCACGAAGGTTCGTTATCGCGGGCTGGCGAAAAACGCAAATCGCGCCTTCGTTGCGCTCGCGCTGGCCAATCTTTACATGTGGCGAGGTCGCTCGACGGCACAGGTGCGCCCGTAGAGGGCCAAAGACGGGCGAACAGCCCGTACAGAGCCCCTCAAGGGGCCCAAAATGAGCTGCAATGCCCGCTTTTATCGCTGTTATTCGCGATCTCAAAAGATTACACATGCCTTGGTCGCAACCAGTCGTGTTTGCCGGGCTTGATCAGCGCTGCCCTTACAGGCAATGAGTCCGGGTGCTGTCTTTCCATCGTGCGACGGACAATTCGATGCAAGAAGACAGGGCCGTCACGGCTACAGGTCTCGGACCTTGACGACGCCTTTTGATGCACGCCGCGCGGAGCCACTTGGAGTTCCTTGCATTCCGCGGTATCTTCGGCTTCATCCCTGCAAACATCAGTCGTCTTCACGATATGGATGCGCCATTGGACCTTGCAGAGCGTGATCATGAGCAGCCAAAAATCGGCATAGAGCGGTGGCTCGATGCCGAGGTACAGCGCTACCTCTCGTGCGGTGATTACGACAGCAGCTTTGCGGGCTGGCCCGGCGATAACTTCGTCGATGTCGCGCAAAAGGCGAGTCAGCGACTCCGTGCTGCGCTGATTGAGGAGACGCTTCGGCGAGCATCCGGCTTCCGCAACCAGGTGACTGTGCCGCAAGACTTGTATGCGTGGTCTCGTAGGAAGCTTTCGCCGATGGTATCCGGGCTCTTCCCCGCCGCCGAACGGCCCGTAGTCTTGGACATGCTTGCTCGCAGCGTGAATTTCCTCACGCCGCAGAACATCGGCGCAGTCCTCATGGAGCACACCTGGCTGTCGACAGCTTGGGACCTGGCGAACATTTACCTGGGCAGCGTCGGAGCCCCTGCTCTCTCGCAACAGGCACTTCACATCGTCGGGCTGAGCGAGGAAACGACGTGCTATGTCTCGTTGTCGTACTTCAATGAGACCGACCCTTTCGCAGATTTCGTCGTCCACGAGGCGGCACATATTTTCCACAACTGCAAACGAGCCACCGTCGGCCTAAACGAGAGCCGTCGCAAGGAATACCTGCTCGACATCGAATATGCTAAACGCGAGACTTTTGCCTACGCGTGTGAGGCGTACAGCCGGATTATCTCGCTGGCTGCAGGCGAAGGACCACGGCAAGCGGAGCTCGAACGGCACGCCGAGGCCTCATTGCCGGCGGATGATCGCGTTGATCACCATGAGTATCTCGACATTCTTGACGAAGCCGTGAGGGCGCGCAACGGGTGGCAATGCATCCTCAAGCGATGCGCCCCGGCTAAGGCTCGCTGACGCCCCCTTCCCCGAGGAAAGTCATCGTTTTTGCGAGCGGGCTTCTTCATTGCCGGTATGGCCACGCTCCGCTGCACAGCGAGTCACACCTATTCGATCGCAGGGCTGCTCGATGACGGGCCCGGTGCCAGGATGTATATGACTCCCGCGACCAGATGAGAACGCCTAACGTGCCGCGCCTGTTTTGCGCATAATGTGTCCGCACTTCGCATAATTCGTGCAAACGTGGCCCGTTGATTTCCGCCGCCCTGCCCGTTTTGCCCATTAGAATATCGGTTGCGCTTCCAAACCGAACGTAAGAGCAAGGCTTGAAAAAGGCAGATATTGCGTCGAGTGCATCCGAATGAGTGCACAGCGGCCGCCATCTTTTACGGGACCGCACCTTGCGGAACTTCCTGAGCAAAGGGTCAAGCCCTTCTCGGCACTAGCGAGAGGCGATGACTCCTGGTAAAGCAAATGCGGATCGCTCAGCGCCCACCGCAGTCTCCCAAACGCTGTTTGCTCCTCTCAGAAACGTGACCTTTCGCCGAATCTGGCTCGCAACTCAGATGTCGAGCCTCGGCTCTCTGATGCAGACCGTGGCGATTGGTTGGTTGATGACGACGATCTCGCGTTCCGACCTATTGGTCGCGCTAGTGCAGGCTTCGTCAACACTGCCAGTCTTCGTGCTATCAATCTTCGCTGGGCCCATCGCGGACAATTACGACCGTCGCTTGGTGATGCTGACATCGCTATGTGTGATGGCGCTCTCAACCGCAATGATAACGGCGCTTATCGCACTGGGGTTCGCTAATCCCTGGCTCGTTCTCGGCTTCAGTTTTCTGGTCGGGTGCGGCTCCGCTCTCTACAACCCTGCATGGCAGGCCTCGGTCGGAGATATTGTCGAGAAGCCAGACCTGGCAGCGGCAATTACCCTCGGATCCGTCGGCTTCAACACCATACGGAGCATAGGCCCGGCGCTGGGCGGTATCGTCGTTGCCACGGTCGGTCCCCTGGCGGCTTTCGTTCTGAATACGGTGGCCTACATGGTACCGTTGCACGCCACGCGGCGCTGCAGATGGAACGTGCGCCGATCACCTCTGCCGCGGGAATCGATGGCTACGTCAATCTACGACGGTTTGCGCTTCACGGCGATGTCGGCTGAGATCAAAGCGGCGATTGCACGAGGAACTCTTTTTGGCTGGGCGAGTATTTCGATACTTGCGCTGCTACCTTTGGTTGTTCGCGACCGCTTGGCCCAGGGACCGATCGCCTACGGCGTCTTAATGGGCGGCTTCGGTGCAGGTGCCTTTCTGGCCGGTATTTCCAGTAGCTTCTTGCGGCGCGTACTGTCTCAGGAGCGCCTCGCCACACTGGCATGCGTAGCCTGCTCTGCCTGCTGTATTTTGCTTGCTATCGGTCCTACCCTACACGTCGCGGCAATCGGCCTCGCCCTAGGCGGGGCCGGTTGGGTCATCGCGTGGTCGGGATTTGGGGTGATCGTGCAGCTAGCAAGCCCGCGCTGGATTGTTGGTCGCACGCTATCAATCTACTACGCATTAACCTACGGCGGCATTGCGGCGGGAAGTTGGGTATGGGGCGTGGTGGCGGAAAGGTATTCGCTAACGGCGTCGCTTGCAGCCTCTGCGGTTGCACTCTTGCTCGTCGCGTTTGCCGGAATCGTGTTCCCTATCCGCGAACATCGGGAGGCGGACCATGAAGAGCATGGGGAACTCAACGCCCCGGCTGTCAATGCAAATTTGAAACCACACAGCGGCCCCATTGTCGTCAAGACCGAATATCTAGTACCGGACGAAAATGTCAACGCTTTCCTGACTTTAATGCATGAACGACGACAGATGCGGAGCCGCGTCGGTGCCCGGTACTGGACTCTTACGCGTGATCTTCACCAGCCTGCACGATGGACAGAATCCTTCCGCACACCAACTTGGGCGGGCTACCTCCGCCTGCATCATCGTCTTCCTCGTGAAGACAAGGAACTTGACGAGCGCTTGCAGAAGTTACATAGGGGCGAGCATGCCCTTGAGATGAGATTCTCGATCGAGCAGCCGACGAGCGCGACGCTTGCGACGGAGCAGTCGGCGGTTTTCACCCCGCCCGCGGACTTGGTGACGGGGTCGTCTATGCGTGTGTCCGACGGGAAGTCCAAGACAGACAGGGGAGAAGGCCTCTGATTGAAATTGCACGGGTGCGCGGACGGTTTGTCGCACAGAGCATTGCCCGAAACCTGCGTACTGCCTCTCTTTTTTGCAGGTTTCTATCGGCGGGCCCTCCTTCTTTGCCGCGTTGCATTTGGAACACGACTTTAGAATGCTGCCAGCCAAGACACCGCTGAGGCAGGATGACAAGATTTCAAGCGCTACACCGCCTCTGAGCAATCGTTCAACCGCGCCGCACGGTTTCATGGAAGTGACCAGCGAAGTCCCTGCGTCAGCTATGCTCGCCACCTTCGTCGAAAGAGAATCGAAGGCACGTGGCTATGCGGGGATTAGCTCAGGCCCGTAGTGATCCGGATTTTTCAGCAGATGCCGAGAGATTGAGACGTACCCACCGAACCCGGCACAGAGGCACTCTGCCTAGAATGTCGGATGCACTCAATCAAAACGTCCACCGCTCGGAAACATCGCACATGAGTCGCTCTGCGCGTGAAATCGACAAATCGACATGCCGACCGCTACCAGATGGCGATACGATCAGGCCATCCGGATTATTCAGCCGCGCATCCGCCGACCTGAGACGAATCCTAGAGCATGTGACATCCGGAAGCGCGCAGAAGATCTGGCTGATCCGCCTGCGTCGTAAAGGCGCGAGTCTTATGGCGTAACAGAGAACATGAAGGATGTAGGAATGGTTGTGACGGTCGATATCGTCATTTACGACGATTTTAAAGCAATCGAGGCAATTGGCTCCCTGAGCGTTTTTACCTATGCGAATATCCATCTGGAGCGTCGCGGCTTGTCAGGGCGCTATGACGTCAAGCTCGCTTCGGTACGTCGCGGTGACGTTCGGTCGGACACCGGTGTTTCGCTTGCGTCCGCGAAGAGCCTCAACATATTGTCATTGCCTCACACCGCGATCATCGTCGGCGCTTGGAAAATCGACGAGGCGGTCGGAAACGCGCCTGAAATCGTGCACTGGATCGAAGCCGCAGCGGACCGGATGGTGCGGACAGCCGCGCTGTGTTCGGGAGCATTCTTTCTGGCCGCCGCGGGACTCCTAAACGGCAACCGCGCAACGACGCATTGGGCCGTAGCGGATGCACTGCGAGAGAAATACCCCGAAGTGCGGGTCGATTCTGACTGTATCTTCATTCGTGAAGGCCACGTATGGACTTCCGCGGGCGTGACAGCCGGTATCGACCTCGCGCTTGCGCTCGTTGAGGAAGATTTTGGTCTGGATGTTGCACTCGACGTTGCCCGAGACCTAGTCGTCTACCTCAAGCGGCCTGGCGGTCAATCACAGTTCAGCGCGCATCTTGTCAGCCAAGCAACACACCACCCGGGTATAAGGGACGTCCAGGCCTGGATCCTCGCCAACAGCAAAAAGGAGCTTTCGCCTTCCAAGATGGCGGAACGCCTGTCAATGAGTGTGCGCAGCTTCAATCGCTGTTTCAAACGCGAGACGGGCATGACGCCGTCGACTTTCCTGACGCGCGCTCGTGTTGAAACCGCTCGACGGATGCTGGAAGAAGGTAGTGCGTCTGCGAAGGCTATCGCCGCACAAAGCGGCTTTAAGACATATGAAGCAATGAGAAAGGCATTCCAGCAAGCGCTAGGCATCACTCCACTCGCCTACCGTGACCGCTTCGGTGTCGCTCCTGGCCGCGACCTGGCAGGAAATACCTGAAATACGTTTTATCGAGGGCGGCTCATTGCAAGCTCCGCCCTACGCAAAGCGGACGAAGACAGACACCCCGTCATCCGCAGTGCGATGAATGAGGCGTGTCTTCTTGCGGCTCAGCACGTCATTCTGGTTTAAAGCAGTAGACGGCCAACTTGTTGCCATCCAAGTCCCGGACATAGGCCGCGTAAGCATTCGGTGCCCAGCCGCGCGGACCTGCCGCTCCCTCATCCTTTGCGCCCTCAGCGAGTGCCGAGTCGTGAAAGGCGTGGATCGAAGTGCGGTCCGGGGCTTCGAACGACACAGTGACGCCATTACCTACCGTTGCGGGCTGGCCATTTGCGGGCTTCAGCACGAAGAACGACGGCGAGTCCTTTCCCCAGATTGACCCGTTGTCTCCAAGATCCGCAAGCCGTTTCAGGCCAATCTTGCCCAGAATGTTGTCATAAAACGCACGGGCCTTGGCGAGATCATTGGTGCCTACGGTGACGTGAGTGAAAGCTGTCATGTTGCCTCCTTTAAAAAAGGTTTCAGGTCCCGCGTGGATGGCGGCTGCCATTCCGCACGTCCATGCGGTTGCCAGGTGCTGCCAATTCGTGCCCTGCGGCGTCAACCAGCGAAGTTAAGAATTTGTGCATGATGCCGAATATGGTCTTCGATGAAGGTCGATACGAAGAAATAGCCGTGGTCATAACCTTCGTGCCGGCGCAGAGTGAGCGGCTGACCGGCAACCTCGCACGCCGCTTCGAAGAGATCCGGGTTCAGCTGGTCTGTTAGAAACTGATCAGCCATCCCCTGGTCAACCAAGATTCCTTCCGTGAACTTGTGCGCCGCCTTGCCGACGAGCTCGCTCGCGTCGTACTCCTTCCACGCTTCACGATCATCGTCGAGGTAAATGCTGAAGGCCTTCTCGCCCCATGGGCAGCGCGCCGGCGCGGCAATCGGAGCGAACGCGGACACCGACCGATAGATGTCCGGATTGCGTAATGCGAGCATCAACGCGCCGTGGCCGCCCATCGAGTGACCGAAGATGCCGAGCCTCTCGCCTTCGACCGGCAAGGCGTTGATCACCAACTCGCGCAATTCATCCCGAACGTACGAATACATCCGGTAGTGGTTCGACCATGGAGCCTGTGTGGCGTCGACATAGAACCCAGCGCCGACGCCGAAGTCCCACGCATCGGCCTCCCCAGGAATCTCAGCGCCGCGCGGACTTGTATCCGGCGAGATCAGCGCGATGCCGTGCTGTGCAGCGAAGCGCTGCGCGCCTGCCTTGATCGGGAACGTCTCCTCGGTGCAGGTCAACCCGGCGAGATAGAAGAGCGCCGGCACTTTCCTATGCGACGCCTCTTTTGGCATGAAGACAGAAAAGCGCATCGGCAGGCCAACAGCCTTCGACTCATGCTTATACATACGCTGCGTGCCGCCGAACGAGGCGTGCGATTCGATCAGGTCGAGCATCGTACGCCCCTAGTAGATGACAACCGAGCGGATCGACTCGCCCTTCTTCATCAGGTCAAAACCGTCGTTGATCTGCTCCAGCTTGAGATGATGCGTAATCAGATCGTCGATATTGATCTTCCCTTCCATGTACCAGTCGACGATCTTCGGCACGTCGGTGCGACCGCGCGCGCCGCCGAACGCCGAGCCCTTCCACTCGCGGCCGGTGACGAGCTGAAACGGTCGCGAGCTGATCTGCTCGCCCGCCGCCGCCACGCCGATGATGAACGACTGGCCCCAGCCCTTGTGCGTGCATTCGAGCGCCTCACGCATCAGCTTCACATTGCCGACGCATTCGAACGAATAGTCCGCGCCGCCATCGGTCAACTGCACGATGTGATCGACGACGTTCTCCACTTCCTTCGGGTTGATGAAGTGCGTCATGCCGAACTTCTTCGCAAGTTCAATGCGCCCCGGATTGATATCGACGCCGATGATCTTGTCCGCGCCGACCATCTTCGCGCCTTGAATCACGTTCAGGCCGATACCGCCGAGACCGAACACGACAACATTCGCGCCCGCTTCCACTTTCGCCGAATACACGACCGCGCCGACGCCCGTCGTTACGCCGCAGCCGATGTAGCAGATCTTGTCGAACGGCGCGTCTTCACGCACTTTCGCGATCGCGATTTCCGGCACGACGATGTAGTTCGAAAACGTCGACGTCCCCATGTAATGGAACAAAGGCTTGCCGTCGAGCGAAAAACGCGAAGTCGCATCCGGCATGAGGCCTTTGCCTTGCGTCGAGCGAATCGCCTGACAGAGATTGGTCTTGCGCGACAGACAGAACTTGCACTGGCGACATTCCGGCGTGTAGAGCGGAATGACGTGATCGCCCTTCCTCAACGTGCCGACGCCCGGCCCGACATCCACGACGACGCCCGCGCCTTCATGCCCGAGAATCGCCGGAAAAATGCCTTCGGGATCCGCGCCCGAAAGCGTGTAGTAATCGGTGTGGCAGATGCCCGTCGCTTTCACTTCGATCAGGACCTCACCGGCGCGTGGGCCTTCAAGGTCGACCTCTTCGATAGTCAACGGTGCGCCAGCCTTCCATGCGATTGCCGCTTTCGATTTCATCTTTTCTCGCTAAGTATGTTACTCGTCGGAATCATCCTCCTTGTTCGCGCGTGACATGTTCCGCGTCCCTCAAATTGACCAAAATGCAGTGAACATTGACGAGAAATCAGTGCCTCAACGTTTCAGTACCGCCCGATCGCCGCCATCTGGGAACCTCGGCTGCCTCTAACGCGCTGCTCAAGCATGAGGCACAACCCACGCCGGAAGGGGATGGATCCGACGGCGGCCCGCGGCGAACTGCCGTCGGAGCTGATGGGGCGGCGCGCAACCGAAGCACGCCGGTGACTGTCGCTTCTCGTGCTCGTCGCGTTTGTGGGAATCGTCCTCTCTATTCGGGAACTTTCGGGGACCGGCAGTGAAGAGCAGGAACAGCTCAACGCATCGACAATCAGCTTGACATCCACCTCCCCCTCTCGCTGACGCTCGCCGGCCGAAGGCCGGGAAGGGGGAGAATTCCTGCTGCGCTACGTGATGCTCAACGTAGTCGCTTCGGCGGGTTCCTGCCACGACGCCCTTACCTCAGGCGAAGAATTTGCACAGGCTAACAAGCGCTGTCCGAGCTCTGCAATATTGATTGCAAATATTGATTGCACCGACGACGTCGGCGTGATTCTCATATCCACACGACACACACGCGAACCGGGCTTGAGTCTTCCGGTTATCCTCAGTGAACGGGGGGACGAGATCTAAGAAATGGAGCCTACGAAACAATGCGAGATTCCGCAGGTATATGCGGAACTTCCTTGCACGCGCGACAAATTATGGCGTTACGAGCGCAGCTTCGTTACGAACCGCGTAGCATGTTGCGACGAGCGAGTAGACCGGTCGCGCGTAAATAGCAACGAAGACCTGAGGGCAGACAAGGACGTCAGCACGCTTGGTGCGGAGGGTCCTTCTGGCATCGCTCTGGTTGTCCAAAATTATCGCGGATGCAAATGGTTTGTGGTCGGGTGCGGCCCCGCTCTCTACAATCCGGCATGGCAGGCCTCGGTCGGAGATATCGTCGAGAAGCCAGACTTATGGCGTCCTCATGGGCGGCTTCGGTACAGGTGCATTTCTGGGTGAAGTCTCCAGCGGTGTCTTGCGGCGCCTACTGTCTCAGGAGCGCCTTGTCACACTGGCATGCCTGGCATGCGCCGCCTGCTGCATTTTACTTGCTGTCGGTCCTGTCCTACGAGTCGCGGCCGTCGGCCTCGCCCTAGGCGGGGCCGGTTGGGTCATCGCCTGGTCAGGGTTTGGGGTGATCGTGCAGCTAGCAAGCCCGCGCTGGATTGTTGGTCGCACGCTGTCGATTTATTACGCCCTCACTTATGGCGGCATTGCGGCGGGAAGTTGGGTCTGGGGCGCGGCGGCGGAAAGCCATTCGCTAACGGCGTCGCTTGTAGGCTCTGCTGTTGCACTCTTGCTCGTTGCATTTACCGGGGTCGTGTTCCCTATCCGCGAACATCGGGAGTCAGACCATGAAGAGCACGAAGAACTCAACGCCCCGGCTATCAATGTGAATTTGAAATCACACAGCGGTCCCATAGTTGTCAAGACGGAATATCTAGTACCGGAGGAAAATGTCAACGCTTTCCTCGCTCTTTTGCATGAACGACGACAGATGCGGAGCCGCGTCGGTGCCCGGTACTGGACTCTTACGCGCGATCTTCATCAGCCTGCACGATGGACGGAATCCTTCCGCACACCAACTTGGGCGGGCTACCTCCGCCTGCACCATCGTCCTCGTGAAGACAAGGAACTTGACGAGCGCTTGCAGAAGTTACATAGGGGCGAGCATGCCCTTGAGATGAGATTCTCGATCGAGCAGCCGACGAGCGCGACGCTTGCGACGGAGCAGTCGGCGGTTTTCACCCCGCCCGCGGACTTGGTGACGGGGTCGTCTATGCGTGTGTCCGACGGGAAGACCAAGACAGACAGGCGAGAAGGCCTCTGATTGAAATTGCACGGGTGCGCGGACGGTTTGTCGCACAGAGCATTGCCCGAAACCTGCGTACTGCCTCTCTTTTTTGCAGGTTTCTATCGGCGGGCCCTCCTTCTTTGCCGCGTTGCATTTGGAACACGACTTTAGAATGCTGCCAGCCAAGACACCGTTGAGGCAGCATGACAAGATTTCAAGCGCTACACCGCCTATGAGCACCGAGGCCGGCTTGTGCAGAAAAGCCCTCGCCCACATCGGCCAATAACAAAAAGCGCGGAATAGTGCGTCGAGACTTTTCCGCTGGAGACTCTCTAGGAACAAGCGATCGCGTTGTCGCGACCGTCCGCATTTTCAATGCTATTAGCTAGCCGGCCGATTCAATTTGCAAGTGCAAGCGGCATTCATTGCGTTGGCAGAAGATGCTGAAATAACCGACACAGCGGTCGTAAACCATAATATGAACCAAAACCGCATTTCTGCACACGGCATTCCAAGCGGAAGCTCAATCGATTGCCGTCACAGTCTCAGCAATTCGCAAAGCACGGCGCAAAGGCGTACCTTCAGATTTCGTTGTTGATACGCCTAAGTGGTGCGCAGCGGCCGAAGAATTCGCCGTCGATGTGCTTGCATACATAGACGGCGCTCAGAGCAAGCCGGGAAGCTTCGGACTTCACGAATTCAAAGATGACGAGAATGACGACGCATTCGGCATCGGTGCGGCGGGATGAGTTGGGAATTCAAAGACCTCGCGCCGTTTGTGATTGTAGCCCTCGCTCTGTACCTCGCAAACACTTGGTCGTCCCAAACTGTCGGCCAAGGAGATATGGTTCTCCGCGAACCGCAAGCGATGAAGCGCGAGCTGCAATTTCGGAGGTATTCGGATCATCGTGCGCAAAAATGGCTCGTACGGAAGGTACTACCTCCCTGTTACGCATCTGGGGCTGCACAACATGCTGACCAAGGCCAACGACCCTTCGTGGTTGATCGGCTGCTCGACGGCAGCAGCGATAACCCTAACAGATGGCTGCGTCTGGTTGAGCGCGAGGGTGACGTGCGCGGAATCGCAGACATGGAAACCTGACCGATGTCAAGAAAGAACCAAGTTTCGAAAACAAGGCAATCCGCACGACGCAAAAACGCGCTGTTTTTTGCGATGCCCCGCTCGGAAGTTGATGAGCTAGTGCCGATGTACCATGCGGCACTTGAGGCAGCAAAGCTGGGATATACGGACGCACCGCTAATACGGCGACTATACACGGCCATGCTACTCACGCGTTTCCTCACAGATGCCGGGCATGGGCTATTGGATCTGCGCACGCTCGAACAGGCGGACAGGCAGCTCACGAGCATTTTTGAACGTGTTAATGAAACCGGCGACTGGAACTATCCGCGGGAAATCATCGCACTTCTTACGCAGGTTCTCAACGAGCACGACAGGCAACGGCACATCCCTTGCCGAAAACAGGATGGCGCCGCGGACTGTTGGATAGGATATCGTCCAGCGCCCCTGTTGCCTCGCTGCCGCACCAGTTTCCTACATTACGCCAGAGGGCGTCTCCCGGTTTAATACTTCCGACACGAGGTGCATCCTGATGAGCAGCATACAGGGCAGCCACTTCTCGCATGCGGACCTGAAACGACTGATCCGCTGTCGCATTGGCACAACAAGTCGCAAGTTCGTTTGAGCGAGCAGCCAATGAGTACACTGGCGAGTACACTGAACCGCCAGACACAGTCAAATACCTATTTGAGTCAGTTACTTAGAGTATAAATAATAGTCCTCTCCTGGGCATCGAACTGTTGTCCATGGATGTATATAGGACTCCGATTGATTGACCGAGGAGCTCAATGTGCAGTGGCTTTTAGTCCGGTATGGTCCACCCTGTAACGAAGCAATCCATGTGCAGACGAGTACGTTTTCGAGTACATCGGAAGTTCGAGTTCGAGAAATGTACTCGCCTGCACTCTTGCCTGTGCTTCGCCGACCCACAATCTGTCTCCGCTCGGTTCTGACGGATACGCCGTCCCCAGCCTGAACACTCGATTGCTTACGCGGTCAGAATCATGCCGCTCTCCGCCGGCTGAACCTGACCAGCGCCATGCACCGCAGGGTCTTTTGCAATCCAGCCGTCAAGCATATCCGCCCACGCCTGCAGCATTGTTCTCCGCTGCTCGGCATATTCTGCTTTGTTGTACACCGCTCTCACCCCACGCTGCTCGCGGGCCAGACATTTTTCTATCCAGTCGCTGTTGAACCCGGCCTCGTGCAACTGCGTGCTCGCCGTTCTTCGGAGGTCATGCACCGAGAAAGATTCGAAGTCCTCCCTTCCGTTCTCGCGAACGAGCTTGACGGCGCTGTCGATCACGCGGTTCAGGGTAGCAGCACTTATCGGCAATTCCGTCTCGTAACGGCCAGGGTGGAGGTACGAGCTCGCGCCGAAGCAAGTTTTGAAGGTGACCAGGATATCGAGGGCTTGCTGGCTCAAATAGACATTGTGCGCGCGCCCCGCCTTCATCCGGTCTTTCGGAACCGTCCAGACCGCCTCATTGAAGTCCACCTCATCCCACGTGGCCAGGATGAATTCCGACTTGCGCACCATTGTCAGCAGCATGAACCTGACGGCCAGACGCAGCGTCGGCAGCGTGGGCGTGCGCTCCAGGGCCTTGAAAAACACGTGGATTTCCGCAGGCGTCAGTGCCCGGTCGCGCGGTTTGAAGGTGGCGATAGCGGAAGGCCGGATGTCTTCTGCCGGATTGGCGACTTTCACCCCCCTCGCCTGCACGAAACGGTAGACCTGCAGCACGATCTCGCGCGCCTGAACAGCGGGAGCGGCGGCTCCCCGTTCCTTGATCTTTTCGCACCTGGCCATGAGGCGTACCGGAGTAATCTCCTCGAGCTTCAGCCTCCCGAATTCCGCCGCGAGGTTCCCGGTCGTAGACGGACCGCCGCATTGCGCGGGTCGACTCCGCGAGGCTCGCTTCGGCAAAGTACTTTTCGGCCCATTTGCCGAACGTTAGCGCCTCTGCCGCTTCCACGCGCTTTTCGACCTTGGCCCGCGACGGGCTGATGCCCTGCTCGACCTCGCGGCGGGCCCGTTCGAGAAGGAGCCTCGCTTCCGCGAGGCTGACTACCATACCGAAGTTCAACTCGTGCGCCTCGCGCGCACCCCGGGCAGGAAGCCGGGGATCGTAGCGACCAATGACCGGCGTCTCGCGCCGGCCGTTCAGGCGATAGTCGAAGCGAAAACTGACCACGCCCGACAGCGTTACCGCGACATACAGGCCGCGCTGGTCGGCCACCTTGTAGATCCTGCCGGCTGGCTTGAGCGCCCGCAATTCCAGATCGGTGAGCATGCAATACTCCGTGAACTGATACCGTCGTCTGATACCGTCACGCGTCGTGACGGTACCGCGTTGGATCGTCCGCAGAGCAAGATGCTATACCGTCAGCTATGCCGTCGCTACCGCTCAGCTGTAGTCAGACCCCGCTGGATCAAATTAGGCAATAAACCCTTGATTCGATAGGGAAAAGACCGGGAACTTAGATGTCTGCAGACTGCTGCAGAGCATTCTGAATTACTCCCACTCAATAATGCAGATCTTGCGAGGGTTGGACTTGAAACCTGGATACCGTCGCAAAAGCCGCTATCAGGAGCGGCCTGTTAGATGTTAGAGAAACGCGCATTGCATCATTTATCAAATATACGCCAGCATCCTCGTTGATCAACCGACTCCAAACATCTCACTGTTCGTTCGTAAAGTATCGTGACATCCCGCGAAGTCCCGCCACCCCCTCGAATATCATTAGTTATCCAAACTGATATACGAGGCCTTTACTTTGCCTTTTCGGGTCAACTACTATGATATGAAAGCGCAGTCGCTCGGGCACCCAGCTTGCATCGCAAAGACTCGCGTAATTCAGACAAAGAGACGAGGCGCGATTGCAAATTTGCCGCCAAAGCGCAATTCGACGGCTAATTTGAGACTTACGTTGGCTGCCGCCCCTTGGAACGTCCGTCAGCGCTACCTTCAAACCAGAGGATCGCAGCATGCCCGCACCGACGAGTATGAAACCGCTCTACCTTGATCTTGCGACCGTCGCGGTAACCGTCTCCCTCTCCGAGGCGAGCGTCCAGAAGCTCGTTCGCGAGCATCAGTTTCCTAAGCCACGGATGCTGTCCGGCCGCCGCGTCGCATGGCTCACGCGCGAGGTCGAGGACTGGGCTGAGAAGCGCCCCATATCCCATCTCCTCCCACCGCCGAACACAGGGCACAACAATCGGCGTCGCCGGCCTACTTCTTCGCAGGATACGTCGCAGCAATCTCCTCAAGGCGATGTGACAGCTTCGTGAGCCACTCGCGCCGTTCCCTGTCGTACGTGTGACGGTTATAGATGCCGACAATCCCAGGTTGTACATGGCCGAGGACTGCCTCGGCAATTTCATTGGGACATCCCAGCGTTGCCAGCAGCGTCCGGGTCGTGCGCCTAAGATCGTGCGCCGACCAGTGTGTGACCGGCAATCGCGGGCGCTCATGCTTCGGCGCGATCTTGCAGTACGGCTGATGATAGTAGACACCATGCTGTATCACGGTCTGGTCCATCGCCATTCCGCGCGACGACGGAAACAGGAATGTTCCCTTTGCCTGATCGAGGCGTCGTCGAACAACGACCTCGGCTCGGCCTATGAGTGGCACGCGCAGATCTGTCGCCCTCTCGTTATGAAGCCCCTTGGTCTTTTGTTTTGGAATCGTCCACCAGAGGCCATCGGCTTCCTCCGCAATCTCGGTGTTCTCCATTGCGACGATCTCGCCACCCCTCGTGCCGGTCCAGAGGTAGAGTGTCAATGCATCAGCAACAGTCAAGCTGAAGTTCGGCGACCATCGGATCAATGTGCCGAGTTCCTCTACCGAGAGGACGCGCTTCTGTGTCCCGGTATATTTCCCCTCCACCTTGCGCCCTTTGCTTTTCAGGCGTCCCCGCAGAACTTCCCTCCACCAGTTGGCAGTCTGTTCCGGCAGGCGACCGGCATCAAGCGCGTAATGCCATGCACTACCGAGCTCCATGCGGAGCCGCGCCGCCAACATAGGAGTCGCCCGATATGATTCGAGGAAGTCGAACGCCTGGGCACGTGTGATCGTCGCCGCCGGCACATCGGCAATGGGCTCCAGCATCGCCTTGAATATACGCCTGACTTCCACCGCGCCCTTCGTCTTCCGGCTGACCTCCACGTAACCCTCGAGGTAGTCGCGACAGAGCTGCCTAACGGTGTAATCGGAAGGTGATGGGCGGGCCGCTGGCTGGTCCTTTTTTCGGCGCAGTGCGGAGGGTTCGGCGCCGGAATCCCGCGAGACGCGATGCCTTTCCCATGCAGCAATCGCGGCCGGAAAGGCCATCGCCGGCCACTCCCCGAGTTTTACCTGCCGCATGCGGCCGTCGACGGGCGACTTGTAGCGATATGTCCAGGACTTGCGGCTTACCGAAGCCTGCAGGCGCAGTCCCGGAAACCCCTCAAAGGTCATGTGCTCGCCGCTCGGCAGCATACCGGCGACACGTGCATTAAAGCGCATTCTTCCCTCGGCGTAGGTTTTTCCGAGAGAACAATACACGGCGTAGGTTTTCAGCACAACGCCGCAAAAACCTACGCCTGGGCAGCAAGTTCAGGCAAGTGTAGAAAAGCGCAGATTGGCAAAACGAGGCGCCAACGTAGTGAAATATTACTTAAAATTCAGTGACTTACCGACACTACTGGACTACTTCGGACGACTCCAGCGCTGTCTGGAAATACCACTATTCATTTTCGTCGAAGTAATGTCCAAACTTCAGCTGCTTGGTGCGGATATAGCGCTCGTTTTCCTCGCGCATCGGGATCGCCAGCGCGACCCGCTCGCACACCGGAATGCCGTGCTTCGACAGCGTGTCGAATTTCTCCGGATTGTTGCTCATCAAGCGCACTGATGTGACCTTCAAGGTGCGCAAAATGCCTGCCGCCGAATCATATTCGCGCGAGTCGTCGGGCAAGCCGAGATCGAGATTGGCCTCCACGGTATCGCGCCCCTGCTCCTGCAGCGCGTACGCGCGAATCTTGTTCGACAGGCCGATGCCGCGCCCTTCGTGGCCGCGCAAATACAGCAGTACGCCGCAACCTTCGGCCGCGATATAGCGCAGCGCCAGATCGAGCTGTTCGCCGCAGTCGCAGCGATACGAGCCGAGCACGTCGCCCGTCAGGCATTCGGAATGCAGGCGCGTCAACACCGACGACTGGTTGGCGACATCGCCCATCACGAGCGCGAGATGTTCGGCGCCGCTTTCGACCACGCGAAACACGTAGGAGGTGAACGTGCCGTAGCGCGTGGGGAGCGTGGCGGTGGCGTCGAGGACGACGCACTCGCCGCTGATTTCGCCGTCTGTTGCTTGCGACGGATCGTGAGACGTGAGCATGGCGTTGGACAGTGGTGCTGACATGAACCCGATCAAACCGGGGATAAGGTATGGACTGGGAGTTTACCGCTAATCGGCTCGCTGCACCTGTATGTCCATGCACCGCGCACGGAACCGGTGCGCGCCGCGTGGATACCTCAGATTGACGCGCCGCGCGCCACAGGTATTCCCGATGTACCCGATTGCAGGTCAAGCCTATACTGGAAACGCCTGTCCCTCACGACAGCGCGCCGCGCCGGCGTGCTGCATTGCGAAACGGAGCCGCTCCATGACAAGCGTTGCACAACTTCTTAAAACGAAACCGAACAACACCATCGTCTATACGATCGGGGCCGGGGATTCCGTCTACGAGGCGATCAAGCTGATGGCCGAAAAAGGCATCGGCGCGCTGGTCGTGACGGACGGCGACAGCATCGCCGGCATCGTCACGGAACGCGACTATGCGCGCAAAATCGTCCTGATGGACCGGTCGTCGAAGGACACCCCAGTGCGCGACATCATGAGCAAAGCCGTGCGCTTCGTCCGCCCCGACCAGTCCACCGAAGACTGCATGGCGCTGATGACCGAACGCCGCATGCGCCACTTGCCGGTGATCGACAACGACAGACTGGTCGGTATGGTGTCGATCGGCGACCTGGTGAAGAACATCATCGCTGAACAGCAATTCACCATTCAGCAGCTCGAGTTCTATATCCACGGCGAACGTCTCCACGGCGAACGGCCCTGACGTTCCCGCGCGCCGCAAGACACGACACACAGAAAGGCGCAAAAAAAGCCCAATCCTTGAAAAAGGTTGGGCGAAGCTACCTTGCGGCAGCGGAGGTTCCTTGAACGGCGGACCGCGACGTGCGCGGCGCGGCCGGTTGAACCGGCAAGCGGAACATGCCGCTGCACGCGCCGCCTGGTGTCAGGACCGCAATGTGTTGTCGTGCGTGCTCTCTATGCGGCTATGCGGCACGCATGTTTCTCACCACTTCAAACTGCTGACTGCATGTTGGCCGCCGCGGCGCGCGCCCGGCTCGCTGACCCACGCACGCGCCCCGCCATTAGTTTGCTGCTGGCTCGCCAGCCGGCTTGGCGACCCGGATCAGTTGCCGAAATAAACCGACTTCGGATCAGTCGACGGCCGGAGCACCGCGCCCGACTGCGACGAACCGCTCATCGGCGCACCGTAACCGCTGGTGTCGGCGACCGGTTGCTGAGTTTGCGCGACTGCCGGGTTTTGTGCCTGGACACGACGCTCAGCGGCCTGGACATCGGCCGGATAGGTCGGGTCATTAGTGACGGCGGGGTTGTAGCCAGCTTGTTCCAGCTGGATCAATTCGTTGCGCACTTGCGCGCGGGTCGCGGGCTCCTGGCTCGATTGAGCGAACGAAGCGACCGGTGCTGCAAGAACGACTGCAATGGCGACTGCCTTGATGAGCGACTTCATGATCATTGACCTCCAGACTTGATTTTTTGCTTCACTTGACACGCCCTGTGAGAAGCGAGTGATTGGAGTCTAGTCATCAGATCGCCGAGGGAAAACCCTTAATTTCGAGATACATAATTGTTCGAATCGAAAGAATGCGCAGAAACTTCCGGTTGGCTACGGCCGGAGCTGTAGCGTTACATAATAATTGTCGGCATCGTAACCCTTTGCGTCTGACGTTTCGAAAACATGCCCGCACGGAGTATGTTTTGCCGCGGTGCGGGCCATCCGCGGTCAAATTTGCGTGTCCGTCGAATCGGCGGAGCGCGGCATCAACAGCTTTCTCGGCCCGCTGACGAACGCGCTGCCCGGCTCGAAAAACCGCAATGGCCGATGCATCTCGCGTGACAAGCCGATGCGCGTCGTCACCCCAACCCGCATCTGTTCCGTTTCGATCACACCGATCCACAGGCCGCGCCCGGTGCAAAGATCGCGGCCGTCGAATGCCTGGCCGATGCCGAGCGCCGTGGTCATCCGTCCCGGGCCGCGCGCCAGGTCGCGCAGCGGCACGCCGGGCCGCCGCGCCTCCATCAGGGGCAGCCCTTCGAGCGGTTCGATCGCGCGAAACAGAATCCCCGCGCCCACCTCCTCCGCTTCTGCGGACATGTTGAGCATGTACGAAAGTCCATAGGTCAGGCGCACATAGGCGTGCCCGCGCGCGCGAAACATCGAGCCGTTATGCGAACGGCGGCCGGGAAACGCGTGACTGGTCGAATCGCCGACCGGATACGCCTCGGTCTCGACAATCCGCCCGCTAATGCGCCCTTCCGGCAGATCGTGCACGAGGTATTTGCCGATCATGAAGCGCGCCAGTTCGACCGTATCGAGCGGCAAATCGTCACGAAGCAATGGGATGATGGGAAGCGGCTGATTCGGCATTCAGTTCGACCTTGTTCGAAGCGCACCCAGCGATACAGCGCCATCAGCCTGCTTTCATCGGCCGATTCGTTGCACCAAAGCCTCACTTCGGCGCACCGGCGCAATCACCATGGCACTAATTGGAGTATCGTGTGTTTCCGGCCTGCAGCACAGCCTTTGCCGGCACGCGTGAGCCTCGGCCCGCCTGATCAGCAGACAGATTGCAAGAAATCGCACGACCCGCAGCACGGTTCCATTCAGTTCCGATCCCGAAGTACCCGTTGGTGCAGTACACCGGCTCCATCCAGGGGCCGTTGTATTCATGACAAAAGGAGAAAGTTGAATGAAAGCATTCCCCGCAATCAAGATGATCGGCGGCGCGCTGATCGTTCTGGCGTCCCTCAATGCGTACGCACAAAGCAGCGATGCCGCGGCGCCTACCGCTGCATCACCGGCAACCGCCAAGCCGAGCAAGGCCGACAAGGCGGCCAATCGCGCACTGGGACGCAAGGTGCGCAGCGCGCTGTCGAAGGCAAAGGGTCTGAGCGTGGCCAACATCACGGTGCGCGCACGCGGCGGCGCGGTGACGCTGGAAGGCACCGTGCCCGAGCAGCAGCAAGTCGATCTGGCGACTCAGACCGCGCAAGGCGTAGCCGGCGTGACGTCGGTGAAGAATGCGCTGACGACCCGTCCGATCGGCCAGTAAACCCCAGTCAGCCTGCCGTAGCGCTATACCCGGGCGCAAAGCTTCCTCGTGAAGCGTTGCGTCCGGTTCGATTCAACCGGTTGCTTCCCCAGCCGCAGGCATCCCCGCCGTTCAGCGCCGCCAGCGTTTCGGCACGAGAAACTGCACGGCATTTTCCGCGCGATTTTGCGGACCCCATCCATGAATGCAGCACGATTGCCGGCCGCCACGAAGCGGACGAATCTGTGTCATCGCCAGATATCGCCTGGACCGGCAAACACGCGACAAGAAAAAATCCTTTATGATTTAATATGTTAGATCGCATTGTTGAGACGATAGGTTAGCATTTTCGCTCGCTGAAGCGGCAGATGCCGCTCGCTGGCGCCTGCCGCGCCCGTTAAATATAAGCATTAGAAAGGAAGTCCTGAATGACCACGCCCGCGACCGCTTTGCCCCGCTGGACCATCGCCGCGCCGTTCGTCGCGTGGATCGTGCTGGGCGTGGCATACGCCATGCCGGGCCATGCGCTGCTGCTCGCGCTGGTCGGAGCAGCGCTGTGCGGCGCGGTCTTCACGGCGGTTCATCATGCGGAAGTCGTCGCGCATCGGGTCGGCGAGCCGTTCGGCACGCTGGTGCTGGCGGTGGCCGTCACCGTGATCGAGGTCGCACTGATCGTTTCGGTGATGCTGAGCGCCGGCCCGGAAAAAGCCGGCCTCGCGCGCGACACGGTGTTCGCGGCGGTGATGATCGTCTGCAATGGGATCGTGGGCATCTGTTTGCTGGTGGGCGGCATCCGGCACCGCGAGCAGGACTTTCAGATTCGTGGCGCAAGCGCGGCGCTGGCAGTGCTCGCGTCGTTGTCGGTGCTGACCATGGTGATGCCCAATTACACGACCACCAGCGTCGGTCCGGTGCTGTCGCCGTCGCAACTGGCGTTCGCGGGGATCTCGTCACTGGTGCTGTACGGCGTGTTCGTGTTCGTGCAAACCGTGCGCCACCGCGACTATTTTCTCGCCGACGTGCCCGATGAAAACGTCCACGCGGCGCCGCCGAGCGTCGGCGCCGCGCTGGCGAGCGGCGGCTTGCTGATGGTGTGCCTGGTTGCCGTCGTGTTGCTGGCGAAGGTGTTGTCGCCGGTGGTCGAAAGCGCGGTGAAGGACGCGGGCGCGCCGCCGGCGGTGGTCGGCATCGTGATCGCGGCGCTGGTGCTGCTGCCTGAAGGTCTCGCTGCGGTGCGCGCGGCGCGTGCCGACCGCTTGCAGAACAGCCTGAATCTCGCGCTCGGATCGGCGCTCGCCAGTATCGGCTTGACCATTCCGACCGTCGCCGTGGTGTTTTTGTGGAGCGGTCAGCCGCTCGTGCTGGGCATCGACGGCAAGGAAACCGTGCTGCTGGTTCTCACGCTGCTGGTCGGCACGCTCACGCTCAGCACCGGCCGCACCACGATTCTGCAAGGCGCGGTGCATCTGTCGCTGTTCGCGGCCTATCTGTTTATGTCGTTCGCGCCCTGACGGCGCGGCGTCGCAGAACGAAGGTCCGGGCGAGCAAACCTACTCGTCCCAATGCGCCGCGATCCAGTCGCGAAACAGATTCAGCTTCTGCTGATGCGCGACTGAGTCGGGATAAACGAAGTAATAGCGCCACCCGGTCTTGAGCACGGTCTCGAACGGCCGCACCAAACGCTTGGCCGCGACATCCTCGTCGATCAGCGCAAGATCGCTGATGGCCACGCCAAAGCCCTGCAACGCGGCGTTGGTCGCCATATCGAGCGTATCGAAGCTCGGGCCGTGTTCGGCGTCGATACCCTGCGTGTTCGCGGCATCCAGTTCGGTCACCTTGGCGAGCCACATTTTCCAGTCGCGATGATCGCGCGTGGGATGCAACAGCGTGTGGCGCGCCAGATCGGCGACCTGCGC
Source organism: Paraburkholderia sp. GW821-FHT02A12 (assembly GCF_059422005.1). Classification (NCBI taxonomy): domain Bacteria; kingdom Pseudomonadati; phylum Pseudomonadota; class Betaproteobacteria; order Burkholderiales; family Burkholderiaceae; genus Paraburkholderia; species Paraburkholderia sp. GW821-FHT02A12. The sequence goes on along the minus strand of NZ_JBWKWA010000002.1, from coordinate 1,632,043 downwards.
CAGCGGCTTGTCCTTCAGCAGATCGGGCGCGCACACCGGCGTCAAACGCTCCTCGAACAACGGCACCGTCTGCACGTCCACGCCCGGCGACGATCCATAGATGATCGCCGCGTCGAACGGCTCGAGCTGGAAATCGACGTCATGCTGCCAGGTGGTGGTGATCTGCACATGCAGATCGGGATACTCGGACTGGAAGCGCATGATCTTCGGCAGCATCCAGCGCATCACGCAGGTCGGCACTTTCAGCGCGAGATCGGTGCGCTGGCGCGTGAGGCGCAGCGAAATCTCCTCGATGCGCGCGAAGCTCTCTTTCACTGCCGGCAGCAGCAATTCGCCTTCGGCGGTGAGCGTTAAACCCTTCGCATGACGCTTGAAGAGCGGGAACTTGTAGTAGTCCTCGAGCGCGATGATTTGCCGGCTGACCGCGCCTTGCGTCAGACACAGATGATCGGCGGCGCGCGTAAAGCTGCGGTGCCGCGCAACGGTTTCGAAAATCTGCAGCGCATTGAGCGGCGGAAGACGTCGCATTGAAATAGTCCAGGATCAGGAAAAATCATTGCGGGGACGAATGGCACTGGATGCCGCCACGCCCGCTGAGCCCACAGCATACGCGAATCGAAATTGCCACACGAGCCGGCACAGGTCCGCGGCCATGCACTCTGCTCATGTCACAACCCCGGTTCGAGGTCCGGCGCGGCGTCCTGCACCGACGCTGGGCAAAGGTCCCCGCCTGCCGCACCAGAACCGAGCTTTCCTCATACCTCCGCAGACGCCCACCCACGTAAAAATCATGGACGATAACCCGCATGCGCCACTGCATCGGCGCTCCCGCTGCGTCAAACGAACCCGCCACGAGCATCGCGCAACGGCTCGCGCATGAGATTACGTCATGGACTCCATGCGCATATTTCGTTTGTTGGAGGATTTTGGCAAACCTAGAGTGCATCCACACGCAACACTCTGGCAACGATGCCGGGCCGAATCGCCTCGCGGGCACGGTGACGTTTATCCGCGGCGTCGGCACCTCGCTCGAAGCAACGCTCGATTGCACCGGCTTCACGCTGACAGCCGCGACGACGCCGCGCGAAACGCCGGGGCTCGCGCTCGGCATGCCGGTGCATGCGGAATTGCCACCGCATGCGTGCAAACTGATCGCCGCCCGCGCGGCCCATTGAAATCCGCTTATTAAAACCACCGACGTTTAAGACAGAGGAACGACCATGAACCAGACTGCCAAATCAACCACTCGCCGCGTGTTCGCCACGCTCGCCGCGACCCTGGCCTTCACGGGCCTCGGCGCGCTGTGCGCTTTTCCGTCGGCCGCCCATGCCGATGCGCTCGACACGATCGCCAGGTCCGGCACGGTGCGCATCGGCGTATTCGAAGACTACCCGCCGTTCGGTTCGATCGGCCCGGACATGAAGCCGATGGGCTACGACATCGACGTCGCCAACCTGATCGGCCGTGCGCTCAACGCGAAGGTCGAACTCGTCCAGGTGACGGGCGACAACCGCATGGCCTACCTTGCCGATCACAAGGCGGACATGCTGCTGTCGGTCGGCCAGACGCCGGAACGTGAAAAGGTGATCGACTTCTCGCAGCCGTACGCCCCCTACTACCTCGCCGTCTTCGGCTCGAAAACCCTGACCGTGAAAAACGCCGCCGACCTCGCCGGCAAGTCGATTTCGGTCGCGCGCGGCACGCTGGAGGACCTGAGCGTCAGCAAGATCGCGCCGCCCAGCGCGAACATCAAACGTTTCGACGATCCGAATGGCGCAATTTCGGCATTTATTTCTGGTCAGGTACAGTTGATGGTGGTCGGCAACGACGTCGGTGCGACGATCCTCGCGCGTCATCCGGCGAACGATCCGGAGCAGAAGTTTTCGCTGTTCAGCTCCCCGGATCACGTCGGTTTGAACAAGAACGAGCCGCGTCTGAAGCAGAAAATCGACGAGACGATTGCCAGGGCCCGCAAGGACGGCACGATGAACGCGATTTCGCAGAAATGGCTGCGCGCCCCGCTGCCGGCCGACCTCTAAACCTTTTTTGCGCGGACTGGCCTGCCGGTCCCCCAAGGGGACTTCCTTCGGGGCGTCCGCGCTGGAGTTTGACCTCACGATGAGCGCCACGCCATGACCTATGCGTTCGATTTCAGCGGCTTCGGCCTCTATGCGGGGATGCTTGCGCGCGGCGTAGCCGTGACCTTGGGGCTCACGGCCGTGTCCACCCTGCTCGGCGGGCTGGTCGGCATTGCCGGCGCGAGCGTCGCGGTGGCTGGGCCGAAGTGGGCGCGCTGGGTGGTCGCGAGCTATGTCGAGCTGATCCGCAACACGCCTTTCATCGTGCAGTTGTTCTTTGTCTTCTTCGGCTTGCCGAGCCTCGGCATTCATATCGACGAAATCCAGGCCGCGATTCTGGCGATGACCGTCAATCTCGGCGCCTACGCGATCGAGATCGTGCGCGCCGGCATCGATTCGATTTCGCGCGGCCAGGTGCAGGCGGCGCAGGCACTTGGCCTGCATGGCCGCCAGGTGTTTCGCTATGTCGTGCTGCCGCAGGCGGTCGCCAATGTGTTTCCGGCGCTGCTGAGCCAGGTGCTGATCGTGATGCTCGGCTCGGCTGTCGTGTCGCAGATCTCGGTGCCCGATCTGACCTACGCGGCCAACTTCATCCAGTCGCGCAACTTCCGCTCGTTCGAAAGCTACGTGATCATCACCGCCACTTACCTGCTGCTGTCGATCCTGTTGCGGCAATTATTGAACCGATTTGGACGCGGACTGTTCGCCGGCCGCGCAGCGCGAGGCGCCGGCAGCGCGCCGCGCAACTGGCGCACGCGCTTTGCCTGGCGCGGCGCACGCGCTCTGCCGACGGAGCGTTGATCATGGTCGAATTCACGCTGTGGGACATCGCCCGCAATCTGCTGCTTGCCGCCCGCTGGACAGTGTTGCTGTCGTTGATCGCGTTTGTCGGCGGCGGCATCGTCGGGCTGCTGTTGTTGGCGATGCGCGTTTCGCCGTTGCCTTGGCTGCGCCGCATCGTCGTGGTGTACGTCGAAGTGTTTCAGGGCACGCCGCTCCTGATGCAGCTGTTTCTCGCGTTCTTCGGGCTGCCGTTGCTGGGCGTCGACGTGTCGCCCTGGGTCGCGGCGGCCGTCACGCTGACGCTTTATACGAGCGCGTATCTGGTCGATATCTGGCGCGGCTGTGTCGAAGCGGTGCCGCGTGGCCAGTGGGCAGCCGGCGCCAGTCTCGGCATGACGTTCAGTCAGCAACTGCGCTATATCGTGTGGCCGCAGGCGCTGAAAATCGCGGTTGCGCCGACAGTCGGCTTTCTCGTGCAAGTGGTGAAAAGCACCGCGCTTGCGTCGATCATCGGCTTCACCGAGTTGACCAAGACCGGCACGATGATCACCAATGCCGCGTTCCGGCCGTTCCCGATCTACGGCATGGTCGCGATGATTTACTTCGCGATGTGCTTCCCGTTGACGTGGTATGCGCGAGTGCTGGAGAAGCGGCAGAAGATCGGGCAGCATCGGTGATCGATTTGCGGCTATGAAAAAAACGGCAACCGTTCTACACGGTTGCCGCTTTTTTTGCCTATTTGGCGTGATTACCGCGCTGCTTGCGTCGACTTCCGCAGCTTCGCCACGTCTTCTGCGCTCACCGCCGGCGCACCGTTGTTCCACCCGGTGCGCACGAACGTCAGCACGTCGACGATCTGCCGATCGTTGAGCACCGGCGCGTACTTCGGCATCGGGTACGGCGCGGGAATACCGCCGATCACCAGATCGCCCGTGCCGTTCAGCGTCACGTTGATCAGCGACGACGGGTCCTTCTCCAGCACGTTCGGATTACCGGCCAAAGGCGCCAGCATCGGCGCGAAGCCTCGTCCATCGACGCCGTGACAGTGCATGCAATACGCCGTGTAGACGCGCGCGCCGGCATCGTTCGCGGGGCGGTTCAACGACACCTTCGTGGCCCGCGGATCGTAGGTGTAAGGCGCCGCGCTCGTGCCGCCCGCCGGCGGCAACGACTTCAGATACGTCGTCATCGCGGCGATGTCGGTGTCGTTCATGGCCTGCGTGCTGTTGTTGATCACGCTGGTCATCGAGCCGAACGCCGACGCATGGCGATTCGCGCCGGTCTTCAGGAACGCCGTCAGATCCTGCTCGTTCCAGCGGCCGAGCCCGACGTTGTGTTCGCCGGTCAGGTTCGCCGCGAACCAGCCGTCGAGCAGGCCGCCGGTCAGGAAGGCGCTGCCGGATTCATCCAGCGCCTTCTCCTGGAACGCGGTGCCGCGCGGCGTGTGACACGAGCCGCAGTGCCCCAGGCCCTGAATCAGGTACGCGCCGCGATTCCACGCGACATCCTTGCCGGGCTTGTTCTGGTAGACGCCCTTGTCAAGAAACACCATGTTCCATATCTTCAACGGCCAGCGCATGTTCAACGGCCATTTGATGTCCGGCTCGCGATTCGCCTGCTGCACCGGTGCGACGCCGTTCATGAAAAACGCGTAGAGCGCCTTCATGTCGTCGTCGTTGACCTTGGCGTAGGACGGATACGGCATCGCCGGATACAGGTTGTGGCCGTCTTTCGCGACGCCTGCGCGCATCGCCCTCGCGAAGTCCTCCTCGGTGTAACTGCCGATGCCGGTGGCCGGATCGGGCGTGATGTTGGTCGTGTAGATCTGGCCCATCGGCGTGGTCATCGGCAGGCCGCCCGCGAACGGCTTGCGCTTCGGCGCCGAATGACAGGCCACGCAATCGCCGACTTTCGCGAGATACGCGCCGCGTTGCACCAACTCCTGGTCGGCGGCGCGCGCCGGGGCTTGGGTCAGGAACGGCAGCGCCACGCACAGCGCCGCGCCGAAACCCTTGAGTGTGTTTTTCATGTCAGGCTCCTGTCGATCGGAGTTAGCGCTTTAGCGCTTACTCCGATCCCATGCAAAGCTGTTAGGCGGCGTGCAGTTGGCTGCCGACCGGCAATTGCCGCAGCCGCTTGCCGGTGGCCGCATAGATCGCGTTCGCGAGAGCGGGCGCGAGCGCCGCCGTGCCCGGCTCGCCGATGCCGCCGGGCGCCTCGCTGCTCTTCACGATATGCACCTCGATGGCCGGCGTCTGATCGATGCGCAGCATCCGGTAGTCGGTGAAATTGCTCTGCTCGACGCGGCCGTCCTTGATCGTGATCTCGCTATAAAGCGCCGCCGTGATGCCGAAGATGATGCCGCCCTGCACCTGCGCTTCCACCGTGTTCGGATTGACCACCATGCCGCAATCGACCGCGCACACCACGCGCTTCACCGTCACCTCGCCCTTATCGACCGTGACATCGGCGACCATCGAGAAGAAGCTGCCGAACGCGTGCATCACCGAGACGCCGCGCCCTTGCCCCTTCGGCACCGCCTTGCCCCAGTTCGCGGCCTGTGTCGCGGTGTTGAGCACGTTCAGCGCGCGCGGCGTCTTGCCGAGCAGGTCCTGACGATATTTGACCGGATCGATCTTCGCCTGCGCGGCCAGTTCGTCGATGAAACTCTCGACCACAAAGGTGCCGCGTGTCGGGCCCACGCCGCGCCAGAAGGCAGTCGGTACCGTATGCGGCTCCTGACGCACGTAGTCGACCAGCTGATTCGGCAAGTCGTATGGCAGGTCCGCGGCGACTTCGACGGCATCCGGATCGAGTCCGTTCCTGAACGCGGGCGGCGCGAAGCGCGCCAGAATCGACGAGCCCACAATCCGGTGCTGCCATGCGATCGGCTTGCCGTTCGCGTCGAGCCCGGCGGAAATCCTGTCGTAGTAGTAAGGCCGGTACATATCGTGCTGGATGTCCTCTTCGCGCGTCCAGACGACCTTCACCGGCGTCGACACCTGTTTGGCGACCTTCACTGCCTGCGTCACCATATCGAACTCGAGCCGCCGGCCAAAGCCGCCGCCGATCAGATGGTTGTGCACGACGATCTTCCCGGCCGGCAAACCGGTCACGGCGACAGCGGCATCCACCACCCGCGTCGGCACTTGCGAGCCGAGCCAGATATCGCAGCCGTCCGGCCGCACGTGGACCGTGCAATTGATCGGCTCCATCGTGGCGTGGGCGAGGAATGGCTGTTGATAGACCGCATCGACGCGTGTCTTCGCGTTCGAAAACGCGTTGCCGACGTCGCCATCTTTACGCGCCACCGCGCCGCTGCGCTGCGACGCATCGGCGAGATCGTCGACGATCTGCTTCATCGAGAGATTCGCGCCCGCGCCTTCGTTCCACTTGATATCGAGCGCCTGCACGCCGCGTTTGGCCGCCCACGTGTGGTCGCCGATCACGGCCACGGCGTTGTCGATCCTGACGACCTGGCGCACGCCGGGAATCTTCTTCGCGTTGGTGTCGTCGACGCTCGCGAGCGTGCCGCCGAACACCGGGCAGTTCGCGATCGCCGCATAGACCATGTCCGGCACGCGTACGTCGAGGCCGAACATGGCGGTGCCGTCGACCTTCTCCGGCGAGTCGAGCCGCTTGACCGGCGTGCCGATCAGCTTGAAATCTTTCGGGTCCTTGAGCTTGACGTTTTGCGGCGCGGGCAGTTTCGCGGCGGCCCCGGCCAATTGCCCGTAGCCGATGCGGCGATTGCTGGCCGCGTGAATCACCTGGCCTGCCTGCGCATGGCAGCTGGCCGGATCCACCTGCCACTGCTGCGCTGCGGCGCTGATCAAGACGGTGCGCGCGGCCGCGCCGGCGCGGCGCATCGGCTCCCACGCATAACGGATCGACGTCGAGCCGCCGGTGAGCTGGCCGCCGAGCAGCGGGTCCATGAAGAGCTTTTCGTTCGGCGGCGCATGGTCGAGCGTGACCGAGTCGAGCGGCACTTCGAGTTCTTCGGCGATCAGCATCGGGATCGACGTATAGACGCCCTGGCCCATCTCGACCTTCGGAATCACCAGTGTGACCTTGCCCGCCGTGTCGATCTGGATGAACGCGTTCGGCGCGAACACGCCGTTTTGCGGCGCTTCATTGCCGTTGCCGCCGATCACCGATTTGCCGGCTTTCTGGTCCTGGCTGACCGCCGGCATGCTGAAGCCGAGCAGCAAGCCGCCGCCCGTCGCCGCGCCCACCGTCACGCCGAATTTCAGGAACGTGCGGCGCGTGATGCCACCACTCTGGCCGCCCTTCGACGGCTGCGCGCCGTTTTGTGCATCGAGCAATCCCTGGGACATGTCAGGCCCCCTTCGCGGCTTGCTTGATCGCCGCGCGAATGCGGTTGTAGGTCCCACAGCGGCAGATGTTGCCGGCCATGGCGGCGTCGATGTCCGCGTCGGTGGGATTCGGGTTGCTTGCCAGCAGCGATGCCGCCGACATCACCTGCCCCGACTGACAGTATCCGCATTGCACGACATCCAGTTGACGCCATGCCTGCTGGACCTTCTGCCCGGCCGGCGTGTTGCCGACCGCTTCGATAGTGGTGATCTTCCTGTCGCCGACCGCAGACGCCGGCAGCACGCACGAGCGCACCGCGACGCCGTCGAGATGCACGGTGCACGCGCCGCATTGAGCGATGCCGCAACCGAACTTGGTGCCGGTCAAGCCAACGATGTCGCGCAAGACCCACAGCAAGGGCATGTCGGGCGGTGCGTCGACGGTATGGGTCTGGCCGTTGATGTTAAGCGCTGTCATGGGCGGCTCCGAGGGGGATTTATTGTTTATCAGGCTGTTTAGACGGGGACGTTGAACCAAAACGCAAAGACGTGCCGTATTTATTCGGCAAGCCGTACTAATACGCGATGGGGCTGGCGTGCGATTGAAGCGGAAGAACTGCGCAGCGCGATGGCGCCGTGCGAGACGGGGAAATTGTAGCCGCCGCGAAAGAAGTTCGCCGCGAGGCTGCACATGCTGGTGCGCGGACAAGTGCCCTGCCTCATCGCGAGCCGAAGCTGAAAAGGGGGTTCAAATCAATGCGTTACCGTCGGCTCAACGGCTCGCGCCCACGCAGTGCAGGCGATTGCTGAATTGTTCCTGATTCATTGTTGAGCGATTTTGTTAGCATGGGTATGGCTTGACCCGATCAGCCGGTTTGATCCGGTCTGACTGTCTGACAGAAGCGCGACGGAAACGCGAAAGGAGCAGCACGATGAACGACCAGCAAAACATTCAATTCCTCTCGGAGATTCGCCGACCGCTATTGACGCTGCATAAGGCGATTCTCGATCACGAACGCGCCTCGTATGAAAAGGAATTCGGTCCGGTAACGCCCGCGGCATTCCTGCAAGTGCTCATCAACGGTTCGGCGTTTCGCTGGCTCACGCCGCTATCCACCGTCATTGCAAACGTCGACGAGATTCTCGACGATAAAGAGGCCGACTCGGCCGACCGGCTCGCCGCGGTCGAAGCGGTCACGGGGCTCTTTTCTCCTAATCAGCCCAACAATGCTTTTCTGCCGCGCTATCTGCCGCTGTTGCAGGCCGATCCGGCGATCCTGCATCACCACGGCGAGGTTTCGCAACTGCTGCGCGGCACTGAAACGAAGTAGCCGGCTGCGCTACTCATCCGCTTCGTCGAGATGGGCCGAAGACGCCTTCGGCTCCCGAATTCCCTCACCATTGCAGAACGCGCGTTCTGGCCGATCAAGCGTCGTCCACGGCAACACGGAATCGGCCTGCCCCGCGTGATTACCAGGATTTCCGGCACCGGCCGACACAACAACACCTTATTTCAAGGCAATTTGTGCCCGATTCGTAATAGTTCGCTGTACCGACGCTGCCCGCAAGTCGATCGGCCAGCGCGATGCATGACAATCCCTGGCTTTGCTGAATAAATTAAAGGTGAGGTTTTGCGGGAGGCATGCAGCGAATGCGCGACGACGCAAGCCGATCGACACGCGTTGCATGGGCCTGTTAAGGTAAGCGGACTTTTTCGCGATACTCCCTGCTATGAAAAACTGGCCGCTCACCGAAAGCTATACGTTCCGTGCTCAAACCGTGCGCTTTCATGTAACCGGCAACGGTCCGCCGCTGGTGCTGATTCATGGCACACCGTTTTCTTCGTACGTGTGGCATCGCATCGCCCCGCATCTCGCGCAGATTCGCACCGTCTATTACTACGACCTGCTCGGCTACGGCCAATCGCAACAGTGCGACGGTCAGGACGTGTCGCTCGGCGTGCAGAATGTTCTGCTGGCGGAATTGCTCGCGCATTGGCAACTGAAGAGCCCGGACGTCATTGCCCATGACTTCGGCGGCGCGACTTCGTTGCGCGCGCATCTGATCGACGGCTGCGACTATCGCAGCCTTACGCTGATCGATCCGGTCGCTGTCGCGCCGTGGGGTTCGCCGTTCGTTCGGCACGTGCGCGAGCACGGCGACGCGTTCGCCGGACTGCCGCCTTATATCCACGAAGCGGTGGTGAAAGCGTATCTGCGTGGCGCCATCGCACGCGATATTCCGGACGAAGAACTCGCACCTTACGTGACGCCGTGGCTCGGCGAAACCGGACAAGCCGCGTTCTACCGGCAGATCGCGCAAATGGACCAGCGCTACACCGACGAAGTCGAAGCGCGCTATCCGCAGGTGCGCTGTCCGACGCAAATCCTGTGGGGCGAAGAGGACCAATGGATTCCGCTGGAGCGCGGCCGCCAACTAGCCGGCGCGATACCGGAGGCGCGTTTTCAGGCGGTGCCGAAAGCAGGTCATCTGATGCAGGAAGATGCGCCCGAAGCGATTGTCGCGGCGGCGCTGCGCTGGTTGGATTAAATACCCAGGCTTAGCCGCGCCCTTGAGGCAAATAGGGCATCGGATCGATCGGCTTGCCGTCGCGGCGCAACTCGAAGCCCACGGAAACGCGCGAGTTCTTTTCGTCGCCCATCTCGGCGATCTGCTGCCCCTGCACCACGATGTCGCCGGTCTTGACCAGCAGCTTGCGGTTATGCGAGTAGGCGGTCAGAAAGTCCTTGTTGTGCTGGACGATGATCAGACTGCCGTAACCGTTCAGACCCGTGCCGGCATACATCACCTTGCCGTCGGCCGCAGCCCGCACCGGATCGCCCGCCTTGCCGCCGATCTCGATGCCGCGCGTTTCGCCAGGCTGGAAGCTCTCGACGACCTTGCCGCCCGCCGGCCATGCCAGCGAGACGCCTTTCGCGTGCCGCTGGGTCTGCTGCGCGACTTCGCGCGCATCGGCCGCGCCAGGCGCGGCCGTCTGAGCGGCGGCCGCCGACGCCGGGGCCGATGACGACTGAGCCGCAAGCGACGCAGCCGGCGCGGACGCAGCCTCAGCCTTGGCAGCAGCCGCCGCCGCGTTGGCCGCCCGCACGGTTTCCGGCGCTGCGAGGTGCAGCACCTGCCCCCTCTTCAGCCGCGAGGACGGCTTCAGGCCGTTCCATGCCTGCAACTGTCTGACACTGCAATTGTTACTCTGCGCGATGCGCGCCAACGTGTCGCCGCGCTTGACGCGATACATCAGCTGCGACGCCTTCTTGAGCGCCGCGTCATAATTGGCCTTTGCCTGCGCCGCGGCACCCGCATCGGACGCTGGCGTCGCCGAAGCCACGGGTGCACCCGAAGCTGCCGCGCCGGACGCAGCCGCTGCACTGGATGCCGTTTCCGTCTGCGCGCCCTGCTGCTCCACATTCGCACAACCGCTGACCGCCAGCGCAACCCATACGCCGGCCAAACTGGCCATCATTGTTCTGTCGAAACGCTTTCCCAACATGTTCGACTCCTGCCTTATTCATTGGCGAGCCGGGGTGCCGCGAGCGATGCGCGCGTTCGTACGACGCGCTGCGATCCCTGCGACACGGCGAGGCCGCCTCGTGCGGCGCCCACCCAGGCCCTACCGTTTATTCAAATCCTGTTACCCCTGTGGGGTGCCCTAAAACCGGCGATCTTCCATGAAAAGGGCCAGATTGCCGATTAAAATCCAAGCGGAATTGTAAAATGCATTTTGCAAAAAACGCGCCGCGCCAAACACTCTGATACAAACCTTACGCACGGTATTGCGGCGGGCCGCTCTCTTGCGGCGTGGCACACGGCGCCGCGAGGCGCCGTCGAAAGAGCCGGCAACGGCTCCGCCTCGACGACCGGACGATAACGTTTTCTTTAACGGCAAAGCGCCGCCAAAACTTGAATCGCCGGCCGCAGGCGAAGGCACGAGCGGACGAACAGCGCGAGGACGGCGGCGTGCGCCGATTGAGCGGAATTCAGCCAGAGGGGCTAGCGGCGAGGCTAGCTACGAGGCTAGCTATAGTACTGCCCCTGATAAAGCACATAGCCGACCGGATGATGCGTGAAGTGCAGCACCGGCAGCACGGGATTCTCGTTGTCGGCGGTCGGATAGGCGCTGGCGTCCGGAATGTATTCGCCTTGCGCCTCGATAGGCTGCCCGGCCTGCAAGCCCGGAATCTCCTGTGCCAGCCCCTCGTTGTCGCCGAAACGCACGGCGACGAATACTTCGGTGCCCACCAGATTCTGCGTACCGCCTTCGAACTTCACGACCTTGTCGATCTTGATGACGAAGTGCTGGTGATTCGCGCCGTGGTGGTTGTCCGGACTGGCGAACACCTTGGTGATCGTGCCTTGCACGCAAGCCAGCGGCGCGCCCAGCGAATGAACGTAACGATGATGAGGAAGGATCTGCGTCGCGCGATTGCTCATGAAGTCTCCAGGAAGGGAATCAGGTTTTCTGCGGCGAAACGTGGCGCCGTTGAACGCGCCATTACACGCGCGGTGACATGCACCTGCAAAAGCTGCCTTCGGCGCGATACCATTTGAGCGGCCCATCGCATGCGAGTTCATCGCGCGCACTCACAGGAAACAACGCAGGAGACGATATGACACGGCCCGTGGAATCGAAAATCATCAGCACTCGCATTGCCCGCGATTGGCGCGACGTCTACGCATTCGCGTCGCCACCCGAGGCATTCCCGAAATGGGCGTCCGGACTCGGCGAACCGCTGCGTCATGAAGGGGCGGTCTGGGTGTTCGAAGGCGATGAAGGTCTGGTGTCGGTGCGCTTCTCGGACACCCACCAGAGCGCGGCCGATGAACCCGGCCGATGAACGCGCCAGGTGCCCGCCGCTAGAACTTATGCCGTATCGCCGCCCGCACCACGACCTGCCTCGACGTCGATGAAGGCCCCTGGGTGCCGGGCGTAAAGGCTTCATCGAGTATCGAATACGTCGGGTCGCCGGTAACCTGCTGATACTCTCCCTGAATGTACAGGTCGGTGCGCTTGGACAAGTTGTAATCCGCCATCAGGCCGAACGAGTGGATTCTCGGCTTCACGCCGCCGCTCGACGCGTCGTAGGTTTCCATCGTGTACACATACTGGGCGCCGACGAACAGCATCGGCGAGATCTGATACTTGCCGTTCAACTCGAAGTTCTGGTATTTGAGCGAGTTCAGCAACACGCCGGGCGGCACCAGCGGGGTCACGCCGAGGTAGCCGTTGCCGGTCGGATCCAGGTAGTTCGAGTTGCTGTACGAGAAGCCCGCAGTGGCCGGGCCGAAGGTGTAGGTGATGCCGCCGCCGAACACACGCATGCGGGCGGCGATAAAGCTGGCGTCGTTCGCGGTGATTGCGCCGTTTGCGCCGTTGCCTGGGTTGTTGGCCTGCAGATACGCGGCGGCCACCAGCAGGCCGCCGTAGGCGTACTGGCCGCCGAAGCTGTACGCGCGATTATTCGCGAAGTTCGTATCGTTGCTGAAGCTGTAGGTGCCGCCGAACTGGAAGCCGGAAATCTGCGGGCTGGTGTACTTGACTGTGTTGTCGAGGCGAAACGAGTTGTCGGTGTTGTCGTTATCGTAGGGATGCGAGAACAGCGCGCCGGCCCAGTTGCCATTGGCCGTGGTCTGCGCCAGATAGTCGACCACCGAGTCGTACTGACGGCCGAACGTCAATCCGCCGTACCGCTCCGCGCTCAGGCCGACAAAGGCCTGGCGGCCGAACATCCGGCCGCCCTGGCCGAGCCTGCCGGAATTGACGTCGAAACCGTTTTCCAACTGGAAGATCGCTTTCAGGCCGCCGCCCAACTCCTCCGCGCCTCTCAGGCCCCAACGGCTGCCTTGCGCATAGCCGCTCGCCAGTTCATAGACATGGCCGCGGCCGACATTGTTGGTGTAGTTGATGCCTTCGTCGAGGACGCCGTACAAGGTCACGCTGGTCTGCGCGAACCCGGGCACGGCAAATGTGGCGGACATAGCGGCGGAGACAGCCAGCGCGAACACTTGCTTGTTCATGAAGATCTCCCTGCACTCGAGCAACGGGACTCGACCCGACCACTTTCTTATGACGCTCTGACAACGCCTTGATCAACCCCGACCTACTTTCAGGAAATCCTCACACGCCGATAGCTCGCCGTCCATCGGGTGTCGCTGCCTTATCTCAAAATGTTGCGAAATCTCCACGAGCACGCCTTGACGACTGTTGCAGCGACGCATATTCAGGTAAACGGCGCCGCGCCGACCGGAGTTAAGCCCGCCCTCCGACGCGGGACATAGGCCGGCGCCGCATGGCTGCAAGCAGCCTTGTCACACAAAGAAATATAATCGAAAGTTTTTGCGGCGCTGCAGCGGAACTCCCCGCATTCAAACGAGTCATTTTTACTGCCCCTGCAGCCGCACCACGTGTGCCGGCCCGAAAGCGGCGATGCGGATGGCCGCCCCGCGGATCGCGTATCCGCCGGGCGGCCATCCGCGGGGCGGCCGTCCGCCGTAGCACCCAATCCAATTCAAAAGCCTTGTGAGACGCCCGCCACGCTGGACTAGCGCGCCGTCGCATGAGGCTGCCTGTTGCATGACCTCGCGCCACACAATGCAAAAGTCGCAATCCCGTCTCATCGAGCTCGATTTTTTTCGCGGGCTGGTTCTACTGATCATCGTCGTCGACCACATCGGCGGCAGCATTCTGTCGCGTGTCACGCCGCATGCGTACGCGTTATGCGATGCCGCCGAGGTGTTCGTGTTCCTTGGCGGCTTCGCTACCGCGACCGCCTATGCCGCGCTGGCCGAACGACGTACCGAGGCGATCGCGCGCAGCCGCTTCCTGCGGCGCTCGCTGGAGATCTATCGCGCGTTCCTTGTCACGGCCGGCTTGATGCTGCTGGTCAGCGCGGTGCTCACCGCGTTCAGCATCGACGGACCCAATCTCGCTACCACCGATCTCGACGATCTGATCGACGCGCCCGTGGACGCCTTGCGCGACATCCTGCTGTTTCGCCGTCAGCCGTATCTCGCTTCGGTGCTGCCGATGTACGCATTCTTCGCCCTGCTGGTGCCGATGATTCTGCCGCTCGCGCGCAGCAAGCCGTGGCTGTTGCTGGCGGGCAGCGTCGCGCTGTGGGCCGGCGCCCCGGCAATCGACGCCTATTTGCCGGCCGCGCCAGACATGCATTGGGACTTCAATCCGTTCGCCTGGCAGCTCCTGTTCGTGCTCGGCGTGCTGGCGCGTTGCCAGCCGGTCTATCAGCGGATCAGCGCGCACCGTCTGGGCTGGCTCGTCAGCCTGCTGGCGCTCGCGGTGGTGGCCGCCGCGGCTTACTACAAGCTCTTCATTGAACGCGAACCGCTCGACGGAAGCCTCAAGCAAAACCTCTCATATCTGCGCGCGGTGAATTTCCTCGCCATTGCGTGGCTGGTCGCGAACCTGATCGAGCTTGGCTGGGCGAAGAAGCTCGCTCAATGGTTGCCGTGGGTCGGCATGATCGGCCGCAAGGGGTTGCTGTGTTTTATCGCCGGCGCGGTGATTTCACTGGTCGTCGATTCGGTGCTGTATGCAGCCACCGACGGCTATCTGAACTATCCGCTCGGCCTCGTCGCGGACGCGTTCGCGGTCGGCGCGTTGTTCGCTGTCGCAAAAGCGTCCGAGCCGCTCACGCGCTTCTGCACCCGGCTTTTAAACCGGCTCGCTACCCTGCGCCTCGGCACCTCGCCCTGAGGACTACGCCGCTCGCGCCCGCGATCCTTCGCCGCGTTGCCGGCGCCCGCTTCCGATGCTGATAGCATGATGGCCGCGCGCGTCCTGCGCGGTCGTCTCCTACCCTGACATGCGTCTATTCCTACCCACTACGCTGCTTGTGCTGAGCGCTGCCGTCGGCACGCCGGCTAGCGCCAGCACGGTCGTCAGCCGGACCTTCCATTCCGACGCGCTCGATCGCGACTGGGCCTACACGATCTATCTGCCGACCGGCTACCGCCAAGACACCGCCCGCATTCCGGTGCTGTATCTCCTGCACGGCAATAACGGCAACGCCGGCGACTGGCTCATGCGAGGTCATCTGCAAGCCACCGCCGACACGCTGATCGAACGCAAGGAGATGCCGCCGGTCGCGATCGTGATGCCGCAAGGCGGCACGGATTGGTACGTCGATCGCAAGGAGAAGATGGAGACGGCTTTCTTCGACGATCTGCTGCCCGAGATCGAAGCCCACTATGCAGTCGCGACGCAGCGCGGCGGCCGGATGATCGGCGGGGTGTCGATGGGCGGCTTCGGGGCACTGCGCTATGCGATGACGCAACCCGAGCGCTTTTGCGGCGCGCTGCTGTTGAGCCCCGCGATCTATGCGAACGAGCCGCCGCTTGCTTCGGCTGCACGCCGTGTCGGCGTATTCGGAGACCGGCAATTCGATCCGCGGGTCTGGCATGCGCTCAACTATCCGGCGCAATGGGAACGCTATATGAGCCGGCCGTACCGCCTGCCCATGTTCATCGCCGCCGGCGACGACGACCTCGCGATCGAGGCCGACGCGTCGTCGCTCTATACGCATCTTCGGCTGGCGGGCAATCCGGCGGCGCTGCGCATCATCGACGGCGGCCACACGTGGGACGTATGGAGCGCGTTGCTGCCGGCCGCGCTGAAATACACACTCGGCTGCGTGAAGCCGGCTTCACACGATCGGGGTAAGTGACCTCGCGAGTCAGGTCTTCTTTCTGAATGCAAGAACGGCTCGCGTGCAACTATTGCACGAGATCGCTCCACAGCACCATCAGCACGGTCATGAGCGCGGGCCCGATGAACAGACCCAGCAGCCCGAACGTCTCCGCGCCGCCGAGAATGCCGAACAGCACCAGCAGGAACGGCAAACGCGTCGAGTTGCCGATCAGCACCGGCCGCACGAAATGCTCGGCGATGAACACCACGACAGAACCGAATACTGCAAGCCCGATGGCCGCGGTCACCGAGCCTTGCGCGAACAGCCACAAGGCCGCCAGGCCAAACGTGATCGGCGCGCAGAACGGCAGCATCGCGGCGATCGCCGTGACGAGTCCGAGCAACGCGGCATGCGGCAAGCCCGTGACGAAGTAAGCGATGCCGAGCAGCACGCCCTCGCCGACTCCAACCACGACCAGCCCTGACACCGTGCCGCGCACCGCCGCAGCCATGCGCTCGACGAGGCGCGCGCCGTCGTCGCCGAAGCCGCGCCGCACGCCTTTGAGAATCGAGCCGGACAGACGCGGCCCCGCCTGAAAAATCACGAACAGTGTGACCAGCATGAACGCGAACACCATCACGCCGTGCGCCACGCGCGCGCCGAAGTGCCGGCCGAGCGTCATCACCGTAGTGCTGTGCAGGCCGTTCATCGCCGGCGATTCGCGTAATGGCGGAGCGAGATTGGCCTGCCACCAGGTTGAAATCTGTTGCGCGCCGATGGGCAAGCGCTCAATCAGGCCCGGCATCGCAATGCCGTTTTCCTGCGCGCTTCTGAACCAGTCCGACAGGTCGCGGGCCTCGCGTAACGCTTGCGCGATGCCGACGCCGACCGGCAGCACCGCCAGCAAGGCAATCGCCAGCGTCAATAGCGCGGCGATCAGCGTGGTACGGCCGGTGAACCCGCGGCTTCCCTCCACCCTGCGCAACAACGGCCACAGAGCGATCGCGATGACGCTCGCCCAGGCCGCGACCGCAATGAAGTCCCGCACGACCCACAATGCCAGCAGCACCAGTGCCACGTACAACACGAGCGAAGCCGCTTTCTGCTTTTTCAGGCTGCCGGGTGTCGGCGATTCGGACGAAGCCGCCGGGGGGCGTGAAATCATGTGACCTCTTGTCGATAGGTGCGCGAGCCGACCTGAAAAATGCAAACCCGCTACACTTGCATCGCACGGTCGCTCAACAATTTCCACATCTTAAAGGAAGCGCCGGCGCCCTCTACAGACGGCTCCTCTCGTCGCGTTGCGGACAACACTGCGTTGCAAAAATCCGCGCTACAGAAAGATCTGACTCGATCACGCCCGTAAAGCCCCGTGATTCCGGGTAAGTACGAATGTCAAGTTTCATTGTTGCTAATTGGAGAACAGTGTTTCAACCGCGGCACAATGGCTATCCGACGCGCACGAGACTACATTCGGCACACCACAACACGGAGCCGACCACGATGACCATAGAGTCCATCCCCCTTGACGGTGCCAATGGCGCACGCATCGAGATTCTCGAGCGCTCCGACACGACGCTGGTGATCCGTTGGGTCGAGCCGGGGCGCTGCCACTACGGTGAGCAGCGGTGGCGCCGGCGGTCGGCGCATACTTCCGGCACCTGCGCTGTGTCGCGGCGGAAAATTCGTCGCGGCGACGCTGTTTTTAAACCGGCTGAGCGGCCGGCGCCTTCCAATGCTTCCGCAATGATTTCAGCCGAGGTGTTGTGCGCTCTCGCTGATGAGGTCTGACGTTTTCTCTTTTCTGTTTTTCTGATCTGTTTTACTGGTGGTTCTCTGCGCGCGGCGCTTTATGTCTGCGCGCCTGCGGCGTTGCCTTTCCTTTCCCAGCCTTGCCTTGAGAGCAAAAGGAAGTCCTCTTGGGGCACAAAGAAAAGTTGATGCCGTCCGCACAGGGGCAACGCCAATAAACCAATATAAAAAAGAACGGCTAACGCCGAAAAAGCACAAAAGCATGCCACCGCCGCAAGCATACAAACAACCAGCGCCGCGAAGGCAAAAAACCCGAGCAAAGCCCGACACCGCCGGCACATAAACAAACCCGCCGGGAGGGTAAACAGCACAAGGCAGCGCCATCCAATTGCGCCCTTGCGCCGCGCATGCCGCCTGCGTTAATGTGGGCCACATTGCGTCATGTCACTGTGGCAGTCCCAAGCGTCACGCTATAGTAGTCCGCTCTCCCACCCACCGCGCCGCCCGCTTCGCGGCGCCGTTAGAGGCCACACCATGGCAGAAGACACCCCGGAAACTCGCGTGGCAGCGGCTCCCGCCGCACAGCTGGTTGCACCGCAACAATTCTCCCTCGACGTTCTGCTCGAGAAATACGCGAAAGGCGACGAACAATCGGCTGACGACGTGTTCAAACGCGTTGCCCGCGGCGTCGCTCAGGCCGAACCGGAAGCGCTGCGCGAATCGGTGGAAGCACGCTTCGTCGACAATCTGCGTCACGGCGCGCTCGGCGCCGGCCGCATCATGAGCGCGGCGGGAACCGGCATCGCCGCCACCCTCATCAATTGTTTCGTGCAGCCGGTCGGCGACTCGATTCAAGGTGTCGACGAACAAGGTCTTCCCGGCATCTATGTCGCATTGCTGCAGGCCGCTGAAACGATGCGCCGCGGCGGCGGCGTCGGTTATAACTTCTCCGCGATCCGGCCCAAAGGCGCGCGCGTTCACACCACCAGTTCGTCGGCGTCAGGTCCGTGCAGCTATATCGACGTGTTCGATGCGTCGTGCCGCACCGTTGAAAGCGCCGGCTCGCGGCGCGGCGCCCAGATGGCGGTGCTGGACTGCAATCACCCCGACCTGCTCGAATTCATCGAAGCCAAACATTCGAAAGGCCGCTGGAACAACTTCAATGTGTCGGTCGCGGTCACCGACGAATTCATGCGCGCAGTCGAAGAAGATCAACCCTGGCAACTCGTCCATCGCGCCGATCCGTCACCCGCGCTGCGGGCCGCCGGCGACGTGCGGCAACGCGGCGACGGCCTGTGGGTCTACAGCGAAAAACCCGCCCGCGAAATCTGGGATCGCATCATGCGTTCCACCTACGATATTGCGGAGCCGGGCATCGTATTCATGTCGCGCATGAACGAGGACAACAATCTACGCGCGCTCGAAACCATCCGCGCCACCAATCCGTGCGGCGAACAGCCGCTGCCGGCATACGGCTGCTGCAATCTGGGGCCGTTGAATCTCACGCGCTTCGTGATCGATCCGTTCGCGCAAATGAAAGGCCGCAAGCCTTCCTTCGATTGGGACGGGCTCGCCCAGATCACGCGCACGCAAGTGCGCTTTCTCGACAACGTGCTCGACGTCACGCTGTGGCCGCTGCCGCAGCAATACGACGAGTCGCGCGCCAAGCGGCGCATCGGCGTGGGCTTCACCGGACTCGGCGATACGCTGGTGATGCTCGGCCTGCGCTACAACTCGCAGGAAGGACGCGATTTCGCAGTGCGCATCGCGCGGCTGATGCGCGACGAGGCCTATCAGGCGTCGGTGGAACTCGCGCGCGAACGCGGCGCGTTTCCGCTATTCGACGCCGAGCGCTATCTGGAAGCTGGCACGTTCGCGTCGCGCTTGCCCGACGACATCCAGGAAGCCATCCGCCGCGACGGCATCCGCAACAGCCATCTGCTGTCGATCGCGCCCACCGGCACGGTCAGTCTCGCGTTCGCGGACAACGCGTCGAACGGCATCGAGCCGGCCTTCTCGTGGACCTACACGCGCATGAAGGTGATGGCCGACGGCGGCCGCGAATCGTTCGACGTCGAAGACTACGCGTACCGGCTCTATCGCGAACTCGGCGGCGATGTCAATGCGTTGCCGGACTACTTTGTCAGTGCGCTCGAAATGTCGGCGCACGATCATCTCGACATGATGGCAGCCGTGCAGCCCTACGTGGATACGTCGATCTCGAAGACCGTGAACGTGCCGGCGGACTATCCGTTCGAAGCGTTCGAAAGCCTTTATTTCGACGCGTGGAAAGGCGGACTCAAGGGCCTCGCCACTTACCGGCCCAACGAAACGCTCGGTGCGGTGCTCAGCGTGAGCCCGCAGCAAGTGGACGACACGCTTGCCGAGACCGATCTCGATCCGCTGCGCATCGCAATCGATCATCGGCCCAAGGGCGAGTTGCCGGCGATCATCGAAAAAGTCGAGTATCTGACGCAGGCCGGCAAAAAGTCGCTGTACGTGGCGGTATCGTTCATCGAAGTGACCGGGCGGCTCGGCGGCGAAGACGTCACGATCGAACGCCCTATCGAGTTCTTCATTCCGACCGGTCAGCGCGACGAGTCGCAGCAATGGATCACCGCGACGATGCGCTCGCTGTCGCTCGCGGCGCGTGGCGGTTTTGTCGCGCGTAACTTGCAGGACATGCGCAAGGTCTCGTGGGATCGCGGGCAGGTGCGGCTCGGCGAGGTGCAACGGCTCGACGGTCATCGCACGCCGCGTTGGCACGATTCGGAAGTCGCGGCGCTCGCCTTTGCGATCCAGCAGATCCTGCACCGGCGCGGGTTCCTCGACGCCGAAGGCAATCAAGTGCCGTCGCGGATGCTCGCACGCCTGCCGCGCGGGCAGATGAAGGCCGAAATCGCGCTGGCGGCGGATTTCGGCCTACGTCCTCATCCAGGCGAGGCTGAAGGAGCCTCCACGGAATCCGCCGGCTCGCCGGCGCTGCACACCATGCTCGGACGCAAATGCGGTTCGTGCGGTGCGAATGCCGTGATTCGCAAGGACGGTTGCGATTTTTGCACCGCCTGCGGCGAAATCGGCGCGTGCGGATAAGCGCGCAGGTAGGTGCGTGGGTACGGGGGTGGGTACGGGGGTGGGTACGGGGGTGGGTACGTGCGTCGGTACGTGCGTCGGTACGTGCGCCGGTACCTGCGCACGTACCGGCGTGGGTACGTGTGGGCGCGCGCCTGGGCAGTTAGCTGACAGCAGCAGCCGGGTGCGTCCCACCGCTCTCGACTTCGACAACCGTCTTCACCGAGTTCGCCAGATAACACGACTCGTGTGCGGCATGGTGCAGATGTTCGAGTTGCGCAGCGGTAGGCTGTCTGTCGCCGCCAAACACGATTTGCGGCCGAAGCACGACACGCGTCATCACTTCCTTGCCGGCGTCGTTCTTCGCCAGCGTGCCGACGGCTTCGTCGCGATACGCCGCGACGACATAGCCCTCGCCCGCCGCGATCGACAAAAACCACAGCATGTGACAGCTCGACAGCGCCGCAACATAAGCCTCCTCGGGATCGACGGCGGCCGGGTCGGAAAACGGCACGCGCACCACATGCGGCGAACTCGATGCGGGCACCACCGCCCCGCCATCGAACTGCCATTGATGCGCGCGGCTATAACGGTTGTCTGTGAACTTGCTGCCGTTGCTGTGCCATTCGATAGTGGCGGTATGCGTTGCCATGCGAGTCGATCCTCTTGATGAAAAACCTGTGTATGCGAAGCGCTGGGCGCGGCGTCAGATCGGCGTCAATACCGCTTCGCCCGCAAAATGCCGTTTCGCGTTGGCCAGAAAATTGTCTACCGAGGCGGTGATCGCCTCCGGCGAGCGACCGCCCACATGCGGCGTCAACACCACATTGCGCAGTGCCAGCAACGCCTCGGGCGGATGCGGTTCGCCCTCGTAGACATCGAGCGCCGCGCCGGCAATCGTCCCTACGGTCAGCGCCTCGGCTAATGCGGCCGTGTCCACCACGCTGCCGCGCGATACGTTGACCACGAAGCCGTTGGCCCCAAGCGCCTGCAGCACCGTCTTGCCGATCAGATGATGCGTACCTGCGCCGCCGGGCGTCGCCACCACCAGAAAATCGCACCACTGCGCGAGACTCTCAACGCTGTCGAAATAGTTCAGCGGCGCGCCTTTGCGCGGCTTGCGGTTGTGATAGCCGATTTCCATGTCGAAACCGGCGCCGCGCCGCGCGACCTTCTCGCCGATGTTGCCGAGCCCGACGATGCCGAGCCGCTTGCCGGAGACATTCGGATGCATCGGCAACGCGTCGCGCCAGATGCCATCGCGAGTGGCCCGATCGAGTTGCGGCACGTCGCGCACCACCGCCAGCAGCAAGGCGAAGGCGTGATCGGCCACGCAATGATCGTTGGTGCCGGCGCCATTGACGAGCACGATATCGCGCGAGCGGGCGTGGTCGATAGCGAGATTTTCGAAGCCGGCGCCAAGCGCGCTGACAAATTCGAGTTGCGGCATCTGATCGATTTCAGCCGCCGTCAGACCGGTCGTCCCATTGGTGAGCACGGCGCGGACCATGTCGCCGCGCTGGGCGATCGCGACGGCGCGCTGGGTGGAATCGGGAGCGTAGATGACATCGAAGGCGGCCTCGACACTGGCGCGGCTCGCTTCGTTCAAAGGAATCAGAACCAGCAGGGATGGCTTCATGACCTGGACGCGTTTTTTGACGGGAGGTTAGGTTTAGTGCGAAGGAGCGACGCCATAGACGTCGGGGACGCTACCTCGTAATTCTGTCAGAAATTTTGAGATGGTGATTGAGGTACCATTCGCCGAATTGCAGCAAACAATACTGTCGATATTTGCAGCGTGCGAAATACGTTGCTTCGCCCAAGAAATCGGGATGGCCTGGCCATGGTGTCGGTAGGAGTGCGATGCAATTGAACTGTCCCGGCCGTCCGCGCCGCGGCAACGATTGACACTCTTTGACGCTGCCTTTCGACGTTTCGTTTCGATTTAATGCGATGTTCGAGGCCGTGAGAGCGGATCGAACGAAAATCGCGAGTAGAACAAGATCATGAATAAAAACCAATACCGGCTGGTATTCAGCCGCGTGCGCGGTATGCTGGTTGCGGTGGAAGAAACAGCCAGCGCAGCGGGGAAAGCAAGCACGAGCGAAACGCGGCGTACCGTCAATCGCGGCGGTTGGCATATGGTAACGCAGTTCGCTTTGCGTCTCGTCGCATTCGGCGCATTGATTGCCGCTGGCGCCATGCCGATGTGGGCGCGTGCGCAGATCGTGGGAGCGGGGCCGAACGCCCCCTCGGTGGTTCAGACACCTAACGGCTTGCCACAAGTGAACATCAACAAGCCGGGCGGCGCGGGCGTTTCGCTGAACACCTACAACCAGTTCGACGTTCAGAAGAACGGCGCGATCCTCAACAACTCGCCGACGATCGTCAATACGCAGCAAGCGGGTTATATCAACGGCAACCCGAATCTGAGTGCGGGGCAGGCGGCGCGCATCATTGTCAACCAGGTCAACAGTACGGCGGCCAGCCAGATCAAGGGGTATGTCGAGATCGCGGGAAGCCGCGCGGAGATCGTGCTGGCCAATCCCGCCGGTATCGTCGTGGATGGTGGCGGGTTCATCAATACCTCACGCGCAGTCCTTACAACGGGCGTGCCGCAGTTTGGCGCGGACGGCTCGCTGACGGGCTTCAATGTGAATCGCGGCCTCGTGACCGTGCAAGGTGCGGGCCTCGATACGTCAAACGTCGACCAGACGGATATTATTGCGCGCGCTGTGCAGGCCAA
The DNA here is from genome assembly GCF_059422005.1 of Paraburkholderia sp. GW821-FHT02A12. Taxonomy (NCBI): domain Bacteria; kingdom Pseudomonadati; phylum Pseudomonadota; class Betaproteobacteria; order Burkholderiales; family Burkholderiaceae; genus Paraburkholderia; species Paraburkholderia sp. GW821-FHT02A12. The sequence goes on along the minus strand of NZ_JBWKWA010000002.1, from coordinate 1,608,633 downwards.
TGCCGCAATCTACGCAAAGAACCTGAACGTGATCGCCGGCGCGAATCAGGTCAATCACGACACGCTGGCCGCGACGCCGATTCAGGGGGATGGCGCTTCACCGGCAGTTGCGATCGACGTGGCGCAATTGGGCGGCATGTACGCGAACCGGGTGTTTCTGGTCGGCAACTCCGCAGGCGTCGGTGTGGCGAATGCCGGCACGATCGCGGCACAGGCGGGCGACCTGACGTTGCAGTCGGATGGTCGTCTGGTGCTCACAGGCAAGACCACGGCAAGCGGCAACCTGGCGCTGTCGGCTGCGGGCGGCATCCAGAATAGCGGCACGACGTACGCCCAGCAATCGGCGTCGGTGAACACGGCCGCCGATCTCACGAACAGCGGTACGCTGGCCGCGCAGCAGAATACGACGGTGAACGCCGACAGCGTCAACTCGACCGGCACGCTCGGCGCGGGCGTGAACAACGACGGTTCCGTCGCGCGCAGCGGCGATCTGAACGTGACGTCAGCGGGCCAACTGACCGCGGCCGGTCAGAATGTCGCAGGCGGCAACGCGTCGCTGGCAGGTGGAAGTGTGAATCTCGCCGGCAGTCAGACCGCGGCGAACGGTAATCTTTCGCTCAATGCGACGTCCGGCGACGTGAATCTCGCAAATGCGACGACGAGCGCCCAGGGTGCCGTCTCTGCGAACGCAGTGGGCACGGTGGTCAACGATCACGGCAGCCTGGCGAGCGGCGGCAGCACGACGCTTTCTGCCGGTAGCGTTTCGAACCAGGGCGGCAAGGTGTCGTCGCAGGGGCCATTGTCGGTGACGGCCGCCAACCAGATCGCAAACCAGTCCGGCGTGCTCGTGTCGGAGAGCACGATGGCACTGCGTGGCGGTACCGTCGCGAACAATCAAGGCACGATCCAGAGTGCCGGACACGCGACGGTCGACGGGGGCGCGATCGACAACACGGCAGGCCGCATCACGTCGCTCAATGGCGATGGCCTGTCGGTAACGACGAGCGGTCAATTGACCAACGCGGCGGGCACGACGTCGGATGGCGCGCAAGGCGGCATGATCGGCGGCAATGGCGACGTGACCGTGCAAGGCGGACATATCGCCAACCACGGCACGATCACGTCCAGCACGAATCTTCACGTTGCCGGTCAGTCGGTCGGCAACAACGGCGGCGCGCTGAGGGCCGCTCAGGCCGTGACGGTCGATGCCGGCGCGCACCTGACGAACAGCACCGGCACGATCGCCGGCCAGACGGCAACGGTCAGCGCAACGACGCTCGACAACAGTGCCGGCACCGTGCAGGCCGAACAGGTCTCGTTGACCGCTACCGACCTCGCGAATCATGGCGGCGCGATTACGCAGACCGGCACCGGCGCGATGGGCGTCAACGTGTCGGGCACGCTCGACAATTCCAGCGGCGGCACGCTGCAGTCCAACAGCACTGACCTGGCACTCGCTCCCGCTTCGCTGGTTAATGACGGCGGCACGATCACGCATGCCGGCACTGGCACGCTGACGCTGGGCAGCGGCACGGGTTCGGTGTCGAACGTGGGTGGTGCGATCGCGAGCAACGGGCGCATCGTGGCGCAGACTGGCACGCTGAACAACACGTCGGGCTCGATCAATGGTCAAACCGGGCTGACGGCCATGGTCGGCGGCGCAGTGAACAATGCGAACGGCAAGCTGCTGTCCAATACGGACCTTGGCATTACCAGCGGCACGTTGACGAATGACGGTGGCCAGATCGGCGCGGGCACGAACGCGACAATCCACACAGGCGCGATGACGAATCAGGGCGGCTCGATTGTCGCGCCGAACCTGTCGGTCACCGCCGACTCGACGCTGGATAACAGCGGGGGCAAGCTCGAAACCAATCAACTGGCGTTGACGGCCACGAACCTCGTGAACCGCGGCGGAACGATCACGCAGTATGGGGCGTCGGCGATGGGCGTGAACGTGAGCGGCACGCTCGACAACTCGGCCGCCGGCGTGATTCAGACCAACAGCACGGACCTGACGCTCAAACCCGCTGCGTTGAACAATGCGGGCGGCACCGTTACGCATGCCGGCACCGGTACGCTGACGATTGCACCGAGCAATGGCGCAAGTGCGCTGAACAACGCATCGGGCACCATCGTGACGAAGGGACAAGCGGTCGTCGATGCGAGCAGTTGGAACAACGCGAGCGGTATTCTCGCCGCGCAGCGCGGCATCAACGCAACGATTTCGGGCGACGTGAACAACGCACAGGGCCTGCTGCGTTCGGAGGCGTCGCTGTCGTTGACGAACGGCGGCGCTCTGTCGAACCGAGGCGGCCACGTCCAGGCCGGACAATCGACCGCGGGCGACACTAGCACGCTCGATATTCAGTCGGCCTCGATCGATAACGCGGACGGCGCCATGGTCGACCTCGGCGCGGGCAAGATGACGGTGCAAGGCGGCAGCCAGATCGCCAACAGCCATGTCGGCGGCGTAGCGGGCATGGGCGCCATCACCGGCAACGGCGATGTAACGATCAGCGCGGCATCGATCAGCAACACGCAAGGCGGTCAGCTCAGTGGGGCATCGCTGCACGTCCAGGGGAATACGCTCGACAACAGCGGCGGCACGATCGGCAATGTTACGAATTCGAATGGCGACGTCGACGTGACCACGGCTGGTGCGATCACGAACACGAACGGTCAGATCAGTTCGACGCACGACCTGACGGTCTCGGCAGCCACGCTGCAAGGCGGCGGTACGTATAGCGCAACGCACGACGCGAACGTGAACCTGCGCCCCGGAGGAAGTCCCCTTGGGGGACAGGGCAACTACACGTCGTCGCCCGACACGCAGTTCAACGTCGGTCACGATCTCGCGTTCACGCTGCCCGGCACCTTCACGAACAACACGAACCTGCAATCGGTCAACAACCTGAGCGTCGATGCGGGCAGCATCGTCAACGCGGGCGCATTGACGGCCGGCGGCCTGCTGCACACGCAATCGACCAATCTGACCAATACCGGCGCGCTCGTCGGCGCCAGCGCGTCGCTCAATGCAACGAACACGATCTCGAACGTCGGCCCGACCGCGCTGATCGGCGGTTCCGACGGCAACGGTACACTCGAGATTCTCGCGCACGACATCGAAAACCGCGACGACACCACGTCCACCGATACGATGGCGCAAACGGCCATCTTCGGGATGGGCAAGGTCGTGCTGGCAGGCGGCAAGGATGCGGGCGGAAATTACACGAATGCGGCGGTGGTCAACAACGCGTCAGCGCTGATCCAGTCGGGCGGCAACATGGAACTGCACGCCGACAAGGTGACGAACACGCGCCGCGTGATGACGACCTCGACCAGTTCGATCGATCCGGCACTGCTCGCGCAGTTCGGCATTCCGATCAGCGGCCGCACGGGCCAGGTCGGCGTGAAGGATCCGGACAGCATCGGCGGCGTCTATACCGATCCGCCTCATGGTGGTCAGTGGAACAGCACGTATCAGTACACGACCTACTATGCGGACAGCGCGACGGCGACGACCGTGGCAGGCATTAGTCCGGCAGGCCAGATCGTGTCGGGCGGGAACATCGACGCGTCGTCGGCCGGCAATCTGCAAAATTACTGGAGCAACATCGCCGCGGTCGGTGACATCAAGATGCCGTTGCACTACGACGCTGACGGCTGGGCGGCGTCCGGCCAGAAACTGCCGGGCGTGGCAGTCTCGTATTCCGGGCAATATCACTACAACAACTACGACAACAGCGAATACAACTGGCAGTTGCCGTTCGGCAACGCGCCGTTCGTGACGGGACGTCCCGGTGGCTATACGCAGGCGGCGCCGGCCGACATCAAGGATTACAAGCTGCCGGGCTACGATTCGACGCTGGGTTCGAACGGCACGATTTCGGGTACCGGCGTCAGCGTCAATAACACCGCGGGCAACGCGTCGATTCCGTCGCTCGGCCTGCTGCCCGGACAAGCCGTTCCGGGCCTGACAATCGGCGGCCTCAGTGGCAACGCGAGCGGTGCGAAATCGGGGGCGTCGTCCGTGCACGGCGGCACGCCAGCGCCGGTGGACCCGATCATTGCGAGTGCGACGGCGCTGAACGTGCTGAACAATCTCACCATTCCGCAAGGCGGGTTGTTCAAACCGACCACTGCGCCGAACGCGAGCTACGTGATCGAGACGAATCCGGCGTTCACGAACCAGAAGAATTTCATTTCGAGCGACTATTTCTTCGGTCAGCTCGGCGTCGACCTCACGCATATTCCGAAGCGGCTCGGCGATGGCTTCTATGAGCAGCAGCTTGTGCGCAACGAAGTCACGGCGCTGACCGGTAAGGCGGTGCTTGGCCCATACGCGGACCTGCAGACCATGTATCAGTCGCTGATGGCGGCCGGTGCGGATCTGTCGAAATCGCTCGATTTGCCGATCGGGGCAAGTCTGTCGGCCGATCAGGTATCGAAGCTGACGAGCAACGTAATCCTGATGGAAACGCGGATGGTCGAAGGCCAGTCGGTGCTGGTACCGGTCGTCTATCTCGCGAAGGCCAGCCAGCAGAACATCGACGGGCCACTGATCAGCGCGACGAACATCGACTTCCAGAACGCACAGTCGTTCACGAACAGCGGCACGATCAAGGCAGATAACACGCTGGCGATTCAGGGCAAGCAGATCGACAACGCGTTCGGCGCGCTGCAAAGCGGCGGGCTGATGTCGCTCAAGGCCGGGAACAATATCGATCTGACGTCGGCCAATGTGAAGGCCGGCAGCCTGCAACTGGACGCCGGAAAAGACCTGATTCTCGATACGGCGACGAAGACGAACACGCGGGTGAGTCGCGATGGTGCGACGAGCGTGGTGACGACGCTCGGGCCGACCGCGAAACTGGACGTCGCGGGCGACGCGTCGATCACCACGGGCGGCAACTTCCAGCAAAACGCGGGCAACCTGTCGGTCGGGGGCAACCTCGGCATGAATGTCGGGGGTAACTGGGATCTCGGTGCGGTCCAGTCGGGCGAACACAAGATCGTGCAGCGGGCGAACGGCGTATCGAACACGGACATCAACAAGGTTGCCGGCAGCTCGGTCGAGGTCGGCGGGCAATCGAGCATCGGCGTCGGCGGGGACGTTACCGCCAAGGGCGCGCAGATCGACCTCGGCCAGGGTGGGACGATCGCAGCCAGGGGCAACGTTACGCTCGGCACGGCGAGTGCGACTTCGACGGTAAACAGCAACAGTTCGGGCAGCGATAGTCACGGCAGCTACGCGGAGACGTTGCACACGTCGGACCAGGCGCTGACCGGCACGATGCTCAAGGGCGGCGACACGGTCAACATTGTGTCGGGCAAGGACATCACGGTCAGCGGCAGCACGATCAGCCTCGACAAGAGCAACGCGAACCTGCTGGCAGCCGGCGATGTGAATATCGGCGCGGCAACCGAGACGCACGAACTCAACTCGCACGAAACGCACAGCCACAGCAATGTGGTGAGCGGTTCGAAGGTTGCGAGCGGGGTTGACCAGACGGCGACCTATAGCCAGGGCAGCACGGTGTCGGCCGATGGCGTCAACATTGTCAGCAACCGAGACATCAACGTGACGGGCAGCAACATCGTTGGCACGAACGACGTTAAGTTGCAGGCAACGCGTGATGTCAACATCAAGACCTCGCAAGATACGGTCCAGTCGTCCACCTACTACGACAAGCAGGAGTCCGGCCTGCTGTCGAACGGCGGTCTGTCGGTTTCGATTGGTTCGCGCTCGCAGTCGGACAAGCAGCAATCCGCCAGCGTGACGAACAACGGCAGCGCGATCGGTGCGCTCAATGGCAACCTGACGGTAAGCGCAGGCAATGACGTGCATGCGACCGGCAGCCTCCTCCACGCAGGCAACGATCTCGCCGTAGCGGGCAAGACCGTCACGATCGATTCAGCTTACGACACCATGAGCCAGGCGGAACAGCAACAGTTCCGTCAAGCGGGCTTGTCGGTCGGATTCACCAATCCGGTTGTGGCGACGGTGCAGACGGGCCGGCAGATGGCGGAAGCAGCGCAACATACGAACGGTGACCCGCGTCTGACGGCACTGGCAGCGGCCACCACGGGACTGGCGGCGAAGAACCTCTATGATGGCGCGGCCAGCGGCAATCCGGTGCAATCGCCGACGAGCGTCGGGGTCAGTATTTCGCTCGGTGCGAGCAAGAGCGACAGTCAGTCGCAAGCCCAGGCGAGCACGGCTATCGGCAGTACGCTGTCGGCAGGTCGGAATGTCACGATCGGGGCGTCGGGCGCAGGCGCCGACAGCAATATCAACGTGATCGGCAGCACGATTTCGGCCGGGAACAACGCGCTGCTGGCGGCTGACGGCAACGTGAACCTGCAGGCGGCACAGAACACCAGCGACCAGCACTCGACCAGCAGCGGGTCGAGCGCGTCGGTCGGCATTGCATTCACCGTGGGTTCGCAAAATGGTTTCTCGCTCAATGCGGGTGTGGCGGGCAATCGTGGGCACGCGGACGGCGATTCGACCACGTGGACCAATACGCACGTCACGGCGGGCGACACATTGACGATCCAATCGGGCGGCGACACGAATCTCAGGGGGGCCGTCGCATCGGGTAAGCAGGTCGTGGCCGATGTGGGCGGCAACCTGAATATCGAAAGCTTGCAGGACAAGGACCATTACGATTCGAAGCAGCAGAGCGCGGGCGTATCGGTCAGCGTCTGTGTGCCGCCTTTCTGCTACGGCGGTTCCTCGAGCGCGGCGGCAAACTTCAACCAGCAGAAGATGCACAGCGACTACGAGGCGGTGGGCGAGCAGTCTGGCATCAAGGCGGGCGATGGCGGTTTCCAGGTCGACGTGAAGGGCAACACCGATCTCAAGGGGGGCGTGATCGCGAGTGGCGACAAAGCCGTGCAGGACGGCGTGAACAGCCTGACGACTGCGACGCTCACGCATAGCGATATCGAAAACCATGCATCGTACGACGCGTCGTCGGTCGGGATTTCGGGCGGTGTCGGCGGGCAAATCGGCAAGGATCAGAAAGGTACGGCGGACAACGTGAATCCGGTGCCGGGGACAACGCTGCCGAAGGGGGATGGCGGAATGCAGGTTGCGCCGCCCGTAGCCCTCAGCGCGTCGGGCGATGCGAATTCGACGACGAAGAGCGGTATCAGTGGCGGCGCCATCACCATTACCGACGGCATGAAGCAGCAGCAACTGACGGGACAGACTGCGGCCGAAACGGTAGCGAACATCAATAGCGACACGTCGAACACCGGGGGCGCGCTCGCGCCGATCTTCGACAAGGACAAGATCCAGGCCGGCTTCGACATTACGAGCCAGTTCATCAATCAGGCGGGGACGTTCGTGGCGAATCGCGCGGCGGAAGCCGATGCAGCGAAGGCAGCCGCGAACAACCCGAATCTGACGCCGGATCAACGAGCAGCCGCCCAGCAGCACGCCGATGAACTGAACGCCAATTGGGGGCCGAACGGCACCTATCGTCAGGTGCTGACGGCTCTGTCGGTGGCCGCGGGCGGTAATGTAACGGGGGGTAACTTGCCTCCAGTGCGAACAAGTGCGCGTGCAGCATCGCTTTCAGGAGCTGCTGAGTGAACGCGGCCTCGTTTGTCATGAAGGAACCTATCTCGGTCAAACGACGCGGCAACACTTCACCTGTCGTTCAGGACACGAATGGACTACCGAAGCGCGTAAGATTCTAGACGGCCACGGCTGTCCACGATGTGCCAAAAACGAGTTGGCTGCTTGTCTCCTACATTCCGATGGCTTGGAGCATCTTCACGAGACGGCGACGGAGCGCGGCGGTCGTTGTCTGTCTCCCGTGAGTCGAACACGGCACGAACAGCATTGCCCTAAGGTCCGCCGCCTAAAGTTCGCCCTGATCGTGCCGTTATTCTCCAGTGTGGACCGGCGCAAATGCGCTTCGCGGCGCGCCTTTCTGTTACCTGCCCCCAAGCCGCCTTAAAATAGCCGGAACTCCGAACACGGGACCCTCATGCTGGATACTCTCCCGCGCGGCTCAGAGCCCGCCAACGACGCCCCGCAGGAAGTCCCCTTGGGGGACGACTCCGAGATGTTCGAACTCGCGCCCGTCTCGCTCTGGCTCGAAGACTTCAGCGGCGTACACGCATTGTTCGACACCTGGCGGGCGCAAGGCGTCACCGATCTGCGCGCGCATTTCGCCGAGGACCCGCGCCGCGTCGGCGAATGCGCACACAGCATTCGCGTGATCAAGGTCAATCAGAAGACGCTCACACAATTCGAAGCCGCCGACTTCGAGGCGCTCAACGGCAATCTCGCCTCGGTATTTCGCGACGACATGCTGAAGACCCACCTCGAAGAGCTGTGCCAGTTGTGGGCCGGGCAATCGCAGTTCACAAGCCAGACGGTCAACTACACGCTCGGCGGACGGCGGCTCGACGTGCTGCTCAAGGGTGCCGTGCTGCCTGGTCACGAGGACCGCTGGGACCGCGTGCTCGTGTCTGTCGAAGACATCACCGAACTCGAAGGCGCGCGCCATCGCGTGACGCTTGCCGAACAGTACGTGCGCGGCCTGTTCGAACATTCGCCGGTGTCGCTCTGGGTGGAGGATTTCAGCGCGGTCAAGCGTTTGCTCGACGAAGCACGCGCGGCCGGCATCAGCGATTTTCGCGTGTTTACCGACGTGCATCCCGAGTTTGTCGAGCGCTGCATGCAGGAGATTCACGTGCTCGACGTGAACCAGCACACGCTGGAGATGTTCGCGGCGAAGGATAAAAAAACGCTGCTGGCGCGCCTGCCCGACGTATTCCGCGACGACATGCGCCCGCATTTCCGCGAGCAATTGATCGATCTGTGGGACGGCAAGCTATTCCAGCAGCGCGAAGTACTCAACTATTCGCTCGAAGGCAACGAGGTGCACGTGCACCTGCAATTTTCGGTGCTGCCCGGTCACGAACGCGACTGGGACCTGGTGCTGGTGGCCCTCACCGATATCACGGCGCGCAAAAAGGCCGAGGCCTACCTGGAATTTCTCGGCAAACACGACGTGCTGACCAAGCTGCGCAACCGCTCCTTTTATGTCGACGAACTGAACCGGCTCGAACGCAAGGGACCGTGGCCGGTGACGATCATCATGGCCGATCTGAACGGGCTCAAACGCGTGAACGATCAACTCGGCCACGCCGCCGGCGATGCGCTGCTACGGCGCGCCGGCGAGGTACTTGCCAAGGCGATGGATACGCCGTTCCATGCCGCGCGCATCGGCGGCGACGAATTTGCGATTCTGATGCCAGATACCGACGAACGCGGCGGCATCGCGATGATCGATGCGATCCGTCAATTGGTCAAACTGAACAATCAGTTTTATCCGGGCTCGCAGCTGAGCTTTTCGATGGGCGCGGCGACCTGCCGGCGCGGCGAACGGCTCGAGGCCGGTGTGCAGCGCGCCGATCTGCTGATGTATGAGGAAAAGCGCATGCACTATGCGAATCAGCCGGGTTCGGGCACTCAGGGTGACTGAGCGCACTGCAACAGCCTGCGGCGCGTTGAACGGGCCAATCCGGACGGACGTGCGGTATACTCGCCCTCCCCCGAAGTTATCCGCGGCACGCCGCGGTCTGGAAAGAAAATCATGTCCGCAATTCCCGCCTGCCCCCAATGCGCAATGGAAAACACGTACCCGGACGGCGACAACTACGTCTGCCCGGATTGCGCTCACGAATGGCCGATGGCGAGCACCGCCGCCGCTGACGATGCCGACGAACGCGTCGTCAAGGACGCCAACGGCAACGCACTTGCCGACGGCGACGCCGTGGTGCTGATCAAGGACCTGAAAGTGAAAGGCTCGTCGATCACGCTGAAAATGGGCACCAAGGTAAAGAGCATTCGCCTTGTCGGCGGCGATCATGAAGTGGACTGCAAGATGGACGCAGGCAATTTCATGCTGAAGGCCGCTTATCTGAAGAAGGTCTGAAGCGGCCCCCACGCAACCGAGGAGCGGCAGCCATGTTTTCCCACGTATTTGTCGGCGTGAGCGACTTCAAGCGCGCTTTCGGCTTTTATAGCGCGCTGATGGACACGCTGAGTCTGAAGCTGAAGTTCCGCGACGAAGACGCATGCTGGGCCGGCTGGATGGTCGCGGATCGGCCGCGGCCGCTGTTTCTGATCGGCAAGCCCTACGACGGCCAACCGGCCGCAGTGGGCAACGGTCACATGCTGGCGCTGCTCGCGACGGACCGCGCGACGGTCGATCGCGCGCATGCCGTCGCGCTCGCTCACGGCGGCGCCTGCGAAGGACCGCCGGGATTGCGTCCGCAATATCATGCGCACTATTACGGCGCGTACTTTCGCGATCCGGACGGCAACAAGCTTTGCGTGTGTTGCCACGAACCGGCAGCGCCGTCAGCGGAACCTTCCTGAGAACGCGCGTCTATACAGCCGTCACGTATTTCGCGACCGGCTTGATCTCGCGCGGCGGCGCATCGTGCACGGTACGCATGCGCTTGACTTCATCGACTGGGCTCAAGCCGAACAGGCGCTTGAACTCGCGGCTGAATTGCGACGCGCTTTCGTAACCGACACGCGCCGCAGCCGCACCCGCGTTCAAACCATCCTGCACCATCAGCAAGCGCGCGTGATGCAAGCGCGTGGTCTTCACGTACTGCATCGGCGAAGTGGACGTCACGGACTTGAACTGCGTATGAAACACGGCGAGGCTCATGCCCGCTTCAGCGGCTAGCGTCTCGACATCGAGCTGGCCGTGATAGTCGGCATGAATGCGCCGCAACGCCTTGGCGATGCGGCCGAAATGATTCTGATGCGTCAGCGCCGCGCGAATCGCATCGCCCTGCTCCCCCGTCAACACGCGGTAACAGATTTCGCGGACCACGCCCGGCGCCAGAATGCGCGCATCGAGCGGCGAGGCCAACGCTTCCATCAGACGCTGCACGGCGTTGCTCAAGGCCGGATCGAGCGGCGTCGAATAAATGCCGAGCGGCTCGTTCTGCGCGGCGCCTTGCGCTTCGTTCAGCGTCATCAGCAACTCCGCCACCATGGTCAGATCGACGCGCACCGAGATCGCGAGGAACGGTTTTTCCGGACTCGCTTCGGTTTCGCATTCGAACGGCAGCGGCACCGACAATACGAGGTACTGCTGCGCGTCGTACTGGAACTCCTGCTCACCGATGAAACCGCGCTTGCGCCCCTGGCAGACGATCACGATACTCGGCTCGTAAAGCACCGGCCTGCGTGGCATCGGATGATTGGCGCGTAGCAGATTGACGCCTTCCACGCTGGAGCGCGTAACGCCCTCGGCGGGCGCCAGCGTCTCGAACAGTGCGACCAGCCGATGCTGATCGGGATTGGCGGATGCGGGTTCAGCGGAACGTGTGGACATGACGATATGGTGACGCACGAGAGAATAGTGCTTGAAATTTAGCACCAAACATCCTACCGCGCTGCTCACCAGGAGTTTTAGGCAAATCTTCAAGACATTCAGGTATTCCCGGGCTCGCTCCCGGTCCCTACTATGGGAACCCTGCCGGATCATCTTTTTCCGCGCTGCGCCGGGGCCGGTTGGCGATTCACCGAGTAGGAGAATTCGTCCGCCACTGCCGGCGCCATGATCCCGGTCCGTGACAAGGTTGGCCGCATCGGCGACGATGCATCGCCGGCGCCTTGTGCCATTACCCTCTTTACTGGAGCTACCCATGAGCACGACTTATGCCTATGCAGCGACCGACGCCACCGCGCCGCTCGCCCCGTTCGAATTTCAGCGCCGCGAACTGCGCGCGCATGACGTGCAGATGGAAGTCCTGTTTTGCGGCGTGTGTCATTCCGATTTGCACCAGGCGCGCAACGAATGGAAGAACACGATTTATCCGGTCGTGCCGGGTCACGAGATCGTCGGCCGCGTGACTGCGGTGGGTGCGGGCGTGACGAAATATAAGGCGGGCGATCTGGTCGGCGTAGGTTGCCTTGTCGATTCGTGCCGCACTTGTGCGAGTTGTGAGGAAGGTCTCGAACAGTATTGCGAGAACGGTTTTGTCGCCACGTATAACGGCGTGGACCGCGTGGACGGGCAGATCACGTACGGCGGCTATTCGACGCAATTGGTGGTGGACGAAGCGTTCACGCTACGTGTGCCGGAAAATCTCGACCCGGCGGGTGTTGCGCCGTTGCTGTGCGCCGGCATTACGACTTATTCGCCGCTGCGGACTTGGGGTGCCGGTCCCGGCAAGAAGGTCGGGATTGTTGGCCTCGGCGGCCTGGGTCATATGGGCGTGAAGCTGGCCCGAGCGATGGGCGCGCACGTGGTGTTGTTCACGACGTCGCCGTCGAAGATCGAGGATGCCAGGCGGCTTGGCGCGCATGAAGTTGTCATTTCCCGGAATCCGGAAGAGATGGAAGCGCATCTGAACAGCTTCGATTTCATTCTGAATACTGTGGCTGCGCCGCATGATTTGAATCCATTTTTGAATTTGCTTCGACGCGACGGGACTATGACGCTGGTTGGGGCTCCTGAGCATGATCATCCGTCGCCGCAGGTGTTCAATCTGATCTTCAAGCGTCGCCGCCTGGCCGGGTCGTTGATCGGCGGAATCGCCGAGACGCAGGAAATGCTGGATTTCTGCGGCGAGCACGGGATTACTTCTGATATTGAGGTGATTCCTATGCAAGGGATTAATGAAGCATACGAGCGGATGCTTAAGAGCGATGTTAAGTATCGGTTTGTGATTGATCTGGATTCGTTGAGGAAGTAAGGGTTTTTTGCCCGCGCAGCGGTTTGGTTTTTTACGCCTGCGGCGTGGGCTTTTCTCTCTTGTTTTGCCTTTGCGGCGCTTTCGGTTGTACGCCTGCGGCGTTGGCGTTTTCTTGTTCTGGCTTCTTTGACCTTTCTTTTGTTATTGGTTTATTAGCGTTGCCCCTGTGCGGGGCGGCACCTACTTTTCTTTGTCCCCCAAGGGGACTTCCTTCGGGGCGCCGGCCGCAAAGAAAAGTAGGCAAAAGAAAGCGGCTTTACACCGCCAATGCTTAAGCGGGCACCCCGGTCAACCACCGGTAGTGGAAACCTTGCGGACCACACCGTGGTCCACCACCGTTCGTGACAAGGCAGTCATCCACCCCTTCTCGCACTGCGTGCTCGCCGGCAAGGTCCATCCCACACCGCCCGCTGCGGTTTTGCCTGGCGACAGCCGTCGGCTTCGCCTCGGCGAGGTGCAGATCTGGATCGCAGTGTTGAGCAGAACTCCGGCGTAATGGCGCGCGCACGCGTGAACTGGCGGGCTACGTCCCGCACAAAACGCAGACGCCAAACGTAGTGGGTGGTTGGATGAAGTACCTTGCCGGCGAGCGCGTAGCGCGAGAAGGGGTGGATGACTGCCTTGTCACCAGGGCGTGAAGCTGCACTGGCACCGATCAGGTGGCCTCCACTCCCCGTTGATCACAGTGGTGCCCGCTTAGTACCTGCGGTGTGAAGCCGCTTTCTTTTGCCTACTTTTCTTTGCGGCCGGCAAAGAAAAGTAGGTGCTCCCCCGCACAGGGGGAAAGCTAATAGACCACAAAGAAATCAAGGAAAGGCCAAAGAAGTCAGATCAAGGAATAGCAACACCAAAAAAAGCACAGACAAATGCCGCCGCCAAAGGCAAAAAAAACCCACCCCGATTGGGAGAAAAACCATGATTGACAGAATAACCGCGATGCGAACATTCATCCGAATCGTGGATACAAACAGCTTCACCCGCGCGGCGGAGTCGCTCGACATCCCTCGCGCGACAGCGACAACGATCGTTCAGAACCTGGAAGCACTTCTGGGCACTGCCTTATTGGCCCGCACGACGCGGCGCCTGAGCGTCACCGCCGAAGGCGCCGCCTACTACGAACGCTGTGCGCAAATCCTCGCCGACATCGACGAAATGGAAGCGAGCCTGCGTCACGCCACGGACAACCTGACCGGCCGCCTGCGCATTGAAATGCCAGGCGCCGTGGCAAGCACCATCGTCCTGCCGGCGCTGGAGGACTTCCACGCGCGCTTCCCTAATCTGGACCTCGCCATCGGCATCAGCAACCGCGCGGTGGATCTAATAGCCGAAGCAGTCGATTGCAGTATCCAGCTAGGCGAATTGCCGGATTCAAACCTGGTCGCGCGGCAGCTCGGAACCCTCGAGCACGTGACATGCGCCAGTCCCGCCTATCTGGCGCGTCACGGCACGCCGGTGAATCTCAGCGACTTGAACGGGCACGTCGCGGTCAATTGCATGTCGCCATACACCGGTCGCGAGGTGGACTTCGACTTCGAAGTGGATGGCGAAGCGCAAAGCGTGAAGGTGAAGGGCTTCGTCAAAGTCAGCGACGAGCAGGCCTATCTGACCTGCGGTCTGCAAGGCCTGGGTCTGATACAACCCGCGCGAATCGCCGCGCAGCCCTACCTCGATTCGGGACAGTTGCGCGAAGTGCTGCCGCAATGGAAACCCGTGCCGATGCCGGTTTCGGTCGCGTATGTGAAGAACCGCCGCGTATCGCCACGCGTGCGGGCCTTCGTCGACTGGCTCGCAGAACGCTTCGAGCAAGCCGAACACGTCGATCAGGACCTCTCGCGCGTCCGCCAGTTGTTGCGCGGCCTGCATCCCGCCTGAGGCGGGCTCGATGCAGGTCCGCTGCAAACGCGTACGTTAGTTCGGCAAGGTGACCGGCACCGGCCGCGTCAACAGATCGGCATAGAAATTGAAAAAGCTCGGATTGTCGAAGCGTTTGACGATCGTCATCTTCTGCAAACCCGCCGGCGGCGAACTGGCATAACCCGTTGACTTGCCGTCATTCGCGCCGAAGCTCATATCCACATCCACCCATTCATCCACCGTCTGCGTGGCAAACGACGGATGCATCAGGTATGCCAGCGTCAGCGTGTCCCAGATGTTCGTCGTGTAGTTCGGATTGGTTTCGAAACCGTTCTTGCCGTCGAAACCATAGCCGTTCAAAGTCTTGAACAGCTGCGTGATGATGGTCTGCTTCGTGGGATCGTGCGCAACGCGGTCGTACAGCGCCTTGTCCATCTTCACCGTATCCGTGACGTCGAGCGGAACCACGACCTGTTTGATCGGCAAACGCAACACCGTTTTGGCCGCTTCCGGATCGAACCACCAGTTGAATTCGGCAGTCGGCGTCGTGTTGCCGGGCACATCGATCGCGCCACCCATGTAGACGATCTGCTTGATCAACGGCACGATCTCGGGATGCTGGCGCGTGGCGAGCGCGATGTTGGTCAACGGGCCAATGGCCAGGATCGTCACCTCGCCGGGGTACTGCTTGACCGAATCGACGATGAAATCAACCGCGCTCCTGCTCTGCACTTTGGTGTGAGTGGCGAAGCCGTCCGGCGGTGCAACCAGGTCGCTGTCCGATTTCGGCTCCGGTTTATTCCATGCGCCGAGATAACCGTCGCCGCCGGGGAATTGCTTCAGTTCGGCCTGAATGGTGGCGAAGTCGTGCGATAGCGCGTAATTGGCGCCCGCATACACGCCGATCTGATTTTCGACACCAAGCCGTTCGACCGATTTCAATGCGTCGGCTACGCCCTGCTTCAGCCATTGATTGCCGGATACCACCGTAATACCGAGTACTTTCAGCGACCCCTGCGTCTGCAATTGCGCAGCCATTACGCCGAGTTGGCCGTCGTCGCTCAGTGTGTTGTAGTCGCTATCGATAATGACTTTAGGTGGATCGGCTGGCGCATTGAGATTGTTCCCAGCACATGCGGAAAGCGCCGAGATGGCCGCCACGCTTGCCACACAGGTCAATGCCACAAACATTCGCTTCACTGATGTCTCCTTTTTATACCGCCATGCCACGGGAATAAGGAGCCCATCATAGACGTAAATCTAACCAAATAAAATCGTCATGTTTAATGCGTAACTCATGGAATCATCTTCCTGCGTCTGAGATCATCGAAAATACCGATAAACATCGCTTCAGTATCGATAAATTCATGAAAACCGAAGCGGCGTGCTTTCGAGCCATCGCCGAACATGTCGTAATCCCACGAGAAAACGAAATCGGCAAATCGCCAGGATGAGACGTCCCGATACGGCACCGCCTGCAAGCCGTGTTTCGTGACGATCGTATTCCACAAGGGCTCTTTGTCGGCCATGACCGTATCGAGCGACATCGGCAGCGGCGGCGCCACATCGAGTTCGAAATAACGGGCGATCTTCGGCCACAGGTCGTTCCACCGGAACAGATCGCCGTTGTTGATATTGAACGCCTGATTCGCGGCGCGCGGCTCGGTCGCGGCCCACACGGTTGCGCGCGCAAGCAAACCGGCGTCGGTCATTTCGAGCAGCTTGTCATACGCGCCGGGTTTGCCGGGAAAGCGCAACGGCAAGCCGAACTCTTTCGACATCGATGCATACACGGCGATCGCCACCGCCAGATTCATCGGATTGCCAAGCGCAAAGCCGCCCACCACCGAAGGCCGGATCGCCGACCAGCTCCAGCGCTTGCCCTGTTGCCGCGACTCGAGAAACGTCTGCTGGTCGAACATGAATTCGGGCGGCATGAAGTGCGCATCGTCTTCGCGCGCCGGCGTCTTGAACGGGCCGAGATGACCGCCGTACACCTTGTAACCCTGCATCAGGCTCACGTGCTGCAAGCCAGCCGCGACCGGCTCGATCGCGTCGATCACGTTGACCAGCATCGCCAGATTCGGCGGCACAAGCTCAGACCAGCTCGGGCGGTCCTGGTAAGCGGCGTAGAACACCTGCGTGACACGATCGAGCGCGTGCAACCTGGCTCGACTGTCAGCAGGATCGAGCAGATCGACTGCGATGTATTGCACCCGTTGCGTTGCTGTGCCGCCGCGCCGTGCGAGGCCAATGACCTCCCAATTGTCGAGTGTCGCCAGATGATCGACCAGATTGCGGCCTATCACGCCCTGTGCGCCCACCACCAAAGCGACTTTCTTCGTTGCGTTCATTGCCAGGTTCCCGATAAAGCATTTCGCTGCGACGGCCCGTGCCGTGCGGTAACTGAAAGATATCGGCGCGACAGCGCTTTCGGTAGACTGCCCGGTGGCATATCACCTGTGAATTGAACTCACGATGGCACGTTTGGATGTGAACCGTTCCGGCGAACTCGAAGTGTTCGTGCGTGCGGTCGAAACGGGCGGCTTCTCGGCAGCGGCGCGCGCGCTGGGGATGACGCCGTCCGCGGTCAGCAAACTGGTGGCGCGGCTCGAAGCCCGGCTGGGCGCACGCCTCGTGAACCGTTCGACGCGCAATCTGCAACTCACGCCCGAAGGCTGCGTGTTCTACGAACGCGGTGTGCGCGTGCTCGCCGAACTCGACGAAACCGAGCGCGGCGCGGCCACAGGCGCGACGCCCCGCGGCCGCCTGCGCATGCATGCGAACGTGCCGCTTGGACGGCACTATCTGCTGCCGCTGGTGCCGGCGTTTCTCGAAGCGCATCCCGACATCACACTCGATATCGTGTTGACCGACCAGGTGGTCGACCTGCTGGAACAGCGCACCGATATCGCGCTTCGCAGCGGTCCGCTGAAGGATTCGCAACTGGTGGCGCGCAAGCTGGGCGACGCAAAAATGGCGATTGTCGGCGCGCCGTCCTATCTGGCGCGCCATGGCACGCCGCGGACTCCGGCCGATCTGGCCACGCATAACCGGCTCGGCTTTGGCTTCGCAAGGGCGACAACCGGCTGGCCGTTACTTGACGGCGAACAGCACAGGATCGACGTGCCGGTCGAAGGCAACGCGCAGGTCAGCGACGGTGAGACGCTACGCCAACTTGTGCTGGCCGGTGTGGGACTCGCGCGGCTCGCTGTTTTTCAGGTGCGTGAAGATCTGGCCGCCGGCCGCCTCGTGCCGCTGCTCGAAGCATTCAATCCGGGCGACCGCGAACCGGTCAACGCGCTCTATCTCGGCCAGGGCGGCCACCTACCTGCGCGTGTGCGCGCGCTGCTCGATTTTCTGGCGGAACGGATGCGCGTCGAATGACACGCGCATCCGGCTTCACCAGAAATGAGCCGCGAGCTCGGGAAAGCCGTTGCGGCTATGCACTGCCGCCAGACAGAGCACGTCGCTGGATTGACCTGAATCAATTCAGCGACGCGCCTGATGCGGTAGTGCGTCACCAAGACGCGTGTTGCGGGATATCAGGGTTGGCGTGCCTGCGCCGACGCGCCCGGGCATGCGGGGTCTTTGCCCCAATGACCGTCGCATACGCGCCAGCGGCACAACTGGTCTTCGAAGAAACCGCGTTGACCGCACTCCTTCACCCGCTCGGCCAGCTTTGCGTTGGCTGAGGCAGCCGATGCACTCACCTTGGTAGCGGCATTACCGCCGGCCGCTTTCGCGTCGGCCGGCTTGGTTCGCGCCACCAGCGCCGCCAACAGATCGGCATCCGAATCATCTTTCGATTCATTACCGCTCTTCGACGCGCGCGGCTTCCTGGTCTGCGCAACTGCGGTCGGTGCGCTCGCGTGACGGTTGCTCGCGTTTGCGGTCGCACTGTCCTTCTTGCCTTGGGCCGCCGCGGTCTCATGCTTCGAATTGCCGGCCACGGCAGTCGTATTCTTGCCATGCTTCGCCGACGGCACGGCTACAGCCGATGCGGCCGGTGCGGACGCAACTGGTGTGGACGCGTTGCTCGGCTCCGCGCCAGCGGCGAGCGCACGCGACAAGCGGCTGTCGTCACCGTTCGCGGGAGCGGGAGCAGCAGCGGACGCTGCAGCGGCCTTGCTGTCGTTGTCGTCGGCGATGATCGTGGCCGCTTGCGATGGCGCGGCAGCCGGCGCCGCAGCTTTCGCGGTGACCTGTGGCGCGCCGCCCGCAGCGGAGGCCGGCACGACAACTTTCTCGGCGTTGTTCGGCGTGGCCGACGCCACCGCTTCGGTCTGCGTGCGCTGTTGCATATGCCACGCGCCCCAGCCACCGGCAGCGGTCACCAGCAAGGCGACCAGCGCGAGCGGGGTTTTTGACCGGCGTGGTTTATCCGCAGGCGGCGTGACGCGGCCTTCGAGGTTCGCGAGAATCCGCGAACCATTGCCATCAGCGCCTTTAGCCCTATCGGATAACAGGCTAGGCGGGGCTTTGGAATTCGAACTTTCCGGCGCACTCATTCACTGTCTCATTGAATCCTGGATTATTTCGCCGTGATAATACCGTTCCGGCTCGTCTCCGAGCAGGCCTGATTCTAAGAGCAAGCATTACAAAATACAATTGTTTCCAATTTCCGGGGTCGCCTTTGATTGCCGTTGTACTTGTTGCCTATTTCGCCATTGCCGTTGTGATCGCCGCAATGCTGCTATTGCCGGCGGTACGCGCCTCTTTATTAGGCGCTGCGCTCGATATTCATGGTCGTGTTATGCGCCGGGCATCGCGAGGCGCATCGCGCGCTCGTGGCCAATTAGCACGCTCGGCAAAAATTTCGCAATCGACTGTGATCGATATGCAAAATTTACTGGCGAAGCGGCGCTTGCTGATTTTTACCACCGCAGGTATTCTTGCGACGCCGCCATTGGTGGCATTGGCATTACGCGGCCGGCAATTATTCCAATTCGATGACACTGCGCGGGTACCTGACGAGAAAATTGCTGCGTTATTGAATGGCGAACAGCTCGTGCCCCCGCCGCCGCTGCCGCCCGAGGTATTTGCGACGCAGGAAGTCGAGCAGATCCGGCCCGCGCTAAAAGATGCGAGCCGCGACTGGAATTTGCTCGACGCCGACTTCAGGACGCGTTTATTGCTCGTCTATAAAATCATGCACGAGCAATATGGGTATGAAATGGCATTGCTGGAAGGTTATCGCAGTCCGGAGCGGCAAAACCGGCTGGCGCAAATGGGGGGCAACGTCACCAATGCCGCAGCGTTTCAGAGCTATCACCAATACGGTCTTGCCGCTGACAATGCGTTTTTGCGCGACGGCAAGCTCGTCATTTCAGAAAAAGATCCCTGGGCCATGCGAGGCTATCAGTTATACGGGCAGACGGCTGAACAGGTCGGTCTGATCTGGGGTGGTCGCTGGAAAATGATGGATCTCGGGCACGTTGAATATCACAAACCCGGCTTCGTGCTGGGGCGCGGTCATTAAGGCGAAGCGGGCAATAAAGAGGTTGGCAATGGGGCGTTCAATCAATTTTTCTGGCGAAAAGCGGCAATGCCGTGCGCATAACGGCATCGATGCAATGATCACCGGCGAGGCCGTCCATTCCCGACTGGTCAAACCGGTTACATTCACTTTCGCCTGAATATGCTTTCGTTTCATTTCAAACGCAGCGAACCTCTGTTCAAGCTTTTACGCAATCTGGCGCCCGCCGCCCTGACGCTTGCCCAAGGCTGCGTCTCGAGCATGCGGGCCGCGCGGCGCACCGGCCGATCCAAACGCGCCGCACTCGCCGCGCCGCCCCGCTTTGCCGATGCCCGCGCCACGCTGTTAGTCATTCCACGCGCCACAACACATATCACCAAGACCTGAACGGCTTATGCGACGTATTCTCAACGTGTTGACTCACCCCCGCACGCTCTCGATCATCGGCTTGCTCGCGCTCGCTGCCGTATTGTTCATCGGCGCCGATACCTTGCAGATCGACCTGATGTGGCCGGCCATCATCCTCGGCGTGGTGATCGCGCTCTGGCTGCTGGTCTGGCTGGTGCGCCGGCTGCGCGCGCGGCGCGCGAATAACAAGCTCGGCGAAATGCTCGAACAGCAGGCCGAAAAGCAGACCGAAACCGGCCCTGCGCCGACACCCGCGCGCCAGGCCGAACTCGACGTGCTGCGCACGCGCCTCGTCGACGCGGTGAAGACCATCAAGACCTCGAAAATCGGCCAGGTGTCGGGCGGCTCGGCGCTTTACGAACTGCCCTGGTACATCGTGATCGGCAACCCGGCCGCGGGCAAGAGCAGCGCCGTGCTGAACTCGGGCTTGCAATTCCCCTTCGCCGACAAGAACAACGCGGTGATTCACGGCATTGGCGGTACGCGCAATTGCGACTGGTTCTTCACGACCGAAGGCATTCTGCTCGACACCGCCGGCCGCTATTCCGTGCATGAAGAAGACCGCACCGAGTGGCTCGGCTTCCTCGGCCTGCTCAAGCGCTTCCGGCCGAAGGCGCCGATCAACGGCATCATCGTCACGGCGAGCATTGCGGAACTGACCAGCAGCAAGCCCGAGTTCGCGATCAACCTCGCGAAGAATCTGCGTCAGCGCGTGCAGGAACTCACCGAGAAGCTCGAAGTATTCGCGCCGGTGTACG
The DNA here is from genome assembly GCF_059422005.1 of Paraburkholderia sp. GW821-FHT02A12. Taxonomy (NCBI): domain Bacteria; kingdom Pseudomonadati; phylum Pseudomonadota; class Betaproteobacteria; order Burkholderiales; family Burkholderiaceae; genus Paraburkholderia; species Paraburkholderia sp. GW821-FHT02A12. The sequence continues at coordinate 1,587,381 of NZ_JBWKWA010000002.1, read as the reverse complement.
TGATGTTCACCAAGGCCGACCTGATTACCGGCTTCACCGAATTCTTCAGCGGCAGCGACCGCCACGAATACGACCGGGTGTGGGGCGCCACCCTGCCCTACGAGCCGGACGAGAAGCGCGACGTCGTGGGACTGTTCGACGAGCATTTTGAAGAACTGTATGACGGTCTGAAAGAAATCAGCGTCGCGCAGATGTCGATCAACCGCGGCAACAAGCTTTCGCCGGGTCAACTGAGCTTCCCGCTCGAATTTTCGACGATCAAGCCCGCCTTGCGCGCATTCCTCGCCACGTTGTTCGAAAACAACCCGTTCCAGTACAAGCCGATTTTCCGCGGCTTCTACTTCACTAGCGCATTGCAGGAAGGTGAAACCAACAGCGCCGCGGCCACCCGCATCGCCAATCGCTTCGGCCTGGGTGCCGACAACCTGCCCAAGCCGCATAGCGCGTTCTCGAAGAACGGCTTCTTCCTGCGTGATCTGTTCTCCAAGGTGATCTTTGCCGACCGTCAGACGGTCAAGCAATTCGCGAGTCCGGCCAAGACGCGCATGCGCTATGCGACGTTCTTCGGCTTCGTCGCGGTGCTCGCGCTGGCGCTCGGCGGCTGGACATGGTCGACGATCGGCAACCAGCAGCTCGCCGACAACGTGAAGGCCGACCTCGACAACGTCGTGCGCCTGCAACAGAACCGCAACGACCTGCAATCACGCCTGCAGGCCATGGACATTCTCGAAGACCGTATCGACCAGCTCGAGCAGTTCCGCCGCGACAAGCCGCTTGCGGTGTCGCTCGGGCTGTATCAGGGCGACCGTCTCGAGCAGCACCTGCTTACCGAGTATTACAACGGCATTCGCCAGATCCTGCTCGATCCGGTCTCGCAGAATCTCGCGTCGTTCCTGAAGGACGTCAACGCGCATCCCGATCAGCTCGCGCCGATGAACCGTACGCCGGATGCGGGAGCGATTCCCGTGTCGGCGCATACGGCGATGGCGGCCAACAGCCAGGGCGGCCTGTACAGCGATGCGTCGCCGACCAATGTCGAAGACGCCTACAACGCGCTCAAGACCTACCTGATGCTGAGCGACAAGCGCCACGTCGAAACGGCTCACCTGACCGATCAGGTCGCCCGCTTCTGGCGCGGCTGGCTCGAAACCAATCGCGGCAACATGCCCCGCGACGAGATGATCCGCAGCGCCGAACGCATGATCACCTTCTACCTGTCGCGCGTATCCGACAACGACTGGCCGATGATCGACCAGAACCTCGGCCTCGTCGATCAGACGCGTGAGAATCTGCGCCGCGTGGTGCGCGGCATGCCGGCCCGTCAGCGCGTCTATGAGGAAATCAAGGCGCGTGCGTCGACCCGTTTCGCGCCGATGACCATCGCGCGCATCGTCGGCGAAAACAATACGGCGCTGGTGGCGGGCAGCTACGCGATCCCCGGCACCTTCACGCGTGAAGCGTGGTTCCAGTACGTGCAGCCGGCGATTCGCGATGCCGCCACCAAGGAGCTGCAGGCGAAGGACTGGGTGCTCAACACGTCCGCGCACGACGATCTGACTTTGGAAGGCAGTCCCGAGCAAATCCAGAAAGCGCTCGTGACGATGTACAAGACCGAATACGCGATGCACTGGCAAAAGTTCATGCAAGGCATTGCCGTGCAGAGCTTCGGCAGCTTCGGTCAGGCAGTGGATGCGATGAACCGTCTCGGCGACCCGCAGGATTCGCCGATCCGCAAGGTGCTCGAAACCGCGTACGACCAGACCTCGTGGGATAACCCGTCGCTCTTCAACGCGGGCCTGAAGCGCGCGCAAACCGGCGTCACCAGCTGGTTCAAGCAATGGTTCTCGCGCGCGCCGACCGGCCAGATCAACGCCAACATCGACATCAACGGCAATCCTGTCGAAATGCCGATGGGCCCGATCGGCCAGGAGTTCTCGGCGCTGGGCCGCGTCGTCGTCACCGGCGACAACGGTTCGATGCTCAAGGGCTACATGGACACGCTCTCGAAGGTGCGCACGCGCTTTAACGTGATCAAGAACCAGGGCGATCCGGGACCGGGCGCGCGTCAGCTGATGCAGCAGACGCTCGACGGCAGCGGGTCCGAGCTGGCCGATTCGTTGAAATACGTCGACGAGCAGATGCTCACCGGCCTTACCGATTCGCAACGCAAGGCGCTGCGCCCGCTGCTGGTGCGTCCGCTGATGGCGGCGTATGCAGTGGTGATCCAGCCGGCCAGCGTCGAAGTCAACAAGGTCTGGAATGCGCAGGTCTATCAGACCTTCCAGGGGTCGCTGGCGAACAAGTATCCGTTCTCGGGCGATGCGAAGGTCGAAGCCGGCGCCGGCGAAATCGCCCAGGTGTTCGGGCCGGACGGCGCGATCGCGAAGTTCGTCGGCACCACGCTCGGGCCGCTCGCGGTACGCCGCGGCGACACGCTCACTGCTCGCACGTGGGGCGATATGGGTCTCGCGCTGACGCCTGACTTCACCAGCGGCTTCGCGCGCTGGGTGGCGCCGCTTGCCGGCGGAGCGGCGAGTGCGTCGGCACAAAGCTCGTCCGAGCCGCAAACCGTGTTCCAGATCCTGCCGCAGCCGAGCAGCGGCACGACGGAATACACGCTCGCGATCGACGGCCAGCAGCTGCGTTACCGCAACACGCCGCCGCAGTGGACCAACTTCGTGTGGCCGAATCCGTCGGGTTCGCCGGGCGCGACGCTGAGCGCCACCACTTTCGACGGCCGCACGCTGCAAATGGTCAACGAGCCGGGCCGTTATGGTCTGGAGAAGCTGATCAACTCGGCGCAGCGCAAGCGCCGTCCGGACGGCACCTTCGATCTGTCGTGGACGCAAGGCAACGTGACGGTGGCGGTCAGCATGCGCATCATCAGCACGTCGCAGGCATCGGGCGGCAGCAGCGATGCGCCACAACAACAGAGCCTGCGCGGCTTGCGGCTGCCGTCGTCGGTGGCGGATGTGAGCGCGGCGGGTAATTCGGTGAATGCAGTGGCCACGGGTGCAACGGGCGCTTCGCCCGCCACCGCGCCGGCTTCGCAAGCGGCACGGCCGGCCACGACCGCCGCCTCGGTTTCGAACACAGGGGGTGCGCAATGACGCAAACCGTGCAGGCGCAAATCGCCTTCTTCGGCAAGATTCCGTCGCGCGGCGACTTTGTAAAGAGCGTGCATAACCCGCAATTGCTGGCGACGCTCGACCGCTGGATCGCCGAAGCAATGGAATTGCTCACCGACGATCCGCGCTGGAAGATCGTCTACGAAAACGCCAGGCCGATGCACTTCGCGTTCCTCGGTTCGCGCAGCAAGCTGGCGATTGCCGGTCATATGGTGGCGAGTCACGATCAGTCGTCGCGGCGCTTTCCGTTTCTTGCCGCGACCGCTCTGGAAGTCGAAAAACCGCTGACGTTCCTCGCGCGCAGTCCGCTGGCGTTCGCGCGCCTGTGGTCTCGCGTCGCGTCGCAAATGAAGCCGTTGCTCGGCACCAGCGAGCCGGCCGGCGCCTTGCAGGCGCTCGGCGAAACGCAGGTGCCGATCGAAATCGGTGGTGGCCCCGGCAATCCGCACGACGGCACCTTCAACGATTTCGTCGAGCACCAGACGCTCGCCGGCCTCGAACAGATGCTGCTCGCGAGCGGTCATCCGGTGCGGCTGCGCGGCGCGATGCTGGCGCTCGGTTCGCTGCTGCGCCCGGTGATGCAAAGCGGCTCGTCGCATCTCGAACGCGGGCTGACGCTGCCGCTGCCGAACGATCCGTTCTACCGCAGCCTGGTGGCCGCGTTCTGGCTCGAACTGATCGCACCGTTCGTGTCGCAGGCGGATTTCGAACTGGCGATTTTCATCGGCACGATTGCGGAGCGCGAACGGCTCATCATCGGCTTTAACGGCGCGTCGGCCAAAACGCTGCACAGCGTGGTCGATCCGCAGGCGTACGCGGCGCACAACATCGATATCGACGATCCCGAGTGGATCGACGAACACGCACAAAACGACCATGGCATCAGCAAGCTCGTCAGTTACCTCGACCAACCGCAACTGTCGCTGCGCGTCAGCATCGACACGTTCCGCGAAGCATTCACGGGAGAGTGACACGATGCTGAGCAACTCCACGCGCATCGCCACGCTGCTGGCGGGGCTTCTGATCAGCGCCCTCGCCCATGCCGACAACGACGGCCCGGCGCGCGTCACGCCGGTCGACAACAGCGGCATTGCGATTCGCACGACGACTTTGCCGGCGCAGGCTTCGGCGTCGTCGGGCAACGCAACGCCTGGTCTTGCCGCGGCCAGCGGTTCGACGGGCGCGGGCACCGGAGCGATCAGCGCGGCGCCGGCGCCTGCCAATGCGACACCGGGCCAGGTGGTGGTCGGCGGCAAGGTGCCGGACGAAGCAACCAGGGCGGCTGTGCTGGCGAAGCTGCGCGACACCTACGGCGCGGCCAACGTGGTCGATCAGATCGAAGTCGCCGATGTGGCGACGCCGCCGAACTGGTCCGCGAACGTGCAAAAGCTGATCGGCCCGCAGTTGAAGCAGATCAGCAAAGGCCAGTTGACGATCGACGGCACCCAGATCGACGTGAAAGGCGAAGTGCATAACGAATCGCAGCGCCAGCAACTCGCGAGCGATATGGCGAACGCGCTGAATCCGACCTACACGATCAAGAACGGCCTGCGCGTGAGCGCATCCGAACAGGGCCTGCTCGATCAAACCCTGGCGAATCGCACGATCGAGTTCGAAACCGGCAGCGCGACGCTCACGCCGCAAGGCCGCGCGATTCTCGATCAGATGGCCGCAGTGCTGCAGAAGATGACGACCAGGACGGTAGCGATCATCGGCCATACCGACAACTCGGGCAATCGCACGTCGAATATCGCGCTGAGCCAGGCGCGTGCGGATGCGGTGAAGGGTTATCTGGTCGCCAGGGGCATTCCGCCCCAGCAGATGACCACGACCGGCGTCGGCCCGGATCAGCCCATCGCATCGAACGATACGAACGACGGGCGAGCGAGAAATCGGCGCATCGAGTTTCGCGCGGGGTCTTGAGTTACTGCTTGCGCGGCGCGTTCAAACAAAAAAGCCTGGCATGCGTGCCAGGCTTTTTTGTTTGCTGCCGTGGATGGTGTTAGCTGTTTTCGTCAGGCTTCACACCCAGCAACTCGCGAATATGCGCGAGCGACCCATCGTCTTTCACGACCGAGGACAGCCACTGATGCAAAGGCATATCCGCGCATTCCGCCGCCTTGTCGGCGAGATAAGCGGCCGGATTATGCGGCTCCGTGCTGCGAAAGAACTTGGCCACCGCGCGCAATTGGGCGACGGCCTGCGCACGGCTCTGGATTCCTGCAATCGGACCGCCCGGCGTGGTCGTCAACACGGGCTCCTCGCGTTGCGGTGACGTCTTGAAGGTAGGCTCGGCGCGTTCGTGCTCGTCTGGCTTCGGTGCGTTCGGCGGCGCCGCTTCCGCGCTCACTCCAAGCTCGCGTGCGAAGCGCTCGGCCAAACGATAGACGCTGTCATACGCGTCCTTGACCTGACGGAAGCTCGGCGCGAAATCCTCGGCGCGCCGGTCCAGTTCCTGTTCGAGCGCGAGCATCGACGCTTCGAACGCTTTCAGATCGGCCAGCAGCGCCGAATAAAACGCAGGTGGCGTGGCGCGTTTCGAAGCCTCGATCTGCTCGATCGACGGCTTGCCGCGCGCGATATCGTCGGCGTGGTCCGGATCGCGTTTGACCGCTTGCGCGACATGCGTGGCGACGTCCCAATCGATCGTGCTGTACGAATTGCCTTGCGATGAAGTCAGCGGCATCGCGCGCAGCAGCTCGCCGGTGCGCCCGACCAGCCAGGCGACGTTGCCGAGGCGGTATTCGGTATCGTCGCCTTCAGGCAGCGGATGCACATGATCCCAATAGCGTTCGCACAGCCCGGTCAGCAACGCATAACCTTGCGTGAGACCGGTGACGCCCTCTTCGATCGCGAGCGCTTCGGTCAGCCACACGGCCAGCCGCAAATCCTTGGTCTGGGTTTGCAGCAGGCGGCTACAGCGTTCGACGACGAACGGCCAGTCGGCCTCTTTGATATCCGTGACCCATTCGCCCTGATCCAGCGACGGGTCTTCGAAACGGCGCGCGTGCTGGATCGCATCGAAATCGGCCGAAAACAGCAAATCTTCTCCGCACGGCGAGGATTCATTGATCGGAGCCAGCAGCGTGTTCAGGTTGGTCGGCATGACAGAAAGCAATAAGTATCCAGTACGGCATTAAAACAGATTGGCGGGCGCAGCGGCATGCCTCTTTACACAACCGTGTATTCGAACTCACCCGCGTCGCTCGCCCGCACCGCGATGCGTTCGATCGCGACGCCGTTCGCAATGCGCTCCAGCACCTGCTGCGCGACTTCAGGCAGGAGCGTGCCGTTCAGAATGTGATCGACATTGCGCGCACCGGAATCCACTTCGGTACAACGCGCGAGCACCGCGTCGACGAGCGATTCGTCCCATTCGAACACCGCCTTGTGATTCGACTCGATGCGGCGGCGAATCCGCTGCAGTTTCAACTCGATGATTTCGGCGAGCACGTCATCCGAAATCGGATAGTACGGCACCACTTTCATGCGGCCGAGAAACGCCGGTTTGAACGCTTTGTACAACTGCGGGCGCAAGGTCTCGGCGAGTGCGTCGGCGTCCGGCAACGCTTCGGCGCTCTTGTTCAGGCACGCCTGCATCACCGCTTGCGAGCCGACGTTCGAGGTCAGAATGATCAGCGTATTGCGGAAATCTATTTCGCGTCCTTCGGCGTCGTCCATCATGCCCTTGTCGAACACCTGGAAGAACATTTCGAGCACATCCGGATGCGCCTTTTCGACTTCGTCGAGCAGCACCACCGAATACGGATTGCGCCGCACCGCCTCGGTCAGCACGCCGCCCTCGCCGTAACCGACATAGCCCGGCGGCGAGCCCTTCAGGCCCGACACACTATGCGCTTCCTGATACTCGCTCATGTTGATGGCGACCATCTTGCGTTCGCCGCCATACAACACATCGGCAAGCGCCAGCGCGGTTTCGGTCTTGCCGACACCCGACGGTCCGACGAACATGAACACGCCACGCGGTTTGTTCGGGTCTTCGAGATTCGCGCTGGCGGTGCGCACGCGTTGCGCGACCGCTTCGAGCGCATGATCCTGGCCGATCACGCGCGCGGCCAGCAGCGGTTGCAAGTTCAGCACGGTCTGGATTTCGTCCTTGACCATGCGGCCGAGCGGAATGCCGGTCCACGAGGCGACGATTTCTGCAACCACGTGAGCGTCGACCTGCAACGGCACCATCGGTTGACCGCCCTGCAATGCGTGCAATTCGGCGACGCGCGTGGCAAGCGTTTCGCGCGCCTGCTGCGCCTTTTCGGCCTGCCCGGCGTCCGCGCTGCTCACCCGCGCCGCGTCGATTTCCGCGCGCAAGCCGACGATCTCCGTGACCAGCGCGCGCTCCTTGTCGTAGCGCGCTTCGTCTTCGGCGAGATCCTTCAGGTCTTCTTCGCGCAGGCTGAGGAGTTCCGCGAGCCGCTCGTCGTGCAGCGCGCCGCTCGCCACTTCGCGTTCCAGCGCGGCGATTTCAGCGTCGATACGTTCGAGCCGTTTCTTTGTGTCGTCGATGGCGGCGGGCGTCGAGCTATGCGCGAGCGCGACCTTCGCGCAGGCGGTGTCGAGCACGCTGATCGCCTTGTCCGGCAACTGACGTCCGCTGATGTAGCGATGCGACAGACGCACCGCTTCGGTGATCGCGTCGTCGAGCACGCGGACATTGAAGTGCTTTTCCATCAACGCGGCCATGCCGCGCAGCATCGCCGCCGCCAGCGTCTCGCTCGGCTCCTCGATCTTGACGACCTGGAAACGCCGCGCGAGCGCCGCGTCTTTTTCGAAGTACTTCTTGTATTCGCTCCAGGTGGTTGCCGCGATGGTGCGCAATTCGCCGCGCGCCAACGCCGGCTTCAGCAGATTCGCCGCATCGTTCTGCCCGGCCTGGCCACCGGCGCCGATGATCGTATGCGCTTCATCGATAAACAGAATGATCGGATGCGGGCTCTTCTTGACCTCGTCGATCACGTTCTTCAGACGGTTCTCGAATTCGCCCTTGACGCTCGCGCCGGCTTGCAGCAGCCCCATATCGAGCACATGCAGTGCGACGCCTTTCAGCGGTGCGGGCACGTCGTCCGCTGCAATGCGCCGCGCGAGTCCTTCGACCACCGCCGTCTTGCCGACACCCGCCTCGCCCGTCATGATCGGATTGTTCTGCCGGCGGCGCATCAGAATATCGATGGTCTGGCGAATTTCGCCTTCACGGCCGATCACCGGATCGATCTTGCCTTCGCGCGCACGCTGCGTGAGATTGCTCGTGTAAGTATCGAGGGCGGGCGTTTTCGAAGGCGCACCGGGCGTTGCATCGGCCGCCGCCGGGTTCCCGGCGCCTTCAGGCGCGTTCTCCGTTGCCTGGCCGCGTTCGACTTCACGCGACCCGGCGGTCAGTTCGTCGAACTTGTGCTTCAGATCCGTCACACGCACATCGCGCAGCAGCGGCGACATGCGCTCTGCAAACTGCGCGAGGTCCGGCGCGCTCAGCAGCGCCAGCAACAGATGCCCCGAACGAATCCGCCCGATCTGTGAATCGAGCGATGCAATCAGCCACGCCTGTTCGAGCAGCGCGATCAGATGCACCGAGAACACCGGAGTGCGCGTATTGCCGCTTTTCAAACGCTGCAACTCGCGTTCGAGATCGGCGCGCAGCGCGTGCGCATCGACCTTGCTCGCGCGCAGCACCAGCGCGACATCGCTCGCCGGTTCATCGAGCAGCGCCAGCAACAGATGTTCAAGGTCGACCTCATAGTGACCGCGTGCGAGACAATTGTTCGCCGCCAGCAAAGCCGCCTGCCGGCAGGTCGGATTCAGTTTGGCGATCAGGGTGTTGAGGGACGTGCTCATGTCGTGAGATCCGGGTCCAGGTTCTATCGTTATGGTCAGTGAATCACGTGCAATTCGTAGCGGGCATCCGCGCGATCGCCGTCGGCTTCCCTGGTGCACAGGAACGCGTCCCAGCCGAGGCGCGCGCCGTTGCCAAGAATGCTTGCGCCCACCTCCGCACGGCGCAACACCAGCGAGACCTCGTATTCGAGCGTCACGCCGGCGAGCAGCGTCAGCATGCGTTCGAGCGCGACGGCACGCTCGGCGCCGGGTAAGAACGCTTCGTAGTTCTGCTTGTCGAGCGGTCCGATCACGAGCCGCGCGCGCATGTCGCGCTGCCAGACCCGTTCGCCCGCCAGCGCGGTGGCGCCGAGCGTCGCGTTGACGCTGCCGAGCACGGTGAGCTGATCGCGCGGCACGTCGTACCATTTGCCGACGAACTGCTCGACGCGCACCGGCACCTTGAAGTACTCCGACAGCGTGCGTTGCAGATACGCCGCCGACACCGGCCGATGCCGCGCGGCCAGTGCGTAGCCGGCAATCGCTTCGTCGAACAGCGCGCCGTCGCCGCTTTGCAGACTGTTGCGCGTGTCGTCGTCGGCGACGCCGGCCAACGCGAGCAACAGCGGCAGATAGCGTTCGTCGCGATCCAGTTCGTAATGAAACGGCAGCCGGTATTTCTTCCATGCCGCGTAGAACAGCGCGGTCGCGCGATTCGAAAATACGTCGAAGAACTCGCGCGCCGCGCGATCGCGCCTGATCTGCTCGCGCTCGATGATCTGTTCGGTGTAGTGCAACGGCAATGCGCCCTGGCCACCGAGCAAACCGAAAAACGCCGGCGTGATATCGACCTTGTCGAGTGAACCGTCTTCGAGCGCGGCCGTGCGCTGCGGTTTCTCTTTCAGCGCTGCGCCTGCGTCGTCGTAAGACTGTGCGCTGTGAATTTCGCTCGGCGGAAACGACATCGACAGCGAATTGCGAAAGGCAATCCGCTGCGCGACGATTTCGCCAGGACGTCCGGCACTTGACGGCGTTTGCTGCGCGAACCACTTCTCGAGAATCCGCACCGCCTGAAAAAACTCGAAGCGATGCGGTTCGTCGAGAAGCTGCTCGACTACGCCAGAATCGATTCGCCGCTGCGCGGTTTGCATCGCAGGATCTCCTCGCCGGTGCGCTTCGACACGACGACCAGTTGCACAAAGCTGTTCAGATGCACGTACAGCCCAAAAAACGTGTCGATCACCCGCACGAACGACGCGAGGCTCGTACCGACGAAATGCTCTTCGTCGATCGTCAGGCGGATCTCGATGCCGCGCACGAACGTCGCGAACGGTTTGCCCGGCAGCCATTGCACGGCCGCGCGCTGTTCGATGCCCACCAGCCCGTCGATATGCCGCGCGGACACCGCCGTGCGCCGCAAATCGTACAGAACCAGCATTTCCTTGAGCGCCGACAAGCCGCTATTGGCGAGCGATACATGATTCAGCGCCAGATGCGAAATCAGCCGCCAGTGCGCGGCGCGCCCGCGTTCGAAACGCACGCTCGGCGTCGGCCGGCGCAGCATCGTGATGCTGCCGGTCAGCGAACCGCCTTCGAGATACAGATCGCCGCCTTCGAGACCCACCGCGAGGCCAGCGGGCAAGTCGCGATTGGTGCAGGTCAAATCGAGGCTAAGCGTGTCGGTTTGCGGCGCGGCCGGTTCGAAGTCGATATCGACGATCGAAATCTCGGTCTCGTAGCCGGGACTTTTCTGCGCGACCCAATCGTTGCGCCGCGCGAACCAGTAATGCCCGGCCCGCCCCGCTTCGCCATGATGCAGCGAATAGAACGGCCGGAATTCGATCACCGATTCTTCATGCGCCTGCTGCCTGACCAGCTGCACCGAATCGATCGAATAAACCTCATACGCAAACGCGCGGCGCGCTTCGGCGATCACCGGATACGAAATCGCCTGATGGCTGATCCGGATCGGCTCGCCGTGCTGCTCGAACAGATTGACGACCGGCGTGCAGAACAGCCGGAAATGATGCGCCGACAACGAATCGAGCAGTCGTGCGACGTGCGAATCGCTGCGCACATCCTTGAGCACGACGTGCAGCGTCAGGCGCTGGCAGCGGCCGCTTGCGCGCGTCATCGCCGCCAGATCGAAGTCGGCGAAATTGAATTTTTCGGGGAATGCGAAGTATTCGGTCAGCAGCCGGTACGCCGGGTGCGATTTGGCCGGATAGTCGATCAGCGCGTCTTCTTCATCGAAGCCCGCTTGCACGACCGGCGATTCACGCAGTTGCTTCCACACACCGCGCCGGTCAGGTTCTACATAGGTGGCCATTGCGTTGACGAACAGGCAATCGGCCAGCGCCGCGATAAACGATTGTTCGCCGTGCAGGTGCGTGCGCAGCGTACCGACTTTCAGCGCGGACAGATCGAGTTGCGGCGCCGTCGATTCGAACGTGATCGACACGATCGCCGTAGCGTTGCCCGGCAAAATGGTGGCGCTCGGCGCCATCGCCACCGACGTGTATTTCGCCTCGGAGATACGAATCGGCGCCAGCGTCACGTCGTAGGCGGTGCGGAAACGGCATTGCACGCCGCGAATCGGCCGCGATTTGAGTTCAGTGCCGCGCGCCACCAGGACCGGCTCGGTCAGGTGACTGAGCGCGGCGGAGGTCCCCAACTGCGCGATCGAGCAAGACGGAAACGGCCGCAGATAGTGCGGATACAGCACTTCCAGCAGCGCTTCAGTGAATTCGGGGTAGTCGTCGTCGAGTTTCTTGTTGATGCGCGCGCCCAGCAGCGCGAACGATTCGATCATCCGCTCGACGTGCGGATCTTCGCAGTGCTCGCCGGACATCGCCAGACGCGCCGCGATCTTTGGATAGCGCTCGGCGAAATCGCGCGAATAGCGCCGCAGAAATGATAATTCGCGCTCGTAATACGGCAGCAATTCTTCCATCGATCTATCCCCGGACCTGAACCATCTCCGCCCAAACTATCGCCGCCGTTGCGCGTAACGGCGGCAGAAAAGCGGTACTGAAGTGCGGTACTAAAGCTTCGCGCGTGCGCGCGTCACCGAGTATTGCAGCGTGGAAGGCTGCAGCATCGCATCGAAACTCACCGGTTCTTCTGCCGGATGCACGACCAGCAGCGCCTGAATCGCAAAGTTGAGCGCGTTGGTCGATTGTTCGTTCAGCTCGAGCGTTACCGCAACCTGTTGCAGACGCGGCTCGTGCCGCGCAATTGCCTGTTGAATCGATTTACAGATGAACGTGCGGTCGTAATGACTCGCGAGACTCAGGCCCGCGAAATCGTTCAGACCGTACGTCAGCACCGAGCGCTGACATTCCGGCAGCGCCGCCAGTTCGTGTTCGGTCAGCGCTATCCGCGTGTTCAGGATCGCCTCGACGTCGCGAGCGACAGTGCTCTTCAATTCGTCCAACGACAATTGCCGCATCGCCGGGGAAGCCGGCAGATGCGGTTCGTCGTCGAACAGCTTGTCGAGAAAGCTGGGTTCGAAGCGTTTCATCAGGTACCGAGAACCGGTTCGACGCGAGGCGCGCACAGCATGCGCAAGCGGATTTACACCGCGCGCGCCATGTGCGCCCTGACATCAGACCGCGTACGTCTTGTCGTTCTTCGTCAGGCTCCACGCTCCTTGCGCGTTGCCTCCCTGGTTGCCGCCGATCTTCTGCTGCGTGTACTTCCACTGCACGGCAGCGTACTTCAGCGAGAACTGTTCGCTCGGCAGGCCTTCGCCCACCACGCTCGGCGTCACGCTCGAGATGATCACGTACTTGAGTTTAACTTCCAGGTACTTGATGCGGTTGCCTTCGCCGTCCGAACGCATGAAGTCGATCGTCACTTCGTCGAACGTGGTGCCGCCCGATGCGTGTTGATAGATCAGCGGGCTGACCACGTCGATATCTTTCGTGAACTGCATGTCAGCATGTTCGCAACGCTCGGACGTGTGACCGCCCGCCGTCGAAGCCGTCGCCGAACGCGGCTGCGTGATCGAGTGGCTCCACGAATCGATTTCGATCCAGCCAGCATGATCCTTATCGGCGGACTCGCCTTTGATCGCCGGATTGCCGAATTTTAAATAGATGTCCTTCATAACTCATCGACTCCCCAAAGAGGTGGTTTTAACAGCCTACCCGTGCGGCCCGCACGGGCTTTCTGACTTCGTTTATGAATTTGCCGGTTTCGGCAAGTCAGCGACAAGCCGCAAAGAGATCGAGAGCTCGTCCAGTTGAAAGTGCGGGCGCAGAAATGCGACCGAACGATATGCGCCAGGCTTGCCCGGAATCTCCGAGACCTGTATCGATGCCTCACGCAGCGGAAACTGCGCTTTCTGCTCCTGAGTCGCGTTGTCGTCCAGCAGCACGTACTGGGAGATCCAACGGTTCAGGAATACTTCGACATTGCCGGCTGAAGCGAAACTGCCGATCTTGTCGCGCATCATCGCTTTCAGGTAGTGCGCAACGCGCGACACCGAGAAGATGTATTGCAACTGCGCGGACAACACGGCGTTCGCATTCGCGCTATCGGTGCTGTATTTCTTCGGCTTCTGTACCGACTGCGCGGCGAAGAACGCGGCATAGTCCGAGTTCTTGCAATGCACGAGCGGAATGAAACCGAGGTCGCTCAATTCTTTTTCGCGGCGATCGGTAATCGCGATTTCGGTCGGGCATTTCAGCGCGACTTCGCCGTCGTCGGTCTTGAACGTGTGGGTGGGCAGATCTTCCACCAGACCGCCGCCTTCCACGCCGCGAATCGCCGCGCACCAGCCGAAGTCGTCGAATGCGGCCGTCAGGCGTGCCGCGAAGGCCCACGCCGCGTTACACCACAGATATTTGCTGTGATCGGTGCCGTCCACATCTTCAACGAAGTTGAAGCCTTCCGCGGTCGCGCCGTCTTTCGGATTGAACGGCAGGCGGCCGAGAAAACGCGGCAACGTCAGGCCGACATAGCGCGAATCTTCAGCGTCGCGGAACGACTTCCACTTTGCATATTCGACCGTGTCGAACACCTTGCCGAGGTCGCGCGGCTTGCCGAGATCCGCGAAGGTTTCAAGGCCCAGCAACTCGGGCGACGCCGACGCGATGAACGGCGCATGCGCGGCCGCCGCCACGTGCGACATCTGCTCGATGAAGTAGACGTCTTCCGGCTGACGGGTCACTTCGAAGTCGCCGATGATCGTGCCGAACGGCGCGCCACCGAAGGTGCCGAACTCTTCTTCATACACCTTCTTGAAGAGTGCGCTCTGATCGAATTCGATCGCGGTCTTGAAGTCGCGCACGAGGTCGCGCTTGGGCGCATGCAGCGCCTTGATCTTGACCGTCGCACCGGTATTGCTTTCCTTGCACAGGTAGTCCAGACCGCGCCACGTGCTTTCCATACGCTGGAATTCCGGCGCGTGCATCACCGCGCTCAGCTGCGCGGAGATCAGGCGGTCGAGTTCCGCGACGCGCGCGTCGATCGTGGCCGACAGATTGTCGGACACCACCACGGTGCCGTCGAGCACCTGATGCACGAGTTCGCCGATCAGGTCCTTCGCACGCGCGTGTTCCGAATCGGACTTCGCCACGCGGCTTTTCTCGACGATTTCGTCGAGCAGCGTGGATTCCGTGCCGCTTTGCGCGGTGGCGAGTTGGGCTGCTGCCGTTTGCTGGTTCATCTCACACCCCGTACTTATTCGCCCTGCTTGTCATGATCCGGCGCGCCGGCGTGCTGGTCCGCTGCGTTGCCCTGGTCTTTCGCCAGCGTTTGCAACTGCTGCGTGTTGTTGAGCACTTCGCTCAGCAGGTCCTCGAGCTTGTCATTGCCGGCCAGCTTGTTGCGCAGGTCGGCGAGCTTCGAACGCGCATCGAGCAGGCGCGCGAGCGGCTCGATTTGCGCGACCACCTCATCCGGATTGAAATCGGCCATCGACTTGAAACGCAGATCGACGGCGAATTTGCCGCCCGCTTCGCTCAGACGGTTTTCAACCTGGAACGCTGCGCGCGGTTCGATCGCCTTCATCACGTCGTCGAAATTGTCGCGATCGATGTTGACGAACTTGCGATCGCGCAGCTTCGGCTGTTCGATTTCGGACTGCCCCGCCAGATCGGCCACCACACCGACGACGAACGGCAACTCCTTTATTTCAATCGCATCGCCGCGCTCGACCTCATAGGTCAGTTGAACGCGGGGCGGCCGCACTTTTTGCAAGCGTTTTTGAATGCTTTCTTTCTTCGCCATCGTCGGCTCCCGGATGCAGATGAATCAGGCGTGTGGATCAGCGCAGTGCGCTGAACGGATCGGATGCACCGCCGCTTTTTGCGGCTTTGACGGGTGCGGCAGGTGCCGCCGCGGCCGGCGCCGGTGCTGCAGGCGCGGCCGGTGCTGCAGGCGTAGCAGCCGGAGCCGCCGCGCTGGTGGCCGTATCCGCCGCATCTGCGGGCTTGCCCTTCGGAACGTGGCGAACGATGCGCTTCTTCTTCACCGCGGGTTTGTCGCTCGGATCGGGCGGGAACAACGAGGCTTCGCCAAGCGTGTCGCGCAGTTGCTTGGCGAGCGCTTGCGCGTCGGACTTCGCATCGCCCGCGAGCGACGCATCCTGACGCAATTCGCCGAGCGATTGCGTGGCGACGCGCAGGCCGGCTACTGCCAGAACGCTCTTCGCCTGACGGTCGGTCTGATCGCGTTGCAGCGCTTCTTGCGCAGCGACGATGGCCTGGCCGTAGTGACCTTGCGTGAACTGGATCTGGGCAATGCGCGACCACGGTTCTTCACGGGTTGGATCGGACTTGGAAAGTTGCTGATAAAGCGCGATTGCACGATCCTGATCACCGCCCTTGGCGACGGTATCGGCGTCCGCGAGTTGCTTATTAAAAGCCTCCGGCGTGGTCGCTGCGTTGTTGCCTTGTGTCGCGCAGCCGGCAATCACGCCGCATGCCAACACTACCCCAGATAATTTTACTAACAGACGCTCATTCATCGTTTTTCACCGACGTGCGAATTTTTTAATTCAAGGAGAAACCGGAGTTTTGCTTTGCTTCAAGTGCGCGGGTATAGTACAGGCCAATTTTCGATAATTCAACTTTCGTGTGAAGAAGCATTGCACAAAAAAACGCATGCGGACGATTTAAACGAAACATGCAGAAATTGTTTCCTGGTGCAATAGTGGCAAAGCAGAGAACGGAAAAAATTTCCGCTCGGCCGGCGGCAAGCATGCAAGTGCTGTGACAGCAATGCGCTTTGCATAAAGCGCAATACGCGGCATAGCGTTGCTGCTGATTGCCGCCGATTGCCGGATTGGTTTCGTTATTGGTGTTTTGACGGGGGGACGGCGTCGAGCCGGTCGATGTATATGAATTCGCGTCTTGTTCGCCGTGCATTGCTATTGATTGCAAACGCCGCTGCATGCGCGCTTCTGGGCGGCTGCGCGGCCGGCGTGACCGTGCTGGGAGCCGCCGCCAACGCGGCTTTGCAGGCCAGCGGCCTCGGCAAGCCGGACCTGCCCGATGCGCAAAAGCCGCCGCGCAATGTCGGGCTCACGTTATATGCCGCACCGAATCTGAATGCCGCCAATGATAAACGGCCATTGGCGCTCGTCGTTCGGCTTTACGTGCTGAAGGACCCCACTTCATTCCAGCAGGCGCCATTCGACGCCTTTACCGATCCCGCGAAGGAAAAGACCACGCTCGGCGACGATTTGCTGGGTGTGCGCGAAGTGACGCTGATCCCGGGTCAGCGCTACGTTGTCACTGAAAAAGTCTCGCGTGAAGCGCAGGCATTCGGTATCGTCGCGCTATTCCGCGATCCCGCGATGCAGCGCTGGAAATTCGCCTTCGATCCGGCGAAGTCGGAGAAATCCGGCATAATGATCGGCCTGCATAACTGTGCAATGACGGTGACCAACGGCGCGGTGATCCCGCCTGAACAGGGATTGCCTGCGCAACCGCTGAATATGCTTTCTTCCGTAAGTTGCGGTTAAAGATGCCGGGCAAATACGATTTAACAGTTTTTAGAGAATTAACAATGCAGCGCTCGAATCGGTTATCACCGGGCGTGCCACAAGCTGAACGCATATAACAGGTTTGAGATGAGTTATTCCGCAAAAGTGCTCTGGGGGGAAGGCCTTTTTCTCAGGCCGCAGCATTTTCAGCGTCAGGACGCCTATCACGAAGCACGCCTGTTCGAATCGATTCAGGCAATCCAGCCATACAACTGGGGCGTGCGTTCGGTGCGCGTCGACCGCGATGCGCTCGGCAGCAATGTGCTGCGCGCGAGCGAACTGTCGCTGGTGTTTCCGGACGGCGCGCTCTACTCCGCGCCGCAAGCCGACGACCTGCCGCCGCCGATCGCGCTGGACACCTTGCCGGACGGCATCAACGAATTCACCTTTTATCTGGCGCTGCATCCGCTGCGCGAAACCGGCGCGAACTATTCGCACGACAGCAACGCGGGCTTCGTGTCGCGTTACGTCAGCGAGCAGACGCCGGTGTCGGACCATTTCACCGACGCCGCCGAAGCCGACATCACCTTCCTGAAGACCAGCGTCAAACTCATTGCGCATAGCGAGCCGCGCGACCAGTTGCTGTCGGTGCCGCTCGTGCGCGTGCGCCGCACCGCTACTTCGGGCTTCGAGATCGACGACAGCTTCGTGCCGCCCTGCCTCGCGATCGACGCGTCGGCGATCCTGCACCAGCGGCTGCGCCAACTGATCGACGCATTGCAAGCCAAGGTCAATGCGCTGTACGGTTTTCACCGCGAGCCGACCAAGAACATCATCGAGTTCCGTTCCGGCGACATCGCGTCGTTCTGGCTGCTGCACACCGCGAGCGCGGCGTTCGCGTCGCTTGCGCATCTGTATCAGCACCCGGCGCTGCATCCGGAGCGCCTGTTCCAGGAGCTGCTGCGTCTTGCCGGCCAGTTGATGACGTTTTCGAAGGGTTATGCGCTGTCCGATCTGCCCGCTTACCGGCACGACGATCCGGGCCCGGGCTTCGCGCGGCTCGACACGATCCTGCGCGATCTGCTCGAAACGGTGATCTCGACACGCTACTTCGCGATTGCTCTCGAAGAGGTACGGCCGTCGTTCCATGCCGGCCGGCTCGACTCGGGCAAGATCGACGACAAGACCATGTTCTATATCGCGGTGTCGGCGGACATGCCGACCGCCGAACTCGTCGAAGCCGTGCCCGCGCGCTTCAAGGTCGGCGCGCCGGACGACGTTGACAAGCTGGTGCTCTCGGCAATGCCGGGCGTGCGGCTCGTCTACACGCCGCAGGTGCCGCCCGCCATTCCGGTACGGCCGGGCGCATGCTACTTCTCCTTCGAATCGCGCGGCGCACTGTATGACCGCATGTTGCAGGCCCAATCGGCGATGATCTACGCACCGTCGGGCATCAACGATCTTCAACTCGAACTGATCGCCGTCACATCATGAGCTACGCGCCTTCCCTGTTTGGCGGCAGCACGCCTGCCGCGCCGCCCGCCCCCGCCGCCGAGCCGAGCTACCAGGTTCGCTCGCTGCTCGATCTGCTGTACGACGGCTTCTTCATGCTGTTCCTGCTGAAGAACGGCCGCGAGCCCGGCGACGCGCACGAATTCAGCCAGCGTATCCAGCAGTTTCTCGGCGACTTCGAACGCGGCGCGAAAAAGCTCAACGCGTCGGCGGAAGACGTGTACGCGTCGAAGTTTGCGTTCTGCGCGGCGATCGACGAATCGGTGCTGTCGTCGACGTTCAGGATCCGTACTGAATGGGAGCGCCGTCCGCTGCAGCTGGTGCTGTTCGGCGAGCAGCTGGCGGGCGAGAAATTCTTCCAGTATCTCGAGGAATGCCGCGCGCAAGGCGCCGCCCGGCTGCAATCGCTCGAGGTGTTTCACATGTGTCTGCTGCTCGGCTTTCAGGGCAAGTATCTGCTCGAAGGGCCGGAGAAGCTCGCGTATCTGACCGCGCGTATCGGCGATGAAATCGCGCATATGAAGGGCAAGCGCGCGCCGTTCGCGCCGCACTGGCCGGTGCCCGACCAGGTCGCGCACCGGCTCAAGCGCGAGGTGCCGTTGTGGTCGATCGGCGCGGTGTTCGCGCTGGTCGGGCTGCTGGCTTACCTCGGCCTGAACACGTATCTGCGCGATCAGACGCTGCATACGCTCGCGCCGTATTCGCAAGTGGTCAAGCTCGGGCCGCAGTCGGCTACGCTGACGATCTCGTTGCCGTAATTCGAGTTGTCGTCGCGGGGGCGTCGAAGGAGCGTCATGACGGCGTAACCCTGCAAAATAAAGGCGGCCCGCTCACGCGCGGCCGCCTTTGCATTACCACCTTCCTGTCACGCCGAAGAACCGCTTACTGCGACTCTTCCGCCCACACCGCATTTTCCCGCGCCATTAGCGCAGTCGATGCCGCCGGTCCAAAGGTGCCTGCCGTATAACCGCGCGGCCGTTCGCCCGATTTACTCCAGCCGTCCAGAATCGGCTCGGCCCATGCCCACGCGGCTTCGAGTTCGTCGCGGCGCATGAAGTGCGTCAGGCGGCCGCGAATCACGTCGATCAGCAAACGCTCATAGGCTTCCGCGCGACGCTCGGTGAAGGCCTGCTGCAAGTCGAGGTTCAGATTCACCGGCAGCATGTGCATGCCGCTGCCCGGCTCCTTCGCGAGCATTTGCAACTGGATCGATTCCTCCGGCTGCAACTGGATCACGAGACGGTTGCCGTAATTGCGCCCGCCGCTCGGAATGATCGAGAACGGCAGCTCGGAAAACTCGATGACGATCTCCGACACCTTTTTCTGCATGCGCTTGCCGGTGCGCAGGAAAAACGGCACGTTGGCCCAGCGCCAGTTGTTGATAGACGCGCGCAACGCGACGAAGGTCTCAGCGCGGCTGTTGGGCGGCACGTTGTCTTCCTCGAGGTAGCCCTTGACCGGCTCGCCGTTCACCGCGCCCGCCGTGTACTGGCCGCGCACGGTATCGCGCGCGATATCCTCGGGCGTCATGGGGCGCAGCGAGCGCAGCACCTTGAGCTTCTCGTCGCGCACCGCATCCGGATCGAGCGACACCGGCGGCTCCATCGCGACGATGCACAGCAGTTGCAGCAAGTGGTTCTGCACCATGTCGCGCAGCGCGCCGGTTTTGTCGTAGAAGCCCGCGCGGCTGCCCACGCCGACCTCTTCGGCCACCGTGATCTGCACGCGCTTGATATATGGCGCCTGCCACAGCGGCCCGAAAATCGCGTTGCCGAAACGCAGCACCATCAGGTTCTGCACCGTTTCCTTGCCGAGGTAGTGGTCGATCCGGTAGATCTGCGCTTCGCTGAAATGCTTGCCGACCGCTATGTTGATTTCCTGCGCCGACGCCAGATCGTGGCCCAGCGGCTTTTCCAGCACGACGCGCGAATTCCCGTCGACCAGCCCCGCCGCCGCGAGGTTGTCGCAAATATTCGTGAACAGATCGGGCGACGTGGCGAGATAGAACACGCGCCGCGCACCGGGGCGCGACACCGCGTTCAGACGCTCATAGTCTTCGACCGAGTCGACGTCCATGCGCACGTACTCGAACAGCGACAGGAATTTGTCCCAGGCGCCGCTATCGAACGCTTTCTTTTCGATGAAGGGCTTCGCCTTCGATTCCATGAATTCGTTGATGTACTCCTCGCGCGACCAGGGCTTGCGGCCGATCGTGAGAATACGGGTGTCCGGCGGCAGGTTGCAGTGCAGATGCGCCATGTAGAGCGCCGGCAGCAGCTTGCGGAATGACAGGTCGCCGGTGCCGCCGAAAATGATCATGTCGAGCGGCAGGTCGGGGGTGGCAGAAGCGTGTTTAGTCGTCATAGCGCGGTCGCAACGTCGTGATGAAGGGGCGTCGGTCAAGGGGCAGAAAAAGGCGAAAGCGCCGGCTGACCGGCACTTTTTTCTGGCAAACGCATATGGTGCAACGTTTTGAGATTGTTTGCACGGCAACATGTGCCGCAGGTTGGCGCAATATGCCAACTTGCTTCCGTGAAACACGCGCTTACCGAGCCTTTGCCAGGACTTGAAAGGGACGTTTCGAACCGTCCGGCGCGCCGCGTTCAGCCGCCTGACAAGGCTTCGCGCGCCACCCGGCACGCCGCCAGATCCCACGCCGCGCAGCCGACGCTCTTGAACACGACCGGTTTTCCCGACGGCACCGATCCGGCATTTTCCAGCGCCGAGGCGATTCCGCCGACCTGCGCCCAATCCACACCCGCCTGGATGAAATCGCCGGCTTCGTGCTTCGCTCCGGCTTCGTCGTCGACAAAAAGCGCGCTGCCCGCGATCGTGCGCGCGCCGATCTCGACCATCGCCGGCGTAAACGCGCCGACGCCGATCACGAGCCGCCCCAGACGCGCCGCTTCGTCGTAGACGGCCCGCTTGCTGGTAGTCAGCGCAATCACGACGTCGGTCGACTGGGGAATATTAGCGTCAGGATCCGCCAACGGCTGCGGGTCGCGCGCATTAGCACCCTGCGCGCCATGCTCGCGATGCGCGGCGCAAAACGCTTCGGCCCGCGCGGGCGTACTGCCCTTCACCCAGACGCGCGCGTCGGGATACAGCTCGCCGATCGCTTCCAGATGGTTCACGGCCTGCGTGCCGGTGCCGATCAGCAGGAATTCGCGCGGCGCAGCGGCGGTGAAGGTCGCGATGCCGAGCATCGACATCGCCGCCGTGCGCCTACCGGTCACCGTCGGCCCGTCGAGAATGAAGAGCGTCTCGCCGGTGTCGGCGTCGAAGGCCATCACCTGGCCGTGAATCGTCGGCAAGCCGCGCGCTCCGTTGCTCGCGCACACATTGACCAGCTTGTGGATCGCGAGATCCGGCGCGGTGGCCGGCATCGACAGCATGATGCCGCCGTCGTTGAGCGGCACTACGAGGCGCTCAGGGCTCGCGATGCGCTGCTGCGCATAGTCGATGCTCGCGCGTTTCAAGGCGTCGACGAGCGCCGCATACGGAATCAGCCGCGCGGTGGCGGCGGCGTCGAAAATCTGTGTGATCGGGCGGGTCATAGGCGTGTTTATCGAGTCCTTGCAATGGGTTGCGTTCAGTTGCGTGACTTAGCGCACCAGAATTAGCGCACCAGAATTAGCGCACCAGAAAACAGTAAGCCAGCGGATCGCGTTCGTCGACGACCCAGTTGGCGAAACCATAAACATGCGCGTCGCCTTCGATCTCCGGGATTACGGCGTCGAAGCGGCCGAGCTTCGTCTCCGACAATACCCGGCCACGAAAAATCGTTGCCGATCACCGATTCGTTGACGAGCGTTTCATCGCGGCCCAGTTCGCCGCGCAGATAGGGCCCCCTCAGGATTCGGATTTTTAAGCACGATAGCCGCTGCGCACAATCAAGCGAATCAATGATTTAGCCGCGGCGACAAATGCCCCGCCGAATTGCCGAAAGCATAGTAAGTACCGGGCCTTGCGCCGTAAACCTTTCCAGATCGCTAGCGTACGCAAAAATCCGAATTCTGAGGGGACCCCAAGTGAGACATTTCCACGCAAACACGCGGACAAAAACCTCCGCGCCCGCGGCGCATGCCTGAGCGGCACGCGTCGCGACGGCGCCAGTGCACCCGGACAATTTTGTCTCAACACCGCACCGCGCTCGCAACCTGCCTTTCATCTAATCAATGACTTAGCGGATCCGCAAAACTGGCACTCGCCTTGCGAATACATGGAGCGAGGAGAAATCGGACGCTATGGATCGTTCTGTCAGTCAGGTCGTGTGCGAGCTGGCGATATACGTATCTATTCACCCTTACGCGAGCGATACCTGCAAGGGCATCCGCAGATGGTGGTTGCCGGATGACGGCACAACGGAGGACGACGTGGCAACGGCGCTGCAGTGGATGGTCGAGAACGGCGTGATCGAGCGAGTCCATGCGGCTGACGGCCGGGTCAGGTATCGCCGCTGCGCGCCTGCGGATGTATTGCAGCACCTCGTCGATGTCTGTGCGCACCACGACGACGGGGCCCTTTGATGAATTTCCAGGGGCCATCCAATCACGCCGCATCCGGCAAGCCACTTGTGGACGAGCAGCCGGCCGCAGCCGGGAGCGATTCGAATGCGCGTCCGGCGCCGCGGGCGAAGGTCCGAAACCAGACGCGAGCGAAATCGAGGACGGAGAACACAGCGGGCGAACTGCCTGGCGCCGCACACCTCGACGTCAATAGCGCGGGCACTGGCGTCGACGCCCAGCCCAGTGGATGGACGCATGCGTTGCAGGCGCTGGACAGCGTACTCGGCATCGCGGTCGATCATCAGGCGCGGCTGCTCGGACCGGCCACCTTGCTCGATCCGTGGCGCGGGATGCATCTCGATGCCGCCGACGTCGAGCGGCTGCTCGCCCAGCACGGCTCACAGCCGCTGTTACCCGATCTGAGCGTGGCGCATCTGCTCGCCGACGCGATGCGCGAGGTGCCGCGAATCCGGGCGCTGACGCAATGGCGCACACTCGACGCGCACGATCTCGCGGTGTTGCTGATCGCGCTCGCGCCCGACATCGATCTTCGTTACTTGCGCATCTACGCCTATCTGCAAGACGATATCGCGCGCCGCCGGCCTTCGCTCGATCTGCTTGCCAACCTCCTCGCGCGCAACCCCGGCGAGCGGATCGCACTGCGCGAACGGCTCGGCCCGGCAGCGCCGCTTTGCTGCTTCCGTCTGCTCGAGAGCACCGCCGTTTCGAACGCCGGCCCGCTGGCAAAAGGCTGGCAGGTGGACGCAATCTGGCGCGCCTGGCTGCTCGGGGAGTCCAGCCCGCCTCTCGACGGACTCTCACCGGCCTCGGCCCTTAGCACCTCCATCGATGCGCCGGCCCTTGCCGCGCTGCCGCAGCAACCCGCGGCCCTGCATCTGCTGGAGCAGGCTTGCGCGGCGGCACTACGCCATCGCGCGCCGCTGCGGCTTCAACTGCTCGGCCCGCACGGTTGCGGCAAGTTCGCCACCGCGCGGTCGGTGGCTCGCCGAATGGGGCTGCGTGTGTTGACCGTCGACCTTCGCTCGGCCGCGGACGCGCTGGAACTCGCCGAACGGATCGAACGCACGGCCCGTGCGGCGCGGCTGTTCGGCGCGCTGATGGTGGTGCATGGCATCCATCGTCTCGAACAGAGTGACCCGCAGCTGCTGCGCGTGCTCGTCGACGCACTGGCTGAAACGTCCTGCCATTTTGTCCTCGCCTGCACCGAGTCCTTGCCGACCTTGCATACGTCGCCATTGCCGCTTCTGCGCATAACACTCGCCTTTCCGGATTCGCGGCAACGCGCCCGCTTGTGGCGCGACGCGCTCGATGCGTCAAGTGCGCTAGTCGATCCGGCCGATTGTGAAGCCATAGCAGACCGCTTCGCGCTTAGCGCTACGCAGATCGGTCAGGCCGCAGCAGAAGCCTCGGCACTCGCCCTGACTCGCGACGACGGCGCCGTCCGCTACACTGAACTGTCCTGCGCGGCGAGGCTGCAATGTGGCACCGAGCTGGCCCGGATGGCCCAGCGGATTGCGCCGCGCGCCGGCCTCGACGTTCTGGTTGCGCTACCCGAAGTGCGCGCTCAGTTGCGCGAGCTGTGCGCGCGCGTGGCGACACGCGAACTGGTCAGCCGCGACTGGGCTGCCGATAGCGTTCACGCTCGCTCGAGGGGCCTGACCGCCCTCTTCGTCGGGCCGTCCGGCACCGGGAAGACGCTGTCGGCCGAAGCCATCGCATGTGAGCTTGGCCTCGATCTCTTTCGCATCGACCTGGCCGGCATCGTGAGCAAGTACATCGGCGAGACCGAGAAGAATCTCGATCGCGTGTTCGCGGCCGCCGAACATTCGAATGCAGTCCTGTTCTTCGACGAGGCCGATGCGCTGTTCGGCAAACGCTCCGAGGTGAAAGACGCGCACGACCGCTACGCCAACATCGAAGTGGCCTATCTGCTGCAGAAGATGGAGCAGTTCGACGGCCTCGCGATCCTTGCGACCAATCTCAAGCAAAACCTCGACGAGGCCTTTGCGCGCCGCCTGACCTTCACGATCAATTTTCCCTTTCCCGAAGAGAACGAACGCCGCCTGTTGTGGGAAAGCGTGTGGCCGTCACGCGCGCCGCGCGCCGACGATGTCGATCTCGCCTGGTTTGCGCGCGAGTTCCGGATGTCGGGCGGCAACATTCGCAACGCGGTTATTGCCGCCGCGCATCTCGCGGCCAGCGACGGTACGGCGATCGGGCACGCGCACCTGATGCAGGCTACGCGGCGGGAGTATCAGAAGCTGGGGAAAAATCTTGTCGATCCGCGCAACGTAGATACGAGGCGCTGATCATGAGTCAATCTACGTCCAAGTCCCTGAGGTCCACTCGCGACAACGCGGATCGGGGACACTCTGGCGATCGGAAATCAAGCCCGCCGGTAGGCGGCCCCGTGGTTGAGGATATGGCGGCCCTTCATTCCCGCTTTGGCAACCACGCGGTCTCCCAGTTACTGGCAGTCGGCGGTGTGCCGTTGGCCGCCGGCGTTCGCGCGGAAATGGAGGCTCGCTTTGGCGAAAGCCTTGCGAGCGTTCGTGTCCATCACGATGCGCGAGCACACGATCTAGCAGAAACCGTCGACGCCAACGCATTTACGGTAGGTGACGTGATCGTCTTCAACTCGCACAAGTTTGCACCAGATCAACCCTCTGGAAAGCGTCTTCTCGCCCACGAGATCGCGCACGTCGTGCAGCAGCGACGCGGAGGCGCTTTACCGTCTTCAAAAGGAATGGAGACAATCGAGGCTCATGCCGATCAGGCTGCGGGACGCGTTTCGAGCGGCCTTTCGGCGCGAGTAGCCGGAGCGAGCGCACCCGCCGTGATGTGCGAAAAGAAACGCAAGAATAAGTCTGGCTCCGCGGTACGGCGTCGCCCCGGAGAAACTGACGAGTTCGATCCGGAGGGAGAGAACGAGCGGAAAAAGGCGAAGGAACGGACACTAACACTGAAGCAGCGACGCGAAACAGCAGGAAAGTCCCACCCTCAGCTTGCAGCGGGAGAAGCCGAGCGTCAGTTGCAAAAACTTGAAAAACATGTTGCCGCGCCCGGAGGTAACCAGCGATCCCAACGGCGGCGCCTGCAGAAGCAAAAGAAATATGAGCGCATGCTCGAGAATGCAAGAGGGACTCAACTCGACAAGAACAAGCGCAAGGGAGACTTTGACGAGGCCCAAAGGACCCCTCGCGGACCGGGAGTCATCGCGCAGCCGGAGTATGTCGCCGGAGGGGTCAAGCTGCCCGAGCAAGATTTCTTCGACGACCGAGGCCGCAAGGTCGCGTCGCATACGCGACCCGATTTTTCGCTATATCGAAGAAGAGCAGACGGCTCACTCGAGCGAGTTCACGTCAATCTAAAGTCGAATCAGATTGATCAGATGACGGAAGCAGAAGCTCGCGCCGCGGCGCGCGAAATTCTATATCAGGCAGTCAAAAACAAGGCGCACTTACCAGCCGGTGAAAAACTCATAATCAGCTTTGGGCACGTCCCGAGCCCGAAAATCCAAGGGGCAATAAAAAGCGAGCTTTTTCGCGACGTCCCGCTCGCCCCCATCGACGAAGTCCGCTTCGGAACGATAGTTCACCGCGAGTCAGAATATCCAAGGGACGGACGTCACCCGCTCGATGTCGACGCTAAAGCCCGCCAGACGCGCCTTGCACAAGAAAAGAAGAAAGAGGAAAAAGCAGCCGCGGCGGACAAGAAAACGCAAACCGGAGGGAAGTCACCGGAGACACCCCTCGCCGGTTCGTCAGCCGCGCCCAAGTCAACACAGGCTAAAGGATCCAAGAAGCCTGCTGCGAAGAAAACGGCTGGGCAAGCTTCCGCGGCGGACAAAAAAGCGCAGACCGGAGGGAAGCCCCCGAAGCCCCCCCTCGCCGGTTCGACGGCCGCGCCCAAGTCAACGCAGGCTAAAGCATCCAAGAAGCCTGCTGCGAAGAAAACGGCTGGGCAAGCTTCCGCGACGGACAAAAAAGCGCAGACCGAAGCGAAACCACCCAGGTCAACGCAGGCTAAATCATCCAAGAAGCCTGCCGCGAAGAAAACGGCTGGGCAAGCTTCCGCGTCGGGCAAGAAAGCGCAGACCGGAGGGAAACCACCGACGACACCCATCGCCGACACGACAGCCGCGCCTGCAATAAAGCAGCCTACAGCACCTAAAAAAGGTTCCGCGAAGAAAACCGCGGGTCAAGCCAGTGTGCCTGACAAGAAGGAATCCGAGGGGCGGAAGACTGCGGGGACGCCCGCCATCAAGCCTGCACCGACACCTAGAGCGAAGCAGGCAGCAAAACCGCCAGTTACAGTAAAAGGTGATGCGAACGCATCATCGACAGGCTCGGAAACACCGGCACCAGTGAGTGCACCAACGGAACAGGCCAAGCCAGCGGCGAAGGCGCCCCGCGCGATTCGCCCAAAAATCAGCACCAAAGTTTCGACATCGTCGTTTTACAACGATCAGGTGCGCGTAAGCGTCGAAGAGTACGTCGGCGAAGCAAAGCCGTACCGGGTGACCACGACGTTCTCGCTGACCGGTGGTGTTTCGCTTTCCGGGGAAGCTAGCCGTGGAGGTTCCTCAGCGAATGCCAACGTGGGAGCCTCGGGGACGATCACCACGTCAAAATCAACATGGATGAGTGAGCCGGAGAAGAACCAGTACCTCGCAAGCGTAGCCGGCGGTCATGGCGGCAACCAACCCGAACTCACCATCATTGAACTGATCGCCAGAGGCAATTACGAAGCGGCAAGCGAGGCTCTCCGACGCGTGCAAGACCAGATGTCTGATCGACAAACAGGCAACGTCGGGGACACGGAAGAAATATCACAGGAAGGCGACATCCAAGGCAGTGCAGGCCTCGGCGCCGAGCAGCGTAACGGGGCTGGTGCAAGCATCTTCGGTCACGTGGGCTTGGGCGCGGGCAAAGGAATACGGCGCTCTCGCACCCTGATGGCGGACGGCACTGAGCTTTACGCGATTCAGATCACCAAGAGATCAAGCCAGGCTATTGGCGGAGGGGGAGGCTTTAACGCTGTCTCCGCAGGTTACGACGACGCTCGCAACGATAGCGAGGTGTGGTCCGTTAGTTTCAGCCTCGATCCACGCGCTTCGGAATATTCGGCCCGCAAGAGCGAAATTCTCGCGGCCACCACCGTTGAGGAACTGAACTCGATCGCGGCCCGGAACCAGAAGCTCGTTTACGGAAGCAGCGCAAGTAAGGACAAGTCGAAGACCGGCACACTATCCGCAAGTGTATTCGGCGTGTTTGGGTTAGACCTCGACCAAGGCGAGATCGACGAAGAGGCAGAGAGTCAGGACCCGAGCGGCAAAGTGCGAAAACTCAAAGGAGGCTCTTCGCTTGGAGGGGCACTTAAGGTCTTGGGATTTCGGATCAATCCAGAGACCAGGACGGATTCGTTCAGCGCTGCCGTTTCGCAGGACAACACGGCAACCGGCGTCACACAGTCGGAAAATCGTCAGGTTGACTACAAAAAAAGCGCTGTGAACATTGCGGAGTCGTTTAGTGATGCGCCGGTTGGAACGGCTCTCGCCGTTCTTTCTGGCAATAAGCCAGTACTGAAGGATCGCGTCGATACGACCGGCCAGAATCTGACCGATGACAGCTTCGAACGAGTCTCGAGGATCGCTGAGAATCCACGCGCATGGTTCTCAGCATGGAACATGCACGGTGTTTCGCACGGTGCCTCTGAGGAATGGGAAGCGACGCGCCAGGCTGTGCTCAATGCCAAGGGCGATCGTTACGCGATCGCACAGGCGCTGAAGGCATGGGAGAAAGGCGACAGCGGACGCAGCGGCGATGTCGAACGCCTCGCCGGAGATACCGGCATTGCATTTGATTTCCCCGACGAAATTGCCGACCAGAAGCCTATCTATGACCAGCTCATGTCGCCCAACGCCTTTGCCGCTGCGAGAGCGCTTGCAGCAGCTGGTCAAACAAAGGAAGCGATAGACAACCTTAACGCGCTTAATGAGCGCCTGATGAAACTGCTTCTGACCGTTCAAGGGCAGGTAACGCAGGCGTCTGACGCTGGTAAGTTCAGCGCGATGCAGACGCAAATCAGCGCACGTCGCCGAGCCGTCTTTCAGGAGATTGCAACAATCCAGAAGGCAGCACGCACGTCTGCAGATTCCGCAGGCTCCAAAGACGACCCAGCGAAAGTAGATGACAGCAAGACGCCCGAACCAACAGATTCGGAAAATGCGCAGACTCCTGCGGATCTCAATGCCGCATCCGATGAGATCGAAACGCAGGTACGCATCTGCCTGACCAATCGGGTGGTCGAAGACAAGGTCTTCGCGGAAGTGGCGGACGAACTCGACAGCGTCTTCATCAATCACTATTGGTGCATCGAGAAACTCAATTCGCTAAAACCGATGTACGCGAATTGGGCGAAGGCAATTGAGATCCTCAAGGTAGCGTATCCGAAGTTCGGCGATCCAGCGAGCCGCGCTGACCAGTTCGCGCCGAACTACGCTAAATGGGACCAGTTGAATCAACAAGCGCTGCGCTGAACCGCCCCCCATGATCAACTACCTCGACACCCTCCTCCACCGCCTGTTCCGCAACTCAGTCGCGGAGTTGAGCGCGGACGCGCAGATCCGCTTTCAGCCGCCCGACGAGAACTGGCGCGCGATGGTGCCGACCATCACCGACGGCGCAGGCAATCCTGCCAATTCGATCAACGTGTACCTGATCGACCTGCGCGAGAACCGCAAGCTGCGCACCAACGAGCGCGAGCGCGTCGTGCAGGGCACCGACATCTTCGAAGTGCCGCCGCCGCGCCGTGTCGATTGCCATTACCTGATCAGCGCGTGGAGTCCGGTGACGCCGTCAATGGCGCTCGACCCCACGCCCGACGAACACGCGCTCCTCGCCGAAGTCGCGCGCGTGCTCGGCGCGCACGACGAGCTCGATCCGGTCGCCATCTACGCGTTGTCGAATCCGCCCCAGCTTCCGCCGCCGCCGATCGCCGACGAGCGCTTTCCCCTCACCCTGCTGCCGGTCGAAGGCTTTCCGAAGTACGCCGAGTTCTGGGGGACGATGGGCGACAAGAACCGCTGGAAGCCATGCATCTTCACCGTGATCACGGTGGCGCTGAAGGAAGAGCCGGTACGCGCCGGCCCGATGGTCACGACCACCTTCACGCGCACGCTCGTGAGCGGCAACCCGGCGACGGCCAACACGCTGTTCCACATCGGCGGCGTGGTGCACGACACCTCAGTGCCGCCGGCAGCGGTGCCCGGCGCATGGGTCGAATTGCTCACGCCGGCCAACCTCCGGCGCACCTTCACGCAAACCAACTCGCTCGGGCAATTCGTGTTCGCCGACGTGACCGCCGGCGCCTGGAAGCTGCGCGCCAGCGCGATACCGCAAGGAGTCTCCCCGGTACGCGCGATCACGGTGCCGGAACCCACCGGCAACTATGACGTTTCCTTCTGAAGGAGCTTTCGATGCGAACCCATTCTCCCCGCCCGGCACTTCCTTCCCCACCCGCAGCGGGAGCACGGGCGCGCACGCGTTCGCCCCTGTCACGTGTTCATTAAGGAGAGAACGCCATGGCCGTTCAAGTCTCGTATCCCGGCGTCTATATCGACGAGTTCGCCCCCGGTGCGCCGATCCAGGGGGTGGGCACCAACACCGCGGGTTTCATCGGCGTCGCGCAGCAAGGTCCCATCGGCCTACCCACGAAAATCACCTCGTGGGAAAACTTCCTGTCGGTGTTCGGCAAGTTACCGGTGCGCGGCGCCTATCTCTGGTACGCCGTGCGCGGCTACTTCCAGAACGGCGGCAAGGTGTGCTACGTGGTGCGCGCGAGCAACGGCAAGTACCAGGTCATGACGCTGAACGACCGCACCGCGGCGCCGGGACGCCCTGTCGTCACGCTCACGGCGCGCCAGCCCGGCGCGCCCGGCATCGTCGCCACCGTGGCCGATGCACCGCTGCTGACCAACATTGCCATCTATCGTCCGATCGGCGTACTGGCCGCGAACGCGCCGCTGGGCACGCTCGCCGTCACGCTCGCGGCCAACGGGGCCATCAGCGCGGCCAGCGTGGCCAATCGCTTCAAGCCGGGCGACGAGGTCTCGTTCTCCACCGGCACCGACCGACGCGTGATTTCGAGCGTGAGCGGCGCGACGGTGCGCTTCACGCTGCCCCTCAGCGCCACGCTGAACACCGGCGACAGCATGCGCCTCGCCAACACCGCCACCGGCGCCACCACGATCCGGCTGCGTCCACCCGGTGCCGGACCGTTGCCGGCGGGCCAGCTCGTGCCGGGCACCATCCTCAAAGTGAACCAGGGCCCCAACAACGATGCCCAGGTCGTGGATTCGGTCACGACCGAAGTCCTCACCGAAGGCGCCCAAGGCGGCCTTGGGCCGTACACCTACCGCGTGAACTTCCGCAACGGCCTCGCCATCCAGCTCGATCTCGACCCCGCCGGCGGCAACGCCCCCACCGTGACCTCGGGTGAAGTCGATCTCGCCGTCACCCTGGGCGCGGTCAATGTCACGTATGCCGGACTGTCGATGGACCCCGCGCATCCGCGCTATCTGATCGGCGTGCTGAACAACGATCCCGGCGGACTCCTGAACGCGGCGCTGGTGGAACCGCCGCCGCCGAACACCATCGCCAATGCGATTCCGCAGGCGGGTCCCGCCCTAGCCACCGCACCGGCCCAGCCGGGCAGCCTCGAAGACCTGTCGCAATTGACGGCCGGCAACTTCAGCGACGCCATCGATACCCTGCGTCCGCTCACCGACGTCAACTTCATCGCGATTCCCGATCGCCCGACCAAACCAGGCGAGTTGATGCTGACGGTGCAGCAGGCGCTGATCAGCCATTGCGAACTGCTCGCCGACCGTTTCGCACTGCTCGACGCCGATCCCGGCGCGCCACTGTTCGGCGGCGGCAGTCTCGAAGCGCAACGGCGCGGACTCGATTCCACGCGCGGCTATGCCGCCTTCTACGCGCCCTGGCTGCGCGTCGTGCCGGACAACAGCGGGCCCCCCATCCTCGTGCCCCCGTCGGGCCACGTCGCCGGCATTTTCGCGCGCAGCGACGCCACCCGCGGCGTGTTCAAGGCGCCGGCCAACGAGATCGTCAACGGCGCGCTCGGCGTCGAGAAGCGCATCAGCCTGATCGAACAGGGCCAGCTCAATCTGCAGGGCGTCAACATCGTCCAGGTGTTTCAGGACGGCGGGCGGCCCGTGCTGTGGGGCGCACGCACCACGGCCACTGACACCAACTGGCAATACGTCAACATCCGCCGCCTCTTCCTGTACCTGGAGAAGTCGATCCAGCAAGGCATCCTGTGGGCGGTATTCGAACCCAACAACCTGGCCTTGTGGCAGAAGCTCAAGCGCACGCTGACCGACTTCCTGACCCGCGAATGGCGCGACGGCGCCCTCTTCGGCGCCAAGGCCGAAGACGCGTTCTACGTGCGCATCGACGACGTGCTCAATCCGTTTTCGGAGCAACAACTCGGGCGCCTGCACATCGAAATCGGCGTGCGTCCGAGCTATCCGGCCGAATTCATCATCGTCAGGATCGGCATCTGGGACGGCGGTTCAGATGTCAGCGAATCGTGATGTCCCGGTCCTAGCCCCATTCCCATCGCACTCGACAGGAGTTATCTCATGGCGACCCGCATAGACCCCTACGTCAATTTCAATTTCAAGGTGGAGATCGACGGCATCGTGCGCGCCGCCTTTCACGAGGCCGGCGGCCTCGACTCCACCGTCGACGTGATCGAGCACCGCGAAGGCGGCGAGAACATCACGTTGCGCAAGCTGCCCGGTCAGGTGAAGTACTCGAACATCAGCCTCAAATGGGGCATGACGGACGACGTCGACCTGTATCAATGGCACCGGCAGTGGGTCACCGGCGACCCGGCCGCCGCACGCAGGAACGGCTCGATCGTGCTGCTCGACCGGCAGGGCCAGGAAAAGGCGCGCTGGAATTTCTTCAACGCGTGGCCCACCAAGTGGACCGGCCCGAGCTTCAGCGCCGAAGCCAACGACGTCGCCATCGAGGCGATGGAAATCGCTCACGAAGGCCTGGTGCGCGCCTGAGGCCCGCCGTCTTCCTCTCAAGACAAGGATCGATCATGTTCCAGACCGAATTCGAATTCACCCTGCCCTGCGGCTATCTCGACGAGGACGGCACGCTGCACAAGGAGGGCGTGATGCGGCGCGCCACCGCGGCCGACGAGATATTGCCGCTCAAGGATCCGCGCGTGGTCAGGAACGAGGCTTATCTGCTCGTGATCCTGCTGTCGCGCGTGATCAGCCGTCTCGGGGCCGTGCCGGCCGTGAATCCCAAAGTGATCGAAGGCCTGTACGCCACCGATCTCGCCTATCTGCAGCGGCTCTACAACCACATCAACGACCTCGACGACGACGCACGCACCTGCCCGCACTGCGGCCGCGGCGGCGTCAGTGACGACAGCGATGCGAAGGCCGCGGGGAACACGCACCTGGGGGAGTGGTCGGCTACCCCCTCGATCAACTGAACGAGGAGGTGGCCTTCATCGCGTATCACTTTCACTGGCCGATGGAATCGATCATGACGCTCGAACACCGCGACCGCCGCGCCTGGGTCGAGCGCATTTCCGCGCTCAACCAGCGCGCCAACGAGGGCTGAACCATCATGAACACACTGCGCCGTTGCGCTCATGTCAACAGATACGCCGCATGGCCAGAGCGCCTGCGCCGGCGCAGCGACACTGCGCGCGCTGTCATCGCGCGCTTGACAGGTAACGCGCAACAGACGGCCCCGATTGCGTCGGCGAGGGACACGGCCCGCGGTTTCGCAGCAGTGTCGCGCATCCTGCGCCGTTCGGCGGGGTCGTCGTTTCATGCGCTGCAACTGCTGCAGCTCCACCTCAATGCCCGCTGGCACATTGCCGCCGCGAACGCGAGCCGGGCCGGGCTCAAACGCTTCGCCCCAGTTGCGCGCGGCGCCATTCTGCATGGAACCACGCACGAGCGGCACGCGATGCTGGAGCGCATCGTGCAGTGGCATCGCATGACGAGTGCAGAACACCGGAGTGAACACACGGACACGCAGCGAACCGTGCTGCGCGAGGTTGCCGCGCGCGCAGCCTTTCCTCCGGTCACACAAACCGTGATGCGCGCGGCCGGCGCGGCGAGTGCCCGCGAGACCGCCATGGCGGCCCCGTCCATGCAACAGGCGCACGACATACTCGCGGCAGCGGCCGAGGCCGCACGCGCCAGAAGTTCGGAGCCGGTCGCGCTGGCGCAGCAGGAATTGTCGCGCGTGACGGATCACGTCATCCAGCAGCTCGACCGGCGCGTGCTGTCGTTCCGCGAACGCCACGGACTTCTTTAGGCGCGACGCACCATGAGCCTCGAGAAAGCCATCCTAACGAACACGGTCACGGGCGTGAAGATCCCGGTGCAGTTCAATCCGGAGGAGTACACCCTCAGCCGCGAGATCAACTATGCGCAGGCGGCGATTCCCGGCCTGTCGGCGCCGATCCTGCAATTCGTCAACGGCAACCTGCAAACGCTCGAGATGGAGCTGTTCCTCGACTCCTACGAGCAGCACAAGACCGGCAGCGCGATCGTCAACGCCGCCCAATCCGACGTACGCGCGCTGGTGAGCAACGTCACCGGCCTGATGGCCATCGATCCCGGCACGCACGCGCCGCCGGTGGTGCTGTTCACCTGGGGGTCGCTCGCCTTCACCTGTGTGCTGGCGCAATGCACGCAGCGCTACACGATGTTCCTGCCCGACGGCACGCCGGTGCGCGCGCGTCTGACCGTGCGTCTGAACGAGTACCGCAACATCGATCTGGAGGCCAGGGAGGTCAAGCGCGAGACCAGCGACTATTCCAAGCGCCATGTGGTGAGCCAGGGCGAAACGCTCTCGACCATCGCCGGCAAGGAATACGGCGACCCCCGCCTGTGGCGCGTGATCGCAATCGCCAACCGCTTGCAGCGCGCACGCCGGCTCGATCCCGGCCTGAAGCTGCTGCTGCCCAACCTGCCTTTCCGCGACCCCGAGTCCGGCAAGGTGTACGCCTGAACACGGCCATGGACAGATCGCGCTTCGCTCCCGAATTCGCTGTGCGGCTCGATGGCCAGCCGATCCCGGCGGAGTTGCGCGCGTCGATCCAGAGCGTGCGCTGCACCACCGGTTACGAAGGCCTCGACGAAGTGGAACTCACCATCGCCAACGAGAAGCTGCGCTGGCTCGACGATCCCGGCTTCGCGCTCGACACAGGCCTCGCGCTCGAACTCGGCTACGCGCCCAATCCGCTCGTGCAAACCTTCGACGGCGACATCGTCGCGCACGGCGCAACGTTTCCGTCGGGCGGCATGCCGACCATGACCATCACGGCCCACGACCGCCGCCACAAGATGGCCGACGGCAAGAAAGTGCGCTGGTTCGCGATTCCGCTGCCCTGCCCCGGCAATCTGCCGCTGCCCGATATCGCCACGGCGAGCATCGTGACCCTCGAGAACCTGATGATCCCGATCTTCGATCCGGTAGGCGCGGCGCTGTCGATCATCCTGGGCGGCGTCGACACCTTCGTCGCCGTCACCGATCCGGGTTCGGCCCAGAAGGTGATCCGCAAGCAGGACAACGAAAGCGACTACGACTTCCTCAATCGCATCGCGCAGCAAAACGGCTGGGACGTGCTCGTGCAGCATGACGGTCCGGTGGGCGGCCACGCGCTGCGCTTCACCTCGTCGCCCGACCATCTCAGCGCCGACTTCACGTTCGGCTACGGCAGCTCGCTGATCGATTTCGCGCCGCGCATTTCGACCGTGGGGCAGGTCTTCAACGTCGGCGGCTTCGTGTGGATTCCGGCGATCAAGATGACCTTCACCGTCACGCTCGGTTTCGACTGGGATCGCGGCAGCCTGCAACTCGGCATTTATCCCGGCGTGGTGCCGATCGGCATGTCGCCCGGCGATTACATGATCGAGGAACCGCTTACCGCGACGTCGATTCCGCGCAAGCTGGTGTCCGAATTGATACCGCGGCTGAACAAACGGCTTACCGCGACCGGCACGGTGCTGGGAGACCCCGCCATCCGCCCCGGCAACGTGCTGCGCATCGAGGGCACGGGCGAAGCGTTCGGCGGCCTGTACCGCGCGACGTCGGTCACGCACACGCTCGACAGCAGCGGCTTTCGCACCAGCTTCAACGCCCGCAAGGAAATCTGGTTCGGCTCGATTCCACTGGCCGAACAGGGCGCCCTGCGCGTGCGTGTTTCGTTCTGATCCACCTTCCCATCAGCGAGGACATCGTCATGGCCGAGGAAACAGTGCAATACGGCGCCGCCACCCCCGTCAGCCTGACCGGCAAAGTGGCGCCGCCGGACAAGAAAGTGTTCGGCGTATCGGTGGCCACAGTGCTCAACAACATCGATTGCACCGGCGAAGCGAGGGTCATGCTGACGATCCCCTGGCTGCCTGGCTACACGCCGTGGGCGCGCCTGGCGATGCCGATGGCCGGCATGGGACACGGCACCTACTTCGTGCCGCAGATCGGCGACGAGGTGCTGGTGGCGTTCAATCACGGCGACGTGCGCGAGCCGTACGTGCTCGGCACCTGCTGGAACACCATGGATCGCCCGCCGGCGCTGGCGCCGACCGACGCCGTCACCAAGCGGAAGATTCGCACGCCGCTCGGCCACGAACTCTCTTTCGACGAGGCCCTGCAGTCGGTGACGCTGACCTCGAACACCAACTCGACGGTCACGCTCGATCCGTTGAAGGCCGAGCTCAGCACACCGCTTGCGACCGTCACGATCGGCAAGGCCGGCGACGTGACGATTACCGCGAAGACCAGGATTTCGCTCAACGCGCCGGTCATCGAGATCAACGCGAAGACCATTCTCACCGCGCAAAGCAACGGCGCGGCCAACTTCAAGGCGTCCGGCACCTGCGTGGTGAGCGGCGCGCTGGTCAAGATCAACTAGTTCGTCAGGAGAGACGCCATGCCGGCTGCCGCCCGCGTATTCGACAAGACCAGCCATCCCGGCCTGCTCGCGCAGGGATCGCCCAATGTATTGATCGAGCAGCTGCCCGCCGGCCGCGCGACCGACAAGCACGTCTGCCTGCTGCCGCCGCCGGCCGGTCCGCATCCGCCCACGCCCATCGTGAAAGGATCGGCGACCGTGTTGATCAACGGCCTGCCGGCCGCGCGGCAGTTCGACATGTGCGGCTGCGGCGCGCAGATCCTGCAGGGCGCGCCCACGGTCATCATCGGAGGCTGACATGGCGACGAGCGACAGCGCCCCCGACGCCAAAGCCTTTCTCGGCCGCGGGCTGGCCTTTCCGATCGGCATCGACGCGAGCGGCGGCATCGCCATGGCCCAGTACGAAGACGACATTCGCCAGGCGATCCGCATCATTCTCGACACCGACCCCGGCGAGCGCGTGATGCGGCCCGACTTCGGCGCCGGCCTGCGCGCGCTGGTGTTCGAGCCGATCAATACCCACACTATGGCGCTCGCGCGTCACCGCGTGGAAGAAGCGCTGGTTCTCTGGGAGCCCCGCATCGACAGCGTGACCGTCAAGGTGGGCGCGCAACCGGCGCAAGGGATGTTGTCGATCGAAGTGCGGTATCGCATCCGCACCACCAACACCTTCTACAACCTGGTCTATCCGTTCTATCTCCAGGAAGGACGTCACTCATGAAATGCGCTGCGCGTCCGCCTGTCATCGTCGCACGAGATGCGCTCGCCATCGCTCAGGCGCTCGATGCCCACCGCGCCGGCTTCACGCCGGCCTGGCGGGCCGTGCCCGGCAGCGGCGACGCCGGGCTCGCGCTCAATGCGGTCTTCGCGCGCTTCCTCGAAATCCAGGGCAACGGGCTGAACGCGATGCCGCAGCGCCTGCAACTCGAGTTCCTCGAGTCGCTCGGCGCCAACGTGCTGCCGCCGCAGCCGGCGCGCGCGCCGCTGGTGTTCAGGCTGCTCGCTACCGCGTCAGGGGATGCCACCGTGGCGCAAGGCACCCGCGTCGGCGCGGTGCTGCCGCCGCCCGCGCCGTCGATGGCTAGCGACGCCGCCCCGCCTGCGGCGGTCGCGCCCGAGTTCTACACCGAGTCGGAATTCACCGCCATGCGCGGCACGCTCGCGGCGCTCTATTCGATCGACCCTCAAAGCGATATCTACGCCGACCACAGCGCGGCGGCTGCAACGGGTTTTTCGGTGTTCGACGCGATGATTCCGGTGCCGCACCGGCTGTATCTTGGCCACGGCGAAATGTTCAAGCTGAGCGGTTCGGCGCAGCTCGTGCTGAGCTTCGATTTCGCCGCTTCGCGCGCCGGCGGCGGCGGTGGCCAGCGACCGCTGCTGATCGACTGGGAATATCTGAGCAACGACGACTGGCAGCCGCTCACGCTGGTGGAAGACGGCACCGAGCGTTTCACACGTGACGGCAAGATCACGCTCGCCAAGTTCTTCGGCCCGGACAGCAAGCAAGACCTCGTCGGCGGCCACAGCAGTAACTGGATTCGCGGCACGGTGTCGAGCCGCACACCGGGCGCACGCGTCAGCGCCGCCGCAGCCGGATTTCCCGTGAGCTTTACGGAGCCCGATCCGGCGCAGCGCGTGAGCGTCGATCCGCCGGGTTTCTGGATGCACGTCGCCACCTTGCCCGGCGCGCCGCTTCTCGAGGCCGGACAAAACGTGAAAGTCGCCGGCACCGCTGTGACGATGACCGTGCTCGACATCGATAGCACCGGAATGCGGCTGGTGGTCGATCAGGCTGTCGCCGGCGCGCAGGCGGATGCGTTCATCACCGACCTGTCGGGCGTCGTGCTGGCGCAGATCCAGGCCGGCCTGTACGCGGTGGACACCGTCGCCATCAGCGCCGCCCCCGGCGCCGGCCCAGCGCTTAGCGCCAACGTGCTGGGACAGACCGCCGGCGAGCTGACGCTCGATCGCCTGCTCGATACCGCGCGACCCGGCCATGCCATCACGACGAGCCGTGGCGACCAGGGCTGCGTGGTCGCCGACGCTTCGAACTGGTTCCGCATGCCCGTGGAAAGCACGCGCGACATCCTGCCCGGCGACGTGGTCACGCTCGACGGCAGCCTGCTCGCGACCGTGGTTCGGACCAATCAGTCGGCGCTGTTCCTGAGCGCGGTTCTGAGCGGCGCACAACCCGGCCTCACCGTGGAGCTCGCCAATGCGTTGCCGCCGCTGCGCCCCGACGGTTCCGACGCAGCCGGGGCATTGCCCGAGGTCGACGTGATCCGCGCGCGCGTGGGCTTCGGCAAGGCCGATCTCGCGCTCGACAGCGCTTACGTCGACACGGCGAGCGTCGACATCAGCAAGGACTTCTACCCGTTCGGCGAACGGCCAACGCGCTTTGCCACCTTCTACGCGTCCTGCAAGGAAGCGTTCACGCGCACCAGCGCGAACGTCGAACTGGTGTTTCGCTTCAACGAAGCCAGCACCGCTGCCGGCCACGTCGCGATGAGCGCCGAATTCTTCAATGGCAGCCGCTGGCAGCCGCTCGGCCCGGCGGACGACTTTGTCGACGGCACCCAGGCGCTCACGCATCCGCAGTCGGGCGATGCGGGCTTTCCCGAAGGCAAGATCAGCTTCACCGTGCCCGCGGGCTGGGTCGACCACGAAGTGAACGGCGAGCTGGGACGCTGGCTGCGTCTGCGCATCACCTCGGGCAACTTCGGCGCGGACGCCACCGTCAATGTCCAGGAACAACCGTCCGGGTCGGGCAAGTGGGTGGTGGTCAGCACGCCGGCCACACTGCAGCCGCCGATCGTCAGCCATCTGGGGGTGAACTACTACTTCTTCACCAACCCACAGTCGCCCGACTTCTGCGTCACCGAAAACGAATTCGCCTTCGCCGAGCACAGCGACGACGCGCGCTGGCCGCGCCGCGGCTTCGCGCCCTTCGCGCCGGTCGCCGACCGCACCCCGGCTCTGCACTTCGGCTTCAGCAACAAGCCGCCGGCCGCGCTCGTCAGCCTGCTTGCACAAATCGCCGCGCCGGCCCAGGACGGCGATCCGCAGCCCTATGCGTGGGACTACTGGGGCGCGCGCGGCTGGACGGAGCTTTCGGTACGCGACACCACCCTCGGACTGTGCCAGACCGGCCTGATCCAGTTCGTCGGCGCGCCGGATGCGCTGCCGCGTGAGGGCCTGGGCGGATCGCTGTATCGCATCCGCGCCCGCCTGAAGAGCGGCCTGCAAAGCCGGAACCAGATCGTCGGCGTGGGCGGCGTGTGGCTGAACGCCGTTTGGGGACGCCAGGGCCGGGCAATCTCGCGCGATGGCCTCGGCACCAGCAACGGCAACCCCGACCAGTCCTTTGCGTTGCCTGTCGTACGGTCGATGAAGGCAGCGCCGGTGACGCCGGTCGGCGCCGACGGCACCGGCGCGGTCGCGCTCAATGCCGCCGACTTCCAGCGCGCGCTGGACACGCCGCTAGCAGGCGTGCCGATTCTCGATGACGAAGTGCTCGAGATCCGCGAATGGAGCGGCCGCGGCGACGACTGGCAAACCGTGCTCGCCGGGGTGCCCGCCGGCGACGTGCGCTTCGAGGTCGATCCGCAGGACCCGACCGTCATGACGGCGGCCTGGGTGCGCTGGCACGCGCAGCCGCACTTTTATCGCTCGGGACCTGGCGATCGCCATTACGTGGTCGAGCGCGCTCGCGGGGTGTTCCGTTTTCCAGGCGTCGGCGGTTTTGTGCCGCCGGCCGGCGCGCCCATCGTGGTGAGCTACGTGACCGGCGGCGGGGTCGACGGCAACGTGCCGGCCGGCACCGTGCGTGAACTGCGCAGTGGGGTTGGCTTCGTGCAATCGGTCTCCAATCCCGTGGCGGCGAGCGGCGGCGCCGCCGCGGAACTGCTGCGCGGCGCGCGCGACCGCAGCGCTCAGGCGGCGCGCAACCGCAATCGCGCGGTCTCCAGCGAAGACTATGAATGGCTGGCGCTGGCGGCCTCCGCGGAAGTCGCACGGGTGCGCGCGCTGCCGCTGGAGGGTCTGCAAGGGCGCGGTGCGCGCGGCTTCGTCGGCATCGTGCTGGTGCCGCACTCGGCCGATGCGCAGCCGTTCGCCTCGTCGGAGCTGCAGCGCACCGTGCTGGCCGCGCTCGCCGCGCGCGCTCCCGCCGGCATCGCGGGCGGCCTGCGCATCGTGCAGCCTTCGTACGTGGCAGTCGGCGTGCGCGCCGACATCCTCGCGTTGCGTGCGGAAGACGCGGGCCGCGTGGAGGCGCTGGTGCGCGCACGCCTTCTCGCGTTCCTGCACCCGCTCTCCGGCGGCCGCGATGGCCAGGGCTGGGCGTTCGGCCAGAGCGTGTTCCTGTCGGATGTTGCTGCTCTCATCGAAGACACCGACGGCGTGGACGCGGTCAGTTCTCTTCAACTGATGGTCGGCCAGTCGGTGTATGGCGACAGCGTGGCCGTGGAGCCGGAGCAGTTGATCGCCGCCGGCGTTTCGCAACTCAAGATCAGCGTGCCGAGCGTGCCCTATGCCCTTGCCTGAGCCCACCCTCGACAACCGGCGCTTCGACCAGCTGGCCGGTGAAGGCCGTGCGCTGCTGCCGCGCCTCGCGCCGCTATGGACCGACTTCAACGCGTCGGACCCGGGCATCACCCTGCTCGAACTCGGCGCATGGCTCGCCGAGCAGAACATCTATCGCTTCGATCGCGTCTCCGACGAAGCCTTGCGTGCGTTCGTCCGCCTGGCGGGCATCGAACCCGCGATGCCCGGCGTCGCCCACACGGTGGTCACGCTTGCCAACACCAATGCCGCGGTCGTCGTGCTGCCGGAGCGGATGCAACTCGCGCGGGGCAAGACGGCGCTGTTCGAGACCACCCAGCCTCTGAACGCGTCGCCCGCGCAGCTGGTAAGCGTGATGGCGGGCGGCGGCGCCTTCGTCGACGACACGGCCGCGAACCATGCACTGAGCGGCTTCGACGCCTTCGGCGCGAGGCCGCGCGCGGACCACGCACTCTATCTCGGTTTCGATCGTGCGCTCGATGTGCCCGCGGCGATCACCCCGGCCACGCTGTCGCTCTACGTGTGGAACGCCCACTGGCAGGCGGACGACGCCACCCGTGCGGCGCTGCAAACCGAATACGCGGCACTGACCACGCCGGCTCCGCCGCCGTCGTGCATGCCGCCCGACTGGCGCCGGCACTACCGCGTGACCACCGTATGGGAGTACTACGCCGGCAACGACGGCTGGAAGGCCCTGCAGGATGTCAGCGACGAGACCCGCGCGCTGACCCTCAGCGGCTTTGTGCGCTTCACGGCGCCGGTCGGGCACGCGGCCGCCGCAGGCGGCCCCTCAGGTGCACCCTTCTTTATCCGCTGCCGCATCGTGCAGGGCCGTTTCGAATGCACGCCGCGCCTCGTTCATGTGGGCTGGAACGCCGTCGGCGCGGAACATGCGTTGAGCATGGATGAGCAAGCCATCGGCCGCGCGCGCGGTCACGCGCAGGCGCGCTTCGCGCTCGACCCGGCGCCGGTCGTGGCGGGCAGCGTGCAGTTGCGCCTCGACGACGGCGCCGGCGGCCTGCAAACCGACTGGCGGGAAGCACCCGACTTCGAACGTGCCGGGTCATTCGACCGCGTATTCACGCTCACGCCCGAAACCGGCGTGCTGCAAAGCGGTGACGGGCTGCGCGCCGCCATCCTGCCGGCCGGCTACCAGCTCTTCGCCACGTGGCGCGTGGGCGGCGGACCCGACGGCAATCTCGGCGCGGGCGCACTCGA
Organism: Paraburkholderia sp. GW821-FHT02A12; assembly: GCF_059422005.1. Lineage (NCBI taxonomy): Bacteria > Pseudomonadati > Pseudomonadota > Betaproteobacteria > Burkholderiales > Burkholderiaceae > Paraburkholderia > Paraburkholderia sp. GW821-FHT02A12. The sequence continues at coordinate 1,544,680 of NZ_JBWKWA010000002.1, read as the reverse complement.
CGGCTTGCCCGCCAATCCGCACAACCTGGCGCGGCTGCCGGCGCTGGCCGCGCTTGCGCAGCCGCTCGCCGTCTCGCAGGTATTCGCGGCGTGCGGCGGCGCATTGCGCGAGACCCTGGCCGCGGCGCAAGCGCGGGCCTATGACCTTGTCAGCAGCGTCGACAAAGCCGTGACGCTAGCCGATATCGAACGCCTTGCACTCGCCACACCCGGGGTTCCGGTGGCGCGCGTGCAAGCCGTCGCGAATCTCGATCCGCTCCTGCCCTGCTACCCGGCCCCCGGCATGATTGCGCTGATCGTGATTCCGCCGTGCCCAGCGCGCGCGCCGCTGCCGAGCCAGGCGCTGCTGAATGCGGTTGAACGCTATCTCGAACCGCGGCGGCTGGTCACCAGCGAAATCCACGCGATCGCGCCGCATTACGTGCGCGTGAGTGTGACCGCCACGCTGAAGCTGGCTTGCGAAGCCGACGCGAGCACGGTGCTGAAAACCGCCGCCGCGCAACTCGATGCCTTCTTCGATCCGCTGCATGGCGGCCCCGGCGGCAACGGCTGGCCCTTCGGACGCACCGTCTACCGCACGGAGGTCATGGCGTTGCTGGCCGACGTGCCCGGTGTCGCCGGCGTGACCGCGTTCGGCCTCGTGCGCGGATACGGCGGCACCGGCGACAGCGCCGCGGATATTTCTGCCGGCGATTGCGGCTGCGGTTGCAGCGGAGGTTGTGGCGGAGGTTGCGGCGGAGGTTGCGGCGGAGGTTGCGGCGGAGGTTGCGGCGGAGGTTGCGCCTGCGGCGGCAACGGCGGCGCCGCAACCAGCCGCTGCGACAACCTTCCCCTGTGCGCGCACGAACTCGTCATGCCGGGCCGCCATCGCCTGATCATCGAATCCGATCGGGCCAACCTTTTGAAAAGGAGCGACGCACATGAGTGCGAATCAGTCTGACGACGCGCTGCAGCGCCTGAACTACTTCAACGGTCAACGCCTCGTGGCGAATGATTTTCGCGCCGAGCAGGGCTATCACATCGGCATGCGGCGCGTGCTCAACCGTTCGCTGTATTCCCCGGGGATCGTGGTCGGCCTCGAGGTGGTGCCGGCCGTCTCCAATCCCCCTGTGCCGGCCGACAAGCATCGCGTTACCGTGCGCCACGGCCTCGCCTTCGATTATCTCGGCCGCGAGATCTTCCTGCCGCTGGATGTCACCGTGCAGGTGATGGGTGCGCCGCGCAGCGCTCCTGGCGTGGTGTTTGGCAACCTGCTGGTGGTCTCATATCGCGAAGCGCGCAAGTTTCCGGCCCAGAGCAACTGCACGATCGGCGCGCCCTACCGTCCATGCAGCGGCGATCTCGCCTGGGGCGCGCCTACCCGGATCGTCGCCGATGCGGTGTTCGAATTCCTCGACTCGTGGCCGAGCGACGACAGCGGCAAGATCGTCCTGTCGCAGATCGAACTCGACGATCAATGCGCCGTCGTGCGCACTTCGCCCGCGGTGCGGCGCTACGCGGTGCCGGCCAAGCCGCAGACGGTGCGGCCGATCAGCATCGAAGGCGAAAAGGACATCGACAAACAGAACAGCAAGATCCTTTACTTTCACATCGATGGCGGCACGCCGGATTCCGCGGTGCTGTATCTGCGCGGCGGTCAATTCAGTTCGCTCTACTACTCGGAAATCGGCGCGCACCAGCATCACATGAAGTTCGACAGCCAGACGGTCGACAAGAACCTGGTCCATACCCACGCAGCCACGGGTGGCGGCACCGACGAACAAGGCTCGCACACCCACGCCTTTTTCGTCGACAAGGACCAGCAGAATGGCGGCATCAACGTCAACGATACCGACAACCACCTCATTCAGGGCCCAAATCCGATCCAGTTCGACGGCAAGCATACGCATTCGCTCGTCAACGTGACGCTCGCCAACGCGCTCGACGACTGGGTGCACTCCCATACGGTCACAGGCGACACCGACCTGACGGGCGCCACCGGCATGTCGGCGCGCACGGGCGCGCCGCTCCAGATGCTGAAGGACCTGGTGATCCGCTTCGACGGCGTGCCGATCACCTCGCAGATCTGCAGCCAGCTCGAGTCGCGTGCCGGCCAGGGCGGCAAGTGGCTGGTGCAGGGGGCCAACGGGCCGGGCGACATCCGCATGAACGGCACGGCGCTGAACGGCCCGGATGGCACCGACGCCATCGACCTGCTGAAGCTCGGCATCGAGATCGGCATCGGCCAGCACAAGCTCGAATTTCTGGTCAGCGATACCGACGTCGGCGGCTTGCTGCAATACAACCTGTACGTAGGCTGAGATGGACTTCCCCATTGCCCACGCACTCCTGCGCGACCGCCGCCAATGGCGTGGCGTCCTCTGCGGCGTTGCCGTCGCCGATGACGACGACGGCAACGGCGACCTCGTGCTGGAACAGTTGCCGGCGCCGGCCGGCGGCAAGGCCATTGTCCTGCCCGCGACGCTGCCTTATCGACGCGAAGTCTCCGGCCTCGCAACCGGCCCCTGCAACGCTGTGTTCGTGGCCGACACCGAGCACGATCGCGTGATCTATCTCGACGGTTTGTGCGGAACGCAAACGGTGCTTCCGCCGCAACCGTCGGCCTGGACCGATGCGCCGGGGCATGTCAAGGCACCGCGCGGCCTCGTCTGCGCCAACGACGCGTTGCTCGTGGCGGATAGCGGCAATGCGCGCGTGCAGCGTCTCGCGTGGCCGCGTCTCGAGCCGCAGTTGGCGTGGAGCAACGCGAGCCGACCCACGGCGCTTGCGATCGACGGCAAGCAGCGCGTGCTGGTGATCGACGCCGTCACAGCCGGTTCGGGCGTGCTGCATCGCGTGCTCGCGAACGGCAGCGCAGACACCGCGTTCGACGCCGCCGTACTCGCCGGCGGCCAGTTGGTCCAGCCGCTGTTCGTGGCTGCCGGCGCTCACGACCGGGTGATGGTGTCGGACGGACAGAAGAATATCGTCGCGATATTCGACGAGAACGGCGCCTTCCTAGCATTGCTTCCCGGCCCCGCGGGCTGGTTGCCCGGCGCACTGGCCTGCAATCGCGAGCGCGTCTATGTGGCCGATGCGGCGCACGGATCGATCCGTGTCTTCAGCGTCGACGATGCGAGCGGCACCGCGATCCTGCTCGGCACACTGGGCGGCTGGCAAGGTCCCGTGACCGCGCTCGCAATGGACGGCGACGGCTCGCTTTATATCAAGCCCGACCTGACCGACGTGTTCTACCGGTTCGTCGCGAACGGCGCATTCCTGCCGCAAGGCACGCTCGTGGCCGGGCCCTTCGACGCCGGCGAGGAGCGCACCTGGGAGCGCGCCTGGGCAGATACGGTGCGGCCTGCCGGTACGGCGGTGCAACTCGAGATCGCCGTCGCGGCGTCGGCGACGCCCGCGCCCGGTCCCGCCGACTGGCTGACCCTGCCCTCCGCCGACGCGCTTCTCGCGCTGTTCGCGCCGCCCCCCCGTTTCGCGTGGCTTCGACTGACGCTTACCAGCACTAACGTGCTCGCCACGCCGCGTGTGCAGCAGTCCCGCCTCGCTACGGCCGCGGAGGATTATTTCGACTACCTGCCGCTGACCTATCGCTACAACGACAACGCGCCCGATGGCTTCCTGTCGTGCTGGCTGCGCCTGATACGCGGCGAGTTCGAGCGGGTCGAAGAGGCGCTCGACGATATGCCGCGCGTCGCGGATCCGCAGTTCGAGCCGCCGGACATGCTGGCGTGGCTTGCTCAATGGTTCGGCCTCGAATTGCCGCAGATCGCCGACGACAGCGAGCGGCGCGAACTCATCGCGAACGCGGTGCAGCGCTTCGCCCGGCGGGGCACCAAAGCGTCGATAGCGCGTTTCGTCGCGTTGCACACCGGCATCACGCCGGTCATCACCGAGGCCTTCGCCGATCGCGCCATCTGGGTGCTCGGCGAACGTTCGCGTCTCGATTTCGACACGCGCCTGCCGGCGCTCGACCCGCTCGGGATGGTGGTGCCCGACCCCGCGCTCCAGGCGGGTTGCCGCCCGGCCAGCGCCGCACCCGCCGCCACGCCGTGCTCGCCCTGCCCGGTTGCCGCGCCGGATGCGTCGAGCCTGCCTGCGCCTGTCGTACCGATCGGCCGCGCCATCGTAGGCGCGAGCGGCCCGCTCGCGTCGTATCAGATCGGCCTGCCGTTGTATTCGGAAGAGGCGTATTGCTTCTGTGTCCTGATCGACGGCTACCGCGCCGGCGATCCGCAAACCCTGCAGGAGGTGACGCGCATCGTCGATCGCGAAAAGCCCGCCCATACCGACTATCGCATCAGTCTCATCGCACCCGATCTGCGGGTGGGATTCCAGGCGCGAATCGGCATCGACACGATCGTCGGCGGCGACCCGCCGCCCTTGCGCCTCGGCTCCGCCGCCCTGAATCTCAGCACCGACTTGCCGCCGTCGGAGGTGACCCGCATCGGCGCCACCGTCCTCGACGGTTCGCTCCAACTCACCTGACCGGAGGCTTCCATGCATCCCTATGACAACGCCGAGGCCCTTCTGAGGATGCTCAACGCGCCGCGCCGAAACAAGTACTTCTATGGCAAGCGGATGGACGTTCAGCATTTCCAGATGGAGCAGGACTACGGCAAGCTCAAGCAGTGGCTGCACAACCGTCTCGCGCTGGGCAAGGGCGTGATGTGCGGACTGCGCCTGAGCGTGGATGGCTCGCGTGTCTGCGTCGACCCGGGGGTGGCCATCGATGGTCTGGGCCGCGAGATTATCGTTCCTGTGCGCACCTGCATCGATCCGGCCGTGACGCCCGACGATTGCTGCGGCTGCGGATGCGGCAGCGGTTCGGGGTCGTCCGCGGCAAGCGCGGCGCCGCCGTCTGGGTCGATGCAGAGCGCCGGTGCCGCTGGCATTGCGGCAGGCGCGGCGGGCATGCTGCCCGACAGTGTTTTTTCCCTTTGGCTGTGCTACCACGAATGCCTCGCCGATCGCCAGCCAGTGATGGCGTCCGAATGCGGCACGCGCGACGAATGCGCAGCGGGCACTGTCGTCGAGAGTTTTTGCCTGAAGATGTCGCACGTCGTTCCGCCGTTCCAGACAGATCCTATGTGGTGCGCGCGACTGTGGGGAACCACGGGCAACGCGGGCAACGCGGGCAACGCGGGCAACGCGGGCAACGCGGGCAACGCGGGCAACGCGGGCAACGCGGGCAACGGTGCGAACACGGCTGCCGGTGCCGGTTCCGCCGCCGGCGCGGCTACCCTCGCTGGCACATATAGCGGCGCAGCCGGTACGCGCTCCTTGGCAAGCTCGTTCGCCGCCGCGAGCGCAAGCCGGCGCACCCTCCTCTGTGAAGCCTTCGACTACGGCTGCGGCCCCGCGGAGGACGACCCCTGCGTACCGCTCGGCCTCGTATTCGTGCGCGACGGCAAGATCGTTGTGACGAGTTGCGAAGTGCGGCCCCGCATCTATAGCAACCAGCAGTTGCTCGACCTGATTCTCTGCCTGGCCGAAAAAATCGACGACTGCTGCGGCAAGCACCAGACCAACCTGCTGCGCGTGGCCAGCATCGATTTCCTGCACCGGGGCGACGGCGCCGAAACCAGAGTCGCCGGCATTCAGTCGCCGCTCGACGACACGCCCGTCAACATCGACGGCAAGACCAACGCCATTCGCATCAAGTTCAACCAGCCGCTCGCCACGGACCAGCATGCGCCCGCGACTCACGCGAGCGGCGACACACGCTACAAGGAACGCAACGTGCAGGTGCTGCCCGCCAACGACGAAGCGGGCGCGCCCTTCGTGCCGGGTTCGCTGACCATCGAGGCGCCCGATACCGTGCGCTTCGATCTCTATCCGGAATCGCCTTATGCGCGCGGCGCGAATGGCTGGCAGAAGGGCCAGTATCGAATCTATCTGCGCGGCACGGAGGACCTCGCCAACCACTACCAGGCGCTGGCCGGCACCGACGACGTGGCGCTCGACGGCGAAGCCAGAGCGCCGGCCGCAGGCGTGATATCGGGCAACGGCACACCCGGAGGCGACTTCTTCGCGACCTTCACGGTGGGCGGCGGCGCAGCGCCGGCCAAGCTGCTGCACGTGGCAAAGATCGATTTCCTGTATGGCCACACCGTCGATTCGCTCAATGAGGTGGCGCCGGTCAAGTCGCCGTTGACGACCGTGGAGGTGGGCGCCTACCTCTCGTCGATCCGCATCGTGTTCGACGGCGCGTTCGCGCAGGACGCCGCACATGTGCCGGCCGCAGCCGGGCTGAACGACTCAGACTATGCGAGCTACAACGTACAGGTCCTGCTGGAAAACCGCGACATTGCCGAAAAACTGAAGACGGCCTATGTGCCTGGCAAGGTCGTCATCGAGGCTCACGACACGATCCGCTTCGATGTCATCCATGGTTCGCCTGTCGTCAACGAGGGGGGTATGTGGCCCCCGGGCCTGAAGATGGAATGTCGCCTGCTGTTGCGCGGCAATCCTTTCAGCACCAACCAGCGCGCCGAAATCGACAACACCGCGGGCGACGCCCTCGATGGCGAGCCGATCGCACCGGCCGGAGGCGTGATGTCGGGCGACGGCGCGGCGGGCGGCGACTTCACGCTGCACTTCGTCGTGCAGAACGCCGGTTAATCACTCGCAGCAACGAATCGATCACGGAGAAGCAAAATGGCCAACATGTCCGATCTCAAGTGCGCCTGCTGCGGGGAACCGCTCGAACGCGTCCGTTATTTTCCACGCCAGCTCCTTACGGCTGACGAGATGCGGACTGAGCAGGACTATATCCGCGAAAAGCTGCGCCGCCACAATCGCTATCTGCATGGCTGGGGTGTGGTGTGCGGCTGCGCGGTGGAAGCCGTCGCCGCCGCCACGCCCACCGTGCGGGTCTGCCCGGGCTATGCACTCGGCCCGCAAGGCGACGAAATCTGGATCGATCAATGCATCGACGTCGACCTGAAAACCGGCCCGCAGGCCCAACCCTGCTCGGTGCGCTGGCCCTGCCCGCCGCCTGGCGACGTACCCGGCGTGGATCGAAACAAACGCGCCACCGTCTATATCGCGGTGCGCTACGCCGAGTGCTTCACCCGTCCCACACAGGTACATCCCGCCGGCTGCGGATGCGACGAAACCGGCTGCGAATATTCACGCATCCGCGATTCCTACGAGATCAAGGTGCTCTGGCAACTGCCCGAATCGCACACCAACTCGAGGAAAGACGACGAGGCATGGTGTGCCGCCTTGAACGGCGCTCCGGCGGAAATCATCAGGCGCCTGCATACCTTCCCTGTCCCGCCGTGTCCGGAATGCACGAGCGATCCATGGGTGGTGCTCGCTACGGTCAGCTTCCCGACGGAAACCGACCCCGCCGGCGCCGGCAACCCGGCGCAGTCCGTGCAAATCTCGACCCTCGATCGCCGGGTTCTGCTCGCCACGCAACGCCTGCAGACGGCCATGCTGTGTTTGCCGTAACAGCAAGCTCATGGAGACGGGCCGATTGACGGACGCTGGTTACTGTCGATGGGTCCGTCGAGGATTTGCTCGGCCAGCACATCGAAGCGGGCAGGCCACGGCTCGAACGCAAGCCATGCCATGCCACGCAAGCTACGCGGGCCGCGCGAGCCGTCAGCGAAACCGCGCAACGCGCTGGCCGCCGATGAAACGCGGGCGCTTCACGAGCGCCGCGGATCGGTCAGTTGACCGCGGGGATGAAAGCGAGCGGAAACGATACCGTGCTTGCGCATGAGCTCGAAGAACGCGCGGCGATTCTTCTGTGCGACGCGCGCCGCATGCGTGACGTTACCGAGACTGGCCGCAAGCAGCCCCTCGAGATAGCTGCGCTCAAACTGGTCGATTGCACGTGCCTTAGCGGCGCGAAACGATTCGTCGGCCTGCCCGGCCCGATCCCCATCGATCAGGATATCTTCACTGTCGAGCATGGGCTTGCGTGCAAGCAGCACTGCGCGCTCGATCACGTGCTTCAGTTCGCGCACATTTCCCGGCCAGTCATAAGTGGCGATCAGTCGAGCGCCGGACGGAGCAATGCCCCGCACGTCGCGCTTGAATTGCATCGCGTACATGCACATGAAGCGCAGCGCAAGCGGAAGCAGGTCTTCCCTGCGCTCGCGCAGCGGCGGCAGCGACAGCGACAGCACGTTCAGACGGAAGTACAGGTCGCGCCGGAACTCGCCGCATCTGACCGATTCGCTCAGGGTCTTATTGGTTGCCGCAATGACGCGCACGTCGGCGGTGTGCACGATGTTGGAACCCACCATGCGATATTCGCGTTCCTGCAAGAAGCGCAGCAGTTTGGCTTGCGTGGCCAGCGACAGGCAATCGACGTCGTCGAGAAAGAGCGAGCCGCCCTCCGCCTCATGGATCAGGCCGAGCCGGGCAGCGTGCGCCGTCGTATAGGCGCCCTTCACGTGACCGAAAAGTTCGCTGTCGGCCAGCTCGCTCTGCAGCGTGCCGCAGTTGATCGCGACGCAGGGCAGCGCCGAGCGCGCCGACAGATAATGGATCGCCTGCGCGCACAGTTCCTTGCCGGTGCCGGTCTCGCCGACAATTAGCACGGTGGCATCGGTTTGTACGTATCGACGCAGCTTGTCGATCTCACGCACAAAGCAGGAACTCGTGCCGATCAAACCCCGACGGGACAGTTCATCGTGCTCCGGCGTGGGCGCATGGCCCGCCGTGCGCCTTTCGAGCGCCAGACGCTGCACGCGTGCGATCAGTTCTTCGCTGGACGCCTCGGCAGAAACGAAATCGTGCGCACCCGCATTGAGCAGGCAGAGGATCGATTCGTGCCGCAAGCGTTCGCCCACTGCGATAACGGCTAACGCGGCGGATTGTTGCAACGCTTCGCCGATCCAACCCGACGCTTCGACGACGTCGCGATCGTCACACGGTACGAGCGCGAGTTCGGCTGCGGATGCAGCCACCACCGGACGGCATCGACCGACGAACCGCGCGGGAATTCCGGCCGCTGTCAGTGATGCGCAAAGCCTCACCGAAATCGGCGAATCGCGCGGTCCAACGACATTGCACAGTATGCGATCCATTCGAACCCCGCCTTGTGACGCCTACATGACTGTTACTGGTGCGATCGCAATCACGATCAGCTAACGAGCGACGACGGATATCCGTCATCGCGCCGGACCAAGCCAGTTTCTGGTACGTCGGACACCACGACTAAGACTATGAAAATGATTCGGGTTTTTCCATGGCAATTTCACTGTCAGGAAACGGGGTCATGCCGCTGCGGACCCACTTGATGCCGCAAAAAAGTGCTTTGCATACGTGCGGTATCGAATCGATGCGGGCTGAGCACAGCGCGAATTCTGCTTCATAACTATAGGGAGACGGTCATTGGGCGGAATTTTTAATATCCGGCGGTTTCAAGGGCGAAGCGCAACATGGGGTCCCCTCAGGATTCGGATTTTTGCGTACGCCAGCGATCTGGAAAGGCTTACGGCGCAAGGCCCGGTACTTATTATGCTTTCGGCAATTCGGCGGGGCATTTGTCGCCGCGGCTAAATCATTGATTCGCTTGATTGTGCGCTGCGGCTATCGTGCTTAAAAATCCGAATCCTGAGGGGGCCCCAGATAGAGTTGCGCGATGCGGCCCGCCCCTTTAGCGCGCGGCGCGGGTCAGCGTCATGCCGCGTCCGGCGTAAAAACGCGCCATCGTCGCGAACGGCAAATACACATCCGCCTGATGCGGTGCGACGCCCGACGGATTGTGAAACCACGCGCCGCCGCTGTCGCGCCCGTGCAGCAAAATCAGATGCCCGCCCTGGCGGCGATTCGGCCGCTCGGGATAGCGGATCTCCGGGCTCACGGAGACGATCGCCAGCGTGTCGCCGTCGATGCGCGCGGCCATCTCTTCGAGCGGCGCCTGCGGCAATACCTCGACCTGAATGCCGAACGCCTCGCCGGTCCAGTCGGCGAATGGCCGGTAGATCAGACCGTCGACACCGCCGTCGTCGCGCATCCGGTACACGCCGTGGCGCAGCGCTTCGTCGAGCAACGCCGCGCGCGGCGCGTGTTCGATGCGCCAGTAATCGAGCGCGGATTCGAGACATGTCAGGCCGCACAGTCGTTTGGCCCAGAACCGGTAACGCTCGGGCTCGCTGAAACCACTGCGCTGCCAGCCGGGATCGTCGCACGGGTCGCCCTGTTGCTCGACGATGTGGCTCACCCATTCAGGGTTGCCCCATTGCGTGTAGTACGGCACTCCGGTGTGGCGTAGCGTCGGTTCGTTCATGAGTCGCGCAAAGAGTGAAAGGGAAGTTTTTTTACAGCATGCTGCGAGGCCGCTGCATCGTGCCGTCGAAGCAGCGGGTAAGTCGTGGTCATCGGGCGGGCTTTCGGACGGGTTTTAAGTGTGGGCCTAATCTTCGCAGGCCGCTCGCTTGTCTGCAATGCTGCCGCACCTGGAAGAACCGGACGGCGGCAGCTTTGGCACTGACGGGCAGCGGGTGCAGCGGGTGCAATAGGTCCCTTGTCGATAGACAATCTGGACAACCGTTATTCGCGTCACAGATAATTGGCGTTTATTCGCCAAACGGATATTCTGCGAGTATCTGCCACACGAATAATTGACAAATATTCATGTGGCGAATAAAGTACATTTATTCGTCTAGCGGATAATTTACTATGATCCACCTCGTCGCCACCCCGGACCAGATGGCCCAGTTGCTTGCCGCCGGCCGGCGGCAAGCGGGTCTGACCCAGGCGCAAGCCGCCGCGCGGATCGGCGTCAGCCAGAGCCGCATCTCGGCGCTGGAAACCGATGCCGCCGCCCTCACCCTCGCTCAGTTGCTGGCATTGTGCGGCGCCTACGGCCTGCAATTGCAGGTACGCGACAAGACCCAGCCAGCGCCTGAGCCGGCGCCTTTGGTCGAGTGGTAAGCATGGGCCGCCAAACCCATTCGCGGGCGCTTTCGGTGTGGGCCAACGGCGCACGTGTCGGCGCCTGGCGCATTCCCACCCGCGGCTCCATGGAGTTCGCCTACGATCCCGCCTGGGTCGCATCGCCCGCAGGCCGCCCGCTTTCGCTGTCGCTGCCGTTCACGCCCAGCAACAGCGCGCTCAAAGGACCGCGGGTGCTGAATTATTTCGACAATCTGCTGCCGGACAGCGAGACGATCAGAAAGCGCATCGCCCAACGCTATCAGACCGATACGCTGGACGCCTTCGATCTGCTGCAAGCCATCGGCCGCGATTGCGTGGGCGCCGTCCAGCTGCTCGCCGAACACGACGCGCCGGTCGGCGTCGAGCGGATCGAAGGCACGCCGCTTTCCGACAGCGAAATCGAGACCATGCTGGCGCGCACCGTCGGCAATCCGGCCCTCGGCGCGCCCGACGAGGCGGACGATTTCCGCATCTCGCTCGCTGGCGCCCAGGAGAAAACCGCGCTGCTCTGGCACGAGGGCAAGTGGCAACGGCCGCATGGCGCCACGCCCACCACGCATATCTTCAAGCTGCCGCTCGGGCTGGTCGGCAACAGGCTGGCCGACCTCAGCACCTCGGTCGAAAACGAATGGCTGTGTTTGCGGATTCTGCGCGCCTATGGGCTGCCGGTCGCGAACACCGAGATCCTGACCTTCGGCAAGCAGCGGGTGCTGAGCGTCGAGCGCTTCGACCGGCAATTGCATTCGAGCGGGCAATGGTTGCTGCGTCTGCCGCAGGAAGATTTTTGCCAGGTGTACGGCGTGCCGTCGCACCGCAAATACGAAAACGAGGGCGGCCCGGGCGTGCTCGACCTCGCGCGGATTCTCCAGCAATCGGTGAGCGCGCAGCAGGATCTCGAAACGCTGCTGGCGAGCCAGATCCTGTTCTGGCTGCTGGCGGCGCCGGACGGCCACGCAAAGAACTTCAGCATTCGCCTGTTGCCGGGCGGACAGTACCGCCTGACGCCGCTTTACGATGTGATGTCGATCTGGCCGGTGGAAGGCAACGGCCCGAATCAGTGGTCATGGTTCAAGGCCAAGCTCGCCATGGCGATGTGGTCGAGGAGCAAACACGACGCGTTTCGCGACGTGCAGCGGCGCCACTTCAACACGATGGCGCTGAAGTGCTCCTACGGCGCGAACGCCGAGCCGCTGATCCAGCGGCTGGTCGAACAGACGCCGGAGGTGATCGAACGGGTCTCGGCCGAATTGCCCGAACGGTTCCCGGGCAAGGTCGCCGAGCGCATCTTCAAAGGTTTGAAAAACTCGGCGGCCAAACTCGAAAAAATGCCCGCGCAGTAAGGACCTGCGCGGGACCTGCATGGGACCTGCATGGGGCGCGCGCGGGCGATGCACACGGCGTCGCCGCCTCGGCGAGGCGCGCCGCCGCACATGCCCGGACAAACCCGGCATATTTCTCTACAGATGCGGCGAGGTTTCATCGGTAAAATACATTCGATTCAGAACGCATAAGCGAGTCGCCGACTTTGTCCGTTTCGAGCCCCGGCCCCGGCCGGCTCGGCGACGGTCATACAAAATTACAGAGTGCGATATTTTTTACGATACATTTGCTGTCCCCCGCGTAGCCTCGTCAAAGCATGTCAAACGTGCATGGCAATGCTGCGCGTATCGTATCGCGCTCCCCACAGCCACCCTTTAAGACGGCGGATTTTCACGCAGTATGGCCAACGAAACAAACTCACCTGACTCCATCGCAGTCGCCGAGCGTGTGCGCGAGTTGATGAGCCGGCATGGCATCGGCAAACGCCAGCAAACCACGGAACTATGCCGCATCCTCGATCTGAGTTTTTCGCAGGGACACCGCAAGCTGCGCGGCAACAGCCCGTGGACCCTGTCGCAGATCAAGAAGGTCGCCGAGGTGTTCGGCGAACCCGCCGCGCAACTGTTCGGCGCGCAGTCGCTCGACCCCGGCATGGTCGGCGCAATCGCCCAGGAAGCGGTGTTCAGCATCGGCGCGATCGAGCTGGCCTGCACCGCGTGGGTGGGCGCCGCGCTCGAACCGGGCAGCCGCCCGGAATTCGTCGCCTACTCGAAGCTCGGCCAATGGCGCGTCGCGCGTCACGACGGCACGCTCTACCAAAGCGCGTACGAAGTCCACAAGATCGAGATCTATCCGCGCCGCGCCGAAACCGATAAGCCGACTATCGCGGTGGTCGACGACGATCAGGCCTCCGCGGACAATCTGCGCGACTACCTGGAGCGCAGCGGTTTCACCGCGGTAGCGATTTACGGCCTCGCGGCATTCGCGGAGCACCTGCAAACGCAGGTCTTCGACGGCGTGGTGATCGACTGGCTGTTCGGCTCGCAAACTTCCGCAGCGGCGATTCGCTCGGTGCGCGCGTCGGAGAATCCGGACGCGCCGATTTTCGTGCTGACCGGCGAGCTGCTGACCGGCAAGGCCAGCGAATCGGAGATCAGCCAGGTCATCCGCAATTACGACGTCGCCTGCTATGAAAAGCCGGCGCGCATGGCGATCCTCGTCGCCGATCTGTCCAAGCGGCTCAACCGGCCCTGACGCGCCGGCAAGCGGCTGAAGGTGCGTGCTCAGGTTGATGCCCACCGCCCTCCGCGAACCCCGGACGCCGCATCACGCGAAATGCCGCGAAGCCAATGCACGCTGCAATGCGCTGCGCAGTTCCTCGTAATGTACCGGCTTTAATAACGCATCGAAAAACGGCTGCGATCCGGCTGTTCCGCCCTGCCCCTGTCTCTGTCCCTGTCCGCCTGCCACATCCGCCACACCCACCGCCCCCGGCTCGGGCGCATAAGCGCTGACCACGATCACCGGCACGCCCGCCGACGGCCCGCCGCGCGCGGCGAAGTCCGCGAGAAAGGTATAGCCGTCGCGCTCCGGCATGTGCAGATCGAGCAACACGACGTCGCAGTGCCGGGCATCGAGCCACGCGAGCGCGTCGTCGGCATTGGCGACGGCGTGCGCATCGAAATCCATGTGCGCGACCATTTCGCTGAGCGACTCGCGAATCAGCCGGTTGTCGTCGACGATCAGCACGCACGGCCGCGCGCCGCCCGGTTCGGCGTGCGCCGCCACGTCGGGCGGCGCCGCGGCCGCGACCGGCGTGACCGGAATCGTCACCGTGAAGGTCGTGCCCTCGCCCACCGTGCTTGCCACGTCGACGGTGCCGCCGAACAGCCTGACCAGTCCCTGCACGATCGTCAGCCCCATGCCGGCGCCCTCGAAGCGGCGCGTGCGCGACGCATCCAGCTGCGTGAACTCCTGGAAGATCAGCGGAATCTGCGCGCTCGGCACGCCCGGCCCCGTATCGCTGACCACGAAGATCAGCGCTGCCGGCCGTTGCTTCAGCCGCAGGCGCACCGTGCCGGTTTCCGTATAGCGGATCGCGTTGGTGACCAGGTTGTTGACGATCTGACGGATGCGGTGCGGATCGGAATCGACGAGGCCGCTCACGCCGCTCGCTTCGCTTTCGAGCTTGAGACCGCGCGCGGCCGCCGACATCGCATGCTCGTCGACGATCGACGCCAGCAGCTCGCGCGGCTCGAAATGCTCGTGGCGCAACTCGAGCTTGCCGGCGCCGAGGCGCGCATAGTCGGTCAGGTCCTTCATCTGCGCTTCCAGATGACGCGCCGCGGTTTCGAGCCGCTGGATCACCTTGCGGTCGGCTTCGGAATGAAAGTTGAAACCCAGCAATTCGATCGACGACACGATCGCGTGCAACGGCGTGCGCAGTTCGTGGCTGATCATGCCGAGAAACGCATCCTTCGCGAGACTCGCCTCGCGCGCGGCGCGGCTCGCCTGGTGCTCCGCTTCGAGCGCCGCATGCTGCTGATGCATCAGGCGCGTGCGGCGGCGGCCGTTGAGCACCAGCAGCATGGTCGCCGCCGCCGACAGCAACAGCAACAGCAGCCCGCCGGCAAACAGCATGCGGCGCTTGTCGATGAAATCGCGGTTCATCGCTTCGCGGTCCGCCACATCCGCGAAACGGCGGCTCAACGCGAGATCGTTGACCTCGTTCCAGTGCGCACGCAACGCCGCGACGATCTCATTGGCGTGGCTGCGATCCTTGGGCAACACGTCGACCTCGGGCCCGATACCGCCCAGCAGATGATCGAGCGACTGGATTTCGTCCAGTTGCCGTTGCAGCAGCTCGAGCTGAGTGGTCAGCCGGCGCGTCGAGCCGGCCATCACGTGCAGCTTCGATTGCAGCAGCTGGTAGCGCAGTATCAGCCGCGGATAGTCGTCATCGACACCCGACTGATAGAGCAGCAGCTGGTTCTCGAAGCGCGCGTAGGCAATCTGCAATTGCGCGGCGTCCCAGTAGAAGCCGTCGTAAGTGCCGGTCAACTGTTCAGTGGCGCGCGGATTGAGCAGGTTCGCGTACAGCAGGTAGCCGATCGCGCCGGCCGGCGCCGCGAGCGCGGTCAGCCAGATCAGCACGTAGAGGAAACGGCGCAATGGACTGCGCGCTATTTGACGATGAGAGCCTTGATCTGCCATACGAATTTCGAGTCGGCGCCCGCGAGTTCTGCAGGAAACGCGTCGCGCGGATAGATAAGAAACAACGGCCCGAAGTCGCTGATCTTCAGACGCTGCCCGTTCATGCTGTAGGCCACGATCACGCCGTAGCGGTCGCAGTCCGATACCGGCACCGTGTACGTGTAGTCGTCGAGCGTATGGAGCTCCACTTCGCTGCCGTACGCGCCGACCGCCTTCAGGATATCCGCGAGCAGCGGCCCCGTGAAGGTGGAACGCGGAGTCCAGGTGGTCGCGGTCGTAATGGAATGGGCCGGCAGCGCGAGCAATTGCGCCTCCGTGAAGTGATACACCCCGTGTGAGGCGTCGGTGGTCTTGCCGATTTTGCCCGTCACGTCGAGCGCCAACGACTGCGCCTGCGCACCCCACGCGGCCAGTGCGAAAATCAGGCCCATTGCCATCATCCAGTACGCTTTTTTCCTGCCGTACATCCCTGCGGTCACCTTGGTCATTTGCTTTCTTGTTCCGTTATTTGCTTTTTGCGGGCGGCTTCGCACGGCATCGACTCTCGTCGATTCAGCGCGCCTGCCGCCCTTTTCCAGTCCGCTGCGCCGCCGGCCGCGGCACGCCCCGGCCGGCGACGCGCGTCAACCCCGACGCGCGTTCTTTGAACCGCATGCATAATATCGCCAAAATTCCCTGCCTCAAAAACGAGGGCGCGCGCCCGCCCCGCCGCCGCGCGACGTTCGCTGTGGACATAACGCCCGCCACGCGCTGGCAACACGATGCAACAAGAGTCATGAACAAGCCGGTTTTGCCCCTGACGTACGAACAACTCGACCACTGGATCGAATCGCTGCAACCGGCGTTGCTGGCAGAGCGCTTCACGATGGCGATCGGCATACTGCGCGGCGGCGCGCCGCTCGCGCTGATGGTTTCGCATGCGGCCGGCACGCCGGTGGCGTTTCTGCGCTACGACCGCAAGACTCGCACGGCGGCCTGGGATTCGACGCTGCCGATCCCGCCCGCGGGCGCCAAGGTGCTGCTATGCGAAGACATCGCGGGGCGCGGCTTTACGCTGGCCGACTGCATCGCGTTCCTCGAACGGCACGGCCTCGACGTCAAAACCCTGACCGGCGCGGTCGATGATCTGAGCCGCATTCAACCCGATTACGCGATCGACGCGCGCGGCTACTTCGCGCTGTTCCCGTGGGAGCGTCAGGCGTACACCGAGCGTTATCGCCAGGACTGGGAGCGCGTCGAAGCAGGCGCCGCGCCCGCGATGGCCGACGATCATGAATACGCGACCTACGCGATCGACCTCGACGGCATTCTGCTGCCCGACGTGCCGCTCGCGCGCTACGACGAGGATCTGGCCGCCGCGCTCGCCGAACGCGACGCACTGCGGCCTTTCGAGGCGCTGCCCGGCATCGATTTGCCGCGGGTTCGCACCATCATCACCGGCCGGCCGGAGCTGGATCGTGCGCGCACCGAGGCATGGCTCGCCCGGCACGGCTTCGGTCATATGCAACTGGTAATGCGCACGCCGGACATACACGACGAAAGCCCCGCCGGCGCCGCCGCTCACAAGGCCAGCGCGGCGTTGCGCGGCGGCGTCACGCATTTTGTCGAGAGCGATCCGGTGCAGGCGCTGCTGATCGCGCAGCAGGCGCCGCTGTTGCGGGTGATCTGGTGGGACGCGCACACGCAAACCGGCACGCTGGTCAGCGCGCGCGCGTGGCACTGAGCGTGGGCCCTACGCTTCTTTCGCTTCCCGGGTCTCTGTCGCTTCCTTGCCGTCCCGCGGACGCAGATGCCGCGCGGCCCGTTGCGACGCGACGACGATCAGCTTCATCGTCGCGCGCGTGGCGCCGACGAACAGCTTGCGGGCGGTACGCTCGTCGAACACATCGAAGTCGACCTCGGTGAGGATCACGCACGGCGCCGCCTGGCCCTTGAAGCGATAGATCGACTCGAACAGCACATCGCCTTCGCGATACTCCGGGTTGCCGAACAGATCGTACTTGCCGGTGAAACTGCGCAGCCGATGCGGCCCGAGGTGATCCTGCGCGCTCATCGCCGAGCCCTCGCGGCCGCGAAACGACAACACCGCGATATCCTGCTTGCGGAACCCGAGCGACAACGCCTGCGTGATCGCACGCTTGGTTGCGTCGATGCTGCCCACGGCGGCGTTCGCTTCGTCATAGACTGACAGCGAAATCTCGGAGCCGTCGAACGGACTGCCCGACGCGAGCCCCGCCGCGACCGGCACCGAGGCGCCGACCACGTCGCGCACGTAGTCGAGAATGTCGCGCGGACTGCGGTAGTTGGTGGTCTCTTTCAGCGTGGTCCAGCCGGGCAAGGTAACCGGCTCGCGCATATACAGATTCTGCAACGGATCTTCGAGCCACCACCACGCGGCGCCGGGCCGTAAAAGGCGTTCGAGCGCGGCCACCCAGGGCTGCTGGAAATCCTGCCCTTCGTCGACGATCAGCACGTCGAACTGCCAGCGCGCGTCGATCGGCGTTTGCACAAAAATCGTTTCGAGCTGGTCGAACGCCCCGGAGGAAGTCCCCTTGGGGGACACGTCGCCGGCCTGGAAATCCGGCTCGCGGCCCGCGTCGCGCGCGATCCAGTCGCATAGCTGGTGGTAGTTCGCCACCTTCGCCTCGGGCGGCGCGACCCGCACGATGTGATCCGCGAGCGGCCGGTTGAAGCACACGTACAAAGGCCGCTGCCCGCGCGCCACGGCGTCCTTCATCACCTGCACCGCCAGTTGGGTCTTGCCGGAACCGGCTGTGCCGATCACGCGCAGCCGGAACGGCGAGAACTCGAGCCGCCGCGCCCATGTCGCGAGACCGCCGGCCAGCCGCGTGACGAGCGTGCCGGCCTGACCGACCAGCGCGCTGGTGTCGGGCGCGAGCGCGAGTTCGTCGGCGAGAAAATGGTGGATCTTCGGCGCGCAGGCGAGGCGCAGCTCGTCCGCCGGCAATGCGTCGCGAATGATCGCCGCGAGCCGGTCGCGGCGCGTCGCGTCGACGATGCGCGCGGGATTCACGCCGGCGATCGCTGCATCCTTGACGATGTGGTCCGGACAATACAACAGCTCTTCGATGAAATAGGTCCCCGCGCCGAACGCGGCGGTAAAGCGCCGGTGCATCCCTTCGACGGTGTGCGCGAGCGCGATCGCCACGTTGCGTTCCGTCTGAAGATAGACCTTGACGAGCCCCTTCGGCGTCTCGCGCAGGAAGCCGGTTTTCTGCTCGACGATCATCACGCGTCCCGCCGGACTGACGATCACGAAGTCGGCCTCACCGAACACCGAGAAGTTCTGATTCAGCCGGGTCCAATGCACGCCGTGATAGACGGTGTAATCGTGCGGCAGGGCTTGTTCCAGCAACGCGAGGGTTTCGCGTTCGCGTGCCGCCGCGCCGGTGGCGGCGAGGCTCTTCCAGTCGTCGGGGACAATGCGGGCCATGCGGTGCCTCGTCAGATTCGGGTGCGCTCATTGTACGCAACGCGCGCGCCTTGCCGGCACGGCGGATTGCACCGCAGCGGGCAGCGCAGATTGCGGCCCGATGTGGTCCGACGCGTGGCCCGACGCGTCGCAAAGCCGCGGCATCGTGTATCGTTACCGGTCGAACGCCGCGCGAGGTGCGCGGCTTGCCAACCGTAAGAAAAAAGGATTGACCGGATGATTACGATCTGGGGACGCGCCAATTCAGTCAACGTCCAGAAAGTTTTGTGGTGTTGCGATGAACTGGTGCTGCCGTACGAGCGCATCGACGCGGGCCTGCAATTCGGCCGCAACAACGAACCCGACTATCTCGCGATGAACCCTACGGCCAAGATTCCGACGCTGGTCGATGACGACTTCGTGCTGTGGGAATCGAATTCGATTCTGCGTTATCTGGTGCTGCAATATGGCGAATCGAGCCTCCTGTACTCGTCCGAGCCGAAACTGCGCGCGAGCATCGACCGCTGGCTCGACTGGTCGCTCTCCACGCTGCAACCCGCCGAGCGCCCGGTGTTCTGGGCCCTCGTGCGCACGCCGGCCGCCGAGCGCGACGCCGCCAAACTCGCCGCCGACGTCGAAGCGGTCACCTTGCTGTGGCGGCTGCTCGACACGCATCTGCGGGGCCGTTTCTTTCTCGAAGGCGAGAAGTTCACGCTGGCCGACATCGTGATCGGCGCGTACGCGAAACGCTGGTTCGGGCTGGACGGTATCGAACGCCCCGCTCTGCCGAATCTGGAGCGCTGGTATTCGCGGCTTGCAACGCGCCCGGGTTTCAAGAAATACATCGACACCCCGCTGACCTGAGCCTCTGTGCGGGCGGCCGCCATCGCCATGCTGCAGCCCTGCCACAGCCAGGCGCGATGGCCTTTATAATCGACGCATGAAGACCGCCAAGCCCGCCGCAACCGCCGACAAAGCCACACCCGCCACCGCCGCTCGTCCTCATGGGCCAGGGCACACGCACGGCGCTTCGCCGGAAGCCGCCCTCATGCTGGCCGAAGAATATTGCCGCGAGCGCGGCGAGAAGCTCACGCCGATCCGCCGCAAGGTGCTGGAATTGCTGCTGAATTCCGGGCGCGCCACCAAAGCTTATTCGCTGCTCGACGACATGCGGCAGATTCATCCCGGCTCGGCGCCGCCCACGGTTTATCGGGCGCTCGACTTTCTGCTGTCGGCGGGGCTCGTGCATCGGATCGAATCGATCAACGCGTTCACCGTCTGCCACGATCTGACCCAATGCCAGCACGGCATTCTGGTGGTCTGCCAGCAATGCGGCAACGTCACCGAACTGCATCAGCCGAAGCTGCGCCAGGCGCTCGTCGCGCAAATCGAAGACGCGGGCTACCGCCTTGCAAGCGATGAAATCGAATTGAAGGGATTGTGTTCCGCCTGTCAGGCTGCGGAAGCCGCAGCCTCTGCGGCTGGTTTGGCAACGCCGGTAGCCGCCGCTAAATAAGAGCGGGTATTAGCCATCTGGCCGTCGCGGTTTCCAGCGTCAAGGCGCTGGAAACCGTTTGGTGTCGGACTCGAAGCGGCCTGGAATCGGGCCTGAGATCGGGCCCGAAATCGGCCGCCAGACTGATCAGCCCGCGGCGCGGGCGTCGATCGCGTCGTGCAGCAACGTCACCAGGTCTTCCGGCAACGCCGGTTTGGTCATGAAATGCTGGAAACCTTCGCCGATGCTGCGCAGCCGGTAAGCGTCGTCGGTGTGGCCCGTCAGCGCCACTGCTACCGAGGGCGCGTGATCGCCGCGAATCTCGTGATCGCGCAGCCGCTGGATCAGATAGAAGCCGTCCATGGCCGGCAATTCGAGGTCGCACACCACGGCATCGGGCAACAGGCGCAGCGCTGCCTCGACGCCCTCTTCCGCATCCGCCACCGCGACGACATGCGCTCCTTCCGCTTCGAGTAACAAAGTCAGCGATTCCCGGCTATCCGGGTCGTCTTCGACGAGCACGATCGTGGCCTGATCGAGTCTCAATGCTCCGTTCATTTTCCGTTGTTGCTCTATAAAACCGGTTAGGCCGTCAGACGCGGCCAGCGTATCGCCCTGCTGTTGTTGCGGTTCCTGCTGTTGTTGCGGTTTACCGCCGAACCCGGCGGCTACGGTATTGGTATTGCTGTTCATGATTCCGACTCGCTTTCACACGGCGAGTTGCACACAGGCTCGCGATTGTAAAACATGGCCCGAGCGCAACACGCTGCGCACACTAACGCGCCAAAATTGCACGTCGATGAAAAAAACGGCCCTCGGCATCATTGCAATGGAAGGCAATGACCGGCCGATGCCGACACCCGATTCGCCGACGCGGCCGCGCAAACCCGCTTGCACGGGATGATGCGTAGCGGCCCGCGCGGCTTCTGTTCCGACATCCAGTGTTCTCTTGCGACGCCCGCAGGACGACGCTCTGTGTGGCGCTCAGTGCGGCCATTCCTGCGCGGCGTGCACATCCAATCTGCACATCCACTCGTTAGGCAGCACATTGCGTGCCTCGGCGTGCCTCGCCGGTGTCACGCCGCGGCGGCTCGTTTATCGTCTATAGAAAGCCTGTCGCGCCACCCGCGGCGGCGGCGCTATCATCGTGTCCGCGAGACCGCATCGGTTGCGTTCAACCGAGCGCTGCAGCACGCCATGTGATTACCCGCTGATCGCCGTCTTTTCGCTCCCACACCTGAGGCCGCCCGACACCATGTCCGATCTCGACTCCGCCACGCTCGAAGCGCTCCGCCATGTCAGCACCGCCACGCTGACCACCCAACTATTCAAGCGCGGCTTGCGCAATACCTTCATGCAAGGCGTCGCGTCGCTCGCCCCGCACAGCGGCGCAAATCTGGTCGGACCGGCATTCACGTTGCGCAATATCCCGTCGCGCGAAGACATCGACGTGCTCGACCTGTTTGCCAATCCCGAGTACGCGCAGCGCAAATGCGTCGAGACGATTCCGGCCGGCCATGTGCTCGTGCAGGATTGCCGCGGCGAGCGCGGCAGCGCGTCGTTCGGCTCGATACTGACGCAGCGTTTGCAGGTCCGCGGCGTGGCCGGCATGGTGTCCGACGGCCCGGTGCGCGACAGCACAACGATCGTCGCGCTCGGCATCCCGGTGTTCTGCGCGGGCGCGAGCGCGCCGCCGAATCTGATTCGCCACCATGCGGTCGATATCAATGTGCCGATCGGTTGCGGCGGCGTAGCCGTGTTTCCCGGCGATGTGATCGTCGGCGACGCGGACGGCGTGGTCGTGATCCCGCGCGAGATGGCCGCCGAAGTCGCGCAAGCTGCCGCCGAACAGGAGCAACTCGAAGAATTTCTCACCGGCCGTATCCGCACGGGCGCAGCGCTGCCCGGCACGTACCCGCCGAACGACGCGACAAAAGCGGCTTACGAAGTGTGGAAAAAGAATCGCGGCGCGCACAAGCCACGCTGAGCGCAACCGGCTACCGCTGCGGTCCGACGCCGTGTGTCAGCAGCGCCACCGCATGCCGCGCGATCTCCTCGCCGCCGATATTGCGGCGCACCGGATCGTCACGCCACAGCTTCGAGGTGGCCAACGGCAGAATCGTCAGCCCGAGCAAGCTGACAAACACCAGTGACGGCTCCAGCTCCGCATTCAGACGCCCTTCCTTTTGCCAGCGCGCGATACACGACAACGCCGCCTTCTGCTGAGCGTCGCCGAAGCGTTCGTGCATGCGCTGGCGCAGCAAGCCGCCATCGCTGATCACTTCGCGTACCCACAGCGACGGGAACCACGGATAGTCGGCCGCGACCTGCACGAACCGCTGCGCGAGTTGCGTGATGGCCGCCACCGGATCGTCGGGATTTTCCTGGAACGGGCCGCTCAGAGACGCGCGCAGCGGGACAAAACGCTCGTCGATCAGCACGTCAAGCAGTTGATCGCGCGTCTTGAAGTAGTAATGCACCATCGCCGGCGTGAAACCCGCCTCGCGAGCAATCGCCCCGAGCGTGGTGTCGACGATGCCCTGCCGCGCGAACAGCGCCAGCGCGGCATCCAGCAGACGGCTGCGCTGCTCCGAACCGCGCGCGGAGCCTGACGGCCTCCCCGGCCGCCGGGCCGGCGCGCTGTTCAAGCCATGCTCATCGGACGCATTACTGGTCATTACTTTCGATTTGACGACTAAAGGGATGTCGCATATATTAATCTCCGAATTAATTAATTTCAACGCCGTGGTGCCATGGATCAATCTACAACGACTCAACCCGCCGAGCTGGCGCACGATAGCGGTCACCCGCCGATCCGTCTGCTGTTTCCGGCGCTGCTGCTCGTCATGCTGCTCGCCGCGCTCGATCAGACCATCGTCTCGACCGCGCTGCCGACCATCGTCGGCGAGTTGGGCGACCTCAACAATCTGTCCTGGGTGGTGACCGCGTACCTGCTCAGCTCGACGATCGTCGTGCCGCTGTACGGCAAATTCGGCGATCTGTTCGGCCGCAAGATCGTGCTGCAAACCGCCATCGTGCTGTTTCTGATCGGCTCCGCGTTATGCGGCATCGCGCAGGACATGACCCAGCTGATCGTGCTGCGCGCGCTGCAAGGACTCGGCGGCGGCGGGCTGCTGGTGGTCACCATGGCCGCCATCGCCGACGTGATTCCGCCGGCCGAACGCGGCCGCTATCAAGGCGTGTTCGGCGGCGTGTTCGGTCTGGCGACGGTGGTCGGGCCGCTGCTCGGCGGCTTCCTTGTCGAGCACCTGACGTGGCGCTGGATTTTCTACATCAACCTGCCGCTCGGGGTGATCTCGCTGGTGGTGATCGGCGCGGTCTTCAAACCGCAGGTCCGCCATGTGAAGCACACCATCGATTACATGGGCGCCGCCTTTCTCGCCGGCGCGCTGACCTGCATCATCCTGTTCACGAGCCAGGGCGGCACGATCCTGCCGTGGTCGTCGCCGCAATTGTGGTTCACGCTGTGCATGGCACTGGTGGCGATCTGGGGCTTCATCCACGAAGAGCGGACCGCCGTCGAACCGATCATGCCGCTTGAACTCTTCAGGCAACGCACGTTTTTGCTGAGCAGCCTGATCGGCTTTATCGTCGGCGTGTCGATGTTCGGCGCGGTGACGTTCCTGCCGCTGTATCTGCAGGTGGTCAAAGGTTCGACGCCGTCGCAAGCAGGCATGCAGATGCTGCCGATGATGGGCGGTCTGTTCGTGATGTCGATGGTGACGGGCCGCATGATCAGCAAGATCGGCAAGTACCGCATGTTTCCGATTGCGGGCACGCTCCTCGTGGCGGTCGCGATGCTGCTGCTCGCCCGCCTGCAACTCGCCACGCCGATCCATGTGATGTATATCGACATGGGCATTCTCGGCTGCGGACTCGGCATGGTGATGCAAGTGCTGATTCTCGCCGTGCAGAATACCGTCGAGTTCAGGCACATTGGCGTGGCCACGTCGGGCGCGACGCTGTTCCGCTCGATCGGCGGCTCGGTCGGCGTGGCCGGCTTCGGCGCGGTGTTCTCGAATGGTCTCGCCGCGCGCCTCGAAACGCTGATTCCTCCCGACACCGAATTGCCGCACGCGCTTGGGCCCACCGCGATCCACCAACTGCCGCAAGCACTGCGCGACGATTATCTGCAAGCGTTTGCCGGCGCGTTGCACACGGTCTATCTGTCGGCGGCATGCGTGGTCCTGCTCGCCTTCGCACTCGCGTGGCTCCTGAAGGATCATCCTCTGCGCCAGCAGTGATCCCCTATCGGGCTGCGCCGCTGCGCGCCTGAATCACGAGGTCGGACGCTGCCTGCTTCGACCTCGTTCTGTTTGATCGTCATGCTGTGATCATCACGCTTTCGTCCTACCAATCGTGCCGCCGCACCATCACGCTGCAGCTGCACCGTCGCTGTGAAAAAAACGCGCGGCCCATTCGTTCTGCCGACATATGCGGTGTTTCACAGTGTTTCGGCATACCGACAAAATGTGCGCCTACGCACAAAAGGTAGGTGAGAACGTCGATTGACGTTCTCACGGAAACGCCACATATTTAAAGCAGCAATTTAAAGCAGCGGCACCGCATAACAAGGATTTGCGGCCCAACGTTCTTCAGCGCATGTGGATCGTGATTTACGCCGACATTGCTCCGGCCTCAGCACGATCTGGAGCATGCCGTACCGGCATTGTTTCCCACAGGTGGGTCCACAGCATGTCCACCCAGACACTAATCGGCCATAGTTTTCCGACGCCTTGCAAACGCTGTGGCGGTGCGCTGTACCGGCAGGTCGATTACTGCCCATATTGCGGCGCGATACATCCGCTCGAAGGGGACCCGCACAAGCGCGTCGAGATTCCCAGCAGCCGCGCCGGCGCGATGAACAAATCGACGCCAAAGAGCAGCCTCGAATCGACGCCGCCGGCCGACACCGGCCACGACGCCGACATTAGCGAGGCCGATCGGGTCGAGGCCGCGATGCATGCCCGTATCCTCACGTCGCCCGATGCACCCATTGCGCCGCTCGCCAATCCGCCGCACTGGAGCGGCAGGCACGGAGCTTCAGTGCGGATGATGCTGATGGGGAGCGCGTCGATCGTCGCAATCGGACTAACGTATGTCGGCTATGCACTATTCAGCGACAACCACGAATGGCAGAACAGCAACGCCGACCAGAGCGCCGACACCCATCGGGACGCGAGGACGGCGACTGGAATAATCGCGCTGTACAAACCTGCGCCGTCGCCCAATCAGCCCAATCAGCCCAATCAGCCCAATCAGCTCAATCAGCTCAATCAGCTCAATCAGCCCAATCAGCCCAATCAGGTTAGCCAGGCCAGGCCGATCAAGCCGGCGAATCCGGTAACTGCGGCTCCGCCGGTTGCGCCAGCCTCCGCCGTCGCTGTAAAACCTCTGGCAACGCCGCAGTTCCGCAATGCCGCGCAAGCCGTGCAAGCGGCGCGCGCGGCCTTCCGCGCCAACGATCTGACCGCAGCGGAAGCAGCGCTAAGCGCGGCGCAAACGCTGCAACCGGACAACGCCGACGCGCAGAATCTGCTGGGCGAACTGAAGCCATTGACCGCGCGCCGCGATACCGCGTTGCAGACGGCGCAAGTGTGCGCCGCGCAGCAGTCGTGGACCTGCGTGCGTCAACACGCAAACGACGCACTCACGATCGACATCGGCAACGCCACCGCGAAGACCCTCCTCGAGCGTGCGATTCGCGAAACCGGTTGGGCGCCGCTCAACTCGCACGCCGCGGCAAGCGGCCCGGCGCAAGCCAGACAGCAGGCACAGCCGCAGACGCAACCGTCGCAAGCCCAGTTGCAAGTGCCGTTGCCAAAGGGTATGCCGGCGAACAGCAGTACATTGGCGACAGCGCCGGCACGGTAGAAAATCATCTGGATAACGAATTGTTCAGCCGTATTCACGACCATTAAGTGACCACTATTCGACCGCCAATCGGCCAATCAGACGACCGTAATTTCTCGATCAATCGCGTGGCCACTGAGCGGCAACAGACGGACATTGCACGCGAAATGCGTGGAACATGACATGGCAAACCGGCTCACCGACGCTTCGCGCGCGCCGACGCGCGAGCCTGTTCAAACCTGACCGATAGGTAGATAGACCATGCTGAAGAGATTTCTGGCGGGATGGCTGGTGCTGATGGTCATGTCTTCGTTTGCCGTCGCCGAGCCCACGCACTACAAGATCGTCACCGGTCCGGAACGAGGCACCTATATCCAGATCGGCCAGGACCTGTCGAAATGGGTGGCGGGACCTGCCGGCATCGACCTCGAAGTGATGGCTTCGAAGGGCTCGGCTGAAAACGTGCAGCGCATGCGCTTCGAGCCGGGCGTGAAACTCGCGCTGGTGCAATCCGACGTGTACCAGGCCTATATCGATATGGCCAACGCGGGCAACGCCGACGCGGGCACGGCGATCCGCCCGTTGCGGCTCATCATGCCGCTGTACGACGAAGAAATTAACGTCGTGGTGCGCACGGACTCGCCATTGAAAACCTTCGCCGACATCAAGGACAAATCCATCAGTGTCGGTCTGATCGGCAGCGGCACCGCTCAATCGGCAACCACCTTGTATCACCTGATGTTCGGCCAGGCGATCCCGGAACAGAACGTTCAGCATCTGAGCAACGAAGATGCGCTGGCCGCCTTGATCGCGAGGAAGGTGGACGTCGCGATCATCGTCGTCGGGCAGCCGGCAAAGCTGTTCAACGACATGAACCCCGACCTGCTGCAACAGATCCGTCTTCTCAAGGTCGATCCCGCCGCGCCTGAAACCGCCCGCGCGAAGCAGACGTATTTCCCCGCGACGATCCGCGCGAGCAGCTATCCGAACTGGCTGAAAGAAGACGTGCCCACGCTCACCGTCAAGGCGTTTCTCGTCACCTACGACTACGGCCTGCGCGATACCGTCGGCAAGCTGAGCCGCTTCGCCGATTCGTTGTGCGCCAACTTCGACAATCTGCAGGAGCACGGGCATCCCAAGTGGAAGCAGGTGAAAATCGAGTTGCCGCCCCTCGTGCGCGGATGGAAATACTACGGGCCGGTCGAGAAACATCTGCGCGCATGTCTCGCGAACAAAAGCGCGGCGATCAGCACGGCGACGACGCAAGCCGCGCCGAAACCACGCCCCTCCTGCACGGACCAGGAACGCCTGCTTCTGCTGTGCAAATAAGCGTTCCTGCCGTCCTTCAACGTGCGCTGACGGCAGCGCACGTGATCGCATGTTGCTAGCCCCCTCTGACGCGTTTCGCGAGCATTCGATTATCATGAGTCAATCGAATCGCTTCAACGACCCGCTAGTTAGATATGACGAATACAGGCAAGGTATTGATAACCGGGGTGCTCCTGGTTGAGTTGGGATTCGCCTCTTATTTACTGTTCCCAAAAAGTGACAAAGCAACGGCGGAAGCCGAGGCCGGGATGAACAGCCCCCCAATCATCCAGGGGGTCGATTCCCGATTTGGCAGCGATCACGTCACCGCGGGAAGTGTGGTTAGCGGAACGCCGCCCGCCAAAGGCACAAACAGCATCGTCGCGGCACCGCGGCCGCAGCCATCTCCGGTCGCGAAGGCGGCGCCTGAACCTGCTCCGGCGGCCAGAATCGTTGCAACAGAACAGAAACCGTCAACCGCGTCGCGTCAACAGCCAACGCCAAAGCCGGCAACGGCACCGGCACCGGCACCGGCGCCGACGCCAACGCCAACGCCGACGCTCGAATCAGCGAATGCCCAGCAGTCCTTCAGTTCGAAAGCAAGTTCCGCACCGCGAAGCGAGCGCGGCCGTGACGGTCTGTATCGCCACGGCTCGAATCCGGTCGCATCGGCGATAACGGACCAACTGGTCAAGGAGTCGGCCAAACTCGATCCGGCACTGCCGCCACCACCGAACCAACCCGTTCGTGACGATCCGCATCGCCGCGGCTCGAACCCGGTCGCGGCGGCGATGACGGACGCACTGGTCAAGGAGTCGGCCAAACCCGATCCGTCATTGCCTCCGCCTCCGCCGCAGTCGCCGAACCGGCCCGCCACGCAGTAAGCCGGTGTAAGCCGGCGCGGTAACGACCTGCGAAGCGCCGGCTGCCGTACACGTGCAATCAGGTAACGCTCGCGCCGATTCCCGGGACAAGGCGCGCAGCCAGAAAATCAATCAGCGCGCGTACGCGACGCGGAACCGGACGGCCCTCCGCCCACAACAGATGCACGGGTACGGGCTCGGGCTCGAACGAGTCGAGCACCGTTACCACCTGACCATCGTCGAGCAGTTTTTGTACCTGGAAAATCGGTGCCCGGCCGATCCCTGCTCCGGCCGCGGCCGCTGAATTGCAGGCTAGCGCGCTCGTCGACCGGAAGCGCCCCGTGACCTCGACTGCACCGCCTGCCCGGTTGAATCTCCAGGTTTCGCGTAGAGCGTGCTGGCGCACGACGCAGTCGTGCGCGGCAAGCTCGGACGGATGGGCCGGGTAGCCGCGCGAAACGAAATACGCCGGCGAACCGAAGACGACACGCCGCAAGGTACCCACTTGCCGCGCTCGCAGATTCGAATCCGGCAGATGACCGAGGCGAACCACGAGATCGATGTTGGCTTTGGCGAGATCGAGATGCTGCTCGGCAAGCACGAGCTCTACCCTGACGTTTTCGTGGATCGCCAAAAACTGCGCGACAAGCGGCGCAACGAATTCAGCGCCGAAAGCCGTCGGTGCGCCGACGCGAATACCGCCGCGCAACTGGGTCGCATGCTCGGCGAGTTCATCACGTGCGGCTTCGATTTCTCCGAGTGCGGGCCGCAGCCGCGTGGCGAACTTCAAACATGCCGCGGTCGGCTGCACACGGCGCGTCGTTCGGTGGAACAAGGTCGTGTTCAGATCGCGCTCGAGCGCCGCAATGGCGCGGCTCACTGACTGCAGCGTCCGCCCCAGCGATCGCGCCGCCGCGGTCAGACTCCCTTCGTCGAGGATAGCCAGCAGCACTTCATAGTCGTCTTTGTTCATGCGCATCATTCTCTCGTTTCCTGGAAGAATGTCTGACGGCTCGCGCGGCTATGCGCGGCCACGCCGCCGCCGTACATTCTAGCCATCTCGACAGCGACACCCGATCAGATTCGCAGGAGGCGACGAATGACTCAACGAAACGGCAACGAAATGCCCATGAGCTACAGCAACCGGTTCAATCTGGCCGATGCGCGCCAGATCGTGGCGGCGGCCGAAGAGGAAGCAACGCGTCACGGCTGGCCCATGGTGATCGCCGTCGTGGACAGCGGCGGGCACCTGATCCTTCAGCAGCGGCTCGATGGAGCGCAACTCGGCAGTATCGACGTCGCAAGACAGAAGGCCGAAACAGCCGTGCTGTTCCGGCGTCCCACGCGCGTTTTCGAAGACGCGCTCGCACAGGGGGGACTCCATCTGCGCCTGCTCGGGATGAACAATCTGGTGCCGCTGGATGGTGGCATTCCGCTGATTCGCGACGGCGCCGTAGTCGGCGCCATCGGCGTGTCGGGCATGCGCTCCGACCAGGACGCGCAGGTTGCCCAGGCCGGCGCTGACGCGCTGCCGGCAGCGAAGCCATAAGGAAGGCGCGGAAGGCGCCGCCCCCGAGAGCCGTTCACGCTGCGGCCACCACCGTCACGTCGTGACGTGCCGGCGGCACACCGTATGCAGCACCGCGGATTCGTCGAATTTTCGCTAAGACAGCGAAGCAAGCATGATCGACAATCGTCGGAGATGAGCCTTGAACGCGTCGCTCGTTTCGCGATCGTTTTTCGGGTCCAGGTGCGACGTCTCGGCGAACTCGACCTGCTCGTGGAAATCATTGGCGACCTTGCGCCTCATGTCCTGCGGCATCGCCCGTAAGATGGCGACCAGTAAGGCCTCCTCGGCGTGCATCATGCCCAGAATTGAACGGGTATCCATATGAGAGGCTCCGTGGTAGGCGTCGTACGTGCAATCTAGCACGATCCGCAGGCGCATTGCGGTGCGTTTGTCCATGATGCGAGCTGTCGGAGCAGGCTGAAACGCCCGGCAAAGGAAGCGGGCGAAGCGGACGAAGAGGGCCATGCGACACACGAGGCGGTAATTCCCCGACAATACGGGTGCGACGGTTTCAACCACCACGTTCGCACCCGTACGACAAAGGGAGTCACCGTAAATGGACAAGCGCCAATTCCTGGCCAGCGCTGCTGTACTTGGTGCATCCGCCACACCTGCGTTCGGCCGGAAGCATGGCCGGAACGAATCCTGTGCCGCATCACCCGTGCTTCTGACGATCACCGGCGCGATCAAGCGCAGTAATCGCGGCGCACTGGATCCGGCGTTCGACCAGTTGCTCGCGAAGCAGCAAGTCAAATTTCCGCAGGCGTATGCGCTCGACTTTCAGTCGATTGCGAGCCTGCCCGCCGTGACGATCAAGCCCACCACCGAATACGATGCCCGGCAGCATACGTTGAGTGGCCCGTTGCTCGGCGACGTGCTCGAATACGTCGGCGCGCCGGGCGCAGGAGAGACGCAGATACTGCTGCGCGCAATCGACGGCTACGCCGTCATGACGACGCTCGACAAAATACGCGCCTATCGCTTCATCGTGGCGACGCATATGGACGCCAAGCCGATGCCGCTTGGCGGCGTGGGGCCGCTATGGGCAGTCTATGACGCCGACCATATCCCCGAGCTGGCGGCCAGGCCGCTCAAAGATCGCTTCGTGCTATGCCCGTGGGGCCTGTATCACATGCAAGTGATCGAAGCGTAACGGCGGCGATGACGCGGCGGCAAACGTCGCCCGGCTTCATTTCACGGCGGCCCTTGTTTGGCGGCCCTGTTTACATGTCATCATTCTGGCGAACGACAAGCAACTCATCAAAGACAACGCGCCGCCATGCCGACCGCCTTCGCCCAAACCGTCGAAGCCCGCTTCGCCGAACTCACTCCCACAGCCAAGCGGATCGCCAGCTATCTGCTCGCGAATCTCGACCGGCTGGGCCTCGAAACCGCCGATCAGATCGCGCAGCAGGCCGGCACCAGCGGCATTTCTGTCGGCCGTTTTTTACGCAGCGTCGGCTACCGCAATCTCGACGATCTGAAGCGCGAACTGCGCGGCACGCAGGAACGCCCGTGGATGATCACGGACCGGCTCGACGCGTTTCGCCGTGCGTCAGGCACATCCGACGCGTCTGACGAACACGTCGCCGCCGCGCAAGCCGGCGGCGCCGCCGCCCTCAACCCGGCCCTCGCCCGCTCGCTCGAACTCGAAATCGCCGCGATCCAGCACGTCTACCAACTCGCGCAATCGCCGGTGTTCGCCCATGTCGCCGAACGTATTTCGAACGCGGATGCCGTCTACATTCTCGGCATTCAATCGACGCGCGGCATCAGCAACGCGTTCTACAGCTACCTCGAATATATCCGCCCGCGGGTGTTCTATTCCGACGGCATGTCGGGCTCCTACGTCGATTCGCTGAACTCCGGGTTCGCGTCGCCGTACCTGATCGTCACCGACACGCGCGCCTACTCGATGATCGCCCGCCGCTATTGCGAGGCCGCCACGCGGCGCGGCCTGCCCTTTGCGCTCGTTACCGATATCTATTGCCCGTGGGCGCGGGATTTCGCCGGCGATCTTCTGCAGGTCAAAACCGACGTCGGCCAGTTCTGGGACTCGCTCGCGCCCCTCACGTGCCTGTTCAATCTGCTGATCACCGCGATCGTCGAACGGCTCGGACCGACGCTTGACGAACGCGTCGCCCGCAACCGCGAACTGCAAGGCGAGCTCAACCAGTTCGAGCCCTGAAGCTTCGACGGCGAGGCCGGCGTTGTGCTCGACCATGAAGAACGTCACGCCGTGGCGGTCGATCGTATTGATCAACTCCAGCACCTTGTCGACGTACAACGGCGACAAACCCACCGTGGGCCACATTGCGGTATCCTCACCGGCTCGTTCAGAAGGAGGATTCATGAAGCTTTCGATTTGCCTGGCGGTTGCCGCCCTCGCGCTGTCCGCAACCGCGTACGCGCAAACCTCGCAGACCTATCGTTTCGGCGAAGGCCAAAACACGCTGCCCTCAGGCAATACGCATCCGGCACCCGCGCCGGGCGCGCAGGCGCAACAGCCGCAGCCCGCCGAACACGCTCCTTCCAAGGCCAAGCCGAAGTACAAGGCAAAGCATCATCGGCATCATCGCGGGCATGTGACGCAGCCGGATCGGTACTCGCACAACTGATCGGCGCCACGCATGCATGTTGCATGCGTGGGCTTCACCGATTGAAGAGCCCGGCAAAGCCGGATAGCCGTGTTCTTCAATCGCTCGCATTCATCGCGCCGCGCACGCACGCATGCACGCGCTGTTACGGCGTACGCTGTTACGGCCTATACGGGCGGCCTTTCGGTACAGCCTATCGATACCGCCTTTTGGCACCGCCTATTCGATACGCCCCATTCATCGAGGCGATTTTTGACTCGCTTCAAATCCGCGCGCGTTGCGGGCATAGTGAAACGTATCCGCAGAGACACCGGCTACAACAGGAACAAGTATGAGTACCGCCCGCCACGCACCTTCTTCAACCGATCCGGTCCACACCCCACCCACCGCGCCGCTGATCCGCGACGTCACCGAAGCCGATCTGCCCGCGATTCAGGCGATCTACGCGCACCACGTGCTGACCGGCGTCGCCTCGTTCGAAGAAACGCCGCCTTCCGTCGACGATCTGCGCATGCGGCTCGCGTCGGTCCGCAGTCACGGCCTGCCGTACATGGTGGCCGAGATCGGCGGCGAAGTCGCCGGCTATTGCTACGCGACGCCCTACCGCCCGCGCGCCGCATATCGCAACACGATCGAAGATTCGATCTACGTCGGCGACGCATATCGCGGCCGAGGTCTGGGACGCGTGTTGTTGCAGGCGCTGATCGAACGATGCGAAACCGGACCGTGGCGCCAGATGGTCGCCGTGATCGCCGACGAAGGCAGCGGCGGCTCCCTCTCGCTGCATCGGCAACTGGGCTTCGAGCTGATCGGCACGTTGAAAGCGGTCGGCTTCAAGCACGGCCGGTGGCTCGACACCACCTTGATGCAGCGAACCCTGGGCGCGGGCGACGCGACCGTACCGGACGATCATCTCGCGTCGGCACGCAGCTGAAGCGCTGCAAGCCGGCGCGACCATGGCGAAGGAAGGCATTCCGCTCGCCGACCTGCTCGACGCCGTCGGCGTCTCCCGGCCGCATTTCAACGGCGGCCCGGACAGCTCCGTCAACGTGCACGCGGCAAGCGTGTGAACAGCGTCGGGTAGTCGATCACCAGGCCGTCTTCATCGACCTTCATATTCGCCGTGAAATTGCGGAAGATGCCCTCGTAGCGATACTCGCGGTTCAGCTCGATGCACGAATACGCCTGCTCGACACGCGTGACCTGCAAATCAGGCGTCGAAATGTACGCCACGGAAATCGGCTGACGCTCGCCGACAGCCAGCTGCAAGCGGCGGATCGGCAGCGTGTTGGTGAACGGCGTCGCCGCTATATCGATGTCGATACATCCCTCGATCGAGCTCAGCACGAGGCCGTGGCCGTCGCGCCAATGGCCCGCGCCGTCGCCGTGCAATTCCAGCTCACCGCCGCCGACGATCTTCAGCCACGCATACGTGGTGCGCCACTGCAAATCGCAGCGCACCTTGTAGTGCAGGCCGTAGGCCTTGCCGTAGCGCTGCCCGACCACGGCGCTTTCGACCGCAACACCGTCGTCGCGGGCGTCGAACGCCAGATGCTCGACGCCGTCGCCCTCTTCCGATACCCATCGTAGTTCACGCATCAGCTCGTCTCCTGGTGGAACGGCGTGGCGAATCCGTGGGTCCGCGTGCCGGGCTCCATATCGTAGCGCGAACGTAGCGGGAATGCCCGGCGCGGCGTCAGTAGCCTATGCTTGAATTCGCTCCCGATGCGATTCGCCATGGCCTGCACGGTTGCCGCATTCGTCAGATCGACGAGTTCGACGAACTGCACCCCGAGCCCCGCGTCGCGCAACCGCGCCGCGGCCACTTCGCCGAGGCTGGCGTGCCGCGCGCCGAGCAGCACGCGCAGCCCCGCTTGCGCCAGCGAGCGGGCGATGTCGTACCCGATGCCCTTGTTCGCGCCGCTAACCAGCGCGATCCGTTTTACGTCGTCTTGCATACATGCTCCGTTCATGAGTCGGCCGGGGCGGAATGTCAGTTTATGAACCATCGGGTCCTGCTTCAAACATGCTGCAAACTGTCGTGCGCCTGCGTGTCTGCATCAAGAACGCAGGCGAAGACAATGTACTCTTACGCCAAGGAGACGGCTCGCTGCGAATCACCCAGCGTGTCGAATATCTATTAATCAGCCAGGAATGTAAAAAATGAATCTCAGGGCTCTACAGTGCTTCGTGATTCTTGCAGAAGAGCTCAATTTCAGTCGTGCAGCCGAGCGCCTGCATATCGCGCAGCCAGCTCTGAGCCAGCAGATCCGCTTGCTGGAAGAGCGGCTCGGAACACAGCTCGTGGACCGGACAAGGCGCCCGCTTCACTTGACGGAAGCCGGGCACTATCTCTGCACAGAGGCGCGTCAAATACTCGACGCCTGGGAGCAGGCGACACTCGGCGCGCAGGAAATCAGCATCGGCCGGCGCGGGTGGCTGAGCATCGGCTTCACGCGATCCGCGATGTACAGCATCCTGCCGCCCGCGCTCAAAGCGTTCCATCACGCTTACCCGCAGGTCGAACTCAAGCTCTTCGAAATGCTGACCGAAGAACAGACCGACGCGCTGCGCGACATGCGCATCCACGTCGGTATCGGGCGGCAACCGCTTCCGGTCGCGGGCTGTACTTCCTATCCGATTCTGCGCGAGCGCGTGATGGCCGCACTCGCGCCGGACCATCCTCTTGCGGGACGAAAAAAAGTGCGTATTGCCGATCTCGCCGATACGCCGTTGATCCTCTACCCGAAACATCAGAACGCGCAATTCAAGCATTCCGTCCAGTCGCTCTATCGCGATGCAGGGATCACACCGTTCATCGCGCATCAGGCCTATGAAATCCAGACCGCTATTGCACTGGTTGCAGCAGGATTGGGCGTGACATTCGTGGGCGAATCGGTTGCAAGGCATGGACGCGCCGACGTGGTGTTCCGCCACATCGAGGGCCCCGGCTCGTCGCAACGCACAACGCTAGCCGCCACCTTTCGCACCGACGACACCTCCTCCCATCTGCACGCCTTCCTTGCCTGTCTCCCCGAGCCGCTTGCCGGCGCCACACTATAAGAAAAAATATATACAAGAATAAGCAAGCTGTCTTGGACTGAGCGTCCACACGTTCTTATCATTGGCGTCACGCTTTAGCCCGACGCCATAGCCAATTGCGAACGGCCCGAAAGCGCGGCCTGCACGGTCTGAGGAACTGGCGGCAACGACCCGGCGGCCCGGCGCTTCGGCGCTTCGGCGCTTCGGCGCTTCGGCGCTCCGGCGCTCCGGCAGCCAAACGATAAGAACGCGGCAACGGCCACGGCCGTCGCCGCCACGGAGGAGACAGCATGACCCATTTCAACGAAGCGGCGACCATGCGAAAAGTGTACGGGCGGCTCATGCCTCTGCTTTTCGCCATGATGTTCTTCAACTATCTGGACCGGATCAATATCGGCTTCGCAGCGCTCGACATGAACCGGCAACTGGGTTTCAGTCCGGCCGTGTTCGGTTTCGCCGGCAGCATCTTTTTCGTCGGCTACATGTTGCTGGAAGTGCCGAGCAACCTGCTGCTGCATCGCGTCGGCGCGCGCCGCTGGATCGCCCGCATCCTGCTCACCTGGGGCGCGGTGGCGGCGGCAACCGCCTTCGTCTTCAACGATTCGAGCTTCTACGTTTTGCGCTTCCTGCTCGGCGTGATGGAAGCCGGTTTCCTGCCTGGCGTGGCGGTCTACCTGACCAAGTGGTTTCCGGTGCGCTATCGGGCCCGCGCGGTGGGCGGCTACATCATCGCCGGTTCGTTTTCGGCCGTGCTCGGCGGCCCGATCTCGACGGCGCTAATGACCTACGCCAACGGCATGCTCGGTTTGCACGGATGGCAGTGGATGTTCATCCTCGAAGGCGTGCCGGCGATGCTGCTAGGCCTGCTCACCCTGCGCATCATGACCGAGCGCCCCGCCGATGCAAACTGGCTCGCCGATGACGAGAAACGCTGGCTCGAATCGACCCTCGAAGCCGAGCGCAAAACGCTGGGCGAACACGCTCATTTCTCGCTGCTGCGCGTGGCGAACGACATCCGTGTGTGGAGCCTTGCGTGTCTGTTCGGTTGCGCGCTGGTCGGCATCTATGGCCTGTTCCTGTGGCTGCCGCAGATCGTCAAAAGCCTCGGCCACCTGAGCAACCTCGAAGTCGGCTTTCTATCGGCCGCGCCGCCGCTGCTGGGCGTGTTGGGAACGTTCGTGATCAGCCGCAGTTCCGACCGCACCGGCGACCGCAAGAAACATCTCGCGTTCGTGTACGGCATGAGCGCACTGGCGATAGCAGGCAGCGCCTACGCGCCGAGCCCGGTCATCGCTTACCTGCTGCTGTGCCTGACCGGTCTTTTCATCTATGCCGGCAACCCGCTGTTCTGGAGCCTCGCGTCGTCGTTCAGAACCGGCGCGGCGGGCGCCGCAACCATCGCGCTCATCAATACCGTCGCGCAGTTCGGCGGACTGGTCGGACCATGGAGCATCGGACTCGTGCGCAATGCGACGGGCAACTTCAAGCTGGCGCTGCTGACGATCGCGGCTTTTCTGGTGGTCGCGACGATCATCGCGCTTGTCATGCGCGTCACGCCGGCCGAGGACGAAACAGCGTCGCTGGCGGCCGCCGACCCCGCAGCGCGAACCTGAATTCAATCGCAGTACCAACACACCACGCCGACAGACCACGAACGGATATCCCAGCATGATCATCGATTGCCACGGTCACTACACGACCTCGCCGCCGCAGCACGAGGCCTGGCGCGCGAAGCAGGTCGCCGCCCTGCAAGACGGCGTGTCCCCGCCACCGCGGCCGGCCATCAGCGACGACGAGATTCGCGCGAGCATCGAAACCGGCCAGCTTCGAATCCAGCGCGAGCGCGGCACCGACCTGACGATTTTTTCGCCGCGCGCGGCCGGCATGGGCCATCACCTCGCCACCGCCGACGCCAACGCCTACTGGTCGAGCGAATGCAATGACCTCGTGCATCGCGTGTGCACCCTCTTCCCGCGCAACTTCGCCGCCGTCTGCCAGCTGCCGCAAGCGCCGGGCGTGCCGGCCGCCAACTGCATCGCCGAGTTGCGGCGCTGCGTGGAAGAGTTGGATTTTATCGGCTGCAATCTGAACCCCGATCCGTCCGGCGGTCATTGGGCGGGACCGCCGCTCACCGACCGCTCGTGGTATCCGCTCTACGAAGCGATGGTGGAACTCGACGTGCCGGCGATGATCCACGTCTCATCGTCGTGCAATCCAAATTTTCACGCGACAGGCGCGCACTACATCAACGGCGACACGTCCGCGTTCATGCAACTGTTGAGCGCCGACCTGTTCGCCGACTTCCCGACGCTGCGCTTCATCATCCCGCATGGCGGCGGCGCGGTGCCGTATCACTGGGGACGCTATCGCGGGCTTGCGCAGGACATGAAACGGCCGCGGCTCAACGAGTACCTGCTGAAGAACGTGTTCTTCGACACCTGCGTGTATCACCAGCCGGGCGCCGAACTGCTTGCCAAGGTCATACCGGTCGAAAACATCCTGTTTGCTTCGGAGACCATCGGCGCGGTCCAGGGCATCGATCCCGAAACCGGGCACTACTACGACGACACGCGGCGCTATATCGATGCCATCGAGTGGCTGAGTCCCGCCGACCGGCAGCGTATCTATGAAGACAACGCCCGCGCTGTGTATGGGCGCTTGTCGCGTCAACTGGAACTGCAATTTTCAGCGGAAGGTGCAACCACATGAACCCGATCGGATGGCGCGAATACGAGTCCGCGCCGCAAGCGAGCAGCGCGACGCTCGATGCTTTGCGCGAACTGGCGGTCTCCCTGTTGAGCGACAACATGGCCCGCTCGAGCGGCATGGTCGGCTTGCGTCCCTTCCATCAGCCGAAACCGATGGCCGGAACCGCAGTCACGGTGCGCACGCGGGCCGGCGACAATCTGGCGATTCATCGCGCATTCGACTTTTGCCGGCCGGGAGATGTTCTGGTGATCGACGGCGCCGGCGAACTCACGCAAGCGCTGATGGGCGACATCATGGCCAGCTATGCGGAGAGCCTGGGCGTGCAGGGTCTGGTGATCGACGGCGCGATCCGCGACGTCGGCGCGATACGGAGACGCGATTTTCCTGTGTACGCGCGCGCCGTCACGCATCGCGGCCCCTACAAGAACGGCCCGGGAGAGATCAACGTGCCGGTCACCGTCGGCGGAATGGTCGTCCATCCTGGTGACGTAATCGTCGGCGATGAGGACGGTTTGCTCGCGATCCCACTCAGCGACGTGGAAACGGTGATCGAAGGCGCGCGGCGCCAGGCTGCCAAGGAAGCCGCGGCGCTGAGTTCGATCGTCGACGGTTGTTTCGATCGTTCATGGGTGATTCCGCACCGCGACCGGATGATGAATGGCTGACGCGCAGGCGACTGCCTGTTATTCTGCGTCGCGTCGGCGTCATCCACTCAACCCCTGAACATAATCGGTACGTCATGCCGGAACATCTAGACGCGTCAGCCCTCATCGAACTCGCGAGGCGTGCTGAAAGTGTCGCCAGTGCACCATGCAGCTGTACGCGAACTTCGCTGGACGGCTGGCAATCCCAACCGCTTTCTCTAGACGAAACACAGTTTCAGGAGATCGGCACGCTCGTGTCGAATGACGAAGCCGAACCCACGTTCGGCGAGTTCCTGCCCGGCAAAACGAGTTATTGGTCTGCCGATGCACCCATCGCGCCGCGCTATTTCCCCTATAACCGCTGTGGTGTCTGGGAATGTTCGCAGTGCCGCCGTCTCTATCTGCGTTATACCGAAGGCGGTGGATACTTCGTCGATCGCAGGATCCGCGCCGTGCAGTCCGTCTTGATTCAGGACGTTCCTCTGTAACGGTCGATCTGGGAAGACCGCCAGCGCCAGCCAGTGACCGCGCACACGGTCTCAGAAGTTCCTCGGATCCATCGGCTTTAATTGCCATGGCAGGTCAAACGGCAGAAAACGCTGCAACTCTGGCGGAATAAGGTCGACGTGTGGCCCGATCAGATTGCCGCCAGCGAGACGGCGCATCGCCGATTTATCGAGCCCGTCCACGCGGGCCAGATCTTTGATAACAAGTGTGGTCATGATGCTCTCCTGGAGATGGTCGATGAGGGCCTTTGACACGGCGCTCACCAACCGCCATGCATGGACCATGCCATCCGACAGCGAGGCTCTCTCTACCCACCTTCGTCGTCGCACAGACGCAAGACGTGTCGGTGCTCAGCCAACACCGGCGGCAGCGATGTTGGGGCGGCGGGGATAGTCCCCCCGCTTCCGGCGACACGATAGGGTTGTCCAAGCGCAAATTGCAGATCCTGATGCTCGACGAAGCGTCCCGAAAGATGCCGGCTGTGTCCAAGGGCCACCGAGATCAGCCAGATGCAGCGGCGCTGACCCTGAGCGTCGCCAAATTCGACTTTGAAATGCGCGAAGTCGACCTTGACCTGTCCGCTGACAAGGTGGTCGACCCGGCCACGCTCAATCGCCTGCGCGCATGTGCAGTGACAGCGCGGCCCCGGCCGGCTGGCGATCCGGGGCGCCGCCGCACGTTTTTTGCAGATTTTCCTAGAATGGCTAGGGAGAGCGGTGCGAATCTGCCGCGCTCAAGGAGATCATCATGGAACTTCACATGCATTCGCACCATTTTGCGCGCCGCATGCCGGACTGGCGCGCAGCGGTGATCGGCGGCTGCGTGGCAGGCGCGGTGTTCCTCGTGCTCGAGCTCCTCGCGATGTGGGCGATCGGGCAGAGCCCATGGGGGCCGCCACGGATGATCGCGGCGATCGTCCTTGGCCGCGACGCGCTGGCACAGCCTGCGACGTTCGCCGTCGGCATCATGCTGATGGCGCTGATCGTCCACTTCGTGCTAGCGATCGTTTTCGCCGTCATTCTCGCGGTGATCATGGCGCCGTTCAGCCTCGATTCGAGCGTCGGAATGGCGTCGCTCGCCGGCGGGCTGTTCGGCGTGGCCGTGTACCTGGTCAATTTCTACGGCATGACCGCGTTTTTCCCGTGGTTCGCGGAGGCCCGCGGGTGGGTGAGCTTCATCGGCCACATCGTGTTCGGGCTGGTCGCGGCCGATATCTATCTGCGCCTCGAGAGGAAGGAGGCAGAGGCGGGTGGAACGGGCGCGGCGACGGGCTGATACCTTCCCACTAGTTAGTCGGCTAGCTAAAACGGCCGCAGATCGCTTGCGTCAATTCGCGCGGCTGCGGCCGTTTTCTTGTGACCGGGCGTCTTGGGCTCATCGCCTGAACAGCCAGATCAGGATCGACAAAACGACCGAAATGACGATGCACGTCACGATCGGGAAATGGAAGCTGAACCCCGGCCGTACGATGTTGACGTCGCCGGGCAGACGCCCGAGCGGGAGCCGGGATAGCCACCGCCAGCCGAGACCTGCGGCGACGAGGAGTATTCCGCTGATTATTAGAACGCGTTGCATGGCGATGTTTTAGATAGAGCGCGTCGAGAAACCATACGAGCCAGGCTCGTGACGTCCAACGCCTTTTGAGGGCGCTCCAGAATATCGTAGTACGCGTTGCGCTCGCTCGGCGGTCGCCGCTCAGCGCTGACGAAACCGGCGCTCGTCCCCCGAGCGCCGGCGCCATCGGGTACTCAAGCTGTACTCAAGCGCTCCGCGCTTCGGCCTCGACCGCGTCGGCCAGCGCCGCCATCGTCGCGAACCTGAACGTCGGCGTCGTGACTTCG
The DNA here is from genome assembly GCF_059422005.1 of Paraburkholderia sp. GW821-FHT02A12. Lineage (NCBI taxonomy): Bacteria > Pseudomonadati > Pseudomonadota > Betaproteobacteria > Burkholderiales > Burkholderiaceae > Paraburkholderia > Paraburkholderia sp. GW821-FHT02A12. The sequence continues at coordinate 1,503,362 of NZ_JBWKWA010000002.1, read as the reverse complement.
GACGGCGTCGGCGTCGCGCCGAAACCCTTCAGGCCTTGCCGGCGTTCGATCCAGCACGTCGAATAGCCCAGCGCGGTCGCCACGCCGATATCGTGATACTGGCTCTGCGCCGTATGCAGAATCTCGCCGAACTTGTAGCCGAACGCAGCCTGCCGTCCACGGTTGTACGCAAAGAATTGCGGATCGGGCTTGGCGACGCCGGTTTCATCGCACGTCACCGTGTCGTCGAACGGATCGCCGAGCGTGTAGGCGTAAGACGAAAGCGCTACGCGATCCGCATTCGTCATGGCGACGAGGCGAAAGTGTTTGCGCAGACGTTTGAGCGCATCGACTGAATCGCTGAATGCGGGCCAGTCGAGCACGTCGCGCTGGAACGCTGCGGCGGTTTGCGCGTCGTCCGGCAGACCCAGCTCTTTTGCCAGCGACAGATAAACGTTCGCCATCTCCTTGCTCGAACGGCCCGGATGCTTTTCACGGCCGCGCATGTACGGCTGGAAGATCTGATCGTCGGTCAGGTCCTTTGCTGCGTCGCCGCCGAGCCGGCGCACCGAAGCGAGCACGCCGCTTTCAAAGTCGATCAGCGTGCCGACGACGTCGAAAGTCAAAACCTTGAATTGAGTCAATTTCATTTCGTAATCCTTTGAAGTCCGTAAGTAAGGTTCAGTGAATGACGCCAGGTCTTGCCGCGCGTTTCGAAAAAATATACGGGCCGATCTTATTGACAGCAATTCCCTAATCATTGGATCAGGCATAACATGAAGTTATGCCGAATCTCCGTCGAAAACTACCCAGCGCGAATGCCTTGTTCGTGTTCGAAGCCGCCGCCCGTTGTGGCAATTTCACGCGCGCGGCGCAGGAGTTATATGTCAGTCAGCCGGCCGTCAGCAGAATGCTCGCGCGCATGGAAGATCATCTCGGCGTGCAATTGTTCGAGCGGGTGCGCGGCGGGATTGAACTGACGGAAAACGGCAGGATTCTCTACCGCAAGATCAGCGAGGGGTTCGGCGGAATAGAAGACGCGCTGCGCGAAATCGAAGTGCGCGCCACCGGTGTGGAAGCCGTCACGCTCTCGGTATCCACGGCGTTTACCACGCACTGGCTGATGCCGCGGCTGAACCGCCTCAAGCAGGCGTTCCCGTCGATCGATCTGCGTTTTCAGCTTATTTCAGGGCGCATCGGCGGTCCGCTCGTCGACGTCGATCTCGGCATGCGTTTCCTGAGGGAAGAAGAATTCGACGCCAACAGCGCGCTCGTGATGCCTGAGACGCTGCTGCCAATCTGCAACCAACGCTATTACGCGCAGATGCAGCAGGAAGCCGGCCGCGAAAGAGGCGACACGGTGATCGTCATGGACGACGAAGAACGCGGCTGGCACGAGCGCTTCACGGCGTTCGCGGAACATCGGCGGCGGGCGGCCAACATGCTGGGTTTCAACGACTACGCGATCGTCGTGCAGGCCGCGCTGCTCGGCCAGGGCATCGCGCTCGGCTGGCTCAACGTGGTGGCGCACTGGCTGTGCGAAGGCGCGCTGGTGCCGGCCGAAAACGAAATCATCGTGACCAGCCGGCGCTTCTGCGTCGTGTCGCCGCCCAATCGACCGATGCGGCCGGTCGTGGCAAGCTTGCGCGACTGGATCATCGAAGAAACGCGGGCGGATATACGCACGGTCGATCGCACGCACCCGGCGCTCGGCATCCGCGCCGCGCTAAAAAAAGCCGGACTGGTGCTCGGCTGAACGTTCGGCGTTCAGCAAGGTTGCGGACGCCTCCACCCTCGCCGCTCGCTTCGTGGCGGACAAAGAAGAAGCGGACAGTTGCTTGCCGCCATGCGTCGCCGCGTTCGCTGCCGCGCGCTCGATAAACATGCTGGGCGTCATGCCGCAGCATCGTTTGAAATGGCGGCCGAAATGGCTCTGGTCGAAGAAGCCGACCTCGGTCGCGACGACGGACCCGGGCACGCCTTCGAGCAATAGCGTCTGCGCGCGCTGAATCCGCAGCCCGCACAGATACCGGTACGGCGACGACCCATACTGCTGGCGAAACACGGTCGCAAACCGCGAAACGCTGAGCGCGGACAGCTCGGCTAGCTGCGCGAGCGTCACCGGCTCCGCGAAATGCGCTTCGATAAATGCCCGGGCCGCGCTGAGCGCGATGGACTGTTTCATGACGTCGCGGCCTCGGAACGGGTGGCCGGATGCTTCGCAAAACGCGCGATGGCAAACGCGTCGAGCGGAATCGGCGTACTGCCTGTATCGACGAGTTCAGCGAGCGTCTCGCCTACGCCCGGGCCGATCTGGAAACCCGAGCCGCAGAAACCGAACGCGTAATACAGACCGTCCACCTTGCTGCTGGGTCCGATCACCGGCTCGCCGTCGGGCAGATAGCTCTCCACCCCGCTCCACACGCGAATCACGTGCAGCGGCGCGATCGCGGGCACGAGGCGGCGCAGTTGCGCCAGTTGCCGCACGGTGTTGCGCGGCACGACCGAAGCGCGCGAAGTGACGGCATCCGCCGGGCCGCCGGGACCGCCGCCGAGAATGATGTTGCCGCGCGGAATCTGGCGGAAATAGATGCTCTCTTCCTTCACGGACGTGAAGACGCCCATCGACGACCTGAACACGTACGGCACCGGCTCCGTGACGGCCATCTGCGGCCCGCTCGCGGTCAGCGGCACCGCTTCGCCGAACTGCTCGGAGAGCCGGTTCGCCCAGGCGCCCGCGCAGATCACGAGTTGCGCTGCGCGATAGACGTCGCCGCGCGCACTCTCCACGCGAAAGCGGTCGCCGTCCTTGTCGACCCGGACGATCTCGGTGTTCTCCACGATCCGCGCCCCCAGACGCGCGGCGGCCCGGCCGAACGCCGGCGCGGCGAGACGCGGGTTCGCGTGGCCGTCGAGCGGCGAAATCGATGCCGCCAGCACCTCGCGCCCGAGGAACGGAAAGCGCCGGAACATGGCTTCGCCGTGCAGCACTTCGAGTTCGAGACCATGGGCGCGCGCGTCGATCGCGTACTGGTCGAAATTCTCCACGTCCTTCTGGTGGTAGCACACGCGCGTATGGCCCGACGGCAGGAACTCGATGTCCTCGCCTAGCAGCTCCGCGGAGCGCTGCCAGGTCCGCAGCGCGCGGTTCGCCATCGCCAGTTGCGGCAGCGCGCGGCCTTGCCGGCGAATCCCGCCGAAGTTCACGCCGCTCGCCTGCTGCCCGGTGAGTCCGCGCTCGAGCAGGATCACCGAACGGTTGCGCTGACGCAGAAAGAACGCGGTGCTCGTCCCCATGATGCCGCCGCCAATCACGATCACATCGGCTTCGGTTGCGTTCGTCGCGTTCGTCGTGTTCATGGCGTTCGTCGCGCTCGTCGCTCTCGTCGTGTTCATGGCGCTCATTCGCCCGCCTCCTCGACCAGCGCCACGGGCAGCGGCTTGACAGGCGCTTGCCCGCGCAGCCGTCCGACCGAGGACAACGGCACCGACGCCGCCGCCGCGATCACCTCAGCGCCGGCGTGGCCGCAATAGCGTCCCTGGCAGCGGCCCATGCCGACGCGCGAAAACGCCTTCGCGCGGTTGGCCTCCTGCGCGCCGGTTTCGCGCACGACGCGCCGCAATTCGCCCGCGGTAATCGCCTCGCAACGGCAGATGATCGTTTCGTCCGGAAGCGACGCGGCGAATTTCGCCGGCCACGGAAAGGCTTCCCGCAAACCCGCGGCGAAGCGCGTGAAGCGGGCCAGTTCGGCGCGCAAACGCTCGACGCCCTCGACCCGCATGCCGTGATCGTGCATCGCCGCGAGCGCCGCGAGGCGGCCCGAGCGTTCGGCGGCGTCCGCGCCGCGAACCCGTGCGCCATCGCCCGCCAGGTAGATGCCCGTCAGGCTGCTGCGGCCGTCCGCGTCGATTTGCGGCAGCCATTGCTGGGTACGCTCATCGAACAGAAACCGGCAACCCGCGAGGTCCGCCAGCTGCGTTTCGGGACGCAGGTGATAACCGAGCGCGACCGCCTCGCACGCGACCTCGAAACGCTCGCCGCCGGGCAACGCGACTTCGACGCCGCTCACGCCCTGTTGCGGCGAACCCTTGATTTCGACCGGCCGCACGCCGCGATAAACCGGCACGCGCGCCTGCGCCAGTACGCGCGTCAACGCAATGCCCTTTCTGAGCGCGGAGGGAATCGCCAGCAGCCGGGGCAGCGCGGCAACACGCTGCATGAACGTCGACGTATCGAGCACCGCGGCCACCTGCGCGCCAGCCTTCACGTATTGCGCGGCGACGAGATACAGCAGCGGGCCGCTGCCCATCATCACGGTGCGCGCGCCGATCGCGCAGCCCTGCGATTTCAGCGCGACCTGCGCGCCGCCCAGGCTGTAAGCGCCGGCCAGATGCCAGCCCTTGACCGGCATCAGCCGGTCCGTCGCGCCGCTGCAAACTATCAGCGCATCGAACGCCAGCGTCCGGTACTGCGTACCGCTCACCAGATGCACCGTGTTCGGTGTGATATTCCAGACCAGCGTCTCCGGCAGATAGTCGAGCTTGCCCTTGAGCGCATCGAAGCTCTGATGCAGCGCCGCGGCGCGCGCCGCCTCGGTGCCGTAGAGCGTCTCGTAGCTGCGCGAAAAACCTTCCGGTTGCCGCCGGTAGATCTGCCCGCCGTCGCGCTGCCCTTCGTCGATAACGGTGGGCCGCAGGCCCGCTTCGACCAGTGCCTGGGCGGCGCGCACACCCGCCGGGCCGGTCCCGATGACGACTACCCGCGGGGCCATACGCCCTCCCCGGCCTCGGCCAGCTTCGTGACGATCGACATGCCCGGCGCGGCCGGCGTACTGCAGGCACGAACCCGCTCGCCTTGCGCGGTCCAGACCCAGCAGTCCTGGCAGGCGCCCATCAGGCAGAAACCGGCGCGGCGGCCGTCGCCGAATTCCGAATCGCGCAACGCCGTCACGCCGGTCAGCAGCGCGACCATCAGCGTGTCGCCCTCGGCGGCCTGCTGCACGACGCCGTCCACCGTGATCGGGAAGGTCTTGCGGCCGGTCTCCGCGACCCGCACAAATCGTCCGCTCATGCCAGGGTCGCCTCTACGCTCTGCAAACGGTTCAATTCAGCCGCCGGATAGTGACAAAGAATCTCCGCGCCCGAAGGCAGCCTCTTCAGCGACGGCGGCGTCATATTGCACATCCCGTCGATGCGCACCGGACAGCGCGCGCGGAACGCGCACAACTCCGGGATGTCGGCGCCCGGCCCGAGCGGCGGCAAGGCGGCAGCGCCGATCTCGCGGCGCGCGTCGAGCCAGCCTGGCTTCAGCGCGGGCACGGAATCGACCAGCAGCTCCGTGTACGGGTGGTACGGCGGCGCCGCGAGCACGTCGCGCTGCCCGGCTTCCACGCGATGCCCCGCGTACAGCACGATCACTTCGTCGCAGATCGCGCGCACAGTCGAGATATCGTGGCTGATGAACATGTACGACACGCCGAGTTCGCGCCGCAATTCGCCCAGCAGGTCGAGGATCGCCGCGCCGACGACCGTATCGAGCGCGGAGGTGACTTCGTCGCACAGGATCAACGCGGGATCGGCGGCGAGCGCGCGCGCCAGGTTCACGCGCTGCTTCTGACCGCCGGACAGTCCGGCAGGCGTGCGCGTGGCGACCGACGCCGGCAGCTTGACCAGATCGAGCAGCTCCAGCATGCGTTTGTTCGCGGCGGAACCACTCAGACGGTGATAAAAGGCGAGCGGCCGGCCGAGGATATCGGCGATCGAATGACTTGGGTTCAGCGCGGTGTCGGCGTTCTGGAACACGATCTGGATCTGCCGGTATTGCTCCGGCGTGCGCTGCGACAGTTGCGCCGGCAACGGCTTGCCGTTGAACAGCACCTCGCCGCGCGCACGGTCGACCAGACCTGCCACCACCCGCGCCAGCGTCGTCTTGCCCGAGCCGGATTCGCCGATCACGCCGAGCGTGCTGCCGCGCGGGATCGACAGGCTGACGTCGTCGAGCACCCGCACCGCGGGCACGCCTTTGCTGTCGAGCCGTCCATAACCCGCCGCGAGGCCGCGAATTTCCAGCAGCGGCGGCAGCACGCGGCCGGTCTTGTCGGCGAGCGTGTCGAATTCCATTTCCGGGCGGCGCGTCGCGGCGAGCAGCTGGCGCGTGTACGCATCCACGGGTGCGTCGAGCACTTGCGCGACCGCGCCGTTTTCCTTCACCGCGCCGCCGTTCAACACGACGATCCGGTCCGCCATTTGCGCGACCACCGCAAGGTCGTGCGACACATACACGGCGGTCGTGCCGAGTTCGCGAACCACTTTCTTGAACGCCGCGAGCACTTCGATCTGCGTGGTGACGTCGAGCGCGGTGGTCGGCTCGTCGAACACGACGACGGCCGGATCGGTAATCAGCGCCATCGCGGCCATCAGCCGCTGCAACTGGCCGCCCGACACCTGGTGCGGATAGCGGGCGCCGATCGTCTCCGGCGCGGGCAGCGCGAGCGCGCGGAACAGGCCGACCGCCTTGGCGCGCGCCGCCTCTTTCGTCATCAGCCGATGCAGCAAGGCCGGCTCGGTGACCTGGTCCATGATCGTGCGCGCCGGATTGAAGCCGGCCGACGCGCTCTGCGCGACATACGCGACGGTCCGCGCCCGCAACGCGCGACGGCCGTTCGCGTCGAGCGACAGCACGTCCACATCGCCGACCCGCACCGAGCCGCCGCTGATCGAGCAGCCGGCGCGCGCATAACCGAGCAGCGACAGCGCGATGGTCGTCTTGCCCGAGCCGGACTCGCCGATCAGCGCGAGCACTTCGCCCTTCTTCACCGAAAAATCGACACCCTTGACGATCTCGGTCACCGGACCCGGCGCCGCACCCGCGACGACCCGCAGGCCCTTCACTTCAATCATGTCGTGAGCCGCCATCACGCACCTCCTTGACCACGGCCACGGCGCCGCAGGTTGTCGATCAGCAGATTCATGCCGATGGTCAGCGTCGCGATCGCGACGGCCGGCATCAGTACGGCAGGCGCACCCTCGGACAAGCCGCCGATGTTCTCGCGCACGAGCGAACCCCAGTCCGCGTTCGGCGGTTGCACACCGAGGCCGAGGAAACTCAGTCCGCTGAGCAGCAGGACGATGAACACGAAGCGCAGGCCGAAATCGGCGAGCATCGGATGGATCATGTTCGGCAGCACTTCGACGCGCGCGATGTAGAAAATGCCCTCGCCGCGCGCTCGCGCCACCTGCACGTATTCGAGGCCCATCAGGTTCACCGCGAGCGAGCGCGAAATCCGGAAGGCGCCTGGAATATAGGCGAGCGCGGCGACGGTCGTCAGCATCGGGATCGACGAACCGAACGCGGCGACCACGACCAGCGCGAGGACCTTGCTCGGAATCGAAATGAGCGCGTCGAACAGGCGGCTCAGGATCTCGTCGACCCAGCGTGTGGACACGGCCGCCAGCAGACCGAAAAACGTGCCGATCACGCTGGCGAGAACGGCCGCCGCCAGCGCGAGGCCGACCGTGTAGCGCGCGCCATAGAGAATCCGGCTCAGCATGTCGCGGCCGAGATAGTCGGTGCCGAGCGGATAAGCCGCGCTGTAGGAGCCGAAAATTTCCGTCGAGGTCAGCGCGCCGCCCTTGTAAGGCGCGACCAGCGGCCCGATGAACGCGACGATCAGCCAGAAGGCGACCAGCGTGAGGCCGATCAGGCCCAGCACGGAGAAGCGGTGAACCAGCCGTTGCAACGCGCCTTGTTTCGGCGCTGCCGGCGCGGCTGCCGACGCTGCTGCCGGCGGCTCGACGACGAGCTCGTCGCGGCTCACGTCGTACAGTTCCGTGCCGGCGTGAGGAACGTGGGGGTGGGTGGGTCGGCTCATCATTGACGCAGCCTCGGGTTGGATACGATTTGACACAGGTCCGCGATCAGCACGAGCGCGAGATACGCCGCGCAGAACACCATCACGCATCCCTGCACGAGCGGCATGTCGCGGTTCGTGACGGCGTCGACCATCAGGCTCGCGAGACCGGGATAGTTGAAGATCGACTCGACGATCACCACGCCGCCGAACAGATACGACAGGCTCAACGCCACCGCATTGGCGATCGGGCCGATGGTGTTCGGCAGCACATGCCGCAGCACCACGCGCACCGGCGAGGCGCCCTTGAGCACGGCCATTTCGACATACGACGAATTGAGCTGATCGAGCACCGCGGCGCGCGTCATGCGCGCCATCTGCGCGACGATCACGCAGCACAGCGTCATCACGGGCATCGCGTAGATCCGCAGCAGCGCGCCGAACGAGTGCACTTCCGACAGATACGAGAGCGCGGGCAGCCAGCGCAGCTTGACGGCGAAGATCAGCACGGCGATCGTCGCGATCAGGAACTCCGGCACGGCGACCGTCGACAGCGTCAGCACATTGAGCACGCGGTCGAGCAGCGAGCCGCGGAACATCGCCGACGAGATACCGATCAGCAACGCGACCGGCACCGAGACCAGCGCCGTCAGACCGGCCAGCACCAGCGAGTTGGGCAGGCGTGTGGCGATCAACTGGCTGACCGGCAGGTTGTTCGACATCGAAGTGCCGAAGTTGCCGCTGACAATATGCACGAGCCACTCGAAGTAGCGCTGCAACGCCGGCTGGTCGAGTCCGAACTGATGCCGCAAGGCCGCCACGGCTTCGGGCGTCGCCGCCTGGCCGAGCGCCTGTTGGGCGGCGTCGCCGGGAAGCAGGCCGGTGATGGCGAACACGACGGCTGAGACCAGCAGCAGCGTAAGCAGCGCGAGGCCGAGGCGCGCGGCGATGAGTCGTTGCGCGTGTGCTTTCATCGAGAGTCGCCTCCTATGTCGACCAGAGTTAGCGCTTCAGCTGTCGACTGGAGTTCGCGCTTTAGCGCGTTACTCCGGTCCCATGCAAAGCACTTACTCTGGTCCCATGCAAGATAGTTGCGGTTAAAACCGCACGCCGGCAAAAGCGGCGTGCGTGTTGCCGGGTTTGACTTTCCAGTTCGTCAGACTGGAAACCCTTCCTTCATGCAGCTCAGGCGTCAAAGCTCAGGCGTCGAGCCAGACGTTTTCCGCGAACATGAAACCCATCAGACCCGCGAGCGGGATCGAGCCGAGGCCCTTGAGCTTCGCCGTGTACGCATCGAGCGAGCTCTGGAACAGCGGAATGCCGACGCCGCCGCTTTCATGCACCAGCACCTGCATGTCGCCGTAGATCTTCTTGCGCTTGGCGTCGTCCGGTTCGCCGCGGGCCGCGACCAGCATCTGATCGAACTTCGGGCTCTTCCAGTTCGCTTCGTTCCACGGCGCGTCGGACTTGAAGAACTGGGTGAAGATCACGTCGGCGCTCGGACGCGCGTTGATATTGCCGAAACCCAGCGGATGCTTCATCCAGTGGTTCGACCAGTAGCCGTCGGACGGCACGCGCGACACCTGCAGATTCAGACCGGCCTGCGGCGCCACCTGCTGCAGGAACATCGCCATTTCAACCGATCCTTCCGCCGCCGGCGACGCGAAGATCTGGATCGGCGTGCTGCCGATCTTGGCCTTCTGGAAATGGAACTTCGCCTTGTCCGGATCGAAAGTGCGCTGCGGCAAACCGGCCAGGTAGTACTTGTTGGTCGGATCGATCGGCTGGTCGTTGCCGATCGCGCCGTAGCCCTGGAAGATCGCGCGGCGCATCTGCTCGCGATCCTGCAGGTACATCATGCCTCGACGAAAATCGTCGTTGCCGGTCATGCCGCCTTCGTCGCGGACAATCAGGTCGGTGTACTCGCCCGTCTTGGTCTCCAGCACGGCGAAACCGCCGGCGCCCTTGATCTGCGCGGTCGAACGCGGGCTCACCGCGTTGATCAGCTGCACGTCGCCCGAGAGCAATGCGTTCACGCGTGCGGATTCGTCGCCGATGCCGATCAATTCGACTTCGTCGAGGTGCGGCAGGCCCGGCTTCCAGTACTTCTCGTTCTTCACGCCGACCGTGCGCACGCCCGGCGAGAATTCCTTGACCTTGAACGGGCCGGTGCCGACCGCCGTCTTGAAGTCCTTGGTGCCGTCCTTGATGATGAGGAAATGCGAGGTGGCGAGAATCACCGGCAGATCGGCGTTCGGACCTTCGAGCGTGATCGTCACTTCGTTCGGGCCGGTCGCCTTCACTTCCTTGATCTGGTCGGCCAGCGTCTTCGCTTTCGAGGCGGTCGCCGGATCCTTGTGCCGCATGATCGAATACACCACGTCGGCGGGCGTGAGCGACTTGCCGTCGTGGAACTGCACGCCGGTGCGCAGCTTGGCGACCCACACCGTCGCGTCGCTGGTTTCCAGCGATTGCGCGAGCGCCATCTTGGCGCCGAGATGCGAATCGAGTTCGGTCAGACCGTTGTAGAACATGTTGCAACGGACGTAGTCGGTGCCGAGCGCGCCCTTCGCGGGATCGACCGTATCGGCTGCGGACGCGGACTGCGTCGCCACCCGGATCTTGCCGCCCTGCTTCGGCTTGGCCTGCGCAAACGCGGCGCCGCTCGCGGTGAGCAGGCCGGCGCCTGTCATCGACATCATGCCGGCGGCGGCCATTGCACGCAGCACGTCGCGCCGCGAGGCGCCTTTGGCCGTCAACTGCTCCAACCCGGTGTCGAGTTGGACAGCGCCATGTTGCGAGTTTTCCTTATTCATCGAACGATTCTCCGCGAGGGTTGGCAGGGATGCTTGCGTGGTGTTGACTTACAGATAAAACAACGAGGACTCAGTAAAAAATGTCTTTGATGCGGTAATACGTCCCCACGAGCGGCAGGAACCAGGGTTTGCCGGTGTGGCCGGGAATGGCCGGCCACTCGGACGCGCGCCACGGATTGCGCTCCTCGTGGCCGTCCATCACGTCGGCCATTACCTGGCCCATGTGCGTCGACATCTGCGTGCCGTGGCCGCTATAACCGATCGAGAAATAGATACCGTCGTGCTGCCCGGCATGCGGCAGCCGGTCGGCGGTCATGTCCACCAGACCGCCCCAGCAATAGTCGATGCGGGCGTTCGCCAGCATCGGGAACATCCCGGCGAGGCCTTGCTGCAGAATCCGCCCGCTCTTCGCGTCGGACGGCCGCTCGGACGCCGTGAAACGCGCCCGGCCGCCGAACAGCAGGCGTGCATCGGGCGTCACGCGGAAGTAGTTGTGCATCAGCCGCGTGGTGGTGTACGCGCGCCGGTTCGGGAACACCTGCGCCAGCAGTTCCGGCGGCAGCGGTTCCGTCACGACGATGAACGAACCGACCGGTGCGAGACGCCGCCGGTACCAGCCGAACGGACCATGCCGCGACGGTCCGGTGGCGATCAGCACCTGCTTCGCGCGCACTTCGCCGCGCGCCGAGGTGACGCGGTAGCCGCCACCGTCCTTCACGATCGCGGAGACCGCGGCGTTCTCGTAGAGCTTCGCGCCGCGGCGCACGGCGGCATCGGCGAGACCGACCGTGAACTTGCCCATGTGCATCTGCCCGCCATGCCGCTGCAGCAATCCGCCATGGAAGCTGTCCGACTGGATTTCGCTGCGAATCCGCTCACGGCCGATCAGTTCGATATCCGTATCGACTTCGCGCCGGATCAGCTCCGCGGTCTTCTCCAGATGCGCCAAGTGGTGCGGCTTCGACGCCAGTTTCAGCTTGCCGGTGGCCGCATAATTGCAATCGATGTTTTCTTCGCGAATCAGACGCTCGACGGTGTCGACCGCATCCGCATACGCCCGATAACAGGCGCTCGCCCGCTCCACGCCGAGTTGCGCGACCAGCGCGACGAAGTCCTGCGCGACGCCGGTATTGACCTGCCCGCCGTTACGCCCGGACGCGCCGCCGCCGATGCGCCCGGCGTCGAGCACCGTCACCGAGGCGCCGCGCCGCCCGAGCGCCTGAGCCGCCGACAGCCCGGTGAAGCCGCCGCCGATCACGACCACATCGGCCTGGCTGTCGACCGGACCTTCACACGCCGAGAGCAGCGGCGGCGCGGTATCGAGCCAATAGGAGTCGAGCTTCATCCGGTCTGTCCTTGGGTTGGGCAATGAGCGAGGCGGTGAATGGGCAAACGGCTTGTGCAAACGGCTTCCGGGCAATGCGTGCAAACCGCGCGCAAACCGCGTGCGAACAACGCGCACAAACCGCGCTTACAGGCCGAGTTCCGACGCGAGATGCGGAATGTCGTTGACCTCGTAATACTGGTAGTACGGGGTCGACGGCTCGTGGCCGCGTTTGACGAAGGCCTTGTGCCTGATACCCAGATCGTGCGCGGTCATCAGGTCGTAGCGCAGGCTCGACGACACGTGCAGCACGTCTTCCGGATTGCAGTTCAACTGGTCGAACATGTATTCGAAGCCTTGCATGCGCGGCTTGTACGACTGCGCCTGCTCGGCCGTGAAGACCGCGTGAAACGGCGCGCCGAGCTTGTCGACGTTGCTCTGGATCTGGTTGTTCGACGCGTTCGACAGGATCACCAGCTTGTACTTCTTCGCCAGCCGCGACAGGCCTTCCGGCACGTCCGGATGCGGACCCCAGGTCGGCACCGTCGTGTAGATCTTCTCGGCTTCCACTTCATCGAACTCGACATTCATGCGCTTGCAGGCACGGCGCAACGCGTTGACCACTACGTCGCGATACGGCTTCCATGCGCCGAGCACTTCGTCGCGGCGATAGCCCGCATAGAACGCGACGAGCTTCTCGAGGTCTTCGCCCTGCAGCACGTTGCCGAACATTTCGCGGGTCATGTCGGCCATGCGGAATTTCGTGAGCGTGCCGTAGCAATCGAAGGTGATGTATTTCGGTTCGAATTCGATCATGGTGTCAGTCCTTATCGTTGGGATGAACTCGCGGCGAGTTCAGTGGCGAAAACGGCAACTATCTTGCATGGGATCGGAGTAAGTGCCAAAGCACCAACTCCGATCGACAGCGTTGCATGGGACCGCAGTAAGCGCCAAAGCGCCAACTCCGATCGACAGCGTTGCATGGGACCGCAGTAAGCGCTAAAGCGCTAACTGCGGTCGACAGGGAAAGCTCATTCCTGTAAAAGATTTAATCAGCGCAAAAACATAGATGTTCCTGATTCGGGCGCCGCCGGTGACACAAAACGTTCGTTTTGAGGCCGTCGCACAGCAGAGTCTGCGGCGACCGGGCGGAAAGCCCCGCCGATACTGGCCCGCTGGTCTGCTCGGGACCGCGCTCAGGGCAGGCTTCAGGGCCGCAGATCGATCAGCACGCTCTTGAACCGCAGATTCGCCTCATAAGCCTGGCGGCCGAGATCCTTGCCGATGCCCGAGCGCTTGTAACCGCCCGTGGGGATCATGAAGTCGGAGGTGCGGCCGTAGCGGTTGACCCACACCGTGCCGGCTTCGAGGCCGCGCACGAAGCGCAGCGCGCGGCCAAGGTCGGCTGTATGCACGCCCGCAGCGAGCCCGTACTCGGGATGCTGGGCGAGCGCGAGCGCTTCTTCTTCAGTGTCGAAGGTTTGCAGCGTCAGCACCGGGCCGAACACTTCCTCGCGCACGGCCTCGGAGTGGGCCGTGACGTCCGTGAGCAGCGTCGGCGTATAGAACGCGCCAGCAAACGCACCCGCCGCACCCGCCGCACCAGCGCCGCCGTCGGCCCGCACGCCGCCAAAGCGCAGCGTCGCGCCCGCTTCCAGGGTGCGCCCGACAATGCCTTCGATGCGCGCCGCCTGCGGCGCGGAAATGATCGGCGAGAGCGTGGTGCCGGTGGACCACGTCGCGCCAGGCTTCAGTTCGGCGAAGATCTTGCCGATGCGCTCGGCCAGCGGTTCCGCGAGGCTTCGCTCGACCAGCAGCCGCGAGCCCGCCACGCAGACCTGTCCGGCGTTGCCGGTGATCGCGCCGGCGATGCGGCGCGCCACGTCGTCGAGCCGCGGGGCGTCGGCGAACACGATCTGCGGACTCTTGCCGCCCAGCTCGAGCGTGACCGGCTTCGTGCCGCTGCCGGCGCAGGCCGCCATGATCGCGGCGCCCGTGCGCGTGGAGCCGGTGAAGGTGACCTTGCTGACCTTCGGATGGCGCACCAGCTCGTCGCCGGTGACTCGTCCGTCGCCCTGCACCACGTTGAAGATGCCGGCCGGCACGCCTGCCTTCACCGCCAGTTCGGCGAGCCGCAGAGCCGAAAACGGCGTCATCTCGGACGGCTTGAGCACGACGGCGTTGCCCGCCGCCAGCGCGGGCGCGATCTTCCATGACGCCATCACGAGCGGAAAATTCCACGGTGCGATCGCGCCGATCACGCCGTACGGTTCGGCGATCGTCATGCCGAGGTGATCGTGATCGGTCGCGGCCACGTCGCCGCCCAGCTTGTCGGCGAACTCCGCGTAGAAGCGGATGCCTTCGGCGGTGAACGGCACGTCCCAGCCGATCGCCTGAGCGATCGGGCGGGTCGAGCCGAGCGCTTCCAGACGGCCCAGGGTCATCGCATCGGCTTCGACCAGATCGGCGAAACGGCGCAGGATCTTCGCGCGTTCGCGCGGCGCCATCCGCGCCCAGCCGCTGCTCCTGAACGCCTGCCACGCATTCTCCACCGCGCGATCCACCATCGCCGCGCCGGCGAGCGGCACGGAGGCGTAGATCACGCCGTCCGAGGGGCGCGCCACCTCGATACGGCGCTCGCCGCTGCGCCCGCCTGCGTCGACACCTTCGTCGACATACTGGCCGCCGATGAAGTGCCCGCTGCGAACCGCGACGTCGTCCGGATTGAAACTGTCCATGAGAAAGGTTTCCTGAGTGGCTTGCTGATGGCCTCGGGCAGTGCGCCTGAACGGCGCCGCCGGCATGACGAAATCGTAGGGCCACGCGCGCGGCATATGTCGCCGACAAAAATCCCCGTTCAGCAGATCACGCTTGTTCTGGACGCCCGGACCAGGCGTTTTGCGTCGAACTTCGCCGCGGGGCTTGCGAACGGCCGTGATAAAAAGATCGTCCTAGTCACGCTGCGCGCCGGATGACAAAGTGACGGCGTAAGTCTTCAGCCATTCAGGGAGTACGGCGTGTCCGAACCGATTACCTACAGACGCTTCACCAACGACGATATCGCCGCCGCTCACGCGCTGACGGTCGAGTTGAAATGGCCGCATCGCGCGGACGACTGGAGATTCGTCGCGCAGCTCGGCATCGGTTTCGCCGCGGAAGACTCGAACGGCGTAATCGGCACGGCGCTGTGCTGGAAGTTCGGCGCGGACCGGGCCTCGCTCGGCATGGTGATCGTGTCGCCCGCGCAGCAAGGGCGCGGCATCGGCAAAAAGCTGATGGAGCGGGTGCTGGAGGAACTCGGCGGCCGGGTCACGTTCCTGCACGCGACCGCCGCGGGTCAGCCGCTGTATGAGAAGCTGGGCTTTCGCGCAGTCGGCACGCTCGATCAGCATCAGGGCGCGGCGTTCCAGCCGCCCCTCGTTTCTCTGCCGCCGGGCGAGCGTCTGCGCCCGCTCGGTTCGAGCGACACGGCGCGGCTCGTGGAACTGGCGTCGCAGGCGAGCGGCCTCGACCGCGGCGAAGTGTTGCCCGCGCTGTTGAGCTGCGCCGACGGCATCGCGCTCGACCGCGACGGCGAACTGGTCGGCTTCGCCCTGTTTCGCCGCTTCGGGCGGGGGTTTGCGATCGGACCAGTGGTCGCGCCCGGGTCGGCGGACTCGAGCCGCGCCAAGGCGCTGATCAGCCACTGGCTCGCGCTCAACGAAGGCGTATTCGTGCGGATCGATACGCCGGGCGAGAGCGGTCTGACTGAATGGCTGGAACAGCTGGGGCTGCCGCGCGTGGATACGGTCGTGAAAATGGTCCGCCATGCGGCGCCGGACGGCGCGGCTAATTCGACCGGTGCAGCCAACGCAGCCAACGCCACCCACGCAGCCGGCGAGGACGCGCCTTATCTGCAGTTCGGCATCATCAATCAGGCGCTCTGCTGATTCACCATGGCCTTCCTCTATAAAGCCGACCCGGCGCGCGGCGCGCAATGGGCCAGGCTGTTCGCGCAAAAAGCACCCGATTTGCCGTTCCACATCTGGCCGGATCTCGGCGACCCGGCCGCGATCCGCTACCTCGCCGCCTGGCAGCCGCCCGCAGACCCCACGCGCATCTTCCCGAATCTCGAAGTCGTGTTTTCGGTCGGGGCCGGCATCGATCAGTTCGATCTGTCGGGCGTGCCGGCTCATGTGCCGGTCGTGCGGATGATCGAACCGGGGATTGTCGAAGGCATGGTGGAATACGTCACGCAGGCCGTGCTGACGATTCATCGCGATCTGTTCGACTACGGTCTTCAGCAACAGCAGCAGGTCTGGCGGGAACAGCCGGTGAAGCCGGCCGGCGAGCGCCGGATCGGCGTGCTGGGATTGGGTGTGCTCGGCACCGCGGTGCTGGAACGGCTGCGCCTGTTCGGCTTCGCCTGCTCTGGATGGAGCCGCTCGGCGCGCGAGATCGAAGGGGTCGATTGCCATGCAGGCGAAGACGCGCTCGCTGGGTTTCTCGCCCGTACCGATATTCTGATCTGCCTGCTGCCGCTGACGCCCGCCACCCGCGGCCTGCTCGACGCAAAGCTGTTCGCGAAGCTGCCGCGCGGCGCGTCGCTGATCCAGACCGGACGCGGTCCGCATCTGAATCAGCAGGATCTGCTGGCGGCGCTGGACAGCGGCCACTTGCACAACGCGGTTCTCGACGTGACCGACCCCGAGCCCTTGCCCGCCGGCCATCCGCTGTGGACCCATCCGCGCGTGCGGATCACGCCGCATATCGCCAGCGCCACGCGCCCCGAAACGGCCGTCGACGTGGTGCTGGAGAATCTGCGCCGGCATCGCGCCGGTCTGCCGATGATCGGTCAGATCGACCGGACTCAAGGATATTGAAGGGATATTGAAGGGATATTGAGGAGACTTCGAGCGCGGCATGGCCGGGCCGCATCCGCTTTTCAGCGTCCGCAGCAGAAAATGCTAAGCACGTGCAGCAAAACGCGTCGCGCGCGCTTTTCAGACAATTGTTTAGATGAGCGGGCACTCGTCGCAGGTCAGTAGTATGGAACGGTCAACAGCCCCTTTCCGCGACGAGAAACCACTATGCCGATTCATTCGCTCATCGAAGCCGACCGCAAGCATCTGATTCACCCGGTCATCAACTACCGCGCGCACGAGGCTCGCGGCGTCACCGTTCTCGACTCCGCCAGCGGCGCGTTTCTGCGCGACGCGGCCGGCAACGAACTGCTCGACGCGTTCTCCGGCCTGTGGTGCGTGAACGTGGGTTATGGCCAGCAGAGCATCGTCGAGGCCGCCACCGAGCAGATGAAGAAACTGCCCTACGCGACCGGCTATTTTCATTTCGGCTCGGCGCCGGCCATCGAACTGGCGGAAAAGCTGGTCGAGGCATCGCCCGCTTCGTTGCAGCACGTTTACTTCACGCTCGGCGGCTCGGATGCAGTCGACTCCGCCATCCGTTTCATCACGCATTACTTCAACGCGACGGGGCGGCCGTCGAAGAAACACATCATCGCATTGCAGCGCGGCTACCACGGCTCATCGTCGATGGGCGCGGGGCTCACCGCGTTGCCCGCGTTCCATCGGAATTTCGATCTGCCGCTGCCGACCCAGCATCATCTGCCGTCGCCGTACGCGTACCGCAACGATTTCGCCGACGACGCCGCGCTGATCGCCGCTTCGGTCGCCGCACTCGAAGCGAAGGTCGCGCAACTGGGCGCGGATCATGTCGCGGCCTTCTTCTGCGAACCGATTCAGGGCTCGGGCGGCGTGATCGTGCCGCCGGTCGGCTGGCTGAAAGCGATGCGCGATGCCTGCCGCAAGCTCGGCATCCTGTTCGTCGCCGACGAAGTCATCACCGGCTTCGGCCGCACCGGTCCGCTGTTCGCGTGCCAGGCCGAACACGTCGAACCGGATCTGATGACCGTGGCGAAAGGACTGACCGCCGGCTATGCGCCGATGGGCGCGGTGTTGATGTCTGACGAAATCTACCAGGGCATCGCCGAAGGCGACGCCGAAGCGATCGTCGGTCACGGCCACACGTACTCCGCGCATCCGGTCAGCGCGGCGATCGGCCTCGAGGTGATGCGCCTGTATCACGAGGGCGGCCTGCTCGCCAACGGCGTGGCGCGCGCCCCGCGTTTCGCCCGCGGCCTGGATGCGCTGCTCGCGCATCCGCTGGTCGGCGACTCGCGTCACCGCGGCCTGCTTGGCGCGCTCGAACTGGTCGCGGATAAGGACAGCAAAGCGGGCTTCGCTTCTGCGTTGAAACTGTCCGACCGGATCGCCGCCGCCGCGTATGAAAACCGCCTGATCTTCCGCGCGTTTGGCGACAATATTCTCGGCTTTGCACCGGCGCTGTCGTACACCGAGGCGGAGTTCGATCTGATGTTCGAGCGACTCGAAAAAACCCTCGACGACGTACTCGCGCAAGCCGATGTCCGGGCCGCGCTCAGGGACAAAAGCCATGCCGCTGCGTGCTAGAGTAGAGGGCCCTTCGACCCCTTCATCCATCGCCGGAGCGATAACGTTACGATGAGCAGCGACTGCAAGCTGGACCGGATTGACCTGCGCATACTTTCACAGTTGCAGAAGAAAGGCCGCATAACCAACGTCGAGCTTGCCGACGCCGTCGGCCTTTCGCCCAGTCCTTGCCTGATTCGGGTCAAGCGTCTGGAGAAGGCCGGCTACATCATCGGCTACGGTGCGCAGATCCAGCTCGAAAAGCTCGGCGACGTGCAGATCGTGTTTACCGAAGTGACGCTTGCCGATCATCGGCGGGAAGACTTCATCAAGTTCGTCAACGCGATCCGCGACGTCGACGAGATCGTCGAGTGTCATCTGGCGAGCGGCGGCTACGACTATCTGCTGAAGTTCGTCACGCGCAGCGTGAGCCACTATCAGAGCATCATCGAAGGCTTGCTGGAGCGCGATATCGGCATCGAAAAGTACTTCAGCTACGTGATCATCAAGTCGCCGTTCGTGAAGAGTCACTACCCGCTCGAAACGCTGTTCTCGCAGAACCACAACTAGCGCACTCATTCTGATCTTGAATGCCCGCGCTCATTGCATGAGGACCGTGGGCGTCATACGCACCATTCAGCCGCGTTCTCAGCGGCGCTATTTCCGATCTTCCGCCACCGCTAGCCGTGTCAAAGGCAACGTGATCGCGGCGTCGATCACATCGAAATAGTCGGCATACGGGTCACGGGTCGCAGCCAGGAGACCGCCGAGCCCGTAGTGGAAATCCGCCGCAACGATTGGCCTGAACCCCGACGCAGTGTGGGCTCTCGCCGTGCACGCGTTCAGATCATCCGCGACGCCGTCGAAAACGCTGCCATTGTCGCGAGTGAAAGCATCGATGCCGTCCATGCGCAAACCATGGCGGATCGCAGGGCAACAGATCGACGCGGCGGCCAGCACGAGTATGAGGATGCGCATAAATGAAACCGGTTCAGCAGCGCTCAGGCGCGCCGCAGACGCACGCGGTCCGCAGGCGTGCTGGAGTCGTCCGTCAGGGTGTGACGCCGGCCGTTGCGGTGCATACGCACGCGCTCCCTGATCTCCGCCGCGGTAGCGGCGCCTCGCACGGCAATACAAGAGTACTCGCCATTGCGATCGATCCACTCGACGATCCGGCAGCACTCGCCCCATGGTTGGATGAGCGGCGCAGAAACGCGGCAGCCGCGTATCTTCACCGCGTCCGTAACCCGTGGCGCGCTAACACCGCTTTCAGCTTCGCCGCGAGTTCTGGCAGCGGTGACTGTGTTTCGGCCGGGCCGGAAACCGCGTGACACGACGCGGTTCACAGGTGAGGAGACTTGCATGGGAATGCTCCACTGACGGAATTGACCACAGGACATGGCCTCTTTGTCAGGCCACCGTAAAACTGCCACGCCATCGTATCCAGACATCGCGCAGACACGACGAAGAAAGGAAGGAGAAGTTATGGAGATTCGCCGGCAAGTGCGGATCGACGCAGCATTCATCTAGAATCCGGCCATGCAAAGCGAAACTATCCGCACTCGTCCGAGCCGCCCTTTCAGGACCATGCTCTCTCACGCGCGGCAACGGCGAATGAAGGTGCGCTTTGGCATTACCTGGAAAATGTTCCTCGCGGTATTGGTCGCCTGCCTGGCCATTTCCGTCACGATGGGCTACGCCGTGCGCGTGAGCTTCGAAAACGGTTTCCTGCACTATGTGCGAGAGCGCAACTCCGGGCGCATCAAAGCCGTCATGGCGAAAGTGACGGCGGAATACGCCGCTCACGGCAACTGGAATTTCCTGCGGGAGCACCCCGATGCATGGCTCGCGCTGCTGGACGGCGCCGCACACGACGCCCTGCGCGAAGAACTCGCCGCAGCGCAGTTGGGCAAGCTGCCGGGCTGGAAAACTTTCCCCGGCAGCGGAAGCGTTCAGCAACTGCTCGGGCCGCTCTCCGGCCCGTCTGAAGGACCGCACTGGGGCATGCGCCTGCCGCCGGCTCCGCCGCCGTCCAATCCGGGCATCATGATGGAGCGCGACCGTGTGTCCGCGAGCGGCGTCGCGGGCGGCGACAACAACTATGAACGCCCTCCCCCTCCGTCCCCGTCGCATGACGGCACGAGCCGTGGCACGCCGCCCGAGGGTCCGCCCGTCACACTCTACGACGCCAGCCGCGAACTCGTGGCGAGCAGCGGCCAGCCTGCGCCGCCCGGCAGCCCGATGCGACCCGTCGTCTATAACGGCAAGCTCGTGGGCTGGCTCGCCGCGAACGGGCCCGACACCCTTTCGGACGCGGCCGACATCGCATTCCAGGCGCAGCAGGCGCGCGCGACCTGGGAAATCGCAGGCGTTGCTGTCGTGCTCGCGGCGCTAGTCGCGCTGGTGCTTGCGCGCATCGTTCTCGCGCCGATCAGGCGCCTGATGAACGCGACCCACCGCCTTGCTGGCGGAGACTACACGACACGGGTGCCGGCCGGCAGACGCGACGAGCTTGGCAGGCTTGCGTGCGACTTCAACGTATTGGCCGATTCGCTTCAGAAAGCCGAGCGCTCCCGGCGCGATTTCATTGCCGATATTTCACATGAGTTGCGCACGCCGCTCGCGGTGCTGCGCGGCGAGCTGGAAGCCATAGAAGACGGTGTGCATGTATTCGACCGCGATTCGCTCACTTCACTGCAAACCGAAGTGAACATGCTCAACAAGCTCATAGAGGATTTATACGAGCTGTCCCTGAGCGATGTCGGCGCACTCAGTTATCGCAAAACGCCAACCCAGGTCGGGCAGCTGGCGCGGGCTTCGATCGAAGCCATGCGGGAGTCGTTCAAGGCAAAACGAATTGCGCTCGACCTGAGCTGCATGCCGGAAATCGCCAGCACAACGTTCGCGGTCGACTCCGCACGTTTCGTTCAATTACTGAAAAACCTGCTGCAAAATTCGTTGCGTTATACCGATCCGGACGGCCACGTACGCGTGTCGCTTTCGCAGAGCGCCGGCGGTTGGCAACTTGACGTGCAGGACTCGCTGCCCGGTGTGCCCGAGGCCGCGCTCGACAATCTATTCGACCGCTTCTATCGCGTGGACGAATCACGCAGCCGGCAGAGCGGCGGCGCGGGTCTGGGCCTCGCGCTGTGCCGCGCTATTGTGACGGCGCACGGCGGCACGATCGACGCCAAAGCCTCGCCTCTGGGCGGCGTCTGGATCACTGCCCGCTTTCCGCCGGAAGGAGGCTGACATCATGACCGAAGGGCGCGCTTCGCACATCCTGATCGTCGAGGATGAACCCAAACTCGCCGCCGTACTCGAAGCTTATCTGCACCTCGACGGCTTCAGCACCACGACCCTCGACGACGGCCATAACGTGATGCCATTCATCCGCTCGACGCCGCCAGCGCTGATGCTGCTCGATCTCATGCTGCCCGGGCGCAGCGGCATGGACATCTGCCGCGAGCTACGGCAATTTTCGGCGTTGCCCGTCATTATCCTGACTGCGCGCATCGACGAAATCGACCGTCTGCTGGGTCTCGAGATCGGCGCCGACGATTACGTCTGCAAGCCATTCAGCCCACGCGAAGTGGTGGCGCGCGTCAAGGCGATCCTGCGCCGCGCGTTGCCTGCCGCCGTGGCTATGGACGGTTTGACCCAGGCGCCACGCGGGCTCGAAGTCGACGAGCAGTTTCATCATGCTTTACTCGACGGCAAGGAGCTCAAGCTCACGCCTCTTGAATTGCGGCTCCTCGCGCTACTGATGAAATCGCCGGGGCGCATCTTTTCTCGCGACTATTTGCTGAGTCATCTCTACGCGGATCACCGGGTGGTCACCGACCGCACCATCGACAGCCATATCAAGAACCTGCGTCGCAAGCTGCAGGGAGCGCGGCCGGACAGCGAGCCGATCGCGTCAGTGTATGGCGTAGGTTACCGTCTGGAAATCTGACCGGGTTCAGTTGCAACCGCTATGGCGCGGCCTTTCGCCTCCAGGCCGCCTGGCCCGCCGCCGTTCGGCGTTGTTTCGGACGGCGGACTCCAATGCGCGAATTCCTCGCTCAGAAAGTCGACACACACCCGCACCTTCGCCGATTGCGCGAGCCGCGCCGGATACACCGCCCACAGGTTCGCGGGTTGGGTCACGTCGGGAAGAATCTGCTGCAACTGGCCGCTTTCAAGCAGCGGCCGCACGTCCCACATCGAGCGCAGCACGATCCCGCGGCCGGCCAACGCCCATTGCACGGCCACTTCGCCGTGATTGGTGGACAACGGCCCGGTAACCTTGATCGACACCGTCTCGCCACGCGTGGTCAGACGCCAGAGACCGAATGGATGATCGCGCTCCTTGATCGCCAGACAGGCGTGCGACGACAGGTCGGCGAGTTGCCGCGGCGTGCCGTGCCGCGCGAGGTAATCGGGCGACGCGCACAATACCCGGTGATTCGACGCGAGCCGCTTCGCTATCAGATGCGCGGCGATTTCGTCGCCGATCCGGATATCGAGGTCGAAGCCCTCGGCGCCCACGTCGACGAGGCGGTCGAACAGATCCAGCCGCACGCTCAGTTGCGGAAAGCGGTCCGAGAAACGGGCGAGCGCGGGCGCCACGAAGCGGCGGCCAAAGCCGAAACTGCTGGAGATGCGCAACTTGCCGGCCGGAATGCGGCGGGTGGTGGAGACGTCTTCCACGAGCTGCTCGACGTCGTCGAGAATTTTTTCGGCCCACGTGTAGACCCGCTCGCCCGCCTCCGTGATCGCGACTCGCCGCGTGGAACGGTGCAGCAGTTTCGTGCCGAGTGTCGTCTCGAGCACGTTGATTCTCTTGCTGACGTACGCCGCCGACACCGACAAAGCCTCGGCCGCCGCGCTGAAACTCGATTTGCGCGCCACCTCGCAAAACACGCGCAAATCGCCGAGATCGGGTGATGAGACGGCATTCATAGGCTATTTTGTTTGTACACGGATCGTGCACAGTGGCTTAACTAAAGCGACCATTTTAAGCTCAAATAGCAGGAATAAAATAGCCGCTGTCGAAACGTAGAAAGCCCCATGGAGGAGCAGGAACATGTCGAAGAAATATCGCATCGCAGTCATCCCCGGCGACGGCATCGGTGTCGAAGTGATGCCGGAAGCCATCCGCGTGCTGGACATCGTCGGCAAGCGCTTCGGCATCGAAATGGCGTACCAGCACATCGAATGGGCGAGCTGCGAGTACTACGCGAAGCACGGCCAGATGATGCCGGACGACTGGAAAGCCCAATTGCAATCCGCCGACGCGATTCTGTTCGGCGCGGTCGGCTGGCCCGACACGGTGCCCGACCACGTCTCGCTGTGGGGTTCGCTGCTCAAGTTCCGGCGCGAGTTCGATCAGTACATCAACCTGCGCCCCGCCCGTCTCTTTGCCGGCGTGCCTTCGCCGCTCGCCGGGCGCAAGGCCGGCGACATCGATTTCTGGATCGTGCGCGAGAACACCGAAGGCGAATATTCGTCGGTGGGCGGCGTGATGTTCGAAGGCACAGAGCGCGAGTTCGTGTTGCAGGAATCCGTGTTCACGCGGCACGGCAGCGAGCGCGTGCTGAAATTCGCGTTCGATCTTGCCCAGCGGCGCGAGCGCAAAAAAATCACCGTCGCGACGAAGAGCAACGGCATCGCGATCAGCATGCCGTGGTGGGACAAGTGCGCGGCCGGTATCGCGGCGCAGTACCCGGACGTGACGTGGGACAAGCAGCACATCGACATTCTCTGCGCACGTTTCGTGCTGAACCCGGATCGCTTCGACGTGGTGGTGGCGACCAACCTGTTCGGCGACATCCTGTCCGATCTCGGTCCGGCCTGCACCGGCACGATCGGCCTCGCGCCCTCGGGCAACCTGAATCCCGATCGCAAGTTTCCTTCGCTGTTCGAACCGGTGCACGGCTCGGCGCCGGATATCGCCGGCAAGAACATCGCCAACCCGATCGCGATGATCTGGTCGGCGGCGATGATGCTCGACTTCCTCGGCCATCACGAGGGCCGCGAACGCGAGGCGCACGACGCGATTCTGGCGGCGATCGAAGCGACGCTGGTCGAAGGTCCGCATACCGGCGACCTCGGCGGCAAGGCGAGCACGACCGAGGTCGGTCAGGCGATCGCGGCGAAGCTGGCTTAAGCAAAACTGCACAAAACTGCGCGACGTCGCGCAGCGTTGAGCAGGGTCGAGCAATTGGGGAATCTTGAGGAACCGTTATGGCACGTACTTTTGAACTGAGCGAACTGATTCGCTCCGACAACTTCATCGACGGGCGCTGGACGCCGGCGCAAGAAGGCGCACGCTTTGCCGTCACCGATCCGGCCACCGGCAAGACGATCGCCCAGGTGGCCGACAGCAGCCCCGCCGACGCGCGGGCCGCCACCGACGCCGCGGCCCACGCGCTGCCGGCGTGGCGCGCGTTGCTGCCGAAAGAACGCGCGGCGGTGCTGCATCGCTGGCATGCGCTGATCGTCGCGCATCAGGAAGCGCTCGGCGCGCTGATCTCGCTCGAACAGGGCAAGCCGCTCGCCGAAGGTAAAGGCGAAGTGGCGTACGGCGCATCGTACGTCGCCTGGTTCGCCGAGGAAGCCACCCGCATCTACGGCGATCTGATTCCGCAGCAGCAGCGCGGCAAGCGCATGACGGCCGTGAAGGAGGCGATCGGCATCGTCGCGGCCATCACGCCGTGGAACTTCCCGCTCGCGATGATCGCGCGCAAGATCGCGCCGGCGCTCGCCGCCGGTTGCACGGTGGTGGCCAAACCCGCCGAAGATACGCCGCTGACTGCGTCCGCCCTCGTCCTGCTCGCGCACGAAGCCGGCGTGCCGGCGGGCGTGCTGAACCTGATCACCGCGTCGCGCGATCACGCGGTCGCGACCGTCGCCGACTGGCTGCACGATGCGCGCGTGCGCAAGATCACCTTCACCGGATCGACGCCGGTCGGCAAATATCTCGCGCGCGAATCGGCGGAAACGCTCAAGAAGCTTTCGCTGGAACTGGGCGGCAACGCGCCCTTCATCGTGTTCGACGACGCGGACCTCGACGCCGCCGTCACCGGACTGCTCGCGGCGAAATTCCGCAATGGCGGTCAGACCTGCGTGTGTCCGAATCGCGTGTACGTGCAAGCGGGTGTGTACGAGCGCTTTGCCGGCATGCTGGCCGAGCGTGTCGGTGCGCTGAAGGTCGCGCCCGCCACCGATCCCGCCGCGCAGATCGGCCCGATGATCAACCCGCGCGCGCTCGACAAGATCGCCCGCCACGTCGACGACGCGGTGTCCCACGGCGCGCGCGTGCTGACCGGCGGCAAGCGCCTGCCCGAGCTGGGCGCGCACTATTACGCGCCCACCGTGCTCGCCGACGCCACCGCGGACATGCAGCTGAACAGCGAAGAGACCTTCGGCCCGATCGTGCCGCTGTTCCGTTTCGAAGACGAAGCGCAAGCCGTTCAGGCCGCCAACGACACGCCGTTCGGCCTCGCCGCGTATTTCTACAGCGAAAGCGTGAAGCGCATCGACCGCGTGTCGCGCGCGCTCGAAGCCGGCATCGTCGGCATCAATGAAGGCGCGGTCGCGAGCGAGGCGGCGCCGTTCGGCGGCGTCAAGGAATCGGGTTACGGACGCGAGGGCTCGAAGTACGGTCTGGACGACTATCTGTCGATCAAATACCTCTGTCAGGGCAATCTCGAATGAGCACGGAAATGAGTACGGAAATGAGCACTGAGGCCTATCCCATCGAGGTCGAATTCCCGGACCTTTCGGTGCATGAACACTCGTCGTCCGGCATAGCCTACGTCCATACGTTCGACTCGGGCGTGCCTGGACCGCATGTGATGATCAACGCGCTGACGCACGGCAACGAGGTATGCGGCGCGATCGTCGTGGACGAATTGCTGCGCCGTGGCCTGAGGCCGCGTCGCGGGCGCCTGACGCTGGCCTTCGCGAACGTCGCCGCGTATCGCAGCTTCGATTCCGCCAGGCCCGACGCGGCCCGCTTCGTCGATCAGGACTTCAATCGCGTGTGGGCCGCCGCGGTGCTCGACGATACCTCGCGTACGTCCAGCGAACTGGCCCGCGCGCGGCAAATGAGACCGGTGATCGACAGCGTCGACGCCCTGCTCGATCTTCATTCGATGCATGAGAAAAGCGCGCCGCTGATCGTGTCGGGACCGTTGCAGAAGGGGATCGACCTCGCAGTGCAGCTCGGCACGCCGGCCACGGTGATCTGCGACGAAGGTCATCCGGAAGGCCGCCGGATGCGCGACTACGAAGGCTTCGGTCAACCGGACAGTCCGAAAAACGCGCTGCTGATCGAATGCGGCCAGCACTGGGAGCAGAGCGCGGTTGCGGTCGCGCGCGACACGACCGCGCGCTTTCTGCTGCTGGCGGGCGTGGTCGACGAAACGGATCTGCCGGCCGGCTGGATGGCTCCGCTGCCGGCCAGTCAACACGTCGTGCGCGTCACGCAACCGGTGGTGGCCGAGAGCATGGATTTTCGCTTTGCGGCGCCCTACACCGGGCTGGAAATTTTTCCGCGGGCCGGCGCCGTGATCGGCTGGTCGAACGGAGAACCCGTGCTCACGCCGTACGACAACTGCATGCTCGTGATGCCGTCGCTGCGGCAACTGCGTCCGGGCGTCACCGTCGTGCGGCTGGGCAAGATCGAACAAACCATCGCAAACAGCCGGTGAGCCGGCTCCCGCACATTCAAAGGCAACGTGAGCATGAAGGTTCAACACATCAAACAAAGCGTGAATCTGCCGAACCTCGAGGCTTGGGGCACAGCCGGACTGCCCGGCACGACGCCGATTCAGGTGTCGGGCGTGCAGCGCGTGATCAAGGGCAGCGAATCCATCGACACCGGTATTTTCGAGTGCACAGCGGGCACCTACCGCCGTTCAGTGAAGCAGGCCGAAGTGATGCACTTTCTCGCGGGCCGCGGACGCTTCACGCCGGATAACGAAGAGACCGTGCATTTCGAAAGTGGCGACACGTTGTTCTTCGAAGCCAACACGGAAGGACTTTGGGAAGTCGAAGAGACCATGCGCAAGGTCTATGTGATTTTCTGAAACCGGTGCGGCGCGGCCGTACGCTCTGCTGCACCTCAGTACGACTCCGCCAGGCCCAATACTTTCCCCACGATGAAACACCTGGTCATCTGTGGGCTTACGGGCGCGAACCACGTTGCTGCAGCGCGGTCGATTGACGCAGTTGGCACTTCAAACAGTGAGAATGAGCGCAAGCGCGTAATCAGGAAAACTTGATACCCATCAATGCTTTAGCGTCTCACAAATCGGATTCGGCACAAAACAACGCGGTTTTTTGACGCACGTCGCGCCGCAGCAAAAAGTTCCGCCATCCCCTACTCTTGCGCCATCTGCCAAGCGCAGTGCGCACCGACAACGGTCGACGCGCGTAGTCCGCCCACGGGCATCACGCAACTTCACGCTCATGAACTCCGCACTCACGGCATTCGACCTCGCCCGCATTCAGTTTGCGTTCACCGTCTCGTTTCACATCGTTTTTCCGGCGCTGAGCATCGGCCTCGCCAGCTTCATCGCCGTGCTCGAATGGCGCTGGCTCAAAACCGGCAAGGCGTACTACAAAGATCTTTGCCTGTTCTGGTCGAAGATCTTCGCAGTCGCCTTCGGCATGGGCGTCGTCTCCGGCGTCGTGATGAGCTATCAGTTCGGCACCAACTGGTCGGGCTTCTCCAGTTTCGCCGGTCCCGTCACCGGACCGCTTCTGATGTACGAGGTGATGACGGCGTTCTTCCTCGAAGCGGGCTTCCTCGGCATCATGCTGTTCGGCTGGCAGCGCGTGAGTCCGCGCGCTCACTTCGGCGCGACGCTGATGGTGGCGATCGGCACGCTGATCTCGACCTTCTGGATCCTCGCGTCGAATAGCTGGATGCAGACGCCGCAAGGCTTCGAAGTCGTGAACGGCCGCGTCGTACCGCTCGACTGGTTCAAGATCGTCTTCAATCCGTCGTTCCCGTACCGGCTCGCGCACATGGCGCTGGCGGCGTTCATCGTCGCGGGGCTGGTGGTGTCGGCGGTGGGCGCGTGGCATCTGTTGCGCGGACGGCGCGATCCGGCTGTCAAGAAGATGTTCTCGATGGCGCTCTGGCTGCTGCTGATCCTCACGCCGATCCAGGCGTTCGTCGGCGATCAGCACGGTTTGAACACGCGCGAATATCAGCCGGCCAAGATCGCCGCGATCGAAGGTCTGTGGGAAACCGAGAAAGGCGGCACCGCGCTGAATCTGTTCGGCATCCCGGACATGCAAGCTGAAACCACACGCTATGCGGTGTCGATTCCGCATCTCGGCAGCCTGATCCTCACGCATAGCTGGGACGGCGAGATTGGCGGCCTGAAGGAATTCCCGCCGCAAGACCGGCCGAACTCGACCGTGGTGTTCTGGAGCTTCCGCATCATGGCCGGGCTCGGCGTGCTGATGATCCTGATGTCGGTGACCGCGTGGGCATTGCGCCGCGGCGACAGGCTGTTCGAAGCGAAGTGGTTCCAGCGGCTCGCGATCGCGATGGGCCCGACCGGCTTCATCACGCTGCTGGCCGGCTGGGTCACCACGGAGGCAGGCCGTCAGCCGTGGGTGGTGTACGGCGTGATGCGCACCTCGCAGGCGGTGTCGCCGCTCACCACGCAACAGGTCGGCATCTCGCTGATGGCGTTTGTGATCGTCTACTTCCTGGTGTTCGGCACCGGCATCTACTACATGCTCAAGCTGATGCGCTCGGGCCCTGCGCTGCCGGGACAGACGCCGCACGGCGTGCCTGAGCACTCACCGGATCAGACCGCGCGCCGCCCGCTGTCCGCCGCCGATCAGCTGATCGATGCCGCCTGAGCGCAACGGCTTCCCTTCCCGCTTCACTACCAGCTTCACTACCAGCTTCACTACCCGCTGACGAGATAAAAAATGGATGTAACCGTAGTGTGGGCCGCGATCATCGCGCTGGGCCTGTTCATGTATGTGGTGCTCGACGGCTTCGATCTGGGCATCGGCATCGTTTTTCCGTTCTTCCCCGATGAAAAGGAACGCGACCTGATGATGAACACGGTCGCGCCCGTGTGGGACGGCAACGAAACCTGGCTGGTGCTCGGCGGCGCGGGTCTGTTCGCGGTGTTCCCGGTGGTGTATTCGACGGTGCTGTCCGCGCTCTATCTGCCGCTGATCTTCATGCTCGCGTGCCTGATCTTTCGCGGTGTGTCGTTCGAGATTCGCGCCAAGGCCAAGCGCACGAAACATATGTGGGATCTGGCGTTCATCGGCGGCTCGGCGGGCGCGACGTTCTTCCAGGGCATCGTGCTGGGCGCCTTCCTGCAAGGCATTCCGGTAGTCGACGGCGCCTATGCCGGCGACGCCTTCGGCTGGCTCACGCCGTTCAGCCTGCTGACCGGTCTCGGCCTCCTCGTCACCTATGCGCTGCTCGGCTGCTGCTGGCTGGTTGCGAAGACCGAGGGCGATCTGCAACGCCGCCTGCATCGCGTGGTGTGGCCGCTGACGATCGTGCTGCTCGGATTCATCGCGATAGTCAGCCTGTGGACGCCGCTGCAAGATCCGAACATCGCGCAACGCTGGTTCGACGACGGCCTGTTCTACCGCCTGCTGCCGGTGCCGTTCCTCGTGGCCATCTGCGCGTTCTTCATGCATCGCGCGGTGCGTGAACGGCATCACAACACGCCGTTCGTGCTGGCGCTGACGCTGGTGCTGCTCGGCTACGCCGGGCTGCTGGTGAGCCTGTGGCCGTATGCGATTCCGTCGAGCATGACGCTCTGGCAAGCGGCCGCGCCGCGTTCGAGCCAGATGTTCACGCTGGTCGGCGCGGCGGTGATTCTGCCGATCATCATCGGCTATACGACGATGGGTTATTGGGTATTTCGCGGCAAGGTGCGTCATGGCGACCAACATCACTATCACTAAGCAGGCGGGCGGCCATGCCGCTCGCCCGTCCTCGCGCAAACTGCCCGGCTGGCTGTGGTTCATCGCGCTGTGGTGCTTCGGCGTCGCCTCGGCGATGTCGCTCGGTTTCGCGTTCAAGCTGCTGATGAAGGCGACGTTATTCGCCGTCAGGTAGATGCCTGTTTTGTGTGATTTCATCCGACGTGCATAACCTGCGCCATCCTGTGTGGACGGCTTCAAAAACGGAGCGTGCGGCTCGTCTACCTAGCAAGCCGGAACCTGGCGCGGGAGACCTGCCTTACCCAGGATGCTGGTCCATCGCACCAGCTGGCGATCGTTCAGAGAGTCACTGAGAGTCACTGAGAGTCAATTGCGCGGCAACCCGGAAGGCGCGCCGCGCCACCGATCGGCATATGATCGCGGGGTAGCAGGCAATGACGCGATGCACAGGGAGTGGCCTTCGCCTTCAAGGAGGCTCGCAGCAAAGAAAGCGCCACGCGCCGCGGCATGACGCAAAGCATGACCCAGCGTGCCGCGGACTGACGGCCGGGGGTGCGACGGGGGTCGCGCGATCCGCGCCGGCAGCAGTGCGGACGGCGTCACTGGCGAAGCGGCAAAATAGAAGTGCAACGAGCAGCACGACAGCGGTAGTCCACAACGCGCAGGCCCGACTCGCGGAGACATCATGAAGTTTCTTGTGGCCGACGACCATGAACTGATCCGGCAAGGCGTCAAGGGGCTGCTGCGCGGCCTCGATCCCGGCGCCCAATTCGACGAAGCCGACAGCTGGGAAACGCTCGCCGCCGCAGCACGGCCCGACGCGGATCACGATCTGGCGATCGTCGATCTGCATATGCCGGGCATGAGCGGCGCGTCATCGCTGGAATTGCTGCTGAAGGCGAACCCCGCGTTGCCGGTGGTCGTGCTTTCCGCCGAAGAATCGCCCGACGAGATGCGCGCAGTGCTGGCGGCCGGCGCGCTCGGCTTCGTGCCAAAGCGGCAGCCTGCCAGCGTCATGCTCAAGGCAATCGAACTGGTGTTGTCGGGCGGCGCCTATGTGCCGATGGAAGCGCTCAGCCTGCTAGGTTCGCGCGACGCGCAAGCCGCGCTGGGGCATCCGGTGCATGCTGAAGCGTCTGCCGAGGCGTCGGCTCAAGCGTCCTGCCATGCCGGCGCCGCGCTGACGGAACCCATCGCGCAGATCCAGGCGTTGCAGCCGCACCAGCAGCATCTGCTGGAGAATTTGTCGCCACGGCAGCAGGACATCATGCGGCTCGTCCATCGCGGCTGGACCAACAAGATGATCGCGCGTGAGCTGGGCGTCGCCGAAGGTACGGTCAAAGTGCATCTGTCAGTGATTTTCCGGGCGCTCGGCGTGCACAACCGCTCAACGGCGATCGCCGTGATCAACGGCTGGCTGGAAGCCGGGAAAACCCTGTAGCGTTCGTTCAGAAGCAGGTGGCGCGCGCCGCCTACCGCCTACTGTTGCGACTCGCTTTGGGATTGGCTCTGTGTCTGGCTGCGTAGCGGGTTCCACGGTGGATTCTGCGGCGGGCTCTCCGGCTCGCTCCCCACTTCGTTCCCTTGGTTGCTTTCGTTCAGCTCGCTCTGCGCTCGCCGCGGTTCGCCCGCGCACCGCTCGACGGCGGCCGCCGCCCGCCCCTTGTCCAGCTCCGCCTGCCGCCACAGCATTTCCAGCGTGCACCGCAAACGCGCCGGCGTAACCGGCTTATGCAGCACCGGAATCCCCTGCAAAGCCAGCGCCGCCAGTTCCGCCGACGCCATATCGCCGGTGATCAGCAGCGTCACCACGCCTTCATGGCCGGCTTGCGCCAGGACATTGCGCACGGCCGTCAGCGCCTGCGCGCCGGTTCGATGGTTCGCCAACTGGTAGTCGCATAACACGGCATCCGGCACGAAGCCGTCGTCGAGCGCCTTGAGCGCGTGGATTTCGTCGTGTGCGCCGCGCACGCTGCAGCCCCAGCGCGCCAACAGGCTGGCGAGGCCTTCGAGAATCGACGGGTCGTCGTCGATGCACAGCACGCGCCGCCCTTGCGCCGACGGGCCGCCCGCCACCGCTTCGTTCAGACTCGCGACAATCCCGCCGGCGTCGCCCGCCTGCACCGGAAAGCGGAACACCGAGCCACGGCCCGGCGCCGAGCGCACCTGCAATTCGCCGCCGAGCAAACCGACCAGCCGCTTCACGGTCGGCAAGCCGAGGCCATGCCCCTGGCGCGCGTCGCGCTGCGGATTGGCGACCTGATAGAACTCCTCGAAAATGCGCTCATGCTCTTCGGCCGGGATGCCGATGCCCGAATCGCGCACTTCGATATAGCCTCCCGAACGCTGCCCCGCGCGGCGCAAGCCCATCCAGATCGCGCCTTCCTCGGTATAGCGCACCGCGTTCGAGAGCAGGTTGCTCAGCACCCGTTCGAGCAGCACCGGATCGTCGTGAACCACCATCGTGGTCGGCGCGATCCGCAGCGCCAGCCCCTTGGCCGCGGCCTGCGGCCGGTATTGGCTGCCGACCCGCTCGAATAGTTCGGAGAGCCGGAAATGCAGGCGGATCACCTGGGTCACGCCGCTTTCGAGCCGCGCCAGATCGAGCACCTGATTGAACAACTGGTTCAGCGCCTCGACGTTATAGACGATGTGCTCGGCGGTCTTCGCATGCTGTACGGGCGTCGCCGCCGCATCGTTGAGCGAGGCCGCCAGCAGGCCGATCGCATGCAGCGGCTGGCGCAGATCGTGGCTCGCGGCGGCAAAAAAGCGCGTTTTGGCAAGACTGGCTTCTTCGGCGACACGCTTTTGCGCGGCTAGCGACTCCGCCAGATATTGCTGATCCACCCGCGCCTGCACGACGCGCCGGAACAGCTTGCGGTAACTCAGCGCATAGACGTTGATCGCGCAGAAGAAAAACGCGAGGACAATCGCCAGAATCGTGCGGTCGAACGTATGCGAGCCGAAATGCAGCACGATCGACGGCAACAGCAGGAACGGAATCGAGGTCGAAAAATTCAGCAGATCGAAGCCGTTCGACATGAACACGCCCGCCGCCAGGGTGACCAGCATCACGGTATGCAGCAGCGGCAGATCGGTTTGCGGACTCTGGAACGCGAACCAGATCGCGACGCCCGGCGCGCTATACAACAGCACGCCGCGCAATGCGTGCAGGTAGATCCATGCGCGCGGCGTGACGAGGTTCGGGTAGCGGCGATTGCAGATCCACAGCCCGAGGCAGCCGCAATTGGCTGCGGCGTAGAACCCGAAGCACGCGATGAACAGCGGCGGCGACGGGATATTCGGCCAGTAGATCGCTACCAGTACGGCAATCGAAAACCAGTGCGAAAAGAATGCGATCGGGTCCTGGGCGTACAGCACGCGCACCAGGTCTTCGTCGATCGCACGCTGCATAGGGTCGGCCCGCATCCTGCGGTCTCCTTGTCGTGCACGGCAAATTCGATGGCGTAGCGCGGGGGGCGGCGAAGCAGAGGTCGCGGGCCGGGCGTGCTGCGCAAAAGGTGCTGCATTGTTCTGCTGCGCCGCCGCAGCATTCTGGTGCGGCGGCGGTTCTTTTTGACAGTGAAGCGGACGATGAAACGCGCGGCGAGCCGGCTGGCGCGTCAAATGGCGAACCGGACGGCGAACCGGATGGCGAGTCAGTCGGATGGTTTACCCGGCAGTTTACCCATCAGCTACCACTTAATCCATATAGGCGAAGCCGTCGCCGGAAACCATACTGCCTTCACATTCCAGCGCGGCTTCAAATCTTCGAACACCCTTCCCCGCCCGCAGTTCAGGCTCACCGCGCTCCTTGCCTTACCCCTTATGGAGGCTTTCATGGGCGCCGTTCCGAGCCACGAGTTCGTCCGCAATCTCGACGACGCGATCCTGCCCAACCTGTGGCGCCGGCGAACCCAGCTGTCCGCCGACGAAATGGTGTCGATGGTCGAGCTGGTCAGGCGGGCGCTGCAGACCTATCACCCGTCCGAATTGCAGGCGCTCGGCGAAGACAAGGAAGAACTGGTCGCGCAGTTCATCTACGCGAAGGTGCTGCGTCTCGCGCCCGGTCACACGGAAACCAACGCCTGCGCCGACAGCGCGCCGTCCAACGGCTACGCACTGTGCGCGTACTTTCGCCGCTATCTGATCGACTGCCTGCGCAGCGCCGGCCATCAGCGCAACGTGTCGATGGAAAACGAAGGCATGGCGCAGGAAATCGATCAGCACGCGCAAGCGCTGGAAGACCCGGTCGAAAGCGTGTTGTTGCAGTACGGCCTCGACGAACAGCGCGTGCGGCTCGCGGCGCGCGCATTTATCGAAAGCCTCGACGAACCGGAGCGCATCGTGCTGGCCGGCAGCCTCGGCTGGTGCTCGGAAGGCAAAGGCGGCCTGTCGGCAGTCGCAGCTCAGCATCGGGTGCCCTCCTATCACTATCGCGCCGTCAAGCTCGGCGTCACCATGAAAAAGACGGCCAACGCCGGCGATTTTTCCAACACCAAGATCGGCCGCTGGCTCACCGACGTGCTCGGCATCGAGATCGACCTCGACAATCGCGCGGCGATTCTGCTCGTCCTGAACCTGCTCGCCGCCGAATCGAGCGACAGCGAAATGAATGAAGTGGCCGCGTAATTGCGCCTGAACCACCGGATCGCCGGCCGCCGGCGGTCCTGAGCGAGCCACAAGCCGCGGAAGCAGCGCTATCGGCAGAAGCGACGCAAACGACGCAAACGAAACAAGCGCGGCGCATACGGCCCGCGCGCCACGTACGATGCGCCTTTTTTTGTCGTTGCGCACCGCCTACGATAAAAAACCGGCGGCCGCGCACCGTCTTTCTTCCGAACTCCGGGCTCCCCCACCCGGCATCCAACTCCTGACGAGGTGGTCGTGATGAACCGCTTATCGAGCGCCATGACGGCGCTGAAGTCGCATTACGAGGTCGTAGTCGTGGGTTCGGGTTACGGCGGCGCGATTGCCGCCAGCCGCATGGCGCGCGCCGGCCGCGAGGTGTGCGTGCTGGAACGCGGGCGGGAGTTCATGGCCGGCGAATTTCCGCGCACGCCGCTCGAAGGCGCCGCTCAGGTGCAATACAACACCAGCCTCGCGCAAATCGGCTCACCGCTCGCGCTGCTCGAAGTGCACGTGAATTCGGAGGTGAACGCGGTCGTCGGCTGCGGGCTGGGCGGCACCTCGCTGATCAACGCGAACGTCGCGCTCGAAGCCGATCCGCGGCTGTGGGACGATCCGCGCTGGCCAGCCGCGTTGCGTGCCGACAAGGCGGGCCGCGACACCGGCTACAAGCTTGCCCGCGCGATGCTGCAACCGTCGCCGGTGCCCGACGATTTTCCGCCGCTGCCGAAACTGCAGGCGCTCGAACAATCGGCGCAAGCGCTCGGTATGCAGGACCGCTTCTACCGCCCGCCGATCACCGTCACTTTCACGACCGGCAAGAACGCGGCGGGCGTCGACCAGAACCGCTGCGTCGGCTGCGGCGATTGCAATTCCGGCTGCAACTACGACGCGAAGAATTCGACCCACATGAACTATCTGCCGGATGCCGTCGCGCACGGCGCGCAGATTTTCACGGGCGCCGCGGTGCATTCGGTGGTGCGCGACGAGGACACGCAGAAATGGATCGTGCGCTACCAGCTGGTGAGCCTCGGCCGCGAGAGCTACGGCGCGCCCGATCTGTTCGTGAGCGCCGATATCGTGATCGCGGCGGCCGGCACGATCGGTTCCACCGCGCTCCTGTTGCGCTCGAACAAGGCCGGGTTGCCGGTGTCGAAACAACTCGGCGAACACTTCACCGGCAACGGCGACGTGCTCGCCTTCGCGTACAACACCGACGAGACGATCAACGGCGTCGGCTGGGGTGCGCACGAGCCGGGCGAGATTGCGCCGGTCGGGCCGACCATCACCGGCATCATCGACCACCGCAACACGGAACACGTGAAAGACGGCTTCGTGATCGAAGAAGGCTCGCTCGCCGGGCCGATCGGCGTGGCGATGATCGGCCTGCTCGGCGGCGCCGCGCCGCTCGAAGGCGTGGACATTCCCGAGCCGCGGCCGGCGGGCGAACCGCTCGGCGCGTCCGCGCGCGTGATCGAGAGTATCCTGCGCGGGCCTTATCATGGCGCGCTCAACCACACGCAGACCTACCTCGTGATGGCGCATGACGACGAAAGCGGCCAGATCCGCGTGGATGAAAAAGGCAGTCCGCGCATCCATTGGCCGAACGCCGGCAAGCAGCCGGTCTTCGAAACGGTCGAGCGGACCCTGATCGACGCGACAGCGCCGCTCGGCGGCGAATTCCTGCGCAATCCGATTTCCGCCGATATGATCGGCAACCGCGTCGTCACCGTGCATCCGCTCGGCGGCTGCGGAATGGGCGAAGACGCGGAGCACGGCGTGGTCGATCACGCGGGCCGTGTGTTCAGCGGCGACGCGGGCAAGGCGGTGCACGAAGGCCTGTATGTGATGGACGGCGCGGTGATGCCGATGTCGCTCGGCGTCAATCCGCTGCTGACGATCTCCGCGCTTGCGGAACGTAATTGCGCACTGCTCGCGGCGGCGCACGACTGGCACATCGACTACGAGTCCAGGGGCGATGCCGACACGCCGCCGCCCAGGAAAATCGGCTTGCGTTTCACCGAGACGATGGTCGGCACCTATACGCCGGCGCTCGCGGGCGGCGCAGTCGCGACGAGTCCGATCCAGTTCACGCTGACGGTCGAATCGGACGATCTGGCCGACATGCTGGACAATCCGCGACACGAGGCGCGCACGGCCGGCACGCTGACCTGCCCCGCGCTCTCCGCGCAACCGATGACGATCAGCGACGGCACCTTCAACCTTTTTGTCGTCGATCGAGCGGACGTGGATCAGCGTGACATGAACTATCGCATGACGCTCGATTCCACCGAAGGCAAGACGTACTACCTGAGCGGGCGAAAGATCATCACGCGCACGTCGCCAATCAATCTGTGGGAACAGACCAACACTCTATACGCCGAGCTTCGCGAGTCGTCGCAAGCCGACGCGCCGGTGCTCGGCAAAGCGACGCTGATCATCACGCCGGAAAATTTCCTCAAGCAGCAGCGCACGCTGGAAGTCACCAACGCGCCTGACCTGAAGACCCGCCTCGAATGGACCTTGAAGTTCGGCACGTTTTTTGCGGGCGTGCTGTTCGCCGAATATGGCGGCGTGGCCGCGCCTTTGCAGTTCTTTGACCCGAAGATGTCACCGCGCCTGAGACGGGCACTGCGTGCGCCGGCGCCGCAAGTCTTCTTTTTCGAAACGCCCGACAAGACGCAACTGAGGCTCACCCGCTACGTCGACAGCGCCAACAAAGCGGCGCGTCCGGTGCTGCTGATCCACGGCTCGGGGGTGTCGAGCCGAATCTATTCCACCGATCTGATCGCGACCAACCTGGTCGAATATCTCTGCGCGGCCGGCTACGACGTGTGGCTCGTCGATCTGCGCGTCAGCATCGAAATGCCGAGCGTGCTGGTGCCGACCAACGTGGACAAGGTCGCTCGCGAGGACATTCCGGCCGCGGTCGCGAAAGTGCGGGAGCTGACCGGCGCGCCAAAAATCCAGGCGCTCGGTCACTGCATGGGCGGGCTGGCATTGAGCATGTCGTTGCTGTACGGCCTCGAGGGCGTGCGCTCGGCGGTCATATCGCAAGTCTCGGCGCATCCGGTGCCGGGCATGCTGGAACGCATCAAGGCCGGCCTGCATATACCGGACATCATGGAGCATCTCGGCGTGCTCGACCTGAGCGCGTACACGCAGCACGAGAAGTGGCCCCACAACCTGCTCGATGAAGCGTTGCGGCTCTACCCGCTCAACCACAAACAGGGCTGCGGCAACCCCATCTGTCACCGCGCGACATTCCTCTACGGCTTGCTCTACGAACACGAACAATTGAACGAAAAGCTTCATTCGAATTTGCAGGAACTGCTCGGTGTGCATGACGTCGAGGTGTTCAAGCATCTGGCCACCATGGTGCGGGCGGGCAAGGTTGTCGATGCCGCCGGGAAAGACGTCTACCTGGGGGGGATGAACGGCATGAAGGGTCTCGAGGGCATGCGCCTGCCGATCGGTTTCATCCACGGCGATAAAAACGAAACCTATTTGCCGAAAAGCACCCAGCTCACCTACGACATGCTGGTCGAGCGTTTCCCCGAGCAGCCTTATGAACGGCACGTAATTCCCGGCTATGGACACATCGACTGCATCTTCGGCAAGAACGCGGCAGTGGATGTCTACCCGGTGATCGCGAGGTATCTCGATGCGCACTGACGGGTGAGCGTTGACCCCCGCTGCTCAGAACAGCTTGCCTGGGTTCAGGATGCCGTGCGGATCCAGCGCGTGTTTGATCGCGGCCATCGCGGCCAACTCGGCAGGCGAACGCGAGATCGGCAAGAACTCACGCTTGAGCAAACCGATCCCATGTTCCGCCGACACCGACCCGTTGAGCGGCCCGAGCATTTCGTAGACGAACGCGTACACCGCGTGATGATCGACGCCCGGTATCGAACGACCGTCGACGGTCAGGTGCAGATTCGAATCGCCAATATGGCCGAAGAAATATGACTCGTTACCCGGCCAGCGCTGATCGAGCGCCGCGCGGCAACGGTCGACGAATGCGCCGATCTCGCCGATCGGCAAGCTCACATCGAAGTTGACCGGATCGAGCCGCACCGGAAACTCCGCGGTGCACTCGCGAATCGCCCATAAGGCCCGCACGTCGGCGACCGATTGCGCGATCACCGCGTCGCGGATCGCCTGCGCGTCGAGCGCTTCGGTCAGCGCAGCGGAAAAGCGTTCGCCGTCGTCGTTGGCATCGAAGCTCGCGTGTTCGATCAGTGCGTAGAGCGGGTGTGCTTCCGCGAACGGCGAGCGCGCGCCGGTCAGCTTCACGCCGAAATCGTAGAAGTCCGGCCACATGATCTCGAACGCACCGATGTCGTTGCCAAAGCGTGTCGACAAGCGGCGCAGCAGGTTCACGGCGGCCTCGTAACCGTCGAGCGCGACCAGCGCCGTGTGGCGCGCCGCGCGTGGCGGCTGCAATCGCAACACCGCGCGCGTAATCACGCCGAGCGTGCCTTCCGAACCGATGAACCAGTGTTTGAGGTCGTAGCCGGTGTTGTTCTTGACCATCTTGCCGAGCGAGCTCAGCACGTCACCGTTCGCCAGCACGACTTCCAATCCAAGCACCTGATCGCGCGCGGTGCCCGACTGGATCACGCGATTGCCGCCCGCATTGGTGGCGAGATTGCCGCCGATCTGGCACGAGCCGCGCGCGCCGAGATCGAGCGCGAGTTCGAAGCCTGCCTCGGCGGCGGCTTCCTGCGCGGTTTGCAAGGTGGTGCCGGCGCGCACCGTCAATGTGGCCGAGGCAGCATCGATTTCTTCGATACCGCTCAGACGTTCGAGCGACAGCGCGATATCCGTGGCGCGCGCGATCGCGCCGCCGGCGAGCCCGGTCATGCCGCCCTGCGGCACCACGGGTTGATGCGCTGCGTGGCAGATGGCCAGCGCGCGCGAGACTTCTTCGGTGCTGCGCGGCAAGAGCAACGCGGCGGGGCGTGTCGGATCGTGGCGCGTCCAGTCGGTCATCGCGCGTTCGCCGATCTGTTCGCCGATGCGCACCGCGTCGTCACCCAGCGCGGCGCGCAGTGCATCGAGCGTCGCGGAAAGCGGCGCGGGGTGGTTATTCGTCATGCAGTGGTTCCTTGCGCCGCATTCTTCCGGTAGCCCATCGAATCGTTGATGCGCCCGAGGATGTAGTCGCCCGCGGCGACCGGCTGGTATTTGAGGTCGGTCTCGCTGGTACCGAGTTCACGCGGATCGACTGTCGCGCCGTAGGTCGGATCATAGAACGTCGCGATCGAATAGCGCTCGCGCCCCGACGCATTGATCACGCGATGCAGCGTCGAACGAAAGCGGTCGTTGGTCCAGCGCGCCAGCAGATCGCCGACGTTCACGACGAAGCTGCCTTCGATCGGCGGCGCATCGATCCACGTATCGTTGGCGATTTCGCGCACCTGCAAGCCACCCACCTGATCCTGCCACAACAACGTGATGCAGCCGTAGTCGGTATGCGGCGCGACGCCGAACTGATCCGCGTCCGACTGGGGCGGCTGCGGCGGATAGTAGACCATCTGCGTGCGCTGCATCCGCTTCGTATAGCGCGGCACAAAGAAGTGCTCGTCGACGCCGAGGCTCACCGCCACCGCCCGCAGCAGATCGGCGCCGCATGCCGCCACCGCTTCGTAATAGCCGTAGAGCGCGGGACGCAACCCGGGCATGAAGTCCGGCCAATTATTCGGCCCGCGCAGCGCCTGGCCGGCGAGCACGTCGGGATCGTC
The DNA here is from genome assembly GCF_059422005.1 of Paraburkholderia sp. GW821-FHT02A12. Taxonomy (NCBI): domain Bacteria; kingdom Pseudomonadati; phylum Pseudomonadota; class Betaproteobacteria; order Burkholderiales; family Burkholderiaceae; genus Paraburkholderia; species Paraburkholderia sp. GW821-FHT02A12. The sequence goes on along the minus strand of NZ_JBWKWA010000002.1, from coordinate 1,462,643 downwards.
CTCCGGCAACTCCAGGCCGATGCTGAAGAACTCCTTGTAGTCGGGACGCTTCGCCTGATACATGGTCGCGTCGCCGAGCGCGTTGAAACCGCGATGCCGTTGATTCACCGCCGCGCGCCGTTTGGTCTCCACCGGAAACGCAAAGAACTTGCGCGCCGCCTGTTCGGCTGCATCGATCGAAGCTTGCGGCACGCCATGATTGACGATGTAGAAGAAGCCGATCGTCGTGCACGCTTCGCGGATTTCGCGGGCCACGCGCTGCAAAGCTTGCGGGTCGCCGGCACGCACGCCGGCGAGATCGATGAGCGGAATACGGGTCACGGGCATCGCTTGGTTCCCTGAAAGTCCCCGAAGGGCCGGACTGTTCAACTGACGAAAGAGGCCCGCCAATCACCTTCCAGCGCGGCATGGGCCTCATGCATCCCAGTTGTATATACCGCCAAAAGCACGCCCGCAAGTTACATGGCGACGCCTCACGTAAGGGCTTTTCTCTACTCGCGTGTTTATTTATTTCGCGGGAAAACTGCGGTATATACTGCCTCGCATGACTCGCGCCGAGCCCGTCTTACTAGCCGCTTTCGCGCAATACCGCTTTGCCAACCGGAGAATCCCATGAGCATCCTTGCAGGCTGGAAGTGTCGTTTGGTCATGCTGGCGTTGTGCGCGGCAAGCGTCAGCGCGCACGCGGAAGACCAGCTCGCCAAAGTGAAGAAAGCCGGTGAACTGGTGGTCGGCACCGAGATGCAGTTCGCGCCCTTCGACTTCCTCGAAAACGGCCAGCAAGCGGGCTTCAACAAGGATCTGTTCGCCGAGATCGGCAAGGAAATGGGCGTGAAGGTGCGCTTCATCGACCTGCCGTGGCCGAGCGTGCTGCCGGGTCTCGAAGCAGGCAAGTTCGACATGGTCGGCGGCCCGCTCACGGTGACCAGGGCGCGCATGGAACGCTACACGTACACGCTGCCGATCGCGGACGCCACCGACGCGCTGCTCAAGCGCGCCAACGATTCGTCGGTCAAGCAATCGTCGGACATCGCCGGCAAGACGGTGGGCGCGGGCAAAGGCTCGGCGCAACTCGACCAGTTGAAGAGCTACGTCGCCACCTTGCCCAAGCCGCCTGAAATCCGCGAATACGTCGACAACAATCAGGCCTATGCCGATCTCGCCGCCGGCCGCATCGCAGCCGTCGCGAACTCGATGACCAACATCGCGTATGTCGCCAAGCAGCGCCCGGAAACGTTCGCGGTCGTGCAGCCGCCGTTCGGCGCGAAGGTGTACTTTGCCTACTGCCTGCGTAAAGATGCGGACAGCAAGCCGCTCGCCGAAGCCTTCAACACCGCGCTCGTGAAAATGCACAACGACGGGCGCCTTGCGACCTTGCAGAAGAAATGGTTCGGCGTCGCGATGGATGCCCCGACCACGATGCCCACGCCGAATTACTGATGTCCTGAGGCACGCGATGTGATGGTCGCGATGCGGGCTCCGTCACGAGCCGCATCGCCCTTCCCGTTCTAGCGAGTGCGACGCTTATGTTCAGCACGACCGTCTTCGTCCAGGGCTTGCCGCTGCTCTTGCATGCGGCGCTCGCCACCATCGGCATTTCGTTGACCGGTCTCATGATCGGCTTCTTCGTCGCGATCGGCGTGTGTGCGGCGCGGCTCTCCGCGAACCGCGCGGCGCGCATGTTCGGCGGCGCCTATGTGTTCTTCTTTCGCGGCGTGCCGATGCTGGTGCAACTGCTGCTGGTGTATTACCTGCTGCCGTTCGCCGGGATTAACGTGTCGCCGGTGGTCGCGGCGATCAGCGCCGTGTCGCTATGTTCCGCGTCATATATCGCCGAGATTCTGCGCGGCGGTTTTCTGAGCATTCCGCCGGGTCATATCGAAGCCGCCCGCATGCTCGGGCTTTCGCCGTTCGATATGCTGCGGCGGATTCTGGTGCCGCAGGCGTTTCGCCTGACGCTGCCGTCGCTCGTCAACGAAATGGTGCTGCTGATCAAGGCTTCTTCGCTGATCTCGGTGGTGGGCGTGGCCGAGTTGACCCGCACCGCGCAAAATATCGCCGCCAGCACTTATCGGCCGCTCGAAGCGTACCTTGCCGCCGGGCTGATTTACTTCGTGATCTGCGGCGCACTGGCGCTGGTTGCGCATGCCGCCGAATATCGTTTGCAACACGCCTGACGGAACCGCAGTGCGATAAAACCATGCAAAAGCTCGACCCCGCCGTCATCACGCACAACCTTCAACCGATCGCCGCCGGCCTCGCGACGACGCTCGGCACGTGGGCCGCGGGCGTCGCGATCGGCATCCTGATCGGCTTTCTGATCGCCGTGCTGCAGCTCTTTTGCGGACGCTGGGTGCGCGGCCTGTTGCGCTTCTACATCGAGGTGTTTCGCGGCACGCCGTTTCTGGTGCAGCTGTTTCTGCTGTACTACGGCGGTCCTTCAATCGGTGTCACGCTCGAACCGATGACGGCCGGCGTGCTCGGTCTCGGCCTGTACGGCAGCGCCTATTTCGCCGAAGCATTCCGCTCGGGTTTTCAATCGGTGCCGCCGGGACATCTCGAAGCGGCGTCCTGTCTGGGACTCACGCGCTGGCAAGCCGTGCTGCGCATCCAGTTGCCGCAAATGCTGGTGCTGATCGTGCCCGCGCTGACCAATCTGATCATCGTGCTGAGCAAGGAAACCGCGGTGCTGTCGATCGTCACCGTGCCCGAACTCACGTTCGTGCTGACCGGCATCGGCTCGGCCACCTTCGCTTTCGTCGAAACACTGCTGGTGCTGTGCGTGTGCTATCTGGCGCTGGTCGAACTGACCTCGCGCGCCGGCATGTGGGCCGAAGCCCGCATCGCGCGCTTCATGGCATGAACGGAATCCGGACCACTCTATGAACGCCATCGCCGACATGCCCTCCTCCGCGTCCACCGCTGCCGTCGATACGCCGCCCGGCGCGCCGCTAATCGAAGTGCGCGACTTGCGCAAACGCTTCGGCGAAGTCGAAGTGCTGCGCGGCGTGGACCTCGAGATCGCCCGCTCCGAAGTGGTCTGCATCATCGGACCGTCGGGCTCGGGCAAGAGCACGCTGCTGCGCTGCCTCGCCGCGCTCGAAACCTACGATCAGGGCGACGTGCGCATCGAAGGCGAACTGCTCGGCTATAGCGAGCGCAACGGCAAGCGCGTGCGGGCTTCGCAGGGCGAAATCAATCGCGTGCGGCGCAACGTCGGCATGGTGTTTCAGCAGTTCAATCTGTGGCCGCATATGACGGCGCTCGGCAATGTGATGGAAGCGTTGCTGCGCGCGCGTCATCTATCGCGCGACGAAGCGCGGCGCCGCGCCAATACGATGCTGGAAACGGTCGGCCTCGCGCACAAGGGCGATGCATACCCTTCGAAGCTCTCGGGTGGCCAGCAGCAGCGCGTCGCGATTGCACGCGCGCTGGCCATGGAGCCGCACATCATGCTGTTCGACGAGCCGACCTCGGCGCTCGATCCCGAACTGGTCGGCGAAGTGCTGCAAGTGATGAAGCAACTCGCGCGCGACGGCATGACGATGGCGGTGGTCACGCACGAAATGGGTTTTGCCGCGCAAGTCGCCGACAAGGTCATGTTCATCGACCAGGGCCGCATCGCTGTACAGGGCAAACCGCGCGACGTCTTTCACGACGCCGGGCAGCCGCGCTTGCGGCAATTCCTGCAAAACTACTTCGACCGCAACGCCTTCTGGGCGCGCGGTCCCGACGACGCGGAGCCGGTATGAGCGCGTACCCGTCTGCCCCGGCCTCGCGGCACGGACCGTAAGCGCGAGGGCCGCCGATGTCCGCCACTGTTCGCAGCAAAGCTCACGACAAGCCGCTTCCCGCCGCGGCGATGAAAACCGCGCGCGTGGCATCCGACGCGCCGGCCGCGCGCTATGAACAGGTCAAAAGCCACATCCGCCAGATCATCGAATCGGGTGCGCGGCAAGCGGGCGACCGTCTGCCATCCGAACTGGACCTGGTGGCGACGCTGGGCGTATCGCGCATGACGGTCAATCGCGCGCTGCGCGAACTCGCCGACGAAGGTCTCGTCACGCGTGTGTCCGGCGTCGGCACATTCGTCGCGCAATCCAAGCCGCAATCGACGCTGCTGATGATCGCCCATATCGGCGACGAGATTCGCTCGCGCGGCCACGAATACAGCTATGACACCGTGCTGGCGCAACGCGAAACCGCGCCGGTGACGGTGTCGAACGCGTTAGGCCTCGCGCCCGGCGCTTCCGTATTTCATGTGATCTGCGTGCATCGCGAGAACGGCCTGCCGGTGCAGCTCGAAGACCGCTACGTCAATCCGGCGATCGCGCCGGCGTTTCTGCAGCAGGATTTCGCCGCGATTAGGCCGTCGGAGTATCTGTACGATATCGTGCCCGCGCATGACGTCGAGCATGTCGTCGACGCGGGTCTGCCGACGCGCGCCGAAGCCGAGTTGCTGGAAATCCGCGCCGAGGAGCCGTGCCTGACGCTGATGCGCCGGACCTGGACGAGCGGCGTCGCGGTGACGTTCGCGCGGTTCGTGCATCCGGGCTCGCGCTATCGGCTGGGTTGCCGCTTCTCGCCGGATATCTCGCAGCGGCAAGGCTAACGGCAGCGGCGCAAACGCCGCGAGCGTACGCGGCGTTGGCTAAAGTTGGCTAAACGTTCCCCGCCAGATGGAAACGCGACGCCGGATGCCACAACTGCACCGAAGTCGCGACCGCGTCGCCCACCCACGTGCGGCGCCATAGCTGCAGGCACGGCTCGCCGATCTCCATCATCAGATGCCGCCGCACATACGCGTCGGGCTTCTGCGCGTAGATGCGAAACTCCGCGCGCTGGATCGGCGCGAGCCGCACCATGTAGTGATTCGGCGTCTCGACGGTGAAGTCCTGTTGCAGGTACTCCGGAAACACCAGCGGATTCACATAGCGATCCTCGTACTGGATCGGCTCGCCCTCTTCGCTGTGCACGATGCACGAATGAAACGCCGGGCCGCCGGCGAGGCCAAGCGAGTCGAGCGCCTGGGGGTCGTCGCTGGTTTCGAGCGTCAGCACGCGCGCCGAATGACGATGCCCGCGTGCGGCGATTTCGTCGGCGATATTGCGGATTTCCAGCACCGTCGATTCGTAGCGTTGCGGCGCGACGAAGGTGCCGGAACCTTGCACGCGCGTCAGCACGCGTTCGCTGGTCAGCTCGCGCAGCGCGCGCGACACCGTCATGCGCGCGACGCCGAATTCCTTGACCAGTTCCGTTTCGGACGGAATCAGCCCGCCCGGCTTCCAATCCCCTTCGCTGATGCGCTTGAGCACATAGCGCTTGATCTGCTCATAGGCGGGCATCGCCTTGGCTGGCGTGTCCTGGCTGCGGTTAGGGCGGTCCTGCGTGTCTGCGGTTTGCGCGTTTGTGTTTGTAATAGTGTTCACGTCGACCTCGTGGGTGGTACGCGGGGGTACACGTCAGGCCGGTTCACCGGCGGATAAGCCTGCTCACCAGCGCTGTCTCCGTCATCTCAAGTCCAGCAACTCTGTCTCTTCAACCTGCTTATTCAAGCTGCTTATTCAAGCTGCTTATTCAACCTGCTTATTCAACCTGCCTGGTCAACTTATATGGCGGCCGCCAAACCATCGTTGGCCGCGCGGCCTGCGCCGGGGCTCTCCGCGGCGGCAAGGCTGGCCACACTCGCCAGATCGGCAACGCCCAGGCTGCGGGCAGCGGTCGTGAGCGCAGGCCGCATCTTACCCGGGTTCGGCAGCGGTGGCGGCGCGCCGTCGGCGATCATGCGAAACGCGATGCTCATGTCGTCGGCGAGCGGCCGGTCGTCGCGATAGGTCGGCACGACGCTGCGCACGCGTTGCCAGAGCGCGTCGGTGTACGGCGCGCGCGGAGCCTCGATGATCTGCAGGTCGTAGGCCTGCGCCGCGGCCAGCAATTCGATCGCGACGATGCGTCCGGCGTTGTCGACGATCTCCAGCGCTTTGAGCGCGGCGGGCGTGGCGTGGCACAGGTGGTCTTCCTGCAAGCCGGACGTGATGCCGCCGTCGAGGCTCGCGGGCATCGCCAGACGCCGGTTCTGCGCAACCAGCGAGGCCGCCGTGTACTGCGCGATCATGAAGCCCGAGCAGGTGCCGCCCGGCTCCGCGAGAAACGCCGGCAAGCCGCTCACCAGCGGATTGACGAGACGATCCAGACGCCGCTCGGCCATCGCGGCGACTTGTGCGATCGCGGTGGCGAGGCTGTCCATGGCCAGCGCGATCGACGCGCCCACCGCATGCGCCTGCGAATAGACGCGCGGCTCGTCCGGCGTGCCGGCGACGATCGGGTTGTCGGTAATCGACGCGAGTTCGCGGTTGACCACGCCGGCGGTCGCGGCCAGCACGTCGCGCGCGGCGCCGTGCACGTGCGGAATGGTCCGCATGCTCAACGGATCTTGCGTGCGATGGCCGACCACCGCGGCGAGAATGCCACTGTCGGCGAGCGCCGTGCGCATCCGTTCGCCGACCAGGTTCAGGCCGGGCGAGATGCGCAATGCCAGCGAATCGGCGTCGAACGCGGCGAGTTGGCCACGCAGATTCTCGAAGCTCATCGCGGCGACCATATCGGTCCAGTCGAGCAGGCGTTCGGCACGCGCCAGCGCCAACGCCGCGAGACCTGTCACGCACGGCGTACCGTTGATAAGGCTCAAGCCTTCCTTCGCTTCGAGCACCAGCGGTTCGAGGCCGAGCATCTGCAACGCGTCGCGCCCTTTGAGCCGTTCGCCGCGATAACGCACATAGCCTTCGCCGATGCAGACCAGTGCGATATGCGCCATATGGCTCAGATAACCGACCGAGCCGAACGCCGGCACTTCGGGCAGGCAATCGGCATTGAGCAACGCGACGAGCCGGTCCGCGACCTCGAGACGAATCCCCGAGTGTCCATGCGCAAAGTTGTTGACGGCCGCCGCCATGATCGCGCGCGTCCCGGCGACACCGAGCGGCGCGCCGACGCCCACGGCGTGGCTCATCAGAATGTTGCGCGACAGCGTGCGCTGCTCGGCCGGCGAGACGATCACGTCGCACAACGCGCCGACGCCGGTATTCACGCCATACGCGCGAATTCCGCGCTCGACGATCTGTTCGACAAGCACGTGCGCCGCCGCGATGCGCGCGCGGGCGTCGGCGGAAAGTTCGAGCGGCTCGCCGGCGGCAACGGCCGCGACCTGAGCCCAGTCGAGAGGACGATCGGAACGGATCACGGCCATGATATTGCCCGTCACGTGGTGAGTGAGTTAGTGGTGCGGTCGTGGTGGCTCGACACGAATTGCCTGAAGCGCTCGGATTTGCACTCGACGAACACTTCGTCAGGCGTGCCGTCTGCTTCCACCCGGCCTTGATGCAGGAACAACACGCGATTCGACACGTGGCGCGCGAAGCCCATTTCGTGCGTGACGACCAGCATCGTGCGGCCCTCTTCGGCGAGCGAGCGCATCACGCGCAGCACTTCGCCGACCAGTTCAGGATCGAGTGCCGATGTCGGCTCGTCGAACAGCATCACCTTCGGATGCATCGCGAGCGCACGCGCGATCGCCACACGCTGTTGCTGGCCGCCCGACAGATGCGCCGGATAGTGGCCGCGCTTTTCCGCGAGACCCACTTTCGCGAGCAGCGCTTCGGCTTCTTCAACCGCTTCGGCGCGGCTGCGCTTTTGCACGCGCATCGGCCCTTCGATCAGATTCTCCAGCACGGTCATATGCGACCACAGGTTGAAGTTCTGGAACACCATGCCGAGTTGCGAGCGCACCCGGTCCACCTGGCGGCGGTCGCTCGGCTGCAGCTTGCCGTCGCCGCGGCGCTTCATTTTCAGCTCTTCACCGGCCAGCGCCACCGAGCCGTCGTCGGGCGTTTCGAGCAGATTGAGGCAGCGCAGAAACGTGCTCTTGCCCGAGCCGCTCGCGCCGAGAATCGAGATCACGTCGCCTTGATGGGCGTCGAGCGAAATGCCTTTGAGCACGTGATGGTCGCCGAACGACTTATGAATGTTCTTGACCGACAATGCAACGGGTGCCGCAGCGTTCATGGGATTCTCCAGATTCATCCAGGATGGGCGGCCGTTCAGTGCGCGGCGCGGCGTGCTTCGGTAGTGGCGGAAACCGGGCGGCTCGGCGCGGCTTGCGTGGGCGCCGCGCGCAGATGGCGCGACAGACGCGTTTCGAGCATGCCGAGCAAACGCACGATGATGAAGTTCAGGAACAGATAGATCAGCGCGGCGCAGATGAACACTTCAGTCGTGCGATACGTTTGCTGAATGATCTGTTGCGCGACGCCGGTCACTTCCCACACGGTGACCAGACTCGCGAGCGCGGTCGATTTGACGAGCAGCACCGCTTCTGTCGAATAGGCGGGCAGACATTGGCGCAGTGCAATTGGGCCGATCACGCGGCGCAGCAGCGCGAAACTCGACAGGCCGATCGAATAACCCGCTTCGATCTGGCCGACCGGCACGGCCATTAAGCCGCCGCGGATGATTTCAGCGGTATATCCGGCCGTGCACAGCGCCAGCGATAAAACCGCGCACAGGTACGGCTCGCGCAGCACCGGCCACAGGAAGCTCTCGCGAATCACGCCGAACTGGCCCATCCCGTAGTACACGAGGAACATCTGGATCAGAAGCGGCGAGCCGCGGAAAACGAGAATGTAGGCGCGCGCAAAACGGTTCGGCAGCCAGTGCGGCGACACGCGCATCGTGACGATCACGAGCGAGAGCAAGCCGCCGAGAATCAACGAACAGAAGAACAGCCCGAGCGTGGTCGGCACGGCCGCAAGCAGTTGCCGCAGCGTGTCGAGCAGGAAATCGAAGTCGAAATTCATGATGTCCGTGGTTCGTCAGTTGCGCGCGAAGTTGCGCTTGAAGGACCGGCCCACGCGTGCTTCAGCGCGGTTGAAGACCCGGTTCGAGATGCTGGTCATCAGCAGATACAGCGCGCCGCCCACCACGAAGAACGTGAAGTACTGGTGCGTCGAACCCGCCGCAACCTGGCTCGCACGCAGCAATTCGGCCAGACCGGTGACGGAGATCAGCGCCGAGTCTTTCAGGCTCAGTTGCCACACGTTGCCGATGCCGGGCAGCGCGAAGCGCAGCACTTGCGGAATCAGGATGCGGCGCGCCATCGTCAGCGTCGGCATGCCGATCGAGCGCGCCGCTTCGAGTTCGCCGCGCGACACCGCCAGCACCGCCGAGCGGTACACCTCGGCCTGATACGCGCCGGAAATCATGCCGACCGCGAGCGCGCCGATCACGAACGGCGGCACGCCGACAAAACCCTCGGCGCCGAACCATTGGCCGACGGCCGTCACGAGCGTCGAGCCGCCGAAGTAGAACAGATAGATGACGAGCAGTTCAGGCACGCCGCGAAACACGGTGGTGTACAGATCGCCGACGACGCGCAGCGTGCGAAAGCGCGACAGCTTGGCCGCCGCGACGAGCGCGCCGAATACGGCGCCCACCGCGAGCGCCGCCAGCGTCAGCGCGACCGTCATCAACGCTGCCAGCACCAGCACGCCGCCCCAGCCTTGCGGCCCGAAGCCGAGCATCTCTATCAGAGCCATTCCCTACCCCTCATCCATTACGACGGATCGAACCGGCAGGCAGGCGCGGCGTGACAGCGCGCCTGCCGTTACCTCTATGCGCGACGGCGAATCAAGGCGTGACGTCGGTCTTGAACCACTTGCCGGAGAGTTTCTTGACCGTGCCGTCGGCGAGCGCGGCGCTGATCGCCGTGTCGAACTTCGCTTTCAGATCGGCGTCCTGCTTGCGGAACGCAAGGCCTTCGCCCGGGCCCCAGATCGGGCCGCCGATCTTCGGACCGGCCATCACGATCGACGCGGTTTCTTTCTTGTCGATGCTGGCGGCGTAGTAGGTCACGTCGTCGAACGAGGCGTCGATGCGGCCGTTCGCCAGGTCCAGATCGCGCTCAGGCGAAGTCTTGTAGACGCGGATCGTGGCAACGTCCTTGAAGCCGTCGTTGATGAACTTCGTGTAGACCGTGCCCGACTGGATGCCGATGGTCTTGCCCTTCAGCTGCTTGCGCAAAGCGTCGACGGTGGGCTGATCGGTTTTCGGATCGCCCGTCAGCTTGACGACGCCGGCGGTAGGCGCCGCCTTCGGCAGCACTTTCGCGTCAGTCACGGCGAAGGTCGCGGGCGTGGCCGCATACGGCTTCGAGAACGCGATGATCTTTTCGCGCTCGGGCGTGATCGAGATCGCGTCCATCAGGACGTCGAACTTGCCGGCTTGCAGACCGGGGATCATGCCGTCCCAGTCTTGCGCAACGAGGTTGCACTTCAACTTGATGCGCTCACACAGATTGGCGACCAGATCGGGCTCGAAGCCGCCCAGCTTGCCGCCCGGCAAGGTCAGGTTCCACGGCGCGTAGCCGCCTTCCAGTGCAATCGTCACCGTCTTCCAGTCTTTCGCCTGCACCGGTGCCGCGAAAATGGCCGCGGCGCCGAGGACGGCGCCCATCAATGCTTTTGCTAACGTCGTGTGCTTGAACTTCACGTCGAAACTCCTTTGATTGAGGAAACCGTCGAGACGGATTTTTTAACTGCCGCTTAATTTGTATAGACAAGTCTGCATGAGTCAAAAAATCGTCGCAAGTGGATTGTCGGAAAATCACTCGAATCATCGGGTAAGCCCCTAGTCATCCCCACAGGATGGGGCTTTTCGGGAGTTTTGAAAGGATGGAGGCCATGCACCGCTCGCAGCTTCGTGCATCAGCGTAGTGCATTTTGTCTAGACAGGTTGGTGCAAACAGGCCAGATGCGTGTCGCGATAACGCATCCGCGCGCCTACCAGACGAACGGTATGAAGCGGTAGCGCACGCGGGTGATGTAGTCGGCGTAGCCATCGAGTTGCGCGGCCAGCAGGCGCTCTTCGCGCACCGCGCGCCAGCCCAGCGCGATCACCATGACCGGCACGCAAGTGAAACCCCACCACGAACCAAGCAACAAAGGCGTGCCGACGAAGAACAGCAGCGCGGCGGCATACATCGGGTGACGGACATACGCGTAAGGGCCAGTGTCGGCGACTTTGTGACCACGGCTTGCCTGAATTTTCACGACTGGCGCGGCATAGCTGTTCGCCTGGAACACGAAGCGGCACATGAAGATGCAGAGGAACACGCAAAGCGAACCGAAGCTCGCCAACGGCACCGGCAGCGGCGCCGACCAGTGGAAGCGCATGGCGTCGAGCCCCATCAGGATCAGCCAGCCGCACCACACAAGCATGACGCCGATCAGGAAGAAGCGGTCCCAGCGGCTTTGTTGCTTCTGCACGAGCGGCGCCAGACGCTCGGCGAGCAAGCCGGGATCGTGGCGCGCGAGCCAGAATCCGACCCACAAACTCAGTACGCCGATCTCGATCAGATACCACCAGGCGGCCGGCCACGCGAACGTGCCCGCCGCGCCAAACAACAACACGCCCATGCCGGCCAGCGAGATCAACGTTTGGAGGACGAGGCGCTTGATCATCGTGTCAGGCGACCGCCGCCGAGGGCTTGCGCACCCGGGCGAATATGTCGGCGATGTCGATGTCGCCGGTGTTCAGGCGGAACTGATCGCGCAGACAGGCGGCCAGTTCGGCCGCGCTTTTGAGTTGCCGCTCGCTGATGATCTGGCCGTCCGCGGCGCGTTCGTTCAATTGATCGTTGAGCAGCGTCAGTCGCGATTCCGCCAATACGCGGCAAACAATCAGGTTGCTGGCGAAGATCGAATCCGGCGAGGTCGAGGTGTACCAGTTCGAGGTTTCATAGTCGATCCACTCCACTGGATGCAGATCGAAGCGGTAGACGCGTGACCAGGTTTCGTCTCCTGCTTGCACTTCGAGGTAGAGCGCGTCGTGCGACGCGTCGGCCAGGCGAAAGGTGCCTAGCTGAGTCTGCTGCACGATGCCTGGGGTCAGGCGCAAGGGCGCTGTCAGAGTGACGCTGCCGAAACCTACGTCGGCGATCCACGGTTCGTTGCTGTTTTTGTCCTTGTCGATCTCGATGCGTAGGACCATGTGCGTGCGAGGCGGTATTGCGTCAGGTTCGCGGCCCCATAGCACTCGGCCTAGCAGTGGCGTGACTTTGAAGCCTAACTGCTTGAGCACGTTCGCGAAAAGTGCGTTTTGTTCGAAGCAGTAGCCGCCGCGGTTTTGCGTGATCAGCTTTTGTTCTATTGAAGCGAGGTCCAGGTTGACCGGTCTGCGCGTCAAGGGATTCAGGTTTTCGAAGGGAATCGATTGAGGATGGAGCTTGTGAAGCTCTCGCAGCACTTCGAGCGTCGGCGCCCGCGGGCCTGTGTAGCCTATGCGGGTGAAGTAGGTGTCCAGATTTACTGTGTCTGACATTGGTATCGTCCTTTTTGTCGCTGGGCGCTTGGGGGCTCTGCCTCTGCGGTGCGGCTCAGGGGGATGATCATATGCTTTTTTGTTGTCTGCCTGCGGCGTTCACCTGTCCTTGTTTTCGTAGCGGTTTATTGGTGTTGCCCCTGTGCGGAGCGGCCCTTCCCCATACCTTTCGCCGGGCTCCGCCCTGTCGGGCGAACCCCGCCGATTGATCTGCGTTACTGCCCACCCCCTAACGCCGCCGTCGCTATCGACGGCACACTGATACCGTGGCTCGATGCAAACTGGACGGCGGAACTCAAGGTCGATATCAGCGATTGCAACTGCCCCGGCGCGGACTGCGCGATATACGACGCGGCCTGCGCTGTCTGCGGATTCATCCCCGCCTGCAATAGCGACGATGGGTTCATCTGCCCAATCCCGCCCAGCCCCGACTGCAAGTTCGAATACTGACTCACACCCTTGCCCAGCGACGCCAAACCATCCGTGAACGCCTGCTTGTTCACCGGCGTCGCCGGGGCCGCCCCGCTCGCGCGGTTCACGAATGCCTGGGTCAGCGTCTGCGATAGCGACTGCTGCGTGCTGCCCGCCTGCGTCAGTTGACTCACCGACGGCGTGCCGCCGCTCAGCAACCCCGCCGCCTGTTGCGCCTGACCCGCCGCGCTGCTCAATCCCATCGCCGAGGCCAGACCCGATTGGCCACTCAACACCTGCTGGTTCGCGCCGACATACGTCTGCAGCAACTGCGACATACCACCCGATGACGCCGTGGCGCCAGCATCCGCCGAACTGTTGTTGCCGCCGCCTATGCCGAACTGCTTCAGATTCAGCTGCGCGTTCGATACGCCACTCGCCAGCAATCCACCGCTAGCCAGCAACGAAAGCAAAAGGATGCGTTTGTTCATATCTATCTCCTGACATTGGCCTTCCGAGGTACTCGTGCGCTTCGACACCCCTCTGCACCAGGCGTTCGATATGACCAAAACCATACTATTGCATTACGTATTTATTCGATTGCAATTACGTTCAAATGACTTTTAGCAGCAGTCTGTAAATATCGGAATTACATCTCAGTAATATTGATGCGAATCGTTCTCATTTGTATTGACGCACCCATTCCGCATGCGTACGATCTCGCCATCTGCTGCATCCGGCGTCGCGAACCGATGCGGCAAATCGCAGGCACGTTCATCTAACGCCGCGATGATCAGATTCGATACAACACAATAAGGATTTCGATGAAGTTCGCCCAATCCAACGGAGTCGCCGCTCACGCGCGCTCGCTCCGGGATGCCAATCCGTGCGGCCGCGCCGCGCGCCGTTCGCGCCTGCCCTCGATGCGCCGCGCCGCCCTCTGCACTGCTTTCGCATGGGCCTCGTTGACAGCCGGCGCGGCCATGGCCGAAGCCAATCCCGATGCCGCACCGGAAGCGCCCGAAGCCGACCTGAATATCAAGGCGACCCAAACGAGTCAGTGGACCGGCTTCTGGAATCGCCAAACGATGCTCGGCGATATGGGCGGTCTGCGTCCCTGGCTCGGCAAATACGGCGTGACCTTCGCGCTGACCGAAACCAGCGAACTTCTCGGCAACGTGCGCGGCGGTCTCGAGCGCGGCGTCGCCTACGACGGTCTGACGACCGCCACCGTACAAGTCGATACGCAAAAAGCATTCGGCTTGCCGGGCGGCCAGTTCAACGTCAGCGCGCTGCAAATCCACGGCCGCAATCTGAGCGCGGACAAACTTGGCACGCTGAATACGGCGAGCGGTATCGAAGCGCAGGACACGACCCGTCTGTGGGAGCTGTGGTATCAGCAATCGTTCCTGAACAAGCGCGTCGACGTCAAGATCGGTCAGCAAAGCATCGACCAGGAATTCATCGCCAGCACGTATTCGGCATTGTTCGTCAATACGATGTTCGGCTGGCCGGCCCTGCCTTCCTACGACATGCCCAACGGCGGTCCGGCTTATCCGCTGTCGGCCCTCGGCGTGCGCGTGCGCGGCCAGATCACGCCTTCGTTGACGGCGCTGGCGGGCGTGTTCGACGGCGATCCGCTCGGCAACAACCCGAACAACAAGAGCGGCACCAACTTCAACCTGCATAACGGCACGCTGTTCATCGGCGAATTGCAGTACGCGATCAACCAGCCTGCCGACGGCGAAATGGTCGGCGCGGGCCGTGGCGGTTTGCCGGGCACCTACAAGATCGGCGTCTGGTACAACAACGGCAGCTTCGCGGATCAGCGCTACGACAACACCGGTTTGTCGCTGGCGAATCCGGCCAGCACCGGCATCGCCGCGAATCATCACGGCGACTACAGCTTCTACGCCGTGGCCGACCAGATGATCTGGCGTCCGAACCCGGACGAAGCGCGCAGTCTCGGCGTGTTCGCCCGTGTGATGGGCGCGCCCGGCGACCGCAACCTGGTGAGCGTCGCGGCCAACCTCGGCATCGTGCTGAAGGCGCCGTTCGAAGGCCGCGACAATGACAGCGCCGGCCTCGCGCTGACGTACATCAAGGTCGGCAGCCACGCGCACGGACTCGATCAGGATAACCTGGCATTCAGCGGCGGCCCGTACGGCGTGCGCACCAGCGAAACCGCACTCGAAGCGACCTATCAATATCAGGTCAACCCGTGGTGGACGCTGCAAGCCGACGCGCAATACACGTTCAACGCGGGCGCCGGCCAGAACCCGAACGACCCGACGCAGCCGCTGCGCAACACGTTCGTCATCGGCGTGCGGACCAACATCACGTTCTGACGCCGTCAGCGCCCATTACACACATTGCACACGCCAATTCGCACGCTCCCAATCCATCATGCTTTCGAACATGACCGCATTCACCGCTTTGTGCGCAGGCACGGAGGCCCATTCATGAACAATCCCACGCGCCAGTTTTCGCCGCGCGCCGCGCGGGCTTTCGTGCGGACCCTGATCGCCGCCACCGTCAGCACCGCCGCATTCGCGACGGCCGGCGTCGCGCACGCCGAGCCGCAAGGTTTCCTCGAAACCGTCAAGCACCACACCACGCTGATCAACACCGTGCCGGAAAACGGCGACCAGAACCCGTACGCGGTCGTGGTCGCGCCGGTCACGGCAGGCACCGTCAAGCAAGGCGACGTACTGGTCGGCAACTTCAACAACTCGACCAATCTGCAAGGCACCGGCAGCACGATCGTCAACTATCATCCGGACACCAGACAGATGACGGTGTTCGCGACCGTGCCGCGCGATCTGAAGGAATGCCCGGGCGGCATCGGCCTCTCGACCGCGATGACGATGCTGAAGTCCGGCTACGTGATCGTCGGCAGCACACCGAGCAACGACGGCACCACCGGCACCAAGGGCGCCGGCTGTCTGATCGTGATCGACCCGCAAGGCAAGATCGCCTCGACCATCGTCAGCCCGAACATCAACGATCCGTGGGGCAACATGGCGGTCGTCGATAACGGCACCAGCGCGACGCTGTTCGTCAGCAACGCCGGCTTCGGCGTGGGCAGCGCGAACGGCAATCCGCCGGTGTTCAAGCAGGCCACCGTGCTGCGCCTGGACCTCGACGTGCCGGCCGGCAAGCCGCCGGTCGTGAAGAAGGAAACCGTGGTGGGCAGCGGCTTCGGGGCACAGGCGGACAAAGGCGTATTCCTCGTCGGTCCGACCGGCCTCGCGCTGTCGGCCGATCAGAAACTGCTCTACGTGTCCGATGCGATCGGCAACCGCGTCACCGAAATCGACGAGCCGATGACGCGCGACTCCAGCGCTGGCGTCGGCCGCCAGTTGACCGCCGACGGCCTGCTGCATCGTCCGCTCGCGATGGTCACCGCGCCCAACGGCCACTTGCTGGTCACGAATGCGCTGAACGGCCAGGTCGTCGAAATCGATCCGGCCAGCGGCAAGCAGCTTTACGCCCGCTGGATCGACACCGACAAGGCGCAATCGCCGCCGGGCAACGGCGACCTGTTCGGCATCGCGATGACGCCGGAAGGCGACGGCTTTTACTACGTGCAGGACGACGTGAACACGCTGGTGCTGGCGAAGTAAGCGACGCCTATACGTGACGCAAATATGTGACGCAAATAGGCAACACAAGTAAGCAACGCCAACCCGGCAATACCCAAGGCCAAATGAAGGCGAAGTAACCATGGCAAACGATCATCCGTCGCGCCCCACAAGGCGCGGCTTTCTCAAGGCGGGCGGCGCGGCGGTAGCGGCCGGCGCGAGCCTCGGCGCGGGTCTGGGCACACCCCAGGCCGTGCTCGGCAAGACGCCCGCGCACAATGCCGATCCGCACATGGCGGTCGAGCCGTTTTATGGCACGCATCAAGGCGGCATCGTCACGCCGCAGCAGAGTCACACTTACGTTGCCGCACTCGATCTGACGACCGACAAGCGCGACGACGTGATCGCGCTGCTGCGCGCGTGGACCGAGGCCGCCGCGCGCCTGACGCAAGGCAGCACCGCCGCGCCGCTGCCGCCGGGCGACGACAAACCCGCACCCGATTCCGGCGATGTGCTCGGTCTCGGCCCATGCGGTCTGACGATCACGTTCGGCTTCGGCCCCGGCCTCTTCACGCACGAAGGCAAGGACCGCTACGGCCTCGCCGCGCGCCGCCCTGCCGCGCTCGTCGATCTGCCGCGCTTCAACGGCGACCAGCTGATCGCCGAGAAAACCGGCGGCGATCTGTTCATCCAGGCCTGCGCGAACGATCAGCAAGTGGCTTTCCATGCCGTCCGGCAACTCGCGCGCCTCGGCTACGGCGTCGCGGCGATGCGCTGGGGCCAGTCCGGCTTCCTGTCCGGTCCGCGCGGTCAGACGCCGCGCAACCTGATGGGCTTCAAGGACGGCACCAACAATCCGTCGACCGCCAAGCCGCAGTTGATGAACGAGTTCGTCTGGGCCGGCGCCGCCGACGCACCGTGGATGGAAGGCGGCACCTATACGGTGGTGCGCCGGATCCGCATCACGCTCGAACACTGGGACAACACCGAGCTGGGTTTCCAGGAACAGGTGTTCGGCCGCCACAAGTACAGCGGCGCGCCGATCGGCAAGAAGAACGAGACCGATCCCGTGGATCTCAAGGAAGAGGACAAGGACGGCAATCCGGTGATTCCGGAAAACTCGCACGTGCGTCTGTCGAATCAGGCGAGCAACAACGGCGCGCAGATTCTGCGCCGCTCGTACTCGTACAACGAAGGCACGAACTTCTACATCGAGCGCTGGCCGCCATGGCGCCAGGAAACCGAGTACGACGCGGGTCTTATCTTCGTCGCTCACCAGAGCGACCCGCGCACCGGCTTCATTCCGATCAACGACAAGCTCGCGAAATTCGACATGATGAACCAGTTCACGACGCACGTCGGCAGCGCGGTTTTCGCCGTGCCGCCGGGCGCGAAGCCGGGTTCGTATATCGGCGCGGGGCTGTTCGAGACGTAATGCAAGCCGCGCAGTAAGCACAACACCGATCAACTGCAACATCATTAACGGACTTTAGGATCATGGCTCATTCCTGCATGGCTCACTCCTGGTTTGGCACCCGCCTGCGCCTCCTCAGCAGCGCCGCCGCGCTCACGCTGGCCGCGCTCGGCACCGCACCGACGGCGGCTCACGCCGCGTCGATCACGCTGTACAACGCGCAGCACGAGCAGGTGGTCAATCAGCTCGCCAAGGACTTCGAAAAACAGTCGGGCATTTCGGTGAAGATCCGCAACGGCGAAGGCCCGGCGATGGCCGCGCAGCTCGTCGCGGAAGGCGCAGCCACGCCCGCCGACGTGTACTTCACGGAAAACTCGCCCGAGCTGACGCTGCTCGAAGAGAAAGGCCTCCTGAACAAGGTGGACGGCTCGACCCTCGCCACGGTGCCGGCGCGTTTCAACTCGCCGACCGGCGTGTGGGTCGGCGTGACCGCGCGTGAAAGCGTGCTGGCCTACAACACGACCAGGCTGCAGGCATCGCAGTTGCCGCAATCGCTGTTCGACCTGGCCAAGCCGGAATGGAAAGGCAAGGTCGGCATTGCCCCGAGCGACGCCGACTTCCTGCCGCTCGTGAGCGCCGTGCTCGCGTCGAAAGGCGAAGCGCAAACCGTGCAATGGCTGAAGGGCCTGAAAGCCAACGCGCAGATTTTCGACGACGAAGAAGGCGTGGTCGCCGCCGTCAATCGCGGCGGCGTGGCCACCGGCGTGATCAACAACTACTACTGGGACCGCCTGCACGCGGAACTCGGCGACGCGAAGACCCGCAGCGCGATCCATCACTTCGGCAAAGGCGACATCGGCGCACTGGTGAACGTATCGGGCGCAGCGGTGCTGAAGTCCGCTCACAACGCGGACGGCGCGCAGAAATTCCTCGCGTATCTGGTCAGCGAACGCGCACAGCAGTTGATGGCGAACAGCCATGTCATGTTCGAATATCCGCTGCACGCCGGCGTGGCACCGGACCCGATCCTCAAACCGTTCGCCGAGCTAAACCCGCCATCGCTGACGATCCAGCAACTCGGCGACGACAGCCAGGCCGGCAAGCTGCTGCGTCAGGCAGGTTTGCTGTAAATGAGCGATGCCGTGTCAGCCGCTCCACCGGCTGTGCCCCCCGCCCCGGCGCGCGCCCGTTCGCGCGCGCCGCGCGGTCTGTTCGCGGCAGCAGCACTCAGCGCTTTGCTGGTGTTGCTGCCGATTGCGTTTACCTTCTGGCGGGCGGCGAGCTTCGGCATCGGCGAAGCGGTCGAACTGATATTCCGGCCCCTGGTGGGTGAACTGCTGGTCAACACGCTGCTGATCGCCGTATCGACCACGCTGGCGTCGGCGGTGATCGGCACGGCGGCCGCATGGTTCGTCGAACGCACGCATTTGCCTGGGCGCCGCGTGTGGGCCGTGCTCAGCGCCGCGCCGCTCGCGATGCCGGCTTTCATCTCGAGCTATGCGTGGGTGTCGTTGAGTCTCGATTTGCAGGACTTCGCGGGCGCGTTGCTGGTGCTGACGTCCGCCTATTTCCCCCTCGTCTATCTGCCGGTGGCCGCCGCGTTGCGCGGCATGGACCCGGCGCTCGAAGAAAGCGCGCGCGCCCTCGGCTGCAACCGCTGGGCCACGTTCGTCCGCGTGGTGCTGCCGCAATTGCGCCCGGCGCTGCTTGGCGGCATGTTGCTGGTCGCGCTCGGCGTGCTGTCCGAATTCGGCGCGTTCACGCTGCTGCGTTTTCGCACCTTCACGACGCAAATCTACGCGGACTACCGCACCAGTTTCGACGGCGGCGGCGCCTCGCTGCTCGCCTGTCTGCTGATCGTGATCTGCCTCGTCGTGCTGGCGTTCGAGTTCCGCGTACGCGGCGCGGCGCGCTATGAACGCGTCGACCGCGGCACGCGGCGCGCGGTGTTGCGCTACGACCTCGGCGCATGGCGCTGGGTCGTCGCGGCCGGTTTCGCCGCGCTGGCGATCGCGACGCTCGGCGTACCGCTCGGCATGATCGGCTATTGGCTCACGCAGCCGGGCGCTGCCGCCGTCACGCCGGCTGACGTGTCTCCCGAACTGCTGTTCAACGCGACGATTTCGTCGCTCGGTTTCGGCCTCGCCGCCGCCGCGCTCACCACGCTGCTGGTCGTGCCGCTCGCGTTCCTGCTGGTGCGCTATCCGACGCGTTTCGCGATGCTGTTCGAGCGCACGGTATTTCTTGCGCAAGGCATTCCGGGTCTGGTGATCGCACTGGCGATCGTGTCGCTCGCGGTGCACGCGCTGCAACCGCTTTATCAGAGCGCGACGCTGCTGGTGATCGCGTACGCAATGCTGTTCATGCCGGTCGCGCTGGTGAGCGTGCGCGCCGCCTTCATGCAGGCGCAACCTCGCCTTGAAGAGACGGCTCGCGCGCTCGGCCTCAGCTGGTCGCAGACCGTGTTCCGCGTGCTGTTGCCGCTTGCCGGCCCGGGACTCGGCGCGGCGGCGGCGATGGTGTTCATCTCGGTCGTCACCGAACTCAACGCGACGCTGCTGCTGTCGCCCCTCGACACCCAGACGCTCGCGACGCAAGTCTGGGCCGACACGTCGACGATGGCGTTCGCCGCCGCCGCGCCGTATGCTGCGCTTCTGACCGGCATTTCGCTGTTCGCCTCCGGCCTGCTGTTCGCGCTGCTCGGCAAATCGGCGCTGCTCGGCGAGCGCGGTTGACGGCAACGCTGAGGCCGCGCGTTTTTTTCATCGGATTTTCATGAGCGAACTTCATATCCGCGGACTGCAAAAATCTTTCGACGGCCACCCGGTGCTGCACGGCATCGATCTGTCCGTCGAACGCGGCACGCTGCTCGCGCTGCTTGGGCCGTCCGGCAGCGGCAAAACCACCTTGCTGCGCGTGCTGTGCGGCTTCGAACACGCGGACGGCGGCAGCGTCGAAATCGACGGCCGCTGCGTGGCCGGCAAGAACCTGCATGTGCCGTCCGAACAGCGCCGCATCGGCTATGTGCCGCAGGAAGGCGCGCTGTTTCCGCATCTTTCCGTGGCGGACAACATCGTATTCGGCCTGCCGCGTGCGCAACGCCGCGCGCGTCATCGCGTGGCCGAATTGCTCGAACTGGTGGGCTTGCCGGCGAACTTCGGCGAACGCGCGCCGCAGCAGCTGTCCGGCGGCCAGCAGCAGCGAGTCGCGCTGGCCCGGGCGCTGGCGCCGTCGCCCACCCTGGTGATGCTCGACGAGCCGTTCTCGTCGCTCGACGCGGCCTTGCGGCTCGAGACGCGGCAAGCGGTGGCGAGCGCGCTGGCCGCGACCGGCGCGACGGCCGTGCTGGTCACGCACGATCAATCGGAAGCGTTGTCGCTCGGCCATGAAGTCGCCGTGCTGTGGCAAGGCAAGCTGATCCAGAAGGCGACGCCGGAGACGTTGTACCGGCGGCCGGTGACGCGCGAACTGGCGTCGTTTGTCGGCGAAGCGGTGCTGCTGCCGGGTGTGGTCGAACAGGATCGCGTGACGTGCGAACTGGGCGATTTGCCGTTGTGCGCGCCGCTGGGCAATGGCGCCGTCGACGTGATGGTGCGGCCCGAGCAGATCCGTCTGCTGCGCGCGGACGAAACGATCGCGAATGGGATGGCAGCGCATGACGCCGTCGTGCAGGACGTAGTCTTCCAGGGGCAGGACGCGGGTGTCGCGCTGCAATTGCAGTCGGCCGCGCGGACCGTGGTGCGGGCTCGCGTGCCGGGCTATCTGACGCCGCGGCCGGGCGAGCATGTCAGGCTCGCCGTCGATGGCGATGTGACGGCCTATCCTCGCGATTAGCAGACGCGATTACGCGGACGCCGCCGCACCCTGAGTGCGCGTCTGCGGACGCAGCGACAAGTCCTGCACCATCTGCGCGGCCAGATAGTCGCATGTGGGCCGGTCCGATTTGGCGCTGCGCGCCACCACGATTTCCAGCGGCGCGATTTTCGGCAAACCTTGCGCTTCGCCGAGAATCGCCAGCCGCGACGGCACGCTGCAACGCGTCAGCGCAATCACCGACAATCCCGCATCCACCGTCGCCACGAGACCCATCAGGCTTGCGCTGCTGAACGCGGCCCGATAACGGATCCGCGCGCCGTCGAGTGCGGCCAGCGTATGCTGGCGCGCGACGCAACCCGGCTCGTAGAGTCCCACCGGCAACGGCGACGCCGCCAGCACCGGCGTATCCACCGAAGCCCCCACCCACACCATCGGCTCGCTGCGCACGAATTCGCCGCGCAACTTGCGGTCGCGCGTGACGAAGGCGAGATCGATCTTGTTATCGGCCAGCATCGGCGCAAGCGACGTGCTCTGCGCGCAGACGATCTCGATCTCCACGTGCGGATACAGATTCGAAAAGCGCCGCAATACCGGCGACAGCAACGACGATACGTAGTCGTCCGGTGCGCCGAGCACCACCCGCCCGGTCACTTCGGGCCGCACGATCGCCGACCACGCTTCCTCATGCAAAGCCAGCACTTGCCGCGCGTACACGAGCAGCGTATTGCCGGGCCGCGTGAGCGAGAGATTGCGCGTGTTGCGGACGAACAGCGTGGTGCCGAGCATGGTTTCGAGCCGCTTGATCTGCATGCTGACCGCCGCCTGCGAGCGGTGTACGGTGACTGACGCCTTCGTGAAGCTGCCCGCCTCCACCACCGCGACGAAGGTGCGCAGCAAATCGACGTCGAATTCGGGGTGCATGATTTATCAATCCGGCTTATGGAATTTCTCAATTTAATTCGTTTGCCGGTGCCATGCAAGCCACGCAATACTTGGGACTCACTGTCACGGAGCCGCTTCGCATGTCCCTCACCCAACGTCAACAAGGCGCCATCACGCTGGCCGGTGGCGGGCTGTTGATGGGCACGCTCGGCGTGTTCGTCGAGGAAGCGCGGCTCGACGCGCTCTCTCTGGTGTTCTTTCGCTGCCTGTTCGGTTTTCTTGCGCTCGCAGCCTATTGCGCATGGAAGGGTTTTTTCACGCGCCAGCACTTCACGCGGCGCACCGTCGTGCTGGCGCTGATCTCAGGCCTGTTGATGGTCACGCAGTGGGTCGGTTTCTTCGATGCGATTCATCGCACCAGCATCGCCGTCGCGACCGTGGTGTTTCATGTGCAGCCTTTCTGGGTCGTGCTGATCGGCGCTGCGCTCTTCAACGAACGGCTCGGCATGGACCGGCTCGGCTGGATCGCGACTGCGTTCGTCGGGCTCGTGCTCGCGTCGGGCGTCGCGGCCACCGGCAATCTGCAGAGCCACACGGGTTATCTGATCGGCCTCGGCGAAGCGTTGGCGGGCTCGGTGCTGTACGCGAGCGTCACGCTGATCGCCAAAGGGCTCGGCAATTTGCGGCCGCACTTGCTGACGCTCGCGCAATGCTTCGTGGGCGTGGTGTGCCTGCCGTTCATCGCGCCGCTCGGCGCCGTGCATATCGGGCCGATGCAGTGGTTCTGGCTGGTCGGCATGGGCGTGTTGCACACAGGATTGTCGTATGTGCTGATCTACGGCGCGCTGCCCAAGCTGACGACGCCCGTCATCGCCGTGTTGCTGTTCGTCTATCCGTTGACGGCGATCGTTGTCGATGCGGTTGTGTACGGACGGGCGCTGTCGCTGCCGCAACTCGCGGGCATGGCGCTGATCGTGGTCGCGAGTCTGGGTGTCAATCTCGGCTGGCCGCTGCTTTCGATGTGGCGGCTTGGTGGACGGGCACGGCGTCACGCCGATTGAAGTTCAGCCACCCGGCCAAACGGTCAACCGGCCAACCTCACTGCGGCAACGCCTCCCCCATCGTCTCCGGCGCAAACGGAATCACCAACAGGCCGACGACAAACGCCAACGCCGTCAACGCCACCGGCACGCCGAGCGTATGCATATGCAGCACGGCCGCGCCGAGCAAAAAGTTGACGCCCGCGCCGACAAACCGTCCGAACGACGTACAGAACGCGAACGCCGTCGCCCGCACGCGGGTCTCGAACTGCTCCGGCAGCCACAAGCTGAACAGCGCGAAATTACCGCCGAAAAAGCCGAGCACGACGAGCCACGCGATGAACGGCGCGAGTCCATTGGGCAGATAGAACGCCCAGCCGAAACTGCCGACGATCGACACCGCCATCCCCGTGAAGTAAATCGCCAGCGTCTTCTTGCGGCCGAAGCGTTCTGCGAGCAACGGCAATGTGAGACAGCCGAGAATCGTCGCGATCGACAGCAAGCCGGTGGCAAGCGACGCCGTTCTCATCGCATCGTTCCTGGCCATGCCGGCGCGCGTCGCTAGCTGAATCACCGCGGACGGTTCGTACACCGCGCCCGCCCACAAGCCGATAATCGCGATCGTCAGCAGAATGCACGCAACCCACGTGCGGCGCCGATACGCCGGCCCGAGAATCTCGTGCAGCGGTTTGGCGCGCCCGGCGCGCGCTTCGGCTTTCTGCCACTTCTCCGACTCTTTCACGCGCAGCAGGATCAGAATCGCGACCACCACCGGCACCGCGCCGGTCAGGAACATCGCGCGCCAGCCGTAATGCACGCCGATCGTGTAATTGAGCGCGGCGGCCAGAAAAAAGCCCGCGTAGTAGCCCGTTTGCAGATAGCCTGCCCCCATCTTGCGGCGATCTTCCGGCCACGACTCAGCCACATAAGTGCCCGCCAACGCCCACTCGCCGCCAATGCCGACGCCGGCAATGAAGCGGTAGACGCCGAGCTCCCACACGTTGTGCGACGTCGCCGCAAGCCCCGTAAAAATGGCGAACGTGAAGATCGTGCCGGCCAGCACCCTGGTGCGCCCAAAGCGGTCGGCGAGCGG
Organism: Paraburkholderia sp. GW821-FHT02A12; assembly: GCF_059422005.1. NCBI lineage: Bacteria > Pseudomonadati > Pseudomonadota > Betaproteobacteria > Burkholderiales > Burkholderiaceae > Paraburkholderia > Paraburkholderia sp. GW821-FHT02A12. The sequence continues at coordinate 1,438,031 of NZ_JBWKWA010000002.1, read as the reverse complement.
GCCCCAGATGAACGACAACCCCCACCCGACCAGAAACAGCGCGAACAGAATCGAACCGGCAAGGCCGACGTTCGCAGGCGTCGCCGCATAGCCGGAGCGCGGCAGCAGTTCGGTCAAGGCCGGCGTCAGAACGAGCGCGTAGATGAACGAATCCATCCCGTCGAGCGTCCAGCCGGCCCATGCTCCCCAAAAACCTACAATTTGCGAACGATTGAGCGGCGTGCGACGCCGTGCAACCGGCGTGCGGTCGGTCAGTGAATTCATCATGCTCCTCCGGCCCTGCAAGTTGGCGTACGTTACGTATTGGAAACGACGGGATGGCGCGCTTGTGATGGAGTTGAATTGCCCCGTTGCAACCATGGCGAGGGACATCGCCGACGACCGCCCGATGGAAAACATTCCGGGTTTGCCCGCCTGCAAAACGCGTCTTTTTATATATAATATTTAATCTTATGAGCGACGCAACAGATGGTTTTCCCCTGGACGCCCCGGCGCGCACCCCGCTTCTACCCGCGGCGGCGCCGCGCGAAAGCACGTCCCGCGTCATTGCGGAGGCGCTGCGCGCGGCGATTGTCGACGGCACGCTGGCGCCTGGCGCGCCGCTGCGGCAAGACGCCATTGCGCGGCATTTCTCCGTCAGCGCCATTCCTGTACGCGAAGCGCTGCGCCAGCTGGAAAGCGAAGGCTGGGCGAAGGCGGCCGTGCATAAAGGCGCCACTGTCGCGCCGTTGTCGGCGGATGAAGCACGCGAGATCTACGAGATCCGGTCCGCACTGGAGAGCCTCGCCATCGGTCTCGCGATTCCGAATCACACTGCCGCCACGCTGAGCGCATCCGTCGACCTGTGCCGCGCGGCCGAACGTGAAGCCGATCCGTCGCGGTACGTCGCGCGCAATGCCGCGTTTCACATGAGCCTGTACGCGCCCGCTGCCCGTCCGCAACTCGAGGACATGATCGGCGCCTTGCATCGGCGCGGTGAACGGTATCTGCGGCTGAAGTTCGGGCTGCCGTCGTACAAGGGCGAATCCGACGAAGAACACGCCGCCTTGCTCGATGCAGTACGGCGTCGCGATGTTCCCGCTGCGCAAGCACTGGTCGTCGCGCATCTGCTCGGCACTGGCGACCTGCTCTACCGCTTTCTGACCGAACGCGCGCAGGCGGAAGCCGCGCTAGCGAATCAACCCAAGCTGCGCGGAAGACGCACGCGCACCACCACCGGGAGCTGAATCCGCCGATGAACCGACCCGCCGAAGCGTCACCCCCAACCCGTTCATGGACCACCCGCCGCGACGAGAAGAACCGCCGCCTCGCCGCCATTGCACCGCGGCTGGAAGACGGCGTACTGCCGACCCACCGTATCGTCGACGCACTCGAAACGCTGATTCGCCCCGGCGACCGCGTCGCGCTCGAAGGCGACAACCAGAAGCAGGCCGACTTCCTGTCGCGCTCGCTCGCCAAAGTGGATGCCCGGAAGATTCACGACGTGCATCTGCTGATTTCGAGCATCAGCCGTCCTGAACATCTGACGCTGTTCGAGCGCGGCATCGCGCGCAAGGTCGATTTCTCTTTTGCTGGTCCGCAGAGCCTGCGGGTCGCGCAACTGCTCGAAGACGGGCAGCTGGAAATCGGCGCGATCTACACGTACGTCGAGTTGTACGCCCGGATGTTCGTCGACTTGACGCCGCACGTCGCGCTGCTGTGCGCGGACAAGGCCGACCGTCACGGCAATCTGTACACCGGCCCGAATACCGAGGACACGCCCACCATCGCCGAAGCCGCCGCGTTCCGGCACGGCATCGTGATCGTGCAGGTCAACGAAATCGTCGATGAACTGCCGCGCGTCGACATTCCGGGTTCGTGGGTCGACGTGATCGTGCAGGCGGATCGGCCGTTTGCCGTCGAACCGCTGTTCACACGCGATCCGCGGCACATCGGCGACTTGCAGGTGCTCACCGCGATGATGGTGATTCGCGGCATCTATGAACCGTACGGCGTGACGTCGCTGAATCACGGCATCGGCTTCGACACCGCGGCGATCGAATTGCTGCTGCCGACTTACGGCGAATCGCTCGGCCTGAAAGGCAAGATCTGCCGCAACTGGACCCTCAACCCGCATCCCACGATGATCCCCGCGATCGAATCGGGCTGGGTCGACAGCGTGCATTGCTTCGGCAGCGAAGTCGGCATGGAGGCGTATATCGAAGCGCGGCCGGACGTGTTCTTCACCGGCAGCGACGGCAGCCTGCGTTCGAACCGCGTGCTGTGCCAGCTGGCCGGGCAATACGGCGTCGATCTGTTTATCGGCTCGACGCTGCAGATCGACGCGGACGCGAATTCATCGACGGTGACACGCGGGCGTCTCGCGGGTTTCGGCGGTGCGCCCAACATGGGTCACGATCCGCACGGCCGGCGTCATTCGAGCGAAGCGTGGCTCAAGCTGCTGAAGGATCAGGGGCCGGTCTCGCGCGGACAAAAGCTGGTCGTGCAAATGGCCGAAACGTACAAGAAAGGCGGCGAGCCGACTTTCGTCGATGAACTCGACGCAGTCGCGGTCGGCGCGCAAAGCGGCATGCCGGTCGCCCCAGTGATGATCTACGGCGACGATGTGAGCCACGTGGTCACCGAGGAAGGCATCGCATATTTGCACAAGGCTGAAGGTCTCGACGAACGGCGCGCGGCGCTGGCGGCAGTGGCGGGCGTGACGCCGATCGGCCTGCGTGCGAAGCCGGAGAAGACGGCTGAGTTGCGCCGTCGCGGCATCGTTGCGTATCCGGAAGATCTCGGCATTCGTCGCGGCGAAGCGAAGCGTTCGTTGCTGGCCGCCCGCAGCATCGACGATCTGGTGGCGTGGTCGGGCGGACTTTACGCGCCGCCTGCGCGCTTCAGGAGTTGGTGACGATGGCGCCCGCTGCTTTGCTCGAGCGCGCGCAGGCATCGTCCGGGCTTGCCACGTGCGCTGATTGGCCGGCAAGGGCTGAGCCGCGCATCGAGCCGCCACACGAGAGCGCTTCCGACGATGCCAGGCTTGCCCGGCTCGCCGTGACCGCGCTGATCGAAGAAGCGCAGCTCACGCCGAAACCCGCGCTCGTCGACCGGCGCGGCAGCGGCGCGCATCGCGACCTCGATCTGGCCATCATGCTGCGTTCCGCCGGTTCGCTCGAGCCGACCTTCGCGGCGCTCGCGCGCGCATCGCGGCGGCGCGAGCCGTCCGCAATTTTGCGCGCCGAACTCGCGCAGATCGGGCGCGCCGGCGAGCAGGACATGCTGCGCGCCACCGGCGGCAGCAATGCGCATCGCGGCGCGATCTGGATCGTCGGCTTGCTGGTGGCGGGCGCGTGTGGATCGGGCGGAGCGGCCGACGCGGGCGGCCCAGCAGCTTTAACGGCGGCGCGCATCTGCAAACGCGCCGCGCAGATCGCCTGTTTCCCCGATCGTTTCGCCGCGCCCGCCGAGAGCCACGGTGAACGCGTGCGTCAGCGCTATCAGGTCGGCGGCGCGCGCCGCGAGGCGCAAGACGGTTTTCCGCACGTCGTCGACGTCGGCCTGCGCGCGTTGTGGGCGGCACGCGCGCGCGGCATCGGCGAAGACGCCGCGCGCGTCGACGCCCTGCTCTCGATCATGGCCTCGCTCGACGATACCTGTCTGCTGCATCGCGCAGGCCTGCCCGGCTTGCATGCAGGACAACGCGGCGCGCGCCGCGTCCTCGACGCGGGCGGCAGCTCGAGCGCAACCGGCCGCGCCGCCTTCGCCGCGCTCGAACGCGAACTGCTTTCGCTCAATGCATCGCCCGGCGGCGCAGCCGATCTGCTCGCCGCCACCCTCTTTCTCGACATGCTGGCGCCTCGCGACGCCGGCGGGAGCCCAGTCTCATGGAACATCTGACCTTCGACTATCCGGCGCAACGCGCCGTCACGACTCGCGCGCATGTCGGCGTGGTCGGCTCGGGCGACCTTGAAGTGCTGCTGTCGCCGGCCGATAGCGCCGCGGCGTTGACCGCGCATGTGGTCGTGCGCACCAGCGTCGACGGCTACAGCCATATCTGGAAGAGCGTGCTCGACCGCTTCTTCACGCGCTACGACGGCGCCGCGCACATCGAAATCAACGACTTCGGCGCAACACCCGGCGTCGTGGCATTGCGGCTCGCGGAAGCGGTCGAAGCCGCCGAACAGGGAGACGACGCATGAGCACCGTTGCTACAGCGGCTGCAACGGGCGTTGCGCCGATGCTGCGCGACAGCTTCATCGAACAGCCGGCGCGCGAACGCGCCCGCACGCTGCTGGATGCGGGCAGCTTCCGCGAGTTGCTCGGTCCGTTCGACAGGATCGAGTCGCCGTGGCTGCCGCTGCAAGGCGTCATTTGCCAGGCGGATGACGGCTGCGTGATCGCGCGCGGCACCATCGGCGGCGAACCGGCCGTGGTGGCTGCGATCGAATCCGCGTTCCAGGGCGGCAGCATCGGCGAAGTGTCGGGCAGCAAGATTGCCGCCGCGCTCGAGATGGCTTTGCGCGATTGCGAGCGCGGCAAACCGGTACGGCCAGTCGTGCTGTTCGAAACCGGCGGCGTGCGGCTTCAGGAAGCCAATCTCGGCCTCGCGGTGATCGCCGAGATTCAGGCCGCAATCGTCGCGTTGCGCCGGCATGTGCCGGTGGTCGGCGTGATCGCGGGAATGGTCGGCTGCTTCGGCGGCATGTCGCTCGCCGCGGCGCTGTGCTCGTATCTGGTCGTGACCCGGCAAGGGCGGCTCGGCATGAACGGCCCTGAAGTGATCGAACAGGAAGCAGGCATCGAGGAACTCGATGCGAGCGATCGCCGCCACGTGTGGCAGTTGATCGGCGGCGAACAACGGGCAGCCACGGCGCTCGCGGACCAATTGGTCGACGACGACGCAGACGCGGTGCGCGCCGCGGTGCGTTCAGCATTCGCGCAGGGACTGCCGGCCGCGCATCGCAGCGAACAGGTCGACACGTTTCTGGAGCGTCTCGCGCAGATCGATCCGGCCAGCGTCACGCCGGAAACGATGCGTGCGGTGTACAACCCGCGCAACCCGCACAACCCGGACACCGCGTGCAAGGAGCAGGCATGAGCGACACCCCCCTCAGCCGCGGCGCGCGCTGGTTCCGCGCGCTGGCAGGAGAGCCGTCCGGCAAGGCGCCGGTATGGAGCGGCGATGCGTCCCTCGGCGACGAGACCGCGCGTTTCATCGCGGTCGTCCCCGATCCCGGCAACCGCTTTCCACGCGCGACCGATAACGTCGTCGGCCTCGAACAGGGCTGGCTGCTCGCGCGTGCAGTGCGCGACGCCATCGCGCAGGACGAAACACGCGGCACGCGCCGCCCGATCGTTGCGATCGTCGACGTGAAGAGCCAGGCGTACGGTTATCGCGAGGAGATGCTGGGCATTCACCTCGCCTGCGCCGCAGCCGTGGATGCCTATGCGTCGGCACGCGCCGCCGGGCATCCGGTGATCGCGCTGATCGTCGGACCGGCCATGTCGGGCGCGTTCCTCGCGCACGGCTATCAGGCCAACCGGATCGTCGCGCTCGACGCGCCCGGCACCATGGTTCACGCAATGGGCAAGGAAGCGGCCGCGCGCGTCACGCGGCGCACAGTCGAAGCGCTCGACGCGCTCGGCGAAACCATCGTGCCGATGTCGTACTCGATGGCCTCGTTCGCCAAACTGGGCCTGCTGGATCAACTGATCGAAGGCATCGACGCGGATGCACCGGATGCAGCGCAGATCGAACGCGTTCGCCAGGTGTTGACGGACTCGGTTCGCAGCGCGCGTGCAGGCAGCCGCGATCTGTCGCATCGGCTGGAATCGGCGGCGGCTAAACAGAACCGCGCGGCGTCGATCGAAGTGCGGCGGCGCCTCGCCGAACAATGGGACGCCGTGTGATGCGAGCGTGTGCGGCTCCGCCGTTTGCAACTGATCGCGCCACTGATCGCGTATTGGATCACGTGTTGGATCACGACAGGCGCTGGCGGCCGCATGATCTGCTGCGGCTGCGTCATTTGCAGCCGTTTGACGGCGAACCGGCGTGGGTGCGCGAAGCCTTCGAACGTGCGCCGTATGCAGTCGTGAGGCGCGCACCGGCTGCGGAAGGTTTCGTGGCGATCGGTCTGCGCGGTGCGGAGCGATCGCAGCGCTATGGCGCGTGGGCGCACGAAAGCGATATCGAGACCGTGATCGCGCCGGAGTCCCTGGCGACATGCTGGCCTGCTTCCGAGCGCAGTACGTTGGCTGCTTTTGCAGCCCTCGCCACGTTGCAGCACGACATGTCCGGCGCGTTGGCCGATTTCATCTGGGGACCGACCGGCAGCACCGGCTTCGAACTGGCGACGCAGGTGCCGACCGTCACTGCATCGAGCGATCTGGATCTGCTGATTCGTACGCCGGAAAGACTCTCGCACGACACCGCCGTTCAGATCCGAAACCAGTTGCAGGCGCACGCGCAACGCGCCGGCATTCGCGTGGATGTGCAACTCGAGACACCCGCCGGCGGCGTCGCGCTGGCCGAGTGGGCGGCGGGCAAGACACGCGTGATGGCGCGGCACGCACGAGGCCCGCAACTGATTGCCGATCCGTGGGCGCCTGCTCACGGCGATGCCTGATGCTTGCCGTTCTGTTTCCCGGCCAGGGCGCGCAGACCGGCGGTTTCCTGCACCGTCTGCCGCAACACCACGCGGTGCGCGAAACGCTCGACGAAGCGTCTCAGACGCTTGGCATCGATGTGCTGACGCTAGACACTCCAGACGCGCTTGGTTCGACCGTCGCCGTGCAGGTCGGCTTGACGGTGGCGGGTGTGGCCTTTGCGCGCGCGCTCGCGGACGAACAACTCACGCCGGAGATCGGCGCGGGTCTGTCGGTCGGCGCCTATGCCGCGGCGGTCAGTTGCGGCGCGGTTCGCTTCGACGACGCATTGAGGATGGTTCGTAAGCGCGCCGAATTGATGGAGATGGCGTATCCATCTGGCTATGGTCTCGCGGCCGTGTCGGGTTTGACCGAACATCGCATCGCAACACTCGCCGCGCAACATGCGGATGAAGACAAGCAGCGTGTGTATATCGGCAACGTCAATGCGCCGCGTCAGATCGTGATGGCTGGCGCGAACGGCGCGCTAGACACGTTTATCGAGCGCGCCCTGGCGGCAGGCGCGCGCAACGCAATCCGCCTTGCCGTGAGCGTACCGTCGCATTGCGAACTGCTCGCGCATGCCGCGGACGAACTGGTCGCCTACGCGCAGGATGTGCCCTTTCGCGTGCCGCGAAGCACCTATGTCGGCAATCGCGGCGGCCGGCCGTTGCACACCGCGGAGGCCGTCCGCGACGATCTCGCGACCAATATGCGCCACACCGTGCGCTGGTTCGACGCGCTCAGCGTGATGCTGGAAATGGGCGCCCGCGTGCTGGTCGAAGCGCCGCCGGGCCAGGTGCTGACGGACATCGCGCGCGAGAACTTTCCGGACACAGCCGCGCTGGCCGCGAGCACATTCTCGTTCGACAATCTGGTCGCGACCGTGCGGCGGCGTCTCGCGTCCGGCGAGCAATAGCAAAATAGATCACCGCGGCTCGGGCCAGGGATTCTGCTACAACTTCGGCCGGGCGGTCGGCGCGACTTTTCCGTTCCTGATCGGCTACGTCTCGCAGACGATGACGCTCGGTCACGCAATCGGCGTGTTTGCCGCCGCGGCGTATGGTGTCGTGATCCTCGCCGCGCTGACGTTGCCGGAAACCAAAGGACGTCAGCTGAACGCGTGAGAGGCCATCGCGACTCGCACTACAACGACGCCTGTTCCGGCGCGCGTCCGATTGCATGCGAATCGGACGCCGCCATGTCGCCGCGACCGCGGCCGCTTTCTCGCCCGGGCGTCACGACCGCTCCCGTGCCTCCTGGCCGGCGCACCGATTTCGCATGCCGCTCGATCAGCCGTTGCAGCAGGCAGAACGCGCACAGCAACGCGCCGATCACGATGCGGGTCCACCACGAGCTGAGTGTGCCGTCGAAGGTAATCAGCGTCTGGATCGTACCGAGAATACCGACGCCGAACAGCGAGCCGATCACATAGCCGACACCGCCCGTCAGCAAGGTTCCGCCGATCACCGTCGCCGCGATCGCGTCGAGTTCCATGCCCTGCCCTTGCAAGCCATAACCGGACAGCACATAGAAGGTGAACACCGCGCCGCCAAGCGCCGAACAGAAACCGCTCAGCGCATACACGCCGATCCGCGTGCGCGCGACCGGCAAACCCATCAGCAACGCCGAGCGCGCATTGCCGCCGATCGCATACACGTTGCGGCCAAAGCGCGTGAAATGCGCGACATAGATCGCCGCAATCAGCGTGACGAACGCGATCAGGACGTTGGCCGTGACCGAGCCGATGCCGATATCGAGGCGGAACGCCGAGATCTTCTGGAAAGCCGGATCGGTGATGGTGATCGACTGCGTCGTGATCAGGAAGCACAGGCCGCGCGCGAAGAACATGCCGGCCAGCGTGACAATGAACGCCTGCAAGCGAAAGAAGTGGATCAGCGCGCCCTGCACCGCGCCGAACATCGTGCCCATCAGCAACACGATCGGCACGATCAGCCAAACCGGCAGATGCACGCGCTCGGCCAGCACCGCTTCGACGATGGTGGTCAGCGCCACCACCGAGCCGACCGACAGATCGATCCCGCCGGACACGATCACGAAGGTCATGCCGATCGCGACGATCAACAGGAACGCGTTGTCGACCAGCAAGTCGAGCAGCACTTGCCAGGAGAAAAAGCCGGTGTACATCACCGAGCCGAAACCGAACAGCGCGCAGAACAGCAGGATCGTGACGGCGATCGGCAGCGTGCGCGGATCGACGATATGGGCACAGGCGTCGAGGAATCGTCTCATCGCGCCACCCCGCGCTGCTTGATGACCGACATGCCGAGCGACATGGCGAGCGAGCGCGCCGCCGGCGACTGGATCACGCTCACCGCGAGCACCACGGCCGCCTTGACGACGAGCGTCGCCTCGGGCGGCACGCCGATCGAATAGGTGGTGTAAGTGAGCGTCTGGATGATCAGCGCCCCGAGTACGGTGCCCGCGAGACTGAAGCGTCCGCCGAGGAGCGAGGTGCCGCCGAGCGTCACCGCGAGAATCGCATCGAGTTCGAGCAGCAGGCCGGCGTTGTTGCCGTCGGCGCTACGCACGTTCGAGCTGATGAGGATGCCCGCCATCGAAGCGGACAATCCCGCGAAGCCGTACACCGCGAACACGAGCGCTTTCGAGCGCAAGCCGACGAGCCGCGTCGCCACCGGATTCACGCCGATCGCGCGAATGAAGAGCCCGAGCGCGGTGCCTTCGACGAGCGCCGCGGTAGCCAGCACGGCCACGCTTGCGATCCACACCGAACACGGCACGCCCAGCCAATAACCGCCGCCGACGAACAGGTAGCCCGGTGCGCCGATCGGAATGATCTGCCCGGCGGTCAGCAATTGCGCGATGCCACGGCCCGCCACCATCAGGATCAGCGTGGCGATGATCGGCTGCATGCCGACGAACGACACCAGCAACCCGTTCCACATCCCGCTCAGCACGCCGACGATCAGCGCCGCCATCAACGCCTGCGCGATCAGGCCGGCACTCGGCACGGGCTGCGTCGCCAGGATCGTCGCCGCCGCCGCGCCGGCAATCGCCACCACCGCGCCGACCGAAATGTCGATGCCGCGTGTCGCGATCACGAGCGTCATGCCGGTCGCGACAAGCACCAGCGGCGCGGCGCGATTCAACACGTCGATCGGCGCGCCGAACAGGTGCCCGTCGAGCATGCGCAGCGACAGAAAATGCGGATTCACCCACAGATTCAACATGCACAACAGCGCGAGCGTCACGCACGGCCAGATCAAAGGACGCTCCGCGCCGTCGCGAACGAACCAGTTCGTTAGCTTCATTCGCCGCTCCCCGCGATGAGTCGATAAATGTTGTCTTCGTTCGAAGCCTGACCGGCCACCTCGGCGATCTTGCGGCGGTCGCGCAGGACCACCACACGATGACTCACCCGCAGCACCTCGCCGATCTCCGACGAAATGAACAGAATGCTCAAGCCGTTCGCGCACAGCGCCAGCAAACGATCCATGATGTCGAACTTGGCCGCGACATCGATGCCGCGCGTGGGTTCGTCGAGAATCAGCAGCTTGGGATTGGTTGCGAGCCAGCGCGCCAGTAGCGCTTTTTGCTGGTTGCCGCCGGAGAGAAGGCCGATGGGTTGTTCGGCGTCCGTTGCCTTGATGCCGAGCCGTTCAATCCACATGTCGGCCAGTTCGCGCGCGCGATTGCGGCTGATCTTGCGCAACCAGCCACGCCTCGCCTGCAACGCCAGCAGGATGTTCTCGCGAACCGACAGTTCGGCGACGATGCCCTCCTTCTTGCGATCCTCCGCGCAATAGCCGATGCCGTGACGGACCGCATCGCGCGGCGAACGCAGCCGCACGGCGCGGCCTTCGATCACGATCGTGCCGCTGTCGGCGCGGTCGGCGCCGAACAGCAGCCGCGCGGTCTCCGTGCGGCCCGAGCCGAGCAAACCGGCGAGACCCAGAATCTGGCCCGGCTGCACGTCGAGATCGATCGGCTGCAGCGTGCCGCGCCGCCCGACGCCGCGCAGTTCGACGAACGGCTGAACGGCCTGCCTGCTCGCCGGCCCTTCGTGTGCCTCACGTCCTTCGTGGGCTGCTTCGCGCAGCCGCGCGCTCATGCGCTCATGGCCGACCATCTTCGCGACCAGTTGATCGGCGGGCAAATCGCGCGCGAGGTATTCGCCCTCGCGTTCGCCGTTGCGCATCACGGTAATGCGATCGGAGATGGCATAGGTCTGCTCGATAAAATGCGTGACGAACAGAATCGCGATGCCCGACTGCTTAAGATGCCGAAGTATTTTGAAAAGCTGTGCGACTTCGCCGTCGTCGAGGCTCGAGGTCGGCTCGTCGAGAATCAGCACGCGTGCATCGACCGACAGCGCTCTCGCTATGGCCACCATTTGCTGGACGGCGATGGGATAGGCATCGAGCGATCTGGTGACGTCGAGCGTCACGTCCAGACGCGCGAGCGCCGATTGTGCGCGGCGTTTGATGCCGGGCCAGTCGATCGCGCCGAAGCGCTTTGGCTGCCTGCCCGCGAAGATGTTCTCGGCCACCGACAGATTCGGGCATAGATTCACCTCCTGATACAGCGTGCGCACACCGGCCGCTTCGGCCTCCTGCGGCGACCCAAACGCCACGGTTTCGCCACCGAGCCGGATCGTGCCGGCATCAGGCGCGACCACGCCGGTCAGCACGTTGATCAAGGTGGATTTGCCGGCGCCGTTCTGCCCCATCAGCGTGTGGATCTCGCCGGGAAACAGCCGGAAGTCGACTCGCTGCAGCGCTTTGACACCCGGAAACGTCTTGCTGACGCCGGCGGTCGCCAGAATGGGCTCGAGTTCGTTCGAGGCGGCGCCTTCAACTGCGCCACCGGCTGACGGATTCGGTTCGGAAACGGGGTGCGTCATAGACCTCGCTCGATCGGTGGTGCGTTGGTTTGGCAAGGTCCGCGGAAAAGAGACCGCCCGCTGCCGAAACAGCCAGGCGGTCAGGCACCACTGGAGAATCCCTTGCAAGCTGCCCGTACTTCGCTTTTGTCCTGCCTCGGTCCGATGGAGTGCTCAGTACTTGCGCGTCGGCAGAGTCTGCGCCGCGACGCTCATCGGAAAGACGGTCTCTTCCGTCAGGATGCGCTTGGGCAGCGGCTTGCCTGCCACCACGTCCTTGACCGCCGACATCAGCTGCGGTCCCAGCAGCGGGCTGCACTCCACGTCGACGTTCATCTTGCCCGCGGCCATCGCCTGGAAGCCGCCCTTGGTCGCATCGAACGAGACGACGGTGATGTCCTTGCCGGGGTGCATGCCGGCCTCTTCCATCGCCTGGATGGCGCCGAGCGCCATATCGTCGTTATGCGCATAAACTACATTTATTTTATTTCCATAAGTTTTTATAAATGCCTCCATCACCTGCTTGCCACCGGCAAGCGTGAAGTCGCCGCTCTGCGAGGCGATTATCTTGAATTTGGGATCGCTCTTGATCACTTCGATCAAACCCGAGTGCCGGTCGTTGGCAGGTGCGGAGCCGACCGTTCCCTGAAGTTCCGCGATGTTAATAGGACCTTGATCGTTTTTAAAGTGATCCGCGAGCCAATGTCCGCCGCGCCGGCCCTCTTCCATGAAGTCCGAACCGATCATCGTGACGTAGAGCGAGGTGTCTTTCACGTCGATGTTGCGGTCGGTCAGGATCACCGGAATCTTCGCGGCTTTAGCCTCGCGCAACACGGGCTCCCAACCCGACTCGACAACCGGCGAGAACGCAATCACGTCCACTTTCTGCGCAATGTAGGAACGGATCGCCTTGATCTGGTTTTCCTGCTTTTGCTGGGCGTCCGAGAATTTGAGCTTGATCTTCGCGTCCGCAGCCGCGGATTTCACCGACTCGGTGTTGGCCGTTCGCCATGCGCTTTCAGCGCCGACTTGCGCGAAACCGAGCGTGATCTGTTTGTCTTGCGCGTAAGCGTCCGGTGTTGTCAGCGTCAGTGCTCCGATGCCCGCGCACATCGCGAGCGCGCCTAACGCACGACATGCGGCGCGTCGTGTATTCGCCATGTCTGTCTCCTGATCGTTGTTGTGTGGCGATCCATCGAACCGCCCGCCGCTTCCGGCCTGTCTCGGAGCGTGGATCGTGATGTAGCGTAGTGTCTGGGGCGTTAACCGTCCAATCATATGATTGGCGTTGGCGATACCAATTTCGGTATAGCGGATGATATCGGCCGTGGCGCCGAGACGAGAACCACCGTCGTCACGCAAGTCGCGCCGACTGACGAGCTGCGCCTTCGACGTGCTTTTTATGCGCTTAAGTGCTCCGCGGCCGCTTCGTCTAACGGCTCGTCGTACGCGGCGTCACCCAACGGAATGTCAGATTGATTCGCTCGCCGGCGACGCTCGGCTCTTTCGGCACGCGGTGCCGCCACTCCGCCTGCGTGTTGCCCCTCATCACCAGCAGGCTGCCGCCCTTCAGCGAGAACGACTGCACCGTGCCGGTACTGTTGTGCCGCAAATCGAAAGTACGCGCCACGCCCAGGCTAATCGAGGCGATGATCGGCCGCATGCCTAGCTCAGGCTCGCGGTCCGCGTGCCACCCCATGCTGTCGGCGCCGCTGCGATAGCGATTGATCAGCACGCTGTTAAAGCGGGCGTTGCAGGTGGCCTCGGCGGCAGCTTTCAGTTCGGCGACGGTTCGGGTCCACGGCTGGGGCACGTTGCGAATGCCCGAGTAAACATAGACCGCGTCCGGTTCGCCTTGCCAGGCGGTCAGCCGCGGCAGCGGCACGCGCCCGGCGGGCGTGCCCATCATGTCCTGGCGCCATTCGACTTCGCCGATGAGTTGTGCCAGCGCGTGCGCCGCGGCTTCGGGCGCCAGCCAGTCGGGATACCAGTCGACGTCGGGCGCCGGAAGGTCATTGAAAAGATCGGCCATGAGATTGCCTGAATGCGATTGCGCACGCGCCGCGTGCTCGTGTGAGAACCTTGTTGACTATTATGGTGGCAGCGACGGCACCGCTCACCCACGCGGCTTGCGCTGTCATTCGATTTTCTTCACGTTAGCGAACCACCATCATGACTCTTTCGGACCAGGCTCTCGATCAACTCTTTCGCGAGGCGCGTACGCATAACGGCTGGCAGCCCAAACCGGTCGACGACGCCTTGCTCAAGCAACTCACTGAACTGGTGCTGCTCGGCCCTACCTCGGCCAATTCGAGCCCCGGCCGCTTCGTCTACGTCAAAACGCCGGAAGGAAAGGAGAAGCTGCGCCCGGCGCTGTCGGCCGGCAACCTCGAAAAGACGATGGCGGCGCCGGTCACAGTAATTGTTGGCATGGATATGGCGTTCTACGAATACCTGCCGAAACTGTTTCCGCACGCCGACGCGCGCAGCTGGTTTGCCGGCAACGAAAAAGCGATCGCCGACACCGCGTTTCGCAATTCGACGCTGCAAGGCGGCTATCTGATTCTCGCGGCGCGCGCGCTCGGTCTGGACACGGGCGCGATGTCAGGCTTCGATGCTGCCAAGGTCGACGCAGCCTTCTTCGCCGGCACGACAGTGAAATCGAATTTCCTGATCAATCTGGGCTACGGCGACGCGTCGAAACTGTTTCCCCGCAGCCCGCGCTTCACCTTCGACGAAGTGGCGCGGATTGTCTGAACGGTCTGAACATGCCGGTACGTTCAGGTGAACAGCGCCACGTAGAACACCACTACGCCGATCACCGCACCGACAAAACAGAAACCTTCTTCGGCGTCGTCGCCATTGGAACGCAACCATGCGCCGATGACGCCGAACAAGCCGGCAATGCCGAGCGCGACGCAGACCATTACCACATCGAACAACGCACTTCGTCCCAGCTCGGAAATGTCGATGTCGCGCACGCCGTAGTACAAGCCGACTGCCATCAACGATATGGCGACCAGCGGCAGCATTACGTGGCTTCCCTCATATCCAACGTGATGCGCGTGATGTGCGTGGCGTGCCTGATTACCCGATCTGAGCAGTTTCATCATGCATCTCCTGCCTCGCCCTCTGCCGGCGATCAACCGAACCGCCACTGAGCCGCGACGCCCCTGAAACAAGCTGGTTCTCTTCCAGAATAGTCCACGCGCGAAGACAACTCAAAGCCCGTTTAATTAGGTCGAACGGCCGGCCTGGAACGGGCGGCGGATGCTGTATTGCGGGAGTCGTTTACAGCAACGGCTGTGACCTCGCTCGCACCCGTGGGAGCAAATTTGACACGTCCGGCAAGGGATAGCACATGCCAGTAGAATGAACCGGCTGCCAGCCAGTTTCTGGTTCGAACCGACGAACTGACGAGCCGCCGCCGTTCTTCCGACCGTGTCCGGTCTCTTCCCGCCTCTATCCTCTCTATGCGCCGCTCATCGTTTCTTGTTCGCGTCATCCTGATTGGCATTCTTCTGCACATTTACGTCGGTTTCCGCCTGATTCCCGATCTGCCGATCAATGCCGCCGGCCGATGGCTGTGCGCGTTGTGGCTGGTGCTGTCGATTTTTCTGATTCCGCTCGGCGTGCTGGCGCGCACGGTCAGACAACAACCGCTCAGTGACCGGCTCGCGTGGGTCGGCCTGCTGACGATGGGCTTCTTCTCATCGCTGCTCGTGCTGACTTTCGTGCGTGATCTTGGTCTGGCGTCGCTGCTGACCGTCGATGCAATCTGGCCGAACACCATCGCACTGGCGCACTGGCGCACCGGCTCGGCAGCAGTCGTGCCATTGCTCGCGTTCATCTCGACGCTGGTCGGCTTGTTCAACGCGCGGCGCCGCGCCCGGGTCGTGACGATCGACGTGCCGATCGACGATTTGCCGGCGGCGCTCGAGGGCTTCACGATCGTCCAGATCAGCGATATCCACGTCGGCCCGACCATCAAGCGGCGTTACGTGGATGCGATCGTCGACGCAGTGAATCGCCTCGAGCCGGACCTGATCGCCGTAACCGGCGATATCGTGGACGGCAGCGTGCCGCAGTTGACCAGGCACACACAGCCGCTGGCTCGACTCAGCGCGCGTCACGGCGCCTTTCTGGTGACCGGCAATCACGAGTATTACGCCGGCGCTGACGCATGGATCGACGAGTTCCGGCGCCTGGGTTTGAACGTTCTGCTCAACGAGCACGTGATCGTCGATCACGACGGCGCACGCGCCGTGATTGCCGGAGTGACCGATTACTCGGCAGGTCATCATGACCCGCTGCATCGCAGCGACCCGGTCGCGGCACTTGCCGGCGCACCGGGCGACGTGCTGATCAAGGTGCTGCTCGCCCACCAGCCGCGCTCCGCGGAAGCGGCGGCAGCAGCAGGCTTCACGCTGCAGTTGTCCGGCCACACGCATGGCGGCCAGTTCTTCCCGTGGAATTTCTTTGTCCGTTTTCAGCAGCCGTTCACGGCCGGCCTCGCGCGCCTGAACGGACTGTGGGTCTACACGAGCCGTGGCACCGGCTATTGGGGGCCGCCGAAGCGCTTGGGCGCGCCCTCGGAAATCACGCGACTGCGCCTCGTGCCCGGCGAGCCTGACTGAGGCGCCACGTCATGGAGCATTGGGTTGAAACGACAGCGCGGATGTCCTGACAGGACATCCGCGCCTCGGCGCAAGCGCGCCGCTTGAGTTTGACGCTTGAGTTTGATTTACTGCGGCCTGACTTACCGCTCACTGAGCGGGCGCGACCGCCACGCTCACCTGCGGTGCGTACGCCACCGATACCTGCATGCCCGGCGTCACGTTGGCGATCTTTGCCGGCTCACGCCCCTGAATGTGGAAGACGGCCCCATTCGGACCTTTCAAGGCCATGACGCCGGTGGCGTGATCGATAGCCTGAACCTCGGCGGTCACCTTCTGTGCCGTGTTCGCCTGAGCGGGTTGAGCGGCAGTGCTGTGCCCGTCCGCACTACGCGTCACGCTGACCACGGCATTGCGCATCATCCGGATATGGACTTTGCCGCCCTGCCTGATCTGCGCAAGGTTACTGGTGTCCGTGATATTGAAGGAGGCTTCGGCACCCTGCGCGTCAAGCACGGTGACCGAATGCTTCGCCTGATCCACCGATTTCACGACGCCGGCCGCCTGCAGCGTGCTGCTGCCTTCAAATGGCGCGGGCAAGCCGGCCGCGAACGACACGAGCGGTGCAGCTGCGATCAACGCACCGGCAACGATGCCAAGAGCCTTAACTTTCATAAATTCCTCAATTGGGTGAACAACGGAAAAGAGATGACGTCGCACAGAGCATTCTGCGAAGCCGTGAGAAGTGAAGCGCGGATTGAACGCCAAAACAGCCTGGCAAAGCACGACATGTTCCGAAGCATCAAAACAGTGTGTTTTCCGGGACGGTCATCGTCAATATTCGGAGTCCGTATTTATGCGGAGAAAGATCCGAGTTCGCCATAGAAATATCCCCAAGGTTGCAAAAAGATAACGTCACCGCAAGCCTTCATCCGGGCTTGACTTAACTTTGCAGAGTTGCCTAAAATTCGCCCAGTTCATTTAACCGGAATCACGATCTTGGACAGTAGCAGTAGTACCAGTCGAGCTTCGATTTGCCCGATCTCCTGATCGGCAAGATTTCCGCGTCAGCAATTTGCCTGTCGCCGTCTTGCCTTGAGGCCAGACGGTGCACGTCGTTTATCCCCTCGTACTGCCCATGAAGCGCCGCATGGCTCGATGCCGTGCAGATGCTCCATTGCATTTCGCGCTGCGAGCCTTTGCTCGCGCGCGTCGTCACGCCTGAGCGCTACCGCGCGTCCACGTCCGGATACGTGCTGCTGTCACGCGTAGGTTTCACAATGTGCGAACACGCGCACCAACCTTTCTTATCGATGACACTTGAGTTCGTCTGGCGGCTCCTCGCCGCTTTCGCCTGCGGCGTCGCCATCGGCCTTGAACGGCAGATGCGGCAACGCAATGCCGGTCTGCGCACCATCACGCTGGTCGCCAGCGGCGCATGCCTGTTCGTTACGCTCGGCGTGCTGACCGGCAACGGCACGGCCGGCATCACGCAGATTGCTGCGTACGTGGTTTCCGGCGTCGGCTTTCTCGGCGGCGGCGTGATCATGCGCGACAAAGGTTCCATTCAGGGGATCAACACAGCTGCGACCTTGTGGTGCTCGGCGGCGGTCGGCGTATTGTGCGGTGCGGGACATTACGGCCCGGCGCTCGCCGGCACCGCGATCGTGCTGCTGACCAACACGGTGCTGCGCGAAGTCAGCCGTACTATCAACGCGACGCCGGTTTCGAACGCGGACCTTGTGCGCGAGTACGTGCTGACGGTGGTATGCCGGGAGGCTGACGAGATTCATATTCGTACTGCCCTGTCCAATTCGATGTATTCGGCACCGCTGTCGTTCCAGAGCTTGATGAGCGAAGACGTCGAAGACGATTCGGGACGCATTCGCGTCACGGCGACATTGAAACTGCATCCGAAAGATCAATCGAAACTGGAACAGATGGCGAGCCGCATCAGCATGGAAAAGAGCGTATCCAGCGTCAGCTGGATCGCCCGGGAAGCGGAGCCGACACCGGAGTGACCGGCCGCGCATAACGCCCCCTTACCTCTTCGTATCGTCTACACTTAGCTTGCAATAGATTTAGACAATGTTAAATCCGCGTCCTGACTATGGACTGTCCCATAACCTTCGACTAAGCTCTGTCACCGTGAATTTTTCACACTCAACCATGGAGTCTCGATTATGGAACACGGCATCATTGCATGGCTCATCATTGGCGCGATCGCCGGCTGGCTGGCGGGCGTGCTCGTCAAGGGTGGCGGCTTCGGCCTGATCGTCGATATCATTGTCGGGATTGTCGGCGCGTTCATCGGCGGCTGGCTTTCCGGGGTGCTGCATATTTCGCTCGGCGGCGGCTGGATCGGCTCGATCATTACCGCCGTGATCGGCGCGGTCATTCTATTGTTCCTTATCCGGCTAATCCGACGCGGTACCTGACCACAGCAATGGATGTCATGCGGCGTCAGGAGCCAATACCACCTGACGCCGGCCTTACTTAAAGAAGCGCTTCCACTGCCGGCAACATCGAGCCGGTGTCACGCAGCCGCGTATGCCATGCGAAAGCCTGGTCCAACCGATGCGGCGTTTGCCCACCCCATTGCAAGGCGTCGCGATAGTAGTCGCGAAGCAGATCCCGATACAGCGGATGCACGCAGTTCTCGATGATCAGCGTGGCGCGTTCTCGCGGCGCAAGTCCGCGCAGATCGGCAAGCCCCTGCTCCGTCACCACCACATCCACGTCGTGTTCGTTGTGATCGCAATGCGGCACCATCGGCACGATGCTCGAGATGCGGCCGAACTTGGCCATCGACTTGGTCGCAAAGATCGCGCACGACGCATTGCGCGCGAAATCGCCCGACCCGCCGATACCGTTCATCATGTGCGTGCCGCCTACATGTGTTGAATTCACGTTGCCGTAGATGTCGAACTCCAACGCGGTATTCAAGGCGATCAACCCGAGCCGGCGAATGACTTCGGGATGGTTGCTGACCTCTTGTGGACGCAACACGAGACGGTCGCGATAACGCTCGAGCTCCCCGAACACCTGTGCCTGACGCGCGGCCGACAACGTGATCGACGCACCGGAGGCGAACGTCACCTTGCCGGCGTCCATCAGGTCGAAGGTCGAATCCTGCAGCACTTCTGAGTAAATTTCGAACGCATCGAACGGCGCATCGACGAAGCCGGCGAGCACCGCGTTGGCAATCGTACCGATGCCCGCCTGCAACGGCGGCAAACTCCTGGGCATGCGCCCGTGCGACACCTCATGCTGGAAAAATTCGATCAGATGACCGGCGATCAGCTTGGTCTCCTCATCCGCGGGCAATACCGTGGACGGACTGTCCGCCATATCGGTAATGACGATCGCAGCGATTTTTTCGCGCGGAATCTCGATTGCCGGCGTGCCGACGCGGTCTTGCGGACGGACGATCGGCAGCGGTTCGCGGTTCGGGCGGCGGCCGGGAATCCAGATGTCGTGCAGCCCTTCGAGTGCGAGCGGCTGGGCGAGATTGATTTCAACGACGACCTTCTCCGCGAGGATCGCGAAGCTGGCCGAATTGCCGACCGAGGTGGTCGGCACAATGCCGCCGGTTTCTGTGATCGCGGCGGCTTCGATAATGGCCACGTCGAGCGCGCCGAGTTGATTCGCGCGCAACATCTCGACAGTTTCGGACAGATGCTGATCGACGAACATCACTTCGCCGCGATTGATCGCGTCGCGTAAGGTCTTGTCCACCTGAAACGGCAAGCGACGCGCCAATACGTGCGCCTCAGTCAGCATGCGGTCGACGTCATGCCCAAGCGATGCGCCGGTCATCAACGTAATGCGCAGCGGTTTGCTTTCGTGGCGCGCCCGCTCGGCGAGCGCAGCAGGGACAGCTTTGGCGTCGCCCGCGCGCGTAAATCCGCTGGCGCCGACACGCATGCCGTCCTGAATCAGCAGCGCTGCCTCGGCGGCTGAAGTGATCTTTCCGCGCAACGCGGCACAACGAATCCGGTCTTCGTACATGAAACTGAGTCTCTCCATAATCACCAGCCCAGTCTACCGGTGCGCACGTCTACGGTGTGCTTCGGGCAGTAGCCAGATTGTTGCACCCTGCCGCGGCGTCACGATGAACGGCGTCGCGGCTAGGTGTTTCGTCGCGCATTAAACGCTCACGACCTGTCTTGCAGATACTTCTCGTGTTACGTGCGGCGCTGCTTAGCTGCCGAAATAGATATTGCAGAAGCTCACAGGACCGACACATTCCTCAACTTTGGTCTTCGGTGCAACAGCACGGCCTTGAGCAGCGACGCTGTTGGCGCGCAGCGCATTCGCTTGCGCAACTTGTTGCTCCGGCGCGACAGGGGCAGTTTGCGCGTGAGCAGCTGCAGCGGACAAAGAGCAGGCAATCAGGACCATCTTCAACGCTTTCATTTCGTTCTCCAGTACTTACGGTTACGCGCCGTAGGAAGTCCCCTTAGGGGACTGCGTGGCAGTGATGAAACTATATGATTGCCATCAGCCCAGATAAACGGGCTTGCCCGAAAGTGATCTTTCCATCCGGCAGAAGGATCCGATCGGCAGGTGATCGGACGCATCGTTCAACGCGCATTGAAGGGCGCGTCCTTGTCGAGCAAGGCTGTGCGAATGAAATGCAGGCAACTGAGGATGCGTTGCAGGTCGTGCCGCTTATCGCGATCGGCATGAACTGTTTCGAGGACGTCCTGCGCCGTCCACGTGGCCGAGCGCACAGATACGAGCGCGCGTTCGAGACCACGTGAGTCCGGTTGTACGAAGAGCCGCGCGAGATCCGCAGCGGTCCCCTCGAGGCTGCTGCTCCACCGCGGATGGAGCGCCCGCGCGTAGGGCGCGCGGGCCACTTCGTTGCGCAGATCGATCACGGCATGGCCCACTTCGAGCGTGACCAGCATCCAGCGCAAAGCGTCGCGTCGACGACGTGAGTGCCGTGTGAGCAGCATACGCAGTTGCGAAGTCAGGTCGTGCGTGCTCGACTGAAAGCGCTGATTGAGCCCTTGCAGTTCGCCTTCGCACGCGAACACGACCTGGGCACGCAAGTCGCCCTTGATCCTCTCGGTCAGCCACGGCATACCGGCCGGAAAGACCACCGCGAAGACAATTGCGGCCAGCAATAGGGATGCGGTGACCGCTATACCGTTGTTGATCAGCAGATCGGGCGCATACGTGACGACGTTGTCCGGTCCCGCGAGCAGGCAGAAGAACACTGCAAAACCGATGCCGTAGCCTGACTCGAGCTTGCGTGTCGCGATGAACGCGCCGAGCGCGAGCACGGGTGCGAGCGTCGTGCAAAGCAGCGGAAAGCCGTCGACGTTCGGATAAACGTAGCAAGTGAACAGATAGCCGGTCATGGTCGCAAGGGCGGCGCCAACCGCCATCTGCACGGCCATCTTCGAAGCGCTCGGTGCGGTGGACGTCAGCGCGCACGCTAGCGCTGCACCAATGACCGCAAGACCGCCGCTCGGCCAATCGGTAGCGATCCAGACCCAGCCGACGGTCGCCATCACCACCGCTGCTCTGACAAAGGTGAACGCGACGACAAATCCGTTCGTCTTGCTGACATAGCGACTCGCGTAGCGTTGCCGCCGCGCGGGATTGCGCTGCGCCAGCGCTGCGTAAGTCTCCGAATAGCCGATCCATTCGTCGATAAACCGGTACAGCAGCTCCGCCGCCGTATCGAAGTCCGCCAGAGATTCAGCGGGCGCGGCTTCAAGAGGCCGCCTTGTTTCGCGCACGCGGCGTGGCAGCGTCGTCTGAAAGACTCGCAGACCGGCGGCCACGCGCGATGCATCGCTAACTGCGTCTGACTGTGGCGCGATCAACGCCGACAGCTCGCGAAAGTACGGCGTGATGGTGTCGACGATCAGCCGCGACCCGCTTGCGCGCAAACGCTTGAGTAACTGATGCAGCGCATGCAGCCGTGCGCATGCGTCCATGAATTCGCCGTTCAGACGGCCGAGATGCTGGCTGCGCGAGCGCATCGCAGGATCTTCGAAAGCGGCAAAAATGCGCGTCGCTTCGAAACCGACAATTTCATCGACCAGATCGGCAAAACGCCGTTCGAACTGCCCACGCTCGAGCCCGCGACCCAGCACCTCGGCGGCGAACGCAGTAAAATTCGTATATCGAATTTGCAGCGCGCGCCGCAGCGCAATGCTCGAACGCTGCGGCACGATCAGTGCGCTCACCGCACTCGAACACACGATGCCGACCGCCACTTCCGCCGCACGAGTGAGCGCGCCCAGAAACAGGTCGTGAGGCGCAGTGACATTCGGAATGCCGATCAAGGCGGCGGTGTAACCCGCCAATACAAAGCCGTACCATCTGAAATGCCGATACCGGACCGCTGCAGCGATACAGGCGCTCACCCAGCAAATCATGCCGAGCATGTACAGCTCGGGCTGCTGGACGAACAGCCCGCCGAGTACGAGTGCCGCGACCGTGCCCACCGCGGTTCCGAGAATCCGATAGAAGCTCTTGGCGAGCACCATGCCGCTGAACGGCTGCATCAGCACGAACACCGTGGTCATCGCGATGCGCGGCTGTTGCAGATCCAGCAGCATCGCAATACCCAGCGCCAGCAGGCCCGCGGTGACGGTTTTCAGCAGATGCAGCCAGATCAGACCGTCGCTGCTCGCCCAATCGCGAGTGGCGACACCGAGCGCTTGCAACATGGCGCCCCACTGTCGGCGGGAATCCGCCGTCGGTTTGACCGCATGTTGGCGTTTCATCAGAAAGCAGCGCGCCCCGGTTTGTCGCTGAAAGAAGCGCCGGCGAAGAAACCGCGCACACCGGCAGGCAAGGCGCCGATTGTAGGAGCATGCATTGCGCGCATTAAGAGGACGGGGGCGGAACGTCCCTTCCAGAACGAACAACAATGAGCTTTCGAGACAGGCGGACAATACGGCTTCTGCCGTGAAATAGAAGGATCGATGGATACGTTGCAAAATATGCGAGTGTTCGTGCGTGTGGTCGAAGCCGGTAGTTTTACCGCCGCCGCGCAGTCGCTCAATTCAACCACTGGTGCGATGTCGCGCGCGGTCTCAGAACTTGAAGCTCATTTACGCACACGTCTGCTGAACCGTTCGACGCGACGGCTTGCGCTCACCACAGCGGGCGAGCGTTATCTGAAGCGCAGTCTGCAAATCCTTGCAGACGTCGATACGGCGGAAGAAGAAGCAAGTTGTGCGCACGAACGGCCTAGCGGCGCTTTGCGCATGCATAGCTTTGCCAGCATCGGCCAGCATTACGTGCTGCCGGCCATCTCGCGCTATCGGGCGCTT
This sequence comes from Paraburkholderia sp. GW821-FHT02A12, assembly GCF_059422005.1. Lineage (NCBI taxonomy): Bacteria > Pseudomonadati > Pseudomonadota > Betaproteobacteria > Burkholderiales > Burkholderiaceae > Paraburkholderia > Paraburkholderia sp. GW821-FHT02A12. The sequence goes on along the minus strand of NZ_JBWKWA010000002.1, from coordinate 1,414,617 downwards.
TATCCGGAGGTGAGCGTCGAACTCACACTATCGCAGCGGATGCCCGATCTGTTCGAAGGCAGCAGCGACGTGGCAGTGGTAGGCGCATCGTCGTTGCCCAATTCGGATCTCGTGTCGCTGCTACTGGGCTCGACATTCAGCATCTTGTGCGCGTCGCCGGCATATGTGCGCGCCCGGGGCACACCGAAAGAACCTCGCGATCTTGCACATCATGAATGTCTGATCTTGCATACGCCGGCCTTTCCGCCGAATGAATGGGTACTCGATGGACCTAACGGCAGTGAAATGATGGAGGTAAGCGGACCGGTTCAGGTCAATATTGCGGAATCGCTACTTGTGGCGATTCGTGAGGGAATGGGCATCGGCATGGTGCCGCTCTATGCAGCGATTGCAGGCTTGCGCGACGGAACGCTGGTGCGCGTGTTGCCACAGCATACGCTGCAGAAGATGAATATTTACGCGCTGTACCCGTCGCGCAAGTTCATCGATGCGAAAACAAGGACATGGGTCGAATTTCTGCGTGCGCATCTGCCAAAAGTGATTGCCCGCGACGAAGCACTGCTTGCGGAAGTCGACCAGGCGCTCGCAACCGATGATGTACTACGCGTTCCGGCGGGCGTGATCGCCGATAGCGATAGCCAGCCAGGACATTGATTTAGAATGAAAGGTCGAAGCACGTGCGCGGGGTTTTCAGCGGATGTGCTTCGACGGGGAAGGCCCTGCGAGGAAGGAAAAATCGGGCGTGTTTTCAACCGCGATGGTTTCCGGAGCCGTAAACGCAGAAACCCCACCGTTCCGGGTGGGGTTTCTGGTGCTGCTGGGGAGCCTGACGATGACCTACTTTCACACGGGAATCCGCACTATCATCGGCGTGGAGTCGTTTCACGGTCCTGTTCGGGATGGGAAGGGGTGGGACCGACTCGCTATGGTCATCAGGCATGACTTGTTGCCGTATTGCGGGGTTTGGGGCCCTGGGCAATACCGCCAATCGGGAAGAAGTAGTGTCTGGTGAGGCTCACCAGCGGGAGTTGTGTTGTTCGAGGCACAACATCGATCTCAACCTGTGTGTTCTGCTACCCCATCTGGGGTTCACACGCATCCCCTTCGGGGATCGGACCAGAGTAAGGGCTTTGCATGGGCCCGGAGTAAGTGCTAAAGCACTAACTCCGGCCGACAGCTAAAGCGCTAACTCTGGTCGAGACACACCTGTTATAGGATCAAGCCTTACGGGCAATTAGTATCAGTTAGCTTAACGCATTACTGCGCTTGCACACCTGACCTATCAACGTCCTGGTCTTGAACGACCCTTCAAGGGGCTCGAAGCCCCGGGGATATCTCATCTTAAGGCGAGTTTCCCGCTTAGATGCTTTCAGCGGTTATCTCTTCCGAACATAGCTACCCGGCGATGCCACTGGCGTGACAACCGGTACACCAGAGGTTCGTCCACTCCGGTCCTCTCGTACTAGGAGCAGCCCCCTTCAAATATCCAGCGCCCACGGCAGATAGGGACCAAACTGTCTCACGACGTTTTAAACCCAGCTCACGTACCTCTTTAAATGGCGAACAGCCATACCCTTGGGACCGGCTACAGCCCCAGGATGAGATGAGCCGACATCGAGGTGCCAAACACCGCCGTCGATATGAACTCTTGGGCGGTATCAGCCTGTTATCCCCAGAGTACCTTTTATCCGTTGAGCGATGGCCCTTCCATACAGAACCACCGGATCACTATGACCTGCTTTCGCACCTGCTCGACTTGTCGGTCTCGCAGTTAAGCACGCTTATGCCATTGCACTATCAGCACGATTTCCGACCGTACCTAGCGTACCTTCGTACTCCTCCGTTACACTTTGGGAGGAGACCGCCCCAGTCAAACTGCCTACCATGCACTGTCCCCAGTCCGGATCACGGACCAAGGTTAGAACCTCAAACAGACCAGGGTGGTATTTCAAGGACGGCTCCACGCAAACTGGCGTTCACGCTTCATAGCCTCCCACCTATCCTACACAGATCGGTTCAAAGTCCAATGCAAAGCTACAGTAAAGGTTCATGGGGTCTTTCCGTCTAGCCGCGGGGAGATTGCATCATCACAAACACTTCAACTTCGCTGAGTCTCGGGAGGAGACAGTGTGGCCATCGTTACGCCATTCGTGCAGGTCGGAACTTACCCGACAAGGAATTTCGCTACCTTAGGACCGTTATAGTTACGGCCGCCGTTTACCGGGACTTCAATCAAGAGCTTGCACCCCATCATTTAATCTTCCGGCACCGGGCAGGCGTCACACCCTATACGTCCACTTTCGTGTTTGCAGAGTGCTGTGTTTTTATTAAACAGTCGCAGCCACCAGTTTATTGCAACCCCTTCACCCTTCTGGCGCAGGCCAGTCAAGCTACAGGGGCGTACCTTATCCCGAAGTTACGGTACCAATTTGCCGAGTTCCTTCTCCCGAGTTCTCTCAAGCGCCTTAGAATACTCATCTCGCCCACCTGTGTCGGTTTGCGGTACGGTCTTGTTAAACTGAAGCTTAGAGGCTTTTCTTGGAACCACTTCCAGTTGCTTCTTCACCGAAGTGAATGGCCTCGCACCCTTGAATTCCGCGCCCGGATTTGCCTAAGCGCCTTCTCCAATGCAAGGACCGGGACTTCCAACACCCGGACAACCTTCCGCGATCCGTCCCCCCATCGCATTTAACAATGGTGCAGGAATATTAACCTGCTTCCCATCAGCTACGCATTTCTGCCTCGCCTTAGGGGCCGACTCACCCTACGCCGATGAACGTTGCGTAGGAAACCTTGGGCTTACGGCGAGGGGGCCTTTCACCCCCTTTATCGCTACTCATGTCAGCATTCGCACTTCCGATACCTCCAGCACACTTTCCAGTGCACCTTCGCAGGCTTACGGAACGCTCTCCTACCATGCACATTACTGTGCATCCGCAGCTTCGGTATATGGCTTAGCCCCGTTACATCTTCCGCGCAGGACGACTCGATCAGTGAGCTATTACGCTTTCTTTAAAGGATGGCTGCTTCTAAGCCAACCTCCTGACTGTTTTAGCCTTCCCACTTCGTTTCCCACTTAGCCATATTTCGGGACCTTAGCTGGCGGTCTGGGTTGTTTCCCTCTTGACACCGGACGTTAGCACCCGATGTCTGTCTCCCGTGATTGCACTCTTCGGTATTCGGAGTTTGCTATGGCGTAGTAATCCGCAATGGACCCCACAACCATGACAGTGCTCTACCCCCGAAGGTGATACACGAGGCACTACCTAAATAGTTTTCGGAGAGAACCAGCTATTTCCAGGTTTGTTTAGCCTTTCACCCCTATCCACAGCTCATCCCCTAACTTTTCAACGTTAGTGGGTTCGGACCTCCAGTACGTGTTACCGCACCTTCATCCTGGCCATGGATAGATCACCTGGTTTCGGGTCTACACCCAGCGACTGAACGCCCTGTTCGGACTCGCTTTCGCTACGCCTGCCCTAATCGGTTAAGCTTGCCACTGAATGTAAGTCGCTGACCCATTATACAAAAGGTACGCCGTCACCCTCTTTCAAAGGCTCCGACTGTTTGTATGCATGCGGTTTCAGGATCTGTTTCACTCCCCTCCCGGGGTTCTTTTCGCCTTTCCCTCACGGTACTGGTTCACTATCGGTCGATCACGAGTATTTAGCCTTGGAGGATGGTCCCCCCATCTTCAGACAGGATTTCACGTGTCCCGCCCTACTTGTCGTACACCCAGTTCTTCCTCGCTGTTTTCGTCTACAGGGCTATCACCTGCTATGGCCGCACTTTCCAGAGCGTTCGACTAACAGCAAAGATAAAGAGTACAGGCTGGTCCCATTTCGCTCGCCACTACTCTGGGAATCTCGGTTGATTTCTTTTCCTGCGGTTACTTAGATGTTTCAGTTCACCGCGTTCGCTTCTCATGGCCTATGTATTCAGCCATGGATACCTCAAAAGAGGTGGGTTTCCCCATTCGGACATCTTCGGATCAAAGCTCGTTTGCCAGCTCCCCGAAGCTTTTCGCAGGCTACCGCGTCCTTCATCGCCTGTGATCGCCAAGGCATCCACCACATGCACTTGTTCGCTTGACCCTATAACGGGTGTGTCTCACACCTCACCCACTGGGGATGAAGCGTTGCTCACAATCGCTACAGGTTGAGTATTCGTGTTGCGCCGTATTCCAAAAGCGATCTTTCGATCTCTCTTTTCATACATTGATACAATCACAACCCTGATTCACCTACTCACACACCCATCTCCAGGTATGCTTTCGTGAATCTCTTTACTACTTCTTCCTGATTGTTAAAGAACGACAGCCGATATCGCAGTTGCTATAACCGCGTATCACTCTGACTGGCTCAATCGCCAATGCATAAAGCTCGGTTAATCCCGGAAACCCGGAACCGAACGCTAGGCATTGAAGATTGGTGGAGGATGACGGGATCGAACCGACGACCCCCTGCTTGCAAAGCAGGTGCTCTCCCAGCTGAGCTAATCCCCCAGTCATACACAGATAATCACTACCTGTATCTGATACCTCAGAGGTCTTCGGTTGGTTAGCTGCAGCCACCGCAGAAACAGTGGTGGGTCTGGATGGATTCGAACCATCGACCCCCGCCTTATCAAGACGGTGCTCTAACCGACTGAGCTACAGACCCCTGAGTCTGTCTGCGTATCTGTCTTAATTTCACAGCCGATAAGCGTGAGCGCTCAACGCGTTGACACGTTAGCTCGAGAAAGGAGGTGATCCAGCCGCACCTTCCGATACGGCTACCTTGTTACGACTTCACCCCAGTCATGAATCCTACCGTGGTGACCGTCCTCCTTGCGGTTAGACTAGCCACTTCTGGTAAAACCCACTCCCATGGTGTGACGGGCGGTGTGTACAAGACCCGGGAACGTATTCACCGCGGCATGCTGATCCGCGATTACTAGCGATTCCAGCTTCACGCACTCGAGTTGCAGAGTGCGATCCGGACTACGATCGGTTTTCTGGGATTGGCTCCACCTCGCGGCTTGGCAACCCTCTGTTCCGACCATTGTATGACGTGTGAAGCCCTACCCATAAGGGCCATGAGGACTTGACGTCATCCCCACCTTCCTCCGGTTTGTCACCGGCAGTCTCCCTAGAGTGCTCTTGCGTAGCAACTAGGGACAAGGGTTGCGCTCGTTGCGGGACTTAACCCAACATCTCACGACACGAGCTGACGACAGCCATGCAGCACCTGTGTTATGGCTCCCTTTCGGGCACCCCCACCTCTCGGCAGGGTTCCATACATGTCAAGGGTAGGTAAGGTTTTTCGCGTTGCATCGAATTAATCCACATCATCCACCGCTTGTGCGGGTCCCCGTCAATTCCTTTGAGTTTTAATCTTGCGACCGTACTCCCCAGGCGGTCAACTTCACGCGTTAGCTACGTTACCAAGTCAATGAAGACCCGACAACTAGTTGACATCGTTTAGGGCGTGGACTACCAGGGTATCTAATCCTGTTTGCTCCCCACGCTTTCGTGCATGAGCGTCAGTATTGGCCCAGGGGGCTGCCTTCGCCATCGGTATTCCTCCACATCTCTACGCATTTCACTGCTACACGTGGAATTCTACCCCCCTCTGCCATACTCTAGCCCGCCAGTCACCAATGCAGTTCCCAGGTTAAGCCCGGGGATTTCACATCGGTCTTAGCGAACCGCCTGCGCACGCTTTACGCCCAGTAATTCCGATTAACGCTTGCACCCTACGTATTACCGCGGCTGCTGGCACGTAGTTAGCCGGTGCTTATTCTTCCGGTACCGTCATCCCCCCGCCGTATTAGGGCCGAGGCTTTCTTTCCGGACAAAAGTGCTTTACAACCCGAAGGCCTTCTTCACACACGCGGCATTGCTGGATCAGGCTTGCGCCCATTGTCCAAAATTCCCCACTGCTGCCTCCCGTAGGAGTCTGGGCCGTGTCTCAGTCCCAGTGTGGCTGGTCGTCCTCTCAGACCAGCTACAGATCGTCGCCTTGGTAGGCCTTTACCCCACCAACTAGCTAATCTGCCATCGGCCGCCCCTGTAGCGGGAGGTCCGAAGATCCCCCCCTTTCCTCCGTAGAGCGTATGCGGTATTAATCCGGCTTTCGCCGGGCTATCCCCCACTACAGGACACGTTCCGATGTATTACTCACCCGTTCGCCACTCGCCACCAGGATTGCTCCCGTGCTGCCGTTCGACTTGCATGTGTAAGGCATGCCGCCAGCGTTCAATCTGAGCCAGGATCAAACTCTTCAGTTCAAACCTGTTACTGTTTTTCGGTCTCTTTCGAGACCGGTCGCTCACTCAACGTACTGACGATGATTACGCCTGTCTCTCAACAGGCAAACCTTCCTCTAATACTGTGTGAGACTTGATACTTTCGCTTGTCCCGGCAGACCCCGAAGGACCCACCGGCGCGTCGCGCATCAAGCGCCCACACTTATCGGCTGTTAATTTTTAAAGATCGATTCCGCAGTCACTACCGAACCCGCACCGCGTTGCACACCACACCGCAACCACCCGGCACCGCTTCGTTCTGCGTCGCTGCATCAGCAGCAGAGAAACGAGATTATGAAGAACTTTCGCTACGCCGTCAACAGGTTTTTCCAGCTTTTCCAACCTGCCCGCCTCGCTGAAAGCCTTGCCACTGCTGGCTCTCCCGCCTCCCGCGCCCCGTTGTCCGAAGCACGAAAGAGCGAGATTCTAGCGAGCCGGGCGAAGGCTTGCAAGCGTTATTTTGATGCGCATGAATAGCACCAGAAATGGCGCGAAGATGGCACAACAAGAACTGACGAAAACACCCTCACTCAAACAACTGCGGCAGTCGCATGCCTTTGCATCACTCGCTCGACTACATCCAGATAGTGATCGAGATCGGGCGTCACACGGTTCTGTTCTTTTGCGCGGTCGTCCCATTTGCGAAGACGTAACGCGTCTTCGGCGTAGGGCTTCTTCAGGAACATCGCAGCGTCTTCCTCGCTGAAGATGCCGCCTTGCAACTCCAGGCTCCGCACCGAGTCGGCCGATAGCAGGCCGACATAGGCGTTATCGATCGCGCATAGGCAGCGCTTGGCGTCGACGTGCAGTCGAATCGGCTCCAGCACCGCATCCGACAACACCGGCCGCAAGAACGGCAGCGCAAAATACTGATGCAGATCGTCGATACCGCGCTCGGTCGGTGATTCGCCTTGCAGATTCAGCAGATGTCCGAGGTCGTGCAAAAAGGCGGCGGCGACCAGTTCGTCGTCGGCGCCCTCTTCTTCCGCCAATGCGCCGCTTTGCAATGCGTGTTCGAGTTGCGTCACCGGCTCGCCGCTATAAGCGAGATTGCCGTACTGCTCGAATAACGATCGGATGTCGCTCAGACTCAATGCCACCTCATTACTCCCACGGTAGTGAAAAGGTCTTCAGGTTGGTGAAGCTCTTCATCGCTTCCTGAACGCCTTCTTTATAGCCAAGCCCGGAATCCTTGATGCCGGCGAACGGCGTCAATTCGATCCGGTATCCCGGCACTTCCCGTACGTTGACCGTCCCCACGCGCAGCTCATTGATGAAGCGCGTGATCGCGTTCTGCCGGTTTCACGTTGCCCGCCGCCGCGACGATCGCGTCGTGAAACGCCACATTCGCGCGCGCGTAGGCGCCGTGATCCCGCGCATCGAGCGCGGCGCGCATGGCGTCGAGCCACTCGCGCAAGCCCGCGAGCTTTCGCGCGTCGATACTCGAAGCCAGCATCCGGCACGCCGCTGCTTCGAGCACCGCGCGCACCGCATAAATCTCGTCCGCTTCCGCCAGCGACACCGCCCGCACGCAATTGCGCAACCCTGATCGACGAAATGAAGGCGCTCGGTTTCGAGCCATTCCTGAGGCCGGAAGTGCAGGCGCCGGTGATCGTCACGCTCCACGCGCCGCGCGACCCCGCGTGGAATTTCGCCGAGTTCTACGCCGCGGTGCGCGAGGCCGGTTACGTGCTGTATCGGGGCAAGCTGACGCAAGTGGAAACATTTCGGGTCGGCTGCATCGGCGCAATCGACGCGAACGAAATGCACAACGCGGTGGCCGCGATCGGCCGTACGCTGGAGCGGCTTGGCATCCGCGTGAAGTAGCGGGATAACCGCTCAGGAAAACGAGCGGAACACACGCTCAGGCGATCAGGATTTCCGGCCCATGCGCCGCGATCGCCTTGCCGAGCGCCTTTTCGGGCGCGAGTTCAGTCACGAGATAACGCGCCGACTCGATACCGTTGATACGCACCGGCGTCACCCGCCCGAACTTCGAATGATCGGCGACGATGACCACCGTGTCGGCCGCGGCGATCATCCGGCTGCGCACTTCGGCGGCCATCCGGCTGTAGTCGGTCAGGTAGCCGTCCGGCGAGATGCCGCCCGCGCCGATGAACGCGAAGTCCGCGTGGTACTGCGTCAGTTGATGGACCGTGTCGAGGCCGAAAGTGGCGTCTTCGATATCCGACAGTTCGCCGCCGAGCAGCGTCACGCGGTTGTCGTTGCGGCGGCCGAGCAGCAGCGCAATGCGCCAGTCGTTCGTATAAACCGACAACCAATGCCGGTCGAGCAACGCCCGCGCCACCGCTTGCGTGGTGCTGCCCGAATCGACGATGAGCGATGCGCCGTCCGGCACGAACTCGGCCGCGCGTTCGCCGATCGCCCGCTTGGCGCCGGCGTTGGCGGCTTCGCGCGTATCGAGATCGGGCTCGCGCCGGTCGCTCGACAGCGCGCCGCCGTGGGTCGTAACCAGCAGGCCGCGCCCGGCCAGCGCGTTCAGATCGCGGCGGATCGTTTCGCGCGACACATTCAGTTCGCGCACCAGTTCAGCTACCGAGAGCGCGCCGTTTTTGGCAACTTGCGCGAGGATGTATTGGTGACGTTGTTCTGCGAGCATCGATTGAGAGCCGGGAGCCGGCACGCTGGGGTTTCGCCACGGTTGGAGAAGGCCGGCGTATTGTATTACGGTGTTACGCGTGGCGCGGGGATGCGCCTGCTGGCGCGCATCCCTGCTAACCTGAACGCCCTGGCCGCGCGTCGACGCCGCGCGGCCGCCTATAGAACCGCCAATGCCGCCACTGCTTCGCCGCTTACTGCTGTTGTTCCATGCGCTGCGTTACGGCGCGCGCCTGATCTGGCTTGCCGCCCCGCCCGATCACAAACTGCACTGGGTGATCGAACTGGTCAGCCGCGTGCATGCCTCCGGGCGCGGACGCGAAAGCCTGCATGGCCTGCTGCCGGCGCTCGGGCCACTGGCGAGCGGCTTCGCGCAGACGCTGGCCGAACGTCCGGAACTGGCGAGCGGCACCTTGCACGAGGCCATCGACGCGATCGATCACCTCGAAGCCCCGCTTCCACCGGAAGAGTCAAAGGAGGCCCTGACGCGCGCATTTGGCCGGCCGCTAACTACGATCTTCACCGCGGTCGATCTGGTGCCGGTGCGCGGCGGCTTTGCCGAACAAACTCATTTTGCGCGGCTCGCCGTGGCGATCAACGGTCATCGCGAGGTGGCCATCAAACTGGTGCGCGCCGACCAGTTGCAACAGATCGGCGACGAACTCGCGCTGTTGCGCTGGGTCGCGCGCTGGCTGGAAAAGTTCTCCGGCACCGCACGCCGGCTGCAACTGCGCGCGCTGGCCCAGGCGTTTACCGACGACATCCTGCGTCGTTTCGACCTGCGCGCCGAGGCCGCCAATCTGAGCCAGACCGGCCATCATTTCGACGGCGACTCGCGCATCGTCGTGCCGAACGTGATCTGGGACCTGTGCACCAATCAAACGCTGACGATGCAGCGCATCAGCACCCTGCCGGCCAGCGATCTGCCCGGCCTGCATGCGCACCACATCAAACTTGCGCCGCTCGCCGCGCATATCGTCGAGGTGGTGACCGAACAGGCGTTCGAGCATGGCTTCTTTCACGCGACCCTCGATGCGCGCCGGGTACGCGTGAGCGTTGAACCGGACTCGCTGGGGCGCCTCGTGCTCGCCGAATTTTCGATCATGTCGAGTCTATCGACCGGGGAGCGCGAGTTTTTCGTGCATGGCGCGACCGCTCTGTTCGACCAGGACTACGGCCGGCTTGCCGAACTGCATCGCGATGCCGGGCACGTGCCGTATGACACGCGCGCCGAGATGCTCGAAGCGGAACTGCGCATCCGCGCCGAGGCGCATTTTGCGGCCGTTCCCGAAGACCGCTCGGCGGGCTCGCTGTTTCATCATCTGCTGCACGCGGTGCAACCGTTCGGCGGTGCCGTATCCGGGCGTCTCGCCACCGCGCAGCGTTCGTTCCAGCAGGCGGAAATGCTGGCGCGTGCGCTGCATCCGGGCGTCGATACGTGGAACATCACGCGCGGTGTGCTGGCCGGCATCGCGCGGCGCGACCTCGATCATCGCGGCTGGATCAAGCGCATTTCGCGCGAGCTGCCGCATCTCGCGCAGATGTTGCCGCGCGTGCCGCAGCTCGCCGTTCGATACCTGCAACACGAGCATGATCGCGCCCGTACGCCGCGGCAGAACGCGCAACTGATCGAGGATATCGGCCGCGAATATCGGCGCACGCGCGTGTTGTTGTGGGCGTGCGCGCTGTGCGGCGGGGTGCTCGGCGCAGGCACCGTGCTGCTGATGTGGTGACCCCGCGGCGACAGCTGACGTGAGCTGACGCAGGCGATTGCAGCGTCGAACAAGACGCGCCTTGCACGCCCCGGCAAGATGGCGGGCTTTCAGCTTCCCACCATCGACGCTCGATGCTCGCTACCTTTACCGCCGCCGTCTTCGTCGTGTCGTGGTCGACCGGATTCGTGGTCGCCCGGGCGATTACGCCATATGCCGATCCCAATCTGTTTCTGCTCGCGCGCTTTGGCGGCACTGCGCTGCTGTTCACGCTGGCCGCGTTGCTCGCCCGCACCGCGTGGCCGACCGGCCGCAATCTCGGCAGGCATCTGGTGGCGGGCGCGCTGCTGCAAGGCGTGTATCTCGGCGCCGGCTACTGGGCGGTCGCGCAGGGCCTGAGCGCCGGTGTGATGGCCTTGCTCGGGGCGCTACAACCGCTGGCGACGGCCGCCGTCGCCGCGCCGCTGTTCGGCGAACGGCTCTCGCGGCGCGGCTGGGCAGGGATGGCGCTCGGCCTCGCGGGGGTAGCGCTGGTCCTCGAGCCGAAACTGGCCGCAGTCACGCTGCCGACGCCGGCACCGCACGGCAATGCGCCGCCGTGGCTGGTGGTGCTCGTCTCGATCCTCGCGGTCGGCGCAATTACCGCGGGCACGCTGTTTCAGAAGACTTCGCTCGCGAAGGCCGACATTCGCAGCGCAAGCGCGGTGCAGAATCTCGGCGCGGCGCTCGTGGCGGCGATTTTCGCGCTGGCGCTCGGCGAGCATCGCTGGATTGCTTCGCCGACACTGTGGATGTCGCTGGCGTGGGGCATCGTGATGCTGTCCGGCATCAGCGTCACCTTGCTGGTGTGGATGGTAAGGCGAAAGATCCGCATGTCGCGCTTGCCATAGCCGCGGATGCGGTTCTCGTTCATCGTGCCTTCGGAGCGGAAATCCATGTTGGCGGGGGTATGTTCGAACACGCCGGGCGGCGTGATGAAGTGATCGTATTCGCCCGGCCGGCCGGTTCCGACAGGCGAGGCGCCGATCATCTGCCAGGTATCGGACGGCGCCGCGCGAAAATAGACGAACAGCGCCTGCACGTTGGCGTTGCGATCGACCAGCACCACAAACTCGCCCGACAGATTGCCCAGAAGTCTCTCACTGAGCGCCGTTTGCAGACGGTAGGCGTAGGCGCGCTGCTCTGCGGCCGGCACTTTCAGCCGCCGGGTTACCTCTCGCGCGAACACGTCCCGAAACTGCAACGCGCGACGCGGGTCGATCACACCGGCCGCGTCGGGCGCGACAATGTCGGACGCGTCGACCATGGGCGCCGGACGGCTCGCCGGCCCAGGGGCTGCGATCGCGAAATTGCACGACAAGATGCAGAAGACGGCGCTCACGGCGCGCGTCAGATAGCGTGTCGAATAAGCTGCGCGCGACGAACGCGGCGCCAAGGGTGAACACGGCATACGAACCGCTTCGCGCCGACGATCTGCCGAAGCGAAAGTCATACGGTCCGGAACAGGCTGGCCAGGCCGATTAGGGTAGTTCATCGCGTATTTGAGCAAACCTGCTTATCTTATTATTGACTGCCCGCCGAATGACTGCCCGCCGGCTCATGCGTCGCCCGGATCGGCGACGATGTTACTAAGCGCCTTGCGATCTGTCGATAAAGAATCGGCCAATTTACCAATATCGCCATAATATCCGGCCATATTTTAAAATTCGCAAACCGATTTAATTCCGCTAACAAACCGTATTTAAAGCCAATATGGGCAATAAATCCGATACTGATGTGTCGCAGCGGGCCGGCTGAACCGGCTCGTTTGTTAGTCCGCCGCTTGCGCACTTCGCGTGCAAGCACTCATCGTTTGACTTTGGCACAACCATGCATGGAGAAAGCGGAAATCATGGCGCAACAGGACCCAACCGCACGCCAGGCGTGCATCGTCGCGGAAATGCACGTCGGCGCCGGGTTCGACGCCGCCGAGGAAATCAAACGCCGCGTCGCCTTTCTGGCGAACCTGCGTGGCAACGGCCTGAAAACTTAGGTGCTCGGGATTAGCGGCGGTGTCGACTCCACGACGGCCGGTCGGGTCGGCTCGCACAACTCGCGATAGAACGGTTACGCGCCGAACCTTACGACGCCCCCTTCGTCGCAGTACGCCTGCCCTGCGGCATTCAAAAGGACGAGACCGACGCGCAGCAGGCATTGCAGTTCATTCGCGCGGACGAAAATCTCACCATCGACATCAAACCGGCCGCCGACGCAATGCTCGCCGCGCTGCACGCGAGCGGCGTGCTATTCACCGACCACTCGCAGCAGGATTTCGTCCACGGCAACATCAAGGCGTCGCGCGCGAGACGATTTTGCGTTTTTATGACGTGACGCAGCACAAGCGAGCGTTGCCGTACACGCCGTTCGATTGGCCGGTGCAGGCAAGCGGGATGTAGAGAAAGAAGGTGACAAACCGGATGCGCGTTCACGCGTACCTGGTTCGAGCGGGACGGTTGTGGTTAATCAGTGCGCGGCTGGCGGTTCGTCGCTGAACAGATCGGCGCTCGCTTCGAGCGCCAGACCGCCCAAATGCTTGCCGTGAATCTGCCGCGCGATCACCTCGCCCACATAGGGCACTTGCGCGCCCAGTTCGACGGTGGCGTACGCGCCGGGTTTGCCGGCGTCCACCACTTCGACGTTTTTCGCGTAATGGCCAAGTTCACGCTTAAGGAATTCGCGCACTTCCTGTTCGCTGCACGATTCCGCGATGTTGCGCACAATCAGGTTCATGCCGGCTACCCTCGGCTCGCGCGATGGTCCGCACCGCGGCCGGCGGTATGCGCGGGCACCGGTCGCAGCGCGCCACGCTGCCTGGCCTGAGCGGCGGCAAGCTGACGGATAAATGCTGCTCCGGCGGCGCCTAATGTGACCAGCGCGACCAACGACAGATAGAAGGCAATCATTTAAATCTCCCCTTCGAATTTCGTCCTGTTTTCAGGATAGCCACAATCGACAGCAAAAGCGATGCGGCACGTTGTCATAAAAACGGCTTAAAACATCCGTTAATGCACTGTACCTGAATAAGCGCGGGCAAAAATCCAAAGCACAAATGCTCGACGAGAACGGCGAAAACGACAGCGCGCAGTCTCATGGCGCGCTGTCGCGTTCGGCGCCGGTAGCGACATCGAGGCGGCTCACGTCGCAAGACGTTTGACTGAAGCCCGAATAAACCACGGACCAATTGCCGGCAATCGCGGCTTGCGCTTCCGCGAGACTCAGTTTGCCTTCGCAGACGCAGCGTTTGAGCATGACCGCCGCACGCGCCTTGCGGCGCTCGCCCTGGTGGCCTGCCCAGGGCAGGAGATCGAGATTGGCGGGCGCGTCCGGCGAGCCGCCGAGGACGATCGGCACACGCCTGTCGAGCGCGAAGGCCAAACCTTCGTCGGCAGCGGCGCGGTCTTGCCGTGGTGAATGCACTGGGCAAGACCGCGCCCGCCCGCCGGAAACAGTGGCGCCACCGCCGCGCGCCACTCACCGGCAGTCAGGGCTGCGCCTGCTTCGCCACGCGAGCCTGCAAAGCGCGGATGCGGCCTAGCGCCTGGGTATTGGACACGGTCGCGTCATACATTTTCGCGAGGTCTGCTTTGAACGCGGTCCGCGACCCGCCGTCGAGATAAACCATGTGCCCCGACGGATAAAAGCGCGCCGACAGGTTTTGCCGGACCTGCTGACTGACAAGCGGCATCTGCTGCAGGTCGAGCACAGTCTGATAGAACGGCGTGACGTAATCGAAAAAACCGTTCGCCGACAGCACTTTCAGATCGGGATTGAGCGCCATCACCGCGGCGAGGTCGCCGGCGGTGTACAGAATCACGTTGCCCTTATCGTCCAGCCCCTTCTGCGCGCCGGTCGGGTCGATGTGGCCGAAGTCCCAATACTGGAACGCCTGGTCGTTGAGGTCGGTGAACGCCGAATTCGACGTGTATTTCAACTGCTCGTTCAGGTACACGTTCCACATGGTCGTATAGACGCCGGAGACCGCCGTCATGGTCGGATCGTTGCCGCCGGAGTTCGGGTCGATCTTGCCGGCGATGCCAGTGTCGATCGCCGTCACCCGCCCGTCATACGCACCGAGCGCCAGACCTTGCGCCTTCAGCAGCGTGGTCAAAAACAGCGAATTGCCGCGGCTGTCATACGACGCGATATCGAGGCTCCAAGCGAGCAAGGTGGTTTTGTCGATGCCGGTGTATTCGCTGAGTTTTTCGACCGTTGCCGAATCGGTAGTCGGGAACTTGCGCAGCGCCGCCAGATAATCGGTGCGCGCGAACTGCGCCACTTCTTCGGCAAACGCGCCGAGATCGGTCGGGCGCGGGGCGATGCCGAGTTTCTTGTGATACCACGCGTCGGCGGCGGAGGTGGGCAAGGTGCCGACCGGATTGCCGGACTGCGTGTAATCGAGAATCGACGATTGCAGCGTGATGCCGTTCAGATCGACGCCGTCTTCATGCAGCCGGTACGCCAGCACGCAACTGCGCGCCGTCCCGTACGACTCGCCGAACAGATACTTCGGCGAATTCCAACGGTTGTTCTTTGTCAGAAACCGCTTGATGAACTGCTTGATCGAGTTCGCGTCCTGGTCGACGCCCCAGAAGTCGCGGTTCTTCTTCGGCGCGATGGCCGCCGAGTAGCCGGTGCCGACCGGGTTGATGAACACGAGATCGCTCTTGTCGAGCAGGCTGTCCGGGTTGTCCTCCATCGAGTACGGCGCGGGTGGCGTAAAGCTCGGCATCGAGGTCTTGATGCGGCGCGGTGCGAACGAGCCAAGCAGCACGAACACCGAAGACGAACCCGGCCCGCCGTTATAGAAAAACGTCAGCGGCCGGGTCTCCTCCTTCTGGTTGTCCTGCGTGAAGGCGACGTAGAACATCCTGGCCTCGGGCTGCGAACTGCCTGGATCGACGATCACGAGGTGACCGGCAGTCGCCGTGTAGTTGATTTTGTGTCCGCCGATCGTGACCGAATGGTGCGTGATCGCGGCGGTTTCAGCGGTTTCGGTGACGGAATCGTCTGGCCCGTTACCGTAGGCGACCGGATCGAAAAATGGCTGGTCGCCGGCGTGATGCGGCGCGCTCGCTGCCGCCGGCGTGGGTGACGCGTGAGAATTGTGTGGCGACTGCGGACTAACGGAAGCTGACTCGGTATTCGTCATGATCGCTCCATGGATTCGTTAACGTCTTGTGTAGTCTGTGTGGTCTTGCGTGTCGTGTCGTTCGTGTGTCATCAGACTATAGTGCCGCCGCCACCTTCTGGCCATTGGGACTGCCGAGTCCCGTGCACGCGTCCCAGCCGACCGACGCGGCAAAACTGCCGTTGTTGCCTTGCGTGATGTCGTTGCAGACGCCCGCAGTGCTGTACAGCTTCGGGTTGATGAAACCGGCCGGCTGCCCTTTTGCCGCATTGATGCGCGCAATCAGCGCGGCCCATAGCGGCGCGACCGCACTGGTGCCGCCCACCACCGTTTGCGTGCCGTCGATCAATACACTGTAGCCGGTGACAGGTGAGGCGTCGCCTGACACGTCCGGCACGCCGCGCCCGCCAAGCGGCGTCTTGCTGCCGCCAGTATCCGTCGACGACAAACCTTCTTGCCACACCGGCACCGGAAACGCCTGACTCACGCCACCGCCGCTCGCGCCGCCTGCGCCGTCGTTCCACACCACTTCGCTCGAAACCGACGTGCCCGACGCAGTCACGCTCGTACCGCCGCACGCCAGCACATAAGGGCTCGACGCCGGAAAGTCGACGTGATCGCCACCCAGACCGTCGCTCGAACCGCTGTCGCCCGACGCGGCGCACACGGTCACACCGAGGGTCGCCGCGGCCTGCAGCACGCTGTTGAAGGCCTGCAGCGACTGGCTGGTCCAATTCGACTCCGGCCCGCCCCAACTGATCGAGATCACCGAGGGCTTATTGGTCGTGTCGTGCACCGCGCGGCTCACCGCGTCGATGAATCCGGCGTCGCTGTTCTGCGTGAAATACACCGCGATCGTCGCGCCCGGTGCAATCGCGCCGACGATTTCGATGTCGAGCGTGACTTCGCCGTCCGGGCCACTCGGGTCGCCGGTCGGCTGGTTGCTGCCCTGATCGACGCCGACCGGCTTCACCGTCGGCGAGTGGACGCCGAGACTCGCGAAATAGGTTTTGAGGTCGGAGTTCACGTAGCCGCCGCCGAGTTCGATGATGCCGACGCACTGCCCGCTGCCGTCGCCTTGCGGAAAATGGTAGAGCGACGCGAGTTGCGGCGGCGTGAAGGAAGCCTGCGGCGCCCGGGCCGGTTGGAACGGCGGCCGGATACGAAAATGCGGCCGCGCCTGTGGCCGGTTGTCGAGCCCCAGCACGGCCTCGACCACGCCGTGCAGATCGTCCGGCACGCTGATCGTGCCGGTGCGGCCGCGGAACTGGCCGGCCGAATGATGCTCGTAATGCTGCAACTGCACAGCGAACGCGGTCTGGAACTGCGCGATCGTGCCGCTCAGCTGCACCGAGCGCGCCGCCGGGTCCTCGCGCACCACCGTCAGGCCATGCTCGGCCGCAAAGGCTTTCACTTTGGCGATGTCCTCCGGCGCCGCGCCGTAGTCCTTTGCAAACTCCTCGCGCGACAGCGGCTTGACGCTCGGGTCGCCCGACTCGATCTTGCTCATCAACGCATCGAACTGGGCCTGCTGCTTACGGCGCAGCATCACGAAGACCTCGATCCGTTCAGCGGGATCGCATTGCCCTACGACTTTCGAACCCTGCTCTACCGTTCGCTCGCTTCCCGGCAGCGGATGCTTATTGGCCATGATATCGACTCTCCTTCCTGTTAGCGTGACGGCGCGGACCACAAGACAAACCCGGGCATGGTGCACGCCGGCACAAACTCCCCGCCTCGAACCGGCGGCGGGTTGCTGTTTCAAGAACTGCGTCAAGCCGTCCGACAAATGCATTCGACCACAGTTCCGACATGCGCGGCAGTTGTCCAAATGGTCCAAATGGCTAACGCCGTGCTCCGTCAATGTGCGTCGCGCACCGCTCGCGCTATGATGCTGCAGCGGCAATCCAGCCGTTACATTGCCTCGCGCGCCGTCTGCGCGCACGTTCGAAGAGTCAGAGGAACCCCATGTCCATTACGATGTATCAAGCATCAGTGCCCGTGCTGGTGCGCGGCCTGACCAACCTGCAAGCCATTCTCGGCAAAGCCCAGGCGCACGCTGCGGAGAAACAGATCGACCCATCCGTGTTCACGAACGCCCGGCTCGCTCCGGACATGCTGCCGCTGACACGCCAGGTCTATATCGTCAGCGACACGGCCAAGGGTTGCGCCGCGCGTCTCGCCGGCGTCGAAGCGCCGAAGTACGAAGACGTCGAACAGACCTTCGACGAACTGCATGCCCGCCTTCAAAAGACGATTGATTATCTGAAGGAATTCAATGCGGGGCAGATCGACGGATCGGAACAGCGGAGCATCACGCTGAAAATGCGCACTGGCCCGATCGAGTTCACGGGGTTGTCGTATCTGCTGGGTTTCGTGCTGCCGAACTTCTATTTTCACGTCACGACGGCTTACGACATCCTGCGTCACAACGGCGTCGAACTTGGCAAGCTCGACTATCTGGGCGGCATCAAGTAGGAAGCGGCTTGCGCGCCGTTGCGTGCGAAGCTGCATGAGAGTTGCATGAGCAGCATCGCATGCGCGCTGTCAAACGCGCGGCTGGAACGCGATGATCGCCATGCCGGCCAGCGTGAACGCGACGCCAGCCGCATCCCATAGCGTGGGGCGCACTTTGTCGACGCACCATAGCCACGCAATCGCCACTGCCACGTACACACCGCCGTACGCCGCGTAGATGCGGCCCGCGGCGGTGCCGTGCAGCGTCAGTAGCCAGGCGAACAATGCGAGACTGAGCGCGCCGGGCACCAGCAGCCACGCAGAGCCGCCCTCCTTCAGCCAGCGCCACGGCAAATAGCAACCGACGATTTCGGCAACGGCGGTCACGGCGTACAGCAGAAAAGTTTTCATCAAGAGAAAAGGAAGCAAGTGATTGTGTGGCCGCGTGCATATGCGGTTGCCTATGCGCTTGCGCGTCCATCTATCGGCTTTATTAACACAATCACTTTGCGCGTGGGCATGGTCCATGCGAGAGTCGCCGTCACCGTTTCCTATTCACCGCCTCTCATGAGCATCGAATCACCCTGTATCGACATCTGCAAGTTCGACGGCAAGACCGGATTCTGCATCGGCTGCTTGCGCACCCGCGACGAATGCAAAAGCTGGAAGAAGATGAAAGACAAGCATCGCCGCAAAATCATCGAGGATCGCTCGCGGCGCGAGCACAAGCTGAACAAGTGAGCCGTGCGCCGCCTCAGTCCAGCGAGAGGCGCAGCGCGAAGCCGATCAACGCCGCGGAGAAAGTCCAGCGCTGCAGCGTTTGCGCGAGCGGATGGGCACGCATCCAGCCGGCGATGCGCGCAGCGCCGATCGCATACATGACGTCGAAACATAAGCCGATGGCGAGCAGCACCAGACCCAGTTCGATCATCTGCAACCCCACCGGCCCGGCCTCCGGGCGTACGAACTGCGGCAACAGCACCGAACAGAACAGCAGCGCTTTCGGGTTCAGCAGATTGGTCAGCAAACCCTTGACGAAAGCGGTACGCAAAGGCCGCGATTCGGCGCTCGCCGCGCCGCCTTCAGACAACGCGAACACCGGCGAGCGAAAGATCTGGATGCCGACCCACGCAAGATAAACCGCGCCGCCGTAGCGCACCGCTTCGTACAGCCACGGCGCGCTGCGCAACAGGGCGGCCACACCGCATGCCGAGAGCGTGACGTGCGCCGCGCGCGCCAGCCCGAGGCCGCCGGCGGCAGCGAAGCCGCTGCGCACGCCGCGTCCAATACTGGTTTGCAGAACTAGCGCCATATCCGGTCCGGGCACCGCGTAGACCACGAACAGTGCCGCCATATAGACGATCAGAAGATGCGCGGAAATCATAGGAGCCTCGCGTTTTCAAGGGCTCTATGTTGCTATCGTCGACGGAGGGTTTGTTGGCGAATTACCGGGCAGGATACGTAATTTTTGGCGGAATGCGCTAATATTCCGCAATCAAATCATGTTTCCCGCTAACCGAACACAAGCGAAGATCAGCGATGACCACCGACCTCGATAAAACAGACCGCGCGATCCTCGCCGCGCTGCAAAACGACGGCCGCATGTCGAATGCGCGGCTAGCCGAAACGGTCGGCCTGAGCGAGACGCCGTGTGCGCGCCGCCTCAAGCGTCTGGAGAACGACGGCTATATCGATCAGTACCGCGCGATGCTCTCGCGTTCCGCGCTCGGCCTCGGGGTGGTGGCGTTCGTCTATGTCCGCTTTGCCGTGCACGATCGCGCCGTCGCCACCCGCTTCGAGCGCGAAGTGCAGGCGATTCCGCGGATTCTGACGTGCCACAACGTGTCGGGCAGCGCAGACTACATCCTGCAGGTCGTCGCGCGCGATCTCGACGATTACGGCACCTTCATGCGCGACGAAATGCGCAGTCTGCCGGGCGTGACCTCGGTGGAGTCGGCGTTGTCGTTGCGGGAAGTGAAAGCCAACGGCGGCTTGCCGCTGTCCTGAATGCCGGCGTGGCATAGTCACGCCTTCGATACGCCGCGAGCCGGCCAGACGAAACCAGACGAATACGGAGTTTTCATGGATCACGAACAGGCGCGAGCCGAAGAAACCGCAGCAATGGAGCGCGTGTTGACCGCCACCAAACGGGTGCAGGCGGCCTTCGCTTCGCTGCAATCGCAATTCCCGCCCGCCGGCAGCGGCCAGCCTTCGCAGTTCGCGCTGCAAACCTTCGACGCCGCGCTGCAAGAACTCGAAGACGCGCAAGCCACATTTGACGGCCTGCTCGGCGATCTGCTTGACGGTAACCGTTGAGTGGCATACCGGGCCGCTTCGCTGCATAACCGCTGCGCCACGCGCGGGCGGTTCGCGTTTCACATATCCAGCGAGGCGGCGCCGCGTTATTTGGACGTGCGTGCCGGACTTGACCGTTAGTTGCATCTCAATGGGGTAAAGTCAAAACTACCTCGCCTTCGCCGGCTAACCGCGAAGCGAAGGTATCCACATCCCATAACCGACAAAGTCCGAATGCAGCGGCTCATGTCCCGAACCGCCGCCGGAAATCAGCGCAACCTGCCGGGCTTCAGTTCCTTGCGGCGCACGAACACGGGTTCATTGTCGAGCACCACCAGGTCGCTGTGCGCGGCGGCGAATCCCGCCGGACTCTCAGCGAGAAAATCGTCCACATGGCCGATGAATTTTTTCACGGTCTCTCGCTCCTTCACTCCTCGGCCGAACGGAAACCCGCGGAAGAAATCTGGAATGAGCTGCGCCGGCGCGCGAATCACATCGCCGGATACGAACCGAAGTGGAATGCGTCTTTTCAATTCACATCGACAGACGGACAGCATTCCAGATTGATCAGGAATACGACATTAAAAGAGGATTTCGACGCCCCCGTCGATGGTCAACGCAGACAGTCCGATGACTGCCTGAGTCGGCCGGCGAGTTTCTGCTCGCTGTACTTCGGTAGCTAGAACGCGATCAACGCATCGACCAGGTGACGACGCGCGGATTACCGCGGCGGTGCGAACGCGTTTCCCGCGACGTTAGGCGCTCGAGGATTGGGGTTCATGTTCAGGCTCGTGCCATTTGCTCTCATGTTGCTGACGGACGGACCCGATTCCGTGCCGCCCCGACCGCCGATCGCCGTCGCGCCACGCACCGACCCTGCGCCTGGACTCGTGCCTGTTACGCCGTTTCCCAAGCCCGTTCCGGTTCCCACACCATTGGCGCCGTTCAACTGCGCGCCGCTCATATCAGCGGAGGTAGCGCTTCCTGACTGAGCGTAAGCCGCTCCTGACAAACCAATAAGCAAAGCCGACGCCAAAATACTGTGTATGACGATCTTCATAACTCACTCCGTAACACCATCGGATTTTTCGCCGGAAACACGCGCAGCATCGTCATGAATTTGTGCACTTCACGCGCACGAATGCAGCCCGTCAATAAGTAAGACGGCGGGCCGCCTGCTTTGTTCACGCATCGAATCGCGTTTCAAATGCGCGCCGCGTCGCCGGATTGCTTTCAGGCGTGTCGGCAGTCGTACAAATGCTTACAAAGCAGCGCGCCGGACGCGTACACCGCCTTCGCTGCTGCGGCGTTATTGCAGACACCTACCAGCGGAGTCCGCAATGAACACGAACCTCACCCCCAGCAACCCGCAGCGCAGCCGCATTCACCCTCTCGTCGCCGGCGCGGCGGCGGCCGTCATCCTCGCCAGCGCCACGGGCATCGCGGCAATGACCGGCATTCTGCCGACCTCGCACGCCGTCACGGCGCCCGCGGCTCCGGTCGCGGCGGTCGCTGCACCGGTTGCGAGCGCTCCGCTGGCCACGACTCAAACGAACCCCCAGCCGAACACTGTGCAACACACGGCTCAGGAAGCCGCTCCGGCCCGGCCGCGCGTGCATCACACGCACACCACGGCGGCGGCGGACGCTCCGCGGTACTCGAACAATGAGGGATACCAGACGCCGTCGGCGAAGCCGGTCGCCGACCCGTACGCGGGCGAAGTCGTCGCGATCAACACAGTCCAGTCGCCCGAGCCGACCACCGGCCTCGGCGCGGTAGGCGGCGCGGTCGCTGGCGGACTGATCGGCAATCAGATCGGCGGTGGACGCGGCAAAATTCTGGCGACCATTGCAGGGGCTGTCGGTGGCGGCGTGGCCGGTAACGGCATCGAACATGCGGTGCGCAAGCAGACGACCTATCAGGTCCAGGTGCGCATGCAGGACGGCAGCTACCGGAACTTCGACTATCAGACCCAACCGGCCGTGCAGGTTGGCGAGCGCGTCCACGTGTCCGGCGACACGTTGACGGCTTCGTGAGCGGCTGACTTCGTGAGCGGCTCAGTGAGTGGCTCAATAAACGGCTCAATAAACGACTCACTAAACGGCTCAATAAACGGCTCAATAAACGGCTCCACGAGCGGCTTATTGAGCGCGTTCGCGAGCTGGATTCGCCCGGCTTGACGGGCGGCGGGGCAAAGCGTTACCAGTGGTTACACAAGTGACAATAGTGGCGTACATGCCAGGCCCAAGCCGCCCTACAATCCAGTTCGCCAGTCACCGCCCGGCGCCCGCATGGAGCGAACCGGTCAGGAGAAATACGATGAAACGCCCCACTCTTTTACTCGCAGCAGGCCTCTGCGCTGCATGTGCTTCCAGTGCCGCTATGGCTCACGTGGATGTCGGTGTATTCCTTGGGGCGCCCGCACCTCTGTATGTGGAACAGCCTCCCGTCATCTATCAGGCGCCGCCTGTAGTCTACGCGCCGGCACCCGCCTATTACGGTTATGGATATGACCGCGAGTACCGCGACGACCGCCGCTGGCACGACAACGGCTGGCACCGCGGCTGGCATCATCGTCATCATGGAGATGACGATGATTGATCCGGGCTCCCCGCACTGACGTCGGGCACAGCACTATCCAACGCAATTCGCTGGCGCGTGACGCAATAACCTTGCACGGCGTGCGTTCGTGCGTTCCGCTTCGACTTTGCCAATACCGGCATGACTCGTAGCAAAACGGCCTAGCGCGCGAAACCTCGCCGCCACTTCGCACCAGCGGCCAACGCGCACAGCGTCAGCACGCAAAATACCGCGCCTGCATAGAAAGTCGCCATGGCGCCGAAGCGGTCCCACAGCCCGCCCGCGACGACGCTCGCCACGAGCGTCGCCAGCCCGCTCATCAGGTTGAAAAACCCGAATGCGGTGCCTTTCAGATCGGGCGGCGCGGTATGCGCAACCATCGTGGCGAGCAGCCCCTGCGTGAGTCCCATGTGCAATCCCCACAGCGCGACACCGAGTATCACCACCGGCCAGTGACTGCCGTGCGCAAGCACGATATCCGACGCAATCAGCACCACGAGGCCCATGGCCAATAGTCTGGTGTGGCTCATCGAATCGGCGAGTTTTCCGAACGGATACGCCGATACCGAATACACGAGATTCATCGCCACCATTACGAGCGGCACCAGCGCCACCGGCACGCCGCCCTGCATCGCGCGCAGCACGAGGAAGGCCTCGCTGAAGCGCGCGAGCGTGAAGACCGCGCCGATGAACACCACCCACCAGTACGAGCGGCTCAGCTTCTTCAGATTGTCGAGCTTCAGCGGATTGACGCGTTTCGCGTCCGCGTGACGCGCGGGTTCCTTGATGCCGAACACCAGCAGCGCGACGGCGATCAAGCCGGGAATCACGGCCACCCAGAACACGAGACGAAAATTGTCCGCCCACAGCAGCATCAGTGCGACAGCCAGCAACGGACCGAGAAACGCGCCGACCGTGTCGAGCGATTGCCGTAACCCGTATGCCGCGCCGCGCAGATGCGTCGGCGTGATATCCGCGACCAGCGCATCGCGCGGCGCGCCTCTCACCCCTTTGCCGATCCGGTCGGTGACGCGCGCAGCCAGAACGATCCCGGCCGTCGGCGCGAGTGCGAACAGCGGCTTGCTCAACGCGCCCAAGCCGTAGCCGATCACCGCGAGCCATTTCCGATTGCCCAGATAGTCGCTGAGCGCGCCGGAGAAAATCTTGACGATGGGCGAGGTCGCTTCCGCGACGCCTTCAATCAGGCCGACCATCACGGCGCTCGCACCGAGACTCGTCACGAGGAACATCGGCAGCAGGCTGTGAATGATCTCCGACGAGATGTCCATGAACAGGCTGACGAAGCCCAGCATCCAGATGCCGCGGGGAATCTGGCTGAGTGCGCCGGCGCGCGGCGTGGAATGGGTACGCATCTTTTCTCGACTCTGGGATGTCGGGTTCAACGGCCGCATGGTCGCCTGCCGCTGTAAAACCAGCATGAAGCGATGCCAATGATAGGCCAATGATGCATGCTTCATTGCCTGACACGAGCCGATAGCGCCATCCGGTCGTGCGCGCATTCGATCGTGCGCGTTATTATCAACCGTTACGTCAGAACGGTTCATAGCACACGATGGAGCACGCGTACGTCCACCTGTTGCATCTGCTGGCCGGTCACCCGGAGTGGACGCTCACGGTCGTTTTCCTCGCGGCCTTCCTTGAAGCCATTGCCGTCATCGGCACCTTCATCCCTGGCAGCACTGCCATGTTCCTGGCCGGCGCACTGGCCGGCACCGGATCGCTGAGCCTCGGCTGGGTGTTCGTCTGGGCGATAGCCGGCGCGGTCGCCGGAGACGGCATCAGCTACTGGATCGGCAGCCGCTACAAGGACAGGATCGTCCAGGTATGGCCTTTCTGTAAGCATCCGCAGGTGCTCGATGCAGGACGCCGCTTCTTCGAAAAACATGGCGCGAAGAGCGTGGTGTTCGCCCGTTTCGTCGGACCGTTGCGGGCGATCGTGCCGGTGGTGGCGGGCATGCTCGGCATGACGCCGGTGCGGTTCTACGCGATGAACGGCCTCTCGGCCCTGCTCTGGGCGCCCGCCCATATCCTGCCGGGCGTGGTGTTCGGCGCATCGGTGCTGCTGGCGGGCGCAGTGTCGTTCCGCCTCGTCGTCATCATCGCGCTGCTGGTGAGTATCGTCTGGCTGAGCTTTCGAGCCGCGCGCTTTCTGTTCTCGCACGCCAATGCGTGGTCGAGCGCGGCCGGCCGCCAACTGGCGAACTGGGCCAGCCGGCACCCAGGCCGAATCGGCCGGCTCGCACAAAGAATGCTGGATCCCGAGCAGCCGGATGCCGGCAGCATTGTGGCGGCCTCGTTCATCGTGCTGGTTTCCGGCGCCCTCTTCTTCGGCATTGTCGAAGACGTCATCAGCGGCGATCCGCTGGTGCGCATCGATCTATCCGTCTATCACTTCCTGCAATCGGTCCGCACGCCCTGGGGCGATACCGTCCTCGCGGGTCTCGCCACGCTGGGCAGCGTCGTCACGCTGGCCGCACTCGTCGTCGCGGTTACGCTTTGGATGGTGTGGGAACGGCGCTGGCGCACCATCGGCTACTGGCTGGCCGCGGTGGTGTTTTCCCAGTTGCTGATCTTCGCTTTGCAGTTCGCGATGCACCGTGCTCCGCCGGATTCGCTCGTCTCCAATGCCTACGTGTTTCCAAGCAATCACGTCGCCGCTACGGTGATCGTCTATGGCTTTCTGGCATTCCTGCTTGCGCGAAGGGTCGGCATGCTGGAGGGTTTGGCCGTCGCAACCGCAAGTGCCGTCGTCGTCGTGGTCGTCGCGCTCGCGGGACTTTACTTCGGCAGGTTCTGGGTGACGGACGCGCTTGGCGGCGCCGCGTTGGCGTACGCCTGGGTGGCGATCGTTGCGTTGACAGCCATCTGGCGGCACCCGGAAGCGCCGCCGTCACGCAGGTTCATGCCGGTCGTGATTCTGCTGGTCCTGCTCGCGACCGTGGGTGTGCAGCTTGGCGTCAATCCTCCTGCCGCGTCGCCGGACAGTACGCGGCCTCCGCCGCCCATACTCGTCACGCAATCGCAGTGGACCGTTTCTCTCTGGAAGCGCCTGCCATGCTATCGCTCGGATATGGGAGGCGATCGCAAGGAGCCGCTCACGCTGCAATGGGTGTCGAACCTCGATACGATAAGAGGACGACTTCGAGCTCAGGGATGGGTCGAAGGAACGGACCTTTCGGCGCGCAGCCTGCTTTCTCTCGCCTCGCCCAACGTCGCCGCCGTGTCGCTTCCGGTATTGCCGAAGCTGAACAACGGCGTGCCCTCGTCGCTGGTCTTCACGCGTCCTGGCGGCACGCGCGACGAACGCGACGTACTGCGCTTCTGGCCAAGCGGCTACGCGGTGGCAAACGGCGCGGCGTCCACTCCGCTCTGGGTCGGAGCTTTGGCACACGAACGCCTGTTCCGTCCGTCCTGGCCAATCAATATCCTGCGTGCCGACAAGGATGCGACCTCACTCGATACGCGCGACGCCTGGAGCACAGGCTTCGGAGCCGATGTCGTGGCAAGAGTGAGTTGTCACGGCGTGCCGGTATCGCTATTGGCGTCGCCTGAGGAATGAGCGGACTCGGATTTCGTGGTCAGCCAGGGCAGTGTCTATGGACGCATCGACCTGAAGATGTGAGAGCCAATTCTCGATCGTGGCGGCCTAAGCATTTCATAAGGTTCGTTTGCTAGGATCGCTCTGCGAGAGTGTGGCGTGTTGCGGTTAGCGGCACGGCCCCCGCTGCCGTGCCGTAGTGTCGCCGGGCCCTTGCTGGTGTGCGCGCCGGCACGCGGTCCATCATTCACAACACGTCCCTCGACAAACTCACTGCATGAATACACTCGAAGCGCTCAATCAGGCGCTCTTTCTGATGATCAACGCCACGACGTCGACGCCGGCGTGGCAAATCGAGGTAGCGCGGTTGATCGCCGACTACGTCATCTATCTCGTCCCGCTGGTGCTGGTAGTCATCTGGCTATCCGGCGACGAGCATCAGCGCGGCACGGCAATCCGCGCATGTTGCGTCACCCTGCTTGCGCTCGGCGTCAATCAGCTCATCGGCCTTGTCTGGCAACACCCCCGCCCGGACGTGATCGGGCTTGGCCATACGTTCTTGCAGCATGCCTCAGACTCGTCGTTCCCAAGCGACCACGGCACCGTATTCGCAAGCATCGCCCTGACCTTGTGGTTGGGCGGCATGCGACGGTACGGCATGCTCACGCTGCTATCCGGCGTTGCAGTCGCGTGGGCGCGCGTGTTTGTCGGTGTCCATTTCCCGTTCGACATGGTGGGCGCCGTCGCCATCGCATGCCTCGCGTTCCTGCTTGTCACGCCGCTTTGGCGGCTTGGCGGATCCATGATGACGCGCGGGTTGATCGTGTTGTACCGCACGCTGCTCGCGTGGCCGATCAAGCGCGGCTGGCTATCTTCGTGAACCGCGTTGGTGAACGGCACGAACTTCGCCAACAACCGCCAGTACAGCTTCGGCGCCCAATATGCACTGGCGACCTGCTGGTCGCCGCAGCCTACTTGCAGGCGAACAATCCCGGCGTGGGTTCGAATGGTGCAATCACCGCGAACGACGCGAGCGTCATCGCCCGACGCATGCGGGTGTTCGGCGGCGGCAGAGGCTGTGTACGGTCCCCATTAACCTTCCGCGTGCGATTAACTAAAATGAATTCATGGCCGTGTCCTGATCGGGAGGCGCCATGAGTGAATTTGCCAGCGTCGTCATGAAGTTCCTGGGATCGGCGGCGGTCCATGTCCAGTCATATGGATCTGTTGACGATTTCCTCGCCATCCTCTGTGGGCTGACTGGTCTCGCCTTTCTGGTCGTCGTTCTGCTCGTGCAGGACGGAGTGGAAAACGCCCGGAAATGGAAATCTGGATGGCTGACCGACCAGCATCATTCGCATTTTGCCTGGCCGGGTCATCGCAAGCATTGACGCCGCAGCGGCGCGCTGACAACCCGCGCAGCGCACCGCAGCAATCGCATGTGTCAATCATGCTGTCGAGACGACGCGGGTTCAACGGCGGGTCCGACGCCTGCCGCGTAAAAACGTAGCCGTCAGAGCCTGATCTGATGTATCAGGCTGGCAACCACGAGGCTTGCCCGGTCCAGGCGGTTTCACCTCCATTTCCGCAGACACTCGATATCGCCGGTCCACCGGACCGCGACTACATGATCTCGTGCGCGAGCGCAGCATCCGGCGCGTGCTAGGCTACGCGCAGATACCGGCCGGCGCGATGAACCCGGCGCCAGGAAAAACATCGAAAGTTCACGTTGCCTGAATATCCGCGTCCGCTCCTTCGTTTAGGCTAAACGCAGGCGACATAAGGTGGATCGATGATCGACGTTAACCAGCGTTTTGTCTGGCGGCGGCGCCTGTGCACCGCGCTTTGCGGCTGCGCCGCATTGGCCGGCTGCATGGTCGGTCCGGACTATCGCACGCCGCCAGCGCCCTCTACCGACACCTACACCGCTACCCCTTTGCCCGAGCAGACGGCCTCCGCGCCGGGGGCCGCCGGCTTGCCGCAGCGCTTTGTCCCGGGACAGGACATTCCCGCCGCCTGGTGGGCGCTCTTTCATTGCGAGCCACTCGACACGCTGATCCGCGAGGCTTTCTCCAACAGCCCGAACGTCGCCGCGGCGCGGGCCGCATTGCGGCAGGCCCGCGAAAATTTCTCGGCGCAAGCCGGCGGCACGCTTCTGCCGAGCGTCGATGCGAAACTGGGCGCCACGCGCGAAAAATTGAACGGGATCACGTTCGGCCGTCCCGAACTCACCGAGGAATTCAATCTCTACAACGCGTCGGTGAACGTGTCGTACAAGCTCGACGTAGTCGGCGGAACGCGGCGCGAACTCGAAGCGCTGCACGCGCAAGTCGACTACCAGAGTTACCAGCTGCAAGCCGCCTATCTCGCGATGTCGGCCAACATGGTGACGGCGGCGGTCAAGGAAGCGTCGCTGCGCGCCCAGATCGAAGCCACCGAGCGCATCGCCGCCGAGGAGGATGAGCAGCTCGGGGTGCTCAGCAAGCAGTTCGATCTGGGCGGCGTCGGCCGCACGGCGGTGCTCGCGCAGCAGACGCTGCTCGCGCAAACCCGCGCAACGCTGCCGCCCCTGCAGCAACAGCTCGACCAGGTGCGCCACCAGCTTGCCGTACTCGCCGGCAAACTGCCCAGTGACGCCACGCTGCCCGAATTCAGGCTCGACATGTTTTCGTTGCCCGCGACGCTGCCGGTGAGCCTGCCGTCGGCACTGGTAAGGCAGCGGCCCGACATCCTCGCCGCCGACGCCGTGCTGCATCAGGCCAGCGCGCAAATCGGCGTGGTGACGGCCGCGATGTACCCGCAGATCACGCTGTCCGCCAGCTACGGCGCCGAGGCGCTGACACCCGCGCAGGTATTCAAGGCCGGCAGCACGATCTGGAGCTTCGGCGCCAGCCTGCTGCAACCGCTCTTCCACGGCGGCCAGCTGAGTGCGCAGAAGCGCGCGGCCGAAGCGGCATACGAGCAGGCCGACGCGCAATACCGCGAAACGGTGCTGCTCGCGTTCCAGAACGTGGCGGACTCGCTGCGCGCGCTCGATCACGACGCCACCGGCCTGAAAGCGCAGACCGACGCGTGGCGCGCCGCCAGCGACTCGCTCGATCTCACGCGCGGACAGTATCGGATCGGCGGCGTGAGCTACCTGTCGCTCCTCGACGCTCAACGCCAGTACCAGCAAACGGTCGTGAGCCTCGCGCAGGCGCAGGCGTCGCGCTACGCCGATACCGCGGCGCTGTTTCAGGCGCTCGGCGGCGGCTGGTGGAACGCCTCCGCCGCACCTGCCTCACCCGCAACGCAGTGACACGACCTGACAGGACACGCGCCGCGCAGCGCTCTGTCACACACGCGTTTTGCAACACGCTCTTTCAGGAACATAAACATAAGGTTTGGCGCTTCGCCCGATGCCGAAGAAGGACATGACGATGACTGAAAAACCACGGATGGCCAGGCGGATGACGATCATGCTGATCTGTGTCGGCCTGCTGCTGGCGGCGCTCGTCGGCTTCAACCAGTTCAGGACGTACATGTTCGCCAAGCTCATGGCAGGCAATGCCGCGCCGCCCGCCACCGTCTCGGCGGTCATCGCCCGCTATCAGTCGTGGCAACCGCAGCTTGCCGCGGTCGGCAGCCTGCGCGCCGTGCGCGGCGTCGACGTGACCACCGAAGTCGCCGGCCTCGTGCGCGAGGTCACGTTCAGCTCGGGGCAGGAAGCGAAGGCCGGACAAGTCCTTGTCCGGCTCAACGACGACGCCGACGTGGCGTTGCTCCATTCCCTGCAGGCAGCGGCAGAACTCGCGCAGACCGTCTACCACCGCGATCAGGCGCAGTACGACATCAAGGCCATCGCCAAGGCGCAACTCGACGCGGATGCCGCCGACCTGAAGGGCAAGAAGGCGCAAGTCGCGGGACAGGCCGCACTGGTCGAAAAGAAGACGATTCGCGCGCCGTTTGCGGGACGCCTCGGCATCACCACGGTCAATCCGGGGCAGTACATCAATCCAGGCGATGCGATCGTGACGCTGCAAGCCATCGACCCGATCTACGCCGACTTCTACCTGCCGCAGCAGCAACTCGGTCAGCTCGCGATCGGCCAGACCGTGGTGGTCGACACCAGCGCTTTCAACGGGCAAAAGTTCACCGGCAAGGTCCAGTCGCTCAGCCCGAAAATCGATAGCGCGACGCGCAACGTGCAGATCGAAGCGAGCGTGGACAACCACGAGCGCAAGCTGCTGCCGGGCATGTATGCGAACGTGAAGATCGACGCCGGCGTTGCGCAGCGCTACCTGACCCTGCCGCAAACGGCCATCACCTACAACCCGTATGGCGCTACCGTGTTCATCGTCAAGCCGGGCACGCAAGCGAACGCGCAGGGCAAGACGCTGCCCGTCGCGCAGCAGGTGTTCGTCACCCCGGGGCCGACGCGCGGCGATCAGGTGGCGATCCTGAAGGGCGTCGCCGAAGGCACCCAGGTCGTGACGAGCGGGCAACTCAAGCTCAAGAACGGCATGCCGCTCGTCATCGACAATCGCGTGCAGCCTGCGGATAATCCCAACCCGACACCTCAGGAACAATAGAGAGGCCGCGCGATGAAATTCACCGATCTCTTCATCCAGCGGCCTGTGCTCGCTTCCGTGGTCAGCCTGCTGATCCTCGTGCTCGGGCTGCGCTCGCTCGCCGCCCTGAAGGTCAGCCAGTATCCGCGGACCGAAAACGCGGTCGTGACCATCAGCACCGCCTACTACGGCGCGAACGCCGATACGGTCGCCGGCTTTATCACGCAGCCGCTCGAGGCGGCGATCGCCCAGGCGCAAGGCATCGACTATCTGTCCTCGACGAGCAGCACCGGCGTGTCGACCATTACCGCGACGCTACGCCTGAACTACGACGCGAACCGCGCACTGACTGAAATCAACACGCAGATCCAGTCGGTGCGCAACCAGTTGCCGCCGCAAGCGCAGCAGCCCGTGCTGACGGTACAGGTCGGGCAAACCACCGACGCGATGTACATGGGTTTTTACAGCGACGTGCTGCCGAGCAACAACGTGACGGACTACCTGCTGCGCGTGGTCAAGCCCAAGCTCGATTCGATCGAAGGCGTACAGACGGCCGAGATCCTGGGCGGCCGGCAGTTCGCGTTGCGCGCGTGGCTCGATTCGACGCGCCTGGCCGCGCACGGCGTGACGGCGGCCGACGTCTATACGGCACTCGGCAGAAACAACTATCTCGCGACGCTCGGCACGACCAAGGGGCAAATGGTCAGCGTCGACCTGAACGCGGGCACCGACCTGCACTCCGTCAGCGACTTCAGGCAACTCGTCGTCAAGCAGAAGAACGGCGCGATCGTGCGCCTCGAGGACGTCGCGAACGTCGTGCTCGGCGCCGACAGCTACGACTTCAACGTCGCCTTCAGCGGCAAGCGTTCGGTATTCATCGGTATCAAGGTCGCGCCAGATGCGAACATACTCGACGTGGCCAAGCGCGTGCGCGCCGTCTTTCCGTCGCTGCAGGCGCAGTTCCCGGTCGGCATGACCGGGGAGATCGTTTATGACGCAACCGATTTCGTCAACACGGCGATCGCCGAAGTCATCAAGACCCTGGTCGAGGCGCTCCTCATCGTCACCGCGGTCATCTTCCTGTTTCTCGGCAGTTTCCGCGCCGTCATCGTGCCGCTGATCGCGATGCCGTTGTCGCTGATCGGCACGTTCTTCGTGATGCAGCTGCTCGGCTATTCGATCAACCTGCTGACGCTGCTCGCGCTCGTGCTCGCAATCGGACTCGTCGTCGACGACGCGATCATCGTCGTCGAAAACGTCGATCGCCACATGAAGGAGGAAGGCAAGGCGCCCTTCGAAGCCGCGCTGATCGCCGCGCGCGAACTCGGCGGACCGATCCTCGCGATGACCGTCGTGCTGGTCGCCGTGTATCTGCCGATCGGTTTCCAGGGCGGCCTGACGGGCGCCCTCTTCACTGAGTTCGCGTTCTCGCTCGCGGGTGCGGTGACGGTGTCCGGCGTGATCGCGCTGACGTTGTCGCCGATGATGTGCTCGCGCTTCTTCCGCGCGGACCAGGAGTCCGGGCGCTTCGCGCGCTTCGTCTACCGCCAGTTCGAACGCGTGCACCGCGGCTACAGCCGGCTGCTGCATGCGACGCTCGACACCTGGCCGGTATTCACCGTGATGGGCGCACTGCTGCTCGGCGGCGCGGTCTACCTCTTCATGACGTCGAAATCGGAGCTGGCGCCGCAGGAAGATCAGGGGATCGTACTGTCGCAGGTCCAGGGGCCGCCGAACGCGACGATCCAGCAGATGCAGATGTATGCGGACCAGGTGTTCGATATCTCCAGACAGCTTCCCGAATATGCGCAGATGTTCCAGCTCACCGGCGCGCCGACCCTCAACCAGGGAATCGGCGGCGTGCTGTTCAAGACATGGGACAAGCGCAGCAAGGGCGCGACCGTCTTGCAGCAGGAATTGCAGCAGAAATGGAATCAGATTGCCGGCGCACGCGTCGCGGCGTTCCAGTTTCCGCCGCTGCCCGGCTCGCGAGGGCTGCCGGTGCAGTTCGTCATCAGCACGACCGAGCCTTTCGAGAATCTCAACGAGGTATCGCAGGCAGTCCTGCAAAAAGCTCGCGCGAGCGGGATGTTCTTCTTCGTCGACAGCGATCTCAAGCTCGACAAGCCGGAGGCCACGCTCGTCGTCGACCGCGACAAGGTGGCCTCGCTCGGGCTCTCGCAGAGCGACGTCGGGCAAGCGCTCGGCTCGGCGCTCGGAGGGGGTTACGTCAACTACTTTTCGATTGCCGGACGCTCGTACAAGGTCATTCCGCAGGTGTTGCAGACCGACCGCCTGAATCCGTCGCAGGTGCTCGATTATTACCTGCGCACGCCGGACGGCACTGTTATCCCGGCTTCGACGATCGCCCATATCGAACACAACGTCGTGCCGGAGTCGATCAACCACTTCCAGCAACTCAACTCAGCGACGATCTCTGGCGTGATCGTGCCCGGCGTATCGCAGGGCGAGGTGCTCGATTTCCTGCGCAAGGCGACCGCACAGGTCGCGCCGGCGGGGTATTCGGCGGATTACTCGGGCCAGTCGCGGCAGTTCGTGCAGGAATCCGGCGGCTTCGTCATCACGCTGATGTTCGCGACGATCATCGTGCTGCTCGCGCTCGCCGCGCAGTTCGAAAGTTTCCGTGACCCGATCGTGATCCTGATTTCGGTACCGATGGCGCTCTTCGGCGCGCTGATCTTCATCAACGTCGGCTTGACGACGCTCAACATCTATACGCAGGTCGGGCTCGTCACGCTGATGGGGCTCGTCAGCAAGCACGGGATTCTGATCGTGCAGTTCGCCAACGAATTGCAGCGCGCCGGCCGATCGAAGCGCGAAGCGCTGGAGGAAGCAGCGGGCGTGCGGCTGCGCCCGATTCTGATGACGACGGCCGCGATGGTGCTCGGCGTGGTGCCGCTCGTGATCGCATCGGGGGCAGGCGCCGCGGGCCGCAATGCGATGGGGCTCGTCATCTTCACGGGGCTGTCGATCGGCACCCTCTTTACCTTGTTCGTGGTGCCGGCCATGTATATGTTCCTCGCCGCGGATCACCATCACGAAACCAGGGCGCCAACAGCGGGTTAGCGCGCGTGGCGGCAGACGCCGCGTCCGGGCAGCCGGGCCTCGCCCGGCAGCGATGAAAAAACTGACAGGCATATCAAGCCTATCGCCCCCATAGACTGTAATGGCTTCATGCATATCGTCACATTCCGATATATGATTCGCCTTGTAGCGATGCAGATGCGTGAGCCGACCGGCGCCACATCTGTTTGTTGTTCATGATTTGAAGCCCCCCAGATGACGCTCGACATCGACGCGATTCATAAAGCGCTTGCCAACCCCGTGCGCCGGGAGATTCTCGGCTGGCTAAGAGAGCCGTACGCGCATTTCGCCGACCAGGAACTGCCGCTCGATCACGGCGTGTGCGCCGGCAAGATCGACGCGCGCTGCGGCCTGTCGCAGTCGACCGTGTCGGCGCACCTCGCCGCGTTGCAGCGCGCGGGTCTCGTCACGTCGAAGCGAGTCGGTCAATGGGTGTTTTTCAAACGCAACGAGCCCGTCATTCAGGCGTTTCTCGAGCACATGAACGCCGAGCTCTGAGCGGTCCATCCGCGTCGCCGCGCTTCTTTCATCACGCTGTTTTTTAAGGCCCGGGCCTTGCGCCCGCCAGGAAAGGTGAACTCTTATGCCGACTCTTTTTGACCCGCTCCAGATTGGCGACATCACGTTGCCGAACCGCATCATCATGGCGCCGCTCACGCGTCAACGCGCTGGCGAAGTCCGCGTGCCGAACGAGCTGATGGCGAAGTACTACGCCGAACGCGCCACGGCCGGGCTGATCATCAGCGAAGCCACGTCGGTGACGCCGCAAGGCGTGGGCTATGCCGAAACGCCGGGCATCTGGTCGCAGGAACAGGTCGAAGGCTGGAAAATCGTCACGAATGCCGTGCACGCCGCCAGCGGCAAGATTTTCCTGCAACTGTGGCACGTCGGCCGTATTTCGGACCCGCTGTTCCTGAACGGCGAGCTGCCGGTCGCGCCGAGCGCGATTCCCGCTCAAGGTCACGTGAGCCACGTGCGTCCGGAGCGCGCTTATGTGACGCCGCGGGCGCTGGAACTCGATGAAATCGCCGGCGTGGTCGACGCGTTCCGCAAGGGCGCTGAAAATGCGAAACAGGCCGGTTTCGACGGCGTCGAAATCCACGGCGCGAACGGTTATCTGCTCGACCAGTTCCTGCAGGACAGCACCAACAAGCGCACCGACGCCTACGGCGGCCCGATCGAAAATCGCGCCCGCCTGCTGCTCGAAATCACCGACGCGTGTATCGACGTATGGGGCGCCAACCGTGTCGGCGTGCACCTCGCACCGCGCCGCGACGCGCATACGATGGGCGATTCCGATCCGGCCGGCACCTTCGGCTACGTGGCTCGTGAACTCGGCAAGCGCAAGATCGCGTTCATCGCCGCACGCGAAGCGCTCGGCGAAGACCGCCTCGGCCCGCAACTGAAGAACGCGTTCGGCGGCCCGTACATCGCCAACGAAAAGTTCACCCGGGAAACCGCGCAGCAAGTGCTCGACGCGGGTGAAGCGGACGCGGTGGCGTGGGGTCAACTGTTCATCGCGAATCCGGATCTGGTGCGCCGCTTCGCAACGAATGCGCCGTTGAACAAGCCGAATCCGGCAACGTACTATGCGCGCGGCGAGACCGGCTACATCGATTATCCGACGCTGGAAACGGTGGAGTAAGGAGTGAAGTAAGCAGTGAAATAAGCGGTAAAGTAAGCTGCGGAGCCAGCGCAGGCATATGTTGCTGCATTAAAACGGCTGGTTAGCAGAAGTAAGCTGCAAAAAGCGCGCGGCGGGTGTAACCGGAGTGAAATCCGGTGACGCCCGCCGCGTTTTTCATGCTCTACCCGATGCAAACTCCGCGCGCACCGCCAGCTTCATGCAAGATCGCGTCGCATGAACACGCGTTTCGATTCGTCGAGGCCGCGGGCAATGTGCGCGTCGCGCCGCGCGATCAACGCCGCGTCGAGTTCAGCTTCTTCGATATCGCGAAAGCCGAGCCGCCGATAATACGGCGCGTTCCACGGCACCTCGCGAAACGTCGACAACGTGAGTTGCATCACCAGTTGCGCGCGCGCGAGTTGCGCAACCTGCCCGATCAGCGCCGCACCGATGCGCTGCCCGGCATACGCCGTGAGGACATCGAGTTCCTGGACGTAGAACCTTGTTGGCTGCGGCTCGAACATCACGAACCCAACACATGTCTGGTCGGCTGCCACGGCGACGACGATCTGCTGCGCGGCGATCTTGCGGTTGACGAGGGCCAGCTCCATCGGCGGCGCATCGGCGATACCGGCCAAGCCGACGCTGGCGAAGCGCTGACCGGCCTCGTATTCGATGCTCCGGATGGACTCGGCATCGTGTGGCGCGGCAAAACGGAAGGTGACGGCGCGAGCTTGTTGCATGGGCATTTCGTGAGCGATTCGTGAGCTTTCGTGGGCGTTCGAGGGCGTTTTTCTGGAACGACGGGCCTCGATATTGACATCATCGCGGTGAAATAAACAGGTGCATGCGGCGCCGCGGGACTACACTCCTGAACACCTGAATTCCCGTTCGACTCAAGATGGATCTGATGCATCTGCTGCAGGTCGCCCTGCACTTCGACCAGCACCTGAGCAGCCTGATCGTGCAATACGGCACCGCCGTCTACGCGATGCTGTTTCTCGTCGTGTTCGTCGAGATCGGTTTCCTGCCGCTGTTCTTCTTGCCGGGCGATCCGCTGATTTTCATTTGCGGCGGTCTCGCCGCCACCGGCGCGCTGAATGTCTGGATCGTGATTCCGGTGTTGTTTGCCGCGACTGTGGCCGGCAGCATCGTCGATTACGGGTTCGGCCGCGCGATCGGCGAAAAAGTCTATACCGCCGACTATCGCTGGCTCGACAAGCATGCGCTACATAAAGCGCACGCCTTCTACGAAGCACGCGGCGGCCTGACTTTCCTGCTGTCGCCGTTCATTGCGGTGGTGCGCACGTTCGCGCCGTTCGTCGCCGGTGTCTCGCGCATGACGTTCGCGCGTTTCGTGTCGTTCGTCACGGCCGGCGCGGCGCTGTGGATCGTGTCGCTGGTGGCGGCAGGATACCTGTTCGGCAACGTGCCGCTGGTGCGCGACCATATGAGTTCGATCGTGCTGCTGGGCGTGGGACTCGGTGTCGGATCGTTGCTGGTGAGCGCAGTGTGGCGTTTCGTCAATCGCCGGTTGCGCGCCGACTTGAAGTCACGGAGATCTCCATGACGCTTTCCGCTTTGTTCGTCTTCGTGATTGCGGCAAAAGACCATAGGTCAGGTTCACCCGGTATCGGCGTACGTGACCAAAGGCAGGCGACCAGCATTTGTTGTGGCGGCGTCGGGTCGAATTGCAAAACCACGTTCTTCCCGTTTCGATCAACGTTCGCGTAGAAACGATTGACGACCATGATGCGGTGGTTGTGGCCGAACAAGAGACGCTCAACTTGCTCGATAGCGGACGCTGGCCAACGATTAACTAGTCGTCGCCCGCGAGCTGAAATGACCCTTCCATAACGCTAACGCATTTGCCGCCGACACGGACCCTTGCATGCCCACCATGCGTGTCGACTTTCGCGAACAGGATGCTCGGGCGCCCCATGTCCACGCCTTGGGCGACGCACAACGACAGTTCCGCCAAACCCCGGACCTGAGCAATGAACGCGGCAGTTGCTACGTAAAGCGGCGACATCTTCTCAGAAAGCGGACGGCAGACCCGACGACCTTGGGCCTACCGCCGACGGATCAGCTCTGAATGAACGCAAGCAGATCGTTGTTTATCAGGTCCGGATGCGTTGTGCACATGCCGTGCGACAGCCCCTTGTAGACCTTCAGCGTGCCTCTGCGGACGAGCTTCTCGCTCAGCAGGGCCGAATCCGCGATGGGGACGATCTGGTCGTCGTCGCCGTGCATGATCAGCACGGGCACGTCGATCTTCTTCAGATCTTCGGTGAAGTCCGTTTCGGAGAAGGCCTTGATGCAGTCATACTGCGCCTTGACGCCGCCCATCATGCCCTGGCGCCACCAGTTGTCCTTGACGCCTTCGGAAACCTTGGCGCCGTCGCGGTTGTAACCGTAGAACGGAATCGGGACTTCCCGATAGAACTGCGCACGGTCCGTTGCGACCCGTGCGCGGAAGCCGTCGAAACCCTCTAGCGGGAGCCCTCCGGGATTGGCTGGAGTCTTCAGCATGATGGGAGGCACGGCGCCAATGAGCACGGCCTTCGCTACGCGGCCAGCCCCATGCCTTGCAACATAGCGTGCCACTTCACCGCCACCGGTCGAATGGCCGATATGCACGGCGTTTTTCAAATCGAGGTGCGAGGCGAGCGCGGCCACATCAGCAGCGTAGGTATCCATCTCATTGCCCGTCGCCGTCTGGGCGGAGCGGCCGTGACCGCGGCGATCATGGGCGATGACCCGATAACCCTTCGCCAGAAAAAATAGCATCTGGGCATCCCAGTCGTCCGAACTCAGCGGCCAACCATGATGGAACACAATGGGCTGACCGGTTCCCCAGTCCTTGTAGAAGATCTCGGTGCCGTCCTTGGTGGTGATGGTGCTCATCTTTTGCCTTCCTTTAACGTGTGCAGCGGGGGTACCGCCAGATTGAGCGGCGTGACTGGCAGCGGCGGATACCGAAAGTGTGCCGGCAGCGGCCATGGCGGCGCCTGCCTTCAGCATGTTTCGGCGTGCCGCCGACTGGATGGCCTCCTCTTGTTCTTGTTTAGACATGGCTGACTCCTTTCGAGAACTTAGTTATGGGAAAAGTATTGCTTCAGACCGTAGACCAAACCGGCAAAGGGGATACCCAATGCGGCATAGACGGCTTCCGCCTCCGGTGCGGCGTTATCAGCAAGTATCTCGACGGCGACGTTCGAGTAGCCGACCGGAACGACCCCCGCCTGCTGCATGCGAAGCACGCCCATGTTGACTTGCGTTTGGCTGAACCCGCCCGATGCGTCGATAACTGCATAACTCGAGTAGCCGTCCGCGATGGCCGAAATGGCCGGCAACGCGAGGCATACGTCGGTGGAAATACCGGTGACGATCAGCTTTTTGCGGCCCGTGGCTTTCACCGCCTCTACCACACGGCGATCGTCCCAGGCGTTCACGGTAGTGCGCTCGATACGCTGGACTCCAGGAAGCGCTTCGGTCAACTCCGGAATCATCGGGCCCCACATTTTTTCCGTCGTCGTCGTGACGATCACCGGCACTTTGAGCGCAAGGGCTGCCTTGGCGAGCCCGACAACGTTGTGCTTGAGTTGAAGTGTGTCGATGTCGCGTACACCGCTGTACAGTCCGACCTGATGATCGACGAGCAGCAAAACGGTATTTTCACGGGTCAGGCGTTCAAGGAACCGAGAAGAATTCGAGTTCATGGCTTTGTCTCCCTTCGATGAGTTGCTTGTGGCTGGTGCAGATGTGGCACCGACGGCACTCACTACTAACACGCTCGCTGCGACGATGGCATTGGACTGATTCAGAAATTTGCGTCAATCCATCGATGCCCCGACTATCCGCGCCGCCCTCTGATCGACGCACCGGACTTGAATGCTATTTCTGATCGATGTGTCGAATGCAATATGTCGTGACGCGCCGTGCTTAGTTTTTCGACGTGGCGGCCTTCTCGATGAGAGCCGCAACGGCAGCTGGCTTCGACTCATACACGGCATGGCTGCCCGGCGTTTCAACTACCGTGGCGCCGGCGCGCCTGGACATCGCGCGCTGAGCGTCCGGCGGAATCATCTTGTCGTCCTTGGTGACCAGGTACCAGCTCGGCTTCGCACGCCAGGCAGCCGAGGTGACTTCACCAGCCAGAGCGGCCACTCCCCATGGCACTTGGGCGTTCGCCAGGAAGGCGGCACGTTCGGCTTTCACGTCGCCAGCGAAGGCCGCAGCGAACTTCGTCTTGTCCAGCATCAGGAAGCCGTTGATCGGCGGCAGGATGGGGGGCACCGGAGCGCCAGCAGGAGGATTGGCGATAAGTTTTTGAACGGATTCGCCCTTGTCCGGGGCGAACGCCGCGATGTAGACCAGGCGCGAGACTTTGGGGTCGTTGCCAGCCTCCGTGATCACCGCCCCTCCGTACGAATGACCCACCAGGACCACCGGACCATCTTGCGCGTCCACCACGGCTTTCGTCGTAGCCACGTCGGTGGCGAGCGACGTCGTGGGGTTTTGGACGATGCTGACATTGAAGCCCTTGGCCTTCAGGAGCTTGTATACCGCTTCCCAGCCACCACCGTCAACAAAGCCGCCGTGGACCAGCACCACGTTGTTGACACGCTCGGCGGCGGCAGGGCTCGGCGCCATGACGCCGATGGTCAGCGAAGCAAAACCCAGCATGCCAAGAATGGTGCGCCAGGAGGAGAAGGAATTGGGTCGCATCTGATACCTCATCTATCAAGTGGATGGAAGTGTGTGCTCCTCAGGCGTTACTGCTGTCCGAGGTCAATCGCACAGCGGAACTTAGTTCCCGGAAGCCGTGACCGCTTCGGCGGCCGCCTCGATCAGTTCGGCCACACCGCCGGGCTGAGACACGTAAATCGCATGGCTTCCCTCGAGCTCGACGGCGGTGGAACCCGCACGCGCTGCCATGGCGCGCTGAGCGTCGGGCGGGATCATTCGGTCGTGTTTGGCGACCAGATACCAGCTCGGCTTCGTCTTCCAGGCTGGAACGGTGGCCGCGCCATTCAGTGCGTCCGGGCCCCACGGGATCTGGGAGTCGGCCATGAAGGCCGCCTTGGCAGGGTCGAGATCCGCCGCGAAGGCCTCCGCGAATTTCGCCTTGTCCAGCAGGAGAAACCCGTCCGGCTGCGGCAGGATCGGAGGAACAGGCGCGCCTGGTGCGGGATTGGCGGTCAGCGTCGCGACGGACTCGCCAGCGTCCGGTGCGAACGCCGTGATATAGACCAGCCCCGCCACCTTGGCGTGGTTGCCAGCCTCCGTGATGACCACCCCGCCATAGGAATGGCCGACCAGGATGACCGACTTCTCCTGCGCGTCGATGGCGGCATGGGTTGCCGCCACGTCGCCGGCAAGCGATTGGGTGGCATTCTGAACCACATGGACGTCATAGCCGTCCCTCTTCAGGATCTTGTAGACGCCTTCCCAGCCGGAGCCATCCACGAAGCCGCCATGCACGAGCACGATGGCCGTCTGGCTCGCGACTGACGGCGCGGGCGATGATAGGATTGTCATTTCGTCTGCCTCTCCTTTTTGTACGGCGGCCGTTTTTCTGCGGCTACCAGAATGGACCCAAGGGCCCCGGTGTGGAGCAGTATCGCGACAGCAAGCGCTGGCGTATTGAAGGGCTGCCGAATAGTGTCCGAATAATTCCCAAAACCGTTGCAGCACGGAGTCATATGCAGGAACAGCGTTTCACCTTCGGTCCGTTCTTACTTAATCTCGACAACGGGACGCTGCAGCGGAAGGGGGAGCGCGTGGTGGTCGGGCGCCGGGGCATCTTGCTGCTAGCCGCTCTGCTCAAGCGGCAGGGCGAGATTCTCACCAAAGCGGAGCTGATGGACGCGGCCTGGCCTGGGATCGTCGTCGAGGAGAGCAATCTTTCGGTCCAGATCGCTCTGCTGCGAAAGGCCGTTGGCCTGGCGCCCGATGGCGAGGCGTGGATCACCACCATTCCGCGCATTGGATATTGTTTTAAGGGCTCTATTACGACGTCTGAAGGAGCTGTCGACCAGCCTTCACCAATGCCGTCGCTGGCGATCCTCCCGTTCGCCAATCTCAGCAACGATACCGATCAGGACTTCTTCGCCGATGGGCTGGCGGACGAGATCATCACGACATTATCGAAGATCCCGGGCCTGATCGTGATCGCCCGAAGCTCCAGCTTTGCCTACAAGGGCGTGCCCACGGAGGTGCGACGCATCGCAAGCGAGCTCGGCGCCCGCTACATCGTCGATGGGAGCATTCGGAAAAGCGGCGACCGCATCCGCGTGGTCGCACAATTGAGTGATGGGGTAAGCGGTAGCCATCTGTGGGCCGAACGATACGACCGGGAACTCCATGACATGTTCGCGGTGCAGGACGAGATCGCTCGCAAGATCGTTGCTGAGCTAAGTGCTGCGTTGAACCCAGTCGAGGTCGCCCTATGGCCCGGCATTGCATCCGGCGGAACGATGCATATGGAAGCCTACCAGTGCTTCCTTCGAGGCCGAGCGATTCAGCGGGGCGCGACGCAGAATGTTGCCGTCTTTGAGCGAACGAGCGACCTGTTCCGGCAGGCGATCGCTCTCGATCCCGGCTATCCGGCCCCCTATGCCGCGCTGGGCATGGCCCTCGCCCATGCCTACTACAACCGCTGGACCGACGACCCCGAACGCTCGCTTGCCGAAGCCGAAGCGCTAGTCGACAAAGCGATCGAGCGCGATCCGGGCGAGCCGTTTGCGCACGGCGTGGCCGCATTGGTCGCGATGTACCGGCATGACTTTAGGCGCTGGGCTTTCGAAGTCGACGAAGCACTCTCGCTCAACCCGAACTTCGCCCCAGCGCTGTCTCTCCGGGCAACGCTGAACATCTATTCGGGGTACCCTCGGGCGGCGATCCGCGATCTGG
This sequence comes from Paraburkholderia sp. GW821-FHT02A12, assembly GCF_059422005.1. NCBI lineage: Bacteria > Pseudomonadati > Pseudomonadota > Betaproteobacteria > Burkholderiales > Burkholderiaceae > Paraburkholderia > Paraburkholderia sp. GW821-FHT02A12. Next base: position 1,371,740 of record NZ_JBWKWA010000002.1, on the reverse strand, counting down.
AGCGGGCCATGCGGCTCGATCCCTACTTCACCCAGGGCTATCTGCACCATCTCGGCGTGGCCCATATCGTTGCTGGCGACTACGAAACGGCCGTAGCGATCCTGCGGGAGCGCATCCTCCTTGTCCCCGAGACAGACATGAGCCGGGCTTATCTCGCTTCGGCACTCGGAAACCTTGGTTATCTCGACGAGGCGCGTGCCGTCTGGGGCGAGCTCATCGCCATCAACCCGGCCTACTCGTTCACTGACCGCATCGCTCGTATGCCATTCAGGAAACCGGAGGATCTGGCCCGCATCGCGAAGGGCCTGGACAGAGCGGGATTGCTTACATCCTCCAAGACTCTTCCCTGAGTACGGTCTATGCCGCGGTCGCGCGACGATAGGCAATCGGGGAACAAGTTCGTAGATCGCTTGGCCGTCACCTAGGAGTCGGAGACCCCAACATCGCTCGCTTTCGGATATAGACGATGTTTAGGTCGACCATCAGGTCGACTATCCTTCGCCGAGAGCAGCGACCTATCTAGCCAACTTCACTGCCTGGCGTAAGGGCGGGAACGTGGCGATTATCACACCATCGCCGAAAGGCGCCTTCGCACAGAATGTGGTGAATAAACCGTAAAATCCGACGTCTCCCAATGGTCTCCCAATGTCCGGAGACGACGAGCACGGCGGCCGTGAATAGGCAATGACTGGGTGACAGCGATTAGGGCGCGTGGACATCAGCATCGAGGCTAGATGCACTGTGTGGCCCTTGATCGCAAGAGCTTTCCGTTTGCCGGTTGCGATACCCGAGCGGCCGGTAATTGATGCGATGCCGTCAGCCGAAAGTGGCCGAACCCGGAAGTTCGCGATAGGAACGCGGTGCCTGGAAGACTACGCATGCCGCTCCTTATGGGCCGGTGATGACGAAGGAGCAAGCACCAAAGTGGAGACCTTGCCGTCGTTTTCGATTTCGACAAAACCGATTCGGCTGTACCAGTCATAAGCAGCCCGGTTGCATACGAAGACATTCAAGTACAGCGGTTTCTGTAAGTAACTGGACAACGACATCACCTTGGCAATCGCTGCACTGCCAATCGACTTGTTTTGCATCTCCGGCACGATACAAAGCATCCGCAGCCATACGAGATCCGGTTCGACGTCCCAGTGCACAAATCCGCATCGGTTGCCTTCCCATGTAACTATTTGACAAGAGCCTTGGCGAAGGCTTTTGGCAAACCCCGCCTGTTGCAAGTCGTCGTCCCAGCCATACGCTGAGGTAACGAAACCTTTCATCGTTCGCCGGTACGTGTCAAATAGCCATTCCGAGTCTTCGGGTACGGCCTGCCGAAAATCTGGATTCATCACAACCGCCAATTCAGCGGCGCAATGGTGCGCCCTGTTCGATGGATGCCGCTAGAGTCCGTTCGTAGTGAGCCCACTGGGATGCGTGCCGTCGATGATCGACCGACCTTCCCCAAACCCCGCCTGTTCCGCCGCATCTGTGGTCAGGAAATCTGGCACCGGATGCGAGAAGTCTACCTTCTGCGCCGCATATCGAATGTCGGCTCCCGGGCGCGCCACGTAGCCAACATAGCCAAACGGGATATTCGGAGGATGAGGCGAATACTCGGGAATTGGCAAGACGCGGATCGTGAAACCATGGTACTCGTCAAAGACCTCTTTTCCTTCGGGCATGCTCGTCTCCTGCGTGGTTTTAGACAATCACAACGCCGCGCGCGGCTATGCACGGGATGCCAATCCGCGGGTGTGGGTGGTTGAGTTCCGGAGAGCCTGCTAATGACCAGCCTTCTTGAAATCGCTCATCGTCAACAGGATTGGATTCGTGTCACTCGATCCGACCTTCGCCTCCGCGACGGCCAAAAATCTCGAACTGCGCATCTTCAAACGCTGCGAGCAAGTCTTCCCGTCCATCACCGGCCGCATCGCAGTATTCCTTCAACGCTTCAGCGCTTATCTCGAAGACTGGCTGGTGATCGTCGAAAATTACCCGAAAGGCGACTGTCGAACGCGCTGTCTCGCTCGGTCTGAAGCCTTCATCGACGTGCGTAGCCATAATGATTTCCGTTCTCAGTGCCGAAAAATCGTAGGGCGCTCCTTAAACGCCGTGTTCGTCGCACCACTGGATCGCCCAGAGCCGCGCCGCCTCGAACGCGTCAGCATCGGACGGGTAGTCCCCGAGGTCACCCGAGTACTTCACCTCGACGACCTCGCCACCCGCAGCGGAGCGCCGGTAAATCTTTGCCCGACCGTAGTAGCGACCACCTTCATCAAGCGGCGACGCATCGATGTGGAACTCCTTGTAGTCGAATTGCATGACCACCTCCAGAAGAGCGCTCTATTCGTCGTCGCGTTGAACAAGTTGCAAGTTCCCGCTCGCGTCCCGGCCGAGACTCACGAGCTTGTTCCTGTAGTCACAGGCTGGGCAGAGGAAAAAGAATCCTTGATCATCGACTTCCGGCGCGACCTGATCGAAGTCGTACCGCGCATCGCAGTTTCGGCAGGTCCACATGTCGGCCCCCGGCAGTTTCCTGAAGGAATCCTAGCATGACCGCCAGCACGCAGTGCATCCGGAGACACACCGTGAAACGACTACATCGCATCGATGCGGCGTTCCGCGTCGAAACGAGCCTCTTCGATCGCCTCCTCCGGAGTTCGCGCAGGCGACTCCGGGTTTTTCCAGTAGATGGGCGGCTTGGTCAACGTGTATGCCCAGTCCCACCTGCCGTCCTTTTGTTCGGTCACATAGACGCTGTAGTTGACTTCCTTGTACGAGAAATTGTGGCTGGCCATGAAGGTCTCTCTCGGGGTATACGAGGAATCCTGGCATGAGCGAAACCCAATCCCTCGGCGACGCGCTGCCAGACGAAATCAAGCGCGTGACCGAGATACTCGGCCACTACGCCGAACTCGGTCCCGTCGGCACCTTTGGCGCAATGACGATCCGCGCCGACCTTGACGCGGCAACGCGTGCGATCGCAAGCGGCGACGTTGTTGCCATGCTGCGCGCCTTTGAGACACTATCAAGGCCTCCAGCACGGCGCCTCGCTTGCGTTTGACATCGCAAAGCCGACAGACGCGAAAGAACCGGAAACGATCAACCGCCTTCGTGAATCATGTCGACGCGCCGCTTGCCTTCGACATACCCAGCCTCGCGGGCTTCTTCTTCACTGTGAAACGTGGCGACAAGTTCATCGAAGCGAATGCTCTGCCCAGCCATGTGGGCATCGGCACCGTGGCGACAGATGTACGCCGAGTAATGCCACAAGGTGGCTGGAGCCGGCGGACCGTATGCAAGGATCGGCAGGACCCAGACTTCGTACCCGTTGTGTTCGATCTTGTCCCACATGGCAGTCTCCATCGAAAACTTGAAGGAATCGTAGCATGAGCGAGAACAGCAATATCGAATGGGCGGATCACACGTCGCGGGCCGCGAAGGTACGCTCACGCACTGGGGCGCGTGGCTATATCTGATTCGGTGTGGATGCCAGGATGCCCCATAAAACACGAATACTGCAATGATCGACGGGGTATGCTGCACGGTAGGTGCCAACAACCTGAGGCGGGAGGCCGGAGCACGTTAATGGTCGCGCTTGCTAAAAGCATAGGCAGCAACAGGCCACGCAAATTGAGACTGATGCTAGCCATCCTGGTCATGTGCTGCCTGTGCCATGGCCTGCTCGCGTTGGGGGCGGACGATGCTTCGACCTTGCGTGACAAATACCAGAGCCTGGCGCAACAGCTCAAACATAACCAGTTCCAGCGTCCGCTGTATCTTGAATCGGCAGAGTCACCGTCGGCGCTCAAGGGCGACATTTACGCCGTGGTGGACTACCCATTCGCTACAGTCAGCGGCGCGCTCAATGACCCCGCGCACGGCCCTGCCAACTGGTGCGATGTGCTGATACTGCACCTTAATACCAAGTATTGCCATGCCTCGACCAGCAGCAACGGCGACATGGTGAGCGTGAATATAGGCAGAAAAGTCGAACAGAAACTCGCGGACACCTACCGCGTGCAATTCCATTACCGCGCAGCAGCCACGAGCCCAGGATACTTCCAGGTGGACCTCAACGCCGACAGCGGTCCGCTGAGCACAAAGGATTACCGTATCGTGCTCGAAGCGGTAGGCATAAGTGGCAACCGGACCTTTCTGCACCTGACCTACTCGTACAGCTACGGCATGGCGGGGCGCATCGCCATGAAAACCTATCTGGCGACCATTGGCAGCGACAAGGTCGGTTTTACCGCCGCCGGTGGCCCGTCCTCCGAACAGACTGAATACATAGGTGGAGTTCGCGGTCTGGTGGAACGCAATACGATGCGCTACTACCTGGCGATAGACGCCTATCTTGGCGCGCTGTCCAGCGCGCCTGACAAGCGTCTGGAGCAACGCCTCACTAACTGGTTCGATGCAACTGAACAGTATCCGCGTCAACTGCATGAGGTGAGTCGGCAAGAATATATCCAGATGAAATACAAGGAATACGAGCGCCAGCAGACGGAACAATAGGCAGGTGGCACACCAGGCCGGCACGGCACCATGCCGACAGTCTGCTTCTCGAACCGAACCCGGCCCCATAACGAACTTCGGTAGTTGTACTCTATGGATCAGGCACCCGCCTCATCCTGGGCTTCTTCCATGAACGCCAAAGAAAATGTGTCCAAGCATCCGGGCATGCCCGCGTTCCAGACGAACGGTGACTGGCATTCTTTCGGTAACGCGGCGATCGCCTTGAACTGGACCGTCAGGCACCAGCATCTGACCGATTTCGCCCTGACCGACCGCGTACACCTACGCACTCTGCCGGTCACCGCGCCGTTTGCGCTATCGCTGGCCGACGGTCGCACACTGGGCATTGCCGACCTGAAGCTGCTTGCGCCGCTGCGCGAAGAAATGCTGACGGCAAATCCCAAGGCGTCTCGACTGGCCGAACGGATCGCGGGCAGACGCGTGCGTGCCATCCTCGGTGACGAACAGGATCGCCTGCGGGTGGAGTGGAGCGTGGAGCAACGCGAAAGCTCGCAGTACTTGCGCTTGCAAGTGGCGATTACCGCGCTCAGCAAGGACGAGCACATTGCCACCGTTTTGCTGCTGGAGACGCAGGCGTCCGGTGCGCAAACCGGCGGCGAGTTCAAGGGAACACCCGTGCTCGCGGGCAACGTCTACCTCGGTTTCGAGCTTCCGTTGTCGGAAAGCCAGGTACGCGGCGACACCGTCAGGTTCATCCTGTCGCGGGCCTTGCCGCTGGAAAAGGGCAAGACTAGTGTCTTCTCGGCGGTGGCGGGGGTGGCTCGCGACGGCCAGCTACGCCGCGATTTCGCGGCCTATCTCGAACGCGAACGAGCCCATCCGTACCGCCCGTTCCTGCACTACAACTGCTGGTACGACATCGGTTACCTCACGCCGTATACGCAGCAGCAAGCGCTCGAACGCATCGACGACATCGGCCGCGAGTTGCACGACAAGCGCGGCGTACAACTCGACTCCTTCCTGTTCGATGACGGTTGGGACGACTACAGCGGCAGCTGGGATTTCGGCAGGGATTTTCCGCATGGATTCGTGCCGCTGCGCGACGCCGCCGCCCGGTACGGCGCGGCGCCAGGCGTGTGGTTATCGCCGTGGGGCGGCTATGGCTCGACGCAGCAGGAACGCGTGACGCGGGGCCACGCCGCCGGATACGAGATTATCGATGGCTGCTTCGCGCTGTCCGGGCCGAAATACTATCGACGCTTCCACGAGGCCGTGATGGAACTGCTCACGCAGCACGGCATCAATCACTTCAAGTTCGATGGCGCCGGCAATGTCGACAAGGTGGTCCCGGGCAGCCGCTTCAGCAGCGACTGGGACGCGGCGATCCAGCTGATCGAGGACATCCGCGCGGCCAGGCCCGATACCTTCATCAACCTCACCGTCGGCACGTATCCGTCGCCGTTCTGGCTGCGCCACGCCGACTCGATCTGGCGCGGCGGCAAGGATGACGACCTGGACGGCGTAGGCAGCAACCGCGAATGCTGGATTACCTATCGCGACGCACAGACCTACCGCAACGTCGTTGTCAGGAGTCCGCTGTTTCCGCTCAACTCGCTGATGCTCCACGGCATCATCTACGCGCAGTGCAACGATCGGTTGAACACCGCTCAAGGCCAGGACTTCGCAAATGAAGTGCATTCGTACTTCGGCAGCGGCGCGCAACTGCAGGAGTTGTACATCACGCCGTCGCTGCTCAGCGACGGCGACTGGGACGTTCTCGCCGAGTCTGCCAGGTGGGCCCGGGCGAACGCCGACGTGCTGCGCGACAGCCACTGGATTGGCGGTGCGCCGGACGGGCTCGAGGTGTACGGCTGGGCTGCATGGTCGCCGGTCAAGGCGATCATCACGCTGCGCAATCCCGACAGCCGGGCGAAGAGCTTCGAGCTCGATTTGCGGCGCCAATTGGAGTTGCCGGCTGGCGCGGCGGGACGATTCCAGACGCGCAGCATATGGCATGGCCATGCCTCGCATGTTCCGCCGGCGCTGGACGCGGACCAGCCGCACACTATCTCACTCGCGCCTTTCGAAGTGCTCACTTTGGAGCTGGTACCAGCCGGCGGCGAAGGGTAATCGAAGTGGCCGCGGATTTCCCGGTGTTGGCTTCCAGTGCCTTCTTTACGATAGCGTGCGCGCCAGTTCAACCGGTTTCGCTTCCATCTGGTGCAGATCGAAGATGACGACCTCGTTGTCACCCGGCCTCAGCCAGGGTGCTGGACAATACAGGCGCTTTTGCGGACCGACATTCCAGTAGCGGCCCAGATTGTGCCCGTTGACCCAGACCACGCCTTTGGTCCAGTCACGCATGTCGAGATAGGTATCGCCGGCTGTATCCAACGGCAAGGTCGCTTTGAAGAACAGTCCAGCCTTACGGGGGTTCGAGCAGACGGTGCGCAAGTTCGTGATAAACGCAGTATCCATCGGTAACAGGAAGACTTCCCAGCCGGTGAGCGTGTCGCTCGAGCCTTCCGCATCCTGCAGCGTAACCGGTTCGAGAATGCCTTTGCGGTCGATCATCGCGTGGTCATAGTTGACGCGCCCCATGCCCTCGACGAGGATATCCAATGATACGTCGCTGTCCTGCGACGACGACACAAGCGGAACCGTAAGCGGCGCGTGGTGCGTGACATTCAGCGGCTGCGCGCAGTGCTCCGGCATGCAAGCTCTCGACACGCCGCCTACATATTGCTCGCCGACGAAAACGGTCGCGTAGTCGTGAACATCCTTGAGTTCCAGCACACCACCGCGATAGCCCTGCAGTTTCTTGCGATACAGCGCGAAACCAAACGCCTGGCCGTACAACTCGAACGGCTGTGGGTCGACGGTTTGCGCGGCCGGGAGCGCGGCAGGCAGGTTGTCCCAAACGGACGCGCAAAGTTCCGGCATCAAGGCCTGACCTCCTTTGCGCCTGATCGTCGGGACGGGTTTCGGTATATCGGGCAACGGCGTCGAGAGATAGCGGGCAATGACGCGGCGGTACTTCATGTACTTCGACGTCGCCACGCCTTGCTCGCTGATGGGTGCTGCGTAATCGTAGCTGGTAATGTCGGGTTGATATTCGCCTGAATCGGCATCCACGTTTGCGCCGGCATAGAAGCCGAAGCTGGTGCCGCCGTGAATGACATAGAGGTTGAACGACAGCTTCAGTTGCATGAGCGCGTCTAGCGTGCCGGAGATATCGACGGCAGTCCCTTTGAGAGTCTCGTCGCCCCAATGGGTGAGCCACCCTGGATACACTTCACCGGCCATCGCCGGAACGGCCGGAAATTCCCGCCGGACGGCTGCAATTTGCTCTGCATCGCCATTGCTCAATGCAATCGCGCCGCCGGTGACGCTCGTGCGATTCTGTTCAAGCTGCCTGATGCCATCTTCGGTATAGAACGGCCCCTGTATCCCTTCCTGAAGCCAGAGCTGCCGTATCTCTTCAAGGTAAGCCGGGTTGCTGGCGTACGAGCCGAATTCATTCTCGATCTGAATCATCAGGATCGGTCCCCCGTTACTCACCAGCAGTGGTTCGATGCGCGGGCTCAGCTCCCTGATGTAGCGAGCTACCGCCGACATGTAGCGAGGATCGTTAGCGGAGTCGGTCCTGAGCTGGATGTCCGGATAACTCAACAGGTACGACGGAATGCCGCCCAGATCCCATTCGCCGCAGATATAGGGACCCGGCCGCAGCAACACCCACATCCCCTCCTGCTGGCACAGTCGAATGAATGCTTCGATGTCGCGGTTCCCTGTGCGGAAATCGAAAATGCCTGGACTCGTTTCGTGGTAATTCCACATGACGTAGAGGGCGATGCAGTTCATCCCCATCGCCCTGGCCATCAGGATGCGATGCTGCCAGTATTCGGCCGGGATGCGGGCGGGATGCATCTCCCCGCTGCGGATCTGGAAAGGCTCGCCGTCGAGCAGGAAGCTTTCGCCGTCCTGGCTGAAAGAAAAAGTGTGTCCGCTTTTGACTGTTGGGGCTGGGATGTCGACTGCGGAAGTTCCGGTCAGGCTGCTGTTCGGGTCATTGCCGCCATCGCGTGCCAACCTGGCTGGCAGGAGCGCGGTGAATGCTGAGGATTCTCTTGTGTCCATTGATTGCATTTCCCAAGATGCTATCGAGACGTGGCGCAGCGGCGCCGGCTATATCGGCAGCTTGCCGGAAGAAGCGTCGCATGACGACAAACCGAAGCGGGTGGTTTCCTGGGCGCACAGTGCCGGCGTTGCATAGCATCAAACCTGGCAGTGCCGGCCCGGGGATTCCCGGCATTCCCGGCATTCCCGTGTGTCGCTTACGCTGCCGGCCTTGCTCGCGTGCCGTTGGTGAACTAGATTTTTATAGTGAGATGCATCAGGCGGGAGGGACTGCCATGGAACTGAGCGTAGAACGCGTCGATGTTTGGGCAGCTACCATCGAGGACAAACCGGGCGGGCTTGCGTATGTATTAAGCGCGTTGCGGGATGCTGGCGTAGACTTGCAGTTCGTCGTCGCACGTCGCACGCCGGAAGCATCGGGCAAGGGGGTCGTGTTTGTCGCCCCGCTGCAGGGGGACAGGGAGATCCAGGCCGCGACACAGGTGGGGTTCACCGTCACCCCGAGCCTTCACTCCGTCCGTGTAATGGGTCTGGACCAGTTGGGGATCATCGCGCAATTGACCCAGATGCTGGCAGACGGGGGGATCAACCTCCGCGGCGTTTCCGCCGCTGTACTTGGCACACAGTTCATTGCTTATCTCGCGGTCGACTCGCTGGACGATGCCGAACAGGCGATGGACATTCTGCAGAGGGCCTGAAGGGCCCGTGCCGGACCGCGAACTGGCCTGGTTCTTCCTATCGAGGGTGCTCCCGCGAGGTATGGCCACGGTCGCGGAGAATCGTCGCGCTGTGGCGATCACCGCCCGGTCAGCATCCGGAGGATTTTCTGTACGATGCGCTCATGCTGCTCCAGCGCCTCATCGAGCGTACCTGCTCCATAGCTCTTGTTGTCTCGCGCTTGCATTCCGGCGATGCGCGTCACGAACAGCAGGGCCTCCCCGGTACTCGTTTCGGACGCACCGCAGAAGCGGGTCGTAACCGTCACGCCGGATTCTTCCAGCAACGTGCGGCGGAAGATCAGTTCGTTCTCAGACATCCAGCGCGACCACTCGCTGCGGTCGAACACCTCGACAGGCCGGTTCTTCTCATCGAGGACGTAGAACCGTTCCCACCTGGGCGGGACAGAGCGGGATTTCATATTTCAATGGGAAGGCGCGAGCAGGAAGCCGATCGCCTCCTGCCACCAGGTATCGTCGACGTGCCCGATCCAGTCGTTATGTTCAGCCGCCTTCACGACCATCAGTTGTTTCGGATCGGCCAGCGCGTTGTAGAGCGCCTCGCCGAAGCGCGCGGGGACGATGCTGTCGCTTTCCGCAACCACGACGAGAACAGGGCGGTCGAACGACGCCAGGTGTGTCACGCTGTCGTATCGGTCGCGCAGCAGCCACTTCACGGGGAGCCACGGATAGTGGTAAGCAGCGACGTGCTCGAGCCGATCCCATGGCGTGATGAGCAGTAAGCCGGCGGTCTTGTCGCGTTCGCGCGAGCCGGCCGAGGCCACCACGCCGGCCCCGAGCGATTCACCGATGAGCAGCAGCGGCGTGCCGTAGAGGCGATGCGCAAGCGCGATGGTCTGTTGGGCATCGGCCACCAGACGCTCTTCGCCCGGCGCGCCGTCGCGTGGCCCGTAGCCAGGATATTCGGCGAGGATCACGCGTAGCCTAAGCCGGGTGAGCGCCGCGGCATAGAACGAACGGTGTCCGGCGTGCCCTGCATTGCCGTGAAAGACGATGGCCGTGCCGTACGCCTTTCCGGCCGGCTCGGCCACGAGGCCCCGAAACGCCTCAGGTGTCGGCCAGGCGCGAAGTCCGCCGGACGCGAGGTCCTCGATTGCGGCCTTCTCAGGGAAGTAGATAAAACGATCCTGCAAGATGGCGACTCCTGCGAACACGGTCAGACACGCTACGGTGAGACGCAGCATCAACCCGGTAAACTTCATCGCCTCGAGCCCGATCCATCGATCTCCGTTACAGTGCCGCGATGAACTCGTGCCACGGCGTGGCTTGCAGGGTCTCGGTGGCGGCGTGTCCGTAGCCTCGGATGATCAACGCTGCCAGCTCGAGCTGTTTCAGATCGGTCGACTCAACAACGTCCACGACGTCGAAGCGCCCGAGTGTCAGATAGCTGTCCTTCCAGGTGACGGCAGGGCATGCGGTCCTGATCTTCTCGGCCACTGTGGCGGCGAGTTGCTTCAGGTCCTCGGGATCCTTGAACGCGTCAGGAGCGAGACGGCTGAGGATGACGTACGTAGCCATGACATACCTCCGTGCAAAAAATTGCTCCGCAATCGGGCACGGCAGTCATGCGAAAGCAAACGGCCGCGCGTCAAGCGGACGCGTTGCTGCGCGTCTTGATGGCGCCGAAGTGTAAATAGCCCCGGCGGGTTGGACCGGGGCCGTCAGGTAGGTCAGTGCAGCTGTCGCTTCAGGTCAGAAAGTTCCGAATGCATCGAACTGACTGCATCCATGATCCTGGCATCGAGACTGCCGGCTTTTTGGCAAGCGCGCTCTGCACGATCACCGATCCGTTCGAGATCATCGACGCACTGCCGGATTCGATCCTCATCCTTGGACGACATGACCTTCTTTGCTGATTTGCATTCCTTATCGAGCTCATCCACCCAGTTCATCAAGTCCTTCGGAATCGCCGCCTCGGCATGGCAGGTCCGCGATGCCTCGCTGACGGTTTGCTGCAGATGAGTAAAGCGCTTCTGGATTTCACTGGCTTGCAACATGATGCCCCCTTCTTGAACATCAGTTCCAGATGAATTCGGGCAGCAGATGACGGTGTGTTGCCCGTGCCATGGCCATTCGCCCGCTTCAATCGGCTGCCGGCGACGTTGCATTGCGTCAAAAGGGGCACCCGAGCGCGCGAAAGACGCTTTTCTAGTGTAGGTCATAATCGCTCGCCTGCTCCGATGTGCCCCCGAGGCCCGTGCGTTGGACTATCAACGATCGGTTCCCTGCGACTTAAGGAGGCCCAGTCCATCGCACTTCCACGAAGCAGAGACTTTAATGCGACAACGCCTCTGGCGCCCCTTCACTCCAACCCCATTTCCACACCCTGCTCATCGACCCGGTCAACGCGGCCATGCGTTCACCAGATTGGTGACGTTGACCGTGCCAATGCCGGTAGCGAAGTCCCAACCGACACCGGCGCTATTTGATTCGTTCTCCACCCAGCGAACAATATTCACATTGGAATTGTTGTCCAGAATTACGCTCGCACAAGGATCCCCTGCTTTGACGCATGCCTCTGCGTCAAAGAGAAAATGCGTTTGAATCGCGCGTTCTTATTCAAACGAATTCTTGACGAATTATTTACCGATCGGCATCGACTCGCCATATACGTGATTTTCGATTGGATTTCGAAGAAAGTTAGACCTATAGTACGGCTCAGACATGAATGTAAACGACGTCATCGAGCAGTATTCGAAAATGTACCGGGGGTGGGCATGGGTATATTGATCGATGAAGAGATCGCGCACATCGAGTGCGTGATGCGTCCGTCGTTATGCGGGTTTGAAGGCGGTCCGATTCTGTCGGCCGAATATTGGCGCAGACGGCTCCATCAGCTACTCGACTCTTACCACCTGACTAAAGTCCAGTTATGCTCGATCGATAGCCTGCTCCTGCAGTTGAACCGGTTCGACGCAGAGCAGCCTGACGCGCCGAGCCGTCGACGGCGCCCTCGTACAGGAACTCACACACGCCTCTACCTTGTGACGCCCGCTGGCAACTCGGCGAACAAGCGGCATCAGGCTGTGCTTCCCTCACCGGTTGACGAAGCAGACCGGTGGGACACGTCGATTTCGCTCGCGGTGGCCGTGCAGGAATTGTTGGAGGATGGCCTCGCCGCCACGCTGAAGGCCGTAAGTGCCGGACATGTATTGCTCGGCGTTCAGGCGATGAGGTTGGCGCAGATTTCGGGGTTTGAGGTATGGCGGGATGGCATAACGCAACAATTGCAAACGAAGCGGCTCTACGCTCCGTATGCGCCCGTTATCGAAGATCCTGTGACGCTAGCCGACTTCATCGAATGAAAGGTTTTCCTCAACGTGCCTTTTACCTGTCACTTCCGGGAGCAAGCGATGAATCTGTGGAATCCTGAGCAAAACGCAGTGATCCAACAAGCCAACACAGAAGCATCGTTTGCTTTGGCAAACAAGACCGTCGAGATCTTTCAGAAGGTGATCGAACTGAACCTGAAAACCGCCCGGTCGAGTATCGCCGAAACCAAAGAGGTGATGCTCAAAGCGTTATCGGGAGACAGTCCGCAAGAATGGAGCAAGCCGCACAGTGGCGCGGCGGAACTGATCGTGCCGCAAATCCACTCGTATTTCAGTCAATTAATCGCCATTGCATCAAATTCCCAACTGGAAATTGCAAACATCGCCAATGACCATTTCGTCGGGCAGCAGCAAAAATTGCAAGAGCTGATCGACGGGGCCGCGCAGTATGCGCCTGCTGCCGCGGAAACCGCCACCTCAGCCTTGAAGTCTGCGATTTCCGCCGCAGGCGCCTGGTACGAGACGACGCGCAAGGCCTCGCAACAAACGATCCTCACTGCCGAAAACAACGCCGAAGCAGTGAGTGCGGCCGTGTCGAGAACCACCAGGCAGGCGGTCGAGCGGGCTTCTCGCGCGACATCGAAGTAATCGTTGTCTCCGGCCAGGAGGTTCGCATCCGTAAGCCGGCGAGCGGTGGATTTCATGGTGCGGCGATGCCCCAGGACTTTCGGGTTTCCATTCGCCGCTGTCTCCGTTTATTCGATGATCAGGTCACGAAAATGACAAAGCAGATCGTACTTGTCACGGGCGGAACTGGCGGGATTGGCGAAGCCATCAGCATCAAACTCCACGATGCGGGCTATACGGTCCTGGTGACGTACTCGCCGAAAAACACCGGCGTCGACGCATGGCTTGCAGACATGGAGGCCCAGGACCGCCGGTTCAAGGCTTATCCGGTCGATGTGGCCGACTATGAATCGTGCGCAAAGTGCGTCGCGAGAATCCTCGCTGAAGTAGGCCCGGTAGACATTCTGGTCAACAACGCCGGCATTACGCGAGACGCAGTTTTCAAAAAGCTGGACAAGGTCGACTGGGACGCGGTCATCCGCACCAACCTCGATTCGGTCTTCAACATGACGAAGCCCGTATGCGACGGCATGGTCGAGCGCGGCTGGGGGCGCGTTATCAACATATCCTCGATCATCGGCTCCAAAGGCGGCTTCGGCCAGACCAACTATGCGGCCGCGAAAGCAGGTATCCACGGATTCACGAAATCGCTGGCGCTCGAAGTCGCGAAAAAAGGCGTGACCGTCAACACCATCTCGCCCGGATTCATCGCGACACGGATGGTAATGGCAGTGCCGCAGGACGTCCTCGAAACCAGGATCATCCCCCAGATACCCGTCGGACGACTGGGACAGCCCGCAGAAGTCGCCGCGCTTGTCCTGTACCTGTGTTCGCGCGAGGCAGGTTTTCTGACCGGGGCAAACATTGCCCTCAACGGCGGTCAGCATCTCCAGTGAGCTGACTGGCCGATGCACACGCCATGCGCAGGTCGCTTACCGCCCAACTATGCCGCCGCCGGGCAGGGGTGGGCGAAAGCTCGTCTGCGGCGTGCACCGCAAGACTCAATGCACGACGCCGAAAAACGCTTCGGCGCCTTCGACCGGCGTGAGTCCCACCTTGAAATAACCCTCGAGCCGTTCGGCCGTCGCGTCGCTCAACGTGAACGGCGGGCGGACGAAGCCGACCGAAACGGCGTGGTCGTACCACGCCAGCATCCACGTCCGCAGTTCCAGCTCGTTCTGCGAAAGGCAGTTCGGATTGTCTTCAGCCATGTGTCGTCTCCTTCGCCGTCAGCGCCTCGTCCAACGGCAAGCCGGCGGCAATCATCGAAGGACGCGCGGCGCCGGGTGGAAAAACATGCCAGGTTCTATCAGTGTGGCGGAAGAAAAACAGAGCGAGCGGGCCGCCCGGCCGTTGCACCTCGACACACACGCGGCGTGTCCGGCCAGATTGCGAACGATGCGTCAACAGTATCCGGACCGGCTGGACGCTCGCCGCACCCAGCAATTTCTCGACCAGTCCGCGTAACGATTTTTCTCCCACGACAGGCTGCGCTCCATGTTGCCCATAACGCATCGTAAGACGCGCTTGCTGGCGGCTCAGTCGGGAGCGGCGGATAGTTCATTCAGGAACAACTGATTCGAACGTCAGGATTTCCCTAACACGCTGACCAGGATGATTCATCAGACTAGCGTCATTCGGCGGCCAGACCGTGCCTGATCGCATAGCGGATCAGTTCGGCGTTATTACTGAGACCGAGCTTCTGCATCAGGCGCATCTTGTGCGTGCTGATGGTCTTGGCGCTGAGCGAGAACGTGTCCGCGATGTCGTTGATGCTCTTGCCGACCGCCAGCATCTGCAGCACCTGGAATTCACGATCGGAGAGGATGTCGTGAGGCGGCGCATCGCCCGAGTGGGTCTCGAAGATGATCGCGTCGACGAGCTTCGGATCGATGAAGCGCCCGCCGGCAGCAAGCTTGCGAATCGCGGCAAGCAGCACCTCCGGATCGCTGTCCTTCGTCACGTAACCGGTCGCGCCCGCACGCAACGCGCGCGAGACGACCTGCGCCTCGTTGTGAATGCTCAATACGAGGACCGGCAAGGCCGGCTGATCCGCGCGCACGCGGCGGATCAGATCGACCCCGCTGATGCCCGGCATCGTCATATCGAGCAGCAGCAGATCGACGTGACTCGTGCGCAGCTTGTCGACGACCTCCGAGCCTTGAGCGGCCTCGCCGGCGACGACGATATCCGTCGTGGTCGCGATGATCTGTTTCAGGCCGCCACGCACGATCGCATGGTCATCTGCAATCAGGATCTTGATCATTTGTCTACTTTGTCATCTAACGGAATGTGGATTGAAACTGCCGTGCCCGCGCCGGGCGCGCTGTCGATCAGCAGTGATCCGCCAATCGCTCGCGCGCGCTCGCTCATGCCGAGCAGGCCATAGGAATAACTCTTGCGCGCCGCTTCCTGATCGAAGCCGCAGCCGTCGTCGCTGACATGCAGATCGAGGGCCGTCGCGGAGCGTGTCAGCGTCACGTCCGCTCGCGTCGCGCTGGCATGACGCGCGACGTTGGTCAGCGACGCCTGGACGATGCGGAATACCGCCGTCGCGAACGCATCGGGAAGCACAGGCTCGCTGCCGTTGATCCGGAACTGGCAGGGAACGCCGCTGTGCCGGCCGAAATCTTCGACCAGCCACTCCAGCGCCGACACGATCCCGAAGTTCAGCGCGGCAGGCCGCAAATGACTCGCGACGTTGCGCACCATCCAGATGGTTTTTTCAACCAGTTCGCGCATGCTGTCGGCCTTTTTCATCGCCTCCGGGTCGTTGCCGAGACGCATCCTGAGCAGCGAGACGTCCATCTTCAGCGCGGTCAGCAACTGACCCAGCTCGTCGTGAATTTCCATCGCGATGCGCTTTCGTTCCTCTTCGCGGATGGCTTCCATATAGGCCGACAGTTCGCGCAGCTGTTCGCGCGACTCGAACAGCGCCTGCTCCATGCGCTTGCGTTCGGTGATGTCGTTCAGACCGACATAGATCGCCGGCGCATCGTCGTAGGTCGCCACCCGGGCCGTCGCGATCGCCCAGAATACCGTGCCGTCCAGCCGCCTGAGCTGGACTTCCGTGTCGCGGAAACTGCCCTCTTCGCGCAGATGCTGCACCAGCCTGTCGCGCTCCGCCGGATTCTCGTACAGGTCCACGATGCTGGTGACCGGGCGGTCGCGCGCGTCGATACCGAATAGCTCCCGCAACGGCTCATTCGTATAGAGAATCTTGCCGCCGGGCATCGACGTGATGCACAGCGGCACCGGACTCGTCTCGACGATGGTGCGAAACCGCCCTTCGCTCGACAGCAGTTTCGCCTCGGCCCGCCTGCGCTCGTCGATCTGCGACCGCAGGCGCGCATTCGCCCGCGCCAGTTCGTCGGTGCGTTGCGCGACGCGCTCCTCCAGGCCGTCGCGCACGCGGGACAGCGCCGCCTCGGCCTGCTGGCGCACCACCACTTCGCTCTGCAGCTGCCGGTTGCGGGCAACCAGCTGCCTGTGCATGGCGCGCAGCGCCAGATGCGTGTCGATGCGCGCCATCATTTCGTTGATGCGCACCGGCTTGGTCACATAGTCGACGCCGCCCGCCGCGAAGCCTTCGACCATGTCCTCGCTGCCGGTGAGCGAGGTCATGAAGATCACGGCAATATCGCGCGTCGCCTCGTTCATCTTGAGCCGGCGGCAGGTTTCGAAACCGTCGATGCCCGGCATTTTCACATCGAGCAGGATCAGATCTGGCTGCGCAAACTGCGCGCGCTCGAGCGCTTCCGCGCCGTCGAGCGCGACCAGCACGCGAAACCCGCGGTCCACGAAACTGTCGACGACCACGCCCAGACTCGCGGGCGTATCGTCGGCGATGAGGATGGTGGGTGGCTCACCCGGATGGGGGGAGGTCTCGTTCATGGTGCCGGCCTGCGTTCCATATGCTGCTCGACGAGTTGGAGAATCGCTTTCGACTGATAGCCTTTCGCCAGTTGACGAAGCTGTGCCGCGAACGACGCATAGAGCGGGTTGAGCGCGGCGACACGTTCGGCCCACAGCACGATCTCCCGCATATTGCCATCGCGGGCGAGGCGGTGCAGTTCGCTCATTTCCGCGGCCGGCACGGCCAGCTGCCGCTCCCGCGACGCACCGGGCGCGACCGACGGTGCCTGTGGCGCATAACTCCACGTGAGCGACAACAAGGCGGCGATCTGCGCGAGCAGCTTGTCGAAATCGACCGGCTTGGAGAGGAACGCGTTCACGCCGGCGGCGAGGCTGTTTTTCTCATCGGAGCCGGACGAACTCGCGGACACCGCGATGACAGGCAACTCGGCAAAACCGGAGATCTGCCGCAGCCGGCGGGTGGTCTCGAGACCGTCCATTTCGGGCATGACGATGTCGGTCAGGATCAGCGACGGCCGTTCGCTTTGCGCCTTCTCGAGCCCTTCGCGGCCGGTTTCGGCTTCAACGGTCTCGAAGCCGAGCTTCGTCAGAAACTCGACGACGACCGCGCGATTGACCGGCACGTCGTCGATCACCAGAACCTTCCGACGCGGGCCCAGGTAGCCCGTTTCGACCCGGGCGGCCGGAGCAGCGGGCATGGCGGCCGGTTCGGCGAGCGCCGGAGCCAGTTCGAACCAGAAGGCGCTGCCGTGTCCCACGCGGCTCTCGACGTGGATATCGCTGCCCATGGCGCGCACGAATTGCCGGCTGATCGCGAGACCGAGCCCGGTGCCCCCGACGCGCCGCTCGAGGCCGCCGACCTGCTCGAACGGTTCGAATATCTTCTCCAGCTGGTCGGCGCTCACGCCGATACCGGTGTCGCGCACGTCGAAACGCACCTTGCCGGCCCCGGTTCGCGCGATCCGCAGGCTCACCTCGCCGTGGTCCGTGAACTTGACCGCGTTCGCGAGCAGGTTGAGCAGGACCTGGCGCAGCCGGCGTTCGTCCGCGCGCACGGCGGACGGCACACCAGGCGCGATCTCGCAGATGAATGCAAGCTGCTTCTGCTCCACCTTCACGCCGATGATCTCGCGAATCACGTCCACCAGGGCGGAGAGCGGCACGTCGCCGATCTCGATGCGCAGTTTGCCTGCTTCGAGCTTGGTGAAATCCAGCGTGTCGTCGATCAAGGCCAGCAGATGTTCGCCGCTGCGCTGGATCACCGCCACCCCTTCACGTTGCCGCTCGCTCAGCGTGGGGTCGCGCCGCAGGATCTGCGCATAGCCGAGGATGCCGTTGAGCGGCGTGCGCAGCTCGTGACTCATGCTGGCGAGGAACTCGCCCTTGGCGCGGTTCGCCGCTTCGGCCGAACGCCGCGCTTCGCGCTCGGCGGCGGCGTCGCGCTCTTCGAGGTAGCGGCGATGCAGCCGCGCGCCCATATCGTTGAACGCGGCCACCACCCGGTCGAGCTCGTCCGGTTTGCGCGGCGGCCGGCGCTGCAGGCTGAAAGGCCGTGGCGGCTGACGAAAATCGTAGCCGCCGACGGTCCGCGCGAAAGCACCGAGATGCCGCGTCACGAGCCGCGACAGGATGTAGATCGTGAACAGCGAAACCAGGAAAGTATTGGCCGCCTGGCTCACCAGAATGACGAGCGCGGTCTGCTTCAGCTCATGGTAGAGATTGATCAGCGTCGCCTCGACGTAGAGCGTGCCGATTCGCTGCTCCTTGCCCTGAACCCGGTAGAGCAGCGGAACCTCGCGTTTCAAGGACGGCCCCGCCTCGCGCCGCCCCGCCGTCACCACCATCGGGAACTGCGCCGTGTCCGTCTCGCGCACCTCGGCGACGCGAATGTCGGCGAGACGCAGAATGCCGTCGAGTTCAAGTTGCAGCTGCGCGCGGTCGAGGCGCCACAACGCCTCGCCCAGACTGTCGCGATAGCTTCTGTCGATATCGGCAAGGCGATTCTCGACCCGTTCGATACCGCTTTCATAGTCGCGGTAGAGTTGAAATCCGGTCAAAATCAGCGTAACCACACAACTGAACAGCAATACCGTCGCCAGCAGCCGCAACACGACGCTGCGGCGAAAGCGATCGAACGAACTCCACAAGGCGCCAAACATGTTGAGAGCCATATCCCCCCGCGAGTGCTCTGGATCTCTTTTGTTCTATTCTGCGCTCGTCGCCGATTCGCGGTCTACAGCCGGCGACTCCCGCGGCGTTCCTTCCGCCGTCAAGCGATCCCGCCCCGGCGCCCTCTCTCCGCGCGCGTGGAGCATTGCGGCCCTACGCGCCCTGCTCGCCGGATTGACGATCTGCGCCGCGCTGATTCCGGCGGCGTTCGCGCAGGATATCGTCAAACCGCTCAAGTCCGAAGAATTCCTCGTCCGCTACGCCTACCCGTTCGAACTTCTGACGGAAGTGCTCACCCGCACCACAGCCAAGTATGGCCCCTACGTCGAACAGCCTTACACCGACGCCATTTCGGTGGCCCGTTCGCACATGGAAGCCGTCAAGGGCGAGCGCATCAACGTGATGATCAGCGACGCGGGACACAAAGAGTTCGACGAGGGCATGATCCCGATTCCGTTTCCGATCGACAAAGGGCTGCTTGGCTACCGCGTCGCGCTGATCGCCGCCGACAACCAGCCGAAGATCGACGCGGTCGGCACGCTCGACCAGTTTCGCAAGCTATCCATCGGACAAGGCAGCGATTGGGGCGACGTGCGCGTGTATGAGTACAACCATGTGCCGGTCAGGACGGCGGAAACGTACGATTCGCTTTTTCTCATGCTTCTGCACCGGCGTTTCGACCTGTTCCCGCGCGGCGTGACCGAGGCGCCCCAGGAATTACGTGTTTACGGCGCACGCTACCCGAACCTCGCGATCGATCGTCATCTGCTGATCAGGTATCCGTTTGCCCAGTTTTTCTACGTTAGTAAATCGGAACCGCGCCTCGCCGCGCGCATTCGCGACGGGCTCGAACAAATGGTGCGGGACGGCAGCTTCGATGCCTTCTTCAACCGGCACTTCAGCCAACAGTTGGCCGCCTTGAAACTGAAAGACCGGACACTCGTCGAACTTCAGAATCCGTTCCTGCCGAAGTGGGTTCCGCTGTCGCGCAAGGAACTCTGGTTCGATCCCGCAAGCCTGCGCTAGCCGATTGCCGTTATCCGCTCGGGCGCGACGCCGAATGCGAGGATCTCGTCAACACAATCGGCCAGTTCGCGGAGCGCCTGCGACGTCTCCCGGCTCAGTGTTTCGGGATGCGATTTTCTGAGTTCGCGCAACGTTTCGCCAAGCCGCCTGATGGCATGCGGTCCGCTATCCAGAAGCGGCCAGCAATGCAGCAGATAACCCAGCGGCGTCACACTCCTGTTTTCGCACCATGTGTCGAACAGGTGCAGACAGATCGAGTTGATGTGCTCCACCTCGTTTTCGCGTCCGGACAAATAGGGAATCATGGGAGGCAACCGCATGGACGATTCGATATTTCATCCTAGGCTGGCGACGGGCGTGATGCAGTCAGGAAGCACGGAAAATCGGCACTACACATCCTGAATCGAGCATAAGGAAATCCTTACCCCTGTATGACGCCCTTTTTCCGGGGCCGCCCTCTCCGAGCCGGTGTTACGCGTCAACTGGCCACGTCTGCGTTCGGAGCGGGCTTATGCAGAGATTATGCAGAGAAAATGTAGGCGCGATGGGCAGCCGGCAGGTTTGGGGAGCGCGCGCCATGCCGCAAGAAGTCGTCGCAACGTCAGATACGACGCTTAAACATCGGCGCCGTCTGCACAAATGCGCGAACCAGATAACGGTATGAAAATTGATTGGTTCTTTCCTGAGCCTAGCATGCCGAGAATAGGCGATCCTGAATTCCGCCTATCCTTTTCATGTTCAACGCACCGCATCGCATCACGCTCCACCGCGCTCTGCGCGCCTTCACTGTCCTCGCCGCTGTCCTCGCCGCATTCACCGCCGGCGCCGCGCACGCGGACAGCACGCTCGATCGCATCCATCAGCGCCACAAGATCGTGATCGGCGTGATCCTGTCCGGGCCGCCGTTCGGTTCGCTCGACCCCGCCACGCAAAAGCCGCTCGGATTCAACGTCGATCTCGCCGAAGACGTCGCGAAGCGGCTCGGCGTCGAAGTGGAACTGACACCGGTGCAGCCGTCGAATCGTGTGCAGTTCCTGCAGCAAGGCAAGGTGGACGCGCTGATCGCCAACATGGAAGTCACGAAGGAGCGCGCGGAGATTTTCTCTTATCCGCCCACGCCGTTCGAGGAAATCGGTGGCGCGCTCATTACGCGTAAAGACAGCGGCATCAAGACGTGGAGCGACGTGCGCGGCAAACCGGTATGCGTATCCCAAGGCAGCAACTACACCAAACCGCTCGCCGGGCAATACGGCGCACAGGTGAAGGCATTCCGCGGCCAGCCGGAATCGCTGCTCGCGCTGCGCGGCAATAACTGCGTCGCCGCGGTGCACGTCGCGCCGACCTTGCGCCTGCTCGTCGCGCGCAATCCGGACTGGAAGGACTACACCATCCCCGTATCGAACGATCTGATTCCGTCGCCGGCCGTGATCTGGGTGCGCAAGGGTGAAACCGACACTCAGAACGCGCTGGAAAAAATCGTCCAGGACTGGCACCGCAGCGGCTGGCTGATCGATGTCGAGCGCAAGAACGCGATGCAGCCTTCGCAGGCCGTGCTCGACCTGCACGAGAAGTACAAGGCGCAACGTACATGAGTGCAGCGCTTGCAGGCTTCTCGCAAGCCGCCGCGACGCTCGTCGATGCCATCGGCAAGATCGGCCTGAACTACAGCTTCGTGCTCGACGCGGACGAACTCGCATCGTTCCTGCACGGCATGCTGGTCACGCTCGAGTTGTCGCTCGTCACGGCGCCCGGCAGTCTGGCCGCCGGTGTCGTGCTGGCTGCCATGCTGACTTCGCCGCGCGCTGCGCTGGCGCGCCCGGCGCGTGTCTTCGTCGAGATCACTCGCAATACGCCGACCCTCGTGCAGCTGTTCTGCGCGTTTCTGGTGACCAACATGCTGATCAGCGAGGCGCTGCGCGATCTCGGCGGCAATCCGTTGACGCCGTTCATCTGGAGCGCGATCGTGATCTCGCTGCACAAAGGGGCGTTTCATGCGGAAGCATTGCGCGCCGGCATCGAAGCCGTGCCGCGCGCTACGCTGGAAGCGGCGCAGTCGCTCGGCTATAGCCGGCGCCAGCGCCTGTGGGGCGTGCAATTGCCGCTCGCGGTGCGGTTCGCACTGCCGGCGCTCGTCAACAATATGGTGGATCTGGTCAAGATGACCACCGTCGCCTCGGCGATCGCCGTCGGCGACATCACCTATGCGTCGATCATGATCTGGACGCAGCGCGACAACGTGCTCGAACTGATGATCCTGATCCTGCTGTTTTTCAGCGCGTTGACCTTCGCGGTCAACCGCGCGGGACGCTGGCTCGAGGCGCGTTTGAGGATGCCCGGCTATGGCCACTGAAACGCGCTCAACGCCCGTGCGGGGCGAACGGCGCCGCCCTGCCGCGCGCCTTGCAGCCCGCCTTGGCGCCCGTCTTGGCGCCCGCTTTGGCACATTACTCGCAGTCGTTGGCGTCGCCGCGCTGCTTGCGGTGATCGAGCACGGGACCGCCTATGGCCGCCACCATGCGACGCTCAACGCGCTCATCACGTGGGCGCCCGCGCTCGGCAAATCGCTGTGGGTCAACATCGAAATCAGCCTGCTCGCGATCGCGTTCGGCACCCTGGCCGGCCTCGTGCTCGGACCGCTGCTGCTGTCGCCGCTGCGGATCGTGCGCGTCGTCACGCGCGGCTACGTGCAGGTGTTCCGCAACGCTCCGCTGCTCGTGCTGATCTATTTCTCGACCTACGTCTTCCCGTTCGAAATCGCGATCGGCCATCACACGCTGCCGTTCCCCGACTGGTTCAAGGTCACGCTCGGTCTCGCGCTGCCCGCCAGCGCCAACTTCGCGGAGATCTTCCGCGGCGCGATCCAGTCGATCCCGCACGCGCAGTGGGATGCCGCGCGTTCGCTCGCATTCAGCCGCACGCAGGTATTCCGCTGGATCATCCTGCCGCAGTGCGTGAAGCGAATGCTGCCGCCGTGGATGAATCTCTACGCCAGCATCACCATGGCGACCGCGCTCGCGTCGCTGGTCGGCGTGCACGATTTGCTCGACACCGCACAGGTCGCCAGCAATACGGTGGCGCGTGCGGATTTCACGGTCGTCGTCTATTTCGCCGTGCTTGGATTGTTCTTCGCGTACTGCTATCCGATTGCGCGCCTGACCCGTTTCATCGAAAAACGTTATGCCTTCAGTTGACGCCTCAGTTGACGCCTCAGTTGACACCTCACTTGCCGCCTCTTCCGCCGCGCGCCCGCTGGTACGGTTGCGCGATGTGCATCTTTCATTCGGCGCCAATCCGGTGCTCAAGGGTATCGACCTCGACGTGTTCCGCGGTCAGGCCGTGTCGATCATCGGTCCGTCGGGTTCGGGCAAATCGACGATCCTGCGTTGCATCACAGGACTGCTGCGCCCCCAGCAGGGCGAGATCGAAGTCGACGGCACGCGCGTCGATCAACTCGCGTCCGAACGCGACGAGATCGAACTGCGCAAACGTGTCGGCTTTGTGTTCCAGCAGTACAACCTGTTTCCGCATCTGAGCGTGCTCGACAATCTGGTCGTCGCACCGGTGCGTATTCTCGGCCGCGACAAGGCTGCCGCAACCCGCACCGCTTACGACCTGCTGAAGAAAGTGCGCCTCGCCGATAAAGCGCGTGCGTATCCGGGCGAGTTGTCGGGCGGACAGCAACAGCGCGTGGCGATCGCTCGCGCGCTCGCCATGCAGCCGGATCTGATCCTGTTCGACGAGGTGACCTCCGCGCTCGATCCTGAGACCGTGGGTGAAGTGCTGACCGTGATACGCGATCTGGTGCGCGACGGCATGACCTGTGTGCTCGTCACGCACGAAATGCGTTTTGCCGAGGAAGTCAGCGATGCGGTTTACTTCACCGAAGCCGGGGTGATCGTCGAGCAGGGTCCCGCTGAACGGCTGTTTCGCGCGCCGGCGAACCCGCGCACACAGGCGTTTCTGGCGCACACGCCGGGTGTGCTGGGTGTGTTGGACACGGCACTTGCAGCGCAACCGCGTGTACCGCTGCAACTGGATCTGAGCCGTTTCGCGATCTGAGCGTCCCTGGCCTCAGGTGGGGACTGATTCAACAGGACTAACCCAACGAGACTAACTCAGCGAGACTAACTCAACGACGCTGCGATCCAAAGGCGCGGCGCCTGTTCAACAGGCGCCGCGTTTTTCTTCGCCGGATTCAGCGGACCGCGTAACGGCTGGCGGGCCGCTGCAAGCCAAGGTGATCGCGCAGCGTCGTGCCGCTGTACTCGGTGCGGAACAAACCGCGCCGTTGCAATTCGGGCACCACGAGTTCGACGAAATCGTCGAGGCCGCCGGGGAAATACGGCGGCATGATATTGAAGCCGTCGGCGGCCTCGCCGGTGAACCACTCCTCGAGCGCGTCCGCGACCTGCACCGGCGTGCCCCACACAATACGGTGCCCGCGCGCGCCGGCCACGAGGTAATAGAGTTCGCGCAAAGTCAGATTCTCGCGGCGCGCGAGATCGGTCAGCAGTTTGGCGCGGCTTTTCAACTGATCGGATTCGGGCAGCTCGGGCAGCGGACCGTCGAGCGGATACTTCGACACGTCATGGCCGAGCCGGTCGGATAGCAGCGACAATGCGCCGGAGGTGTCGGTCCATTGCTGCAATTGCGCGTACTTGTCCTTCGCTTCCTGCTCCGTTCTGCCGATGACAGGAAACACGCCGGGCATCACGTGCAGTTGTTCGCCCTCGCGGCCGAACTTCGGCAGACGGCTCTTGAGGTCGCGGTAGAAGGTCTGCGCTTCTTCGATCGTTTGCTGCGCCGTGAACACCACTTCGGCGGTACGCGCGGCGAGATCCTGTCCCGGTCCCGACGAACCAGCCTGAATCACCACCGGATGTCCCTGCGGCGGACGCGACGCATTCAGCGGCCCTTTCACCTTGAAGAACTGCCCTTCATGGTCCAACGCATGCACCTTGGCGGGATCGAAGTAGACGCCGCGCGTCTTGTCCTTCACGAGCGCGTCGTCGTCCCAGCTGTCCCACAGTCCTTTGACGACATCGACGAATTCGCCCGCCATTTCATAGCGCAATGCGTGCTCCGGATGATTGCCGCGCGTGAAGTTCGCGGCTGTGCGATCGTATGAAGTCGTCACCACGTTCCAGGCCGCGCGGCCGTTGCTCAGATGATCGAGCGACGCGAATGCTCGCGCGACGTGATACGGCTCGCTATACGTGGTCGACGCGGTGGCGGCCAGCCCGATGTGGCGCGTGCCCATTGCAAGCGCGGACAGCAGGCACAGCGGCTCGAGCCGCATCGCCATCGACGGATGCGCATCGGGTCCGCTCGTCAGGCCGTCGGCGAGAAAGACCATGTCGAACTTCGCGCGCTCGGCGGTCTGCGTGATGCGTTGCATCAGCGCGAGATTCTCGCTGCCGGCCTGCGCATCGGGATGACGCCAGCCGGCGACGTGGTGCCCCGCGCCCTGAATGAAGAGCCCGAGGCGCATCTGCCTGCGGGTAGCGTTACTGTTGGTCGTGGTCATACGCTGACTTGTGCGAAAGCTGTGAAAAGAGAAGCGAGATCGGCAGCGCTTTGCATCGTGTCGATCAGTGAAGGAATGAATGCGAGCCGCCGGCTGTGACCGGTGGCGTCCGCGAATTTCGCGTGCAGATCCTCGGCGCTATAAAGACGGTCCGTCGTGTGGCTCAGCGCCGTGCCGTTGCGCAGTTCGATCTCGATGGTCGAGAACCGCGTGGCCGGATCGGTCGAGGCACGCGCGGCTGTTTCGTCATGACGGCGCGTCACGCGCGCGGCGAGCGCGATCAGGTCGTCACGCACGGGAACGTCGGCGAACGTCGCGACGCCGGGTGAGCCATCCGTCAGCGCGGCGGCCACTGCGTATTCGACGCTGAAACGCGCCTCGAGACCCGTTGCCGGCAGACGGTTCGCCAACGGCGTGTCGCCGCCCGGGGGAAACGTCACCGTCACGCGTTCGATATCACGCGGCGTCAGCCGGTGCAGCTCGCGCAACGTCAGCGCGGCATGCACCGCGTAGTGCGTCGCCGTGCAGCACGCCCACGGCTTGAAATACAGTCCTGGCGTGACGATTTGCCAGGGCGCGCCCCATCCTTCGAGCACGCGCTCCGGCTGCGCGGCGCCGCCGCTGAACACGGCGAAAAAACCAACCGGCCCATCGAGCGCGCCTGCGGATCCTTGCAGGCCGGCCGCCGCCAGTTCGGCCGCGAACACGCCCGCGCGCGCGGCGAGGCCGGCATGCAACGGCTTCGCCTCGCTGCCGAACTGCAGCCTCAGTCCAGCCGACTGCGTGGCCGCGAGACCGAGCGCATTCTCGACGGCCGCCGCGTCGAGCCTCAGAAGAAACGATGCAGCCGCGGCGGTGCCCAAGGTGCCCAGCGTCGCGGTATTGTGGAACCCTTGCTCGTAGTGGCGGCTGCCCAGCGCCAAGCCGAGTCGCGCCATCGTTTCGACACCCACGACGTACGCGTCGAGCAATTCGAGCGCACTGCTGCCGCGCATTTGCGCGAGCGCGAACAGCGCGGGCAGCAGCACGGTTGCCGGATGACCGCGGACGCTGCTGTGCACGTCATCGTAGTCGAGCGCATGTCCGGCGTAACCGTTGAGCAAGGCGGCCTGTTGCGCCGACGCGCCGGCCGCGCTGCCGATTACCGACGCTTCGCCGCGTGAATCCTGGCCGCTCACCGTCAAGAGTTTTCGATAGCCGGGGTCGCGGGCGCCGGCGAAGGCCGCCGCGAGAAAGTCGAGCATGCCGCGTCGCGCCGCGGTGATCGCGGCTGGGTCATTGGACGGGACTGCGTTCGCGATAGCGGCTGCCAATTGCCGCGTGATGCCGGCAGCCGGTTCCGCCGGAGTGGATGGGCAGAGGCGTGACATGTCGAAAGGATGAAGTCGTGGAAGATCGCATATGGAGCCTTGCGCGCCGCCTGCTCGACGCCAGTCTTGCAAAAGGCATCCGGACAAGTCGGCCGCGTGCGGGCGCCAACGCTCCAGACGTCGAATGCTAACCAGGCACCGGCTCATGCCCAAACAAGATTTCCCGCTTTCGATATCGCAGATTCAGCGTTGCTCCAGCAGACGGCGCTGCCCATGCCGCGCATACCCCGCCGACATTCCACGCACGACGCCGCCGGAGACGATCGCACCAGGATGTTAGAATCCGGCGCGTCTTTTCGCTCACCATCATGACTCCACGCTCCCGCAACCGCATGACCGCATGGCTTGGCCTGATCGCCATGTGGCTCGTCGTGTTCGCTCCGGTCGTCAGTCAGATGCTGGTGTCGGGGCGCGCACACGAGCCGGTGGCCGCGCTCTGCTCGGCGCTCCAGCCGCGGGATTCCGTGCAGGCGAGCCATGCCGGCCAGCCTGCTGTGCATCTGAGCCACGACGATGCATTCGGCGCGTGCGGCTACTGTCACCTGTTCGAGCATCACGTCGCGATGCCCACCCTCGCGCCGGCTGAACCGCCGGTTGCGCTAGCCGTCGTCGGCTCCGCGCCGCCCACCCTCTCTACCCGCTTCACCCCGCTCGGCGCGTTCCCATCCGGGCGCCCAAGAGATCCCCCCGCCGTTTCCTGATCGCTGTCGTTCCTGATCGCGTCTCATCGCGCCCGTCGAGGGCGCGCGCGATCGTCTGTTCAATGCATCCAGGAAACGTCCATGTTCAACTTCGCTTGGCGAAGGCTGCCCTTTTGCGCCCGCCACGGCGCGCGGCGCGTCACATCCGGCCGCTCGCCGCTGTCATTCATTCCGGCCTGCATGCCAGTACTTGTTCCTGCGTTTGTTCCCGCGCTTTTCCCCGCGTTTCTTCCAGCCTGGATTCCAGCGCTGATTCCGGCATTCATCCCATCGCCCGCTCACGCGGACAGCGCGATCGCCGATGCCACCCTGCCCCCGGTCACGATCAGCGCCAAAGCGAGCGCCGCGCCACGCGCTGTCGATCCGAACACGCCGGCCTCGGTCGAAACCGTGACACGCGAACAGTTCGACAACTGGAACGTCGTGAACACCGAGGACGTGCTGAAGTACATGCCGAATCTCGCGGTACGCAAACGCTTTATCGGCGACCTGAACTCGATCATCGCCGTGCGCGGCACCAGCAACACGCAAAGCGCGCGGGGCCTCGTCTACGCCGACGGGCTGCTGCTCAGCAATCTGCTCGGCAACAGCTATTCGTTTCCGCCGCGCTGGTCGATGGTCTTTCCCGACGACATTCAACAGGTCGACGTGCTCTACGGGCCGTTCTCCGCGCTGTATCCGGGCAACTCGCTCGGCGCCACCGTGCTCATCAGCACGCGCATGCCGAAGCAGTTCGAAGCCAATGTCGACGTCAAGGCCTTCACCCAGCATTTCAGCCTGTTCGGCGTGAATCAGAACTTCAACGGCAGTGAAGCGAGCGCGTCGATCGGCGACCGGATCGGCAAATTCTCCTGGCTGCTCGGCGTGAACCATCTGGACAATACGAGCCAGCCCCTGCAATTCGCAACGCTCGCGAAATCCAGCACACCCGCCAAAGCCGGCGATACGCCGGTCAACGGCGCCTACTTCTACAACAATCAGACCAACACGCCGACCGCCGTACTCGGGGTCAACGGCGAAGGCATCGAGCATACGGTGCAGGACCAGTTCAAGCTGAAGATGCAGTACGACTTCACGCCCACGCTGCAAGCCGGCTTTACGCTCGGCTACTGGCATCAGACCTATAACAGCCAGACTTCGACGTTGCTGCGCGACGCCAGCGGCAATCCGGTCTACAGCGGCAAGGTCGCGATCGGCGGCTACGAATACACGATTCCCGCTGCCGCACTCGCACCGAGTCTCGGCCATAGCGAGAACTGGCTATACGGCGTGTCGCTGAAAACGCACAACGCCACCGGCTGGAATGGCGAAGCGCTCGCGTCGTACTACGACATCGGCAACAGCGTGGCGCGCACCGCCAGTTCGGGGGCGCCGGGCAACGGCCCCGGCACGGTGATTTTCGGCGACGGCACCGGCTGGAAGACGCTCGATCTCCGAACCACCTACACACCGGCTTCGCCAGAAGCGGGCCTGGCGAACCACCGGCTAAGTTTCGGCTATCACTACGACAACTATTTTCTCGAGAACGAAAGCTACAACACGCTGAACTGGCGGGACGGCGCGGCCACTACGTTTGCCAACGCGTTCGCCGGCAAGACACAGACACAGGCGCTGTACGCGCAGGACGCGTGGCGCTTTTTGCCGCGCTGGAAGTTCGTCTACGGCGTGCGCTATGAGGACTGGCAGGCCTATGACGGCTCGCAGGCGCGGCCGGGCATGACGCTTCCGTATCGCGACGCTAACCAGCATCACTTCTCACCGAAAGCGTCGTTGTCGTTCGACGTCACCGACGATCTGAGCTTGCGCGCGTCGATTGGCCGCGCGTATCGCTTCCCGACCGTCAGCGAACTGTTCCAGGGGCAAATCAACGGCTCGTCGATCGTCAATAACAATCCGAACCTGCAGCCCGAAGACGATCTGTCGAAGGAGCTGACTGCCGAATGGGCGCACTGGAACGGGCTATTCCGTTTCTCGCTGTTTCAGGACGACGTGAAGAATACGATCTTCAGTCAGACCGATACGACCGTGATCCCTAACGTAACGAACTTCCAGAACATCGGCAAGGTGCGCGCGCGCGGCGTGGAAACCAGTTACCAGGGGCAGGATGTGTTCGTGCGCGGACTCGATCTCATCGCGAGCGTCGCTTATACGCAATCGAAGATCATCGCGAACGCGCAGAACCCGGCGACGCTCGGCAAGTATTTCTACCGCATTCCGCTGTGGCGCGCCAATCTCGCTGCGACGTATCACATCGACGAACGCTCGGCCGTCACGCTCGCCGCGCGCTACTCGGGGCGCGAGTACAACACGCTGACCAACACCGACACGAATCCGGATGTATTCGGCGGCACCAGTACGTACACCGTCGCGGACGCCAAATTCACCTTCAGGCCCACCAAGCTGAGCGAACTCGGCGTCGGCATCGACAACCTGTTCGACGCGCGTTACTTCGTCTACCACCCGTATCCGGGCCGCACCTTTTACGTCGAAGCGAAGCTACGTATGTGAGCGCGGCTTTGCGCGCACATGCGCTCCCGTCCGTTCAGAAAACCCTGCGCACCAACACGCCCGTGGCGCAGGGTCGCTCGAAAGATCGATGACTGCCCTCACCTCAGGAGGATCGAATGTCCACCACGACCGTTCAACGCGTGGCTGCGCCGGCCAGCACGGCACACGCCGGCTATCGCACGCTATGGCGCTGGCACTTTTACGCAGCGCTCTTCGTCATGCCGTTCCTGGTGATACTCGCCATTACCGGGACCCTGTATTGCTTCCAGCCGCAAATCGAGCCGCTGCTTTATGCGCACCGGCTGATCGTCGAACCGCGGTCGACACCGAAGCTGACGCAGGATGCGCTATTGGCGAAGGCACGCGCGACGATGCCAGCCGAGGCAACAGCGGTGACCGTTGCGATCGCGCAGGCGCCCAACCGCAGCGCTGAATTCGTTTTCCGCCTCGCCGACGGTGAGAAGCAAAGCGTCTACGTGAATCCCTATAGCGGCGAAGTATTGGGCACGCTCAGTGTCGAGCACCGCTTCATGCAGGTGGACCGCATGCTTCATCGCAAGCTGCTGCTCGGCAAGCCCGGCGAGCTATTGATGGAGTTGGCGGCATGCTGGACGCTCGTGATGATCGGTACCGGCATCGCGTTGTGGTGGCCGCGGCGGCCGCGCGAAAAAACCACCGCGAGAGACGCACTGGTGCCGCGTTTCGCATTGAAAGGCCGCGCGTTGTGGAAGAACCTTCATGCGGTGACGGGCATCTGGCTCGCACTCGGCGCGCTGGCATTCGTGCTGACCGGCCTGCCCTGGTCGGGTTCGTGGGGCAAGCAGTTCAAGGCGCTCGCGACCAGCGCGAATCTGGGTGCGCCCGCGGGCTCGTGGGGTGGTCTGCCGCTGCGCTCCACGCGGCCGGCCATGCACGCCGACCGCGCAGGTGGCACGGGCGCATCGCCTCAAGGCCAAGCGCCGCACCACCTGAGCGATACGCAGGAATCGAACATGGAATCGATGCCCGGCATGGTGATGGACGACCTGCCGCTGCCTGTCACGCCGTGGGCCGTCGGCAACGCACCGGTGCCGGCATCCGCCAACACGCAAACTATGCAAGCAACGCAGGCGCTGCCGCTCGAACGCGTCGTCACGCTAATCGCGTCGCTCGGCGTGGCGAGCGGCTATGACATCGTGCTGCCCACGTCGCCTGCAGGTGTGTACACCGTCTCGTACTTTCCGGCCGATCCGCAACAGGAGCGCACGTTGTATATCGACCAATACAGCGGCGCGGTACTGAAGGACATCCGCTACGGCGACTACGGCGCCGTGTCGAAGGCCGTGTCGTACGGCACGTCCTTGCATATGGGCCGCTATTTCGGCGTCGCCAATCAGATTTTCTGTGCCGCGATTTCGCTTGGACTCGCGGGTATGGCTGTAACGGGCTGCGTGATGTGGTGGAAACGGCGGCCGCAGCGTTCGCTCGGTGCACCGGCACGCGAGCGCCCCGCGCCGCCGATGCGCGGCTGGAAAACCGGCCTCGTGTTGCTCGGCATCGTATTCCCGCTGATGGGCGTCACGCTGCTGGCGGTGTGGCTGGCCGACCGTGCGATATTCGGCCGCGTGTCTCGGCAAGCCGCATGAAGCGCTGTCTTTCCCAATCGGAAACCCTCAGATGCAAAGAAGCCGCGCCTGAATCAGGCGCGGCTTCTTAATTGCAGCAATACAGCTTGCGCGACGGCTTACTTCGCAACCGGCATCGTAAATTCGGCGCCCTTCGCGATGCTATCCGGCCAGCGCTGCATGATGCTCTTGTAGCGCGTATAGAAACGCACACCTTCTTCGCCGTAAGCGTGATGATCGCCGAACAGCGAACGCTTCCAGCCGCCGAACGAGTGCCAGGCCATCGGCACCGGAATCGGCACGTTGATGCCGACCATGCCCACCTGAATCTGCCGGCCGAACGCGCGCGCCACGCCGCCGTCGGACGTGAAAAGCGATACGCCGTTGGCGAACTCATGCGCGTTGATCAATTCGACCGCGCTCGCGAAATCGGGCACGCGCACCACCGCCAGCACCGGTCCGAAGATTTCTTCCTTGTAGATCTTCATGTCCGTGCGGACCTGGTCGAACAGCGTGCCGCCGATGAAGAAACCGTCTTCGCTCGCGACCGGATGCGCGCGGCCGTCGACGATCAGCTTCGCGCCTTGCGCCTCGCCCGATGCGATATAACCGGCCACCTTGGCCTTATGTTCGGCGGTCACCAACGGGCCCATTTCGGCGTCGAGGTTCTCGCCGTTCTTGATCACCAGCGACTTCACGCGCGGCACAAGGCGTTCGATCAGCTCATCGGCGACATGACCCACCGCCACCGCCACCGAAATCGCCATGCAGCGCTCGCCTGCCGAGCCGTAAGCGGCGCCGATCAAGGCGTCGACGGCCTGGTCGAGATCGGCGTCCGGCATCACCACCAGGTGATTCTTCGCGCCGCCCAGCGCCTGCACGCGTTTGCCGCGCTTCGACGCTTCCGTATAGATGTATTCGGCGATCGGCGTGGAGCCGACAAACGACAGCGCCGCCACGTCCGGATGTTCGATCAGCGCGTCGACCGCCACCTTGTCGCCGTTCACGACGTTGAACACGCCATCGGGCAGACCGGCTTCCTTCAGCAGTTCCGCGATCCGCAGCGATGCCGACGGATCACGTTCCGACGGCTTCAGCACGAACGTGTTGCCGCACGCGAGCGCGACCGGGAACATCCACATCGGCACCATTACCGGGAAATTGAACGGCGTAATGCCGGCGACCACGCCGAGCGGCTGGCGCAGATTCCAGTTGTCGATGCCGCCGCCGATCTGGTCGGTGAAATCGGTCTTCAGCAGATTCGGAATGCCGCAAGCGAACTCGACCACTTCGATGCCGCGCACCACTTCGCCTTGCGCGTCCGTGAATACCTTGCCGTGTTCGCGCGTGATCAGCAGCGCGAGTTCGTCGTGATGCCTGTTCAGCAGTTCCTTGAACTTGAACAGAATGCGCGCGCGCTTGAGCGGCGCGGTTTCGCTCCACGCGGCAAAGGCGGCCTTCGCGGCCTTGACGGCGGTGTCCACTTCCTCGACCGAAGCGAGCGCGACCGAACCGGTCACCTTGCCGGTGGCAGGATTGAACACGTCCTTGAAGCGGCCGCTGGTGGGCGCGGCCGGCGCGCCGCCGATGAAATGACCCAACTGCTGCGCCGACAGCTGCGCTTGTTCGTTCACTGCATTCATCTGGTTACCTCGTTCTCTGGAGGCCCGGTACGAATGACCACCGGGCAGGAAGCAAAAAAGATCAGGCTACGTCACGCAGCACATTGTCGGAGGTCCGCTCATCGGCAGGCTCCATGAAGACCTGCCAACTGTATCGACGGCGCCGGTCATATTCCCGATACAGCACAATAAAACCGCACCTCACTGTATTGTTTTTGGCGTCGCAACTGTATTGGAAAGTCCGGCGTGGGGCGCCGAGCGGCATTACCCGCGTTCAAGACAGGCCGCCGGCGCTGAACTTCAGTGCGGCCGAATGAACCGCTAACTCAGTCGCCGTCTTCCTCCTCGAGCCCCGCAAGCAGATCGTCGACCGCGCGATACACGCGCTCGACGATTTCCGGCCCGACCTTGCGCTCCAGATCGCGATAGTGCGCTTCGAGATCCTTCGAGATCACCCGCACCAGTTCCTCGCTCGCCGGCGTCAGCGACACCAGCACGCGGCGTTGGTCTTCCACGAAACGTTCCTTCGTCACCAGTTCCATGCTCTCCATGCGGGCAAGCACGCCGGCCATGCTCGGGCTCGAAATCGTGCAGATGTCGGAGATGTGGCGCGGCTCCATAGGGCCGTGCTCGTTGAGCGCGCGAATCACGCGCCATTGCTGTTCGGTCAGTCCGTGCGCGGTAATCAACGGGCGAAAACGCTCCATCATTTTTTCTCTGGCGCGCAGCAACAGCATCGGCAGATTGCGGTGCAGCACTCGGGTAGTAGCGGAAGCGGACATGGCGGAAGTTGAGTAGAAGCAGCCGTCAAAGCTTAAGGGAAAACCCGCGATCAGCCGACGGGCTATTGACCGCGAATGATATCAAGCGCAATACTACTAACATGTTAGTGTTCTCTCCGGGAGACAGCTGATTTTATGTTTGCACTTGCCGATCATCTGCTGCATCCCGAAGGCGACGCGCTGCCTCGCGACGTGGATGCACGCACCGTTGCCGCGTTGCTGGCGAGCGGCATGGCCTGCCGGCCGCCGGTTTCAGGCGCTGTCTACGGAACCTTGCTCAACGACCGGGCCGCATTGGACGCGCTAGGCGACGCCATGCATGCCCCGCCCTATCAAGCTCCGCCGAAGGCGCCGGTTCTTTATCTGAAGCCCCGCAATACGCTCGCCGGCCATCGCGCGCGTGTCGTCGTGCCCGACGACGCGTTGGGTGTGGAGGTCGGCGCGTCGCTGGGTATCGTGATCGGCCGCACCGCAACACGAGTTAGCACGGATCACGCGTTCGAGTACATCGCCGGCTATACGGTAGTCGCCGATCTGAGCGTGCCGCATGCGAGCTTTTACCGGCCTTCGGTACGCTTCAGCGCACGCGACGGTTTTTGCGTGGTCGGGCCGGCCGTGGTGGCGGCGCGTCATGTCCCGACACCGGACGATCTGACCATCGAGGTTCTGCTCGCGGGACGCGAGGCCTTCACCGCCAGCACCGCATCGTCGGTGCGCAACGTGGCGCAATTGATCGCGGACGTCACCGACTTCATGACGCTTTCCGCCGGCGACGTCATCACACTCGGCGTGCCGCACGGGTCGCCGGTCGCGCATATCGGCGACGTCGCCACCCTGTCGATCGGCGACCTGCCGTCGCTCGAAGTGTCGTTCGCCGGTGCACAAGAACAAGATGGGGAACAGCCATGATGCGCGGCCGTGTCGCGTACGCAGGCGCGATTCACGAAGCCTGGCCGGACACGAACGGCGTGCGCCTCGCCGACGGCCGTGTGCGTCGCGAGGATCAAGTCGTGTGGCTCGCGCCGATCGAGGTCGGCACGATCTTCGCGCTCGGCTTGAACTACGCCGAGCATGCGAAGGAACTGCAATTCACCCAGCAGGAAGAGCCGCTCGTTTTTCTCAAGGGCCCCGGCACGGTGCTCGGCCATCGCGGCGTGACGCGCCGCCCCGCGGACGTCACCTTCATGCACTACGAGTGCGAGCTGGCTGTCGTGATCGGGCAAACCGCGCGCAACGTCAAGCGCGAAAACGCCATGCAGCATGTGGCCGGCTACATGATCGCGAACGACTACGCGATCCGCGACTACCTGGAAAACTACTACCGCCCCAACCTGCGCGTGAAGAATCGCGACGGCGGCACGGTGCTTGGGCCCTGGTTCGTCGATGCGGCCGATATCGAAGACGTCACGCAACTCGAATTGCGCACTTATGTGAACGGCACGCGGCAGCAGCATGGCAATACTCGCGATCTGGTCGCCGATATTCCCGCGTTGATCGAGTACCTGAGCGGCTTCATGACGCTCGCGCCCGGCGACGTGATCCTGACCGGCACGCCGGAAGGCATCGTCAACGTCAATGCGGGCGACGAGGTGGTCTGCGAAATCGACGGCCTTGGCCGTCTCGTCAACACGATTGCATCCGACGCGGATTTTGGCCGCGCCTGATCGACTGCGTTGCATGGGATCGGAGTAAGCGCTAAAGCGCCAACTCCGATCGACAGGGAAAGGACAAGGCAATGCGAATCGAACATCTGATCAACGGCAAGCCGGGCACTGCTCGCGACTACTTCGAAACTGTCAATCCGGCGACGCAAGACGTGCTCGCCGAAGTCGCGCGCGGCACCGCGCAAGAAGTCGACGCCGCCGTGCGCGCGGCGCAAGAAGCGTTTCCGGCATGGGCCGGCAAACCCGCTACGGAACGCGCGAAACTGATTCGCAAACTCGGCGAGTTGATCGCGAAGAACGTGCCGGAAATCTCCGAGACCGAAACGAAAGACACCGGCCAGACGATCTCGCAAACGCGCAAGCAGCTCGTGCCGCGCGCCGCCGACAACTTCACCTATTTCGCGGAGATGTGCACGCGCGTCGACGGCCACACGTACCCCACCGATACGCATCTGAACTACACGCTGTTTCACCCGGTCGGCGTGTGCGCGCTGATTTCGCCGTGGAATGTGCCGTTCATGACGGCGACGTGGAAAGTCGCGCCCTGCCTCGCGTTCGGCAATACCGCGGTGCTGAAGATGAGCGAACTGTCGCCGCTGAGCGCGTCGATGCTCGGCAATCTCGCGCTCGAAGCCGGCATTCCGGCAGGCGTGCTGAACGTCGTGCACGGCTTCGGCAAGGAAACCGGCGAACCGCTGGTGGCGCATCCGGACGTGCGCGCGGTGTCGTTCACCGGATCGACAGTAACCGGCAACCGCATCGTGCAAACCGCTGGCCTGAAGAAATTCTCGATGGAACTCGGCGGCAAGTCGCCGTTCGTGATCTTCGACGACGCCGATTTCGAACGCGCGCTCGACGCCGCGGTATTCATGATCTTCTCGAACAACGGCGAACGCTGCACGGCAGGCTCGCGAGTTCTTGTACAGCGCTCGATTTACGCGCGCTTTGCCGAACGGTTCATCGAACGCGCGAAGCGTTTGACCGTTGGCGATCCGCTTGCCGACAGCACGATTGTCGGCCCGATGATCAGCCAGGAGCATCTGGCGAAAGTGCGCAGCTATATCGAACTCGGCCCGAAGGAAGGCGCGACGCTCGCATGCGGCGGACTCGACACGCCCGCACTGCCTGACGCGATGCGCAAAGGCAACTTCGTCCAGCCGACGGTGTTCGTCGATGTCGACAACCGCATGCGGATCGCGCAGGAAGAAATTTTCGGTCCGGTCGCCTGCCTGATTCCTTTCGACGACGAAGCCGACGCGATCAAACTCGCCAACGACATTTCATACGGCCTGTCGAGCTACATCTGGACCGAAAGCACCGGCCGCGCGCTTCGCGTCGCCGCGGCCGTCGAAGCGGGCATGTGCTTCGTCAACAGCCAGAACGTACGCGATTTGCGCCAGCCGTTCGGCGGCACCAAGGCATCGGGCGTGGGCCGGGAAGGCGGCACGTGGAGCTACGAGGTGTTCCTCGAACCGAAGAACGTGTGCGTGTCGCTCGGCTCGCATCACATTCCGCGCTGGGGCGTATGAGGTCGATGCGCGAGTGCATCGAGCCTCGCGCTACACAGAAAAGGAGACCGAGATGGGCAAACTCGCGTTGGCAGCAAAGGTGACTCACGTCCCGTCGTTGTATCTGTCCGAACTCGACGGTCCGCATCAAGGCTGCCGTCAGCCTGCTATCGACGGCCACCGTGAAATCGGCCGGCGTTGCCGCGAACTCGGCGTCGATACGATCGTCGTGTTCGACGTGCATTGGCTGGTGAACAGCGAATACCACATCAATTGCGCGCCGGCTTTCGAAGGCGTTTATACGAGCAACGAACTGCCGCACTTCATCAAGAACATGCCGTACGCGTATCCCGGCAACGTCGGCCTCGGCAATCTGATCGCGGAAGTCGCCAATGAAATGGGCGTGAAAAGCCGCGCGCACAGCGAGACTACGCTCGAACTCGAATACGGCACGCTGGTGCCGATGCGCTACATGAACAGCGACCAGCACTTCAAGGCCGTGTCGGTAGCGGGCTGGTGCATGTGGCACGACCTCGGGACCAGCGCGCGCTTCGGCCTCGCGGTGCGCCGCGCGATCGAGGAGCGTTACGACGGCACCGTGGCGATTCTGGCGAGCGGCTCGCTCAGCCACCACTTCGCCAACAACGGCACCGCCGAGCAGTTCATGCATCAGGTATGGAACCCGTTTCTCGAACAGATGGACCGCAGGGTGGTCGAGTTGTGGGAAGCCGGCGACTGGAAGACCTTCTGCGAAATGCTGCCGCTCTATAACGAAAAGTGCTGGGGCGAAGGCGGCATGCACGACACCGCGATGCTGCTCGGCGCACTCGGCTGGGATCGTTACGAGGGCAAGGTCGAAGTCATCACGCCTTACTTCGGCAGTTCGGGAACGGGCCAGATCAATGCGATCTTCCCTGTTACGCCCCTGCCCGCTTAAGCCTCGAGGAGCCCAACGTGCCGCACCTGACACTCGAATACAGCGCCAACCTGGCCGGCGCAGACAGCATCGGCCAACTGTGCAAGACCCTCGCTGATTGCCTCGATGCGCAGCGCGAGAACGGACAACGCGTCTATCCGCTCGGCGGAATTCGCGTGCGCGCAGTGCGCTGCGAGCAGTACTGCATCGCCGACGGCCGGCCCGACGCCGCGTTCCTGCACGCGAATCTGAAAATCGGCGCGGGCCGCTCCGAGACCACAAAGAAGGCGACTGGCGACACCTTGTTCGACTTGATCAAACAGCACTTCGCCGCGGAATTTGAACGGCACGGCTTGGCTTTATCGCTCGAAATCAATGAATTCAGCGAAGCGGGAACGTGGAAGCACAACAATTTGCACGCACGGCTCAAGGCCTGACCTCGGACCGAACAGCAGCTCATAGAGAATCTATCATGCTAGATGAACAGACTATCCGCGACCTCGCGGCGCAGCTCGACAACGCCGAGAAGACGCGTACGCCATTACGCCACTTCTCGGCCGCCTATCCCGGGATGACCGTACAGGACGGCTACGCGATTCAACGCGAGTGGGTGAAGCTGAAACTGGCCGAAGGCCATGTGATCAAGGGCCGCAAGATCGGGCTGACATCGCGTGCGATGCAGCGCTCGTCGCAGATCGACGAACCCGACTATGCGCCGCTGCTCGACAGCATGTTCATCGAAGGCGGCCAGGATATTCGCGCCGACCGCTTCATTGCGCCGCGCGTCGAGGTGGAACTGGCGTTCGTGTTGAGCAGACCGCTCAAAGGTCCTGGCGTCACCCTGTTCGACGTACTCGACGTGACGGCCTACGTGAGCCCGGCGGTGGAGATCATCGATGCGCGCATCGAACAATTCGACCGTGAGACGAAGGCGCCGCGCAAGGTCTACGACACCATTTCGGACTTCGCCGCGAGCGCCGGGATTGTTCTGGGCGGCCGTCCGGTGCGTCCGCTGGACGTCGATCTGCGCTGGGTCGGCGCGTTGCTTTACAAGAACGGCGCGGTGGAAGAAAGCGGACTCGCCGCCGCGGTGCTGAATCACCCGGCTACCGGCGTAGCGTGGCTCGCGAACAAGATCGCGCCGTACGACGAAGTCCTGAACGCGAACGACGTGATTCTGAGCGGTTCGTTCACGAGCCCGATTCCCGCACGTGCCGGCGACACGTTCCATGTCGACTATGGTCCGCTCGGCGGTATTGGTTTGAATTTCGTTTGAATTTTGTTTGAATTTTGTTTGAATTTCGTTTGAGTTTGCCGACATGTCTCTACCGCAAAATCCTTTCAAGCGTGCGCTCGCTGAAGGCCAACCGCAATTCGGCTTATGGGCCGCGCTTGCCGATGCCTACGTGACCGAATTACTGGCGACAGCCGGCTTCGACTGGTTGCTGATCGACAATGAACATGCACCGAACGACGTGCGTAGCACGCTGGCGCAATTGCAGGCGGTGGCCGCGTACGCATCGCATCCCGTGGTGCGTCCGGTGCGCAGCGACAGCGCGCTGATCAAGCAACTGCTCGATATCGGCGCACAGACCTTGTTATTGCCGATGATCGACACGCCCGAGCAGGCAGCCGACGCGGTCGCGGCAACGCGTTATCCGCCACAGGGGATTCGCGGCGTGGGCAGCGCGCTGGCGCGAGCCTCGCGTTGGAACCGGATAGCGGACTATCTGAGCACCGCGGCGCAAGAGTTATGCGTGCTGGTGCAGGTCGAGACCGTATTGGGGCTGGAAAATCTGCCGGCGATTGCGGGTGTGGAAGGTGTCGACGGCGTGTTTTTCGGACCGGCTGACCTGAGTGCTTCGATGGGTTTGCTGGGCAAGCCGGGCGATCCGCGGGTGCGCGAAGCGATCTGCAACGGCATCAGGACGGTACGGGAAGCAGGCAAGGCAGCGGGCGTACTGGCGCCGGACGCGGGGATCGCGGCTGAGTATCTGGCGGCGGGCGCGACGTTTGTGGCGGTGGGAACGGATACGGGGTTATTGAGCCGCGCGGCGGCGGATCTGGCGGCGTCGTACAAGAAGACGGCAGGGGCGGCTGCGGTGGTCAAGGGCGGGTACTAACGGCGCACAGGGAGGTGTCAGGAATTTTGTGTGCTGAGGTCGGTTAAAAATCTCAGCTGATGGCGGCGGTGAAGCGCTCGCCGAACAGAATGGCGAACTGATTGACTGCTTGCCGCCAGGTAACAGGTGGCATCTTCCAATCCTTTTCGATGTTGCGCAAGGCCAGGTACAGCAGTTTGCTGGCGGCTTCGTCGCTGGGGAAGTGACCGCGGTTCTTGACGATCTTTCGCAGCTGCATATGCATGCTCTCGATCGCATTGGTCGTGTATATGATCTTGCGTACTTCCGGCGGATAGGCGAAGAACGGGATGACTTGCTCCCATTGGCGCTGCCACATCGCGGCCACGGTGGGGAATTTGCGCCCCCACTCGCCTTGAGAGAAGGCTTGCAGGGCGACTGCCGCCGCTTCGGCCGTGGCAGCCTGATAGATCGGCTTGAGCGCGGTTGCCAGCGGCTTACGGTCCTTCCAGCTCGCCAGATTCAGCGAATTGCGGATCAGGTGCACGATGCACGTCTGGATCTGCGCGGCTGGATACACCGCTTCGATCGCCTCGGGGAAACCGCGCAAGCCATCGACGACGGCGATCAGGATGTCGTGCAAGCCACGGTTCTTCAGTTCGTTGAAGACCTTCAGCCAGAACTTGGCTCCCTCGGTTTGCTCGATCCACAAACCCAGCACTTCCTTGCGGCCGTCGGCGCGAATGCCCAGCGCCAGATACACCGCCTTGTTCCTGACCGTGCCTTCGTCGCGGATCTTCAGCCGAAGTGCGTCGAAATACACGATCGGATACATTGCCTCAAGCGGGCGTTGCTGCCACTGTTCGACCTCGGCCAGCACCTCATCGGTGACAGTCGAAATCAGATCGGGCGACACCTGCAGGCCATACAGTTCCAGCAAATGGCCCTGGATCTCGCGCACGCTCATGCCGCGCGCGTACATGCTGATGACGTGATCGTCGAAACCCGGCAGCCGGCGCTGATATTTGCCCACCAGTTGCGGCTCGAATGTCGCCTGCCGGTCACGCGGAATGTCCAGATTCAGTTCGCCGTTGGGCGTGATGACCGTCTTGCGGCTCGTGCCGTTGCGGTGGTTGCCGGCCTTGCCTTGCTCCGCCTCGTTCTCCAGGTGATGCGTTAGCTCCGCCGCCAGCATGCGCTCAGCCAGTTGCTTCTTCAGTTGCCCGGCCAGGCCCGATTCGCCGAGAACCGACTCCGCATCCTTGTTCTGAATCTGCGCCAGCAGTTGATCGATCAGTTCATCGGGGAACAGCTTCGGCGCCTTCGGGTTCTTGATCTTCTTAGTCACAGTTGCTTCGGTCATAGGACGTTGTTTCCGTTATCGTCTCATGACCTCGGCACACTAAAATTCTGACAGGCTCGCGCACAGGCAAAAAAACCTCAATCACTAGCGGGCCAGGGCAACCCCACAGAAGACCAATCCAGCTCCACCCCAACAACAGACCGTTCCTTAGCAAACTGCACAGCCAAAGTAACAGCTACACAAGGCCGGCCGCTGGCCAAAGAAAGATAAGGATTGCTCGTCACAGCCACCCCGGGCAACAAAACCGCATTACGAAAATAAGGCCGATGATCCCACCTCGCATCGCGCGGATTCGCAACAGGATACAGCGAAGTCGCTTCGCTGCTCCATGCCGGCCCTCGCACCTCATGCCCGATCTGCCGC
Organism: Paraburkholderia sp. GW821-FHT02A12; assembly: GCF_059422005.1. Classification (NCBI taxonomy): domain Bacteria; kingdom Pseudomonadati; phylum Pseudomonadota; class Betaproteobacteria; order Burkholderiales; family Burkholderiaceae; genus Paraburkholderia; species Paraburkholderia sp. GW821-FHT02A12. The sequence continues at coordinate 1,329,411 of NZ_JBWKWA010000002.1, read as the reverse complement.
CCCGAGTCATCCAGAATAAAGCAGCTGACACACCGCTCAAACGTAGCGAGAGAAGCAAACGCCTCATCCATCGCCACACCGGCTCGCAAATCGTCGGCCGCGCTATTCAAAGCCACCCGGTAAGGCTCGACCTCGCTTTCGAACAATGCATGCTGGTGCGCACGCCCTTGCGCGATAACGTCGAACGCATCGTCGATCCGCCGGCGCACCGATTCCGGCGGCGCCATCTCGGCAGCCGGCCGCCCGAGCAGATATCCCTGTGCAAAATCCACATTCGACGCCACCGCGAGGATCAGCTCCTCGGTCGTCTCGACACCCTCCACCACCACCAGCATCCCCGCCTGGTGCAGCAGCGATACCAGCTTCGGCAAGATCGGCTGCTCGGTACCGGGATTCGTCGCGCGAATCAGTTCGCCGTCGAGCTTGACGAGATCCGGACGGATCCGGAACAGCCGGTCGAGATTCGATTGACCCGCGCCGAAATCGTCGACGGCGATCAGAAAACCGTGCTCCCGATACAAGGCCGCCGCCCGCGACATTTCGTCGACGCTGCCGCCGTGCGACTCGAGAATCTCGAGAATCACCCGCTCCGGTTCGAGCCCCACCGCCCGCACAATCGCCGCGAGCTGATCGGCGTAACCTTGGGCGATGAAGGTGGCCGGCAGAATGTTGAGGAACAGCCACGCACTCGCGGGCAGCGCCTCGCGCGCATTGCCCAGATGCACGGCATGACTCGCACGATCGAGCGCGCCTTCGTCGTTGCGAGGGTTCGGCGCGAACAGCACGACCGGCGGCACCAGCGTGCCGTCGTCGTGCTCGCCGCGCAGCAACGCCTCAAAGCCCACCTGCTTCTGATGCGACAAGCTGTAAAGCGGCTGGAAGTGCGAGGTCAGGTAATAGTTGTCCCATCGCTGCCTGCGCGCCACCGCGCCGCCCTCCGTGCGCGCCGCTTCGGACACGAGTTGCAGCGCCTCGCCCGGCAGCGCGTGTTCGGCGCACACGCGGTTTCGGCCCGAGTGCTTGGCGCGCAGCAACGCCTGGTCGGCGCGGTCGAGCAGCACCATGATGTTTTCGCCGCGGCGGTGTTCGGCCACCCCGAAGCTCGCGCTCAGATAGCCGTCCGGACGCTCGAGCGCGGCAATCGCGCCGCGCAGGCGCTCGGCCAGTTCGAGCGCGCCGGCGAGGCCCTCATGCAGCAGCACCGCGAACTCCTCGCCGCCGATGCGGCTGACGCTGTCTTCCGCCGTGGTATGTTCCATCAGCGCCTGGGCGACCTGATACAGCGCATGGTCGCCGACAGCATGGCCGAAGCGGTCGTTCAGCGATTTGAAACTGTCGATGTCGAGAAAGATCGCGCTGACTCGCGCATCAGGCGCCATGGTTTCGAGGCGGTGCTCGGCCTGCTTGACGAACGCGCGACGGGTTTGCAAGCCGGTCAGCGGATCGGTCGCGGCGAGTTTTGCCAACTGGCTCTCGAGCAGAAAGTGGTTGCGCCGGAACCGGTAAAAGCCGAAGTGAAACACCGCGGAAGTCGGCATGCCGATCGCCGCGATCCACATCCACGTAACGATGTCGACGTCATGCGTGCGCGGCACGCCGAGCAGCAAGGCGAGCGCCGCCGCATAGAAGAGCGTGCTGCCCACCCAGAAATGCGTCGGCGTGAGCCACAGCGGCGCCGCGCAGATCGGAATCGCCACGAGAGCGGGCAGCGCCCACAGCAACGGCTGATCGACCCCGGAGATGTTCAGCGCGAGCCCCGCCACCAGCGACAGCGAGTACGCCACGCCGATCGCGCCGAATGCCCAGGTCGTATTCGCGCGCGGAATCGCCTGCACCAGCAGGCCGAGCACCGGTGCGCAAGCGAGCCGGTACGACAGCGGCAGCGCCGGACCGCCGACAAAGTTGCGCGCCCCCACGAAGCACAGGAATGCGACCACGGTAAACGCCATCGTTACCGTCGAAAGCGGACGCTGGTGCTCCAGCGATCGTCGATGGAAACGCTCGCGCAAGCCGGCATCGGCCTGTTGCCTCGTTGAGGTGGAAAGCATATTGATAGGGATAGTTATCAGGCTGGTTCCGGTCACTCTGCCAATGTATAACGGCAACCATCAGACAAATATTTACCCCTTCCACGTAAATAGACATGCGGCGAGATTCGGCTCTTTCATCGCGCCCGCCGGAAAACCTCGACACACTGCGCCGGCAAACGTTTGCCAATCGCCGGCACGCTGCACATCACCGGCACGTCAGCTGCGCCACAGCGCGGCCCGCCACCTTCCATCTGACGCCGCCCCGCTATGCCGCCATCACGCGATCGCGGCCCGACGCCCTGACGGCACATAGCGCGGCGGCGGTCGCCAGGCGCAACACGCCGAACGCCTCACCGCCCAGCCGCCCGAATACATCGCCGACCCGCATCGCCGACCCGCACGTTGCGGGTGATGAAGGCCGCGAAGCAAAAGATCGGTGCGTGTCGCACGGGCAAGATCCAGCAAGAAACGTTCAGGGACCAGTAGCCTGTTGCAGTCGCCTAAATGCAAAGTGTTGTATTTACAATGCGGCCGAGCGCGGGAAAGTTTCGCTGAAAGATGCCGTTATCGCGGCCAAGACACAGGCATTTGAAACGGCGCATCCGGCGGCGGGCCGCCGGAGAAAGCAATTCACGCCGCAAAAATGCATATTGCCCATGGCTTCGATTTCATCTTGCGCGCGTCTAAGCTGACGAATGGAAAGTAGCTAAATCTTAATGTCTTAAGTAGACTGCGCCGAACTATGCCGGGACAGATTGAACGAATTCGGTAAAAAGTAACTGCGGACGCGTGCAATGCGCGCTCCCTGTCGCAACACTTTCATTGGCATGCGGCTGTCTGCGCCCGTTCTACACGGGTTGATGCAACGGCCATTTCCCGGAAAATATGGTCCCAATTCTCGACTACCTGCTGGAACGCCAAATCTCGCCGCAGTGGCGAGGCATGCTGACTGCACTGGCCCACGAGTTCGAAGCGCAGATCGGCCGCGATGAATTGCGCCAACTGATGTACCGCGTCGGCTGCCGGTTTGCGGCGGCACATCAACTGCCAGCCTGCGAATCTACCGCCGGACTCGTGCAGACGTTGAACCTGTATTGGCATGAAATGGATTGGGGCTACGTCGAACTATCCGACGAGGCCGCGTGTCTGCGCATCGTCCATTACTGCGCGCCGCTGCGGACCTTCGGCGACGCGGCGCTGGCATGGACGCCCGCGTTCCTCCAGGGCGTCTATCAGACGTGGTTGAGCGCGTTGGGCGCACAAGGCCTGTCGGTCGCGCAGACCAGCGAGTACGGCGAGGACACCGCGATCGAATTCCGCCTCGGCCGGCATCCTGCTTGAGCGGGACGTGAAAGCGTCAGGCAGGTAGCGGCAGATGACGGGCAAATAGCGGGAAAGTAGCGGGCAGGCAGCGGACAGGTACCGAGCGGGTAACAGACAGCGGATATGACGCGCCAGACCGGTGCGCGTGAAGTAGCAGGATCAGCGTTTTTGCGCCGCGAGTAAAGGTAAGGATGAGGGTAAGGCAAGTCATGAATAAGACGGCGGCACTATGAGTTCATCGAGCGACATCGAAAAACTATTCGGTCATTTCGGCGGCGACGCCGGCGCATACCAGGAAATCAGCCGCGAAAACGAAGCGCGCTCGGCGCGCACGCGTTGGCCGCTGCTGGTGACGCTGGATCTGACGCAGCCGGAGATTCCGGCGATCGGGCCGCGCCGTGGGGCCGCCGCCCAGACTCCGGCGGACGACGCGTCGCAGCAGGCCGCGAATCGTCAGGGCACGACATCCAAAGACGCCGCCTCGGTTACGCGCGCACGAGCGCCGCTGTTCACCCGGCCGCATCGGCGCGACATTCCGCCGGTCGCCGCAGTGGTGCAGCCCGCCGTGCGGCCCGCCGGTCCGCGCGGCGCCGCGCGCTTCAGCGTGCTGGAAACGAAAGACGGCGACACGGCACAGGCGGAACCTGCCGCGGCCCGGATCGATGCGGTAGCGCCCGTGGCGCCGCAAGCCGGCATTCAGGCCATACCGCCGCGAACCAGCATCCCGTCCGCACCTGCGCCAACGTGGGCGCGAGCGCCGCTTCCGGCACCCGCTCTTGCTCCCGCCGCCAAACCTGCTTCGATCCTCGGCAAGCTGTTCGCGCCTGAACCCGAGCCCGCACCGCTGCAAGCGCCGGCCGCGGCGACCGGGTCCGCGCCCTTGCTATCGGTCTTCGACCGTCTGCGCGGCGCCGCCTCTCAACCGGCCAGCTCGCCGGCCACCACACCGGCCAGCGCCGCACGTCCGGTTGCGCCCGCCGCCTCCAACTCGTGGCTGGTCAACGGCCCGCGCCGCTCATGAAAGTCGTTGCGGTGGTGTCCGCTAAAGGCGGGGTCGGTAAAACCACCCTCGCCGCCAATCTCGCTTCCGTGCTCGCCCATAGCGGCCGGCGTGTGATCGCACTCGATCTCGATCCGCAAAACGCGCTGCGCCTGCATTTCGGCGTGCCGCTCGACAGCGTCGACGGTTTGTCGCGCGCGACGCTGACGGGCGATCCGTGGCATTCCGTGATGTTCGACGGCGTCGACGGCGTGACCGTGCTGCCCTACGGCGCGGTGCTCGAAGACGACCGCCGCCGCTTCGAGGCGTATATCGACCAGGAACCGCGATGGCTCGCGCACGCGTTGCAAGCGCTGCGGCTCGACGCGTCCGACGTCGTCATCATCGACACGCCGCCGGGTTCGTCCGCGTATGCGCGCGCCGCGTTGTGCTCGGCCACCTTCGCGCTGAACGCGGTGCTCGCCGACGCCGCCTCTTACGCGGCGATCCCGCACATGGAACGGATGATCGAGGCGTATGCCGCGCCGCGCGCCGAGTTCGGCGGCGTTGGCTACGTGGTCAATCAGATCGACCAGTCGCGCCAGCTGACCAAAGACGTCCTCAAGGTCTTGCGCCAGATGCTCGGCGGCAAGCTGTTCCCCGGCGTGATCCATCTGGACGAAGGCGTGAGCGAGGCGCTCGCCTGCGACACCACGCTGATCCACTACGATCCGCTCAGCCAGGCCGCCGCCGATTTCCGCGCGTGCGGCAACTGGCTGATGGCGGCCGTCGATGCGATCGCCGTCTCGCCGAGGAACGTCGCATGAGCACGCCGAGCGCACCGCGCGCCGACACGGCCGAGCCGCCGCGATTCGAACGCTTCGTCGACGCGCGCTTCTGGAACAGCAGGATCGTGACCGGGATCGTCACGCTGTTCGCACTGGTGACGCTGTACTTCGTGTTCACCGTACCGCTCGCGTTCTATGAGCAGTTGATGTTCGCGACCTGCTGCTTCGTCTGCGCGCTGCTGTTTCGCCGCCTGCCGGGCCGGTACGCGACGATGGTGATGATCATGCTATCGGTGGTGACATCCGGCCGCTATATATACTGGCGCCTGACCTCGACCACCTACTGGGAACATCCGCTCGACGCCGCATGGGGTTTGCTGCTGGTGTCGGCGGAGGTGTATTCGACCGTCGTGCTGCTGCTCGGCTACTTCCAGACCGCGTGGCCGCTCAAGCGTGCGCCGCTGCCGCTGCCCGCTTCACGCGACGCCTGGCCGACCGTCGACGTGTTCATTCCGACCTACAACGAACCGCTCGCGGTAGTGAAGCCGACCATCTTCGCCGCGCTCGCGCTCGACTATCCGGCCGACAGGATCTCGATCCACGTGCTCGACGACGGCCGCCGCCCCGAGTTCAAGGCGTTCTGCGAGGAAGTCGGCGTCAACTGGACGATCCGCACGCACAACCGCCACGCGAAAGCCGGCAATATCAACGAAGCGTTGAAGATCACCAGCGGCGAGTACCTCGCGATCTTCGACTGCGATCACATTCCGACTCGCTCGTTCCTGCAGATCGGCCTCGGCTGGTTCCTGCGCGACAAGCTGCTGTCGATGCTGCAAACGCCGCACCATTTCTTTTCCGCCGATCCGTTCGAGCGCAATCTCGGCACCTTCCGCAAGGTGCCGAACGAAGGCGAACTGTTCTACGGTCTCGTGCAGGACGGCAACGATCTGTGGAACGCGACTTTCTTCTGCGGTTCGTGCGCGTTGCTGCGCCGGACCATGGTGGAAGAAATCGGCGGCATCGCGGTCGAGACCGTCACCGAAGACGCGCACACCGCATTGAAGCTGCACCGCCTCGGCTACACCACCGCGTATCTGGCGATTCCGCAAGCGGCGGGGCTTGCGACCGAAAGCCTGTCGGGCCACATCGGCCAGCGGATTCGCTGGGCGCGCGGCATGACGCAGATCTTCCGGATCGACAATCCGCTGACCGGCAAGGGTTTGAAAATCGGCCAGCGGCTCTGTTATCTGAACGCGATGATGCACTTCTTCTACGGCATCCCGCGTCTGGTGTTCCTTACCGCGCCGCTGTCGTATCTGTTCTTTGGCGCGCACGTGATCGAAGCCGCCGCCAGTACGATCGCGATCTACGCGCTGCCGCACATGATGCACGCGAGCATCACCAACTCGCGGATGCAGCGCGCGTTCCGCCATTCGTTCTGGGCCGAAGTGTACGAGTCGGTGCTGGCCTCGTACATCACCGCGCCGACTTTGCTCGCGCTGATCAACCCGAAGCTCGGCAAGTTCAACGTAACGGCCAAGGGCGGCCAGATCGAGAAGAACTACTTCGACTGGGCGATCTCGCGGCCGTATCTGTTCCTGCTGTTGCTCAACCTGATCGGCTTTTGCGTCGGCATCGCGCACATCTACCTGAACTGGAATGTGCACAGCGTGGTGCAGACCACCCTGCTGAACCTCGGCTGGACCACCTACAACATGCTGATCCTCGGCGCGAGCGTGGCCGCCGCAAGCGAGCGCCGGCAGATTCGCGCGGTGCACCGCGTGGCGATGCAAATGCCGGTGATGCTGAAGTTTTCGACCGGCCGCACGCTCGCCTGCGAAACCATCGACTACTCGGAAGGCGGCGTCGGCGTGGCGCTGCCCGGCAACATCGAAGTGCCGATGCACGAACGCGTGAGCGTGTCGCTGTTTCGCGGCGACGAGGAATATGCGTTCCCCGCCACCGTCGGTTTCGCCGCGCCGGGCCGCGTCGGCCTGCGCTTTTCCGCACTGACGCGCCAACAGGAATACGAGTTCGTCAAGACCACGTTCGCGCGCGCCGATGCATGGACCGGTTGGGCCGAAGGACGTCAGCAGGACACACCGCTGCGCGGTCTGTCGCATGTGCTGACGGTCGGCGTGCGCGGCATTCTGGGCCTGTTCGAACATCTTTATGCCGACCTTCGAAGCTCGATGAAAAGCCGTCCAGTGGACGTCAAGAAGCTAAAAACCAAAGATTGATCTATGGGCAACCGGATGGCGAAGGGATACCTCGAACGCTCGAACCACGAGCGCAGTGGGATGAAATTGGAAACGCGTCGGTCTGGACAGATCCGCTCGCAACGTCTGATGCGCGGCCTTGCATGCTGGCTCGCCCTGCAAACCGCGTTGACGGCGCCGCTGGCGTCGGCGGCTGAAGCCGCTGCGGCGGCGTCGAGCCGCGCAGGCACAGACACAGGCACGGAAACAGGCACCGCAGGCGCTGCGGCGCCGGCCGCTCATACCGGCGCCGCAATGGTCGCCACCGGGGTCGGCAGCGTGCGCGCGCCGGGCCCCGCCGTGCCGTTCGATCCGAATACGATCGCGCAAGCGCCATTGGCGACGCCCACGCCGGCGCTCGCCGCGTCGTCGGTGAAGGCGCTGGGCATCAGGACGCCGACCACCGCCGAGCCGGGCACGCTGGTGCCGGGCGGCCGCCGTCAGACGCTCACCTTCGCCGACCTCGGCGCGCTCGATCCGCTGCAGCTGCGCGGCACCGACGGCCAGAACGGCGTCGCGTTTTCCGTGCGCGGCGACGAAGTGGCGACCGGTGCGGTCCTGCATCTGATCTATAGCTATTCGCCCGCGCTGCTCCCGAATATCTCGCAGCTGAAAGTGCTGCTGAACGGCGAAGTCGCCGCGACCCTGCCGGTGCCGCACGAACAGGCCGGCATGCTGGTGGCGCGCGACATCTCGATCGATCCGCGCTTCATCACCGAATTCAACCACCTGAACGTGCAGTTGATCGGCCATTACACGCAACGCTGCGAAGACCCGGCGAATTCGTCGCTGTGGGCCACCGTCAGCAATGCGAGTTCGCTCGAGCTGACCTATGCGTCGCTCGCCAGCAAGCCTGACCTCGCAGCGCTGCCGCAGCCGTTCTTCGACCGCCGCGACGTGCGGCGCCTGGAGTTGCCGTTCGTGTTTCCACAACGGCCCGGCGCGGCCACGCTCGAAGCGGGCGGCATCGTTGCTTCGTGGTTCGGCGCGCTCGCCGGTTACCGCGGCGCGGTGTTTCCGGCGCAACTGGATGACGCGCCGCTCTCCGGCAACGCGGTGGTGTTCGCGACATCCGATCAACGCCCCGCAGGCGTGACGATTCCGGCGATCTCCGGGCCGACTATCACCGTGGTGGATCGCGAGGCGCCGGCGCGCGGCAAGCTGCTGCTCGTGCTCGGCCGCACCGAGGCCGAGCTGAAAACCGCCGCCAGGGCGCTCGGCATCGGCCAGAACACGCTGACCGGTCCGAGCGCGACGATCACGCAATTGACCGAGCTCGCGCCGCGCGTGCCGTACGACGCGCCGAACTGGCTGCCGACCCATCGCCCGGTGCGTTTCGGCGAACTCGCCGACGCGCGCGATCTGACCGTCTCAGGCTACGACGCCGACGCCGTGCGCGTGAATCTGCGCGTGCCGCCCGATCTGTTCATGTGGCACACCAAAGGCGCGCCGATCGATCTGCGCTACCGCTACACGGTGCGCCCACTGCGGGACCGTTCGTCGCTGAATGTCAGCGTCAACAACGGCTTCGTGCAGGCGCTGCCGATTCCGGCGCAGTCGGCCTCGGTGTTCGAACTGAGCCATTACTTCGCCAGCGTGTTGCCCGACGGGACCGCCGAAGCGCGCCACACCGTCCATATCCCGCCGCTGCTGCTGACGCCGCGCGCGCAGGTGCGCCTGCATTTCTTCTACGACATTCCGAATACCGGCGAATGCCACGGCCGCCTGCTGGAAAACGTGGTCGGCGCGATCGATCCGAATTCGACCATCGACCTGTCGTCGTTCCCGCACTACATGGCCCTGCCCGATCTGGCCGCGTTCGCCAACAGCGGCTTCCCGTTCACGCGGATGGCCGACCTCTCCGAAACCGCGGTGATCCTGCCGAACGACGCCACGTCGAGCGACTACAGCCTGTATCTGCTGGCGATGGGCCGGATGGGCGCATCGACCGGCTATCCGGTGACCGGCGTGAGCGTCGGCACCTCGAACGACGTCGACAGGTTCGCCAGCAAGGACCTGCTGATTCTCGGCGCGCCCGGCCGTCAGCCGCTGCTGCAACGCTGGGCCAAGTCGATGCCGTTCTCGAGCGACGGCAATGCGCGCACTTTCCAGCTGTCCGATATCGCCTTCAAGCTCGAAGACTGGTGGCATGGCGAACGCGGCGTCGAACGCTCGCCGGCGCGCGCCGATCTGACGCTGGTGAGTTCGAACGGCGACGCGCTCCTGACCGGCTTCGAGTCGCCGTTGCAGAAGAACCGCAGCGCCGTCGCGCTGGTGAGCGCGGCCGGCCAGTCGGACGCCGATCTCTCCGCCGCCCTGCTCGACGCCGACGTGCTGCCGCAGATTCAAGGCGCCATGGCCGTGATTCACGGCCGCACCGTGACGATCACGTCGAATGGCGAGGCGTACTACGTGGGCCGCCTGTCGCCGCAGGAGTATCTGCGCTGGGCGCTGTCGTCGCATCCGCTGCTGCTGATGCTGGGCGGCGTGCTCGCCGCGCTGATCATCGCGGGCCTGTTCTACCGGACGCTGCGTTCGATCGCCGCGCGCCGCTTAAGGAACTAATAGGACTGAAATGCAGGTTCGAATCAATCAGACATGGGTGGCGCTGACGGTGGGCCTCGGCCTCGGCCTTGCTGCGTCCACAGGTTTCGCCAGCGTCGTGAAGGTCGCGCAGACCACGGCGGCGCCCGGCGCATGCGGCGACTGGAGCGCGTACCGCACTTTCGTCGAACGTTTCGTGCAGGCCGATGGCCGCGTGATCGATTACTCGACGCCGGCTCAGCAGACCACCTCGGAAGGCCAGTCGTACGCGATGTTCTTCGCGCTGGTCGCGAACGACCGCGCCACCTTCGACCGATTGCTGAACTGGACCCGCACCAATCTCGCGGGCAATCAGTTCGACGTGCAGAACGTACGGCTGCCGTCGTGGCAATGGGGTAAGAAGCCGGACGGCTCGTACGGCGTGCTCGATCCGAATTCCGCGTCCGACTCCGACCTGTGGATCGCCTACGACCTGTTGCAAGCCGGCCGCCTGTGGCGCGAAGCCGGTTATACGCAACTCGGTCAGGCGCTGGCCGCGCAGATCGCGCGCCAGGAAATGACGCAACTACCTGGCGTCGGCCCGATGCTGTTGCCCGGGCCGCAAGGCTTCAAAAACGGCGACGTGACGCGTTTGAATCCGAGCTACCTGCCGCTGCCGGTGCTGCGCGCGCTGGCCCGGGAAGTGCCGAACGGCCCGTGGAGCAAACTCGCGGACAGCGCGTACAGGTTCATCAGGACCACCTCGCCGCAAGGCTTCGCGCCCGACTGGGCGGCGTGGCAAAACGGCCAGTTCGTGGTCGATCCGAAGAACGGCGACACCGGCAGCTACGACGCGATCCGCGTCTATCTGTGGGCCGGTCTCGCGTCGCCCGCCGATCCGCTCGCGAAACCCTGGCTCGCGGCGCTCGGCGGCATGCGCGCGAAGATCGGGCAAACCGGCATCCCGCCCGAGAAGGTTTCGTCGACCACCGGCACGGCGAGCGGCGAAGGACCGTTGAGCTACTGGGGCGCGCTCGCGCCGTACTTCAAGGCGCTCCGCGACGAGCACGGCCTCGGTCTCGCGCGCACCCATCTGGCCGCGCTCGACGCCAATGTGCCGGGCCGCGACCCGGTCTATTACGATCGTGTGCTGGGCTTGTTCGGCACCGGATTCATCGACGGCCGCTATCGTTTCGACGAAGCCGGCCGTCTCGTGCCGAGTTGGAGAAATGCATGCGATTGAGCGCCCTCGCGTTGTCATTGCGCTTCGCGCTGAGCCTCACGGCCGTCTGCTATGCGGCGACGGCCTCGCCTGACGCGTTGGCGCAGGCATCGAAAGATCCGTTGAACGTGCTGATCGATCAGGGCAAGTACTGGCAATCGCATCAGCGCGGCGACCTCGCCGAGCAGGCGTGGCTGAAAGTGCTGCGCATCGATCCGAAGCAGCCTGATGCGCTCTTCGGCATGGGCATGGTGCTCGCCGACCGCAAGGACGGCGCCGGCGCGCAGCAGTATCTGGCGCGGCTGAAAGCGGTCGCGCCGAACTATCCGAATCTGGACGAACTGGGCCGGCGCCTCGGCGAATCGAGCCTGCGCGACCAGACTGTCAACGATGCGCGGCGGCTCGCGCAAAGCGGCCAGAGTGCGGGCGCGGTGCAGGAATATCAGCGCGCGTTGAGCGGCAAACCGGCCACGCCCGCACTTCAGCTCGAATACTACCAGGCGCTCTCGGCCACGCCGCAAGGCTGGGATCAGGCGCGCCGCGGTCTCGAACAGCTGGCGCGCGACAATCCCGACGACCCGCGTTACGCGCTCGCCTTTGGGCAGCATCTGAACTACCGCGACGTCACGCGCCGCGACGGCATCGCGCGGCTGCAAAAGCTCACCGCCGACAGCACGGTCGGCGCGGCGGCGAAGAAAAGCTGGCGCCAGGCGCTGCTGTGGCTCGACGCGCGGCCGTCCGACGCCGCGCTGTATCAGGCGTATCTGCAAGTCGCGAGCGACGACGCCGCGGTCAAGGCGCGCTTCGATTCGATGGTCCAGCAGGACAAGGCGGCACACGAGCGCGCACAGGAAAACGCCTCCGTCGATGCGCGCGGGCGCATCATCGCCGACGGTTTCGCCGCGCTCGATCGCGGCGACCTCGGCACGGCGCGCGCGAAGTTTTCGTCGCTGCTGGCGAACCGCCCGAACGATCCCGACGCGCTCGGCGGCATGGGCATCGCCGCGTTGAAGCAGGAACACTTCGCCGAGGCCCGCAACTATCTGGAGCGCGCGTCGCGCAGCGGTAATCCGGCGCGCTGGAAAACCGCGCTCGATAGCGCGACCTACTGGACCTACACCAGCGACGCGATCGGCGCGCGCAGCAACGGCGAGTTCGCGAAGGCGAAGTCGCTGTTCGAACGCGCGATCGCAATGAATCCGTCCGACGTCACCGCGCAGGTGCTGCTCGGCGAAATGCTGCTCGCGAACCATGATCCCGCCGGCGCGGAGCAGGCGTACCGGATGGCGTTACGCCGCCAGGCCGACAATCCCGACGCGATTCGCGGCCTCGTCGGCGCGCTCGCCGCCCAGGGGCGCGGCGACGAAGCGCTGCAATTCGCCAATCAGTTGAACGCGGCACAGCAGTCGAAGGCCGGCGGCATCAGCCGTCTGCGCGGCGAAGCGCAGGCCGCGCAGGCGCGCGCCGCCGAAGCGCGCGGCGATCTGGGCGCGGCGCGCAGCCTGTTCGAAGACGCGCTGCTGAATACGCCCGACGATCCCTGGCTGCGTCTGGACCTCGCGCGCATCTACGTGCGCCAGGGCGCGGTCGCGAACGCGCGCAGCATGATGGACGGCTTGCTCGCCGCGCATCCGGACATGACCGACGCGCTGTATGCGAGCGCGCTGCTGTCGGCGGAAACGCAGGACTGGGCAGCGGGTCTCGCGCAACTCGAACGGATTCCGGCCGCGCAGCGCACCGACGCGATGACCGCCTTGCAACACCGTTTGTGGGTGCATCAGCAGGCCGACATCGCCACGCGGATGGCGCGCAGCGGTCAGCGCCAGCAGGCGCTCGCGACGCTGTATGCCGCCGAACCGGTCGCCGGCAACAGCCCCGAACTGATCGGCGTGCTCGCCGCCGGCTATCAGCAGGCGGGCGACCCGAACCGCGCGTTGAGCCTCGTGCGCGGCGCGATGAACGCCGCGCCCGGCAACCCGGATTTGCTGCTGCAATACGCCGGCATTCTGTCCGCCACGCAGCAGGACGCCGAACTCGGCATGGTGATGCGCCGGCTCGCGTCGATGCAACTGACGCCGCAGCAACGCACGGATTTTGGCAATCTGAATCTGGGGATCGTCATCAAGCAATGCGATGCGGTGCGTCAGCGCGGCGATCTCGCCAGCGCTTACGACGTGATCGCGCCGTGGCTCGCGGCGATGCCCGACAATCCCGATCTGCAAGCCGCGCTGGGCCGCCTGTATTCGAGCGCCGGCGACGACCGCAATGCGCTCGCGAGCTATCGCGTCGCGCTCCAGCGCCGGCCCGACGACCTGAATCTGCTGCAAGCGACGATCCCCGCCGCGGTCGGCGCGAAACAGTTCAGCTACGCCGAATCGCTCGCGAATCAGGCTCTCGCTGCCGCGCCCGGCGATCCGGGCGTGCTGGCTACGGCCGGCCGCATGTATCGCGCGGAAGGCAAGCTGTCGCTCGCGTCGACTTATCTGCAACGGGCGCTGGTCGCCGCCAATACACCGCTGATGAGCAACGCCGGGCGCACTGGCGCCAACGTGCCGGGCAACGTGCCGCGCGGGTGGGAAGCCGCAACGGCACGGATCGGCGCGACGCCGCTGCCGGGCACCAATCCGTTCGAAGGCAAAACCGCCACCCTCACGCCAACCGATGCCGACAACGCCGCGCTAGCGGGCGGCGGCTTCAATGCCGCGCGTGCTTCGCTCCCGTATTCGCAGTCCTCCTTGCCGACACAGACCGTGCCGAACTATCCGCCGCCCTCGCAGCCCGCGCCGTATGTGGCGCCGTCCACGGCGCCCGCGCAGCCGTATGCGCCGAATGCCGCGCCCACCGCCGTTCCTTATGACGCGCCCCGTCCGGGCGTCGACTCGGGCGGCTACGGCCAGGAGACCTACGGGTCGAGCCAGTCGGGTGCGCCGTTGCAGCCTTATCCGGGCCAGGGCCAGGTGCAGACGCAAACGCCAATGCAGCCGATGCAGCCGGCGCCGCAGCAGCAGTACAACGCAGCTTATCCTCAGCAGGCCGCGGCGCCGTATCCGCAGCAGGCGCCGGACGGCTACACGGCGACGCCCTGGCCGATGTCGCCGGCCGCGCGCGAAGCGCAGGCGAACGCCGGGGCGATGCAACAGCCACGCTATACCGGCTCGACGGCGAGCACCAATCGTTCGACCAGCAGGAAGTCGAGCGCGTCGAACAAGAACCGTAAGGGGCAGACTTACGCGCAAGCGCCGTATGGGCAGCAACAGGCCTACGCGCAGCAGCAACAGCCGTACTACGGTCAGCAGGCTTATCCGCAGCAGCAGGCCTATGGGCAGCAACCTTATCAGCCGTACCCGCCGCAGCAGCAGGCCTATGGGCAGCAGCCCTATCAGCCGTACCCGCCGCAGCAGCAGGCCTACGGGCAGCAGCCCTATCAGCCGTACCCGCCGCAGCAGCAGGCCTACGGGCAGCAGCCCTATCAGCCGTATCCGCAACAGCAGCAGCCGTATCCCAATCAGGGCTACTACGCTCAGCAACAGCCATACATTCCACAACCGCCGACCGGTTACGCGCAGCCGTATTACCCGCCGCAGCCCGGCATAAACGGCAACAGCAACGGCAGCGACTACGCGTCGTCGAATGCGGGGAACGCGCGCGCAGCGAATACGCAAACGCTCGGCGTCGCCGAAGAACTGGCGCAGATCAATCGCGAGCAGGCGAGCACGGTGTCGGGCGGGATCGTGTTCCGCAACCGCAGCGGTGAAGACGGGCTGTCGACGCTCACCGACATCGAAGCACCGGTCCAAGGGCGCATCAAGGCGGGCAACGGCCACATCGTCGTGACGGCGACGCCGGTGACGCTCGATGCCGGTACGGCTGCGGGCAACGTCTCGACGCTCGCGCGTTTCGGCGCGGGATTGTCCAATAGCACGTCCGAATCGGCGGCGGTCGCTGGAACGAACAACTACGGCAGCCAGACCGCTAGCGGCGTGGGCCTGTCGCTCGGCTATGAAAGCCGCAATATCAGCGGCGACGTCGGCGTGACGCCGCTCGGCTTTCGCGAACTGAACGTGGTGGGCGGCGCGCAGTACAACGGCGGCATCACCGACAAGGTGTCGTATTCGCTGGCCGTCGCACGCCGCGCGGTCACCGACAGTTTGCTGTCCTATGCCGGCGCGCGCGACGCGGCCTCCGGTCTCGAATGGGGCGGCGTGACTTCCTACGGCGGCCGCGGCAGCCTTTCATGGGACGACGGCACGAGCGGCTTGTACACGAACGCCTCCTACCAGGTGTTCACGGGTCACAACGTGCCGACCAACAACGCCGTCAAAGGCGGCGGCGGCATCTACACGCGCGTGCTGAAGGACGCCGATCAGACGCTCACCGTCGGACTGAATACGACACTGATGCGTTACAACAAGAATCTGTCGTACTTCACGTATGGTCAGGGCGGCTATTTCAGCCCGCAAGAGTATGTGATCCTGAATCTGCCGGTCGAATGGACCGGCCGCAACGGCGCGTTCACCTACGACCTGAAAGGCTCGATCGGCGTGCAGCACTATCGTCAGGACAAGTCGAATTACTTCCCGCTCAACGACAAATCCAGCCGCCAAACCGATGCCGCGGCGAATGCAAAATTTATCGGCACCGGTGTCGAGACCGACGCGGTCTATCCTGCCCAGAGCAAGACCGGCCTGTCGTATTCGCTGAACGCCGTGGGCGAATATCAGCTGGCGCCGCAGCTTGCGTTCGGCGCGACGGCTTCGCTCGGCAATGCATATGAATATCGCGAGTGGCTCGCCGCGGTGTATGTGCGCTACAGCTTCAGCAAGCAAACCGGCTTGCAGCCGTTCCCGCCGACGCCGCTTGCCTCGCCGTATTTGTCGCTGTCGAATTGATTTGATGTTTGCAGCGTGGCTGACGGGCTGTTCGGTTGACCACCGCCCGCTGCATGGACGCCGTACGGGGTCTTTTGAGTTATCCCCAGTTTTTGTGAGCAACACTGTGGATAAGGTGCTCGCCTGGCTCGCAAGTTGTTGAGGTTTAAGGGTTAGTGGTGTTTGACCCGTTCGTGGGTCCGGGCTTTGGACGTATGCCTGCGGCGTTGGACCTTGCCTGGTTTCTTTGCCTTACGCGGCGCTATGGCTGTGCGCCGCGTAAGGCAAAAAAGGCCCGCTCCTAGCCTACAATTATCTCTGCAGCGAACACGACCTCAAGCACCGGGAACCATCATGTCTGCCGAACACGAAAAAAAACCCGCTGCCAGCACTGTGGAGAGTCCGCAAAACCACAAGCGGCTGTCCATTGCGACACGCAATGTTTTGATGATCGCCGTCGGCTTGATCGTGTTCGTCATCGTCTCAACCGTCGTGCTGTATGACACGATCGCTTATGGCGACCCCGTTCCCAATTTCGGCATCATCCTTATGATGACCGTGCCCGTTATCGCAGGCGTGGCATTCCGGGTCGGGTTGGATGCGTGGCTGGACAAGGGTTGATCGAGTCCCGGTTTTACAGATCATGACAGGGGGTTCGTAGCCCGCTCCGAACGGTGGTCCGCTCTCCCTCCACCCTCTACCCCGCTCGCTCGATGAGCGGCAGCACGACCCACACCTCCAGCCCGCCGCCCTCGCGCGCATGAAACTGCACACTACCGCCGTGCAGCCGCGCAATCCGCTCGACGACCGCAAGTTCCAGGCCCGTGCCGCCGCTGTGTGCGCGCGCAGGGTTTCATGCGTTGCACTCCGTTCTTGATCGGCGCCTACCCTCACCCCACCCTGCCGAAGCAGCGCAGATTTTCAACGAGGTCCATGCAAAAAACGCCATCGGCATTCATTGGGGCCGCATCGAACCTGACGACACACCGTTCGATCAGGCCGCCAGCGAGACGGTGCCCGTGCCCGACACACTCTCCGCGCACTCTCCGTTTCGCGCCACCGGTAGATGGGCGAGCCGATGGGCGGCGATACATCAGACGAATAGCGCCCCACTTTAAGCGGATTGTCAGCGCATCGTCAGCGCGGGGAGGAACGCGGCTTGCTGCACATTTGGCGCGAGGCGCATCCGATCCACCTACCGGAACGTTAGATGAGCTATCAAGACATTGACAAAGAGATTGCCCATCTGGAACACGTGTTCCAGATGATTTCCACCAACGATCGCATTCCGCTTTCGTACTGGCGCAATCGCCTCAGCAAGTTTCCGAAGCCATGGCTGATGCCGACGCAGCGTGCGCGGCTCGAGCGGCTCGAAACGGCGCTGCGCGCGCTCGAACTGACCGCTGAAACAGCGGACACTGCACTCCCGCTGCGTTCGGCCGGCACGCGGCGGTAGCAAACGTCGTGAATGAGAAACGCGGAGATACACGTGACGCGAGCGCCGCCGACGATGCCGGCGCGCGCCCGCAAAACGTCGGCGGACGCCGGCGCCGTCTCGCGGCATCTGAGCGACGACGAACAGGCCCGCGCGCCGGTCAACCGGTCAGAATCCGCGCAGCAAGCGCCAGCGCGAGGGCCGGCAGCATCACCACGACGCCGACTTTCAGGAACTTCATGAAGCTCACGTCTTCGCCCTCGCGGCGGATCGCGTTGAGCCAGAGGATTGTTGCAAGCGAGCCGGTGATCGACAGATTCGGGCCCAGATCGACGCCGATCAGCAGCGCATCGATCACCCGCTCGGGGCTGTGCGCCTGCATCAGCGTCGAGCTTGCGATCAAACCGGCCGGCAAGTTGTTCATCAGATTGCCGCCGATCGCGATGATGCCGCCGGCCGACGCCGCCGTCGCCAGTTCGCTGTGTTGCGTCGCGCGTTGCACGATACCTGCCAGCGTGGTGATGATGCCGGTGTGATCGAGCATTTCGACCAGCACGAACAACGCGGCCACCAGCGGCAGCACGCTCCACGAGATTTCCTTGATCATCGGCAGCGGCGACTTGCGCTCCTGAATCAGCACGACCGTGGCGGTCAGCGCGCCAAGTATCGCGGTGGGCAGGCCGAGCGGGATATCGTATGCGGAGACCGTCAGCAGGACGACGGCGGTAACCGCGATGCCCGCGAGCGCGACGCGTCCGCTCGACGACAACTCGGGCGGTTCGAGATTCGCCTCGCACTCGCCCGCGAGCGCCTCGCGCTGGGTCCAGCGCAACAGCGCGTAGGTGGCGGCGATCGACAACAGCGAAGGCAGCGTGAAGCGCATCAGCCACAGGCCGAGCGCGGGCGTGTGATTGCCGTACAACACCAGGTTGGCCGGATTCGAGATCGGCAGCACGAAGCTGGCGGCATTCGCGATGAACGCGCACACGAACAGCAGCGGCAGAGGATGCGTTTTCGCTCTCCTGGCGGCGGCGAACACCGCGGGCGTGAGGACCACCGCGGCGGCATCGTTGGAGAGGAATGCGGTGATGACCACCCCTACCAGATAGACCAGCAGGAACAGCTTTTTTGGCGAACCTTTCGCGTGGTTGACGGCCAGCACGGCGACCCAGTCGAACAGGCCTTCGCGGCGGCCGACTTCGGACAGCACCATCATGCCGGACAGAAACAGGTAGACGTCGGTGCCTTTTCCAACGGCCTGGATTGCCAGCTCGACCGGCAAAAGCCTGAGCGAGACCAGCAGTAGCGCGCCGGCTACGGCCCAGACGGCTTCAGGCCATTTGAAAGGCCGGGTGATGACGCCGGCCGTGGCGGCTGCGGCGATACCCCAGGACAGGACAATGGGACTCACTAACTAGATTCCAGGTGGGTTGACGCGTGGCGATGAAGGGTGAATGCCGCAGGATACCCGAAGTGGGGGGCGGCCTCGCGATGGCGTGGTGGTCCGTCAAAGCCGCACTACCGGCGCGCGCCGACGAAGCACCCGTGCCCGCATATAGCCGCGGTGAAGAAGCACGCACCGATTGACTCCGGCCACATTAGCTTCACCACGACAACAATCTGTTCTCCCGCATCCGCCTATTCAGTTTTCACTGTCTTACCTACTATCCGCACTTGCACGCGGCACGCGCTACAGCGGCACGCGGCACACACGCAACACACACGCGGCACACGCGCACACACACCAGGCGAGCATGAAAAAATGAATTCCCTTCCTTCGGATATCGACCGCTACAGCGGGCCGGCCATTGCCTTGCACTGGCTGATCGCACTGCTGATCGTATGCGGGTTCTATATCGGCTGGATCATGACCGATATCCCCGGCTTCACGCCGACCAAGCTGAAGTATTTCTCGTGGCACAAGTGGATCGGCGTCACGGTATTCGTATTGGCCGTAGCGCGCGTACTGTGGCGCGCCACGCACCGCGGGCCGGCGCTGCAAGCCGCCACGCCCATGTGGCAGAAGGCTGCGGCCCATCTCGTGCACGGCGTGCTTTACCTGCTGATGCTGGCGATTCCGTTATCCGGCTACCTGTATAGCTCCGCCGCCGGCATTCAGGTCGTTTATCTCGGCATCGTGCCGCTGCCCACGCTCATCGGCCCGGATCAGGCGCTCAAGGCCACGCTGCGCACCGTTCACGTGCTGCTCAATTACACGCTGCTGGCGCTGGTCGCCATGCACGTGCTGGCGGCGCTCAAGCATCAATTCGTCGATCGCGACGGATTGCTCGCGCGCATGATTCCGCTCCTCAAGTAAGGAACGATTCGCTCCGGCATGTTGGCAATCAAATTCCCAGCGGTATTCAATTAACGCGCGCGGGTTCGATAGGATGCGTACCACTATGAAATCAAACCTCTCTCACTCGATTCTCGCCGGCGTTGCCGCCCTGTCCATCCTCGGCGCGGGGCTCGCGCACGCCGATGTCGACGCGAGCAAAAGCAGCGTCGTCGCAACGACCAAACAGATGAACGTGCCGGTGGACGGCAAGTTCAAAAAGTTCTCGGCGCAGCTGAATTTCGATCCGGCCAGGCCCACCGCCGGCAGCGCCAACGTGTCGATCGATACCGGCAGCTACGACCTCGGCGCCGACGACTACAACAAGCAGGCGCAAGGCAAGGAATGGTTCGATAGCGCGACTTATCCGGCCGCGACGTTCGTGTCGAGCGCGATCGCGCCGGCCGGCGGCAATCAGTACAAGATCACCGGCAAGCTCACGATCAAGGGCAAATCGCAAACCGTCGTGGTGCCGGTCACGATCGCCAGCCAGGGCGCGACGCAGACCTTCGACGGCTCATTGCCGATCAAGCGCTCGCAGTTCGATGTCGGCACTGGCGAATGGAAAGACACGTCGGTCGTCGCCGACGAAGTCGTCATCAAATTTCACATCGTCGCTGCGAAGAAGTAACTGACGCGAACAGGCGACCTCGCACTCTTTCGCGCCTCTGTTGAGCCTTTTTTAGCGCCTCTTCTGGTGCCCCTTTTGTTGCTTTTTTTGCGCCTCTTTTTTGCGCTTTTTTTCGTATTACCTGGAGAAGAACTTGAAGAAACAACTTTTGCTCGCCGCCGGCGCGCTCGCCGCAGCCATGTCGTTCAACGCAATGGCCACCGACACGTACCAACTCGACCCGACGCACACGTACCCGAGCTTCGAAACCGACCACTTCGGCGGCCTGTCGATCTGGCGCGGCAAGTTCAGGAAGAGCAGCGGCACCGTCGTGCTGGATCGCGCGGCGAAGACCGGCACGGTCGACGTGACGATCGATATGAGCTCGATGGATATCGGTAACGACAAGCTGGACTCTGAACTGGTCACGGACAAGTTCTTCGACACGGCGAAGTTCCCGACCGCGACCTACAAGGGCACGCAGATTCGCTTCGACGGCGACAAGCCGGTGGAAGTGATCGGCACGCTGACAATGCATGGCGTGACCAAGCCGGTCAACCTGAAGATCGAATCGTTCAAGTGCTTCGTGAACCCGATGCTCAAGCGCGAAGTGTGCGGCACGGAATCGACCGCGACGTTCAATCGCGACGACTTCGGCGTCGACTTCGGCAAGACCTACGGCTTCAAGATGCTGACCACGCTGAATATCCAGGCTGAAGGCATCAAGCAGTAACAGTGAGCAGCACGGTGCCTTGCCCAGGCGGAGCAAGGTACTATGATGGTTTGGCATCCGGCGCGCGGCGAAGCATTCCGAGCGCGTCCGGACGCCCGACGCAGCAAGCCGTACGCGCGGCAGCACCGGCGAGGCGCTGACGTCCCTGCCCCGCTGCTGTCGCTGCTGCCATTTTGTTTCCGCCATCCATGAGTTCTGCAAGCCGCCGCATCGCGCAC
The DNA here is from genome assembly GCF_059422005.1 of Paraburkholderia sp. GW821-FHT02A12. Taxonomy (NCBI): domain Bacteria; kingdom Pseudomonadati; phylum Pseudomonadota; class Betaproteobacteria; order Burkholderiales; family Burkholderiaceae; genus Paraburkholderia; species Paraburkholderia sp. GW821-FHT02A12. The sequence continues at coordinate 1,308,089 of NZ_JBWKWA010000002.1, read as the reverse complement.
CTGGACATGGACGCGTTCTACGCGTCGGTTGAGCTTTTGCGCTATCCGGAACTGCGCGGCAAGGCGGTGGTAATCGGCGGCGGCCGCAATAGCGCGCCGCAAACGCTGGAAGACGGCACTCGCCGCTTCGCACGGCTGCGCGATTACGCGGGTCGCGGCGTGGTCACTACGTCGACCTATGAAGCCCGCGCGCTCGGCGTGTTCTCGGCAATGGGCATGATGAAAGCCGCGGTGCTCGCGCCGGACGCAATTCTGCTGCCCACCGACTTCGATTCGTATCGCCACTACTCGCGTCTGTTCAAAACGACGGTCGCCACGTTTACCGACCGGATCGAAGACCGCGGCATCGACGAAATCTACATCGACCTCACCGACCTGCCCGGCGAGCCGCGCGAGATTGCCGCGCGCATCAAACAGGCGGTCAATCAGGCAACCGGCCTCACCTGCTCCATCTGCGTGGCGCCGAACAAGCTGCTGGCGAAGATCGGCTCCGAGCTCGACAAGCCCGACGGCCTCACGATTCTGACGCCCGCCGACGTGCCGCTGCGGGTCTGGCCGCTGCCGGTGCGCAAGGTCAACGGAATCGGGCCGAAGGCGGCGGAAAAGCTGACCGCGCTCGGCCTCGCCACCGTAGGCGATCTGGCGGCGGCGGACCTGGGGCTGTTGCAGGACAACTTCGGCCGCAGCTATTCGGCGTGGCTCACGCAAGTCGCGCAAGGCTACGACGAGCGGCCGGTGGTGGTCGAATCCGAGCCCAAGTCGATGAGCCGCGAAACGACTTTCGAACGCGATCTGCATCCGCGTCACGACCGGCCGGCATTGTCCGCGTCGTTTACCGGCTTGTGCGTGCGGGTCGCGGAAGACCTCGTGCGCAAGGGTTACGTGGGCCGGACCGTGGGCATCAAGCTGCGTTACGACGACTTCCGCACGGTCACGCGCGATCTGACCTTGGACGAACCGACCGCGGATGCCGTCGAGATACGGCGCGCGGCAACCGAATGTCTGAGGCGGGTGGAACTGAACCGCAAGCTGCGGCTGCTAGGCGTGCGCGTGAGCGCCTTGACGCCGGCCAATGCGCAACCGCTCAAGCAACGTTTGCCTGTTCAGGCCGATTTGCCCTTTACCAGCGACGAGTAACTCGCAGTTTCAGCGAGCACGCCGGCATTCGAGCGCGCCGCCGGCATGTCGCTCTCCGTGCGCGACACCGCAATCGAAAACGCAAACGTGTTGATGCCGTGCGCGCTTTCCACCGACACCATGCCGCGATGCATCTCCGCAATCGCCTTGACGATCGCCAGACCCAGCCCGTGGTTTTCGCGGCTATTGGTGCGCGACGCCTCGGCGCGATAGAAGCGGTCGAACAGATGTTCGAGCACCGCGGGCTCGATCGGCTCGCCGGGATTGGCCACCGCCACCCGCAATCGATCCGCTTCACGCGAGATCGTCACGGTGATCGCCGTGCCGGGCGCGCAGTGCTGGATCGCGTTCATCAGCAGATTCGTGCATGCGCGGCCGAACAGCGAACGGTTCACGCGTGCCATTGCATCGCCGTGCAGTTGCGCATGCACGCGCGCTTCCTCGAGCGGAATCTCGAGAAACTCCAGCGTATGCGCGACTTCCGCGGCGAGCGACACTTCGACCAGACCGGTCGCCCGCTCGCCCTGATCGGCGCGGGCGAGGAACAGCATGTCGTTGATGATCGTGCGCATGCGTTCGAACTCTTCGAGATTCGATTGCAGCGTGTGACGCAGATCGTCGACCGAACGGTTGCGCGTCAACGCCACTTCGGTCTGCCCGATCAGAATCGTCACCGGCGTGCGCAGCTCGTGCGCAACGTCCGCGTTGAACGATTCGAGGCGGCCATACGCGCCGTCCAGCCGTTCGAGCGCGCCGTTGAACGAATTGGCCAGGTCATTCAACTCGTGCGGCAGCGACGCGGTATTCAGGCGCTGCGAGCGGTTGTTCGGGCTCACCTCGGAGGCTTCCCTCGTCAGGCGCGTCAACGGCGCGAGGCCGAGCCGCGTCACCGAATAACTGAGCAGGAGCACGGCCAGACTGCCTAACGCCGACAGCGCGGCGAGCGCCAAACCGAACACGCGCATGGTGATCACGTTGGGCGAACAACTGGCGGCGACTTGCAATTGCACGGGCGGACGCGCGCCGTAAGCAGGTATCGTCTTCGTAATGGCGAGCAGGTCCGAACCGCCGCCGGCCGGCGAAATGCGCGTATAGCCGCCCTGCCAGCTCCTCACCACCGGACCCTCGACAGGCTTGCCGTAGTGGAAATACGGATCGGCGCTCGCCACCGAATACACGGTGCTGCCGTCGCGCGGCGTCATGTCGGTGAGTTTCTCGCGCGCCATGCGCCATTTTTCCGGCGTCACCGCGTGATAGACGATGATGCGCGCGATCTCGGTGCGGCCGTCGAGCGACTCGCGCAGGTGACGTTCGAGTTGCGTGCGCAACACCAGAAACAGCCCCGTGCCTACCAGCGTGAACACGAACAGCGCAACGAGCGCGAACATCAGCGCGAGGCGGCGGGCGATCGAACGGTTCATGGCTGCTCGGCCTCGTCACGCACTTCGAGCACATAGCCCATGCCGCGCACGGTGTGCAGCAGCTTCGAAGGAAACGGGCCGTCGAGTTTGGCGCGCAAGCGTTTGATCGCGGTTTCGACCACGTTCGTATGGCTGTCGAAATTCACGTCCCACACCAGTTCGGTGATCGCCGTTTTCGACAGGATGTCGCCGTGCCGGCGCGCCAGCACGCTGAGCAACTGGAATTCCTTGGCGGTCAGGTCGAGACGCACGCCGTCGCGCGTCGCGCGCCGGCCGATCAGATCGACAAACAGATCGCCGACGGAGATCAGCGTCGATTCCTGCGAACGCGTGCGGCGCGCGAGCGCATGCAGGCGCTCGACCAGTTCGAGAAAGGAAAACGGTTTGGTGAGGTAGTCGTCCGCGCCTTCGCGCAGGCCGCGCACGCGGTCGTTCACATGATCGCGCGCGGTCAGCATGATGACCGGCGTCGACTTGCGCATGCGCAGCGCCTTCAGCACGCTGAAGCCGTCGCGTTTGGGCAGCATCACGTCGAGCACGATCACGTCGTAATCGAATTCGGTCGCCAGATGCATGCCTTCCTCGCCGTCAAGCGCGACGTCGACGACCCAGCCCTGCTCTGTCAAACCGGAGCGCAGGTAGTCCACCACCTTGTGCTCGTCTTCAACGATCAGCAATTTCATGCGCGTCCCCTTGTGTCTGCATTATACGAAACGCTTCGCCACCCTCTTTTCTGCCTGCCCATGCCATCCTGTATGCGGCTCACTTTGCGGGAGCCATCGCCTCCTTCGTATCCTGCGCCGGCCGGCTGGCGAGATTGCCGGCCGGCCCAAAGGCGGCCTCCCAGCCGCCGCCGAGCGCCTTCACCAGCGCGACCGACAAAGTCATCTGCTGGCCGCGGATCTGCACGTCCTGACGCTCGCTCGTCAACAACTGCTGCTGTGCGTTGATGACGTCGAGGTAGGCGACGAGGCCGCCCGAATAGCGGTCGTTGGCGAGCGACAGCAGATGCTGCGCATCGGTCACCGCTTCCTGCGATTGCTTCGCCGCGCCGTCCAGCACCGAGAGGCCCGTGATGCCGTCCTGCACCTGCTGGAATGCGTTGAGCACGGTCTGCCGATAGTTCGCCTCGGTGGCCTTGTAGCCTTCGCTCGCGAAGTCGAGGTTCGCCGCCCGCCGGCCGCCGTCGAACAGCACCTGGCCGACCGCCGCGCCGAGCGTCCACATCAAGGTGGGCGCGCTCAGCAAACTGGCGAACTGCGTGCTCTCCCAACCGATGCCCGGCGTCAGCGTCAGGCTCGGAAAAAACGCCGCTTTGGCGACGCCGATCTGCGCATTCGCGGCGGCCATCGCGCGTTCTGCCGACGCGACATCCGGACGGCGCTGCAGCACGTCGCTCGGCAAGCCGAGCGGAATCGGCGGCACCTGCGCGTCGAGCACCTTGGGCTCGATCGCGAACTGCGGCGCGGGCACGCCGACCAGCGCGGCAATCGCATGTTCGAATTGCGCGCGCTGATTCAACAGCAATTGCGCCTGCACGCGAGTCGAATCGAGTTGCGCTTTCTGCTGCAACACGTTCAACCCGGACACCGCGCCGAGGTCATGCTGGGACGTCACATAATCGAGCGCCTTTTGCTGCAACTGCACCGATTGATTCAGCACGTCGATCTCGGCGTCGAGCTCGCGCAGCGAAAAGTAACTGGTGGCGAGGTCGGTGCTCAGCACGAGCCGCGCGTTGGCGAGGTCATCGGCCGATTGCTCCGCCGAGGCCGTCGCGCCCTCCACCTGGCGACGTATCCGGCCGAATAGATCGGTGTCGTAGTTGATCGACGCGCCGAGCTGAAGATTGTCCTGTACCGTCGACTGCGTCGGCGTGGCGTAGTTGGTGAGCGGACGGCTCTTCGAAATCCTGAAGCGCGACGCCGACGCTGCCAGATCGACCTCGGGAATCCGTTGCGCGCTGATATTGGCGAGCGTCGCCTTGGCCTGCGCATAGTGCGCGCTGGCCGCGGCCAGCGTCTGATTCTGCGCGAGCGCCTGTGTTTCCAGCGTGGCGAGCGTCGCATCGCCGAAGCCGTTCCACCAGTCAGGCGCGATCGGCGCGTGCGAAGGCGCGGCCACGCGCCAGTAGGAATCCGTTTGCCACGTCGGCGGCACCTCGGCTTGCGGCCGCTGATAATCGGGCCCGACCGTGCACGCGGCCAGCAACGCGGCGCTCGCGGCGGCCGTCAGCATGGCTGCCGCGCGGCAAGGGCAAGTGGCCGCCGGATTCACGGCGCCTCCTTGCCGCTTGTCTGCGGCTGCGCGATCTGCACATGATCGCCATCCGCGATCGAATCGCTCGGGTTGACGATGATCTTGTCGCTCGCCTCGATCCCGCTTTCGATTTCGAGCGACTGCCCCAGATCCTGCGCGATCACGATCTTGCGCAACTGCACGTTCCCATTCGCGTCGACCGCGGCGACCCGCGGACCTTCGGCGCGAAACAGCAGCGCATTGCCCGGCACCATCAGGCGCGCATGGGCGGCGGCCGGCAACGCAACCTGCACATACGCGCCGGGGCGCAGCTTGCCGTCGGGATTCGGCAGCGTCACTTCGACTTGCAGCGAGCGGGTCGGCACGTCGATCGCGCCGGAGATGTGCGTGATCGCGCCGTGAAACTGCTGCCCCGGCAGTTCCGCCTGGGTCACGACCACGTTCTGTCCATCAGCGACGTTCTGCGCGTACGCCTGCGGCAGTTGCACATAAACGCGCAGCGGGTCCGACTGCGCGAGCGCGAACAATGCGCGGCTCGTGCCGCTGCCCGCGTCGATCAGATCGCCGACGTCGACATTGCGCTGCGTGACGACACCCGCGAACGGCGCGACGATGCGCTTGAACGATTCGAGCTGCCGCAAGCGCTGCACGTTGGCGTCGGCGGCGGCGAGATTGGCGAGGTCCTGCGCGTAGGCGCTTTGCCGTTCGTCGAGCTCCTGCTGCGAGACCGCATCGCGCTGACGCAACTGCTGCCAGCGCTCCAGCGAACTCTTCGCGAGACCGAGACTCGAGCTGGTTTGCTGGCGCTGCGCCAAGGCCTGCGCGAGTTCCTGATCGATTTCCGGCGTATCGAGATCGGCCAGCAATTGCCCCTGCTTCACCCGCGTGCCGATATCGGCGTACCAGTGCAGCAGATAACCGGTCGAGCGCGCGTAGATCGGCGATTCGACGTTGCCGCGCAAGGTGCCCGGCAGCAAGGTATTGCCGCCGCCTTCGGTTTGCGTCGGGCTCACCACGTTGACGTACTGGACCGCGTTCTGCCTCGTCGTCTCGGCCACCGTCCGGCTTTGCAGAACATCCACGACTACCGTGCGCAGCGCGCCCACGGCGAGCAACGCGAGGACGATCCAGACAGCGATCCTGGCGCGCTTCCACTCGCGATTGCGCGGCGGCAATGCGTGGCCGCCTTCGGTTTCTCGCGAAGGGATCGCTAGCGATGCATGAGTTTTTTCGGTCATCTCAGTCAGCCGTCATTTAACGTTACGCGTGCTTGCCATCGCCGCCGCGATCCGGCGCGGAGCCGTCGTGATGTGCGCCGCCGGCACCGCCATTGCCGTCATTGCCGTCATTGCCGTCATTGCCGCCGTCGCTGCCGTTGCCGCGGCGCCGGGCGAGGCGGCCATGAATGCCCGCGAACACGAGCGGCACGAAAAACAGCGTAGACACGGTGGCGAACAGCAAACCGCCGATCACCGCGCGGCCGAGCGGCGCGTTCTGCTCGGCGCCTTCGCCGAGCCCGAGCGCCATCGGAATCATGCCGATGATCATCGCGAACGCAGTCATCAGCACCGGCCGGATCCGGCTCGCGCCGGCTTCGAGCGCGGCGGTGAGCGGCGGCGACCCGGCCGCGAGCCGATGGCGCGCGAACGACACCATCAGGATACTGTTGGCGGTCGCCACGCCCATCGTCATGATCGCGCCGGTCAATGCCGGCACGCTCAGGTGCGTGTCCGTGAGGAACAGCATCCACACGATGCCGGCCAATGCCGCCGGCAACGCGCTGACGATGACGAGCGGATCGACCCAGGACTGGAAATTCACCACGATCAGCAGGTACACCAGCACGATCGCCATCGCCACGCCGAGCCCCAAACCGAAGAACGAGCTGCGCATCGTCTGCACCTGGCCGCGCACGGTGATCTGACTGCCGCGCGGCAGCGAAGCCCGCACGTTGTCGACCAGCTTGTCGACTTCATTCGCCACGCTGCCGAGATCGCGCTTTTCGACGCTCACGTACAGATCGATCACCGGCCTGATGTTGTAGTGCGTGACCACCGCGAACTGGTTCTGCGGCGCGACGCGCACAAGGTTGCCGAGCAGTTGCGTCGGTCCGGTGGCCGAACCCGACACCGGCGTGCGCAACAGTTCGTCGATCGACGAGATCCGATATTGCGGCGTTTGCACCGCGACGTTGTATTCGACGCCGTTGCGGTTGTTGAACCAGAAGCCCGGCGACGTCTGCGAACTGCCCGACAAGGAAATAAGCACGTTTTGCGCCACGTTGCTCGCGCTCAGATTGAGTTGCTGCAAGCGGGTGCGGTCCATCTGAAGATTGATCGCCGGTTCGTCGAGCTTTTGCTGAATGTGCGTATCGACGGTGCCCGGAATCATCCTCACCTGTTTCAGCAGCTTGCGGGCGATGTCGAAGTTGCCTTGCTGGTCCGTGCCGGAAATTTGCACGTCGACCGCGGCGGGCAAGCCGAAGTTGAGAATCTGCGTGACGATGTCAGCGGGTTGAAAGAAGAATTCGACGCCCGGAAAGCGCTGCGGCAGCAGCGCGCGCAATCTGTCCATATAGGTTTGCGTGGGCTTGTGCTCCGGCTTGAGCGCCACCTGAATCTCGCCGTCCAGCGTGCCGATCGTGCCCGCGTTGCTATACGAGAGGTTGATGCCGCTGTACGGCAAGCCCAGGTTGTCGAGGATCGTGCCGAGTTCCTTGCCCGGCACCACCTCGCGAATCACCTTTTCGACCCGGTCGGCCAGACGCGCGGTCTCCTCGATGCGGGTGCCGGTCGGCGCGCGCATGTGCAGACGAATGTCGCCCGCGTCGACGCTTGGAAAGAAGTCTTCGCCGAGCACGAACGCGAGGCCCATCGACACGACGCAAAAGCCGAGGAATACGCTGGCGAAGAAACGCCGGCGCACCAGCAGACTGCTGAGAATCACGATGTACGCGCCGCGCATGCGCTCGAAGCCCGCGTCGAAGCGATGGTAGAGCCGCATGAAGGGGTTCGGTCCGGCATCGGCTTTGGGCTTGTGCGCGTGACCCATCAACAGCATGGCCAGCGTCGGGACCAGCGTGCGCGACAGCACGTACGAGGCGAGCATCGCGAACACCACCGCTTCGGCGAGCGGCACGAACAGATATCGCGCGACGCCGGTCAGGAAGAACATCGGTACGAACACGATGCAGATGCACAGCGTCGACACGAGGGCGGGAACCGCGATTTCACCGGCGCCTTCGAGAATCGCGTCGTGCAGATTTGTGCCCATATGCAGATGCCGTTCGATGTTCTCGATCGTCACCGTCGCATCGTCGACCAGAATCCCGACGGCCAGCGCGAGGCCGCCGAGCGTCATGATGTTGATGGTCTGTCCCAACGCATGCAAGGCGATCAGCGACGACAGGATCGATAGCGGAATCGATATCGCGATGATGCAGGTGCTGCGCCAGTTGCCGAGAAACAGCAGAATCATCGCGGCCGTCAGCCCGGCGGCGGCCAGCGCTTCGCGCACCACGCCCTGCACGGCCGCTTTCACGAACACGGACTGATCGAACAGCGCCGTGATGCTCAGGTCCGGCGGCAGCGCCGCGCGCGCGGTCGGCAGCAAGCCGTGCAGCGTGTTGACGATCGACAGCGTCGACGCGCTGCCGTTTTTCAGCACCGACATCAGCACGCCGCGATGGCCGTCCTGCCGCACGATATTGGTCTGCGGCGAAAAACCGTCGCGCACGTGCGCGACTTCACGCAGATAGGTCGTCGCGCCGTTGAGCGTGCGCACGGGAATATCGTTGAGCCCTTCCACCGTGGGCGGCGAGCCGTTCATATTGATCGTGTATTCCTTCGGCCCGATCTTGGCCGTGCCGGTCGGCAGAATCAGGTTTTGCGCATTGAACGCGCTCACCACGTCGGACGGCGTCAGCCCTTTGGCCAGCAGCGCGCGCGTGTCGAGATCGACCGAAATCAGACGCGATTTGCCGCCGTACGGATACGGTACGGCGGCGCCCGGAATCGTCACGAGTTGCGGGCGCAGGAAGTTCAGCGCGGTGTCGTTGAGCGCCTGCTCGGAGAGCTTCGGACTCGACAAGCCGAGCTGGATCACCGGAATGCTCGACGCCGAATAGCTGATCACCAGCGGCGGCGTGGCGCCCGGCGGCATCTGCCTGAGTTGCGCCTGTTCGATGGCCACCGTCTGCGCGATCGCGGTCTGGATGTTCGCGTTCGGCTGCAGGAACACCTTGATGATCGCGATGCCGGCGAGCGACTGCGATTCGATGTGCTCGATGTCGTTGACCGTGGTGGTCAGGCTGCGCTCGTTGACCGACGTCATCCGATTGGCCATGTCTTCGGCAGACAGGCCCGTGTATGTCCAGATGATGCTGACCACTGGAATATCGATTTCCGGCAGCACGTCGACCGGCGTTGTCAACAGCACGAACGGCGTCGCCAGCAGGATCAGGATAGCCATCACGATGAACGTGTATGGCCGCTTTAGCGCTACGTTGACGATCCACATTGAAACGCGCCCGAGAGAATGCAAGTAAGGAACTGAATCGCCGTGACTGGACGGTCGCGCTGCTTCAGCCTATGACATGCCAAAACCGGCAGACGTGACATGACCTGAGCCCATGTTGCCGGAGCCTATGCCGCGCACCTCTCCCGGTGAATCAGTGCATATGCTAGATCGGTAGCACCAACGCCTGCATGGCGCGAAAATGGCGGAATCGTCAGGAAGGTTAATGAAAGAGTATGGGGCTGATCTCGCGGTACGCTGCTTAGCGATTGGCAAACGTTTGGCGGCGGGAGATCGGTGTTGTTTAAGTGCTGAAACAGAAGGCCGGCCAACCCTTCCGTTGACCGGCCCCAGACTGCTGAGCAACTCCACGTTTTCCGGGCGTCGGGTTTGTTTTTTAAGGGTGGCCGATACGGTGGGCCGACACACTCCGAGTCTTCCGGTCCTGAGTGTGGCGGCCACTTCGCCCCGTTACCGTAAAGAGGGCGAGATCTGTTGCGCGACACTCAGTCTGCGCGTGTCGGCGTTATCGACTATCGCAGCAACTGTCTGGACAACCCGGCGACAACTCAACTTCGACCCTACGCCCGTTCTGGTCAATATCATTAGGGGCGAGCGGCTTGTATATCCGACTGCTGATGTGGATCGGCGCTCGCACAAGACCGAACTGAACAAGTGCAAGTTTTACTTCTTCCGCCCGATTCGCCGCGAGCTTAACAGGCGAATTCTCCGATGCTTCCGCAAGTCCCCCAATGTAAAGCCCGTCGTGAATGGGAAATTCAAGTTTCATATCAGCCGCCCAGTTAGCCAGCTTCAGCAACTCAAGGCCGTTCATGGCACTTGAATTCTTCGTGAAAACCACGTCGATACTCTGACCGGGTAGATTTTGGGAGCCGGAACATGCGTGAGCCGAAACACAGAGCGTTGCGAACAGCAATCCGATAATTTTAGTCACCATAGATTACGTACCCCGCGACACTATCAGCATTCGAAATTGCCAAGTCAGGGTGCGCTTGTCCCCAATCTTTCAGTTGCGGAACGATTGTATATTTTTGATCGATTGTTGCCATCGTGTCCTGAAAGTGCGTGACCTCATGAATGAGTGTCGATATTTTTGAATCTGCGTACGCTGACCAGTCGCGCATAAGGCAGAATTTTTCGCTAATAGAGATTGTGTGTGTTGCAGTGTCGGGAGCGCAGACGTGCGCCGCCTCCTGGACCCGATTGGTCACGTTAGGCAGACAGCCTATCGCTCGATCACCGTCATCGCTGGACCTTATAAAGTTCTTCGGTCCTAGTCCACGTAGTATGCGGTTCACCGCGGCCAGGCCCGTGAGCAAATGCGTCCTAGTTGCTTCGTCACTTACCTTATCGCCGCCTAGCGCCTGGTATCGACCCAAGGTGGCATCGAACATGCGCCGGTTGTCCAGGCATCCGGCAGCCGCAGCGATCTCACCGGCACTCTTGCACCGGTCGCACCACGCCATATGGCCAAGAAACGTCATTCGTCTGTGGCGCCCGTCCTGACCTTCGATCGTGCAGTTAGCGAGCCCATCTATGACGCGGCTATTTTCTCCACTGTCGAGCGGATCATCTTCAACGACGCTATAGAAAATCGCCATTGGGTCAGGCTCCCGCATGTCGTGCTAAAGCGTCGTCAGATCCGTGAACCGGAACATCGAGCCGGACTGGAACAAGGCTCACAGCATGGTTTTCGCGATCGGGGCTGTCGGTAATCGCATCGCCGTTATCGAGCAGGCTGCCAACGACAGCAAGTGGCCGGAAACCTGACCTGTCGGGCAGGCCAATGCCCGTGACGATTTGTGCCCGCGTGCCATCTGCATATTCGATGAAATCGCCGACACAGGCCGCATTACGGTGAATCTCGCGGATAGGGTGGTCGCTCGTTGCTTCCCGCAGCACACCGCCGAGCCGGGTTGTCGCTCCTTTGACGGCAAAACGATATGTCGTCCCGGTGTATGGCGGCGGCACGTAGCTGGCATCGAAAAGCCCGTCGATTGTTTCGCCTGCACGCACGACGATGCCGTGGTCCTTCACCAGCGTCTCGATGATCCGGTCGCCATTGCTCAGGCTGCTGCCGACCACTGCAGCGGGCCGGTTGCCGATCACCAGCGCGAAACCCGCCCCGTCCATAATCACCGCCTCACTGCCGTCCGGGTATGTCACGACATCACCGACCCGTGCGACATTCAGACCGGCGATAGCGTAGCCACCGGTTGCGGTCGTAACCCGTCCGCCTCGAGTGGTCAGCGAACCGATTGTCGCGAACAGATAGGCTGTTTCGTTGATTGCGCTATTTTTTCATGCGCCAGCCTCCTTCAGGGTTGAACAAACTTCTGAAGGGAGATTGGTTTTGTCTGTTACTGACGTAAATCGGAGATATCTGAAAAGTGTGAGGGGCGCTGATATTCGAGGCATCGGCACCCCGCCGCGCCTGTCGGCTTCATCGCGCCTGCGCTGCGATCATTTTTTGAGTACACGCCATGAAAGTGACTGTGCGCAACGGAGGGGGAAATGAGGTGCGTGTTGTCGTGAGCACGAACGCCATCAGCGATTCTCAGATTGAGGCGGGCGCGACGGTCGAACCATGCCGAAGCCCCGGCAGCAATGCACAAGCCCGTTCCTGTTCTGAGGCCGGTCAACCCTTCAGTTGACTGGCCTTTTGATTTGAACCAACTGGTGCCGCCAGACTTACTTCGCGAACAACGACGACATATCGGCAAACGCCTTGAACTCCAGCGCGTTGCCCGACGGATCGAGAAAGAACATCGTCGCCTGTTCGCCGACTTCGCCCTTGAAGCGCACGTACGGCTCGATGATGAAGTCGATGCCTGCCTGCTGCAGCTTGTCCGCCGCGGCTTGCCATTGCTCCATCGACAGCACCGCGCCGAAGTGGCGCACCGGCACCGCGTGGCCGTCGACCTCGCTGGTCTGCCGATGCCCGGCCTCTTCCGGCGCGAGATGCGCGACGATCTGGTGGCCGTAGAAATTGAAATCCACCCACTCCGCCGAGCTGCGCCCTTCCGGACAGCCCAGCAGCTCGCCGTAAAACTCGCGCGCGGCGGCGAGGCTGTGAACAGGAAACGCCAGATGGAACGGCGGCAAAACGGTTTCGGCAACGCTCATGGTGGAAGAACTCACGGATAAGAAAGTGGAGACGCGCATCGGGGCGCGCAACGGCAAGTTTAACCACGAGTAAAAGTGTTGAATAACGATATATATTTGCCCTGACCAGCACCAGAATCGATCAATAGATCACGCTCGGCGAAGCCGATTGTCCTGCCGGGCAGGACCTCAACTGTATCTGTGACAATCGCGCGCCGCCCGGCAGAATCCCTGTTCGCGTGTCGTTTCGCGCTTCCGGCCGCGCCGCCTCGCGCGGTCTCCTCAAAGGTATTGCCCATGACCGCCAGCACCTTTCTGACCGCCGACGTCCTGATCGCCTATAGCGCCTACTTCGTCGGCACCGCGAGCCCGGGGCCGAGCAACCTCGCCATCATGTCGCTGGCGATGAGCGTCGGCAGAAAAGCCGCGCTCACCTTCGCGCTCGGCGTGGTGTCCGGTTCGTTCTTCTGGGCGTTGCTGGCGTCGCTGGGTTTGTCGGCGGTACTCGCGGCTTACTCGGAATGTCTGGTGGCAATCAAGATCGCCGGCGGACTCTATCTGCTGTGGCTCGGCTTTAAATCCGCGCGCTCCGCCTTGCGCGCCGAACCACTGCCCGCGGGCGCCGCACGGCAAGGCGAGCCGCTCAAACGGCTCTATCTGCGCGGTTTGCTGCTGCATCTCACCAATCCGAAAGCGATCCTGGTGTGGCTGTCGATCGTGTCGCTGGCGGTAACGCCTGCGGCCGGCACGTCGCATACCGCGCCGGTGGTGCTCGGCTGCATGTGCATCGGCGTGTGCGTGTTCAGCAGCTATGCCGTGCTGTTTTCAACCGCGTCCGCACGGCGCGTCTATGCCGCGATCCGCCGCTGGCTCGACGGTTCGCTTGCGGTCATTTTCGGCATTGCCGGCATCAAGCTGCTGACCTCGAGAATCTAGAGGCTGCCACGCCTACCGCCCTGCAATACCGTCCATGCCGCTATAGCGCGTCTTTCAGCTGATCGCCCGGCTGATGCACCCCGGCCATACGCAGCGCTTCGTGCAGCGTGCCGAAAATGCAGCTCACGCCGACGATCGGCGTGATGCCATGCCGGTCCATATCCGAACGCAAATAACGGTTCACGCGGGCAAAGATCACTTCAATGCCGCTCTGCTTCAGCGTCTGGCATAGCTCGCCCACCGAGCGCGCCGCCGAATAGTCGAGGTCCGTGATCGCGCTCGCGTCGATCACGAACCAGCGCACCGGGCTCGGCGCCTGTGCGATCAGATGGCGCGCATCTTCGACGAAAAAGTGGTCGTTCGCATAGAACAGATCGGCGCCGAAGCGATAGATGAGTAGTCCCGGCGCAGTCTGCTCGCCCGGCACGGCCGGCACCGGCACCCAGATGCCGTCGTCGCCGGGTACGAGGACCATGGTGTGCGGCCGGTAGCTGTGCCGCACATGCCTCAACAGCGAAAACGCAACCGCCACCAGAATGCCATGCTCGACGCCGATCAGCACCACCGCCGCGGCAGTGAACACGGCCAGCGTGAATTCGCCCGGACTCTCGCGGCGAATCGAAAACAGCGTCTTCAGATTGATCAGGCCAAGGGCGATCGTGAAGACGATGCTGGCCAGAATGCAGTGCGGCAAATACTGTAAGAACCGGCTGAAGAACAGCAGTACCGCGACCACCACCACCGCGAACACGAGTTGCGCGAACTGGCTGCGCGTGCCGACGCGGTCGGCCATGGCCGTTTGCGTAGGACTGCCGTTGACGACGAACGCGCCGGTGAACGCGGTCGCCGCATTGGCGGCGGCGAGGCCCAGCAGATCGGCGTTGGTATCGACAGGTTCGTGATACCGCTCGGCGAACACGCGGCTCGCCGCGGCGCTTTGCGCGACGATCATCACGAAGCACGAAGCGGCGACCGGCAGCAGATCGAGCGCCTGCTGCCATGTTATCGACGGCATGCGCAGCCGCGGCAGTCCGCCCTCCACCGGGCCGAGCACAGCGATACCGTGCGCCGCGAAACCATAAAGGTCGCTGGCGGCGATACCCGTCACCACGGCGATCAACGGCACCGGCACGCGTGGCAAGAACCGCTTGCACACCAGAGTGGACACGACCACCAGCAGGGAAATACCGAGCGTCGCCAGATTGGTCCGCGCCACGTCATGCGCCACCAGAGCAAGCTGATCGATGCTGCGCGCGGCATGCCCGGACAAACCGAGCATATCGCCCAGCATCGCAATGCCGACCTGCACGCCGACCCCGGCCAGAAAACCGACCAGCACGGTGCGCGACAGGAAGTCGGCGAGAAAACCGAGTTTGAAGATCCGCGCGATGAGCAGCAACGCGGCGGTGAACAAGGCGACCATCGCGGCGAGCGCCGCATACTCCGCACTCGCAGCCGGTGCCATGGTCGACAGCCGGCTCGCGAAAATCGTCGCCGTCGCCGAGTCGGCGGCGACCACGAGATGCCGCGATGCGCCGAAAAACGCAAACGCGATCAGTGGCAAAAAGACGGTGTAAAGGCCGGTCACCGCAGGCATGCCGGCAATGCGCGCATAGCCGAGCACTTGCGGAATATCCATCGACGCGAGCTCCACGCCGGCCAGCGCATCGCGCGCCGCCGCAGCTCGGTCCAGAGGAAAGACGCCTTTCAGTACGCCAAGGCGCGCTGCCATGTTTGCCAGAGAATCTCGCATGCGCGATGCAGCCCCCATTCAGGTTTATCGCGCATCGTGCCGCGAGTCGCTACACAAAAGCAAGACTCAGGAGATGAATCGGCTAAACAAGCCGGCAAAAACCGGGCGGACCCGCACTCCGCTCGTGAGTCGGCGGAATCGACGGAATCGCCTGAAGCTCGGATTTAACGCTTGAACTGTCCTGTCAACGGATCCACGCGCCGCGCAAAACCGAACAGCGCAGCGATGCAAATAGGACAGGCAATGATGAATACGGCCAACATCTCGCACACCCCCGTAACAAAATGTTACTGGCAGTTTAAGTGATAGCCGTCTGAAAAGAATGAGGGAAAACCGCAAAACAGCGTTGCAGTGGATGACGTGCACCTCATTGGCGCGGGGATTTTCGCTCGTGAAAATTCGGAGAAAAACGCTGGAAATAGCGGTGGAAACCGTATGCGCCGCCGTGCGCTATGATGCGCAAACCTTTGTAATCGTACAAAACAATCCGCCATGTACACCTCCACTTTCATCTTCGCAACGAAGCAATTCGACGAACGCTTCTATCGCCTCGACGACGCAATCGCCACTGCTGCGAAGGCCATTCCTGGCTATCTCGGCGAAGAAACGTGGGAAAACGCGGCGACCGGCCTGACGTCGAACGTGTACTACTGGGAATCGCTCGACGCGTTGCAGGCGTTAATGCAGCATCCGGCCCATCTGGAAGCGAAAGCCGCGCAGGCGAACTGGCTCGACGGCTATCAGGTGATCATCGCCGAAGTGTTGCGCACGTACGGCGACGCGGGCTTCGCGCATCCGGCTGCGGGGACTATTTCCGCCACCCCTTATAATCCGGCATGATCCAAACCCCGCACTGCCTCCCCTCGCCAACGGCCACGCATGGCCGCGTCGCCGCCCACCGCTTCCCGGCGGCTGCATGAAAACGCCGAAACGTCTGCTCCCGCTGGTCGAAGAAGGCCTGATCGATGAAGTCATTTCCCAGTTGATGAGCGGCAAGGAAGCCACCGTCTACGTGGTGCGCAGCGGCGACGCCACACGCTGCGCGAAGGTCTACAAGGACGCCAGCCAGCGCAGTTTCCGCCAGGCGGCGTCGTATCGCGAAGGCCGCAAGGTCAAGAACAGCCGCCAGCAGCGCGCGATGGAAAAAGGCAGCCGCTATGGCCGCGAAGTGCAGGAGCAGGCGTGGCAGAACGCCGAAGTCGATGCGCTGTTCCAGCTCGCCAACGCAGGCGTGCGCGTGCCGCAACCGTTCATTTGCACCGACGGCGTGCTGCTGATGGAATTGGTCACCGACGCCGACGGCAATGTCGCGCCGCGTCTGAACGACGTGGAGCTGACTGAAGCGCGCGCGCTCGAATTGCACGCGCTGCTGCTCAACCAGGTGGTGCGCATGCTGTGCGCCGGCGTGATTCACGGCGACCTGTCCGAATACAACATCCTGCTCGCCGCCGATGGGCCGGTGATCATCGACCTGCCGCAAGCCGTGGATGCCGCGGGCAATCTCGAAGCGCCTGCAATGCTGGAGCGCGACGTGAACAATCTCGCCGCGTATTTCGGCCGTTTTGCACCGGCCTTGCTCGAGGCGAGCTATGGCAAGGAAATCTGGGCGCTGTTCGAAGCGGGCGCGTTGCACGTCGATGCCGAGCTGACCGGCCGCGTCGAACTGGACACCACGCCGATCGATCTCGAAGCCGTGCTACAGGAACTCGAAGATACGCGGCTCGACGAAGAAGCGCGCCTACGCTACGAACAGTCGCTGCGCAGCGGCACTTGAGGGGCACTTGCGGGGCACTTGCGGGGCACTTGCGGGGCAACCAGGCGGCAAAAAAGCAGCACTTGGGCGCCGCCGCCTGGAAGCTACGCCGCGCTCCCGCACCCTGCCGTCTCGCTCGACGACCTCGCCGCAACCGGCGCCGGCCCCACCGACTCCCGCATCGTCACGCTCACCGGAAATTCGCGGAAAATTTCCCACGAGGTCCGGTAGCACTGATTGACCAGCCAGCGCACCGCGTTCTGCGTCAGCTCCGCGGTCGGGATATGCACCGACGTGAGCCCCGGCGCCGCATAGGCGGCCGAGTAATCGTCGTCGTAGCCGATCACCGAGATCTCGTCCGGTACGACAATGCCCGCCTGGTGGAAGCGCGCCAGCGCGCTCACCGCCATCGTATCGTTCGCGCAGAAGAGACCCGTGAAGCGCCGCTTCGTATCGAGCAGTTTTTGCGCGGCCGCATAGCCGCCTTCCGGCGAGAAATCCGACTCGATCAGCGTGACGTCGTCGCGCGCGATGCCGTCACGCGCCAGTTCGGCAAAGAAACCTTCGAGCCGGGTTTGATTGTCCGAGGCGCTGAACGGCCCGGAAATCACCGCAATCCGCCGATGTCCGTGGTCGAGCAGCGTACGCGCCGCCAGTTCGCCGCCGCGCCGGTGATCGGCGCAAAACGACGCCTCCGGCAACTGGTCGAACGCGCGATTCAGAAACACCATCTTCGGGTGCATCCGATGCAGCATGTTCAGGTCGTCGTCGTGCAGGTCGTGGCTGATCACCACCACGCCGTCGCAATCGCGGCCA
The DNA here is from genome assembly GCF_059422005.1 of Paraburkholderia sp. GW821-FHT02A12. Lineage (NCBI taxonomy): Bacteria > Pseudomonadati > Pseudomonadota > Betaproteobacteria > Burkholderiales > Burkholderiaceae > Paraburkholderia > Paraburkholderia sp. GW821-FHT02A12. The sequence continues at coordinate 1,290,376 of NZ_JBWKWA010000002.1, read as the reverse complement.
ATCAGAAAACGCACCGCCTCGATGGCCTGCTCGCGCGGCGACACTTCCCCGCAGCCGGTTGCGACCACCACGTGGCGGCGTACCGCGCGCAGTTCGGCGTCGGTCTGCTTGAGAATCGTGCCGTAGTACGAGCCGAAGAAAGTCGGCACGAAAATACCGATCATGCCGAGCGATTGCGTCGCCATCGCCCGGCCGATCGACGACGGCCGAAAATTCAGCGCTTCGATGGCGGCCTGCACGCGCGCGGCGGCATCGGCCGAAATGGGTCCTTTGCCGGAAATGGCGCGCGATGCGGTCGACATGCCGACGCCGGCCAGCGCCGCGACATCTTTGAGTGTTGCCACGCGGTTCTCCGTCAAACCATGTTGCTTTACCGGCGCGGCACGCCGTCGCTATAGACGCGCCCCGCCCGCCTCGTCGAACAACGAAATATGTGCGCAGTCGACCGAGAATGCCGATACGTCGCCTACCGCGATCGGCGCCTTCGTCTGATCAATCGACGCGATTTGCTCTCCATGATAGTCGAGCCAAATGACACGGTGGTTGCCCATCGGCTCAACCAGCGAAATCCTGGCGCGCTCGCCTGAGCCCGCTCCCACTTCGCCCACGCGTATGTCGCCCACGCGCATGTCGCCAACGCGCACGTCGCCCACGCGCATGTCGCCTACGCGCACGTCCTCCGCCCGCACGCCGAGCACGCAGCGCAGCCGATCCGCGGGCACGCTTTTGAACGGATACTGCGACACGTCGAGCCTCAAATGCGCTGTGCAAAAGTATAGCGAGCCGTCGTGCCGCTCCAGCGTGCCCTTGAGCACATTCATCGCGGGTGAGCCCAGAAAAGTCGCGACGAACAGATTGTCGGGCCGCGCGTAGACTTCGGCGGGCGTGCCGAACTGCTGGATCACGCCGCCGCGCATCACTGCCATGCGTGTGGCGAGCGTCATCGCTTCGACCTGATCGTGGGTCACGTAGATCATCGTCGCGCCCAGCCGCTGGTGCAGTTGCTTGAGTTCGCGGCGCAGTTCAGTACGTAACTTGGCGTCGAGATTCGATAACGGTTCATCGAACAGAAACACGTCGGCTTCGCGCACGATCGCGCGGCCGATCGCCACGCGTTGCCGCTGTCCGCCCGACAGTTGCGCCGGTTTGCGCCTGAGCAGCGGCCCGAGTTGCAGCATGTCGGACGCCCGCGCCACGCGCCGCTCGATTTCCACCTTGGGCGTACCGTTGACGCGCAACGCGAACGACAGATTGCGTTCGACGTTCATGGTCGGATACAACGCATACGACTGAAACACCAGCGCGATGCGGCGGTCTTTGGGATCGGCCCACGTCATGTCCTCGCCGGCGATTTCGATGCTGCCGCCGGTCACGTCGATCAAACCCGCAATGCTGTGCAGCAAGGTGGATTTGCCGCAACCGGACGGCCCGAGCAGCACGACGAACTCGCCGGCCCGCACGTCGAGATCAAGATCCTCGATCACCGTGTTCGCGCCCAGCTGGATCTTCAGATTGCGCACTGAAACGTTGGCGGCGTTGTTTGCATTTGCCGCGTTCGCCGCGTTCGCCGCGTTCGCCGCGTTCGCCGCATTCGCCGCATTCGCCGCATTCGCCGCATTCGCCGCATTTGCCGCATTTGCCGCATTCGCCGCATTTGCCGCATTCGCCGCATTCGCCGCATTCGCCGCATTCGCCGTGTCGGCAGTATCAGCCGCATCGGCCATGTTCGCCACGTTTGCCAGATTGGTCATGCCCTATCCCTTGACGGCGCCGGACGCAATGCCGCGCACAAACCAGCGGCCCGAAATGAAGTAGATCGCAAGCGGCACCAGCGAAGTCAGAATGGTCGCCGCCATGTTGACGTTATAGAGCCGCTCGCCGGTCGTGGTGTTGATGATGTTGTTCAATTGCACCGTCATCGGCAGATTTTTCGTGCCGGCGAACACGAGGCCGAGAATGAAGTCGTTCCAGATCCCCGTCACCTGCATGATGATCGCGACGACGATGACCGGCGTCGACATCGGCAGCATCAGTTGCACGAAAATGCGCCAGAAACCGCCGCCGTCGATGCGCGCCGCCTTGAACAGCTCCTGCGGAATCGACGCATAGTAGTTGCGAAACAGCAGCGTCATCACCGGCATGCCGAAGATCGTGTGAATCACCACGATGCCCGGCAGCGAACTGAACAGGTGCACGCTCGCGAGCACGCGCACCAGCGGATAGACCATCACCTGCACCGGGATGAAGGCGCCCATCAGCAGCACGCCAAATAGCACGCCGGCGCCGCGCGGTCGCCAGAACGACAGCGCATAGCCGTTCACCGCGCCGATCAGGATCGACAGCACCGTGCTCGGCGCGACAATCCGCACTGAATTCCAGAAACCCACCTGAATGCCGTTGCAATCGAGCCCCGTGCATGCGGACTGCCACGCGGCGCTCCATGCATCGAGCGTGAAATGCGCGGGGAACGCGAGCAGATTGCCGAGCCGGATCTCGCTCATCGGCTTCACCGACGTGACCAGCATCACATACAACGGCAGCAGGAAGAACAGCGCGGCCGTCAGCAGAAACGCGTAGACGCCGAGACGCGCCGGCGTAAATTTCGTGCGGCGGCGCATGCGGCCCGGCGTGCCGCGCTTCAACGGAGAACTGAGCGTATTCATCAAACGTCCTTGCGCAGCGCGGCGCGGCTGCGGGCATAGAAGAACGGCGTGAGAATCGCCAATACCGTCACCAGCAAAACGATCGACGCGGCGGACGCGAGGCCGATGTTGGCGCGGCCGAACAGATAGTCCATGATGAATTTCGCCGGCACCTCGCTCGCGGTGCCGGGTCCGCCTTGCGTCATCGCCACGACGGCGTCGTAGAGTTTGACGACCATCACGAACAGCAGCACGAAGGCGGTGGACATCGAAGGTCCCAGCATCGGCACGACAATGCTGGCATACACGCGCCAACGCGGAATGCCGTCGATGCGCGCGGCTTTCCACAGCTCGTCGTCGATGCCGCGCAAGCCCGCCAGCAGCAACGCCATCACGAGACCCGACGCCTGCCAGACCGTCGCGATGACGATGGTGTAAATCACCCAGTCCTGGTCGACGATCCAGTCGAAGCGCGCATGCACGAAGCCGAGCTTGTGCAACACGGCCTGCGCGCCGAGCTCCGGATTGAGAATCCACTGCCAGACGAGGCCGGTCGCGACGAACGACATGGCATAGGGATAGAGAAACACCGTGCGCAACGCGCCTTCGGCCACCACGCGCTGATCGATGAAAATCGCCAGCAGCAAACCGATCGCCATGCACGCGACGATAAAGCACGCGCCGTAGATCACGATGTTTTGCAGCGACAGCAGCCAGCGGTCGTTATGAAAAAGCCGCGCGTATTGCGTGAAGCCCGCGAAGTCGCCGGACGGAAATGTGCGTGAATTGCTGAGCGACACGCGCGCGGTCCAGACCATCGTGCCGAGATACGCGAACACGACGGTCAGAACCATCGGCAGCAACGCCAGCCATGCCGCCAGCGGTAATCGCCTTTGAAGCGGTTTTTGCCGCGGCCTGGTTCGGGCGGCTTGCAGCTCGAGCGCGTGCATGGCGGCGCTCAGCTCTTCAGCGCGCTGGCAAACGCCTTCTGCATATCGTCGACCGACTGGTTCTTGTTCCAGAAGTTCGTGATGACGTCGATCAACGCGCCCTGCGTGTCAGGCGACAAAAGCATTTCCGGATTCGGCAACTGACGCGACTTGTCCTTCATGATCGCAATGCCCTCCTTCGCGCAGATGTCGAGACTGGCGGCATCCACATCGGGGCGAATCGGAATCGAGCCTTTCTTCGCGCTGAACGCGACCTGCGCAGACGGCGAGGTCATCACCGTGGCAAGCAGGTTTTGCGCCTTGATCGCGGCGGCGTTGTCGGTCTTCGGGAACACGAACACGTCGCCCGCGACCAGATACGGCGAGTGCGGACCGAAACCCGGGAAGCAGCCGAAGTCCTTGCCGGCGCTCTGACTGGCTGTCGAAAATTCGCCCTTGGCCCAGTCGCCCATGATCTGCATGCCCGCCTTGCCGGAAATCACCAGCGCGGTGGCGTCGTTCCAGTTGCGGCCAGGCGAACCCGGATCGACGAAATCATGCAAGCGTTTGAACGACGCGAGCACCTTCCTGAACGCATCCGACTTGACCGCATTCATATCGCGATCGCGATATATCTTCAGATAAAGATCGGGGCCGCCGACGTCGGCGAACACCGCATCGAAAGTGATTTTTTCCTGCCACGGCTGGCCGCCGAACGCGAGCGGTATCACGCCTGCAGCTTTCAGTTTGACGAGGTCGGCGATGAATTCGTCGAAGTTCTTCGGTTCGGCGGCAATGCCGGCTTTCTGGAACACCGGCTTCGAGTAGAAGAACCATGCCGGCATGTGAATATCGACCGGCGCGGCATAGTAATGCCCCTTCACCTTGATGCTGTCGATGATCGATTGCGGAAACACGCCGCTCCAGTTTTCTTTCGCGGCAACATCGTCGACGTTGTTCAGCAGGCCCTGATCGATCAGGTCGTGAAACTGCTTCGACGTATTGAACTGCGCGGCCGTGGGCGGATCGCCGCCCACGATCCGGTTGATCGCCGTGGAACGCGCCTGATCGGCGCCGGCCACCGCGTTATCGACCCACTGGCCGCCGGCCTTGTTATACGCATCGGCGAACTGGCGGATCGCGGCCGATTCGCCGCCGGAGGTCCACCAATGAATCACGTTGGCCTTCAAGGGCTCCGCATGCGCAACGACGCCATACAACGCCAGTGCTGCAACGACACTCGCCACGGCCGTTTTTCTGCTGTTCATTCCGTCTCCTGTCGATCGGAGTTAGCGTGTCGATGCAAGATAGTTGCGCCAGGCTTGGCGCCCGTGTTTCAGGTCGACATACAAACAAACCAGCTCACACCACACCGCATTGAACCCTTGCCGAATTAAATTCTTTCCGTATTTAAATTCCTTCTCTACGCTCCCTCAAAAACTTCGCCACCAGCTCCGCGCTGCGTTTGACCGTGCGCTTTTGCGTGCTGTAGTCGACGTGCACCACGCCGAAACGCCGCTCATAGCCGAACGCCCATTCGAAGTTGTCCATCAGCGACCACAGGAAATAGCCGCGAATATCGACGCCCGCCTTGATCGCACCGTCGACGGCGGCCAGATGCCGCTTCAGGAACGAGATCCGCTGCGTATCGTCCACGCGCCCGTCGATCACCTTATCGTCCGACGCCATGCCGTTTTCGGTAATGTAAATCGGCGGCAAGTTCTCGTACGTGTCCTTGAAACCGATCAACAGATCGCGCAGACCGTCGGGATAAACCTCCCAGCCCATCTGCGTGCGCTCGACGCCTTCGAGCGGCACGTCCCTGAAACCCTGCGCGCCGTCGCCCGCGACATGGGTTCGGAAGTAATAGTTGATGCCGAGGAAATCCAGCGGCGACGCAATGATCCGCATGTCGCCGTCCAGCACCAGCGGCTCGGTGCCCGGCCACAGTTCGAACAGGTCCTGCGGATAAGTGCCCTTGAGCAACGGATCGAGAATCCACGCGTTGTGCTGGACTTCGAACAGATGCGCCGCGCGCCGATCCGCTGCGCTGTCCGAATCCGGCGTGCCGTAGCCGATATTCGCGACGATACCCTTTTGCGAAGCCGGATCGTTGGCACGCAGCACCGGCATCGCGAGACCGTGCGCGAGCAACAGATGATGCATCGCCTGGGTCGCGAAGCGATGGTTGGCGAGACCGGGCGCGTGATGCCCGTTGCCGTAGCCGAGATAGGCCGAGCACCACGGCTCATTGAGCGTGGCCCATGCGTCGACCGTGCCGGCCAGTTCGCGGCTCACCAGCTCGGCGTAATCGGCGAAACGGCAGGCGGTCTCGCGGTTGAGCCAGCCGCCGCGATCTTCCAGGCGCTGCGGCAAATCCCAGTGATACAGCGTCACGAAGGTCGTGATGCCCTTCTCTTTCAGGCGGTTCAACAGCCGCTTGTAAAAGTCGAGCCCTTTACGATTCGGCGCGCCGGCCGCGTCCATCACACGCGGCCAGGCAATCGACAGCCGATAGCCTTCGAGGCCGAGCCCCGCCAGCATCTCGACATCCGCCTCCCAACGATGATAGTGATCGCACGCGACGGCGCCGGTGTCGCCCGCCAGCACCTTGCCGGGAATCGCCGAGAAGGTATCCCAGATCGACGGCAGGCGGCCATCTTCATTGACCGCGCCTTCGATCTGGTAAGAAGCCGTGGCTGCACCAAACAGGAAGTTCCTGCGCCACAGCGAAGAGTCGGCAGGTGGCGTAAAGGGATCGGAGAGCGAGTGATGGGATACCGCGTCAGAAACAGCAGATGTGTCGTTTGCCACGGATTCTCCTGCGCTGAGGTCGTTGAACCGGGTATGGCAGAAGCCTGGGTGGAAGCGCTTCCACAAGACCTGCGAACGATATCAGCGGCGAATTCATCGCAGCAATCAGGGTTTGTCTGGATGAGTCGCTGGCATGCGCGGCGCACCATGCGCCGTGCATCGAGAGAAAGCATGGAACACCATGCGACTGGCGCCCGGCCGAGCGCCAAGTCTCACGAATCTCACGGCTTGGCCGGCAAATTGAACGCCCCGCCATCGTAGGCTTCGCAATACGCTTTCCAGTCGGCGCTCACCTGCGCCTCGCATTGCACCGCGATTTCGATCAACCGCAACTGCCAGTCCTTGCGGCCGCCGAACGCGATCAGCTCGTCGGCGATCGCAGACCCTTGCCGTCCGCCGCTGCGCAGATGCGCCCACGCGCTCAGCTCCGCCATGCTGTTGATCACCTCTTCGAGCCGCGGCAGCTTGCCGTCCCAGCCGCTCAACGCCACCCGGTCTTCCGAAGGCTGCAAACTGCGCAGCACATATGAGCGCTGATTAAATTCCACAGCGTGCAAGAACGCCTGCGAGACCGCCTGATTGCGGAGCTGAACCTCGACCACGCGTTGCGCCTCGGTCCGCCACTTCGGCTGATGCGTGCGCACATGGGGCAGCACCGACGAAGGCAGCGCCTCCTTCAGATCGATCAGATAGTTGCCGTCCGGCGAGCCTTTGCCTTCGACGAGCATCACGTACCGGTCGACGCCCAGACTGCCGGTGCCGGCGATCCGCCGCGCCACGTCGATGACGCGGTAAAAGTCCGGATTCGGTTCTCCCGCGGCGAAGGTGTTCATGAACGCCGTCACCGCGGCGCGCGCCTTGTCGCTGACCGGCAGCGCTTTCTTGCCATCCACTTTCAGCGTGCGGGTCTTGCCTTTGAGCGTGGTGCGCCGGTCCAGATGCGCGGCGCGCGAGCGGCTTGCCAGCGCATCGAACAATTCGCGGACCATGCCGGCCGCGGTTTCCGCTTCGATCCAGCGCGATTTGCCGAACACCAATGCCGCGCTGTATGCGTCGAGTGCGGTGTGGCAGAGTGCGAGCGCCTGCGCGCGGCTGAGCTTGAGATCGGCCGCGCCGACCAGCACGCTCGTCAGAAGGCGCAGCAGTTCGTACAGATTCGGCGCGAGGCAGGCCTCGTCGAAATCGTTGTTATCGAAGTAGATGAGGCGGTTGTCGCCCTTGTAGCTGCCGAAATTTTCCAGATGCATGTCGCCGCAGATCCAGACCGGCGGCGCGTCGTCGAGCATCTTGTCGCGCGGCAAACGCTGATAGAACAGATGACAGGTGCCGCGCAGAAACACGAACGGCGAACTGCGCATGAGCTTGTATTTCATCGCGAGCCGTTCGGGCTCGCGACCTGCGTTGAAACTGGCGATGGTCTGCGCGATATCGTGCATGCGAATTCCCCTTCAATGCGAGCTCAGTACCGGTTCAATCTGTACGAGCCCTTGGTGTGAACGCTCAAGGCGCTCGAAACGAATCCACGAGCGCGTGGAGATTTTGCGGATGCGCGAACCTCTCGAGGTGATCGAAGCACACGATGAGCGGCTCGGCGAATGGTCCGATCAACCGCCATACCCGCGCGCGGTGCTTTGCACTGTATCGGCATCGGCGGGACACGGCGCAAAACGTTTGGATCGGGCCATGCAGCGCGTCATGCGACACGCATCAAACTGCGCCAAACTTCTTACGGTACGCGCCCGGGCTCGTCAACGCGATACGCCGGAAATGCCGGCGCAGCGATTCTTCCGAGCCGAAGCCCGCCCGTTCCGCGACACGCGCCATCGGCACCGGCGTTTGCGCTTCGAGCAGCTCACGGGCGATCGCCACACGTTCGCGCACCAGCCATTCGTATGGCGCCATGCCGGTGGCGTCGTGAAACTGCCGTTGCAGCGTGCGTGGACTCATCGCCGCCCGCTCGGCGAGCGAGCGCAACGTGTGCGGCGCAGCAGGATGCCGGCGCACCCAATCCATCAGCTTCGCCAGACGCCCGCTTTCGTCCTGCGGCATCGGACGCGGCACGAACTGCGCCTGGCCGCCCTCGCGATGCGGCGGCACCACGAGCCGTTGCGCGACGCGGTTCGCCACCGCACTGCCATGATCGCGCCGCACCAGATGCAGCAGCATGTCGAGTCCCGCCGCCGACCCCGCCGAAGTAATGATCTGCCCTTCGTCGACATACAGCGCATCCGGCTGCACGCGAAGCTGCGGGTAACCCTGCTGCAATTTGTCCGCATAGCGCCAGTGCGTCGTGACCGTCTTGCCGTCGAGCACGCCTGCCGCCGCCAGCACGAACACGCCGGAGCAGATCGAGCAGAGCCGCGCGCCACGCGTATAGGCGGCGCGAATTCTTTTCAGCAACGCTTCGGGCGGCAATTCGTCCGCGTCGCGCCAACCGGGGATCACGATCGTGTCCGCACGATCCAGCAACTTCAGCGTGTACGGCGCGGCAACAGTAATACCGCCTGCCGCGCGAATCGGACCGGGCTCGCTCGCGCACACCGCGAAGCGATACCAATCCACGCCGAGCTCCGGACGTTCGAGCGCGAACAGCTCGGTCACGCAGCCGAATTCGAAAGTGCACAGCCGGTCATAAACCAGCGCGACGACGAGATGATTGTGCATGGCGCGATGTTACCGGAGATTGACGATTGCGCCACTTACCCGATGCGCGTCTCATCGCGACAATGAAGGTTCATGACATCCACCGGAGCCCGAACCATGCCGACCAGCAACCCCGTCACCGCCATCCCCGCCGCCGGCAGCGCCGCTGCGTTCGCCCACTTCCAGGCGTCGCTGCAATTCGAAACCGATTGCTCGGATGTCGCCGCGGCGCTCGCCAGCGGCTCGCCCGGTTTCGTGCTCCTCGACGTGCGCGGCCCGGCGCTGTTCGCACAGGGCCACGTGCCGGGCGCGCTCAATCTGCCGCACGGCAAGATCGTCGCGTCGAAGCTCGCGCAATACCCGCGGGACACGCTGTTCGTCACCTACTGCGCCGGTCCGCACTGTAACGGCGCCGCGCGCGGCGCGCTGCGCCTCGCGCAATTGGGGCGCCCGGTCAAGCTGATGATCGGCGGCATCACGGGCTGGCTTGACGAAGGGCTCGAACTTGAACTCGCGCAAGCCCGTCCAGCGCCTTGAGCCGCTCGACCAGCGCATCGCCGGCGCGCGTCATCGGCATGCGCAGTTCGTTGCGGATCAGGCCATGTGCAGCCAGCAGCGCCTTCACCGGCCCCGGATTCGGTTCGGCAAACAGCGCCTGAATCAGCGGCGCGAGCGCGTGAAAAATGCGCCGCCCTTCTTCGAGCCGGCCCGCTGCGAGCGCGCGATACAACGCGACAAACCGTTCGGGCCGCAGATGCGCGGACGCCGCGATGGCCCCGCTTCCACCAAGGCACAAGGTGTTGAAGATATTGACGTCCTCGCCGGTGAGCACCTGCAAGCGGCCGTCGCGAATCAGCGCGAGCGTGGTGTCGAGCGAACCGGCGCAATCCTTCACCGCCTGAATCCGCGGATGCGCGGCGAGCGTGAGCAGCGTATCGAGTTCGAGCCGCACGCCGGTTCGATAGGGAATGTCGTACAGCACGACCGGCTTTTCGCTGGCGTCGGCGAGCGTCGTGAAATGGCCGACGATGCCCGCTTGCGAAGGCCGGATGTAGTACGGCGCGGCCATCAGCACGCCGGCGATCGGCAACAAATTCAGTTGCACGATGCGCTCGCGCATGCTCGCCGTATGATTGCCGGATACGCCGGCCAGCACCGGCAGCGCTTGCGCAGCCGCGGTGCTGTCGGCCACGGCCCGCGCTTCGTCGAGAATCGTCGCCAGCACGGCGTCCTGTTCCGCAGCGTCGAGCGCGGCCGGTTCGCCGGTCGTGCCGAGCGCGACCAGACCGGCAACGCCGGCCTCGGCATAACGGCGCACCAGACCTCGCAGCGCTGCGTGATCGACTTCGCCGTCGGCGAACGGCGTGATGAGCGGAATCCAGATACCCGAAAAAATAGACATGTCTTTGCCTCGAACGCGACCGTATCGATTCCGTAGAGCGTGCGAGGAAGGCAAGACAGGTCATGCCGAAGGCGGGCGTTGACCGGCTGTTGCCGTCGCACATCTGACGGCAACAGCGTGCTCCGGTCAGATGAGCGGCTGTTTTTTGGCTTTGGCGCTAACACTCGCGCAACCCGCGCGTGCGATCACGACGACGTTCGCAAGAACGAAACGTGCGGTGCGTGACGAGCGGAGTCGGAGCGTTTGGCCGGGATGCATGAAGCGCAGTGTAACCGGCTTGGGCGCCGCTTGACAAAGCCCATCGCAAAATTACTTGACTTCTACGCCGGGCAAACTAATATACGCACCGCGTACATAACCCAGTACGAAATCCACTCTCGACAGGTGAGCGCATGAGCGTCCCGCAACAAGCCTTCCTACGCGATGCGATGCGTCGCCTGAACATGACCCGCGACACCTTTGCGAGCCGTATCGGCGTTTCGCGCCGGGCCCTCGACACGTGGCTGCTGCCGGACGACTCGCAGGAATCGCGGGCGATGCCGGAGATCGTCGAGCGTTTCGTGTCGGAAATCGTCGTGCACGGCGAGCCGGGCGAAAAGTATACGCAAAGCGTAGACGCGCAGTCGCTAGCGAGCCAGATGCTGTTCGAGGGCAAGCCGCAACTGCTGTCGGTCGACCAGTTCTCGCGCGAGTCGGTCGAGGCGCTGTTTCGCGTCGCCGACGTCATGCAGCCGATCGCGCGGCGCCGGAAAATCTCCCGCGTGCTCGAAGGCGCGGTGCTCGGCAATCTGTTTTTCGAAGCCAGTACACGGACCCGCGTCAGCTTCGGCGCGGCGTTCTGCCGGCTGGGCGGCTCGGTGTGCGACACCACCGGCTTCACGTTTTCGTCGATGGCCAAGGGCGAGTCGATCTACGACACCAGCCGCGTGATGAGCGGCTACGTGGATGCACTGGTGATCCGCCATCCGGAGCAAGGCTCGGTGGCCGAATTCGCGCGTGCGACCAACGTGCCGGTGATCAACGGCGGCGACGGTCCCGGCGAGCATCCGAGCCAGGCGCTGCTCGACCTGTACACGATCCAGCGGGAATTCTCGCGCCTGGGCAAGATCGTCGACGGTGCGCATATCGCGCTGGTCGGCGACCTGAAGTACGGGCGCACCGTGCATTCGCTGGTCAAGCTGCTGGCGCTCTATCGCGGCATCAAGTTCACGCTGATCTCGCCGCCGATGCTCGAAATGCCGGGCTACATCATCGAGCAGATCTCGCGCAACGGTCACGTGATCGAGCAGACCCACGATCTCGCCGCCGGGCTGCGCGGCGCGGACGTCGTGTACGCCACGCGCATCCAGAAGGAGCGCTTCGCCGACGAATCGTTCGAAGGCTACACGCCCGACTTCCAGATCAATCAGGCGCTGGTGGATAGCGTGTGCGGCAGCGACACCTTGATCATGCACCCGCTGCCGCGCGACAGCCGCCCGGGCGCGAACGATCTGAGCGTCGATCTGAATCACGATTCGCGGCTGGCGATTTTCCGGCAAACCGATAACGGCATTCCGGTGCGGATGGCGATTTTCGCGGTACTGCTGGGCGTGGAAAAACTGGTCCAGCATTCGATGCGCGACGCCGCGTGGCGCCCGCCCGCCTATCTCGGCCCGGACGACGCGGTGTTTCACGGCATCGATTGATCGACTGATTGATTGTTTGGCGGATATGCGCCAATGGAAAACGGCCTTGCTGAAAATCAGCAAGGCCGTTTTTCTTCGCAGCGGCGTGGTTGGTGCGGGACAGTTGTACCCGCGCCAGCGACCGTTATTTCGGTTGCCTGGCTGACCAGGTGTAGAGACAGGGTCCCGGCGTTCGATCCACGACCCGACACCGGCCGCTTGACACGCGCAGAGGCTAGCTAAACGTTGCGGTCGCAGCGCCTGCTGCAAAAGCAGTACACATCACACCGGTTCTGTTACCGCCGTTGACGCTGATCTGATACTCGTGCCCCACGACAAGCGCGTTCGCCGTGGCCAGGTGCAACTGCGTGACGTGATACGGCGTCCCCGTACTGTTGGTGACGCCCGTCGCTACGACGGCCCGTCCTGCTTCATTGAAAATCGTAACGGGAACAGCGGGATTTTGCTGACCCGCGTTCGGCGCACCGGAAGATGGATTGGACATGACGAATGACTCCTTGCGTTGAATGTCGGTAAGCCTCGCCTTAAGCGAGGGTTTCATCGCCGCGCAGGCTGACACGCCTCACGGTCAACGCACTGTAGGTTCGCCCGCCGGCAGAGAAAATGAGCCATTGGGCCCAAACGTGGTTATGTGCCGAAAGCCACTTTCCACGCCGACCGCCAATCCGGTGTCGCTTTGCGCGCCCCTTGAACGCCTGTCACGGGCGCTTCGTCCCGCCGTCATCCATGACTTCTGCTGGATTGTCCGCAACTCGCGACAGACGCAAAGTGCTATCGCCGTTCATCGCATCCGGACAAGCCGCCCCGTTCGGGATACCGCATGGCTCCCGCGCACGCCGGCTCCATTCCACAGCAGGAAACTCATCATGTCTTTGCGACTCTTCCGAGGTCGAGCCTATCGCCCGGATCTCAACCGTCCGCGCGCCGCACCGCGCGAGACACAACCTGGCGATGCGCCGCCCGGTGCGCTGCTGGCCCAGTTGCGTGAAGAATGCGATGCGATGGCGCGCTACGCGTTGCACCACGGTCTTCCGGTCGCACCTGAAACCATCGCGCTGCTGAGCGCACTGATCGACGGCGCGCCGCCCGAGGCCGTGGCGGCCGCGCCGTCGCCGGCCGGCACGGCCAACGAAGCGCCTCGGTACGCCGGCACGTCGCAGCACTCGCTGGCGTCGATACACCGGAAGCTGGCCGCCCTCATCGCACCGGCCACGCCGCAAGCGGTCACGCTGCTCGATGCGCATCACCGTCTCGGACGCCCATTCGCGTGGCTCGGCCCCGTTCCGCTGATCAGGCTGCTGACGGTGGCCGCCATCGCGTTTCTGATCGCCGTGGTCGCGACCGGACTCTCTCCCGACGTCTCCGCGGACAACATCGAGCGCGGCTTTCTCGATTCGCACGGCACGCAGCTGTTGTGGAACGCGCTGTTCCTGCTGTTTTGCGCGGGACTCGGCGCGTCGTTCGCCACGCTGTTCCAGGCGCATCGTTACATCGCCGCGTCGACGTACGATCCGAAGTACGACGCCTCCTACGGCGCGCGGTTGATCCTCGGCCTGATTGCCGGGCTGATCCTGGTCGAGATGCTGCCATCGCGCCTCTTCGATCAGGGCAGCATGCACAGCTTCGGCAAGCCCGCCCTCGCGATGCTCGGCGGCTTCTCGGCGACTGCTGTGCACCGCTTGCTGCAACGCCTCGTCGACACGCTCGACGCGCTCGTGCGCGGCGACCGGTCCGCCGACGTGGACGCCGCCCTGCAGACCCGCCGCGCCCAGGCAGCGAGCGAACGCACGCAATGGCAAAGCGAGATCGCCGCCAGCCTGCTCGATCTCCAGCAGTCTCTCGATCATCCGGATTCAGCCGACACCGTGCGCCGGCGCCTTGCCGATCTCACACGCGCCATGCTGGCAGGCGAGCCGGCCCGCCCTTCCCTGACCGCTTTCCCAAACGACACGGAGTGACACGATGCTCTTCCTCTACAACATGCCGGCCGCCGTGATGGGTGCGCTGATCGTCGGCGCGACGCTCGCCGCCGCGTTGGCCGGGTATCTGCTCTTCCGGCGTTGCTTCCCGATCCAGCTCGATGCCGAACAGCGAGGCATGACGGTCGCGATGATGTCCGCGGTGACCACCATCAATTCGCTGCTGGTCGCGTTCGCCGCCATTACGGTCTGGGGCACCTACGATGCCGCGGCCGGCACGGTCGCGGCCGAGGCCGCGTGCGCCACCGAACTCGCTCACGACCTCGCGTCGTTCGGCAAACCGGATGCGCTGGCCGCGCGGCGCGAACTGATCGTTTATATCGAGCACGTGGTGCATGACGAATGGCCGCAAATGCAGCAGTACGCTCACGCGGATGCCGGTACGCAGGCCGCGTTCGACCGGATGTTCGCGACGACCAACCGGATCGTGCCGTCGGACGATCGCGAGCGGGCCCTCCTGACCGAAGTGCTCGCTCGCGTGAATGAAATGACGAAGCATCGGGAGCATCGGTTGCAGGCGCTCGATGTCGCGATGCCCGTGACGTTGTGGGGTGTCATGCTGATCGCGAGCGGGCTCTCGCTGGTGCTGCTTTACGTGTTGCCCGCCACGCGCTTTCATCTTGGGCTCGTGACGATCTGGGCGACGACGCTCGGGCTTGCGTTCTTTTTCGTGCTGGCGGTCGACCGGCCATTCGCCGGCGAAGTCAGCGTGAGTCCCGCGCCCATGCAGCACGCCATCGACACGCTTGCGGGCGAAGACGCGGGACGTCCGGCTGCGCCGGCCTGAGCATTCTTGCAGGCGGGCCGCCGCCGTTGCCTGCCGAGCCGGCCGCATGCGTGCGGCCGTTTTTCCGGGCAGTCGGCAAGCTCAGTCCTCATTCATGCGTCACGCATACCGGCCGCTGAGCTTGCACGTTTTCAGGCGTCACGTGACGCGCGAGCCACAGCGCCGCCTCCGTGCGATTGCTGACGCCGATCTGTCGAAAGAGCGCATACAGGTGGTTCTTGATGGTCCCCTCCGCGACGTTCAGCACGCGGCAGATCTGCTTGTTCGACTTCCCTTCGGCGAGCAAACGCAAGACCTGGCGTTGCCTCGGCGTCAGGCGCTCGAATGCCCGGTCGCCGGATTGCGCATGCGCCGAACCCGCCTCGGCGCCGAGGCCATAACTCGGCGGAACATAGATGGCGCCCGAAGCGACACGGCCGAGCGCGTCGGCGAATTCGTCCGCGCTCGCATGACGCTCGACAATGCCGGCAGCGCCCGCCATCAGCGCATCGGCGATCCCCTGACGACAGACCGTGCGGACGACGAAGAGCCACGGCACAGTCCCCAGCACATCCTGCAGCACCTTCGGCCAACCCATCCGCGCAGCGCGCTCATCCCATTCGAGCGTTACCGCACCGACCGTTCCCGGCGGCAGCTCTTCCTGGATGCGGTAGATGTCTTCGGGACGCTGCGCCGACCACACCTGGCAACTGCTGTCACGTCTCCATAAGACATCGGCTACCCCCGCCACGAACAACGGCGGACTATCGATCATCAGAACGTTCATTTACGCGTTACCCCTCGGTAGCGAGACGCTCGGGTTCACGTTATTTGCGTCTCTTCGGCTCGCTTTTACCGCTCTTTTGAAAACGACGCACTAGGCCCGTTGATCCGTGACAAACGTTCTAATGCAAAAGGCACGTT
The DNA here is from genome assembly GCF_059422005.1 of Paraburkholderia sp. GW821-FHT02A12. Lineage (NCBI taxonomy): Bacteria > Pseudomonadati > Pseudomonadota > Betaproteobacteria > Burkholderiales > Burkholderiaceae > Paraburkholderia > Paraburkholderia sp. GW821-FHT02A12. Next base: position 1,274,592 of record NZ_JBWKWA010000002.1, on the reverse strand, counting down.
ATTTCTTTAAGAATTAATAGGTCCGCCACCCTTGTCCTCAGACGTGACGGCTGGCCTCTCCAAACACCTGCCCAATTTATGTAACTTGAATAACGGGAGTGTATTCGCACTGCCCGAATTTCACCATGGAGGTGTGTATGGATGCCAATTTCATCGGTTCTGTCATTAATGCCTTACCAATGGACCAAATGATTGCAGGTCCATTGAAAGCAATGATTGCCGCGCAAACCCAGGCGGCCAGAAGTTATGCCGACTTTCTGATGCAGGTGTGCATCCAGGACGGCAAGGCAGTCGCCGTGCAATTCGACTACGACGAAACCCTCGTCGACGAGAGCGGCGTATCGAAAGGCGTGGTGCAGAAGACCATGCGCATTCCGTTGCTGGCTGCCATCGTTCACCCCATCATCGCTATCGAAGAAGGAACGATCGACTTCGAGATGGAAATCACGCAGTCGGAGAAGTCCGCGTCTTCCACGGAAGCAGGCGGCGAAATGCAGGCCAAGCTCGGTTGGGGGCCGGTCAGTGTCAGCATCTCGGGACGCGTGTCGCACAAGTCGGAGCAGACGCGCAGCACCGATACGCGAGCCAAGTATTCGATCCACACGCAGATCAAACGGCAGCCTCCGCCGGAAGCGCTGATGCGCGTCATCGACTTTCTCACGGATGCCGCCACCAAACCGGTCGTGACCGAAGACAAGGCGAAAGACGTCAAACCGCTGCCGTCGACACCGACGGACGGCAAGCTGATCGGCGAGACTGCGGCGGGCGGCGCCGCGCAGGCGGGCGGCCAGCAGCCTGTTCATCAGTAAGCGTAGCGCTCACTGACGGCGGACGGACACCATGCTCAACTTCTTCAAGCGGCGCCGCGATGCACACGGTTCGCCGGCCAAGGATGCGCCGCATGACGACGCCGCGCAGCCGGCGGGCCCGCAGGACCCCATCGACAGCGCGCCGGCCGCCGCGCTCGACACCAACGGCACCCGCGACACCAACGACACACCGGCAACCGCGCAACCCGCCACGCCGGCAGGAAGCGCCGGCGACACGGCGACCGGCTCCGGCTCCGACTCCGGCGCTGGCGAAAACGCGCCGCCCGGCGCTCCACCGTCCGGCGGCGCACCGCCGTCCAGTGCGAGCGCTCCACCGCCGCGCGGCCTCGCACTCGACGACATCACGCGTGGCATGCAGCACGCCGCGGCCGCCGCCAACCAGTTGCTCGCGCATCAATACACCGCCGTGCTCGATCAGTTCTTCGATCAGGACGAGGACGGCCTGCTCACGCCGCGCGCAGTCGAGGTGGCGCTCGACGCGGAGCACACCATGCCGGTGCCGCTGGTCGCGCTGGCGACGCCGCGCGGACTGGCGCTCGACAGGATGGTCGTGCATCTGACCGTGCGCGCCGACTTCACCGAAACGCTGCCCGCAGACGGATTGGCGGGCGGCGATCAACGCGGCCGCTTCTTCGTGACACTCGCCCCGCCTTCGGCACGCAAGGATGCGCAGGGTCAGCAAGCTCAGCGCGACAGCCAGCACATCGACATCGAAATGCAGTTTGCGGCGCTCGAACCGCCCGAAGCGATCATGCGCGTGATCGACGAATACACCCACCGCCTGGTGCCGCGCGCACGGCATGACCAAGAGGAGCAAAGCCATGCCTGACCAACCCACGCACACCGGCGCGCAGGGTATCGACCTGATCAAACACTTCGAGGGGCTGCGCCTCGCCCGCTATCTCGACGCGGTCGGCAAACCGACGATCGGCTATGGACATCTGATCCTGCCGCACGAACACTTCGACCGCCCGCTCACGGAGTCCGAGGCGCAGGCGCTGCTGAAACGGGACTTGCGCGGCGCCGAACTCCAACTGCGCAAGCTGGTGCGCGTGCCGATCACGCAACAGCAATTCGACGCACTGATGTCTTTCGCCTTCAACCTCGGCGCGGGACGGTTGCGTTCCTCGACACTGCTGCGCTACCTGAACGCAGGCGCGGCCAGCCATGCCGCCGATCAGTTTCTGGTCTGGAACAAGGCGGGCGGCAAGCCGCTTGCGGGGCTGACGCGCCGCCGCCAGGCCGAACGCAAGCTGTTTCTTTCCTAGTGCACCGACAGGAGTCTTTCCAATGATCTCGAACCATCGCGACCAATCGGGCCGAGGCCCGAACCCGCGCGCCGTATCCGCACGCGCCATCGCCACCATCGCCACGATCGCGGCCTGCGCCGCATGCGCCGCCACCGAGGGGCACGCGCAACAGCCGCCGCTCACCTGCAAGGCCGAAGTCGCGCAGATCGATCAGACGTTGCAGCGCGCGCATCAGCCAGGCCTGTGTCCCAGGTGTGCCGAGCGGCTCGCCCGGACACTCGAAAGCCTCTACACAACCGGCGTCATGCCCAACTTCTACACATCCGCGGACAACGCCTACTGGGACGACCCGCTGCGCCGCCCCGCGATGATGAGCGGCCAAAGCCTCGCGCGCATGCCGGACGGCGCCGACCTGCTTGCCGACATCGACAGCGGCTTCGGGCCGCGCGGCATTTACCGGTTGCGCTACACGCAGGCGAACCGGCCCGTGGCCGTCACGACAGCCGATCACAGCGTCTCGATACCGGTGTCGTTGTGCACCTCCGGCGCCGCGCACTAACGGCGAGCGGCGGCGCACGGTATGGGCCTTCCGTCATGGGCCGCCGTACCGGCCTTCCTCCCTATTCATGCGGATGCGCCGCACACGTAATCTGCAAGCGTAGTGAGACCCAGGCAACGAACGGCTGAAACGAAAACACGAACGCTGATCGATCACTCACCCAACAGGAGTAACGGAATGAACGCTGCATCCGTCAATAACGATTCGTCATCCGAAATTAGCGTGCAATCCGGCACGTCCCGCCGCCACGGGTTGAGCGCGCGGCTCAGCGCACTCTTGCTGAGCGCCGTGGCCATGTCATGCGCGAACGCCGCGGACCTCGCGTCACTGCCCGCGCTCGACGCCGATCTGCAACGCACGTCCGTATCCGGTCTGTCGTCGGGCGCCTTCATGGCGGCCCAGTTCGACGTCGCCTGGTCGAGCCGTCTGATCGGCGCGGGCATCGTCGCCGGCGGCGCTTTTGATTGCGCCGGCGAGTCCTCGTTCATCCCGCCCGCCGTGGCGGCGGTGACGCTGTGCATGCAGCCGGTCGGCGACGCGCCGTCGGCGGGGGGCGCATGGCACGCCGCGCAACGCTTCGCGCAGGCCGGTCAGATCGACGATCCGGTCAATCTGCGCAAGCAGCGCATTTACCTCTTCAGCGGTGCGAAGGATACGGTGGTCGCGACACGCGTGGTCGATCAGGCGAGGCGCTTCTATGACCTCGCACAGGTGCCGCAGCCGAGCATCGAGTATCAACGTCATCCCGACGCGGGGCATGCATTGATCACGAACCGTCCTGAAGACGCCCCTTGCGATGCGAATCGCAGCCCGTACATCAACAACTGCGGCTTCGAGCAATCGCACGAGATTCTGCGCTGGATCTACGCAAAGCCCGACGCGCCGCTTCACGCGCCCGCGGCACAGTTAGGCGGCCAGCTGCTGAGCTTCGATCAGCGCGCGTTCGATCCGAACCGGGCCGCGTCGCTGGCCAACGCCGCTTATGTGTACGTGCCTGCCGACTGCCAGCATGCAGCGTGTGCCGTGCATGTCGCGTTTCACGGCTGCGTACAGAACGCCGATGCCGTCGGCGAACGCTTCGTGCGCGGCGCGGGTTACAACGAGATCGCCGACACGAATCACCTGATCGTGCTCTATCCGCAAGTGGCGAAATCGGCCGTCAATCCGCTCGGATGCTGGGATTTCTGGGGCTACACGAGTCCCGATCCGGCCCAGCCCGACTTCTATACCCACCAAGCGCCGCAAATGGCCGCGGTGATGAAGATGATCGAGCGCCTCGGCGGCGCACGTCAGTGACCGCGGCAACCGTCTTTCTCCATCGAACCTGAACCTGACCTGACAAGGAGCCGCCATGCTCTCGACCTTTATCACGCAGTGGGAAAACGCCAATCTCGCCGCCTTCCAGCTGTTCAGCAAGCTTGTTGCGCAATCGGCCAATCCGGCGGGACTCGCGGGCGCTGCGACGGATGTCGGAGCGTGGCGCGTCTTCACGCGCACCGCCCTGCAGAGCGGTCAGCAGTTCACGACGGCGTCGCAGTCGGCACTCGACGCCGGCTGGCGCGAACAGCGCGACCGCTTCGCGCTTGCCGGCGCGGCCGCTGCGATCAAGGAGCTGGCGGGGATCCATGCCGATCTCGCGACACGCATCGCCCAGGGTCACGTGCAACACGCCGGCTCGCTCTCCGATGCGGCCGCGCAATATCTCGACGACCTGTCCCGCAGCCGCAACGCAACCGACGCCGCGATGGCATTCGGCCGCTTCGCGAACGACCTGCAGGCGCACAGCCAGGCGCAAGCGCTGCATACGTCGTCGTTAGCCGGCAGTGTGTCGCCGGCCATCGCGCAATGGGTCGAAAAGCATCTTTCCGACGACAACGCGGAGCAGGCGGAATGAACATCCATCTGCGTTTCATCAACCGTTCGAATGACCGCGGCAACAGTGAAGTCGTGCTGTTTCAGCGCAACGTGATTCCCGATTTCGACGAACTCGCAATCGCATGGAAGGTGATTCGCTTCTGTGGCCGCGACTGCATCCATCCGTTCGTCTATTCGACCGCGCTCGAGATCGGCCTGGGCGACGAGCACGGCAATTTCTCGCCGCGCGCCGTTGCACAGGATGGCGAACGATTCGTGATCGGCATGCATCCGACCGGCCGCGCCCGGCTCGCCGCCGATCCGGCGCCGGCGGCCGGCGCGCAAAGCGGTCCGGACATCCAGGTGGTCAACCGGATGCCGCGCGGCGCGGTCAACGTCAACGCATTCAACGCCGGCAGGCTGATCGCCGCCAAATGGGCCGTGGTGCCGGCCCAGAAGGCCGTGTTCCGCTTCACCCCAGTGCTCTGGATCGGCGTGGCGTCGCAGATCCAGGAAGGCCGCGCGCTGAGTTCGGCGGTGCTGTCGAGCGACAACACGATGCTGCCCCTCGCCGGCATTGCCGCGGCCGACATCGTGATGACCGGCGGCGGCAGCGGCGCCGACGCGCAGCCATTCGGCTTCGCGCTCGAAAACGTCGTGCACGTCTAGCGCGACACGATGCCCGCGGACGGCGGGCTTCCCCCTCTTCTTTCGTTTAACGGCCAGCCCGCCGGGCAGGCCGGTGGGAAGGTGCGCGGCAAACCGATTGCCGCATTTCAACTCAAGGAGCAGGCAAGTGGATATCCAGCTGAACTTCGTAAACCGTTCGAACGATGCCAACAATTCGAACATCGTGATTTTCCAGAAAAACGTCGCGACGGATTTCGACGAACTCGCGATCGCATGGAAAGTGATCCGCAATTGCGGCCAGGGCGACAACCATCCGTTCAAGTTTCCGATGACGATGAGTGTCAGCGCGAGCGACAGCTACGGCAATTACATGCCGCAGCAGACCGCCAGCAACGGCCAGGTCTTCCAGGTGGTCCGCTCGACGTCGGGCGACGTGCTCACGCTCGCGACGGAGCCGGGCAGCAGTTCGGAGGTCCAGGTCCGCAACGACCTGCCGAACGGCGCCGCGAACGCGACCATTTACAAGGACGGCAGTCCGCTTGCGACCAAGACATCGATCGCGCCGGGGCAAAAAGCCGTGTTCCAGTTCAAGCCGACGCTCTGGATCGGTGTCGCGTCGCAGATCGAACAGGGCGCGCTGCTGAATTCGGCGGTGATCTCCGACATCAACACGGAGCTGTCGCTGCTCGGCATCGCGAGCGCCGACATCGTGTTGACGGGCGGCGGTCCCGGTCCGCGCTCGTTGCCGTTCACTTTCCGCCTCGAACGCGTCGTGATGGCTTAACGCACGCGCACGCGGCGTCGGACGCGTGGTCGTTCGACGCCCTCTCACTACATCAGGAAAAGGTTAGCCATGGACATCAAACTCAACTTCATCAACCTGTCCAACGACGTCAACAACAGCCAGATCGTGATCTTTCAGAAGAACGTATCGACCGATTTCGACGAGCTTGCAGTCGCGTGGAAGGTGATCAGCAATTGCGGGCGAGGTGACAATCACCCGTTCGTTTTTCCCATGCAGACGAGCGTCACCGCCAGCGACGCGGACGGTAACTACATGCCGCAGAAGCTCGCGCAGAACGGTCAGATGTTCAGCGTGGCGCGCGCGAGCTCCGGCAACGTGCTTGCTCTGGCAGGGGCATCGTCGAGCTCGCGGGAGATCCAGCTGCGCAACGACTTGCGCACGGGCGCCGTCACCGCCAGCGTGTTCAAGGACAACCGGCTGCTCGCGCAAAAGACCGGCATCGTGCCCGGACAGAAAGCGGTGTTCGAGTTCAAGCCGACGCTCTGGATCGGCACCGCGTCGCAGATCGAGCAAGGCGCGGTGATGAATTCGGCGGTGATCTCCGACATCAACACGGAACTGTCGCTGCTCGGTATCGCGCGCTGCGACATCGTGATGACGGGCGGCGGCGGTGGCACGACAGCGGTCCCCTATCAGTTCAGGATCACGAACGTGGTGATGGGTTGAGCGGACGAGAGAGGCAAAACGGCCTTGCTGGATCAACAGCAAGGCCGTTTTTTCATGCCGCCGCGATCAACCCGCCGCGCGATCAACCCCAGGCGTGCGGCGCCTTGCCCTCCACCACCGTGCATTGCAGACCCGACATGCGGCCGGCTGCGTCGATGGCCGCTTCCAGTTCGGCAAACGGATACGACTTCAACTCGACCGCATCGAGCGCGATCTGCCCCGACGCCGCCAGCGAAACCAGCGCGAGATAGTCGGCGCGGCTGTACATGAAGTGGCCGATCAACTCCCAGTTGTTCAGCAGCATCTCGCTGTACGGAATCGGCAAGTCCACCCGCATGCTGCCCATCAGCACCAGCCGCCCGCCACGGCGCAGGCAGCGCAATGCGGCGAGGGTCGCGTTCGCGTCGGTGGCCTGGCCGACCATGTCGAACGCGAGGTCCGCGCCGCCACTGCTCGCGTCGCGGATTGCCTTCACGTCTTGCGCGGCGTCGCCCGTCAACACCACCGGCGCCACGCGCCCGCGCCCCAGTTCGGCCAGCGCTTGCAGCGGTTCCAGACGCCGGCCGAGCGCGACGACTTTGCTCGCGCCGAGCGCCAGCGCCGCAAGCACCGCCGCCGAGCCGAAGTAACCGCCGGCGCCGTTGACCACCACCGTTTCGCCCGCCGCGAGACGGCCGCGCCGCAAACCGCCGAACGGCACAGCGAATTTGGCGAGCACGGCAAGACGGGCGGCTTCGATATCGTCCAGACCGTCGAGCGCGATCAGCGTCGAGGCGGGGAATTCGGCCATTTCGCGTAAGGTGCCGTGCGGAAATGCCGCCAGCACGGCGCCGCTGTCGGCGCTGATGGCGGTCAGGCCAAGCAGCGCCTGAGCCGGCTCCCGCACCGTTTCGTCGGCGACCCAGTAAGGATTCACGGCGACCCGCTGACCCACGCGAAATGCCACCACACCGTCGCCGAGCGCGACGATCCGGCCCACGCCGTTGGTGCCGGGCGAAAACGGTCCCGGCGGATACGCATACGGCAACTTCCCTTCGACATAGTCACGCGTATAACTCAGCAGCGGCACCGCCTCCATCCGCACCAGCACCGCATTGCGGCGCGGCTCCGGCTGCGTCACGTCGCGCAGCGCCAGCGGCATGCCGGGTTCATCGAGCATCCAGGCTTTCATGTTGTCGACCCTCAGTTCGTTTCGGTGCTTGAACTGTAGATGCGGGGTACGTATTCTGGAAATCAATTACCCATATGCGACCCATCAACATGATTGATCTACGCGGTATCGACCTGAATCTGCTGGTGTCGCTCGACTGTTCCTTCACAATAGAGTCGAAAAAACTCAACAATAAAGATGAAAAACGTTCAGACGGGGTCAACAAAAAACTAGAAAAAACGAAATTAATCTGAAAGCCACAAAACTTCAACGTCTCTCCGCGTACAACCCAAGCCTCACCGACCGCCCCCACGGCGGGCAGCAAAGACGAAAACCGATGTTATCGCGGCTGGCGCCGGACATCTGAATCCCGCCCAGACGTCGCGCGAGCGACAAAATTATGCTGTGTCAACTTATTGGAGGGTACGTCGAACGTCTCTCTCGGTTGTAAGTTTGCATAAAACTGTGCCTGCTTCTTGCAGAAATCTGTTCCTAGCCTTTGGACCTGATCCAAGCGCCGCTTGATACCAAATACCCAGCTTCTCCCGCACCGCGACGGCGACCTCAGCGAGCGCCCCGTCGGAATTCAGATCGGCCACGTGCGAGAGGCATCAGGAAACTTACAAAGTTGCCTCAAACTTCCGCTGGAGGAACGATTTTCTGCAAAACCTCTTGAAGCAATCTTGTTCCCGACGTGTCTCCCAGCCCCGATTCGAATGGACGCGCGCAGGAACAAAATTGTGCAAGCCAACGTGTATCAACGACGGGATATTGACCTCGGCGTACTCCAAAAAAACTACCCGCAAGGTTCGGGTAAGATCGGCGTCTTCCCGATCCGCCGATCACCGCCATGCCCATCGACAACTGCACCCACACGTTCGACGAACTGTCCACGAGCGTCCTGCCGGCTCACTTGGAACAGCTGAAGGCCGCCCTTCAATCGCCGATCCCGGCTACCAAGCTGGTGGGCTTCAAGAGTGCGTCGCGGGAGGCTCTGAAACGGGTTGAGCGCACCACCGATTTTCCTGGCTGCTACGTGTTCCTGGATCAGGACCGCCCCGTCTATGTGGGCATCTCGCGCGGCGTGGTCAAACGTCTGGTGCAACACCTCAATTTCGAATCGCACTTCACCGCCAGCCTAGTCTACAAGATGGCGAGCGAGGACTTCCCGCATGAAATGAAGCGGGACCAGGCGATGAAAGACGACCAGTTCCGTGAAATGTTCCTGACCGCCCAGGGACGGCTTCGGAAAATGTCCGCGGCGTTCGTGCAGATCGACAACGACCTCGAGCTGTACTTGTTCGAAGTAATGGCCGCGATGCACCTGGACACCGATACCTGGAACACCTTCCGGACGCATTGACCCGTCGGCGGTTCGTATAACCGGCGCACTTACGCTAATGATGCAGCATTACCGGCGTGCGAATTTCTAGTCCTGCAAATAGAAGCCTCATGGCGTCGTTTTCTCGCTACAGTCCCCCGCCGATCCCCCTACACTTGCCGAGGCCGCCTCCGTCCATCGGACGTTTGCTCTGATGGCGCAAAGGAAAATACAGCAAACCGGGTGGCCTTGCCCGTAAAATGCAAGACAAATCCCGAGCCAACAACAAGGCCTATGCCACATCCTGAGGCTGACCTGGCGACACGACTCTTCGTCGCACCTCTTGCCCAAGACATTGCGCTGGTGATCTCGCGCACCCGCGCTACGGTTCTCGGCCTCGCGATTCTTGAACGAGAAGCGCCCGTCGCACGAAAGGCCGTTCAGTGACCTCCGATACACGTTCTGCTCCGCTCGCGGCCGACACCCGCCGACAGGCGATCGATTCGTTGCGGGGCTACGACTATCAAATTTGGCGGTCAGTCGAGGCGTGGACGAAACTCGGCGCCGGTCAATTGCTTTACCTGGAAGGCGCGGAAGACTTTGACCTCGTAGACGAAAACGGCGAAACCAGCACATCTCAGATCAAAAACTCCGGCAAGAACATCTCGCTCGGGTCCAACGACGTCCGCGAAGCTATCGAGAATTTCTGGGCGCACGTCGAGCGCAACCCAAGCCGGCCGATCAGAATGCGCTTCGTCACGCGAGGTGACGTTGGCTCGGAGAAAGGCGATCCGTTCCAGGGCGTGAAGGGAATAGACCTTTGGCGAATGGCAGCCGAGGGGGACGACGATGCCGCATCACGCGTTGCTCGCCATCTGAGTTCAACCCTGCAGCCTCCGACCTTACGACGCTTTCTTGACTCTGCCACCGCGACCGACTTGCGTTCAAACCTTTTCGAGCGCATCGATTGGGCGACAAAGGAACCCTCGACGGACGCGGTTCGGCTTGGTGTGGAGCGGGCGATAATCGATTTTGGCGACGAACGGAACGTCGACCACAACGAGTCGCTGAAAGCTGTCGACGGACTTCTCGCCCATTGCGTCGAAACGATCAAGCAACGCGACATCAACCTACGTTCCCTGACCAGAGCCGATCTGCTCAAAGTGTTTGAGGCCAAGACGAGCATGATGGTGCCCTTGACACGCAGCATCATCTCTCTAATGGGGCAAGCGTTGGCTGCTGGGCGAGGCGCAACGCTAGGGTCATTGAGCTCGGTCTCTTTTTCGCCCGCGACGCTGGGCGTCGAACCCACGCTTCCGCCGTTCTGCCTGCCCCGTCGATCGCTGATCGACTCAATCACTCGGCAAGGTAGCCCAGCGCTGATTGTCGGCTCGGAAGGGCGAGGGAAGACCACTGTGGCCAGCTTGGTCGGAAAAGAGCTTGGCGGCGTCGCTTGCTGGGTCGACTTGTCGGCGCATGACACATCGACGCTGCCTCCGTTGCTAGACCGTTTGCTTCTGGTGATTCGCGACCTGCCCTCCCGAGCAGTGGTGATTGTGGATGACTTTCCGGTCGCAACCACGATCACGCAAGCGGTGTGGACTCGATTCAGCGCGGTGGCCGAGCAGTGCGCACGCCGCGGACAATTTTTGATTCTCACGGCGAAGGGGGTTCATCCTGAGGCAGTCGACCCTCGGCTACGAACGGCTGGCATCCATATTCATGCCGTGCCCGACCTTTCGCGGGAAGAGATAGGCAAGTTCGTGTCTGCGCTCGGCTGCCCTGGCGACCAGAGCTCACAATTCGCTGCGACAATTCTTGCGCGAAGCGGCGGCGGACATCCGAAGCTCGTGCATCTGCTGGGTCTCGAATTGCAGGGCGCGGATTGGCACAATCCACCCGCCACAGTGATGGAGAACCCGCCGGCAAGCATCGAGCAGGCGCGTGCGTTCGCTCGACGCGAGGCGGCGAGCACCCTTCCCGACGCAGAACTTGACCTTCTGTACTCGCTCAGTCTCGCTTTGAGCCCATTAGACCGCGAGGCGGTCTTGTTCATTGGAGAGGAGTTCGTCGGGCTGCGCTCGCCCGGAGATGCGCTTGATCGCCTAGTCGGCCGATGGGTCGAAACTCAGTCATCTCATGAATATAAAATCACGGCGCTCCTCACTCAACAGGCCAAGCTGGTGTGGTCCCCAAAGAAGGTCGCACAAGCGCACGAATGCATCTTCGATGCGCTCGTGGGCCGCAGGTCGGTTTCGGTGGATAAGGCTTTCGCGCTCTTCTTGCACGCGTGGGAAAGTGGAGACGACCGACGCCTTTCGTCGTTTTTGTCCTCGCTGATCGACGAGAAGCGGGCGCTGCGCGGTGCCGCCGCGGATCTGCTAACCCCCATCGTTTTTGTGGGGCGTGGCGATGGCACAAATACGGGAGCATTTGACGCGCAGACGATCACTCTTTTGCGGCTGACGCAATTTCGAATCGCAAAGCAGCAGGCCACAACCGAACTCCCACTCCTAGCCACGGAGTGGGAAGACTCCATAGCGCGCATAGAAGATTCGGAGCAGCGAAACGCGAACCAGCTCATGTGGGCTATGTCGGTGGCCGACTCACCGGATCAATCGTTTGGGGCCGGCACTGTTGTTCATGCTCTCGAAGAGATCAATCGTCTGGAATCCGTCATTCTCAACGCGCCGAGCAGTGAAGGGTTGACCGCCGAGCAATGCCCTGCCGGTATAACGAAAAACGCCGATCTGATCGCCTCTTTGTTTGGCTTCAATTTCGCCCGCTGTAAAGATTTGGACCAGTTGCGAGAATTTATTGACGCGCTCGAATCAGCAACTCCCGTGGCTCGTGATCGGATGTTGAAAGCGTTCACCATCCCCTTGTTCAGCAGAAACCATTTGTTCGTCGGCGGACCGTGGAAAAACGAGGCAAATCGAGAAACGCCTCGCTGGCAGCTTGCCGAGGACACTCTGCTCAGGATGCGTTCCCTAGCGGAACAATGGAGCGCGAAGGCGATGGGGATTTCAGTCGCCAGATTACTGTCGATCCTTTACGAAGACCACTTGTCTCGCGGCGCAGACTCGCTCGCATGCATCCGAACGGCCACCGAGAGCTTCGGCGAGTCACCCGTCTTGATAGCGCAGGAAGCGTCTGTCTACTTTGGAAGAAGCGATTTCAAGCAAGCATTGGGTTTGTGGAAAAAGTCGCTATGGCGCCCCTCGTCCTCTAACGTCGAGCTCGAACGTGATCCCCACATTTTGCGGAAAGCGGGCTATGCAGCAGGAACCTTGGGGGACTTTGGCGCAGCATCGGAGTGGTTCGAGATCGCGTCGCGCAGCGCGAGCGAAAGCTCAATGTCGGCGATGGCCGGAGGCGCCCTTTTCGACGCTGCATATTGCGCGTTCAAAGACGGGGCACGCTCTCGAGTGGTTACGCTTATCGTCGCCGGGCTGTCGGCATTCGAGCGAGACTTTGACCCGGCCAAACAATTCGACCTGTTTGCCGCAAAAAAACTCGGCGGCCACGTCCTCCGCTGGATCGTGGAACAGCTTCGCGGCAAGTTCGAAGCCGAACCGGTTTTCGAGCCGCAGCTCGGCCAGTGCAGCAACCCGCATCGCGACAAATCCATTGCGGAACTGCCCAAACTACCGTCCGATATGGCGGCGGCATTTGTGATCGAAATTGCATCGCTGCTGCGTGTCGAAAGCGAAGGCGTCGAGGCGCTTCGTTCCACGCTGTCCCAGTCGAGGGTGTTAGCAGCTGGCTTCCAGTATTGGAACCTCCGCTGCAATGAGCTATTCGACCGCGGCCAATTCGAACAGTTGGCAAACGGCCTCTACGGCCTGAGTGAATACTTTTGGCGGCATCGAGCGCAACAGAGGAACGAAAGCGCCTCGTTGCCGGACTCTCTGGAGCCCTTTGAGGGCGAAGTGCTGGATGTTGATCGGTCCACGCCCATGGGCGTGGAATCGGTGTTCTGCCTCGCCCTATTCATCCGAGCCCTCTCGGGCGGCTCGGTCGAGGAGCTCGCCAGCGCCTGGATCGCCGATCTCGGTGGCCCAGCCCATGGCGCAGCGCTTCTCGGCGAAGCTCGCGAAGCGTTGCGGACGATCTCCGTCGACCCGGTCGATGCGGCGAAGCTAGTCACGAACACCGACGCAAAACCGATCGACAGATTGGGAGCCGTTTTCCGACTCCTCATGCAAAGCCAACGCAGCCCCGAGACAACGGCAAAGTGCCAAATTCGAGCGCTGAATTTGCTATCGATGTTGCCGAGCAAAGTTTTTCTCGACTCGGCGTTCAAACCTCTCGCCAAAGCGTTCTCGAAGATGTGGCGAGAGCACGCACGCACTCCGGCGTTGCTGCGATCGCCAAGCCTCTCGGTCCCATTGCTGCAAGAAGCCATTCGCGAAGACGGGAACGCCCCTCAGCAACTCGGCCAACTGCTCAGAGCCGCCTCGCTAGCTACGGGGGCGCAGCTTCCACAACCGCTGCTTGATCAACTGGACAACGCGGCGACGCTTCATCGAGCGCGTTTGCCGTGGTAGTCCGCCGTCGACTGCTCGCGCCGAACCATCCAGCGATGGTCGGCAGCAGCCATGGCCCCGAGGTCATGTCCGCCGCTCCTAACATCGCTTCGGTGATGGTGCCCGCAGAACAACGGAAACCTGATCAGGCAGCGCCCCACCCCGCGAGCAGAAACCGCTCAAGCTCGCCGCGCTTCATTGGATGGAGCGCGAGCATTTGTGCGAGATGGTCGCCTTCGATCAACTCCACGCTCAAAACACCTGCTTGGTGTCTCGCGGCCTGATTGAAACGTCGGTTGGTGACGGCCAGCATCGAGAAATTGATTCCGGGATAGCGAGCCGCGTATGAGGCCCGTCCATCAGAAACATCTCGGACTCCCTCCCACCCAAGTTCCTTATCTTCGATAGTCGAGCTTTTGCACTGGATCAGCGCGCCTTCACTACGTTTAATGGCGACCACGTCGACGCCGCCATCACCCACACGCTTGGTCTTGATGGTCCGCGTATAGCCCATCTTGGTCCACAACAACGCGCAAAAGGCCTCGAAAGCGTCGCCATCCAGTGCTCCGATGTCGTCGGCTGTCAGAGGCTCATTGCTGAACGCGTTGCCGCCATCGGGGGCTTCCAAGTCCCCAAAGTCAGCGGGGCTCACATCCCCCGCCCCGTTGAGCATGTCGGTCGAAAGCGCTCGCTTTTTGTTAAGCAGTGTGTCGAGCTTTGCGTCGAACGTCAGAAAATCGTGAGCCACCACCACAGGGTAATAGACATGGACATTGCGCTCTTGGCCAATGCGATAGGCGCGGTCCGTGGCTTGGTCCTCTTTGGCCGGGTTCCACGTCCGGGTGAAGTGGATGACGTGGTTGGCAGCTTGGATATTCACGCCAAACCCCACCGCAAGCGGCGAAAGGACGATCACGCCGAAGCCCGGTCGCTCTTGAAACGAATTGATCCGCCGTTGCCGATTGTTGGCGTTGGCGGAGTCCGCCGAAGTGTCGCCGTTGATCACGTCGGGGACGAAGCCGAAGCGATCCGATATGGCCCGCTGCAATGTCCGTTGCAAATCCCTGAACTCGCAGAACACGATGGCCTTTTCCCCGGCCGTCTTGATCTCTTGCAGATGCCTCAGCATCCACGCCATTTTGGGCGAGTTCCGTTCGACGTCGGCGAGCGGCTCCGACTCGGTAGACAGGCGACCGGGCGATCTGGGATCGGAACAGAGCCGACGCAGGTATTGCAACAGCCCCAGCGGCGATTGCATTCCTGTCGCCTGACGCCCGCCCGACCTCGACCGAAACTGCGCAATGGCGTCTGCGTAAAGCGCGCGCTGACGCTGCGACAAGGGCAATGCGCGGCATCCCTCAAATTCGATCTTCTTCGGCAGGTCCTTGGCGACTTGCGCTTTGGTTCGCCTGAGCTTTTGCGGCTCGATCAAGCCCCGCAGCTCTTCGAGGCGGGCCTTCTCCTCGTCGGTCTCAGACTCGATCGGTCTTCGGTATTTTGAGCCGAAGTCCTTCAACGCGCCGAGCAGCCCCGGCTGAATAAAGTCGAATAGACACCAGATGTCAGTGAGGGTGTTCTCCACCGGTGTTCCCGTGCAGGCGATCTTCAGCCTGGCGTTTTGCTTTTTGGCAGCGCGAGTCACCAACGCATTGGGATTCTTGATCTTCTGCGCCTCGTCGCAAATCATGGCCGACCAACGCTGCGCCGCCAACGAAAACTCTAGATCGCGAAGCGTCTCGTAGGTCGTCAGGACCACGTTCGCTGAGCCGAGCCATCCCGACGACAGCAGCTTGGGCGACCCCGCCTCGACAAGCCCTTCGTCGAGCGCTGACTTGGGCACCCTCTTGGACGCCAAGTCTGGGCCATACAGCGTCAGGACCTTCATCGCCCCCGGCGCGAAAAACTTCGTGATCTCCTCCTTCCAGTTCTCGAGCAGCGAAACCGGCGCCACAACCAGAAATGGATCGATGCCGGTCTCACGTTCGATGGCTGCGGCCATGAACGTGAGCAATTGGATGGTCTTGCCAAGCCCCATGTCGTCGGCGAGCAAAGCACCCCGGCAAGCGGTGGGCGAGTGCCGCCACAAATGCTGAAGCCATGCGACGCCATCAAGCTGGTGCTCTTTGAGCTCAATGTGGCTGAGCATGGCGGATGGCAACGCGGCGGGCTCGACGGGGAGAGCAAGAATTCCACGCCGCTCCTCGTAATCCAGAGCATCGACGTTGGGCTTGACGACCAGCCCCTTGCGCTCGGAGGCGCGCCCCTTGGCGGTCGGCTTCTTCGGGTCGAATGTTCCCTTCGAAACATCTTCACGAACCTGCCCCAAGGTTTCCCGGGCGTCGACCGCCCATGCAACCGGCACCGGCTTGGGGCAGCCCGGAAACTCGAAAGTCTCGCGCTTTTCCTGGCGAGCCTTGTCGAGCTCTTCTCGGAAACTTTTCAGATTCCTGTCGTCCAGCGCGATGGCAACCGTCTCACCACCGCCCTCAGGCTCAAAGCACAAACCCAGATCGACATTTTCGGGAAACCACCCGGCGTCCTCGCTCTTCTTGGCGATGAAAGGCGAGTAATAGGGCTTCTCGACCCCAAAGCCTCCCACGCGCTCGGAGTATTTCGAAAGGTCGAAGATGTCGGCCGCGCTTATGAGGCTCGGACGCCGCCAGTCATTCAGCGCGCTGCGCAACAAAGCCACCTGAGCTGGCGTGTCGCCCAAGATTTCGAGGTCGAAGCCCTGCCAGTGGCAGCACTGCGCGCCAGCCGCTATTTTGTCGTCGAGTTTTTTAAGAAATGCGTCCAACGCGGCCGGGCCTTCGAACTTCAATTGTTCGGCTCGGACTGCGCCCCGAAGTGTCTCCTCGACGATCAGCGACACCTCATACGGATGCCCTTTGTCGTCGCGCGACACCTTCGCGGTGAAGCGGGTGAACACGATGCCGGCATCCTCTCTCGCGCGCTCGAACTGCTCGGGGTCAATAACCTTAGCCGCATCCGGCCCCAAGGTGGCGAATGGATTACGGACGAAAGCCTCTGCGCGCTCCCCTGCAATGCGCCGGCCCGGCATGCGCCTAATCTCTCGTAGCACCGTCCTCGCTTCCTCCGACAACAGCACATGCACCAGGCCGTTGCCATCGGGAATTTCATAGCGCTCCGGCACCATGTCGAAGCGGTCGAACAGTTCAAGCCAACGAGGCGGCGCGCCATCGAATCCCGGCATCACCTCCACCAGCTTGTCGCCAATCACATCGCCCTTGCGAAGGTCGATTCGCAAACGCTCGGGAGTCAGGACCACTGTCTTGCGCAGATAGTCGGTCAGGTCAGCGCCCGCACGAGAAGCATGGCCCCGAATGGTCGACCAATCTCGCTTGTTGACATCCGGCGTGCGCTCCTCAGCCTTGCGGCTTCGCTGCTCAGCGATAGCCTGCACCATTCGCCAGGCCGCCTCTGGCAAGATCGCTGACTTGCCTCCCGCAGTCAGCACGGCGCCCTCGATGCCCACGTTTCCATTTGGTCGCTGCCCATGGGGGTCGAGCCACCCTTGAATGCTGACCGCAAAATTGGCGTCCGTCAGCGTGCCGTTACTCGACAGGATCGGCTTCCACGCCTTCTGCCCCGGCAATCCCAAAAGACCGAGAGCACCACAATGCTCCGGAGATTCCAGCAGCGTGTAGTAGTTCGACCATGAGAGGCTGGCGCCATCGGGATTCAATTCAGCGAACCCCTCCTCTTCGAGCTGGCGAAGCAGAAGCACAAGCTCGGAGCCCACATCAAAGGACATCGGCGATGAAAGCCAATTGTCGAATGCCGGCTCGGGGCGGAAATACGCTCCGTTACGACCCCAAGAAACCAACAGCGTGGCGGGTCCCCCTGCCGGAAGGCTTGCCGCGGCTTTGTCTTTCGATTTGAAGGGCGACCAGACCATTGCCTACTCCTTAAACCAGCCACGGCCGGCCCTGAACGAAAATCCCATGGTTTGCAGTTTCCTGGCGAGATGCGACGAACGATCGATTTCGTAAACCCAAAGGGCGCCGCCCGCGCCTCGAAGATCCTTCACCTCGACGCGCCCATCAGCGACCAAGACCTCAAGGTCCGGCACACATGCGGGCCGTGTTTCCGGCTTCTTCCCGATGAGCTTTGTCAACTTGTCGTCGAACTTCTGCTCCCAGCTCTTCAATGCGACCGGCGAGTCGCGGTGGCGGATCGTGTCTTCATTGTCATCATCCTTGAGCTCGCTGATGTGGACCCCTTCGCTCGCACGCCCGGAGTTGAGGGATTGCAAAAGCGAGGGGCTCAGCGAGTCCCATCGGAACAGATAGAAGGCATTCCCGCCTGCGCCAAACTCGACGGCCAAGTAAGCGCCGATTCGCATGACAAACGCATTGTTGTCGGCCGTGGTGCCTTCAAGATTCAGCAAGCGCCCCTTTGCCCGCTCGCGGAACTCGCCAAATTTTCCTCCTCGGCGGCTCGACGCCGAAGAGCCCAGCGCAAACCACATGTCCTCCACGAACGGCACGAATCTCAGCCAGTAGGCCACTCGCCGCTTGTCGTTGATTCCATCGACGCTGAGAAGCTCGAAGAAGTCGGCGACCAGCCGCTCTTTGAGCCAAAAGAACACCATCTCCCGTGCCTGATCGTCGGCCTTGTCGCCGACGCGGACATAAGCGTCCCAATGGGTTCTTCGAAGCCATGGGTTGCCAATCGTCGATGTGGCGGCGTCCCGCAACGCAGACTGCTCGGGCCGATCGTCGCAGCGCGCATAGCGCGACACCAGATGGGCAACGCACCGAATCCTCAAGGACTCACTGATAGAAACTCCCGCGCGTCCCATAGCGATCGCGAGCAAATCGGGCAACGCGGATTTGAACGGAGGATCTCTAAGGTCCGCGGCGGCTTTCATTTGAGCAAACACTGCCTCGTCGACCACCCATGAAGTCTCCGGGATTGACAACCCATCCCGAGCGTCATTGAAACTCGACGCGTCGCCCCGCAGAAGATCGGCGCCAAACTTGTCGCATGGCTGGTTGGTGAGCAACTCTGGATGGCGCAACAACGTTTCGAACCAAGGGGGCTTGAAATCGAGGAGTTTTACTATGCGGTCGCGCTCTGCCCGAAGCCATCCGCGCAGGCCGCGCCACCCCGTTTTCGATTCGGGGCTTGCATCCTTGCCGTTGAAGGGAAATGAGAAATAAGTCGACAGTAGAGCTTGGAAGCATCGCAGCCGCCGATGCGCTGGCGACTGCTGCTCGGCCGTGCGAGCGACAATGCCCCGGAGCGCCTCGTCCGCCAGCACAGACCAACCTTTGCTGTCCAATGCGCCGATGCCAAGGCAGACATATTTGAGATCGCGGAATCCGCCGATCTGACCTGATCTCTTGAAATCCGCGATCGCGGCCAAGATTGAGCGAGAATCGGCGGCGATGGCCGCCCCGCCATGGTCGTGATGGACGCGCTTGCGCGCGCGGGCCATTTCCTCCGGGTCCGACCACGTTTCGGGCGCCACCAAGCTGCTCGCGAAGGATCGCGTGAGCGCAGTTTGAAGGATGGCGAGGGCGTCGATCATCGGTCGTTGGGACATCTCAGCCCGGGGTCCAATGGAATATCGGGTGGCGACTCCTTGGCTGAGCCCAAATCGCGAAATTCCAGCTTGATTTCTACGCGCCGCATTTGGGCCGCGCTGCTCGATGTCGTATTGAAGGACGACCCGCCCGCCAAGAATAGCGTTTGGATCAGTGCGCGGTCAGCCGCCGACAGGGCATCCGGTGGCTGCGTGCTTAGCAAAGCGCAGAGAACCCTCTGCGAGCGCAGGTAACTTAAATTAAGATTGAACAGGTAATCGCCCGTCTTGCTCGCGAAGCCCTCGACCACAACTCGCTTCAACCACTTGTCGCACTTGGCCGAACGGGCCACGTCCAGCACGCGCGGGACGAACTTGCGGACGAAGTGCTCGTTGCCAGGATTCTCGAACTTGTGCGCATTGTCCTGGAACTGGACCAAGGTGCCGAAGTCGATGGAGTGACCACGCACCGTGACGCCCTTGAATTCATCAAGTTTGGTCAACGCATCCACGTCGGCGACGCAGCTCTCGATGGTCTTGTCGCGCTCTTCGGTTGCCTTCTTGATCTGCTGCAAGCCCTGCGTAACCGCCATCAGGGCCACAGCCATGGCCACCAGAAACAGCACCATCAGCGCCGTCATCAAATCCGAGAACGAAATCCAGAATGGCTTTTCGCCATCATCTCGGGAGCCGCGCCGCCGGGGAGCTTTGATTCCAAGCATGGCCTATTACCTCCGAGCCGGAATGTCGTCGACCACGTCGCCCAAGTTCTTGATCGCCCCGGAGAGCAACTGGACCGAACTCGACAACTCACTCTGGAACTGGCGGTTCCCGTCTCGCAAAGTGCGCTCGACGTTTTCTCGGAACGATTCGTGCGCCTTGACCAAAACCTCACTGACCCCTTGTAGATATTCCTCGGATTGCTTCTGCGCGATGGCAAGTTGCTGGGTCGCGGTTTCGATGCGTCCTATGATTTCGGATGTCATCGACGCGTCGCGCTTGGCGTTCTCGAAAGTCCGCTCCAACTCCGCGACCATCAGCGCAAAGGTGTCGCGCGTTTTTGCATAGTCGGCAAAGATCGCACGTGCTCCATCGGTGGAGCTGGTGAGCTGGGTAGAGGCGCCCTTGATCGCTTCCGTCGCGACAGCCGACGCCTGCATGGTCTCAGACACGCCCTGACCGGCCTTTGCGAAATCGGTGGCCGCGACATAGAGCGTTTCAGCGCCGGAATTCATGCCGGAAATCGCTTTATCAGTTGCTTGTGCGAGGCTCGCCACCGTGTTTTGCAGCGATTTGTTGGTCTCCATCGATTGGGCCAGCAACTGTTCGACCTGGCTCGACAGCGAGCCGATGGCCTGCCCCGTCGTCTGCTCAAAACGCATATGGCGCTCGCCTTGAGATTCCGCTGCCTGCTCGGCCTGTTTTCTGAGTTGCTCAACCACTCCCGCGACCTGGTCACCCACTGCCGTCAGGGTGTCTTTGAGCTTCTGCGACGACTCGGTCTGCGATTCTGAAACCAAGGCTTTTATCTGCTCGACGAACGCCCCCATCTGGGCATTCATCGCCGCCTGGCGGGCATCCATAGCCTCCAACGCTTTGCCCAGACGCTCGCCCATGGCGTCGACCGTGTTGGTCCCTGCCGCATTCATGTTCGCGGCGAGCTGCCCAAACTGGATCGCAGTGGCCTGCATGGATTCACTTGCCTTGACCATCAATTCAGACATGCCCGCCATCTGCCCGCCAAACATCTCGCGCATTTGCGAGGCGAAGCTCGCCAGAACGTCCGTCAGCATCTTGTTGACGGCCTCGCCTTGGTTTGAGCTCACGCCCTGAACGGCCTTGGTGATCGCGTCCATGGGGCCGCTGAGACTCTCCGCAATCACCTTGCCCATGTCGACCGACATCTGCCCGACGTTCTGCGCCTGCGCTTCCATCTGCTTGGTGGCCAGCGTCGTCAATATCTCTTTGAGATCGGCGACCAGCGCATCCTTGATCTGGGCAGACTGGGTGGCAGCGTTTTCCGACGAGATGGCGAGCCGTTCGAGATACTCTTCCCCCGCTCCGCCTTGAAAAAGACTGTCGATCACTTCACGCAACTGCTCGACTTGACGACAACGCGCCGTGACCAAGGACTTTTCGATCCAGGTGAACAGCATTGCCAAACCAATCGCCGTAGCAGAGACAAAGAAGGCGTGCCCCACTGAATTCACAAGACCGCGGAGCTGTTCTTGTGCCTTGGCCGGATCAATCGACACATCGAAGTGAATCAGCCCCTTGATCAAGCCCAAGAAGGTGCCGATGATCCCCAAGCCAGTCAAAATTCCCGGAAGGTGCTTGAAATACTCCGTCTTGAGGCGGCTCTCCACAACGGCTTGCTCGGTGAAGAAGCTCTCCGCTAAGGCAGTCGAGCGCCAACGCACAAGCTGGATCTGCCCGTGCTCATCAGCCTTCTTTTGAGGGTGCAACGTTTTGCGGTATTCGCTCCACAAATGGCTGAGCGCCGGCCCCGACATCGCTTTCTCGCCGATCTCGTCGAGCTCGGTGATATCGCCTTTGATATTGGAGCGAATCGCCAAGAGCGCCGTCAATGATTGCTTGAGCTCTCGCGACAACTTGCTCGACTGGCCGACAAAGCGGACCACGAAATTGATCGTGATGATGACCAGAAATACGGCCACCAAGCCGATATGCCAATAGTCCCTCGCTAGCCCCTGGAGATCGACGCCTCCCATATTGGACTTCCCCTAATTCATCTTTGATCTTATCTAACGCCGCCCGATGCGAAAAGCCAACACGCTCCCACTGCCGGCAAAATGAAAGCAAGCGCGGCCGGCCGCCGAACCTTCACCAC
This sequence comes from Paraburkholderia sp. GW821-FHT02A12, assembly GCF_059422005.1. Classification (NCBI taxonomy): domain Bacteria; kingdom Pseudomonadati; phylum Pseudomonadota; class Betaproteobacteria; order Burkholderiales; family Burkholderiaceae; genus Paraburkholderia; species Paraburkholderia sp. GW821-FHT02A12. The sequence continues at coordinate 1,252,596 of NZ_JBWKWA010000002.1, read as the reverse complement.
TTGTGGAGGCAAAAATCGAACGGCAACTCACGCGAAGGCTGTCTGCAACCGAGCGGGCATCAACCCCGGCGCGAACTAAGCGCAGTCCACACCTTATATCAAGTTCGCTCAACTCGCGAAATATGAACCGAAATTTTTGATAAACGTCGGCGCCGTCATCATCGACCGTCAAATATGCATACTGGATACAATGCGTCCCGCTCAGGGTTTGCGACATAAAAACTTTCAAGTTCCCTCAACGATCTCCAACCGCGCCAGAAATGACAGGCTTGCTTGCGCCTCGACGCGCCGACGGCGCAGCCTCCGTGGCGAACGCAACGAATCGAGCCCCCTCCGCATAATCTCCTGTCGCCCCAAAACGACGACTATTGAAACAACGAATTGACCGCTCTCTCGAAAACAGCTGAGACTTAGAAAAAAAGCGCCATTGGCGAAGATTTTCTAGCCGATACGCATACCGATAATTGGCTGACAAAGCGGGGGGCCAAAATGGCTAAGAAAGAGCCGCGCGAAAGAAAGGAGCGCCTGACGATATACCGAGTTGTCGGCGACCAAATTCGAGATGAATTGATCGTCAAGGCTGACAAAGCGCAGCCGCCCATTAGGCTTAAAATCGCGGCCGGCGATGCGACGCTCTTCATCAAGAATTCGCCGCCGCCCACGCTGCCTGGTTGGACGTCCTTTTTGCTCGACGGCCAAGATGTCCCGCCCGGTCTTTTCATAGGCAACAAATCCGAGGGGGCGGTGCTGGTGATTCGCGACTTGGGCGACACGTTTGTGCTCTCCTTCGGAATGGGCTTTCATCTCGTGAACCTCGACCATGTTGAACGAGATTTCGGCCTGCGCGTCACGCTGAATTCGGTCGATCCAGACAAGCTGCGAAGCCTGGACAAGGCGAGCTACGAAGACAACTGGTTGAACACCCGCAACCAGAGCCCGCGCGATGCGGACATCTTTGACTTGGAGATCGATTGGGAGCTGGACATGGTCTACGCCATCACTGGCGCGTCGACCGTTTCGCTCTTTGGCGACCAAGTCACCGGCCGCGACGCGCTGTCGATCTCCGCCGCCGCGCGACTGGACGACCTCCACGATATATTCAAAGAGGCGGTCGATCGCTGCGAGCACAAATTGCCGGCGCGCTTCGCCTGGATGGAAAACGTCAACCGCATCAAAGAGCGCGAAACCCTCGAATTGCTGGAAATGATTCTTGACGACCTGCTCAAAAAAGAGCCATCCAGCCCAAGCATCTGGATGGGCGAGCCCGAAATCGTCGACTGGGAGCGGCAAGCGGGATACTCATTTGACCATCGGGCGTCGACGCCCCGCCACTCCACGCTGCAATTAAGCGCGCTGCTCGACTACATGCGCGAGCACAAGGCGATCATTGGTGTCGCCGCCATGAAAACCCACTTCGTGCACGCCAACGATGCGAACGGCCAGTGCATCAAGACATGGTCGGCTTACCGCTGCCTGTATGCGGAAATCGTGGACAAGGAAAAGACCTACATTTTGCGCAACGGCGACTGGCACGCCGTGAACCACGGATTCATGGAGAAGGTCGACGAGGCGTTGAAGAAATTGGAGGTGGACCAAGCGACGTTGCCTGTCTACAACCACGACAACGAGGGCGAATACAATGCTGCGGTCGTAGCCAATGACCCAGCCATCGAGTTGATGGACAAGAAAAACGTCGCCGTCGGAGGCCCCTTCGACAAGATCGAGTTTTGCGACTTGGTCAGAAGCGGCAAGGATCTAATCCACGTCAAGTATTACCGCAGCTCCGCCACCCTTAGCCATCTTTTCGCGCAAGGCATGGTTTCAGCGGAGACGTTTGTGAAGCATGAGGAATTTCGACGGAAGCTGAACGACAAGCTTCCGCGAAGCGTGCGACTCGCGGACACCGCCGCGATTCCGAATGCGCGCGACTACCGGATCGTCTACGCCATCGCCACAAGCAAAGACATCCCCGTCGAGCTGCCGTTCTTTTCAAAGATCACCCTGAAAAATGCCTTGCTCTCCCTGCAAACGCTCGGGTTCGGGGTTGCCATCGCCCGAATCGAAGTTGACCCAGTCTTGCTCAACACCAAGAAATTCAAGACGGTTCGACCTCGGCGCAAGCGTGCGCCGCCAGCGTCAGCTGTGGCGCTGGTTTGATTGCGCGCGGGTCGGCTAAGCCTCCGGATCGATACCGTTCATACGTGTCGAACCGATCAGGCTATACATCGCGGCCGCACGCACGTCTCGATAACAACGTCCGAGGCACTCTTCCGCTCGGAATCTGATAGGCAAGTTAGAGATAACTGAATCTTCATGTTGAATGACCGCTATCAAGAAATTGGAACGGCTGCTCCGAGTCGAAAGCGAGAGTTCGCTGATGCAGGAAGCTGCCGTCGGGTTGCTCGGTGCCGCCACTGTCAACAATCCGCGACATTGCTGACGTAAAACCCGACCCGCCCCAATGTCCGAAAAGGTGTCATCCGGGGATCCAGCAACCTGCACCTGTGGCTAGGCTTTACGTCCCTGCCGCACTGCACAGGACCGTCTTGCGAAGCTTTGCGGCGATAACGGGTGTTATCACCGCGGCCCGACCATTCCGCGGTGGATTTCCCGCTGGCACGGTACCCTTTTAGGGACGTCGAAACCGGCATTCGCACGACCGGGGACCGACTGCCCCGTCGTTCAAGAACTTTGCATAAAAGAAATTTTCAACAACAAAGAACGGGCGCGCTTTTTCTATGTTTATTAGGCACACATTGACGCGACCGTCATCCTCAGCCAACGCTCGGTTACCGGGTCACGAAGTCGTTAACAGTCCGTCAACGACGAGTTGCGCGCCTTCTTCCACGCCACTGGCGATGTAGCCTTCGATGCGCTCCAGCGCCTAGCGGCTAGCGCCTGACAATCGGGCCCATTTCCGCGTCAACTTCGTTGCTGCCTCCGTACCATTTGGGATGCCGGAAATGCCATGGTGCTATCAATACTGCAGGTCTGCGACGAATTCAGGCACGACCGTGAACAGATCTCCAACGAGACCATAGTCCGCGACGCTTAAGATCGGCGCTTCGGGGTCCGTGTTGATCGCGACGATCACCTTCGAATCCTTCATGCCCGCGAGATGCTGGATCGCACCCGAGATGCCGACCGCCACGTACAGTTGCGGCGCGACGATCTTGCCGGTCTGGCCCACCTGATAGTCGTTCGGCACGAAGCCCGCATCGACTGCTGCGCGCGATGCGCCCAGCGCCGCGTTCAGCTTGTCGGCCAGCGGCTCCAGCACCTTCGTGTAGTTCTCGCCGTTGCCCAGACCCCGGCCACCCGACACGATGATCTTCGCTGACGTCAGTTCCGGACGGTCCAGCTTCGTCACTTCACGGCTCACGAACTGCGAGAGGCCGCTGTCCGCCGCCGCTTCGATCTTCTCGACTGCAGCGCTACCGCCTTCGGCCTCCACGGCGTCGAAACCGGTCGTGCGCACCGTGATGACCTTGATTGGGTCAGCCGATTGCACCGTTGCGATGGCGTTGCCCGCGTAGATCGGGCGCTCGAACGTGTCGGCCGAATCCACGGCCGTGATGTCGCTGATCTGTGCGACGTCGAGCTTCGCCGCGATACGCGGCGTGATGTTCTTACCCGAAGCGGTCGCCGACGCGAGGATGTGCGTGTAATTCTTCGCCGGGTCTTGCACAAGCGTCAGCACCGTCGCTTCGACGTTTTCCGCGAGACCCGCTTCGAGTTGCGGCGCGTCGGCGAGTAGCACCTTCGACACGCCTGCGATCTTCGCTGCCGCATCCGCCGCAGCCTGTGCGTTGTGGCCGGCGACCAGCACGTGGATATCGCCACCAATCTTTTGCGCGGCTGCAATCGTATTCAGCGTCGCGGCCTTGATCGACGCGTTATCGTGTTCTGCAATTACCAGATTCGTCATTTCGTCCGTCTCCTCACAGCACCTTGGCTTCGGTCTTCAGCTTCTCGACCAGCGTCTTCACATCCGGCACCATCACACCGGCGGAGCGCTTCGGCGGCTCAACGACTTTCAGCGTCTTCAGGCGCGGCGTCACATCAACACCGAGGTCTTCCGGCTTGATGACTTCCAGCGGCTTCTTCTTCGCCTTCATGATGTTGGGCAGCGTCACGTAGCGCGGCTCGTTCAGGCGCAGATCGGTCGTGATCACAGCGGGCAGCGTCAGCGACAGCGTTTCAGCACCGCCGTCCATTTCGCGCGAAACCGTAGCCCTGCCGTCCGCCACGACAACCTTCGACGCGAAGGTAGCTTGCGGCAGGTTCGCCAGTGCAGCCAGCATCTGGCCGGTCTGGTTAGAATCGTCGTCGATGGCCTGCTTGCCGAGGATGACCAGTTGCGGCTGTTCCTTGTCGACCAGCGCCTTGAGCAGCTTGGCGACCGCCAGCGGCTGCAGTTCTTCGCCCGACTCGATCTGGATCGCGCGGTCCGCGCCGATTGCCAGCGCCGTGCGCAGCGTTTCCTGCGCTTGCGTCACACCGGCCGACACGGCGATCACTTCAGTCGCCACGCCCGCTTCGCGCAGACGAACGGCTTCTTCAACCGCGATTTCGTCGAACGGATTCATCGACATCTTCACGTTCGCGATGTCGACACCCGTGCCGTCCGATTTCACTCGAACTTTCACGTTGTAATCGACCACTCTCTTGAGCGAAACCAGAACCTTCAAACTTTCCTCCCATAAGTTGTCACAGATTCTCTGGCCCTGTCTCGCAAGGCCACTGCAACAGGACCCATGATGACGACGCGGATGACTCTCCCACCACCAAGTCACCGGACCGTAGCCTGGCACACAGTTGCCGCCAGCCTCCAAAAGGCCTCGATCTTGCCTGTCACGACTTGGTACGAAGCCGCGACATCGCAAAAAAATTCGGCCGGCTTGTCCGGAACCGCTTTAACGCAACTTCGATTTTGAAGCGAAGCTGCGTCTCCCGTCGAGTCATCGAGGGACCTGACATACCTTGATTCAAAGCGGTGTACTACAGCGTCCGAGCGATCAACTCTTTCATGATTTCATTCGAGCCACCGTAGATTTTTCCGACTCGCGAGTTGACATAGAGTTTCGCGATTGGATACTCGGCCATGTAACCGTATCCACCATGCAGCTGCAGGCACTCGTCAATGATCTCGCAGCTTCTCTGGGTGCACCACCATTTCGCCATGGCGGCCGTCTCCGGATCGAGTTCACCACGCAGCACCTTTTCCATACAGCTATCGACAAACGCACGCGCAACGGTCGCATTCGTCTTGCATTCCGCCAACTTGAAGCGCGTATTCTGCAAACTGATAAGCTCCGCGCCAAACACCTTACGCTGACGCACGTAGGCGATGGTTTCCTCAAGCGCCCGCTCCATTGCCGCCAATGCGGCTATGGCAATGATCATCCGCTCTTTCGGCAATTGCTCCATGAGTTGGGAGAAACCTTTGCCCTCTTCGGTGCCCAGCAAGTTCTCGGTCGAAACTCGTACATCGTCGAAAAACAGTTCCGTCGTGTCCTGTCCCTTCAGGCCGATTTTCTCCAATACGCGCCCTCGGCGGAAGCCCGGTAGATCTTGGGTCTCGACGACAACAATTGAGACACCCTTTGCCCCCATCCCCGGATCCGTTTTGGCGACGACGCAAACAAGATCCGCGTGCAGACCGTTTGAGATGAACGTTTTCGAGCCATTGATCACGTAGTGATCTCCGTCACGGACAGCCCTTGTCTTGATCGACTTCAAATCGGACCCCGCGCCGGGTTCCGACATCGCGATGGCGCCGATCATCTCCCCCGTGGCCATCTTGGGAAGCCAACGTTGCTTTTGTGCTTCCGTCCCGTACCTCAGGATATAGTGCGCGACGATGCCGCTATGCACACTGTTACCGAGGCTGCTCGCCAGCGCTTTCGCTTGCTCGAACATGATAATCGCTTCATGAGCAAACGTTCCTCCGCCTCCCCCATATTCCTCGGGAATGCTTGCGCATAACATGCCAACCTCGCCGGCCTTGCGCCATGCTTCTCGATCGACGTGGTGCTGCTTCCACCAGCGCTCTTCATTTGGTACGAGTTCGCGTTCAATGAATTTTCGGATCGCGTCCTGGAAGATCGCGAGATCATCCGTGATCCACGGGCTTCGACTTTCCGACATAGAATCCATCCCAGGTTAAGTACAGTTGTGGCTAGATACTCGGCCGTCGCTCAACGCGGATGCTGGCCGTCGTCAACCTTCAAAAATGTGCCGGTAACGAAATCAGACGATGGCGACACGAAGTACAGCAGCGTACTGTCAAGCTGCTAAGGGTCGCCCGTCCGACGGCGCGGAAATCGATCTGTCACATCGCCGACCCGTTGCAGCATTTCACCCATCATCTCCGACTCAAACATACCAGGCGCAATGGCATTCACGTTAATACCGAACTTTGCCCATTCGACAGCCAATGCCTCGGTCATCCTTACAACCGCTGCCTTGCTGATTGAATATAGCGCGACCCCGTTCCCATCAAGAATCGCCGCGTCATGCCGTCGCTGTTGGATCCCGGCGTCCCCTTTACCAACCTTCCCAATCTCGTGGCGTACGACAGGCATCTATGATCAATGTGTCCCGCATCTCCTGTCTCCGTTGAAAACTACGGGTGACCAACGTTTCGCTTCACGAATCGTCAGTCTCGCTCCCAATCAATCGGAGTAGCAGACAAGTCGGTACATCTGGATGGCACTTGAACCATTCGTCACAACTTGCAAGATTCTACTTGCAGCTTCCCAGCGTGCCCGGATCGATACATTCCAACTATGGCGCCCGGCAGATTCTCGAAACCTCTACCACATCGCTAATGAGTTTTAGTCTTCCCTCATTTATCAGACGGGAACGATCGTCTTCCGCCCGCTGGCGATCGTGATAGAACGCATCGACAATCCACGCCTCCGATTTGATGTTGCGTCCGCGAAGAATGACTTCGATATCTTTTGTGATTCCGACCGCCTGACGCGGTGTCGCGGGTGCCCCGCCACTGTTCAGTTTGTCAGCAAAGAGCGTGGCGGCCGCCCTGTAGAACACGATAATCCCGGTGCAATTCATCAGCCCAAGCACGGTTTCGGTCAGGGCTCCCACCTACACCGTCATAATTGACATCAATCCCATCTGGAAATGCGTCTGCGATTTCGGCCTTGAGGTTACCCGAGCGATAGTCGATGAAACCGTCCACGCACAGAAACCTCTGACGAGCGGGTACGTACAGCCATCACCGACTGTCGCCACGTGTGGTTAGAGGTTCGGCGTCGCCTCTCACAGACATGCATACAATGCGTCGATCAAGCCACGTCGACGCGGGTAAAAGTCAATTTGGTCGCTCATACGATTCATGGCGTAACCAACAGCTAGATCAGCGACCGGGTCGGCGAACGTTTGTCGAACATGATCAGATCTCGAAGAAAAAAAACCTTGTATATCAAAGACAACAAAATTTATTCGCGTCTACCGTAAGATGAAATCTGATTTTCTGGCGAAAAATGGCTTGGAGAACGTTTCCTGGCCCTTTCGCCTAATGCACGACCGTCAATTCGCTTCTTATAACTACGTTTAATGATTTGACACCCTCGTGCGCTACCCTCGTGGAGTTCATACCCATGAACGCAAAGCATGAACTCGAAGCGCGTATGCAAACCCTGTCGATCCGCACCTACGATCTTCCCTTTACGTACCGGCCGATCTCGGGCGGGAATACACACCAGTTGCCGTCCTCGTGGTGAAAGAAAGCAATGGTCAGAGGGCCAGCGAGCCGCGCTACCTCGACGCACACATAGCGCACACCCTTGGCTGTGCGCCCAATTCTTGTGACGCGCAATGGACTTGCCTGCGTAGGCGCAAGCGCAAGCCATTTATCAACCTGCGAGCGTAAAGTTCTTTTACCTGTATCCATGGCCGAATTCTCATGCTACGCATTAACGAATATCTCAGTAGTTACTTTGTTATACGAATTATGTAGAACCAGCTTCGATCAGCTATCAAAGTCACTCGACGAACGTCACATTGGTAACTCCACCTTCCTCGCACATCGCCTGAAAACTGAACCTGCCTCGCCTTCGACGGAGGCCGTGCACCACAGTAATCATCCGATTTGGTCCCGATGCGCCGAGAGGATGACCAAGCGCGTTAACGCAACCACGGACATTCATACGGGCCGAGTCCGCCCCAACGGGTTTCAGCCATGCCAGTGGAATCGGGCCAACTCACCAACCATGACCAGCGAGTCCGAGAGAAAGGAGCATAGTCAACTAGATGCGGAGCTTTCCGCGCCCAATTCCCGTAGACACTCATTGTGTGCGCCGCCGATGCGTTCCCCTCGGATCACCAACTAGGACTAACGTGGCGCCATTCGAAGGGCGCCGTCCAAGCGAATAGTTTCACCATTCAGCATTGAATTCACGATGATATGTTCAGCGAGCATTGCATACTCTTCGGGACGGCCTAATCGCGCAGGGTGCGGGACGGATTGCCCAAGGGCTTCCCGTACCTGAGGAGCCACGCGCGCCAGCATCGGTGTATCGAAGATGCCGGGGGCAATACTGCATACGCGAATCGCCCGGTTCGCCAGGTCGCGTGCCGCAACGAGCGTCATGCCGACGATGCCAGCCTTTGCGGACGCATACGGGATCTGGCCAATTTGCCCTTCGTACGCCGCCACCGATGCCGTTAGAACAATTACGCCTCGTTCTCCTTCGATTGGATCCGCCTTTGCCATGCTGGCCGCAGCAAGACGCAATACATTGAAGCTGCCGACAAGATTTGTTGCTACGATCGCCGCATACGTCTCGAGCGATCCCGGTCGCCCATCCTTATCAAGCGTCCGCAACGCTCCACCACGACCCGCACAGTGAACCGTCGCCCGGAGCGGTCCAAACACTTCTGCGGCTGCGAACGCAGCCTCCATCTGACTCTCAGACGTGACGTCGGCTGCCACGAATGCCACCGCTCCGATTTCCGTCGCGACCTCTGCCCCATTCGTCCCTGGTAAATCGACGATTACCACCTTTGCACCGGCCTGAACAAGACGCTCGGCCGTAGCCCGACCGAGTCCCGAGGCTCCGCCGGTGACGACGGCAGTCTCCGTAATCTTCATGTTATTTCCTTTGCTCAAACGGTCTAAAAGAGATCCACACAGTCCAAACAGTCACCTCAACTTCAGGATAGACTCAACATACGTATGTGTCACTGCATATGACCACGCGGGATTTTCATGCGACCGATCGGTAGACCGTTGAACGCGTACGAATCCGCTCATGCAGACTGCTTTCGCAGGCAAACGGCCGCCCCCGCTGAGCACTCCAGCGTGACGAAGCTCGCCGTGTGACGAGCCAAAGCTAGTTCGAATCATTCATCGACGACGCATTCGTAGACTTCATCAAACCTGGATTATCAGTAGGTATCGTCGAAAGTTGGGGATTGGCGCTGCACGAATCGTTCGCGTTTCGCATTGATCGTGTCCAGTTGCCAAGGCGCGGCTATTTTTCCTCGTTGGAGTGAAGACGACGCTTCGCGAATGCGTGCCTTCCGAATCGTTGTCAAGGTCGTAGGGAGTGGCCTCGGCAAAGCTGACGAATGAGCACGCAGGCGTTATCAGGCAGCATAGTCGGCCGCGATGCAGTTGTAGTTTCTCCTTTATTACCCACAGCCCCGGAAGACCTCAGTCTCCAGACTAGGGATGAAAGGCGGATGCCGCCTGTGCAGCAGGAGTCTTGTGATTCTCAGAGATGATCGATCAAGCACTCGTTGCGACTGTACCGGTGCCTACGTATTCAGGGAAAGGCGCAAAGCCCGCCCTCGCTCAGCCTTGACGAGACAGCAAGAGACGCCGCTTGCAACACGGGTCACCGACCAATGCCAGAGTTGCGGGCCCGCCCAGATGCAAACGGATTTGTCGCATGTCAGCTTCGTCGCGTAGCCCGGCGGTGCCGGCATGAACATCGAGAGATATCTGAATAGTAGGCCGTGCGATGGTGGCTGCGGATACCGATCGGCATATCGGCCGATCCGTGAATTAGTCGGCCCTTCCTAATCATCAAACATCCGAAATTACTGACCTTCAGACTACGTCAAACCTAGTCCAAGTTTTTCAGCGGTGGCCTTGGCCTGACGAATGGCGAGATCAAACGTGCCTTCTTTTGCCACACTCACGCGGTCGACACTCACCTGCCAACAATCGAACTGGAAGCGCCACCGAATGCGCCGCTCCTCTAACAACTCCGAAAACCATCGCCAGATGGACGCATCTTCTGCGTTTGCGGCCGCAGCAGCTTCGAAACGTACCTGTTGCATTACATCCATAAACAGCGCCTTCGACATTCACATTTTTAATAGTTACTACAGCTCTCGGCGAAGGTCCCTGAATCTGTCAATCGTCGCCCGCATCGGACCACACCGTGGCTCCGCGGCTTGCAGAGTGGTCACTCTAATATCGCAAGAACCGACTGCAACACCGCTGTGCCCAAGCTTGAACTTCTGAGCTTACGACGGCTCACACGCAGTCCGCGCCCCGTGGACCTGGCCCCGCAAGCCCTGAGTCGCCTAACGCGTAGCGTCGCGTACCATATTGCGCGCAATCACCAGTTGCTGGATCTGCGTCGTGCCTTCGTAGATGCGGAACAGGCGGACGTCCCGATAGAAACGTTCGACAGCATACTCGGACACGTAGCCCGCGCCGCCGTGAATCTGCACCGCGCGATCTGCGACGCGGCCGCACATCTCCGACGCGAACAGCTTGCAGCACGACGCTTCCGTCGACACATCCTGCTTGTTGTCGCGGCGTCGCGCGGCATCGAGCACCATCGAACGCGCGGCGTAGATTTCCGCGCGGCTGTCGGCGAGCATCGCCTGGACCAGCTGGAATTCGGCGATCGGCTGACCGAACTGCTTGCGCTCCATTGCGTAGCGAAGTGCATCGTCAAGCATGCGCTCCGCCGCACCGACGCAAATCGCCGCAATATGCAGACGGCCTTTGTCGAGCACCTTCATTGCCGTCTTGAAGCCGACGCCCTCGTTGCCGCCGATGATGTTCGCCGCAGGCACGCGGCAGTTCTCGAAGATTACATCGCAGGTATGCGCACCTTTCTGGCCCATCTTCTTGTCGATCTTGCCAAGCGACAGACCGGGCGTGCCCTTTTCGACGATGAACGCCGAAATCCCGCTAGAGCCCTTGATGTCCGGATTCGTGCGCGCCATTATCGTGTAGATGCCGGCTTCCGGCGCATTGGTAATGAAGCGCTTGGTGCCATTGATCTCGTAGTGGTCGCCGTCGCGCACGGCCGTCGTGCGCAGCGACGCGGCATCCGAACCCGAGCCCGGCTCCGTCAACGCAAACGATGCGATCAGTTCGCCCGAAGCGAGCTTCGGCAGATAGTGGCGCTTCTGCTCGTCGGTGCCGTCGATGATGAGGCCCTGCGAGCCGATGCCGTTGTTCGTGCCGATCAGCGAGCGAAACGCTGGGGAAGTCTTCGCTATCTCGAACGCGGCGAGCACTTCTTCTTCCATCGTGAGGCCAAGGCCGCCGTATTCCTCGGGAATCGTCAAACCAAACAGGCCGAGCGCTCGCATCTCGCTGACGATGTCGGCGGGAATCTCATCCGTTTCGGCGACCTCATTTTCGGCGGGAACGAGCCGCTCGCGTACAAAGCGCGACAGCGAATCGACAAGTAGTGTGAGTGTTTCGTTATCGCGAATCATCAGGTTTCCTGCATTGCCGTGGCGCGCGACCAGTGTATCGTCGTACGTTGCGCCGATTGCTCATGGCCGTCCTATGCCGACGTCAATCCGTGTCGCGAAAGGACTCTCGTGTATCAATACTTTTCCAACCTATCGTGGACTAGCACGCTTCAAGGGTACATTTCATCAATATGAACCTCAGCACCATGAACCGAAAAGAGGGCGTGACATTGAAAGAGGCACACCTGGTCATTGAGTGATCGGATGTACCTTAATTTCAAGAGGTGTACTACAGCGTCCGAGCGATCAACTCTTTCATGATTTCATTCGAGCCACCGTAGATTTTTCCGACTCGCGAGTTGACATAGAGTTTCGCGATTGGATACTCGGCCATGTAACCGTATCCACCATGCAGCTGCAGGCACTCGTCAATGATCTCGCAGCTTCTCTGGGTGCACCACCATTTCGCCATGGCGGCCGTCTCCGGATCGAGTTCACCACGCAGCACCTTTTCCATACAGCTATCGACAAACGCACGCGCAACGGTCGCATTCGTCTTGCATTCCGCCAACTTGAAGCGCGTATTCTGCAAACTGATAAGCTCCGCGCCAAACACCTTACGCTGACGCACGTAGGCGATGGTTTCCTCAAGCGCCCGCTCCATTGCCGCCAATGCGGCTATGGCAATGATCATCCGCTCTTTCGGCAATTGCTCCATGAGTTGGGAGAAACCTTTGCCCTCTTCAGTGCCCAGCAAGTTCTCGGTCGAAACTCGTACATCGTCGAAAAACAGTTCCGTCGTGTCCTGTCCCTTCAGGCCGATTTTCTCCAATACGCGCCCTCGGCGGAAGCCCGGTAGATCTTGGGTCTCGACGACAACAATTGAGACACCCTTTGCCCCCATCCCCGGATCCGTTTTGGCGACGACGCAAACAAGATCCGCGTGCAGACCGTTTGAGATGAACGTTTTCGAGCCATTGATCACGTAGTGATCTCCGTCACGGACAGCCCTTGTCTTGATCGACTTCAAATCGGACCCCGCGCCGGGTTCCGACATCGCGATGGCGCCGATCATCTCCCCCGTGGCCATCTTGGGAAGCCAACGTTGCTTTTGTGCTTCCGTCCCGTACCTCAGGATATAGTGCGCGACGATGCCGCTATGCACACTGTTACCGAGGCTGCTCGCCAGCGCTTTCGCTTGCTCGAACATGATAATCGCTTCATGAGCAAACGTTCCTCCGCCTCCCCCATATTCCTCGGGAATGCTTGCGCATAACATGCCAACCTCGCCGGCCTTGCGCCATGCTTCTCGATCGACGTGGTGCTGCTTCCACCAGCGCTCTTCATTTGGTACGAGTTCGCGTTCAATGAATTTTCGGATCGCGTCCTGGAAGATCGCGAGATCATCCGTGATCCACGGGCTTCGACTTTCCGACATAGAATCCATCCCAGGTAAACTGCAGATTTGGTTCAAAATGAGGGACGACCACCGCATGCGGCCGCCTACACACTGTGTGGTAACAGATATAGCTAACGCTGCTGAAAGAGACAGCTGCAGTTAGACACCCTGTCGTCGCTCAACGCGGATGCTGGCCGTCGTCAACCTTCAAAAATGTGCCGGTAACGAAATCGGACGATGGCGACACGAAGTACAGCAACGTACTGTCAAGCTGTCGAGGGTCACCCATCCGACGACGCGGAAATCCTTCTGTCACATCGCCGACCCGCTGCAGCATCTCACCCATCATTTCCGACTCAAACATACCAGGCGCGATGGCATTCACGTTGATACCGAACTTTGCCCATTCGACTGCCAACGCCTCCGTCATTCTTACCACTGCTGCCTTGCTGATTGAATACAGCGCGGCGCCGTTCCCACCATAGTCAAAGGCAGTCATTGAAGAGATGTTGACAATCCGGCCGGGAAGCTTTGCGGCCATCAACCGGCGCGCAACTTCGCAGGAAAGGATGTAGGGAGCGCGCACATTCGTAGCGAGCACTCGATCGATTAATTCCACCGACATCTTGGTCGCACGAGTTGCGTCGGGAATCCCCGCATTGTTGACGAGTATCGATACGGGACCGAGTGCCTTCTCGGCTTCGCCCACTGCATCAACCAGCCGGGTGGCATCTGTGACATCAAGCTGGACAGCTATTGCCTCCCCCCCGGCGCTTCGGATGTCATTCGCCAGCTCCTCCAGTCGTTCAAGCCTTCTGGCTGCCAGTGCGACCCGCGCACCGCAAGTCGCGAGAACCTGCGCGAAACGACGCCCCAGGCCCGACGATGCGCCCGTAACAAACGCAGTCTGCCCGGAAAGATCAATTGAAAAGTTGATTGGCGGCAAGCTCATGTTGTTCTCCTCCTTGGTTTTTAGCGGAATTGGTCTGCTCAGCTGCGGCGTCCACTTGTCGGGATCTCGCAAAAAGGAATCGACTTATCCACGCGGATCTCGCTTGGTAGCCCAAGAACGCGTTCCGCGATGATGTTGCGCAGGATTTCGTCCGTTCCACCCTCGATTCTGGTTCCCGGTGAGCGCATTAGCATTGCCTGGAAGCGTCCGTCTGACACCGTTTCGTCCGCATCGGTCACCAGGCCCGTTGGCCCCTGCAAATCGAGGGCAAACATTGCGAGTTCCTGCATCGTCGTCCCCGCAACCAACTTGCCAATGGAGTTCTCGGGGCCTGGCAATTGCCCTTTGGACAAGGCGGTGATGGATCGCATCGCCGTATATTTCAGACCGTTCGCTCGCGTCGCAAAGTTCGCAAGCCGCGCCCTAACCATCGGGTTGTCGATCGCTGGACGCCCGTCAAGTTGAGCACTCATGCAGTACGAGAACAGTTCGGGAAAGCCGGTGGGCATTCCCGAACCAATCGACAATCTTTCATTCATGAGCGTCGTAAGCGAGACTTCCCAACCTTGGCCCACCGCACCCAGGCGCTGGGTATCGGGAATCCGGACGTCGGTAAAATAGACTTCGTTAAAATCCGACTTGCCACTCACCTGCTTGATGGGGCGCACTTCGATACCGGCCGACCGCATGTCCACGAAGAACATGGTCAGCCCCTTATGCTTGGCCACGTTTGAATCCGTGCGAGTCAGCAACAGGCCGTAGTCCGCATAATGCGCGCCACTAGTCCATACTTTCTGCCCATTGACGACCCAATCGCCGGTCCCATCCGGCGCCCGTTCCGCCTTCGTCCTCAACCCGGCAAGGTCCGACCCCGCCGTCGGCTCAGAGAAGAGCTGACACCAGATTTGCTCACCCGAGGCGAGCGGCGGTAGCAGCCGTCGTTTATGGTCCTCGTTGGCCCAGGCGATCATCGTCGGTCCGCACATGCCGTGGCCAATGTTGAATAGCCGGCTAAGCGCAATGTAGATCCCTTCTTCCTGATTCCAGATTACGCGTTCGATGGGGCCGAGCCCTGCGCCGCCGTACTCCTTCGGCCATTGAAGACAGGCAAAGCCACCTTCGGACTTCTTCTTCTGCCAGGCTTTCGAAGCCAGAATCGGGTCCTCGCTCGTGACGCCGCTGTGTCCAAAGCTCGCCTTGAGCAGTTCTGCGTCGAGATGGCTCGGTGCGTTCGCATCGATCCATTCCCGGGCGCGTCGTCGAAAGTCCGCTTCTGTTGGGGTGTCGCTGAAATCCATGTCAATTCTCCTCAATTAGGCGCCAAATCGCGCTCACGGGACACCATTCGCTCAATCAGACGGTCTTCCCACGTCCAAAGCGAACCCACGGCGAGGCCGAGTGCGTTGGAACGGCGGTAATAGAGGTGGCAGTCAAATTCCCAAGTGAAACCCGCGCCGCCGTGCACCTGAATACTGTTCTTGGCGCAGTGCTGAAACGCCTGCGTCGCGGACACCCGAGCGTTTGCCGCGGCGACCGGCAATTCCGACGCGTTTGCAGACAGCGCCCAAGCTCCGTAGTACGCGTTTGAACGCGCCAGCGTTGCCGACACGTACATGTCGGCCAGCATGTGCTTGATTGCCTGAAATGACCCGATCTGACGGCCAAAAGCCATTCGATCGAGGGCATAGTCACGCGCCAGTTCGATCGAACGATCGGCCCCCCCAACCTGCTCAAAGGCAATCAGAACGGCCGCTTGATCAAGGACACGTTCGATGATGGCCCGACCCTCGCCCGCATTGCCGAGAGGCTCCGCAGCCGCACCGTCGAATATCAATCTGGCCTGGCTTCGGGTTGGGTCTATGTTCTCCACGACCTCACGCCTAACGCCAGGCCCGTTCAAGTCCACAAGAAACAGCGAAATTTCATCTGATGCACCGCGTCCGTGCTCCCGTGCCGCCACTACCGCAACGTCGGCGATGTCACCATCAGGCACAGGAACCTTGACACCGCTTATGGTTCCGCGCTCCGAAATTGTGCGCATCGCTGCCGAACCAGCATGTCCCGGGTTTTCAGTCATCGCAAAAGTTCCAACAATGTCGGCGCTTGCGATTCCGGGGAGCCACCGCGACTTCTGCTCGTCCGATCCTGCCAGCATCAGAAACTGAGCCGCAAGATAGATAGACGATGAGACCGGCACCGGAGCAAGACTCCTGCCGAGCTCCTCGGCGAGCACACACAACTCGAGATAACCGAGCCCCACCCCACCAAACTCCTCCGGAATTGCGGCCCCCAACACGCCGAGCCCCGCCAACTCCTTGTACAACACGCGATCGAAAGAACTGTCGCCCTCCAGGACCGATCGCACGGCCGATATCGGACACCGTTCTTTCAGAAACCGGCGCAACTGGTCGCGCAACATAATCTGTTCGTCGGAAAAATCCAGATTCATCTCTCTTGCCTCATTTCATTCCGGATACGCTTGGCCCATACGCCAAATTCACCCAGCGACACGCCAGATGTACGCTATGAATAGTTTGGTGGACGATTCTCCAGAAAGGACGCGATACCTTCCTTGTAGTTATCGTCGCGCGCGCAGAGCACCTGGTTGCGGTCCTCCATAGCTATCACCGCTTCCAGACCTTGCGCGTCGACCGCGCAATTAAGAGCTTCTTTCGTCAGGCGCAGCCCCAATGGCGTGGCATTCAGCATGTCTTTAACAAACGCACGCCCCTCATCCTCGAGGACGTCCGGCTCCACAATCCGGCTGAACAAACCGAGTTCCCGCGCTCGCTCGGCGTCCATGAAGCGCCCCGTCAACATGAACTCCGCGGCAATGGAAGACCCAACCATACGAGGAAGAAAGTATGAGACACCCATATCGCAGGCGCTAAGACCGATGCGGATGAATGCTGCGTTCATCCGGGTCGATGGTGTTCCAATGCGCACGTCGGACGCGAGCGCCAATCCAAAGCCACCTCCGCACGCAGCGCCATTGACAAGCGCCACGATTGGCTGGGGACAGCGCCGCATCGCGATGACAATTTCAGAAATGCCGCGTTGATAATCCAGATGTGCGCCGGTGCTGCTGAATCCGCCGGACCTGCGCTCCTTGAGGTCGAGACCTGCGCAGAATGCCCGACCAGCGCCGGCCAACACCACTACCCGGACATCGCGGCGCAAGTACAGTTCTGAAAAGAGCGAACGAAGCTCCTCAAGAAGCACCGGATCGAGCGCGTTCAATTGATCAGGACGATTCATTGTGACCCATAGCGCGGCCCCCTCCTCGCGAACGAGCAGGTGTACATACTCCCTCATGTTCCTATCTCCCAGTGGAAATCAACTCATTCATGCGATCAGGTTCTTGTCGCTTGAATCGCCCAGTCCAGCGCCTCCGTCGCAGTTAAGAATTGTCCCGGTGATATAGGAAGCGGCATCGGTGCACAGAAAGACGGCACTGTCCGCCACCTCTCGTGCTTCACCGAAGCGGCGCAACGGAACGCGCGCCGCTCTTTCGGCCACCGCTTCATCCGTCGGCGCCAATCGCGCCATACCTTCAGTTCCACGGATCGGCCCGGGCGATATGCCGTTCACCCTAACGCCATGAGGACCCCACTCCATAGCCAGCACGCGCAACAGCTGGTTTATCCCCGCTTTCGCGGCACAGGCGTGTGCCTGCATCATGGTGGCGTTGACCGCCTGATTTGCGGTGATGGCAATCAGCGAAGCTCCAGGCCGGTTCAACAGATCATAGGACGCACGGAAAACGTTGAACGTACCGTTGAGATCAATATCTACAACCGTCCGAAACCCGTTAGCCGAGATACCAGCCGCCGGCGCCATGAAGTTTCCCGCCGCCCCGGAAATCACGATGTCGAGCCCACCAAACGCACCTGCAACATCTTCCAGGACGGCTCTGGTTGCATCGAAATCACGAACGTCACACGAACGACCGAGCGCGCCTTCCCCGATCTCCGCGGCTGCAGCTGCAGCCTTATCCGGATTACGGCCAGCCACCGCTACGCGTGCGCCGAGCTGCGCCAGACGCTTTGCGATGCCCAGGTTGATTCCGCTGGTGCCGCCAGCGATAAACGCACTGCGTCCAGATAAAATGTTCTCAGAATAAACGTCCACTTGATGCCCACCTTTATTACATAATTTAGGATTACAGATTTTTAAGAACTTTGACGATCACAGTGAACTTTCATCCGATACAGCCTCATTGATAACTTCATCCATGAAGCCCCTACCTTCCGACACGAGATACTCAAGGAGCGCCGCCGGCTTGAAGCGCTCACCATAACGGCGTTCAAATTCACGCATCTTTGCGAGAATCACCTCCAACCCCACCAGATCGGCCCAAAACATGGGCCCCCCTCGATACAAAGGCCAGCCATAGCGCTTGATCCATACCGTATCAATATCGGAAGCACGTGCGGCAATTCCCTCTTCCAGAATTTTTGCACCCTCATTGATCATCGGGTAAAGGCAGCGCTCAAGGATTTCCTGATTCGAAATCGAACGCCGCGTGATTTGTCGGTCCAACGCAAGATCGCGCACCACTCTCTCGACAACTGCGGAAGGTCTTCTCTTACCGTTGTGGTCGTAGTCGTAATACCCGGAACCAACCTTCAAGCCCACGCGCCCCATTGCACAAAGGGCTTCGCAAACCGGCGAGGCTACGGCGGCGCCCTGATCCACGTCATCAAGGCCAGCCAAATCACGCCGGGCAAAGGGTCCCATGGGCATCCCGAAATCGTAGATGACGCGATCAATATCCCAGGGCAACGCGCCTTCGAACAGCAGGTTCTGTAGTTCAAGCGTCTGCTGCGCAAGCATTCGATCTCCGACAAGCCCAGAGCAATTCCTGACGACTACGGGCACCTTACGGATCTTCTTGCCCAGCTCAATAACCGTCGCGACGACCGTCGCGTCCGTTTCGGAACCGCGAATGACTTCAAGCAACCCTCTGTCGTTGGCCGGGGAGAAAAAATGCAGACCGATAACATCTTGCGCTCGACTCGTCGCTGCAGCAATCTCGTCAACGTCGAGGGAAGAAATGCTAGTTGCGAGAATTGTGCCCGGCGTGGCAAGGTTGTCCAGCTTTCTGAACACGTCGACCTTCAGATCCAGGCGTTCAGACACTGCCTCGATGACCAGTTCGCAGCCGCTCACGCTGTCTAGCTTCGTCGAGGTGTTCAACAGATTTATTCGGCGGTTAATTTCCTGTTGCGTCAACTGCCCCTTCTTCGCGGCAATCTCATAGCTCCTTTGTATTGCCGCGCAACCTTTTTGCAGAGCCATCTGATCCGTGTCAATCATGGTTACCGGAATCCCGACATTGAGAAAATTCATCGCCATGCCTGGACCCGTCGTTTCCGCACCGATTACACCGACATGTTCGATCTTTCGCCTCTCCGTTCTGTCGGGTATATCGGGAACCGTCGCGACCTTACGCTCTGCAAAAAATGCATACCGCTGCGCCTTTGATTGAGTCCCGTTCAGCAACATTCGAAATAGTCGCCGTTCCTCATCCAGACCTTCTTCGAACGATAGATTCACAGCAGCTTCGATGGCTTTGATGTTCGCTTCCGGCGCATCGAATCCTCGAAATCTCCGGGCGTTCTCCTCTCGATATTCGAGAAAGATTTCCGGCCTTTGGCGCGCTTCCTCGAGCTTGTCGTTGAGATCGGTTAATCTTGCTGCTTTGACGCCTTCGTCGATAATGCGCTTCGCGAAAGCAATGGCACCGCCACGCAGGCCTCCTTCGTCGACCAGTTCATCAAATAACCCCATTACAACGGCGGTCTTGGCGGAAATATGCCGTCCGGTAGTTAGCAGATCCAGAGCTCTTTCAACGCCCACGATACGTGGCAGACGCTGCGTTCCCCCAGCCCCGGGCAAAAGTCCGATATTGACTTCAGGCCAGCCTGCCTTGGCTGACGGGACTGCCACGCGAAAATCTGCAACCAGAGCGATTTCCAATCCAGTACCGAGCGCCGTTCCGTGAATTGCTGCAATAACAGGTTTCGATATACGCTCCAACGTCTCCTGTACTTCCCGTACACTTGGTCCGACTAGAGGTTTGCCAATCTCGGTGATATCCACGCCGACCAAAAAGGTCTTACCTTTGCAGATGAGCACAATTGCCTGTGCCTCCGGATCGGCACTCGCACGTCTGAATGCATTAACCAATCCTGTACGGACATCAGCCGACAAAGCATTCACCGGTGGTGAGTCTACCGTGACGATTGCAACATTGCGTTCAATCGAGACATCAACGACAGCATTGATAATATCCATGGCCTACCGTACTCTTCCGATGTTACGCAAGCAGCGGCGATTAGTTCGGTCGGTCCGCAGAGGCTTCTTCACGCTATTACCGAATCCGAGAGAGCGCTGCACGCCCCAATGCCTTCGCTTTATCGCCGCGCATTGCCTTTAAAGTTCGCAGGACGCTTTTCGCGAAATGCGGCAACACCCTCGTCAAAGTCCGGATTCTTGCCTGCAGTGCGTTGAGCTTCCCGCTCGAGCGCCAGCTGTTCGGAAAACGGTTCATCCAAAGCCGACCAGGCCAGTTTCCGAATCAAGCGAAACGTATCAGTCGGCCCATTCGCGAGTCGAACCGCAACCTCGAGTGCCACAGAGACGGCTTCGCCATCAGGCACGACGCGATTGATCAGGCCCCAGCTCAGTGCCTGCTCGGCACTGATCTTTTCCGCTAGAAGCATCATCTCCATTGCCCGAACGCGCCCAGCAGCCGACGCGAGCAGATACGCAGACCCACCGTCAGGCACAAGCCCAACGCGCGAAAATGCCTGCAGGAAATAGGCGCTCTCTGAGGCAATGACAATATCGCCCGCCAATGCGAAAGCACATCCGACCCCAGCGGCAGCGCCATTGACTGCAGTCACAATAGGAATAGCGAGATTGCGAAGATGCAGCATGAGTGGATTAAACTGCCGCTCAAGTCGCTCCCCGCATCGCGCTCATCGACAGGTTTGCTTGCCGCTCCGGTGACGAGGTTCACACCGGACGAGAACCCCCGCCCTTCTCCGGTCAGGACAATGGCGCGAGCCTCTGCTTCGGCGCGAGTAAAGGCTTCCTTGAGTTGATCGGCCATGCCCTCCGAGAATGCATTGAGGGTTTTCGGGTCGTTCAATCGAATGATCGCGACATCATGCTCGAGGGTATAAATCACCAATGCTTCAGACATCGAATGTCTCCTACTATCTGCTTTTCGAGAATCATTTAAATGCTCTGCCAGCGACCCGAACTTTCGCACAATGCGGTCGCTCTGGCGTCGGCGCCCATCTTGGGCTCGACCGGGAATGTGGGCGTGCAAGTACATAGTCCCGATATCGAAAGTCGATTCCGGATCAATACCACTGACGTGCTTGCCTCTATCCAAATTCAGCTACTGGCACGAAGAGATGGATAACCAGCGTTTCGCCCCACCCTTTGGCAATCTCATGCCTAACCAGCCGGAGTAGTACACAGGTCGACAGTTCTGTATGGCATTTCACCATTCGTCACAATGTCCCGAATTCCACCTGCTGTTTCCCGGCATGTCCCGATCGATACATTTCAACAATGGCGCTCGGCAGATTCTCAAAACCAGCCACCACATTGCTGATGGGCTTTAGTCTTCCTGCGAGCATCAGACGGGACAGATCGTCTTCGGCGCGAAGGCGTTCGTGATAGAACGCATCGACAATCCAGGCCTCCGACTTGATGTTTCGTTCGCGAAGAATCCTTTCGATCTCATCTGTAATACCGACCATCTGACGCAGTGTCGCGGGTCCGGCGCTACTGTCCAATTTCTCGGCATAGAGCGAAGCGGCTGCCCCGTAGGAGACCATCCGCGCATTGCGATTCATCAACCCGACTACGGCTTCGGTAAGCGCCCCACCTACACCGTCAGAATAGACGTCAATCCCCTCGGGAAAGGCTTCGGCGATCTCGGCTTTGAGGTTATCCGAGCGATAGTCGATGCAACGGTCGATACCCAAGGTATCGACAACCCATTGGCATCGGTCGGAACCACCGGCGAATCCGACCACATAACTTCCGGCAATTTTCGCGAGCTGCGCCGCAATCGAGCCAACGGAGCCGGAGGTACCTGCTACGGCAACCTTATCGGAAGGCATAAGCGGACCACACTCTCGCGCCCCGAAGTACGCAGTCATGCCAGAGGTACCGAACATTTCCAACAGCACCGCAGGCGACCACATCTTCACCAACTCGGGCCTGAACTTGTATGTCCATTGTGAGTTGGTGCCGTTTAACGCCTTGACCAGTTCACTCGGGGATGGGTAACCGATGGCTCCGTCGGAGCTCGAAATCACTTGATAGTCTTGCCAACCCGTCTGGCATGTAATCACATCACCTTCATTGAATGCAGGATCACGTGACTTGATCACCACCGCACATGCATAGTTTGATAGGTCAGTTTCGCCAAGTTTTGTAACTCCTTTGGCCATGCGCATGCGAGCAGCCGAATGTACATTGACGAGAATCACACGAACCAGAGCTTGTCCCGGCTCAAGTTCCGGAATCGCACATTCCCGCATCTCGAACTGTTCCAGTTCGAGCGTATCGTTCACCAAGGGTTTGGCGTATATCCACTGCCTAAAAGTCTGAGGCATTTTTGACTTCCTTGAGGTCAATCCGTGTCGGGCGGCTACTCACAGCCGCCTCCGACGCCCCCCACGTATGGGGAAAGGTTCGGCGTTGCGTCTGCATGGTATGTGCCTTTCACAGACAGGCATAGATCGCGTCGATCAGGCTACGTCGACGCGGATCAAGGTCAAATTGGTCGCTCATTCGATTCATGGTGTAACCAACAGCCAGATCAGCAACTGGGTCGGCGAATGCAAACGAACCGCCCCAACCACTGTGCCCAAATGCTTCCAGATTCGGTCCGTATAGACGCCCCGGATTCATCCAGAATCCGGCGCCCCAACGCGTATGACTACCCTTGACCAGGTCTTTGCCATTGAATCGACAACGCGCCGCCTGTTCTACGGCCGCACGTCGTACCAGGACCTTTCCGTCTTTTCGCGGACGCAGAAGAAGATCGTACAAACGAGCCAACGCGCCCCCATTGGTGTATCCGTTCGCAGACGGCAGGTCCGCAGCCCGCCAAGCTGCATCGTTTGAAAGAGAGGCGGGCGTGTATGGATTCGTGAACGCTGCGTATTGAGCCCGATTTTCAGGATCCAGCTTTAACGCATCCAGACTTGCCACGGGCAACATTTCAGCCACACGATCCTCGTCTTTGGGGCCCACACCAATCGAAATGTCCAGGCCAAACCCAGCAGCGAGTTCCTCGGCGACGAACTGCTTTATCGATCGCCCCTCAATGCGGGAAAAAAGCGCTGTAGCAAGGATTCCGAGAGTCATGCCGTGATAGCCCGCCGTGGTCCCCGGCTCCCAAAAGGGTGCCTGAGCAGCCAGCCGCTGTGCAGCCACTTCTCCAGACAAGAGATCATCTATCGTGGCCGGCGTCGTGAAACCACTCAGCCCGGCCTGATGCGCAAGCAGCATTCCGATCGTCACGTTCGACTTTCCTGCTTCCCCGAACTCCGGCCAATACTTTCGCACCTCGTCGTCGTACGAAATGAGACCGCGATCAACCAGAATTGCAAAACACGCCGCCATCACACCCTTGGTTGCAGACCAGACATTCGTGATCGTGTTGCGCTCCCACGGGTGCTGGCGCGCCGCATCCCGATACCCCGCCCACATATCGACAACTACTTCTCCTCCGACTATCAGAGTGAAGTCAGCACCCAGCTCCTCATGTTCGCGGAAGTTCTCGACGAACGCCTCCTGGATGCGGTCAAATTTTGCAGAACAAAATCCGTTTATATCAACGACAGGCGAATTCATTCGTGTCCACCTTAAGATGTAATCTGGTTTTCTGGAGGATGGCGCTTGACAATCGCCATTCTGTCCATTCGTTCAATGCACGACCATCAATTCGCCTTTTTTTACTGCGAATTGACTTTATTCTTGGCGCCCCTTCTTACCCACGGTCTGCTCGCAGCGGCTCAGCAATCACGATTTCCATGCGTGAACCATGAGCTTATGCAAGCTTTGTCGACCAGCGTCTAAGCGCTTCTTTTTCATACCTACCGGTCTCGGGCGGGAACACACACCAGTTCCCGCCCTCGTGGTGAAAGAAAGCAATGGTCAAAGGGCCAGCGATCCTCGCTACCTCGACGCACACATACCGCACACCCTTTGCTGTGCGCCCAATCCGGGTGACACGCAACGGACTTAACTGCGTAGGTGCGAGCGCGAACCATTTATCAACCTGCGAACGCAAGGACCTTTTGCCTGTATCCATGGCCGTAATCTCATATCATGCATTTACGAATAGTTCGATATTTAGTCTTGTTTGTTTAGAACCGGGGTTGTCAAATTTCAAAGGCGTTCGACTATCGTGACATTGGCAAGCCCACCGCCTTCACACATCGTCTGTAAGCCGAACCTTCCTCGTGTTCGATGAAGACCGTGCATCAAGGTAGTCATCAATTTTGTGCCCGATGCGCCGAGAGGATGGCCAAGCGAAATGGCGCCGCCACTGACATTCATACGGGCCGAGTCCGCTCCTACATGCTTCAGCCATGCCAGCGGAATCGAGGCAAATGCCTCGTTCACTTCATAGAGATCAATGTCATCGATGCTCAAACCCGCTCGCCTGAGCGCTCGTTCGGTCGCAAACAACGGCTCCTCGAGCATGACAACAGGATCCCCTGCGGATACCGTCATATGGTGGATACGGCCGAGCGGGCGCACGCCAAGCGTTTTAAGCCCCCGTTCGTTGACAACCATAACGCCCGAAGCACCGTCGCAGATCTGGCTGGAGCTCGCCGCAGTCAGTCGTCCATCCTCTCTCAGCAGCTTTACGCTCCGTATGCCCTCCAGCGTTACGTCGAACCGAATTCCTTCGTCGATGCGATGCACCGATCGGGTGCCATCCTCAAGAGTGATATCCAGCGGCACTATCTCAGCATCGAACGCGCCACTCTCGACGGCAGAGATTGCTCGACGGTGACTCTCGAGTGAATAGGCATCCAACGCTTCACGGTTGAGATCGTGCTTCTGTGCAATCAGCTCTGCGCCGACGAACTGGTTGAACCGAACATCCGGAAAGCGACTCTCCATCTTCGGGCTTTTTGGCTGGCCAAGCCCGGCCTTCGCCGCAAGCCCTGCAGCCGTTCCGATAGGGACACGAGTCATGCTTTCCACGCCCGCCGCGATTACTACGTCCATGATTCCCGACATAACAGTCGCGGCAGCAAAATGGAGTGCCTGCTGGGACGATCCACATTGACGGTCGACCGAAGTCCCCGGCACGCTTAACGGCAGTCTGGATGCCAAAACCGCGTTACGCGCAACGTTGATTGCCTGCTCTCCCGCTTGCCCGACACAACCCATGATGACATCCTCGACCAGGACCGGATCTGCACCACTTCGGTCAATCAAAGCATCGAGTACTGCAGCGGCCATGTCCACGGGATGCCATCCCGCCAGTCGCCCCCCGCGACGTCCGCCTGCGGTTCTGGCTGCTGCGACGATATAGGCTTCGCCCATCATGTCTCCCTTACTTCGTGTTCGACATCGTCGAATTCGGATTGAAGAGCGGCCCTGCCTCCGAGAGGAAACCCGTCAACCATGACCGGCGAGTCCGAGAGATAAGACCGGAGTCACCAGGGTTGCAGAACTTTCTGCACGCGTTGCCAAGGACTCACGATGCCTGTCACGGCAAGACGTTCCTCTCGGATCCTCAACTCGGACTACCGTGGCGCCATTCGAAGTGCGCCGTCCAGCCGAATAGTTTCGCCGTTCAGCATCGAATTCACGATGATATGTTCGGCAAGCAGCGCAAACTCTTCGGGCTGACCCAGTCTCGCAGGGTGCGGAACGGATTGTCCAAGCGCTTCCCGTACTTGCGGAGCCACGCGCGCCAGCATCGGCGTATCGAAGATGCCAGGTGCAATGCTGCATACGCGGATTGCCCGGTTCGCCAAGTCGCGTGCCGCGACGAGCGTCATGCCAACAATGCCAGCCTTTGCAGACGCATAAGGAATCTGACCAATCTGGCCTTCGTAGGCCGCCACCGAAGCCGTCAGAACAATGACTCCCCGTTCCCCGTCGATCGGTTCCGCCTTTGCCATGCTGGCCGCTGCAAGGCGCAACACGTTGAAGGTTCCAACGAGATTGGTCGTCACAATCGACGCATACGTCTCGAGTGAACCCGGTCGCCCCTCCTTATCAAGCGTCCGCAACGCGCCACCACGACCTGCGCAGTGGACCGTCGCCCGAACCGGTCCGAGCAATTCGGCCGCCGCGAATGCAGCCTCCATCTGACTCTCGGACGTGACATCGGCCGCCACGAATGCCTCCGCCCCGATTTCGGCTGCGGCCGCCGCCCCATCCGACCCTGGCAAATCAACGATCACCACCGTTGCTCCGGCCTGAACAAGGCGCGCAGCCGTAGCACGACCAAGTCCCGACGCTCCGCCTGTGACGACGGCAGTCTCCACAATCTTCATGATTTTCCTCTTCTCCAAGCTCTAAAAAGGATCCGGGCAGTCTAATCAGCCTTTCAACTTAAGGATAGTCTTAACATACCTATCTGTCAATGGTGATGACTACACAGAATCAATGGCTGACTGATTGGCAGTCGCGAACCGAGGCGCCGGGATGGCGAAGGGATCGATGCGGGGGCTTGAGTCGACGCACAACGAGAGCGCTTCAGACTCGGTTGATGATCAGTTACACCGAAGATCAAAGCTGGGTGACGGAGCGGCAATGACTCCCGGCACATCGCTGATGACATTCAGACGCTTTCGGTGCGAATCGATGTGATGTCCGTATGGACGCATGTTCAGAAATCGCCACCAGCCGAGTCTCGATGACGATAGGACGCTGTACGCTGACTAGCGCTCATACACGCCGCCAACGCCACAGCGCGTCTTCGCGACACACCATGTAAGCCAAAGCGCTATCGACGGCAACGGATCGACGGTCGCTGCGCATATCACCGCATATTCCGGTGATTAAAAGTTCCTTGCCAACAGTGTACGAACCACGCAAAATGACTTGGCGAGAGATGGCAGAACAATCCGTTCTGGTCTACGACCAACCTAGACCTCGCGACCCTTGGCGCATTTGCGTAACACCACACATTGGGCCGTAACGCAGCTTCTACGGCTCGGAACATAGGGCATACTCTACAAATTCGGAGTCCAAAGCACAGATATCACAATGTGATTCGGCAAAAGTGAATTGACATTTGCTTCGAACCAGTCTGTGTCTCTTACGGCATTGAAGAAACACTTCGACCGGGAGGTAGCAACTTAATCACTTGCACCGGTTCTTCAATGGTTTTTTGACTGGACCTACGAAATTCAACTTTCCGGTTGCGATTCTTAGTTTGGGAATGTGATGCGGTCATTGGCAGACGAAGCGCGTGCAGCGCGACACATGGCTGTCCTCGATGAAGCGACGGTGGAATTTAATCACTCTGGCGTTGCTGGAGCCAGCCTAACCGCCATCGCCCGTCGCGTTGGACTCGGCCGAGCCGCCCTCTATAACTATTGCATCGATCGGCAGGATCTTGTGTATCAGTGTTATTCGCGAACCAACGCATTGCTTCGAAAGGATCTCGATCGTGCGGCGCAAGCGAATGCAAACGGGTTAGGCAAGGTTGTAACATTCCTTCGCCTAGCGCTTGACTCGAGCAACAACCAGCCCCGGGCCGTCCTGACAGAACTTGCCTTTCTTACGAAAACGCAGCAGGCCGCCGTCCAGAAGTTGAGATCAGGAAACGTCGAGGCACTGGCAATGTTGATCAGAGAGGGGATCAAGGACGAGTCCATCAGAAATTGCGATGTTGAGGTTGTCTGCCAGGCTATTTTTGGTATTTTGTCGTGGGCAACGCTATCTCTCTTATGGATAAGTTTTCCTGATGAGGACTTCGCAAGTCGTATGGCAAACGCCATTCCAGATCTTGTAACAGACGGAATGGCGTCTGAAGGAATGGAAGTCCTACCGTCGCGAAAGCGTATCAAGGACGTGATTAGAAATCCGCGCAGCTCCGATTGGGACGATCGTCGCGAGTCGCTCGCTCTGGTTGCGTCGCGGCTCTTCAATAGCCGCGGAATAGACGGCGTTTCCTTGGACGACGTTGCGCTAGAACTAGGCGCCACGAAGGGCGTTGTTTACCATTACTTTCAAAGTAAACCAGCCCTTGTTGCCTATTGCTATGAGCGCGCCTTCAACATCTATGAACAGATCATGTCGGCGGCGGAGAAGGGTCTGACAGGTCTCGAATGCACGGTGATGGCTATTGAATTGAACGTAGAAGCTCAGCTTGAAAGCATTTCTCCCCTATGGATGAGCACTGGTGCAGAAATGTTGCCCAAGCAGCTTCAAAGGGCGATCGTTAGGCGCGCGGGTGCTTTATGGGCGAGGTCAGTGAAACTGGCCGAGCGTGGTGTCAAGGACGGAAGCTTGAAGCGCTTGGATTTCGAACCTGTCAAGCAAGCATCGGCTGGTTCCTTCAACTACTTGATATCCTCGAAGGATAACGGCAAACGCTCGGTGTCTGAGGTTGCAGCCGAGATCAGCCGGCTCCTGCTTCTCGGCCTTCGCCCCCACAAGGCCCGCTTGAATGGCAAGCAGGCGTCTTACGAGACGCCCTGATTCCAGTAACGTCGTCGCGTCTTTGACCTTCTGCAATCTCGTAGCGGTTGAAGACGCGGCGACACCCCTGATATAACGCCCCTTGATTCGGTGCTCCACAAATACCCTGGCGGAAAACTCCGCTGGGGTCGTCCTCTTTAATGGGGGGTGAGGACGCGCGCCGTTACACTACCCGCCTGTGCTAGTCCCCTGCTCAATCGCACATTCGAGCCACATCCGGCGAGGGGCAATGCACTGGTAATTGTAACGTCGACCGAAAGAGACATCTATCATTGTTAGCGGAATCGCTACGACAGCATGACGCCTCCATCAACCACGATCTCTGCACCCGTGATAAAGGACGCGTCTGGCGAAAGCAGGAACGACACCGCCTTGGCGATTTCGACTGGCTCGCCCATTCTCTTCATTGCTGTCATCGCGGTGATGGTTTCGATTTGTTCCTTCGCCCCTCTCGTCAGCGGCGTCAGGATTGGACCCGGCGACACGGCGTTGACCCGGATATTGCGTGTTGCATACTCGATCGCCACGGAGCGCGTCAAGCCACGCACTGCATGCTTGCTTGCGGTATATGCATCAAATCTGCGAAGACCGAGGTGAGCGTAAATAGATGCAATATTTACGACTGCGCCTCCACCGCTCTTTTCGATCGCAGACAGTTGGTACTTCATACCGAGAAACACCGCGTCGATATTTACACTCATCACTTTGCGCCACTCATCCACTTCGATGTCCGTGATCGCGTCGAACCGCCCGCCAATACCCGCGTTGTTGACAGAATAATGTAAAGAGCCGAACTCCCGCTCCGCTTTTTCTACTGCAGCTCTGCTTTGCGCGGGTACCGATACGTCTGCACAAAAACTCACGGCCTTGCCTCCGCGTTCACGAATTGCCCCCGCAACTACTTCCGCATTGGGGCCTTGGATATCTACGACCAGTACGCTCGCTCCGTTCATTGCGAGATCGCGCGCGACCGCCTCCCCGATGCCGCCGCCCGCTCCGGTAACAAGTGCCACTTTTTTCTCAAAGCCTGCCGTCATGTTGTCCTCCTCCATGTTCTTCGGTTACCACTTGCTCTTCCCGGATACAGCGTGGAATCGCTAGGTACTGCCCGAGTCCGTTCAATGTTGCAGCGACGTGCCTTCCACGCAGCGACCCGTTGACCAGACATCCTCGCTTGCATCTGAACACGATCGATCGTAAGCGGAGCCTATGGTGGTCGAATTCATCCAACCGAGAAGAGCAACTGTTGTCGTTTAGCCGTCCTCGCTCAATTCCGCATTCACTGGTACTGCGCGCCCAGATTGGCTTCATGGCAGCTGAAATGGTCATTCAAAGGCAGAATCTCAACGGCTGATCCCAGCCTCGAAGAGATCGCGCGTCTATGCGAAGTTTTCTCTGGGAGGATAACTAGTAGGTCGTTGAGAGCGTCGCGAACAGAACCGCTGCGCCGCATACGGCACCAACGAACGTCAATGTGTCTTCGTCGGCGCCACACCGTCTCGCCATCACTGCGGCTAGGATCGACGCGACGCCCGTCAGGCTGAGGAATTGCGCATACGACGAACCGGCCGCGCAAATCATGCCTGGGAACTCTCCGCTCCATTCGCAGGCGCGAGTACCCGCCACGCCGAATCCGATTAGCCCAAGCAGCACGAGTACAGCAACTTTCAGCCAGCTTCTCGGCGGTTTTTTCATCATCATTGCGTTCCTCCTATGGCCGTCGTACGCTGTCCGTCTGGTTCCCTACGGTTGATGCCAGCCTCGAAAAGATCGCGCGCATATGCAACGTTATTTCGGGACGGCATATTGGGGCGTTGCCCTCACCATTTCTTCGATTACCTTCTTCGCATCGCCGAAGACCATCGTGGTCTTGACCATGTAGAAGAGATCGTTGCCGAGACCGGCATAGCCTGCCGCCATCGAGCGCTTGTTGACGATCAACGTGCGCGCCTTGTACGCCTCGATGATTGGCATGCCCGCGATCGGCGACTTCGGATCGTTCTTCGCCGCCGGATTCACCACATCGTTTGCGCCAAATACCAGCACTACGTCGACTTGGCCGAACTCGCCGTTGATGTCCTCCATCTCGTGGACGATCTCATACGGCACTTCGGCTTCTGCCAGCAGCACGCTCATGTGAACTCCGGCGGCATTTTTGCAGGTACCGCACACCAGCAACTGAATGGCCCTTAAGATGTGCCAGCCGCCATCACACCGATTGACGTTGATATACGCTCAGCCAATGCCGCCATCGACAGTCACTTCGGCCCCTGTTACATACGAAGACGCGTCCGATGCGAGGAACAGGACCACTCGAGCGACCTCGTCGGGCGTACCCATCCTGCCCATTGGAATCATGCCCTCATACACTTTCAGCCGCTCAGGTGTGTTTTGTCCGAGCATTGGCGTATCTATGATGCCTGGATAAACACAATTCACACGAATTCCGAGTGGCGCAAGTTCCGAAGCCGCCAGCTTTGTCATGCCGCGAACCGCCCATTTGGTACTGGCATAGGCAAAGATGCCGGGAATGTTGTTTAGGCCTGCATTGGAAGAGACGTTCACAATTGCGCCGCCCGTCTTCGACATTACTTCGGCGGCTGCGCGCATGCCTAGGAAAACACCAAGCTGGTTGACCCGATAGTGCCGATCCCAAAGTGCCGCGTCCGATTCCAATAAGCTGGCAGGCTGATAGATCCCTGCGTTATTGACAAGCACGTCGATCTGGCCAAACCGGTCAAGCGTTTTTCGAATCACCTCGGACCAGCCTGCCTCTTCCCCAACGTCATGGCGAACAAAGTAGCCCGCACATCCCAGACCGGCCGCCAGCGCGGCGCCATTCTCGTTGACATCCGTGAGTACAACCTTGGCACCCTGCTCCGCAAATAGCGTCGCCTCGGCAGCGCCTTGTCCACTGGCTGCTCCAGTAACGACTACGACCTTGCCATGCATGCCCATCATGCGCCCCCCCCTGGTTGTAATGCCGTACGTTCAACGGGTGGCACTCGAGCCAGCAGAAAGTGTGATAGCGCGGGAATCAGAATCAACGCGCCAATCATGTTCCATATGAACATGAACGCGAGCAGAACACCCATGTCGGCTTGAAATTTGATTGGCGACCAGATCCAGATTCCGACCCCTGCAGCAAGCGTGATGCCGACAAGCGCTACCACTCTACCCGTGAACCCGACGGCAATCGCGTACGCTTCTCGTAACGGAAGACCTGCGCGCTGCTGCGTCAACTGCACGCTCAGCAGATAAAGCGCGTAATCTACCCCGATGCCAACTCCGAGGGCAATCACTGGCAAGGTTGCAACCTTTACGCCTATGTTCAGCATCACCATCAATGCCTCGCACATAATCGATGTCAGCGCCAGTGGAATAATCGCGACAAGGACAGCACGCCAATTGCGAAACGTCAGCAGACAAAGAACGATGACCGCGCCGTAGACCAGATACAACATGTTTGTGTTGGCCTTCTCCACGGTGATGTTCGTCGCCGCTTCGATCCCCGCCGATCCCGCCCCGAGCAGGAACTGGAACTGACTGTTGTCGTGGGTATGGCTAAAGCCCTCGACAGCATCGACCACTTTGCTCAAGGTCCCTGCCTTGTGATCCGTCAGATAGGCAATCACCGTTCCGACGGACCAGTCCTTGTTGATCAATTCTGGATTACTATCCGACACGACATTGATTGCCGGTGCCACCACTGACGGGTCACGGTTAATCGTGAGCCATTTCGGCGAGCCCTCGTAGTTGCCAGCGGTCGCAAAGCGTACCAGGTTCGACGCCGAGATGGCCGTCTGCACGGATGGTAGGCCGCGGAGCACCTGCTCGAGACGATCTTCCTCGATTAAAGTCCGATAGGTTCCGACACCGCCAGGAGGCGTCTTGACGATAACGACGAACTGGTCGCTGGACAGACCATAGTGTTGTGTGAAGAAGGCGTTGTCACGGTTATAACGCGAATCCGCGCGCAACTCCGCTGCCCCGGCATTCAGGTCACCCACTTTGAGGTGCAGGCTGATCGCGTATGCGCCAGCGCCCAGGCATGCCGCGACCAACAATGCACATGTGGCATATCGCCTCTGCGTAAAACAGGTCAATTTCCCGATCCAGGATGATCCGCCCGACTCTACCGATCGCTGCATCACGCGCCGCACCGCGACGGGGCTCACGCCTGTGAACGACAACATCACCGGCAGCAGTACGAGATTGGTGAACACGAGAACGGCAACGCCCACGCTTGCGGTAATCGCCAGATTCCGAATGACCGGAATATCAATGACCACGAGTACCGCGAAACTTACTGCATCGGCAACCAGGGCGGTAAGCCCGGCGAGGAATAGGCGCCGAAACGTATATCGGGCGGCAACGTATTTGTGTGTACCCGCTCCAATGTCGAGCATGATGCCGTTCATCTTCTGTGCACCGTGCGATACACCAATGGCAAACACAAGGAACGGCACAAGTACCGAATAGGGATCGAGATCGAAACCGAACAGACGAGTCAGCCCCAGTTGCCAGAGCACGGCCATCAGCGAACATGAGAGGATGAGCACCGTGCTTCGTGTGCAGCGTGTATAGAACAGGATGATGACGCCCGCCACGACCAACGCGGCGGCGAAATAGGTCATCACCTGCGTGAGACCATCGATCAGGTCCCCCACAAGCTTCGCGAAACCAACGATGTGAATGTTAACTGAATCCGTTTGGTTGACGCGAATCTTATCGTCAAGGTAATGCGAAATTTTCGCGTAGTCGAGAGGCTTGCCGGTTTGCGGATCCTTGTCCAAAAGCGGCACAAACACCATACTCGATCGCTGATCGCTAGCAACCAAGCTTCCGATCAGTCCCGCACGGGCGACATTTAGTTGCAACCTGCGGCTCATTTCTTTCGTGCCATTGAAATCGCCAGGCATCACCGGACCGCCCGTAAAACCCTCTTCCGTGAAATCCGTCCATCGCACCGACGGTGTCCACAGCGATTTCATGAAGGCGCGATCCACACCAGGCATCAGATAGGCCGCGTCGTTGACGCGTTGCAGTACCTGAAGATAGCGCGGATCGTAGATGTCGCCCTTGGTGTTTTCGACGTCGATGCGAATCGCATTGCCAAGACTAGCCAGCGAGGTTCGGTTCGCAAGGTAGTTCTTGATATATGGCTGCGACTGAGGGAGCATGTTCTCAAAGCTCGCATTGACTCGGATCTTGATTGCCTCGTAACCCAGAAACAAGGTCAGCAGCGCACAAAGAATCACGACCAGGTGGCGATTGTTAAAGA
The DNA here is from genome assembly GCF_059422005.1 of Paraburkholderia sp. GW821-FHT02A12. NCBI lineage: Bacteria > Pseudomonadati > Pseudomonadota > Betaproteobacteria > Burkholderiales > Burkholderiaceae > Paraburkholderia > Paraburkholderia sp. GW821-FHT02A12. The sequence goes on along the minus strand of NZ_JBWKWA010000002.1, from coordinate 1,218,546 downwards.
TCAGGCGCTCAAGCAAGATACCGGACCCGCTATCGAACCGGTTCGGATCGCTAATCACAGACATCGAATCCCGTTTGAAGACGGCGACCATTACGTTCTACCTCCGGTCAAATTCTGTTTGTGGCGAAATTCTTTACGTTCGATACCCTGAAATCCCGCGAAGACAAACCACGCACCATTGCCAGCCACGACATCGGCAAACAGCATTGGCTTATCCACCGGCAACGGGCTGAAGCTGCGCGCGTCGTCGATGCTATACAGCACCTGACCACCCTCCCCTGTCAGCACGACGACCTTGTCATCGACAGATAGAGCGGCGGAAGTCAGACTGGTGTGTACGCCCGTCTTCACGGCCTCCCAACTGTGACCGCCGTCGGCACTGCGAAATGCCGTCCCGTTCAGTCCGACTGCCAACAAAAAGCGATCGTTGCCCACAATATGGAAGAAACTGCCCTTGTAGTTCGGAGAAATTCCGACGAAGCGTTGCTGTTTGCGGTCGAGGCGGTAAACGGTACCTTGCTCGCCGGCAATATAGATATCTTGACCGATCTTGCGAATATCGTTCAGGTTCAGAAATTTGTCGTTATCTATATGGTCGAGCCAAGGCTCCCATGTTTTTCCACCATCCACTGTCCTTACAATCATTCCAAAGGAACCAACTGCATAACCAATTTGTTGGCTTTCGAAGTAAACGCTGAGGAATGGCCAAGTCGCTCCGCTTTTCGTGTTCAGTTCGATCTCGTCCAGGAATGGCTGAAGCCCCTTCTCACCCTTGGCAACGCGTGCCTTGTAGAAACTTGTGAGGGCGTCGTGGGCGAGCTCGCCATCAAACTGCTTTTTCCATGTCTCGCCACCGTCGCCCGTATGGAGAATCACCCCGTCGTGGCCGACTGCCCATCCTTGTTTTTCCGAGATGAACGACAGTGAAACGAGGTCAGACTGAACCGGAACGTGGGCCTGCCGCCAGTGCATTCCGTCGTCATTGGAGAATAGAATCAGGCCATGTAGTCCTGCGGCAACAAATCGTTCACGCGTCCCTTCGTCGACTCTTGCCAAAGCGAGAGTCGGCTGTCTAGAAAGATTCACTGTCGCAGCAGGCCGGGCATCGGCCGGCGTAACGAGAGGGTCCTTGAATACGTTGTTCAAGCTGCTGCCCGCAGCATGTCCCTCGATTGCCATACAAAGGAACGTCGCAGCCACAGACAAACAGGCGAATAGGAATCGCATGTGAAAATGCCCGGAAATATCAATTGTTTCGGTATCCGTACCGTCTAAGATATCCGGCGCTATCGTCGAATATCCGTGACATCATCCACCCGCCGTCATGCGGCGCCGGCCCGTTGCATTAAGTTCCGCCGTAGTGAGCAGAAGTTCTTGCACCGGTCACCGACGCACTATGTTTCGACGTGTCTGACTATCGCAAACCACTCGCTGTCATTGCCGATGGCGTGAATTTGCTGATGTCGTCGATATGCTCAGAGGCCTTGATGAAGTCATTAGGTCGCGACTGCGCTTCAATGTATGTAGAGCGCTTGCTGAGATCGTAAAAAACTATGCCTTGGGCGAACGCCTCTTTATCCCAAAGCGGTAGGACCGGATAAAAGCCCGCCTTAAACAGTGCCCCGGCTTGATCATAGGCATCAGATGCGACACAAGCCCATGTATCTTCATCAATGTACAGTGTCCGCCGCGGCTGTACGTGGCGTTTGCCCGCCTTGAGTGTCGCCTCTACCACCCAAACCCGATGGAGCTCCCACCGCGACACGTCCGGATTAACAACGCTCTTGACAAGCATCTTATCGACCGGGGCGAACAGCATACGACTTGAGTTATACATGACATATAGCTCTTTCTTGCCGACGATCTTGAAATCGTACCGGTCCAGTGCACCGCTGAATCCAAATAGCTCGTCGTAGTTGAGCGCTCCACCGTCGGTAGCGATCGGCGTGTCATAGGCATAATCAGGAGCGACTCGTGTGCGCCGCTGACCGGGGAAATAGACCCAAGTGAGCGCATCGGTCTTGTCATAGTTCACTGGAAGTCGCTGCAGAATTTTCGAACCGACCTGCGAAGGCGGCCCCATCCAGGTCCCGATCCGAAATTCAATGGCTCCGCCGTCCAGCGTGTCCTTTTTAGGATCTTGATAAAGTTGGGCGAAGTCCCCGTCGAGTTGGCCGACGTCTGTGAGATGCCCGTCAGCGTCGATGTACCAAGTCGACTCCCGGATATTAGTGTGAACCCCCCACAGGTCCGTGGTTGCCATATTCCAAATGACCTCTGCCCCTGTCGTCGGAATCGGGAACGGCACGCACGAATACGCGTCGCTGAAACCGTTCCCGTTGGAACTGATCTTCGCTTGAGCAGCGTTGGTCTTGCAATGGGAAAGCCAGTTACTACTATGCGTAACGCTCCGGTGCGTCGGATAAACATCTACGCGGAACTCCGGGTACTTTTTGAGCATCGCGATCGTACCGGCTGACAGCCGATCCGCATATTTTTCGTAGTCGCTCGCAGTGATCGAGAATAATGGCTTCTCGCCATCATACGGGCCCACATCATATCGTCCGCTTCCTTTGACCCATCCGGGGGGGGCGGTAGTGTCCGGCAATCCCCCCGTATACGCGGGGATCGTCTTGTCGGCGTTGCCGGCCGGATCTGCTCCCCACATAGTTAGCGATTTGCCGAGCTGGTCCGCTTGCTGCTGCGACGCCCCCGCCGATGCGGTGCCAGCGGCAAGTGCGATGCCCATTCCGACAATAAGCTTTTGCAAGAGTCGCATTTTCTGTCTCCGATTAGAATTGGGCGGACAAAGTAAGGGAAATCCAACCTTTGTCGTTATAGAAAAACGGTCCATTTCCGCCGGAGTAGTACGCCGGTCCGCCCGGACCGAACGACGTCAAACCTCCGCTTGTGTGAGCGTGGTAGCCGTTGTACTGCAACGTTACGTTGTATTTCTGCTGAATCAGCGCGTGCAGACCTACCGTATAAATCAGCTCGCCCTGATAGGTGCCGTTCAGGCTTGGAGTGTTGCCGAAGATTCCATACTCAGCGAATATCGGCATGTCGAGGTCAATGCCTGGAACAACCTGTAGCCACTGAGGGTCAAAGGAAATCGCGGCAGCAACCGAATTGTTCGTCGAGCACCCGCTCCATTTACTCCCCGTTGGGCATGCGGCAGCGTTTCCAACCCCGTTGTAGAGAGCGCTGTTACTTGTGGTCCGTAGTTTCTGGGTGAACGCGACCTCGGCGATGGCAGTGCCGGTGTCCCAAAGGGGTGATCGACTCAGGCCGGCAAGGACATTGGCGACGACGTTCAGCGTGTCACCACGTGCGCCAGCTTCCCCCCTCGGGTCGCTGGGTAACGGGCCCAGACCACTGTTCAGCGCTGTGTTGTGCCGATACGTCACATCGAGGCCGGCGCTGTAAGCGCCTATCGGCAAATCGAGACTGTATCCGTATAGCTTGACGTTCGGCGCGTATGCCAGGTGATAGTTCGTCGCGCCTGTTACAGGATTGACACCCAGTAATACCCACGGCGAAGTCTCCGTTAGATTACGGTAATAGAATCCCATTGTTCCCCCGGGAAGCCATTTGGGCGACCATGAGAATTTAAGGCCATAGTCGTCGTGAAAACCGTTGTTTGGCTTGACGTCCGCACCTCGCGGAATGTTTCCCTCAAGCAGATTGGGACCGTTAAACAGGAAACCGGCGGTGCCGAGATACGTTCCCCCTTCAGGGAAGCGGCTCGCGGCGTATTCGAAGAAATACTCCGCCGCAACCGACGTAGTTGGAGTCAATTGTGTCTCGAACAACACTTGGGCGCGTGGGATCGCGAGCTGTTTGGCTTGCGTCCCAGGTGTTGCCGCTCCCTGGATGCCGTCCGAAGCGTTCTGCCCATAGCTGACACCCTGCGTGCCAAAAAACAAGGCGGTACCCCAATACTGCGTCAGGCGTCCGACCTTTAGAGATGCTGGTTGACCGTCTAACTTGAAGTTCCAGAATCCGAAGGCGTCAAGGAGTTCTCCACCCTGTTGATAGTATCGCTGGGTGTAGCTACCGTATTGATTGCCAGAGTACGATCCCAACGCCGAATATGGCACTCCGAAAACCGCATCACCCGGATGATTCGCCACCCCGCCACCGTAAGCGAAGTCCTTCCAGAAAGATGCGCTTAGCCTGAACCCGTACTGCTTCTCGTGGCTCGCGTCGAATTCCATCAGGTCCGACACGCGATTGGTGACCACGTCGCCGGCGTGAGGGAATTTGTAGTCGGATTCGCTATACAGCGGATTATTGCCTATGGAGGGATTGATCCCTTGTGCGCGCACACCAAGGTTGTAAGCGATGGTGTTGTCCCAATTGATATCCCAGTCCGGCAAAATCGTGAGCGGAAATGCGTTCGCAGAGCCGGTGTAAGCGACCAGCACGCACGCTACGGTGCTCCCAAGTGTCCAGTGTGCCGACTTCAGCCGGCGTTTAACGTGACGCATGACTCCTCCAGGCCGTGAAGCCTTATTTCAGATTTATTCTCCGAGAGCCACGATTCCATCCAGGCACAGCCATACCGAGACGGCAATTGTCTGCCGATTCGGGTCGGTCGCCGCGGGATGCTCCAATACCTTGGCTCACTCGCTTGTTATGTAAGCAGCTCTTGCAATCAATTCCTTAGGTACGTCTGTGAACGACTGACTGCCCCCCCTGAGAATCCACTGCAGGTCCTACGATTAGGAAACGCGATCTGACAACGCCAACCTAGAAATCGCGGACATTCCCCAACCACCTCGACACTTCCAAACTCGGTACATCCACGCTCACAATGTACGCCAGCGACACTTGCAATGACATTCGGGTATGCCCGAACTGACGTGAACCTGATGACGAATCAAACATCCAGGCTAACCGCGGAGGTAGGTTCTATCAGCTACTACGTGTACTGCACATAGATCTGATGTAAATACCAATGTGTAAATTTTATTGTCTATGAGGTATTCTTGCCGTGTCGAGGAAAGAAGAAGTGAAACTATGGCTATCTCCGGTCCGCTTAGAGGTGTCAAGGCTCTTGATCTTGCAAGTATCGATCGCTTGCATGATGCTGCCGATGTTGGCGCGGATGTGCTGCGAATCGAAAGCAATGGCGCGCCCGATTCAACTCCTGACCGGCTCGACGCCAGAGGACGATGCAGCCTTACGCTCGACCTCAAGCAGCAGTCCTCGATATCGGGTTGTCTCGAACGTTGCGAGTCAGCCGAAATCGTTATAAAGGGAAGCCGCCCAGGAGCGATGGACGACTTGGACTTTGGCCTGACGTGACACATAGACGATGCCACGGGTTCGTCTACGGACACCTAACCGCCTTCGGTCGGTAGCGCCCTCGAACTCGTATGACATCAACTGTTTCCCTATCTCCGGAGCATTGTTCAATGCAGTATGTATGCCCCTCTCATGCCAGTCAGTGGATCTGTTCTGGCATCACGTCCCAACTCGACATTGCGGTTGACACCGCAGTGTCGTCTAGTTGACATCCAACCTAAAACTGACAGGAGCAGAGTGCAATGGCTCATTTTCTAGTCGAGATCCAATTCAAGGCTGCGGCGGATCAACAAGATCTTCTTGAACAACGCGCCTTTCTGGAACGGATTGCCAACGATCGGTCGCTGTTATTAGCAGCCGTGTTGCCACAGACGCCGGGCAAAGGGTTAGCGATCATCCGGGCGCCTTCGATCGAGGCAGCGAAGGCGATCTACGGCGAAGCGCCTCTTTTCAAGAAGGGAATCATCGGCTGGAGCATGACCGAGATTGCGCCCACCTATGGAATCCCGGCCCTTCTTGAGGAGGAGCGCGATGAATGATCAGTCTGAGCAACTCTATCGTCCCTGGGCGCGCCGCCTCCATTGGATCACGGCTGCGTTGGTGCTCACGATGCTAGTCGCCGGGCAGCGATTCAGGTTGGACTTGCCAAAAGCCCAACACATCTTTTCGCTTGCGGGGCACTCGGCCTTGGGCGTGAGCCTGCTGGTGGTTATGCTAGTCCGCGTCGTGTATCGGTTGCGCAACCCGCCACCGCCGTTCCCGACGGAACTTTCCGGCTGGCAGCATCAGCTGTCCGCACTCGTTCACGGCGCGCTATACATTCTGTTGTTCGCCGTACCGGTGCTTGGCCTAGTCGCCGCCTCGGCCTCACCACTTCCGGTCCAACCAGCTTACCTGTTCAATCTCACAAACCTTCTGGGCAATCCCAATGAAGCGCGCTTCTCCGTGATGCGCCACTATCATGATTTGAGTACCTGGCTGTTGGCTGCGCTGCTAGCCGTTCATATTGCTGCAGCCCTACTGCACCACTACGTCTTGAAGGACAGTGTGCTCGGGCGGATGTGGCCAAGGTCGGCGCGCAGGCGTGCCTAAGAGGGTGCCGAATTTGAGCATGGTGCGAGCGGGCCATTAGGACGATGTGTTAGAGAACGGGCACCGAAGCGACTCACGGGGGCTGTTCAGCGCCCTCCAAGCGGGCAACGGCGCATCTGACACGGCTGTTGCGTCCGTTGCTGCTGAGGGTGCTGTGCCCAGTGCGCTGCTTACCACTAACGTCGTTATCCGATCGTGAGCGGTACCAAGCAGCGAACCTCAGCCCGAATCCCGCGTGGATTGCGGAAGCGGATTGAGGTCAGCCAAAGCCCCGGATTAATGCAGGATAGTGGAAATATGCATCTCTGTGATTTCAGTTCGCGGCGCAGAATCTTGCCCGCCACATTGCGCGGAAGAGCGTCGACGAAATCGACGCTCGTGGGTGCCTTGAAGTGCGCCATGCGTAATCTGGCGAAATCGATAATTGCGCTTGCGTCAACCGCTGTGCTTGGATGTAGCACTACGATCGCCTAGACGGCTTCTCCCCATTTCTCGTCTGGAACGCAGATCACCGCGACGTCAGCCACTGCTGGATGATCATGAATGACATTCTCCGCTTCGACTGGGTAAATGTTCTCGGCACCAGAGATGATCATGTCCTTTATGCGATCGCTGATGTACTGGTAGCCGTCCTCGTCCAGATACCCGGCATCCCCAGTTCGCAATCAGCCGTTGGCATCGAACGTGCCAGACGTGGCTTCCGGCAACCCCCAGTAGCCGACCATGTTGGTCAGGGTGCGCGTAACGGCCGCTCCGACGGTGTGGGGAGGCACCTCGTTGCCTCGTTCGTCGACGACCTTGATCTCTACACCGGGCAACGGAATGCCCGCCGCGCATGCGTTGGTTCCCCGCCGGATCGTGAATTCCCGGCGGAAGGTAAACGATCGGATCGTTCCTGACGTCTCCGTCATCCCGTAGGTTTGGCAGAAACCGCATCCGAACACGTCTACATATTGCCGAAGCAAATCGAGCGGCATCGGCGAAGACCCATAGACGATATAGCGCAGCCGACCAAAGTCCATCTGGCGTGCACGTGGCTGGTTCACGACGATTCGCAGTACCGCCGGACCCATGAAGATCTTGGAGATCCCGTCCCGCTCGATGAACTCCAGAACTTTAAAAGGACCAAACTCCCTGGCGACAATTGTCTTGGCATCGTTAAAGAGGCCGACGACGCCCCAAACTCCGCCACCGACATGGGCCACTGACATCGCTGCGAGGCTGACATCGTCGAGGCCCCAGGTGTTCCAGTTCATCTTTGCCTTGGCGACGCGGCGGCGCACGCTAAGGATGCTTCGATGCGCCAGCATTGCACCCGTCGGACGCCCCGTCGTGCCCGACGTGTGGAACTGCAGCACTACATTCTCCTCAGTCGGGCGCCAATCCACGTCTATTGGATCTCCCTTGCTCCGCCAGCTCTCGAAGTGCTCGGACGAAGCACCTCCCGGCTCGAGCGCGATTACCTTCGCAGAGCGACTGAACAGACGTGGGACCTCCGGCATCTGGGTCTCGACTTCGGGTCCGGCAAAGAGCAATTTGGCACCGCTATCTTCGAGCATGTAGGCCATCTCGCCCGCAGCGAGTCGCCAGCCGATGGGACAGAGGACGACGCCAATCTTCGTAGCTCCGAACAAAAGCTCGAAGAAGTAATTGTTGTTTTTGCCAACATAGGCGACGCGTTGCCCTTTCGAAATGCCCTGTTCGAGAAGCGTATTTGCCACCTGGCACGAGTGGCGTTCGAACGTTCCATAGTCGGTGTCACGCCCTTCGACGCTGAGCGCCACGGCCCGAGGACGATGATGCGCATGGCATCGGGCTACGCCTCCAAGCGTCCGCAAGGCATCGAAGTCGACTGCTTCACCCATCAGGACCTGGATCCGAAAGCGGATGCCACATGCCAGTCCGCGGCATGACTTCTGTTACTAATCTCCGGCCATGCATCCATCATGGCCTTTCGACAAGGACGTGTCATCATGCTTATCTTCTCCTCTCCCTTGCAACAGTCAAACCCGGCACAGAGAAACAATACCGTGTAGACATTTCACCTGACACTGCGGTATCTTATCGATGCAGGCTATCAGGCCGCCGACCGGAAGAATCAACAGGAGAAGGAAAATGACAGTCAGTGGTCCACTCTCTGGCGTAAAGGTGCTTGAATTTGCAGGTATTGGTCCGGCGCCATTCGCAGCAATGATGCTCTCCGATATGGGGGCCGACGTCATTCGCATCGAACGCCCAGGTGCAAAGGACCCGACTCCCGATCGGATCGACTTGCGTGGACGTCGCACAATCACTCTCGACCTGAAGGATGCAGTCGCCGTTGCACTCTGCCTGGAGCTCTGCACCTCCGCCGAAATCGTCATCGAAGGGGGTCGTCCGGGAGTGATGGAACGGCTGGGACTTGGACCTGAAGTCATGCTCGTAAGAAATCCGAAACTGGTCTACGGGCGAATGACGGGCTGGGGTCAATTCGGTCCCCTAAACCAGGCAGCAGGACACGATATCAACTACATCGCCCTGACTGGCGCGCTCCATTCGTTCGGTACAACGGACAAGCCGGTCCCACCGCTGAACCTGGTTGGCGACTATGGCGGCGGCGCAATGTTCTTGATTTCGGGCCTGTTAGCCGGCCTCATCCATGCACGCTCCACCGGGCTGGGCCAAGTCGTCGACGCTGCCATGACGGATGGCACGGCCTATTTGTTGACGCTGTGCTACAGCTTGCTAGCCGGAAAGCGATGGGTCGATCAGCGGGGCATCAACTTGCTAGATGGCGGTGCCCCGTTCTACGACACCTATCAGTGCTCCGACGGGCACTGGATCTCCGTGGGCTCCATAGAGCCCCAGTTCTACTCACTGCTGCTCGAAAAGTCTGGCGCAACCGAGCTAATGTCACAGCCGCAGATGGAACGTTCCGCGTGGCCGGAGATGAAGCAGACCTTCGCTGCCATCTTTCGCACGAAAACCAGGGATGAATGGTGCGCCCTCATGGAGGGCACCGATGTCTGCTTCGCGCCTGTTCTCTCACTGCGCGAAGCACCACATCATCCTCACAATATCGCACGCCAAACCTTCATAGAATTGGACGGTGTGACCACGCCCGCACCGGCACCACGCTTTTCTGCAACACCGTCCACCATCCGGATCGGCCCCTGTACCGCCGGCCAAGGAGCAAGGGAGACCTTGCGCGACTGGGGCATTTCCACACCCCGGATTGAGGAGCTCGTTTCGGGAGGGATCCTTTCATGACCCGTTTCGGCCCGCAGCGGTTCTAGTTACCGCATCGCCAGCATCGACCAGTCGATCTGCGGCTGGCGCTTTATTGGGCTCGCCCGATCATGTCAAAACGGTGCGCAAGCGGGTGGAGAGTCAACTCGGTGGGTTGGCGATCCGTGATCTGGACGCTTCCAAAACCGTGTTGTGCATATTGCCGGCACCGCTGCTCACAACTAGGATTTGTCCAATGCCGTTCAAGACCATCCGCTTCGAGGCCGCCCGCGGGATCGCAACGGTGACCCTCAACCGGCCGGAAAAGCTAAACGCGGCCAATGCCGACATGTTCAACGAGCTGATCGAAGCCTTCGACAGAGTCGATGCCGACGATCAAATCCGAGCCGTCATCGTCACCGGCAGTGGCCGGGCCTTTTGCGCCGGAATCGAAGTCCAGTCACTTAGGTCGGCGGCAACTGCGGATTCGCCTCGCTCACATGACAGACGGCCCGACGAATTGCATGGAGTCGCAAGAGATCCCGGCGGGCTCGTGACGCTGCGCATCTTCAACTGCCGGAAACCGGTGATCGCCGCGATCAACGGCCCCGCCGTAGGCTTTGGTGCGACGATGACACTTGCGATGGACATGCGACTGGCGAGCAGAAACGCAAAATTTGGCTTCGTTTTCGCCCGCCGGGGCATCGTCCCGGAGGCCGCCTCGTCCTATTTTCTACCGCGGCTGGTCGGTATCGCGACGGCGCTGGAATGGTGCTTCAGCGGCCGCATATTCGATGCGAAAATCGCCCAAAGTGAGGATCTAGTGAAGGCAGTGTACGAGCCTGACGACTTATTGCCCTCGGCCATGGGCTACGCGCGCGAGATCGCCGACAACACGCCACCGGTATCGATTGCGATGACGCGACAGATGCTCTGGCGCGGGCTCGGCCACACACATCCGATGGAAGCGCATCGCATCGAAAGCCGCGGCCTAGGCTCGCGCTTACAAAGCTGTGACGCCCAAGAGGGCATCGCTTCCTTCCTTGAAAAGCGGACGGCCGTATTCCATGACAGAGTGTCGGTCGACATGCCCAACTACCATCCCTGGTGGGAAGACCCTGAATATCGCTAGACGGGATTAACGGACAGGCTCGGATCCCCGCGCCTTAGCGCGGCACCATGCTCAGAGCGCCGTCCGAGCGTATCGTCTCGCCGTTCAGCGCCGGACTGACAATTGTGTGGTCCTACGATCCGACATATGCCCGGAATCCAGCGCGGCGTCTTGCGCGGTTCGCGCGAATCGCAATTCAGGTGTCGTGCCGGACTGAATCCCAACATCGTCGGCGTGGCATTCATTGCCGCGCATGACTTCGGTAATCGGAAGATCCGTGTTGGCACAATTGCTCCGGATTTTTCGATATCCCGATGCTCATCTAGGCCACTCCGGCGACTAGCGAAGCCTTGAATCGCTCGGTGCCAAACTCAGGCCGACTGGGGTGGCCCGAACAGGGTGAATATGCAAACTTGGGACGGCGTGGATATCGGACAGACCTAGTAGCGGCAACCTTGTCCAACGAACTTTTGGGATCACCATGTCGGACGAGTCAAGTTAAAAAACGCTCCGAAAATCGAGCGAGTTCCAAGTAGTGCATTGCTTGCCGCAAGCCAAGAACTGACTCGCGAGGCCTGTCTGGGTGCGACTTGCAAATGAATAAAACAAGCGTATAGGTGGTGCGCTTGCCCTAACCGAAGATAGCGTTCACTGCTGCGGCGTTCTCATCGATGCGGAACGCGACGCGTCATCTTAGCGAGTATCCAATTGGAACTTCCAGACCTCCTGCAATTCTCCGGAAATGGCGCATCGCTCCAGTCATCCTTCGCCCGATTCGGTGAGTTGACTCTTTCGAGCGCGTTCCAACCGATTTTCAGCTTTTCACACTACCGTCCGATCGGCTACGAGGCTCTACTCCGAGCACACGATCTAGCATGCAACGAGGTTGAACCGCTGAAGGTGTTGAACCGTCCCAATACGCGGGGACGTTGGAACAACCTCGAACGGGGTGTTCAATTGTTACACGTGTCCAATTTCGTGCGAATAGCGAACGCACATCAGCGGCTCTTTCTCAATACCCGGCCGGACAGTTTCATCACCTCGGATGCCTATCGCCGTCTCGTCGAAGACACTTTAAGTCGCTTGCAATTGATGCCCGAACGTATTGTTCTCGAACTTCTCGAAACGCCGAACGGAGATCTCGAGCGATTAATCGAAGGTATTGCGTCATTTCGGCGGCACGGATTTCTCATAGCACTGGACGACTTCGGTGCAGGCCATTCGAACATCGATCGAGTCTGGCGACTGCAACCCGATATCGTCAAACTAGATCGCAGTGTCATCGCACAGGCAGCTCAGGAGCCTCGCGTTGCGCGCATGTTGCCGCGGTTAGTCTCGCTATTGCATGAAACTGGCGCATTAGTCCTAGTCGAAGGCGTCGAAACGCAATCTGAAGCACTTCTGTCGATGGAGTGCGATGCGGATTTCGTCCAAGGATTTTACTTTGCACGCCCTGCCCCGGGCAAAGCGGATGAGGAGTCTTGTGGGGCAGTCATGGACTCGATATCTGAGATGTTTCGAGCCCGCATCGAACTGAATGAACGCGCGAAGACCACGCTTCGGTCAGCTTACACAGACGCTTTGCAGACAGCGGCGGAGATGCTTTGCGCCGGCATCGATCTGCCTCATGCTACTGAAGACCTCTTGCGCCTGCAAGGCGCAGTCCGCTGCTTTTTGCTGGACGGTTACGGTTATCAGATCCGAGACGACATAAAAGCCATGCAGCCTTACGCCTCAGCGTCAAATCTGTTTCGATCCACGGCCGTGACGTCGGCAGGTTGTTGGGACAGGCGTCCATACTTTCGTGATGCAATCAGCGATCCGGGGACGGTGCAGATTTCCGAGCCCTATCTGTCAATCAACGGGCCGCACCCGTGCGTCACCTTTTCAATCGCGATCTCTGCCAGAGGATCAATGTGGGTATTGTGCGCGGATACCGACTGGCAAAACATGACCGGTCACTACGACGCCGGCAATGCGATGAGCTGGAATCGGTGACAGGAGGTTCGTCGGCTGCGCCACGACTCCGGTTTTTCGCCTGCTGTCGACCGCCTTTCAGTAGCCCGAAGCCCTATACGCGAACTTGTAGGTGGTTTGCTCCAGTAGAGCGCAGCGACGCGACTAACCTCGCTCAATTCGCAATATACCTGTACAAGCCAACACCACGTCAACAGGCCCGATCCTTGCGTTGCCGGATAGGTGTTAGGTCATCTTCCAAGGCGCAGCCAATGTCGAATCCCCAAGAAATCGTTGAACTTACACATCAAGTCAAAAAGCTCGCGACGAACAAAATATCAGATATTAACGACATCAATAGAGAAACGACGTTTCTCGCTCTCAATGCGCTGATTGAGGCGGCGCGTGCCGGCGATGCCGGCAAGGGATTCGCCGTCGTGGCAAACCAGGTCAAGCACGTGTCAACACGAATTTCAGACATTACGACAGTGCTCAACAAGGAACTCGCAGGTTCGTTGTCGAAACTGACGGAGTTGGCTGACGGTATGATTGAGCGTGTGCGCTCACACGAGGGGCAGCGATGCACCGATCTTGCGCTGAACATGATCGATATCATCGACCGGAACCTGTATGAGCGATCATGCGACGTCCGTTGGTGGGCCACCGATTCGGCAGTAGTCGACTGCCTAGCCAATCGAAATGCCGCGGCTCGAGAATATGCGTCCCGTCGATTGTCGGTCATTCTGGATAGCTATACCGTCTATCTGGATCTCTGGATCGTCGACGCTGGAGGGGCCGTGGTGGCCAACGGTCGCCCTGGCACCTATCCTGTCATCGGCAAAAATATCGCCAATGCCAGATGGTTTATGGACGCAATGAAAACCGCGTCGGGATCAGATTTCGTAGCTGCGGACGTTGAAGCGCTCCCTCAGATCGGAGGTGCACACGTTGCTACCTACGCCACGGCAATTCGTGAACGGGGCGCAGTTGATGGTCAACCAGTGGGCGCTCTCATCATTTTTTTTGACTGGACACCACAGTCATCCGCAGTCGTACGCGGAGTGCGCCTTAGCGACGACGAGTGGGCACGGAGCCGCTGCATGATCGTGGACTCGACGTTCCGCATTATCGCAAGCTCTGACGCAAAGGGAATTTTGAACGAACCATTCCGACTCACCACTGAGGGAAAGCCACGCGGATCTTACCGACTATCGGACGGGCGGACAGTCTCCTTCGCATTGACACCCGGGTATGAAAGCTACCGCGGGCTAGGTTGGTACGGTGTCGTGATACAGGCGCCGACTGCCTGACGCTATCCGGTGCGCTCAATCTGTGTCGAAGCCGGTCTTTGCGTCGTGGCCGGCCGAAGGTGAAGATGCCAGACGGTAACGTCATCCTTTCCGCGCCTTGCACTGCCGCCCCTTGGGTAAAACGTATTCAGGTTTGCGGGTCCTACATTAGCATCTCCACGAAGTTATTGAGTCGGCGACAGGTGCGCCGCTGCTAGCATGCCGCGGGCTCACGCGCGGCTTTGGACCTCCTGCCCAGTTGGGGTACGACGCGCGTGATGCACCACCTGCCGCGTGAGTCCTCACTGATATTGCCGGCGCCGACCTCGTAATCTGCGGGACCGCAGCAATCCCACGGCGACAGGGACAACTGGCCGATGAATGGCTGCCCGTTATGGTAGCGAATTGCGTTACCTCTAACCGGGATTAAGCCCAACGAACGACGTGCTACGTCCGCCAGCGCAGCTTCACCTTGCAGGCCTGCTTCCTGCGCGTGTCATATTTTTCAGCGAAAGCATGGATCGCGCCCGAGTGAAGGTCAAATCCAGCCTTCCCGGTACCCTTTGTGAACGGATGGCCGTCGTATCCCAAGAGGAACCGTCACTCGCGTTCCCACGTCCTTGTCGACAGCTTGGTGCAGTAGTTCCTCAGAACGTTGACTGCGCGTGCCTGGTCCTGCAGCCCACGGGCGAGCCTGTCTTTGACTCGGAGATGGAGAACGTGGATAGTCTGCTGCGTGTGCCGATACGGTTGCTCCTCCGCATAGGCACGCTTTGGACTTCCCCTAAAAAATCACAGCATCCGGGCTGCGCTGTCTACACCCGCCATTCATCCCCGGCCTGAAGGCCGAGGTCTTCAGGCAAATCGTCGATACTGTAGGGCTTCGCGCTCGGCAACAGAATCTGAATCAACGGGCGCGCTAGCACCACGTCTCACCCTGCCCTCGCGTCCCGGTAATCCCGCGCACGTAGAGGCGCTATCGATAGACCGGCATCATCCCCGAAGATGTGAGCAGCCCTCCAGTCTCTTTCAATCTACGGCCAAGCTCAGCGATACGGCGCTCGCCGGCGACGAGCGCTTCTGCGGACGTGTGCACAGAGTAGGCTCCAAGATGCAATGGATAAGTATGCGGACGCGCGGAGCCAAGAACGAAAACGGCAGGTTCACTGCCAACTGCCTCCAGAACGATTGGCTTCTCGTTGTGTTCGAAGAGCACCATCTCGCTAGAGCCGATCGGTTCGCCCGCATCCAGCGCCCCCTTCGCGACGGCCAGCCAACCGACGGAGTGCGCGTTCGGCGGCTGGTAAATCCAGCGCTCACCGACCTGCAGAGTAACCAGCAGATAGTTGATACCTGCTGGCGCCGGTACGGGGCTCTCAACCTCGCCATAACAGCCGACGATGACACGAGCGGGCCCGGCCTGCCTTATGTGTTCGGTTTCGAAACAGCGGCTTTCCGGTTCGCCGTTTTCGAGTTCGGGTGTCAGCGCAAGCCAAAGCTGAAAACCTTGAATATGAGGTACGTCACCTGGCGACAACTCGTGACCGTGCCAGACCCCGCCACCCGCGCGCATCCACTCAACACCACCGTACGAAATCACGCCCGTGCCCGCCGCCGGATCGTCGTAGCGCATGTTTCCTTCGGTAAAGACGGTCACAGTAGCCACGCCCGAATGCGGATGGATCGGCATGCCGCCACCCGCTATCATCGCGTCCATCGTCCGACGATCGGCGCTAAATATATCGAGGAATACGAATGGTTTTAGAGTAGAACCTAAATCCGACGGACTCATCAGGCGGGCAATCGGCCCGTATCCGTGGCCGCGCGTTCGATGCTCAATACGTCTGCATGATGTGCGGGAGCTGGCCGCACCTTCAAACAAGTTGGTAAGCGTTGCGTCAAGATTCATTTCCTTCACCGCTCCTTCTGATTGCATACGGCGGCACGCCGCACTTCTATCGATCGCCGTCGCGGCAGACTCCACTGCCGCCCCGCGATTTCGACGTGACCCCAATGAAACCGAACAGACCTTTGACATAACTTTCCCGGCAGTCGAAGAAATCTGCCGTTGCTTCTCCGCTGTAGAAGCCCCCATGCGATGAAGCAACGGTAGTCCGATTGTTTCTCGAGAGTTCTTCCACCGCGCGCGTTGTAGCGGAAGGTCCTACCTGTCACGACGAGTCGATGCAGCCATGCCTTGGGCGAGACGCCAACGAAAAGTTATACATCGGCGCATCGCCCCAGAGGTCGATTAGCGCCCTATAGACAAGGCTCGCTTAATGGTGCTCCGCCAACTGCTGCCAAACGCGCAAACCGCCCTCCACGAAGACGAAGGTCAAACCCAGCGCCGCGAAACCACGTCCGGGAAATAAGACGACTGTTAAGCGTGGCGAGCAACATGACCGAAATGCAGCCGTTACTCTTCCTTGCGCGGCCTTACGGTCATCACAAGGCTACGGGGCCGGACGGTTGCCCAAGCCACCGTCCGTACTGTCTGCCCCGGGGCGAGTTCCAGCCTCCAGCGCCGGAGCATGGTAGCGAGGGCAGTGATCATTTCGGTCATTGCCAAGCGTTCCCCCATGCACCGGTGGACGCCTCCGCCGAACGGCACGAACGCGCCAGGAGGAAGCGTCAGGGTGCCATCCAGCCAGCGGTCCGGGTTGAACGTCAAGGGGGCGGAGTATAAGTCGGGATCGCGGTGCAACGCGTGCTGGCAGTAGGCCAGTTCGGTGCCTGCGGGGAGAGTCCAGGTGGCCAGGCGGGTTTCGGTCACGGTGCGGCGTGTGATAATCCAGCCGGGATGGTGCAACCGCAGAGCTTCAGTAATAACGCTGGACAAATACGGTAGTTGGTCCACCGCATCGAACGTCATAGGGCGATCACTGAGGATCTGATCGAGCTCGGTGAGTACTCGGGCCTCGATCTCCGGACGACTAGCCAGCTCGTACAGGACCCAGGACAAGACCGTGGCAGTGGTCTCGGTGCCGGCCAGTGCCAGAGTCAGCACTTCCGAGCAGACCTTGTCCGTAAGCGGTCGGCCGATCGCCTCGTCCTCGGCGAGCAGAAGCATGGACAGCATGCCCCCGGCGTCGTCCTCGGAGGACTGCAACGCGGCGATGGCTTCACCGATGGTGGCCCGGATGTCGTCACGCGCCTTGAGGAAACGACGGTTGAAGGCAATCGGCAGACGTTCGACCCAGTCGGGCATCATGAGACGCACACCGATGCCGCTCAAGATCACTGAAAGGTTCTCGCACAGCCGGGCGAAGACAGCGGAGTCCAGGCTCCCGGCGAAGACGGTCTTGACGAGCATGTCGAGCGAGAGTTTGATCATCGCTTCGCGGACATCCACGGCTTGACCCGGCACCCACTCCTCGATGGCGGCGTTCGCCTCGCTGCGCATCACGTCGACATAACTGGCGATCTTCGGCCTGCTGAAGACCGGCTGGAGGCGCCGCCGTTTCTGGGTGTGCTCCGACCCGGCCACCGTGATCACCGCCTCACCCACCAACTGACCCATCTTCTCGTAGAACCGCCCCTTGTCCAGACTCGGCCCCAGTTTGGTGAGCATGGTCTGGATGAGCTCGGGGTCCTGTACCACGATCGTGCGTGTGCCCGGCTGCAGGGTGATTTCGACCAGCGGGCCGTAGTCCTTGCGAAGCGACGCGATGAATGCGAGGTTGTCCCGCCACAGGTGCACTGCGTGCCCCAGCAGCGGCAGCGAGCCCGCGGCCCGGGGGATGATGGGCGCTTTCGCCAGTGTCATGGTGGCCAGACTCCTTATCAGCTGGTGGTAGTTGCGTCGAGGTCGGTGAGGCATTGCCACCACCATCGGACCGAAGGGACGGGGATCGGTTCGAGAGTGGTCTCGCGAGCCTGAGACGTCAGGGTGATGCGAGAGCGGCTTCCATCGGTGGCGTTGATGTAGCGACCGCAGTTGGCGCTCCAGTCGATGTTGCCACGGTTCCACGCGTCCAGGTCGGCGATGAAGCGGGCCAAGTGTGGGCTGGCGCCGCCGAGTATTTGGTCGCGCAGGGCGAGGTACGCGTTCAGGACCCTATCGCGGAGGGCGACGGCCTCCGTGAGGGCCTGCCCGAGGCTGTAGCCGTGCTCGTGAGCAAGGACCGCGACTAAGTTGTGCCAGTCACCACCGCGGCGGGTCTCCTTGGCATAGGAAAAGATGTCGTTGTCCCAGCCGACGATGGTACAGGTCATCTCTATAAGCGCCTGCACATGCGGGTGGCTAGTCTGATCGTGTGGGACCTCGAAGCCGTTGCCCACGTCCTGGAGGAAGATGGTGGCCCGCAGGGATCCGCTGTCGATGCGCGAGGCCGCGTATTGGTCGAGTGTGGGAATGACGCGGTTGGCCCGATTGAGTGCCTCCCATGCCTGGCACATGAGGTAGGCACGTACGGCCGCGCCCCACCGCGCGATCTGCACGGGTGAGGCAACATCCTCCAGGCGCCGCCGGATGTCGGCCAATGCCGCGACCACCGGAAGGTATCCCCCTTCAGCTGGGTTGGGACGCGGTGTCTCTACCACGCGAGCCAGTTGGAGCGCAAGTTCCATCATCGCACCGGGCTTGTCGCTGTGGACCCCTTCGTCACAGTAGGCATCGTCGAACACCAACAGCCACATCAGGTAGTCTGTGGCGACCTGCAATGCCGAACGCGAGTTGCTGCGCGGCATGATCCGCCCTGCCAGGTCGCCGGCCAACGCCCGTACAAGTCGCTCCCGCTGGACCGGATCAGAGCACAACCCGAAACGGTCTGCCCAGGCCAAGGCTCGGGCGTCGAGTTCCCGCCAAGCCGGATGGATAGCGGGCGATATCGGACACCACACGGCGGGAAACACCAAGTCTTCAGGGTCGATTACATTCACGACGGACATCAGCAATTCCCTCCGCAACCAGTCTTCGGCCAGTTATGCATGGAATCGGCCTTATGTCCGAGTTTCTGGTTGTACAAGATTGATTGGATATGCCTGAAAGCGGCTTGAGACGCGCTCTGCGGATTGTTCATGCGCGCGTCGCGCTTCTAGAGCGTCTTGAATCCCCGTCCCTCGGCCACGAGCCTTTCGAGCAGCGGCGCCGGCTTGAAGTCGTCGCCATGGATCTTCTGCAGTTCGCGCAAGCGATCCAGTATCCTTTTGAGCCCCACCAGCTCTGCCCAATGCATCGGGCCGCCGCGATACACTGGCCAGCCGTAGCCCTTCACCCAGACGACGTCAATGTCGGATGCTCGCAACGCGATCCCTTCCTCAAGGATCTTTGCGCCTTCATTGACCATCGGATACAGGCACCGTTCGAGGATCTCTTCATCGCTAATCTCGCGCTGGGCGATGCCGCGCTGGGCCGCAAAGTCGCGAACGACCTGCTCGACAAGCTCGGAGTTCGATCGATTGCGATTGCCGTCATAGTCGTAATAGCCAGCGCCAGTTTTCTGACCGCGCCGCCCCAAATGGACGAGGAGCTCCCGCACTGAGTTCGGCGTCTTGTTGTTCGGGTCAAGTCCGAGGTCGATGCCCGCGAGGTCGTTCATGGCGAACGGCCCCATCGGCATCCCGAAGTCGTAGATAACGCGATCGATATCCCAGAGTTTCGCGCCCTCCAGCAACAACTTCTGCACCTCGCGCTGTCGCTGGGCCAGTAACCGGTTGCCGACAAAACCATGACAATTGCCGACCAGCACCGGAACCTTGCCAATCTTCTTGCCCAGCGTCATTGCGCTCGCGATCGCGTCCTTTGCAGTGGCGCTGCCCCGGACCACCTCCAGCAACGTCATGACGTTCGCCGGTGAAAAAAAGTGCAGGCCGATCACGTCCTGAGGCCGAGACGTCGCGGCCGCAATTTCATCCAAGTCAAGATAGGAGGTGTTGGAGGCCAGGATGGCGCCCGGTTTGGCGATGCCATCGAGCTTTTCAAAAACCTCCTTTTTGATATCCATCCGCTCGAAGACGGCCTCTATGACCAAGTCGCAGTCGGCCAGCTCGTCGAACTGCAGGGACGGGGTCAACAAGCCCATCCGGGCGGCAACATCCGACGGACTCAGCTTACCCTTGCTCAGGCTGCTTTCGTAGTTGCGCTGAATTGTCGCAGTGCCGCGATCAAGGGCCCCCTGGTCAGCCTCGACGATTATCACGGGCAGGCCGGCATTCAGGAAATTCATCGCAATACCGCCGCCCATGGTGCCTGCACCCACAATGCCGATCTTCCTTATTGGACGCGTCGGAGTGTCCTCCGGCACTTCCGGAATCTTGGATGCCTGACGCTCCGCGAAGAATACATGCCTTTGCGCGCCAGACTGCGTGCCGGCCACTAGCTTGCGGAACAGACCGCGCTCGATCTCCATCGCCACTTCGAACGATTCGTTGACGGCCGCCTCAATGGCCTGGATATTGGCTTCGGGCGCGTCAAAACCTCGAAAGCGCTTGGCATTGGCCTTACGAAACTCCGCGAAGATTTCAGGGAAGATCTTTGCTGCGTCGAGCTTCTCGTTGTTGTCACGAATGCGAAGCAGCGGCTTGCCTTCCGCCACTACCGAGCTTGCAAACGCGATCGCGCCCTCGCGCAAGTCCCCGTCGACCAGATGATCGAAGAGGCCCATGCGCTGCGCCTCTTGTGCTGGCACATGGCGGCCGCTCGTCACCAGATCAAGCGCCGTTTCAACGCCAACGATCCGCGGCAGCCGCTGCGTTCCGCCCGCCCCCGGCACAAGTCCGATGTTAACCTCGGGAAGTCCGGCTTTAGCGCTTTTCGTTGCCACCCGGTAGTGCGCCGCCAGTGCGACCTCGAGCCCGCCGCCAAGGGCTGTGCCGTGGATCGCTGTGATCACCGGCTTCGGTGCAGCTTCGAGCAGGTCCTGGATATCACGAATCGTGGGGCCTGCACTGGACTTACCAAACTCGCTAATATCCGCACCGGCGATGAAGGTCCTCCCCTCGCAGATGAGCACAATCGCCCGCACCGAAGTATCAGCATTCGCGCTGACAAACGCCTTATATAACCCCTCTCGCACTTTGGCAGACAGCGCGTTCACCGGGGGCGAGTTCACTGAAACGACCGCAATGTCGCCTTTCGGGCTTAGATCGATAACTTCGTTGATGGACGCCATTAGTACTCCATATATAAAATCGCGCTCTTTAGCCAAAAGAGTCGTCGATCACTTCGCGCCGCCGGACCAGGGCGTGTACTATTCCTTAGATGCGGCCATCCCCACTGCGAAATAGGTACTCAGACCGGTCACGCGTTGCAGGTGTCGCTTGAAAGCCAGTTGCTTACCAACGTTTGCTTCGAGCGCGAACCTCGCAAGACGCCGCGTCAGATTCCGGGTATAGGTCGGACCGGCGGCTGCGCGGCTTATTTGTACTCGACTGGAGATCCAGACATCCGGCGGTCTCCGGACCCTGGTCAGAGGCGCTCGATGATGATCGCCGGTGCCATGCCGCCCGCCGCGCACATGGTGACCAGACCGCGGCGGAGGTCTCGCCGTTCGAGTTCGTCGAGCATGGTGCCGATAAGGATGGCCCCTGTAGCACCGATCGGGTGGCCAAGCGCCATGGCGCCGCCATTCACATTCACCTTGTCCCGGTCGAGCTTGAGGTCGCGGATGAATTTCTCGGCAACAACGGCAAAGGCCTCGTTGATCTCGAACAGGTCGATATCGTCGAGTGTAAGCCCGGCCTTCGCGAGAACCTTCCGGGTTGCGGGCACCGGGGCATTCAGCATCAGCGTAGGACAATCGCCCATATTGGCCGCCGCAACAATACGTCCGCGCGGCTTAAGCCCGTGGGCGGCAGCATAGGACGGCGACGCCAGCAACAGGGCCGCAGCGCCGTCGACCACGCCGGAGGAGTTGCCCGCGTGATGCACGAACTGGATGTCCAGACCGGCGTACCGGTCGTTGATAAGCTGGCGGAAGGTCTTACCGGTTGAGTCGACGGCAACGTCAGCGAGCGCCTCGAACGCCGGCTTCAGCCCGGCGAGGCCCTCCAGTGTCGTCTGTGGTCGCGGATACTCCTCGTGGTCAAGGGCAAGCGTATCGTCATCGTGATAGACGGACACCAGGCTCCGAGAGAAATGACCGCCGGCGATCGCCTTGGCTGCGCGTTGCTGGCTCTCGTAGGCCAGCGCATCGAGATCGCTGCGCGGAATCCCCTCGATGGTGGCGATTGCGTCGGCACAGATCCCCTGATTCGATTGCGGATGGAGCGCGCGCAGATGTAGGTTGCCGTTGTCAAAGACGTTAGGACCATCTTCGGGGCGTTTGCTTGCGTTGTTTACCGACATCATTTCCGTACCACCGGCAACTACAAGATCCTCAAAGCCCGCACGTATCGAGGCTGCCGCGATAGAGACGGCCGTAATCCCCGAGCCGCAGAACCGGTCCAGCGTGACTCCGCTGCAGCGGATGTCATATCCTGCATCGAGCACGGACATGCGACCAAGGTCATTGGCTGACTTGCCGCGCTGCGCATTGGTACCCCAGACAACGTCGTCGACGTCAGCAGTGTTGATTCCTGTACGCTCCGCAAGTGCCTTGAGCACCGTTGCTCCGAGTCGCTGCGGGTGAATTTCACAAAGCGCGCCCTTGCCCATTTTGCCGGTGCCGCGAGGCGTCCTGCACGCGTCGATGATTAGTGCTTCGGTCATTCCGAGAACTCCTCGTTTACAGGTACGTAACAAAACACATGAAAACATACTCATTAGTCAATGCATATTACTATGTCGGATGTTTCATGGAAAAGCAACAGCCAAGTTTGAAAAAACTTAGCGGCGGGTTATCTTCCTTGCAATGGCGTGGCATGCCGCCACGAATGAGATTGATAATCTTCGCAATGCGATGAGTTAGTTCCCCAACCACACCGCGCGACTGAATCATCGCTTCGGCGGCGAGGGTTTCCGTTTGTCCGATGGTATATTTGGCAGCGGGCAAGTCTAGGATCAACTTGCAATTGTCCTGGGGCCTATGGCCGCTGCTGCCGAGGCCTCCGACTTGAAACGCTCAGGCGTCTCAACCGAGTAGCCGCCCAAACCAGATTGGTACGCTCTGCGCGCATGTCGGCGAGTCGCAAGGAAGTACGTTCCGTACCTTCCTGTCGTCCGCATAAGGCAGAAAATCATGTTGGAGTGCTGGGCTAGGCATGATCCATGCCTTCTGGCCATTGACAATGAACCTTTTGCCATCACGCACTGCGCGCGCCCCAATTACAGGGAAGCCCGAACCGGTAGTGCGTCTGGAAAAGCCCTACGTCTACCAGTCGCGATCGTCGAGCACGCGCGGCAGCCGATGCCTGCGTTGTGCTGCGGATCCGCACCTAGTGAGCACGGGTCCGAAGCACCTCAATTCTGTAGAGAACGATTCGCCCCCCCCCAAAGACAAGGGCCGACTCGTTGTCGAATATGAAGGGCCGCACAACAGACCGACCGATTCCGCCATAATTTGGTATCCAGTCCGCCCTGCCGCCTAGGGATGTGATGCCACGACGCCATGTACTCCCGCGACAACCGCAGTTCGTCAGCTACCTTGCTCGCAAATCGCACCGGCACTTCTCCGCGCAGGAATTCCCGCGCCCGGCCTTGAAACCGCTTCTCCGCCAGACTGCATCCAGGTCCATCGTTGCCGTCTTCACATGCGCCTTACTTCCAGCATGCGAGGCTCACTCATAGAACATACCTCGATGTTTTTTTTAACGCCATTGTGGTATGTTTTACTCCTACCTGCGCTGAGGGTACTAGTGCGGTGCCCTTTTGGGACGCCATGGCGAACCTGCATGCATCGACCGCTCAAAATACCCGGACAAAAGCGCGTAGAGCGATGGGAGTTACCGAGCAAAAGGATGCTTGGCACGTTATTCGGAGCACAAGATGACAACAGGATCGATTGCCACTTCGCCGGTGTTCGCACTCCTTCGCGATCCTTTCGTAAGAAATTTGCCAAGAACCACAGAAATCAAGTCGGAATCGCGCTGATCGTGAGCGGGGAAATGGTCGCAGATCTATGGGCCGGTCGGGTCGATCCCGCGCGTACGCGGACTTGGACGCCAGACACGATCGTTACCATCCGGTCCTCGACCAATGGAATCCTCGGCACCTGGTTCGCCGTGGTTATCGATCGCAGACTCTCGTCTTGCGAGAACAACGTGTGCGAGTACTGGCCCGAGTTTGCCCCATCCGGCAAGAAAGAGATCACCATCGACATGCTGCTGTCACACGAGGCCGGGCTCAGCGGCTTCATCGAGCCGGCAAGCGTTGACGAGCTTCTCTACGGCACGGCTGTCTCCGAATGGCTTGCGCAACAGCCACGTCAGTCGATGCCCGGCACCGTATCGAGTTGTTACGGCATGACGCTCGCGGTGCAATGGTCACGGTATACCATCAACGTCAACGCGATTGCATCTGGATGCTTTCCATTTGGAGATGATGGATACGATGATCGAGTGCACGGGCGAGTTCACCTATCGCTTCCCACGCAAAGCCATGGGCCGCCCGCTGCAATTAGACTGAGCCCTTCTCTATCTGGCGTCCCTGCCAAGTGACTTTGCAGCCGATGCCGTTATCAAGGTGGCCGACAGCCGGCATCCTCGATGATCGGCGCCACCATATCCCCAGGAGGATGTATGCCCCAATCGCCGAAGAGCAGAATTGACATCGTGAGGGTCTATTTTCAGGAGATCGATGAGGGCCGCTTTCCGCATCAACTCTTTACGTCCGACTTCGAATTCTACTTCCCTAAGTTCGGCGTCGGACGCGGTCTAGCGGAATTCGGGGAGCTTGCGGCGGGAATGATCGCCAGCGGCAACAAGGTTGGCCATTGCCACGACTCGTTCAGTTTCATCGAAGCGGACCGGCATGTCGTCGTCGAAGGCGCAACCCGTGGGACCACCAGCGAGGGCACCGCGTGGAAAGGTGGCGACACCCCCGGTGGCAGGTTCAGCAGTATTTTCGATTTCGACAGAGAGGGCTTGATCGAACGGATGTTCGTCTACCTCGATCCGGACTACGCTGGCGCCGACAAAGCTCGCTTTTACTGGAGGCGTGAGAAGCCGAGTTGGTAGAGCATTGCTGAGCACATCGATCAGCGCCGCCGAAGACCTAGGAGCAGGAAGCGACTGACTTCCTGAGCAATTTGCGCCGCACGCCGTTCATTTGCGGGAGGCAGCCACGTCGAAAGATAGGTAAAACTCCCCGGCGCGGCCAGCTTTACCGGTTCGAGATCGAAGGGACGCAGGCTGCCGTCTGCGATCCCTCGACGGGCAAGCTCAAAAGATCGTGCGGCCAGACGTTCATTTCGCTTCGCAAGCTTGGCCCGCGTCTTCGCCGGAAAGGCTCCAAGGCCCGTCGTAAGCCATAGCGGATAGATGTCACTGAGTTGTGCCTCGACGTCGAGTTCGATCGCCGTCATTGTCGCTTCAAGGCCTGTCTCGCAGGCCTCGGCCGCATCCATGACGCGCTCGTAAATGTCGAATGCGCGCGCGCAACAAAATGAGACAAACTCCGGTTTGCTCTCGAAATGATGGTAAAGCGCCCCCTTCGTCATGCCCATTTCCAACGCAATTTCGTCAAAGGAAACACCCGCTATGCCGCGACGATTGAAGAGCTTGGATCCCGTCCGAGCAAACTCCTCCATTCGCTGCTCGCGCTCAGTCCGTGGCGTATCGCCCAGGATTTCCGCAATCCGGCGATGGGTGCTCGGAAACCGGTTGCCTAGTGGCACCACACCGTTCATGACCATGTCCGGGATCGCCGCAGCCATTCTGGCGGCGAACTCCTGTTCGGACTTCTTCAACCAAATCCGAATCAGCGGCGCCCATGACAATACACCGAAGATCGCCTGACAGACGACCTCCAGATCGCAGTCCCTGATCGAGCCGTCCTCTTGGCCTTCGCGCAACAAGGTCTTCAGGAGCTCGACGTTCTGCGCCCGGTCCTTGCGAACGGTGGCTTGCTGTTCGTCATCGAGTACCGCGATCTCGCTCAGGACAGCCACGGGGTAGTGATCGAGATCGACCGAGAGCTTGAGGAACATGCCGAGTCGCTCGGCCCCACTAACCGGCGTCTCGTAAGCCCGCAGCAGGTCACTCTGGGTGAGCGAGCAGGCGCGCCTATAGCACTGGAATACGAGGTCCTGTCGATCCGTGCAGTAGTTGTAGAGCGCTGCGCGCGTCAGGCCCACCCGCTTGGCGATCGAACTCAGGCTCGCGCCAGCTACACCGTCGCGGGTAAATTCCAGTGTCGCCTCGTCGATAACCGCAATGTGACGCGCCGCGCGCGCTTCAGCCATCAGTGAGCGCATCACGACCTCTCATTGGCGACGGAGTCGCCAAGCATATGGAATCCGGAACGGGAAATTTGCGTGGAACCTGCTACACCGGGGTGACTATTGATAACTGGGAATTGGGGCCAGAATGCATACATAAGCGACATTGTAATTGACGACTAGGTTTCTAGTTTACCATTACACCCTTGACACTAGCTGCTCCGGGTCAAATGCCAGCACCGGAGAGGCATCATACCGCATCCATTCGTCCCCAAACGGGCCGCATTGACCCAAACCCTTCACGAGTGGGAATTCTAAAAAATCGCTACCCAGTTCGCTCGAACGCGATCACCTTGAACTGCGCGAGGCGCCGCCTGAGCCTACGCTGGGAGAAGGCCAGGGACCGGCGGCTCATTGGGCTCGGTCGTGGCCCAACTGGCCGAGGCGATAGGTTGTCGGCTTCGCCGGCGGAGTTGAGCGCTGTTGCTGGGTAGTCGAGGAGCTGAGGATCGACGATTGTGTCGACGGCACGGCCAACGATCTGCCCCGCGCGACTGCAGTGAGCGTTTCCAGAGAGCATCGCGTGTTTTCGGACGGCGTAGGCGGTCGCGTGGCCATGACCGCGGTGAATCTGCTGAACACGCACGGCTGCATGCTCTCATTCCGCGCCACTGCTGCCCGTCGATTTAGCTGGCGGGCCAACCATGGGACCGAGCACTACCCTACGCTGGATGGTAGGCATCACGGAGGGGATCGAGGAGGTTCTGCGACAGCGGAAGATCAAGTCCGAGGCATGGATCGTTGATGCTTTCTATCATGAACAACTCGAGGCCGAGGATGATCTCCGACGTCTTATGCTTCAGGGTCGGCTGAAGGCGGTCACGATGTCGTCGAGGACTTCGAGAAACTGCCCGACGCGATCGTCGGACTCTACGGCGCAGGCCGATTCGACTCGTGAAGGCTCAATTTAGTAACACAGGCGATAACCTGGCTCGCTAAGGCCTCGTTTATCTCGACGAGATCGAAGTCGTCGACACGTAGACGCTGGCGGCTCATCAGCCTAAGACGTACAGATCTCACGCTGCAACTGCGGCGTGACGCATACAATCGACATTGACCGAGTCATGTTTGGGACGGTGACAAACCGATAAAGTCCCACCCGCCGTGACGATGGCGCCGCACACCAAAGCACCGAGCGCATCCATCTTCGCCAGTCGGTTGAGAGACGTCCCGGCCCATGGCCTCGGCAAATGCGATGATCACAGGCTGATCAACAACTGCGTCCCCGTAGGTAAGTCGGCGCCCACGGGGACGTCAGGTGCGAGCCTCCTTGTTCACTTTACAAAGTCGGTCGCAAACATGTGGCCCCAATAGTCGCCGACAGTATGATACTCAGATTGATAGGTTGGCGAAGAGCCCTCCGCACCATACTCGCAGAACCATCCTGACGGAGTACTCATGTAGAAGGAGAACATGTTGTCATCGATATGGCGCCCGATATCGTTCAGGATCGGTATTTTCTCTTTCCGGACAATGTCATAGGTAAGACCAACGTCGTTCTGCTCTTCGACTTCGATCATAAGGTGATGAATCCGCTTGGGCGTATTGCCTGCACCAAACGCCACCATATGGTCTCGCCCCCCTTCGGCGGCCATGAATGTCAATTCAAAACGCCTTTCCCCCACCCCGAAGCGCATCTCCACATTGCCGCGCAGATCCATTAAGTCGCGATAAAAGCGGTAAGAGGCTTCTACGTCAATGTTCCGCACGATCATGTGGCCGAGACCGAGAGCGCCGGTCCTGAATTTGCCATGCATGCCGCGGCCGGGCCGATACGGCTGATGTGTATCGACGAGTGGTCCGTGAAAAATCTCTATAGGAAGACCGGCGGGGTCCTTTACTCGCACATAATCGAGCACGCAGCGCTGCTCGGCTTCGGACGCCGTCGCACGTTCGAAAGCGATGCCCAACTCCTCGAGACGATTGATCGACGCCTGCAACTCTTCGGGGCCGGC
The DNA here is from genome assembly GCF_059422005.1 of Paraburkholderia sp. GW821-FHT02A12. NCBI lineage: Bacteria > Pseudomonadati > Pseudomonadota > Betaproteobacteria > Burkholderiales > Burkholderiaceae > Paraburkholderia > Paraburkholderia sp. GW821-FHT02A12. Next base: position 1,190,309 of record NZ_JBWKWA010000002.1, on the reverse strand, counting down.
TACGCGAAAGCCCGCATAAAGAATGTCGTCGGATGGGTCTTCATGCACGCGGATGCGATAATGCCAATAGTCCATCCGCAGCCGCGCCCCACCCGGCTCATCGATCCAGTCAACACCCAGAACGTTCGTCGCATAATGCCGCCAAGCTGCAAGATCGCTCACACCGATGCCAAGATAACCAAGCTCGGTGACACCATAATCCTTTCTGGCCATCAGCCTTCTCCTCCTCACGTGAGCCATCGTGCACTTGCCTTAGGGTTATGGCACGCGGCAGATAAAGATTTGCAGCTCCACTTCTCCGCGCCGCACCGCGTCAGATGTCGTAAACCGCTTTGACGAGATTGATGCGACGCGGATTGCGTTCCATCTGGTCGCTCATGTGATTCATGACGTAACCGACGGCGACGCCGGCAACCGGGTCAGCGTAGCAAAAGGCCCCCCCCCAGCCACCATGGCCGAACGCGGCCGTGTTCGGCCCAAAATCGCCGACGTGGTTGGTGAGAAACCCGGCGGACCAACTCCGCCGCATCTGGCGCACTTCGTCGATCCCGTCAAACCGTAACTTCGTAGCTTCAGCGATGACGTCTGGCTTCACAAGCCGGGGGCCGTCATGACCTGCATCAAGCAACAGGGCGCACATACTCGCCAGACTTCGTGCGTTGGCGAAACAATTGGCGGCAAAGAACTCCGAAGCCTGAAATTCGGGTGTCGCCTGCAACGGCACGTCGACGACAGGATTGATCAGCGCTCGCTGCGCCTCACTAGTGACCTTCACGGTTTTCGTCACATCCAATTTTTTGGATTCGATAAGGTCCGCCGCACGAGACCGGTCGGCATGCGGAAGCCCAACGGAAATTTCCAACCCCAACTTGGCCTTGAGCTCATCGGCCACAAACTGTTTGATCGAGCGGCCCTCGACCCGTCTGAACAGAGCGTCAGCAAGAATGCCGACAACGTTGCTATAGCCTGCTCGCTCACCGGGATTCCAAAACGGCTTCTGAGCTGCGAGCCGACAGGCGGCGGGCTCGCCCGCAAAAAGATCCTCGAGTGTGGCAGGCGTGTCAAAGCCGGTGATGCCGCTTTGGTGCGCAAGCAGCATGGCGACGGTGACATCACCTTTGCCCTCAGCCGCAAACTCCGGCCAATAGGTGCTCACCTTGTCTCCATAGGAAATGAGGCCCCGGTCGACCAGAATCGCGAAGCAAACGCCCGCAACTGCCTTGGAGACGGACCAGACGCAAGCCACCGTATCGGCACTCCAGGGCGCTTGGCGCGCAGCGTCTTTCCAGCCGCCCCAGAGATTGGCCACCAACGCGCCGTCGGCTATTACCGTGTAGCCGGCACCCACCTCACCCATCTCTCGAAAATTCCGAGCGAAGGCCTCGCGCAGTCGTTCATATTTCGGCGCGAAATAACCGTAAAGTACAACGTCATCCGCCTGCATTTCGTTCGAAATCCTCACTGTCACCTCCGTTTGATAGGTAGCGCGTATGTTATCCATCTCGCTGTCTGTTTATATTATACGCCTTAGAAAGTTTATCTGACACGTGCGTATGTTTTATTTTTTGGGCATGCTGATGTCCCGGATGTGTGCGATTTGACAGGAGGCGATAGACATGGAACCGTCCCCCAAGCGGTAACGGAACGATCGGTTGACATTTAAGATGCCACGGAGTCGCCGACGGCGTCATTGCGCATAACAGCATCAGGGGTTCAAGCACTCGTGGCCGGGCGTCGTCTTTCAGTTGCGGGTGACAACGCCTATCTCAAGTCCCTGATCGACTCCATGGGATACGCGCCCACACCAAGAGACGGGGCTGACGTGACTGGATAGAGTAAGCTACTTCGATTCTGAACTGCGCAATCCGAACAGCAGCAAACTGCTGATTTCGCGAGCCAAGGTTGTGCTGGAAAGACGTCGCGCTGAGGCCCCCCACTGCGAAACGTAGGCGAAAGCGCCAACAGAAGCTATCCGCACCGGGGCGATGTCAAATTTCCGCAGGCTGCCGTCCTCAATGCCGCGCTCATTGAGCTTCAACGTCCGGTCCAAGATCGTGTTCATCCTAGACACGAGCTGCTTCCTGAGATGAGGAGGAAAATTTTCGACACCAGTCGTAAACCACAAAGGATGGACATCAGAGAGTTGAAGCTGCACATGAAGCTCGACGATCGCCCGCGTGTATTCAACTCCGTCGGCGCTGTTCTCTACTACGTTGAGAATTCGTTCCTGGATATCAAGAGTTCGGTGGTAACAGTAAGCGACAAACTCGGGCTTACTCTTGAAGGCGTGATAGATCACTCCCTTCGTGAGACCGACCGCGGCTGCAACGTCATCCAGCGAAACCCCGTCGATGCCTCGTTCGTTGAAGAGGCGCGATCCGGCCTGCGCTAGCCCTGCAAGCCTCTGCTCACGCGGCGTCGTGGGCGTCGGCATTTTGACATCGGCAAGTCGCTTTCGGACCGCCGGGCGCTCCTCTTTACCTGCCGCGATGCCCTCAATGATCATCTGAGGCACCGCCTTAGCCATGCGTTGGGTCAAAGTGCCATCTGACACGTTCAACCACAATCTAGAAAGCGGAGCCCAGGTCAAGACGCCGAAAATGGCTTCGGCCACGATATCGACGTTGCACTTACGTATCGAACCGTCCTTGACGCCAACGGTGAGCAGCGTTTGCAGTTCTGCCACATTTCGCTGTTGCGCGGCAATGACAGATTGGCACTGCTCGGCCGAGAGCAGTCCGATCTCACTGAAGACAGCCATTGGACGATGGCTGGGGCTGCTCATTAGCTCGACAAAGGTCGCCACCTTCGCGAGTCCCGGGCCATGCGTAACCCCGGCACGCTGGAGGTCCGAGTGAATGAGTTCACATGTTCGCAGATAGCATTGATGGACGAGGTCGTACCGATCCGAGCAATAGTGGTATAGGGCCGCTCGCGTTAGGCCGACGCGCCGCGCGATCAACGTCAGTTCGGCGCTCGAAACGCCGGCCCGCATGAACTCTATGGTCGCCTCATCGAGGATCGCCCCATGCCGTGCCTCCCGCGCCTCATCGCTCAGTGAGCGCCTCCGCGTCCGACGCGGTGACTCGTCTTCTCTAGGCAGTCCTGAAGCCCCGCCCTCCGGCGACAAATCGTTCGAGCAGAAGCGCCAACTCTCGGCCATTTTGATTCCTGTGGCGATTACGTTGTGAGGCTACTTGTCCAAGGGGATCACACCCCCGAACCGGGGTGTGCGCTTTTCCCGGAATGCGGCGACTCCTTCCACGAAGTCAGGACTGCGCCCAGCCTCACACTGCAGGCGCCGCTCGAGGGCGAGCTGATCGACAAACTTTTCCTCTAGCGCCGACCATGCGAGGCGACGCACCAGACCCAATGCGTGGGTAGGCCCCGCGGCGAGACGCCGGGCGAAGTCCATCGCTAGGTCAAGAACCTGCCCATCGGGCGACACACGATTGATGATCCCCCACTCAAGCGCCTGAGACGCACTGATCTTCTCGGCGAGCAGCATCGCCTCCATTGCACGGACGCGCCCCGCAGATTTCGCCAGCAAATAGGCCGAGCCTCCATCGGGTACGAGGCCAATACGGGAAAACGCCTGAAGGAAGTATGCACTTTGCGCGGCAACGACGAGGTCACCGGACAAGGCGACCGAGCAGCCTACGCCCGCCGCAGGACCGTTGACCGCGGTCACGAACGGAACTGCGAGATTGTGGATAACCGCCATCAGCGGATTGAATAGACGTTCCAGTCGCTCGCCAGCGTCGCGCTCGCTCGTCGGCTTGTCGGCGGGGCTGACGTTGAGATTGACGCCGGACGAGAAGCCGCGGCCATTTCCTGTTAGCACGATCGCCCTCGCTTCGCGTTCGGCCTGCAGCAACCTTTCAATCAGCAACTCGCACATCGCATCAGAGAATGCGTTGAGAGCACCCGGGTCGTTTAGACGAACAATCGCCACATCGTCCACACATTGATAGTTCACGAGACTTTCAGACATTTGATCTTCCTTCGAGAGTCACGCTGAGGTCCGCTAGGTCCCCAGCGCACGATGATTGCCGACGCCATATCGCCAACCGCACACAGGGAAACCACGCTGCGGCGCAAGCGACGAGAGTGATAGAAAGTGCGTCACATGACGCGTAGCTGACACCACGCCTCACCAAATCATGCGCTTCCCCCGTTTGCTACAATCGCTACACAATCGCCGAAACCAATAGAGCGGAAACCTTCCGCAGAGGCGGTCGCTTTCAAACGAATCTCATCGCTGTCCTCAAGATAAAACCGCGATTCCCCAGAAGGAAGTTCAAGAGGCTGCTTTCCGTTTTGGCTGATCTCCAAGAGACAGCCAGCGCCCCCCGGTTGCGCTGATGAGATCGTTCCGCTGCCCAGAAGGTCGGCGGGCATCAAATTGCATCCATTCACCGTATGGTGAGCGATCATCTGCGCGACCGTCCAATACATGTCACTCGCCCGGCCAGCGCTGAGCCTGTGGGGTGGGCGCCCCTGTTTCCGCATCTGCGCCGTTGTCAAAAAGACCTCAAGTTGGATCGAAAGTGCGTCTCCACTCCCACCCGTCGTCGTGACAAGATAAGGCAAGAGTTCAGGATCGTCGACGGTGCGCGCATTGTGCGGCATCAAAAATGGGATCATCGCCTCGGCCGTGACGACCCATGGTGAAATAGTGGTATGGAAACTCTTCGACAGGAACGGCCCAAGCGGCTGAAATTCCCAGGCCTGGAGGTCGCGCGCCGACCAGTCATTGACTAGGCAGAATCCCGCAACCCGGCCAAAAGCGTCGTCGACGGAAACGGCGCTGCCTAGCTCGTTCTCGCCAGCAATCCAGACACCCAACTCGAGTTCGTAGTCCAGTCGTTGGCTCGGACCGAAGACGGGCGTAGTGAAATCGGGAGGTTTCCGCTGCCCGCAGGGACGCCGTACAGGTTGACCGGACACGCGGATCGAGGACGAGCGGCTGTGATAAGCGATCGGGAGGAACTTATAGTTTGCCGGCAAGGGAGAATTGGGGTTAACCAGCCTTCCGCCGTTTGTAGCGTGATGAATGCCGGCGAAGAAATCGGTGAAATCACCGACGCGCGCAGGTACGTGCATTTGGCATCGGGCGGCCGAGTGAAGGTGCATTTGCACCTCCATCTGTCGCTCCGGATTACTAAGCAAGTCGAACAACGCGTGACGCAAGGCACGGCGCTGCGCGGCCGGCGCCCCGAACAAAGAGTTGAGTTCAACTGCGGACAGCAGGGGGGCGACGTCAGGCGGCAGTCGCCCATCCAGCGCCAGACTACGCAGGTCCACGATCTCATCGCCTATCGCACATCCGATCCTCGGCTCCTCTCCGGCGACGCTGAAGACGCCTAGTGGCAGGTTCTGGATCGGGAATTCCCGATGAGCGCGGGCGCTGTCCACCCACGTCTCCGTGTCTGGCTCGTGCGTCCGATCTGTCGAAGTCATGTTCATTGATTCTATCCAAGCAAGTACGTTCAGATGATTTTTGCTGCTTCGGTGAACTCCAACCGGGGTTGACGGGGAAACAGCAATTCATCCGTTCCGTAGCCGAGATTGCAGAGAAAATTCGCTTCAATCCTGGTTCCGTCGAAGAAAGTTCGCGTGACGCCACCGGCATCGAATCCCGACATCGGCCCCACATCCAGACCAAGCGCGCGCGCGGCCAGCATCAAATAGGCGCCCTGAAGCGATCCGTTGCGAAAAGCGTGATCGCGCGCCACGTCGGGATCCTGGAAATGGGCGGCGATGTCCGGCGCATGGGGGAAGAGCCGACCAAGATGGCGAGGGAAATCCAAGTCGTAGCCAATGATCGCGCAGACTGGCGCCTTCATTACGCTCTCGAGGTTCGTGCCCAATAGAAAGGACGCAAGTCTCGCCTTGGCATCCTCGCTTTTCACGAAGATCAAACGCACCGGTGAACCATTGACGGATGTCGGGCCAAACTTGAGCAACTCGTAGAGTTCCTTTAGGAGCGCATCAGGCACCGGAATCGGCGCCCAAGACTTGCGTGTCCGCGCGGTTCGAAAGAGTTGGTCTAGCGCCAGATCGTCGAGCCGACCCGACGACGCCTGTCGATGCAGATTCTCCATTTGCTCGGATGTCCCCTCATTAGATGTCACAACACCGCTCCGTCGATCCGTTTGTTGAGCGACCGCCTCTCAATCTGGCGCCCTCGCGCGAATTCGCAGCGTTCGATTAGTGGCATCAGAACGCCTTGTTGCCATTACTATACCCGTTTGTCACTTCACAATGCAATTAGGTATGCCCAAATGGAACGACGGATTCACTCTTTTAGAGCATCGCTCAGGCGCGCTCAAAGATGGCAGCGATGCCCTGCCCGCCGCCTATGCACATCGTCTCAAGTGCATAGCGCCCCTGGCGCCGCTGCAGCTCATTCAGCATCGTTGCCAAGATGCGCCCGCCGGTCGCGCCGATCGGATGACCGAGCGAGATTCCTGAGCCGTTGACGTTAAGTCTGTCGGGATCGTGCCAGTCCCACTCTTTCAACACCGCTAGCACCTGAGACGCAAAGGCTTCGTTCAGCTCGACGAGATCCATGTCATCGAGCGATAGGCCCGTTTTGCGAAATAGCTTTTCCGTCGCCGGCACTGGGCCGATACCCATGCGAGACGGCTCACAGCCTGCCACCGCCCAGCTAACGAACCACGCCATCGGATCGAGCTTCAAATCGTCTAGCAGATCTTCTGCGACGACAATGCACGCAGATGCGGCATCGTTCTGCTGGCTGGAATTACCCGCCGTGCAGACCCCCCCCTCATGAACCACACGCAGCGTGGCCAGCCCTTCCATGCTCGTGTCGGCGCGAATGCCTTCGTCCCGATCGAAGATAACAGGCTCGCCCTTGCGCTGCGCCACTGGCACTGGAACCAACTCGTGGGAGAACTTCCCCTCCGCCCAAGCCGCCGCGGCACGACGGTGGCTGCGCATCGAATATTCGTCCGCCGCTTCGCGGCTGATCCCAAAATCCTTCGCGAGATTGTCAGCCGTCTCCATCATGCTGCGGACCACCCCGAAGCGCCATTCGGGTTGCGATCGGACTCGGCCTCGTTCCAGCCGGTCGTACAGCACGACGCTGCCGGCGCGGGAGCCCCAGCGCTGCGTTGTCGAATAGAATTCGCAATTGCTCATCGATTCAGCGCCGCCCGCGATCACGACATCGGCCGCGCCGGTTTGCACCATCATCGCAGCCGTCGTTATCGCCATGAGCCCACTGCCGCAGCGCCGTTCCATTTCCATACCGGCGACGCTGATCGGAAAACCCGCGTTAAGCGCACACCAGCGCCCGAGCGCCGGCGCCTCGCCGTTGCCATAGGCGTGACCAAAAATGACGTCGTCGATGCGCCCGGGGTCGATGCCCGTCCGCTCTACGAGCGCCTTGAGCACAATCGTGCCTAGATCCTCCATCTTCAGCGGAGTCAGGGCGCCCCCGAATGCGCCCACGGCTGTTCTTAGGGGAGATACGATGGCTGCACGTCTCAAAGGAAAGTCTCCTGTTTAGTGATATCAACCGAAGGTCGCGCGAAGCGCGCGCCATTCCTCTTCCAATTCCGCGCGAAACTGGGGCGCCGCGACTGTGATCAGAGCCTGCGCGCGCTCATCGATCCCCTTATCGCGCAACTCGGCCACGCCATGTTCGGTGACGACCGTATCGATGTCCGAGCGGGCCACGCTGACGCTGGGTCGGGCGAGGCGCGCAACGATGCGCGACACCATTCCCCGCTCCGCCGTTGCCGGGAGCGCGATAATTGATCGTCCGCCAGGCGAAAAGGTCGCTGCACGCATGAAGTCCGGCCCCCCGCCAACACCGCTAGACAAGGCGTTCCCTTGCCACTCGACGTTCACCTGGCCGAACAGGTCCACCTCCAAAGCCGAGTTAATGCTGTGCAATCGTGGCGTGTCGATCAGTGCAGGCAAGCCGTGGGTTTCGAGGGTCGTAGCGAATTCCACAAGATCGGTGTCCTGCAGCCAGTTATAGAAATCGACTGAGCCGTAAGCGATGCCGGCAAGATGGGCTCCGCCGTCAGCCAGCGCGCCAGCCTCGGCCAGCTCGCGCAACCCGCCATTCGCCATACCCGACCGTAGAACGAGTCCGCGATGATCACGCAGAAACGTCCAGACCCTGTCTGGCGCGCTACCGATCCCAGTCTGAATGTGAGCACCGTCAGGAATCAAAGCTGCGACTGTTCGCGCAATGGCGGCCGCCGTTTCTGTTTCCCTCGCGACCGGCGCCTCGACCAACGGCCCCTCTAGCGTCACCACCAGATCCGCATCAGCAATAGAGAGCATGCGAGCGCGCGGCAGAATCGGCATTGCTGGATTGATGAGCAGCACCTTGAACATCGCGTTCGGCCACACCAGCGGCGTGAAATCGCTTGCGACGCCAAGCGAGCACAAGCCGTCTGCATTGGGCGGCGCTACATGTGCGACAGCTACGTCGCAGGCGATCGCCTGAAGATAACGCGCCGCGCCCCAATACGTCCGTGGCAGAAGCGTCACCCGCCCCTGGGCGAAGCTGTCACGCATACAGGCTGGCAGCATGAAGGTTGTCACGGTACAGTCAGGGGCGAGTCCGCCATAGTCCAACGTCTCGTTCATGCCAGGAACGAGGCCGCTGACGAAGCGCACGCCCGCGCTTACCTCCGGTTGGTCCCGCAGCGCAGTTGCCAGCGCTCGAGATTCTCCGGTAGCGCCGGGAATATAGATGGTCCGGCCAGACCGAAAAGCCGACAAAAGGACGTCAAGATGGCACGCCATATCTTATGCCCCGTACACCTTACACCGCCCAGCTCGACTAGCCAGCGAAAACATGATGGCGCTGACCGCGCCGTTGGACATCGCGGCTGAGCCTGTACGACATCCCGACATTGCGGATGACGGACTCATGTGGTGGCGGAGTTGGTCCATTGCGGCGACTGTCAGCCTCTCTGGTTGAAGCGGCGCCCGACAAGGACGGAAGCAATATTCGTCTTCTGGACGTCGATGGTGCCGCCTGCGATGCCCCAGGCATAGCTGTCGCGCACACGCTGCTCCATGCGGTATTCCTGGGAATAGCCATAGCCTCCCATAATCTGCAGGCCTTTCGATGCGACCTCGACAACCATCTCGTTGGAGAAGCACTTGGCGAGCGAGGAATCGAGAATCGAAGGCAGGCCCTGGGCTGCATTGACCGCCGCGCGATAGATGAGCAGGCGCGCCGCCTCAACCTTCATCGCCATTTCGGCAAGCTTCATCTGGATCGCTTGAAAGTCCACGATGGGCTTGCCAAATTGTTCGCGGTCCTGCGCGTAGGCCGTTGCCTCTTCGAGCGCAGCGGCGGCGATGCCAAGACCCATGGTGGCGTTGCCGCAGCGTTCCAAGCTGAACGCGCTCATCAATTTGCTGAAGCCGCTCTTGGGGACGATGACATTGTCTTTTGGCACACGCACTTCGTCGAGGTAGATGTCGGCGGAGGGAATTCCGCGGAAGCCCATGAGCCGTTCCGGACGGCCAAAGCTGATCCCCTTGCGCTCCTTCTCGACCAGAATCGCCCCGATACCTTTCGCGCCCGGCTCATTGTCGAAACGGCAGTAGACGATATAAAAATCCGAATGACCGCCGCCCGAGCACCAGCGTTTCTGACCGGTGACGACGATCTCGTCACCCTCAATACGTGCCGCAGTTTTGAGGTCGGTAAGCGCCGTGCCTGCCGATGGCTCCGACATGGAGACCGCTACGATCGCTTCGCCCTGAACGACCTGCGGGATAATAAGGGCCTTGATGCTATCGGATGCGAAATGCTCGATCGTGCGCACGGGGCCGGTCGCACTCTCAAAGATCGGCCACGCGACAGCCGGCGAGATCATTGCGAACTGTTCAAGAATCAGCAGTGCTTCCAAATGACCGAGCCCAAGTCCGCCATAGATTTCGGGCAGGTTGACACCGAGAAACCCCATCTCGGCATAACGTTTGCGCATCGATTTGGGGAGGGGCATCCCCTTTTCCTCCATCTCCCGCGACAAATCCATCAGTTCCGCGCGCGCGAACTTGCGCGCCGTTTCCTGCAGTTCTTTCTGCTCGTCGGTAAGCTGAAAATCCACTGGTCGATTCCTTACTCTCTTAACGTTTTAAGTTCGATCGCCATGTCTGCCCGACGACCTGTCGTGCTGCCAACCCCGCTTTTGGCCACGGGGATCGACATGGAGAACTGGCAGTTGCCGAATGCCGCCCTCCTAGCCGCTCGGCAGGATCCCTGCGGAGAAGCGCTCCTCAATTCGTTGCATTGACACACACCAATACCCGCCCTTCGCGTACACCGCCCCTAGCACGTCGGGAACCGCACAACATGTGCGAACAGTGTGGCGCTGATGCGGATTTGGTCACGCCGTTCAGGTGTCATCGCCGCGAAGGGTCCTAAACCGATGTCGGCGACTTCTAACACTTTTACCGCGGAGTTCGGATCCCTAGCCGTCGATCCACCCCTTTTCTGAACACACCGCGTGTGGTTGGAACCGTCATACTGCCACAAGATACGCAGTTGTCAAGACTAGTATCATGTTAGTATCATATTGGTGCCGGACTAACAAAACCCGCGACTAGAGTTGAAGAGAGGAATGCAAATGATGCTCAACAGGTCTCGCGTCTCGACCGCGGAAGCTCGCGGGATAAGATATTTCCAGACCAGTGCCTCAACGCCCACCACATTCGTGGGGCGAGGTTCTGAGTTGCCAAACCAGGAATCCCGCTGAACACGCGAGGTATTCCATCCACTTTGTCGGAGGCTTTGATGGTTAACGCACGACATGTTGCCGGCGACGCCGTCGATTTCGACGCGATGCGCACGCTCGGAGACATCGCCCGATATCAAGCGCGACATCGCCCACGCGCTGTTGCGTTGAGTTTCGAAGGCCGCGAAATCGACTATGAGACTTTCAATCGCCACTCAAACCAGGTAGCGAACAAACTTCTCCAGCAAGGCGTCTCGAAGGGACAGCGGATCGCCTACATTGGCAAGAATAGCGACTACTTCTATGAGATTCTATTCGGCGCCGCCAAGGTCGGCGCCGTCATGACGTCGATCGGCTGGCGACTGGCGCCGGCCGAGATCGCATACATGTTGGAAGACAGCGGAGCCGCCTTGCTATTCGCGGGTCCCGAGGTCGAAGTCCAGGTGCGCGAAGCGTTGCGACTGGTCGGGCATCCGGTGGAAGTGGTCGCACTTGAGCCATGCGGCCTCTCGTCCGTGCTCTTCGAAGTCTGGCGGAGCAAAGGCAGCCCCCAGAACGTGGAATTCCGGCCCAGCGAAGAAGACGTGGTGCTGCAGCTTTACACGTCCGGCACGACCGGACGCCCGAAGGGCGCCATGCTAGCGCATCGCAGCATTCTTAGCGTGCGCCGCGCCGCCTCCAAAGCCGGGCTGAACTGGAGCGCCTGGAACACCGACGACATCAACCTGGCCGCGATGCCGGTTTTCCATGTCGGTGGCAGCGTCTGGGGCATTGTCGGTCTCTTCCATGGCGTCAAGTCGATTGTCGTCCGGGAGTTCGACCCGCTCAAGGTACTGGACTTCATTGAGCAGCACAATATCTCAAAGATCTTCATGGTTCCTTCGGCCCTCCGCATCGTGGTGAACGAACCGCGTGCGCGCCAGGTGGATTTCAGCCGACTGCGCTATATCATCTATGGTTCTTCGCCGATGCCGCTCGATCTTCTTCGCCAATGCATGGATGTGTTCGGCTGCGGCTTTTGCCAAACCTATGGGCTGACAGAGACGTGCGGGACGATCGTCTATCTTCCGCCGGAGGATCATGATAGGTCGGGAAATCAGCGCATGCGCTCTGCGGGCATTCCGATGCCTGGTGTGGAGATCAAAGTCGTCGACGAACAGGGCCGGACACTTCCTCCCGGTACGGTTGGCGAAATCATGACGCGCTCCGAGGCCAACATGGTGGGTTATTGGGGTATGCCGGAGGCCACGGCTCGCGCGCTGGACCCCGAGGGATGGCTGCGAACAGGCGACGCCGGTTATACGGACGAGGACGGCTATCTTTACATCAGCGATCGAATCAAGGACATGATCATCTCCGGTGCCGAAAACATCTATCCAGCCGAACTGGAGAATGTGATCCACGATCATCCTGCGGTAGCCGACGTCGCGGTAATCGGGGTGCCCGACGAGAAATGGGGCGAGGCAGTGAAGGCAGTCGTCGTGCTCCATCCGGGCGCCGCCGCTGATGCAAGCGAGATCATCGCATTTGCCAAATCACGCGTGGCATCCTTCAAGGCGCCCAAGAGTGTCGACTTCGTCGACGCCCTGCCCCGTAACGCCGCCGGCAAGATTCTACGGCGCGAACTGCGCGAGCCATACTGGATCGGCCTCGAACGCCGCGTGAACTGAAGCAGGAGGCACCTCGGAGGTTGCACACACCAATCAATGATGACCCGAATGTATATCGATGGCTAACACCATCCGCCGTCCCCTCGACGTTCGCCGGACTGACCACGTTACCCGATGATGACTGGCACCAAATCGGGGGCACCCCAGATAGCCATGGCGTCCTCGATAAAGCCCAGCGCAACAAGGGGCCGGGGGCCGTATGGCGACACAACCGCGCGCTGCCATTAATTCTTGATCAATTGACAAAGAATAGAACCAAGGATAGTGTGTGGTTGTCCGACGGTCAATTTTGTCTGTGTGCCGTTCCGGAGACCATTATTCGGCGCAACGACAACTTTGCGCCTATCGATTCGGAGACTTTGACAAGTGAACTACCTTCTTACCGAAAAGAAAAATCCAGTATTCGAAATTGAGGGACTCAGTCACGTTGCCCTCGTTTCTGCCGACATGCAGCGCACCGTCGAGTTCTACCAAGGGGTCTTGGGCTTTCCGTTGATCAAGACGACGGAGCTTCCTGGCGGTGGTGGTCAGCACTTCTTTTTCGATATGGGGGATGGAAAGAGTTCGCTGGCCTTCTTCTACTTTGCTAAAAAGCACGTGGCAGAGCCCGGAGTCACAGTGCCAAAACAGAATGTCGGAGATCCGTCCAGCGGGTTTGATCCGGACAACTACACGACCGCAATCGGATCGATGAACCACCTCTCGTTCCGTGTCGCACCCGAAAAATTGCCCGAATACAAGGAAAAGCTTGAGAGCCTCGGCATTTGGGTCTCGCCGATCATGTATCACTTCGGCAAGGACGGTGCCAGCATTGGTGTTGCTCCTGATGAGCAGCCGTGGCTTACGTCGATTTACTTTCGCGATCCCGACGGTATTCAGTTGGAGTTCGGGGCTTGGTGGCGTCCGTTGACGGATAACGACATAAATCATAAGCCCGCAACGCGCGCGGATGCCCCGGCTGCATTCTGCCAGGGCGGCTGAAGCCGACACCGCACAACAATGGTGCTCCGAAAAAAGAGCCTTGTGGCGGTAGAGTCGGGTAACGGGGAGAAGCAAGCCCCGAACGGCGTCAAAGGCAAGGTTGTCCTCCTTGCCGGAGCGGCCGGCCGGCAAGGAGTTGGCAAGGCACGACTCCTCGCGCAGGTCAGCGAAACGGCATTTTGACCTGAGTTCACGAAAAAGGCCGGGAGATCGCTATCGTCTGTTGAGGGGCGTAATATTCGGCCAGCGCGACTTTTCGAACGGATCGGGTTGGATGAGAGTGGAGATACACCAATGATCCATGCCAACCCGCCAGAAGCGCGCGAGCAACTCTCCCGAATGATTCCGATGCAGCGTCTCGGAACTCCCGAGGAGGTCGCGAGCACTGCCGTTTTCCTGGCATCGGACTCGGCAGGGTATGTCGCGGGTGCAGAGTTGAAAGTCGCCGGCGATATCTGAACCAAGGCGCACCTAGGCACTATCGCGAGATGCCGGGTGCGGTGATCCGAATGCTAGCCCGATGGGTGTGAACAAGATTGACGGCAAATGCCGCGATCACCCAAGATATCGAGGTAGTTGTCTACCGATGGGTTACCCGCCCGCCAAGCGAAAATCAACACTGCCCCGCCGTGAATAGTTGCGCGCGGGGTGGCTGCGGACATCCATCATTGGTTTTGCCTTTCCAGCAGGATTGAATAACAACGTACACCATGAATGCGTCTCCTGACATTCCTTTCGTGAAAAGGCCCGCCAAATCCCCCGGCCGAAAGCCACCGACCCAGATGCTCGAGCACATTCTCGACACGGCTTTCGAGGCTTTTGCTGCGCACGGTTACGAAGGGGCATCAATGCGGAAGATCGCCGCTGATGCCGGAACAACGATCCAGCGCATGGTCTACCACTTTCCTTCCAAGGAAGCGCTTTGGGAGGCGGTAATGAGCCGCATCGTCCAGCGTTTCGACGAACGTCATCGCCGAATGCTTAATGAGTGCCGGGGTAAGGCGGCATCGGTGAAGCTTCACCGCTTGATTGGCGACATGGTCCACTTCCTGGCGGAATTTCCAGGCGTTCACCGGATCATGACTTTCGAGGCGGCCCATCCCAGTCCGCGGCTGAAGTGGCTCTACGACAATCACTTGAAGTCCCGGGTCGAGGAAACCGTTGACATCATAAAGGCGGCGCAGCGCGAACGCGCTATTCGGCAGACCGACCCAATGCGTCTCTACTACGCGATACTCTCGATCGCCGCTGTACCATTCACCATTGCGGCCGAGTTCAAACTGACAACTGGCCGTGATCCCTTCGATCTTGAAGAAGTAGAAAAGACAATCGACCTTATCCGCGCCCTAATCATCAAGGAATGAGAGTCTGCCGCATCATCACGGACGTTTTACGACTTAAATTGGGAGTGTTGAAAAACTGGGGGAGCACGACACTTTGCACCAAGCTACCGCTGACACCCGTGATCCGAGGTGACAAATGGATATGCATTGGATGATTTACCTGCAGCGTGAAGGTGTCGATGAGAAAGTACTGTTAGCTAAGTTTCAGCGCCCGCTCAAAGGAGCCACCCGGGCTGAATTTGGATAGTCGATGTCCGAGGGAAAAAGTCTGCTTTCCAGCCTTCAACATGCGGTGGCCCAAGACCAGATCCGTGCCTACGGCGCTCAGCGTCGACGCTGCAGGCATTGCGGACGATACCGCCGCATAAAAGACTGGCGCCCTCGCGTCTTTGCGACCGCATTGGGCAGTGTCAGAGTTCGAGTGTCCCGACTGATATCCTGCTTGTGCACCCCTGAACCACGGTGCGAGAACGATGAGCCGGCGGATTTGCGATTCCCGGAGTGTCCGAAAGAAACCTTGCTACCGGGACGACGTACGCCGGAACTTGCGTACCTGTGCGCGAAGCAAGGCGCCGCTGTCTCGTACCGATCTGCCGCGCGCAACGTCGCCGACCTCGCCGGGTTGCACACCCCGTCTCACGCCACTGTTCGCAATGAGACGCTCGACTGCGGTGAGCACATTGAAGATGACCAGTTCCACGTCGGATGGTTCGCGGGAACCCAACGCCTTGACGGAGCCAGGCACTTGCGTCTCGCAATAGACGGCACCGTGATCACCGCGGTTCCGCAGGAAGATATGCGCAAGTTTGAAGCTATCGCGGGCCGCGTCGAACGTGACGGGATAGCGGCTCGACGATTCGCGTGCGTACTCCAGCGCCCGAGCCTGACGCGCGTGCTGGTCGCTGCGGCACTCGACCAGTGTGGTTGGGTTCGGTCCACAATGGTTGACGTGGTCACAGATGGTTCCCGGGGTATGCGATCGCTAGTAACGTCAGCGGCGCCTTGCGTCGCACCGAACATTCTCGACTGGTTCCACATCGGCATGAAACTTCACGCTGTGCGGTCGGCGCTCTGCGCGTACACGTTTCCTCTGTTCCAGCGACCCATGGTGATGCAACGATGCGAGCGACTATTAAATCGCGTGCGCGACAAGCTATGGCGTGGGCGGGGCGACGTGGCGACGTGGCGACGTGGCGACGTGGCGACGTGGCGATTGAGATCGTACGCACGCGCATCGCTTCGCTGAATCTTGAAATCGGATCTTTGACAAAGTTCTATGATCTGTGCGCGGGTACTGCGTCTCGCGCAGCCGCTCGATTGTTGTCTTTCCTCGTGAACAATCGCTGCGACCTTATCGACCATGAACAGGCTCGAATGGCCGGCCGTCAAGTATCGTCGGCGTCCGCCGAGTCGGTCATGAATCATTTTATAAACCGACGACTCACAAAACGTCAACAAACGAGGTGGTCGATGAAGGGTGCCCACTACCTGCTGCAGACACGGGTCGAGCTACTCGACGGAAGGCTGGAGACCTGTTTCGCCAAGCGGTTCCCTCACTTTTGATCGCCAGAGTTCGCTCAAAAGTAAAAGCGCCCGCCCCCCCACTTTCCATCCACTCCCATAATTAACGAACGTCAACAGCAGGTCGCGCCTGCTCATTCCTCAGCCTTGCCGAGGCCACTCCATACGACCTTGACTGCCTTGCGGAAGGCATGCAGTTGCGATGAGCTGTCTTCACTCCAGCGAAGGAAAATAACCAGGCCCTGGCAACTGGACACGATCAATGCGCCACGCAATTCGCGTTCTTCCATCGACAGTGCCGGATTGAATTCGCCAACGAGCTTCGCAAAAAGCCTCGTGAACTGCTTTTGTATCTCCACGACCACATCGCGCGCAAACGGTTCATGCAGCGCCAATCCCCAACTTTCGAAGATGGCTGCCGGCATCCCAGGTTTGACAAACTCGGCGAAAGCGTCGTCGATGATTGCTTCGAGCCGCGCCTGCGGGGAGCGGTTTCCGTTTTCGGCAAAGCCTCGAAAGCGTTCGAAGTACCGCTTGGCGACCTCCTCGATCGTGGCGCGCAACAGCGCTTCACGGGTCGAAAAATAGTGCTGTAACGTGCTCAGGCGAATGCCCGCATCATTGGCCACGCGGTTGATCGTGTACCCTGCGTAACCCGCCGCGATCAGCACGTTGATCGATACATCGATGATCTCAGGCACCCGGCTCTCCCGATTGCCGCGCCGCCTCGTGAGTGTCGCGGTTCGTGGATCAAATATCGCTGCAGAAGTGAGGGTCAGTTTTTTCACGTGCACTCCGAATAGGTTGTCTAACCTGACTTAAGTATAGGTTGATAAACCGGTTTTTCCCAAGCATCGACATGCCAAATGCCCAATGAATCAGCACTTCAATGGACAAATATCGTTTACCCTTGCGCTCGAATTAAGCGGTTGATTTATAGGTTATCTAACCTATAGTTGACGGTAAGGTAACCGACAAGACGTTGCAATGTTCCAGCCACGAATTGGCGGGACACGATGGTGGCGCCGCGGTGAGAGGAGAGCGAGATGGGTTCCGGCAAGATGTGCTTGCGATCGCTGGTCGCAAAGTGGTTTGGGCACTCTGCGGTGGTGACGGTACGCGTGATGGAGTTCAGTCGCACACCATCGGATCGCAGGCGCTACGTGCGCATCGGCGTGATGCGGCCGGACGGAGGTTTGACGATCGTTTTCTTCCGGCACGACGACGGTTCGTGGAACGTGTTCCCGGCAAAGGCGAGCACGCCGGCGATGCGCGCCTACCCGCTTGCGGCATGAGCGATGGGGCGATAGTCGGGCGATCTCAGGAGAACGGAATGAACATCCTGGAATTGGCGACGGATGCTGGAATGCTGGTCGTACTTGACGGCAGGATCGGTCGCACCGAGTACCGAAGCGTCCATGGAACGCTGGATGCGTTTCAGCGTTTTGTTCACGCGTTGGAATCGGCACTGTCGAATAACGAGGAGTCCGATGGGTCCCACTGTCGGGGCGGCCTGTGCGCGGAGTCTTCGTCATCCTGAAGAAATGGTGCCTGAGGGCCACCATGGAGGCCCTTAGGCTGACCTAGGAATGCGCATCTGGCTGCTGGCCATGAAACTGGAGCGGGTGCAGGACACGCTGGTGCCGGATCGAGTTCGCTCACACTGGGGAGCGAGCTCGATTGGATGGAGAGACTGATGAAGATTTCCGCAACCTACGCCTGGGTGACGGCGCTTGCTGCATTCGCCGCGGGGCTCCCTCCGGTCTCGTCCTACGCCTACGCGCTCGATCCGCAACTCGACTGTAGATCGAACGCACACGCGTTCATCGCCCCGCTCCTGAAGGACCAGTACATCGATCCGAAGCCGATGCGCGTCGAAGCGAACTCGGTCAACGCATTTCGACCGGCGCACGGCAGCAACCTGACGGCATTTGGCTTTCGCGTCTACGCCGTCCTCGGGTATGAACACGACGATGCACTGTTCAAACGCGGAAATGGCCAGCCTGTTAGGGACTCGGCCTATGGCGTGGTAGTGATCGGCCCCACCGAGTCAGTAGAAGCGCAGGCGCACCAGGCGGGTAGCGGCGCAGTCATTCATCAAATAGTCCCCCTCTTGCTAACGGCGATTTTCTGCAGCGGACCGTGACGCGCAGCGGCGCGGTCATCGCAAGTCGTACACTGCTATCGGGCCGCTACAGGTATTGATCCACGCTGCTCATCTGTCCTGGACAGACCGACTCATTTCGCTATCGGAACACAGCGGCCGCAAGCATGCAATGAAGGAAACGTGGCAGCGATGCGGAAGTGAAATTGGCAGCAGCAACCAGCGTCGTCACATCCTGGAAAAACCCGCATCCCAATTCGGGCGACTATCCCATTTGACCGTGCTGGAAGGGGTTTGATTTCCTCGGATGGAACATCCGCAAGTACAACGGCAAGCTGTTGATTAAGCCGTCCAAAGCGAACGTCAAAGCCCATCTTGACAAGAACCGTCGCACATTGTCGACGATCCGCACATTGATGTCGAACTTCCGGACCTGGCCCGAACTTAGCCGGAAGCGAAGCTTCTGTGAAAATTTCGAAGAGCCTATCGAAATCCTCCGCGGACGACCCAGCCGATAAATCACCCGTTGGTGGCGCTCATGAAAACAGCGGCAAAGTCTCGACCACTGGCGGCCGACTACAACGGGCAGCCGGAGACCGCCGAGTGAGTGCGGCTGCTTCCTCGTCGCATGAGGCAAGGCGCATCTTGATATCCGACAGTCTCTTCCAGACAGATCCGTGAATAGAACATTCTGCCAACGCCCGCTCGAGATGGTTGAGCAGTTCCGACAAGCTCGCGTCTCCCGCCCCCTGCCCTACGAACTTCCGCTTTCGCATAAGACCGCTCCCTGGTCGGACATCCGCCGCGTATCGGCATCACCACAAATCGTCAAGATCCAGCGACATCTGTTCCTTCGTCCTGGCGTCAGAAGGTGCGTCGGGCGCAAACCCCCTTGACAACGCCATTTTTAGCACATCGAGATGAAAAACCGCGTCCGCGCAGATCTGGATAAAGCCGTCACCCGGCTGCTTCGGGCCGGTGCCGCTTTCCAAACCGGCATGGCTGTCGTGCCCAGCCTGTACCATCCCGCTCACATCACATCCGCCAGCATCGACCGACGACAATCCGGAGCGGTACAGGCACACGCATATTGGGCCCGTGCCTCTTCATCCTCATGGTCGTCGACGGCAAGCAGGTAATCGATGAACAGTTCTTCTCCCGCGTCGATCGGCCGGAGCGTGTGGATGAAAATCCGACCCTCATCCTCGATGGTCTCGCAGTTCGGCGTACATGCATGGTTCAGCCAGCGGGCACTCTTGCCGTCCCGGCTGCCATCAATGACGCGCCCGTCCGACAGGCCGAACAGGAACGTATGTCCAACGACACCCTCACGCCGGTGCCACCGCAACGCGTTTCGCCACGTCGTGATTTCACCCTTGTACGCAAGCACGCGCTCGCCCGCTGCGAGCGGACGCATCGCAAATACACCCTTGCCGTGAACCGGCGATCTCCGGACGATGACGCGTCGCATTGTGTTGCCCTGGCTATGCCCATGCGCGAGTATAGGGCGGCCAATTTCCGCCGCTATGGTGGTGAAATGAAGAGGCCGTTGCTGCGACCTCCAGCCTTAGGCGGCCGCATCCCAGCCTGGGACGTAGGTACGTTTTGATCTGCGACATTCAGGGTTGATCGTCAGATGACCTGCGATGCAGGCCAGATTCAGAAGAGCTGGGCGCCGAATCGCGCAGGCTACCCCACTTCACCCTGCTCACGAAGGTCCTGCCCGTTGTGTCGAGCGATTCGATCATCGCCTGTTGCCCACGCGCTTCCGCGATGACGCGCACGATGCGCGTCCGGTAGCGCAGCAACGCACCGATGGTCGGGCACGAGGTCCGCCGCCGGGTCCGTGATCGTTTCTTTTCCATGCGGGTATCTATATAGACAGGCAGTGAAGCGCAGGGGCCGCGGTACACCGCGGCATCTCGCAACCCACGCTACCAGGCCAGCCGATCCGTGTCCAGGCCTGCTGCCTGTTCACTACATTCCAATGCGACTGCCGCCCCATCAGTCGCGGCGATTCGACGGGGACGCCGATAGCAGCAATCCGGCCGGCGGCTTGCTTCCGGCTTCAGGCGCCGTTCACCGCATCCTTGAACGCCTTGCCCGCCGTGAATTTCACCGTCTTCGCGGCCGGGATCTGGATCTCCGCACCGGCCGCCGGATTGCGTCCGACCCGTGCGGCTCGCGCCCCCGTCGAAAACGAGCCGAATCCGATCAGCTGTACCGTTTTGCCCTTCGTCAGTTCGCCCGTGATGGCCGCGATCACCGCGTCGATCGTCTCGCCCGTGGCGACCTTGCTGTCGTAGGTCTTCGCGGCGACAGCATCCACCAGTTCCTGCTTGTTCATTGTGATCCCTCGTAGTGGTTGATTAATGTCGTCACCCTACCCGATCGGTGCCGCTTTGCGCAATTGGCCCTCCGTCGCACCGGCTCACCCACGCCAGATTGGCCACCCTATGCCCGCCCGTCATCGGTGTCGTGTCCACTGCCCGGCTGTTGATACCGGCTGGGAGACTTTGCACGTGCAAAGACAGAGGTGCTTGTGGAGAGAGGTCAGCGTCCACCGTTCCATGCCGAAGCCTCAGCTCTGTCCTCCACAGTCTCCGACCGGCGCAGGCCATCGACATTCCGACACGCCTTGGTGGGCATTCCGCGTCTTCTGCTGCCCGGCCCCCGCGTGCCGCGTGGCCTCCGGTCACATCACAGCAGTCCGGTCGCGCGCCTTCAAACTCCTCCGCCTACAGCCGGTTCGGCGCGGTGATAACGGGTGTTATCTCCGCTGCGCCTCCCACGCCTCTCCTGCACCGCACCGGCTACGACGGCCGTTGAGGATCTGAACACCGCGATTGGCAGAACCACGGCCAGCCTCCAGGACCCTGTGCTCAAAACCTCGTCAAAGAGATAACAAAGGCACAAACCACGACACTTCTACTTTGCTGCCACTACGACATTTGAGAATGGCCTCGACAACTGGTCGCGCTCAATGCACTGATTGAGGCGGCGCGTGCCGGCGATGCCGGCAAGGGATTCGCCGTCGTAGCGAACCATTTCGTCAATTTTTCCACCAAATTGAGGTGTCGAGCGCTACACTCTATCGTTGGTTTTGTCACGATAAGGCGATCGAGACGAGCAAAAGCGATATTATCAGGATGACTTATGTAACTAACGAGTAGAACTGGCTCGCTGCCGACGGTTTAATTTTGCCTGCGTGTTTCATCTGCCCTTTAGCTATCATGTGCATGGTTTCGATGCCGCCCAGAATGATGCGGGTACGGCGAAAGCTCCCGAATCCGAGCATCGGACGGGTGCGTAGCCTGATCGCTCGATGGTCCTGTTCGACAATATTGTTCAGATACTTGTTCTGGCGAATCTTGATGGGCGTTTCACGCTCGACGTTGATGGCCTCGAGCGCGGCCAGATTGGCTCCGCTTTTATCGATTGTCACTGTCTCCGGAGCATCGTTCTGATCGACTTTTCAAAATAGCGCTGAGCCGCAGCCTTGTTGCGCCTGGCTCGTAGATGAAAGTCGACTGTCTTGCCGTCCTTGTCGACAGCCCGATAAAGATATCTCCATTCGCCCCAGACCTTCACATAGGCCTCATCCATTCGCCAGTTCTTGCCCACTGCTCGCTTGGAGCGGCGCAGTGCTTTTTCAAGCACCAGCAAAAGCTTGACGGCCCAGCGATGCACTGTCGAATGATCGACGGCAATCCCTCGTTCGGCCATCATTTCCTCCAGATTGCGTAAGCTCAGTGGATACGCCACGTACCAACGCACGCGAACCAGGATGACTTCGAACGGATAGTGCAATCGCTTCAACACGTTGGCTGTTGCCGGCTTCGGCACTTTCATCGTCGTTCGACTCATTCTTGTAAGGCCTGCAGCATATCAGCGCCCCTTATTGCGACGGAATCGCTTAAGGCGCTGCCGCTTGCTCAGATTGCGGACGACTGCGAGGCCCTGTTGCCATGGCGATTCGTCGCCTCTGCAGACTAACTCACACCCCTTCGCCACCGCCAAACGCGTCGTCTATTGCGCGCTTACAAACTACCGTGTTACCGTCTACATGGACACAGTCAAGTACATTCACTACGCCAATCTGGTTTTTTTATTCCTTATTCATTGACGCTAGGTTTCTGAATATCGTAACCGGTTACCTCGCTCCTCAGGCTACATTATTCTTTGCCAACCATTCTCGATGACCCGTACTTCCGATCTTGACCTCGAGTTGATCTCAGTCTTCGAGGCGCTGTTAAAATTTCGAAATGTAAGTCGAGCCGCCGGTGAACTGGGCGTATCGCAACCCGCGTTGAGCCAGGCTCTCTCGAAGCTGCGACGTCTTTTCGACGATCAACTCTTTGTTCGGACATCGGAGGGTATGACTCCAACTCCGTCGGCTATCGCGCTCGCAGTTCCGCTGCTTGAGATCGTTAGCATTTATCGTGAAAAAATTCAGCCACGGCGGCCCTTTAACCCCAATGTTAGCGATCGCACCTTTTCGATAGCAGCGTCAGACATCGGTGAACTCATCTTTATTCCGGAGTTGATGAAAACTCTCGTGAGCAGAGCCCCGGGAATTCAACTCCGCACGAATCAACTCGAAGGTGGGTCTCTACTGGATTCCTTACAGAGTGGTGACGTAGACATCGCAATCGGTGGCTTTCCAAGCCTAGAAGCAGGGATCCATGAAAGGAGTATCTATACGGAACACTACGTCTGCGTGGTTAGAGAAAACCATCCCACAATTCAAGAACAGCTTACGAAAGAGGCCTTTCTTTCAGGGACGCATATTCTAGTTGAAGCCCATTCTATTGGCCATATACACCTGCGCGCAGAACGAATACTTCGTAATCAAATATCACCCGATAGGATAAAGGCTATTTCTCAAAGCTTTCTCTTGAGTACGTTAATGCTTCCGTCGACGGATTGCATCCTTACCGTGCCCTCCCAAGTCGCAGCCAAACTGGCTGGTCTGCTACGGCTACAGGTCTTTCCGTCTCCCCTTGACCTTGAGCGTTTCGACGTGAAACTACTTTGGCACGAGCGGTTCCATAACGATCCAGCCCATCAATGGCTACGCGCCCTGATCGCTGGACTATTCGAAGGTTACGAGACCTGAACCATATCCCGATTCGGGTCCCGCTCCTCCTTTTTAAATATCCAAGACAAGCGTATCTGTCTTGCTACCTGAGCAGCAGATTATGATCGACTTGTTAGATGCCTTTTTTTCATCACTCAACACCCAGTCCTGATGATCAGGTATGCCCTCCAGAACCCTGGTCTCACATGTTCCACATATCCCTTGAGTGCATGAGTAGTTCTTCCGGATGCCGTTCTGGAGCAGTGTTTCCAGGATCGTATTGCCCCGCTCCACCTTCAGCCTCTTCCCCGATTGGGCAAGAACAAGTGTATAGCCCCCACTGACAGGAACTGCGCTTGAAACAGCGGCAAAATACTCCTTGCTAACGAGATGTCGTGGAAGAGACTCCGTTGCCTTGTCATAAGCGTCGAGCATACCATTCGGTCCGCAGCAGTAGAAATGACTGCCCTGCGGCGCAGCATCTATGATGCTAGACAAGTCAAGCATCTCTCCACCGGGTTCTTGATCAAACGTCACCGACGCAGTTCCCGAACCACAACCAGCCAGCTCATATATTGGCGCCAGGAACGCAGCACAACTCCGCGTGCGACATGCATAGTGCAAATCCCACGACCGGCCCAAGGCGGCAAGACGCTGAATCATTGACCATATGGGGGTAATGCCGATCCCCCCCGCAATGAGGACGGAATTCACTTCCGTTTCCGCAAGCGGAAAATTATTTAGCGGATGCGATATCAAAACACGCTCCCCCTCCTTCAATTGCTCGTGGATGTATCGTGAGCCCCCGCGACCTGATTTGTCGTTATTTACTGCAATGACATATCGGTGCGTCTCGTCTTGCGAATTCACCAACGAGTAACTGCGTACCATCCCGTTTCCGAGCTCGATGTCAACATGTGCTCCTGCGGTAAATGACGGAAGGAATCCGCCATCTGCGGGGAAAAATTCGAATGATCGTATGCCTTCCGCCTCTTGCTGAATGGACTTGATAACCGCATTTATCGGGTTCGAAAGAATAGCCATGGTTTCCGTACTCCAGTTCTCAAGCACCAACCAGCATTTCGTTCAGAGCCTCGACAATCGTGTCTGGGTTCGAAAGGGAGCTTCGCAAGTGGATGTAGTTATCCGGACGGACCAGACTGACCCATCCGTGATCTGCACCACCCCAGTTCTTTGCGAGTTCACCAGCCGTGTCCACATAGACGTCGTTTTGCACGACTTCGTGACCGGCCGGTAGCACAAGAGCCGTCTTGACCTGTGGCCACCGCCTTGAAACTTCGATGCGAAGAGATTCGGCAAGCTCGATTTCTCCGTCAACCTTCGGCGCGAGAACCAGCGAAAGCGCAGGCCGCCTGGTCACATCGAAAAGGCGCAGGCGGGCATCGAGCTGAGCATCAGGCACCCTATCTCCCGGACCGACACCTGGAAGCGTGGCGTCCCTGTAAGCTGCCAACTGGTCCCGGTAGTTATATGACATTCCAGAAATCAGTTCTGCCGCCGCCTCATTCCATCCGGGCGCCTGCGTTTTGGCGATCCGCTCGTCCAAACCCTGTCCGTGTCCCATGATGATTTCATGCATCGCATGAGTTCCCGCGAGCAATTGCTGCGCAACGGGCTTTCTCTCAGTCTCGTACGTATCCAGCAAAGATGCACGAGCCTCTCCACGTTCAACCATGGCGATCTTCCACGCCAAGTTGAACGCATCCTGCATACATGCATTCATTCCGCTGCCACCCGATGGCGAATGGCAGTGCGCGGCGTCGCCGGCCAGAAAGACTGCCCCCAGGCGATACTTCGCGGTCAGACGCCGCCACACTTTCCATTTGGTCGCCCAGCGTGGCTCGCTAAGCCTCGCGCTATCCCTGAAAGAGTCAACATAGCCCTGGAAAGCCTCTCGCGTTTCCTGAAGGGATGATCTTTCAGCGTTGCCCTGATCGCTGATGAGTACCCGGTAGTTGGAGCCCGGTAGCTTGGTCACAAGAAGGAAGTGCTCCTTCGCCATAAAGTAATGGATCCAGTCGTCACCATCTGTGAAATTGGTGACCCCTACGTCCATCATCTGCAGGATATTTTCCTGATAGTCCTCACCTTCGTAGCTAATGCCCATACTGTCACGAACCCGGCTACGGACGCCGTCTGCACCGATTACCCATCGCGGACGAACCTCTTGAGTTGTCCCGTCCGGAAGCTTCAGGGTTGCACAAATACCTTCCTTTCCCTGGGACAGCGATATAAGCTGGACACCCCACTCCGGCGAGAAGTCGTATGTCGTCTGGAGGTGTTGACGTAGCACGCGCTCCGTTTCATTCTGGTTATAGATCAGGACGAACGGGTAACGTCCAGGGAGCTTCGTGAAGTCCAGTAATGGGTGTTCGTCAGAGCTGACGAAATTAAACTTGAAACCTTTGCACCTGATTCCATCCTCCAGGTACCTGTGCGCAATCCCGATGTGCTCCATCATCTCGAGCGTTCGTGCGTGAAGAGTGAACGACTTTGATGTTGCGTGCGGAACCGGCAGGCGGTCAATCAGTCGAACACTGATGCCTCGACGTAGCAGCTCAATTGCAGAGATAAGACCTGTCGGGCCAGCTCCGACGATCAATACAGGCACTTCTGCCGGGTGCCGCGCTGCAGTCAAATTAGACATGTGAACTCCTCCATTGTATTGTCTTTGGGGTACCTCAACGACGACTACGATGCTGAAGTACGAGTCTATAACGGGGCTATCCTTGCTTTCTACTTCACGCCCGGTTGGACACTATAAGAAAAATGGGACTCTAGGGAATCCGCTACTTCCGCCGCCGCTGCCAAGCGGACAATATATGAAGGATGAGAGACCACACCCCATCGATAAACCAGTTTCGTCTGTTCGATGCGCTTTACCAGCTCCGCAGCCTGAGCAAAGCCGCCCGGAGCCTCGGTATCCCTCAATCAACGCTCAGCCGGTGGTTAGGGGAGTTGCGCCAGCACTTCAATGATCCACTGTTTGTTCGAACAGGATCCGGACTGGAGCCAACTCCAAGGGCCAGCGAGGCGGCGGCCGCCATTTCGGAGATAGCTTCGATTTACCAACAATGTGTAATACGTGCAACAGATTTTGACGCATCAAGGTCACGACGAAATTTTCGAATCGCATCGAGCGATTTCGGCCAGAGCCTCTTTCTTCCACGCATCTATAACGCGGTGGCTAAATGTGCCCCCGGTATCTCCTTAACTGCTGTGCCATTGGGGCGCAAGCAGTTGATCCAGCAGCTGGAATCCGGAGACGTGGATATCGCAATTGGTGAATTTCCAACCCTCCATGCCGGGGTACGCGAGGAAGTTCTCTTCACAACATCCTATGCGTGTGTATTAAGACGCGATCATCCGAGCCTACGTTCATCTTTTGATCTGGACGCATTCAAGGCCTGTACCCACGTGATCGTCGCGGCTCACGAGTTTAGCCACGTGCATGAACGTGTAGAAGCGCAACTCCAGAGAATTTGTCCGGCAGAACGAATCCGCGTCTCGTGTGAAAGCTTCCTCGTTAGCGCGTTGTTAGCTGAAGAGACAGATCTAGTATTAACTGCTCCTGTGCCACTATGTAACTGGATCACTCAACGAGAACGACTTGTGAGCGTTCCGGTGCCGTTCTCCCTTCCAGAGATCGCAGTCAAGCAATACTGGCACTCCAGGTTTGAAGCAGATACGGGAATTATCTGGCTCCGCCATCAGATCACCGCTGTAGCGCACTAAACGTGGTGCGGCAAACAGCGATCAATATCTGATGCCAGCCTCACCCAAAGCGACCATGACGTCATCAAGGTAGCGCAGGCTATCCTCAAGATGTGGCGCGTTTCCATCTAGAGGGGCAAGAAAGCTCTGTGGATACCAGCGCCTGCTTGGGGCTCCAGGCAGGAGCTGGTATCGCATCGTTAGGCGCGATCCGTTGCGCGATCGAACGGGCGGACATTTCATGCTGTCCGCGACCATGCAAGAAAATCACTGCGCAGCGCGGGCGTGGTCGCGAATGAACCCAGCTTGTCCTGTACATGTCATTACGTCTCCGGCTGCATACTGTTGCGTCGGGCTTGCGCTCCGGTGCCAAGCGCGTCAGGACGCTGCCCAAGGTAGGCCTGCTCCAGCAGGTGCCGAATACCCTCGTATGTCAGTTCACGCGGATTCGGATATGGCGATCGGAACGCCACGGCACAAATCCGGTCGAGATCATCCTCGACAATGCCAAGCGCCTGGAGAGACGTCGGCACGCGTAGACGTAAGGCCAGATCGAAAAGGCCATGAGCCGCATCCGTAACACCCAACGCCAAAGCGAGGCGCACCATTATCTGATGCACAGCGTGTCGGTTATAGGCAACTGCATGCGACAACACCATCGCGTGCGTCTGTGCGTGAAGCAGATCCAGCATTCCACCCATCGTGTGGCAAAGCTTATGATGCAAAGCTACAGAAATCGCACCAAGTACCGTCCCTGCAAGCCAGGCCCCATGGCCCCCAGAATGGCGCGCTCTCCGTGTAGCAGCGTCAGTATGCCAACCACGACGAAGCAAGGCGCGACATCAACCGGTACATCATCGGTTTCTACAATGCCGTGCGCTTGCACTCAGCTTTGGGCTATCTGTCACCCGCTGCCTACGAGACGAAACCGACAGTGAAAGAACCTATCTGCCTGTCCGAAATAACTTGACCACTACACATTGACAATAATGCGTCTAAGCATTCCTTTGAAGAGGCCGATCTCTTCTTGCGTAAGTCCGGCCAACAATCGCTCCAGTGCTGCATCCACAACGACCTGGAAGCAATCAGCGATGAAGCGGCCTTGTGGCGACAATGCGAGCTTGTTGACACGTCGGTCCTGCGAACTACGAACCCCTACTAATAAGCCTCGATCTTGCAGTCGGCGTATAAGTCGTGTGACCGCGCTCGCGTGAACTCCAGATTCGCGCGCCACCTCGGAGGCCGTCAAGCATTTTCCGGTCGCCACCAGGAGCAGGATCCGTCCTTGTTGATCCGTCACATCTAGTTCGGACATCGTGCGTCGCGTCACCGTATTCGAAATCAGTGATTCAGCCCGTGAGACTAAGTCGCCTGGGCTACCAAAAATTACGGACTCGCTAATTCCTGGGCGCGGCGCCGTAGGAGAATAGGTCATTTTTCTAAGAAGCGCTCACAATGATGGTTGACTTTTCCGCCAGCAGATGATGCAGCAGGCGATCTTCACGAACGCTTCGTGGATGGAGGCGAGGCGTTCGAATCGAACGCGCAGTCGCCTGAAGTTATGCAGCCTGGCAATTTGCCCTCGACCACCCACCGCGTTTCGCCAAGGCCACTGCCGTGCGGCTCGCTCCAACGGGCGATCTGGGGCGGAATGCCAACAGCCTGCTAGACACGGCATTTCCTCCCTGAGCGCGATCGACACGACCAGCGTTCAGCGCGTGATTCGGTTGGCGAGCCGGCGGATGAGGGGCGCTGCGACGATGACGACAGGCAACATCGCAACCCACGAAAAAAGAGACGAGCGCACCCAGTGTGATACAAACGTCCCCTCCGCAACGAACTGCATGCTTGCGATCGCTGATGCCACCGCAGACGTTACGCCGGCCTGAATCATGCCGAACGCAAAATGGCTGTATTTTTTGGGGATCTTCCACATCACTTATACCTTCCACTTTGCAAGATGTATGCGTCCTTAACCGGGCGCTTGCCAATCTTGTGAAAGAAAACGGGTGTCATCGACTGGGCACTGTCGGTTACCGGGTCAGCATCCTGGCCCACGACGCACTCGACCAACAAGGGAGCAAGTTTGGCTTTCTGTTCCTTCGGGCGTCGTCGCTCAACGAACCCATCGGGGGGCCATCGAGACCGAAAGACAACAGCGCCCCGTGGCCGTCGCCGTTAGCGCCCAGAGGCACTGTTAACCAGAATGCGCATTTCGACTGCCTTCGAGAGATCGAACGTACTTCAATGAAGTCTTAGAGCAAGTAGGCCCATGCCGGAAATGAAATTTCGAAGCCGTGCGCCGGTGTCGACTGGGCACTCTTGACCTTCACGATGGTTTACATCTCCGTATGCGACAAGCGAAACGTTGCCATTGCAATTTCGAGCTCCAGGTCTCGACCAGCTTGTCGGTCAGCTCCTTCAACGCATGCTGCGCACGTGCCACGGCGAGACCATAACCGGGCACGATCACCACCGTTTCAGCGGTGCTTGGAACCGGGTCGCGAGCGATCCGTGGGGTTCGGGCGGCCAATAGGTGCACGAGACGCGGCGCAACGTTCCAAACGCCACACGCGTATCGACGCTCTTTCGGAGCCCATCGCCCCACAAATAAAAATCCGGCGATACCGTTATGCGGCCGCTTTCGATCGCCCGTTTGGCACGACCGCCCGTCAGGGCGTGCGGGCTCGTCAGCCTGTGTCCGGCAGCAGACAACAATTTAGCTTCTTCCGATTTCCGCGACCGATCGTACGTCCGCGTCCCTGCGCGCAATCCAGCTCAGGTCGCTCGGAAGCGAAAGACCGATGAGAAGCGCCTGCTTAAAACCTTTTCTAAGAGAACGAGTCCAGCCAACGTCGGCCACTGTACGGACAGACGACGGTGAAAGCAATATTCCGAGCAGGCCGAAACGGCATAATCAAAATGACTCGGCGGCCCTGTACCGAGACCGCACCCTGCGGTAACGTCAGGTTAAACAAGGCGTTCTCTTTGCTGGCCGCTTGGCACGTCGCAGCGACGAACTGGCACTCAGCTACCAAATAAACTGGAGGCAGAATCGTTATGTTGCATGGTTCCTTCGTGTATGCGCCCCTGCCGGCGCGTGTCGTTTTCGGCACCGGCAGTCTTGCCCAGCTTCGTCAGGAGCTTTCGGAGCTGGCTGTGAAGCGCGCGCTAGTCGTCTGTACCCCGGAGCAAACCGCACTTGCCGACGAGGTCGCTGGGCGCCTTGGGAACCAGTTCGCCGGAATCTTCCCGAAAGCGGTAATGCACGTTCCAATCGAAGTCGCCAGGCAAGCGAGCGATTACGCTCGTTCCATTGGGGCGGACTGCATTGTCGCTGCGGGCGGAGGTTCGACGATCGGCTTGGGCAAAGCGATCGCACTTGAATCTAACATCCCCATACTCGCCATACCGACGACCTACGCTGGTTCCGAAATGACTCCCATCTACGGAATCACAGACAGCGGCGAGAAAAAGACCGGTCGGGACTGGAAGGTTCTACCTCGGACAGTTATCTACGACCCCACCCTTACGCTGTCGCTACCGCCACTGATGAGTGCAACCAGCGGAATTAACGCAATCGCGCATTGCGTTGAAGCGCTCTATGCTGAAAACGGCAACCCGATCATTTCCTTGATGGCCGAGGACGGCATTCGAAGCCTGGCGCACGGACTGCCAACCATCAGACAGCAACCGTCCGACCTGCACGCCAGAACTGAGTGCCTGTACGGTGCGTGGCTCGCTGGGATGGCGTTAGGTGCAACCTCCGTGGCTCTGCATCACAAGCTGTGTCATACCCTCGGAGGGATGCTCAATCTTCCGCACGCGGAGACACACGCTGTCGTATTGCCGCATGCGGTCGCTTACAACGCCCCCGCAGTGCCCGAGGTAATGGATCATCTGGCGCGCGCCCTAAATGCAAACCATGCAGCACAAGGTATCTTTGATCTGGTCACGAAACTCGGCGCCCCCACATCGCTGGAAAGCCTTGGTGTTGCGCGTCATGATCTAGATCGTGTCGCGGACGAGGCCATGAGATCACCTTATCCAAACCCGCGCAAGCTTGACCGTGACGCGATTCGCGCGCTGCTGGAAGACGCTTTTTTCGGCCGGAGTCCGTCGACTGGGTCGTTCGCGGAATAGACACGTTCGCACCGAATTAATTGCACATGAAAGTTTACAAAAACCATGTATGAAACGACGTGGCATCCGCCAAAAAGCTCCATCACCCAAGCCTTGATATTTTTGCATGGTCGAAATCAATCGCAAGCGGCCACGTTTGCGATTGCGCAGCCGTTACCGAATACGAACACATTGCTGGCCTTACCCTCAGCTCCCAAGCGCTGTTGGTATCCTGACAGCTTCCTCGCCAATATTCAGCATAACGAACCCTGGCTCTCCTCTAGTATCTCCCACATTGACGCAGTGATCGAAAAAATCATCGAAACCGGCCTCTCGACGGATCAGATCATTTTAGCTGGCTTCTCCCAAGGAGCTGCTCTCGCTGCGGAATACGTGGGTAGAATGCGCAAAGTCAAGGGGCTCATTGCGTTTTCGGGCGGACGGATCGGTCCATGGGGTTGCAATTGGGAGGAAGATACTTCCCTCTCCGAGATGCCAATGTTGTTCTCAGTTGCGACGCGAGATCCATTTGTACCGCTAAAGCGTGTCAGGGAAACAGTCGCCCATTTCGCGCAGCGCGGCGCCAATACAATACTGGAAACTTTCGAGGAGGACGAGCACTACGTTCGGAAGTCCGAATACACAGCAGCGCGAGCTCTGTTCATGTAACTACGCCCAGTGCTCACGGTCATAAAACGCATGCCGATGGCGCATCCGGCCACAAAATATCAGCTTCCTCAGCCACCGGATACGGACCTCGTGCATGCAATCGGTATTGTTCAATTCCACGAGAAGTAAAGTCCATGCAACTGCTACATGTAAGAGTGACAAATAAGACAATTGAGGCTGAAGGCATTGTCAGCTTTGAGCTGTCTTCCGAGGATGGCAGTTTGCTGCCTTCGTTTTCTGCGGGGTCGCACATCGATGTTTATGTGAAACCGGGCGTAATCCGGCAGTATTCGCTGTGCAATCATCCTGACGAAACGACGCGCTATCTGATTAGCGTCTTGCGCGACGCCAAGTCGCGTGGTGGCTCTGTCGCCATGCACGATGAGGTCAACAGGGGCGATGTCATTCAAATCAGCGAGCCGCGAAACCATTTTCAACTGGTACGCGCCAAACGGACTCTCCTTTTTGCCGGTGGAATCGGCGTTACACCGTTATTGTGCATGGCCGAGCGCCTGGCGAATACCGGCGCGGACTTCGAGATGCACTACTGCACGCGCTCGCCCGCGCATACGGCTTTTCAGCGCCGCATCATGGCCGCGGCGTTCTCCGAAAGAGTACGTTTCCACTTCGACGATGGTCACCCTTCACAGAGGCTAGCCTTGGCACCGCTGCTCGCGGAAGCATCCGACAATGCCCATATCTACGTTTGTGGTCCAGCGGGCTTTATCAGTTGGGTCACCGGAACCGCGAAGGCTAGCGGCTGGCTCGACGACAGAATCCATACCGAATATTTCACCGCTGGTGCAGCCGACAAGTCTGCTGATCTAAGTTTTTCTGTAAAGATTGCAAGCACGGGTTTGGTCGTTTCGATCCCGGCGGACGAACCGGTCACCGCCGTGCTTGCCCGGCACGGTATAGAAATTCCAATATCATGTGAACAAGGCGTATGTGGCACGTGTTTGACGCGGGTACTTGAAGGTGAACCGGAACACCGTGATCTCTACATGACAGAAGAAGAAAGAGCGAAGAATAATCAATTTACGCCATGCTGCTCGCGTGCCCGAAGTCCCTTGCTCGTCCTCGATCTGTAGGTGGTTGTTGAAACGCTGTCTACATGGTCAGCAAGGCTCGCATGAAAACCGTCGAACTGAACGTTGCCAGCGGGGCAGCACCTCGAGTGATTAACGGCGCCGCAGAAACCAACAGAAGCAATCTGTCTCAACGCTGCATTGCACTGATGCCAGCGGAGACGCGACAATCTGGATTCGATCTTTACCTCACCAAACCTCGACCGCCGCCCGTATCGCAAAGAAGAGGCTCTGGCCGGAGCTGACCACGTTATTGACAATGTCCACAACCTCGCGGACATTGTTGCTATGAAAATGCGTGAAGAGTGGATCGGAAGGCCTAGGAGACACAAGCCTCGACGCCCTTTGCCTAGCATAGGGTTACGCTGCCAGGCCGGCAGTATCGGAAACGTTATCTTGGTGCCGGCGCCGAAGCACGCAGGATCGGTTTCGGCAACCGACAGACCGCCTTCGAGGTAGCTCTACAGACGGTCTACGGTAGCCGCTTTTTTTAGATGACAGGAAACGCTACTCAACCCCGCTTCGATTATTTCGACGCGCAGGCCCATGTTTCCAGTTCCCTCGACTCTTTCACCGTCACTATTCTGACTGGTCCATCGAAGTGATCTTCTGTAGTTTCTAGGACCCGTTCGCCGGGATTCGCCTCATCCGGATATACCAATCAACCGATATGTGGGTAAGCGCTTATTGTCAAACGGCCCGTCTCGGGCGGGAACACGTACCACCAGCCGTCATCGTGCCGGAAGAAAAAGAGAGCAACCGCGCCTTCCGGCCGCTGCGCCTCAACGCATACATAGCGCCTCAGGTTAGGGCGTGCGTGACTGAATCGCATTACGCGAATCGGCGTCGCCAAAGTTGGACTCAGCCATTTTTCAATCAGCAAACGCAAGGATTTTTCCGCTCTCATCCACTTCTCCTTCAACCCCGTTCCGATTGGTTCGGCCGCGCCCTTACGCACTCGCGAAGACAAAGAGCCAACCACAAGGAACTTTATAATTCGCGTAATGGATACCGCGGCAATCCAACGAGTTAACGGCAACGATCTTCGCAGTTCTACGAATTCCTAATTCAGTACCCAGGAAGATCTATTTTCATGCAGGACCAAATGGCATTTCATCGACAATGCTTTCGTCGCAAGAATCGTCGCAAACCATTTCGAAACATAAACCGGTAACCCGACCTGCACCGTCCCGAGCTATTAAGTACCCGTACTGCGCGAAGCGTTATTGCGCTACCACACAGCTGACGACCAGGATGCTTCGCTGCTGCGATGATAAACATCGCGCCACGAAACGCCTGTTTCATTGCTCGCTTACACAGAAGAAGCTCTATTGCAAGTAACACACACAGCGCAGTTCTTTGACCGATCAAGGCTACTTCGTACTATACAAGCACGCGCCCGAATGCAATACATCCGGCTCGCATAACGCATATAACGGGACCGGCTACTCTCGGTGCCGAAGCATAGAAAGATGCAGCTCTGCTTCGCGCCAAACTCAACTAATCGACGGCTCCGGATGAACAAACGCGCCAAACGCGAAAGCGCAGTAACCTCACAATGACATCGGACTGCTGAAGCTGCAAATCCGAAGCAGTGTCGATCGGATAGCGTTACGACCTCTCATCCTGAGACACGCATGGTGACAAATTCTTCAGCAGCGGTAGGATGAACACCAAGCGTGGAGTCAAATTGGGCCTTCGTAGCGCCCATTCCAACGGCGATAGCTACGCCTTGAATGATCTCAGCCGCGTCGCGTCCTACCATGTGCGCGCCGAGGATCCGCTGCGTGGCCCTGTCGACCACCAGTTTCATGAAAGTCTTTTCGTCACGCTCCGACAACGTATGACGCAACGGTCTGAAAGAGGAACGGTAAATATCCACCTCAGCATATTTCTTTCGGGCGTCTGCTTCTGCCAATCCAACCGTCGCCACCTCGGGCTGACTGAATACTGCCGACGGCACCGTATCGTATTCGGTAGGCGACGTTGGTGAATCGCTGAACAGCGTCGTCGCCAGCGTCGCGCCCTCACGGATAGCAACCGGTGTCAACTGAATCCGGTCGGTCACGTCCCCGATTGCATAAATCGAGTCGATGCTTGTCCTTGACCATTCATCAACCATGACTGCCCCATTTCCTTTCAAGGCTACGCCAACGTCTTCAAGGCCCAGCCCTTGCGTATTCGGAGCGCGTCCGGTCGCATACAAAACAGCATTGTAGTCACTGTAGGTGCCATTCGCGAGGATGATCCTCACTGCATCCTCCGAGATTTTCTCCAGCGCAGAAACTTCAGTGCGGGTACGAATCACGACGCCTTTCTTTTTCATTTCTAAGGCCAGTGTGTCGCGGACGTCGTCATCGAAACCGCGCAAGATTTGAGCAC
This sequence comes from Paraburkholderia sp. GW821-FHT02A12, assembly GCF_059422005.1. Taxonomy (NCBI): domain Bacteria; kingdom Pseudomonadati; phylum Pseudomonadota; class Betaproteobacteria; order Burkholderiales; family Burkholderiaceae; genus Paraburkholderia; species Paraburkholderia sp. GW821-FHT02A12. The sequence goes on along the minus strand of NZ_JBWKWA010000002.1, from coordinate 1,154,872 downwards.
CGCGGTAAAGCACATCGACGTGCGCGCCCAAGCCATTGAATATGCCAGCGAGCTCAAGGCCAATGTACCCGCCTCCCACTATCGCAATCCGTTCCGGAAACTTTGGAAGATCCAACGCTTCGTTCGAACTGATTGCATACTCGATTCCCGGGATGTCGGGCATAACTGGTCGTGATCCTGTCGCAACAACAATATGTCGCGCGCTAATCCGCCCGCCACCGATTTCCACGTGATTGCTGCCACTGACAGTGGCGCGCCCATCAAAGAGCGAAACGCCCGAGTTCGCAAGGAGATTCAGATAGACGCTATTGAGGCGGTCAATTTCGAGACCCTTTCTCTCGATCAGCTTACCCCACGAGAAAGTGCCGGGTTCAAAGTGCCAACCGTAGCCCGCCGCATCTTCCAATTCTTCCTTGTAATGCGACGCATAAACCAACAGCTTCTTCGGCACGCATCCCCGTATAACACACGTACCGCCTACCCGACTCTCTTCGGCGATCGCTACACGCGCTCCGTAGGCGGCAGCCATGCGGCTTAAGCGCACGCCACCAGATCCGGCGCCGATAACGAACAAGTCATAGTCGAAATTCATCTCTTTGGTTCTCGCGTTTCCAAGACTTGATTGATGCCTTAGGTCAGTTCGATCTCAAACCCACGCTGGACACGTGGCCGGGCCATAAGACTGCTGTACCAGCGGTCCACTTGAGGGAAGTCCAGAAGGTTGACTTGATGCCGCTCGTGGCGCCACGCCCAGCCCAGCACGGCGAAGTCCGCAATCGACAGATCTCCTGCAATAAACTCTGATCGGCCTAATTGCAGATCGAGCACCCCGTAAAGTCGACGGGTTTCGTCACTGAAGCGCTTCAAACCGTATCGGCGATTAACTTCGTCCGTAAGACCGAGAAAGTGGTGCACCTGCCCCGGCATAGGGCCAAAACCGCCCACCTGCCACATCAACCATTCCAGAACCGAAATACGCTTACGCACATCAGAAGGCAAGAATTGCCCGGATTTTTCAGCCAGATAAAGGAGGATCGCACCGGATTCGAATACGCTAATAGGTTTTCCATCCGCGCTGTGTGGATCTACAATGGCGGGAATCTTGTTGTTCGGGCTGATCTTCAAAAACTCAGGCGAGTGTTGCCGTCCCTTTGTAATATCGACGGGCTCTACGACGTAGGGCACTGCCATCTCTTCCAGGGCGACGCTGATCTTACGGGCATTGGGTGTATTCCAGGCATAAAGCGTAATTGTCATGTTGCTTGCACCTCGTCGCTTATGGGCCGGCGTTGGTTAGCTCAATGGCACAGCGATATGGCGTCGGAATCCCGCGCTCGTTGCGATGCGCTCGTACCAAGACGCCAGCGCCGGTAGATCCGGCCGTGCCACACCTTCGAGACCGAACCAACGTCGTGCATATGTGCCAAGGGCGATATCGCCTATCGAGAAATGATCACCCTCGATCCACTGCCGCGATGCCAGGTGTTTGTCCAGCATGGCCCAATGCACGCCGACCGAACGGAAGTCAGCCTCTAGCGTGGCAGGATCGCGCTGCTCTGCAGGAGTCCGCACGAGTGCCACGAATACTGTCCTCTCGGCCGGCGCGAGCGTGGATAGCGTCCAGTCAAGCCACCGATCAATGCTGGCGCGCACCGGCGGTGAGTTCGAATACAAATCTGTATCGCTTCCGTATTGAAGTGCCAGATAACGCAAGATTGAGTTGGACTCCCACAGTACAAAGTCTTCGTCGACCAATGTGGGGACCCGACCGTTCGGATTCATCACAAGGTAATCAGAATCCTTGTTACGGCCATGTTGCATGCCTGCATCGATCCGATCGAATGGCAAAGACAGTTCTTCGCAAAGCCACAGCACCTTCTGCACATTCACCGAATTAGCCCGGCCCCATATTGTTAACATTGTCCGCTCCTTAATGCGCCCGTCAGGCCAGCAATCCATGCGGATCAAGCACGAACTTCTTTGCGGCGCCGGCATCAAATTCGTGATATCCGGCCGGAGCCTGATCAAGTGCAATTACCTGCACATTCACAACTTCCGCGATATTGATCCGGTTCCAAAGGATGGCTTGCATTAACTGCCTGTTGTACTTCATAACAGGCGTCTGCCCAGTGAAGAAACTGTGGGACTTCGCCCAACCCAGACCGAGTCTTACGCTCAGGCTACCCTCCTTCGCAGCTTCATCGACAGCGCCCGGATCGCCGGTGACGTAAAGGCCAGGAATGCCAATGCTGCCCGCGGCACGCGTTACTTCCATGAGTGAGTTCAGCACTGTGGCGGGGGCTTCATGGGCCGATCCTGATACACCATGACCACGCGCCTCGAAACCCACGCAGTCGATTGCGCAATCAACTTCCCGTTGGCCCAGCACGTCTTCGATCTGATCTACCAGCGGTGTATTCTTCGATAAATCCACGGTCTCAAAGCCCATTCTCCTCGCATGTTCAAGACGAGCTTTGTTGACGTCACCGACGATGACAGCGGCAGAGCCCAGTAACCGTGATGACGCTGCCGCCGCCATGCCCACTGGGCCAGCACCCGCGATATAGACTGTCGTTCCTGGCACCACTCCAGCCGTCACGGCTCCGTGATATCCGGTAGGAAGTATGTCGGAAAGACAGGTCAGATCGCGTATCTTGCTCATCGCCTGATCCTTATCCGGAAACTTCAACAAATTGAAGTCCGCATAAGGGATCATCACGTACTCGGCCTGGCCACCAATCCAGTTACCCATGTCCACATAGCCATAGGCACCTCCAGCTCGCGCCGGGTTGACGGTTAGACAAACGCCCGTATTACGTTGCTTGCACATCGGACAGCGCCCGCATGCCACGTTGAAGGGGACGGAAACCAGGTCACCTACCGCTATTGTTTCGACATCGGAACCGATCTCGATGACCTCTCCGGTAATCTCGTGTCCGAGAACGAGGCCGACCGAAGCGGTTGTTCTTCCGCGAACCATATGCTGATCCGAACCGCAAATGTTCGTCGAAACGACACGCAAAATTACACCGTGATTGATTTTCTTACCGCGCGGACTCTCCAGCCTCGGGAACGGTATCGTCCGCACCTCCACTCGCCCGTTGCCAGCGTAGACAACGCCTTTGTTTGATGTCATTTCCGTCTCCGTAATGGTTTCCGTTTTCCCAGCATATTCAAGCCACCGATCATGTTGGAAAAATTCCTCGCAACATCGAAAGATGCCTGAACTCGGTCGCGGATCTCTTTTGACGAAACCGCCAGTCCTACGTTGAGAGCACGTGGCGATATTAGAGCGCTTAGCCATGCGAACGGCTATCCCCTCTCGGGAATGTTGCTGATGCCCGTGCCGGATATTGGTCCAACAGATCAATGGGTCGACGACTGGTCCTCACCTGACTACCAGGAATACCCGACATGCCACTTTGGGAATGGACGCCAATCTCAGGTACCCGCAGGATGCACGCACGGAAACCGGCATCCCCGGTAACCGCGCTCGGAGAGACATCTGCGCCGACGTGACGGTCACAGAGAAGGAGCCGTACGACCGATCCAGCTTCATGGAACAGTAAGCCATGAGCCTGTTCCGGAGCCCGGAAAGGAGGCCGGGAATAAGGGATGTCGAAGGCAAAAAGCTAAAACATAAATCAACAAAAGGGGTCCCTGATTCCATACCCCGAGGAGGAGACGTGATGACAAACATCCGAAAAACGTGTAGCTCGACGTTCGCCCTGAAAGCCGTTGCGATTGCGGTATTTTCCTGGGGTGCCACTCCATCATTCGCGGTGGACGGCGCACAGTTAAGTAGCTTCGGCGTGATCGCGGGCGGAATGGGAGGTGTTTCAATCGCCCTACCCCAGGATAGTGTGTCCGCGGCGAACAATCCTGCGGGAATGGGAGTCGTGGGAAGTCGTTTCGACTTCGGGCTTCAGGGCATCGAGCCGCAGATCGACTATGAATATGGATCTGCCAACAATCACCTTCATTCCGGTGGCGTGTCTGCCGTTCCCGAGGGTGGATTCAACCTGCAGATTAATTCGCGTGTCACATTCGGCGTATCGCTGTTCGGCGTGGGCCTGGCCGCTAACTATGGAAGTCCAGCCTTGTCCATCCCCGGCGCACAGACCGCCAAATCGAGTCTTCAGGCCATGGCTGCGGCGCCGACTGTGACCTATAAGTTTAACGAACAAAACATTATCGGTTTGAGCATCGTTCTGGCATACGAGCGATTCTCCGCAGACGGTATCATTTTACCGAACGAAAGGGGTGGCCTGACCACACTGCCGTCGCATGGTGTGTCTGGAGCATTTGGCTACGGCGGTCGAATCGGCTACCTGTGGAAGCCAGTGCCGAACTTCACGCTAGGCGCGATGATTGCGACGACGATCCGGATGGGACGGCTTGCAGGCTACGACAAAGACATTCTGGCCGCTGGAGGTGGCAGGATAGACGTACCCCCTGAATATGGCATCGGCGTGTCGTATGAACCCGTTCCCGCGGTCAAACTTGCTGCGGACTGGCTTCATATTTCCTGGTCGAAGACGATTTTGGGATCCGCACAAACGTTTTCGTGGAAGGACCAGGACGTGTTCAGGATCGGCGCTTCGTATGATATCGGCCGCCGCTGGACTATTCGTGCTGGATTCAGTTACACGAACCCGACGTTCAACTCCAACGTCGTCGCGCGAAACTTCCTTACCCCTATCAACAATGGAAAGACGGTGTCTACGGGTTTCACATATCGGCTGAACAATAAAGACGAAGTCAGCGCACTTTTTGAATACGGCTTTCCCGTCAATATTCACGGAACTGGCGCGAGCGAAGGGTTCAACGTTAAAACAACGACGGAAGTCATCGGCATCACTTATGGCCACAGGTTTTAGCACTATTGAGGCCGTATTTTTTTGTCGGACGGTCGAGCATATAGGTGTTCTGAAGGACCAACCAGTGGTTATCTGGCGTGAAGGGTTAATTCGACCGACGAGTCCTTGCGTCGTTACGCTGCCGGACCGCCGACATTCCACTTTGGCATTTCGCCTATTGCCGAGAGGCTATAGCCGCCACGCGGGGGACACACCATACTTTCCTCATGCGGTGTAACGGCTGCGCTGGCGCCCCAGGTTCGCGGTGACGCCGTGAAAAGCATAGATCCAACTCAAGGAGATAACATGAAAGACGATTCTATTAGAGGGCTGCATCACATTACCCTCTGCACCTCATCAGCTCAGGCCGATGTTGACTTCTTTGTGAAGGTCATCGGCCAGCGATTCATCAAGCGCACTCTCTTTTATGATGGACGCATTCCGATTTACCACTTGTACTTCTCCGACGAAGTTGGTACACCCGGAACCGTCATGACCACCTTCCCGATGCTTCGTACCGGCCTCACCGGTCGAAAAGGGTCGGGCCAATTCACCGCGATCGCCTATTCGGTGCCGCCGGGCGCGCTAGACTTCTGGCGTGAACATTTCAGGAAGAACAACGTCGAAATTTCGAGTGAATCCGAGCGCTTCGGCGAGAAGTATATCCGTGTCGTTCATGCCGGCATCGATTTCGAAATTGTAGAAGACGAAACAGATCTCCGCACCCCTTGGAAATCGGATTACGTGCCCGAACGATACGCGGTACGCGGCTTTCATAACTGGACTGCTACCGTGCGCGAGCTCGAGGACATGGAGGTTTTTCTCAAGGCCGCCTGGAATTTCAGGGCGACGATGAGCGACGGGAATTTTACGCGCTATGAGACGCAGGAAGGAGGTGCCGGTAAGCGTCTCGACATTCTGCACGCTCCAGACCTCAGACAAGGGAGCTGGACCCTTGGCCAGGGGATCGTTCATCACGGCGCGTTCGATGTTGCTGACTACGACACCCAGTCGCGCATCAAATTCGAATCCGAGAGTATGGGATTCACTGACTTCTCCGACCGAAAGAACCGTGGTTACTTCGAGTCCGTATACGTGCGTACACCGGGCGGCATCATGTTCGAAGCAACTAAATCACTCGGCTTCAAAATGGACGAGGAGGAAGCTCGACTCGGAACGGAACTGAAGATGTCTCCGGAACTCGCGCCATCACGCGATGAAGTACTCGCGCTCATGGAGCGGGACGATCCAATCCATGTCTGAGACAGGCAAACGCGCCATGGGTAAATCAGAAAACAAGGAGATACTTCAATGAAATCGTTCAAGCTGGTCGGCATCGGCACACAAAAGGTATTACTCTTTCCCGGTTTGATGGGAACCAAGGATGCGTTCGATGCCATGCTGAAGTATGCGGACCTCGAGCGCTTTCAGTATGCCGCTGTTGACTATCGTGGCTACGGCTGCTCGAAACGGATGGAGGGGCTATTCACGCTTCGGGAAGCGGTCGTAGACGCCTGCAGGCTGGTGGAATTCCTCGGGTGGAAGAACATCGCGGTAGGCGGCCATTCATTGGGTGCGCTCGTAGCGCAAATGCTCGCGATCGCCATGCCGCATCGCACGTCCGCCATCCTGTCCATCGCTGGGGTCAGTGCAAAAGGCTCGGTATCCGATCCAGCGCGTGCTGCACTCATGGCGGAAGCTGCCACATCGGCGGAGAAACGTCAGCAGATTGTCAAAGGGGGGACTGCAAATCGGTGTTCCGATGCCTTCGCGCATGCATTGGTCGCGGCAACCTTCGCCGAAATCAGTCCCGCAGCTTTCACAGGCTACGCAAGTGACGCGAGTCGTACCGATATCCGTGAACAGGTCAAGGAACTTCCACATCCGGTTCTCGCGATGGTCGGCGAATTTGATCCCGCGTGTTCCGAACAGGCTGCTCGGGAAACCACGGCAACTTTCTTCAAACAGGTCGAAATTCAGGTTATACGGGGCGCCAGTCATTATCCCCTTTACGAGGCGCCTGCCGAGACTATCGCCGCAATGGAACGCTTCGTTAGCAACCGCCTGGCCCAAGAACCGCTCGCTCCGCCGCTTCAATTAGGGACCGGTAAAGATGCTTGACCTCAATGAATACAACATCACAGCCGAGGTGCACCGACGGATTGCAAGTGCCCCCGATTTACGGCTTCGCGAAATCCTAACCGTGCTGGTGCAGCATCTTCACGATTTCGCTCGTGAAGTCAAATTGACCGAGCCGGAATGGACGACTGGCATCGAATTTCTCACAAGGACAGGACAGCTCTGCAGCAATGCCCGACAGGAGTTTGTCCTCCTGTCCGACACGCTTGGTCTATCTCAGCTCGTGGTCACGCAGAGTCATACCCGAGCGGAGGGCGTGAGCGAACAGACGGTATTTGGCCCGTTCCATGTGGAAGAAGCACCTAAGGTCGCTGGCCTGAACAGTGATATCGCCAGGGGTTCCACCGGCGACCCGCTTTATGTTTCGGCACGCGTTCTATCGGCCGGGGCCCCCGTTGCAGGGGCAGTCGTGGATGTCTGGCATGCAGATGCAGAAGGCCAATACGACGTACAGGACGCGAACTGGACAGTTGGGAATTCCCGTATGAGGGCGGTACTCGAAACCGATGCTGATGGTCGCATTGGATTCTGGTCGGTTCTTCCGAAAAGCTATCCGATTCCCACAGATGGAACGGTCGGCGAGATGATTCGCGCAACAAAGCAATCTTCGATGCGACCCGCTCATGTTCATTTCAGGATCAAAATGGAAGGATTCGACACGCTTGTCACGCACGTCTTTGCTAACGGCGATCCGTACCTCGACGCAGACGCTGTTTTTGGTGTGCGAAGTTCGTGCATCGGAAACTACGAAAGTCGGTCCCCCGGAATAGCTCCGGACGGCAGATCGATGGATCGCCATTTCTTTACTCTTGATTTTTGCTTCGTTCTGGAGCCCGCTCTCACCTGATACGGAGAAGAAGATGCATTTCGTCATTGTCGGGCGTGATCGGCCCGGCGCAGAGGATCTTCGCTTGAAAACGCGCCCGGGCCACCGGGATTATATTCACGGGCCCCATGAGAATGTCATGCTCGTATTGGCCGGACCTCTTCTTGCGCGCGACGGCCGCACGATGACGGGATCCCTCCTCGTCGTGGAAGCGGAGACCCGAGAAGTAGTTGAGCAATTCTCGATGGAAGATCCCTATCGCAAGGCTGGGCTTTTCGCAGATGTACAGATCGATGCATGGAACTGGGTCACCGGCAGGCCGGGTGAAAAGTAAGGCGTGGCTTGGGGGCTACAGGGTTTCGAATAGCTTAAGCCATCTGCATAACTGAAGGATACGCCGGAGAGCGGTTCAAATGAGTCAAATTACACTCTACCATTTCCCGATGTCCATTTGCTCAATGAAGGTACGATTGTGCCTCGCTGAACTGGGCGTCCCCTATGACGAGCGGATCGTGGATATCGGGCTCGCACTCGAAAATCTGGAGCCATGGTACGTACGTATCAATCCGCGGGGTGTCGTACCCACGCTCTGCGACGGGGAGCTGGTCGTAACAGATTCAGCAAAAATCATGCACTATCTGGCTGATCGCTTCGAAAGCGGGTTACCACAAGACCCACAACAGAGAGCCGAGGCGGAACGATGGGTAAAAATCGCAGATGCATTCCCCTTGCACGCAGTCAGTTACAGCCGCGGCGGCATTCCGCGCGGGGACGAATTGCTTGCGAGCCGCCTCGCCCGGATCGTCGAAAACAAAGTGCGCCATCCTGACCTCGCTGATATCTATTCTGCGCTGTACGAGCGGGTTTCCGCCCTGCGCAATGCTTCAGTAGACAGCGAAGGCACCGCTGCTGCGCTTGCCGAACTTGATACGACATTCTCAAATCTGAACGCCATTCTGGCCTCGAAAACTTTCATTGGTTCAGAGACGTATTCCATCGCTGATGTAATCTGGACCGTGACGTTGGCGAGACTGGATATGCTCAAATTGAGTGATCTATTTTCCAACTTTCCGTTCCTATCCGCGTACTACGAACGCATGGTCGCCCGACCCAGCTTTGACGCGGCCCGAATCCGCCGCGCCTGGGTCGGAGCGATCTAGGACAGCCGGAATATCTGAAGCCGTGTAGACATACCGTGAAACAGAGACACGCCGCAGGTGCGTAGAGCGCAGAATCTTTGCAGGACATAGGAGACGAGACATGTACCCATTTCAAGACGACATTTATGCAGCCCGCAATCAGTGGTACATCGCCGCTTTTTCACGCGATGTCGGAAGAGAACAACTTCTGGAGAGATGGATTCTGGACGAGCCAGTTGTGTTCTATCGCACGGTCGCCGGCGACGCAGTGGCGCTGGAAGGTCGTTGCGCGCACCGGAATTTTCCGCTCAGTAAAAGCAACCTTCATGGCGACAATATCCAGTGTGCCTACCATGGTTTTACCTACAATTCGACCGGTACCTGTATTCATATTCCGGCCCAGGAAAAGATTCCGACGGCTTGCCGCATCAAAGCTTATCCACTCGTCGAACGATGGAACTGGCTGTGGATCTGGATGGGAGATCCGGTTCTCGCTGACGAATCCATGATACCGGACCACAAAGAAATCGGTCTGACCGACCCTGCTTATATTTCAAACGTAGTGGTCTATAACGAAGTCGCGTGTCGTCACCAGTTACTGCACGACAATCTCCTCGACCTCACACACATATCGGTTCTGCACAGCGCCACCATCGGCAATGGTAGCGATTCAGTTGCTTCAACACCTGAAACCCACGAAGAAGGCGATAACTGGGCAGCAAGCAAGCGTGTCATCAAGAACTATCCCTGCCCCGAAGTCTTCACCTCGTTTCTCGGCTATAAAGGCAACATCGATCGCACGATCACGTTGAAGTTTTTGATGCCTGGTCTGCACTGCGGAATGGACGAGTTCCGCAAACCCAGCTTCGACGATCAGCCCGGTGAACTGCTCGGACGGCTGGCAATTTACCACGGCGTAACGCCAGGGCGAAGGCATACTACGCACTACCATTTCGCAATTGCACGCGACTTCGCGAAGAGTGAGGCCACGACCGAGGTGTTCAACCATGCGATGAGCGCGGTAATCGAGGAAGACAAAGCGGGTCTCACTGCCCTTGAGGAAATGCTCGTGGGCCTCGGTGATCGCCGTCCCAGGGAAGTCCTGGCAATGAGCGATAGCCATCAGACACGAGCACGCCGCATTTTCGAGAAGTTGATCAGGAATGATCAGGCAGTGGTACGTGCTGTGCCTATCGTTCCTGTTGCGAACTAAAGTTTGAACCCAAGCGGAGAAGCGGATGGGAATGCTTATAGAAGGCGTATGGGAGCCCGACGATGCAGCAGCGCGCGTTGGGCCTCGCGGCGAGTTTGTGCGAACTCAAGCTACCTTTCGTAACACAATCTCGAAAGAACGGGGCGCAGTGTATTTTCCCGAACCCAACCGCTACCATCTTTATCTATCGCACGCATGTCCGTGGTCGCACCGAACTACGATCACGGTAATGGTCAAGGGCTTGGACGACGTCATCTCGCTGTCGTCAGTTGCGCCACAGGTCGGCACGAACGGCTGGACCTTTGCTGAATTCGCAGACGGCGACCACGATCCGATCTTTGGCGCCGATCATCTACACCAAATATACAGCGCTGTACAGGCCGACTACACGGGCAGGGTCACTGTTCCTGTCTTGTTCGACAAAGAGACTCGTACCATCGTGAACAATGAATCCACCGAGATCATGCGAATGCTTAACTCTGCATTCAATTCGATGGCACGCCATCCGGAAATCGACTTTTATCCGCGAGCGCTGCGTCAAGATATCGACTCAATCAACAATTTGATCTATAGCACAGTCAATAACGGCGTCTACCGCGCAGGCTTCGCGATAACGCAGGAACAATATGAAGAAGCGGTGATTGGCCTTTTCCATACCCTTGATCTTCTGGAGCGGCGGTTAGCCGGAAATCGTTATTTATGCGGAGATCGTTTGACCGAAGCCGACTGGCGCCTGTTTGCGACGTTGATCCGTTTCGACCTCGTCTACTATAGCCACTTCAAGTGTAATGTCCGGCGAATTGTTGATTATCCGAATTTGTTGGGTTACGTTAGAGAACTATATCAATTCCCCGGTATCGCTAGCACCGTTAACTTTGAGCACATAAAGAACCATTACTATCGTAGTCACCCTACGCTCAATCCAACTGGAATCGTTCCGGTCGGGCCGGATTTTTCGCTATTCGATGCACCTCACGAACGCAACGTCGGCAAAGCTTGAGACGTTCGTCAAGCACATGAGAGTCAGGCGGTACGTCGTGCGGAAGTGACCAGCCGCGGCACTAATTCCCGGCGTTATAGAACTGAACGGTTATGTTCCCGTCCGTCGTTCAAGTCGGATGGTTTTCCAGATGTAGGAATGTCCACAGACTGCGTTGCTTACCCCGATGAACGTGGAAGAGGCGGGAAATCGCGGCGATACTTGATACGTTCCATGACGGAATCGGGGATGTCGAAGACATCGTGGATGAAGGTACGCAGCCATTGACAGGCGGGATCGTGTGAAAATCTCTCGTGCCAATATTGCAGAACAGTAAATTCCGGCAAATTCAACGGGCAGGGTAAGCACTCCAGATCAAATTCTGGTGCCAATGCGATGGCGGCAGCCGATGGAACGGTAAGGACGTGATCCGTATGGCGCGACAGCATCGCAGCGAGCACAAAGCTTGGAACTCTCACGGCGACGTTCGACGGCAGTATTTCATCGAGTAAAAGCGTTTCTGCTCGTCCATGGATGTGTCCGGACTTGCCGCTCGCGACAATGATGTGGGTTTGCTGCTGAAACAGATCGGTATCGAAGACCGGCGCGGCGCACACGGGATGGCCACGGCGGACAAGGCAGATGTACTGTTCCACAAATAGGCGTTGCTGATAGATTCCACTCTCTGACAACGAAGAAAAGGCACCCAGGGATAGATCGATGTCCCCGACCTCAAGTCCCTCAAGAACCTCGCGTTGATTTCCAGTAGTTCCCGTTATGCGAGCGTGGGGTGCCCGTCGCCTCAGTTCAGGTACCAGGATTGGCAAAAAAACTGACATGCCCAAGTCCGATGCATGGATCGTAAATATGCGGTCGGATGAGGCAGGATCGAAAGGCGGTACGATGGCAATGCGCTCGTAGTATGTCCGCAGCACATCAGCTATTGGAGCTTCCAAGGCCTTGGCCCTAGGCGTTGCCTCCATACCATTCGGTGATCTGACGAATAGCGTGTCACCCAGATGCCGACGGAGACGCTGCAATGATTTGCTGATAGCGGATTGCGTGACACCAAGATTCTCGGCTGCGAGCGTAAGACTACGACATTTTCGAATCTCGTCAAAAATCACGAGCAGCTTCAGGTCGATGTCGGGTAACTTGTGGAAATCCATTGGCAGTTCTCCTTCAGGTCTGAGAGACGCCTGCGGCTTTCGATTGGGGATTGTGGAAGCGTACCCTCCACGCGGCCTTAAAATCGAGAATGCAAATAACCACCGGCAGTTGCTCTCCTGCTTTCTGCAATGCAACATGCAACATGCAACATGCAACGCCATGCCTTCTCGCAACCTTCTGCGAATTGACGTTTACAGGCCTTTGAGGAATGACAATGTCACAGCGGTATTTCATGCTACGTAGCCGCTAATAGGCCGTCAATAGAGGCTCGCCCGAGGATGCCCCGCCCGGGTGTCCCATGCCAGTTTAACCCTGTACTTCCTTCCTCCAGTTGCCGGATAGCCACCATGATTGGGGGCGCAACATGAGAATCTTGCCCTGCGCTGCGATTGGAGACCAGTCCCACAACACCGTACACGTCGTCACTCATAAGCGCTGCTCGCGCAATTGATTCGGTATGAACCGCCCCGGGTTTGGTGGAAGCCCCAACTCTTGTGAATGGAGCCACACCAGAGTCGTGATGGCAGTTTGGCGGCGAAAATGGAAATTACAATCCTTCGCCATCCTATAACCGTTGCGAAACGGCTTATCTAGCGTTAGGAATGTGCGATATCCAGACCGGAAACCTTGTTGCGTCCTGACAGCGGTATGCGATGCAAAGGTAAATTTAATTCGGACTGCGGCGAAGTGACGGATTTATTTCGTTCGAAGTGGAAGCAAAATTGTCAATCCGATCGGCGATTCCCTTCTGCCACGGAGAGTCCGGAGTGACAGATTTTATTTGGCCCATGCTGAGCGCGTCACGGTCCGCTACAGAAAATGGCCGTTAGCAAGAGGGGGACTACTTGATGGATGACAGCGCCGCTGCCGGCCTGGCGCGCGTGCGCTTCTACTGACTCGGTGGGGCCGATCACTACCACGCCATAGGCTGAGTCCGTAACAGGCTGGCCATCTCCCCGTTTGAACAGTGCATCACCGTGTTCATACCCGAGGACGGCGTAGACGCGAAAGCCAAATGCCGTCAGGTTGCTGCCGTGCACCGGTCGAAATGCGTTGACCGAGTTCGCTTCGACGCGCATCGGCTTCGGATCGATGTACTGGTCCTTCAGGAGCGGGGCGATGAACGCGTGTGCGTTCGATCTACAGTCGAGTTGCGGATCGAGCGCGTAAGCGTAGGACGAGACCGGAGGGAGCCCCGCGGCGATAGCAATAAGCGCCGTCACCCAGGCGTGGATTGCGGAAACCTTCATCAGTCTCTCCATTCAATCGAGCTTACTCCGCAGTGTGAGCGAACTCGACCCGGCACCAACATGTTCTGCACCCGCTCCAGTTTCATGGCCAGCGCTCAGATGCGCATTCCAGGTCAGCGTGAAGGTTTCCATGGTGGCGCTCCGGCACCATTTCTTCAAGATGACGAAGACTCCGCGAACAGGCTACCCCGACACTGAAACCAATCGGACTCCTCATTGTTCGCCAGTGCCGATGCCAACACGTGAACAAAACGCTGAAACGCATCGAGCGTTCCATGGACGCTTCGGTACTCGGTGCGACCGATCCTGCCGTCAAGTACGACCAGCATTCCAGCATCCGCCGCCAATTCCAGGATGTTCATTCCGTTCTCCCGAGATCGCCCGACAGCGACCCATCGCTCATGCCGCAAGCGGGTAAGCGCGCATCGCCGGCGTGCTCGCCTTTGCCGGGAACACGTTCCACGAACCGTCATCGTGCCGGAAGAAAACGATGGTCAAACCTTCGTCCGGCCGCATCACGCCGATGCGCACGTAGCGCCTTCGATCCGATGGTGTGCGACTGAACTCCATCACGCGTACCGTCACCACCGCAGAGTGCCCAAACCACTTTGCGACCAGCGATCGCAAGCACATCTTGCCGGAACCCATCTCGCTCTCCTCTCACCGCGGCGCCACCATCGTGTCCCGGCAATTCGTGGCGGGAACATTGCAACGTCTTGTCGGTTACCTTACCGTCAAATATAGGTTATATAACCTATAAAGCAACCTCTTAATTTGGGGGACAGGGGTAAACGATATCGGCCCGTGGAAACGTTGTTTCGTCGGACATTTGGCGTGTCGATGTTTGGCAAAAACCGGTTTTTCAACCTATACTTAAGTCAGGTTAGATAACCTATTAAGTTGAGCGATTTCCGAAGCAGCCGCCGCGCAGTCGCACCGCCAACTCGCCAACGCGATGCCCGGAAAGCGCAGAACCGCAACGTTGATTGTTGTCGCACAAGGCAGGCGCGACCCCACGGGCCGCTGCCAGACGTGAACTTTGCGCGGAACAGCGAGACAGTCGGCGCCTCAGAACGGAGTGCTCGTGAAAAAACTGACCCTCACTTCCGCAGCGATATTTGATCCACGAACCGCGACACCCACGAGACTGCGCGGCAATCGGGAGAGCCGGGTGCCTGAGATCATCGATGTATCGATCAACGTGCTGATCGCGGCGGGTTACGCAGGGTACACGATCAACCGCGTGGCCAATGATGCGGGCATTCGCCTGAGCACGTTACAGCACTATTTTTCGACCCGTGAAGCGCTGTTGCGCGCCACGATCGAGGAGATCGCAAAGCGGTACTTCGAACGCTTTCGAGGCTTTGCCGAAAACAGAAACCGCGCCCCGCTGGCGCGGCTCGAAGCGATCATCGACGACGCTTTCGCCGAGTTTGTCAAACCTGGGTTGCCTGCAGGGATCTTCGAGAGTTGGGGATTGGCGCTGCATGAACCGTTCGCGCGCGATGTCGTCGTAGAGATACAGAAACAGTTCACGAGGCTCTTTGCAAAGCTCGTCGGCGAAATCAATCCGGTACTGTCGATGGAAGAACGCGAATTGCGCGGTGCATTGATCGTGTCCAGTTGCCAGGGCCTGGTTATTTTCCTTCGCTGGAGTGACGACAGCCCCTCGCAACTGCATGCCTTCCGCAAGGCTGTCAAGGTCGTATGGAGTGGCCTCGGCAAGGCTGACGAATGAGCACGCGCGGCGGGGCTTCCAGCTGTAAGCGTTGAAGCCGCGCAAATCGGAACATCGCGCTTAGAAACGAGTTCTACACCCGGTATATTTGGAGATATCGGGTGCGACTCTTATCAATGGGCGAAGCGGCAGAGTATTCGCTCGCGCGTGCAGGCACCGCCGGATCAGTCGACATTGAGATTCCCGCTGAGCCGCGCATGGAACGCTCGGCTGCGTTCATCGAGCCCGATGAATTGAACAGCGATGTCATGCTGCCGGTATTTCATTTCAATCGAATCGAGCGCGGCGACCATCGATGCATCCCAGATCTGGGACTTCGAAAAGTCGATCACGACGCCATGCGGATCGCCCGCATAGTCGAAGCGGTCCACGAGGTCGTTGCTGCTGCAAAAGAAGAGCGGGCCATGCACTTCATAGCGCACGCTCTGCCCATCTGCGGACACGGTGCGAGTTGTGCGGATCACGTGCGCGACGCGTCGCGCGAACAGCACCATCGCCGGCAGCACGCCGCCCACGACGCCGATCGCAAGATTGCCCGTGCAGACGGTCAACGCGACGGACACCAGCATCACCGAGGTTTCCATCAACGGCATGCGTCTGAGCGTGGCAGGACGCAGGCTGTGCCAATCCACGGTCTTCATCGCGACGATCATCATCACCGCGGCGAGCGCGGCCATCGGGATGCGCGCCATGATCGAGCTCAGGCCGGTCATGAGCAAGAACAACGTGAAGGCGGCCGCGAGCGTGGACACGCGCGTGCGCGCGCCGCCGATGCCAACATTCACCACGGTCTGACCGATCATCGCGCAACCAGCGATGCCGCCAAACGCGCCCGCGCAGAGATTACCGAGCCCGAGCGCCCACGATTCGCGCGTCTTGTTTGAGCGCGTTTCCGTGATTTCATCCACCAGCTTCGCGGTCAGCAGGGTTTCGAGCAGGCCAACGAATGCGATGCTGATCGCAGTCTGCCAGACGATCCTGAGCGTGCTCATATCGAATGGCACAGTCCATGCCGTGAGGCCAGGCAGATCCGCCTGCGCAGGATGGTCGCCGCCCACAGTCGGCACGCTCCATTGCAGCGCGATGGCAAGACCTGTCGCGACCACGATCGCGATCAGCGGCGAGGGCACGGCGCGCGTGAAACGAGGCGCGCCCAGCACGATCACGAGCGCGATCGCAAACAGCGCGTAGACCGCAAACGGTTTGTCGATCACATGCGGAATCTGCGCGCAAAAGATCAGAATACCGAGCGCGTTGACAAAGCCGAGCATCACCGAGCGTGGAATGAAGCGTGTGATGCGCGCAAAGCCAAGCAGCCCGAATGCAACCTGAATCAGTCCGCCGAGCAGCAAGGCGGGAAAGATATAGCCCGCGCCATGCGCACGAACCATCGAACCGACGACGAGTGCGACGGAACCCGCGGCTGCGGTCACCATCGCGGACCGTCCGCCGAACAGCGACAGGATGATCAGCAACACCACCGACGCAAGCAACGCTGAACGCGGTTCGACGCCTGAAATAAAGGAGAAAGAGATGACCTCGGGAATCAGCGCGAGGCTCGTCACCACGCCCGCGAGCACTTCGCGCAGCAGTTCGGCGCGCGATGCGGGCAATGCAATGCGCGACGTGGCGCGCGGTGTATCGATCCTGCTCACAGGATGTGTCATGACAGTACTCGTATTGTTGAGCCGTGAGATGCGGCGCACGGATCACGCTCGTACGATGCATCGGAAGCCGATATGACTCGTCGACGTATCGAGCGTCTGGCCCTGACGTGCAGCGGGCCGATAACGCAGGCAATAGCTCGGCGCGCACAAATGCGAGCCGCCCTTGACCACGTTGCGCACATTGGGATCGTCGAGTGCGGACGACGGAATGCAGCACGACTTCGTTTCCTCGACGCCGGGTGCGTTGCCGTAACGCGTGACCGTCCATTCCCACACGTTGCCCGCGACATCGTAAAGACCGTAGCCGTTGGGCGGATACGACCTCACCGGCGAGGTGCGCTCGTAGCCGTCGAATGCCGTGTTCTGCCACGGAAACTCGCCCTGCCACGTGTTCGCCATTTGCCGGCCGTCGGGCGCGAACTCATCGCCCCACGGATACGCCGCGCCATCCAGACCGCCGCGCGCTGCGTATTCCCATTCAACTTCATTGGGCAGCGCCTTGCCGGCCCACGCCGCATACGCGCTCGCATCCGCGAACGACACATGCACGACCGGATGATCCGCGAGACCCGTGAGATCGCTCTGCGGCCCTTGCGGATGACGCCAGTTCGCGCCGGGCACATACGCCCACCAATTGCGGTAATCACGCAGCCCCACGCGGGATGGCGGCTGCGTGAACACCAGCGATCCGGGGCACAGCAGCGCCGGATCGGCATCCGGATAGAGCGCGGGATCGGGCTGGCGCTCCGAGATCGTGAGATAGTGGGTCGCATCGACGAACGCCTTGAATTGCGCGTTCGTCACCGGATGCGCGTCGATCCAGAAATCCGGCGCCGTGGCGGGCCGCGCCGGACGCTCCGCGCGATAGAAAACATCGGAACCCATCGTGAAGTCGCCGCCCATGATCCGCATCATGCCTTCGGTTCGGGCAGTTTCCTTCGATGGAGCCTCGGCTGCGGTCTTCGCGGAAGAGCAGCAGCATGCACGCTTCACGGGTCGTGCGTCCGTCATCGGCGCGCTCATGGCTTTACGAGTTGAAGACCGACTTCGGCACGAATTCGAGCTCGGAGCCCGGCGGGATCAGCTCTTCCTGCTTCACGCTGTCCTCGAACTCACGCACGACGCGATGCGCATGCTGCATCACCCACCACCGCACGTAGCGCTGATTGACCGCCTCGCGTTCCTTAGGGTCTTCCTGCAGATGCGTGATACGCGCGAAACCGAGCGGCAACTCGGGATCATGGAAATGCTGCTGGCGCTTGAAGTTGATCTTGAAGTCCTTCCACTTCACCGCGTGCAGTTCGTCATTGAGCCACACCATGCACGACTCGCGGTTCGACCCTTCCTGTTCGCCGAGGAAGAACTTCGTCTGGTCCTTGCCGTCTATGAGCCGATCTCTCGGTGTTTCTTCGCCAGCGAAGCTCAGCAGCGTCGTGAACATGTCAGTGACGTGAATCATCTCGTTGCTCTCCACGCCCGCCGGAAATGCGGCCCGGCCAGCGCGCGAGCAACGGCGTGCGGATGCCGCCTTCCGCCGAACTGAAATACGAACCGTCGAAGAAGCCGCCCGTGCCGCGGCCCGCGAGATGGTCTTCCGCGCCGTTGTCGCCGCACAGGATCACGATGGTGTCGTCGGCCACGCCCAGACGTTCGAGTTCGTCGAGCAGCACGCCAAAGTCGTGATCGAGCATCAGCAGGCAATCGCCCCATTCGCCGTTGGTGCTCTTGCCGACGAATTCGTCGCGCGGCGACATCGGGAAGTGCATCAGCGAGTGGTTGAAGTAGAGGAAGAACGGCTCGTCGTTTTTCACGCAACGCTGCATGAAGTCGATGCCGCGCTTCTGGTACTCCAGGTCACAGGTCTTTTTGGTTTCCATCGTGAGCTGTTCGTCGAGCAGCGGCTTCGTGCCTTTGCCCTTGAAGCCCTCGTGCATGTGCGAATAACCGTCGCGCTCGGGAACGTAATGCGGGTCTTCCAGCCACATGCATTCGTCATAGGTGCGCAGCGGGCCATACCATTCATCGAAGCCGTGATCAGTCGGAAAGCGGCCGTCTTCCGCCCCGATGTGCCACTTGCCGAGGCACGACGATTTGTAGCCGCCCTTCGCCAGCAACTCCGCAATGGTGATTTCCCACGTAACCAGACCGCCGCCATTGCCGCCGAGCGCGATCGTGTGATTGCCGGAGCGGATCGGGTAGCGGCCCGTCATCAGAGCGGAACGCGTCGGCGTGCACTGCGGTTCGACCACGTAGTGCGTAAGCTTGGTGCCTTCCTTGCAGAACGCGTCGATGCGCTTCGTGTCGGCGCCGCGCAGCTTGCCGCCGCCGTAGCAGCCCAGTTCACCCATGCCCAGGTTGTCGACGTGGAAGAACAGGATGTTCGGTTTCTTGCTCATTGCAAAACTCCATCAGATCGAGAGCGTTATCTCCGCTCCCGGTTAGGGATACGAATAGGTGTGTGTGGTGATACCGGTATGCGCTTTCCGGCGGACTCAGAACATCTCTTCGACGCCGTTCTGGCGCATTTCCATGCTGAAACCTTCGACGCCGCCGGACTCCAGTTCCGAACCCATCGCCGCGAGCGATTCCTCGCGAATCAGACTCTTGAGCCGATGAACCAGTTCGGTGAACTCCGGCATGTCGAACATCGCGGGCGTACGCGGACGTGGCAGCGGCACGCGAATTTCCGCCTTGATGCGACCCGGCCGCGCCGTCATGACGTAGATGCGGTCGGACAGGAACACGGCTTCCTCGATGTCGTGCGTGATGAACAACACCGAGAGCCGGAAGCGCTGCCACATGTTCGTCAGGATCTCCTGCATGACGGTGCGTGTTTGCGTGTCGAGCGCGCCGAACGGCTCGTCCATCAGCAAGACCTGCGGATTCGCAGCGAGCGCGCGCACGATGCCGATGCGTTGTTTCATGCCACCCGAAAGCTGATCCGGGTAGTGGTTCTCGAACGCGAGCAGCCCTGCGAGACCGAGCAGCGTGCGCGCCGTGCCTTCACGTTTGATGCGCGACACGCCCGCCATCTTCAGGCCGAATTCGACGTTCTCGCGCACGCGCAGCCACGGAAACAGCGAGTACTGCTGGAACACCACGCCGCGCTCCGCACCCGGCTTTCGGATGGGTACGCCGTCGAGCGTGGCCGTGCCGCGCGTCGGCTTCGTGAAGCCCGCCACGATGCTCAAGAGCGAAGACTTGCCGCAGCCCGATGGCCCGATCAGAGAGACGAACTCGTGCGGCTCTACTGTGATCGACACGTCCTTGACGGCTTCGGTCTGCGCGTCGCCCGAGGCGAACACGACGCCGATGTTGCGGCAATCGATGCGTCCTTTGTTTGCGTTGCCTCAGCCGCGCTTTTTTCAGCGCGACAACTGACAATCCTCCCGGCATCGCCGTTGTCACGTCGAAAGCCTTCTACGTCGCGGAGCGCGCGTGGACATCCCTGCCCCGTTACGACACCCCTCGTCGTCGAACTGCGTTTTTTCAAACCCCGTTTACCACGCGCAAGACAGGAAACGCCACTAAACAGACCCTTTTGCGCGTCGCAGATTGCCGCGGCGCATCGCAGCCTCCATGCTCGCGCGGCGCACAATTCGCGCCGACCTTAGCGCGTCGTATCGATCAGCACCTTGCCGCGCACGTGCCCGGTCATGCTTTTCATCATCGCCTCACCGGCATGTGAAAGCGGATACACTGAATCGGTTTCCAGACGTAGCGCTCCTGATTCATACAGCGCGGCAATTTCCGCCAGTTGGGCACCATCCGCGCGAGCGGCAAAGTTCTTGCCCGTCGCACCGACTTCCCGCGCGCGCTTCGCGTCAGGAGCACTGACCGTCGAGACAAGCACCCCTCCCTGTTTAAGCACGGCCCACGAGCGCACCTGGGTCTCACCACCGATCAGATCGAGCACGACATCGACATCCGATACGGCCCGTCCAAATTCTTCGTTGCGATAATCCAGCACCCTGGTCGCGCCGAGACTCTCGACGTAATCCACATTGCGTGCCGAAGACGTACCGATCACTTCTGCGCCCGCGATCCGCGCGAGTTGCACAGCAACGCTGCCGACGCCACCCGCTGCGCCATGAATCAGTACCCGTTGCCCTGCCTTGAGATTGGCGTGCTCATGAAACGCCTGCCACGCAGTCAGCGCAACGGCAGGCACGCCACCCGCTTCGAGCGCGCTCAGATTCCGCGGTCTGAGCGCGAAACGGTCCGCTGTTGCGACCACACGGGAGGCATATCCGCCGACGATGCCAATGAAGCCGAATACTTCGTCGCCCACAGCAAGGTTCGTGACATGCTTGCCTCGCGCAACAACGGTTCCGGATGCGTCCACACCTGGCGTGAACGGCAACGGCAGCGGAATAAATGCCTTCATCATGCCGTTGACGATTTTCCAGTCAACCGGATTGACTGACGTACCTGATACATCGACGAGAACCTCATCGTCGCCGGGATGCGGGTCAGCCACGTCGGCTAGCTGAAGCGTTTCAGGACTACCATAAGCGGCAACACGGATTGCTTTCATCAAAATCTCCATGAGGTGTGAATCACGCCACGCTCAGGCATGCTGTGCCTGACACCACATGGCGCGGGAACTGTTCAGGCTGGAATCACAATCCGACGTGGATTTCGGCGATCGGCGCATCGAGTGCGATTGCCGCCTTGATCGGGTCGAAGTACTCGCGCAGATGCGCGATCTTTCCATCGCGAGCCTGCAGGAACACCACGTATTCCTGCTCATAGACACGACCGGTCGGCTTGATCGTGGCGCTCGCCTTCACCTGGGCGACCGCATCATCCGCGTTCGCGCCGGGCATGATCGAGAGATCGAAAAAACGGAAATTCGATACCGCGCCGATGAACCACGACACGTGGTTAATGACCTCAGCGCGTCCGATGAGGCTCGCCGGATGCCCGAGACCCGGCGCATACGGCAACTCCCACACGATATCGTCGGCGATCAGCGAGCGCCAGCGGACGTGATCGTCAACCAGTGAAGCAAAGTGCTGTTTCAACAGTTCGGACGCGGTGGACATGGCATTTCCCAGTCGTTGAAGAGATGAAGGAACAAAGGCGTTGAAACTACTGCGACACGGCCATGCGAGCGACAGACTTGCGGCTGCGGCCGTCAATGCTAAATGCGCCTGCGCCATACGCGACGACCTGAATCAGCCCACCGGCCATTGCCACATTCTTGAGAAAATGGAACATCTGGTTCTGGTCGCCGAGCGCGTGATGAAAGATCAGCGCGGAAACGATCGAGAACGCTGCGAGCGCGGCCGCCGTCAGCCGCGTCCGGTATCCGATCACGAGCAGCGTGCCGCCGGCGAGTTCAAGCGCGAGCGAAGCGAGGTACCCGAGAATCGGCGCCGGCAAGCCGACCGATGCGATATAGCCGATCGTTGCGCCAGGCGCCGCGAGCTTGCCGAATCCGCTAACCAGAAAGATCAGCGCGAGCAGCACGCGCCCGGTGAACGGCAGAAAGGAATCGAGACGATTAGAGGTCGAGATCATGAGAAAACTCCAGTAAGTGATGGAAGATTGATGAATCAAATAGAGCAACGGCAAAGCGCGTGATACGACAGCAAAAAACGGATCGTGCTGAGAGACGGACATCCCCATCCCGCTACCGGATGCGGCCTGCCGAGCGCAATTGCGCGCCAATGCGGGCGATCTCGGCCTCGCCTTTCTGAAGGGCTTCGTCCGACGTGTGCACCGAGTAGTAGCCGAGTGCGAGGTCATGCGGATGCGGAACCGCCGAACCAACGACAAAGTCGGTGTCACCTCGTGCAACGAAGTCGAGCGCGTGACCGCTGGCGTCGAACACAGCCAGCTCGTTAGTCAGCTCAGCGCCGGCCACCGCAAGCGTGCCTTCGTTGACATGCGTCCAGACGACGGCGTGTGTCGCAGGTGGTTGATAACGCCAGCGCTCTCCCGAACGCAGACGGACATGCAGAAGGTTCATCCCCGGTGGCGCAGGAACTGAACTGCGCGCGCCATTCCATTCGCCAATCACGAGCCGCGCGAGACCCTGCTTCGACACGGCCTCCGGCGGCAAATATTCGCTTTGCGGCGCGCCATTTTCGAGCGCACGCGGCAGCGCGACCCAGATCTGATATCCGCGAAAACGGTCGCGGCCTGCGGGGCTCGCGTCGTGCCAGATGCCGTTACCTGCTCTCATCCACTCGATGCCACCGGCGGCCAGCACACCCGATGCGCCCGTGGTGTCTTCATAGCGAAGCTCACCGGAAAGCAGCACAGTGATCGTGGCGATGCCCGAGTGCGGATGCATCGGGAACAATGCTGCGCCGTCCGGCGTGAAATCGAAGTAATCGATGAAGACGAACGGCTTGATCAGTTGACCAATATCGGACGGACTGACCACCCGCGTGACCGGGCCGTGCCGGCGGCCGCTGGTGCGCGCAATGAGGCCGCGCTGCCCATCGAAGGGCATGCCGGTGGCCGTTTCCGGACGTTCGCGGGTTGATTGCTGAGTCATGTGAATCTCCGTTGAGCGATGCGATGGACGAAGATTAGACGCACCCGTTATATCGTGGTAGCCTGTATTTTTCGATTTAATCCATCGCCGGAGTAGATAGATGCTTGATGGCGTATCCATGGATCAGTTGCGCACTTTCATCGCCGCCGCCGACGAAGGCAGCTTTTCCGCCGCCGGGCGCAAGCTGCGTCGCGCGCAGTCGGTGGTGAGCCAGACGCTCGCCAATCTCGAAGGCCAGATCGATGTGCAATTGTTCGACCGCACCGGCCGCTATCCGCAACTGACCGAGCAAGGCACAGCGCTGCTCGCGCAAGCGCGTCTGGTGGTCGACAGCATGGACGGCTTCAAGGCTAAGGCGCGCACGATCGCCGAAGGGCTCGAGCCGGAACTTTCGGTTGTGGTGGATGTGATGTACCCGATGGCGTCGCTAACTGCTGCGGTCGGCGCGTTTCGTGAAGTGTTTCCTCACACACCGTTGCGGCTTTACGTGGAAGCGCTCGGCGCCGTGTTGCAGCCGGTGCTGGATAAAGTCTGCCGGCTTGGCATCAGCGGTTCCATGCCCGCAATACCCGACGCGCTCGACGCGGAGAAGCTGCTCGATGTGCCGATGGTCACCGTGACCGCACCCACCCACGCACTTGCATCGCACCGCCGCGTGATCCGGCTACGGGAACTCAGCGAACACGTTCAACTGGTGCTGACTGACCGCACGTCGCTGACCGATGGCAAATCATTCGGCGTGTTCTCGCCGCTCGTCTGGCGGCTGGCGGATCTCGGGGCCAAACACGCTTTCCTGCGTGCTGGATTCGGGTGGGGACATATGCCGGAGGCGATGGTGCAAGCCGATCTGGAATCCGGTGCGCTCGTGAAACTGCGGATCGAAAGTTTTCAGCCACGCACACCGCCTATCGCGATGTATGCGGTCTATCGAAAGGATGCGCCGGCTGGACCGGCCGCACGGTGGTTCGTGCAACAGCTCCGGCTGAACGAAGCGGATCGCCCTGCGTGAGCGATGCGCAGCCGCACCGGCCAACAGTGCGCCAGCGCGGCAAGCGGCAAGCGTCATCCGCGACAAGTTGCCGCCATCACGGCCTGCGCAAGCCTGTACATTCAGGTGGAATCCATCGCCCGATCAAATAGATTGATAAGGCGCTTCTGGCCACTCGTGCAACGTAATCCCCTCGCGTTGCCTGTATGGCGTGCCACCTCGCGTCGTCAATGTCGGATTCTCACCATCCCAAGCTAGCACCCACGTCAGGCTTTGGATCAGCGCACAAGAAAACTTCCCCCGGAATTTATGTTGACAGACTATTTTTTCGTGACGATAGTGACGACCTGTTTCTGACATATCACCTGTTTTTCAGTAGTTGACAACTCTGCCGCACGGCGCAGGATCCGACAACCCTGCCCGGAAACTTAGCCAAAGGCATTGTGTTGTAGTTTTTTTACATTTGATTAGTTATACAAATTATGTACACCCTGTACGGAACTGTTTCAAATCCGGGCGGGCCTGCACTTACAGGATCTTGCATGTCGGTACAACTCTCTCTACGCAACATTCGAAAATCGTTCTCCAACAAGCTTGGTTCTGTTGAAGTGCTCGGCGGTCTTTCTTTCGACATCAATGAGCGTGACTTCATCAGCATTATTGGACCCTCAGGCTGCGGGAAGACGACCGTATTCAATGTCATCGCCGGCTTGCTGCAACCTGATTCTGGTGAAATTACCTATCGCGGTCAGCGGGTCGATGGGCTTCGGGGAAAGGTTGGGTACATGATGCAGCGCGACCTGTTGCTGCCATGGCGCACCGTGCTGCAGAACGTGCTGATCGGCCCGGAGCTTTCGAACATGCCGCCTGCGCAAGCGCACGACATGGCGATGGAATATCTCAACACATATGGCCTTGCCGGCTTCGAGAACGCGTACCCGCGAATGCTATCGGGCGGCATGCGGCAGCGGGTAGCCCTTATCCGAACCCTTATCAACGACCCCGACATCATCCTGCTCGACGAACCCTTCTCCGCGCTGGACTACCAGACGCGGCTGTATCTCGAGGGGGTGCTGATGGAGGCAGTCGATACGTTCAACAAGACCGTCGTCCTCGTGACGCACGATATCGACGAAGCGGTTGCGTTGTCCAAGCGTGTTGTTGTATTGGGCGGCCGCCCTTCCCAGGTGAAAACGGTCTATGACATCGATATCGCGGCCCGTTCGCCCATCGGGGCACGCAGCGATCCCAATTTCTCGGGTTACTTCCACGCGCTGTGCGGCGAACTCGATATCCAGACGGAGGTCAAGTCGTGATGCCATCCATTTCGTATCATTCCACGCGAGATGTTTCGAAGATCCGGTCGTACAAACTGATGCTCGATAGCGGCTGGGGACGCACGCTGCTGCAACTTGCGTCCGTGATTGTTTTCTTCGCGATTTGGGAAGCGGCGTCGCGGCTTGGCTGGGTGTCGAGCTTTCTGGTCGGATCGCCTGCGAAGATCCTGGATGCGCTTGCGCGGGCCTGCACATCCGGTCAACTTTTCGTCGATACCGGGTACACGCTGTTCGAGGCGATCCTAGGATTCGTGTTCGGCACCGCGGTCGGGTCGGTCTGCGGTCTCGCGCTTTGGTATTCCCCTTTCGTCGCTCGCCTGACCGAGCCGTTTATCGTGGCGATTAACAGCGTCCCCAAAATCGCCTTCGCGCCGATTGTGATTCTGTGGTTCGGCACAGGACTCGTATCGAAGGTCGCGCTGGCTATCTCGCTCACGGCGATCGTCGCGCTGATCGCCGCGTATGAGGCGGCGAAAGACGCCGATCCGGACCTGCAGGCCCTGCTCGTGACGCTCGGCGCAAACAAAAACGATGTGTTCGCCAAGGTCGTCGTGCCATTCACCCTGCCCTATGTCATTTCGACGTTTCGCATCAATGTCGGATTCGGGCTGGTGGGCGCCGTAGTCGGCGAATTCATCTCATCGGAAAAGGGCCTGGGTCACATGATATTCACTGCCTCCAGCCTCTACGACCTGAACACCGTGTGGGCCGGCCTGTTCGTCCTGATGGCAATCGGCTTCGTTCTGTACTTCCTGATCGACCTCGTCGAGCGAAAACTCCTGCCGTGGCGCCAGGCATCGAATACTTCGACGCTCAAGGTCTAGCCGCTCCTTTCCTATTCACTCACCGGAACAAATCGATGAACGCAACCAGAATGCTCGCCGCGCTGAGCACCGCTTTCACTTTCGGCCTGGCAACCATGTCAACGTCGGCGCCGGCCCTTGCAAGCGACGCGAAGGTGACGGTGTCACAAGCCTTTCAGTCGATGCTCTACCTGCCCCTCTATGTCGCCATCGACGGCGGTTTCTTCAAGGAAGAAGGTCTCGAAGTATCGAAGCTGACGACGGGCAGTCCGAGCGCCGCGCTGTCAGCGGTGCTGTCGGGCAGTGCCCAGTTTTCCCTGCATGGCCCGGAATGGACCGCGGTGGCGGCCGAAAAAGGCGCTGACGTCGACATCATCGCGAATGTGGTGAACGGCTCTGCCGTATGGATCGCCACGGCGCCGGACGTAAAGTTCACGAACATCACGGACGTGAAGAATCAGGTCGTCGTGACCGGACAGATGCCCACCACCAGCACCTCGCTGTTCTTCAAGCTATTGAAGGAAAATGGCATTTCCCAGAACGACATCAAGCTTATCCAGGTGCCCGTCGGCTCTGAAATCGGCCCTCTGGTCGCCGGGCAGTCCAAGATCGCGGTGATGTACGAACCGGGCCTCGATCAGGCCGTCGCGAAGGGGATGAAGGTCGTCCTCGGGTTCCCGCAGCTTTACGGCGAATATGCCTTTTCCACCATTTCGGCCAAGCGGAATGTCGACCCAGATCAGGCAGCGCGACTCGTGAAGGGTCTTCAGAAGGCGCTCGTCTACATGCAAACGAATCCCGCCGGTACCCTCGGCATTGCGCGACGGGAGTTCCCTACGCTCGACGCATCTGTTGTCGACGCGGCGGTCAAGCGCATGCTGGCCGAACACGTGTACCCGAAGAGCGTCGACATCACGCCGAAGGCGCTCGCGGCTGCCATGGATACGCAGATTGCGTTGGGCAATCTCAAGACGCAACCGAAGTACGACGCGTTTGTGGTGCGCACTTTTATCCAGCCTGCACTCGCAGCGAAATAATATCGAAGCGTGGGTGATATGAATTCAGTCCTCCAGATTCGCGAAACCATTCGCTCAGGAAAGCGCACCGTCGAGCAATGCATCACGGACGCGTTCAACACCGCCGTCGAATCGCAAGCCCGCTTACGTGCGTTCTGCTATTTGCCGGCCATGACGCCCGTCAACCTCGCTGGGCCGATTGCACCACTGGCTGGCGTGGCGGTCGCCGTGAAGGACATTATCGACACCGCCGACATGCCGACGGAGTTCAATTCCCCGGCGTACAAGGGCCGCCGGCCGGAAAGGGATGCGTGGGTCGTCGCCCGTCTGCGCGCAGCAGGCGCATCCATCATTGGTAAGACGGTAACGACCGAGTTTGCATGGCGCCGCACCGGCCCGACCATGAATCCCTGGAATGCGGAACATACGCCTGGAGGATCCTCGAGCGGATCGGCTGCCGCGGTCGGCGCTGGCGTCATTCCTCTTGCACTGGGCACACAGACGCAGGGGTCGGTGATTCGACCCGCCGCATACTGCGGCGCTGTCGGGTTTAAAGCGACTTACGGCGCGATTGCGCGGACTGGCGTATTACAGCTCGCGGGTTCACTGGATCACCTCGGCATGTTCACCCGCAGCGTTGCAGACGCAGCCCATGTCTTCAACGTTCTGAGAGGCGCCGACGATGCGGATCCGCATGACGCATACGTTTGCCCGTCGGTGAGAATGTCCCGTGGTCGCCGCATCGGCGTACTGTCAAAACAGGTCGGCGGAGCGATTGATCCCGCGCAGCAAGCGGCGCTCGATTCGCTGGCCGCCCGTCTGTCCCTTGACGGCGCACAGATCGTGGAGGTTCGCCTTGCCGACGAACTCTTCAATGCGGCAGATCATGCCCTGACACTGATGGCCGTGGAATCAGCGATTGTTCACGGCGATCTCGTCGATCGCGCGCCGGACCTCGTGAGCCCTGAGATGCAAGCACTCGTGGCGACCGGCCGCAAGATACCCGCTCAGGAATACGCGAAGGCCAAGGAATTGCAGACTTCCATGGCGCACCGCTTTCAGACATGGCTCAAACAAACGGAATCGCTCGACGCATTGCTCGTGGCACCGGCGAGCGGCGAGGCGCCCCGCGGTCTTGAACATACGGGCGACGCTTCGTTTTGTGCCGCCTGGACGTTTCTGGGCATGCCGGCCGTTACCGTACCGGTGAGTTTTGGACCGGCCGGTCTGCCGCTCGGAGCGCAACTCGTCGGTGCAGCCCACGAAGACGAGGGATTGCTAGCGCTAGCGGGATGGGCGGAACGCCGGACAGGTTGGTCCGAAGCGGTACGGCTGCGTAGCGATGCGGTAACCGGATGAAAGGGTAGTCCAAACGCCAGTTGAAGTCGTTCGGACACCCGCCCGTTGAAAGCCTGCGAGAGGCCTCGCCCCTACGAGGTCCTGCGCGGGCCGTAGCTCATTCGATCACGCGTCTGGCTCAGAACTTTGATCGAATACCGACTCCGAATGTATCGCCCGTCGAAATGTGCGTGTATTTGTCGTTGAGATACGCAGCATAAACGTCGGATTAGACTGCGCAGCGTCGTCACGGCACGCGGCAAATCGTGACGGCAACCTGCCTGCACGATCAGCCGCCGCGGGCCGTGTCAGGATTCCAGGGTCGCGCGGGTGAAGGTTTCGACGTTATCGATCAGCCGGTCGAGCGCGTCGCGTGCGGCGTCACGATCGCCTGTCGAAATCGCCGACGCGATGCTCGCATGCAGGCGCGCCGCCTCCGGAAGATTGGCGAATTTCTCGTAATGCGCGTACCAGAAGCGACGCGATAACCCTTGCATCAACTTCATGGCTGACGTCGCATATTCATTGTCCGCGGCCTCCAGCAGCAGGCGATTGAAAGTCCGGTCGAGCGACAGGAACTGATCGCCGTTGTTGTCGCGTCCGGCGGCTTCCATCTGCTCGGCCAGCGCCGCAAATTGGGCGCGATGGACCGCGTCGGCGTTTTTTGCCGCAGCGCCGGCCAGAAGACGTTCGACTTCACGCCGCACTTCCAGCAGCCGCAACTGCTTGCGAACATCGATTTCCGCAACGATGATGCCGAGCTTCGGCATGATGACGACGAGCCCTTCGCGCGCAAGCTGCTGCAGGGCCTCGCGCACCGGCGTGCGACCGAGGCCCAGGAGTTTTGACAAGCCGTTCTCCGACACGATCTGCCCGGGCTTTAACTGCATCGTGGCAATGCCTTCCTCGATGCGGACGTAGGCCTGGTCGGCGAGGCTCTGCTCATCCACATCATCGGGCGAAGGTAACGGAACAGGACCGTTCATTGTCAAATCTCTCTTTCCTTTCGTTGACCCGGCTCGCGCCAGGCTTTACCCGCGCTCGCCGAGAACCGCTCCTTTCGAGAGCGGCTGCACCAGTTGCCGATACATCGCCAGCCAGCCCTTTTCCGACGTCGGCGCCAACGGCGGCAACGCCTCGAGCCGTGCCTGCAATTCCTCCGGCGACAGTTCCAGTGAAATCGTCTTGTGATTCAGATCGATCGCGATCGTATCGCCGTCCCGCACCACTGCAAGCGGACCGCCTTCGGCTGCTTCCGGCATGACCTGCCCGATCGTGATTCCGCTGTTCAGCCCAGACAGTTCGCCGTCGGTCACCACCGCAACCGTTTCGCCCAGACCGGCACCGACGAGCGCTGCCATGAAGCTCGCCGCGAACACGGTGCCGGGGCCGCCTTTCGGTCCCAGCATGCGCAGCACGACCACTGAACCGGCTGCGATTTTACTCCTTTCGATCGCACCGATTGCGTCGTTCTCGTCCTCGAACACGGCCGCCGGGCCGATGAAGCGGCGCACACTCGCGGGCACGGCGGAAAGCTTGACGACCGCGCCATCCGGCGCGAGATTGCCGCGCACGATAATGAGCCCGGGTTCCGCACGGAACGGCCGCGACAGCGGGGCGATGACGGTCTCGTCGGGTGCGGGACGCTCCGCCAGATTGGCTGCAAGCGTGCGGCCGCTGACCGTCAGCACGCTGGTATCGAGCACGCTCTGCAACTGCTGCATCGCGCCGGCGCATCCGCCTGCCGCCGCGAAATCTTCAATCCGGTCCGGACCGTTGGGACGCACTTTGGTGATCTGTCCGACGAGCGATGCAGCTTCCTCGAACTCCTTGATGATGTCGACGTCGCATTCGGATTCGATGGCCGTTGCCAGCAGATGCCGCATGACATTGACCGACGCACCGATCGCCACCGCCGTACGCACGGCGTTACGGAACGCAGCCGCGGTCATGATCTGGCGCGGCCGTAGATCCTGCGCGACAAGATTCATGATCGCCTCGCCGGCACGCGCGGCATAGGCATTCAGTTCGTCGCTGCCCGCGCGGATCGGCGCGTTGCCTGGCAACGCCATGCCGAGCGCTTCGGCCATGCAGTGCATCGAATTCGCGGTCGCGAGTCCGGCGCACACGCCTGGCCCCTTGATCGCGTGACAGGTCATCTCGGTGAGGTTTTCGAGCGTGATCTTCTTTGCCTTGAACGCACCGACTGATTTGTAGACCTCTTCGATATCGACATGATGGTCGCCGCATTGCGAGCCGAGCTGGAAACCGCAGGTCAGGATCAGACTGGGTACGTTCAGCCGGCCCGCGGCCATCAATTGCGCCGGCGTGGTTTTGTCGCATGACGCGAGCAGAACCATCGCATCGAGTTCAGCGCCTTCGACCTGAACCTCGACATCGTTGACGAGCAGATCGCGCGTCGGCATCAGATAGCGGCCCTGCTTGCCCGCACTCGTCACGAAGTCGGACGGCGCCACCGTGCGGATTTCCAGCGGCACGCCGCCTGCCGCACGAATCGCATCCTGCACGACCTGCGAAACGCCATCCAGATGCTGATAACACACTGACAGTTTGCTCGACGAGTTGACGACGGCGATCTTCGGTTTATCGAAGTCTTCTTCCGACAAACCCATAGCGAGCCATTGCGCGCGCCGCACAGCCCAACGCGTGGTGCCCGGAGTGAAATTGCTGCGAAGCTTGCGATCTTCCATCTTGTGTCCTTCAGTTGAGTTGTGCGCCGTCGCGGTTGAGCAACAGGCGGACGTCTTCGCCCGCGATGCGCCGCACGTCGAGATGTTCGTTGACCGCGAGTGCCGCGGCATGGCCGATTGCGTGTCCGTATGAGAAGCATTGCGCCGTCACGCGCGCTGAAGCCACCGCTTCGTGTTCGGCCGACAGGCAGCGTCCCGCGACCAGCAGGTTGTCGCCGTTCTCCGGCACGAAACAGCCGAACGGCACTTCGTAGTAGTCGTTCAGCAGCCATTCGACCCGCGGGCGGCTACCCGAATGCAGCTCGATCGGCCATGGGGAGCGCGCAATGCCATCGGCAAATTTGGCGCCCACCAGAATGTCGGCATTGCGCAGCGTCCTCGCGCCGGCCACCTGGCGCGTTTGACGTACGCCCACCTGGACGCCGGTGTCGTTGACCCAGCTTGCATCGCAGCCGGTCAGGAAATCGCGAAAGAAGCGCGCGTATTCGCGGACCTGCGCGCGCCCTTCGAATTCGGCATCGGTGAAGTCGCGATGCAGAACCGGATTGAGTTCCCTGCCGTCCGCCCCGGTCACACGCGTGCAGTTGCAGAGCAACTCGCCCGGGCGCGTAGTCGGGAACATCCAGATCTTGCCGCGCGGCAAGCGGTATCCGTTGCCGTTGGCCTCGGTAATCTTCGCGCTGACATCGGTCGGCATGATCGTGTCTTGCCCGTAGGCCGCCAGAAAGCGCGCAACGTCGACGCCGCCGAGCCGGAAGATCATCGTCGGATTCTGCACGTGGCCGTCGTCGCCGATGGTGGTCCGCCAGCCCGCCATGGCGACGAGATCGGCGTCACCGCTTGCATCGATAGTGACTGGGGCGAACACGCGCACCTTGCCCTGCTTCGTATAGAGCTGCGCGCCTCTAACCGCTGTCCCCTCAAGCAGGACGTCAGTGACGGTCGCGTGGTAAATCACCGTGACGCCCGCTTCACGCAACAGTGCATCGCCAACTTCGCGCCACACCAGCGGGTCATGCACGAGAGTCCAGGTTTTGCCGTACTTGAGTGGCGCGCCGAGACCGTTTTTTGCCCGCATCATGCGGATGAATTCGTCGACGAAACCATGCACCACCTGCACCGGCCGACCGTTTCCTTCAGTCGCTTCGTACAGGCCGCACACGGTGCCGGACAGACCCGCGACGGCGCCGCCGCCGCAAAAGCCGTAGCGCTCGGCAAGCACGACGCGGCATCCCTGACGCGCCGCCGTGACCGCGGCAGCCAGTCCGGCCGCGCCGCCGCCTGCGACGAACACGTCTGCTTCGATTGTCTCCACCGGCCGGGCGTCGACCGCCCCTGCCTCCTTGTTGTGATCCACGAGCCCTCCAGATGGCCTTGCAGTGTGGTTGACACTGTACATATTCAAACAGTATCCTGTCAACATTCAACTAATATACAAGCAAGATATCGTTTTTATTCATACAGTTGGAGGAGACAAGGAATGAGGAAGGAAATCCCTTATCGCTGGGTTATCGCGATCGTGCTGTTCGCCGCGTACAGCATCCAGTACCTGGATCGGGTCAAAAGCAGCGTGCTCAATCCAGCCATCGCACACGACATAGGACTGAGCACCGCCGACATCGGCACCGGCGCCTTCCTAATGCTGCTGTTCTATGGGCCGTCGCAATACATTTCAGGTCTGTTGACCGATCGCTTCGGCGCTAAACGGGTGTTGATCTTCTCGGTTGTGGCCTGGTCCGTGATGACCATGTATATGGGCCTCATCCAGACGCGCGAGGAATATCTCTGGCGGATGGCGTTGTTCGGCGTACTGGTCGGCACCGAATATGTCCCGTCGGCACGCATACTGATGCGCTGGTTCAACAAAGAAGGACGGGCACGTGCGCAGACGGTGCTGGCTTGGGCGTGGATTCTCACGCCGGCCTGGGCAAGCGTGCTGGCGACACAGTTCGCCGCGCACGCGCATAGCTGGCGCGTGGTGTTCTTCGTCACCGGCGCGCTCGGTGTGATTCCGTTGGCGATGATCCTGCTGATGGTGTTCGATCGCCCGGAGCAGTACCGGCACGTCACCGAAGACGATCTGGAATACGCGTACCGTGATGAAATCGCCGCCGGCACGCTGACGAAGGGCCAGTACGACACCGCACAGCAGACCATCCTCAAAGGCAGTGCGATCAGCTTTTTCGATCTGTTCAGGAATCGCACCTATGTCGCAGTGGTGTTCGTCGACATCGTCATGCAGATCACGTTATACGGCGCCCTCACGTGGATTCCGCTCTATCTTTCGGATACCTTCGGATTCAAGCTGCAGACAATGGGATGGTGGAGCGGGCTTTACTTCGTCGCGGGCGCGCTCGGAAGCTTCATTTCGTCGTATATGTCCGATAAGGTGTTCCGCGGCAACCGCAAGATCATGATCCTCGTCTGCTTCATCGGGCTTGCGCCGTTCGTGGTCCTGCTCGGCTCGCTCCAGCACGCCAACCAGATGCTGCTCGCCGTCGCGCTGTGCGGTATGGGCTTCTTCGGCAACATGGCGTGGGGGCCGTTCCTCGCTTTGCCCGCCGAGATTTTTTCGCCGGAGGTGTACGGCAAGGCGATGGGATTCGTGAACGGCGCCGGGTATTTCGTTGCGGCATTTTCGGCCAAGATCTTCGCCGCGCTGGTGACGGTCGACGCACTCGGCAGGAAGGACTACACGAACGGGTGGTACTTCATCGCGATCTGCGTGGCTGCGGGCGTCATCGCGGCCAGCCGGATCAGGACAGAGCCGCGTGCAGTGAGCCGGCGCAGCGCGCAATCCGCGACGCTGGGATCATAAGCGGGAGAAGTCGGGATCACGCGATTGACGGACGGGCGCGGCGGCCCGTCCGTTACTGAAGCGGCATGTCCCGCAGCAAAAGCCTACTGCCGGGCAGTGCGCGACAGCGGCACAGCAGAGGCATCGAACGTCTCACCCAGCGGGCGAACCCGCATACCGGGCGCGAGATGCCGCCATGGCAGGTCACCCGGATCGGCCAGCATCGCGCCGGGGGCTTTGGCGACGAGCGTCGCGCTCGCAATCGGATCGAAGTCGGCATGGAAGTGCACCGAGCTTTTGTTGACCAGGATGCGCATCTTCTCCGGATCAATGCCGGCTACCCGGTACAGATTGCGATCCATCATCTGCGGCGGCCGCTCGCTGCTCACCACCACGCGCACGTCGTCAATCCTGAGCAAGGCGGTCGGGCCCAGCGTGACCACCATGCCGTTGAGCATCGGTCCGTCGAACACACAGTGCCCTTCGGATAAACGTTCCACTTCGAAGGTGCCGAAAAAACGCGCGCCGCCGGGCGCGCCCGATTCGCCACCGAGTTCGATGTCGATGCGAGCGCCGACACCTGCGCGATGCGCGGCGCTCGCCGCCTCCGGATCGTGCACCACGCCAAAGGCGGCGCGCTGTGCGCGTTGCGCCAGCAGTGCACGCAACATGCCGGTGGTGTTCGATTCGCCGCCAGCGCCAGGATTGTCCTGCGTATCGGCGATCACTACCGGCCTGTTCGCGCCCTCCGACAGCCGCATCGCTTCGGCGACCGCCTCCTCGGGCGCGAGAAAACGCACGGCCCAGTCAGCTTCCGAGTGCATCAGCGAGTCATAAAAGCCGTTGACCACACGTTCGACCGCCTCGGCGTCGGCGCCGTAGCCCCACACTACAGGCCCGCATTCGTCAAAGTCCGCCGCAGGGAAACCCGGCGTAAACGACATCGATGCGAGTCCGCCCCGCTCCGCTGCTTCTAGCCGCTCATAAGCGGGCTGGGCGGGCGGGACCAGCGTGCACATCGCATTGATCGGTATCAGGAATGGCAGGCGGCGCCAGGCGCAGCGCCACCGCTCGCCAGCCAGACGCGCGCGCAGCAGACGCGCCGCCCGTCGGCCCGTTTCCGCCATGTCGACATGCGGATAAGTCCGATAGGCCACGATCGCGTCGGCCGTTTCAAGCATGCGCCGCGTAACGTTGGCGTGCAGATCCACCGACGCCACCAGCGGTACGTCAGGTCCGATCACCGCGCGCACGCGCGCCAGCAGTTCGCCCTCACCGTCGTCCGCCTGTTCGGTCACCATCGCACCGTGAAGGTCGAGATACACGGCGTCCGGGAGGGACGATCGAGAGGCGTCAACGATCTCGCCGGCAATTCTCTCGAATGTTTCGCGCGTCACGTGCGCGGATGGCCCCGCACCGGCCCAGAGCACCGGGATCAGCGTATGACCGTCCGGCTCGATTTCGTTGATGAAGCCGCCGACCGGAATATTGATGTGCCGCAACTCGAGCATCTGCTCGCCGCGCTTCAGCGAAGGAAACGTCTCGCCGTTGACGAAGTTCTGATAATGCGCCTTGAGCGCGACAAAGGTATTGGTTTCGTGCTGGAAGCCGGCAATGAGAATTCGCATGGAAGATGAACGTTCGTGGATCGATGGGTCGTTGCATGGGTCATTGGGTCGAATCGACGGGCAGGCGGTTCGCAATCGTCAGGAGCGCGCCGGCAACCAGCAGTCCGACCATCACGAACAGTCCGGCCGTCATCGTGCCGGTCATGTCTTTGACCCAGCCCATGATGATCGGACTGAGAAAACCGCCGAGCAGCCCAACGGTATTGATATAGGCAATACCGCCCGCAGCTGCGTCGCCCTTCAGGTAGCCAGATGGCATCGCCCAGAACACCGTGATCCGGCTGATGGTTCTGCGTGCGCCGACCTTGGGCAACAACAGGTTGCTCGGAATTTCGAACAGCACATAGCCCAGAAAGAAAATTCCGGCGCCAAGCCCATAAGCCGTATCGGTGAGGCCGATGTCAGACTGCATCTGCAGCTTGGCAAAGCCGATGTTGATGCGGTCCAGATACGCGAACATGTAGCAGATCATCAGAAACGGCAGCACGCGCCATCCTATCTGGCGGTAAAGCGCGGCCTTTTCCATGTTCATTCCGGCGTCGGGTCTCGGCGCGTACAACTGCTTCCCGGTTGTTTCACCCAGTACTTTCATCGGTTCCCTCTTTCAGGCGTGGCGTGGAGCTGGCTACATGGTCGTCATCCAAAAAACGCCATGACAACAGCAAACGTCACCACCCTGCGCTGCCCAAAAGGCAGCACAGGGCGCCTACTTCCTCATTCGGCGCTGGCGCCAGCACGCGATCGGCAATCCAGCTTCGGTCATTAGTTGACTTTATTTTTTGACGCATCTAATTTGCCGACATGTGACATATCAGATGTCGATGGATTGCTACTGTGCGCGGCGCGACACCGTCGCGCTCCGAAAAAAGTCATTGGACAGGAACTCATCATGTCAGTGCGTCGCCCCAACCTGGGTGAAATCCGAAACCTTGCCGAGCAAAATCATTTCGACGTCGGCGCCGACGAGGAGAGCGCTTATGGCGCGCTGTTCGAAAGGGTTCTACAGAATTACGACGCGTTGGCGCAATGGCCGCTCGCGCCCATCCCGCTGAAATATCCACAGCGCAGCGCCGGTGAACGCCCCGCCGATGCCGACAACTTCTGCAACGCGATCGTTCGGCGCTGCTCGGTACGTGGCGCTGCCGCAGGCCGGCTCGCCCAGGTACGCGTCGGCCTCAAGGACAGCATCAGTCTCGCGGGCGTGCCGCTCACCTGCGGTTCGCGCGTGTTCGACTACACGCCGGCGCAGGACGCCACGATCGTCACCCGCATACTCGACGAGGGAGCCAACATCGTTGCGATCCTGAATATGGACAATTGCGCGTTCTCCGGTGCGGGCGACACCAGCGCCTACGGACCGACGTTCAATCCGCACAGTAGCGCGCATCTCGCGGGCGGTTCCTCGGGTGGCTCCGCCGCCGCGCTATTTGCTGGAGACATTGATCTGACCATCGGCTGCGACCAGGCAGGGTCGATCCGCATTCCAGCTTCCTGGTGCGGCGTGGTGGGCATCAAGCCGACCTTCGGACTCGTGCCGTACACCGGCATTCTCGGCTTCGACCTGAGCTTCGATCACACAGGCCCGATGGCGCGCACAGTACGCGAGGTCGCGGTGGCACTCGACGTGCTGGCCGGTAAAGATTCCTTCGATCCGCGCCAGGGCATCGTGCCCCTGCAGCACTACACTCATGCAGCCGGCGCAATCGACCTCAGCGGACTGCGCATCGGCATTCTCGAGCAAGGCTTCGGCACCGACGGAGCGGAAGACGACGTTGACGCGTGTGTGCTCGATGCAATCAACGCGCTGAGCGCGCGCGGTGCTACCGTCGTGCGCGTGAGTTGCCCGGCGCATTCCGCCGCCGGCGCCATCGTCTGGGGGGTGTTTGCCGAGGGCGTCAGCGCGACGTTCCAGAACAACGGCCAGGGACATCACTGGAGCGGCCGCTACGATCCCGACCTCAGCGTTGCGTTCGGCACGGGCATGCAACAACACGCGCAACACCTGCCGATGCAGGCGAAATTCAACCTGCTGCTCGGCTCGTACATGCGCGAAAACTACCAGGGACGCTTCTATGCGAAAGGCCAGTCGCTACGCGCGGCATTGCGGGCCGAATACGACCGGCTGCTGCAGGACGTCGATATCCTGGTGACCCCCACCACGCCGATGAAAGCCCACCGGTACAACCCCACTCTGAATGCGGAGGAACTGGTGGTGGCCGGCTGGAACATGGTCGCCAACACGGCGCCATTCAACATGACCGGCCATCCGTCGCTGAGCGTGCCGTGCGGCGTATCGCAAGGGTTACCGGTCGGCATGATGCTGACCGGCCGCCACTTCGACGATGCCGCCTTATTGCGAGCCGCCGCCGTCGTCGAAGCCGCAACCCGCTAGCCGTATTTCGCAATGCGTGCCCCCTTCTCCGCGCCGGCAGCATGCAGGCGCGTCTCCCGCCTCCCAGGTCCAGAACGCTTTCATATGGAGTCCAAATAATGGATCGTCGTACGTTCATCAAGTCCACCGCCGCAGCCGTCGCATCGACCGCAGGCGCCGGCATCCCATTCGCCGCCTTGGCGGCAGACGAAATCCTGGTGGGCAGCATTCACGACCAGTCTGGAGGAATGGATATCTACGGCAAGCCGATGCTGGATTCCCTGACCCTCGCGGTCGAGGAATGGAATGCCAAGGGCGGCCTGCTCGGCAGAAAGCTGAAACTGCTCTCTTACGATCCGCAGTCGAATCTGCAACTCGCCACCCAGTTCGCGCAGCAAGCCGCCTTGCGCGACAAGGTCGCGGTCGTTCAGGGCGGCATTACGTCCGCATCGAGAGAGGTGATCCGTCCGGTGATGAGGCGCTATCACACGCTCTACTTCTACAACACGCAGTACGAAGGCGGCGTTTGCGACCGCAACACATTCTGCACGGGTGTCACGCCCGGACAGACGACCGCAAAGCTCGTACCCTACGCAATGAAGCAGTGGGGCAAGAAAGTGTATGTGATTGCCGCCGACTATAACTACGGTCAGATCGCGTCGCAATACATCAAGAAATATGTACTCGACAACCAGGGCTCGATCGTCTCCACCGACTTCTTCCCGCTTGACGTGAC
This sequence comes from Paraburkholderia sp. GW821-FHT02A12, assembly GCF_059422005.1. Classification (NCBI taxonomy): domain Bacteria; kingdom Pseudomonadati; phylum Pseudomonadota; class Betaproteobacteria; order Burkholderiales; family Burkholderiaceae; genus Paraburkholderia; species Paraburkholderia sp. GW821-FHT02A12. The sequence goes on along the minus strand of NZ_JBWKWA010000002.1, from coordinate 1,115,656 downwards.
CGACTTCGGCGCCGTCATCTCGAAGATTCAGGCATCGAAACCCGACATGGTCGTATCGGCGCTCGTGGGCGGCTCGCATATGTCGTTCTACCGGCAGTGGGCTGCATCGGGCATGCACAAGAAGATTCCGCTCGCCTCCACCACGTTTGGCACCGGCAATGAGCAGATCACCCTTTCGCCGGCGGAATGCGACGGTTTCCTCGTCGCATACAACTATTTCCAGAACCTCGACAACCCCGAGAACCGGTCATTCAAGCAGCGCATGCGCGCACGCTTCGGCCAGAACTATACGAGCTTCAGCGAGTTTTCGGTTGCCACGTATCAAGGCTTCAACCTGTGGGCCGAAGGTGTAAGCAAGGCAGGCTCGCTGGACCGGATGAAAATGATCGAGGCGCTCGAATCGGGCATCGGCTTCGCCGGCCCGAGCGGCAAGATCAGCATCGACCCGGCTACTCACCATTGCACGCTCGACGTGAGTCTCGCCGAAGTCAGGGCAAAAGACTTCGACGTCAAGCAGACCTTCCCGCAGCAGCACCCCGGCGACATGAGCGCTGTCTGCAATCTGAAGAAAAATCCTGACGACAATCAGCAGTACGTCATCAAACTCTAATCGTCACGCGCAGCAAGGACGGCCATGGATATCTACCTCGTCTTTCTCGTCCAGATCCTGTATGCGATTGCGTCGCTCGTGATCGTCTCGGCTGGCCTCGCGGTCATCTTCGGCATGATGAAGGTGATCAATCTCGCGCACGGCGAGTTTATGATGCTCGGGGCATACACCACGATCATGGCGACGCGACTGGGCGTGAGTATCTGGCTCGCGATCTTCGTCGTCGCGCCGCTGGCAATCGGCATCGCCGGGATCGTCGTGGAGCGGCTTTTCATCCGGCATCTGTACGGCCGCATGGTCGACACCATGCTCGCCACGTGGGGGCTGTCGCTACTGCTCACCGGCATCATGACCGCAGTAGCGGGCAATACGACAGTGGGGATTTCAGCGCCGCTCGGCAGCGTGTCCATTGGCAGCTATTCGATCAGTCTGTACACGCTGGCGGTGATCGGCTGCGCCATCGTCCTGACGCTGCTGTGCCGCTGGGTCCTGTTGCGCACGCAATGGGGCCTGATTGCCCGCGGCACGATGCAGAACCCGGCCATGGCGGCCGCGCTTGGCATCGATCCGTCCCGTGTGTATTCGCTGACGTTCGCTGCCGGCGCCGCGCTCGCCGGCTTCGCCGGCGCGTTGCTGGCACCGCTCACCGGCGTGGTGCCGACAATGGGCGCGGCATTCATCGCGAAGGCATTCATCACCGTAATCAGCGGCGGACCGGCCGTGCTAACGGGCCTCGTTAGCGCCGCGTCGCTGTTCGGCACGGTGAATCAGCTTGCCACCTTCGGCACGACGCCGGTGCTCGGAGAGGTCGCGCTGCTGGTCGTCGCTATTGTCATGCTGCGGCGGCTGCCGCAAGGCATTACCGGCCGCTTCTTCAAGGGATCACTATGAACTCGTCCGAACCTGTCTCGCTGCCTCGCCCGGGTGCGATGGCACGCTACCGGCAATCGTGGGCTAGCGCCGGCGTGTCCGCCGCCGTGGCCCTCGGATTGATGGTGCTTCTGCCGCGAATACTCGATGACTTCACGCTGATTCAAGCAAGCGTCTATGTGGTGATGTCGATACTCGCGCTCAGTCTCGGCTTTATCTGGGGCTTTGGCGGCATTCTGTGTTTCGGCCAGTCGGCGATGTTCGGCATTGGCGCATATACCTATGCGATAGCGGTCGGCAACCTAGGCGACAGTACGGTGCCATTGATGCTGGCGATCGCGGTGCCCGCCCTGTTCTCAGCCCTGCTCGGCTATGTCATGTTCTATGGCCGCATCTCCGACGTGTATGCGGGCGTCACCACGCTCACCGTCACGCTGATCCTGTTCAATCTGGTCAACTCGACCTCCGGCCCGGAATGGAAAATCGGCAATACGCTGCTTGGCGGCTTCAACGGCATCCCTGGCATCGCGCCGCTGAACTGGCCCGGCCAGCCCGACTCCGTGCTCGAACCGCGTGGACTGTTCGAGTTTGCGATGGGCGCGTTGCTGCTGATCTATCTCGGCCTGCGCGCCCTGTTGCGTTCGAAGACCGGCCGTGTGATCGTCGCCGTGCGCGAAAACGAACAGCGTGCGTCGCTGCTCGGTTACGACACGCGCGCCTACAAGCTGCTGGTCTTTACCATCGGCGGCGCGATTGCAGGGCTGGCAGGATGCCTGTTCGCCACGTGGGGCTCGTTCACCAGCCCCAATGTATTCGGCCTCGCACAGTCCGCGCAGATCATCATCTGGGTCATGGTCGGCGGCGCCGGCACGCTGGTGGGTCCGGTGCTCGGCTGTGTGGCGATCCAGTGGCTGACCGCGCAGATCGGCACGCAGCAGACCGTCAACGCCAGTCTCGTGCTTGGCGCCATCGTGATGGCCACCGTATTGCTGCTACCCAGCGGGATCGTGCCCAGTTGCGGAGCGCTTATCGAACGGATCATCCGCCTGCTCGCCAAGAGACCCACCGCGCACGATGCGGCGCCAGGCAGCACCTCTTCCGCACCGGAGCGCTCCGCATGAACGCTTTACTCGAAACGCGAAACCTCAACGTGCGCTTCGGCGGCGTGCACGCCGCCCGCGATATCAACTTCACGCTGGCCGAAGGCGAGTTGCGCTGCGTGATCGGGCCGAACGGCGCCGGTAAGAGCACGTTCTTCAAACTGCTCACGGGCCAGGTGAAGCCGACCTCGGGTGAGATCCTGTTTCGCGGGCAGAACGTCGCCGGTGCGCAGCCTCACACGCCCGCCGCGCTCGGAATCGGCATCAAGACACAGGTGCCGAGTCTGTTCAACGGCCTGACCGTGTTCGAAAACGTCTGGCTTTCTGTACGCCGCAAGCGTTCATCGGCAGACGCTGCGCGCATCGCGCTCGAGACGCTCGAGCGTGTCGGCATGGCGCCGTATCGCGACGCTGTGACGGGACTGCTCGCGCATGGTCAGCGGCAGTGGGTCGAACTGGCGGTGGTGATCGCGGCCGACCCGCAACTGATCCTGCTGGACGAGCCCGCCGCCGGGATGAGCGATGCTGAAACGGTACGAACCGCCCAGTTGATTCTCGAGATTAACCGGCAGCACGCCGTGATCGTCGTCGAGCACGACATGTCGTTCATCCGACGCATTGCGAAACAGGTGACGGTCCTTCACCAGGGCGCCATCCTGATGGAGGACACGCCGGAGCGCGTGTTCGCGAATCCGCTCGTGCAGCAGATCTATCTCGGCAAGAAATCACACTGACAGGAGCCGGCCATGCTGGACGTTACCGAACTGCGTGCGGGCTATGGACCTATCCCGGTACTGCACGGCATCTCGTTTCAGGTCGCCGACGGCGAAGCCGTAGGCATTCTCGGGCACAACGGCATGGGCAAGACCACGCTGTTGCGCACGATCGTGGGCGCACTGCGCGCCACCCACGGAAGCGTTCTGCTGGGCGGCGAGGACATCACCCGGCTGCCCACTCATTCGCGCGCCCGTCTCGGGCTGGCCTATGTGCCACAGGGGCGCGAAATATTTCCGACCCTCAGCGTGCTCGACAACCTGAATATGGGCGCCGTCAGGCAGGGCCCGTCCAAGGCAGAGGTGCTCGATACCTTGCTGGAAGACTTTCCCCGCCTCAAACCGCTGCTGCAACGGCCCGGCGGTCAGTTGTCCGGTGGCGAGCAGCAGTTGCTGGCGCTCGCGCGGGCGCTCGCCGGCAAGCCGCGCGTGTTGCTGCTGGACGAACCGACCGAAGGCATCCAGCCTTCCATCATCGAAGAGATCGCCGAAACGCTCGTGCGGCTACGCGCGAAAACCGGTCTGTCGATCGTGCTGGTCGAACAGAATCTCGAGTTCATCGTCTCGGTTTCCGAACGGGTGCTGGTCATCAAGCGAGGCAAAATCAGCGCCGAAATTCCGCACGAGCATCTCGGCGATCCGCAGCTCATGAACGAACACGCCGGCGTGCACCTTTGAGTGCTGAACGGGTTGCGAAAAGCCGCGCCCACGCCGATTGAAGCCTTAGCTGCTCACTTGATATACTAGTCGCCGACTCGTTCTATACAGGAAGGCAATCGAATGACATCCAGAAAGGCCGTCCCGGTGCAGGAAGACGATCCAGCGGCCGACCAGCTTTTGACCGATATCGCGTTTTCCCGCATCGAACAGATGATCGTCACGCGCCAATTGCCGCCGGGGCACATGGTGTCCGAAGTGCAGCTGGCCGACGAACTCGACATGGGCCGCACGCCGGTGCGCGAAGCGCTACAGCGCCTTCGTCAGCTCGGCTTTGTCGAAATGCGGCCGCGACGAGGCACCTCGATCTGCAATGTCGACGTACGCCAGCAACTCGAATTGCTCGAAGTACGCCGACCGCTGGAGGAACTGATTGTCCGGTGCGCCTGCATGCGGGTCACGCCCGCCGAACGCACGGAACTGAAACGCCTGGCGAAGCGGATCGTCGATGCAGCAAAACGCAAGAACGTCGACGAGTATTTCCAGGTCAACCGCGCCATTCACGACGCTCAGGTACGCGCCACGCACAACGCGATGTTGTCGCATACGATGCTGGCGATCCACGCGCAGTCGCGGCGCTTCTGGTATCAGACCGTCGAAGAGGCCGATGCATTTCTCGAAGCGGCCAAATTGCATGCTGCCGTGCTCGAAGGCATTGCCGCCGGTACGACAGCGGAGGCCGTCGCTGCGTCCGCCGACCTCATGTCGCTACTCGACCGGCTGACGCGCTCGGCGCTCGATTCCTTCTCCCTCGCGCAGTGATAAAAACGCCGTGCGGGCCGGCGCTCGTGCGTAGTGGAACTGGCGCGGAAAGTGCTACAGGACGCGCAGCGCCTGGCGCCGCGCGAGCATGTTCCTACGCCAGTTCGGGTTGCGAAAGCCGTGCAGACGCGGGAGCGGGATCGAACAGCCGCGCATCCATCAGCGGTAGCGGATCGAGAATACGGGCAGGCGGAAAACTCATCAGACGCAGTATGTCGTTTTGCAGATCGGCGCCCGGCGCGATCTCGATCAATACAAGCCCCTCCGGCGTGACCTCGAACACCGCACGCTCGGTGACGACCAATGCGCTCTGCCCACGCCGGACCCCTTCGGCTACCGAATAGGTAATGCTCTGCGCGTCCGCGACGAACTTGCTTACCTTGCCCTCCTGAACGATTGACATGCGGCCGTCCCGATAGGCGATGTCCAGACCGCCGGTGGTAAAAGTGCCCGTGAAAACCAGACGCTGCGCATTCACCGCGATGTCCGTGAATCCACCGGCACCAGGATTCGCACGCCCAAATTTGCTGACGTTGACGACGCCGCGCGCATCGAACTCGGCAAACGCCAGCGCAGCGAAGCGGCATAGGCCTCCGTCGATCGCGTCGAACTGGGACAGTCCGTCCATCAACGCCTGTGGATACAGGTTCGCGGAGAACTGCCAGCCGTTCATCACGACCCCGCCGTATGAGCCATGCTCGGTGGTAAACCAGTAATCGTCGGGCGCGTTGACGAGATCGATCTCGCCTTGCTCCAGCAAGACGAGCGGCACGTCGGCGGCCGCGCCGAAGCCGAAGATCGACAACTCGCGTTTGCGGACTTCCTGAGCCGCGCGCCGCGCGATCACCTTGTCCGGGCCGAACGGAATGTCGGGAAGCCGGGCGGTCCCATTGCCCGCCTGCAGATAGGCCGGATCGTAGGGCGTATCCGTGCTCATCATCATGTCTTCATCGACGACCAGCGCATCGACGAACATGCCGGGCAATCTGACCTCCGTGGCCACGCGTACCCCTCGCGGGACGATCCGGCGTACCTGTGCGATCACGCGCCCGCCGCTGGCTCTGGCAGCCAGTGCGAGCGCCAGACCGGCGGAGACGAGGGGTTCGTCCTCGAACGACAGGTTGCCGAATTCATCGGCGCTGGAGGCACGAATGATTGCTACATCGATGTTCCATGCCGGATAGAACAGCAGCGTTTTCCCTTCGAAGTCGACCTTGCGGATCAGATCGTCGCTGCACCGCTCCGTAAACTTTCCGCCGCCGTGATCGGGATCGGCATAAGTGCCGATCCCAATACTCGTGAGGTAGCCAGGGCTCTTGCGCGCCACTTCGCGTAGCCAATGCATCGACGCACCGATTGGCCACGAATACGCCTCCACCTTGTTCGCGCGAATCAGCTCCATCAACGCCGGCCGCTCGCCCGTAGCCGGATTGACAGGGTTGATGTAGGAGCCCGACACGATCCGCTTCATCAGACCTTCCTGCGCCACATGATCCATGCCGCGGATGCCGACCGCGTCACCCGTACCGCAGGGAAAATAGAACGTCAGGTTGCGGGGCGAACCGGTCTGCTGGAAGCGCTCTCCCAATGCCTTCAGCGTCGCGTCGGGCACGACCCAGCCGATGACGCCGACCGAGGCGACGGTCTGGCTGTCGGCAATCGAGGCTACGGCATCGCTTGCGGAGATCACTTTGCTCATGACTTGCTCCCGAAGCGTGACAGCGTGGCCTGTGCCTGCGGTGCTGCGCAATTGCGGGCGAAATGCTCGGCTGCCAAACGATCCAGCCGTTCACCATCCAGACTGACGAACGGTTCGAAGAAACGCTTGCATGAGCGCACCGCATCGCTGGGCAGCGCGGCCAGCCTCGACGCCAGCGCCAACGCTGCCCCGTCGACACCGCCCTGCTCCGCCAGGTAGTCCGCGACACCGAGCCGGTGTGCTTCGGCACCGTCGATCGCATCCGCGCCCCACGTCAGCAAGCGCGCCTTGACCGGACCCACGCGCGCGATCAACGCCTGCAAACCCCACGGCGGCAACCAGCCGTTCGGCACTTCGGGGAGATGCCAGCGTGTTGCAGGCGCGGTGACCACGACGTCACACGACACGGCAAGAATGAAACCGCCGCCCAGCGCGTATCCGTCCACCGCGGCGATCACCGGCTTCGACATCGCTGCGATGAATCGGGCAACACGTGCCGTTTCGAGTTCGTGATCGCACATGCCGTCGATCGACAAGGTGCCCAGTTCCTTCAGATCGCTACCGGCACAGAACGCCGGCGGCTCCGCCGACAGAACGATTGCGCCGACAGTTTCGTCCCGCTGCGCGTCGCGCAAGCCCGCCTCGAATTGGCGGATCGTCTCCGAGCCGAGTGCGTTGCGGCGTTCAGGCCGATCCAGCATGAACTGCCGCACGGCCCCCGTTTGTGTTGCCTGCATGTTGACCTCTTCAATGTAATCAAGCGTCAGCCGGGGAACAGGCGCAAAAGTATGCATATGCCTGCGACGGCGCACGTCGCAGTTGCGCGCAAACATCGACACCCGATTAGTCGACCACTGACATATCAGACGACGACAGAATAGTGTGGCCGCTTCTCCGCTGTCAAGCGGGTATGTTGCCCATGCAGAACAGCTGAACGATCGACACGATTCCTACTATTCGCGGCTAATGTGCGTTTTTTTTGCGCCGAAGAAACGATGCAGACATAGAGACATTGGCTGAACGCGCTTTATTGCTGCGAATTCTGTTCATGATACTCTTCTACCATTCTTCTGACATATCAGAATGCACGTCGATCAACCAGAATGACTGGGGCGTGACAAATGTCTGCGCCGATGTCGCCTGATGCCGCCTTGTTCCAGCGAGCGAGGAAGCCGCCAGCGCGCACTCCGGGTCGGCCTCTTCGCCGTAGTCTCGCCTAGAAGCGGTGGCGGATGCCAGACATCACAACGACTTGGCGGCTGTTCGACGAGGCACCGGCAACGGCGATTGCGGCAATCTTCTGGTAGGAACCATTACGCAGCGTGCTTGCGTCTCCGGCGGCGATCTGAAATCCGCCGGACACGTAGAGCTCGGTGCGCTTGCTCATCAGATAATCGGCGCCAAGCGTGAACTGGTGCCACTGTGGATGAAGCGACGCTCCATTCGTCTTCGGGAGACCGCTTGCATGACCGTCGGTGAACACATAGTCCGCATCCAGTTGCAGCGGCGTGCTGATCCGGTAACGCACGCTGCCCTCGTAGTTGTTCAGCCGCCGCGACGCGCCGTCGTTATAGTCGAGTTGGACGTGGCTGAAACTGAGGGCAGCAATCAGCGCTCCGCTTGTGAAGCTACCACCCGCGCCGGCGATCTGCTGGCGCGCCACGCCGCCGTCGATACCGTAGAAAAAGACCGTGCTGTAGTCGTCGCCGTTCGTGGTCGACGCCCCGCCCACTGCGCCACTCGTATTGGTCGTCGAATTCGGATGATTCAGCAACTGATAGCCGGCGCCGACCGAGAACGGACCATTGACATAGTTTGCCGCGACGCTCCACGCACGGTTGTTTGCGAAGCCGCCGGTACCGCCGGCCGCCTGATTGCTGAGCGCATACATGCCCTGCATGGTGAAGCCGTAAAGCGTTGGCGAACGATACTTGATCGAGTTGTTGATGCGCACGGATCCGTCGAAGTTATCGCTGTCGCCGATATGCGTGGCCGGCACCCACCATCCCGATGCGGAATACGGTGCGGCAAGCTCGGTCGGCGCGTCGTACTGCCGGCCGAACGTCAGCGTGCCGTAGCGGCTGGTGCTGAGCCCCACCAGCGCCTGACGGCCGAACATCCGCCCTGCCTGTCCAAGTGCGCCGTGACAACGGCATGAGCCGAGCGAGGAAGTCCCGCAGATTCCGTAACTTCGGCGCTATGCTCGCCAGCCAATAAAATCCTCTGCAACAGCAAAATCAGGCTATTTGCGCTGCCGACCTGGCAGCGCCGGGAGAATCAGATGGGCATTCGCGAAATCAACCAACGCCGCCTGCGTTACTTTTACGAGGTTCTGTCCAGAGGATCGATACGCGGCGCAGCCGATGCGCTCAACACGGCTTCGTCCGTGCTGACGCGGCAGTTGCGTCTTCTGGAGGATGAGGTCGGCGCGCCCCTGTTCGAGCGCGGCAATCGCGGCGTTTCTCCCACCGAGGCCGCGCATGCGCTGCTCGCGTACTGGCGTGGCTGTCAGTCGGAGCGCGAGGCGCTCGAAAGCACGCTGCAGGATCTCAAAGGACTGCAGATGGGCAGCGTCAGAATCGCGACGAGCGAGGGCTTTGTCGAGTCGCTGATGGATGACGTCCTCACCCCCTTCATCAACGACTATCCGAAGCTCGATGTGACGGTCAGCGTGATGCCGGTGAACGACGTCGTGAGCGAGGTCGCGAACGATGTCGCCCATATCGGGCTGGCATACAATCCGCCGCCGGCCCCGCGCGTGGTGCATCGGGCGAGTGGATGGAATCCCGCCAGACTGGTCGCGTCGCGTGAGCACCCGCTCGCCGCGCGCACGGTGCCGCTACAACTGGCGGAGGTCGAGGCGTGGCCGCTCGCACTCATGACGTCGGCATTCGGGCTGGGGCAGATCGTGCGCATCGTCGCGGACATGGAGCATGTGCGGCTCACGCCCACCCTCACCTCAAACTCCGTGACCGCCTTGAAGCGGTTCGTACGCACGGGCCGAGGCCTGACCTTTCTCGGCAGGTCCACGACGCTGCTCGCGCCGCTCGACCAGGATCTGACGGCGATCGACCTCGCCCATCCCCTGTTCAACTCGACTTATGCGCGAGTCCTGCTCCGCGAGGAACGCCACCTGTCGAAAGCAGCGGCAGCGCTGCTCGAGCTCATCGTCGAGCGCATGCCGATTTTCAGCGCTACGCCGCATGGCGAGCGCTGAACCGATATGGCCGGCCCGCGACTGCGGAACTACTGCGCGTAACCGGACTGTTCGAATCGCCAGGCGGCGGCCAGTAGCGTGGCTTCGTCGAAGCGCCTGCCGACCAGCATCATCCCGACAGGCAAACCGTCCAACGTGCCGCACGGCATGCTCAATGCCGGATGGCCCGATACGTCGAAGGTCGCGGTGTTGTTCATCATGTTGAGCGCAGTGCCGAGATACGTATCGAGAGAGCCGTCGGCCTCGAGCGGCGTCGGCAATTGCGGCGTGGTCGGCATGACCAGCACGTCGACATCCCGGAGTACCGCATCGTATGCAGCGCGCAGCGTGCGGCGCAGGTTCTGCGCCCGCCCATAGTGAATGCCGCCGTCCGTTTCGTGCAGATAGGCGCCGAGCAGAATCACGCTTTTGACCGTGGCAGAAAAGTCCGACGCCCGCTCGCGGCGCGCGCGAGCATAGTGAGCAATCAGACCGACGTCCTGAAAGCCGGCCGGCCCGTGGCTGACCGAATTGTCACGCACCATCGTGCCCCATGCGCCCTCTGTCGCGATGCCGGTCCAGATGTCGAGCCCGTGCCGATGCAGCGGCACCGAGACGTCGTAGACCTCACACCCGGCACCGCGCCATTTTTCCGCCGTCTGCCTGACGAGCGCATCGACTTGCGGATTCGACACGCCTTCCCAGCCGAAGCCTTCCTGCAGGATGCCGATCCGCAACTTTCGCCCGGGCTCATTCAGGCCCGCGCTGTACGACGGTCGTTCAAACGGAACGTCGATCTGGCGCGAATCGAGCCCGTCCCGCCCCGCCACCACATCGAGCAGGCACGCAATATCTTCGACCCGTGTGCCCATCGGCCCAAGATGATCGAGACTCGGCTCAATCGGGAACGCCCCGGTATAAGGGATCAAGCCCCACGTCGGCTTTAGGCCGATGATGCCGCACCACGAAGCGGGAATTCTGACCGAGCCGCCCTGGTCTCCGCCGATCGCCATGTCGCATTCGCCGCTCGCAATCAGCGCCGCACAACCGCTGGACGATCCTCCCGTCATATAGCCAGGCGCACGCGGATTCTCGACGTAGCGCGGATAGGATGTGTGGGACCCGCCCGAAAAGCAGAGGTTTTCGCACACGGCCTTGCCGGCGACCATCCCGCCCGCCGAGAGGATGCGCGACACGACCGTCGCATCCTCTTGCGGCACGAAACCTTCGAGCAGCGCACTGCCGTTCAGCATCGGCGCGCCGGCCACCGCGACATTGTCCTTGATAACGATGCGCTTGCCGGCGAGCGGTCCGGACGTTGCACCTTGCAGCGACATCTTCCAGGCCCAGCCGCCGTGTGGATTGTCGGCATCGGCAGGCCGCGCGCCCTCGCGCATTGGCGACGGCGTAGCCGCTATCTCGCCATGCAGCCGCTCTATCTGGGCGTATGCCTGCAAACTCTCGTCAATCGATGCCGCATACACACCCAGTTCTTCAGGCGATATCTGAAATCCATACTCGTCTGCAATTCGCAGCAACTCGCTCGCTTCCGGCACTTCCGGCATTCCTGACATGACACTGCGCTCCTGTGACATCGTGAAATGGAAGGTGCGACGCAGCCACGGGAAATATTCTGTCGTCGATTACCATCCGATTAACATATCACGCAGATATCAATATCACAATCGCGATGTGTCGCTCAGACGCGCAGCTTTCCCTGAGGAATCACCCGCTGCGCGACCGTCTCGCAGATCCAGTCGACGAACACCCGGACCTTGTTCGCAAGATGCCGGTTGGACGGCCACGCAACGTGCAGCGGGACAGAGCCGCTCGACCATCCCGGCAACACCTTTACCAAGGCGCCTGAATCAAGATGAGCCTGTGCAAGAAATGCATACGTCGTGACGATGCCGAGCCCCGCCAGGCCGGCAGCAAGCGCTGCGTTCGCATTGTTCACCGATATGCAGTGCTGGCCCGCGATCTCGATGCGATCATCGTCACGACTCAGCTCGTACACGAAGTGTCGGCCCGTACGAGGCGACGCCACCTGCACCAGCGAGTGCTCCATCGCAAGGTCCTGCGGATGCGAAGGCATGCCCTGACGCTCCAGATAGTCGGGCGACGCACACGTGACGAGCGGCAGATCGCCGAGATGCCTCGCGATCAGCGAGTCGCTCAGTAGCGGACCCACGCGCAGCACGCAGTCGACGTTTTCCGAAATCAGGTCGATGGACCGGTTGTTGATGCCGATCTCCAGTTGAATCTCCGGATAGCGTGCGAGGAAATCCGGCAGCGATGGAATGACCGCCATCGTCGCCAGCCAGTCCGGAGCCTCGATCTTCACCTTGCCTTGCGGCGTCGCGGAAGCGAGCGCAATGCCGGAGTCAAGCTCGCTGAGAGACTCCATCAACCGGACCGCGCCTTCGTAGTAAGCGGCTCCTTCCTGGGTCACGGTGAGCCGGCGGGTTGTACGGTGCAGCAGCTTGACCTTGAGTTCGCTCTCGAGTTGCTGTACGAGACGTGTCACGGTGGACTTCGGCATGTCCAGGAGGTCGGACGCCTTGCTGAAGCTGCCGGAGTCCACCACGCGTATAAACGTTTGCAGAGCCGTGAATTTATCCATCTCGATCGCTTAAAGGCATGTGGGAATGATCGACGCGGAAACCGGAACACACGCCATTGTTCCAGCCAGGGAATAGTGTTTTCGGCCGTCCCCTGTTTTTCCCGCGGGCTGTCCGCGTCACTATGGCGCCATCGCATCGTTCGAAAGACAGGATGGACCAAGTCATGACACAGACACTAAGTTATCAGATCGGCAACGCAACCGTCACCCGTGTGACCGAGCTCACGCTTGGCGAAGTGCCGCCCTCATTCGTTTATCCGGCCTGGAATGACGATGTGGCGAACGAGCACGGCGGGTGGCTGATCCCGGGCAACATGACCGCCGACCGCCAACACCTGATCCAGAGCATCCACACGTGGGTGGTCAAGACGGACCGCCACACGATCCTGATCGACACGGCCTCGGGAAACGATAAGGAGCGGCCGCTCAATCCAATCTTTCACCGGCTGCACACGCCTTACCTCGAGCGCCTACGCGAAGCCGGCGTCGCCCCCGAAGACGTCGACTTCGTGCTCCTTACGCATCTGCATGTCGACCACGTGGGCTGGAATACGGTCCTGAAAGACGGTCAGTGGGTGCCGACCTTTCCTAATGCGAAGTATGTATTTTCGAAGGCTGAACACGAGTTCTACTCAAACCCGGATAACGTTCAGGAGCCCAGCGCCGGGGTCTTCGAAGACAGCGTCAAGCCAGTGGTGGACGCAGGCCTGGCGATCATGATCGACGCGGACGGCAGCGAATTCATCGACGGTCTCGCGTTTCACAAAACCCAGGGACACAGCTTCGATCATCTGTCGATCAGCCTGTCTTCCGGCGGCCACGAAGCGCTGTTCGGCGGAGACGTGATGCACCACCCGGTCCAGGTCGTGCGACCGCAATGGAACTCCGTATTCTGCGAGTTCCAGGACGCGGCCCGCGAATCCCGCAAATGGGCGCTCGATTACGTCGCCGAGCGGCGCGCCATTTTCTTCAGCACGCATTTCGCCGAATCGTCCGCGGGCCTCGTCACGCGCAAAGGCGAACAGTTCTCGTGGCGTTACTGCTAAGGCGCCCCCGATCAACCGAACCAAACGGACTTCAGCATGAAAGACGCCAATCGCATCATCAAGGACGAGTTCCTGATTCCGAGCGATACGCCGGACATCAAACTCCATATCATCAACAAACGCCTCGCCGACGTGAAGGAATTCGGCGAACGGCGCACGGTTCTGATGGTTCACGGCGCGACCTATTCGTCGGGCAGCCTGTACGACGTACCGCTTGGCGGATATTCGTTCATGGACTACCTGGCGCAACAGGGTTTCGATGTCTATGCCGTCGACGTCAGAGGCTATGGCGGCTCGACGCGCCCCGTGGAGATGGACCGCCCGCCAGCCGGGAACGCGCCGCTCGTGCGCACGGAGACAGGGGTGCGCGATTTCTCGAGCGCGGTGAGCTTCGTATTGCGTACCCGCAATCTGCACCGGCTCAACGTCATCGGCATGTCGTGGGGCGGCAGCGTCGCCGGCGCCTATGTGAGCCGCAACGCCGACAAGGTCACGAAGCTGGCGCTTATCGCGCCGCAATGGCTCAGCAACAAACCAGTGCCAATCGACACGGGCGGGCAACTTGACGCTTACCGGATCGTGCCGGTGGCCACCACGAAAGAACGCTGGCTCAGCGCCGCGCCGGCGCACAAGCGCGCAGCGCTGCTGCCCGACGGCTGGTTCGAAGCCTGGTCGGCGGCGACGATCAGGACCGAGCCCGACGCGGCGCTGCGCGACAAGCAGTCGATCCGCGCCACCAATGGCGCGATCCTCGACATCCGCGAATTCTGGACAGCGGGCAAGCCGTTCTACGATCCCGCGGATATCGAAGTGCCGGCACTGCTCGTGCACGGCGAATGGGACCAGGACGTGCCGCTCGACCTCGCACGTGCGTATTTCGCCGAACTGCGCGGCGCACCGTACCGGCGCTGGGTCGAGATCGGCGAGGCAACGCATATGGCCGTCCTCGAGAAGAATCGCCGGCAGGTGTTCGATGCCATCGCCGGCTTCTTCGAAGAAACATTCGACGCGCCTTCTTCAGCCAGTTGATCGGATCGTGCCATGCGGCACGGTCGCCGCTCCGCATGGCAGAAGAAATCCGCTTATCGAGTTACGTGGCGGCACATTCATCCGCAAAGCCCGGGACGTCTCGCGCACTTTTTCAACCAGGAGAACTTCAAAGTGGAAAAAACAATTGCTCTCATTACCGGCGCCAACAAGGGCATCGGTTTCGAAACCGCACGCCAGCTTGGCCGCGCAGGCATGCATGTGATCATCGGCAGCCGCCGCGCACAAGCCGCCGCTGATGCCGTCGCCCAACTCGATCGCGAAGGCATCAGCGCCGAAGCGCTCCAGCTCGACGTCACCGACGACGCGTCGATCGCCGCTGCCGTCGCCGCGGTCAGTAGCCGGCATCCCCATCTCGACGTGCTCGTGAACAACGCCGGCATCATGCTCGACGCGTTCGACAAGGCACCATCGGCACAGCCGCTGGACACGTGGCGCAAGACATTCAACACCAATCTTTTCGGCCTCGTTGCGGTCACCAACGCATTCCTTCCGCTCGTCAGAAAATCGGCGCGCGGACGGATCGTCAACGTGTCAAGCATCCTTGGATCGATGGCAGCCAACGTGGATCCCGCATCGACGTTCTACAACTTCAAGATCCCGGCGTACAACGTTTCGAAATCAGCGGTCAACGCGTGGACGGTGCACCTTGCGTATGAGTTGCGCGACACTGCGATCAAGGTCAACGCGGCCCATCCGGGGTTCGTCAAGACCGATCTTCATGGCGTCGACGCACCGTTGTCCGCCGAAGAAGGCGCGCGCACCAGCGTGCAACTGGCCACGCTCGCAGACGACGGCCCAACCGGCACGTTCTATCACGACGGCGAAGTGCAGCCGTGGTAAGTCTTGTGCGACATGCCGCTGCAAATTTTCAGACAGCGCATCGAACGTGACCCAGTCATGAACGAAATCACCACTCGGAACGGCTTGCCACAGACACTCACCGAGCAGACCAGTTTCGGTATGAGCGAAACGCTCGCGGGTCGACGTCGCGGGCCACGAGCGATGCTGTCGTTTGCAGGGCCGGCAGTGGTCGCGTCGATTGCGTACATGGATCCCGGCAACTTCGCGACCAACATCCAGGCGGGTGCCGGCTACGGCTATACACTACTGTGGGTCGTGGGTCTCGCCAACCTGATCGCGATGTTGTTCCAGTCGCTGTCGGCCAAGCTTGGCCTCGTCACAGGCCGCAATCTCGCGGAGCTTTGCCGCGAATCGTTGCCACGTCGATGGGTGATCGCGATGTGGGTGATAAGCGAAATTGCCGCGATGGCGACCGACCTTGCCGAGTTCGTTGGTGGGGCGGTCGGCTTATCGCTACTGCTGCATCTGTCGATGATGGCGGGCATGCTAATTACCGCTACCGTCACGTATGCGCTACTGCAGCTCGAGAGAAAGGGTTTCCGCCCGCTTGAGCTTGTGATAACCGCCCTCGTCGGCGTGATCGGCCTGTCGTATCTGGCTGAACTGTTGATCGCTCCAGTTCAGTGGCCCGAGGTCTTTCGCCATACCTTTACGCCACGCATGGCAGACGGTAACGCATTGACGATATCGGTTGGCATCATCGGCGCAACAGTGATGCCGCATGCCCTGTTCCTGCACTCGGGCCTGACGCAGAATCGCGTGAAGCCGCGCAACGACCGCGAACGCTCGAAGCTGCTCGCGTTCTCAAACATTGAGGTCGCAGTTGCGCTCGGGGTGGCGGGATTGGTCAACATGGCGATGGTGATCATGGCATCCAGCGCATTCCATCAGACGCACCCGGAGATTGCGAGCATCGAAACTGCCTGGCACACGCTGACGCCACTGCTCGGCGGCGCTGCGGCTGGCCTGTTCCTCGCGTCGCTGATCGCCTCCGGTATGTCGAGTTCGGTGGTCGGCACGATGGCCGGCCAGATGATCATGCAAGGCTTCGTCGGCTTTCGCATCCCAGTGTGGACTCGGCGGCTCGTCACGATGATTCCGGCCTTCGCCGTAGTGGCGTGGGGAGTCGATGCCACCCGTGCGCTCGTGCTGAGCCAGGTCGTGCTGAGCGTCGCGTTGCCGATACCGATGATCGCGCTGGTGTGGTTCACTTCGAGCGGTAAACTGATGGGCCGCCACCGGAACAGCCGTCTGACGACCATCTCGGCAGTGACGAGCGCCATCGCCGTGCTGGCGCTGAACCTGGTGTTATTGCTCCAGATTGCGGGCATTTCCGTCTCCCCGTGAGACCGGCGCACCGGTGGAAAGCTTCTTCCACGCGCAAACGCAAACCAACCCTTCACACGCTCTGTCAGGTGCTGTGAACATGGTCGATGGCATGCGGCCAGCGCCTCCGCCTCAACGAGGGCGCTAAACAACTTTATTTTGAAGTCTTCCAAACCAGCAACGATCCGCCATCGTGCTCGGCCGCATCCCATGCCCCATACAACACATTGTGAACCGTTGAGGTCGGAGGCCGGCTCGCGAGATCTCACACTCCATCAATCGCGTCGATGCTCAGATTATTGGCCTCGATTGGATCTCCCACGCATAACCCTTAGGATTACCAATATGCAAGTCAATCAAGCACGTCAAATCGTGTTGATATTACCTCTTCAATTGAGTTGTTCGCTATGGAGGTTGTGTGATGCGAAGATTATTCGCAGGCTTAACGTTGTCGGTTGGATCGGTTTGCGCTTGGGCTCAGTCATCGGTATCCGTCTACGGGATCATGGACTCCGGACTCTACTATCAGAGTAAATCCAGCAAAGCCAGTGGCAGCAGTTTTAGCGCGCTCGATGGTGCATGGGCGCCGTCGGTCTGGGGGTTAAGGGGAACGGAGGACCTCGGTGGCGGGTACAGCACAGAGTTTAAACTTGGCAGCGGCTTTTCAACGACAAACGGCGGCTTTGGCAATTCGAATGGCAATCTGTTTGGATGGAACTCGTACGTTGGCGTGAATGGTCCCCTCGGTCAGATACATGCCGGGGTCCAGTTCTCCCCGTTTTTCATGTCCCTCGTCAACGCCGACGCGCGCGGCGGGCCTCAATATGCCAGCCATGTCTCCGTCTATTTTGACCATTTCGGCGGAACAGGATTGTTCGATAGCAATTCGGTTATCTACACGTCGCCGACCATCGGTGGATTGAGCGGATCGGTGGAGTATGCGTTCGGAAACGTCGCTGGAAGTGTCGCGACTGGGCGCCATGTAAGCGCCGCGCTCAATTTCAGCCGCGGGCCTGTCAGTGCAACTCTGGCGTATTTTCAGGCAAACAATCCGAACACATCCGACACGGCATTCATCGGGGAAAACGCCGGAGTTGGCTACGCGATTGGGCCACTAACGTTTCATCTTTCCTACACCAAATATAGAAACCAGCAACTGACCGCCTGCAACGACGTAAATGTTTACGCGGGTGGCCTTCAATGGACCGCTTCACCATTCCTGGTATTCAATGCGGCGGTGTATGTCAACCATGACGTGCGCGACGCGGCAAACGAATCGATCCTGGTCGGCGCTGGCGCACAATACCTGCTCTCGAAGCGCACCACGCTATACACGCAATTGGGTGTGGTCAATAACCGGGGTGCCATGCGTACTTCGATCGCATCGAACGCCCCAGCGTCATTCCTTCCTGGTCAGGGCACAACGACCGGTGTAACTCTCGGCATACAACATCTTTTCTAAGCAGACGTACCTGCTGAAACTAAACTGGGACGGGAGCCTCAACTTCCGTCCTGACGAGGCTCGAAAGCATCTCCCGAATCTGCGCACGCAGCCAGTCAAGGGCGCCTTCGCCCACAGACTTGGCGTGCCAGACGGCCCACGTGGGAAATTTCCCCATCGGCAATGGAACCGGAGCTATCGAAAGGCGGAACTGCTTTGCGTACTTCATGGCAAGGCGGGTCGGCAAGGTACACAGCACCGGCGCAACGCTAGCCATCGCGAGAACTGCAAGATAGTTCGGCGCAGTACATTTAACATTGAGCCTGACGCCGAGGTGCGCTAGGGAGTCTTCGAAACATCCATGGAGCTTGGTGTCGAAGGATGCCAGAACGTGGGGCAGTTCAAGATACGTACCCTCGCTGATAGGGGGCGTCAGGCCAAGCAGGTCGCTGTTGAAGCAACACGAGACAGTCTCATCGAACAACAGCTCTTTGCGGTGCCATGAATCGAACTCGCTGAAACAGCCAATTGCGAGATCGACTTCACCGCTATTCAGTAAGCGACGCGCTTGCGAGCGCTCGGCAACGCCTTGCGTAAGAATGCGAAGGTCAGGTGCAATGCTCTCAAGATGCGCCAACAACGAAGGCAACAGCAGCACCTCGAGTTCGCCAGTGAGCGCGAGACGAAATGTCCGACTCGACGTGGATGGGTCGAAAAGTTCAAAGGACCCCAAAGTTGTCTGCGCTTGCCGGAGGATATCGCTGACGCGTGCGGCCATGGCTGCAGCACGCGCCGTTGGCTCCATTGCCTGTCCGACGCGAACAAAGAGTTCGTCACCAAGCAGCATGCGCAGGGTTGCAAGCGAATGGCTCATCGCTGGTTGCTGCACGCGCAGACGCGCCGCCGCGCGCGTCACGCTTCGCTCCTGAATCAGTGCATCAAACGCTACGAGGAGGTTCAGGTCAAACGTTCGAAGATTGAAATGATCGATGGGCGCCACGATTGATCCCATTTGATTGCCGACAACGAAGTTTGGCCGGTCCGGTTTGCGGTAGGCCAATACGGCCACTACTTTGAAAGCGGTCTCAACATAGCCCGCCAGATTTCGATAGGCAATTGGGTCGACTGTGGAGAACGCTCGCCCCCTCAGACGGCCTCGCCAAACTGTGAAATCGGCAAACGGCCATCTGCAAAGGAGTTTCAAGGCGCCAGTCGTCGGCCTGCCTCCATTGTTGCGGGGATGGAAGAGTGTTTTCGTCCAGAGACGATGTGGCGCGGCTTTGTCGCATTGCCTCGACGGCCGGCTAAAGATGACGTGGTGCTGGGCGTGGTCAGTCGCCGCATCGTCGGATGAGGCGATGGACGGCCGTCTGCGCTCGATGCGTGGCGTGATTCACAATTCCGTCCAGGGCTGCCAAGGCGGATTCAACGCCGGCTTGACACCGGCATCGCGAACACGCGGACCGACTGGCAAACTAAATATCCCGAGGCAGACGTCGCGGCGGTCGTGGAACCCGTCGGCCAGCCTTGGCCGCTTCGGACTTGGCTTTTGCTGTGCGGATTGCCTGATCAAAGTCGCTATCCGTGGACAGGTGTTGATGGTCTACGGATACGAGCCAGCAAGCGCCGGCACGGCACCACCGGATGCGTGAATCTTGCACAAGCAGTGAAAACCAGCGCCAAAGTTCCCCATCCTCGGCGTTGGCCCGCGCCTTTGCTTCACACCGGATTGCTGCCATTGTCCGTAACGCTCCACCCTAGCTCCGCTCCGATTGCCCTTAGGAGTCTAACGCTCGGACTAGTTCGGGGACGTGCATGAACAGGTCGCCCACCAAACCGTAATCGGCGACGTTGAAGATCGGCGCTTCTTCGTCCTTGTTGATCGCGACGATCACCTTTGAGTCCTTCATGCCAGCCAGATGCTGGATCGCACCCGAGATGCCGACCGCCACATACAGCTGCGGCGCGACGATCTTGCCGGTCTGGCCGACCTGATAGTCATTCGGCACGAAGCCCGCGTCGACTGCTGCACGCGATGCGCCCAGCGCTGCGTTCAGCTTGTCCGCCAGCGGTTCGAGTACCTTCGTGTAGTTCTCGCCGCTCCCCAAACCGCGACCACCCGAGACGATGATCTTCGCCGACGTCAATTCCGGACGGTCCAGCTTCGTCACTTCACGGCTGACGAACGACGAGGTGCCGCTGTCCGCTGCCGCTTCGATCTTCTCGACTGATGCGCTGCCGCCTTCGGCTGCCACTGCATCGAAACCGGTCGTGCGGACCGTGATGACCTTGATGGGGTCAGTCGATTGCACGGTGGCGATGGCGTTGCCAGCGTAGATCGGACGCTCGAACGTGTCGGCGCTATCCACTGCGATGATGTCGCTGATCTGCGCGACGTCGAGCTTCGCTGCGATACGCGGCGTGGTGTTCTTGCCGTAAGCGGTGGCTGGCGCGAGGATGTGCGAAAAGTCCTTCGCGATGTTCAGCACCGTTGCTTCGACGTTTTCCGCGAGGCCCGCTTCGAGTTGCGGCGCGTCGGCCAGCAGCACTTTGCTAACGCCGGCAATCTTTGCCGCTGCATCCGCTGCGGCCTGTGCGTTGTGACCTGCGACCAGCACGTGAATATCGCCGCCGATCTTCTGCGCCGCTGCAATCGTGTTCAGCGTCGCGGCCTTGATCGACGCGTTGTCGTGTTCCGCTATTACCAGATTCGTCATTTGTTCCGTCTCCGCGTTTTACTTAAAGCACCTTGGCTTCGGTCTTCAGCTTCTCGACCAGCGTCTTCACGTCCGGCACCTTTACACCGGCGGAGCGCTTCGGCGGCTCGGCGACTTTCAGCGTCTTCAGGCGCGGCGTGACGTCCACACCCAGGTCTTCCGGCTTGATCGTTTCCAGCGGCTTCTTCTTCGCCTTCATGATGTTGGGCAGCGTCACATAGCGCGGCTCGTTCAGGCGCAGGTCGGTCGTAACCACTGCGGGCAAGGTCAGCGACAGCGTTTCCGCACCGCCGTCCACTTCGCGCGACACGGTTGCCTTGCCGTCAGCGACGACAACCTTCGAAGCAAATGTTGCTTGCGGCAGATTAGCCAAAGCAGCCAGCATCTGGCCGGTCTGGTTCGAATCGTCGTCGATCGCCTGCTTGCCGAGGATGATCAGCTGCGGCTGTTCCCTGTCGACCAGCGCCTTCAGCAGCTTGGCCACCGCCAGCGGCTGCAGCTCTTCGCCCGACTCGATCAGGATCGCGCGGTCCGCGCCGATCGCCAGCGCGGTGCGCAGCGTTTCCTGCGCCTGCGTCACACCCGCCGACACGGCGATCACTTCGGTCGCCACGCCCGCTTCCTTCAGACGCACGGCTTCTTCAAGCGCGATTTCGTCGAACGGGTTCATCGACATCTTCACGTTCGCAATGTCGACGCCCGTACTGTCCGACTTCACCCGGACCTTCACGTTGTAGTCGACTACTCTTTTTACACCAACCAAGATTTTCATTTGGGATCTCCAGTCAAGCGTCTGATGAGAGTTCGCGAGCGATGATGAGTCGCTGAACTTCGCTTGTGCCCTCTACGATCTGGAGAACCTTCGCCTCGCCCAGCAGCCCCGAGACCTCGTAGTCCTCGAATACACCGTAACCACCATGCACCTGGAGTGCAATCGCCGCCGCTTCAGACGCGAGTTCGGTTGCGAAGAGTTTCGTCATCGAAGTCTCCATACGAAATGCACGGCCCGCGTCCGTAAGCATTGCGGCATTTCGGATCATCAAGTCTGCCGCGTGTGCCTTGGTCATGACATCGGCGAGAGGAAAAGTCAGGCCTTGATTTTCAAAGATGGGCTTGCCACCAACGCGTCGGCCATTTCCGTAGGACCGTGCGAGGTCAAGACATTTCTTCGTGACACCCAAGCCTGCGGCTCCCACCAGAATTCGCCCGATACTGAGGGTAGTCAGAATCTGCTTCAGTCCATCTCCGCGATTGCCGACCATGTAACTCTTCGGAACCCTGCAGTTGTCAAAGTAGAGCTCGACCGAGTTCGCGATTCGCCAACCAACTTTCGATGCCGCCTTGCCGACCGAAAACCCAGGTGTACCGACGGGGACGATGAACGTTGACAGTCCTTTGGCACCTTTGTCAGGATCGGTCACCGCGATCACGGTGGAAAGCCCATGCATCGGCGTGCCGGCATTCGTCGAAAAAATCTTGGAACCATTGAGAACGAAGAAGTCCCCATCCTCTTCAGCCCGCGTCTTGATGCTTGCGACGTCCGACCCGCCCATCGGTTCGGTAACCCCGAACGACGCGATCATTTCGCCAGCGCAAAGTGGCGCGAGCCACTGCTGCTTAATTTCCGGGGTGCCGTACCGCGAGATGACCGTCATCGGCGCGCTATTGCAAAGATAGATGGCTGCGAAGCCAGGCTCCACTCTTGCGAGCTGTTCGGTGACAAGTGCCGCTCCCTGCACTCCAAAACCACCGCCTCCATACTCGGGATCGTAGGCCGTACCCATAAATCCGAGCTGAGCAAACTGCTTGACCAGATCGGTCGGAAACTGGTGCCGCTCAACGAACTGTCTGACAGATGGCCGAAGCGCTCGCTCCGCAAAATCGGTCACGCTTTCGAGCAGCATTTTTTCGTCTGCGTTCAGATCCATCAACATGAGGTCACCTTGCATTAAATTAGATCAAGCACTGAAAAGAGTCGCGTCCATAACCTTCAGGTCTTGCGCCACCGCTTTTGGCGCAAAGTCCATCTGGCCGAGCACATCGCGCTCAAGGTCCACGCCGGGCGCGATTTCCTGAAGCACCAGGCCATCGCCGTCGACACGGAAGACCGCACGTTCGGTTATCAGCAACGCCGATTGACCACGCTTCTGTACGCCATCTAGTAATGGGTAGGTGATCTGCTCGACGCGCTTCACGAACTTGCGGGACTTACCTTCCCGTTCGATTACCAACCTGTTGCCCTCTGTAGACACTTTCAGACCACCTGTCGTGAACGTGCCAGTGAAGATGAGCCGCCGCGTGTTGGCGGCGATGTCGATAAAGCCACCGGCACCCGGATTAAACGATGCGAACTTGCTGACGTTCACGTGTCCACCCTCGTCGAACTGCGCAAACGCGAGCGCAGCAAAGTCACAGTTTCCTCCGTCAATGAAGTCGAACTGGTATGCGCCATCGAGCAGTGCCTGAGGGAACATGTTTGCGGAGAACTGCCATCCGCTCATCACGACACCACCGAAAACCCCATGCTCCGTGATATGCGGATAGCGCCATATGCCATCGCCGTCGAACTGCCCCGCTTCAGCCATCACTAGAGGAATGTCAGAGGACGCTCCGAAGCCGAAGATGGTGACTTCACCCTCGCGCACCTCCGCAGCGGCTCGCCGGGCAATGATGCGGTCGGCACCGCCTGGACTGGGAGGTAGAGCGCTCGCCGCGTAGTCTCCACCCAGATAACGTTCGTCGAAGGGAACGTCGGTGGTCATCATCGCCTCAGAATCGACTGTCACGTAGTCGACGAGCGGCGAGGGAATGCGCATCTGGTGAGCCTGCAGTTGCCCCCGCGGCACAATCTTCCGGACTTGCGCAACCACTTTGCCACCGGACCCCTTGGCTGCCAGTGCCAAAGCAATCGCCGATGACTGCAGTGGTTCATCGTCGAACGAGAGGTTTCCGTTCTCGTCGGCGGCACTCGCCCGGATAAGGGCAACGTTGATGTCCCAGGAGGGATAGAACAGATATTCCTCGCCGTCAAACTCACGGACCTGCACGAGTTGCTCGCGCGTCGCGGCGTTCAAACGCCCGCCTTCCTGCCGAGGATCGATATAGCTTCCCAGGCCCACCTTCGTCAGGTATCCGGGGCTACGACGGGCGACTTCCCGGAGCCAATGCATCGAAGCTCCGATCGGCCACGCGTATGCCTCGACTTCGTTAGACTGGATCAGACGCATCAGCGCCGGTCGTTGCCCGGTTACGGGATTGACAGGGTTGATGTAGTTGCCGCAGACGATACGCTTCATAAGACCAGGGACCGCTACGTGGTCCATACCGCGAATGCCTTGCGCGTCTCCTGTTCCAACCGGGAAATAGAACGTCAGGTTGCCCGGTCCAGTTTGGTCTCGATAGGCCTTTGCGATTTGCTTAAGCAGGCTGTCGGGAGTCAGCCAGCCAATAACACCTGTGCTAGCGACTACATCGCCATCGCGAATGCAACGAAGGGCTTCAGCGGCCGAACAAACCTTGCTCATTTCGCCCCCCCTTTCCGCTTGCGCTCGAAAGTCTGCTGCGCAGCCGGTTCGCGACAATTCTCGAGAAACAATCGATTAGCTTCGAAATCAATCGCCTCTGCGTCCTTCAGCATCTGGCCCGAGAAGAAGCGCTTTGTCGCCGAGACTGCGGGCGCGGGCAAAGCAGCGAGCTTCTGTGCAGTCGAAAGCGCGAAAGCCTCGACGTCGTTATCGTCGACAGCATAGTCGACCAAGCCGATTTTCTCCGCTTCGACGCCACTCAGTTCTTCAAGGCAGTAGCAAAGCTTGCGCGCCTGAACATTGCCCACTCGTTCAATCAGCGGCTTCAGGCCCCACGGTGTAAGCCAACCGAGCGGCACTTCAGGCATGCTCCACCGCGACATTTGTCCTGCAACGACGATGTCGCAGCATGCGGCCAGTGTAAAACCACCGCCGATCGCAAAACCCGAAACCGCGGCGACGACCGGCTTTGAGATGAATCCAATCAGTCGACCCACGTCGCCGCACGCCTGCTCGAACCGCCCCATCTCTTCAAGCGTGAGGTTTGAGATGAACGCGAGGTCGCTGCCCGCACTGAACCCCCCTGACTGCCCTTTCAGAACCAATGCCTTGACCTCGGGATTGCGATCCGCATCCCAAAGCGACTCGCGCAGCGCATCGACCAAAGCTTGATCCATCGAGTTTCGGCGAGCAAACCGATCGATGGTGAGCACCAGAACCCCGCCTTCCATATGCACGCCCAACACGCGCGTCCCTTCATTTGACATCTTCACGCTCCTTCGCCAAAACCGTTCGCAAATCGCCAGCTAGGTTGTAATATATTACTGATGTACACAAAAGTCATCGGTGTTAACCCATATACGCAAGGATTTGCGCTGGAAAACTCTGCGCTGCATGTGGTACGGTTGCGCTATATAATTCTTGTAATATATTTCAAATGTTTTAGGAGACCGACAATGGCATCTGATCGATACTTCCCGTCATGGGAGACGATTCACCACACTGTGTCCTTCGGAGATGTGCCCGTACTTGCGGAGGTTGACGTATGCGTCGTAGGTGGTGGCGCGGCCGGTGTGGCTGCCGCGACTACTGCAGCCGAAGCTGGTCACTCCGTGATGCTGATCGAACGCTACGGCTTCTGCGGCGGGGCAGCCGTTGCTGGTATGTCCGGCACCATTTGCGGAATGTATCTCGCTAGCGACAAGATCCGTACGCCGGAGCAGGTTGTGTTTGGCTTCACTGAGCGCTTTCGTAAGCGTTTGAGCCAGCGTGGCGGACTCACCGCTCCTCAGATCTACGGCAAGACATGGACTGTCACCCATGATCCGCTCGTGTGGCGCGAATCGGCCGATCAGTTCCTGAATGAGGCCGGGGTCCGCATCCTGTACCACACCGTCGTAACCGGCGTGCTCATCGACCAAGGGGCTTATCGGGGCCTGCTGGTCGAATCGTCCGCTGGCCGTAGTCAGATCCACGCGAAAGTCGTGGTCGACGCATCGGGCGACGCGTCTGTCGTTGCTCGGGCGGCCGGCAGCTACACATTCGGGGACAACGGCAAGATTCAGAATCCGACGATGTTCTTCCGCCTGGGCAACGTTGACACAAAGCGGTTTGCCGAGGCTTGGGGAGCTGATACGATTTGCTCACCAGAAATCAGCGAACGCATCCGCGATGGAAACGCACAGGGGCGGTACACGTTGCCGCGCGAAAAAATCTGGGTGTTCCCGACTCCCCGTCAGAACGAACTGCTCGTAAACGCCACGCGACTTCAGGCAAAAGACGGGAGGATGCTGAACGTCATCGACCCCGAAGACTTCACACAGGCAGAAGTTCTCGGCCGTCAGCAGGTCCGGGAATATGCGAAGTTTTTTGTAGAAAACGTCGTAGGGTGCGAGGACAGCTACGTGATTGATACTGGAGTTGAGGCCGGTATCCGACAAACGCGCTCCATCGTTGGTGTGGAAACGCTGCGCAATACAGATGTGCTTGACTGCCGCAAGCGTCCCGATGGAATTTGCCGCGTACCTTGGCCCATCGAACTCCACGTCGGCGAGCGTCCCAAACTTCACTGGTTGCTTGACGACTATTATGAGGTGCCGTTTCAGGCGATGGTTCCTGCGGTAGGCGAGAACATTTTGGTTGCAGGTCGCTGTCTGAGCGCGGAGCATGAAGCCCTTGCCTCGGCTCGGGTCACAGCGCAGTGCTTTGAGTACGGGCAAGCCGCAGGCCTTGCCGCCGCGTATTCAATTGAAAACCGACTGCAGGTTCGCGATATTTCAGGTGAGACCGTGCGCGACCTCATGCGATCGCACGGAAGCGCTCTTTAGCCTCATCCCCGACCTACTTCCCGCATGAAAACCATGCGGGTGAAATTTTCGATGTTCTCCATCAATGCCATTGCGGCCTTTGCAGCCAGGTCCGAATCGCCCATAGCGACTGCGCGCGCACGATCCGCGTGCAGTCGCGAAACTTCGGAAAGGTTCGCAAGTTCATCGTGGTACATGTAGTAAAAGCGTCGGGAGAGCCCAAACAGCGGTGCTATGGCCGCCGCCACGAAGGGATTGCGAGCGCATTCGGCGATGTACTGGTTGGCAACGAAGACTGTGCGCAGGTATGCATGAACGTCATCGCGCTTGACTGCATCTTCAAATGCTTTTGCCATTTCAAGGAGCTGATTGCGCTCGGCGGGCAGAGCGCGTTTTGCAGCCCAGGACGAAATGAGACGTTCAAGGTCCGAACGCAGTTCGACGACTTGCAATTGCTCGTAGAGATCAATTTTCGACACGCGAACGCCATGCCGCGGCACCGTCTCCAGAAGACGACATGCTTCCAGCCGCTTGACTGCCTCTCGCACCGGCGTGCGCCCGATTCCGACGAGATCGCTCAGAGCGAATTCGCTGAAAGTGCTACCAGGCGGAAGCTCGAGCGTGACGATTAGCTCTTCCAGCTTGCGGTGAGCCTGGTCAGCGAGTGACGGGTTTGACTTTGGAACTTGCAACATTTTTCCCTCGAAATGGCGAGCTCGTAGGCAGCGCATCCATGAAATATATCAGAAGTTTTTTTCAGGATGGCTACACAGCTGGACTTGCATAAGGGTTTTCTACCATGTCGTCGGCCATTCGCCGCGTAATATATTACTGATGTCCATAAGGATTCTTGTTTGACGCCGCTCTGATGTCGTCGACCAGGACGATTTTCTGTTTATATTGTCTAGGAAACCTAAGTATGAAAGCTGAAAATTTCACTGGAGCGGTCAATGTCGCGGGGCGCCTCGAACGGCTCCCGATGACCGGCTATCAGCGCGGCATTTTTCTTATCATTGCCACGGCGTGGCTGTTCGATTCGATGGATCTTGCCGCTATGACGTTCGTCCTCGGCTCGATCAAAGCGGAATTCGGAGTGACCACCGCGCAAGCGGGGCTGGCTGCCAGTTCCAGCTTCCTCGGTATGTTCGTCGGCGCAGCGCTCGCCGGTGTCGTTTCCGATCGGATCGGCCGGAAACCGGTGTTCCAGGTAAGCATGATCATCTGGGGAGTGGGAAGCTTGCTCTGCGGTCTCTCGCATAGCTTCAATCAACTGGTCGGCGCGCGGGTGCTTTTGGGCGTTGGTATGGGTATGGAACTGCCGATCGCTCTCGCGATGGTTTCGGAGTTCCTGCCGACCCAGTATCGCGGGAAGTACAGCGCCATTCTGGAAGGCTTCCTGCCAGTCGGTTTCGTGGTGGCGGGCGTCTTAATCTATTTCCTTCTGCCCGAAATCGGCTGGCGCGGCGTGTTCATCGCATTCGCGATCCCATCCGCATTTTTGCTCATCATTCGCCGTCTGGTTCCTGAATCGCCACGATGGCTTGAGGCAGTGGGCCGCAACGTTGAGGCTGAGAAAGTGGTTGCGTCCATTGAAAACAAGGTTCGCCGCGCCACCGGCACCGAGTTGCCCTCCATTCCGAAAGTCGCGGCTGTCGGCGAAACGACGAAGCGAGGCGTGTTTGCCATCTTTGCCGAGCTATGGCGAGCTCCGTATGCTGTGCGCACTCTGATGCTCTGGGTTGTCTGGTTCTTTACCCTGCTCGGATATTATGGGTTGACGTCCTGGCTGGGCGCCCTGCTCCAGGCTGCTGGTTATCAGGCAACAAAGTCCGTCTTTTATACGATTATCATCTCCACGGCAGGTATTCCAGGCTTCTTCTTCGCAGCGTGGTTGCTGGAGTCCTGGGGCCGAAAGAAGGCTGCGATTTTCATGCTGCTAGGTAGCGCGTTGACCGCGTATATCTATGGACAATGCGCCGCTCTGCACCTGCCCATTGCTCAGGTCGTAATGGCTGGTCTCGCCATGCAGTTCTTTTTCTTCGGCATGTGGTGCGTAATCTACGCCTACACTCCTGAGCTTTATCCAACACGCGCGCGCGCAACGGGTTCAGGCATGGCCTCTTCTGTTGGCCGGCTTGGCTCCATCATTGGTCCGTATGCTATTGGAGTAGCTCTTCCGGTTACCGGACAAAGCGGCGTCTTCGCCATGGGGGCCATCTGTTTCCTCATCTCAGCAGTGACCATCGCCGTATTAGGCCAGGAAACCAAAGGAGTCACTCTTGAAGAGGTTTCTAGCTAACGCGTGAGGCCGAGTTCAGGCATTATCTCGCACACGGTGCCGCACACTAGATGCTATGGGAGGGCTGTGAAAGTAAGCCCGCTGGAGTAAAACGGGATTTCCAGACTCGTTTTCTCCGAAGGAGCATGCAAATGAATGAGTCCAACACAGCCCTTCAGGGGCAGGACACGACGGTGGCCGCCCGGCTGTACATGGTTTTTGAGCTCGGCGAGAAGAACTGGAAGCTGTCGCTGGGCGACGGCGTACGCGCGCCGAGCCGGTGTACGGTAGCCGCAGGTGATACCACGGCGCTCCTCAGCGCCATCGCGAGCCTGTCAGAATTTTAGTGTGCCGAGGTCATGAGACGATAACGGAAACAACGTCCTATGACCGAAGCAACTGTGACTAAGAAGATCAAGAACCCGAAGGCGCCGAAGCTGTTCCCCGATGAACTGATCGATCAACTGCTGGCGCAGATTCAGAACAAGGATGCGGAGTCGGTTCTCGGCGAATCGGGCCTGGCCGGGCAACTGAAGAAGCAACTGGCTGAGCGCATGCTGGCGGCGGAGCTAACGCATCACCTGGAGAACGAGGCGGAGCAAGGCAAGGCCGGCAACCACCGCAACGGCACGAGCCGCAAGACGGTCATCACGCCCAACGGCGAACTGAATCTGGACATTCCGCGTGACCGGCAGGCGACATTCGAGCCGCAACTGGTGGGCAAATATCAGCGCCGGCTGCCGGGTTTCGACGATCACGTCATCAGCATGTACGCGCGCGGCATGAGCGTGCGCGAGATCCAAGGCCATTTGCTGGAACTGTATGGCCTGCAGGTGTCGCCCGATCTGATTTCGACTGTCACCGATGAGGTGCTGGCCGAGGTCGAACAGTGGCAGCAACGCCCGCTTGAGGCAATGTATCCGATCGTGTATTTCGACGCACTTCGGCTGAAGATCCGCGACGAAGGCACGGTCAGGAACAAGGCGGTGTATCTGGCGCTGGGCATTCGCGCCGACGGCCGCAAGGAAGTGCTGGGTTTGTGGATCGAGCAAACCGAGGGAGCCAAGTTCTGGCTGAAGGTCTTCAACGAACTGAAGAACCGTGGCTTGCACGACATCCTGATCGCCGTCGTCGATGGCTTGCGCGGTTTCCCCGAGGCGATCGAAGCGGTGTATCCAGCCGCGCAGATCCAGACGTGCATCGTGCACCTGATCCGCAATTCGCTGAATCTGGCGAGCTGGAAGGACCGTAAGCCGCTGGCAACCGCGCTCAAGCCGATCTATCAGGCTGCCACGGCCGAAGCGGCGGCAGTCGCCCTGCAAGCCTTCTCTCAAGGCGAGTGGGGGCGCAAATTCCCCACCGTGGCCGCGATGTGGCAGCGCCAATGGGAGCAAGTCATCCCGTTCTTCGCCTATCCGCCGGAAGTACGCAAGATCATATACACGACCAACGCGATCGAGAGCATGCATATGCAGCTGCGAAAGATCGTCAAGAACCGCGGTCACTTCCCCAGCGACGAAGCCGCCAGCAAACTGCTGTACCTGGCCTTGCGCAACATCGAAAAGGATTGGAAGATGCCACCTATTACCTGGCGGCAAGCAGTCAATCAGTTCGCCATTCTGTTCGGCGAGCGCTTCACCGCCGCCATCAGCTGAGATTTTTAACCGACCTCAGCACACAAAATTCCTGACACCTCCTTCGAATCACACCGCGCGGCCGAAGCCGGCTCTTGGGCTATCTGCCCCAAGACTGGTTCCGCGCCCAACCCAAAGTCAGTTCTCTTCAGAGTGAGCGCTCGGAACCTCCGCGTTACCTCATTTAGCGAAGCCACCGCTTTTGCCGCGAAGTTAGTCAACCGGTTTTACCTAATCAACTCTGTTTTACCTCGGGCGCGGGGATATATATATCGCGCCAGCGCGGATCATCGAACGTCGTCGCCGCACGCCCGGACTGGCGGACAAGCGCCATACGAGTGCCACGCCGGTTTGCCGCGATAAGCGGGTTTATCGCGGCAACGTTCCTTATTCCCGGCCCGAAAACGGTTTTCTGGCGTTAGCACTGTGCGTAATCTAGACTGAAATTTCCCGTCTGCGCCCGCTGGTATCGGCCTTTCCTCCCCGGGTGCGCTGGAGTCCTGCCATGTCCCGCCCCGCCGCCATCTCCCCCGACCAGATCCGCACCGCCGTCCTGGCGATGCTCGCCGAGGCGGAGATGGACCCCGCCCACCCGCCGCCCACCCCTGAGCGCTTCCGCAAGGTGGTCTCGGTCCGCAAACTGCGCGCGCGGCTCGGTGCGGGCGACCCGACGATGCTGTCGCGCGTGCTGAACACGATCGAAGCCGAAGTGGTGCGCGCCGGTCTCGCGCAGGTCGCGATGCCCGGGCTGCCCGACGCGATCGCCGAACAGATGCGCGCACTCTGGCAGGCAGCGGTGACCGTCCAGCTCGGCGAGGTGGTGCAGATGAAGGCAGAGGCTGCACAGGCCGCAGAAGCGGCCGACACGGCGCGGCGGGACGCCGACCTCCGCGTCGAACTGCTGCGGGTGGAACTGGCCGACCTGCGTGACCAGCTCTCGGCGCGCGACACGGCCCTCGCCACCGTGCGGGCGGAATTCCGTGCCGCCTCTGACAAGATGACCGAATCCGAAACGACGGCCGCGGACCTGCGCGCCGCGCTGGTATCCGCGAACGCTGAGCTCGCGACGGCGAATGCTGAACACGCAGTGGCGGTTGACGCGATTCACACCCGTTACGAAGGGCTGTCGCGGCAATTGCTGCAGGAAACCGAACACCAGCGGCATGCGCTGCAGGTGGAGCGCGAGCGGCTGTCCGGCCAGATCGCGCAGGCCCAGGAGCGGGTGGCCGCACTTGAGGGGTTACGCGACCGGCTGCTGGCCGAACTCACCAGCGAGCGCAACGCGCACCAGCATGCCGCCGCCGAAGCCGCGGCACTGGCCACGGTCGCCGCTGAGCACCGCGCCCTGCTGCAGGCCGTGCACGCCACTACCCGCCACCCGGCGAAGCCTGCACCCGTCCGGCACCGCAGGACCCCGGCCGCGTCGACACCGGCGGCGACGCCCTCCCCGGCCGCCCCCTCAGCGCGGAGCAAGACGCGATGAACCCGGCCCGGTGGATCGATACCGCGGCGTCGCCGCCGCAGCCGCTGCCGGATTCGATCGAGGCAGCGCTCGACTACCTCGCCGGCGCGACCGGCCACCCGGTCTACACCCGCTGGACGCTGTCGCGGCTCAAGCGCGGCTGTCCGTCGCTCGCCGACGCGAAACGCGAGCACCCCGCCGTGTTCGCGCTGCTGCTCGAGCACGAGGCCGCCGTCGAGTACTGGGACCGCGGGCGCCTGCGGATTGTCACGGCGGACAATGCGCCTGCGCCCGAAACCATTCTGGAACGCGTGCTGCACCAGCACCGGCGCCGTTTCCACGAGGTCGCTGACAGCACCGCGCTGGTGCCTGCGCGCGCCGCAGTGCCGCCCGCCGCCACGGCCGTCTGGCTCGCGGCGCTCGAACCGCCTCACACCGTCGCCGCGCGTGTCGACCATGTCTCCAGCGCCACCGCCAGTGGATGGCTCGCGCGGGCGGGCCGCTTCGTCAATCCGTCGGTGGTCACGAACACCCTCGGCGTCGCCGACGATGCCCAAGCGGTGATCCTCTTCCTGCGCGATCGCGCCAGCCGTTCGCCAAACACGCGGCGCGCATACCTCGCTGACCTGAAGCGCCTGATTGCCTGGTGCGAGCGCGAGCAGCTCGGGCCCCTGTCGGACCTCACGCGTCACGACCTGCTCGCCTACCGCCGCGAGGTCGAACTCCAGCCCGCGCACGGCCCCGCCACCGGTGAAGCAACGCTCCCCGGCAGCCGCCAGCCGGCCCGTCGCGGCCATCGGGTTGCCACGGGCATCACACGCCAGCACTCCGCGGCGGTACCGGCCCGTGCGCTCGCGGTGGTGTCGAGCCTGTTCCGCTACTGGCTCAAGACCGGCTACCTGATCGCGAATCCGGCCGCCGATCTGTCAGGGGGCGGTGCCGCCCGCGCGGCCTGGACGCCCACCCGCATCATCCCGGCCCGCGTGGTCGCGCTGTGCGACGCGGTCGTCGCCGGTGCGGCCCCCGCGGACCAGGCACCGCTCCTAAGGGCGCGCCGGTGCGCGATCTGGTCGCTGTACCGCTACGGCGGGGTCCGGCTCGCGGAACTGGTGTGGTCCGAATCCCGGGGGCTGCCGCGGCTGGATGTGGACGCCGACACAGACACTGACAGCCACTGGACCCTGCACGTCCTCGGTAAGGGCGGCAAGCTGCGGGCCATTCCCCTCCCGGCCGTCTGTGTGCCGCCACTACGTGCATACCGGCTCGCCCGGGGCCTCACGCCCGAACCCGGCGCGTTCGAACGGCTGCCGCCCATTCACAGCGAGAAGCGCGACGCGCTCGGGTCGAGCGGCCTCTATGACGAGGTCAAGGCGGTCTTTCATGCGGCGGAAGAGCGCGTCGCGCCCGGTGACGGCGTGACGCTCGCGATGCTGCGCGCGGCGTCCACCCACTGGCTCCGGCACGGCTACGCGCACACGCTGGTGGTCGACCACGCGGTGCCGCTGCCGGTCGCGCAGCAGCTGCTCGGGCACGCGTCCGTGCAGACAACCGCGGCGTATGCGAAGAGCGATCTCGCGCAGGCGCGTGCGTTTGTGGAGGGGAGTTTTCCTGCTTCCAATTACACCCATTCTTAGATCCAAAGAATATCGATCGATGTGGATGTAGTAGAACAATTGCGACTCTCGACTCAAAACGACTCATGAAACGCTCGCTAGCAGCTTTGGCCGGATTTTTCCGCAATTACCGATAGAGTCGGCGCATCAAATCTAAAACTGATCACGCGATATCGCATAGGTACTGTCCAAGGCTTGCGGCCCGGCTGCGGTGCTAAAAAGCAGGAGCGTCGATTGGTCACTCGACATAGTCGATACCTAATTCCCCAGCGATGGGCGCGAGTGTTTTGTTCACCGAATATCATCCACAAATCGCTACGCATCAGGACCCGTGGTAGGGCCATGCCACGTCGCAGGGTCCCGTTTGCAATCACCTGCCAGCTCACCTCGACAGTTTGATCCTTCAGAAAATCAGCAAGATACTTGATCTCGTGTTCCGAAACACATGTCACCCTGACGCGCGAATGCCAAAGGCGCACGAACCGGACGAACATTTCCCAAAAGTCGCGGACTATCAGGGTTAGGACGTCGGTACCCTTCGCCATCTGGCTTTCGTGTGCGTGAGAAATCATCGCGTCATAGGCCACGCCGTACTGCACCAAATCGCCAACCGCCTGTGCGCGCGCAAGGCAAAAGACGGTCAGGTTTGCTGCAGTCCAAATTGTTGGCGCGCCGTGCACACCGGATTGGCAAAGCTCAAAGTAGTAGCAGCAGGTACCGAATTCGGTCGTTGGATCGTCCGGTACCGAAACGCCCATCGACTCGACCCTCTTCCGAAGCATCTCCAGTTCCTTGAGAGACCAATGATCGCCTTTTGCAATCTCCCAGATAGGCGCATCGAATAGCGTGGCGATGAGGTCAGTGTGTTTCGCGAGATGCTCGAGACAAGCCGAGACAATGCCGTTCTTACGTTTTTCGGAGTCGCTGAACGATGACGCGTAGTCCCGCAGGCGCGCGTACCGTTGCTTGACGGTATTGAACGACTCGCCATTTCCGCAGAATCTACGGGCGATGGCGCCTGGGGTCGCCTTACCTGCCAAGCGGGCGGCGAGGCAATACAGGAGTCGCGCCCTGATATGGTCAAGGTAGATATCCCTGCTCATTTGACACAACAGCGTGGGCCCGAGCCACTCAAAATACAAGTAATGCCCATCTTCCGTTAAGTCAAGAGCCGCCGGTTCGAAATGACATGCCATCGCTCAATCCCCATCGGCGATACAAATTCACCGCCAAATTTGTAGCGTGCACTTCTCGCCCAAAATTACTAGGCTACTGAACGGTACATCAAGCGACAAGCAGCGACTTCAACTGCAAAGAGATTTAAGTATGAAACGCAGCGAATGTCAGGACCACAGCTTCGAATCGTTCATCCGGACGCAGGGCCCACTGCTTGGCGGCGCGAAATTATGGCAGACGCTGGGTTACTCAAGTTCCCGCGCCTTCTGCAAGGCAGTGGAGCGCAATACAGTTCCCGTCCCGACATTCAGCATCCCTCATCGCCGGGGCCGTTTCGCTCGCACGCACGATGTTGTGTGTTGGCTCGTCGCGATATCCGGGAATGTGGCGGAGTAGCGCTGGACAGCGCGCCAGCGGCGATCACCGATCCATCGCGCGAAAAACCCTGATTACTTAAATTCGGAGAAAACCATGCCCTGACACACTCGCTGGCTGCGCACAAAACGAAAGCGCCCGGATGTTTTCGCGGACATCCGGGCGCCATCACACTACATAGTCAGGTTCTTGCGGAACGACTGCTTTTAGTGTGGTCCACCTGCCCCTGGATGTCAACCAGGTTCTCTGCTCGCGCGCCAGTGCGACCGCAGGGACGGTGCCTCCCCTGCCTTGTTCAGGGGAGCGTTGGCGCACGCCTAACTCTTCACCTCCGCCTAGCAACGCGCCCGCTCGCTCGCGCTGATCCAGCTGTCATGTCGGACGGGTCACGATCCCACCGCACAGAGCACGACGCCCCCTGCGCTTCACCGTCCGGTGACCAAGGAGTGAAGCAATGAAAGCAGCCAACAGGCCCTTGAGACAGCAATCATCGCGCGCACCCACGGATCAATCCGGTCCGAACCATATGGGCATCGCGCAACGCACCCACGTGCCCGACGACACCACAACCCGGAGCCGTCCGATACGTTTGCTGTCCGCAACACGCCCGATCACGGATACCCTGGACCATGACTGGCTCATGGAACAGATCGATGGGCGTATTGGCAAGGAGCATCTTGCCGGGCATGTACCGGCAACGCAGGAGATTCACTGCAATTCGACCCGCATTTGCACCGGAAGGAGGGGGCCGATTGGCGACAATCGCGAGTCCAACAGGTTCTGTCCACAGGCCCATCATCGAGCCGTGCCGCCAGCTCAAAGGATCGGCGCGCTGCATGTGCCTGAAGACTCTCCACTTTCGCCGTTTTTCAATCGCTGCGGGCTTGCGGTTTGGTCGCATGACACCGGCGCAGCACGCGTTCGCCCTTGGCTCGCTGGTCTCACAGAGGACCAGGGCGAGCGAAGCAATCTGCGTCTAGAGGGTGCAAGAGGCATGCCTTCCACGACTCTCGTCCAGGACGACGTCTGCCGACTGGCAGTATCCTGGATCTCGGTCACTCGACGCAACTTAGGATAACGAATTGCCTTAGTACTCGCTCCACAGGATGACGCCGTTTCCATAGGAGAACAGGATGGCCAAAGATAGTCTTCTCACGCTGATCCGCAACCGGGTTGGACAAGGACACCGCGACGACTACATTCCACTTGTGCGGCTGTCACGCGGCAACATTTCGAAGTGCGCCTTCCAGTCTACCGGACCACTGCCGGGCTACCGGCGGGCCGCCCATCTCCTGACCAACGGCATACGGGTCCTCGCCCTCCTCATGCTATGGCTCGATGCACTGGACGTGCGGGAAAGCTTTCCATTGTGGCCTTTCGATCACCCACACCCACTGGCCGACTGGCCCTACGGAAAAGCCGTTGAACTGACATGCATCGGGATGAACGGGGTCCGGCACGCCCTCGATGAGGCGGCCGGAAAGCGGCGAAGCAGTGGCTCTGGTTTGCTGGCAGTTGACCTGATGGTTACGAAGGGTGAACGCGAACGCCCCGGCTGCCTCCTCATCGAATGCGCACAAACCGGGCACATCGAAGCCTGCGACCAGCCATTGCCAACCGCCAGACGGGTAGACCGGAGCCGGCAATATGCGTTGCTAAACGGTATGTCACATCACGTGATTGATCCCGACAGTCTGGATGAGACTTTCATCGCGAACCTGGACTCTCTGGCAGATGCGCCAAACACCGTACGAAGAGAGGTAAGTGAATACGACCTTTCAGTGATACATGAACACCTGGCTCGCTACCTCGACGGCGATTCGATATGCGGAGCGGTCTGGCACACCGCCTCCGCGCTCGGAAAAAACGAACAGCAGGTGTGGAACGTCTTTGACGCCCTGGCCTGGTACCAGAAGGTAGACATTGACCTCGCCACACCCGTCTACCGTACCGAGCCAATGGTGACCGGTGGCCAACAGCTGAAGGCCCATATGCGCCATCTGATCTTCGGAGACTAGTGATGACGGAGCTAGAGGTCGACCTCATTCTCAACAGTACGCCCGAGGATCCCGCCTTCGATAACCCGATGCGAATTCTTCTGGTCGCGGACGGATACGTGTGGATGATACCGGTCGCCGTCGGGAAGAACCGCGGCTACGCGCGAGGCCCTCTCCGA
Organism: Paraburkholderia sp. GW821-FHT02A12; assembly: GCF_059422005.1. Taxonomy (NCBI): domain Bacteria; kingdom Pseudomonadati; phylum Pseudomonadota; class Betaproteobacteria; order Burkholderiales; family Burkholderiaceae; genus Paraburkholderia; species Paraburkholderia sp. GW821-FHT02A12. The sequence continues at coordinate 1,078,321 of NZ_JBWKWA010000002.1, read as the reverse complement.
TTTCTCGAGGACCTCGTGAGATCGTGGGTCAAACAGGGACGGCTGCATCTCTCAGAATTCACGCCTCCCGCGCATTGGGCGATGCCGGACGCGGAGCTCAATCGTCTTTACAGTGGAGACGTGGATGTGCGTTGCCCCGCAATCATTCGACGTGACGATTCATGGAGCACGATTGAACCTTACGTCCGTGCCTACGAGGTCGCCGAAGCCATCCAGTCGATGAGCTACCGGACATGGATTCCGGAACGGTGCAGCGAACTGAGTACCAACGAACGTCGCTACTGGCCCCCCCAGCTGTACCATAGCCTGCATCTGTACTGGGCGGCCGGCAAAACGCGACAGGTCCTGCTCGGCAACACCGTGTACTGCGGCGCTCGTGGAGCCGTTCGCGAGCAAACGAAGAAACTTGGCAGAACGAACGCGGAAATGGCCGGCCGTGACACTTGCGCAAGGAGCGAAGATCCCGATCTTTCCGGCTTCGTCATGACGCCGGAGGCAGCCGCGAGGATTCAGTTTGGCTGGCAATACTTCAATCTGGACAGATCCGTTGCACAGCGATATCTTGAGACCATGGGGACCTTCTGGCGCGAATCCGTTGAGATGGTCAACGGTTTGCCGACGGCCATCCTGCTACCGTGCCATTTGCGCCCCACGAAAAGGCAGTTCCAGTACTGGGGAGAACGCGCAGACAGGAACCGGTCTGCCACAGAAACATCGGCCGCCGAATGTGACACTCCGCAAGCGCCTCGGCCTTTACCCAGCTATGCGAACCGGAACATCCTCAAAATCGGCCAGATTGTATGGGCCGACTCCAGCCCTGGAGACGTTGAACTCACCTCGATTTCATCGCGCCTGATCCATGTCGGCACCGCAACATACCTCGAACTCATCGATGCCCGTAGCGAAGTGATTTGCGGCGTGTATATCGGATTCGAGCGCCCGTCCGCACGCATCGCGCTGCTGGCGGCAGCCCATGCCGCCATGTCCAAGACCGACTGGTGCGCCCGATTTGGATTCCCTGGTATTACGGACGATCAGATTCCGCGCATCCGGTCGGACAGAATATTGACGGACAACGGAGAGTTTCGCAACGCTCTAAGCATGGAGGTGTCCCTCGATGCGTGGGAAGGCTCAATTACGTATGCGCCTGCTGGAATGCCTGAAGCAAAGGGGACGGTTGAAGGTGATCATCACGCCCGGCACAGCGAAACGGATCATCGGCTGGCTGGAACTACGCATGGCAGACGACGGGAGTATGGCGAACCCCACCCTATAGTTGAGGCAGCATGGAACATGTACGAATATACCCATCTCCACATCGCGCGGATTCTGCGCCACAACACCGGAGTGCCCGCCCCCCATCTCCTCACGGGCGAGATGCGGCAGGATCTGACAGTCGCGGCCACCCGGATGCAGATCTTCCTGTGGCTGAAAAAACACGGTTACTTCAACGGTGCCCCTCCCAGCCCGGACCTGATCCGTGCGCGCATGCTCCCCACATTCGACGCCACCTTGACCTCGCGTGGCATCTTCTTGCATCGGCCCGATCGCGGCAGAAAGAAGGAATTCCTGCTTGGCTGCCACTTTGTCGGCGACTATCTCGCGCGCTCAGGCATGCTTGCCAACGCACAAAACCATGTCCTCCCTGTCCGCATCAACATGGATCCCAACGACCTGACTGTTGCCTGGCTACCAACACGCGATGGCCTGCAGCGCCTGGACAACCTGCACCGCAATGATCTGCTGGTTGCGCGTGGGTCGATTGAAGAAGTATGCGTCATCCAGGACAGTGACGCGCGTGTTCAACTGAAAGAACGGACAGAACAGGACCAGCGCGACTCTGACTTCATCAGCGCGCGGGAGAACACTAACCGGTCTGCGATAGAGCAGCGTGATAAGGAACGGGCCGCCGTGAAATTGGGCCTTCTGCCGCAGCCAGCTGCCAGCCTCAACAATGACAGCCCGCACGTGCGGCGGCAGGCAGAGATCAGCAGACTTGAAGAGCAAGGCATGGCCAGCCCAATTGACACTGAACCGTTGGATACCGCACCAGTAGCGACCCGGCCACAGACTGCAGATCCCGCAGCTGAAAACACACAAAAAGAAAACATCCGCGCACCGTCAATCAACGACGACGTCCGTGCAGCGCTACTTGCTTACAAACAAAGGAAAGTCACGCCATGAGAACCGATACAACCACCTTAACTGTGGACGAAGCGCTTGCCGTCGCCTACGGCCCCAATTCGCTGCTCGAGACGCTCGGACCGAACATATCGGTCGATGATCTGCCCGCGAGGCTTTCGCACTGCTCACTTGCCGCAATCCCATGGCAATCCGTCCCGACGCCCCAGCGATATGACTTTGTCAAACTGCTCAGAAGCCATTTTGTCCCGACGCCCACAGCTCTCGAGATCGCGCAATCAATCCAGCGCACCCTGAGAATGGGGTACGTTGAGCGTAATCCATTAAACCGTCAGCACCGTCGAAAGCTGCACAAGATAACCGGCCTGCGGGGGCTCGGTGTCGCCGAAGCTCCATGGTTTCCGACCTATGCCTCGGGTACGGTGATCAAAGGGATCACCGGCCTTGGAAAAAGCACCATTGTGCAACGTATCTTCAGCCTCTATCCGCAGGTCAAGGAACATGGTGAGAACGAGGAGGCAGGATGGCTTCAATTGAAACAGATTGTTCATCTGACCGTTTCGATGAGTGCTGACCCCTCGCGGCGTGGGTTCCTCTTCAACATCCTTGCAGCCATTGATGAGGTAGTAGGCGACACGACCTATCACGAGGAGTATTTCAATTCAAGAATTACCGTGGAAAACCTGATGGTGGTGGTAGGAATCATCCTCGCGAATCACCGTTGCGGTTTTCTGATCATCGAAGAAATCCAGAAGCGCAATTTTTTCCCTGGCGAATCACGCGCCCTTGTACTGCTATTCTTTCTCCGGCTGCTGAATATGGGAATTCCCATTCTCCTGATTGGCAACCCGGAAGGTTTTTTGGGATTTTCAGAATTTACCCAGGACGTGCGGCGCCTATATAGCGGCGGATACTTTGAAATGTGGCCAGCTGATTCTGCGGACGATGAGGAGTGGTTTGATCATTATATTGATGGCAAGCTCGATTTCAATCTCCTCGATAATCCGTTTACTCTTACTCCCGAGACACGCGCAGAAATCCTTCGCTGTACGGGGGGCGTCCACGGGTATTTCGACTCGCTTTACGAAATCATGCTCGACAACGCAATCAGGAAAAAACAGTCGCACTGCGATGCTTCCGAAATCGGACAGGCATATGGCAGCCACCACATGAATCCCTTCCGTCCGGTCATCGATGCGCTTGCGTCTCAGAACCCATTCAAACTTCTTGCCTGCGAAGATATCTCCGCCCTGGATTTCGCGGTTCACTGGGGGATGGATCCAAAAGATTTTCTGGCCCAGGTAACTGCATCCGACCTGGAGAAGGCTGCGTCCCGCCATGCGTCTCGCCAAACCAAACCATCTCGCCAGCCCAAGCCCAGACCGAATTTCGCTGAGATGGAGCAGAAATACAAAAGAAAGGCCGCCGGGAAATCGGGAACAACAAAGCCTGACGGCAAGTCCCCCGGTCCACAGGAGCCCTCGACAGATGAAATAGCATCTGCCCTCAAAGAGGAATCTGATGCATTAAAAGGAATGGTAACCCATCGCAAACAGATCTAGGCCGCCTCCACCGCACCCGCTCGGGATTTAAAGCAATGGCTATCTCACCTCCGCCTATCGTAAATCCGCGATTCGGGAACGAAGAACATGCTAAGTAATATTCCATGGTGCCCACGCGGAGCAGCGCTTCCTTCAATCGTCCGGCTGGTATATAACCTCAATGCCCACGGGTCATTCGATACGACGCAAAGACGACTGTTCGGGCATCGCATGCACGGCATGTCCCTCTTTTTTGGCGCCAATGCGGGATCTTGCTCTCAGGCTCTGCAGAAAGGGACATTTGCCAGTGCTGAAAGCATTCTTTCCAATCATTCACCTTGGGCATTTTTTGCACACGCCTTGCCGACGACCATGCGGGAGGCATGGCGCGACGCGCTAACGTCAACTGAACGATACCCTTCACGGCGCTTCATTTCTCAGAAAAAGGTTAGTCTACTTTTCAAGGCACGATGGCATGGCTGCACCAGATGCGTTGAAGGTGACCTCGAGAAGTTTGGTGTCGCGTTCTGGCGCGTAGACCATCAACTTCGTGGTGTCGCTCACTGCCCAAGGCATCGTATCTCATTGTTTTCCGACTGCAATCGATGCGGAACCTTCGGCCCATCCATTTTGCACGCAACCTTGCCGACCGGAAGATGCAACTGTTGTGGTGCGCGGTTGCACAGCCAGCAAAAAGAGACAATGCCGCTGGCGTACTGGCGCCTGCTGGAACTCCTACAATATGCATTTGAAGGCCATTGGCACATTGTCAGCCCGGCCCGGCGCGATTCTTTTTTTGTAACGCGACTGCAGGGGATCGGACAATGGCCACCAACCCAGGAATTCGCAGCGACGCTCACTGATCGGATTCTGGCCGGGTGGGGACAAACTGAGTCGGAATCGCTTTCCGAACAATTTTCAACAGACTTTTCAGCCCAGTCCGTGTTGAGCGCCCTAAACCGAACGCTTGCTACTACCGATCCATTCCTTCATCTGCTAATCATCCAGTACCTCGCCAAAGACCACGCTGGACTTGCCGAATTCTGTGTACCTGCAACTCTTCCGTCCAATGAAGGGGGGGCCGGGGAAGATCGCAAGGAATTTTCCGTTTCATCATGGCAAACGATTAGCAGTCAGCCCTTTGCGTTGCCGGAGTGCAAATATATGGAGCTTACTTCCACCTTGACGGGCTTCCGATTCCCAATCGCCATCGCAGACGATCTAGCCTCTGGAAAATCGTGGAGTTCGTCCATTTCAACTCGCATGGGTCACCGCAGAAACCTAGCTGCAGCGTTCCGCGCTGTGCCTTGGCTAAGGGCCTACACGCGAGCCATTTATCGGACGGCCTCGCTCTCTGGGTCATACAGGGAAAAGGTTGCCAGGTTTGAATCGCAACGCGAACGGTTTCGAGGATTGTGTCTTGAGTACATCGCATCGGAAAGCGCGCCAACCCGCGCAATGTTTCGGGAAACACGTAAAACTGCTTATACCTGGCTACAGAGACATGACACGTGCTGGTTTAAGGTGCATCTCCCCCCTCGACGCCACATTGATTACGCTACCCCGAAGACGCGGGAGGAATCTAGGGCGGAGATTTTGGCGCTCATTGCCGCACATCCGCATGCCAGCCGATCCGAGCTCTGGCGAAGGGCGCTTACCGTCGTCACGTGGGCAAATGCCCACGATTTTGACTGGGTGCAAACAGTATTCCCGCCTCGTCGGCTCGCGCGATCAGCGAAATCGAAGGGCGTCCTGCAGATTATTGAAGCGCCACCGCATTAACAATTAAGAACGCAACAAACCTTGCCAGCCGCTTTCAATCGGCAATATTTGCAGTTTTGGAATTGTTCCGTAAGCAGATAAATGCAGTCTGTCGAACTCAGACTCGCTCATATTATAGGGTAGCCCCTGGTTTTTCTTATTTTTCTCTTTATTGTTTCGGAACATCGACGCGTTGCTCGCCGAGTCGAATGTCACGCGCGCGGCCGAGCGGCTGCATCTGACGCAACCGGCCGTCTCCACGCAGCTCGCGCGTTTGCGGCAGATTTTCGGCGATCCGCTGCTGCTTCCGGCTGAAACCGGCCGCGGCATGACACGCAGCGCACGGGCGCTCGAGTTGATGGAGCCGCTGCACGCGGCGCTGAAGAATCTCGAAGCGGTGGTGCGCCATCAACCCGCCTTCGATCCGCGCACCGATACGCGACGCTTTGTGATTTCCGCGCACGACAACGCCACCGCCGTGCTCGGCATGCGCCTGATGGAGCGCTTGCCGGCGTTGGCCGGGCCCGGCGTGCGGATTGCGTTTGTGATCGGCGAACAGCCGGTGGCCGCGGCACGGCTCGAAAGCGGCGAGGTCGACCTGCTGCTCGGTTCCGAGCGGATGATTCCGCCGTCGATGAAAGCCCGCAAGCTGTTCGACGAGCACTTCCTGTTCGTGCAGCGCAAGGGTCACCCGCGCGGCACCGCGCCGCTCGATCTCGACACTTACTGCGCGCTCGATCACGTGCTGGTGTCGACCAGCGGCGGCAGCTTCCACGGTTTCATGGACGAGCATCTCGACGCGCTCGGCCGCGAACGGCGCGTCGCGCTATCGGTTCAGCATTTCACGCTGGTGCCCGAGTTGCTGTCGAAAACCGACTACGTGTCGACGCTGCCGTCGCGCTTCGCCGCGCGTTATCTCGACCGGCTCGACGCTTTTGCGCTGCCGTTCGAAGCGCGCGGCTTCACGCTGTATGCGGGTTGGCACCCGCGCAATCAGGCGGATCCGGCGCTCGTGTGGTTGCGCGACACGCTGGCGGAGTTGGCCGAACTGTAAGGAATCGGCGAGAGGCCGACGAGAAGCCGACGAGACGACGAGAAGCCGGCAGCCCGCGGTTCAGGCTTTTAGCGGAAAACTCACGCCCAAAACCTCGTAAAGGGTCCCGCTAGCCGGGATCGAAAGACACTCGCCGCAATCCGACTCAGTCGTCAAAGTCGCTCTTTATCCTGATAAGTTCGGCGATTTATCGGAAATTTCACCCCAAAGCCTCGTAAAACTCCCGTTCCGCCTTAGACCCTCTTATTGAGAACGCTTCTCAATTACACTAGGATTGCATAGAATGCACGCCGCAAACACTTTGTAATACACATGAAATATCCGGGTAAGGATTGCACTGTCCGCCCGGTCATCAAATTCACGACGAGGGATAAAGATGAAGTTGCGATCCGACGAACCCAGGTTCGGCAAAATCAGCACCACGCTGTGCAGCATGTTGGCTGCCGGCCCCGCCCTCGCCCAGGGCACCGCCGGCACGCCGCCACCCGACAAGGAGGGCCAGCTGGCGCCGATCGCCGTGCAAGGCCAGGCCGATGACGGCTTCAAGACCGACCATTCGGCGTCGGTCAAATTCACCGCGCCGCTGGTCGATACGCCGAAATCGGTGACCGTGATTCCGCAGGAGTTGATCCAGAGCACCGGCGCCTCGACGCTGACCGAAGCGCTGCGCACCGTACCGGGCATTACCTTCGGCGCCGGTGAAGGCGGCAATCCGCTCGGCGACCGGCCGTTCATCCGCGGCTACGACGCGCAGGGCAGCACCTTCGTCGACGGCCTGCGCGACATCGGCGCGACCACCCGCGAGGTGTTCAACATCGAAAGCGTCGAGGTGACCAAGGGTTCCGACGGTGCATACGGCGGCCGCGGCGGCGCGGGCGGCAGCATCAACCTGATCAGCAAGACGCCGCATCTGGGCAACTCCGCCGCCGGCAGCGCGGGCCTCGGCACCGACCGTTACCGCCGCTTCACCGCCGACGGCAACTGGCAAATGGCCGATCACGCGGCCTTCCGCCTGAACGTGATGAGCCACAACAACGACGTGGCCGGCCGCGACGCGCTCAACAACGAGCGCTGGGGCATCGCGCCGTCGTTCACGTACGGCCTCGGCACGCCGACTCGCGTGACGGCCAGCTACTACCACCTGTCGACCGACGACTTGCCCGACAGCGGCATTCCGTATTTCTACACGACCCCCAACAAGCCGGCCAACGTCGGCACGATCTATCCGGCCAACGTGGACCGTCACAACTTCTACGGCCTGATCGACCGCGACTTCCGCAAGACGGCCTCGGACGTGGGCACGGTGCGCATCGAGCACGACATCAACAGCAACCTGACGATTCGCAATACCACGCGCTATACGAAATCGACACAGGACTACATCTGGACCCAGCCGGACGACAGCCAGGGCAACGTGGTCAACGGCATGGTGTGGCGCCGCGCGAATACGCGGGCGAGCGACGTCTACAGTCTGGCGAACCAGACCGAACTGTTTGGCGAGTTCAAGACCGGCTTCCTGAAGCACAGCTTCACCACCGGGCTGGAGCTGTCGCGCGAAACCAGCGTGAACGATACGTACAACGTGGCCGCCGCGACCGGCGCGATCTGCAAGACCAAGGGCATCGGCCCGGCATCGGGCTACAACTGCACAAGCTTGTGGTCGCCGAATCCCAACGACCCGTGGGCCGGTTCGGTTAGCCAGGCGAACGATCCGGGCGAGCAGCGCACCGTCACCAAATCGCTGTACGCGTTCGACACGATCGAGTTCACCAGGCGCTGGCAAGCCAACGTCGGCCTGCGCGTCGACGATTACTCGACGGACTTCCGCAACACGGTGGCCAACGGCGGCAAGCGCGTCTCGCGCGACGACACGCTGTTCAACTACCAGTTCGGCCTCGTCTTCAAACCGGCTTCGAACGGCAGCATCTATGCGTCGATCGCGACCTCGTCGACGCCGGCCGGATCGCTCCTCGGTCAAGGCAGCGAAACCCAGTCGCTGACGCCGGGCCGTGGCGGCGTCGGCGCCAATGCCGATCAGCTCGCGCCGGAAAAGAACCGCAGCTATGAAATCGGCACCAAATGGAATGTACTGAACGACCACCTGTCGCTGACGGGCGCCCTGTTCCAGATCGACACGACCAACGCGCGCGTCACGCTGCCGAACAACGAATACGCGATGGTCGGCAACAAGCGCGTGCAGGGTTTCGAATTCGGCGTGGCCGGCCAGTTGACCAGCAAGTGGCAAGTGTTCGGCGGCTATACCTATATGAAGAGCGAGTTGCGCGACAACGGTAAGACCACCTCGGACAACGGCCACCAGTTCCCGAACACGCCGAAGAACAGCATCAGCCTGTGGACCCACTACGACGTGCTGCCGAAGTTCACGCTCGGCGCCGGCGCGTTCTACATGTCGCAGGTGTACGGCGACACGGCGAATCTGCGCGCGGTGCCGTCGTACTGGCGCTTCGACGGCATGGCGACGTACCGGATCAACAAGAAGCTCGATCTGCAACTGAACGTGCAGAACATCTTCGACCGCGCGTATTACGACCAGGCGTATCCGGCGCATTACGCGTCGATCGCGCCGGGACGTTCCGCGTTCCTGACGCTCAACGCGCACTACTGAGCACGGCGCGATGGAACACGTAAGCGTGAAAGCGCTGGCGAGCGTGTCGCATGACGAACTCGCCGCGATTCTTGCCGGTCCGCCCGCCCAAGCCGCCGCATGGGTGGCGGCGGCTGCGCATCACGGCATCGTCGAAGCGCAGGCGGTGTACGGTCAGTATCTGCTCGACGGCCACGGTGTCGAACGCGATGCAGCAGAGGCGTTGACATGGTTCAGGCATGCGGCTCGACGGGATCATCCGATGGCGATGAACATGCTGGGCCGTTGCTACGAACACGGCTGGGGTACTGCCGCATGCGCGCCGGTGGCGGTCTACTGGTATCGGCTCGCGGCGCAAACCGGGCTCGATTGGGGCATGTACAACTATGCGTCGGCGCTGGCGCTCGGCAACGGCATCGAGTGCGATCGCGCAGAGGCGCTGCAATGGTTTCGGCGCGCCGCCGATCTGGGTCACGTGAAGTCGATCAATTTCATTGGCAGCTTCTACGAGGACGGCTGGGAAGTCGATGCAAATGCAAACATCGCACTCGACTATTACCGGCGTGCGGCGCAAGGCGGCGATTTTCGCGGTCAATTCAACTATGCGCGCCTGCTCGCCGAGCGCGGCGAGATCGAGGCCGCGCTCGGATGGTTGCGGCGCGTGCCGCATACGGCGACCACGGCCTTCGTCGCGAAGATGCAGGCGTGGCTCGCCGCGTCGCCGGTTAGTGCGTTTCGCGCGCTGGCTGACGATATCGGCTCGGCCATAACCCCGGCGCAGGAGTCGCGCGCATGATGCTGCATCTGCAGGGCGTGCTCAGCAAACAGCAGGTCGCGCAATGCCGTGAAGTCCTCGACGCGGCGCAATGGATCGACGGCAATGCGACCTCCGGCGAACAGTCGGCGCAGGCCAAGCGCAACCAGCAGTTGCCCGAAGGATCGCCCGCCGCGCGCGCGGTGGGCGACGCGATCCAGGACGCGCTGGGCCGCAATCCTCGCTTCTTTTCCGCGGCGTTGCCGCTCAAGGTGTTTCCGCCGCTCGTTAACCGCTACGCAGGCGGCGACGGCTTCGGCACCCATGTCGACAACGCGATCCGTCAGTTGCGCGGCACCGATTTTCGCATTCGCAGCGATCTGTCGGCCACGCTGTTTCTCGCCGAGCCGGACACCTACGACGGCGGCGAGCTTTGCATCGAAGACACCTACGGCGTGCATCGCGCGAAACTGCCGGCCGGCGACATGGTGCTCTACCCCGCTTCGAGTCTGCATCACGTGAGTCCGGTGACGCGCGGCGTGCGGATCGCGTCGTTCTTCTGGATTCAGAGCATGGTGCGCGACGACGGCGAGCGCGCGCTGCTGTTCCAACTCGACAACGACGTGCAGCGCCTTGCCGCGGAGAAAGGTTCAAACGATGCAACGGTGGTCAGTCTCACCGGCATTTATCACAATCTGCTGCGCCGCTGGGCTGATGCGTGAAGTGAGCTGAAACGGCGGACTCCTCATCCCGCGCAAAACAGTCTTTCTTTTCGCAGCCAGAAAGAAGGCGCTTCAGCGTCTTTACTTTCCAGGTCGTTAAGCGCAATTTCCGTAGTCGGCGCGCGTCGTCGCGGAATGGGTTGCGCTCTCCACGATTCGAACTGACTCACTTCCAATTCACGGTGAATTGACGCGCCGCGTTCAAATGCCGTTGCGTTTGCCGCGGCATCGAAATTGCTGAGCGTCATTGTCATTCGCTGGATCGCACCGCTTCGGATACCGACGCATCGGGTACCCGCACGTCGGATACCCGCATGTCGGATACCCGCACGTCGGATACCCGCACGTCGGATACCCGCACGTCGGATACCCGCATGTCGCCAGCCTGCATGAACCTTTCATGGAGCAAGCAGAACGTCACGTCAACGAATAACGATCGTCAGGGCTCAGGCGACGGGACCGCCGCCACTCCACGCCGCCCATCGCGCCGCCGCTTTCTGCAATCGGCCGCTGCCGCGGCCACCGTCGGCGCGGCACCGCATCTGCGAGCGCAGACTCAAACGCAGACGCAAGCGCCGCTTCAAACACCCTCCGCGCCGCCCGCCGAAGTTCATGTACCGGTGCCGCCGCGTCCGGTCACGTTGACCGTCAATGGCCGCGCTTATACGCTGCAACTCGAGCCGCGTGTGACCTTGCTCGATGCGCTGCGTGAATACGCAGGCTTGATGGGCACCAAGAAAGGCTGCGACCGCGGGCAATGCGGCGCGTGCACGGTGCTGATCGATGGCCGCCGTATCAACTCGTGTCTGACGCTCGCCGTGATGCATGAAGACGAGTCGATCACCACGGTCGAAAGACTCGCCGGCAACGGCACGCTGAGTCCGATACAGCGCGCCTTCATCGAACACGACGCGTTCCAGTGCGGCTACTGTACGCCCGGGCAGTTGTGTGCCGCGACCGCCCTGTTGAGCGAGTTTCGCAATGGTGCGGCCAGCACAGTAACCGCCGATGTCCGCAGCCGCCCGCCACAACTTTCCGACGCCGAGATCCGCGAGCGCATGAGCGGCAATATTTGCCGCTGCGGCGCATACGCGAACATCGTCGCTGCCGTGCGCGCGGTACATGAAGGCAGCGGCAACAACGGCAACGCCTGACGGAGCGACCGGCATGGATGCGATTTCTTACGAACGCGCCGGCGATATTGCCGGCGCACTGCGCGCCGCGCAGCAACCCGGCGCCGTGTTCATCGGCGGCGGCACCAATCTGCTCGATCTGATGAAGGGCGGCATAGCGCGGCCAATGCGGCTGATCGATATCACGCACATCGGCGGACTCGATACGGTCACGACGCTACCCGACGGCGGCGTGCGCATCGGCGCCTTGGTGCGCAATAGCGATGCGGCCAATCACGCGCTCGTGCGCGAGCCATACCCGTTGTTGTCGCAAGCATTGTTGTCAGGCGCGTCGGCGCAGTTGCGCAATATGGCGACCGTCGGCGGCAATCTGTTGCAGCGTACCCGTTGCGGTTACTTTTACGATACCGCCTTCACGCAATGCAACAAGCGCCTGCCCGGCAGCGGCTGCGCGGCGCTCGACGGCCACAACCGCACGCACGCGATTCTCGGCGCGAGTCCGCAGTGCATCGCCGTCAATCCGTCGGACATGAGCGTGGCGCTGGCGGCGCTCGATGCCATCGTGCGCGTGAACGGCCCCGGCGGCGAGCGGACGGTTCCGTTCGCGGAGTTTCATCGCTTGGCCGGCGATCGGCCCGACGTCGATACCACCTTGCAGCCCGGCGAGCTGATTACCGCCGTCGATCTGCCGCCGCCGCTATTCAGCGCGCATTCTCACTATCTGAAGGTGCGTGACCGCGCCAGTTACGCATTCGCGTTGGTGTCGGTCGCCGCCGCCTTGCAACTCGACGGCGAGCGCGTGAAGACGGCACGCATCGCGCTAGGCGGCGTCGCGCACAAACCGTGGCGCGCGAGCGTTGCGGAGCAGATGCTCGAGGGCCGGCCGCTCACGCACGCGACGCTGCAAAGCGCCGCCGCGGCTGCGTTAAGCGATGCGCGGCCGCAGCACGACAACCGCTTCAAGGTGCAGCTCGCGCAACGCGCGATCGTGCGCGCCGTCAACCTGGCCGCGGGCCGCGCGGGAGATGTCGCATGAATCTGATCGGTCAACCGTTCGACCGCACCGACGGTCTGCTGAAAGTCACTGGTGAAGCCCGTTATGCCGCCGAATTTCCCGAAGCGCGGCTCGCGCACGCGGTGCTCGTCACCAGCACGATTGCGCGCGGCACCATCGCGTCGATCGATGCGGCCCGCGCGCAGGCGCTGCCCGGCGTGCTGCTGGTGATGACGTATCAGAACGCGCCGCGCCTGCCGAATGGCGGCCAGCCCGCTGTGGCGTCGCCGGCCGGCCGCCGTTTGTCGCTGTTGCAGGACAACCAGATCCACTACAGCAACGAACCGGTCGCGGTGGTGGTCGCCGATACGCTGGAACATGCCACCGACGCAGCGCGACAACTGCGCATCACCTATCAAAGCACGGCCGCAACGCTGGATTTCGCGCAGGCCAAGCCGAACGGACATGCGCCGGACAGACCGCAAGGCCGGCAAACCGACACGCAGCGCGGCCGCTTCGAAGACGGCGTGCGCAGCGGCGCGGTGCACGTCGACGCCACTTACACGACGCCAATGGAGCACCACAATCCGCTGGAGCCGCACGCGACGATGGCGCACTGGGACGGTCCGCAACTGACGCTCTACGACTCGACGCAAGGTGTCAGCAGCGCGGCGCAGGCCGTCGCCAGAACGCTCGGCATCTCACCCGGCGACGTGCGCGTGATTTCGCCGTTCGTAGGCGGCGGTTTTGGTTGCAAGGGCTCGTCGTGGTCGCATGTGTCGTTGTGCGCGATGGCGGCGAAACAGACCGGACGTCCGGTGCGGCTCGTATTGGAACGGCCGCAGATGTTCGGCCCGGTCGGCGGACGTCCGCTCACCGAGCAGCATCTCGTACTCGCGGCGCGCCGCGACGGCACGTTGACCGCGATCCGCCACGACAGCATCTCGAACACGTCGATGATCGAAGACTGGACCGAGACCTGCTGCATGGTCACGCGCATGCTGTACGCAGTGCCGAATCAAGCGACCACGCATCGGATCGTGCCGCTCAATGTCGGCACGCCGACCTTCATGCGCGCGCCCGGCGAAGTGACCGGCTCGTTCGCGCTCGAATCGGCGATGGACGAACTCGCGGCCGCGTTGAAGATGGATCCGCTCGCGCTGCGTATGAAGAATTACGCCGACGCCGATCCGCAGGACAACAAGCCGTGGTCGAACAAGGCCTTGCGCGAGTGCTATCAGATCGGCGCCGAAAAATTCGGCTGGGCGCGGCGCACGAGCGCGCCGCGTTCGATGCGCAGCGGCAACACCTTGATCGGCATGGGCATGGCGAGCGCGACCTATCCGGCCAATCGCAGCGAAGCCGCGGCCATCGCGCGGATTCTGCCGGACGGTACCGCGCTGGTCGCCTCCGGCACGCAGGATATCGGCACCGGCACGTACACCGTGATGACCCAGGTCGCCGCCGATGCGCTCGGCTTCGCGCCGGAAAACATCCACTTCGCGCTCGGCGATTCGTCGCTGCCGAGGGCGCCGGTGTCGGGCGGCTCGCAATCGGCGGCCAGCGTCGCGCCGGCCGTGCGCGATGCCGCGACGCAAGCGCGCAATCAGCTGATCGCGCTGGCGCTCGCCGATAGCGCGTCGCCCGTGCACGGCATCGCGCCCGACGACATCAGCGTCGAAAACGGCTGGGTCATGAGCCGCTCGCAACCGGCACGGCGCGATCCGGCGGCGGCGATCATCGCGCGCGCGGGAGGCAAGCCGATCGAAGCCAGCGCGAGCGTCAAGCCAGGCGACGAGAAGCAGAAGTACTCGTTCCACTCGTTCGGCGCGGTGTTCGTCGAGGTCCACGTCGATGCGGAACTCGGCACGATCCGCGTGCCGCGCGTGGTCGGCGTGTATGACGTGGGGCGCGTGCTGAATCAGAAAACCGCGCGCAGTCAGTTGATGGGCGGCATCGTATGGGGCGTGGGCGCGGCGTTGCAGGAAGAAACCTCGCTCGATGTGCGCTTTGGGCGCTTCACCAACGCGAATCTCGCTGAATATCACGTGCCGGTGAATGCCGATATCGGCTCGCTCGATATCACCTTCCTCGATCAGCCCGATCCGCATATCAACTCGCTCGGCGTACGCGGCATCGGCGAGATCGGCATCACCGGCGTGCCGGCGGCGATTGCGAACGCGGTGTATCACGCGACCGGCGTGCGCGTACGCGATCTGCCGATAACGCTCGATAAGGTGATGGACGCGGTGCGGGTTTGAGACGGGCGCGCTGGTGCGGGCCGCTTGTGGGTGCGCTTGTGGGTGCGCTTGTGGGTGCGCTGTGTGGGTGCGCTGTGTGGGTGCGCTGTGTGGGTGCGCTGTGTGGGCCTCTGTCTGGCTGCGCGTGTGGGTGTGATTGTGATGGTCTAATTTCCTCGGACAGGTCGATAGGAGGACACTCAGTCTAAGATCGCTTCTGAACGTCGGACCGATCTGACCCGTGCTGGGATTGGCCGAGCTGCCTTGGAATTGACCTGTCGATCGGGTTCCGGCGTTCCCCGAGCGTTGCCGGGCCCAGCGTCTGTGACCTAATAGGAGCTTTGTTCTGCACCGTGAGTGTCCTGTCCTGCGATTGGGGTTGGCGATGCGCCCACTACAACGGATACACGCATGGAACAAAACGAAGTGATTCTGGGGGTTGACACGCATCTGGATACGCATGTCGGGGCTGTGATCAGCGACACAGGCAGGCTTCTCGGAACGCGATCGGTATCGACCGACACGGCAGGATATCTCGATCTGCTGACATGGGCGAATTCGTTCGGCCATTTGCGTCGCGCCGGAGTTGAAGGGACCGGCACCTACGGAGCGGGATTGGCCCGCGTGCTACGCGATCATGAGATCGAGGTGCTTGAAGTCAATCGTCCCGATCGCGCGATGCGCCGATCCAAAGGGAAGTCCGATCCCACTGATGCGGAAAACGCCGCGCGTGCGGTCCTCTCCGGAAGGGCTACGGCTATTCCAAAGGAACAGTCCGGTGCCGCCGAGGCGATGCGCGCCGTCTCCGTTGCCAGGCGCAGTGCAGTCAAAGCAAAGACGCAGGCTATCAACCAGTTACGGGCTTTGCTCGTCAGCGCACCGCAGGAAATCCGTGATCGTCTTCTGAAAGCGAAGACGGCAGAATGCGTTGAGAGTTGTGCCCGTGTCCGCTCGCTGGGCAAAACGCCAATGCTGCAAACGCTGACGGCGACGCTGCGACTGCTGGCGAAGCGTTGGCTGACGCTGGCGGAGGAGCTCAAAGCACTAGACACCATGCTCGACAGCCTTACCATCCAGCACGCTAGGCGACTTCGCGAACGATTCGGCGTTGGGCCGCAGACTGCTGCAGTGCTAGTTGCTGTGGCGGGTGACAATCCCGAACGCCTGAAAAGTGAAGCTGCGCTGGCGGCACTTTGTGGCACAAGTCCATTACAGGCCTCGTCCGGCAAGACGGTCCGGCATCGGTTGAACAGGGGCGGTGACAGGTCTGCAAACAATGCCCTTTGGACCATTGCCATGGTTCGGATGCGCAGCGATCCGCGCACCCGCGCCTATGTCGAACGCCGGACGAAGGAAGGCATGTCCAATAAGGAAATCCACCGCTGCCTGAAGCGCTATATCGTCCGGGAGTTGTACCCGCTCATTCTGGCCGATCTGGCCGATTCGACGGCCTCTGCTTGACATAGGAGCGTCAATTCGGTGATGGAACGGTTCTTCCTGAACCTGAAGATGGAACGCGTGTGGCAGCGTCGGTACGCCAACCACGACGAGGCCCGGCGCGACATCAACCAGTACATTGTCGGTTTCTACAACGCCGTACGATTGCACTCAACATTGGGCTATCTGTCGCCCGCTGCCTACGAGGCGAAACCGACAGTGAAAGAACCTATCTGCCTGTCCGAAATAACTTGACCACTACAGGGTGCGCGTGTGGGCCGCTGTGTGGGCCGCTCTGTGTGGGCCGGTTAGTGGGCCGTTAAGCGCCGGCAGCGCGGCTCACGATCTCGACCGTGGTGACGATCTCCGCGTAATCCGCCGCGAGATTGGCAAGCGAAAGCGCATGCACGTCTTCGGCCGCCCACATGCGGCCGTTCAGGTCGTGCATGTCGAACGTGAAGGCCGCGTCGCTTGCCACTAGCGTCTTGAAGCCCAGGTTGCCAGCCGTGCGCGCGGTCGATTCAACCGAGTTGTTCGTGATGACACCCGCAATCACCACTTCGGCGATCTGCCGCACCCGCAGCCAACGTTCGAGGGCGGTCGCGATGAACGCATCCGGCACGTTCTTTTCGACAACATGCTCGTGGCCGCCCGGCGCGAACGCCGCCTGAAACCCGACTCCGCTCTGCCCCGGCCAGAACACCGATTCCGGCTCGCGGGAAATGTGGCGCACGTGGACGATCGGCCGCGCGGTCTTGCGCCAATGTGCGAGCAAGGCCGCGAGATTACGTTCGGCGTCCGGGTTGTTGCGGCGGCCGAGCTTCGGATGCTGAATGCCTTTTTGCAGATCGATCAGGATCAGCGCGGCGTTGTCGTCGAGGCGCTTCATGGCGAGGAAGGTCCGCTTTGATGTGAGGTAAGCGGCTCATTGTACGAGCACGGGCGCGCATCGCGGCACACCTTAGCCGATGCATTCGCGCTTGCCTGCAACTGCGTTGCATCGCACAATCGACCCCATCCTTCCTACCGGTGCCCGCCCATGGCCTACGCCTCGCTCGCCACAGGCGTGCTGCTCGCCGCCGGCTCAGGGTCGCGCTTCGACCCGGACGGCCTGCACAACAAACTGCTTGCGCGAATGCCCGACGGCACGCCGGTCGCCCACGAAGCCGCGCATCGGCTGCTGAGGGTCGTCTCGCGGGTGCTGGCCGTGGTGCGACCGGGCTCGGACGCACTCGCGCGCTTGCTGAACGACGCCGGTTGCGACGTGGTGTTCGCCGCCGAAGCGGAGCGCGGCATGGGCGCGAGCCTCGCCGCCGGCATCGAGGCCAGCGAGGACGCCGAAGGCTGGGTCGTCGCGCTCGCCGACATGCCGCGCATCGCCGTCACGACGATCGAAGCCGTGGCTCGCGCGCTCGATGGCGGCGCTTCGCTGGTCGCACCGTTTTATCAGGGACAGCGCGGCCATCCTGTTGGCTTCGGCGTCGAACATCGCGAAGCGTTGATGACGCTCGACGGCGACACCGGCGCGCGCTCGCTGCTGATGTCGCAGCATGTGACACGGCTGGATGTCGACGACCCGGGGATTCTGCGCGACGTGGATACACCGGAGGACTTGCGTCATGTCTAGCGCGGTCGACGCGGGCTCCCGGGCGGCACGCTTGCTCCAGGCGTACGTTTAGGCGCACACTGTACATCCATACAGTATTTTGGCCGTATGGATCGGCGCATAACGCGGTGCGCACATCCACGGCGCATCAGCATGAAACGCATTCCGATCGAACCGTCTTTTGCCGCGTGGCGGCGCGCCGCACGAACGCTGTTGCGGCAAGGTGTCGAGCCTGGGCAGATCGAGTGGATCGAATCTGACGGCGCGGCGGCGCCCGAACAGAACACTTCGGGCACCGCCACCACTGCCGCGGCCGTCCCCGCGATTCCTCGCGAACTGCTCGCCTGGCTGAAAACGGCTGGCTGCTTTCGGGCGCCGGACCGCTGGGCGCTGCTGTATCGCGTCCTGTGGCGTTGGACGCACGGCGAGCGCAACGTCCTCGATCTCAACGACGCCGACGGCGCGCTGCTCGATCAGCGCATCCGGGCCATCGAGCACGAAACGGACGATCTGCTCACGCTTACGCTGTTCAGACGGCGCGATCCGTCGATGGGTCCGCCTGAGTTCGTCGGCTGGTACGAGCCGCATCACGATTTGCTGGAGCGCGCCGCCGCGCGGTTCGCCCCCCGCATGGGCGCTTCCACGTGGACGCTGGTCACCCCGCACGGCGCGGCATTCTGGAATGGAATGCTGCTGCGCATCGGGCGGCCGCTCCCAGACGAGGCCGAATACGCCGCCCCGGCGTCAGATCAGATGTCTGCTCCGGCGTCTGCTCAGGCGTCTGCTCAGGCGTCTGCTCAGGCGTCTGCTCAGGCGTCTGCTCAGGCGTCTGCTCCGGTGTCAGATCAGGCCCCCGCTCAGGCGTCGGCCGCGAGCGCCATGACCGGCGAAGCCATCACCAGCGAGCCCACTGAAGCGCTCTGGCTCGCGTATTACGCAAGCGCTTTCAATGCGGCGCCATCCCCGGTGCCGCTGCGCTACTGGCGAACGCCGCCGGCTGGTCCGCCGTTACCCGCGCATCTCGCACGGGCGCGCAGCCGTCTTGGCGCACAAAGCGCCCCTATTACGGTACCGGACGCGCCGCCGGTCGAGTATTCGGCGCTGACGCCGCCGTTGCTCGAGCCTCGCGGGCCGCTCGCCGCCTGCAGGCGGTGCGCTTTATGGCGCAATGCGACGCACGCGGTTGCGGGCGCCGGGGCGGCGGATGCGGCAATCATGGTGGTCGGTGAACAGCCCGGCGAGCACGAAGACCGGCAAGGCGAACCCTTCACCGGACCGGCCGGCCAGCTGCTGGACACCGTGCTCGCGCGCGCGGGCGTCGAACGCGCGACGCTGTATCTGACCTATGCCGTCAAGCATTACAAGTGGGAATTGATCGACCAGCAGCGCGTCCACCGTACGCCTGCGCGGCGCGAGGTCGAAGCTTGCCAGTATTGGCTCGAAAGAGAACTTACGCGGATCGCGCCGCGCGTCGTCGTCACGCTTGGCGCGACCGCGCTGAAGGCGCTGACGGGCGCGCACGTCAATCTGTCCGAATACCTCGGTCAGACGATCTTCCACGGCGGGCGCCTGGTCGTGCCGACCTATCACCCGGCGTATGCGCTGCGAACCGCCGACGCCCGCTTGCGCGCCGACATCGAGGCGACGATCGTGACGGCTTTCAGCCGCGCGGCGAAACTGGCGGACGGCTGAGAGCACCGCGCCCAAACCCGCCCGAAGCCACATGAACCGCGCGAACGAACCTGCGCGCCACGCGCCCGCCAACCCGGAATGGCGAGCCCCGCGTAAAAGAGCCGCGTAAAAGCTTCTTTAGCCCGCGCTAACGACCAACCGGCCAGCCAAACAACGAACAGGCGGAACGAACAGCCAGAACGAACAGCCAGCGAACCCAGCGAACCCGACAGCGTTGCGTCCCAGGCAACAATTTGCCGAACGCCGTACGCCGCTCGAAGGTGAGGAAGTTCGGGAGACCTCAAAACCGCAACGGCGAGCGTCTGCGGGAGGCAAGTGCCGGATCGCCGCGGCCGGGCATGCCGCTTGCGCGCCAAGACTGTCACGCAAGCCGTTCCGATTCCGCCTAAGCTGATGTGAAACCGCGATTTCGAGCGCAACGCCCAAGCGTCGAATGCAGCCTGCGCGCCCACCCCACCACACTATCCATGAGCGAAACCAGCCCGCGCCTTTTCATCGTCTCGCCCCATTTCGACGACGCCGTGTTCAGTTGCGGCGCACTACTCGCCGCGCATCCCGATGCCGCGGTCTGCACGGTATTCGCCGCCCCGCCCGAGCAGGCAATGCATACCGAATGGGATGAAAAGTCGGGGTTCAAGGACGCCCATCAGGCAGTCCACGCACGCACGCTCGAAGACAACCGCGCACTCGAGGTGCTCGACGCAATTCCGCTGCGCATGCCGTTTCGCGACGGCCAGTACCTCGACTCGCCGTCGATCGCCACGCTGGCGGCGGCGCTCGAAGAAATCATTTACCGCTCGACCGCCAACACGCTGCTGATGCCGCTCGGCCTGAATCACGCCGACCACGAGCGGGTGTACGAAGCCTGCTGCGAAATCCTGCCGCGCCTGTCGCATCTCAAGTGGTTCGGTTACGAGGAAGCGATCCGCCGGCGCACGCCCGGCGTCGTGCAAGCGCGGCTCGCCGATCTGGCGCGGCGCGGCATCGTCGCGACGCCGGCGCATCCGGGCGCGCATCACACGATCGATCCGGAGCGCCAGGCGCTGCTCAAACGCGAAGCCGTCAATGCGTACGAAAGCCAGCTGCGCGCCTTCGGCGCGGGCAACTACGAGGACGTTTTCGCCGCCGAACGTTACTGGCAACTCAGCGTCTGCCGCCGGCCGAAAAAGTAGCCGCCCGGCGCGTGTCGAATCGCCTACGCTTGAAAAGAACGGCAGGCACGTACTCAACCGCCGCCCGCAGTATTGGCCCACTTCTCTACTTCAAGGTGATGCAATGAGCTACGACATGCATACCAGTCCGATTCCCGATCCGCACGCCGACCCGACCCGCGACCCGGAAGGCGATCCGCTGGTGCCGCCGTCGCCCGGTCATCACACCGAGGAACCGCAGCGGCCGGAGGGACCGCCGGACAAGGATCCGGTGTGAGACCGCGCGTTCATGAGCATTGTCATGAACACCGTCATGAACGCCGGTCCGACGATCAGCGCGTGAGTTCGGTCAAGCCTTGCAGAAGGCGGTCGATATCGGCCGCGTGAATGTCGCCCATTGTCGAGATACGGAACAGTTCGGCCGACAGGCAGCCCTGACCGGCATAGATGACGAAACCGCGCGCCTTCAATGCGTCGTGCAACTGCGGATACGACACGCCGTCCCGAGATCCAGGTAATACGTGCGCCTCGCCGCTTGCGCGAGCGCCGAGCGCCGCGCGCCGCGCAGGCAAAAAATCAGACAAATACACAAGGGTTTCCCCGCCCTCTACCCATCGCGCATCAAAGCCGTAAACACAGTCATCGACAGGCCCGTTGCTGCAAGCGAATCACAAAGTCTCAGACCGACCACCTGGAACAAATCCCCGCCTATGACTCTGAACAAAAAACTGGCCTCAATGATCGCCGTCCTCTGGACCGGCCTGATCCTGATCGGCGGCTTCGGCGCGTGGCAAAACCGCGCCGCGATGATCTCCGACCGCCGCGATCAACTTACTTCACTGATCGACCAGGCGAACCACATCGTCAACCGCTACTACACCCTCGCGCAGCAACACACGATCACCGAAGACGAAGCCAAAAAGCAGGCGCTGGAAACATTAGCCGCCATGCGCTATGGCAAAGACGGCTACATCTCCGTCAACGACTCGCAGCCCGTCATGCTGATGCATCCGATCAAGAAGGAAATCGTCGGCAAAAACCTGGCGCAGTTCGTTGACCCGGCAGGCAACCACCTGTTCGTCGACATCGTCAACGCAGGCAATCGCGACGGCGGCGGTTTCGTCGACTATCTGTGGGCCAAGCCAGGCAGCGACCAGCCCGTCGCGAAGACCAGCTACGCGCTCCACTTCGCGCCGTGGGACTGGTATATGGTCACCGGCATGTACATGGACGACGTGCAGCGCGCGTTCTACGCCAGCCTGCTGCGCTGGCTCGTCATCACCGTGACGCTCGGCGCAATCGCCACGGCCGTCATGCTGCTGGTTCTGCGCAGCGTCCGCCGCTCGCTCGGCGGCGATCTTGAAGCGGCCGTCGACGCAGCCCAACACATGGCGCGCGGCAACCTCGCTATGCGCGTGCCGGTTCGCCCCGAAGACACCGGCAGCCTGCTGCACGCGCTCCGCACCATGCAGGCCGGGCTCGTCGATACGGTTTCGCGCGTGCGTCAGGGCACCGAGAACATCAATGTCGGCGCGACCGAAATCGCCGCCGGCAACACCGATCTCTCGCAACGCACCGAAGAACAGGCGGCGGCGCTCGTCGAAACCGCGTCGAGCATGGACCAGATGACGGTCAACGTAAAACAGAACGCGGACAGCGCGCAGCACGCGGCGCAACTCGCCGGCCAGGCCGCGGATGTCGCCACGCGCGGCAGCCGCGTGGTCGACGACGTGGTCCGCACGATGGGTGAAATCACCAGCAGCTCGCGGCAGATCGGCGACATCATCGGCGTGATCGACGGCATCGCGTTCCAGACCAATATCCTCGCGCTCAACGCAGCCGTCGAAGCGGCCCGCGCGGGCGAACAGGGACGCGGCTTCGCTGTCGTCGCGGCGGAAGTGCGCAGCCTCGCGCAACGCTCGGCCACGGCCGCCAAGGAAATCAAGGCGCTGATCGAGACCTCCACCGGCACCGTCGAAGCAGGCGCCGCGCTGGTCGCCAACGCCGGTTCGACGATGGGCGAAATCGTGCAATCGGTGCGCCGCGTCAATGAAATCCTCGAGGAAATCAGCAACGCATCGCGCGAACAAAGCGCGGGCATCGAGCAGGTGAATCGCGCAGTCGGCGAAATGGATCAGGTCACGCAGCAGAATGCGGCGCTCGTCGAGCAAGCCGCCGCCGCGGCACATTCGCTGAAAGATCAGGTGGGCGTGCTGCGCGAGGCGATTTCGAGCTTCGCTCTGCCGGCCTGAGGCTGCGTGTCCACTCCGCAGTGCAGCGCAAAAAAGAAGGCGCTCGACAGACAGGGAGCGCCTCTTAACACGCCGCGTCGGAGTTGACGCATTAATCGAACGAACCGGCCGCGCGGATTTTTCAAACCGCGCGGCTTTTTTGTTTTTCCCGGCCACTCCCGTCCGCACACTATCCGCCCCCCGCCCAAACAGCCGCTTTTCAGACGCGCGCCTCGCCACCGGACTCCCCCGGGGAGCGCCCCGCGAGCGCCGTCCCGGCAAGGCTCGCCGTCAGGTTGCTCCACCTCCTCCACCTGCTCGCGATCGTCGCCGAAGCAATGTCCGGCGCGCTGATGGGCATGCGCCGCTGCATGGATCGCTTCGGCCTGTGCGTCGTCGGCACCGTCACCGCGCTCGGCGGCGGCACGGTGCGCGATGTGCTGCTCGGTCACGATCCGCTTGCATGGGTCTCGCATCAAGATTACGTTCTGATTACAATCGGGGCGGCAACGGTTGCCGCGGCGGGCGCGAAGTGGCTGCGCGACCTGCTGTGCAACCCGATACCGCACGGGTCGCGCAAGGAGCTGTACGCCAGCATCGCGCTCGGCGCCGGTGCGCTGTACGTCGCCTTGCAAGCCTGCGACGTGGCGCCGGGGCCGGCCTCGCTCGCGGTGCTGGCGAGCGGCTTCGCAGTGCGCATGCGGGCCGTGCGGTTTCGTTGGCAACTCAAGGTATTTACCGCCGCCGATTCGGGCGGTGCAGGCTAATCCCGCTGTTCCTATCCGCACCCATGATCCAGAAGAAGAAATCGCAGTCGCATGATCCGTACGCGCCGGTCGCGAAGAACCCTTTGCTGAGCGCGCGCCTGCCGATGTGGCGCTCGAAATTCGTCGTCCTGCTGGTGTTCGGCGCCTTCGCGTCGCTGGCCGGCCGCGCGTTCTGGGTGCAGGTGGTGAATCAGGACTTCTACGTCGATCAGGGGCAAAAGCGCTATCAGCGCACCATCGAACTGGATGCGACGCGCGGGCGGATCGTCGATCGCAATGGCTCGATGCTCGCTGTGAGCCTCGCGACCTACGAGATCTGGGCCACGCCGAAGCTGCTCGACGAGGCCGCCTTCCCACCGCTTTCGAAGCTGCTCGATCTGCCGCTGGCGGAATTGCGCCGGCGGCTCACCGCCGACAAGGCCTTCGTGCTGCTCAAACGCCAGGTGGATGCGGATACCGCGGATCACGTCGGCAAACTGGGCCTCGCCGGCATCACGCACATTGCGGATTCGAAGCGCTTTTATCCGGAGGGCGAATCGGCGGCCCACGTGGTCGGCTTCACGGATATCGAGGACAACGGCCAGGAGGGCGTGGAACTCGCTGCCAACGAACGGCTGCTCGGCGTACCCGGCCAGCGCGAAGTGATCCGCGACCGGCTCGGCCGGGTGGTGTCCGAAACACGGCCGCTGGTGCCGCCGCAGAACGGCCAGACAATCCATTTGACGATCGACCGGCGGATTCAGCAGCTCGCCTATGCGCAGCTCAAGGAAGCGATTGCCAGGCATCACGCCGAAGCCGGCAGCGTGGTCGTGCTCGATGCGCGCAACGGCGAGATTCTGGCGCTCGCCAACTATCCGAGCTTCGATCCGAACGACCGCGCTCGCCTGACCGGGCGGCAACTGCGCAATCGCGCGGTGGTCGACACCTTCGAGCCCGGCTCGACGATCAAGCCGGTGGTGGTCGCGCTGTCGATCGATCAGGGCAAGGTGCGGCCGCAAAGCGTCATCGATACCGCGCCGGGCTGGTACAAAATCGGCCCGGCGGTGATTCACGACACGTCGAATCACGGCGCGATGACCGTTGCCGAAGCGGTGCAGAAGTCGAGCAACATCGCGCTCGCCAAGCTCGCGCTGAATCTGCCCGCCGAAACGATCTGGACCAAGTATCAGGAATACGGACTCGGGCTCAGACCCGAGCTGACCTTTCCGGGCGTCGCGTCGGGCAAGGTGCGCCCGTACAAGCGCTGGCGTCCGATCGAACAGGCGACCATGGCGTATGGCTACGGCCTGTCGACGTCGCTGCTGCAGATTGCCCAGGTCTACACGGCGTACGCCGGCGACGGCACGATGCATCACGTGAGTTTGTTGCGGGATCCGGCGAGCGGTACAAGCGGTGCAAGCGGTACAAGCGGCGCAAGCGGCGCAAGCGGTGCAAGCGCCGGCCGCGCCGCCGCCGATGCGCCGTTGGCCACGCGCAAGGGCCAGGCGGTCACGACGCCCGCCACCGCGCGCGCAATCCGCTCGATGCTGGAAATGGCCACCGGCCCCGGCGGCACCGGACGCGCCGCGGCGGTGGAAGGCTACCGGATCGGCGGCAAAACCGGCACGGCACGCAAACAGGTCGGCGCGAGCTACGCGAAAAACCGCTACCGCGCATTGTTTGTCGGCATGGCGCCGATGAGCGACCCACGGCTGATCGTCGCGGTGATGATCGACGATCCGGCCGGCAAGGCGTTCTATGGCGGGACGGTGGCCGGTCCGGTGTTCGGCGCGGTGACGGGCGGCGCGTTGCAGTTGCTGGGCGTGCCGCCGGATGCGTGACGGACGGGCAGCGCGGCCCGATCACGCTGCAGAACTTCTGGCTGATCGAAAAGCTCGCGCATTTCGACCGCGAAGTCATTCCCGAACGCCACGGGGCGTGCCCGTTCAGCGACACGTCCCGCGCCCGCCCGACAACTATCGACGTTGCGCGTGATCGCCGGCCGCTTGCACCATCGCTTCGATGCAATTGCGGCCATTGCGTTTGGCCTGGTACATCGCGCGATCGGCTTCATCCATCATCGCCCGGCCAAGCGTGGCTGTATCCGCCGGCGCGCCGGCAATCGTGCGCGCCGCCACGCCGATCGACACAGTCAACTCGATCCGTTCGCCGTGATCGTCCCGCAGATCCAGCTTTTCGACCGCCAGCCGCACACGCTCGGCGACCGTCAGCGCATCGCCCCGATCGCCTTGCAACAGCGCCGCGAACTCCTCGCCGCCGTAGCGCGCCACGGTATCGCCAAGACGCACCTGTTGCCGCACACAGGCCGCCACTGCCGCCAACGCGCGGTCGCCGGTCTGATGGCCGTAGGTGTCGTTGATGCGCTTGAAGGAGTCGATATCGATGAACAGGCAGGCGACCGGCGTCGCATAACGCGCGGCGCGCATGATCTCCTCGCGCAGCCGCTCGTCGAAGTAACGGCGATTTGCGAGGCCAGTCAGCGCGTCGGTCATGCCGAGTTGCTTGAGCCGCTCGCGATGCGCGACATTGTCGAGACTTGCTGTGACGATGCTCGCAAAGCGTTCCAGAATATCCGTGGCCATGCCTTCGCCGAAACGCGCGGGGTCATCGCTGCCGAGGCATAGATAGCCGCTGACGTTGTCGCCGGCGGCAAGCGGCAGCACGATCGCACTCGCCGGCAAGTCGTCTTCACCGAAAAATGCGCTGCAGGCGAGCTCGTCCAGTTCACGCGGCTGCCCCAGCCACGGCCAGCCCTCGTCGCACAGACGCTGCGCGGCGAGTCCTCCTTCGCGTGACGTCTTCAGATCGGTCTGGCCGAGGGCCTGCAACGCGCCCGGCTCGACCAGTTCGAGCAGCATCGGCGCGCGGTCGTCGAGCCATAGCCTGACGCTCGCCAGCGAGAATTCTTGCGGCAGATGGATGAACAGCGTGTCGAGAAAGGACCTGAAATCCTGCGAGCCGATCAACCGCAACTCGACGTTCTGAAAGCGCCGCAGCGTGCGCTCGTTGTGCTGCACGGTATCGACGAGCGTGCGCAGGCGATCGGAAAGCGGCGTTTGGGCGAGGTTTGTCACGTTATCAACGATGCGGCCCGGAGGCGAGGCGGGGCCGATGCCCCCAACCACCGTAATAACGGCCGATTCCGCCAGCTCTTGAGGGCAGGATCGCAGCGCGTGTAAGTGGAAGCGCTTTTACGCGCGATCTTAAGTTTGGCTTAATTCTTCCCTGTAACTATGGCGCTCAACATCCCCTGTTGAGCCGCCAAAACATCGGCGGCGCTTTTTTTCCGGGGTGTCGCCGACGCGCCGAAAGATTGCATGCCTGCGAAGAAGGAGTCAAACCATGGTTGAAGACACGGTATTCGAGCATCTGCGCGCCATGCCCGGCAACGAATGGGTACGCCAGATCCACTCGTGCAAGGTCTCGGACCCATTGCAACCCCCTTGGGGGCGCTCGTACAGGCTCGTCGAATGGACCATGAAACACACCCCCGAATCGAGCCGCCGCGTGGTGCCCGCGGAAAGCACGCCACTTGAAATCGCTCAGGCGGTCGTGTCGCACATTCCGGGGCGCCGGTTCTGCCAGCAAAGCGACGAGTAGCACCCGTACTCAGCTTTTCGCACGTTTGGCCACTTCCTCGCGATACAGCGCGAACTCTTCCGCCGCCGCCCTCGCAACGCTCGGACGTTGCATCAACCGCTTGTAGTAATCAGCAACCGCCGGCCATTGCGACAAGTCGATGCCGCCATACGACGCCCAGTTCAGCACCGTGACCAGATAAGCGTCGCCGACACTGAAAGCGTCGAGCAGGTACTCGTTTTGCGCCAGATGTTTTTGCAGGACACTTAGCCGCAATCCGGCCTTCTCGCGCGCATAGCGCTTCACATCTTCCGGCGCGCGCGCATCGAGCAGCGGAACGAACACCGCCTTGTGCAATTCCGTACCAATAAAACCCAGCCATTGTTGCAGCCGCGCGCGCTGCGGCGTGCCCACAACCGGCACAAGCCGTGCGGCCGGATAACGGTCGGCCACGTACGGCAGGATCGCCGTGTTTTCGCTCAACAGCCAGCCTTCGTCCGTGCGCAGCACCGGCACCTGCCCGAGCGGGCTGATCGGATAAAAGTCGGAACCGTCGGACAGCTGCTTCGATTGCGTATCCACCTGAATGTATCCGGCTTGCGCGCCCGCCTCGTACAAGGAAATGCGGGTGGCCATCGAGCACGCAAGCGGAGAGAAGTACAGATCCATGAGACAACTCCCTGTCGTTGATGTTTTTGTACTATATTGCATATAAATCATTTTTTCCATAATTTTTATGCCGACCAGTACAAAAAAAGAAGTGCGTCCACGTGGACGCCCGCGCGCCTACGATTCCGACCAGGCGCTCGCCGATGCGAGAGACGTGTTCTGGCGCAGCGGCTACGCCGGCACCTCTCTGGATCAATTGAGCGCCGCGACCGGCATGAACCGGCCGAGTCTGTACGGCGCATTCGGCGACAAGCATGCGTTGTATCTGACGACGCTCGAGCGTTACATCGAGGCCGGCCGCCTCGCGATGGTTCAGGCGCTCGGTGAAGACCTGCCGTTGCCGCAAGCGCTGCTGCGTGTGTATGACGAGGCGCTCGCGTGGTACTTGCCGGCAGACGGCGCTCAGCTCGGCTGCTTCATGATCGGCACGGCCGCAGTCGAAGCGGTGGATGACGCCGAGGTGCGCGCTGCGCTCGCAGAAGGACTGCGGACCTACGACAAGACCTTCGAGAAGCGTTTCAGGCTCGCCCAGGCCAAAGGCGAACTGCAAGCGGATGCTGAACCCGCGCTGCTCGCGAAGATCGCCTCCGCGATTCTGCACAGCCTCGCGCTGCGCGCCCGCGCGGGCGATTCGCGCGCGTCGCTGCGGGCCACCGCGACCGCGGGTGTGGCGTTGATATGCGGCAGTGCGGGAGAGTTGGCAGGACCGGCGAGCAAAGCCGCAACGAAGAGACGTGTCCGGTAATCGTCGCGTCTGACAATACAGACAACTGACGAAAAAACGGATGCGTTAAAAACTCAACCGGGCGTTGCGGTCGAATCACACAACGCCAATGCGTCGTCCAGACGATCGTTGCCCCAAAACATTTCATCGCCGACAAAAAACGTCGGCGCACCGAAGATGCCCTTGGCCGCGGCCACCGCCGTCTGTTCACGCAGGCGCAGCTTGTTGGCATCGCTTTGCGCGTCGGCGATGATCTGCTGCGCGGGCAAACCCAGTTCGCCGAGCGCCTCGCTCACCACGTCGATCGAGCCAATGTCCCGATCGAATGCGAAGTTCAGTTGCATGATGCGGCGGCAGTAAGCGGCGATCCAGCTCTGCTCCGCGCCCAGCAGCGCCACGCGCGTCGCCAGCAAGGCGGTACGCGGGAAGGTTGTTGGGCGCGCCCATGCGAGACCGTATTTGCGGCATTGCCGCTCCATGTCTTTCCACATGTAGGCGCCCTTCTCCTTCTGCAGCACGAACGGCGAGTTGTCGAAACCGAGGGCGCGAAAGATCGGCCCCAACAGGAAGGGCCGCCAGTGGATCGCCACGCCCCGTTGCATGGCCTGCGCTTCGATACGCATGACGCTCAAATAGCTGTAATTGCTGCCGAAGTCGAACCAGAACTCGATTTCGGACACTCCGGCGTTCACGGAAGACACAGCGTCATTCATTTTTTCCTCTCCCCCGATTCATACGCAGCGAGATATCGCAGTCGATAGTTCGGCATGCTTTGCATTAAATACCGCGGTGCGCCGCCTATGCGCTGTGACGCCGGTACAGCGCGAGCGAACCTGCCAATGCCACCAGCATGCCGCCGCATATGCGCTCGAGCCACATGGCACCGGAACGCTTGAGCACACGGATCGCCCGCGCGCCAAGCAATGCGTAAGCGACTACCGCAAAGAGAAGCAACGTGGTTTCGCGCATGACGACTCTCCGTTCGATGAAAGCTTGGTGATGCTGTGAAGTGACGCGGTGTGGTTTGGCGGCCGCTGTTGCAACGCGCGTTTGCAATCCGCCTTTGCAATCATTAACAGTCGCAGGAAATTGTCATGCCTATGATCGCCTATCCATCCGCCACGTTTAGGGGTCACGACATGAACTATCCGTATGACATCCTGACTGCCGTGTGTCTTTTCATCATCGTCATCTCCACGACGATCATGCTCGCGCTCTCCTGAACCCCTGCCGCGCTCCGTCCTTTCCGGGGCATTGCAAGCGCTCGAACACGACCTGCGCGATTCCATAACAAGACGGGATATACTGTACATATATACAGGCTTTTCGTCTGACTAATGCGCCTTCCCCCCTTCGAACCCCCGACGCTCGCCGAACTGCGCGCCTGGTGGCGCACCCGCGACGAGCAGGCCGTGCAGCGGCTGATCCTCGAGATCCAGCGTCAACGGCTCACGCTGCTGGAGTTGCGCAACCTGATCGACGCCGGCGTCCAGCAGGCACGCGCAACGGATCGCTCGTTGGTCGAACGCGGCGAACCGCTGATGACGCTGCGCATAAGGATCGCGCAGGAAGCGCTGCGCGTCGGCGAGATCGACGATACGCGGCAGATGAGCCGTGCCGGGCAGGAACGGCTGGCTGTCCGCACCGAGGGCCAGATGGAGTACGCACGAGAAAGCCGCTTGAGACGGCAGCGCCGAAACATCTAGCCGCAGCATGGGCACGCTCGCTATGCGCGCAAACCAACCTCTCGCCCTGCTGAATCAGCGCGTTTGCGTCGCTACGCGCAGCCCGAGCGAAATGAACAGCACGCCAATGATCTTGTTCTGCCAGCGGCTGAGCCACGTCAAGCGTTTGACGAGCTTGCCCAACGGACGGATGGTCAACACGATGAGCGTCGTATAAAGCGCGCTCATGCCAACGAAGATCAATCCGAGCGTCGCGAACTGCAGGAACGAAGAACCGTGCTCGGGATGGACGAACTGCGGCAGGAACGCGAGGAAAAACAGCGCTGTCTTGGGGTTCAGCACCTCAGCGGGAATCGCCTGAAAAAAGGCTTTGGAAGCCGACACGGACGCGACAGCCGGCATATGCGTGCTCGCCTGCTTTTCGCGCAATGCGCGAATGCCCAGATAAACGAGGTAGGCGGCGCCGACGAATTTGACGGCATTGAAGGCGAGCGCCGAAGTCATCAGCAACGCCGACAGGCCGACCGACGCGCCTAGCGTATGAATAAAATCGCCGACTGCAACGCCGAGGCCGGTGAGAATGCCCGCCTTTCGACCGCCATGCACGGTGCGCGTCAAAACCAGCAGCACTGCTGGACCGGGAATCAGAAACAGCCCTAGTACAACGGCAACGAACGTCCCTAGCGTTGAAAGATCAAGCATGTCGTCTCCTTGGCGACGCGCTGCCTCCAGAAAGTAAGCGGCCGCGCGTTCAGCCAATGATTGTAGACGAACACATGGGATCTGGATCTGCGCGGTGCGCGAGCGCGCTGAGAGGTCTTTTGCGAATATGCGTAGAGGCGCGTGGAGATACGGCGAGGAAAGCATCACGCGCGACGGTGTGTGCGCAATGCGAAAAAAGCGAGAGGAAAGCGTGACGAATCGCCAGACGAGGAATCTGGCTTCGCCCCAGCCGGGAGCTAGATTCGCCACGTCCATGATTATGCTGCACGCAGTGTCTTACGTCATTGCGTCACTTCGCAAGGGAGCGTTACCGAATCGGCGAGAATCGCGGCGAGGCGGTTGTGGGTTGTGTATGGGCGATTTGCCGGCCATGCATGGCCTATCCGTTACCATTGCGAACATGGAAGCGCGTGCGTCCTGTTTTTTCATCTACCGAAGTTCTTGCCTTGCCTACCTATACATTGCCTGCGGCGCTGACCGCGGAACTCGAGATTCGCAAGAGTCGTTTTATAGCGCATGCGATACCGGTCGCCGACCGCGACGCCGCGATGGCCGAATTGCGTCGCCTGCGCGAGGCGCATCCTGCCGCGACGCATGTGTGCTGGGCGTTGCTGGCGGGCGGCCAGTCGGGCATGTCCGACGATGGCGAGCCGTCCGGCACGGCAGGCAGGCCGATTCTCGAGGTATTGCGGCACCATGATCTGGACGGCGTGCTGGCAGCTGTCGTGAGGTACTACGGCGGGGTGAAACTGGGCGCCGGCGGCTTGGTGCGGGCTTATACCGATGCGATTGCCTCGGCGTTGCTCGATGCACCAAGGGTCGAGCGGATTGCTCAGGTTTTGCTGACCGTCGAGGTGGGCTATGCCGATGAGGCGAAGATACGTCGATGGATCGAGGCTCAGGAGTATGCGTTGGTGGAAAGCGCTTATGGGATGTTGGTGCGGATGACCGTCCGGTTGCCGGTCAATGCCGTTGATGACGCCCAGCGGCAGTTGGTGGATATGACTCAGGGGAAAGCCGGGTTTTTTTGATTTTTTGCCTGAGCGGCGCTGGTTGTCTGTTCGCCTGCGGCGGTGGCCTCTCTCTTCTTATCGGCTTACTAGCGTTGCCCCTGTGCGGGGCGGCACCTACTTTTCGTTGCCCCCAAGAGGACTTCCTTCGGGGCGCCCGCCGCCAAGAAAAGTGGGCTCGTTATGATGGGTGAACTCAAGCAGGAAATGTTGAAAATCGTTGGCCTTAAACCACGCCAGAAAATGCATGGGATCGTCTCACTGTTACCATGCTGTTCTGTACCGGGACGACGCATGACCGTATGGATTCGCGAACGCGCCGGGGAGGCTTCGTGAACCCGGCTGGCAAACGGTTCTCGTGCATGATCTTGTCTTACGACTGGCCGCCGTTTTCGAATATGTTTCAATTTAGAAGGCACCTCCTCTGACATCGACCGCCGCTTTTTCCCGCACAGCGTCTGAGCCGCAGCAACAGAGTCTGTCTCTGCTGCAATCGCTCAGCCGCCCTCGTCCGGCCCTGAGATACACCGTCCTCAAGGGTTGCGGCGCCGTCGCGTTGCCGTTGATGCTGTCCGCTTGTTCATGGTCGTGGTTCGGCCTGAATAGTTCGCCACGCGCGGCGGCCCAGCCAACGGGCTGGCTCAGCGTCGCTCCGGCCCATGACTTCGTTTATATGCCGGCGCGCAGCGGGCGCGTGTCGCCGAACCGGATCGAAAACACGGCAATGACCGGCATCGTGCTAAAAAGCGATATCAGCGAAGCGGTGCGCAACGGCATCGTGAGCCGCTTGCAGATCGCCGGCTTCCACCTCGACGAAGGCAAGAGAATCCTGAGCGGCAGCATCGAGAATTTCACGGTGGACGATGCACGTTCGCCGGCGTTCTGGACGCTGAAAATGCGTTATGTCATCACCGATGCCGCTACCCAGAAGGTTGTATTTTCAACCACCAGGACCGTCCGGCAAAAGTCGCCCAAATTCACCAGCAATACCATCGCTATCGAGGACACGGTCAAGCTGAGCGTCGAAGCGCTGATCGGCGATCCATGTTTCATCAAATCGGTGAATTGAGCGGACGAGCCGGATCAGTACGGCTGCGGCGGCAGCGTTTCGCTACAATCGGAGAAACGTGCGCTGGGCACCTGCCGCCACGCACGTTCGGTCGTGTCAACCGTCCCTCTTTTGTGCGAGCCGTCATGTCAATCACCGCCTGGCTTTTCTTTCTGCCGGCCTGCTTCGCGATCAATCTCGCGCCCGGCCCGAACAATCTTCTCTCGATCAATGTTGCTGCGCGACACGGGTTCATGACGGCATTTGTCGGCGGCACCGGCCGGCTCGTCGCGTTCGCGCTGATGCTGGTGCTGGCCGCGACCGGCCTCGCTGTCGTGCTGCACGCATCCGAGTGGTTCTTTCTCGCGATCAAACTGGCCGGCGCGGCGTATCTGATCTGGCTGGCGATCCAGTTGTGGCGCAGCGACGCCCCTGCCATCCATACGATGCAGCAGGACGACGCGTCGCTATGGCGTATCGCGCGGCAGGAGTGCCTGGTGGCCGCGGGTAATCCCAAGGCGATTCTGGTCTTCACCGCATTTTTGCCGCAGTTCGTCGATATCGCCAAACCGATACTGCCGCAGTTCGCGGTGCTGGGCGCGAGCTTTCTGGTGCTCGAATGGGTGGCAATCGCGCTTTACTCGTGGGCTGGGATGTACCTTGGGAAGTGGCTGGTTCGCGCGAAGGTCCGGCGCTGGTTCAACCGCTGCTGCGGGGCGTTTCTGGCGGCGGTTGGGGTGAGTTTTTTGCTGGTCAAAAGAGGATGAGACGGTGCTTTGCCCGCGGTGATGAAGAGCAAGAACGACTGAAAAAGGTCAATACACTGCGCACCCAGTTCGCAAATTCGCACAGGTGTCCGAACGACGGCAAACCCGGCAAATCGGACTCGACGCCCGGTTGCGTATTGAACGTGGCAACCGCCCGAAAGCCCGCGCTTGGCGAACCCAGAATGTCGGCGATCACCTTGTCGTGATGCGCACCCGCGCCCACCACGGCAACCAGGCGCAAATTGCGTCCCGCGCGCCTCAGCCGCCCGAGCGCCGCATGCACCAGCACGCGCGACGCGAGGAGCCCCAGAGCGGTGAGCGCGGTCCAACTCACGCACCAGAGCCGCGACACCGACGCGGTGCGGTGGAGCAGGAACATCAATGCAAGACCGCAGCCCTGCACAACGATCCAGCCGATCACGATGTTGATGCTCAAACGCCACTTTGAGCGGCCTCGCCACGAGCGGTATACCCCGAACCATGGCAGCAGCAGAATCGCGAACGACATATCGAACGCCACGAAAGCGCCTTCGATAATCGAATACCCCGTGTCCGCCATGAACAGGAGCGAAGCCAGAGCCGCGCCGAGCGCGATCAGCATGACGTCGAGCAGGCGCGCGAGCACGCTCTCGATATCCGTGGAATTCGCGCCGACGGTTTGACGCATCACCGTGTGCATAGCGCTGAGCCTGGTGTCGGACCACGCCGAAGCGTCGAACATCCACCCACAACGCCACGTTGCTCGCGCGCCGGAGCAACCCGCAAACACACGACGCGATCGTTCAAATCGACCTTCGACTTCATGGCATCACTCCCAATAATCCGTTCGCAATGCCTGTCAAATGCATTACTTCAGCGAAGGCGCATTCGCCTCTTGGTCACGTCGTTCTCGATTGACAAATTTCCTATTCGATCGGCGGATTCGTCCGACCAACCGCCCTGCTTTCCGATTGAATCCGCTTTCTCACGAACCACGTTCAGCGGCATTTTTTCCATAACCAATCCCTAATGCATCGTCCGAGAAACTTTAACTATCTGCAATCGACCCGCGCCCGTATGCTCGAACAGTGACCCGCCGCCATCGCACGGCCATGCGCGGCAACGGGCAAACGGCTTCTCATAGTCACAGGGGCGACATCATGAAAATCTGTATCTTCGGAGCGGGAGCGATTGGCGGTTTGATGGGTGTGCAGTTGGCACGCGCGGGTGCGGACGTGAGTTTTATCGCGCGCGGCGCGCATCTCGCGGCGATGCGCGAACACGGCGCGCGCTTGCAAATGGACGGCGAGACGTTCAGCGCGCCGGTGCGCTGCACGTCCGACCCCCGCGAACTCGGCGTGCAGGACTTCGTGATCGTCACGCTGAAAGCGCACTCGCTGCCCGGCGTGGTCGATGCAATGCAGCCGCTGCTCGGCAAACATACGGCTATCGTCACGGGCGTCAACGGCATTCCTTACTGGTACTTCTATCAGCATGGCGGCAAATTCGCCGGCACCCGGCTTGCCAGCATCGATCCGGACGGCAGCCAATGGACGAAGCTCGGCCCCGAACGCGCGATCGGCTGCGTGCTCTATCCCGCCGCGGAGATCGTCGAACCCGGCGTCATCAAGCATGTGTACGGCAAGAAATTCCCGATCGGTGAACCGGGCGGCGAGCGCACGCCGCGCATTCAACAGTTGCACGAGATCATGCAGGCGGCTGGTTTCGATGCACCGATCCGCGACAATATCCGCGACGAAATCTGGCTCAAGCTGTGGGGCAACCTCTGCTTCAACCCGATCAGCGCGTTGACGCACGCCACGCTCGACGTCCTCACCAGCGACCCCGGCACGCGCGCGGTATCACGCACGATGATGCTGGAGGCCAAGCGCATCGCGGATCAATTCGGCGTGCACTTTCGCGTCGACGTGGAAAAACGGATCGACGGCGCGGGCGCGGTCGGCGCGCACAAGACTTCGACGCTGGTCGATCTGGAGAACCGCCGTCCGATGGAGATCGACCCGTTGCTGACAGTGGTGCAGGAAATGGGCCGCATTGTCGCCGAACCGACGCCGACCAT
Source organism: Paraburkholderia sp. GW821-FHT02A12 (assembly GCF_059422005.1). Lineage (NCBI taxonomy): Bacteria > Pseudomonadati > Pseudomonadota > Betaproteobacteria > Burkholderiales > Burkholderiaceae > Paraburkholderia > Paraburkholderia sp. GW821-FHT02A12. Next base: position 1,042,227 of record NZ_JBWKWA010000002.1, on the reverse strand, counting down.
CGACGTCGTGCTCGCTTTGGTGAAGCTGCGCGAGCGGATGGCATTGCAGGGCGATTGAGAGCCCGTGCTGCTTTTCGACGCGCGGGATAAGTCAACCGAGGTCACCCGAGGAAAACCGAGGCAAACCGAGCCGACGGAACGAGGATCGAACGCCAGGCGTTCGATCCTTTTTTAACGTCGCTATTGATCGATTCTATTGATCGATCGCGAGCCAGACCGCCTTCGGCTCGGTGAAGTTTTCAATTGCGACGTCGCCGTGCTCGCGGCCGAAACCCGAGTCGCCGGAGCCGCCCCACGGCAAGCGCACGTCGGTATAGCCGTAGGTGTTGATCCACACCGTCCCCGCCCGCAAATCGCGCGCGACACGATGCACACGGCCGATATCCGCGCTCCATACGCCCGCCGCGAGGCTGTACAGCGTACCGTTGGCGATTCGCACCGCGTCGGCTTCGTCGTTGAAGCGGATCACGCTTGCCACCGGCCCGAAGATCTCCTCCTGCGAAATGCGCATTTCATGCTCGACGTTGGCGAACACAGTCGGCTCGACGAAGAAGCCGCGCTTGCCCACCCGCGCGCCGCCGGTCACGAGCGACGCCCCTTCGGCCCGGCCCGTTTCGACATAGCCGAGCACGGTCTTCATCTGCGCGGCGGAGATGAGCGGCCCCATCGCCGTCTCGCGCGCTGCCGGATCGCCGACCTTGATCGACTTCGCGCGTGCCGCCAGGCGCTCGACCACTTCGTCGTAGACGTCGCGATGCGCGAGAATGCGCGAGCCCGCCGAACACACCTGCCCGGTGTTGAAGAAAATCCCCGACGACGCCGCCCGGACCGCATTGTCGAGATTCGCATCCGGAAAGATCAGGTTGGCCGACTTGCCGCCGAGTTCCAGCGTCACGCGCTTGAAGTTGCCGGCCGCACCTTGCAGAATGCCGCGCCCCACCGACGGCGAACCGGTAAACGTCACCTTGTCGACGCCCGGATGCGCGACCAGCGCATCGCCGACCACGCGCCCCTTGCCTGTGACGATATTCAGTACTCCCGGCGGCAAGCCCGCTTCCAGCGCGAGTTCGCCGATACGCAGCGCGGTGAGCGGCGTGATCTCCGCGGGTTTGACGATCAGCGTGCAGCCGCACGCGAGCGCGGGTGCGATCTTCCACATGCCGATCATCAGCGGGAAATTCCACGGCACGATCGCCGCGACCACGCCGACCGGTTCGCGCAGCGTGTAGGTCAGCGCATCGGAGCGCACCGGTATCACCTGGCCGTTGATCTTGTCGCACCAGCCTGCGTAGTATTCGAGCGTATCGATCGCCGCCGGAATGTCCTGGCGCATCACCGCGGAGATCGGCTTGCCGGCGTCGAGGCTTTCGAGCGCGGCGAGTTCATCCAGATTCGCGCGCATCAGACCGGCCAGGCGGCCGAGAATTCGGCCGCGTTCGGCTGCGCGTAGCGCGTTCCATACTTTCAGCGCGGCGCGCGCTGCATGCACCGCGGTATCGACATCGGCAACGCTGCCTTGCGCGACCAATGCGATAGGCTCTTCGGTGGCCGGGTTGATGTCGACGGAATATTCGCCGGTGCCGGGCGGCAAGCGCTTGCCGTCGATCAGCAAATCGTGGCGCCTGAGGTCGGTTTCAGTTTCCATCATGAAGCTCCTTGCGTGAGAGGTAGCGTGGACTGACTGGCAGCAGATCCGCTGGGGCCAGAGCTAGGGGCTTAAGGCTCATGCAGTACCGTGCCGCCAGCCGACGCGACAGGCCACGCGGATCCGTGCATAGCGGACGGCGCGGCGCCGGCGGCATTCGAAGGAGCGCCCGCGGGCATCGCGAACTGCGCCCAGGCCGCAGCGGCATTGGGTCTGAGAGAGCGGTGACGACGATGCACCAGCATCGTCGTCAAATTCATTTCGGGAACCAGTGGCCGGCTAACCAGCGGCGCGTGAAGCGCGGGCCAATGGGCGTCGATCGGCAAAACGCCGACGCCGAGACCCAGTTCGATCATGCGCGACACGGCCGCCACATGGCCGAGTTCCTGCACCGGCCGCCGTTTCAGGCCATGCACGCCGAACGCCAGACCGAGCGCGGCGCGCACGCCCGCGTCGGCGTTCAAGGTGACGAGCTCCCACTCCTGCAATGCGCTCCAGGCGACGCTGGCGTGCCGCGCAAGCGGATGCGTGTGCGGCATGACCGCATGCAGCGGGGTCGTGAAAACCGCTTGCGCGTGCAACAGATCGCTGGCCAGCGGTTCGGCCACCGATACCACGCCGAAGTCGACTTCGCCTTGCTCGACGCTCGCGAGCACGCCGCTTTGCGGTTGATCCTTGACGGACACGATCAGCTCGGGAAAAGCCGCTGCACAACGCGCAAGACCGTCCGCCACCCAACCCGACGACAACACCGGATTGCTCGCCAGCACCACTACGCCCGTGTGTCCGTCGTACGCGGCGCGCTCCTCGCCCAGCGTCAGCTCGATTTCGTCCAGCAAGCGGCCGATGCGCCGTTCCAGACTCGCGCCCGCATTAGTCAGTTCTACCTGGCGCGTGGTGCGGTCGAACAGTTTCAACTCGACAGCGTCTTCGAGTTCGCGCACGCAGCGGCTCACCGCCGATTGCGTCAGATCGAATTCGCGGGCCGCGCGCGTAAAGCTCCGCTCGCGCGCGACGGCGACGAACACCTTGAGCTGCTGCAACGAAACGTTCATGAAGTAGCTGGCGGGTGCGGATTGTTCGCCCTATTCACCCGTCTGCCCGGGCCAATGACTGAGCTGCGAACTCTTGCTGCCGGCAGCGGCCAGCGCGCCTTGAGGCTGGTTGTGCGATTCGATCCAGCGCGAGCGCATTGGTGCGAGAATGAACTTCGCCGAGATGCCCGCGGCAATCGTCACGACCGCAGCGACGATAAAGACGAGATTCCAGCCGCCGGTGGCCGACAGCACCGAAGCGATCGGCACCAGCAGCGAAGCCGTGCCCTTCGCGGTGTACAAGGTGCCTGCATTGGCCGCCGCATATTTGCTGCCAAACGTATCGGCGCAGATCGCGGGAAAGATCGAGAAAATTTCCCCCCAGAACAGGAAGATCAGCGCGGCGAAGGTCATGAACGCATACGGGTTGGTGCCGTACCGCATCAGTCCGAGCAATGCGAGGCCCTCGCCGATGAAGATCACGAACATCGTGTTTTCGCGGCCGAGCTTGTCGGAGATGAAGCCGCACAGCGGACGTGTAAAGCCGTTGCAGACATTGTCGATCGAGAGGGTTGCGGTGAGCAGCGGCAAGGTCATGCCGAAGATCGTCATCGGAATGCGCGCGAGTCCCCAGTCTTTCGCGATCGGGCCGATTTGCGCGGTCGCCATCAAGCCGCCCGCCGCCACCGCGACGAACGACACGTAGATCACCCAGAACACCGGCGTCCTGATCATCTGGCCCGGCGTGTAATCGACCTTGGTCACCGCGAATTTCCTCATGGGCGCAGCGGCCTGATGCAAATTCGGCTTCTTCAGCATCAGCGCAAGCAGGAGAATGGATACGCCTTGCAGGATGCCGAAAAAGAAGAACGTGTGCTCGTAGCCCGAGCGCGTGATCATGTTGGCGATTGGAATGACCGTCACTGCCGCACCGGCGCCGAAGCCCGCGGCAGTCAGACCCGCGGCAAGACCGCGGCGATCGGGAAACCACTTCAGCGCATTGCCGACACACGTGCCGTACACACCGCCCGCGCCGATCCCCGCGATGACCGCGGACACATACAGCATCGGCAAGGTCGTCGCATACGAATTGATGACCCATGCGAGACCGGCACATACCGCCCCGCCGGCGACGACCGGACGCGGCCCGAACTTGTCGACCAGCCAGCCTTCGACCGGCACGAGCCACGTTTCAGTCAGGATGAAGATAGCGAAGGCGAGTTGAATCGATGCTTCGCCCCAGTGATGCCGCGCGTTCATCGGCGTGACGAACAACGTCCATGCGTATTGCAGATTGGCCACCAACGCCATGCACATCATGCCGATGACGAGTTGCCACCAACGGTTCGCCCAGAATACGCGGGCCATAGTCTGCTGATTGATATCGTCCATGAGCCTTGTCTCCGCTATCTATTTAGTGCAGCCAGCCAAAACGCCACGCTGTATGCATTCCACCTTATGGTTATGACCCGAAAAGCCTTGCCGTCCGGGCATATTTAATATTCGTGAATTTAATTCTTTTCTTTAAAAAAGACTTGCCAGATTCACAATTTTCTCAGCCATTTATTTAATCCGATCAATTACGAATCGGCGTCACATCCGCAACCGGCCGCCCGCTCCGCCACGCCTTTAAACTAGGCGTTAACCCGAATCCGAAACCCTCAATTCCGCTTTCTTATAAGACTCATGCTAGGGTCAATGCTGAATTACTAATAATTAAAGTTTGTTATTATGTCGATTCACGTTTGCTTATACATCGACCATGACGATGCGCAATGCGACCCTGCGGCAACTGAAGGTTTTCGAAACGGTGGCGCGCCATCTGAGCTTCTCGCGCGCGGCGGAAGAATTGCATCTGACGCAGCCCGCCGTCTCCACCCAGGTCCGGCAACTCGAGGAACACGCGGGGCTGCCGCTGTTCGAACAGTTGGGCAAAAAAATCTATCTGACGCCGGCCGGCACCGAGATGCTCCACTACAGCCGCGCGATCATGCAGCAGTTCCACGAAGTCGACGAAGCGATGGGTCAGCTCAAGGGCGTCTCCGGCGGCAAGCTGAACGTCGCGGTGATCAGCGCCGGCGACTACTTCTTTCCGCGCCTGCTGGCCGAATTCACACGACGCTATTCGGGCGTGGTGCTGAATCTTGCGGTGCACAATCGCGAGGAATTGCTGCATCAACTCGCCACCAATCAGACGGACCTCGCGGTGATGGTGCGCCCGCCGCACGAGACCGACGCGACCAACGAACCGTTCGCGCCGCACCCTTATGTGATCGTAGCGGCGCCCAAGCATCCGCTCGCGAACAAGCGCAACATCAAGATGAGCCAGTTGGCCAGCGAGGCCTTTATCGTGCGCGAACGCGGCTCGGACACGTGGAATTCGATGGAAGAGGGCTTCGCCGGCCGGCTCACCAATCTGAACATCGCGATGGAGATCAAGAGCACGGAGACGATCAAGCAGGCCGTGATCGCCGGCATGGGCATCGCGTTCCTGTCCGCGCATACCATCAGCCTCGAATTGCAGCTCGGCCATCTCGTCGTGCTCGACGTCGAGGGTTTTCCCGTCATGCTCAACTGGTATGTCGTGCATCGGAAGAACAAGCGCCTGCCGCCGGTTGCAGTCGCCTTCAAACGCTTCCTGATGGAGGAAGGCGCGAACCTGATCGAGCAGATCACACGCGTAAGGGAATTGAGCGTTTATAAGCAGTAGGCTATGGAAATCCAATAAAATTTTGACTATTGCAAATTGATCGGCACTTCTATTCTGCAAGTGAGTTCGCCACTCAGTTCTCACCCCAGCTCTCACTTCAGCTCTCACACTTGTTAGCCCAGGAGGCCGATCATGGATCACGCTTCGGTTGTGTCCCATGCCAGCACGCGCACTGCACGCGTTGCCGCGGACAATCCCGACGATGCGCATCTGAGCGCTTACAACGCCGCGTTCAGCGACCTTGGTTTGCGGTTCCGCTGGGACCGCGACACGCTCGACGTCCTCAAGGAATTCAACAGTGAAGCTGCGCGCATCACCGCGTATATCGAGCGGTTCCATGCACATCTTCACCGGGCATACGATGCCGACTTTCTCGCGCAACTGATCCTGCAAAAGAAAGTCCAGTACTACAACCAGTTCGTTCCGGCTGGCGGCGAACTGCTCTGACTCGCCATCCGCTCCGCTTGCAGTTCGACGCGTCGGGACATTCATGCTTGACCACGCGTCACGCGCTGAGTCGAGCGGTAGCGTGCACAGGTGCGCGGATATCCGTGTTGATGACTGCCGTTACGCCAGCTACGGCCGTGCCGGTATGCGCCCGTGCGCACCATGCCCCGCGATGTCTCGCGCAGCGTCCACATTTGCTCGTCGCCACCATGCCATTCGATGCGCGCGAGCAGGCCTCGCCGCGCCAGTACTAATCCGTGGCAACGTCCTGCGAATACATGAGCGACATGAGGAGCGTCGGCGCCATGACCGTTGGAATATTCCCGGCTCAGCATCAGATGCGCGCCTAACGCTGCGGCCAGCGCGCTCATCGCGAGCAGCGAGGCGAGTCCGAACGGCTGCGCCTGTTCAGTGACAAAGCCGTAGCCGAGCCATCCGCACAACAGCAGCGCCAGCAGATTGACGAGGTTGTGGCCTGGACGCGATGGCGCGCCCGCGTCCTTCGTCTCCAGTAGCCCGGCCAGTTTGCAAAAGACGATCGCCGACGTCGCGAAGATCAGTGCGCCGATGAATATCGCCGCATACAGTTCGACGCGCTCGACATTGGCCAGCGCCGAGGATGACGGCACCGACGTCTCCGCCGACGTCACATAACGCGCAAACCCACCGGCCATCGCGGCGAACCCCGCGCTGCAGCCGAGCAGGGCAACGAGCCGGGGCCGCCGCGTCAGATCGCGCCGCCGCACGAGCCACGCGCCGAGCGCGGCGCCCGCCAGCCCAGCCGTCACCACACCGCTGCTCGCGCCGACGCCTGCCGCGAGCGGCCCGGCAAGCGCGGCAGCCAATGCCCCCGCGTGCCAATACGGCCGACAGTGAGTACGCCGTGCAAGCGGCAATTGCCCGATAGCGGCAAGCACGGCCGCCAGGCCGGCAGCCAGCAAGAAACCGGCTCCCATCCACACGGTACTGTCGGACGCTTGCAGCATGCGTGCTCCTCCGTGTTGCGATGCAATCGCATCAGGCCGAACCAGATTCGGTTCTATTCAGACGGGGGTTGCAGTGACCAACGTCACGGCCGACGCCGCCACCTCGCGCGCGGCGGTCAATGTATTGCTGAGCGTGCCGATCCCGTCGATCGTGATCGTCACCGTCGAGCCATCCTTGATCGAGCCGACGCCAACCGAGGTGCCGCATGCGATCACATCGCCGGGTTCGAGCGTCAGGTCCTGCGAAATCAGACTGACCTGCTCGGCCGGCGAAAAAACCATATCGGCGAGCGGATAGTTCTGCCGCTCCACACCGTCGAGCATCGTCACGAGATGCGCTTTGCGCCAGTCGAAACCCGAGACGATCGAGGGTCCGATACAACAGAACGTATCGAAGCCCTTCGCGCGGCACCATTGCGGAAAGTGTGGATTCTCGTTCAGCAGATCGGCCGCGGTTACATCGTTGACGAGCGTGTAGCCGAAGATCGCTTCGGCGGCCTGTTCGACGCTCGCATCGCGGGAGCGCCGCCCGATTACGATGCCGAGTTCGCCCTCGTAGGCGATCTTGCCCGCGTAGCTGAGCGGGCGCCGGATCGGTTCGCCCGAGCCGATCACCGAACCTGCCGGCTTCAGCAAGAACAGCGGATGCGCCGGCACCGGTTTGTCGAGCTTCGCGGCCAACGCGTGAAAGTTGTTCCAGAGCGCGACGATCTTGCCAGGCGCGCAAGGCGCAAGCGGCGTCAGCGCGCGGGTCGACAGCACCGCGCCGGTCGGCACGGGCCGATCGAGGCTCTCGTACTCATGCAGATAGCCGCCCTCGACCCGGCCGAACACAATGCCACCGTCGCTCGACATGAACCGCATCCACGTATCCATACTTCGCTCCTTGAACGCTTTGGCGCGATCTTCTTTGCGTTCGAGTGCTGCCCAGAAAATCGCGCCGTCACCTGCTTGATGTTTCAAATCAGGCGCGACTAAATCGCGCCGGCGGTGCGCAATGCGCTGATCTGTTCGGGCGTATAGCCGAGCTCGGCCATGACCTCGTCGGTGTGTTCGCCGAGCAGAGGCGAACGCTTGACTTCGGTTGGGCTATCGGACAGTTTGATAGGATTACCAACCGTCAGATATTTGCCGCGCAACGGATGATCGACTTCGACGATCGTGCCGGTCTTGCGCAGCGACGGCTCTTCGGCGATCTCCTTCATCGACAGAATCGGGCCGCACGGAATGTCGTACTTGTTGAGGATGCCCATGGCCTCGAACTTGGTCTTGGTCATGGTCCAGCGCTCGATCTCCGCGAAGATATCCTTCAAACGCGGCAAACGTGCGGCGGGCGTCGCGTAGTCGGGATCAGTGGCCCACTCCTCCTTACCGATCACGTTGCAGATTTTCGCCCACACCGGCGCCTGGGTGATGAAGTAGATATACGCGTTCGGGTCCGTTTCCCAGCCCTTGCACTTCAGAATCCAGCCCGGCTGACCGCCACCCGATGCGTTGCCCGCGCGCGGCACGGCTTCACCGAACTTCCCGTTCGGATATTGCGGGTATTCCTTCATCACGCCGGTGCGTTCGAGCCGTTGCTGATCGCGCAGCTTCACGCGGCACAGGTTGAGCACGCCGTCCTGCATGGCGGCAAGTACGCGCTGGCCGCGACCGGTGGTTGTACGCTGATATAACGCCGTGACGATGCCGAGCGCCAGATGCAAGCCGGTGCCGCTGTCGCCGATCTGCGCGCCGCTCACCACCGGCGGGCCGTCGTCGAAGCCGGTGGTCGAAGCCGCGCCGCCCGCGCATTGCGCGACGTTCTCATAGACCTTGCAGTCTTCGTAGGGACCTGGACCGAAGCCCTTCACCGATGCGACGATCATCCGCGGATTCAACTCCTGAATCCGCTCCCACGTGAAACCCATCCGGTCCAGCGCGCCCGGTGCGAAATTCTCCACCAGCACGTCGCATGTCTGGATCAGCGCTTCGAGCACCTGTTTGCCTTCCGGGTTTTTCGTATCGATCGTGACCGAGCGCTTGTTGTGATTGAGCATCGTGAAGTACAGGCTGTCCACGTCGGGGATATCGCGCAGTTGCTCACGCGTGATATCGCCCGCGCCGGCCCGCTCCACCTTGATCACGTCCGCGCCGAACCACGCGAGCAACTGCGTGCAGGTCGGCCCCGATTGCACATGCGTGAAATCGAGAATGCGCACACCGTCGAGTGCTTTGCCCATGTCGTGTCTCCTGAAGTGTGCGTGTTACCTGTACATGGTCTGGTTCTTCGTGCCCGGCGCATGTTCGCGCGGATCGGCCCAGATGCTCACCACCGCCGGGCGGCCCGTGTCCTCGGCCGTCGTGCTGCCCGCGTCGGAGCTCAGGGATGAAACAACTGCAGACATGGTCGTCTCCTGGTCAATCGGTTGTGCGACGGTTATCGACAGACACGCCCGTGTCGATGGCACCCGCCGCTGCGGGAGTCTGACCGACTTTTTTACATACAGTATGTGATATATCATATTCAATCAAGGTCGATTTCAAGATGCGTTTGCGTCTGGATTTCTGCTTTAAACCTGCTTTAGGCCTTATCCCGCCTACGTCGCAGCTGAAAACCGCCTTTCGTCTGCCTCTAAACTGAGGGAAAACACCAACTCACACTCTGCCTCGAATCATTTTGATATATCACATACCATATTTTATAGACCGTCAAGTACGGTTTATCCCGCACCGCACGGTGCGCCACCCGACCCAGCGAGGAGACAGTGAACATTCACGAACATCAGGCGAAGGCGTTGTTACGGGACTACGGCGTGGCGACGACGGACGTCTGCGATGACAGAGAAATCTAAGATACGGCCGCATCGCCGACGAGGGCCCGAGCCGCCTTGGACTGAGGACGTACCAGAAAATAGAATGCGACGATGTGCGTAATCATCAGCAGCGGTACGTAGATGATCGGGATCGCGTAGGTGGCGCCCAACTCCTCAGCGTGCGCAGGAAGGTCGACCTGGATGGCGTGGTAATAGTCGACGATGAGGTCGACCGTCCCCACGAGATTGAAGGCGACGACGAACAGCCAGAAGAACGGGCGTACCCTCACCGTGAGAAGCGCCAGCATGGCCAGCACCCCGGTTGCGAAGTCGCCGTAGGCGGCGAACACGGCGAAGTCGGCGGGCAGATTGGGGCTTACGACACCCGGAAGGATAAAGACGAGCCCGAAGAAGCGGAAGCTGTGCAGAGTAGCGATGGCGCGCTGCGCTGCGACGCGGTCCATCGACCTGAGCCACGGCAGACCGTATGCGCCGAAGCAAAGCAGCCACGCGACATAGCCTAGAACAAGATGTGTTTGGAACAGGATTTCCGTGGACATTTGGCCTCCTATCAGCCGTTGGTTCACGCGGCCTCGAACACCGCGGTCAGGATGCCGGAGGACGGGGTGACGCTTGCGGCAACCGTCACACACCAGAGCGGCAATAATCCCATAGCGATGATCCCCGCCCGCCATGCTTTGGCGGTGCGACGCCGTCGCTGCAACGCGGCCCAAAGCCCGAGGATCGCCAGCGTGACGACGCCTTAGCGAACGAAGAAACCGTTGACACCCAGGACGGCAACCACCTTGTCGTTCCCCGATGTCTGCGTTCTCGTCTTCGCCTACAAGCGCCGAAGGAAGTCGATCATGGCAGCGCTGACCTCCGGCGCACGTTCTTGCTCGGTCCAATGACCACAGCCCGCCAGCATCACCGCCGGCCGGAGCTTGGGAACCATTGCCGACTGCCTGGCAACAAACTGGGAATTGGCGGCGACGACAAAATCCCGGTCGCCCGCGATGTACAGTGCCGGAATGGTCACCGCCGCTCCGGCAAAGGGAGCCAGCAGCTCCCAGCTGCGATCGACGTTGCGGTACCAGGCGAGGGGACCGCGGAATCCGCTCCGCGTGAATTCCGCGACATAAACATCGATGTCGGACTCCGTGACCCAAGCCGGCAAGGACGCCGGAGCGGCTAAGGAATCACCCTTCCGGGGCACCATCCCGCCAGCAAACCCTCCGCCCGCGGACGGCGGCCTGTCGCCCGAGAGCGAGTAGAGCTGCGAGCGAAATGTGCGACGCAAGTCGCGCCCGAGCGCCGCCTCCGCCTCGGGGGTCTGGAGGAAGAGCTGGTAGAACACTGCATTCTCGTTCCGCGGCATGAGCGTCGTCGGCGGCACCGAGCCGCCAAACGCCCGCGGCCGGAACGGCACGCTGAGCGCAATAACAGCACGGAAACGGTCGGGGCGCAGAAGCGCCGCTTGCCATGCTATCGTGGCGCCGACGTCGTGGCCGGCGATCACTGCCTGTTGGGCACCCAAAGCGTCGACGAGACCCACGATGTCGCCGATGTCATGGAGAATCGTATAGTTCTCCACCTCCTCCGGACGGTCGCTTCGCCCATACCCACGCAGGTCGGGTGCCACCGCACGGAACCCAGCCTCCGCCAGCGCCCGGAGCTGATGCCGCCACGAATACCAGCACTCGGGAAAGCCGTGGCAGAGGACGATGAGCGGACCTCGACCCTGCTCGGCCACGTGCAAGCGGATGCCGTTCGTCACGATCATGCGATGCGTCACCTCTGGCATCGCCGAATCCACCCAGGATGTCGGCTCAGGACCAGCCCCACCTGGCTCGGAGGCAGCGACCTTGGGCGGCTCCGCGAAAGCAGCGCCGACGGCGACGGTGAGCGCGCCCGCCGCCCTGAGCAAGTCGCGTCTGGAAAACGTTGTGTCTCGCATTGCGTTGCTCCCTTGACTGTCGCGCATCTGGGGCCTCGACATCACGCGTGACTCCTGAATTTGCGACGTGACTCCGGCTTTGCAAGCTAAATGTACAACCGCTTCCCGCGCTCGACTATTCGCGATAATATCAATGAGTTATGAAGCAGAACTTCACAGTCAGGCAAGGCGCGCTCGACGGCGTAGAGGCGTTCCTGAGCGTTGCCCAGCACCGCAGTTTTCGCAAAGCGGCCGCGGAACTCGGCGTGACTCCATCGGCCATGAGCCAGACGGTACGCGCACTTGAGGCGCGCGTCGGCGCAGCGCTCTTCATACGCACAACGCGCAGTGTCGGCCTGACCGAGGCCGGCCAACGCTTCCTCGAACGCGCAAAGCCCGCCTTCGAGGAGCTCGTCGCCGCAGGCGCGGTTGCGCATGACCTTGGACAGAGGCCGACAGGACTATTGCGTTTATCGGTGCCGCGCGCGGTGGTGCCGATCCTGCTGGAGCCGCTGGTCGGATCCTTCTGCCAGGCCTATCCCGAGGTCGAGGTGGAGATCGTCGCAAGCGAGGAGCTGATCGACCTCGCGGCTGACGGGTTTGACGCCGGCATCCGGCTGGGCCAGTTCATCGCCGCCGACATGGTCGCGATACGGTTGACGCCGCCGTTCCCGTTCGTGGTCGTCAGCAGCCCAGATTATCTACGCCGGCGGAAGCGGCCGGAGCGCATCGACGATCTGCGTCAGCACGCCTGCCTACGCATGCGCCGCTCGAACGGGTCGATCGCGCCCTGGTCCTTTGTCGACGGCAACAAGACAGTCGAGGCCATCGTCTCGGGGCCGCTGATCGCCAACGACTTTCCCACCGTGCTTGGTGCGGCCATCGAAGGCATCGGTCTTGCGCAAGTGCCTGAGCCGATCGCGGCTGGACCGACAAAAGCGGGAAAACTCGTACACGTCCTGAAGCCGTTCGCGCCAATGGCGCCAGGTGTATTTCTCTACTATCCCGGCCGCCATCAAATGATGCCGAAGCTGCGAGCCTTCATCGATCACATGAAGAGCCGCTCGGACACTGCGGACAAAACCTGAATTCACATTGGTGATATCTGACGGGCGAGAAGCCGGTATCGGCCGAACTGGTCGAGTCGGTTTCAGCAACGCTCAGGCAGGCGTCAATCCAGAAAATCGCAATTCGCTTCGACAAACGCAGCGAGATCGAGCGAGTGCTGACGCACGAGCCGCTCGGCCAGTTCGGTATCGCGCTGCTCCAGCGCCTCGATGATGCGCAGGTGATCGACGATGGAACGCGACGCGCGGTCGCTCTGCGAAATGGTCATGCGGCGAATCGCCCGCACGTGGATAAAGATGTTCTTGATCGTGTCGAGGATGATCTGCGACTTCGACAACTCGACGATCGCCTGGTGAAACGCAATGTTGGCGTCCGAATATTCGGCGATGTGCTCGGCCGGCGTTGCGTCGCGGAAATTGTCGAACATGTGGCGCAGCCGGGCGATTTCCTCGTCCGTAGCGTGCAGCGTAGCGAGACGCGCCGCCATGCTTTCGAGCGCGGCCCACATCTGGATCATCTCGACGATTTCGCGTTTGCTCTTGCGCACGATATAGATACCGCGGCGCGGCACCATGCGCAAAAAACCTTCCTGCTCGAGCAGCGTCATCGCCTCGCGCACCGGCGTGCGGCTCACGCCGAGCGACTCGCTCAGCACGCGTTCGTCAAGGCGAATCTCTTCGCGAGTCTGGTAGATATCCGCGTCGGCAATGGCCTGGCGGAGCATCGCATACGCCTGATCGCGCAAGCTCGCGCTTGCGCCGATCGGCTGCAGTGACAACGTCAACGGTATGGCCACTGCTTCAGTTTGAAGTTCTGACGACATTCATCGCCTCTTGTTGAACATGCGCACGGTACGGCGCCGCCGCTGCAAACCCACCACCTTGTTCGCCGAGGCCGATGAACCGGCCATGTTGCGCTGCAAGCTGCGCAACCGGCTGCGGAATCCAACGAGTCAGCAGAACCGTGGCGGCGGAGCCAAGACCAACGACAGCAACGGCAAGCAGCGAGAGAGGAACAAGTTCCATTTGTAACTCCGGATGATTGAGTGACGAGATGACTCAATCATATGCTGCAACGCCGCATAAATCAATATTCTGTATGTAGTATATCAATCACTGTTGTTTTCAGGATTGCATCCTTACGGTAGCACGGGCGAGCCGCGGACGGTTCACTGCTTATCAAGATGGGTGGAGGCTTGGTGTAAACGCGCAAAACGCGCGCTATTCGCGCAGACGCGATCGCTGATCGCGCAAATTGCATCGAATGAGGATTGTGAGATCAGCAACGCATCATTAACCTTCGGAAATCCTGCAACGGGTCGTAGAATCCGGCGCTCAGCGTCAGCCGCACCGCCCAGACAGCAGTCAGAGAGTCCGAAGGAGACACCGTCATGACTATTGCAATCCCAACCACGGCATTGGCCGACAACCGCACGGCGCGTAGCCGGGCACGCAAAGCGGCGCTCGGCAGCTTTGTCGGCGCGGTGGTCGACTGGTACGACTTTCTTCTGTACGGCATTGTTGCCGCGCTTGTCTTCAATTCCGAGTTCTTCCCGAAGGTCAGCCCGGCAATGGGCACGCTCGCCGCGTTCGCCACGTTCGGCGTCGGCTTCCTGTTCCGCCCGCTCGGCGGCTTCGTGTTCGGCCACTACGGCGACCGGCTCGGCCGCAAGCGGATGCTGGTGCTCACCGTGATGATGATGGGTCTGTCCACCGCGGCGATCGGTCTGCTGCCCGGCTTCTCCAGCATCGGCTGGTGGGCGCCGGTGCTGCTCGTGACGTTGCGTGCGATCCAGGGCTTCGCGGTCGGCGGCGAATGGGGCGGCGCGGCGCTGATGGCGGTCGAGAGCGCACCGGAGAAGAAGAAGGCGTTCTACAGCAGCGGCGTGCAGGTCGGCTACGGCGTGGGCCTCGTGCTCTCGACCGGACTGGTCGCGATCATCAGCCGTTCGATGGACAACGCGTCGTTCCTGAGCTGGGGCTGGCGTCTGCCGTTTCTGTTCAGCGTCGTGCTGGTGCTGATCGCGCTGTGGATCCGCTCGAGCATGGAGGAGTCGCAGGAGTTCGTCGAGAAAGTCGGCGAGCACGGTGAACGCAGCGTCCGGCTGCCGATCGTCGAAGCCTTGCTGCGGCATCCGAAGGCGTTTCTGCTGATCATCGCGCTGCGCCTCGCCGAGTTGTTCACGATGTATATCGTGACCGCGTTCGCGCTGAACTACTCGACGGCGAATCTGCACATGCCGCGCGAGTTCTTTCTGTCGATCGGTCTGCTGGTCGGCGCGGTGAGCTGCGTGACGATTCCGTGCTTTGCGTGGCTCGCAGACCGCTTCGGCCGGCGGCGCGTGTATATCGTCGGCGCGCTGGTCGGCATGTTCAGCGCGGTGCCGTTCTTCCTTGCGCTGGACGCGCGCTCGACGGTATGGATCGTGGTTTTCGCCGTGATGCTCGCCAACGTCGCGCACGACATGGTGGTCAGCGTGCAGCAGCCGATGTTCACCGAACTGTTCGGCACCGAGTACCGCTACAGCGGCGCAGGTGTCGGTTACCAGGTGGCGAGCGTGGTCGGCGGCGGCTTCACGCCGTTTATCGCGGTGGCGCTGGTCAGCTTTGCCGGTGGCTCGTGGCATCCGGTCGCGGCTTATCTGGCGATCGGCTGTCTGATCTCGGTGCTGGTGGCAGCAAAAATGAAGACCGGGCGCACGCTCGCCTGATTCTCGCCAACGGCTGCTGTTGCGCGGGCCGGCGTGGCAAGGTTGCCACTGCCGGCCCGCTTTGTTTTTGGCGCATGGTTTCTTGTGGCGGAGATTTTTCTTTCGCCGCCTTACCTTCTTGCCGGTTCCGGCCTTCCCTTTGCGTTCCATTCGGCGGCTCCCCCGGCGAATTCGCCACGTACTGCCGCAATCCGAGATGACGGGCGCATTTCGTCAGACCTAATACTTATGCATTTTCATCTCATATTGCAAAGCAAAACTTCCCAATCTATCGTTCCGCCGAGCAGTGTTTGTTGTAAATGTGTGCGCCTCATATGAAATTAGAGCGCATATATTCGGCGACGGATACCTGCGATTTTTACACCGTGACATCTCAAGCATTTGTTCCACGCGCCGATAACAAAGAATTCGTCTACGGAGACCGACCATGAGCAGCATCACTGAGCCGAGCGGCAATCAAGGCTCTGCCCCCTTCTTTTCCAAGCAGGCCACCGTCGCGAAACCGGGCTTCTCGCGCTGGATGGTTCCGCCCGCGGCGCTCGCCGTCCACCTCTGTATCGGCCAGGCGTATGCCTTTTCAGTGTTCAACGGTCCGCTGACCAAAGTGATCGGCATTACGCAGTCCGCGGCGGACGATTGGTCGCTGACTTCGCTCGGCTGGATTTTTTCGCTGGCGATCGTGTTTCTCGGTTTGTCTGCGGCGTTTGCCGGCAAGTGGCTCGAACACGTCGGTCCGCGCCGCACGATGTTCACCGCGGCATGCTGCTTCGGCGGCGGCTTTCTGGTGTCCGCGCTCGGCGTGCATCTGCATCAGATCGCGTTGCTGTATCTCGGCTACGGCGTGATCGGCGGCATCGGGCTCGGCCTCGGCTATGTTTCGCCGGTGTCGACGCTGATCCGCTGGTTCCCGGACCGCCGCGGCATGGCGACCGGCATGGCGATCATGGGTTTCGGCGGCGGCGCGATGATTGCCGCGCCACTTTCCGTGGCGCTGATGAACCACTTCCGCAGCGCGACCAGCGTCGGCGTGGCCGAGACCTTTGTCGTGCTCGGCATCGCGTATTTCATCTCGATGTCGATCGGCGCGCTGGCCATCCGCGTGCCGCCGGCCGATTGGAAACCCGCCGGCTGGACGCCGAGCGCGACCAATCAGAAGAAGATGATTTCGCGCAACCACGTGCATATCGACCAGGCGCTGAAGACGCCGCAGTTCTATCTGATCTGGCTGGTGCTGTTCCTGAATGTGACGGCCGGCATCGGCATTCTCGGCCAGGCTTCGGTGATGATTCAGGAGAGCTTCAAGGACACCGTGACGGCAGCCGCGGCGGCCGGTTTCGTCGGCCTGCTGTCGCTGTTCAACATGGGCGGCCGTTTTGTGTGGGCTTCGGCTTCGGACTGGATCGGCCGTAAGAACACCTACTTCATCTTCTTCGTGCTCGGCGCCGTGCTGTATTACCTCGTGCCGGGTTTCGCCGCTTCCGGCCAGATCGCACTGTTCGTGCTCGCCTATTGCGTGATCCTGTCGATGTACGGCGGCGGTTTCTCGACAGTGCCGGCGTATCTCGCCGACATGTTCGGCACGGCGTTCGTCGGCGGCATTCACGGCCGCCTGTTGACCGCATGGGCCGCGGCGGGCGTCGCAGGTCCGGTGCTGGTGAATTACATCCGCGCCTATGAAGTCGCGCACGGCGTTGCCAAAGCGGACGCCTACACGATGACGGTTCACATCATGGCCGTGCTGCTGGTGGTCGGTTTCGTCTGCAATCTGCTGATCAGGCGCGTGGACGACAAGCACCACATGACCGATGCACAACTCGCCAAAGGCGCCTAAGGAGACTCGCATGTCGACCATTCAAGCCGTTCATCCGACCAACAAGGTCAAACTCGCCGTCTTCTGGCTGTACGTGACGATTCCGCTGGCGTGGGGCGTGGTGAATACCCTCTCGCAAGCGATGAAGCTGTTCAAGTAAGCGTTTGAACGGCACCCCGCGCGATGCTATGTGCGGGGTGCCGAAGTGGTTATCCGGCTGCGTTTTCCCGACGCGGCACCCTCCCCCGCCAGGCTGCCACCGGTGCGCCGCACCGGCGCCGAGCTCTGCAACGGACCACAAGCGGACCCACTGCGGACCCACTGCGTGCCCGCGCCGGACGCCCGGCGGCCGGCGAGGCCTCGCCGCCGCACGAGCCCGACGCGGCTACGTGGCCCAGCCCGCCTAGATCTTCTCGAACAGCACTTCCTGCGCGCCTTCCCATAGCACCTTGGTGCCGAGTTCACGCAGCTTCTCCTTCCCTTCGACGATGGTCAGGAAGTGATTGCCCGCGAGCTGACCCAGCTTGCTTGCGAAGCAGCACGAGCCGTACGCGAGGATGATCTCCGTTTCGCTGTAGCCGCCCGGGTAGAACAGGATGTCGCCGACCGACGGGTGGCTCGTGTGATTCTCGAAACCGACCGCCGCGCCGTCGTTCTCGAGCTTGAAGTCGCCGAGGGGCACCCAGCAGCCCTCGCCGCTCCAGCGCACATGGATGATCTTCTGGCGGTACGGCAGCAGCTTCAGGAAGGCGGCCACGGTTTGCGGCGCATCCGGATGGGTTTCAGCGGTAAATACATGGCCGCATGAGGTGATTCGA
The DNA here is from genome assembly GCF_059422005.1 of Paraburkholderia sp. GW821-FHT02A12. NCBI lineage: Bacteria > Pseudomonadati > Pseudomonadota > Betaproteobacteria > Burkholderiales > Burkholderiaceae > Paraburkholderia > Paraburkholderia sp. GW821-FHT02A12. Next base: position 1,024,268 of record NZ_JBWKWA010000002.1, on the reverse strand, counting down.
AGTCGGGTCATCGCTAGGTATCCGGTATGACGGGTTGAATGGAATGGTCGGTTAGACGCCGGTCAGGTCAAGCCGCTGGCGCGATATTCTGTCGGCCGTTGCGTGGCTTCGACAGGTACAGTTGCCGCGCATCCGGTCAGGCCAGTTGAAAAAGAGCACCCAAGCAGCATCGAGGCCAGCCGTCGCCATTTCTCTCTTCGCATGCGCCCCGAAAGTTCGTAGTTTGCAAGCCGCGCAATGAGCAGCACACTGCGCAAGTTGCGTGTTTGCCGCCATGGCGGCTCATCGGACTTTCCACTCGATGATCCGCCGCGGCCGTTGGCGATACGTTGCGCGCAGCGTGCCGATCGCGGCGGCCGGTAATCGGCCGGTAATCTATTCCCGCACCGCACAAGGTCCACGCGAACGGGCACGCGCACAGTGCCGGCCGCGACTGCCGCGGCGCGGCCGGCTTGCGGTCACGAACCATCATCCAGCCGCGAGCCGCGCAAACCTCGGATCAGCCGCGCAACCGGTAAGCAAGCGGCGTCACGCCATAGCCACGCTTGAACTGCACGGAGAAATGACTGGCATTCTCGAAACCAACCGCAAGCGCAATTTGCAGCACCGTCTGATCGGTAGCGCGCAGCAGCCTCGCAGCTTCCTCGAGCCGCAGGCGCGTAACGAACTGATGTGGCGTTTCGCCGGTCTCGCGGCGGAACACGCGCGCGAAGTGAAAACTGCTGAGCCCGGCATGCGCGGCCAGTTCGCTGATCGCCAGATCGGCGGCAAGATTGGCCCGCACGTAGTCGATCACGCGGCGAATGCGGCGCGGCACCAGCCGCTCCGGACCCGCCGCGGGGCCTGCTGAACCGTTGTTGCGGCCGCGCGAATAATGTTGCAACAGATGCGCGGCGAGGGCATGAGCCAACGCGTCGACGTAAAGACGTGAGTCGGCCGGATCGCTGGCAGCGCGATGCAATGCAGCGAGCATCGCCGCGATCAGCGGATCGTGAAACTGCATCGCGTCGCCCAGCGACAGCTCGCGTGAGCCGCCCAGTTCCATCTGGTCGGCGACGCTGTCGATCAGGCTTCGCTCCATGTGCAGATGGACGGTCGACAACGGCTCGTCGCTGATCGAACGCCAGCGCCAGGAGATCGGCACGGGCGGCACGAACCAGACGTCGCCCACCCGCAGGTCGGCACTTTCCCAGCGGCCGTCGAGGTTGCGCTCGAGGTGTTCGGCGCCGCTGCCGAGAGTCATCAGCGTGAGGTCCTGTAAGCCGGGCGCCTCCAGCAGTTCCTGCTCGGTCGGTTCGAGATACGAGCGCAGCACCAGGTTCCGCCACGGCCGGTCGACGCTCGACACCAGTTTCTGGCCCGCCATATAGCGATCGTAGGCGAGCGTTGTTGTCAGCTTTGGAATTCTTGCCATCGCGTCTCCTGGAACATGCCGCATGCAGATGAGAAACCCAGCGGGCTCGCGCCCGCCCACAAGCGGTCAGCGCAAGATCTCAAAAATGATAGCAAGGAACCGGCTACCGTAATATTTGGAAATAGTTAATCATTCAGGTCGTCGTCCATCACGCGTTTCGAACGCCGGAGCTACCGTTTCATGGAACACGAATGCGATACGCTGCCGCATTGGCTGACCGGCTCGCCGCAAGGCGAAGCCGGCCGGGCGTCGGCAACTTACAACTCAGCGGTTTCCGCACAATCGGCTTACCAGGCCGACGCGCGGCAACCGGCGAAATCAGCCCACGCGGCTGAAGCAACCAGGGCGGCAGTCCGCACGGCTTCGTCAGGCATGGCGCCAGCGGGCTTTCTCACGCTCTTCACCGAGGAGGAAATCGGCACGCCCTCGCCTGCCAAGCGGCAGGCCACGCCCGTCATCAGTCCGCTGGTCCGTTTTGGCAGTGCGCAGGACCGCATCGAATTCGTACGGCAGCGCATCAAACAACTCGGCTTCGACTCGTTCAGCTATACGGCCACGCGCACCACCGCGCATCACAAGACGATGTTCGTGCTCACCAGCTACGAGTCGCAGGCGTGGCTCACGCGTTACTTCCGCGAGCGCTATTTCGAGCTCGATCCGCGTGTCGCGCTGGCCTCGCCGACCGGGCTGCCGTTCCTGTGGAATACAGCCGACATGCGCGCCGACCTGTCGCGTGCGCAAATGCGCAGCGAGCGGCTCTGCGGCCTGATCGACATGCTGGAGGCGACCGGCCGCAAAAGCGGAATTCTCACGCAGATGCCGCTGCCCGAGCCGGAACTGAGCGCGAGCCTGTGCTTCAATTCGGAGATCGCCAATCCGCGCTGGATGACAGAATCGATCGCGGCCGAGACGCTGATGTTCGCGCACACGATCCACGAATTCATCTGGACGCATGCGAAAAGCGTGATCGGCATTGCGCCCGCGCAGCAGCAGCGCGTTGCGCTGAGCGACTTGCAGCATGCGGTGCTGAAGGCGGTCGTGCAGGGACAGCGCGACAAGGAAATCGCCTACTTCCTCGGGCTGTCGCCGCACAACGTCGACTACCACCTGCGTCGGCTGCGGCAATTGTTCAAGGTGCGCAACCGTGTGCAGTTGATCAACGTCGCGCAGGGGTATGTGTCGTAATGGCTATCGGCATCCGTGGTTTGGATGCCGATCAGCGGATGATCGGCGAACGTGTTGCGCACGGCAGGTAGCAAGCGTCAGGACTTGAGACGATAGCCCGTCTTGAAGATCCACGCGACGATCGCGAGAAACACCGCAAGAAACACCGCGGTCATGCCAAGGCTCACGCCGACGTTCACGTCGGCGATCCCATAAAAGCTCCAGCGAAACCCGCTGACCAGATAGACGATCGGATTGAACAGCGTCACGACCTTCCAGAACGGCGGCAACATGTTGACCGCATAGAAACTGCCGCCGAGAAAGGTCAGCGGCGTGATGATCAGGAGCGGCACGAGTTGCAGCTTCTCGAAGCTATCGGCCCAGATGCCGATGATGAAACCGAACAGACTGAACGTCACCGCGGTGAGCACGAGAAACAGAATCATCCAGAACGGGTGCTGCACCTGCAACGGCACGAACAGTCCCGCGGTCGCGAGAATGATCAGGCCGAGCAGAATCGACTTGGTCGCCGCCGCGCCCACATAGCTCACGACGATCTCGAGATACGAAACCGGCGCCGACAGCAGCTCGTAGATCGTCCCCGTGAAGCGCGGAAAGTAAATTCCGAACGAAGCATTCGAAATGCTTTGCGACAGCAGCGACAACATGATCAAACCCGGCACGATGAACGCGCCGTAACTGATGCCGTCCACTTCCTTGATGCGCGAGCCGATCGCCGCGCCGAACACGACGAAGTAAAGCGAAGTGGAAATCACCGGCGCGATGATGCTCTGCATCAGCGTGCGCCACGTGCGCGCCATTTCGAACTTGTAGATCGCGCGAATTGCGTAGAGATTCATTGGTCACCTCGGAGCAGACTGACGAAGATGTCTTCGAGCGAACTTTGCGTGGTATGCAGGTCCTTGAAACGGATGCCGGCATCATCGAGCGCCTTGAGCAGCGCGATGATGTCGGTGCGGCCGCCGTCGCCCTCATACGTGTAGATCAGCTCGTTGCCGCCCGTCGCGACATCCAGCCCATACTGAACGAGTGCCGGCGGCACCTGCTCGAGCGGGTTGTCCAGTTGCAATGTCAACTGCTTCTTGCCGAGCTTGCGCATCAGCTCCGTCTTCTCTTCGACCAGCATGATCTCGCCCGCGTTGATCACGCCGATGCGGTCGGCCATTTCCTCGGCTTCGTCGATATAGTGCGTGGTGAGGATGATCGTCACGCCGCTCGCGGCGAGCGAGCGCACCAGCTTCCACATGTCGCGCCGCAACTCGACGTCCACGCCCGCGGTGGGTTCGTCGAGAAACAGCACGCGCGGTTCGTGCGAGAGCGCCTTCGCAATCAGCACGCGCCGCTTCATGCCGCCCGACAGCGTAATGATCTTGCTATTGCGCTTTTCCCACAGCGACAGATCCCGCAAGACCTTTTCGATGTAAGCGGGGTTGTTCGTTTTACCGAACAGTCCACGGCTGAATGAAACGGTCGCCCAGACGGTTTCGAACGAGTCGGTAGTGAGTTCCTGCGGCACCAGCCCGATCAGCGACCGCGCGCGACGGTAGTCGGCCGCGATGTCGTGGCCGTCCACCGTCACATTGCCTTCGCTTGCGTTGACGATGCCGCAGATAATGCTGATCAGCGTGGTTTTGCCCGCGCCGTTCGGGCCGAGCAAGGCGAAGATTTCGCCGCGGCGGATAGCCAGATTGATGTTTTTGAGTGCATGAAAACCCGTAGCATAGGTTTTTGAAAGATTCGTAACCGCGACGATTGGCTGCATGGATTCGACGATGGCAGACACCGGTATTGGATTGGAAGGAGGCGGTGCGAATGCGCGACCGCACCCGCAATGTAAATGAAAGAACGAAAGCGTGCAGCGTGCCGTTCTTTGACGTCAAGAACGCGCGGGCTTCGCTTACGCCGCCATCACGGTTCAGCGCACACGAAACTGCTGGCGAGATTCAGATTGCCCTTGCCCGCATAACGTGGAAACAGCGGGTAGCGGCACAACGGCCGGGAGCGCCCATTGGTGGCCGCCGCAATGTCGGTCGCGGTCAGCGTTTCGGGCGATACGCCACGCGTCACCCAGTTGTCGAGCGCGCCGAGCAGGTCCACCGACGGAATGAACACGCCGCTGCCGTGCTGGAAACCCGGCACCATATAAAGCCGCATGAACGCGTTGACCTGGTCGATGCCGAAGCGGTCGATCAGCGCTTCGTAGTAGGCGATCGTCTGGTTCGGGCTGATGACTTCGTCGGCGAGACCTTGAAGCGTGATGAGCTTGCCGCCGCGTGCGATGTAGCGCGTCAGATCGGTGTTCATCGCGCCGATCGTCTGCGACAGCGCGACCAGCTGGGCGCGATATTTGCCCGGACGTTGCGGGTCGAAGCTGAGCGAGTCGAAGCTCGCGTCGCGCGCGACGAAATAGCGGATGTAGCCGTCGCCCTGAGCGAACAGGTAGCCGTTGGCGAAGAAGGTCGGCACCGGCTGCCGGTCGGGTTGATGCCCGAGCCCGAGCGTGCCGGTCAGATGCGTGCCCTGAAAGATGTTGTAGCCGTGATAACCGCTGACGTCCCACGCCAGCCGGTATGGCAACGACAGACCGTCGCGCATCACGAGCAAGGTGGATAGCTGCGCAGCGGTGAGGCATTCATCGTGCGACGGCCTATGCCCGGCGCAACGCAATGAAGCGATGATTTCCGCTTCGTGCTGGCGGCATGCGGCGACGTCGCTGACGATGCCGTCCGCCGCGCCGTCGAGCCGGTCACAAACCGCCAGCGTGCGTTGATACACGCGTTCGAGCAACAACGGCGGGATATAGCCGCCGCGCGTGGCGTATTCGGCCTGGCCGAGTTTCACGCCGAGCAGGCGCACGCCGGAAAAATTGAGCGCGGGCGAATTGGCGATCACGCCGTCGTAGTCGTCCGGAAAGCGCTGCATCACCGTGTAGCCTTCGCGCCCGCCGGTCGAACCGCCGGCGAAGTACATCCGTTGTGGCGGCCGTCCGTAAGCGCGCGCGATGAGTGCAAGCGCCGCGTCATGCGTTTTCTTCAGATGTGCGTAGCCGAAATTCGTCACTGCCTCATCGACCAGCCCGAAGATCGCGAGCGACGAATCGCCCACGTGTCCCGAGTCGTCGCCGAAGGTCGCATAGCCTTGTGCGAGCGGCGCGCGATCTGGCGAAAACGGCATCACGCCAGTGCCGCTGACCACCACGCCGTTGTACCCGCCGCCGCCGATCTGCAGCGCGCGGCCATTCCAGCGGCGCGGCAGATTCAGGTCAAAACGGATATCGGGCGTGCTCGCGTTGAGCCCTTTGATGCGGCCTGTGATACGGCAATATTCGCCGCCTTGCTGATTGCCGGGCGCGGTCGCGCCCACCATCGCCGCGCTTTCGATCTGCACGCCGGCAGTGGGCATGGCGATGAGTTCCGGCGGCAACACGGCGCCGGCGAATTCCGCGCAACGCATCGCGAGCGGTGCGTCCTTGGGCGCGCCGAGCGCCTCGACGGCGCTCAGCCATAGCATCGCACTGACAGCCGTGACGACCGCGCGTGAAACTCGTGTGCGCATGCGGCGCGAACGCGCCGTCATCCGTAACCTGCCCCATTGGCCGCCGCGCGCGACTGCTGCCCTTTCCAGCCGTCCCAGCCGCGCGCGATCATCAGCACGGCGCCGATGGCGACCAGATCGCCGCCGAGTCCGATCAGCGTGCCGCGAAAACCGTGAAACGTATGCGGCGTCGCCGTATCGATGATCAAGGAGACCAGCGTGCCGGCGACGAAACACACGAGCCCGGTGCGGCCGACGGTCACCACCGCGGGCAGCCGCCTCGCGAGCCGCGCGATGCTGCCCATGCGCACGAACTGCGCCGCGAGCCAGGCAATGACGAGGAAGTTGATCACACGGTCCACGGAAAGGTTCTGTTTAAACGTGCCGGGCAGCGGTTGCGTCAGCACGAAGAGTTTGACTATAGCGAATGCCAGTACCGCGATCGCCGCGGCCCATGTCAGCCAGCGCGCGGTGCGGTTTGTGTGAAAGCGCTCGCTGACGGGTTGCACCCGGCACAGAATCCCGAGCACGAACATCAGTTGCCACGCAAACGGATTAAAAGCCCAGTCGGCCATGTCGTCAATGCTGAATAGCGCAGCCAGCGGCCGGGCGAGCGCCCAGATCGCCAGACTGAGCCCAAGCGCCAGCAGCGGCGAACGGCGCGCCAGCGGCACCGCGAACGGCACGCACAGCGCAAAGATCACGTACATGGGCAGCACACTCGACAGATACGGCTGACGCCGCAGCACGGCGATATCGAGTGCTTCGCGCAACGGCTGCGCCGCGAACGGCGTCCAACTGGTCAGATCGACCATTGGCGGGTTCAGATGCAGCGTCGCGAGAATGGCGCCGGACAATAGCGTCAATACGGCGGTCAGCAAATAGGCGCGGTAGATTTCCCAGCAGCGCCGGACGAAACGCAGGTTCGCCGCGCTCTCGCCGCGACCCGCGAGCACCCCGGTATAGGCGGCTGCGGACGCGTAGCCACCGATAAACACGAACACTTCAGCCGAATCGCACAATGCATAGGCATGCAGCATCAGATGCGACAGCACGCTGCCGGGCATGTGGTCCAGCACGATGACAATCAGCACGATACCGCGGAAAAAATCCACTTCGATCGAGCGTCCGCGGCGTGATTCCATTCAGGTTCTCGCAGATGGCGCGTCCGTCCAATGCGCCGTGAGAGGCGGTCATATACCGCTGTTTCTCATAGGAACATTAGAACGTTTCCGCCGATGCCGTGCATTATCCCGGCGCGCGCTGACAACCGCCCTTTAATCGCGCAGGCATTGGCAGCAATCTGAAATTTAGATGTCGGCGTGCGGTAATGCTGAATCATTCCGTATTCGCTTGCCGGAAAGTTTTGCGGCTTTGAATGGCGAATGAGCGATTCATACCGGTAATGACCGCGGAAAAAAAATAGATGAATGCCCTGCGCGATTTTTTTCGCTTTTTTTCGTCGTAGCATGGGTTCATGCACGCCTGTCGGACATCGCGCATTGCGAGCGGTGCCACCTCCCGACGGCAGCCACCCATGTGGACCGGATACGCCGCCAGCCCGATCTTCGATCGGCTGGATCGCTGAGCGTCCTTGCGGCGTCCTCTAGTTGCCATTGCTGACTTTGCCGTCGCGATGCGCTCCGGTCCTTCCGCTACTGCCCTGAACGGCGATGCTTCGCGCACCGCCGTTGCCCCTGGAAGACGACCACATGAACAACAGGATTGCCGGCTTCGACGGATTGCGCGCGATCGCGGTCCTGATGGTGTTTTTTCAGCACCGCCTGTTTGGCGACATCGGCGAGATCGGCCATCTGGGCGTATGGATTTTCTTCGCGCTGAGCGGCTTTCTGATTATCGGCATTCTGTCCGCGCAACGCACCCGCATTGAACGCAACGGCAGTCGCTTTGCCGCCGAACTGAAGCGTTTCCTGTTTCGCCGCACGCTGCGCATATTTCCGATTTACTACCTGATGCTCGTGGTGATGTGCATATTGATGACGCTCGGCATGGCGAGTCCTGAACTGGCTAGCGGCATGCCGTTTCATTTTGCTTATCTGACGAACTTCTGGATCGGTTCGGTGTTGCATTACTGGCCGGGGCGTTACTCGCATCTATGGAGCCTTGCGATCGAGGAGCAGTTTTATCTGGTGTTTGCGCCGTTGTTGTTGCTGATCGCCGCGCGGCGGCATTGGGCGGTGTGTGCGGCGGTCGTGGTGGTCGGACTCGCTTCATTGCTCGCGATGCGCGCGGCGCACTGGCAGGAGATCACTATCTACACGCATCCGTTGACCAATTTCTGGATGCTGGCGCTCGGGGGAATCTGCGGCTTGATGATCGCCGGAGACACACACCGCTTGCGGGCCGTGCTGGGACATGGCGTGACGTTAATTGCGCTTGCGGCATGCCTTGTCGGGTTTTGCGCGACCGAGCCCGTGTGGAGTGAGTTGACGAGTCCGCTTGGGTTGACTGTTGTTTCCGCGGCGTATGGTGCTTGCATCGCGGCGCTGGTGTGTTCGATCGCCTGCTGCCGGAGCGCTGTGATCATGGGTCTGCTCGAGACCCGTTGGCTGGTGAGTTTTGGGCGTATCAGTTACGGGTTTTATCTTTATCACAATCTCATTCCGGATTTGATGCGGAATCATCATGCGGCGGTTTTTTTCGGCGGCGCCGTGCCGGGGTGGGCGCATGTTGCAGGGATGGTGGCTTCGTTTCTGATTTCGTTAGCGATCGCCGTTTTGTCCTGGCGATTCATCGAAGAGCCTATCTTGAGGTTTAAGGGCCCCAAGGGGGCCGGTGCCGCTGCGCAAGCCGGGACCACTGCGCAGCGAGCCGGACGCGGGTTTGTGGCTCGGGGCGATGCTCCTTGATGCCTACGGCGTCGCCTTTCCTTGATTTGATCTTGATTTATTCGCGCCCGGCGGATCAATAAAGCAATTGCGTAATCTGCACAGCTTCGAGCTGATGATGATTCATAAGAAACGTGGACCAACCAACGGTGATCGGGATTGTGCGCAAAACACGCCGATCATGTCACGATCGGCGCCGTACACAGATCCGATCGCGATTGGCGCCGACGTGCCGATGCTCTGGGGCATCGATATGGTCTCCCGCTGCTAACCCCGATTACCGCAATTCACTCCAACATCAGATTCCGACTGCCGTCCTACGCCGCACCGTGATACCCGCTTACCTCTGAAGCCGGTCGAGCAGCTTGCTGACGCGGCGCTGCTGGCTGGCAACCAGATCGTGCGTTTCTTCCAGCGCACGAACGCGCTTTTCCCAATACTCACGGTCGAACCGGTTCAGAACACTATCCGCGTCCCCACGCGTCAAGTACTGGACCATGCTCTCGAGATGCTCCAACTGGCTGTCCGCCAAACTGGCCGGACGCAGCCCACCGCGCCGCGCGGTCGGCCGATTGATCGTGCCGCTCATTTTCTCGTGCCCCGTATATTGGCCAGACGGGCGATGCCTGACGCGCTCGCCCTTATGGCGCCGCGCATGGCAAAGCGGCGCTCTTTCCATCGCGCAGTTGCGCTTTCAAACGAGGCTACGGATACAATGATTCGCCGCGCCACTAGCGAAAACGATCTGCATCTTATTGTCGGACGATAACGCTGTTTTTTTGTCTGGCTTTACCATACGTCTCAGTTTCCGATGGCAGCGTGTTAAAAATTCGCTTGCCGGGACTGCTTTGCCCGAACCGTATCCCTCGCTCGCTGCAATTGGCTCATGAACCAGCGCTCACTGCCGTGTAGCCCGGTGGCCGACGCAACCGCCGCCGCAGCCGAACCGCGCTCAGTCATCACGACGAGCAGCTTCAGCACACGCGCGCTGGCGGCCGACGAGCAACTGCTCGCATGGCGCAAGCGCGTGGGCCACGTAGTCGACGTACGGCCGTCGAAACAGCAGATCGCCGAGGGGTTCCGCGGAGAGATCGATTTATATGCGGTTGGCGGAATGACGTTGACCGACTGCCGCAGCGAGAAACTGGTGCTCGAACGATCGGTGGCGCGCGTTTCCACCGACACGCGCCGCGACTACGCCTTTCAGCTGTTCGTGGAAGGCGAAATCGGCAACGTGACAGGCATGCGCAAGAAGCGCAGCGATCCCGGCTCGGTGCAGGGCATCGTCGCGTTCGATCTGAACCAGCCGTTTCGGGCCGAGCGGCCCGCCTGCCGTCTGCTGAGTCTGTTCTTGCCGGCGGCGATCGTGGACGAGGAACTGCGTGACGGCGCGTCGCTGCATGGCCGCATCCTCCCGCTGGGCTCGCCGCTGACCCACCTCGTCATGGCTCACATGGCGGCCATCGCCCGGGAAATGCCGACGCTCGACCCGCAGAGCGCGGCCGGCGCATTGAATGCCGGTGCCCAGCTTCTGATCAGGGCGTTTCGCAAGGAATCGCGTCTGACAGGCAGGGGCCGCGCCGCGCTGCAGGCCGCGGTGATGGGGCAGGTCCGGCGTTACGTCGAAGCCAATCTGCACCAGAGCGACCTCACGCCAACCCGTATCGTCGAGGCGCTGCAACTGAAGCGCGCCACGATCTACCGCTGGTTCGAGCACTACGGCGGGCTCGGCGCCTACATTCGCAATCGCCGGCTGCGGGAAGCGGCGGACGAACTGGTCCGTTTCCCGCATCTGCAGGTAACCGAAATCGCTTACGGGCTCGGCTTCCAAAGCGCGTCGGATTTCACGCGCGCGTTTCGCCGCGCGTTCGACATGAGCCCGCAGGACATGCGGGCGCGCGCATGGGATCTGAAGCATCGCAATGCGGCGTAGCGATTGAACCGACGCATTACGCCGGCGGCTGCGCAGCGTATGCGGGCCCCTCCGCCGGCGCCTGCTCGGGAAACCGGTTCAGCGCGACGAGCGTGAGCCCGGTCGCGGCCATCACGTACCACGCCGGGATCATCGGGTTGCCCGTCACGCTGATGAGCCATGTGACGAAGAACGGCGAAAACCCGCCGAACACGACAACGCCGACACCGTAGATCACGGCAAGGCCCGCCGCGCGCCGATGCGCGGGAAAGGCCTCCATCATCAGCACCAAAATCGCACCGTCGTTATTCACCGCGAGCGCCACGTACGCCGTGATGATGACGAGCGCGGCGAGATCGCTCACGCCGTGGGTCAACATCCAGAAAACCGGCCATGCCGCCGCCAGCGACGCCGCGAAAAGGAGGGACTGGAGCGTCTTGCGGCTCGCGAACCGGTCGGCTGCGCGCCCCATCAGCGGCGTCATCACGAAGATCGCGAGGCCCGAGAGACTGGCGGTCAGCAGACTGATCGCCGGCGGCCGATGCAGCGTTCGCACCAGGTAGGACGGCATGTAGAACACGGTGAGATAGATGGTTACCGAAGTCGCCGCCGTCATCGGAATGCCGCAGACAAGCGGCCGCGTGTACTCGACGAGCAGGCGCCTGGGATTCAGCCGCCCAATCGGCTGCCCCAGGGCCGCCGGCGCCGGCATATGGCGGCGCAGATACCAGCCGACCGGGCCGATCAGGCCACCCAGCACGAACGGAATGCGCCATCCCCAGCTCTGCATGGCCTCGGTAGAAAGCAGCGCGGTGGTGCTCGCGCCGACCAGCGCGGCGGCGAACGCGGCCGCGCCCTGGCTCGCGCCGCGCCAGCTCACCATGAAACAGCGGTGCCGGTACGCGACCGACTCCATCAGCGAGGCCGCCGCCGGACCGATCTCCCCGCCTGTCGCGAGCCCCTGCATCAGCCGCGCGAGCACCATCAGCACCGCCGCCGCCGGACCGATCGACGCATAGGTGGGCAGGCACGCGATCAGCCACGTGCCGAGCGTCATCAGCGTGAGCGAGACGGTCATCCCGGCCTTGCGGCCGCGGCTGTCGGCAATGTGGCCGATCAGGATCCCGCCGAGCGGGCGCATCACGAAACCCGAGCCGAAGGTGGCGAGCGACAGCAGCAGCGATGACACGGGGTTGCCGGACGGAAAGAACAGATTGCCGATCAGCACGGCCGAAAAGCTGTAAACCGTGAAGTCGTACGCAACGAAGCCGTTGCCGATCACGATCGCCACGATGAGGCGCCGGAGTTCGGCGCGGGACAGGTTGGCTGGCTTGGCTGCTGTTTTGTGCATGGGCGCGGTGGACGGGGTCGGCGTGGTGTTCCGGAAGGTCGGCGGCAAGAACGGTGCTCTTCCCGCTCTAACGGCCCGCAAAGGGACGACTTTACGTCACGCGCCGGTTCGTTGCATGGGTCTGGCCGCCACGAACTTCGTCGAACGCTCGTTGGACTGCGGCTCTGCGCGGATCCTCTACCAGTTAGTTCGGTAAAAACGCTTACTTCAATTGCAATGCGATTAAATGCATTTCAATGCGATTTTTTTACTTCTATGCTTTTTTCCAGACATCGCGGGTTTCGCCGTTTCGAACCGGACCCGCGCATCTCTCGAGGAACCGCACATGAACCCTGTCCTGCCCCTGGTCGCAGCGCTGCAAGCCGAACTCGCAGCGGACGCGGTGTTGACCGCCGAGTCCGATCTGGAAGGTTTCGCCGAGGATTGGCGCGGCCGGTACAAGGGCCCGGCCGCCTGCGTGGTGCTGCCGTCGAACACGGCGCAGGTGGCGGCGGTGGTGCGGCTGTGCGCGGCACATGGCGTGCCGGTGCTGCCGCAAGGCGGCAACACCAGCCTGTGCGGCGGCGCCGTGCCGGCTGCTCGGGGCGTGGCGCCGGTCATCGTCAATCTGGCGCGGATGCGGCGTATCCGCCATATCGACGCGGTCAACGACTCGATGGAAGTCGAAGCAGGCTGCGTGTTGAAGACCGTGCAGGACGCGGCCGCGGCTGAGCATCGCCTGTTCCCGGTGAGCCTCGGCGCGGAAGGCTCATGTCAGATCGGCGGCAATCTGTCGACGAATGCGGGCGGCACCGGCGTGCTCCGCTACGGCAATACACGCGACAACGTGCTCGGCCTCGAAGTCGTGCTCGCCGACGGCACCGTGTGGAACGGTCTGCGCGCGCTGCGCAAGGACAACACGGGGCTCGATCTGAAGCATCTGTTCATCGGCACGGAAGGCACGCTCGGCATCATCACGGCGGCCACGCTGAAGCTGCATCCGCTGCCGACACAGCACGCGCTCGCCTGGTTCGCACCGGCCGACCCCGCCGCCGCATTGCGTATTCTCGGCATGTTTCAGGCCTCCTGCGGCGCACGGCTGAACGCCTTCGAAATGATCAACCGCCGGCAACTCGAACTCGTCATCGAGCATGTGCCCGAGCGACGCAATCCGCTCGGCGAACCGCACGAATGGCACGTGCTGGTCGAACTCGCCGACACGCGCGACGGCGACGAGATGGCCGAACTGCTGCAGCACACGCTCGAACAGGCCGCTGAAGCCGGCCTCATCCTCGACGCGGTGCTGGCCAGCAACGATACGCAGCGCGCGGCCCTCTGGGAGGTTCGCCACAGCGTGTCGGAGGCGAACAAGAAGGCCGGCGTCGGCTTGACGACCGATTGCGCCGTGCCGGTATCGGCCGTGCCCGCCTTCATCGAACGGGCGACCCGCGCAGTCCATGCAATCGTGGCGGAGCTCGACATTCTGGTGGTCGCCCATCTCGGCGACGGCAACGCGCACTTCATCCCCTTCTTCACGTTCGACGCCTGGCGCGAACTCGCCGACCCCGCCGCGATCGCAGCCGCGCTGCGCCGAAGCGTGAACGACGTCGCGCACGAACTGCATGGCACGTTCAGCGCCGAGCACGGTGTCGGGCAAACCGGGCTGACGGAAATGGCGCATTACAAATCCGCCGCCGAACTTTCTTTGATGCGCGCCGTGAAGCAGGCGCTCGATCCGCATCATCTGTTCAACCCGGGACGTTTGCTGCCCTGACGCCCCACACGTTGCCTCCGATCACGCCGTTCACACGGTCTGAAGCTTCGCTTTCCTCTTCTCCTGGAGCCGTCATGAAAAAGCAGCCCGCACGCGATCAGATTCAACAACCCGGCCGCCGCACAGCCATCAAGACGGCACTGGCAGGCGCCGCAGCGGTGGCGTTTCCGTTCGTCTGGACGCCGTCGCGCGCGGCCGGCAAACGGATCGTCATCCGCGACGACGGCGGCATTTATACCAAGGCGTACGGCGCGGTGTTCTACCGGCCGTTCACGGAGAAGACCGGCATCGAAGTGGTCGGCGTGCAGGCCAACGCCGAGCCGACCGCGATGATCAAGAGCATGGTCGAGACCGGCAGCTACACATGGGACATGGCGAAGATCAGCCAGCCGGCCATTCTGCTGCTGACCGGCGGTGGCAAGGAGTACCTGGAGAAACACGGGCTCGAATCCGATCCGTCGATCTCGAAGATTCCCGCGCAATACATGTCGCCCTACGGCGTGGGCACCAACATCTACACCACGGTGCTCGCCTATCGAACCGACGCGTTCAAGGGCCGCAAAGCGCCGGCCTCGTGGGCGGACATGTGGAACGTAAAAGATTTCCCGGGCCGCCGCGGCCTGCGCAAGTATCCGTTCGACACGATGGAGCAGGCCTTGATGGCCGACGGCGTGCCAGCTTCGCAGGTCTATCCGTGCAACCTGGACCGCGGCTTCGCGAGCCTGAACAAGATTTCGAAGCACGTCGACGTGTGGTGGACCACTGGCGCGCAGGTCGAACAGATGCTGGGCTCGGGCGAAGTGGACATGATCAGCACGTGGATATCGCGCGCGCAAGCAGCGATCGCGACTGGCGCACCGGTGGGCATCGTCTGGGACCAGAACATCTGGGGCGTCGACAACTGGTCGATTCTCAAAGGCACGCCGAACGCGAACGCCTGCCGCGAATTCATCAAGTTTGCCGCCGATCCGAAACGCCAGGCCGCGCTCGCCGAATACTTTCCGGCCGGTGTCACACAGCCGGAAGCGTTCAACTTCATCAAGCCGGAAATCGCCAGAAACTGCCCGACGTTCCCGGCGAACATGAAAAACGGTCTGCATATCGACGCGAAGTTCTGGCAGGAAAATCAGAGCGTCGCGCTCGAGCGGTTCAACCGCTGGATCCTGACGTAAGCCCGTTTCATCAGCACGTTTCATCAGCACGCCTTGCCGATCCTGCCCACACTTTTCACGGATGCCGATGCCATGTCTGCTTCGAATCTTCAAATCGCGGGACTGTGCAAGCGCTACGGCGACTTCGTCGCGCTCGCGCCGACCAGCCTCGACGTCGCCGAAGGTGAATTCCTGACCTTGCTTGGACCGAGCGGCTCCGGCAAGACGACGCTGCTCAGCCTGATCGCCGGCCTCGCCCAGCCCGACGACGGCCAGATCCGCATCAATGGCGTCGACGTCACATATGGCGCACCTTACGAGCGGGACATCGGCATGGTGTTTCAGAACTACGCGCTGTTTCCGCACATGACGGTCGCGCAGAACATCGCGTTTCCGCTGCAGATGCGCAAGACCGACGCCAAAGCCGCGCACGACAAGGTGATGCAGGCGCTGGAGATGGTGCATCTGCCGCATGTGGCGGGACGTTATCCGCGCGAGTTGTCCGGCGGCCAGCAGCAGCGGATCGCGCTCGCCCGCTGCATGGTCTACCGCCCTTCGATCATTCTGATGGACGAACCGCTCGGCGCGCTCGACAAGAAATTGCGCGATCACATGCAGCTCGAAATCAAGCGGATCCATCGCGAACTCGGCACGACCATCGTCTACGTCACGCACGATCAGGAAGAGGCGATGACCATGTCGGACCGCATCTGCCTGATGAACGCCGGTTCGATTGCGCAACTCGGCACGCCGGCTGATTTGTACTTCCGGCCGAACAGCGTGTTCGTCGCGGATTTTCTCGGCGAATCAAATCTGCTCGACGCGGTCGTCACCGAGCGCGCCGGCGACCAGGTGCAAATCAGCGTGCAAGGCGTCGCGAAAGGCCGGGCGATGGCGTACGACCCCGTGATCGGCCACGGCAAGCCGGTCAAGCTGATGCTGCGTCCGCAAAACCTGCGGGTTCACGACGGCGCGAGCGCGGACCCGGCCAGCGGCGGCGCCTTGTCGGCGCGACTCACCGACATCATGGTCACCGGCAGCATGACGAAGCTCTACCTTCAGCCGCAGGCGGCCGATGCCGCGCCGCTGGTCGCCGCCTTCCCCACCCACCGCCTCGGCAGCCAGTACGAGGTCGGGCAGACGCTCGGGCTCTCATGGCTTGCCGCCGATGCCGTCGCGATCGCGGGGTAAGTCATGAATCATTCCGTTCTGAGCGCGCAGCGCACGCATCCCGCGCCGTCGCCGGCCCCGCGGCGCGCGGCGTGGCGCGCGTGGTTGAGCCCCGGCGCGAAAGGGGCGCCGCTCGTCATGCTGCTGCTCGTGATGCTGGTCTACCCGGTGGGCCAGCTCCTGCTGCTGAGCATTCACAACGGCAGCGGCTTCACGCTGCTCGAGTACAAGCGGCTGTTCGCGTCCTCAGTTTATGTGGACGTATTGCTGATCACACTGAAAGTGTCGCTGTGGACCACCTTCTTCTCCGTGCTGACCGGCTATCCGATCGCGTATCTGATTTCGTCGCTGACGCGCGAGCGCAAGAACCGGCTGCTGTTCTGGGTGCTGCTGTCGTTCTGGACCAGCTTTCTGGTGCGCACGTTCGCGTGGGTCGTGCTGCTCGGGCGCAACGGCGTCATCAATCAGATGCTGCTCAAGCTCGGCATCATCGACGAACCGTTGAGCCTGCTCTATCACTTCTCTAGTGTGATCGTCGGGATGGTGCACGCACTGATGCCGCTCGCGGTGCTGACCATGCTGTCGGTGATGGAGAACATCGACCGCCGTTTGCCCAGCGCCGCCGCCACGCTCGGCGCGCGTCCCGGCACGGTGTTCTGGAAGGTGTACTTTCCGCTGTCCTTGCCGGGCGTCGCGGCCGGCGCGTTGATGGTGTTCGTCACGTCGATCGGCTTTTTCATCACACCGACGCTGCTAGGCGGCCGTCATCAAACGATGATCACGCAACTGATCATCGATCAGGTGATGCAGGCACTGAACTGGGGTTTCGCGGGCGCGATCTCGGTGCTGTTGCTAGCTGTCGTGCTGATCGTGTTCCTGGTCTACGACCGCATGGTGGGACTCTCGACGATGGCCGGCGACAGCAGCGCGGCAAGCGCCTCGCGAGCCGGCGGCGGCTGGAGCCGCAAGCTCGGCGACGCGATCCTCACCGTGCTCGGCAACGCGACGGATGCGCTGATCGGCGTGCTGCCGAGGCGCCGCAAGCGGGCCATGTCCGGCAGCGGCGAAAGCCTGAGCTTACGCGTGATCGTGTTTCTGCTGCTGGTGTTCCTGAGCGCGCCGGCCTTCCTGATGATTCCGCTTTCCTTCGACTCGGGCTCCGGGCTCACCTGGCCGCCGCATGGCTTTTCGCTGCAGTGGTACCGGCAGATCGCCGACTCGCCGCTGTGGATGCAGGCGATCACGCGCTCGATGCTGGTCGGTTTCGGCACCGGCGTGCTGTCGATGCTGATCGCCACACCTGCCGCCTTCCTGCTGGTACGCGGCGGCATGCGCGGCAAGGCGGCCATGCTCGCGTTCGTGCTCTCGCCGATCGTGGTGCCGCGCATGATCATCGCGGTCGGCATCTTCTACTTCTTCGCGAAGATCGGCCTGGTGGGTTCGTCGTTTGGCCTGGTGCTCGCTCATACCACCGTGGCCGTGCCCTACGTGGTGATCACGATGATGGCCGTGCTGCGCAACTACGACACGCGCCTCGACCTCGCCGCGCAAAGCATGGGCGCACGCCCGTGGGCCACACTGCGCCGCGTCACCTTTCCGATTCTCGGCGCGGGTCTGATGTCGTCGTTCCTGTTCGCCTTCGCCACTTCGTTCGATGAGCTGACTATCGCGCTGTTTAGCTCGGGTGGCATGAGCACGACCTTGCCCAAGCAGTTCTGGGACGAAATCACCATGCAGATCTCGCCGGTCATCGCGGCCGTATCGACCTGCCTGTTCGCCTTCATCGCCGTTCTTATCTGGGTAGCGGACCGCCTGCGCCGGCGCAGCCTCGCTTCCTGAACTCACCTCATCTACCGGGACTTCTTATGCTTTCAGCACAACAACTGCGCGGTGTCCTGCCGGCCATTCCCACCCCGGTCAACGCCGACGACACCATCAACGCCGACGCCGCACGCACGCTGATGCGCTACCTGCTCAAACAGGGCGTGGACGGCGTCGTGCCGCTCGGCGGCACCGGCGAATATGGCGCGCTGGCGCGTGCCGAGCGCATCCGCATGGCCGAAATCACGGTCAAGGAAGCCGCGGCGGCAAGCATTCCGGTCATCGCGGGCGTGCTCGATCCCGGCTATCACGACGCGTTGCAGGCCGGCAAGGAGTTCGCCGCGGCGGGCGCGGACGGCTTGCTGGTTCTGACGCCCTATTACACGAATCCGACCCAGGCCGGCATTCGCGATTACTTTATGCGCTACGCCGATGAATCGCCGCTGCCGATTCTGGTCTATGAGATCCCGTATCGCACGCGCATCGCGATCGCCCCCGAAGTGCTGCACGACCTGTCGAAGCACGAGCGCATCGTCGGCATGAAGGCGTGCAACACCGACATGTGGCACTTCCTGCGCACCGTGGCGGGCGTCGACGAATCGTTTGCCGTATTGAGCGGCGAAGACACGCTGTTTCCGCTGCATGTCGCGGCCGGCGCCCGCGGCGGCATTGTCGTCACGGCCAGCCTGTTGCCGAGCGCGTGGCGCGAGATCTATCGGCTCGCCTCCGAGGGCAAGACCCAGCAGGCGCTGGCGCTGCACCGTTCACTGATTCCGTTGATGAACATGGCCTTCGCCGAAACCAATCCGGGGCCGATGAAGTCGGTGATGGATCTGATCGGCGTCCATGCGCCCGATATGCTCGCGCCGCTGGTGCAGGCGGCGCCCGAATTGTCGGCAAGCCTGCGCGTCGAACTCGACAAGCAGCTCGACGTGTTCGAGCGCCGTCTTTGATCGGCCGGCGCGGCCGGCGCGGCCGGCGCGATCCGTGCGATCCGTGCGATCCGTGCTATCAGCGCTGATAGCCTGTGAGCCGCGACTTCGAGATCGAAGTCGCGGCGACCTGCACGTGCTGCGCCAGTTCGGCTTCCACCCTTTCGCGCGACCAGCGCGAGGTCGGCACCGAGATGTTGATCGCGGCCACGCCCATGCCGCCGTGATCCGTGACCGGCGCCGCAACCGAAATGTCGCCGAGCACGGTTTCGTTTTCGATCACAGCGTAGCCGCGCCGCGCGACTTTGCGCACACGCTCCAGCAGCTTGTCGGGATTGGTTTCGGTGTAGTGCGTGAGCGGATCGAGGCGGGTTTGCGCAAGGATTTCGCGCACGCGCTCGTCGGACAGGCGCGACAGAATCGCAATGCCGGCGGCGGTGAACATGGCCGGCAAACGGGCGCCGACCACGATGTCGATGTTCACCAGATGCTGACCGGGAAAGCGCGCGACGAACACGATTTCATGGCCGTCGAGTTCCAGCAGATTGGTGGTTTCGCCGAGCCGCCGGCTGATGTCGAGCAGATACGGCGACGCCTTGTCGATGAGTTCGTTGGCGCGCACGTAGTTGTACGAAAACTGCAGCACCTTGGTGGTCAGTCCGTAGTTGCGCGTATCGGGCACGCGGTACAGATAGCCGAGCACCTCGAGCGTATGGACCACGCGTTGAGTGGCGCTGCGGTCGAGACCTGACACGCGGGCGATATCGACGAGCGTCATGTGCCGGTTCGGACCGTCGAACGCATGCAGCACCTGAAAGGCTTTCTCGGTCGAGCCGACGAAAAGCGACGAGCGCGAACTGGCCGGCTCGCGGGGTTCACGGGATCTGCCGGAGGCGCGTTCTGACATGGCGGTGAATGGCCTCAAAGAGATTGCATGACGGTTATCTCGATTGTAATGCAATCGAATTGCTCAACTGAAGTACTAACCGAGGCGCGCGAGACGCCGGGAGTGTTCATGTTTTCATGCGTCGCCGATTACCGGTTAGCCGCCCGCAGGCGCCTGCCCCGTCTCGCCTTCGACTATCTCGACGGCGGCGCCGAGGACGGCGACGCGTTACGGCGCAATGGCGAAGCGTATCGGCATTGGCTCTTCAAGCCGCGCGTGTTGACCGACGTCTCGCGCTGTTCGAGCGCGACGCAATTCTTCGGACACGCCGCAGCCGCGCCGTTGATCGTCGGGCCGACCGGCCTGAACGGTCTGTTCTGGCCGCGCGCCGATGAATTGCTCGCGCAGGCCGCGAGCGCGGCGGGCTTGCCGTTTGTGTTGTCGACTGCGTCGACGTCTTTGCTGGAGGATGTGCGCGCGGCCGCGCCGCGGGGCGACCTGTGGATGCAGTTGTATGTTCAGCAAGATCGCGGCATTGCGGAAGATCTGATGCGCCGCGCGCGCGCCGCCGGTTACTCGACGCTCGTTCTCACCGTCGACGTGCCCGTGCACGGCAAGCGCGATCACGACACACGCAACGGCTTCCGCATGCCGTTGCGACTCTCGCCGAAGCTGATCGCCGATTGCCTGACGCATCCGTCGTGGTGCTGGCACATGCTGCGGCACGGCTCGCCGGCGCTAAAAAACATCGCGAAGAGTGTCGGCGAGCGCAACGACCTGGCCCGTCACGCCGCGATGCTGAGCCGCCAGATGGATTTGACGCTGTCGTGGACGGATCTTGCGTGGCTGCGGCGGCATTGGGATGGCAAGCTGATCGTCAAAGGCGTCCAGGGCGTCGACGATGCGTTGCTGGCGCTGCGTCACGGCACCGACGGCATCGTCCTGTCCAATCACGGCGGGCGGCAATTGGGCAGCACGTTTGCGCCGCTCGAAATACTGCCGCAGGTCGCCGAGGCGGTCGGCGGCCGGCTCGATGTCTTTATCGACGGCGGCGTGCGGCGCGGCAGCGATGCGTTGAAAGCGGCCGCGCTAGGCGCACGCGGCGTTCTGCTGGGGCGCGCCCCTTTGTATGGACTCGCCGCGCGAGGCGCCGACGGCGTCAGCGAGGTGCTGACGCTCATGATGAGCGAGATGCTGATTTCGATGCAGCTGCTGGGATGCGAAAGGATCGCGGACCTCAACCCGGCATTCGTCGAGCTCACGCCGGCCGCGGACGCTCCCCGCGGTTGAGCGGGAAAAAGCCGGCCGCTACGAATCGGCACGGTGAGAGTCCCGTTCCGCGGGTGCTGAAAGCGGGTTCGCGCAGAACTTAAACGAACGAAGCGATCGCGCTATTTCATCGTTCGAGTGAAGTCGTGACCGTGGGTCAACTCAAGCGGCTGCTAGTGGAAATCCCGTATCGGGCATGGACCTCCGTGAAAGCCAAGGGAAGGATTCGCTCACCTAGAATCGCTCCGTCAAAGCAGACCGACAGGCGGCATTCCGCCGCCAGAAACAATAAGGGAGACTATCGATGACCCACGGCTTTCGCACGCTGCGCCATATCGCCATCGCTTCCAGCCTGCTTTTCGGCCTTGCCTCGCAGCAGGCGACGGCGGCGGACAGCGGCAAGA
Organism: Paraburkholderia sp. GW821-FHT02A12; assembly: GCF_059422005.1. Lineage (NCBI taxonomy): Bacteria > Pseudomonadati > Pseudomonadota > Betaproteobacteria > Burkholderiales > Burkholderiaceae > Paraburkholderia > Paraburkholderia sp. GW821-FHT02A12. Next base: position 1,002,637 of record NZ_JBWKWA010000002.1, on the reverse strand, counting down.
TCACCATCATGGTGGGCGGCATCACGAAGCTGATCTACCTGCCGGCACGCCTGACCGAACAGCTCGGCTATTTCAAGGACGAAGGGCTCGACGTCGAACTGCTGTCGCAACCGGCCGGCGTCGACGCGGAAAACGAACTGCTGGCCGGCGCTGTCCAGGCGGTGGTCGGCTTCTACGACCATACGATCGACCTGCAAACCAAAGGCAAGGACGTCAAGGCGATTGTGGTGTTCGGGCAGGTGCCGGGCGAGGTGGAGCTGGTATCGACCAAAGCCGCCGACACAGTCAAATCGATGGCCGACGTGAAGGGCAAGACGCTTGGCGTGACGGGCCTCGGCTCGTCGACCAGCTTCCTCACGCAATACCTCGCTGGCCAGCACGGCATCCAGTCGACGGAATACACAATGCTGCCCGTGGGTGCCGACGCCAGCTTTATCGCGGCAATCAAGCAGGGCCGGATCGACGCGGGCATGACGACCGAACCTACGGTTTCGGCGTTGCAGAAGTCCGGCGACGCCAAGGTGCTGGTCGATATGCGCTCGGTCGAGGGCACGAAGGCAGCACTGGGCGGCACCTACCCGGCGTCGAGCCTCTATGTGCAGGCGGCATGGGCCGAGACGCACAAGGCTGAAGCAGCGAAGCTCGCGCACGCGTTCGTTCGCACGATGCAGTTCATCCACACGCACAGCGCGGAAGAAATCGCCGCGAAGATGCCCGACGACTATCAGAAGGACAAGCCGCTCTACGTGAGCGCGCTGAAGGCTTCGCTGCCGATGTACACCGCGGACGGCAAGATGCCGGCTGACGGCCCGGCCACCGTGCTCAAGGTCTTGTCGGCGTTCAATCCGTCGGTCAAGGGCAAGCGTGTCGAGCTGGGGAAAACCTATACCAACGAGTTTGTCAGCGCGAAATAAACCGGCGCTTACCGACCGTTGTTGCGTGTCGCGTGCCGCCTGACCCCGATGCCATGCCGGTACCGCCTTCGTACCGGCAACTTCGTGGTAGTCGGCAATGCATTCCAGTGTGTGCGTGAAGCCGTCCGCGTGTTCGCCCGGGATGTGGACGTCGAGCCCATGAGCCTCGGCGCCACGGGTTGCCCGTGCGTCGCGCAAGTGAGGAAACGCGATGAAGCTGCTGCTGGTGGAAGACAACGCTGAACTCGCACACTGGATTGTCAACTTGCTGCGCAATCAGAACTTCACGATTGATTGCGTCCCCGACGGTGAACGCGCGGATGTGGTGCTCACGGCTCAACGCTACGACGCGGTGCTGCTTGACATCCGCCTGCCCCGCATGGACGGAAAGGAAGTGCTGGCGCGGTTACGCCGTCGCGGCGACAAGGTGCCCGTATTGATGCTGACGGCATATGGCTCGACAGACGACAAGCTCGATTGCTTCAGTGCGGGTGCTGACGACTATGTCGTCAAGCCATTCGATGCACGTGAACTGGTAGCGCGTATCGAGACGCTGATTCGCCGGCAATCGGGCGGCATGCCGGACGTCCTCGTTTGCGGCGACCTGCAGTACCTGGCCGGCACGCGCGTATTCCTCCTTGACAACACGCCACTGGTGTTACGACGCCGCGAGCACACCATTCTCGAGGCGCTGATGACAAGACAGGGGAAGACGGTTTCGAAGGCGGCCTTGATGGAGAGCATGTCCGGTTTCGGCGACGAGCTGAGCGCGGACGCCATTGACCTCTATATCCACCGTTTGCGCAGGCACCTCAGCACGTCGAGCGCGCAGATCATGACATTGCGTGGTCTTGGCTACATCCTGCGCAGCAAGGATACGTTCTAGCAGAAACATGTCCAATCCCGTACATCAGTGATTTCACCTAGTTGTACAGGTGAACCGCGATGGCTTTACCAACCAGTCGTTCTCGGTAGGCGGCAACTACACGTTCGGTATCGCTGCGGCGCGCCTGCCTATTGCGCCCCGGCGCCCCGGCGCCGCGCCCCCTCAAGCTGGCCCGCAAAGAGCGTCAGCGCACACTTTGCGAAGGCACAAATCCGGCGAATATGAGAAATTGCTATTTCCGACACGAGTCGGCGAGCGACCGGACCAGGTGCTCGCCCATCCGGCATGAAAACGCACCTTCGCATCGCTCTAGTCATGCTCACTGCACTGCGCGCGACCCTCTGGTCGGTGGTGGCGCACGCCCATCCACTTGATAGCGAGTTCGACTGCAGATCGAATCCTCACACATTCATCATGTCGCTGGAGAACGGGCAATTCATCGATTCGAATCCGATGCGTGTCGAGAATAATTCGGTCAATGCGTTTCGGCCGGCTCACGGCAGCGATCTGACGGTGTTCGGCTTTCGAGTCTATGCCGTCATCGGTTTCGAGCGGGACGACACGATCTTCAAGAAAGGAAGCGGCGCTGCGATTGCAGCGCCGCTTTATGGCGCCGTGGTGTCGGGGCCGGTCGAGACAGTGGAAACACGCGTGCGCCAGGCCGGCAGCGACGCGATTGTGCACCAGGTCATTCCCATGTTACTCACGGCAATCGTCTGCAACGAGCATCAGATCGGGCAATCGACGCATGAGACGCATGAGACGCGTTAGGCGCGTTAGGCGCGTTGACGCCGCACGAGCGTGCTCGACGCAACGCAACCGCTGCGTGCGCATCCATCATGCCTGCGTCGTCATCAGGTTGGCCGCGCACTAGCAGCCAGCGTCCGTCGGCTTGCTTGCGCAGAATCGTCACAGCCGTCGCTGAATACTTGCCCGTGCTCGATGCGAATGTCGACGGCCGTGAGTGCCGCGCCCCGACAAGGGCCGTCGATGCACAGGCCGTCCTCGAAGCGAAACATCGCGCTGTGATGCGCGCACATCAGCAATTCGGCGTCATAGGCCCAGAACGTGTTCGGCTCGTAGTTCAGCGGAATCGAAAAGTGCGGGCACACGTTGCGGTAGGCCCACGCCAGATCGCCGCGGCGCAACACGATGACACCTGGCGCGCCGGATTGCTCAGCGGCAATCTCGAGCGCGCCGCCGTCAGGAATGTCGTCGAGCGAACACAGGAAATCCGCTCGAGGTTCGGGACTCGCCGCGTTCATGACCCGGTTCCTCAAGCGCGCCGTGAAGACAGCACAAAGTCGCGCTTCACTTCGAAGAACGGGCTCGGCAAGTCCCACTCCTTTGCCGCCGCCGCGCTGCTGTTCGGCACATAGTCGATCACGAGCGACGGCTTTGCGCCGAACACCGCATCGGATTCGACATACGGGTCGCCGGCGGAATACAGCGCAGTGGTCAGCGTTTCGTAGCCGGACGCCTCGATCAGGAAGTGAACGTGCGCGGGCCGCATCGGATGACGGCCGGTCGCCATCAGCATTTTTCCGACCGGACCGTCGCTCGGAATCGGATAGCTGGTCGGTTTGATGGTTCTGAACGCGTATTCGCCGTTCGGCCGTGAGCGGAATTTACCGCGCAGATTGCTCTCGGGCTGATCGGGGTCCTGGCCTTCGTACATGCCGTTGTTCGCCGTTTCCCATACCTCGATCAGCGCGCCGGCCACCGGCGCGCCGCGCTCGTCGACGAGGCGGCCGTGGAACAGCGCCGGTTCGCCTTCGGTGCGCGCGATGTTGGCGCCGAATGCTTCATTCCTGGCGCCCTCGCGATAGAACGGGCCGAGCAGGCTGCTCTCGGTGGTATCGCCCTCGCTCCCGTGATTGATCGCATCGACCATGATCGACAGGCCGAGCGTGTCCGACAGCAGGATGAACTCCTGGCGGATGCCGCTGCACTTGTCGCCGGTGGCGGTGAGAAATTCGATGCCGCGGCGCCATTCGTCGCCGGTCAGTTCTACTTCGCGGGCAAACGCGTGCAGGTGTTCGACCAGCGCGGTCATGATCTGCTTCAGACGCGGATCGGTGCAACCGGCAAACGTCTTGAGCACGTTCTGCGTCAACGGATGGATGGTTTCGTCATTCATGATCGACCTCATGTGCTTCATGCGCGGTGGGGAGCCGGCTGCGCGTCGACGGAATCGGCCGAAGCGCCGTGATGCGAAATCTGCTGCGATGAACCGGCATCGACAAACACGACGCGCCGTTGCGCCGGGAACAATTGCAGGCCATAGCGGCGCGATACGAAGCCCCACAGGCCCTGCGGAAAAAACAGGGTCACGACGATCGCCAGCACGCCGAGTCCGATCAGATACCCGGTGCCGAAGTCGGACAGGAACCGGTTCAGCACGAAGAAAATCAGCGCGCCGACGATCGGTCCTTCCAGCGTACCGAGACCGCCGATCATCACGATAAAAATACCGAACGCGGTCCAGTTCACCGAAAACGCGGCATCGGGCGAAATGCGCAGGTTGCCGACGAAATACAGGCCGCCGGCTAGTGCCGTACCGCACGCGGACACCAGATACACGATCAGCCGCGCGCGCTTCACGTCGACGCCCTGACTGCTGGCTGCCACTGCATTGTCGCGCATCGCGGTCAATGCGAGGCCGGCTTTCGAGCGCAGGAACAGATACAGCAACCCGAGCGCCGCCGCGACGATGGCCAGCGCGAGCCAAAGCGTCAGCGATTCGCGCAGCGCGCGCGGCACGCCCTGCAGCGCGGTCAGGCTCGTGCCGGAGCCGCCGCCGAGCACCGACAGGTTCGCCACCGTCAGCCGGAACACCTCCGCGATCACCCATGTGCCGATCGCGAAGTAGCCGCCTTCCAGCCGGAACGCCACCAGCGATACGGGAATCGCCACGATCGTCGCAATCAGCGCCGCGACCGGTACGGCGACGAACGGCGAGATGCCGCAATAGTTCGCGAGGATTAGCATGCCGTAGCCGCCGATTCCGAAGAACGCCTGCTGCCCGATCGACACCATCCCGCCATAACCCGCCAGCAGGTTCCACATCAGCGCGAACACCAGATACGACGCGAGCTGCACGAAATCGCGCATCGCGTCGCGCCCGGCCCACCACGGCGCGCTCGCCACCGCCAGCGCGACGAGCACGAGCACGATCGCCGCCACCCGGCTCGCGCGGGTCGCGCGCCGCACTTCGAAACCCGCTGCGGGCATGTTCAATTGCATGGTCATGTCGAACCTCTATGCGGTTTTGGGCAGCAAGCCCTGCGGCCGCGCCACCAGCACGCCGAGAAACACCACGTGGCCGAGCCAGATGCCCCAGCCGGGATCGAAATAAAAGCCCACCTGCTGCGCGATGCCGAGCGCGATGCCGCCGATGCAGGTGCCCCAGAACGAGCCCATCCCGCCGATGATCACCGCTTCGAACGCGTACAGCAGCAACGCCGGGCCGTCGGTCGGCGAGACTGCGGTGCGCATCGAATAGAGCGCGGCGGCGAGCGCGATCAGCACGAAGGCGATGCCCATCGCCAGCGCATAGGTGCGGCGATACGAAACGCCCATCAGTTGCACGATCTCGCGGTCGTCCGAGGTGGCGCGAAATGCTCGGCCGAGCGGCGTGCGGCCGAACAGCCACTGCATCGCGAAGGCGAGCGCAACCGTCGCCGCCAGCGTGATGAGCGGCAGATAGCCGAGCGTAATGCCACCAGCGCCCCCCGCGAGCGCGATGCTCTTCGACTCGAAGCTGCCTGTTGCGACCGAACGCGGATCGGCGGAGAACACCTGCTGCAGCACGTTCTGGATCACGATCGACAAACCGAACGTGACGATCAGCGAAGGCAGCGGATCGCGGCTGCTGACCCGGTTGAGGATCGCGTACTGCACCGCATAACCCGCGCCAAACGCGATCACGAGCAGCAGCACGAGTGCCGCGGCAAGCGGCAGATGGGCGAAGCTCGTCAACGCGAACAGCACGAACACCAGCAGCACGATGAAATCGCCGTGCGCGGTGTTGGTCAACCGCATCACACCGAACACCAGCGACTGCCCCATCGCGAAAAGCCCGTACAGCGCGCCGAGCAGCACGCCTTGCACGACGATATTGAAGAAGGTAGTCATGCCACCGCTCCAAAGTACGCTTGCGTGATCGCCTCGTCCGACACCTCGGCCGATATGCCCGCCAGCGACACACGTCCTTCCTGGAAGCAATAGAAACGCGACGACACGCGGCGCGCCAGTTGCACGTCCTGCTCGACGACGATCGCGCTCATGCCACCCGCGACGATCGCGGGCAACGCCGCATAGATCTCGCGCACGATCACCGGCGCGAGGCCGAGCGAGAGTTCGTCGCACATCAGCAGATCGGGATTGCTCATCAGCGCGCGGCCAATCGCGACCATCTGCTGCTGGCCGCCCGACAACGCGGAGGCTGCGTGATGACGGCGCTCCTGCAACACGGGGAACAGCGCGTAGACGCTTTGCAGGTTCCAGCGCCCCGGCCGTTTGCAGAACGCGCCGAGCAGAAGGTTTTCTTCGACGCTCAAGCTCGCGAACAGGCGCCGTCCTTCCGGCACCAGCGCAATGCCCTTGCCGACGATGCCCGCCGCAGCCGCGCCGCCGATCGGCTCGCCGCGATACAGGATCTGCCCGGCGGCACGCGGGCGCAGCAGACCCGCCACCGATTTCAGGAAGGTCGATTTGCCCGCGCCGTTCGAGCCGATCAGCGCGATCACCTCGCCCGGCGCGACCGTCACGTCGATGCCGAACAGCGCCTGGAAGTCGCCGTAAAACGCGCTCAGCGCGCGAGTCTCCAGTAATGCCGACATGGTCATGCCTCCAGTCCGAGATACACGCGCCGCACTTCGGGGTTGTCCATCACGGCGGCGGGCGCGCCTTCGGCCAACCGTTTGCCGAAGTTGATGACGAGCAGCCGGTCGGCCACCGCGAGCAGCGCATGCACGACGTGCTCGATCCACACGATCGTCACGCCGCGCTCCTTGACGCGGCGAATCTCGTCGACGAGTTCGTGCGTTTCGGGTTCAGTCAGGCCGCCGGCGATCTCGTCGAGCAGCAGCAGCTGCGGCTGGGTCGCGAGCGCGCGGGCCAGTTCGAGGCGCTTGCGGTCCAGCAGCCCGAGCGTGCCGGCCAACTGGTTGGCACGGGCTTTGAGGCCCGTGCGTTCGAGCACGTCGATGCAAACGCCGTAGGCGGCGTGCTCGGCCAGTTCACCGCCGAAGGTCGCGCCGACCAGCAGGTTCTCGAACACCGTCATGCCGCCGAACGGCCGCGGTACCTGATACGAGCGGCCGATTCCGGCGGCGCAACGCCGATGCGGCGGTAAGTGGTTCACATCCGCGCCGTCGAATTCGACGCTGCCCTGATCGGGCCGCACGTCGCCGCTGACGAGATTGAACAGCGTGGTCTTGCCGGCGCCGTTCGGGCCGAGGATGCCGTAGGTTTCGCCGCGTTCGACGGCGAAGCTGATGTCGTCGGTCACCTGTAGCGCGCCGTAGCGCTTCGATACGCCGGTCAGTCTGAGAACTGGGTTCATCGTCCCTCTCCGCTATCGAGTCACGCGATCAGCTTGAGCGGGCCGGACAGCGGCACGCTCGGCGCGAGCTGGTTGTTGACGATCGCGAGATCGAAGCGATGCTTCTGTCCCGATCCTTGTGCACTGCGCCATTGCCCGCCCACCAGCGGCGTCTTCGCGACATTCTTCACCGGCCCGCTGCCCCACGCGACATGCCCGACCAGCGTATCGAGCTGCGTCGACGCCACCGCGTCGCGAATCGCTTCGTTCGAATCGACGTCTTTCGCGCGCTTTAACGAATCGACGGCGATTTCGAACAACGCATGAGCGAAGCCGATCGGCTGAGTCCATTGCTTCGACGTGACGCGTTCGTAGTCGTCGGCGAGCTGCCGCGCACTTTGCCCCGTCAACGACGACTTGAACGGATGCGACGGCGACCACCACACCTCGGTGGAAAGGCCCTCGCCGAGATCGCCCAGCGCTTCGATAGAGGTCGGAAACAGCAGCGCCTTGCCGATCGAAATGACCTTGGGTTTCAGACCTTGCTGGCGCGCCTGCACCAGAAAATTCTTCGCGTCCGGCGGGATCACGACGCCCGTGACGATCTGCGCATTCGCCTGCCTGAACGACGAAATCTGCGCGGAGAAGTCCTGCGTCATGCTCTGGAAGCGGCCCGGGTCCTTCAGCGTGAAACCCTTTTGTGCGAGCACCGGCGGAAAGCCGAGCTTTGCGTCGCCCCATGCGTTGCCGTCGCCATCGTTCGGGAACAGGCCGCCGACGCTGTGGTTGGTCTGCACCGATTGCCACATGCCGGTGTAGACGGCGATCACGTCCTCCAGTCCCCAGAAGAAATGATAGGTAAAGCGAAAACCCTTCTTCGGATCGCCCTTTCTGCCGAAGAACCACGGCTGCCACGGCACCACCGTCGACACGCACGGCATCTCGTTCAGCTCGCACGCGTCGCTGACCGGATTCGCGGTCTCGGGCGTGCCTGACACCAGCATGATGTCGACCTTGTCCTTCAGGATCAGATCGTTGGCGACCTCGCCGGCACGATTCGGATTCGACTGGCTGTCCTTGACGACGATCGACACCGGATACGTCTTGCCGCCGATCGCGATGCCGTTTTTCAGCACCGTCTGCATCTGCTGGATCGTGAAGCGGTCCGCTTCGCCGAACGGCGCGAGCGGTCCGGTTTGCGGCGACACGTAGCCGATTTTCAGCGTGCGTGGACCGGCGGCGAATACCAGCGGCGAGAATGCCGAGGCCGTGGCGGCGAACGCGCCGCCTGCCGCGAGTGTGACGAAGCGGCGGCGCCTCGCATCGAAGGAATATGCGTCCATGGTTGTCTCCTGAATTTTTTATATGAATGGGATCGAGCGGGATCGAGCGCACTAAATCGGTCGCCGCCCGTCGAAAGCCGCTTCGAGTAACGCCCGCAGCGGCGCATGCTCGACCGGCCGCGGATTCCAGTAAGGGTTCGGGTTCTTCAACGCGAGACCGAGCGCGACGTCGAGATCGGTTGCGGTGAGACCGATGTCTTTCAGCGCAGTCGGTGCGCCGTGATCGCGAGCGAGGTCGAACACGGCTTGCGCGGCATCGCCGGCGTGCAAGGCGCAAGCGATACGCTGCATCGCGTCAGGCGCGGCCTCGCGGTTGTAGGCGAGCACATGCGGCAACACGATGGTGTGCGTCTCCGCGTGCGGCAGATTGAAAGTGCCGCCGAGCATATGACACAGCTTGTGATGCAAGGCCATGCCGACGCTGCCGAGCACCGCGCCGCACAACCATGCGCCGTACAGGCAGTCGCCACGCGCGGCGAGATCGCCCGGTTGCTCGATCACGCGGGGCAAACCCTGGCCGAGCGCGCGGATGCCCTCTTCCGCCATCAGACTGATGATCGGATTCGCGTCCTGCGCATAGAGCCCTTCCGCGGCGTGGGCGATCGCGTTGATACCGCTCGTGAGCGATAACCCCGGCGGCAGCGACGTCGTCAACGCGGGGTCGTAGATCACCGTCTTCGGCAACACACGCAGATCGCGACCGGTCTTCTTGACGCCGCCCTCGGTGAGACCGTAAATCGGCGTCATCTCGGAACCGGCGTAGGTGGTCGGAATCGCGATGATCGGCAGTGAGGTTTCGAGTGCGATCGCCTTGCCGAGACCCGTCGTCGAACCACCGCCTATCGCGATCGCGCAATCGGCGCCGACCTGTGCGGCAAACTCGCGTGCCGCGCGAGCCGTTTCGACCGGCACGTGCATCACGGCTTCTGCGTAGACCCCCGCCGCTCGCGCGCCGAGACTTGCGGCCAGCGCTTCGGCCTGTGCACGCTGTTGGGGTGTGGACAGCACGATCGCCCGCGTCGCGCCGAGCAAACCGATCTCGCGACCGAGCTGGTCGAGGCTGCCCGCGCCGAAGATCACGCGCGACGGCAAGCCGTTGTAGATGAACGGTTCCATGGCGGTTCAGCGCGGGTAGTAAGGCGGAATCTGCGCATCCACGTTGACCCACACCGACTTGGGCTGCGTGTATTCGCGCATCGCTTCGAAACCCATCTCGCGGCCATAGCCGCTCGCGCCGACGCCGCCGAACGGCGACGCGGGGCTCACGCGCTTGTAGCAGTTGATCCACACCATGCCGGCGCGAATCTCGCGAGCGAGCAGATGCGCGCGTTGCAAATCGCGTGTCCAGAGACCGGCGCCGAGACCGTATTCGGTGCCGTTCGCGATGGCGAGCGCTTCTTCGTCGGTGCGGAATCGGGTGACGGTCATGAACGGGCCGAACACTTCTTCCTGCGACACCCGATGCTCGGGCTTCGCGTCGACGATGGTCGGTTCGACATAGCAGCCGTTCGCGAGCGCAGTGTCGTCCGGCGCCTTGCCGCCCGCCAGCACGCGGCCGCCCTGCTCGCGCGCGACATCGACGAACGACAGCACGCGGTCGCGATGCTGGCGCGACGTGAGCGGGCCCATTTCCGTCGACGGATCGAGCGGATTGCCGATCTTGATCGTGCGGCTGAGCGCAACGAATTTCTCGAGCACTTCGTCGGCGATCGATTCATGCACGATCATCCGCGAGCCGGCGATACACGCCTGCCCCTGGTTGTGGAAGATCGCGAACGCCGAGCCTTGCACGACGGCGTCGATATTGGCGTCGCCGAATACGATGTTCGCGCCCTTGCCGCCGAGTTCGAGCTGCACCTTCTTCAGATTGCCGCTCGACGCCTGCACGATCTTGCGGCCCACCGCTGTGGAGCCGGTGAAAGCGACCTTGCTGATCTCCGGATGCTCGGCGATGTACTGGCCCGCCACCTGCCCCAAACCCGGCAGAATATTGACGACGCCGTCCGGGAAGCCCACTTCCGCCATCAGCTCGGCAATAGCCAGGCTCGACAGCGGCGTGAGTTCGGCGGGCTTCATGATCACGCAGTTGCCCGCCGCGAGCGCGGGCGCCATTTTCCAGCTCGTGAACATCAGCGGAAAATTCCACGGCACCACCTGCCCGACGATACCCACCGGCTCGCGCGTCAGGTAGTTCAGAAAACCCTGCTCGACCGGAATCACCGAACCTTCGAACTTGTCGGCCATGCCGCCGAAATAGCGGAACGTGGCCGCGGTGCGCGGCACGTCGAGATTGCGCGTGTCGCGAATCGGGTGGCCGGTGTCGAGCGATTCGAGGCGTGCGAGCGCGTCGGCGTTCGCTTCGATCGCGTCGGCGAGTTTGAGCAGCAGGCGCCCCCGCTCCATCGCGGCAAGATTGCTCCACTTCGGAAACGCCGCTTTCGCCGCTGCGACAGCGCGGTCGACGTCGGCGGGTCCGGCCATCGCGACTTCGGCGATCACCGAGTTGTCGTGCGGATTGAGGGAGGCGAGCGTTTCGCCGTTGGCAGCCGGCACGAAGCGGCCGCCGATGAAGAGTTGCGTTTGCATATCAGTCCCGCGCAAGTAAAACCTGGACGTGACATCCCCCGCGGCGCCGGCAGTCCGGCGCCGTTCGATCAGCGATCGGGGGGAATGCCGGCGAGTTACATCTGGATCGGATACGGCGGCAGTTCGCCGCTTTCGTAGCGCTTCGGCAGATCGGGCGTGGCGTTCTCCCACACCAGCAGCATCGAACGCTTCTGCGAGTAGCCCTTATGGCGAATGTCGGCCGGCATCGCGGCGATATCGCCCGCGTTCATCGTGATGCGCGCACGCGGCTCGCCGCTGTCCTTATCCGCGACATCCCAGATGATCTGGTCGGACAGTTGCAGGAACCACTCGACGCGGTCGTTGCCATGAAACACCGGCAGCACGAATTCCTCGGTGGTCGGACAGAACAGGCTTTGCTGACACACGGAAGTGACCGACGGATTCCACGTCACGTCCGAGCGCGACAGATACTTGAAGAGGCTGAACGCATGCAGCGCGTTCTCGAAGCCGGGCTCCGCGTGAATCTCCGGTTCATCCTGGACCACATCGGCGAACTGGCGGTTGACCGGCAAGTCGTCGCGCAACGGCGAGTCGCCTTCGAGGCCCGGCATGCGCCTGGTCGCGATCCGCGTGCGCTCGATCGCCGCGATGTTGTCGCCGTGTTTCGTGCCGAACGCGGAGCCGGTTTCTTCGGGCGCGGCGAACGGATCGAAGCCTTCGTTGACCCAGTCCTTCAGAATCGCCTTGAAGGTCGCCATGATGAGCGGCGTGTCGAACTGCTGCATGTGGTCGACACCCGCTTCCTTGAGGCTCGCGTTATACGCGCCGGCGTACATGTCGACCTTGCCGTAGTGATTGCGCGTGCCGATCACTTCGTCGAAGTTGACCCAGCCGTAGAAGAAGCCCCAGGCCACATCGCGCATCATCGCGCGCAGGAAGTCGTCGGCGTGCATCTGGTGCGAGCGGATCTGGCCTTTGGCGGGCCATCTGACGGTGGCGAAATAGGCGTCGCGGCTGAATTCGAAATCGCCGAGGCGGAACACGCGATAGCCGGTGACCGGATCGGCCTCGCTCGCGGTAACGTTTTGCAGGGTGCTGGCTTTGTCCATGACGGGCTCCAGAAGAGGATCGATCGTGTAGCGGGAATCAGTGGATGCAGATGTCGGCCCACTTCTCGACCGAATAGCGTCCGAGGATCGTCTGCACGAGCAGCACGCCTTTCGTCACCGCTTCGAAGCGGTAGGCGGCGCCCGCGGGCAGCAGCGCCTGGTGGCCGCGGCGTAGCCGCACGTAGCCCATTGCCTGGCCCGGCGGCTGGCCTTCGAGCCGCACGCTGCCTTCGGTCTGCGTGTCGACCAGCGGACCGTCCGACGGCTTGATGAAGTAGACGTCGATCTCGCCGTCGAGCACGACCGCGAACTCGTCATGCGACGCGGCGAACCACGGCGACGAACCTTCCGCGCGCAGCGTCTCGATCACGTACTTGAGATTCTTGCCGACGACGACTTTCTCATAGGGCTCAGCGCGGCTCGCCACGTCGAACACATTCGACATGGCGTAGTGCTCCGGTTTGCCCTTGATGATTTCGATGGAGCCCTTCCGAAAATTGTCCAGGCTGCCGAACCAGGTCTGTTGCATGTCTGCCTCCAGTTGATCTACGAATGCGTTGCTTGCATCGAAGATTAAGTGGCGGCAGGCGCAACAGCAATGTTCCGAGGGTCGGGAAACGCGAACCCTAGGTGCATCAGAATCCCGCCAGGGAAACTACCTGGTGGCGAACCCGGACGGGCGTCCGGCTGAACTCAGTCTTCGGCCAGTTCCTCGCCGACGCTTTTGGTCTCGTCGTCCGGCGGCGCAATGCCGAGCGCCTTGTCCCACTGCGGCTCGCGCAGATAGCGCGCGCGCAGGAAGTCGACGAAAGCCTTGACCTTGGTGGTCGAGCGGTGCGAGGCGGGATACACCGCCGACAGCCACAGCGGCGGCGCCGCGTACTCCGGCAGCACCCGTTCGAGACGATGCTCCAACAGATCGGCGGCGGCGACCATGGTCGGCAAATAAACGACGCCTGCGCCGGCTCGCGCGAACTCCAGCAGCAGATGCACGCTATTGGTTTTCAGCACCGGATTCAGCGCGATTTCGAAGCACTCGTTGCCGCGCATCAGCGGCCACTTGTCGCCCCACGGGTAGTACGAATAGCGGGCGAAGTCGTGCCGCAGCAAATCCAGCGGTGTTTCGATCAGCGGCTCTTCCTTCAGGTAGCCAGGCGCTGCGCATAGCACGCCGCGTACTGGAAACAGACGCCGCTCGACCAGCAGGTTCGACGCCGGCGGATAGATTTGCAACGCCAGATCGAAGCCTTCCTGAACCGGATCGATGACCCGGTCGCTGACGGTCACGACGAATTCCACGCGTGGGTACGCGGCGCGGAATTCGATCAGCGTCTGCGAAAAATGCCCGAGTGCGAAGCCCGGCAGCACGTGCACATTGAGCGTGCCGGCCAGCGCTTGCGGATCGCCGCGCGAACGTCCGGACAGTTCGTGAACCTTGTTGACCAGTTCGGCGCACTCGCGGTAATAAGTCTCGCCGAGTTCCGACAGGCGCACGGCCCGCGTCGAACGATGAAACAGCGGCACGCCGAAATGGTCTTCGAGCTGTTTGACGCGCGAGGTCACCACCGATTTGGCGACGCCCAACTGGCGCGCGGCGCCGGCAAAGCTCTGCGCTTCCGCGGCCCGCACGAACGCTTCCATCGACATGAAGAGATCCATGCTGTCTCCTGTGGCCGCTGTGCCCGCGGCCCTGTTATGCGGCTGAAGTGTAATCCTGTTTGCGGGGCGCTGTTGCGCCGGGTCGCCGTGTCCGCTCGAACTGACACCGCGAAGCCGGCAAAACTGAGACCACCCCATCGACTGCGTACACGCCACTCACGCATAGCGTGCGAGAAACATATCGGCGGCGGATTCCGCGACTTGCTTTTGTTCAGCTTTGCTGAGGGGGCGCTGCCCCATCGTCACCTGCGGCCAGAAAGCGAACGCTTTCACGAGGCCCTGCAACTGCTGCGAGGCGAACGTCGGGTCCGATGTCTTGAGGCGGCCAGCAGCAGCGGCTGCACGTATCCACACGGTCAAGTCTTCTTCACGCTCGCCCATGCGGGCCACCATGTCGCGCGCGCGCTCCGGTGAATGAATGCCTGCCGCGATCGCAACGCGCGCGAGCGACAGGAATGCCTCGTCGTTTAAAAGGCTCAGCTTTTTCAACAGCAACTGGAGCAACTGCGCGCGCAACGGCTGAGAGTCGGAATAAGCGGGCGCCTTGCCGGTGTCGCTCGAGTCCCACAATTGCCGCAGGATCGCCGCGAATAGCGCTTCCTTGCTCGGAAAATGGTTATAGACGGTACGCTTCGAAACGCCCGCGCGGGCGGCGATGCGGTCCATGCTGGTCGCGTCGAAGCCGGCGGCGAGAAATTCGTCGATGGCCGCTCCGATCACGGCGGCGCGCTTGCGGTCGGTCAGGCGTAGCGGGCTGGCACTGGTATTCATCGTTAAATTTTACACCAGGCAGTTTACTTTTTTCGATAATAAACTACACTGAGCAGTCTACTTTCCGTTTCGGGACGCCTTACATGACATCGTTCACCGCTTCTATCCGCCGCGCTTTGGGCTTGACAACAGCGCGACGCGGGCGTGAATTGTTCGACTCGTCAGTTCAACATGACGGCGAGCGCTTTCGTAACGTCAAGCCGCGTCCGGCCGAAGGAATCGGCAAGACCTTGAGCATCGCGTGGAATGTGTTGTTCAGGAAACCGGAGGGCACTGCGCCGGCAAGCACCCTGCCCGTCGACGCGCTGACGCGCGAACAGCTTGACGCGGCGCCTGACCGCAGTCTGTATCGCCTCGGGCATTCGACCATGCTGCTCAAACTGCGCGGGCAGTTCTGGCTGACCGACCCGGTCTTCGCCGAACGTGCATCACCGTTCCGGCGCTTCGGTCCAAAGCGTTTTCATGCACCGCCCATTGCGCTCGCCGACTTGCCGCCGCTGCGCGGCGTGATTCTGTCGCACGACCACTACGACCACCTGGACCGCGAGACGGTGCTCGCGCTCACCCGTACGACGAGCGTATTTCTGACGCCGCTGGGCGTTGGCGACCGGCTGATCGAGTGGGGTATCGATGCGTCGAAGGTCCGCCAGTTCGACTGGTGGCAAGGTGTCGAGATCGACGGTCTGGCGTTCACCGCGACACCTGCCCAGCATTTCTCCGGCCGCAGCCTCTTCGACGGCAACAGCACTTTGTGGGCCTCGTGGGTGATCGTCGACGGCGATCTGCGCGTATTCTTCAGCGGCGACACGGGCTACTTCGACGGTTTCAGGACCATCGGCGAGCGGCTCGGTCCATTCGACGTGACGCTGCTCGAAACGGGCGCCTACGACGCCCAATGGCCCTACGTCCACATGCAGCCCGACGAAACCGTACAGGCGCACCTCGATCTGCGCGGCTGCTGGCTGGCGCCGGTTCACAACGGCACATTCGATCTGGCGATGCATCGCTGGCAGGAACCGTTCGAGCGCGTGATGGGGCTCGCCGCCGCACACGGCATTCCGCTCACGACGCCGCGCATGGGAGAGCGGCTGGATCTGGCCGCGCCGCACCGCGGTGAGCGGTGGTGGCGCGAGGTCGCCGAGATCGTGCCCACAAGATCATTGTCGCGATTGACGCCATAGACAAGGTGGATACTGGGCAGGTCTTTGCTGCATGCAAAACGGACGCCACTCCGTCGCAATCACGTGTATGCAGACGCAAGCGAACCGCATTATTGCCGTTGCGGATGATCAAGAAAGAAGCGCAGCATTTCGGCACTTGCGTCCGGACCGGTGGGGTCCGTGTAACTGCCTCGCGCATTGCCGCCCGCCCACGCGTGCGGCGCGCCATGAATGGTCCACAACTCCGCATCGACACCGTCGCTGGAAACCAGCCGCGAGACGGTACAGGCACGTCGGCCAGCGTCGATCCGACGCCCTTCGCTGCCGGCGTCCGGCCGTGCGTCGAAGCCGTGCACGATCCGCGCGGCATTCGCTATGTGAACCGTGGCATCGGCGTCACCATGAAAGACGATCATGGGCCGTTGCGGTGAGTCTGTATCGTGCTTCGCGCGCCGTACCTCTCGGGGGCGTTTGCCGCCTTTCATCGCCGCGAGCGCGGAGGGTAAATCGTGCGCGCACCGCGCGGGGAGACCGGAATGCACGCCGGCTGCGGCATACAACTCGGGATACGCGGCGATCATGATCGCCGCCATTGCGCCCCCGGCTGACATGCCC
The DNA here is from genome assembly GCF_059422005.1 of Paraburkholderia sp. GW821-FHT02A12. NCBI lineage: Bacteria > Pseudomonadati > Pseudomonadota > Betaproteobacteria > Burkholderiales > Burkholderiaceae > Paraburkholderia > Paraburkholderia sp. GW821-FHT02A12. The sequence continues at coordinate 986,064 of NZ_JBWKWA010000002.1, read as the reverse complement.
GCGACGTACACGCGCGCAGGATCGACGTTGTGGGCCGCGATGATCTCGCGTGTGATGCCTGCGATCAATGACGGCTCGCCGCGCTCGCGATGCTGATCGTCGGGCTTGAACCAGTTCCAGCACTTCGACGGATTGGCCTGGCGTGGCTGTACCGGATAAGCAACGAGACATCGATGCCGCTCGGCAAGCGCATTCATCTGCGTGCCTGCTGCGAAGTCGTCGGCATCCTGCGTGCAGCCGTGCAGCATCACAATCAGCGGGAGCGGCTCGCCGGCGTCCCCCGCCGGCACATACAGCCGATATCGACGGCGCCCGGCGGCGTTCGAATACGCAAGCGTGCTGAAATGTCCGCGATCCTCCACGTCGATGCATACTTCCCGCGCCGTACGCGCGGCGGCTTCCTTCGCCTTTGCCTCGGCAAACGGGAAGATGACCGGTTCCGGCGCCTTCTCACGCGACACGGTATCGTGCGCCGCGCCAGCGGTCTCGCCTCGCAGCGCGCGTTGTATCACTGCTGTCGCTTCGGCAGGGCCGCGGGTACGCAGCAAAGTCATCGCTTCGCGCATTGAGTGCAGGAAGCCTTCGTTCAGGTTCATCGCATTTGTCCAGTTATCGGGTTGGGAGTCGCGCGGCTAGAGGATTCTGTCCGCGAGCACCGTCTTGACGGCAGGTGAAGCGTGAAAGGCTCCCAGCACCACGACGCTCTCGATGGTCGCGAGCGCGAGCTCAGGTGAGACGTCGGCGGCAATGCTGGCCAGTCCCAGCACCTGAATGTTGAGGCGCTCGTGCGCAGCGCGTACCGCCTCGAGATCCTGCCTGGAGAAATGCTGCAGCCCGAGCACAAGCGCACGACGCGTAATCGTTTCCCGGACGACCTGCGCATGCAGCGCGAGCTGGTTTCGAATCGCCGTGCGAATCAGGTCGGTCCGGTTCGAATAAAAGCCTTCCTCGACCAGAAGATCGATCTGCCCGAGATCAACCGGGCCAAGGTTGATCGTGATTTTTTCCGAGTCGCCACCTTTGGACCGCGTCGTGTCGGGTAACGCCGTTTTTTTCATTTAGCCATCCTATTGCCATCCATATGGATGGTTATAGGATGATTTTGGGTGCGCCGCAACATTAAAATTTGGGGTCGGGGCGCTCGGCCGCTTCCCGTCGAACTTCGGCCGTTTGGGAGTGGTTGCAGATTATCTCTTCATGGCCCGGATGCTGTCTTATGCGATGGGCATACGTAGCTCGAAACTCATGATCAGGCGATCGGCTGCGACCCTGAAGGCGACGTTCACCGCTCCTACGAAGCGGACATTGATTCAAGATAACCCGACCCGCCTCTGAAGCTGCTCCCAGATCTTTCAAAATCACAGTCCTTGAGTACGTTCACGGGACGAGCGTGTCGTCGACTAACCGCTGCCCAGGAGCTGTACCTGCCATGAACGCCTCGGCCTCCGTCGCGAACGGATGCTGGCTGTCTGCCGTGATGCATATCGGCGCAACCGTGGGGCGAGTAGCGCACACACTTCTGATAATGGTTAATACTTCTTTTCCGGCTTCTGTTTTTTATTTTTTTGCCTTACTTTTAGGGTGGCATACTTGGCTCACTTGTGGTTGAGTTAAAATGGGCGTCAGCTTACGCAAGCCAGGCATTCTTATAGCTATAAGTCTAAGAGGAGGTGCCGAAATGAACAGTTTCGATACAGCAATCCAGACTTTCCTGACGCACATCGCTTTTAGCTCGATCATGCTTAACCACGCGATAAGGGTTATCGCGGGCCTATATACATTCAAGGGCTTCGTGCTCGTACCCATTTTGTGGTGGATATGGTTCAAACCCAGTCAGCGTGGTGAATGGGAGCGTGAAATGGTCATCGCGACGATTGCGAGTGGCCTCCTGGCGCTCGCAATCGGCAGGCTTCTCGCCCATTACTTGCCATTTCGGGCGCGGCCGATCTATAACCTCGAACTGCACCTGCACTTTCCATCAGCCGGTCTGCGAGAGGCGGTACTGCGCACCTGGAGTTCCTTTCCGAGCGACCACGCGATGCTGTGGATGTCAGTCGCGACAGGAATTTTTCTCGTCTGGCGTCGCGTCGGCGTGCTCGCGCTTTTGTACACCGCGATCTTCATATGCCTGCCGCGCGTTTATCTCGGCTTGCACTATCCGACCGACGTACTCGCGGGGGTGGCGATCGGGATTATCATCACCTACGTAATGACTCGGGACTCTGTTAGAACGCGTTTTGCAGCACCGATCTTGCGATGGATTCACAGATTTCCCGGACCCTCTTATACGTTGGCATTTCTGTTGTGTTTCGAATTAATAACCCAGTTTGACGAAATACTACTGCTCGGGCAGTCGGTTTCAAAAGCACTGTGATTGCCCGTGCCCGCAGCTATCGGCCCGGCAACTACTGGCAATAGCGTGAGCTTCGGCGCAAGCATGACGGATGGACAGATTTAAATACGATTCGCACACTTAATGGCAAACGATCCTCGAGATTGAGTCGGGCGCCCCTTATTGGCCGACTACTGCCCGATGCGGTCGGCCGTAATCGACCCGCCGTTCACTGTCTTGCAGAACGGAGATCCCCTTTCGGCGTGGAAGTGCCATTCATATATAACGAGTTGTAGCTAGACGCGCGCCTCTCGTTTCGGCGCAGGGCGCCGCAGGCCGGGCGTCACTCACGATTCGGTCCGACCTCGAGCGTTCGACGCTGCGCACCGCGCATCCCAACATCCCAATGTAATCGCCCTGACGACGGCGCAATCCCCGCGTTGGAATCCGATCGCGCGGGCGGCGCTGGAATTTGCCACCCGTCCCGATCGTTCTTTCCGTGGAACTGTAACAGCGGTAACGATTTCGACCGGGCAGCAGCCCCGCGTTCGCGAATTTGCACGTTCGAACGGAGTCAAAAGTACAACAGACCAGCGATGTCTGGTTCGAGGGCGATCCGCAGCCGATCTGCGTGGATCGCGCCTTGCGAGGAGGGAAGATGAAGTCGACCATGTTCCGGATTCTCGCCGGGATACTGGCAAGCCTGATCCTCGGAGCATCATCGGGAGTGCATGGTGAGAGCGAGGTCCAGCCGGCGCCGCAGGCCGCCGCGCCGTTGACGGCAGAGCAGTTCGATCAAATGCTCGCGCCGATCGCGCTCTATCCTGATCCGCTGGTCGCCCAGATCCTGATGGCGGCGACCTATCCGCTGGAAGTCGTCGAAGCCGATCGCTGGGTTCAGCAGCCGGGCAACGCGGCGCTCCAGGGTGGGCAGTTGACTGACGCGCTCGAGCAGCAGCCCTGGGATCCGAGTGTGAAGTCGCTCGTGCCGTTTCCGCAGGTGCTGAAGATGCTCGATGACAACCTCGAGTGGACCGAGCGCATTGGCGACGCCTTTCTGGCCAGCCAGCCGGCGGTCATGGATTCGATCCAGCGCCTTCGCCAGCGTGCGCAGGCGGCAGGCACGCTGCAGTCGATACCGGAGGAGGCGGTCAACCAGGTCGGGCAGGACATCACGATTCAGCCCGCCAGCGCGGACACCGTCTACGTTCCGGTCTACAACCCGACGACCGCCTATGGCGCCTGGCCTTATCCCGCTTATCCGCCCTACTATTTCCCAGATAACTTCTACGACGCGGTGCCCGGTCCGTTCGGCTTCGGCTGGGTGAGCGTAGCCATAGTCGTTCCGCTGTGGGGTTGGGAGCATTGTGACTGGCATCGGCACCACGTCGACCTCGACCGCGACCGCTTCGCCGATCTGAACCGCCACCATCGGCCGTCGGGAGTCGAGTGGACGCACGATCCGTGGCATCGGCACGGCGTTCCGTACCGCGACCCGGTCGTGCAGAGCCGGTTTGCGTCGAACGCCGCGTCGCCGGATGCGCGCCCGGCTTTGCGCGGAAATCCGGCAGCGTTGGCCGTTCCTTCATCGCGCACCGTGCCGGCCGTCGCGGGGATGCCGGGGGACGCGCATCCGCAGGCGGCTCCGGTGCCGGCGCCGCAGGGTCCTCATGCGCAGATGCCTCGGGTGTGGACAGCGCCCCGCGCAGAGGTGACGCCGGCGCCACAGGTCCCTCATGCGCAGATGCCTCAGGTATGGACGGCGCCGCGCGCACAGGTCCCTCAGCCACCGCAGGTTCCTCACGCGCAGACGCCTCAGGTATGGACGGCGCCCCGCGCGCAGGTCCCATCGTCGCCGCAGGTTCCTCATGAGCAGATCCCTCAGGTATGGGCGCCCCGCGCACAGGAACCTCTGTCACCGCAGGCGCCCCACGTACAGGCGCCTCAAGTACTGCGGGCGCCTCCAGCGCAGATGCCGCACCCGATGCCGCGGCCAACCGCTGTGGTGATGCCGCACGTCGCGCCAGGCTTCGTACCGTCCGGTCGCGGCCTTGGCATGCAGGCGCCAGCCATGCCCGGACGCGTCAGCGGCATGCCAGCGCCCGTATTCCGTCCTGCGGGCGGGGTGGCGCGGCCGGCGACGTCGGACGGCGCCAGGACACACTGAAGAGCGGCGTATCGGTCGCCTGCGGACAACCACGAACAGCGCATCCGGCACAGGCGTCTGACGTATCGAACCTGCAACGATGGACGGCCAGCGGCAGCCCGGACCGGATCCGCGCGTTCACACGTCCTCCGGAATCGGGTTGCAAAAGCTGATGAACAGATCAGGCTGATCGAGAGTCGTCGAGGAAAAAAAGCGCGTCTGTAACTACATAACTTCGTTTTGAACGTTTGATCGGTAACGCTAACTTTGCTCGTATGAAGCGAAATCATTGTTGAAGTTAAGGTCCTTCCGTCCTACATCGACTTGAGCTTGTCACGTTCACGTTGAAGATCCTTCGGCGATAACGGCACAAAACCGCCCTTAACCAGCACTGGCGATGCAATCAACGCCTGCCCCTCGTCCGAAAGCGCAGTATCCAGATACGCCTTCATCCACGGTTCCAGCGGTTTTCCATCCGCACGATTCACGTAAAACTGGACAAACGAAGCGAGCGGATATTTGCCCTTCGCAACGTTATCGTAGGTGGGTGTGAAGAACTTTCCCGCTTCCGTTCCAAGGGCAAGCGTTCTCACTTTTGCCGGCGGTTTCGGCGCATCTTTCGGCCCGACAATACCAATGCCGCACACATCCTCGGCAACCGCATTCAGGACCTCATCGGAAGTGTCGAAGGCTTCATAGGTGGCGGCGAACGGATGATTGCCCAGCTTCGCCTGCCGCATGGAGGTCGTCGCGCCGCCGTCGTCGCGTCGACCGTAGAGGTGAATGCGCCGCTTGCTGCATTCCGGCGGGATCGTCGCACCTTCAATCTGCGACCAGAGATTGATATCGCCCTGTTCGGCGCCCGATGTGAAAATTTGCGCAAGCTGAGTGAGCGTCAGACCCGGCAGCGGATTGCGCTGGTTGACGAAAACCGATGCGGGATTGTGCATCGATTCACCCACTCCGTATCCCGCGTAGCCGATACGGATCGTCACCGGATCGCGGCCATGAACCTGCCTGAATGCGGCGCGTTCGCCGCCGAACGCGTCGCGCGTGATGGGCGCGAGTGCGCTGACATCGGCGGTCAGTGCGGGTAATGCAGTCGAAGCGCCCTTCAGATCGAGATCGAATTTGAACTGCGGGTGACTTCTCACGAATAATTGATCGAGTTGTCGCAGAAGACCGCTCATGCTGTCGTCGCCTGCGATAACAACCGCTCCCGCCGGATTCAGATAAGAAGCATGGGCTGGAACCGCGAGGTCGCTGGCCGCTGAGGCAATCGCGCAGGTGGTAAGTCCCGTCAAAACGACGATAACCGCAGCGGTGCGACGAGAATAATTGGAGCGCTTCTTCAACATGACTTTTCCGGTTCCCTGTTTGTCCATCGACACGACTCAGTTCAGCTTGGCGAGTTCTGCTCTCGCCTCTTCCGCCGAGAGCGGCAAATAGCCGTTCGCCTGGGACGCGATGATCTGCTGCCCTTCCCGCGACAGCACCATGCGCATGTATTCAGCCACGAGCGGATCGAGCGGCTGATCTGGAACGCGCCGCAAGTAGAAATAGAGAAAGCGCCCATACGGGTAAGCATTGCTGACGATCTCGGCGGGCGTGCCGGTTGTCGTGTGTCCATTCCTGCCGATAATCGGCACGGCTTTGATGCTCTTCGTTTCACGTCCGATAGCCGCCACCGCGATGCCGGCAGGGTCCTGCTCCAGACGATGCAGGATCGCGCCCGTGTCGCCGTACTGTTCGGAGTCGGGCGCGAGCTTGCGCCGCTGCAAGTGGTTTGCTTGCAGATAGTCGCCGAAGCCAGTGTGCTCCGGTGTGCCGTAAGGATGGATCGCGCGGGATGCCCACACACCGCCCAGCCCCAGTTGTCCCCAGCGTGAATAGTCGCCGTTTGCATTGCCGATCGACAGGATCTTGCTCACCTGCTCCTCGCTCAGCCGCTCCAGCGGATTCGCGCGGTTCACGTACACCGCGAGCGAAGTGGCGAGATGCTTCGACGTATCGTTCGATGCATGGGCCACGCGAATTTCGATCGGCGCACCGCCGACGGCTTCCTTGTACGCCCGCTCTTCCGAGGGATTGATGCCGCGTCCCACCGGCCCGAACGGAATCACGCCGTACGTGACCAGCGGGATGGCGCTTGTGGTGCCCTTCGCCTGATTGTCGAAGCGGATGTCGGCGTGGGTTTGCGAGAACAGCGCGTTGAAACGCTCCACGATGAACTGCACATGTTCTGCGCCGCCAACCCGGATCGCGCCCGAGTCCGTTACGTAGCGGGCGTTATCGGGGATGCGAACCGGCGTCGGCCGATACGTTGGGAGCGCGGCATCGACCGTCGGGAGAGACGTCGTGCTGCTCGTACCGGTAGCGCAACCGGCGAGCAACGCGGTGAGTAAACTGGTGAGTAGCACGGCAGAAGATAACATCGCACGCGCCGTGGGCCGGTCAACCGAATTGTGAGTGACCTCAAGCATCATTTCAGCTTCTCCAGTTCGTCATGTCGTTCCTGATCCGTGAGCGGGATGTAGCCGCCCGGCTGCGAAGCGATCACCGCCTGTCCCGCCGGCGAGAGCACCAGACGCAAATACGCGAGCGCCACCGGATCGAGCGGCTCACCGGCGACCTTGCGTACATACACGTATAGATATCGGCCGTAGGGGTAGCGGCCGGACGCGACTTCGTCGCGGCTGCCGCGCATCGGCGTGCCGCCATCGACCGGCACGATGCCCACTTGCTTCAACCGCTCGTTGCCACGGCCGATGCCCGCGAACGCGATGCCCGCGGGATCGTCGGCGAGACGCACGAGGATGTCCGCGGTGCTCCCATGCTGTTCGTAGGCGGCGGAAAACGGCCGTCCATCCACCTGCGTGGTTTGCATGTAAACACCCATGCCCGTCCATTCCGGCGTGCCGTAAGGATGGATCGCGCGCGGCTCCCAGGCGCCTGTGAGACCGAGCTGTCCCCAGCGCGAATAGTCGCCGCCAGCATTGCCGACGGACAACATCTTCGCGACCTGAACCGGCGTCAGGTTCTCGATCGGATTCGCGCGGTTCACATAAATGCCAAGCGAATATGAGAGGTCTTCTGTCGCGTTGTCCGACGTATGCGCGATGCGGATCTCAAGCGGCAGCGCGCCGTTCGCGGCCTGATAAGCATCGGTTTCCTGCCGGGTCGCCGTGCGTCCCATCAGCGCGAACAGGACCTTTCCATACGTGAGCCATGGCATCGCGCTGCTCGTCCCGCTCAACGGTGCGGCGAACGTGGCGCCCGGATTCGCCTGCACGTAGAGGCGATTAAATCCATCGACGATGAAATCGCCGTGCTCCGCACCGGCAGTGCGGATCGCACCGTCGATCAGATAACCGGAATTTTCCGCGCCGCCTGACGCTTGTGTTACGCCCAGCGCCAGCAGACCAAATAGCGCGACACGGCGCAAGAATCGCATAGGCATTTCGATCATCTTCAGAAGTCGAGCCTGGCGGAGAGCATGACCTGGCGGCTCTCGCCGATACTGACAAACGGCGTGCCCGTACAGCAGCTTCCGGTGTAGTAAGTCGTGTTGAACAGGTTCCGCGCGTTCAACTGCCAGTCGATGTACTGCCCGAAGATGTGCGAATTCCACGATACGAACGCATCGAAGACACGGCCGTAGGGCAAGTGATAGACCTTGCCGGTGCCGTCGCCGACGGCCATGCTGCTGAACACCCTCACGCCGCCGCCTGCGCGCACGCGACCGGACGCGGGTCCCACTTCCACGTTGCCGAAGTCGCGGGTGAGATAGAACGCGCCCTGGTGCTTCGGCGTGTTCGGCAGCGGATTGCCAGCGAGCTTCGGATCGTCCTGATAACGCGCCTCGGTCAGCGCATAGCTGGCGATCATGCTCAAGTGGTCGGTGAGCTGGCCGTTGACATCGAGTTCAAGACCACGCGAGCGCGCCCGGCCGGCGTTGCGCGTGTAGTTGATGCCGTTGATCGTCTCGGTGGTCTGGATGTTCTGCTTGCGGATATCGAAGAGCGCCATGGTGCCGGTAAGCCTGTCGGTTTCCAGCTTCGTGCCGATCTCGAACGCCTTGGCCCGCTCCGGCGGCAACGTGCCGATGGGCGTCGCAATCGACGTGTTCGGGCGGAACGACTCGCCATAGCTGCCGTAGGTCGACCATTGCGGCGTGATCTTGTAGACGAGCCCGGCGTGCGGCACGAAGCGGCTGTCGCTTTGCGTCGAGCCGACAACGAACGGCCGGCCCTTGCCGGTCAGCTCCTGGAAGCTTTCATAGCGGACACCGCCCAGCAGGATCCATCGGTCACCGAAATGAATTGCGTCCTGGACGAATGCGCCGCGGTCGATGAGCTTGTCGGTCTGGTTGCTGTCGGCGGCAGAAAGCGTATACGTAGCCGGCAACTGTCCGTAGACCGGCGCGTACATATTGAACTGCGAGTTGTTCTTCCCCCGATAAAGATCCGCCAGCACGCGATAGTTCCGCATGTAGTCGAAGCCCGTCAGGATGTCGTGGCGCATGCCGAACCATGTCACCTTCCCTTCCAGGTTCAAGGTCAGGTTTTGCGTGGATTGCACGCCGTTCTGGGTCGAGTCGACGCGCCGCGTCAGCACGCCCGTGGTGAAATTCGGCGAGATGATGCGCGCTTGCTGGTCGTTATAGTAGGTTCGGTTCCAGCCGTAACCCGCATGCAGCGTCCAGTCCGCGCCGAGCTTCTGATCGACGCGCACATTGAGCGCATCGGAACGGCCGGCCGAGATGTTATAGGCCTCGTCGAAGCGCTCCTTCTTCGACACCGCGACGGGATTTCCTGTGCGTGTATCGATGATGGTCCCCCGGTCGATCGGCACGGCATAGCTCATGTGCTCGTACTGCACCATGACCGTGGTGCTGCGGCCGAACCACGCAAGCGACGGCGCGATGGTGTCCTGCCGGTTGTAGCCGAAGTTGCGCCAATAGTCGGTGCGCTGATGATCCGCGATAAACCGGTAAGCCAGCCCCGACGTACCAATTGGACCGGTCAGGTCAGCTTGCGCCCCACCGCCGCCGTAGCTGCTGGTGAATCCGGACACCGAGTGCGCAGCCTCCAGTTCCGGTTTCTTCGTCACCACGTTGATCAGGCCGCCGGGGTCCTGAATGCCATAGAGCATCGACGCGGGTCCCTTGAGCACTTCGATGCGCTCGGTCGTCGGCGTGAAATTGCGCGGCTGCACCGACTGCATGCCGTCGCGAAGAATGGAGTTGTCGCGGTTGTCGCCGAAACCGCGCTTGACGATGGCGTCGAGCGTACCGCCCAGCGTGTTGCCCATGCGCACGCCGGGAACCGTTTCGAGCGCTTCGGCGAGGCTGTCCGGCTGGCGATCCTGAATAGACTGCTGCGTGACGACGTTCACGGCCTGCGGGATGTCGATAAGCGGCGTGTCGGTGCGGGTAGCGACGGACGCGCGCCGTGCCTGATAGCCTCGTTCGGCGTCCGCGTCGGCCGTCGGCCTGGCCGCTTTGACGTTCACGGCCGGCAAGGTGTTGTCCGATACCGCCGGTGCGGGAGATTCGTCCGTGGCGGCAACTGCGCGGCTCGATATCGCTACGAGGGCCACTGCAAGCACAACGGGACGAAGGGTTGTGCGGAGCTGCTTACCTCTTGGCGGAATCATCGTTAACCCTTGCGTTTTGTAAGGGAACGCATCGTAACGTTAACGATAATTATTCGCAATACGATTTCGAATAATTGTAAGGTGACTCCTGGGGATCTTCGGGGCAACCCGAGGCGGCCATGCGCAAGTTGCTACAGTCATCCTTGCTTCAGTTCGTGGTATCCATCGATCGCGCGTCGTTCGCCTTCACGACCCGTCCTGCTGGGCGAACCATTTCGGCGGTCTGCCCCTGCCCGACCAGGTCTGCCCGGTTATGGGATCGCGATAGGGTGGCGCTTCCGACAGGCGCCGTCGCTGCGCGCGCCGGTACCGGTCCAGCTCCGCAATGCTGATCGACCAGTCAGACATGATCTTCAGGATGCGGTCCATCACTGTACCGATCTCGTAATCGCGCGCCCGCCGTATTCCGGCATCGAGTTGGTCGAGTTCGCGCTGTAGTTCACTGACGCTTTTCTTCATGCTGTTCGATAGGTTCGCGTGGGCCCGCGCAATCGCCACTCAATCTGCACCGTCCGGGCTTTCCCACTGGGCCAGTAACTCAGCGGGAATGGCCCGTACCACTTCCGCATAGCGCTTGCCGACAAACTGCTCGGCGCGCCTGAGCAGCACCGGAATCGGGCTGCTCGGTTCGTGCTGCTCGAACCACTGACGCGCCTCGCGGATCAGGTCGAGCGCGGCGTGCCGATCGGCCACAGCCCCACCCCTGCGCGACCGGCCATGCACAGGTGCCAGGTCTGCGGTGCCCGCGTCGCACACGGTTGAGGACTCATCCAGCGCAGGTTCCGCCGCGCCCGGCACTTCCTCAACGAACGGCACAGGGTCGGCTGCGACTTCCCGGCCCTCGCCGTTTGCCAGCGTGTCCCGCCGCTCCGGGTCGACGAGATGCCGCAGCAGCCGGGCAAGCGCGGACAGATCCGGCGCGTAGACGTCGAGGTGTTCTCGGCACCACCCCTCGATCGCGGCCAGACTCGCAAGCGCATTGTCGAAACCTGCCATCGCAGCCGGTTGTTGCGTGCGCAGATCCTCCAACTGCCGCGTGACGGACTCAGGTGCGAGCGCGTCGCCCGGGCGCGGATGCGCGAACGCGCGTTCGACGTCGCGCACCTGCAGTCGTGTCGCCGTTGATTTGGTGAGGGCAACCTCGCGCACGTCGGACAGGAGCCCGTCGGTGTCGGTCAGCGCCTGCAACGCGTTCATCCGGATTTCCTGTGCCGCATCGCGATCTGAATCCGCGTCCGGCTGCGGATGCAGCGCATCCGGAAACGCCGCGAGCCACGCGGCCAGCAGTCCGGTACCCTCTGCCAGTCCCGTCGCGCCAGCCAGCCGCGTGCGGCATCGCGTGAAGAGCACCGCCAGTCGCATGTCCTTGCTGCGCATCATGAGCCGCCGGCAGTCACGGTCGATGTCGCTCCAGTTGACAGGTTCGGGCGATCCTACAAAGTTACCGTACTGCGCTTCTGCCTTCGGCGTTACCTTCGCCGACAGCACAACGAATTCGGGATCGTATTCAAGATCGGCGCCACACTGTGCCGTCGCATCCACCGGTGCCATCCAGTCGAGAGACGTCGGGCTCCTCGTCGAATCCCTGGCCGGCGCGGACTTTTGCGATGTGTGTTTCCTGTTACTCATGTCTGTCCTTGCGCCAGGGGCGCCTCCTGGGATCGTGCAGCCTTGCGCGCCAGCAGCTTGGCGTACGCCTCTGGTTCGAACCGCATGCCGACCACCGGCTTATCCGTGGGCGAGAGCCCCAGCCATCCGGACCAGCCAAGCCGCTGCGAGCCGCCCATGGCCGCCGGTGATGCGCTGCGCGCCTTGATGCGCAACTCCAGTTCCCAGACGAACTCGTAGCCAACAAATGCTCTGACCCATTCGATCAGCTTCGGCAGATCCGCGCCCTGCGGCGTGAAGCGCAGGTACTGGTCGAGATCGAGCGGGCCCATGATGATGCGGAATTTGTTCTGCCGGTCGGGAACCCGCGTGCCGGGCATTGCGTTCCCCATCGTGGCCGCCGTGCCGAGCTTGCCGAGATAGCTGCAGTCGGTCGGATCCAGTTCGATCCAGTGAAACACGTGTTCCTCGATCGCCACCGGCACGTCGAAGTAACGCTCGAGTGTCATGCGCAATCCGTCCGGATTACGCGCTTCACGCACCAGATGCGCCGATGCCGCGAGGCGCGCATGCGCGGGCAGCGGACGATGACCGATCTCGCCCGTGTCCAGGCCGGTGAGGCTTGCGACGTAGAACGAGAAGCGCTCGTTGTCGGGCCGGTCGAGTCCAACCGTAGCCTGTGCGGAACTCCACGCGCGGTAAAGCAGCGTCAGGTAGCGGTGATGGAAGATGTCGAGGAAATTGACGAGCGTCGTGTCGCGCCGGCTCTCCTCGCGGTCTCGCGCAATCTCGGTCACATGGATCGGCAGCGGCCCATTCGGCCCGAGCGTCCCAAGGCCGAAGAGGCGTACCTTCAGCCGTCCGTTCGTCTGCCCGACGGCCGCGATTTCGCGTGGCGCAAAGGCCAGGCTTGGCTGCTGCCCCAGGCGGAACGGCTCGGCCTGCGGGCGCCGCGCGGTGCCGACCGGGTCGATCCGCAGATCGGCGCCGATGCGGCGCAGCAGCGTCAGGAACCCGTAGCGCCACGGCGCGGCCTGCAGGCGCTCGATGAACTCTGGCGAGAGTGTGGTCTCGCGCACGACCGTCTTGAGCGACGCCCGGTCCATCAGGCGATCCCTCGCGTGCCCATGCGGACAGGCCAGCGCGCGACGCGCCCACGCTGCATGGAGTGCAGTTCGGTCTGCGTGAAACTGTTGATCGACACATGCCGGGCCAGATAGTGCTCGAGGACGAGCCCGAACAGGTATGGGCTTACGCCCGAGAAACCGGACTCATCGACCGTCAGCGCACATTCGATGCCGCGGCCGAACACGAGCGGTCCGTTTCCCGGCAGCTTGCGCGTCACGGGTTGCGTCTTCACACCGACGAGGCTTTCGACCTGCCGCTGATGTTCGGCGTCATCGCCCGTCAGGAAGAGCCGCAGCAGATCCCGCAACCCCTGGCCGCCCGCACGGTGATCGAGATCATCAAACGGCAGGTAGTTGAAGTTGAGCTGCCGGATCAGCCGCCAAGCCATCTCGCGCTCCGCATAAGGCGCTTTCGGTGCAGTGGGCGCCCGGATCAGGCCAACGCTCTCCAGCGGCGCGGACCGGGCCATCCTCAGGTCTCGCACGCCATCGCGCGGCACAAGGCTCGGCAGATCGCGGTTCGTCACCAGCGCGTCGACCGACAGAAACCGGATGTGCTCGCTGTAGGGCGCCTCATTCTGGTCCACCAGCGAGACGAACATCTCCGTGCCGATGTACGGCGTGCGCGTGCCGTAGCGCCGCGCCGAGTCCGACATGAGCCGGCGCTCGCGACGTGTCGAGAAATACCGTCCATGATTGCCCTCATCGTTGTTCAGCGTCTGGTAGAGCGGCCGGAATTCGAGTTCCTCGGATGTCTCCGCCACCTGCCCGATCATCGTCCCGACGGAAAACACCTCGTAGTCAAGCGGCGTGAGACGCGCCGGCACGATCCGGAACTCGGTCTCCTGTGCCGATAGCTCGATGCGGTCCGTGTGCTTCGGAAAGAGGTTGATGACCGGCGTGCAGAAGAGCGCGAAGCGCGACGCATCGACCAGGTTCGCCAGCCGCTCCGTGGACTGGTCGAGCAGCACGACAATTTCGGCCTCGCGCCCGTTCACGCGGCGCAGGCCCGCCTCGAGCCCGGTCAGGGCGAAAAAATAGAAGCGGCTCGGGCAAGCGAAGTATTCGTGCAGCAAGTTGTGTCCGTGAAACTTCGACCAGGTGAGCGGCAGCAAGCCCTGGTCAGCGCCGAGCCCTTCGTGTTCAATCGCGTTGACGCTGACTGCGTGGAGCGGCCGGCCAGGCGTATTGAATTCGCCGGGCGCCGCGGTGATCGACGCGACGCCCGCCGTGTGGAGCAGCTCGAACAGGTGGGACGCCACCTGTTCGTCGCCTGCCAGATACACCGGCAGACGGTCCAGCCCCGTCAGGTCGGCAATGCCCGCGTCGCCCGTGGTGCGCAGCCGCAGGCGCAGCGCGCCTCGCACCCTGGTGTTCGCCGGCACGTAGCGATCGAGCGCGGGAATGTCGGGAGGAATGCCGGTCAACCGCGCCTCGGTGATCTCCAGCGGCCAGAGTGTTACGTCCTGGCCGCTACGGAACTGGCACGCGGTCTTCTCACCATCGGGCACGCGCGCAGTAAACGCAGTGCCGCGCGCGATGCGATAACCCCTGGCGAGACTGCCTTCGGTGCGGCCCGGATAGAGGCGCGCGACAGCCATCGACGGCGTGGGCGCGACATAGTTCGGGTAGACCACTTCGAGCAGCCGCCCCGTGAAGCGCGGAAACTCCGCATCGAGCTTGATCTGCATGCGTGCGGCCATGAAGCAGAACGACTCGATCAGGCGCTCGACATACGGGTCAGCCACTTCGCCGGCCTGCATGCCCAGGCGCCGCGCGATCTTCGGATGCGCCTGGGCGAACTCGCCAGCGAGTTCGCGCATGTAGATCAGTTCCTGGTTGTAATAGTCGAGCAGTCTCGGATCCATCGGAGTTTTTCTCGTTGCTTTTCTTGCAGCTTTTTTGTTGTGCAGCGGCGGCCTTCAGCCGGTGCGCATCCCGGTGATGTTGACCTGACTGGTTTCCAGATCGAGCGAACTCTGCACCATGAACTCGAGCGGGTACGGATCCATGCGAATCATGCCGCGTACCTCGAACGACAGGATGTTGTAGTCGTTCGCATCGAGCGCTGTCAACGGCGATACGGTCAGTGAGTCAGGAATCAGGCGCGGCTCGAAATCCCCGATCGCGCGGCGGACGATCCGCTCGATCTCCGCCCACTTGCGCGACGCCATGAAAGCGCCGGCCAGCGGCGGCACCCCGAAGTTCACCGTTGACGCCGCAGCGTGCGGATTGCGTTCGCGGTCAATCTGGTCCTCGATGCTGGTCGTGTTGAGCAGGTACGCGAGATCGCGCTGGACGATGTCGCGCATCTGAGTACGTGTCACCGCGTACTCGCCGGGCGCTTCGGTTTGGCGTTGCGGCGCGTCGTCGCACAGGCGGTCAAGCAGCGTTGGCAGCAGATGCATGTTCGCGCGTCGAGGGGGCGTGGCACCGCCCACGCCATCATGGGCAGGACGTCTGTCGGGACGGTTGACCCGATGGTTATCCTGAGGGGCCGACTTAGACCGGTCCATCGCCGCCGTCCTGTTGCGCCGATGCGCCATGCGGCGCGGTCTGCGTCGCGCCGATGCCAAACTCGCACGCTTCCAGCTCGAACAGGCCGAAGTCCCCCGCACTGGTCATCCATGTTTTCTGGCCAAGCGCGATCACACCGGTCCGGCCCACTTCCTGCCAGAGCGTCTTTCGGCCAAGGCGCAACGCATCGCGTTCGTCACCGCGCTCGCCACCACCTGCCCCGGCTTCCCCGGAACCTGCGGCTTCGGAACCTGGATATCGCGCCGGCATGAAACCGCGCACTGCAGTGCCATCGACCAGCGTCAGCACACAGGGTGTCCACACGAGATCGATGAGCTTTGTTGGGGGCGCGACCTGCCACGCGGCAATATCGGAGAACGGCAGCCACCGGTAGTGCCCCGCTGTCACAATCTCGCACACCGGACCAAAACGCGAATCGCTGTCGGCAATCCAGTCGGACAGAAAGCGCGACGTGCGCGCATTGACGAACGGCGCCTGATCAAGCGCGCCCTCGCGCGCCAGATCGGCCTCGTTGACGTGGCCTTCGGCCGACAGGCGCAGCGCCTCGACGAGTCCTTCAATCCACAACGGCGGTTCGAATACAAACCCGGGCCGCTCACGGCCCGCGACTACCCTCGCGCGCCAGCGCTCGGCACGAATCAGGTCGCGGTATGCCTGAGCGGCCTTCGCCTGATCGGGGCTGAGCTGCGCGTACACCTGGAGCTGCTGGATGGCGCGTGCCCATTGCTCCATCGCGCACAGCACCTGAAACAATGCCCAGCGGTGAGCTGCCGTCGTGGGCTGCGCACGCACGCGTGCTTCGATGCGCGCAAGCCTTGCCTCGAGCGGCATGTCGTCCAGTGAACCGGCCGGAGCCTCCTGGGAGGCGTCTGACAGCGGCAGCGCGGCGGAAGAAGAGGCTGTCATGGTGCGTCGTGGCGTGGATTCGAATCGGGCGCAGGCATCGGGCTGTCGATGCCGAGCGCATGGTGCTCGCGCCGCGCAAGTGCGGGCGGCAAGGCGGTTGGGCGACGCGAAGCCGCGGCGTGGTATTCAGCGGGCGCAAAGAGCCGCAGTATTTCCGGGACCGGCTCGACATCGGCCAACCCGGCCATCCCGCCTTCGCCCAGTGGCCCGAAGACGTCTGTCAGGGCGCGTGCGCCCGACAGGAGCACTTCAATTGATTCCCCGTCTGTGAACTCCCTCCCCGTCGGCGGTTCGTGCCAGCCGGGGTGATCTTCATGCGCATCCATCGAAGAGTCTCCCGCGACCGGGGTAGCCCACTGTGCGGCCCAGTTACCGGCAAGCGATGCCTGCGGATCGTCAAGTGCCCGGCAATACTGCTCGTGCAGAATCTGGATCACGTCGTGCGCGCCAGTCATCGCAGCGTTGTCAGGGTCGTGCGCGCGCTGGGCTGCACCGTCGTCGTCCGTTACAGCCGAGCCGATCAGGCCGAATACGGCGTTGGCGCCGCGCAGATCTTCCCCGGCGTCGTAGCCCATTGCGATGTGCGATTCACCATCAACCGATACCTCTGCGCCGCGATCGTGGTCACCGGATTCATCCGCGTGCAACAGCCCCACTGGTTCGGAGTACGTCGCGATCGGCTGGCGGCGCCGGAGCAGCGTGAATGTGCACATGACCGTATGGGGTTAATCAGGAAAGGTGCATTTTAAACACGATTGGCGACCGTTCGTCCATCGACATCTTGGCTGATTGACGCATTAAGTTGACGGCAATAATTTTGAGATAAAAATCATTAACTATTTGCAATAGTAAAACTTCACAAATATTCACAAATCAACTTGTCCTGATTGCGGATTGTCATCGTAAATTTTGAGATTTATCCTATTGACATAATCAGCTGCATCACGCTAAACGCGTGCAATGCAAGGGCATACGACGAATTTCGTGCACTGTCGAGTGACTTGATGGCGGCCCCGACATTCTCTGATGATTTAGAGCAGGTTTACTAGTTGACGAATGCAGTCCATTCGTGAGATTAATTCGGTCCCGATCAGATTGCTTCGTTTAAAACGTCGAATGCGGCCGATGCCATGCATCGAACGACCGCTTACGATCTGACTTGGCATGAGAGGACTCCAAACCAGTAGCGACGGGCGATGGAAGCCAGCAGTGCAGTACCGCGGTGAACAACAAGACACAGGGTATTTTCAATGACGATTTCGCGCCAGGCGCTGTTCGGCAAGCTCGGGGCCACGCTCTACCGCAGCGTTGAGTCGGCCACGTCCTTTTGCAAGCTGCGTGGTAATCCCTACGTCGAGCTGGTCCACTGGTTGCACCAGCTGCTGCAGATAACCGACAGCGACCTGCACCGGATTATCCGGCACGCCGGCATTGAGCGTGACGCGCTCGATCGCGACGTGGCGCGCGCGCTCTCGGCGTTGCCGGCCGGCGCGAGTTCGATCAGCGATTTTTCGCATCACGTCGAACTGGCGATCGAGCGCGCCTGGGTACTCGCGACCCTGACCTACAACGACCGGCGCGTGCGCGGTGCGTGGCTCACGGCTGCGCTCGTGAAGACGCCGGAACTCAGGCGCGTACTGCTTTCGATCTCACCTTTGTTCGGCAAAATTCCTGTCGAGGCGCTCGACGACTCGCTGCCCGCGTGGATCGATGGCTCGCCTGAAGCGGCCGATGCACCGTACGACCACAGCGACTTCTATCCCGCCGTGCCGGGCGAAGCGTCGTCTGCCCTCCCCGCGACCGTGAAGGGCTCGTCGCTCGACCAGTTCTGCTCCGACCTGACCGCAAGGGCGCGCGACGGAGACATCGATCCGGTGGTCGGTCGGGAACTCGAAATCCGCACGATGATCGACGTGCTGCTGCGCCGGCGGCAGAACAATCCGTTGCTGACCGGTGAAGCGGGTGTCGGCAAGACCGCTGTCGTCGAGGGCCTGGCGCTCGCGATCGCCAACCGGGACGTGCCGCCGAGACTCACCGATGTGCGGCTCATGAGTCTCGATGTCGGGGCGCTCCTCGCCGGTGCGAGCATGAAGGGCGAGTTTGAAGCGCGCCTGAAAGGCGTGCTCGAAGCCGCGGCGAAGTCGCCGGTCCCGGTCATCCTGTTCGTCGACGAAATCCATACGCTGATCGGCGCGGGCGGCCAGGCCGGTACCGGCGACGCGGCGAACCTCCTGAAACCCGCGCTCGCGCGCGGCACGATCCGCACGATCGGTGCGACCACGTGGTCGGAGTACAAGCGACACATTGAAAAGGATCCGGCGTTGACCCGCCGGTTCCAGGTGCTGCAGGTACCGGAGCCGGAAGAACCCGCCGCGATCGACATGGTCCGCGGGCTCGCACAAACGTTCTCACGGCACCACGGCGTCGTTGTGCTGGACGAGGCGATCCGCGCTGCGGTCACGCTGTCGCACCGCTACATTCCGTCGCGCCAGTTGCCGGACAAGGCAATCAGCCTCCTCGATACCGCGTGCGCGCGCGTCGCGCTTTCGCAGCACGCCGCACCGCGCGAGTTGCAGGACGTACGCCAGCGCCTTCAGGCAAGCCGCGTCGAACTCGATCTGCTTGGGCAGGAAGCGCGTATCGGCCTCGATGCGGACAAGGCCCTGACTGCCGCGCACGCCCGGATTGATGCGCTGATGACCGAAGAAGCCGCCATTGAGGCGAGGTGGAAGGAACAGGTGGCCGCAGCCCACGCGCTGCTCAGTGCACGCGAAGCTGCTACAGCAGCAGACCCCGGCGCGGCGGACACCGACATCGCGGCATCGATCGATCGGTTGCGCGAACTTGAGCGTTCGCTCGCGAGCCTGCAAGGCGACCGGTCGCTCGTCTTTCCGGAAGTCAACGACGCGATTGTCGCGGACATCGTCTCCGACTGGACCGGTATTCCGGTCGGCCGCATGGTCACGGACGAAGTGGCAGCCGTGCGAACGCTCCCCGACACGCTTGAGGCACGCGTAATCGGTCAGTCCGATGCGCTGCGTCAGATCGGCGAGCGGGTGCAGACCGCACGCGCGGGTCTGACCGATCCGAAGAAACCCCTTGGCGTGTTTTTTCTTGCCGGCCCCTCGGGCGTGGGCAAGACCGAAACCGCGCTTGCGCTGGCAGAGGCGCTCTACGGCGGCGAACAGAACCTGATCACGATCAACATGAGCGAGTATCAGGAAGCCCACACGGTCTCGGGCCTTAAGGGTGCCCCGCCCGGCTATGTCGGTTACGGCGAAGGTGGGGTGCTCACCGAAGCCGTGCGGCGGCGTCCGTACTCGGTGGTGCTGCTTGACGAGATCGAGAAGGCGCACCGCGACGTCCACGAGATGTTCTTCCAGGTGTTCGACAAGGGCTACATGGAGGACGGCGATGGCCGCTACATCGATTTCCGCAACACGACGATCCTGCTCACCAGCAACGTCGGCTCGGAGCTGACCGCGAGCCTGTGTGCTGACGCGTCGCTCGCGCCGGACGCAGAAGGCCTGCGCGAGGCGCTCACGCCCGAACTGCTGAAAGTCTTCCCCGCCGCATTTCTCGGACGCGTCACCGTTGTGCCTTACCGGCCGCTCGCGTACGCGGCGCTTTCCCGCATCGTCCGCCTGCACCTCGATCGCGTCGTTCGACGCATGGCCGACGGCCATCAGATCGCGCTCGCCTACGACGAGGCCGTTGTGAACTACATCGTCGGGCGCTGCCTCGTGCAGGAAACCGGTGCCCGGGTGCTGATCGGCTTCATCGAACAGCATGTGCTGCCGCGCCTCTCGGCGCTGTGGCTCGATGCGTTTTCGTCGAAACAACCGCTCACGCACATCGGCATCGATGTCGTCGATGGAACCGCTCCACCCGCCGCGGCGCTCGCGTTCCGGGCAGTCCAGACGGATAACCCGGCATGAAACGGCATAAAGCGGCAGCAATCGCATGTCCCCTTCCCGTCGAGCAGGTTGACTGAACCCTGCCGACCTTCACCACCGTCCACGGAGCCATCCATGTCCGCTTCCAGCAGTTCGCAGAAATTCATCGCGCGCAATCGTGCGCCGCGTGTGCAGATCGAGTACGACGTCGAGGTCTACGGCTCGGAAAAGAAGGTCGAGCTGCCGTTCGTGATGGGCGTGCTCGCCGACCTGTCGGGCAAGTCCGTCGAGCCGCTGCCGGCAGTGGCGGACCGCAGCTTCCTTGATATTGATATTGACAATTTCGATGAACGAATGAAAGCCACCAGGCCGCGTGTCGCGTTCGCGGTAGCAAACACGCTGACGGGCGACGGCCAGATGATGGTCGACATGACTTTCGAGAGCATCGAGGACTTCTCGCCGGCGGCGATCGCCCGCAAGGTTGAACCGTTGCGGAAACTACTCGAAGCACGCACGCAGCTTGCGAACCTGCAGACCTACATGGACGGCAAGTCGGGCGCCGAAACGCTCGTGAACCAGTTGCTCCAGGACCCGGCGTTGCTCAAGTCGCTGGCGGCGGCGCCAAAGCCGAAGCTGCACGACGCAGCGGATGACGCATCTGACAATGAAGCCACCGCGAACTGACCGCCGAACAGTCCACACCCGAGGATAGCAGACCATGGCAAAACAGCAGACACAGACAGGCGCCCCGCAGGCGCAGACGCATTCCGACTTCACGCAACTGCTGACGCAGGAATTCCGGCCGAAGACCGAGCAGGCCCGCGAAGCCGTCGAGTTCGCGGTGCAGACCCTCGCCGAACAGGCCCTGCAGCAGTCGGCCACGATCAGCGACGACGCGTACAAGAGCATCGCCGCCATCATCTCGCAGATCGATCACAAGCTCTCCGAGCAGATCAACCTGATCCTGCATCACGAGGACTACCAGAAGCTCGAATCCGCATGGCGCGGGCTGCATCACCTCGTATCGAACACCGAGACCGACGAGCACCTCAAGATCCGCTTCATGGACGTGTCGAAGGACGAGCTGCGCCGCACGATGCGGCGCTACAAGGGCCAGGCCTGGGACCAGAGCCCGCTCTTCAAGCAGATCTACGAGGAAGAATATGGTCAGCTGGGTGGCGAGCCGTACGGGTGTCTCGTCGCCGACTATTACTTCGACCATACGCCGCCGGACGTGGACTTGCTCGCGTCGATCGCGAAGGTTTCCGCTGCCGCACACACGCCGTTTATCTCCGGTGCGGCGCCTTCGGTGCTGCAGATGGAGTCGTGGCAGGAACTGGCGAACCCGCGCGACCTCACGAAGATCTTCACGCAGAACCTCGAGTACGCGTCATGGAATTCGCTGCGTAATACCGACGATGCCCGCTACGTGGGTCTCGCGATGCCGCGCTTCCTGTCGCGTCTGCCGTATGGCGCGAAGACCAACCCGGTCGACGAGTTCGATTTCGAGGAAGACACGCAGGGTTCTGACCACCGCCGCTATGCGTGGGCCAACGCGGCCTTTGCGATGGGCGTGAACGTCAACCGCTCGTTCAAGCTGTACGGCTGGTGTTCGCTGATCCGCGGCGTCGAATCGGGCGGCACCGTCGAGAACCTGCCGTGTCATACCTTCCCGACCGATGACGGCGGTGTCGACATGAAGTGCCCGACCGAGATCGCGATTTCGGACCGGCGCGAGGCGGAACTCTCGAAGAACGGCTTCATTCCGCTGATTCATCGCAAGAACACCGACCACGCGACTTTCATCGGTGCGCAATCGCTGCAGAAGCCCGCCGAATATCACGATGCGGATGCAACGGCGAACGCGAACCTCTCTGCACGCCTGCCGTACCTGTTCGCCTGCTCACGCTTCGCGCACTACCTGAAGTGCATCGTGCGCGACAAGATCGGCGCGTTCAAGGAGCGCGAGGACATGCAGCGCTGGCTGAACGAATGGATCATGCATTACGTCGATGCGGACCCGGTCAATTCGTCGCAGGACACCAAGGCGCGCCGGCCGCTCGCGGCCGCCGAAGTCGTGGTCGAGGAAGTGGAAGGTAACCCCGGTTACTACCAGGCAAAGTTCTTCCTGCGTCCGCACTTCCAGCTCGAAGGCCTGACCGTGTCGCTGCGCCTCGTCGCGAAGCTGCCGTCGATCAAGGAAGCCGCCTAAGCCACTGCAGGCTGGCGTCCCCGTTTGGCCGGAGGCGCGGCGCACCGTGCTTCGCGCCCCCGGTTGTTTCATTCATCAACTGTAAGGAGCAGGTAGATGGCTCAGGATATTTTTCTGAAGATTGACGGCATCAACGGCGAGTCGCTGGACGACAAGCACAAGGACGAAATCGAAGTCCTGAACTGGGATTGGGAAATCAGCCAGGAGTCGTCGATGCACGCTGGCAGCGGCGGCGGCGCAGGCAAGGCAACCGTCGCGGATCTGACGTTTGAACACGGGATCGACCGCGCGAGCCCGAACCTGATGAAGTACGCATTGACCGGCAAGCACATCGACCAGGCCGTGCTCGTCATGCGCAAGGCTGGCGGCAACCCGCTCGAATACCTGAAGCTCACGATGAGCGACGTGATCGTCACCCGCGTGAAGCCGTCGGGCAGCAAGAACGACGCGGAGAAGAGCCGCGAGTTCGTCTCGCTGTCGTTCGCGAAGGTCAAGCAGGAATACGTCGTGCAGAACGCGCAGGGCGGCAGCGGCGGCGCCGTGACGGCCAGCTTCGACATCAAGGGTAACAAGTAAGCGTAAGGCCCTTTGTCGTCCAGCCCGGTGCAGGCGTGTTCGCGTGGCCACACCGGGCTTCCACAGTCTGCTAACCCTGCTCCCGTATTGCATGCTCCGAATGCGCCTCATCACCTCCGTCACTGCTGCCGCATTAGCGCTCGTGCTTGCTGCATGCGCGAGCGGCGATCCGAAGCCGAAGGAACCCCTCCGGCTCGGCCTGACGGTCAACGCGGCCACCACCGTCAACCCCGACGAGCAGAAGCGCTCGGCGCCGATCGTGGTGCGCATCTACGAACTGAAGACCGACGGCGCGTTCAACGCGGCCGACTTTTTCACGCTGCAGGACAAGGACAAGACCGTACTTGCCGATGACATCGTCAAACGCGACCAGTTCCAGTTGCGCCCCGGCGAACACGTGACGATCACCAGAAACACCGATCCGTCGACCACGATGCTGGGAATACTGGCTGCGTACCGGGATCTGCCGAATTCCGTGTGGCGCGCGGTCTACGCGCTGCCCGTCACGCCCGACAAGGCGTGGTATCGCTTCTCGACGCCGAAGCTGAAACTGACGATCACGCTTGACGCCAACGCGATCAAGGTCACCGAGACTCCCAAATGAAACAAAACGCGGAACAAACCGTGCAACTCATGGAAAAGCGCGCATGAGCTGGTATAACAAGGTCACGTGGTGCGATGGCGTGCTATTTCGCACGCCGCAGTTCCAGCAGCAGGAACGCTATCTGGAGCACTACGCACACAAGCGTGCGGCGCCGCTTTCGCCGTTCTTTTTCGGCTTCAGCCACTACGGCCTTGATATCGAGGCGCTCGCGCTCGGCAAGGTCATCGTGAAGTCGGTTGCCGGCGTCTTCGCCGACGGCACACCCTTCGATGCACCGGGCAGCACGCCCCCGCCGTCCCCGCTCACAATCCGGCCAGAACACCTGGACCAGGTGATCTATCTTGCGGTACCGGTGCGTGTGCCGAATGGCGAAGAGACGACCTTTGATGAGGCGTCGGACTCGCTGGCCCGCTATTCTGTTTTCGATGTCGAACTGCGTGACACGAACTCGATTGGCATCGGAGCGCAGGACATCCAGTTGTCGCGGCTGCGACTGCGGCTCGTTCCGGAGAAGGAACTGACAGGCGCCTGGATCGGGCTGGCGCTCACGCGCGTGAAGACGATCCGCGCCGACGGAAGCATCGAACTGGATGACACGCTGGTGCCGCCGGTGTCGGGGTATGGCGCGAGCGACCTGCTCGCGAGCTGGCTCGCGAAAATTCATGACCTCACCCGCCTGCGCGCGAATGCGCTCGCGCAGCGCCTGACCGGCGGCGATGGCACGGCCGGCATGGCAGCCGAAGTCTCCGACTACCTGCTGCTGCAGACGCTGAACCGCTACGAGCCGCTGCTTCAACACCTGCGCCAGGTACCGACCACCTCCCCTGCCGACGTGTACGCATTGCTCCTCAGCATGGCCGGGGAGCTGTCGACGTATGTACGCACCGATACGCGCCGGCCGCTCGAATCCCATCCCGTCTACCAGCACACGACACCCCATCTGTGCCTGAAGCCCGTGGTCGAGGACACGCACCGGCTGCTCAATGCGGTGCTCGTGCGCAGCGCGCAGAGCATCGCGTTCAACGATCTCGGGCACGGGATGCGCAACGCGGTGGTCGACCCGGTCGAGATGCAGGGCTTCACGGCCGTGGTTCTTGCAGTACATGCGGCAATGCCGCCCGACGTGCTGCAACAGCAGTTCGTGGCACAGGCGAAGGCGGGGCCTTCCGACAAGCTGCCGAACCTGGTGCGCGGCCATCTGCCTGGGCTTGCAATGCAAGCGCTGCCGGTACCGCCGCGGCAGATTCCGTTCAACGCGGGCTATGTCTATTACGAACTGACGCGCAGCGGCCCCCTGTGGGACGAGATCGCGCGGCACGGCGGCCTCGCCCTGCATGTGGCGGGTGAGTTTCCGTCGCTAAAGCTCGAGCTGTGGGGTGTGCGCGGATAACCGCCAGGTGTGCGGACTGACCGTGCGTCAGCATGAACCGAAGCCACTGACGATCGAACCACTGTATCCGGAGAAACTCATGATAGACGAACAGGGACGCGAAGCAGCAAAACTGGGCGATACCACCGACCACGGCGGCAGGGTGGTCGAGGCGGCGCCGACGCTGACCGTCACGGGGATTCCTGTTGCGCTCGACGGCCACATGGTCGAGTGCCCAAAGTGTGGTGGCAGGTATCCGATTATCGCGACTGGCCGGCGGACTCACCACGGCATTCGCGTCGGTTATCTCGGCGACAAAACCGCTTGCGGCGCAACGCTGATGCGCGGCTAATTCTCTGCAAGGACTCACTGATGCTTAACCCTCTCCAGTCCCGCACACTGGCCGTGGCCGGTGCCGCATTGCCGACCTTCAACGATGCGCCGGTTCTCGTCCCGGCACGTCTTTCCGGCGGCGAAAAGCTCGGTGAACTGTTCGAGTACACGCTTGAGCTGAAGACGGCCGACGCGTTGGCGTTCTCGCCGAGCATTGCGGCGAACGTTGAGCTCGACAAGCTGATCGGCACCGAAGTCACAGTCTCGATCGAGATCGAGGGTACCGGGCACTTCATTCCCGGGCTCGCCGGCGAAGCCGGTATGGCGAACGTCGGTGCCGGTACCCGCGAGATCACGGGGCTTGTTACGGCGGCATGCATCGCGCGTGAAGACGGCCGCTCGATCGTCTATGCGCTCACGTTGCGCCCGTGGCTGTGGCTTGCGACGAAGAACCGGAACTGTCGGAATTTCCAGGACATGTCGGTGGTGGAAATTACCGACGAAGTGCTTTCCGCGTACCCGTTTCCTGTCGACAAGCAGCTCACCACGCCGCGCCCGAACAGGGCGTGGCCGAAGCGTGACATCCAGCGCCAGCACTGGGAAAGCGACTGGACCTTCCTGCAGCGGCTTTGGGAAGAATGGGGCATTTTCTATTTCTTCGAGCATAGTGAGGGCAAGCACCGGCTCGTGCTGTGCGACTCGATGGGGGCGCTCAAGTCGCTTGGCGAGGCGTACAGCAAGATCCGCTACGAAGCTCCCACCGGCCGGCGCATCGACGAAGAACATATCCACGCGCTGTCGGTCACGAATGCGCTGACGACGGGCGCTGTATCGAGCGTCGACTACGACCACACCTGGCCGCGTGCCGATCTTTCGGCGAAACGCGAGGATCCGCGCAATACCGGTCTCGCGCATCAGGAGCATTACACGTGGGGTGACTACGCCCAGCCGCAGGCCGGCGCAGCAGGTTTGTCGGGCGACCACAACGAGCCACAGACTGAAGCCGAATATCTGACACTTGTGCAGATGCAGGCGCTGCGCAGTCAGGGGCTGAGGGCTACCGGCGAGGGTAGCCTGCGCGGACTCATCACTGGCCGGACGTTTGCGCTCACGCAATATCCGCAGACGGCCGCGAACCGCGAGTACGCGGTCATTTCCTGCAAGTTGACGATCGAGGAGGTCGGCGAAGCATCCGGTACCGGCCAGCGCTACCAGTGCAAGGCGGAGTTCGAAATCCAGCCGACCAACGAACCGTTCCGCCTGCTGCGCACGATCGAGAAGCCGCGCATCGGCGGGACCGAATATGCGGTCGTGGTGTGTCCCGAGAATCAGGAGATCTGGACCGATGCCTACGGGCGCGTGAAGGTGCAGTTCATCTGGGACCGGCTCGGCAATAACGACGAGCGCTCGAGCTGCTGGGTGCGCGTGGCCGGGGCGTGGCGCGGTGACCAGTTCGGCGGAATCTTCCTGCCGCGCCGGGATCACGAAGTCACGGTCAGCTTCGTCAACGGCGACCCGGATCTGCCGGTCATAACCGGCAGTGCTGCGAACGCGTACAACATGCCGCCGTTCCAGCTGCCGCAGAACCAGGCACTGGCGGGCTATCGCAGTCGTGAGGAGGGTGGCAGACGCGCCAATACCCTCGCCTTCGATGACACCAACGGCAAGATTCAGGCGCACCTATCGAGCGACGAAGGTGCCTCGCAGCTGAGTCTGGGCTACATCACGCGCATCGCCGGCAACGCCGGACGGCAGGACGAGCGCGGCAGGGGGTTTGACCTGCGTACTGATGGCGACGGCGTGGCACGTGCCGCGCGAGGAATGCTCATCACAACCGAGGCCCGCCCCAACGCGCAGTCCCACGCAAAGGACATGGGCGAAACGATCCAGCGTCTGACGCAGGCGCGTGATCTGCAGGAAAGCCTGACAGACCTTGCCCAGCAGCACAACGCACAGGACGCGAAGGCCGACCAGAGCGACGTGACGAAGGCCATCAAGGCGCAAAACGATGCCATCCGCGGTGGCGCGAAAACCGAGGGCAACCCGTTCCCCGAATTCTCGGAACCACATCTGACGCTGGCAAGTCCCGTGGGTATTCAGACCACCACTGCGGGCAGCACGCATATCGCGAGCGACGAGAATTTCGCGCTGACCACGGGCGGCAATGTCGGCGTCGCAACCGGCAAGTCGTTCCTCGCGAGCGTGCGCAACAGTTTTTCCGTGTTCGTACACAAGCTCGGCATCAAGCTCATTGCGGCTTCCGGCAAGGTCCGGGTCGAGGCACAGAGCGATAACGTGGAGATCGTCGCGCAGAAGGTGCTGGAACTGATGAGCACAACCGACTGGATCAACATCAAGGCGAAAAAGGGCGTCACGATCAACGGCGGGGGCACCGCTCTCATCATCAGCCCGGACGGCGTCACGGGCTTTACGGACGGCACGGTGCAGTTTCATTGCGCTTCGCTGGGCGAAGCTTCACCGCAGGCCAAGCCGCTTGATTTTCCGTCGTTCCCGACCGGGAAGATGAATGATGCATTTCCGTTTTCGCTGTGACCACTGAAGGACCTCACCGATGATCATCAGCCCCCCGTTCCTGCCATCGCAGCCGTCTCAGACGGGACACGAAATGGACTCCGCGGACGCCGGCAATACCGTCGTCCCGGATCACGACGTCTGCGCGGCCGGCATGCAGGAATGCGCGCCGGGCAACGGCGCGTATCCGGTCAGCTACAGTCTCGGCTGGCACGGCGGACCACACCTCATTGCGCCGACGGCCGCAAATGGCCACACCGAACCGGTGCGTGCGATCGCCGACGGCAAGGTGGTGTATGTGCGTCATACGTCGCCCGACGGGACGGTCGCGCTGCAGTACCGCAATGTGCGCACCGACGATGGCTGCGTCGTGATCAGGCACACCACCGCGATTGGCGAGGGCGACAGTGCAAAGGTCACCTTCTTCTCGATCTACATGCATCTGCAAAGCGTTGTTGGCGCGATCGTGGTCGGGAAGGACGTCTATCGCAAGGATCAGCTCGGCACGGCTGGACAGATTTATGGGCAACCGGGACAGATCCATTTCGAGATCGTATGTAACGCCGCCAACCTGGAGAAGCTTGTCGGTCGGCGCACCGGGACGCTGACGGCCGCCCAGGGGCGCACCGACGCAATCTACGGGGATATCTGGTTCAAGGTGCCGAAGGGCACGAAGATTTTTGCGAACGAACCCCACCCGTACCGGCGCGACGACAGTGAGCCACCCCTCGGCCCCCATCCATCGGTTCAGTCGCAGCAGCCTGTCGGCGTGACCGCTTCCGATCTGGTGATCCGCATGCACTTTGGGCCCAAAAATGGCGAATGTACGCTGACGACGTTCAGGCTGGAAAATGACGGCCGCTGCACCCAGGTGGGCGAACCGCAGTCCGCTCACGATTACGAATACGATCTGTACAAGCAGGCCACGCGCCTGAACGCGAAGTACACCGACGGCAGTACCGCGCCAGCCAACCCGTCACCGCGTACGCCATCACCCAGCCTGATCTATGAAATGCTGCGCTTCGGTCGGCCGGTCGGTGAAACGATGCCATCAGACGTGAAGTTCGGTCACTGGCGCAGAATTGCGACCCCGGAGGGTACCGGCTGGGTCAACCTGAACCAGCCGACGACAGGCGTGTATAGCGACGCAGATTTCCCGCATTGGGCAGGCTGGTGCGTAATCGATGACGACAGCACGCCGGAAAGCCTGTGCAATTCGTCAACCATCAGGAAGTGGCTCGACCTCGATGGAGACGGTCATGTTACGCATGCCGAAGCAGTACAGGCGCTGCATAACGAGGATGTGAAAAAGCGGACGGCCAAGGCCATCTGCAGGTTTCCGCTCGAATGGAGCAAACAGGGTATAGACACTCGTTGGGGTTGGCTGAAAACACCGCACGAAGCCTTGTCCGTGCCGCTCTCAGGCGACGACTTCACGAAACTTGAAGCTCACATCAAGGCGATCGCCTTCTGGGAGGATGTGCAGAGCGATCCAGACTTGCCTTCCGTTGACGAATGCTGGCATTTCCCGCCAAAAGCGTTTATCGAGAATTTCAGAAAGTGCGGATGGCTCAACCTCGACGAAATCACACAACTCATACCTCGTCGATATGGCCTTAATCATGCCGGCACCACGCTTAGTTGGGACATCGCGCGCGGAAGACTAAATGGCGGGACGATTCAATACTCTGATCTGTGTAAGGTTTTTCGGAAGTATGGCTTTTCAACCGCAGAGAGGCAGATCGCACTCTTGTCACAAAGCTATATTGAAACAGGCCTCTTGAGAACTGCCATTGAGGATGGCAAAGGACAAGGCTCAACGGGGAACGCACCATACTACACTGCGTTTTATGGTCGAGGTCTTATGCAATTGACGTGGCCCACGCTATATGACGGCTACGGGAAATTCAGGGCTTTTCCGAGAAACGGATCGGGTCACTACAACGATCCTCGAATTACAGCGACGTCTCGTCACCATTGGTCGGGCCCGCCCACGGTTGACGCTCATGGTCACCAGCACTCAGACGTGAGACAGTGGGCTCCGCGGTACGATCCAGACATCGTTGGATCGATCAGTTGGAATGCGTGCGATAGCGCTGGTTTCTTTTGGTTCTGGAAGCATTTCATGGGAACCACAAACATCCTACGCATCGCCGATGAGGGAATTACGACTACGACGATAGGAAGAATATCAGTGTTAGTCAATGGCGGCGGAAACGGATACGACGACAGGCAGCAGTACGCCGCGTTTCTCCAGCGATACAGGGGAGATTCCATCGAGACGGCCGCGAATGCTACGTTGACATATGCCCGACAGAGGATCATCTCACATCCGCATCATCCGCCTGAGTGGGGTGAGGCGACAGCAGTGTCCCATGTATACGTTGATTTCACACCTCAGCGCAGATCATAAAGAGAACAACTTAATCATGAAACGTATCCTGGCGTTCCTGTTTTTCGGCATATTGGTGACCTCAGCTGCTCAGGCTTCGCCCGATTCAGTCCGAATCGGACCGGCACCTGTTCTACAAGGCACGTCTCCAACTTTACAAAGATCGCTTCGCACTCTGCGAACGCAAGTTGAGCGAGACGCACGGGAATGCATGGAGAACGCCCGATGGATGGATTCCAATGGAACATATAAGGCCGTGCTGAAGAAGGCAATCGAAACGCCCAAAGCTGTAGTCATCCTAGTCTCAGGAACCAAGATGTGTGACGGCGTGCACTCGTCTTCCTACAAATATGCGGTCGCGTACGAGGCGACTAGTGGAAAGCGTATCGATCTCAACAGCATCTATAACATTGGTGTTCGCCAAGACGACCACGTATTCCTTCGACCTGAGTTGGCTGATTCGGCTAAGGAGAGCTACCAGCGGGTAAATGTAAATAACAAGTCGTGTCTCGATGGAGCCGATTGGCAGGATGGTTTAACAAGCTTTCCCATTACGTTCTCTCCGCAATCCGACGGCAGTGTTGCACTGTATTACGCGACACCAGATGTATCCGCAGCTTGCTTTCCGACGCTCAGGATATCGCCGCAGTACGTTGCTCCATATCGGGACACAAAACGTGCAGCGGAATACGCTTTGCCTTGAGGCGCTATGCGACGCAGTCTAAAACTGATCACTGTTCTCGCGTGCGTTGTCAGTCGGGCTGACGCGGCGCAGGAATGCAATGACGAGCAACAAGCCGATGCACGCCTTTCTGAAGTTCTTAGCGGAAGCGTCCATGCGACCGCATGCAGCCAGTCTGACACGGCTGGCACCGTCACGATTGATGTTTCGCGTGGTGACACGCAAATCGCGCGATTGACGACAGATTATGAAAGTTCTGCGTATGTGCTGACACTTGATACATCGGTCTCGTTCGACTCGGGCACTACGCAAGGGCTTGGCGTGTCGACCGGAAAAGGCCGTGACGGCACCGGCATGCATTACTGGAAGATCCCGAAAACTAACGAGCCAATTGTCGATCTTGGTGATGCACCAAATTTATCACCAGATCGGTTCATGAGAGGGACCTTCTCTACACTGGTGACAAGCTCAGGACGCTATCAATCCATTCGGTATTTTTACGAAGTGAAGCATGATCATCTCGTGGTTGCGAAGGCCGTGGGGTTTGAAGTTGCAGACTCAGGCAACTTTGTAGCTACGCTGATGAACGTGTCGCCCGGTGGGGAACTTGTCGACGTGCGAAAGCGAAAGATACCCGTTAAGACTGCAAACGAATGTATGAACGGGAAGGTCAAATGTTGGTGAGACAAGTCGAGCGAAAAGTGGGTTCGAGTGCTCGCGAGAGAAAGCTCACATGCGGGCATATCGAAGGGCGGGCCACGACAATCGAACTTCACGCTTTCCCTTCGATGGGCGCTGTGACCACTGAAGGGTTTAACCGATGATCATCAGCCCACCGTTTCTGCCGTCCCGACCGTCCGGAGCCGGACACGAAATGGACTCCGCGGACGCCGGCAATACCGTCGTCCCGGATCACGACGTCTGCGCGGCCGGCATGCAGGAATGCACGCCGGGCAACGGAGCGTATCCGGTCAGCTACAGTCTCGGCTGGCACGGCGGTCCCCATCTCATCGCGCCGATGGCTGCAAACGGCCATACTGAACCGGTCCGTGCCATCGCCGACGGCAAGGTCGTTTACGTGCGCCACACGTCGCCTGACGGGACGGTCGCGCTGCAATACCGCAATGTGCGCACCGACGACGGCTGTGTGGTGATCAAACATGCGACCGAGATCGGCGAAGGCGATAACGCGAAAGTCACGTTCTTCTCGATCTACATGCATCTGCAAAGCGTCACCGGATCGGTCGCGCCCGGCAAGCCTGTCTACCGCAAGGACCTCCTTGGCATGCCCGGACAGATCTATGGCCAGCGCGGCCAGATGCATTTCGAAATCGTCTGCGACACGGCGAACCTGAAGAAGCTGGCCGGACGTGCGACCGGGCCACTGACCGCGAGGCAGGGACGCACCGACGCGATCTACGGGGATATCTGGTTCAAGGTGCCGAAGGGGCTCAAGTTTTTTACGAACCAGCCGCACCCGTACCGGCGCGACGACAGCGAGCCGCCTCTCGGGCCACACCCATCGGTGCAGTTGCAGGCCGCTGCCGGAACGACTGCGGTCGATCTGCTCATCCAGATGCATTACGAAAAAGGGAGTTGCACGCTGACGACGTTCAGGCCGGACAGCGATGGCAGTTGCGTCCAGGTCGGTGAGCCGGTGAAGACGAACGACTACGAGTACGGCCTGTATGCGGAAGCCATGCGCCTGAACAGACAATATCGCGACGGCAGCACGGCCCCGGCCGTGCACGCGCCCACCGCACCGTCGCCCAGCGTGATTTACGAAATACTGCGCTTTGGCCGTGTGGTCGGCGAGCCCATCCCGGCAGATGTGAAGTTCGGGCACTGGCGCAAGGTCGCCACGCCTGACGGCATCGGCTGGATCAACCTGAATGCGCCAAAGAACGAGGGCTACTACGGCGCCACACCGTATGCGGGAATCAGCATCTACAGCGACGCGGATTTTCCGCACTGGGCGGGCTGGAGCCTGATCGACGACGATGCGACACCCGACAGCCTGTGCGAGTCGCCAACGATCAGACTCTGGCTCGACCTGGACGGCGACGGCCACGTTACCCATTCGGAAGCGAAAGACGCGCTGCGTAACGGTGACGTGCAGAAACGCATGGCGCGGGCGATCTGCCGCTTCCCGATCGAGTGGAGCAAACAGAATATCGGGGAGCGCTGGGGATGGCTAATGGCTCAGCACGAGGCGCTGTCAGCGCCCCTGTCACAGGAAGACTTCGCTGCCCT
The DNA here is from genome assembly GCF_059422005.1 of Paraburkholderia sp. GW821-FHT02A12. Classification (NCBI taxonomy): domain Bacteria; kingdom Pseudomonadati; phylum Pseudomonadota; class Betaproteobacteria; order Burkholderiales; family Burkholderiaceae; genus Paraburkholderia; species Paraburkholderia sp. GW821-FHT02A12. Next base: position 952,900 of record NZ_JBWKWA010000002.1, on the reverse strand, counting down.
GAAGACGCACATCGAGGCGCTGGCGTTCTGGGAGGACATCGACGATGCCAATATGCCACCTGCCGCCGAGTGCTGGCATTTTCCGCCGAAGGCATTTGTCGAGCATTTCAGAAAGTGCAAGTGGCTTGCAAAAGAGGAATTTGCGCGGGTCTATCCGAATACATACGTCCAGAGTTCCGCAGGACAACTGCATCAAGCCGCTAACGCGTTGTCTGAACAGGTTCGAGAACGATACCGATCAATACTGAATCGATCAATGGAATTGCATTCAATTACCCAGGACGCAATCCGAATGTCTCATTTTTTAGGGCAAGGCGCGGAGGAGTCTCGGACACTTACGTGGCTTGATGAACGAAGGGGCGAAGCTGCTTGTAATAGCGCATACGGCGGCCGTCTTGGGAATGACCTCCCCGGGGACGGTTACAGATTTCGTGGACGCGGGCTTAAGCAACTTACCGGGAAATATAACTACACCGAGTACTGGGTCTATCGCGGCTGGATATCACGCAATAGCTTTACCGCGTCTTGGTGGACAAGGCCAAATCCGACTCGACCAAGCATCGCTGAACCCGACAGCCTGATCCGAGTTCCGTACAACGTTGTCGACGCGGGCGCATGGTATTGGGAAGCGTCACCCCATCGCGGATTGCCGCATGCGCGCAGCACCATAAACGTCACCGCCAGTGACGGAATGACGGCTGAAATTGTCGAGAACGTGACAAGAGCGATTAACGGATCAGTCAATGGCCTCGAAAACCGACGCTACCACTCATTCCGGATCTACGGCCTTCTTGGGGACGCGATATGAATATACTGATGCGCTTCACAGTCCTAACCTTGTACGTGTGTATTTCCGCGTCGGGTGCGGTGGGTAAGACGGCTGATCCCGTCACCCTCTATCGCGATGCGTACATTAGCTTTAGGTATCCGTCCGACCTATACAAAAAGGTTAAGTCGCCCAGCGACTCCACTTCTGTCGGAAAGTTGCGTTTTTACGATTTGCCGCGGCGTGGTAACGACATTGTCGATTCGATAACCGTCTGCGGAGAATCGCTGTCTACCTGTGCTAGCACTGAAAATCAGACTAGGCCTTATTGGCTCGACGCCGACACCGGTAGCTTAGCCATATTTGACACAACCTCGGCGGTAACGCATCGAAAAGTCCAGGACGGAGACGTTTATGAAGCCTTCCCGCTCTGTCCATCAACGGGCAAGGATGGCAGATCCGACCCATATGGCGGGGAATGCTACGTAGCAGTTAAGGCAGCTTGGAATAAAACTTACTCACTTACGTATTGGCTGGGCGCGAGTGGGAACGCCAGGACTGGGCAGGTACGTATACAAGCGATCGATCGCGCTCGGAAGATTCTCGATTCACTTGGCCAGTCGAAATGAACGAGTCGCAGCCCCTCAGATTCTTCAGTGGCGTGCATGGGCGCGGTTTCCTGCAACTGACCGCGCCCAACGGTAACCTTAATCAGGGAAACAACAACTATTACAACTACTTCCGATGGCGTGGACGCTTACCAGAATCTGCGGGAGCGGCTCAGATTCTTCAATGGCGTGACGATGTGGCTGCAAAGCCTGATGACGCCGCGCAAAGCGCAGGCTTTTACTGGATCAAGCTTCAGTTCGGCTCGTCCTCGCCCCATGCGAGGGAAACTGCGTTGCAGTATGCGGACGAACTGAACCCTAACGTGCGCCACAGCGTGTCGGTGGTACATGGTCAACAGGTGTACTACAGCAACGAAACCGCACGTAGGACGGCCGCGATGGTTAACATTCCGGGTGCGGTCTATGGCAACTACTCTGTCAACGGACTTACCGAGCGTTACAGCGCCTATGCGAACGCGCTCGTGGTGCTAACCGATACGCCATCATTCGAAGACGATCACGGCGTCGCAAAAGAATGGCCGGATAACTTCCAAAGGAGAGCACCGTGGCCAATGGATTGAAACTACTTGTATTCGTTGGTGCCCTCGTTGTCACTGCTCTATCGGCCGCTCAGCCAGAACAGCAGATGCGATCGTCGCGCGAGCAGACTGCAAAAGTAGCTATTTGCGAATTCAGGCTTACGGACTTTAGTGGTAGTGGCCGCTTTACTGAGGATAGTGATGAACCTCCTCCGGTTATGCCTTTCATTTACTACAAGATTGCCTTGAATAGGGCCATCAACCCGAAAACGGTTTCTATTGCATTCTATTGTGCCGATTCAGGCAGTGATCCTGTACAGGTATGTCGCAATATGATCGGAGTTGACCGGACGCCTAGCGGCTGGCGCGCATGGAATAATCTTCTTGAAACGAAGCCACAAAAAACGGAGCTGGTGAAAGTTGCAGGGCTACAAAGTGTGAATGGATCGGGGGCGGTTCGTCTACAGAACCATACTTACACGTTTCAGGGGGTTCCCTACTTTCATAGGGACTTAGGGTTTTGCTTAACGTCACCCCATGGAGTTACTTTGTACGGAGGTGGTTCAGTAGATGACCTCTATGGTGCGCATAAAAGCGCCGAACCTGAAGTCATGCAACTGCTACGTAGTATTGAATTTATCGACACCCCTGACGACGCCGTTAGAACGGCGCCGGCTGAGGGGGCATCACCGGCAGTCATCCCGCGTCAATGACCATCGGGCAAACGCGGCCTGCGTCGCGCTTCTTCCGGAGCGTTTCAACAAACCGTAACGGTCGCCCGCGCTGCGTGCCTGACCGCACCCGGCGCGGTTTCTTTAACTGAAAAATTTCCCTGCCCATGATTGACCAATCCAGCGCTAACCTGGAACCGCAGCACGTACCGAAGCGGACTCCTCCCCCCGAGCCTTTCAGCGAGCGCCTGGCGGCGGTTCGCGCCCACCGGAATCCGCTCATGGAAGCCGCCCGCCCTCTCCTGCGTGCACTGACCGACATGCCGGAATACCTCGAGGCGGACGCCATTGTTCTGCTGCGCTCAATGCTCGAGCAGGAATTGCGCATGTTCCAGAAACTGTGCGAACAGGCGAACATCCGCCGCGACCACATGATCGGCGCACGCTACTGCCTGTGTACGGCGCTGGACGAAGCGGCCATGCAGACCGCCTGGGGCAAGGGCGGCGACAGCGGCGTGGAATGGATCACCAACGGCCTCGCGACGATCTTCCATGAGGACCGCCAGGGCGGCGACAAGGTCTATCTGCTGATCGGCCGGTTGATGACCGAGCCACAGGAACACCTCAACCTGCTCGAGGTAATCTACCGGATCCTGAGCCTTGGCTTCGAGGGCCGCTACCGGTACGAAACCGGCGGTTCCCGAAAACACGAAACCGTGCGCCAGCGACTCTACAACGAGATCACGTCGCAGCGCGGGCCCGTGCCGGTTGTCCTGTCGCCCCACTGGCAATCCGACGTGAAGGGCAAGCGCGCATCGTTCTATGACTTCCCCGTCTGGATCACGGTCGTCGTGCTCTCGCTGATCCTGCTCGGCCAGTTCAGTTACTACAAGTACGAACTGCTAAACCGCAGCGCGGCAGTCCAGAAGCAGATCGCCGACATCGCACACATGACGCCGCCCCCTGCTCCGCCGGTCCTGCACCTCAAGGAACTGCTGAAAAGCGAAATCGCCGCCGGCACCGTCAGCGTCGACGAGGATGCACACCACAGTTCGGTCACGTTCCGCGGCGATGCGATGTTCCCGCCGGGTGGCGCGTCAGCGAAGAAGACGATGGGTCCGCTGATCACGAAGATCGCCGGTGAAGTCGCAAAGGTGCCGGGCAAGGTGACGGTACTGGGATACACGGATAACGTGCCGATCCGAAGCCGCCAGTTTGCCTCGAACGAGGCGCTGTCTGAGGAGCGCGCCACCCAGGTCATGCAGATGCTGCAGTCCGCCGGTGTGCCGGCGAGCCGCCTTGAGGCCGTCGGCAAGGGCGACGCCGATCCGGTTGGCGACAACAACACCATACAGGGCCGTGCGCAGAACCGGCGTGTCGAAATCACGGTCGCGCAGTAACGGACGAACCAGACCCATCGGGATTAAAGCATGAAGAAGTTGTCATTTCTGGTGTCGCGCCAGTTCCTCGCCCTCCTCGCGTTGGTGGTTATTGCGCTCGTTATCTGGTTTGTCGGACCACTAGTTGCGTTCGGCGGCCTGAAGCCGCTCGCGGGTGTCGGCATGCGGGTCCTCGTCATCGCGTTGCTGCTCGCCGGGGTGCTGCTAAGGCTCTCAGGCTGGTCGACGAGCGTCGTGTTCGTCGCGTTGCTGTGCCTGCTGATCTGGTACGCGGCGCCGCTTATCGCCTTTGGCTACGACGAACCTTTCGCGCCGACGTCTGCCCGGCTGACCGCGATCGCGGTCGTGCTGACCGTGTTCATCATCTACTGGGTTATCCAGCTCTGGCTGCGGATGCGAAGCGACGAGCAGTTCCTCAACAACCTGCTCGAATTCGGCGGCAAAAAAGAGGAATCGCCCGCGGCCAGCCAGTTGAAGAAAGTCAACGCGGTTGTCATTGGCGCACTGGCGCGCCTGAAGGCGATGCGCACAGGCGCGCACGGGCTGGGCAAGCTGTTTCAGGGCAAGCGCTACCTGTATGAACTGCCGTGGTACATCACACTCGGCTCGAAAGCGTCGGGCAAGACCAGCGCGCTGCTGAACGCGGGGCTGTCCTTTCCCGTGGCCGAGCAGATGCAACGGGCGACCAGCGCGCTGGCAGGCGAAGCCGGGTCCGTCGACTGGTGGATGACCAATGATGCCGTGCTGATCGACACGGCAGGCCATTACACGCGTCACGGGACGTCGCAGCACGAGTTGCCCGCACCGGTTGATGCTGCGACCGGAAAATCGCCAGCCGGCGAGTCGCAGGCAGACGGAAATCGCGATGAGTCGAAGCAGGAGCCAGGCGACAGTGTCGGTACCGCTGACGCAGCAGAATCGAAGGCGACCGCGTCGACGGGCGCGGTCACGGCGACTGTCGTTCCCCTTCGTCGCGCTGGGGACGAAAAGCGGGACGGGCAACGCAAGGTCGTTGACGAAGCCGAATGGCTTGGCTTTCTGGGGATCTTGCGCCAGCACCGACCGCGCGCGCCGATCAACGGCGCGCTGCTCACGGTCGATCTCGCTGAACTGACGCGTTTTGACGAGAACGCGCGCATCGCTGAGGCCGCGGCGCTACGCGCACGCCTGGCCGAACTGCGCACGGAGCTGGGCATCCGCTTCCCGGTCTACCTGCTGGTCACGAAGATGGACCGGCTGACGGGTTTCACCGAATACTTCGGTTCCCTGACCGCCGAAGGCCGCGCGCAAACCTGGGGCTTTACCCTCCCGTACGGCAAGGAAACGATCGCGAAGGAAGGTGTCCGCGCCCGCTGCAACCAGGAACTGGGCCAACTGGCCGCGCGTCTTGCCGATGGTGTCGACACACGCCTGCAGGACGAGTACGACGCGGGCAAACGCCGCCGGCTTGCCGCGCTTTCGGAAGAATTCGCCGCCCTCACCCGCCCGCTCGGCGACCTGATCGAGCGCGTGTTCCTCGATTCGCGCTATGACGACACGCAGCTCCACGCGACCCTGCGCGGCGTGTACTTCACGAGCGCCACGCAGGCCGGCGACGAAATCGTGGCCGAACGGCGCACGGTTGTGCAGCGTCTCGCGGCTACCCTAGGACGCACGCCGGGTGCGCGCACACCACCGCAGGAAGGCAACCAGGGCTTCTTCCTGCATGACCTGCTGACCAAGGTGGTGTTTCCTGAGGCGCACCTGGTGCGGCCTAACCTTCGGTGGGAATACCGTTTCCGCCTGCTGCGCCTGATCGGCCACGCGCTCGCGCTGCTGCTCTTCGTGTGGCTGGCGATCAGTTGGCGCATCAGCTTCGGCAACAATGGCGACTATCTCGATGCGATCGGACACAAGGCACAGGCGCTCGCGGCAAAGGTGGCCCAGCTGTACAGGGAGCCCAGGCCCGAGGCCGTGCCCGATACGCTGACCGATGCGCGGTATCTGCCGACGTACCGGGGTCTCGACCTGTCGGATCCTGACAGCGCCTGGCGCTTCGGCCTGTACACGGCGCCCGACATCGTGACGGAAAGCCATCATTCGTACGATGCGCTGGAGGACAACCTGCTGTTGCCGCAGATCGTGCGCCGGATGGAAGATGTCATCTCGCAGGCGATCGCGAACAAGGACTCAAAGACGGCCTACGATGCGTTGCGGGTGTACCTGATGCTCTACGACAAGGCGAAATTCGACGCCAACGACGTCAAGGCATGGGTGCTCGACGACTGGGCAAAGACGGACAGCGCCGCAGTATTCGGCGGACGGGCGTCGATGATCGATCACGTCCAGCAGCTCTTTTCTGGCGATCGCGTGGTGCAGTCGCCGCTGATCCGCAACGACGCACTGATCCAGCAGGCCCGTTCGTTTCTCGATGGCAGCAACGCCACCGACCGGCTCTATCAGCGCGCCAAGGCAGCCATGCAGAAGGAAGCGCCCGACGAGTTCACGCTGATCCGCGCGGTCGGCCCGCAGGCCGGCACCGTCTTCACGCGGGCGAGCGGCGCACCGCTTTCGCGTGGCGTGCCGGGCCTGTTCACGTTCGATGGATACCGGAACCTGTTCGACAAGCGCCTGCCTGAGTTCGTGCAGGCTGCGCGCGATGATGACGCGTGGGTGATGGGCCGTTCGTACCTCGCCGGTCTGGCCGATGCAGCTCAAAAAAAAACGGCTGACATTGTGAGTACCGCGACCGGCGCCGACGATCCGCTGACCGAAGCGATCCGCCGCGAATACCTGATGGAATACGCACAGCAGTGGGATGCGTTTCTCGGCGACATCCGCACGGTGACGGGCACGAGCCTGCAGTTCAACCTGCAGGTGCTGCGCAACTTTGCGGCGCCGGATTCGCCGCTTGCACGCCTCGCGAGTGCGGCGGTGCACGAAACGACGCTGACGCAACCCATGGCAGCCGCAGACGGTTCCTTCCTGCAGAAGGCGACCGACCAGCTCAGCCAGAAGGCCGATAAGGCACTCGGCATCCGTGCATCGGAACGTGTCGAGCGTGAACTCGTCGACAGCCACTTCGCGGCGTTGCGCGAGGTGGTGACCGGCAGCACCGAGGTACAGGCAGGCGTACAACCAGCTGCTGCCCAACAAGGCAAGACAGGTCTCGACGGGGTGACGAACCTGCTGAACGACTATTACACGGCGCTCACTGTCGCCGACAACGCGCTCTCTAACAACAGCATGCCGCCAGCGAGCGACACGGCGGCGAAAATCAAGATGACCGCCGACACAATGCCCGCCCCATTCCGCGCGGTGCTCCTGGCGCTCGGCGCCGACGGCTCGCGCGAGGTCAATCAGGGCATCGGACAGTTGCTGTCGCGGCAGATGCATGCCGTGGTCGGCGACACCTGCCGGCTCACTATCGAAGGCAACTATCCGTTCACGCCCGACAGCCAGCGCGGCGTGAGCATCGACGATTTCACTCGGGTATTCGCCCAGGGTGGTGTGATTGATGACTTCTTCACGAAGACGCTCGCGCCGTTCGTCGACACATCGGCGAAGCCGTGGCGCTACCGGACGCTACCCGGCGCGACCGAACCGGTACAGGGACCCGATCTCGAGCCGTTCCAGCACGCGAAGGCGATCCGCGATGTGTTCTTCGGTGACCCCGGACAGAAGCAGCTCACGTGGAAGGCAGATATCCGCATACCCGAACTGGACCCGACCATTACCGGGCTGACGATCGACATCGACGGGCAGACGACGCTTTACCAGCACGGCCCCGTTGCTCCGTTTGCGGTGAGCTGGCCGGGCCCGCGCGGCGGTGTCCACGCCGAGATCACGGCGAACCCGCGCATCCGGCCCGACACGTCCACAATCGCGACGGACGGTCCGTGGGCGCTGATGCGCCTGCTGCAGAAAGGCCACGTGGTCGAGACCGCGACGCCCGGACGTACACGTGTCGCATTCGACTTCGACGGCCGCAAGGCGGTGCTCGATATCGCGAGTACCGGCAGTGTCGCCAATCCGCTGACGAGCGACGTATTGAAAACCTTCAGGTGTCCCAGTTCGATGCCCATGTTCAACCTGACGGACAGCGGACCGCCACCGGGTTTGCCATCGGCAAATCCGCCCACGTTGCCCGCTACCAGCATTGCCCGATAAGCCGTTCCTGAAACTGTCCCGGCACCTCGTTTGCCAGAAAGGATTCGGTGTCGCAGCCCGCAGCCGATTTGTTACCGCGCGCTTTCCTGACCCGGTGCAATACCGTTGTCCGTAAGCGCTAGTTGCCGCTTCCCCGGGCGAGGTAAGCCGTCGTCCCGATCTGCCTCCTGCGTCGACGGGCGTTGCAGGGCACACGCTCAACTGCATCCGAATGCCGCCATCTAGCGTATAAATGAAGCAGGTGGGCGAGCCACCGTCAGGAGACACAGCCATGAAATTCATGATGACCTTCCACTGGGCACCGGATACCCAACAGCGTGCCGAAGCCATTGCGCGCTTTCAGCGAACCGGCGGGCTCCCGCCGGACGGCGTCCGGTTGGTGGGCCGGTGGACGCGAGCCGATCTGGGCGCAGGGTTCGATCTGCTCGAAACAGATGATATGAAGAAACTCACCGAGTTCGCCTATCAATGGAGCGATCTGATGGAGCTGGAAATCACCCCGGTGCTTGACGACGCCGAGCTGGGCGAAGTGCTGGGGCGCGTAGTCAAGTAGTTCAACGCATGTTCGACATCGACACTATTCGACATGAACACCACCGGGCGCGCCCGCAGCCACGACCTGCGGCACCACGTGACCCTTGCAGCTGGGCCGGGACGCTGGCGACGAGCGATCCTGGCGATGCTTGTCGTGCTGATCGGCTATGCCGCCGCCGATCTCTTCTGGCCGTTGCACCGTGACCTGAGCCGCTTTGATCCCATTGCGACGGGGACACTCGAAACAAAAATATGGCGCTCTTACTATGACCGCCAGCACGTGAAGCTCTTTCTTGAACTGGCGCAGACCCTGCGCACGCAGTATCGCTTTCCGTGGCTAAGGTCGTACGTCGGCGCTTACTACGGCGCATCGGCCGCCTTCACCTTCAAGGAAGGCCAGCAGCGCAGCGATTACGAAAAAGCGTTGCCGGCGCTGCACACCTATTTCAGCCTGATCCGCAATACGGGGAACCGCGACTTCGATGTCCGGCGCACCGCCACGCTCGAACTGGAATGGTGGATCGTGCACCGGCAGCGTGAGCGCTATCCGCCCGGCGCGTTGGCCAGCGCGTGTGCTGAAGCTGCCGCAGCGCTGTACATGGTGCCCGCGAACTCGACACTCGAACACGGGCGCTTGCGTGCGCAAGCGATGCTGCTTCGCGACGCCCGTGAAGAAGCCGGCAGCGTCACCGACGCCGATTGGGCAACCATCGAATCGCTATTGCACCGGAGCTACCTGTCGCTTGGCCATGCCGTTTCATCGACGCCAGGGACATCTACGAACTGATCGAGGCGCTGGTCTATGACAAGGCCACCGTCGTGCGGCACGTCGTCGGCGATGAGCTGATTCACTGCCTGCTCCACTGCCTCAGCGGTAAGCGGCTGAGACGAAACAGATCGACCTCGACCTGTCTCACCCCGACGCCGCGCAGACAGTCGTTGATTGTGTTCGCGAACGGTAGCGCACCGAGAGAGCCTTGGCACACCAATCCCCCGATGATTGTGCCGCAACAGCGAGCGCGCTCGAGAAATGGAATAGTCCTCCGCATCTGGCCGTTTACACCTCGTACCAGAACCTGGGGCATATTTCGATGAACACCTGGCCGAAGTACATCATTCGCTCCAGTGGCTGCGTGCTGCTGGCCACCTTCTCCGCGTTGCTCGCTGCCTGTGGCGGAGGTGGCGGCAGTAGTGGCGCGAACAACATGCCCACGACGATCGCGTTTTCCGGTACGACGGCAACCGGCAAGGCGCTCGCGAACGCTGCGATCAGGATCGATTGCGTGCAAGGCTCGATGTCCGTGGCTGCTGATTCGAACGGGAACTACCGCGCGACGCTTGGCGCGGTGCCACCTTGCCTGATCACTTCGACGTCGGGTGCGACCGTGCTGCTTTCGACGGCATTTGCCGGCGGCACCTACAACGTCACGCCGGAAACGGATCTTTTGCTGTCGTATCTGGCCGCGCAGCTGGGCACGACCGAAAGCGGACTCGTCGCCGGCATCGCGACAAACACGCGAATTCAGCAATCACTGGCGAATCAGAACAATGTGCTGACTGCTGAGAACGCTGTTGTACAAAATCTGCAGCAAAGATATGGCTTGACGCTGACCGCTCCGAATTTCCTGACCGCTTCGTTCGCCGTCGGTCAACCGGGCGTGGACAGCGATCTCGAAGCACTCCGCGCCAGCGGCGCAATCGACGCTAACGGCGAGCCAGACCCTGCCGCCGTCACGCTCATGACGACGACCGGAGCCGCGCATCCGATCGCGACATCGCCAGCCTCCGGCACGGGCGGAAGCGGCGGAAGTAGCGGTAGCGGGGCGGGTACCGGAAGCATGGGCGGCATGATGTGACGCGACGGGACACGACGGAATGCCGCGAGCGTCACTTCACGCCTGAAGCATCTCCAGGCACGCGCACCCACCCTTCCATCAACACACGAGCGCTGCGGCTCATGACGGCCTTGGTGACGGTCCACTCGCCGTCGCTCTGGCGAGCTTCTGCACCCACGCGCAAAGTTCCCGACGGATGGCCGAAGCGCACCGCGTCGCGCTCGCCGCCACCGGCCGCGAGATTCACCAGCGTGCCCGGGATCGCCGCGGCCGTGCCGATCGCGACCGCGGCCGTCCCCATCATCGCGTGGTGCAACTTGCCCATCGACATCGCCCGCACCAGCAGATCGACCTCGCCGGCAGCAATGCGCTTGCCGCTCGACGCGACGTAATCGGCCGGCCTGGCGACGAACGCGATCTTCGGCGTGTGCTGCCGCGTCGCGATCTCGTCGAGATGCCCGATGAGGCCCATGCGCAGCGCGCCATGCGCACGAATGGTCTCGAACCTCGCGAGCGCTTTGTCGTCGCTATTGATGGCGTCCTGCAACTCGGTACCCGTGTAGCCGAGCGCTTGCGCGTTCACAAAGATGGTCGGAATGCCGGCGTTGATCATCGTCGCCTTCAGCGTGCCGACGCCCGGCACTTCGAGGTCGTCGACCACGTTGCCGGTCGGGAACATCGCGCCGCCGGCGCCCTCTTCTTCGGCGGCCGGATCCATGAACTCCAGTTGCACTTCCGCCGCGGGGAACGTCACGCCGTCAAGCTCGAAGTCGCCGGTTTCCTGCACGGCGCCATCCTTAATGGGCACGTGGCCGATGATGGTCTTGCCGATGTTGGCTTGCCAGATACGCACGGTGGCCACGCCGTTTTGCGGAATGCGGTTCGCGTCGACCAGGCCGGCGCTGATCGCAAACGGACCCACGGCGGCGGAGAGATTGCCGCAGTTGCCGCTCCAGTCGACAAAGGCCTTGTCGATGGAGACCTGGCCGAACAGGTAGTCGACATCGTGATCGGGCCGGCTGCTCTTCGCGATGATGACCGTCTTGCTGGTGCTCGAGGTCGCGCCGCCCATGCCGTCAATCTGCTTGCCGTACGGGTCCGGGCTGCCGATCACACGCATCAGCAGCGCATCGCGCGCCGCGCCCGGCGCCTGCGCGGCTTCGGGCAAATCCTGCAAGCGGAAGAACACGCCTTTGCTGGTGCCCCCGCGCATATAAGTCGCCGGAATCTTGATCTGAGGTTGGTGAGCCATGAAATTGTTGTCCTGATGTGAGTGGGCGGCACGTCGCCGTACCGCCCGAACGCGGTGAGAGAAACGCGTTCTTACATGCCGTCTTCAGGCTTGTCTTTTACTTTCGTCTTTAAGTACGTCTTTAAGCACGTCCGTAAGCACGTCCTTAAGCAGCCGCCTTCGACGATTCCAGAAAATCCTGCGCAAAGCGTTGCAACACGCCGCCGGCCTCGTAGATGGACACTTCTTCCGCGGTATCGAGCCGGCAGGTCACCGGCACCTCCACGCGCTCGCCGTTCCTGCGATGGATCACGAGCGTGAGGTCGGTGCGCGGCTTGCGCTCGCCGATCACGTCGAAGGTCTCGGTGCCGTCGATACCAAGCGTGTGACGGTTCACGCCGGGTTTGAACTCCAGCGGCAACACGCCCATGCCGACCAGATTGGTACGGTGAATACGCTCGAAACCTTCGGCGACGATCGCTTCCACGCCGGCGAGACGCACGCCCTTGGCCGCCCAGTCTCGCGACGAACCCTGGCCGTAGTCGGCTCCGGCAATCACGATCAGCGGCTGCTTGCGCTCCATGTAGGTTTCGATGGCTTCCCACATGCGCGTCACCTTGCCTTCGGGCTCGATGCGGGCCAGCGAGCCGGCCTTCACCTTGCCGTTTTCCAGCACCATCTCGTTCTTCAGCGTGGGGTTCGCAAAGGTGGCGCGCTGTGCGGTGAGGTGATCGCCGCGATGGGTTGCATAGGAGTTGAAGTCCTCCTCCGGCAGGCCCATCTTCGCCAGGTATTCGCCGGAAGCGCTGTCGGCGAGGATCGCGTTGGACGGCGACAGGTGGTCGGTGGTGATGTTGTCGCCCAGCACGGCCAGCGGGCGCATGCTCTTGAGCGTGCGCTCGCCGGCCAGCGCGCCTTCCCAATACGGCGGGCGGCGGATGTAGGTGCTCATCGGACGCCAGTCGTACAGCGGGTTGGCCTTCTCGCCGGTATCGACGGAGACGGCGAACATCGGCTCATACACCTTGCGGAACTGTTCCGGCTTCACGCTGGCAGCGAAGATCGCGTCGATCTCTTCATCGGACGGCCAGATGTCCTTCAGCGTCACGGCCTTGCCGTCGGCGTCGATCCCCAGCACATCTTTCTCGATGTCGAAGCGGATGGTGCCGGCGATCGCGTAAGCCACCACCAGCGGCGGCGACGCGAGGAAGGCCTGCTTCGCGTACGGATGGATGCGGCCGTCGAAGTTGCGGTTGCCGGACAGTACGGCGGTGGCATACAGATCGCGCTCGACGATTTCCTTCTGGATCACCGGATCCAGCGCGCCCGACATGCCGTTGCACGAAGTGCAGGCATACGCGACGACGCCAAAGCCCAGCCGTTCCAGTTCCGGCAGCAGCCCGGCCTCTTCCAGATACAGCGTGACCGCTTTCGAACCCGGCGCCAGCGAGCTCTTCACCCACGGCTTGCGGATCAGTCCGCGCCGGTTCGCGTTGCGGGCGAGGAGGCCCGCGGCGATCATGTTGCGCGGGTTGTTGGTGTTCGTACAGCTGGTGATCGCAGCGATGATCACCGCGCCGTCCGGCATCAGGCCAGGCTCGTTCTCCACCTTGCCGCTGATGCCGCGCGCGGCCAGCTCCGAAGTCGGCACGCGCTTGTGAGGATTGGACGGCCCGGCAATATTACGCACCACCGAAGACAAGTCGAAGCGGATCACCCGCTCGTACCCGGCGTTCTTCAGGCTGTCCGCCCAGAGGCCTGTTTCCTTCGCATAGGTTTCCACCAGCTTGACCAGTTCGTCGTCGCGGCCGGTGAGCTTCAGGTACTTGATGGTCTGCTCGTCGATGTAGAACATCGCGGCGGTGGAGCCGAACTCGGGCGCCATGTTGGCAATGGTTGCGCGGTCGCCCAGCGTCAAATGGGCAGCGCCTTCGCCGTAGAACTCCAGGTACGAGGACACCACCTTCTCTTTACGCAGGAACTCGGTCAAGGCCAGCACGATATCCGTCGCGGTGATGCCCGGCTGCGGCTTGCCGGTCAGCTCCACGCCGATGATGTCCGGCAGACGCATCCACGAAGCGCGGCCCAGCATGACGCTTTCTGCTTCGAGGCCGCCCACGCCGATCGCGAGCACGCCCAGCGCGTCCACCATCGGCGTATGCGAGTCGGTGCCCACCAGTGTGTCGGGGAACGCCACGCCGTCTTTCACCTGCACCACCGGGCTCATGCGCTCGAGGTTGATCTGATGCAGGATGCCGTTGCCCGGCGGAATGACGTCGACGTTCCTGAACGCGAGCCTGGTCCAGTTGATGAAGTCGAAGCGGTCTTCGTTGCGACGGTCCTCGATTGCACGGTTCTTCACAAACGCGTCCGGATCGAAGCCGCCGCACTCGACGGCAAGCGAGTGGTCCACCACCAGTTGCGTCGGCACGACCGGGTTGACCATCGCCGGGTCGCCGCCTTGAGCCGCAATCGCATCGCGCAGACCCGCGAGATCGACCAGCGCCGTTTGGCCAAGAATGTCATGACACACCACGCGCGCCGGGAACCACGGAAAATCCAGCTCGCGCTTGCGTTCGACGATCTGCTCGAGCGATGCGTTCAGCGTGGCCGGGTCGCAGCGCCGCACGAGGTTTTCGGCCAGCACGCGCGACGTGTACGGCAGCTTGTCATAAGCGCCTGGCTTGATCGCATCGACGGCGGCGCGCGTGTCGAAGAAATCCAGCTCGGTGCCGGGAAGGCGTTTGCGGTTTGCAGTATTCATGGCTTAGAGGACAACTCTGGGGACAAAACAGTAATGATCCGGGGACGGTGTGGCGGCCGGGCTTCAGTTTAGCTCGCCGGCTTGCCGCCGGTCTCGCGAACAAGCTGCAAAACGCACCGCAAAAAACAGCCTTGGCTCGGGGTTCCAGCGAGCCAAGGCCCAACTTCATTGCATCGCTCTCACGAGACGCAATGGAGGAGAAACGCTTGCGGCTTTGCCCGTACGCGTTCATGGCGCCTTAAAACACACCTCGAGACACCTGAAGACGCCTTGAAACGCTTTCACACGCGTTTGGCGAGCGGCACGAACGGCAGATCGTCCGGGCCGGTGTAATTCGCGCTCGGCCGGATGATCTTGTTGTCGATCCGCTGCTCGATGACGTGCGCGCTCCAGCCAGCGGTGCGGGCGATCACGAAAAGCGGCGTGAACATCGCCGTCGGCACGCCCATCATGTGATACGACACCGCGCTGAACCAGTCGAGATTCGGGAACATCTTCTTCGCTTCCCACATCACCGATTCCAGCCGCTCGGCGATATTGAACAGCTTCATGTTGCCCGCTTCCTTCGAAAGCTTCTTCGCGACTTCCTTGATGACCTTGTTGCGCGGGTCGGCAATCGTGTACACCGGGTGGCCGAAACCGATCACCACTTCCTTGTTCCCGACGCGCTTCCTGATGTCGGCTTCGGCTTCATCCGGCGTCTGGTAGCGCGACTGGGTCTCGAACGCGACCTCGTTGGCGCCGCCGTGTTTCGGACCGCGCAGCGCGCCGATCGCGCCGGTGATCGCCGAGTAGAGGTCCGAACCCGTGCCCGCGATCACGCGGCCAGTGAAGGTCGAGGCGTTGAATTCATGCTCGGCGTACAGGTTCAGCGACACGTGCATCGCGTCGACCCACGCCTTCGACGGCTCCACGCCGTGCAGCAGATGCAGGAAGTGGCCGCCGATCGAATCGTCGTCGGTTTCGACCTCGATGCGCTTGCCGTTATGCGAGTAGTGGTACCAGTACAGCAGCATCGAACCGAGCGAGGCCATCAGCTTGTCGGCGATATCGCGCGCGCCCGGCAGGTTGTGGTCGTCCTTCTCGGGCAGCACCGCGCCGAGCACCGACACGCCGGTGCGCATCACGTCCATCGGATGCGCGGCGGCCGGAATCCATTCAAGCGCGGCTTTGACGTTCGCGGGCAGCCCGCGCAGCGCCTTGAGCTTCGTCTTGTAGGCGGTCAGTTCGGCCTGCGTCGGCAGCTTTTCGTGGACCAGCAGATACGCGATCTCTTCGAATTCGCAGGCGCCGGCGATGTCGAGAATGTCGTAGCCGCGATAGTGCAGGTCGTTGCCGGTCTTGCCGACCGTGCACAGCGCCGTGTTGCCCGCGGTCACGCCGGACAGCGCGACGGATTTCTTCGGTTTGAATGCGCCGGCGTTCGGCGTGCTGTTGTCTGCTTCGCTCATGATCTTGTCTCCAACTGCGGGGTGACTTTTCGCGGCCTGCCACGTGGCGAGCCTGTTTTCGCACGCGTGACAGCCAGGGTATCGGGTTCAGGCCGGCGCGCGGCCTCATGGTGTCCAGTGAAACGGGTGCTTATAACGCAAAGAACGGGCCATGCGCTGCCGTTCAAGCTAAGTGCCTGATTTAACTAAAAATCGCGCACAGATCACGAGCGCATAACATTTCACAAATGAAATCCTGATTTCGAATTCGAAACTGCTGCGCGCATAATAGGCGGACTTCTGAACCTTTTCCGACCTGTCCCCGACCTCTCGCTCCCCCCTAACTCCTAACCCATTACCGAGCCGCCCGCCGTGAGCACCCCAGCCTTTGACCCCGCCCAGCGCCCCCGCATCTGGGCGGTCAGCATCAGCCGCCTGCGCGATCTGTTTTTCGACATCGCCGGCGAGTACGTCGAACGCGCCGACCTGCGCATCGTCTCGCACGGCTTCGAGGACGCCGTCCACGAAATCGACGCCGTGGGCGCGGGACGTCCGGATGTCGTGATCGCCGGCGGCTCGAACGGCGCGTACCTGAAAACGCGCGTCTCGGTTCCGGTCGTGCTGATCAACCCAACCGGTTTCGACGTGATGCACGCGCTCGCGCGAGCACGGCGCGACGGCGCGTCGGTCGCACTCGTCACGCACGGCGACACGCCTGACGAAGTACGGCGCTTCACCGCCGCTTACGGCATCGACGTCGTGTTCGCTTCATATCAGTCCGCGCAGGACGCGGAGAGTGTCGTCCTCGATCTGCGCGATCGAGGGATCGACGTGGTCGTCGGCCCCGGACTCGTGACCGATCTTGCCGCGCACGCCGGCATGGGCGCGGTGTTTCTTTACTCTCGTGCGTCGGTGCGCGCCGCGTTCGACACGGCGCTCGAAGTCGCGCAGGCCACCCGCCGCGAAACCGTTCGGCGTCAACGGCTCGACAATCTGCTGCAACATCTGCGCGACGGTGTCGTCGCGCTGGACGCGCAAGGGCGAGTCGAGGCGATGAACCAGCGCCTCGCCGCCGTGCTCGGCATCGACGCGGCGAACGCCGTGGGCCGCTCCCTGCTCGAGATTGCACCCGATCTCGCGGGCGCACTGCCGGACGCGGACGGCGACACGTTCAGCTCGGTACGCGGCGTGAGCTACGTCGTGCATCGCGGGCCGCTTGCGGGCAGCGGCGCGGCGGCCGGCACCGTGCTGACGTTTCAGGAATCGCGTGCGGTCGAACGGCTCGACCGCACGTTGCGCTCGCGGCAGCGCGTGCAGCAGTTCACCGCGCGTTACCGGCTCGACGATATCGTCGGCGCCTGCGCGTCGATCGAACGGGTGCGTACGCTCGTGCAGCGCTATTCCAGATCGGACGCCACCGTGCTGATTCTCGGCGAGAGCGGAACCGGCAAGGAAATGGTCGCGCAGAGCATGCATCAGTTGAGTGCGCGGCGCGACTTTGCGTTCGTCGCGATCAATTGCGGCGCGTTTCCCGAGGCCTTGCTCGAAAGCGAACTGTTCGGCTACGAGGAAGGCGCGTTCACCGGCGCGCGCAAAGGCGGCAAGGCGGGGCTGATCGAAGTGGCGCATCGCGGCACGCTGTTTCTCGACGAAATCGCCGAAATGCCGTTGTCGTTGCAGAGCCGTCTGCTGCGTGTATTGCAGGAGCGCGAAGTCGTGCGGCTCGGCTCGACTGAGCCGACGCGAGTCGACATTCGCGTCGTCGCGGCGACGCATCGCGCGTTGACCGAGGCCATCGAGGCGGGCCGCTTCCGCGCAGACCTCTACTATCGCCTCAACATCCTGAGCATTGCCCTGCCCCCGCTGCGTGAGCGGCCAGGCGACCTGCAGCCGCTCGCCGTCGAGCTGCTGCTTCAGGCCGCGACGCGCGAGCCGCGGCTTGCCGCTCGCCTGCCCGACGCGGCGGCGGCGGCCCGCGCTCTTGACGGCATCGGCGAGCCGTTGCGGCGTTACGCATGGCCCGGCAATGTGCGCGAATTGCAGAACGTGGTCGAACGGATCGCGGTTGAACTCGCCGACACGGATCCTGATGAGGCAGGAGAAATCCTCCTCACGCGCGACGAGCTGCGCACGGTTGCGCCTGAAATCCTCGAGTCGTCCGCGCGCACCGGGAAGGCCGCATTGACGTTGCGCGAGCGTAGCCGTCACGTGGAAGCGGACGAAATCCGGGCGGCGCTGGCTGCGTGCGACGGCGATCGCGACGCGGTCTGCACGGCGCTCGGCATCAGCAAGACGACGTTGTGGCGCAAGCTGAATACGGTCTGACTACGGTCTGATCGCGTCGCGACCTCGCCGGTCGTGATGCGCACGCCGCCGCTTATGACCAGTGCGCCGGTACCCAGATGTTTCCGACCCGGTGGCCCGGAATCCACACGATGGGACGCGGCGCCGGCGCGAGGTAGACGGTGTGCGGCGCGACATACACGGCAGGAGGCGGCGGCGCATAGATGACCGGAGGCGGCGGAGCGTAGACAACCGGGGGCGGCGGCGCAACCACGACCGGCTTCGGCGCGACGCGCGTCGCTGCGCCGGAGTGATTGACGGTCCCGCCGTCCTGGATGCCATAGCGGACTATTTCTCGAACGGTAAGAAACCGTTTCTCGAGCAGCCGATTGAGCGAGCTCTTTAGGGTATCGCGAGATAAATGGTGGTCCGCGTCCTCGCATGCGCAATGTATTGGCACAACGTTCGCATTGTTCGCAGATAGAGGATGCTTGCCTCACGACAGCATGCAACAACTCCGTGCAGCGTTGCTAATTCTGATTTAACTCAAATCAGGGCTTCATATTCTGAATTTCAAATTCGGAATCGTCCTATTTTTTCTGGAACGCACGGGCTATAAGCTTCGTTGCCATACATAGCGGACATGAATTAACCAACATCTCATTTTTTGCGAATCAATCAGTGAACAGGAGGATAAATGAGCGCAGTCTTGGATCGCCAGAGTAATGCCGCCAATTTCTTGTATCCATCGGAATTGGCGCGATACCAGCACGAAGGTGTCATTGGTAAATTCAGGGACGAATGGGATGTGGAAGAGGCGGAGGCCCTTGATATCTTTTCTGAGATGAAAAAGTTTCTCTTCGTATCAGAGCACGGACAGAAACAATGCATCGAATTTGAAGTCGACGAGCCCATTTTTATGATCGACAAAATGTGGCATCATTTCATCCTCTTTACCAACGATTACGAGAAATTCTGTCATCGCTTTTTTGGGAAGATGCTCCATCACATACCATTCTGTTCGGCGCACCTGACCCAGAAGATCAAGATGCTATCCCAGAATGGCATCACGTTGAGCGATCACAAGCGCGATAGGCTTGAGAAACAGCTTCAGGTCATCAGCTCGACGTTCGGCAATGAAACGCTGATGAAATGGTATGTGCAATACGGCAACAAGTACTCACCCGAAAAGGTGAACATGTTGCAAAGGCCAGCCTATCATGGGGAACTGAAAAAGCTGGGAATGCCAATCGATCCTAAAGCCGCTGACAGAATGACGGACGGCGAACTGATCCAGGGCATCATTCAGCGGGTATCCCCGTCAATGTATTGCGGCGGTCATAGCTGCGGCATGTATTGCACTTGCAACTCCTCCGGCAATCTGTATAGCTAAGACACCAACAATAACAAGGTATAACACCCCCGTTCACGTCAATGCCTGAGTCGATCCGGGGTGAAGCTAGTCATGGAGGCGATAATTGGATCAAGGAACGGACGTGTCCCATTATGTTGCACAGTTACTGGCTCGTTATAAGTACCACTTTGCGGGAGTAGTGGTTCTCGCATGTCTGAGTGCATTGCTGAACACATCATTTGGCGCCATGCTGAAATGGCTGACAGACGGACTGCAGCATGGAAAATCAGATGTTCTTTTCCCTTTTATTGCGTTGTTCGCATTGCAAAGATTCCTGCTCCCGATTACGGGCGCCAGCGGCATGATGATTTCGAACAGACTCGCGAACCGGATCGAAAGCGATATCCGCAAGAGCTGGTATGAGTACGTTGTCAGCCTGGATTATGGAAGCGCCAGACTGAAGAATTCCGGAGAATACCAGAAGAAAATACAGGAAGCCGTTGTTTCAGTACGCACGCTGCTGAACAATACTCTGAGATCTCTGCTTTCCATCGTCCTTGATATTTTCTCAATTGCCATTTTTTCGATTGTTTTCGTAAGCTTGGAGGCAGGACTGGTTCTGCTGCTCTTCGCTGCCTTCTACTCCGCATTCGTTATCTATGTCACAAAGAAGCGCGTGCCAGTGATGAGGGAAATTGCGCAATCCGATGCCGAATGCTCGGCGTTTATGCATGATAGCTTTATCAACTCCGGATCGATCTCCCCCGATATTCGCAATAGCCGGGTGAATCAGCACGAAATCCTGCTTACTAAACTGGAAGACAAGAAGAACCATAACTCCAGAAAGCTGTTTCTTGATAGTGCCGTTTCGTCTCTAATCTGTCTGGCAGCCTGTTTCCTGACACTCATGGCATATTATGGGCAAGGTGCAGGATCGACTGGCGCCATCATCTTGCTGGCAACCGGGCTGGCTCAACTTATCATTCAGATCAATACACTCGGATTCAATTATCGCAACATCCTCAGTGCAAGGATCGATATTTTTCGAATCTCAGAGGGACTAAAGATCAGAGAAGACATCAACGTCGGCGCTGCGTCTCCGGTCTTTGGTGCCAGTCGATATGACTTTTCCTTTCAGGGTTTCAAGGCTGCTGGCGTCGCTTCAAATGACACACCACCAATATATGGTGCGATCAGTATCAATTCCGGAGTCTTGAACACGTTGCACGGTGCCAGCGGCATTGGCAAAAGTACTGTCGCACGTGCGATGCGCGGGGAAATCCGGACGTCGGCCAGGCAACTGCTCGTCAATGGCACGGACGTCAGCAACATGGAGTCCGATCTTCTACTGGGAAAGATTGGCTATGTTTCCCAGGACAACATCATCTTCAATGAATCCATCATCCAGAATCTTCGGTATGGGAAACGTGACGCCACGCACAAGGAAATCGTCGACTCGCTCTCAAAGGTGGGGCTGCAGAAATTCCGCGATAACCTCGAATACGTCGTCGGGGAGAAAGGCGGGCGGCTTTCTGGTGGAGAGCGCCAACGACTGGCTATCGCTCGCGGGCTACTGCAGGACTGTGAAATCCTGATTCTGGACGAACCGTTTGCAGGACTCGATGAAGAGAGGGCTTATGAACTCGCCGGCACCATAGCGAGCCTGGCAAGTGGCACGTGCATGTTTGTGATTATGCATCAGCGTCCCGAATCACTATTCGGCCGAGACTCCATAATCAACCAGCACATCATGGATGAACATGGTGGCAAGATTCAAATTGCAAACCGGAGGGCGACATGCTGAATTCCCCCGATTTCCTGACTGACGGTTTGCATTTCAGACCTTATATCTTTGATTCCATCCGGGTCGAAAAAATCGCCACTTGGGACGAAGTCAATTCGCTCCTGTCCAGCGGACTGATCGATTACCCCAGAATCCGCGTTGCCTCCGCGGGCAACGAATACAGCCGAAGTTATAACGGATTCCTGCGCTATTCACTCTCCGAGCGAGGCGAGAGGCGGCCCAGACTTGTCCCTGGAGTCCTGCACAAGGCAATGCGAAACGGCTGCGCGATCATCATCGATCATTGCGAAGCCTTCTTCCCAGGGATCAGGGCATTGACCGGCGAAATCAGTGTCACGCTAGGCTGCCGGGCATGGGCCAACCTGTACGTTTCCCCCAAGGGCCCAAGCGGATTTGGTTGCCATTTTGACGATCACGATATCTTCGCCATACAGATTCACGGCAGCAAGCGTTGGTCAATACATGCTCCTACATACCACTCGCCAAACCGGGGGGATAAGAGCTTCCACTTACCATCTCCCAAAGGCAAGCCGCTGAAGGAGCACGTGCTATCCGCAGGGGATGCCCTGTACTTGCCGTTTGGCTATTGGCACGATGTGGAAGCGGTGAGCGATATTTCCATGCATGTCACGATCGGCCTGGACTTCGCGAGAAAACTGGACGCCCTGAAGCTGATTTCGGAAGAACTCGCCAAGGACCGGTTTTTCCGCAATAAGATCAATTATTCGATGACTGAGTTTGAAGCGCGCGAACTGAAGGAACGACTGGTTGAGGCGATACGTGATCTGGATATGGAAAAATTTCTTGCGAGACTGTGTGAGCAGCGGCTCGAAAAGGGAACAAAATTCAATTTTCCAACATTCTAGAATGCATAATGAATAACGATAAGTTAGATCTGGTCAAATTCTCCTCGCAAGTACGAGATTTACTCGATAGCGAACTTCAGATTTCGGTTGGCAACATGGAGGTTGTGCCGTTTGCCGAGAAGCTGTACAAGCTGACGCGCACCCGGGCTTACAACGAAGGCGTGCTCGACGCAAAGCGGGTGACGGACCGCAAACTGTCCGACATTTCCGAGCAGCTCGATATCTTGTTGCAATATGAGTAAGAAGTATTCTCTACAGCAGATAAGAGAGGTCTGGATAAATGCCTATCTGAATGGGGAAGTGGACTGGCTCTCCTATCTGGAAGCCCCTTCTTTCTTTGTAAAGAAAAATTCCGAGCTGATATCCAAAGCCGATCAGATAGCATACGTTGAACGAAGCCGCACCATATTTCCGAACAAGAGAGCCGGTGATGTGGAGTTCAGGGAAACAGTCAAGGAGATGCAAGAACACAAGAACTGGGCCACCGTTTCAGGTTCGGCCTCGTTCAAGAGAAACGGAGAGATCGTCAGCCAATGTGAATTTTTCGAGTTGTGGCTGATTGTCGAAGACCGGTGGCAGATCGCATCGCTACGTATCGAAGATACCGATCGGGCCGAGGAGGGGCAACGATGATGGATATGCGCCAAGGCGATAACAGGACTATGTCAAAAGCACTGGCTCTTGACGGTGAATACCAAGGTGCCAGAAGGGGCGCGGATTTTCTGCAGCGCCTTGAGAGTTGTCCGCCCGAACTCTGGTATCAAGGCAAACGTGTCGAGAATGTTCGAAATTTCGCACCGCTCAAGAACGGGGTGGGGACCCTTGCGGCGCTCTATGACTATCAATGGGATCACAGTTTACTGATGCTGGAGACTGTTGATGGCAGGAAGGTAAGCAGATCGTTCGCCATCACAAAGGATAGGAGCGATCTGCTTGCCGTTGGCAAGGCGCTTCTCACTGGCGCAAAGTTCAGTCATGGTATGCTCGGTCGCGACCCTGCCTACCTGAGCAGGTCAGTCGCCTCGTTTGCGGGAAGTGCCGACTTCTTCGATATTGGAGGCAGGACTTTTTCGCACAACGTCAAGGAATATTTCAGGTTCGTTCGCGACAACGATCTTGCCCTGACGCATACTATATTGAATCCACGGGCCAACCGGCGCATCGGACCGGCGTTTCAGGATGACCCAACGGTATCGGCCCATGTCACCCGGGAAACGGATGCCGGCATCTATATCACTGGCGCCCGGTTGGTCGCAACACTTCCTTTTGCCGATGAGATAGCAGTCTTCCCGGCGCGGCTGCTGGACGTCTCGGATGCTTCGAAAGATTACGCATTTGCATTCGTCCTGCCAACCAGTACTGCGGGATTGAAGTTCATCTGTCGCGATTCCGTTGATTACGGAATGGGCCCCAGGAATCATCCACTTGGTGCGCGATACGAGGAAATGGATGCGGTAGCGCTGTTTGATAACGTATTCGTTCCATGGGAAAGAGTATTCTGTTATCGAGACATAGATATCTGCAATCGGTTCTATGACGCTACCGGCGCAACGGCGCACATCACCTATCAGGTGGTCTGCAAGAACATAGTCAAGATCGAATTCTTTCTCGGCCTGATTTCGCTCATGATCCGAGGGTCGGGGCTGGAGGTATTTCAGCACATTCATGAAAAGATGGCCGACGTCTGGGCGGGGTGGCAGGCAATGAAGGCGTTCAAGTCGGCGTCCGAATCCGGGGCAAGACTCAATGATTTCGGCATGCTGGTTCCGGACTGGCCTCCGCTGGAGGCCGCCAGATTCATGTTTCCCCGCTTGTATCCGAGGATTGTGGAAATCGTTCAGCAAATCGGCGCCAGTGGCTTGGTGACATTACCCACGGGCGAGGATCTCGACGGGCCATTACGTGCCGAGATTGATAAATGCTTCCAGAGTATGAGGCTGGAGGCTGCGGACAAGATTGATTTGTACCGGCTTGCGTGGGATGCCTCAGTTTCCGCATTCGCAGGACGACAGGTACTTTATGAGAGATTCTTCTTCGGCGACCCTGTGCACATGGCAACACGTATATTCCGGAACAATCCATGCTCTGACCTGATGGACCGAGTGAATGATTTCATCCGCGCTAAGTATGCTTAACGCGCCCGAGGAACCGCACAATGCCACTGAGCGAACCGGGGCAGCGACGCCAGCTGGAGGGACACCTTTTTGAGAATTTTGTAGGCTGCGGTCGCGCTTTCTGAGAATTCTCACTCGCCGAATTCTCAGAAAATGCGCCTAACCCATAGATTTATATAGGGCGTCACACTCACCTTATAAGAGAACCTACACGACACGCCTCTCAAGTGTCGAAGTACAGATAAAACTCCCATGGATGCGGCCGCAGTTTGATCGTGTCGATTTCGCGTTTGCGCTTGAATTCGATCCAGGTCTCGATCACGTCTTCGGTGAAAACGTCGCCTTTGCGCAGAAAGGCATTGTCGGTTTCGAGCGCCGCCAGCGCCGCGTCGAGCGAGCCCGGCACCCGCCGTATGTTCTTTGTTTCTTCGGGCGGAAGGTCGTAGATGTTGCGGTCGAGCGGCTCGCCCGGATCGGTCCTGTTTTCGATGCCGTCGAGGCCGGCCATCAGCATGGCCGCAAAAGCGAGGTACGCATTGGCCGACGGGTCCGGACAACGGAACTCGACGCGCCGCGCGTTCGGCGAATCCGAATACATCGGGATGCGTGCCGCCGCCGAGCGGTTGCGTTGCGACATCGCCAGATTGACGGGCGCCTCGTAGCCTGGGACCAGACGCTTGTAGGAATTGGTGGTTGGCGCGCAAAACGCCATCAGCGCGGGGGCGTGTTGCAGCAAGCCGCCGATGTACCAGCGGCACATGTCGGAAGTCAGCGCCCAACCGTTTGCGTCGTAAAAGAGATTCTGTTCGTCGTTCCACAGGCTCTGGTGACAGTGCATGCCGCTCGCGTTGTCGGCAAACAGCGGCTTCGGCATGAAAGTGGCCACTTTCCCGTGGCGGCGCGCGATGTTCTTGCACACGTACTTGTAGATCATCACGTTGTCGGCCATGCGCGTGAGCGTGGCAAAGCGCATGTCGATTTCGTTCTGGCCCGCGGTCGCCACTTCATGGTGATGCACTTCGATCTGTACGCCAGCCAGCTGCAACGTCAGCGCGATCTCCGAGCGGATCTCCTGCAGCGTGTCGTGAGGCGGTACCGGGAAATAGCCCTCCTTGTAGCGCTGTTTGTAGCCGAGATTGCCGCCGCCGTACGCGCCCTCGTCGCGTCCTGTGGTCCAGTCGCCCTCGGCCGACTCGACGTAGTAGTAGCCGCAGTGCTGGTCCTGGCCGAAGCGGATCGAGTCGAAGATGAAGAACTCCAGTTCAGGCCCGAAATAGCAGGTCGTCGCCATACCGGTCTGGCGCAAATAGTTCTCGGCCTTTTTCGCCACAAAGCGCGGGTCGCGCGAATACGGTTGCTGCGATACCGGATCGACCACGTCGCAGATGATCGACAGGGTCGGCGTCTCGCAAACCGGATCGACGAAGGCGCTCGCCGGATCGGGTCTGAGCAGCATGTCCGATTCATGGATCTCCTGAAAGCCGCGGATCGACGAACCGTCGAAGCCGATTCCGGCGTCGAACAGGCCGGTGTGAACTTCAGGAAGCGTGATCGAGAAGTGCTGCCAAAGCCCAGGCAAGTCGGTGAACTTCAAATCGACGATCTGGATATTGTTGGTCCGCAGCAGGTCGATGACATCGCTCGCGCTTGCCGGTCGCGCGACGCGGTAGCTGCCTGCTTCGACGGATACCTCGAAAGGCAACCCGGAAGCTCCTTGCGTACTGGACATTGGCGTTCTCCTCGTCCGGCTCCGGCGCCGCTAGCGGTCTTCCGCCAGCGCTTTTAGATGAGCGTCGCCGGCGTCTTGCGCAGCGAGGCGCGTGACGTACGTTTCGTCTGAAACGAGCGAGCGTTTGATCTCCTGAGCGCCGAAGTCGACCAGCGTGATGACCCAGACATAGGCGCCGGACTGCTCGGCCGTTTGTACGAAAGCGCGCACTGCGCCGCTATCGTTCGCTTTCATGGTGATCTCCTGAGAAAGAGTCGCGCAACGAAAACGGTTCGCGCGTCAGATACCTGCTTTAGGGCAACTTGCCGATAATCCCGCCGATTTCACTCTTTGTGAAAGCGCGCAATGACTGCGTACGGACATTGCCTGCGGAGCCGAGCGCGAGGCCGAATGCGGTGAAGCTCGGATCGTCCGGTGCGTCGACGATCGCGACGATGTCATATTGGCCCAGCGTCCAGAAGACCTGTTTCATTTCACAGCCAAAACCCTTGGCCATTTCCGCCACTTGACCAGCCCGTTGCGGGCTGTTCTTGATGGTGCGAATTCCCTGATCGGTGAATTGCGCAAGAACCACATAAGTCGCCATGATGATTCCTATTACGATAGAAACGTGTCGTGACTCGAGCGCGCATGCGGCGGCGCAGATGTCACTACCCGTGTCGCCGGAACCGTACTGCGCGCACCTTTGATTTTAGGCAATGGAATAGCCTGCAACGAGTTGTTTGCCCGCACCCCGGACTGCGCGTCCGCTCGCGTCCCGGGGTGCATGCCCGTCATCTCTATTATTTATCTGGCTCATTCATTCAGACGGCGGGCAGGTCATCGATACATTTTTCGATATGTCCGTCTGGAACATCGGTGTCGATGCCGTCATCGCCGGTGGTATGCGGCACCACCTTGATTTTCGGCCCCAGAAACCGCATTCCGCCCAGCGTAAACAGGGACCAAACGACTTCGCCTGCATGAATTGCGCCAATGACATGCGTTACCTCGACGACCTCGAGCGGAGACAGCCATTCGTTTGTCTTCGGGTTGACGAGAGCCCAGCGCACGTGCGTGACACGGTCGGTGGTCGGACTAATGCGTATGCCATCGATAGCGTAGGTACCCATATCTGCCTCCATCATTCTCGCAACGAAATCGTAGCTCACTTCCGACGCTCGGGATGGCCAGCCCCAAGCGCCTCCAGCAAAGGCCGAAGCGCGTCGAGTTCCGCGCCGAAGCCGGCCCAGTCTCCCGCCTTCAGTCTCTCGATCGCGCGGTCATAACGGGTCAGCGCCTCGCCGGCGCGCGCGTCCGCCGTGCCCCGAGCCGGCGACGCCGCCGGAGCGCTTTCCTTGAAGAGCGCCGCCAGGGCTTCGCCCAAGGTCTCCTCCATCACCACACGGTCACCATAGGCGGCGATTACCCGCTTCAATTCGGGCAACTGACCGGACGCCGCGCGCAAGTAAAGCGGAGAAATGTAGAGGATCGAGTTCTCGATCGGCACGACCAGAAGATGGCCGCGGATGACGCGCGATCCCATCTGGTTCCACAGCGAGATCTGCTGCGATATCTCCGTATTCTGCTGGATGCGTGCTTCGATCTGGAACGGCCCATAAACCAGCTTGTCCTTGGGGAAAGCGTAGACGATAAGTTTGCCGTATGCGGGTGGATCGCAACGCGCCGCCAACCAGGCGATCATATTCTCGCGCTGGCTGGGCACCATCGGCAACATGAGAACGAACTCGGCGCGCGGCTCGCCGGGCAGCCGCATGATCATGTAGTAAGGCGCCATCGGCGCAGGGGCATTGCCGCCGTCGATGCCGCCCAATCCCCGCGGAAATTGCCAGAGATCCTCGCGGTTGTAGAAGACCTCCGGCGCATCCATGTGATACGCGCGGTAGAGCTGCGCCTGAATCAGGAACAGATCTTCAGGATAGCGAATATGCTGCTGCAAGTCCTGCGGCATCGCTTTCAGCGGCTTGAATAGCCCAGGGAAGATGCGCTGGTAGGTTCGAAGGATCGGATCGTCAGGATCGCTGACATAAAAGTCGACCGTGCCGTTGTACGCGTCGACCACCACCTTGACCGCATTGCGGATGTAATTGGCGCCGTCGCCAAATCCGGGCTGGGCGTAAGGGAACCAGCGGCTGGTGGTATAGGCGTCCTGCATCCAGAACAGCCGCCCGTTGCTCGCGACGATATACGGGTCGTGGTCGAGGCTAAGGAACGGGGCGATCGTGCGCACCCGGTCCCGAATGTTTCGGTGCAGCAGGATCCGGCTCTCGTCCGTGATGTAGCCGGTCAGCAGGATGTTCGGATCGTCGAGCTGCCAGGCGAACAGACTGCGCCGCGTCGTGCTGCCGATAGCGACGCCGTCGCGCCCGCTGTAAGCGGCGTAGACGTTGTCCTTTCCCTTGGGATAGTCGAATTCGGGCACGCTGCCGTTCACGATGACGTAGTCCTGCCCGCCTTCGCCGAAATAGAGGCGCGGCTCGTGGATGGCCGGGCCGCCATTGGCGGCGGGCGGAATATCCTGCAGATAGAAAAAAGGCAAGCCTTCCGTGGATTTCTCGGTCACCGGCGACATCACGAGCCCGTTGCCGTGAGTGAACAGCAGATGCAGGTTCACCCAGGTCTGCGCGTTGGCCGGGAGCATCGCCGGCTCCAGTTCGCGCGCCGATAGCATCACCTGCCGATAACCGGTGTCGAGCCGGTAGCGGTCGATGTCCACCGCGAAGAATTTGTAGTAAGTCCTGATCTCTTGCAACTGCGCGTAGGTATCCATCAGCGGCTGCACATCCCACAGACGGATGTTGTCGATGGTCGCGCGATTGGCCTGCAACGAGGCAAGATTCAGCCCCTGCTCGGCCGCGAACGGTTTGACTTCGATCCGCGCGAGACCGTAGGCCTGCCGGGTCAGCGCGATATTGTTCTCGATATAGCGCGTCTCCAGCTGCAGCTCGCTCGGCTTGACGTAGAAGCGCTGGAACAGCGCCGGGTAGATCACCGCGAATACGAACGAACTGCCGAACACCAGCACCGCCGACGCAGCCGGAATTCGATAGCTGCGCCAGCGCAAATTGATCCACAAGACGACGGCCGCGGCAGCAGCGAGCCCGACGAGAACCCACAAGACCGGCAGTTCGACGTGGACATCGGTATAGCCGGCGCCGACCACGACGCCGTTATCGCCGTACAGCAGCAGAAAGCGATCGAGCCAATAGGACCAGGCCTTCAGCAGAAAGAACACGCCGAGCAAGGCCGAGCCATGAGCGATCGCGACGGGCGAAAGTCCCCGCGGCGGAGGTTCAAACACGATGTCGCCGCGCACGCCGTAAACGAGGCCGGCAACAACCGCGCTGGCGAACAGCACCCGCAGCAGCCAGCTCTTGAGCGCGGCATAAGCGGGCAGCGAGAAGAGATAGAAGCCGATGTCCTTGCCGAAGAGCGGATCGCGCTCGCCGAAAGGCACCTGACGAAGGAAGCGAAGTGCAATATCCCAGTTCGACATTTCGCTGGCGGCAATCACCAGCCCAACGAGGACGGCGGCGCCGGCGATACTGGCGCGCCAGGGAACACGCGGCGTGGCGTGGCCGGTCAGTTCGCTTATCACGTCGCGCGCATCCGGCGCATAGGTTGCTACCACGAGGGAGGGTCCGAGACGCCTGGCGTAACGATGCGCAATGAACCCCGACACCCCGATCGCGCCCGCCGAGACAGCGAACACGGCCACAAACAGCAGCGCCTTGGTGGAGAGGACCGTCCAGAAAACGTCGAGATAGCCGATCGAAGAAAACCACAGTCCGTCGACCACGATGCCCGTGATCCGTCCGATCACAATCAGGCTGGCGATAACGGCCACAGCCGTGATTGCGTAGCGTCTGAAGCGCACGCCGGATCGCACTTGCGAGCGCATCGATCCTCCTTTGCCGGCTCGTCGCACGTCGCCAGTTCCGGCCGGATCATTGTGCTCCGCCGATCGCAACCGGTACAGCCGGGCATACGCGCACGGACTGCACGGACTGCACGGCCAATATGCGAAGAGCGCTACCCGGGCACGCCCTGCCCGGCCGGCGCCGCACAAACCGTGCGGTCCGCCTCTGTTTCCGGCGTGTCCGCCGCCGGTTGCGTGCTCGCGGCCACGCTCGCGAGCGGCAAGCGAACCACGAATTCAGAGCCAGTGCCCGGACCGCCGGAGAACGCTTCCACTGTGCCGCCATGGTCCGTGACGATATCGCGGACCACCGACAAGCCGAGCCCGAGACCATTGGCAGCCAGCGCGCGGCCCGCGAGACCGCGTGCATACCGCTTGAAGATCGTCGCGAGTTCGCCGGGCGCGATGCCGACGCCATTGTCGCGCACGCTGATGTAGCAGTAACGGCCGGTGCGGGCCGCCATCACCTTCACGGAATCCGTGGCCGCGGAATATTTGAGCGCGTTCAGCATCAGGTTGACGAACACCTGGGTCAGCTTGCCGAAGTCGCCCTGCACCCGCAGCGGCATGCTGCTTTCCGTCAGACGAATCGGCGCATGCGCGGGAACGCCCGCTTCGGCGACCTGGATGCAATGCGCGAGCAGGTCGTCGATATCCACGCAGTCCGGATGCGCGGCTCGCCTATCCGGCGTATCCGGCGTATCCGGCAACGGACACGGCGGCGCCTCGACAGCGGGTTCATCCGGACTCGCGCGCTGAGCGTGGACCGGCGGCTCCATCAATTGCTGGGCCAATTGACCCAGCAGGCTCGCTTGCCGCGATAGCAGAAGCGCGTATCGCGCAAGCTGGTCGTCGTGGCCGTACTGAGCGTTCAGCAGACGAGCGATCAGACCGAGCGGCGTGAGCGCGTTGCGAATCTCATGGCCGATCATCGGCCCGATGGCGGGTTGCTTCGCTTCGTCGTCGGTCTGGTCGTGAGCGGTCGCGATCCGGGGACGTGGCGCGTCCGCGGTCTGCGAGCCACCTTGTGCGCGCGGCCGTTCCGCCGGTTCGGCTTGCGGCGGCTCGATCATCGCATCGTGCAAGCGTTCGATTTCGCGGGTCTGCGCCGCGCGAAGCTGCTGCACGCAGTACGTGCACAAACCGATGATCGGGCGAGCGGCCAGCCGCTGCTTCAGGGTCACTTCGTAGTCGAGCAAGGCCGCCCAATCGGTGGTTTCGTTGCAGACGGCGTCGCCCGCGACTCGCAGCCCTTCGAAGCCGCGCCCGAGCGCCTCGTTGATCGCCGCCGACCACAAGCCGACGGTGGCGCCGCCGTCGAAGCCGCTTTTAGGGCGCGCATAGCGTTGCGCGCCATCGATAATCCGCAACTGCCCGGAGTCGACGTATTCGGTGAGCGCAGGCGCTGTCCGCGTGAGGATATAGCGGGCTTTGTCGGGTCCGAGCAACGCCGGCGCGACCCACACGGCTGCTTCGCGATTGGCGAGTCCCGCGTGCAGGAATTCCGCCGTGACGCTGAGTAGTTCGCTACGCGATTCGTATAAATGACAAAGATGGGTGCCCCAGGAGATTGGGCCAAGCGCGGCAAAGCCGCTTTTACGAGATCCGGTGGTCATCGTTTCCCTGAAAGAGCGTGGGTCAAGAACCACAGTCGCGCTAGACGGCACCTTGGCCTGCGCGCTCGAATATGAATATCGCGGCGCCTCGCGCGCTAATTCGTCAGTCCTGAAGACAGGAGACCGAACAAGCCCGGTTGGTGCGCTCTATATGGGATTCAGCAGGAAAATAAGGTACGTGAGGGGAATATTTAAAAAAATGGTTGTTTTCCCTAGCCGTATCCTGACTGCCACAACGCATATTTGTCACACGCACGTAATGGTGGCGACGCGTGGCGATGGGTTGCGACGGGTGGCAAGGCAGTGGGCGACGGCAGCTGCATGCCCGATCGACTCTAACGCGGCTTGTATAATCTGCCGCGCCCGCCGACTGTACGATCCCTATCCGTGACCCTCACCCCGCCTGCCCTCACTTTCCGCAATGCCCTGTTCGCGATGCTCGGCATCGGCCTCGTCAACATGCTGGTCGCACTCGACCAGACCGTCGTCAGCACGGCGCTGCCGTCGATCGTCGCGGAACTGCATGGCTTCGAGTACTACGCATGGATTGCCAGCGCGTACCTGCTGGCCTCGGTCGTGACGGTGCCCGTGTTCGGCCGGCTCGGCGACTATTTCGGCCGTAAGCGCTTCGTCATCGCGGCGGTCGTCACGTTCACCGCCGCATCCGTGCTGTGCGGCCTTGCCAGCAACATGCTGTTCCTCGCGATCGCGCGAGGTCTGCAAGGCATCGGCGGCGGAATGATGGTGGGCACCGCATTCGCCTCGATCCCCGACCTCTTTCCCGATCCCCGCGCGCGGGTTCGATGGCAGGTGGTGATGGCGGCGGCGTACGGGATCGGCACCGCAGCGGGACCGTCGCTGGGCGGCTGGATGAGCGAGCATTGGGGTTGGCGCTCCACCTTCCTGATCAACCTGCCGGTGGGTGCCGCCGCGTTCTATTTCATCTGGGCGCATCTGCCGAACTTTCATCGTCCTCGCGAAGGCGAGGTGCGTATCGACTGGCTCGGCACCGGACTTGTCGCGCTCGCGCTGGGCGGCCTGCAGACGTTCATCGAGGCGGTGCCGAAAGATGGCTTGACGACCGGCAACCTCGTGCTGGCATCGTGCGTGGCGGCCGCCGCGGTTGCGCTGCTGGTCTGCGAAAAGCGCGCCACGCATCCGATCATTCCGCTCGACCTGTTCAGGGATGCGCAACTGGTCACACTATTCGCGCTGTCGCTGCTGTCCGGCTTCGTGATGTTTTCGCTGATTTTTTTCGCGCCGCTTCTATTGCAGGGCGGGTTCGGCTTGTCACCGCAACAAGCCGGTCTGCTCGCCACACCGATTGCAGCGTGTATCGCGATCGGCAGCCTGGTGAATACGCGCATCGTCATTTATCTGCGCCGGCCAACGAAAATACTGTCGACCGGGTTTGCTCTGCTGCTGTTCGCCTCCATCAGCCTGGCGTTTGCCAATGCATCGACCCGGCATCTCTGGATCGAGCTGCCGATGGCTGCGGTAGGCATCGGACTCGGATTTATCCTCAACAACCTGAACGTGTTTGCGCAGGAAATTGCCGGACGCGAACGCTTCGGTATCACAACAGCGCTATTGCAGTCCACCCGCATGGTGGGCGGGATGCTCGGCACGAGCATCGTGGCCACGGTCGTCTCACATCACTATCGCGACGTGGTGACGCACACCATGAGCGTGCTTGGCGAACCGGTGGCCGCGCAGTGGCTGCCGCGCTTCGCCGATTTGCGAATCCTCATCGACGAAGCGTTGAGAGCAAAGCTGGTCGCCGATATGAAGCCGTCTGGACTGAACCCGTTGGTCTTCATCGACACCGCACGCGATGCGCTGGTTCAGTCGATTCATATCGGCGTCTGGCTGACCGCGGTGGCGTCGCTGGCGGCGGCGCTCCTTGTGCAAAGGATTTCGCACGTCGTGTTTCGCCGCAGTTGAGCACTTAGGTCTGGGCGTCAGACAACTTTTGGCCTCTCGCGCGCCGCCCCAGGCTGACGAGACCGTATGTTTCGCTGAAATTTGGTTGTAAGTCGCCGTTGCTACAGTCTTCGAAGATTTTTGCCGCCGGATGCCGGACGTTTTTCTTGCGGGCAAGCAGAAAGGACAGGAGCGACAACCCATGAATATAGCTCGTGCATTCTGGCTCATTCTGACGCTGCTTTTCACGAACCCGGTCTGGGCGTTTCAGTCCAGGGTTGTGGCCATTCCCAGCGCCGTGATGCATAAGTCGCTCGAAGCGACCGTCGTGCTGCCCGACCAGTACGCGCGCGGCAAAGAGGCCCGCCGCTTCCCCGTTGTCTACTTGCTGCATGGCTCCGGCGGCGACTACACCGACTGGGCCGCGAATTCGCAAATCGGCAAGCTCGCGGACCGCTATCACGTGATCCTCGTGATGCCGGACGGCGGCCACGAGAGCTGGTACATCGACAGCCCCGTCGATCCGCACAGCCGTTACGAAACTTATGTGGGCGCGGAAGTCGTCGCTTATGTCGACGCGCATTTCCGCACGATTGCCACGCGACAGGCTCGCGCGATCACCGGGTTGAGCATGGGCGGCTTCGGGGCCTTGCACATCGCGCTGGACCGGCCGGACGCCTTCGGCGCA
Organism: Paraburkholderia sp. GW821-FHT02A12; assembly: GCF_059422005.1. Classification (NCBI taxonomy): domain Bacteria; kingdom Pseudomonadati; phylum Pseudomonadota; class Betaproteobacteria; order Burkholderiales; family Burkholderiaceae; genus Paraburkholderia; species Paraburkholderia sp. GW821-FHT02A12. The sequence goes on along the minus strand of NZ_JBWKWA010000002.1, from coordinate 918,677 downwards.
GCGGGGAGCATCAGCGGCGCGGTCGATCCGCGCGCATGCGATGACGAGCCCGGCATCAGCGATGTATTCGGCGACCCTACTCGACACGCTTCCTATTGGAACAGCAAGGCCATCGTCGAAAACGCCCGCAGCTTTGAAAATGCCCATATCGCGCTGACCATCGATTGCGGCGTCAACGACTCGTTTGTCAAATCGAATCGCACGCTGCACGAGCGGCTCGTCGAGCTCGGCGTGCCGCATGATTACGCGGAGCGTCCCGGCGGGCATACCTGGAAGTACTGGGCCAATGCGATCCAGTATCAGGTGCTCTTCTTTGCGACTTCATTCAAGCGCAACGGCGCGTATGAGCAGACCGCGTAGAGGCGATGGGCGGCCTCGGGGCGCCAGCTGACCGCTAACTGACAATACGCAGCGGTGAAATAGAATACCTGGATGAAAACATACGCCGCTTTCCTGCGGGCCGTGAATGTGGGCGGCACCGGCAAACTTCCCATGGCCGAACTTCGCGCGATGTGCGAATCCGTCGGCTTTGCCAACGTGCGTACGTATATCGCCAGCGGTAACGTCGTATTCGAAAGCAAGCTTCCTGAACGTTCTGTGAAGGCGGCGCTCGAGCGTTGCCTGGAGACGTATGCCGGCAAGCCCGTAGGGGTTCTCGTCCGGACGGGCGCTGAACTCGCCGCGATTCTCGCCGGGAATCCCTTCAGGTCGGCGGCACCGAATCGAACCGTCGCAATTTTTCTCGATGCACCGCCGCCCGCCGATACCCTGGATCGTGTAAGTGGCCAGCAGACAGAAGAAATCGCGCTCGGAACGCGCGAGATTTACGTGTACTACGGGCAAGGCATGGCGCATTCCAAACTGAACATCCCGGCCGCGAAAACCGGAACCGCCCGCAACATGAACACCGTCGCCAAACTCGTCGAGTGGACGGCGGCGTAGTTCGATGGCCACTTGACGCGCAGACTCCGGTCAAGCCTCGGGGCGATGCGTTCCCCAAGCCGTAATCAATTTCTGGCCTACCGAGGCAAAGACGTCGATGGCCGGCAGCAGCTCACGGCCCAGATCCGTCAGTTCGTATTCTGCGGAAGGCGGCGAACTGTCGAGCGCGCGCCGTCTTACCAGTCCACGCGATTCGAGTTCGTGCAGGCGTGCGCTGAGTACGCGCGCGGAAATCCGCGGGATGTCGTGACGCAGTTCACCGAAACGGCGAGCCTGATCACGCAATTGCCATATGACGTTGAGCGCCCAGGCGCCGCGCAGAAATCCAAGCGCGTCGGTGACCTGGCAGGCAGGCGGCGAGTTTGCCTTGCTTTTGCGTACAGGCAGGCCCATGGTCTTTGCTTCCCGGAACAGTCGGTAACTTTGGAGTTACCGGATTATATCGACGCTATGCAGCCACCGAGCGATGCCCCCGGCTACCATGCGATTCGCGCGCTGCGAGCCAAGATGTGTTTCGGAACGCAGCGCGATCGTTCACGTCATTCAAGGAAAACTCGATGAAGCTCTATTACTCTCCGGGGGCCTGCTCACTCTCGCCGCATATCGTGGCGCGAGAAGCGGGTATCGCATTGCAACTCGAAAAGGTGGACATCGACGTCAAGCGCACGGAAAGCGGCGCGGATTTCTGCCAGATCAACCCGAAGGGTGCGGTCCCCGCTCTCGTGCTGGACAACGGCGAAGTGCTGACAGAAGGCCCGGCGATCGTGCAGTACCTGGCCGACCTGAAACCCGAGTGCGGACTGGCGCCTGCAAACGGCACACTGGCACGCTACCGTTTGCAGGAGATGCTCGGCTACCTCAACTCCGAGTTGCATAAGAGCTATTCACCGCTTTTCAATCCCGCAACACCCGAGGCCGTGCAGGTGGAACGTAGAAATGCCTTGCGCAGGCATTACGCGTTGTTGGAGCGGCATCTCGTGACGCAGCCGTGGCTGCTGGGCGATCGCTTCACGGCGGCGGACGCTTACTTGTTCACCGTGACTAACTGGGCCAGCTATGTAGATCTGGATCTCTCCGAGTTCACCGCGCTGGCGGCATTCCAGAAGCGCGTCGCCGAACGGCCGCACGTTCAGACCGCTTTGGCGGCGGAAGGATTGATCGATCGAGCCACAGTCTAAGGCTCGCCAATCGCCAACGAACTCGCGGCGCAGAAGGCCGCCATCCATACCGGCAAATGAGGATTCTTATGACCTTGGCAACCGCAACCGCCGTATCGGACGCAGACGCGCCCGACTATCTCGTCAAACTCGAAGCGGGCACCCACAGTCTGGTCGGCGATGAAGCGCCGCACGAGGGTGGGCAGAACCGCGGCCCGGCGCCCTTCGAGTTCGTGCTCTCGGGCCTCGCCGCCTGCACCACGGCAACGCTCAAGATGTACATGCAGAGGAAAGCCTGGCCGGACGGCCGAATCGCAGTCAGCGCCGAATTACACAGCGACCATAACGGCGGCCAATACATCCGGCGCACCGTATCCGTCGATGCACCCCTCGACGATGCCCAGCGGGCCCGCCTCGCCGAAATCTGCGAGAAAACGCCGGTCACGCTGTTCATCAAGCGGGGAACACGTATCGACACGACAATGCAGTGACGCATCGCGCGGAAGCCGCAGGAGCGTTGAATTTCAAGAGAGCGGCGAGCGCGGCCAACGTGAACGCGGCGCATGCCCCGACCCGCCGCCTCACATCTTGTGCGTCGAAAGAAAAATGCTCGTCTCGGTGCTCGCAATCCCGTCGATCAGGCGGATCGCGCCGAGCACGCGATCGAAGTTCTCCAGCGAATCCGCCCGCAGCTCCGCGACGAGATCCCAGCGCCCGTTGGTGCTGTGGATCGTCGCGACATTGGGGTGTCCGCGCAGCACCTTCACCACGTCGGCCGCGCGGTTGCCTTCGACCGCGATCGACATCAGCGCGCGAATCCGGTGTGCCTCCGCCGCCGGCTTCAGCCGCACCGTGTAGCCCACGATCACCCCGCTCGCCTCCAGACGCGTCAGCCGGTTCTGCACCGTGGCCCGCGCGACGCGCAGCTGCTTCGCCAGCGCTACAACCGGCATGCGCGCGTTGTCGCGCAGCAGCGCGATGAGCTGCCGGTCGATGTCATCGAGATTGATCATTTTCGTTGCCCGTTTTTGCCGCTCGCGCGGATTGCCCGTGCGGGCGATGTACAAAACGCTATTTTGCCGAAGCATTTTGCTATTCAGACAGGAAATTTTGCAAGGTTTGCCATCTTTTTGTTGGCTGGGCTCACGGGAATAATGACGTCATCGCTCCCGTGCCGGAGCCCATTTCAACATTGGAGGCATGACCATGACCCGCTTTCTCGACGTACCCGCCACGTATCGACTCGTTGCCGGGATCGGCGTGCCGCGCTTCCTGAGCGAGCTCGCCGAAGCCATCCGCGCGGACTATCTTCGCTGGAGCGATTTCGACAAGTCGCCGCGCGTCGCCTGTCACTCGCGGGTGGGCGTGATCGAATTGATGCCCATCGCCGACGCGAACCTGTTCGCCTTCAAGTATGTGAACGGGCATCCGGTCAACGCCGAGCGCGGCATTCACACGGTGATGGCCTTCGGTGCACTCGCCTCGGTCGATACCGGCTACCCGCTGTTCCTCTCCGAACTCACGCTGACCACCGCCCTGCGCACCGCGGCGACTTCCGCGCTCGCTGCGCGAAACCTTGCGCGCCCCGATTCGCGACGAATGGCCCTGATCGGCAACGGCGCGCAAAGCGAATTCCAGGCGATCGCCTTCCACACGCTCCTCGGCATCGATGAGATTCGCGTGTTCGATATCGATGCGCGCGCAACCGATAAGCTGGTGCGCAACCTGGCCGCGTGGCCGGCGTTGCGGATCGTTCGCGCAACGTCTACCGCCGACGCGGTGCGAGGCGCCGATATCGTCACGACCGTGACGGCCGACAAAGCCTACGCGACGATCACCACACCCGACATGATCGAGCCCGGCATGCACCTGAACGCCGTCGGCGGCGATTGCCCCGGCAAGACCGAATTGCATGCGGACGTGCTGCGCATGAGCCGCGTGATCGTCGAATACGAGCCGCAGACCCGCATCGAAGGCGACATTCAGCAGCTCCCCGCCGACTCGCCCGTCGTCGAACTGTGGCGCGTGCTGCGCGGCGAGACAGCCGGCCGGGAGAGCGCCGCTCAGGTCACCGTATTCGACTCCGTGGGCTTCGCGCTCGAAGACTATTCCGCGCTCCGCTATCTCCACGCGCTCGCGCAGGAGCAGGACGCCGGCATCGAAGTCGCGCTGATCCCGCCGCCGGCCGATCCGAGAGACCTGTTCGGCGCACTGGCCACGGCTGTGCCCGCGCCTGCAACAAACGCAGCTGCAACGCCGGCGCTGGCCGACGCATTCGCATTCGCTCGATAAACCGATCGGACCCGGGGCCGTTCCAGCCCCGTATGTACCCACTGCCCACCATCAGAAATTCCATGAGCCTCCTGTCAATCCAGGCGCCGGCCGCCGTCGTGATGATCCGCCCGCACTGTTTTCATCCGAACCCCGAAACAGCGGCCGACAACGCATTCCAGCGTTCAGGCGAGGTCCGGAGCCGGAGCGGAGCGGCATCGCTTGCCGCGGCGGCGCGCGATGAAGTCAGCGCCGCCGTCGAAACGCTGGAGGCGGCGGGCGTACGCGTGCACGTATTCGACGACAGAGGCGAAAAGCAGACACCGGATTCGGTGTTCCCCAACAACTGGTTCTCGACACATCCCGGCGGCCACGTCGCGGTCTATCCGATGCATTCGGTCAACCGGCGGCGCGAACGCAGAACCGATGTAATCGATATGCTCAAGGCGACCTACCGCGTGCAGGACGTCATCGACTACTCGGGTCTGGAACACGACGACATGTTTCTGGAAGGCACGGGCGCCATGGTGCTGGATCACATCGCCCGCATTGCCTACACCGCGCGCTCACGCCGCGCGGACCCCGTGGCGCTCGAACGTTTTTGCACGCATTTCAATTTCGAACCGATGTGCTTCGATACCGCCGACGCCGCCGGCCGCCCGGTGTATCACACCAACGTGATGATGAGCGTCGCGACCGAATTTGCACTGATCGGTCTCGACCTGATCCAGGATGAACGCCGCCGCGCTCAGGTGAAGGAACGCCTGCTGGAGAGCGGCCGCGCCGTCATCGCGCTGGACCGTTCGCAGATCGATAACTTCGCGGGCAATGCACTTGAACTGTCGGGCAAGGACGGCCGCGTTCTTGCGCTGTCCGAACGGGCGCTTGCATGCCTGACGGGACAGCAGCGCGCCCTTATCGAACGCTCCGCGCGGCTGCTGCCGTTGCGCGTCGGCACGATCGAACAGGCTGGCGGGTCCGTGCGTTGCATGCTCGCGGGAATTCATCTGTCGCGGCGCTAGCAGGTTTGCCGGGATGAATGCGATGAGGCCTCGCTCACGGCCCTGGATGGCACTGTATATTGCGGCGCGTTCGCCGCGTTTCGGCCTCGCCGGCTCTACCGGCTCATCCTTAAGGAACCCTTACACATCCCCCCGAGGGAGTACCTCTTCGCGCCCCTTGCTCCGCCGATATTGGCCGGTGAATGTCGCCTGAGTGACGACACACCCTTGGGGAGACGAACATGAGTTCGGTAAACGATGCAGGTCAGGAGCTTCAGCTTGCCGCACCAGTAGACGCGACAGGACTTCAGAGAAAGATCGGCTGGGCAGGCGCTTTCTGGGTAGCCAGCGGCGTACCGGCGCTGGTGCTGTTCTCGATCGGCTCGATTGCGGCGACGGTCGGCAAGCCGTCGTGGATCATCTGGGCGATTTCGATCTGTTTCGGCTTCATCCAGTCCTTTTCCTACGCCGAGATCGCCGGGCTGTTTCCGCACAAGTCCGGCGGCGCATCGGTGTATGGCGCGGTCGCCTGGGTGCGTTACAGCAAGCTGCTCGCGCCGCTCTCCGTGTGGTGCAACTGGTTCGCGTGGTCGCCGGTGCTGGCCATCGGTTCGGGCCTCGGTGCGGGCTACGTGCTGAACATGCTGTTCCCCGCAACCTCCGCGATCAACTCGTGGCAAATCACGCTGGTCGATCTGGGCTGGCTGTCGAGCGGGCTGAGTCTGCGGGTCAATGCGACCTTCGTGATCGGCGCCGCGATCCTGCTGACGACCTTCGCGATCCAGCATCGCGGCATTCTGCAAGCCGCGCGGCTCCAGATGATTCTCGCGATCTCCGCGCTGCTGCCGCTTCTGCTGGTCGGCGTCTATCCGTTGCTGACGGGCGATCTGCCGATGCAGCATCTGTTCCCGCTGTACCCGCTGGCAAAAGACGCGGGCGGCCGCGTGATCGACGGCACGTGGAATCTGAGCAGCATCGAACTGATGGCCGGTGGACTCTTTATCGCCGCATGGTCCACCTACGGATTCGAAACGGCGGTCTGCTACACGCGCGAATTCAAGGATCCACGCCGCGATACGGTCAAGGCGATCGTCTATTCCGGACTCCTGTGCCTCGTGTTCTTCACGCTCGTCCCGCTCGCGTTTCAGGGCGCCCTCGGACTCGGCCAACTCGTCTCACCCGAGGTCAAGGATGCCGCCGGCAATGTCACGCAGCCCGCTGTCTATGACGGCATTCTGTCGCCGGGCATCTACAGCGGCATGGGCGTTTCCGAAGCGATGGCGCAAATCGTGCACGCCGGCAACCTGGGCGCATTCATTCTGAAACCGATGCTGGTGTTCGCGCTCGTGCTCGCCATCATGACGTCGATGGCGGGCTCGTCGCGCACGCTCTATCAGGCTTCCGTCGACGGCTGGCTGCCCACATATCTGTCGCACGTCAACCACAACGGCGCACCGACCCGCGCGATGTGGACCGACCTCGTATTCAATCTCGTGCTGCTGCTGATGTCCGACTATGTCGTCGTCCTCGCGATGTCGAATGTGGGCTACATCATCTTCAACTTTCTGAATCTCAATGCCGCGTGGATCCACCGGCTCGACCGGTCGAGCTGGGAGCGCCCTTTCAAGGCGCCGAAATGGGTGCTCGGCGCCGGCGCCGTGTTGTCGTTCGTCAATCTCGCACTGATGGGACTGGGCGCGGATGTATGGGGCAAAGGCACCCTGATTTCGGGCATCGTCTTCTCGGCGCTGATCGTGCCGGTGTTCATCTGGCGTCACTACGTGACGGACAAAGGCCGTTTCCCTGATGCGATGCTGGACGACATGGACCTGTCGAACTCCAGCACCGAGCGGCGCGCGGGTTTTCTGCCGTATGCGGCGTTAGCGCTCGGCGTGGTGGTCGTCTTCGTGAGCCATTGGATCACGACCTGACTACGCACGCTTGCTGGAAACCGCACGCCCGTGTTGCGCGACCCTCCGCGCAACACGGGCGTTGTTCATCGCACGGCGAAGATCGCGCCTTCGATACCCAGCACCTCGCTGCTGGCCGAATAAATACCGACGCCGCGTTCCCAGACGTTTCTCAGCACGCCATTCGCCCCGCGAATGCGGTAGCGCAGTTCGAACGGCCTGCGATCCGCCAGTGCTTCCTGCACGCCGCGCCAGACGTAATCGACGTCTTCCGGCACGATCAACTGGCTGTAGCTATGTTCGTGACTATCGACAAACCAGGCGGCCGGATAGCCGGTCAACTCTTCGCAACCGTCGCTGACGAATTCCATCGACCACGATGGATTGTTGCGGCCGCGATAGATCAGGCCCGGCACGCCGTTCAGGAGACCCATCGCGCTGCGCAGCCTGGCTTCGATTGACGTCTCCTGACGTTTTTGCGCCGTGGTGTCGAATGCGGAGATAAAGAACGCGTCTTCGTGCCGACGGCATGCCACCTCCAGCCAGCGAAGCTGGCCGTGCGGATGAACGAAGCGGATTCGCTCGCGCATGCAGACTCCGCTGTCGTTGCGCAGCCGCTCCAGCATCGCTCGCCAGATCAGCCGATCTTCCGGATGCACGTACGCGGCTATCTCGACGCCCGCCGCGCTCGCTTCCATCAGTTCGCTCCATGCAGCGTTCGCGTGGCGAATGCAGCCTTCGGTATCCACTTGCAACAGCGCGACCGGATAGGCATCGAGGCCCAACGCACCGGTGGCCAATTCGCTTACAACAGCATTGTCTTGCATTCGTTTACGCCTTCATCATTGACGCGCCAGGGCATCGCGGTGAACCCACGCGGCCAGTTCAAGCCGGGAACGCAAATTCAGCTTGCGTAGCAGATTCTTGACGTAGACCTTGACGGTGCCGTCGCTGATGCCCAACTGCCGGGCGATCTGCTTGTTGCTCATGCCCTCCGAAATGAGCGCCAAAGTCTGCGCTTCACGCTCGGTCAGTTCGACCTGGCGAGTGCTTCTTTCGCCGTCGGGTGCGTCGTCGTCCTGCGCCAGGAGCGTGACCAGACAATCGTCGAGCACGATCACGCCCTGCACGCAGTTGCGAATGTATAAGCGCAGATCTTCGGGCTCGGTTTCCTTCAGCATATAGCCGTCGGCGCCCAGGCGCAGCGCGCTCAACAACTCGTTGCGATCGAGCGAAGCGGTCAGCACGACCTTGCGGCTCTCGATTTCGAGCTGGCCCAGTTCATCGAGCACATGCAAACCACCCAGTCCCGGCATGTGAAGATCGATCAGGATCAGGCCAGGCCTTAACTGCTCCGCGAGCGCAATACCCTGCCGGCCGCTGGACGCTTCGCCGACCACCTGAAACTCCCCGGTCGAGTTGAAGTACTCGGCGAGGCCACGCCGGAACAATGGATGGTCGTCAATCAGAAGCAACGTCGTCGGACCCATCAAAGGACTCCCTCCTGGAAGCGTCATTCGGGACAAGCAGGCGGACCCGCGTGCCGTTCGGCTGCACATTCTCGATGGCAACGCGGGCACCTATCGCACGCGCCCGCTCGCGCATGATCTCCAGCCCGTAGTGATTTTCGTCGACCGAAGCAGGCCGCAAACCTACGCCATCGTCGGTCACGGTCACACATAGGGCGTCCACGGGATCGTCCATCACTTCGATCCGCGCATGTCGCGCGTGGGCGTGGCGGACCACGTTCGACAACGCTTCGCGCACGATCTGCAATGCGTGCAGCGCGACATCCGGCGCGAGTTCGATTTCGGGCATGCGGTTATCCAGTTCGAAAACCACGTTGCAGCGGCGCGAAAATTCATCGACGGAATCCGCCAGCGCCTGGCGCCACGAACGCCCTTCGAGCGTCAGGCGCGCGCCGGTGATCAACTGGCGAACGTCGCGCTGCAACCGCGTCATCGTGGTACGCAACTCCGCGATCAGCGGTTCCGCGACCTCGGGCTTGCGCGACTGCTGCTGCACCCGGCTGACGAGAAACGACATGAAGCCAAGCTGCTGCGCAACCGAATCGTGAAGCTCGCGGATCAGCACCTGCGCGCCGCCGTCCGCGGTGTTCGCTTCCTCCTGCTGTTCCTGCTGTTCCTGCTGTTCCTGCTGTTCCTGGTGGATCAAGCCGATCGCGGCGCCGAGCGCCTGCACCGCATTGCTGACTTCGGCCGCCAACAGCTGACTCGCGGGTGACGCCAGTTCGAGCAGCAGCGCAGCGCCGTCGAACCTGGAAACCAACCGTATGCGGCCGTCGCGCGAACATGCCGGACACAGCTGGGTCGACGGTTCGGCATGGGATCTCTTCAACGCGCAATCGCGAGGCTCATCGCATGAGAGGACAACGCCGGACGCTCCCGCTAGCAATGTTTCGCCCGCGATCGCCAGCGTCGCGCGGCTGCCGGGACGGTCCGCCTCGAGCCAGCTGAGAAACCGCTGCAACGGCTGTGTGGACCTTTGGCCGCCCGCGATGTCAACAAAGACCCGCAACAGCGCATCCCGGAAACGCAGCGAAAGATCGACGCCATCGACCTCACCAGCCGCTTGCGAGGATGCGTGTCGCCGCATTGGGGTCCGGCTCAACGGCATGCAGGGCATCCCATGAGAAAAGCCTTTTTAAAGGCAAGAACCGTGCCGTTGTCCACACCATCCCGGCACTACTCCTTTGGATATACCTCGTTGTCAGGATTGAACGGCGTTTCCCTTTGAGAAACTATTTTGCTTGTGGGGAACGCATCCTTTTCGAGTGATGTATCCGTCGGACGGCATTGACCCGCACTGACCCGCACTGACTTGCACTTCGCAACGCACTCGAATGGAGCAGACGCCCTGTTTTAGTTCAGAGGCAAATGCACACGTTTGAAGCGAATCGTGGTCCACGTGCCTGGCCCGCATCGACAGAACCAGCGACTCAACATGACATCGGACATGACATCGACGCACGACAGAACACCTGGCTCTCCTCCGAGCCTTCCGCGCTATCAGCCGCTGCGGCTATGTGAGGATGCGCGGCGGCATATTGTGGTCGTTCAGGCCGGCGCACTCGCGAAGATCGCCGCTTTCATCGCGACGCTGCCGGCCGAGCCCGACCAGAGCACATTGCTCGTGCAAGGCGATCTGTCCGCAACGGCTCGCAGTGCCTCGTTCTTCCCGGCGCGCGACGCGCTCGAGCGCCACCTTCTCGCGACCCTGGATCGCGCGGCCATCGGCTTGCGGCTTTATGTATGCGGCGACGAAGCATTCATCTGGCGCATCCAGCGCCTCGCCTGCGAAGCGGGCCTGCTGTCGGAAGAAATCAGCGCCCAGCTCGATGCCGCACCGCGCGCCGTGTATTGCGTGCATTGCAGCGCATCGCACGTGTACGACGCACTGCCCGAAGTCGAATGCATCGGCTGTGGCATTAACCTCGGCGTGCGCCAGCATTTCTCGCAGCGCGTCGGCGCGTACCTCGGCGTGTGCGCCGATCCGGATCGTCCTTACCTGGAGCACCGCGCATGAACACGATCGAAGTTCGAGTCGAAGCGACACGGCTGCTGACGCCCGCGGTGCGCGAGTTCACGCTGACCGCCGTGCACGGCCGGTTGCCGAAGTTCTCTTCCGGCAGCCATATCCAGGTGCGGTTGCCGCTGGACGAGCGTCCATTGCGCAACGCCTATTCGCTGCTCGGCGATCCGGCGAACGCGTCCAGCTATCGCATCGCCGTGCGCAAGCAGGATGATTCGCGCGGCGGCTCGGTGTTCATGCATGAGCGGGTCCGTGAAGGGTCGGCGTTGAAAATCACGCCGCCGGCCAATCTGTTTGCACTGCATTCCGGCGCGCGCGCCCACATCCTGATTGCGGGTGGCATCGGCATCACGCCGTTTGTCGCGCATATCGCCGCGCTGGAGCGCGACGCCGCCGATTTCGAATTGCACTACGCCTACCGGCAAGGGCTCACCGACGCGTATCGCGCCGAGTTGAGCGAGCGCCTGGGCAGCCGTTTTCATGGTTACGACGGCGAGCGCGCGCGCCTCGATATCGAACGGGTGCTGCGTGGCCGCCCGTTGGGGACGCATGTCTATGTATGCGGTCCGCAAGCGCTTCTGAATGCCGTGCGCGAGACAGCCCGCGCGCTCGGCTGGCCTGGCGGCCGCGTGCACTGGGAAGCGTTCGCTGCGCCGCAGCCGGGCGCGCCGTTCGTCGTGACACTCATGCGCAGCGGCTCGAGGCTCGACGTGGCGGCAGACCAGAGCCTGCTGGAAGCGCTCGAAGCGAGCGGACTCGAGATTCCGAACCTGTGCCGCGGCGGGGTCTGCGGTCAGTGCGCGACCCGTCACGTTGCCGGTGAAGTCGACCACCGCGATCTGTTCCTGCACGAATCCGAGCGCGCCACGCATCTGATGCCGTGCGTCTCGCGTGCCCACAGCACCTCTCTTTTCCTTGACCTCTGAGGACCGCGCCATGAGCGTCATTCTGAAACCCGCCGAAAGCTACCGTGAGGCGTTTTCGTTTCGCAACAGCGAAGCCGCCATTGCGCGCTTCCCTTTTCCGTTTCCCGAAGACGCCTATATGTATTCGGTGAATATCGAGCCGGCCACGCCGCGCGATCCGGGCTCGGTCTTCGAGCACTGGTTCGATATCGACGAGCACTATCGCTCCGAAGTCGCCGAGCGCGCGATCGTGCTGCAAAACGATCCGCGCCGCTGCATGGTGATGCCGCACATGCAGAAAGCGTCGTGGGACGCGCTGGAAATGATCATGGAGCATCTCGCCCAGGATTATCCCGATCTGTTTTCGCTCAAGCGCAAGGGCGATCAGTGGTTATGGAGCAATCGCGCACTCGGTATCGAGCAGGCGTTCCGTTTCGGCGACGCGCAGACGTTGCCGTGCGAGCCGCTCGAATACGTCATGCGGCAGACGCAAGGCGATATCGCGCTGCTCGATCAACGCGATGGCGACCTCTTCATGGATGCCGGCATCATCACCGGACCTGCGGACTGGTCGCTAGCGTTCGACGCGGGAATGAGTTTCAGGCAATGGCATTCGCCGGTGCCGATGGCGCACGAGATGGGCATCTTCGATCGCGCGCTGAAGTATCTGCTGAACATTCAGGTGGACCGTCCGGTACGGCGTCTGAACTGGACGCTCACGATCAATCCGCGCCTCGACACCGCGCCCGAGAACTACCACCTGTGGGGTGCGGAGCGCGGCCAGGTGACGCCGGAAAACGTCGCGCAATGCGTGCATCTGCGCGTCGAATTGCAATTCATGGCGCGGCTGCCGCAGAGCAACGCGCTGATGTTCAGCATCCGCACGTATCTCGTCAGCATGGCCGAGCTCGTCACTCATCCTGCGTGGACGCGCCGTCTTCATCGGGTGCTGCGCGACCTGCCCGAACCGATTTCCGACTACAAGGGCATGACGCGCTATCGGAAGACTCTCGTCGACTGGTTGAGCCAATTCGACGACGGCGTCTAACACGTCGCGCAATTCACGCGCACACACACAGCCCCCTCACCTCTGGAGTAACAGACATGGCTAATTCATGGCGTATTTCCGCGCTCGCCGATCGACATCGCGCATTGGGATCGAACCTGGAAGACTGGAATGGCATGGGCACCGCATGGACCTATTCCGGCGACCTCGCTGACCAGCACGAGGCGATTCGCACCAAGGCCGGCTTGATGGACGTCTCGGGTCTAAAGAAAGTCCACTACGTGGGGCCCCACGCGGAAAGCCTGCTCAACTGGGCGACCACGCGCGACGTCAGCAAGCTCTACCCGGGCAAGTCTGTGTACACCACCATGCTCAACGAAGACGGCAAGTTTATCGACGACTGCATCGTCTACCGGACCGGGCCGAACGCATTCATGGTCGTGCACGGCTCGGGAACCGGCTATGAACGCCTCGTGCGCTCGGCGCAAGGCCGCCAGGTGGCTGTGCTGTTCGACGACGATCTGCATGATCTGTCTTTGCAGGGTCCCGCCGCCGTGGATTTTCTCGCGGAACACGTGCCGGGCATTCGCGACCTGCCGTATTTCCATCATCTGCAAACGCGGCTCTTCGGCAAGCCGGTGATGATCTCGCGCACCGGCTACACCGGCGAGCGCGGCTACGAAATCTTCTGCAAGGCCGCGGACGCCCCCGTTATCTGGGACATCGCCCTCGATAAGGGCGCGACGTTCGGCATCATCCCGTGCGCGTTCACCGCGCTCGACTGGCTACGCGTCGAAAGCTATCTGCTGTTTTTCCCCTACGACAATTCCGAGATGTATCCGTTTGCGAACGAAAAGGCGGGCGACACGCTGTGGGAACTCGGGCTCGATTTCACCGTATCGCCGGGGAAAACCGAATTCTGCGGCGCGGGCGAACACTTTCGTCTGCAAGGCAAGGAGCGCTTCAAGATCTTCGGCGTGCTGGTGGACTCCACCGAAGCGGCCAACGGCGGCGACGCCTTGTGGAACGACGGCAAGCAGGTCGGCGTCGTCACCTGCGGCATGGTCTCGCGGCTGACCGGCCGCTCGATGGCGATCGCCCGCCTCGACGTGGACTACGCACGCGCCGGCGCACCGCTCGAAGTGCGCGGCCGCATCAAGGCCCGCGCAAGCGCCGCCGAGCTGCCGTTCGACGATCCGGAAAAGAAGAAGCGTACCGCGATCGGCTAATCCCCGGACGGCCCCCTACGTCTCTTACGTCTCTCACGTAATTTCAGGAGTGTCGCAGTGACCCAGAACTACATACTGACGATCAGTTGCCCGGCCACCTCCGGCATCGTCGCGGCCGTCTCGTCCTACCTCGCGCAATCGGGTTGCTACATCGGCGAGCTGGCGCAATTCGACGACCAATCCAACGGCACGTTCTTCATGCGCGCGGTGTTCCGCTTCAACGAAGCGAAGACCGGCAGCATCGACAAGTTGCGCCACGACTTCAGCAGCATCGCGAACGACTTCGCGATGCAATGGAAGCTTTACAGCGCCGCGCAGCCGATGAAGGTGCTGCTGATGGTCAGCAAGTTCGATCATTGCCTCGCCGACCTGCTGTACCGGCATCACAAAGGCCAGTTGCACATGCAGATCACCGCCATCGTCTCCAACCATCTGGACCTTCGGCCGATGGCGGAGCGCGAGGGCATCCGTTTCGTCTATCTGCCGGTGACGCAGGAGACCCGCGACCAGCAGGAAGCCGAGTTGCTGAAAATCGTCGCCGAGACGGAGACGGAACTCGTGGTGCTCGCGCGCTACATGCAGATCCTCTCCAACAACCTCTGCAAGCAGCTCGCCGGCCGGGCCATCAACATCCATCACTCGTTTCTGCCGGGCTTCAAAGGCGCGAAGCCGTATCACCAGGCATTCGAACGCGGCGTCAAGCTGATCGGCGCCACCGCGCACTACGTGACGTCGGATCTCGACGAAGGACCGATCATCGAACAGGAAGTGCAGCGTGTCGATCACGTCCTGCAACCCGATGGTCTCGTGGCCATCGGGCGCGATACGGAAACGGTGGCGCTGTCGCGCGCGGTGAAATTCCATACCGAACATCGCGTCTTCCTCAACCGCGACCGCACCGTGATCTTCCGATGAACCAGGCCCAACTCATTGACGGCCAAGCCGCCGCTGCCGCATACCGGCGAATCCGCTTTCCTGACTGGCGTAACAGCATCGCTTTCCAGCGGGAAATCCTGTGTTGTCGTACCAGATATCGAGTGAGTTAAAGACCATGAAAAAGCGCGTCGCAATCATCGGTGCAGGCCCTTCCGGAATGGCGCAATTGCGCGCTTTCCAGTCCGCGAGAGAAAAAGGCGCGGAGATTCCCGAGATCGTCTGCTTCGAGAAGCAGCAAGACTGGGGCGGTATGTGGAACTACACGTGGCGCACCGGCACCGACGAAAATGGCGAGCCGGTGCACGGCAGCATGTATCGCTACCTGTGGTCCAACGGGCCGAAGGAATGTCTGGAGTTCGCGGACTACACCTTCGAGGAGCATTTCGGCAAACCGATCGCTTCGTATCCGCCGCGCGAGGTGCTGTGGGACTACATTCGCGGACGCGTCGAGAAAGCCGGCGTGCGGCCTTATATCCGCTTCAATACGGTTGTCCGTCAGGTGAGCTTCGAGCCGGCAACCCAAAAATTCACCGTCGCCGCGCAAGACTTTTCCGCCGGCACGACCGCGTCGGAGGAGTTCGACTACGTCGTCAACGCGTGCGGCCACTTCTCGACGCCGAATGCGCCGACCTTCCCCGGCTTCGAGAGCTTTGGCGGCCGCATCCTGCATGCGCACGATTTCCGCGACGCGCTGGAGTTCAAGGACAAGGATGTGCTGCTGATCGGCAGCAGCTATTCGGCGGAAGACATCGGCTCCCAGTGCTACAAGTACGGCGCGAAGAGCATCACGAGTTGCTATCGCACCGCGCCGATGGGCTATCACTGGCCCGGCAACTGGGAAGAGAAACCGCTCTTGCAGCGCGTGCGCGGCAACATCGCCTATTTCGCCGACGACACGCACAAGCGCATCGACGCGATCATCCTGTGCACCGGGTATCAGCATCACTTTCCGTTCCTGCCGGACGAACTGCGCCTGAAGACCGGCAATCGGCTGTGGCCTTTGAACCTCTACCAAGGCATTTTCTGGGAAGACAATCCCGGCCTGATCTACCTCGGCATGCAGGACCTCTGGTACTCGTTCAACATGTTCGACGCTCAGGCCTGGTATGCGCGCGATGTGATTCTCGGCCGCATCGCGCTGCCGCCCAAGGCGGACATGACCGCGCACAGCCTCGCATGGCGCGTGAAGGAAGAGAAGCTCGCCACCAACCAGCAGATGTTCGAGTTTCAGGGCAGCTATATCCAGGAGCTGCTCGGCGCCACCGACTACCCGAGCTTCGACATCGAAGGCGTGAACCGCACGTTCCTCGAATGGAAACACGACAAGCATCACGACATCATGGGCTATCGCAACAAGTCCTATCGCTCGCTGATGACCGGCACACAATCTCCGCCCCATCACACGCCGTGGCTGTCGGCGCTCGACGACTCGATGGAGGCGTATCTGGGCGAACCCGTCCCGGCGCTGAAAACCGCCAGCTAAGCGGCGCGTACCAGGGAAGAACATGCTGATACGTACCCCCATAAGCTCGCGCCCCGCGGAGCCTGCGTTGTTTGCGCGCGAGGCCGGGCGCGAACGATATCGTGTGGCGGGCGGCGGCCTCACGGTCGTCGCGCTCACGCCCGGCGATACCTTGCAGATCGGCGATATCGAAGGCCGGCAGCCCTGCGAACTAATGGCGTTCGACGCGCAAGGCAAAGCCGCGCTGGGCGCGCTCGAACTGCGAGCGTCGGCAGACGCATCGTTCATTGCGAGTCTTTTGCATAACGGCCCGTCCTCGCCTGTGCTGACCGGTCTGCTCAAGCGTGGCGTCGATGCGGGCGCACGGCAGCCCGCGGCGGCCATCTGGAGCGGCGATACGCCGGCGGGCTTTACCCGCAAACTCGTGGCCACCGAAGCGCTGCTCGTCATCGTCGCCGCGCCAGGCATCGCAAGCGCAATCGATTCGCAGAATCCGTCCACCGATTTGCGTCTCACGATCGATCGCGCCAATCCCGCGCTGCTCGCCGCGCCGCCGCTTCCCGCTCCGCTGGCCGACGCACTGAACGACTTCACGATCCGGCCCGGCACGGCCACCGCGTACACGGTGCGCGCGGGAGAATACATTCAGGTGCTGGACGTCGCGGGCCGGCAATGTTCGGATTTCGTCGCCTTCGATCTCGCCGTGCTGGATCGAAACGAAGAACTCGACCTCGACCAGACCGTGACGAGAACGCTGAACGGCAATGCGTATCCCGCACCCGGCCTGTTCTCGAAGTTCTTCAATCGACGCATGCAGCCCATGCTCGAAGTGGTGCGCGACACGGTGGGCCGTCACGATTCATTCGCGCTGGCGTGCGCGGCGCGCTATTACGAAAGCCAGGGCTACTTCGGCCATAGCAACTGCAGCGACAACATGAGCCGCGCCCTCGCCGCCTTCGACGTGGCGCCGCGCCCCGGCTGGCCCGCGATCAATTTCTTCTTCAACACCGGCATCAATGCCCATCAGCAGATGACGCTCGATGAACCGTGGTCGCGCCCCGGCGACTACGTGCTGATGCGGGTGCTGACCGATCTCGTCTGCGTGAGCTCGTCCTGCCCCGACGACATCGATCCCGCGAACGGCTGGAATCCGACCGATATCCAGATCCGCGTCTATCCGAACAAGGAACGTTTCTCCATTGCCATGGCTACCCGAACCACGCCCGATGCCGAACCGGTCCTGACCCGCGAGTCAGGCTTTCACGCGAAGACCTCTGCGCTCACCCGCCATTTCACCGACTACCGCGGCTGGTGGCTGCCCACGCACTACGAAGGTTTCGGCACGGTTGAAGAATATTTCGGCTGCCGGGAGCGCGTCGCCATGATGGATCTGTCGGCGCTTCGCAAGTTCGAGATCATCGGTCCCGACGCGGAAGCCCTGTTGCAATACTGCCTGACGCGCGACGTCCGGCGTCTCGCGGTCGGCCAGGTCGTGTATTCGGCGATGTGCTATCCGCACGGAGGCATGCTCGACGACGGCACGCTGTTGCGTCTCGGCCCGGACAATTTCCGCTGGATTTGCGGCGAAGACTACGCCGGAGTCTGGCTGCGCGAGCAGGCGGCGGCGCTCGGCATGAAAGTGTGGATCAAATCGGCCTCGGATCAGATTCACAATCTGTCGATTCAGGGACCGCTGAGCCGCGAGTTGTTGAAGCAGATCGTGTGGACGCCGCCCACCCAGCCGCCGCTCGAAAACCTCGGCTGGTTCCGCTTTCTGGTCGGCCGGCTCGACAATTACGAAGGCTGTCCGATCATGGTCTCGCGCACCGGCTATACCGGCGAACTCGGTTAT
Organism: Paraburkholderia sp. GW821-FHT02A12; assembly: GCF_059422005.1. NCBI lineage: Bacteria > Pseudomonadati > Pseudomonadota > Betaproteobacteria > Burkholderiales > Burkholderiaceae > Paraburkholderia > Paraburkholderia sp. GW821-FHT02A12. Next base: position 900,454 of record NZ_JBWKWA010000002.1, on the reverse strand, counting down.
GAAGTCTGGTGTCATCCGCAGGACGCCGAACGCGTGTGGGACCGCCTGTGGTCGGCTGGGCAACCGCTAGGCATGGTCCCGCTCGGACTGAACGCGCTCGATATGCTGCGCGTCGAAGCGGGCCTGATCTTCGCCGGCTACGAGTTCACCGACGAAACCGATCCGTTCGAAGCCGGCATCGGCTTCTCGGTGCCGCTGAAGAGCAAAGCCGACGACTTCATAGGCCGCGAAGCACTACTTGCCCGCAGTGTGCATCCGCGGCACAAGCTGGTCGGGCTGGAGCTCGACGGCAATGAGCCGGCGCATCACGGAGACTGCGTGCATGGGCAGCACAACGCGCGCGCGCAGATCGGGGCGGTCACGAGCGGCGTGCGCTCGCCGATACTCGGCAAGAACATTGCGTTGTGCCGGATCGACATCACCCATGCCGAACCGGGAACGCATGTGCAGATCGGCAAGATCGACGGACATCAGAAACGCATCGACGCTCGGGTCGTGGCTCCGATCTTCTACGATCCGGCAAAGACCCGCGTCCGCGCTTGAACGGCAGCAGCACGGGCCTCGGCGTGGGCAATGGCGCGCGGCTTGCGCCGAGTGGCGCGGCGGAGCCGCGTCACCCACCCCGCTCAATGCCGCATCAAGGACCACAACAGCAGCGCCAGTAACAGCACCGCGACCCACTGCCAGAACAGCACCGGATCGCTCTCGAGCAAGGGCTTGCGCCGAACCGGCGCCATCGCGTCTCGGCTGCTCGAAAAACGTTCGAGATCAGCGCAGACTTCGAGCACGTCCTGATACCTGCGCGCCGGATCGGGCTGCAGGGCTTTTTCCAGCACCAGGTCGAGCCATTGCGGCGCGTCGGGCCGGTACTGATAGAGCGGCACGCGGCCATTAAAGCCATAGGGCAGCTTGCCGCCGCTGAACAGCCGGTACAGGGTCACGCCATACGCGAACACCTCGGAGCGCGCATCGCCCTGTGCGCCCTTCATCAACTCAGGCGCCATATAAGCGGGCGAGCCCGGTGCGGTGTCGGGGCCCGGCACCTGCATGCCCGGCATATAGCCGAAACCGAGATCGAGCAGGCGCGTGCTATCGCCCTGCATCACCAGCACGTTCTCGGGTTTGATATCGCGATGGAAGATATTGCGGCGATTCAGCGCGTCGATCGAACGGCCCAGCTGCCGCGCGATCTCGAACGCACGCGGCAGCGCCATGGGCTGAGGCGCCGCCAGCAGTTTTTCGAGCGTGACGCCTGCGCCGAGCGGCATCACCACGTAGAGCCGGGTTTGCCGGTCGGCATCGACCGGCATCGGCGCGAGCACGCCATCGTCGCCGATCTTGCCTGCCAGCCAGCGCTCGCGCACGATCGACTGGCGCACGTTCTCGTCCTGATCGACACGCGGCTTGGGAAACTTGAGCGCCAGCGGCGTGTTCGGATCAGCCAGATCGTAGCCGGCGAAAATCCGCGAATAAAAGCCGTCGCTCAACACGCTCTTGAGCAGATATCCATCGACCACATGGCCGGCGTCCGGCACGGCCGGAATCGGCAAGGCGCCGACCACCCGCTCCAGGTAACCGACATCGAGCAAAGGCAGGCTGCCCACATCGAGCACCGCGCTCGTCACGTCGTCCTGCGAGCCGCGCGTCACCGCCAGTGCGCCGAGCCGGCGCGCCGTGTCGAGCGCACCGTTGCGCGCCGCCAGCACCGTCTGCAGCTCGCGCATCGGCACGCGGCGATAGAGCCCGTCGGAGCACATCAGCAGGCGGTCGCCCTCACGCAGCTCAAGGGTTTCGATCCGCGTCACCAGCGCCGGGTGCATGCCGACCGCATGCGCCACATAAGAACCGAAGGCGACCGGCACCACGTCGTCGTCGCCGAGCTGGGTCAGTTGGCCAGCGCGCAGCAGATAGAGCCGCACATCGCCGGCCGCCACCAGATACGCGGTAGCGCGGCGCACGATCAGCGCCGCAAAGGACGCGGCCATCTGCTTCAGTGCGGGATCGACGCGGCCGATCTGATGCAGCCAGCCGTGTATTGCCTCGAGCGCGCGCGCAGCGGCCACGCCGGGCTGCAAGGTGTCGGGAAGCCCGTAATAGGCGTCGATAAAGGTCCGCACCGAGAGTTCGGCCGCGACCCGCCCGCCCTTGCTGCCGCTCATGCCATCGGCGAGAGCGATCACGCTGCCACGCGCGGCGCGCGCCGCCAGATCGCCGAGCATCACGCCGACGTAGTCTTCGTTGATGTGATCCTGCCCGCGGGCTGGGCTGGAGACACAACCGATCTCGAGGGCGGCGCACTCGCCGCGCTCCGGCCGCAACTGCAGGTCGATTTCCTGGCCGCCCATTGCGCGACGGCTGGCGGGCCTTCTCTCTGGATCGTCTGGCATCCGGCCCGTGTTCGGTGCGGGCAAGCTATCCGGGGAGAAGGGTTCACTCATTTACTTTTTGCCGTGGGTCATCACGTCGCTTGTTTCCAGATCGTGCTCGATCTTCTCGAGCACCTGCGGCGCGCGCTTCTTGAGCATCATCAACCAGATTGCGCCGACCAGCATATACGCAACGAACAGATAGGGCAGGATGTTATACGGATAATCGGGCACCGGATACACGCTGCCGATCACCGCGCCGACCATCGCCAGTGCGCCGAGCACGCCCCACACGACGTTGCTCGTCTTGAGCTCGCCCTGCTTCTTCAGATAAACCGGCGCCGCGATTGCGACCAGGAAATACACGACCAGGAAGCCAAAGGTCGCAAACGTACTGGTATAGCCGAAGGTGTTGAGCGGACCCGTGCCGAGCATCGCAATGCACACCACGAAGGTCACGATCGAGGAAAACGCAACGGCCAGGTACGGTGTCTGGTGCGTGCGGTGCACCATCCCCATCGAGCGGTGCACGAACTGGTAGCGGCCCATCGAATACAGCAGGCGACTGGACGAGTTGATGCACGCAAGCACGCACGAGAACGCGCTGACCGAGGCGATCAGATAAAACACCGGGCCGAGCGGCGAGGCGCCGACGCTCGTGAGCAAGGTGCTGAGCACGGCCGAATCGCCGCCGAGCTTGGCGGTGTCGCCGTGGTAGGCGATCGTCATCGAATAGGCCACAAACATAAAGAACAGGCCCGACAGGATCACGCTCCAGATCACCGCGCGCGGAATCACGCGCAGCGGGTTCCTGGTTTCCTGGCCGAGCGAGGCCGCGCTTTCGAAACCCACGTACGAGAAGATGCCGAGCACCATGCCCTGCGCCATGCCCTTGCCGCTCACGCCCTGCAGCCCCAGCTGCGTATGGTCGATGATATGGTCCGGATGCAGTGCGAGCACATAGATCAGCACACCACCCACGATCACCACCGAAGCGGCTTCGATCGCCAGCGACAGGCGCGAGGAGAGCTTCACGTCACGTGCCGAGAAGAACCAGGCCAGGCCGACAAAGATCGTGTAGACCGCCCACGACGGGATATTGATGCCCCAGGCCGAAAAAGCGTTCTGCACGAACACCACGCCTGCGGCGCCAACCCCCATCGCCGTGCCCACGTAAGCCGCGATCAGGCCCCAGCCGGCAATGCCGCCCGCCATTGGCCCAAGCGCGCGCGAGATATAGATGAAGAACGAACCCGCCGTTGCGATCCGGCTCGAGAGCGCGATGATGCTCATGCTCACCAGCAGCAGCCCGAGCGTCGAAAGACCATAAATCAACCAGGTCCCCGCGCCGGCCAGCGCCGCGATCGCGGTCACGTTGATCGACGGCGTAAAGGTCGGCGAAAGGTTCGCGATGGATTGGCCGATCACCTCGGCAAAACCTAAAGTCCCGGCACGCAGGCCGCCGGATGATGTCGGCGCTGCCGGCGCTGCTTGCGTGCTGCTTTGCGGAGTGCTCATGTTGGGCTCCTGATAGATTGGTGAATCAAAGCTGAATGCACTCAACTTTTCCACAGCCAAAAATCTCGAAACAACTTAATTCATCTGGTCCATCCGGGAATCCACGAAGTACCCGCGAGCGGAATGCGCGCCATCGCCGCGGCTTCCACGGTCAGGGCGACGAGATCCTCGGGCTCCAGGTGATGCACGTTCTGCTTGCCGCACGCACGCGCGATCGTCGTCAGTTCCATGTTCAGCGTCTTCAGGTAGTTGCGCACGCGGCGCGAGCCTTCGTCCGGCTGCACACGTTGTTCGAGCACCGTGTCCTGCGTGGTCACGCCGACCGGGCACTTGCCCGTGTGGCAGTGATGGCAGAATCCCGGCGACGTGTTCAGCGCCGCGTAGTCCGCCGCCGCCGAATGCAGCGCGCCGTTCTGGAAGTACGTATCGCTGTTGCAGCCGAGCGCCATCAGCATGCCCTGCCCGATCGCCACCGCGTCCGCGCCGAGCGCCAATGCCTTCGCCACGTCGGCGCCGGTGCGGATGCCGCCCGAGACGATCAGCTGCACCTGGCCTTTCATATTCAGGTCTTCGAGCGCGTCCACCGCCTGGCGAACCGCGGCCAGCGTCGGAATGCCGACGTTCTCGATGAAGCAGGTCTGCGTCGCCGCCGTGCCGCCCTGCATCCCGTCGATCACTACCACGTCCGCGCCCGCATGCACCGCGAGCTTGACGTCGTTGAACGTGCGGGTTGCGCCGACCTTCACATAGATCGGTTTTTCCCAATCGGTGATTTCGCGCAGTTCCTGAATCTTGATCGCCAGATCGTCCGGGCCGGTCCAGTCCGGATGACGGCTCGCCGAACGCTGATCGACGCCGGCCGGCAACGTGCGCATCGAGGCGACGCGCGGATTGACCTTCTGCCCGAGCAGCATGCCGCCGCCGCCCGGTTTCGCGCCCTGGCCGATCACGATTTCGATCGCGTCGGCGCGGCGCACGTCGTCCGGGTTGAAGCCATAGCGCGACGGCAGGCACTGATAGACCAGCGTCTTCGACGAGCGGCGTTCTTCCTGCGTCATGCCGCCGTCGCCGGTGGTGGTCGAGGTGCCCATCGCGGTCGCGGCCTGGCCGAGCGCTTCTTTCACGTTCGCGGACAGCGCGCCGAAGCTCATGCCGGCAATCGTGATCGGAATGTCGAGCACCACCGGCTGTTTGGCGAAGCGCGTGCCGAGCACGGTCTGCGTCGCGCATTTCTCGCGATACCCTTCGAGCGGATAGCGCGACAGCGACGCGCCGAGAAACAGCAGATCGTCGAAATGCGGCACGCGGCGTTTCGCGCCCAGACCGCGGATTTCATAGAGGCCGCGCTGCGCGGCGGAGTGGATATAGTCGATCGTCTTGCGGTCGTAGCCTTGCGACTCTTCCTGCTGCAAGCGGGCGAAGTGAACGGGTTTGGCTTCCATGGGGACCTTCTTCGAGAGCGTGTGTTCAATATTCCTGGTTCGCGTCGGCGTTCCAGTGATAGAGCGTGCGAGCGGAGGCGATCCGTTTGAACGACGCCGGGTCGTGGTCCATGCCGGCGGCGGCGAGCAGTGCGCGTACGGCGTCGAGATCGGCTTGTGTCATCGGTTCGTATTGCGCGTCCGCGCCGAGCGATTTCACTTCGCCGCGCACATACAGCACCGCTTCGTAAAGCGAGTCACCGAGCGCGTCGCCCGCATCGCCGCAGATCACCATGCGCCCGGCCTGAGCCATGAACGCCGAGAAGCTGCCGACCGAACCGCCCACCACGATATCGCCGCCCTTCAGCGAAATACCGCAGCGCAGGCCCGCATCGCCGTCGATCACCAGCAGGCCGCCATGCGCCGAAGCGCCCGCGCCGTTCGACGCGAAACCCTTCACGTGCACCTTGCCGCTCATCATGTTTTCCGCGACGCCGGTGCCCGCGCTGCCGTCGATCTCGATCGTCGCGTGTTGGTTCATGCCGCCCGCGTAGTAGCCGGCGTGACCGGCAATCGTCACCCGCACCGGCGCATCCACACCGACTGCGAGGTTATGCGCTCCGTTCGGCGCGACGACCGTCACCGCCTGGCCTTCCAGTTCGCTCGCTGGTTTGTGCAAGAACTGGTTCAGCTCACGGACCGTCGTGCGCTCCAGATCGAAAGTCAGGCTTTCCATACATACATCTCCTCAGGTGCGGGTTCGAAGACCCTGGCGTTCTTGATATCGGGCAGATGCGCGAGCGAACGGAACTCGGAAGCGATCGCGACGTAGTCGTCGTTTTCCGCGACCACCGCCGGCTTGCACGCGAACGGGTCGCGAATCAGTGCGAGTTCGGTCGAGGTGCCCATCAGGAACGTGTAGAAGCCGTCGAGTTCTTCGAAACCCTTCTGCAATGCGACCGGCAGCGTGTCGCCTTCACGCAGCCGCCATTCGAGAAAGCGGCAGGCGGCTTCGGTGTCGTTGTCGGTATCGAAGTGAATGCCTTGCGGTTCGAGCTTGCGGCGCACGCCATGCGCGTTCGACAGCGAACCGTTGTGGACGAGGCAGAAGTCGTCGCCGGCCGTGAACGGATGGGCGCGGTCGGGCGTCACTGCCGATTCCGTCGCCATGCGCGTGTGGCCTACCAGATGCGAGCCCTTCAGATTCCCGAAGTCATAACGCCCGGCGACTTGCGCCGGCGAGCCGATATCCTTGTACAGATCGATCGAGCGCCCGCTCGAGAGCAGATACAGCTTCGGATAACGTTCGCGCAGCCAAGTCTTCACGCGCTCGACGTTGCCTTGCACCGTCAGCACCGCATGATTGCCCTTCGCACCTACGCGGGCGGTCACGTCCATCGCCGCGTTCAATGCATCCAGCAGCGCTTGCCACGCGAAATCCGCGCCTTCTTCGGTGAAGCCCGCATAGATGCTCAGCTTGCGCTGGCTCGCCTCGACCGGTTTGCCGAACACCGCGAGGCCCGCCGAGTCCGGTCCGCGCTCGGTCATGCCGATCAGCATCGGCACCATCAGTTCGCCGAGCCGCTCGCGCAGTGCCGGCGTCTTCACCAGCAAGCCTACAATTCCGCACATTGTGGTTCTCCTTAGAAAAATTCGAGGTAGGTCTTCAGTTCCCAGTCCGACACGTGGCGCATGTATTCGAGCCACTCCATCCGTTTGAGCTTGAGGAATTCGTCGGCAACCGGGCCGAGCGCGTCGCAGATCACGCGGTCGCTTTCGAGCGCGTCGAGCGCCTGTTCGAGGTTTTGCGGCAGCACGCCGATGCCGTGTTCCGAGAGCTGCGCGGGCGACCACTCGTACAGGTTTTCGTTAGCCGGTTCGCCCGGCGACATGCCACGGTCGATGCCGTCGAGTCCCGCCGCGATCACCGCCGCCGTGGCCAGATATGGGTTGCAGGCACCGTCCGGCAGCCGCAGTTCGATACGCTCGCCTGGCATGCGCACCATCGTCGAACGGTTGTTGTCGCCGTAGCTGATGTAGGCCGGCGCCCACGTTGCGCCTGTCAGCGAGCGGCCAACAACGAGGCGCTTGTACGAGTTCACCGTCGGATTGCACAGCGCGGTCAGCGCCGGTGCGTGCGCGAGCAGGCCGGCCGTGAACTGGTAGCCGAGCGACGAAAGCCCCATGCCGAGCTTGTCCGTCGGATCGGCGAACAGATTGCGTTCGCCGTCGCCGATCGACATATGCATATGCATGCCGTTGCCCGGACGGTTCGCGAACGGCTTCGGCATGAACGAGCAGATCATGCCGAGTTCATTGGCGATCTCGGAGGCCGCCATCTTGAAGAACACGTAGTGATCGCATGAGGTCAGGCAATCGGTGTACGTGTAGTTGATTTCGAACTGCCCGTTGGCGTCTTCGTGATCGATCTGATAGACGTCGATGCCGACCGCGCGCATCGATTCGGTGAGCTTTTCCAGGAAGACGCGCGTACGCGAGAGACCCTTGTAGTCGTAGCACGGCTTGGCGAGCGTATCGCTCGGATCGCACGGCTCCAGCGTGCCGGACGCCGAACGGCGCAGCAGCGAAAATTCCGGCTCCAGACCCGTGAAGAGGATCCAGTCGCGTTCGGTCATGCGCGCAACCTGCTTCTTCAGCGTCACACGCGCATCGTATTGCCACGCCTCACCATCCACGTGACCGTCGCAGACGATCCGTGCCAGACCCGGCTGCCATGGCACCGGCGTGAGCGTCGCCAGATCGCCGACGGCCATGTAGTCGGGACCGTTCGGCTCGATGCCGACACCCCAGATCGCAAACCCCGCGAAACCGGCGCCCGCTTTCAACACACTATTCAGATGACTGACCGGCACCGATTTCGCCTTGGCCACGCCGTGAATATCGACAAACTGCGCCAGCACGTACTTCACGCCCTGCTGCGTCAGATAAGCTTGCGCCTCTTCCGCCGAGCCGAAGCGGGGCACGCATCCGAGTTCGTTGACCGGCAGCTTGCTCGCATCGTTCAGGTTCATCGCCACTCCTTGCAACAACATTGTTCGTGGGTTGGAAAAGCCACACGCAACGCATGTGACCAGGCTATGCAACACGCTTTCGAACGCCGGTTGCGGCGCGCTTCAAGCTTGTCTTCAATCAGACGGGAAATTTATTGGCGAGCAACTAAGATTCCCGAAGTGAAACTCTTCGCGCGCGACCCGGCGCTGCAATCTGCTACGCTTTCCATTTCCGTGAGGCCTACATGCAAACCGGTGAAGACAACAAAACGCCGCTCGAACGCTACCTCGGTATCACCATCCGCGAGCTACGCCAGCGCCACGGCCTGACGATCGCCCAGGTCTCCGCGCAGGCCGGCATCAGCCGCGGCATGCTCTCGAAGATCGAAAACGCGCAGACCTCCGCGGGCCTCGAGGTGCTCAACCGCATCGCCCAGGCGCTCGGCGTTTCGCTCTCCACGCTGTTCCGCAATTTCGACGTGCCGCAAGGCGGTGCACAGCTCGTCAAAAAAGGCGCTGGCATGGAGGTGGTCCGCAAAGGCACCAAAAGCGGTCACACCTATCACCTGCTCGCTTACGACCAGGGTCCGCGCAAGCTCTTCGAACCCTTCCTGATCACGATGGAGGACGAAGCCGAACGCTTTCCCGTGTTCGAGCATCCGGGCACCGAATTCATCCACATGCTCAAGGGCGTGATCGAATACCGCCACGGACAGCAAACCTACATCCTGCATCCCGGCGACACCCTCACCTTCCAGGGTGAAATACCGCACGGTCCTGAACGCCTGATCAAGACGCCCATTCAATTCCTGTCGATCTTCGTGTACCCGCAATCGAGTGCTGACTGATCGCTCGCTGCGTCCGGTCACGACCGATGCGTAAACCAATGCAACGTTTGTGCCATGTTTATCCATGTGAATCAAAAATTCCCACCAATAAACGCCTGGCGCGCAATAAGGCTTCGTCGGCATTCAGGCTGAAGCGCTCGCTGGCTCGACTGCGGTGCACATCTTCGTTGCGGCTGGTGCGACTTTGCACAAGAACGAGGTGCGCGGTTAAGCAGCGTCCCCACTTCAGCGCAACGCGTCGTCCGGCAGATCGGGCAGCGCACGCGCCAGCGACGGCTGGATCGCGTTGTCCAGCACGCCGCGCGTCAGCATGACGATGTCGCCGGCGAACTGATCCCATTCGCCCTGCCGGTGCAGCAGGAAGAAATCGCGCCGCCCGAGGCGGCTCGGCGGCAACGGCATCACCGCGATATCGTCCAGGTAGTGACGGGCCTGCCACAAACACAAGGGCGTCGAAATCGCAAAACCCACGCGCGCCGCCACCAGACTCAGCAGCGGATCGGTCGCGTCGAACTCGTAACGCCGCGGACTGTTGATGCCCAGGTGCCGCGCGAAACGCTCGATCTGCTGGCCGATCACCGAGCGCGCCGTGTAGCGGATCAGCGGCATTTCCAGCGCGAGCGTGCGCCAGTCGATATTGCGGCGTCCGCTCAGATGGCTGCGCGCAACCACCACGACGAACGCTTCGGAAAACAATGGCACTTCGACGATCCGCGCGTCGTTCAGCGTGGTCTGCGTGCAGATCGCCATATCCAGTTCGCGGTCGTGCAACTGCTTGCTCAGGCCCGGCGTCAGGCCGGACCACATCGAAATCTGCCGCTCCGAATTCGACACCGCGCGAATCAGTTCGGGGCCGACGGTCGCCGCGAACGAATCGACACAACCCAGCCGCACCGGCATCTTGCCCGTATGCGACGCATCGCCGATGCGAGCGCTGACCATCTGCGCATGCTCGATCAACGGGCCCGCCAGTTCGAGCAGCGCGCGCCCCGCCACATTCGGCCGCGGCGGGCGGCTCTCGCGGTCGAACAGCGTCAGGCCCTGGTCGCGCTCCAACGCGGCAATCGACTGGCTGACCGCGCTCTGGCTCACGCCCAACTGCTTCGCCGCACCCGTCATCGAGCCGCTGTTGCAGACGGCGACGAAAGCCTGCAGCGCGCGCAGATCGATCGGGGTCGGGGTTCGTCTCATGGCATGCTCCGCTCGCGTTGGTGACTTGCCGGTCATCCTGTGCGGCACGAAAGCATGGTGCCGAGGTTTGCAGGACCGGTGTTCAGGATGAGGAATTGCATTGGCTCGCCATAAGTTTGCCTAATACAAAATTGGCGCGCCCGGCGTTTTCCTAGAATTCGCCTCATTGCCCCCACAGAGGTCCACATGAGCCACTACGATTTCATCGTGATCGGCGCTGGCGTCATCGGCGCGTCGGTCGCCCATCATCTCGCCGCACAAGGCGCGCAGAGCGTGCTGGTCATCGAGCAGGGCACGATCGGCGCGGGCACCACCTCGCAGTCGTCCGGCCTGCTGCGCACGCATTATTCGGTACGCCAGAATGTGGAGCTCGCGCGCTCGTCGTGGTGGGCGTTCAATAACTTCGCTGAATACGTCGGCGATGAAGAAGCGTCCTGCGGCCTCGTCAAATGCGGCTATCTGATCTGTTCGCCCGAGGGCGACAAGCTGGAGCCGCTGCGCGCTTCGCTCGCCGCGCAGCAGGACATGGGCATCGAAGTGCAGTTGCTCGATCAGGGCGAGGCGCACGAGCGCCTGCCGATCGCAAGCTTCGACGACGCCGCGCTGATCGGCTTCGAACCGGAAGCGGGTTTTGCCGACGCCTATCTGGTCGCCACCGGCTTTGCCCGTTCGGCGCGCCGGCGCGGCGTCAAGATCATGGAAGGCGTCACGGTGACGGGCCTCATCCGCGAAGGACGCCGGATCACCGGCGTCGAGACGAGCGCCGGCAACTTCGGCTGCGGCACCCTCATCAGCACGCAGAACATCTGGACGCCGGAACTCGCCGGCTGGATCGGTGTGCCGCTGCCGGTCAAGCCGGAGCGTCACACCGTGCTCGCACTCGAATGCGAAGGCGCCGCATACTCGTTCAAGATGCCGGCGTTCAAGGACCTGGGCTCGGCCGGCATGCTCTATTACCGCAGCTACGGCGGCAGCCAGATGCTCGTGTCCGAGGGCGTGGTCGGCGAAACGCTGAACTCGCCGGAAACGGAACAGGGCGAGATCTCGCTCGACTATGTCGCCGAAGTCGGCGCCCAGGTCGCCGAACGCTTCCCCGCTTATGAAGCCGCGGGGCTCGCTTCGTCGTGGACCGGCGTCTATGACGTGACGCCCGACTGGAATCCGGTGTTGGGCAAGGTCGCCGATATCGAGGGACTCGTGGTCGGCTTCGGCTTCTCGGGGCACGGCTTCAAGCTCTCGCCGGGCATCGGCAAGATTCTCGCCCAGCATGCGCTCGGTCAGCCCACCGACGTTTCTCTCGCGCCCTATGCGCTCGACCGGTTCGCCAGCGGCGCACTGCTGGTTGGCAAATACGGTTCCGGCGCGGTTTCCTGATTTCTGATCGATGGATGCTCCAGTCATGACAATCAACATTCTGGTTCCAGTCAAACGCGTGGTGGACGCCAACGTGCGCGTGCGGGTCGCCGCGAACGGTTCGATCGACACCACCGGCCTCAAGATGTCGCTCAATCCGTTCGACGAGTGTGCGGTCGAAAAGGCATTGCAACTCAGGGAAGCCGGCGCCGCATCGAAAGTGACGGTGATCACCTGCGGCACGCAAGCCAGCCAGGACGTCTTGCGCACGGCGCTGGCAATGGGCGCGGACGATGCCGTGCTGATCGATACCGCAATGGCGACGTCCACGCTCGATTCGCTGGCGGTGGCGCGTTTGCTGGACGCTCACATGGCAAGCCGGGAATACGGCCTCGTGCTGTGCGGCAAGCAGGCGATCGACGGCGACATCGGCGGTGTCGCCGCGATGCTCGCCGCCCTGCTCGACTGGCCGCAGGCGTTGAACGCCGGCGCACTCTCAGCGGATGGCACAGGCTGGTCCGTTACGTGCGGCGACGACACCGGCACGGCGACGTGGCTGCTCGAAGGTCCGGCTGTCATCAGCGCCGATCTGCGTCTCGCCGACCCGCGCCGTGTGACCTTGCCGAGCATCGTCAAGGCGAAGCAGAAGCCGCTCGCAATCGTCGACGCCGCCACGCTGGCAATCGACCTGACGCCCCGGAGCCAGATCGTCAAGCTCAGCGATCCGCCGGTTCGCCAGCCCGGTATCAAGGTCGCCGATAGCGCCGCGCTCATTGCAGCGCTCACGGATCGGCACGTGTTCGATCAAGCAGGAGTGCCAGCATGAGAAGCCTTGTCGTAGCTGAAAGCGAAAACGGCCGAGTGGCCGACGCGACGCTTCGCGTCATCACCGCGGTCATGCAGCGCGGCCTGCCGGTCGACGTGTTCTTGCCGGATGCCGCGCTGGCATCCACAGTCGAAAAGATCGCCGGGATTGAGCGCGTTCTCGTGATGGCAGGCGCTGCGAGCGAGTACGTCGTACCTGAAACGCTCGCCGCGCAACTGCACGCGCTTCATGAACCGTATTCGCTGATCGCCGCGAGTCATCGGACGCTCGGCCGCAGCGCCCTGCCGCGCGCGGCGGCGCTGGTGGGTGGCGCGTTCATTCCGGATGTGATCGCTGTAGAAGGTGAAGGCGCTTATGTCCGCAGCCTCTACGCGGGCAGCGTCGTCGCCAACTTGAACACGGCCAGCGCCGTGACGTTCGCGACGATTCGGGCTTCGTCATTCGCGCCCGCTGCCGACAGCGGCGGCAACGGCCTGCGCGTGACGCTCGAACCGGTCGCGGGCTTCAGCAGGACGAGGCTCGTCGAACGGCAGGCCTCGGCACAGACCGGCCGCGAGTTGCCGGATGCGCGGATCGTCGTCGCGGGCGGGCGCGGACTGGCGTCGAAGGAGAATATGGAGCGGCTCGGCGAACTGGCGGACAAGATGGGCGCGGCGCTCGGTGCATCGCGAGCCGCGGTGGATGCCGGCTATGCGCCGAATACCGCGCAGGTCGGGCAAACCGGCAAGATGGTCGCGCCCGAGGTCTACCTTGCGTTCGGCATCTCCGGCGCGATTCAGCATCTGGCCGGAATGAAGGACTCGAAGACCATCGTCGCAATCAATAAAGATCCGGACGCGCCGATTTTTTCTGTCGCGGACATCGGGCTCGTAGGCGATCTGTTCGAGGCGGTGGGCGAGATCGAAGCGCATGTCGGCGCGGAAAGCGCGAGGCGATGACACTTCATCTGTCGGGCGAGTCAAGCTCGTCGAACTCATCAGCCTCATCGACTTCCATGCGGTGGCCTCGTTCTGGAAGCCACCGCATCCCGGTCTCGAGTTGCCTACACACTCGCCACAAGCGACCTCACCGTCCCCGACTCGACATCCCCCACGTAGATCCCAAACGCGTCTTCCGTGCGCTCCTTCACATATCGCCGCAGCATCGACTGCACAGCTGGATCCCGGATCTCACCCCAGGGTATCTCGTTGAGCGGAACATAGCGGACAAGCCCGGCAGCCGGCGCCTCATCGACAATACGGCCGCGATAATAGATATGCGTGACGCCTTTCGCCTCGAAGACCGCGAACAGGAAGTCCAGATTCGCATTCAAGCGATAGCCGCCAAGCACGCCGCGCAGACTCCCACTATCGGAGGCAGGCTCGAGCCGCGTCCCGGTCGGCAACTGCAGCCCCGCCGTTGTTTCGACCAGCGCAAGTCCGCGTGGATGCTCGAGAATCGCGCCAACTTGGGCGCGCTGAGCAGTCGCGGCGAGCGCCTCCTGCGACAGCCTGAAATCGACATAGGCCCCGCGGCAATACCCCAGCGGCGTCGCGCTCGTATTCGTAAACTCCACCACGCGGCCAATCAGAATGATGTGATCGCCCGCATCCACCACCTGATGGGTCTCGCAATCGAAACTCGCCGCCGCACCGTCTATCAACGGGCTTCCAGTCTGACGCGCGTGCCAGGCAACCTGCGCGAACTTGTCCGCGCTCTTCGACGCGAACACGCCCGAGACAGGCCGCTGATCTTCGGCCAGCACGCTCACCGCGAAACGCTGCGTTTGCGAAAACACCGGATGGCTCGACGCGGTCCTGGCAATGCACACGAGGATCAACGCAGGGTCGAGCGAAACCGACGTGAACGAGTTCGCAGTAAAGCCGCGCGGCGAGCCGTCCGGCTGAATGGTCGTCACCACGGTCACACCGGTCACGAAGGCGCCCAGCGCCCGGCGGAACTCAGCAACATCGAAAACGGATTCGCCCATAGTCTTGCTCCTCAAGATAAACAGCTCCGGTCCGGGCCCGGATCACTTACTTCATTTCTCGCTTCGCTTCATTTGACTTCGCTGAAAAAACGCAGAAGCCGCTGATTCACCACCGCCGGTGCCGTCACGTTCATCATGTGCCGTTCATTCGCGACGATCTCGGCGCGCGCGTTGGGCGCGGCGGCCGCCATCGATTGCGACATCGCCGGGCTCGAGTTCGGATCGCATTCGCCGGTCATGAAAAGCGCCGGCATGCCGAGTTGCGGCAAACGGCCGACATGCGCCCGATCGGAACTGGCAAAGAGCCGGTAAGTCCGCGCATAGCCCTCCGGATTGACCGACTCCAGCAACGAACGTACCAGCTCCGCCACTTCGGCGAGATGCCCAGGCACCGGATCGTCGAACCAGCGCGCGATCGTCGCGTCGATGCTCGGCTGTTCGATACCGCCAGTTTCAAGCGACGCCGCACGCTGCATAACCGCAGCCCGCTGCGTCGGCGTGCGGTCGTAGACCGCATTGAGCGCGACGACACTCGCCACCCGCTCCGGATAACGCAACGCGAATTCCAGCGCGATCAGCGACCCCATCGAATGACCGACCACATGCGCTGACCCGATCTGCAAATGGTCGAGCAGAGCGGCCAGTTGCGCGGCGTATTCGGCGAGGGCCGGCTCGGCCGCCGGCAGACGGCTCGCTCCGTGTCCCAGCATGTCGTAAGACACCACCTGAAAGTGCGCCTGCAACTCGGCCACTTGCGGCGCCCACACGCTGCGGTTCATCCCCACGCCGTGGATCAGCACGAGTGCCGCGCCCTCGCCTGTCACGTTGTATGCCGTGCCGTCGAACGTACCGCTGGTCGACGCACGCTCGATGACGGTCTCAGGCTTCATTGGATCCCAGCTCCTTCAGATCCTGATAACGGTCGCCAATGCGATGATGCGGCCGGCCGCCGATCGACGCGCCCAGCGCGATCACGAGTTCGTCGGGCGCGGGCGCATCGACGATCGAGAACTGGATGGTCAGGTAATGCGAGCGCATGCCTTCGTCGCCCTTGTGCATCAGCGGGATCGTGACCGGGCAATTCGGGCCGCCGCGCAGATTCGTAAAGCTCAGATAGCTCTTCGCGCCAACCGCCTCGCGGAATTTGTTGCCGAAACGCAGCGTATGGATCAGCGCCGACGCATGTTCGACCTCGCCCGAGGTGCCGACGATCGCCGCTTTCCCATAGCCCTCGACAGCCGCGCCGGAGCCGGCAATGCGCAGGATTTCGGCTGTCAGGATTTCGCCCAGTTGCGGCGCGAGCCCGTGGATCTCCGGCTTCAGATCGTCGACGAAACCGCGCCCCGCCCAGGGATTGCGCAGCACGGCGGCAGCGGCGAAGAGCTTCAGCGGCTTCGAGGCCGCTTTACCACCCTCGATGAAGGTGTCTTCCACATAGGTGACCAGCTTGCGAATCTCGAGCTTCATAAGACTTTCTCCGTAGGCAAATGCGCCATGGCCTCATGCGACAGCGCCTTGAAGGTATTATGGTATTCCATATTATTGTACGCAAGAATTTTCAGGCGTCGGGCGGGTTTACGCGGGGGGGTTGGCGGGGTACGGGAACACGCTGCGATTCGCGGTCGAACACCGCGGGCGAACACCGCAGTCGAAAATCGCGGGCGAAAAAAAGCCGTCGGAATCGACGGCTCGATGGGCGGCTTCCTGCCTTGCTACCGGACTGCGGATCAGTCGCTGGTTGCGGCTTCCTTTTCGGCGAGCGCCGCCATGGCGATGCCGGCGGTGCGCCTCACGTGTTCAAGCGAGGCGGCAGCGGCCGCTTCACCATCTTTCTTGGCGATGGCCGCGAGCAGTTTGTTCATCTCGCGATTCGAATCCGTGCCGCGCCCAGGCGATGAAATCGTCACCGAGCGTAACTGGTTGATTCGCGCGTTCAGCGACTTGACCACCTGATGCATCATCAGCTTCTGGCCGCCGGTGAACATTGTTTCGTAGAAGTGTTCGGTGTTGAGCAACACGCGCTTGAAATCCGCCTTGTCGAAAGCGTCCTCGATCTCCTTGCGGATATCGCGCAGTTGCTTCACCAGCGCAGGCGTGGCGCGCTCGGCGCAGGCGCGCGCAGCTTCGGACTCCAGCAGCGCGCGGATTTCATAGATTTCCTCGACTTGCGCCGGATCGAGCCTTGCGACGATCGGACCGGAATGCGAGCCGGTTTCGACCAGACCTTCCGTTTCGAGGTGACGCAATACCTCGCGCACCACCGTGCGGCTCACGCCGAGTTGATCGCACAGCGTACGCTCGATCAAGCGGTCGCCGGGCCGATAGAAGCCCTGAGAAATGGCCTCGCGCAATTTCTCAAGAGTCAGTTCGCGCAGCGTCGGCGCACTGCGGTCGACACGCATTTGATCCATCATGGCTCTCTCTCGTCTCCGGGCGACGTCCGGATATAGTGGTTTTTGGAATCCCATAGTATCGCATAGGCGACACCCGGCAAATCCGAAGTGCGCGGCACTCAGACCGGAAAGACCCGGGCGCTCACGCTATCCCAGTCGAGCCATGCTTGCGCACCGACCGCCAGGTTCGCTTCACGCAAACCGGCCGGCGCGCGCACCGCGATTTCCTGCGCCCACGGCGTCGCCACCGAGTAATGCAGGGTGTCGCCCAGATAGGTGACGTCACGCACCGTCACCGGCAAATTGCCGTCGGCGCTTTGCACGGGTTGCGCGCGAATCCGTATCTGCTCGGGACGCAGCATCAAAGCACCGTCGCTGCCTGCACTCAACGCGCGATCGAAACTGCCCACCTGTACCGGCTTTCCGTTCGGGAACACCGCGTGCGATCCGCCATTGGCGCCCGCCAGCGTGACCGGCAAAAAATTCGAATTGCCAATGAAACTCGCGACGAAACGCGATGCCGGCTGTGCGTATAGATCCTCGCCGGTTCCGACCTGCTCGATACGCCCTTTGTTGAACACCGCGATCCGGTCGGACAGGCGCAAGGCCTCTTCCTGATCGTGGGTCACGTAGAGGATCGTCACGCCAGTTTGCTGATGAATGCGGCGCAACTCGGTCTGCAACTCCTCGCGCAGCTTCTTATCCAGCGCGGAAAGCGGCTCGTCCATCAACAGCACCGGCGGGTCGTAGGCCAACGCGCGCGCGATCGCCACGCGTTGCTGCATGCCGCCCGACAACTGCCCCGGCATGCGGTCGCGGCAATCGCCGAGATGCACGAGCTTGAGCATCTGTTCGACCTTCGACTTCACCTGGGCGTCAGGCACGCGCCGCACGCGCAGCGGAAACGCCACGTTTTCGCCGACGCTCAGATGCGGGAACAGCGTGTAGCGCTGAAACACCATGCCGATGTTGCGTCGATTCGGCGCGACCGACAGCAACGATTTGCCGTCGAGCAGCACGCGCCCTTCGGTGGGCGACTGGAAGCCCGCAACGATATAGAGCGTCGTACTCTTGCCCGAACCCGAGGGTCCGAGAAAAGTCATGAACTCGCCCTTCCTGATGTCGAGCGAGACTTGATCGATGGCCACGACCTGATCGTAGGTCTTGCGAAGCCGTTGAATCTGCAGAAACGGTGAGCTCACGATTTACCTCGCTTGAGTACTAGTCCCAGCAACATCAGCACGACAGTCAGTCCGACCAGCAGCGACGAAGCGGCGGCGATCACCGGCGTCAGGTCTTGCCGCAACGTGCTCCAGATTCGCACGGGCAATGTCTGGAGCGTCGGGCTTGCCATGAAAATGGACACCACCACTTCGTCCCATGAGGCGAGGAACGAGAAGATCGCCGCCGCGAACAGGCCGAGACGAATCGCGGGTAGCGTGACGCGCCACTTCACTTCGAACGGCCCCGCGCCGCAAATCAGCGCGGCATCTTCGAGCGTGGTGTCGAAGCTTTCCAGCGAGTTGCTGATCGCGATGATCGAAAACGGCAGCGCAATGATCAGATGCCCGATCACGAAGCCGACCAGCGTGCCGGTCAGGCCGATGCGCAGGAAGAATGCGTACAACGCGACCGCGAGCACGACGACCGGCAACACCATCGGCGTGAGAAAAAATGCCTTGAGCAGCGCCCGTCCGCGAAAATTTCCGCGCGTCAGCGCGAGCGAAGCGAACAGACCCAGCGTCACCGACAGCACCATCACGACGAGGCCCAGCTCGATGCTGGTCATCAGCGAATCGAGCCAGCCCGGATCGGAGAGCAGCAGGCGATACCACTGGAGGGTCCAGCCCGGCGGCGGAAACATCAGCCATTGCGAATTGCCGAACGACAACGCGACGATAAACAGCACCGGCAGCAACAGGAACAGCGAGACCGACGCGCCGACGCCCAATAGCAGCCAACGCAACGGTCCGAGGCGATCGAAATCGAGCAGCATGTCAGTGGACTCCTGAAGCACCGGCTGCACGCCCGGAAACGCGCAACTGCAGGGCATAGAGCGACAGCGTGACGAGCAGCAGCACAAAGGCCGCGGCGCCCGCGAGCCCCCAGTTGAGCAATTGCTGCACGAGCTGCGCGATCAGTTCGGCGAGCATCATGTATTCCGGGCCGCCCAGCAGTGCGGGCGTCACGAAGTAGCCGAGCGCCATCACGAACACCATCAGGGCGCCGCTCGCAATGCCCGGCGTCGCAAGCGGCACCAGCACGCGCCAGAAAGCCTGCCAACGGCTCGCCCCGCAGATGGCGGCGGCCCGCAGCGTGGTGGGATCGATGGCGCGCAGGGTGGCGTGCAGCGGCATCACGAGAAACGGCAGCATGATGTAGGTCATGCCGATCGTGACGCCGGTCAGATTGTTGACGAGCGTAAGCGGCGCGTCGATCACCCCGAGCCCCATCAGCAGACGGTTGATCGGTCCGGTTTGCTGCAGCAGCACCATCCACGCGAACGTGCGCGCCAGCAGGTTGGTCCACATCGAAAGCAGCAGGATGGCGAACACCAGCCTGCCGATCCAGCGCGGCGCGATGGCCAGCAGCCACGCGGTCGGAAAACCGATCACCAGGGTCACCGCCGTCACCACCGTCGCCACGAAGAACGTGTTGCCGAATACTCTCAGGTAGGTCGTCGAGCCGAACAGCTGCGCATAGTTCTGCAATCCGGGGCTCGGTTCCAGCACGCTATGCAGCAGCAGCGACAGCACCGGCAACAGAAAGAACACCATCAGCAGCAGCACGGCCGGCAACACCAGCCGTGCGGTCCTGAATCCGGCGCCCAGTTGCAGCTTACCCACGGCAGGCTCGGCGACCGTACTCAATGCATTCGACATGACGACTCCCTCGATGTGTTCGGCCTGCAACCGCCTTATTTCGACTGCCACGCATACCAGCGTTTGGCAATCTCGTCGCGGTGGTCGGCCCAGTACTTCATGTCGAGATTGATCTGCGTCGCCTTGTACTGATCGGGCTGAGTTTTGGCGACATCGGCAGACAGCAGCGCCGCCGATTTCAGATTGACCGGCGCGTATCCTGTTTCAGCAGCGAAATTTGCCTGCGCCTGCGGACCGGTTGCGCTCGCGAGGAACTTCATCGCCTCGGCCTTGTGCTTCGCG
Source organism: Paraburkholderia sp. GW821-FHT02A12 (assembly GCF_059422005.1). Lineage (NCBI taxonomy): Bacteria > Pseudomonadati > Pseudomonadota > Betaproteobacteria > Burkholderiales > Burkholderiaceae > Paraburkholderia > Paraburkholderia sp. GW821-FHT02A12. The sequence continues at coordinate 880,394 of NZ_JBWKWA010000002.1, read as the reverse complement.
CCTTTCGGCACCACCAGCATATCGGCGGCCGTCAGGTTCTGATTCCACGACACGCCGACATCCACGCCGGTCTGCTGCAACGCATGCAGACGGCCGTTCCAGAACACGCCGATCGGTGCTTCACCCGAAGCCATCAGTTGCTGCGACTGCGCGCCGCCGCTCCACCAGACGATCTGGCTTTTGATCGTGTCGAGTTTCCTGAACGCGCGATCGAGGTCGAGCGGATAGAGCTTGTTCGGCGGGACGCCGTCGGCCAGCAAGGCGACTTCGAGCACGCCCGGCGCCGACCACTTGTAGAAGGTCCGCTTGCCGGGGAAACGTTTGGTATCGAACAGGTCCGCATAGTTGGCGGGACCGCCGCTCTTGAACGCCGCCTTGTTGTAGCCGAGCACGAACGAATAGTAGAAGCTGCCCACCGCTCCCGCCGACGTGAAGCGCGGATCCAGGTCGCTCTTGTTCACCACGGAATAGTCGATCGGTTCGACGAGTCCGTCACGCAGCGCCGCATAGGCGAAGTCGCCCTCCACGTCGACCACGTCCCATTGCACGTTGCCGCTATCGACCATCGCCTTGAGCTTGCCGTAGTCGGTGGGGCCGTCCATCAGCACCTGCACGCCGGACGCCTGGGTAAAAGGCTGGGCCCAATTCTTCTGCTGCGCGGATTGAGTCGTGCCGCCCCAACTGGCGAACACGATCGGCGCGTCGGCGGCAAAAACAGGCGCGGCAGCCGCGACGATCGCCGTCACCGCCACTGCGCGGGCAAGGCCAGGAACCCGCCAACGTAGTACTTCTTTCATGAGGAATACTCCTTAAAATGAAAACGTAGCGATCCGGACAGGATCGGCAGTGAACGGCTTTTTATTTGAGCGGTGAGAACGGCGCAGGCTTCATGATCTTGCTCTCCATCGTTTCCAGCAGCGCCTGGATCTTCGGCGAGAACGCCTGCCACGCCGGATCTTCAGCGAGACGCTGACGGCGCGCCTCGCGTTCGTCGAGGCTCGGGTAGGCCCACATATGAACGATCTGGTTCAGCGGCCCGATCTCCGAAAAGAAATAACCCACCAGTTCGCCGAGATGGCGTTTCTGCAACGCGATGCCCTCTTCCTCGACGAGTTTCAGATAGGCTGGAACGGCGCCGGTCCTGATCTTGTACGTGCGGATTTCGTAATACATCGTGCCCTCTTCAGCGCATGACGAAAGGATCGGCGATCGGCTCGTCCGAGGTTCGGATCCAGACGGATTTGGTGCGGGTGTAGTCGAGTACCGCGTCGAGCCCGCCTTCGCGGCCCAGCCCGCTCAGCCCATAGCCGCCGAACGGAACGATCGGCGAAACAGCGCGGTAAGTATTCACCCAGACAATGCCAGCGCGCAGCCGGCGCGTGAGCCGATGGGCGCGCGTGAGATCGCGCGTGAACACGCCCGAGGCTAGCCCGTACTTTGTGTCGTTGGCGAGCGCGACAGCGTCGGCTTCGGTGTCGAAGCTCATCACGCTCAGCACCGGCCCGAACAGCTCCTGCACCACGCTCGGCACCGTGGCGTCGGCACAGTCGACAATCGTCGGCTCGAAGAAAAAGCCTTTCTCGTGCGCCGCCGGACGAGCACCGCCGGTCAGCAGCGTGGCGCCCGCGGCAAGGCTGGCGGCGAGCACCGCCTCGATATGGTCGCGCTGTCTGAGCGTGGCAAGCGGCCCCATCTCGGTCGCCACATCTTGCGGATCGCCGATCTTGATGGCTCGAGCTTTCTCGACGAGGCGAGCCACCAGGCGATCGCGAATGCCGCGTTGAACCAGCAGCCGCGAGCCCGCGACACAACTCTGCCCCGTCGCCGCGAAAATCCCGGCGATCACGGCGTTGCTGACGCTTTCCACACTGGCGTCGTCGAACACCAGCACCGGCGACTTGCCGCCGAGTTCGAGCGAAGTCGCGGCGAGGTTTTCCGCCGAATTGCGCACGATATAGCGCGCCGTTTCCGGCCCACCCGTGAACGCGATCTTCGCCACCAGCGGATGACTCGTCAGCGCACGGCCGCAATCCGCACCGAAGCCCGTCAGGATGTTCACCACGCCCGCCGGAAAGCCGGCTTCATGCACGAGCCGCGCAAACGCGAGAAGCGGCGCAGGCCCCTCTTCGGACGCCTTGATCACGATCGTGCAACCGGCCGCGAGCGCCGGACCGATCTTCACCGCCGAGAGAAACAGCTGCGAATTCCACGGCACGATCCCTGCGACCACGCCGACCGGCTCGCGGCGCAGAAACACGTCCATGTCGGGTTTGTCGACCGGCAAGGAGGCGCCGTGGATCTTGTCGGCGATACCTGCGTAATAACGGTAGTACTCGGCGACATAACCGATCTGGCTGCACGTCTCGCGGATGATCTTGCCGGTATCGGTCGTCTCGAGTTCCGCGAGTTCCTGCGCGTTTGCCGCGACGAGGTCGGCAAGCCGGTATAGCAGCTTGCCGCGCTGGCTCGCGCTCAGGCCTGCCCATTCGGGCGCGAACAGCGCGCGGTCGGCGGCCCGCACGGCGCGATCGACGTCGGCGGCGCTCGCCGCGGGCATCGTGGCCCACGCTTCGCCGGTCGCCGGGTTGATGCTCTCGAAGGTTTCGGCAGCGTCGCTGAACTCGCCGTCGATGTAATGCTGGAAAGACTTCAACATGGAATCCGCTCCTCGTGGCTGGATGTCGTAGCGAAAGACATCCGGCTTCAGGCGCGGGACTCGAACGCGGGCATCACGTCCGAGATGAACAGTTCGAGCGACTTGCGCTTGCGCTCGAAACTCATGTTGCTGTCGAGCCAGAAACTGTATTGATCGAAGCCGAGTTCTTCATACTGTTTCAGCCGCTCGATCACCGCCGCCGGCTGACCGATCACGAGATTCTTGCGAATCTGTTCCGGCGCGTATTGCGGGAACGACGCGATGTCCTCTGCCGTCAGTGGCTCGATGAAACCTTGCTGGACCGGCCGCTCGTTCTTGAACCACTTGCTGAAATAGCAATAGAAGCGGCTCAGATCTTCCACGGCGGCGTCCACTTCGGCCGGATCCGCGCCCACGAAGGTGTGCATCAGCATCATGATCTGCGGCCGCGGTACGTCGGGATTCGCCTTGCAGGCCGCGTTGAAGCGCTCCATCAGGCTGACTACTTCGCCATCGCCCGCGGCCAGCGACGTGACCTGCACGTTGCAGCCGTTGCGCACCGCGAACTCGTGCGAATTCGGATCGCGGGCCGCGAGCCACATCGGCGGAACGGGTTGCTGGACCGGGCGCGGCACCGGCGTAGTGGAAGGCCAGGACCAGAATTCGCCATGATGCGCGTAGTCGCCCTTGAACAGTTGCCGCAACGCGGGCACCAGTTCACGCATCCGGGCGCCTGCGCCGAATGCGTCGAGGCCCGGCAGCAGCCGTTCGTATTCGAAGGAATAGGCGCCGCGCGCGATACCCAGGTCGAGCCGCCCATTGCTCGCGACGTCGACCATGCCGGCCTCCCCGGCGAGGCGAATCGGATGCCAGAAGGGGGCGATGACCGTGCCGGTGCCGAGCCGGATTGTTTCGGTGCGCGCCGCGAGATACGAGAGATTGATGAAGGGATTGGGCGCGATCGTGAATTCCATCGCGTGATGCTCGCCTATCCAGGCGGTCTCGAATCCGCCTTTCTCCGCGATCTGGACCAGCTGGGTGAGCTCGTCGAAGAGTTGCCGGTGCGGCGTCGCCGTGTCGTACCGCTCCATGTGCAGAAACAACGAGAATTTCATGATCGACCCTGTATGCAGGAAAACGACGAATCAGTCGTGCTGCGGGCGTGGTGGAGCTGGACGCACCGCTTCGTGTCGACCGCAGGAATGTCGCGGTTGGTATTACGGTATTCCATCAAATGACCCGGCGCAAGCGTTTCAATATTATGGTATTCCATAATATTGAAGGCGGCTGCCTGCTGATCTGGCGCGGTTGGAGCGGGGGTCCCGGCCGAATTCGCAACCTTCAGGTCACGCGAACAAGATTTGCACTCCGGATCATCGAGCGGTGCGAACGGATCAACCCGGACCGAACTCGCCGGCAAGTTCTGCGAACAGCGCTTCCTGCGGCGACAGTTCGCCGGCGCGCAGCACCAGCCACATCGCGGAGCGCGCGCCTTTCTCGCGCAGCGGCCGGTACGCTACGCCATTGACGTTGATGCTGCACAGGGAGGCCGGCACGAACGCAACGCCAAGCCCGGCCGCCACCAACCCGACGATAGTGGGCGCCTCGCGCGCCTCCTGCGCCACCTGCGGCGCAAACCCGGACTGCCGGCACAGGGCGACGATCTGGTCATACACCCCGGTTCCGCTCTCGCGTGGATACATGACGAACGCTTCATGCTTCAGCGCGCCCACGGAAAGCGCCGCCCGGCTCGCGGCCAGCGGATGTTGGGGCGGCAGCACCGCCACCAGGGAGTCTTCGAAAAGACGCGTGGCCTGCAGCGTCGGCGGCAGGCCCGGGAGTGTCACGCCGCGCACGAACGCGACCTCCAGCCGCCGTTCGAGCATCGCCGTCAATTGCTGCTGGGTGGTCAGCTCCTCCAGCCGCAAGTGCATGCCCGGCAAACGACGCCGGTATTCGAAGATCAGTTGCGGAATGACAGTGCTGAATGCGGCCGAGCCGGTGAACCCGACCCGCAGTTCGCCGAGTTCGCCGCGCTGGGCCCGCTGCGCGACGATGCCCGCATGTTCGGCCTGCGCGACCAGCGCGCGAGCTTCAGGCAACAGAGCCTTGCCCGCCGCCGTCAGCGCCACGTGCCGGTTGCTGCGCTCGAAAAGCCGCGCGCCCAACTCTTCCTCGAGCACACGAATCTGCTGGCTGAGCGGGGGCTGCGCCATGTTCAGACGCACGGCAGCCCGGCCGAAATGCAGCTCCTCGGACAGCACGATGAAATAGCGGATGCGGCGTAGATCCATGATATGAATTATGTATCAATTTCTACGAAATCGATATTGGACGCCGACATGACGAAGTTCGATCATTCACGCTCGCAAGCCATTTTTCAGTTGGAGTGATCGAGTCATGCAAGAACAGAGCGTCGATGCGGTGGAGGCCGTGATCAAGGCCCCCAGGTCTATACCGCGCGAGGTGGTCGAGAAAATCGAACACGGCACGCCCGCATTCCGGCGCACCAATTTCTCCCTGTTTGCCGCCGGCTTCGCGACCTTCGCCCTGCTCTACTGCGTGCAGCCGTTGATGCCGCTTTTCTCCGCGGACTTCGGCGTGAGTGCCGCGGGCGCCAGCCTGGCCCTGTCGCTGACTACCGGCTTTCTGGCGGTGTCGATGCTGGCCGCCGGCGTGCTGTCGGAAGCGTGGGGCCGAAAACCGGTCATGGTGGTGTCGTTGCTGCTTTCGGGTGTTCTCACGGTGGTCTGCGCCGTGTTGCCGCACTGGCCGACGCTGCTCGCCGTCCGCGCGCTGATGGGCGTGGCGCTCAGTGGATTGCCGGCGGTTGCGATGGCTTATGTCGGCGAAGAAATGCACCCGCGTTCGCTGGGGCTGGCGATGGGACTGTACGTCGGCGGCACAGGCCTTGGCGGAATGGCAGGCCGTCTGCTGACGGGCGTGATCACCGATATCTGGGGCTGGCGAACCGCCGTGGCGGTGATCGGCTTGCTCGGGATCATGTGCGCCGCGATCCTCTGGCGCTATCTGCCGGCATCGCGTCACTTCACGCGGCGCGAGCTTCGCATCGCGCCGCTGTCGCGGTCATTCGGCACGCACTTGCGCGACGGCATCCTGCCATGGCTGTTCGCGGAGGGCTTCCTGCTGATGGGCGCTTTCGTCACGGTGTACAACTACGTCGGCTACCGGTTGATCGCGCCACCGTTCTCGCTCAGCCAGACGGAAATTGGCCTGATTTTCGCGGTCTATGTGTGCGGTATCGTCAGTTCGGCGTGGATGGGCAGCCTGTCGGGATGGTTCGGCCGCCGGGCCGTGTTGCCGGTCACCTTGACGCTGATGCTGGCCGGAACGCTGATCACCTTGTCCGGCGAACTCTGGTTGATCGTCATCGGCATCGCCGTGCTGACCATCGGATTCTTCGGCACGCATTCGGTCGCGAGCGCGTGGGTCGGAGCCCGCGCGCAGACGGGCAAGGCACAGGCGTCGTCACTCTATCTGTTTGCCTACTACCTCGGATCGAGCGTGGTCGGCTCGCTCGGCGGCGTGTTCTGGAACCTGTGCGGCTGGCATGGCGTGATCGCTATGACAGGCGCGCTGCTGCTGGCGGCACTCGCCATTGCGCTATGGCTGCGCGTGCGGTCGGCGTGAGGCGCCCCGGACTGTGAATCCTGCGGATATGCCGGATGAGGTGGAAGGACCACAATTCAGACACTCGGCGACCTTGGCGAATAGGCGAATTGCGACAAGTTGGTTCATCAGTCCGCAGCGGAATCACTGGAAGTCCGCGGCGCGCTCGCCGACGCAGAAGCGGTGCCACCGCTCTCCTGATGCCGGATAGCGTAGATTTCCCGATTGTGCGCGACGGTCTGGGCGCTCGGCGGATAGTCGTTTCTGGGTGCAGGCAGCAATCCGTCCGCTTCGGCCTCGACAAGCTGCGCGTGAACTTCGGCGCGCGTGAGACCGGGTGTCGAGGTTTGCGCAAATGCATTGGCGCCGAACGGCAGACTGAGTGCCGCAAGGGCAACGGCGGTAAGCAATTTCATGATGCTCTCCTGGGAATCGTGGCTAAACACTCTTGCTACGGTTCCCATTGTTGGACAGGCATCTTGACCCGACTCTTACCCCAGGATTACGGTTTCGTTATCTTGGCGACGAACCGCTACTGCGCGTCGCATCGATCGCGGAAATCATCGACGATGGCTCTTCCCCGTTCGCGGGGGTTCGCAACAACCGCTGCTTCGAGGTTAGTGTAGCCATCGGACTGCGTTCCGAAGTCGTCGCCGGATGACGCGTTTCTAAACCCCTTTGCAACTAAAAACAATGACCATCAGTAATATAGATAAAGGGAGTGCTTTTTCTCGAGTGCTTGCTTCCGAAGCATTGAACACGACCGCCAGCTCAATGCTGTTGGTCGCGACGCCACTCATCGCCATGACTTCTCTTGATGCGAGCCCGGTAGAGGTAGGCATCCTTGCGGCTGCCGGTACGGCTGCCCCGTTGATGCTTGGTTTATCGGCTGGCGCTCTGGCAGAACGCTGGGAGCGTACAAGGACTCTCTTCTGGTGCGGCATAGCCCGCTTGCTTCTGGTTGGAGTCGTGCCGCTTCTGTTTCTGTTAGATCAGTTGAGCATCGCAGCTCTATGTCTGGTTAGTTTTGGACTATCGGCGGTGAAGCTTCTTTTCGACAGCGTGGTTGCAGCGGTGATTCCCACGATCGTCCGCCGAGACAGACTAACGAAGGCAAACAGCTGGTTTGAGGCCTTAAACTCGACAGCGTTCGCAATCGGGCCTGCGATCGCGGGATGGCTCCTGCAGACGCTTTCGGCCAGTGCCGCATTTCTCGCAAACGCTGCCTTATATCTCGCCAGTACGCTAAGTCTTAAAGGCGCTTCTCTACCTGCCGCGAAGCAGGAGACGAACGAGAAGCACTCCCACATTTCCGACATCGCGGATGGTATTAAACTGCTTTGGCGAAGCGACATCCAGAAGGCGATTGCGATAGCCGCCGGCGCCTTCAATCTCTTCCACACCGCGTTTTTCACTGTATTCGCTTTTTTTGCAATAAAGGAACTAGGTTTCTCAGCAGTCTCGTTCGGCAGTCTCATTTCAGTCGTCGGCTTGTTCGGCCTGCTTGCCGCGCTCTGTGCGCCGAGGCTGATTGAGATGCTTGGGCCGCGCACCGCGCTAGTGGGTTCTCTGCTGATTATTGGCCCGCTAGGAGCGCCTGTTTTGCTCGCCGACCGACTCGCATTTCCTGAGCGGGCAACCGTCATCGCGTGCAGCCTGGCCGCGTGGGACTTCCTGATTGTCGTTCATCTGATTGTCGAACAGACAGTTCGCCAGGTCACAGTAGACAACCAGCACCTGTCTCGAATCACCGCCACTACCCGCTTTGTCAGCTGGGGCGTTGATCCGGTTGGAGCGCTGCTCGGAGGACTGGCGGCGAATTCGAGCATCGGGCCGCGAGGGACACTGTTTGTTTGTCTGCTGGGTCTGAGCTTGTCTGGCTCACTACTGTTGCTGTCGAAAGGAATTCGACAGCTGAACGGCAAACTGCTCGAAGCTGATGCAATTCATGCAGACGCGACACGATGAATGAGCAGAGAGGTGGTCCATGATTTGGCAGCTTGGCAGCAGGAGCCGGTCGAGACGGCGGCGGGGCCGCGCGTATCGCGGCCCCGTTGGTGGCCCACTTAGAGCGCTTTTAGACCCGCCCGCAAGAACAAGAGCATGTCGTCGAACTGGGTAATCAGTTCAAAACACAAAAGAAACGCCAACGTGTAACCAGGCCCGGGCGACCTGTGCATCCATCGCAGGATCGGCGCCGCATAGCGCGCTCTGACAAAGTCCCGGGTCGCGATATAGGTGATAGCGATGCCGAGCGCCGCTCCCGCGAGTACATCGGTCGGATAGTGCAACCCGAGATAAACGCGCGGCATGCAGACGAACACGACTGTGTACAGCAGCGCGAGCGCACCGACCCGGCGACTGATGAGAAAGATGCCCATCGCAATCGACATCCACAGCAGCGCATGGTCGCTCGGAAAGGAGCTCCATGTGCGCACTGCGGCCTCTTGCAGACCGACCGAGGGAAAATCCAGCTGCAACGCGGGGTTATAGAGCGGCCGCAAGCGAAACGGCAAGCAGTACGCAAGAAGTCTGCCGATCGTGAGCGATAGAAGGCCACTCGCAATCGTCGCGATGACCATCTCGCGCTCCCATCCGGCACGCTGACTGGGCCGGAACCATAGCCAGCACAAGATGGGGATGAGCACGAGGCCCTTGAATATGGCCTGGCCCGCGATCACTCTTATCGCGTGATTCATCGCCACCGAGTGAAAAGCGTTGTGCGTCAGGAAAACCTGGATCCAGGTATCGAAACTGTTCATTTCAACACTTCCGTTTCGATTCGTCTCACCGTGCTCCGGAATCAGGCCATGCAGGACAGAGCCGGCGGTGTCGGATCGGCCGGCTCGCGTATGGAACAGGCCGGCCGGCACCGCAAGCGGCCATGCCGGCATGCAGGCCTATCAGGAACGCTCCAACCGGTTGCCGTCAATCCGCACGCGGTCGCCCGGACGGAGATCGCCAGGATTAGCCACGTCGAAGGAGCGTGACGATCCGTCATTGAGTTGGACAACGATTCGGTACGCGCTCACGTTTGGACTGCTGTACTGTTGCGCGATCTGATTGCCGGCCACTGCGCCGCCAAGCGCACCCACTACGGTCGCCACGTCGCGGCCACGTCCGCCCCCAAACTGATTGCCGACCACGCCACCGACGACAGCACCGACCACGGTCCCCATTACGTTGCCCGGGCTCATTGCGTTGGCTGTCGCGACAGGTTGAATTGCGGAGATCACCCCATACTGAAGTCCGTAACCGGAGCTTGCGGGAGGCGCATTTCCATAGCCGCCCGCGCTCTCGACTGGCTGTGAATAGGCGGGTTGCACATAAGCCGGCTGGGAGTACGCGGGTTGCGCATAGGCTGGCTGCGCTGGATTCGAACCGTACGGCATGCCTGCGCCGGGCATCACGCACCCGCTCAGAGGCAAGGCCGCGCACAGCGCGATGAAGAAGATGGGTTTGGTAAATTGAGTGTTGTACATGATGCTCTCGACATCGTGGCGCCGCATGTCACTTGGCGAAGTTGAGGTTCGGCATGGAGTATAAGGAACCATTTTCGAAAAATTTCACCGTGCCGCGTAACAGTGTGTAAGTTGTTCCACTGCAAACGCTCAACCTGCCTGGTGTTGCGGCAAATGTTGCCGCCAACGCGACATCTCGAACCGTTGCCGCCATCACCGCAGGAGGCGATTCCCGGTTCGGCGACGACCTTCAGCGGGAAGAAGCGTGGTTAGCGCAGCGCCGTGTAGCAGCAGCATGCACGACATCGAGGGGGCGCCGCCGCCGTCTCCTTTGTCGGGAATCTGGCGCCTGAGCCCGGCCCTTGCACCCGTACCTAGCGCAAGAACCGGGAGCAGAAACGCATCACATCCACAGTCGATCTTTCATACCTTCGGTTAGCACTCGCCCTTTTTCGCGTGCCCCGGCGGACAGTGATAGTCCCCATGCCCGTGATGGTGATGATGTTCTTCCCATTCGTCACGATCCCAGTAGCGGCGTCCGTCCCAGTAACGGTCGCCCTGCCAACCCGGCGATACGACGACTACCGGCGCCGGCGCGACCACGACAGGCGCCGGAACACCAATATTGATGCCAACCCCGACGTCGACAGCATTCGCCAGTCCTGACGCACCGATTCCAATACTCGCGAACGCTGCGGCTATGAAAATACGTTTCATGTTATCCCCCGAAAAAAGCAGCAATAAGCGCTGCCTGCTGGCCACGCCACGCGTAGCCGTCGTTTGTTGAGCGCAGGAAGTGTGGATCCTTGCCGTGCCAACTTCAACGCGAACTTGTAACGGATTGTTCTGCGGATCGCAAGCCGGCCGGCAAAGACCAGCGTCGTACGGAAACAACGCGTCCAATCACTCGATCGCTTTGACCGCCAGTGGATCAGCCATCGCTTTGCACCGCATTACGTAAGCGTTACTGCCAGTTACAAAGCTTTCGCGCAACCGTATCGGCCTAACCCAAGGTCCGAATCGAATTGCTGATCCCACGGGCGCAATCGATCACTGCCGGCGCCAGACGTTGCTCCGCATCGGCGAGCGTCCAGCGGCTGGTCGGCGCGACCACATGCACGGAGGCGACCGGCCTTCTCTCGCCGTCCAGCACCGGCGCCGCGATCGTCATGTCGCCGATGAACAGTTCCTCGCGATTCGACGTATAGCCATTGCGCCGTCCCTGCGCAAGAAGCGCCTCGATTTCCCCAATGTCCGTCACCGTGTACTGCGTGTGCACCACGCGGGCACTCGCTTCGAGCAGTGCACGCGCTTCGTCGTCGGGAAGCGCGCCGAGATAGGCGCGGCCTGAAGCGGTGCAGTACATGGGAATGCGGCTGCCGATGGGCATGTGGATCGGCACGAATTTCGTACAGACGAAGCGCGCGACATACAGCATCTCGACGCCGTCCGGTTCAGTGAGACTCGTGGTCTCGCCAGTCAGGTTCGTGAGTTCCGATAGAAACGGATTGGCGACGTCGATCAGCGTATCCGCGGCGACATAGTTAAAGCCGATCTGCATCACACGGGGCGTAAGTTGATAGCGCTTCGTGCGCGGGTGCTTGCGCACGTAACCCAGCTTTTCGAGCGTGTAGATCATCCGCTGCGCCGAGCTCTTCGTGATCGAGGTCGCCTCGGCCACTTCCGGCAAGCTCATGGTTCGGCGTTGCGCGCTGAAAGCGCGCAGCACCGCAATGCCCTTCTCCAGCGACTGGTTGAAAAGCGCGTCCGGCGCATCCGGCGCTTCGATCTCGTTCGCCTGTTCCGTGCCTTTGCCGCTCATGGAAATACCCGATTGTGAATAGCCATGCCCGACATTAGCATATCGAATATCGATACGCAAATAATGTTATTCGATATTTTTGACTCGAATATTATTCAGAAACGCTGTCTACCGATATCTCAATCGCTGTCTTTTACCGTCGTGGAGAGTCTCATGATCCAGTTTGTGAAGCGTATTGCCGGCGCCGCCATGGCCGGATTGGTCCTTGCGGCAACGCCGGCTCTGGTGCACGCCGCGCCGTCGTACACGGTCGGCGCTACCGCCACCGGCGTGCCGTTCACCTTCCTCGACGTGAAGAGCAATTCGATCCAGGGGCTGCTCGTCGATGCGATCACGGCTACCGGCAAGGCCGCCGGTTTCGACGTGAAGGTGGAACAGACGACGTTCGCCGCGCTCATCCCATCGCTCACCACGAAGAAAATCGACGTGATCTCCGCCGCGATGCTGAAGACGCCGGCCCGCCAGCAGGTCGTCGACTTCTCGGACACGGTCTATTCGTATGGCGAAGGTCTTATCGTGCGGGCCGACGACAAGAGCAACTACACGTCGATGGACGATCTCAAGGGCGAGGTTGTCGGCGCGCAAGTGGGCACGGCCTTCGTCGATGCGCTGAACAAGAAAGGCATCTTCAAGGAAGTGCGCACCTACGATTCGGTCGCCGACATCATGCGCGACGTCGCGCTCGGGCGCATCAAGGCGGGCTTCGGCGACCATCCGATCATCGCGTACCAGTTGCAGAAGAACCCGAACTCGCAGTTGCGTCTCGTCGAGGGCTATCAGCCGTCCGTGAAAGGCCAATTGTGCTTCGTCGTGAGAAAGGGCGACAACGAGACACTCGAAAAGCTGAACGCCGGCATCCGAAAGATCAAATCGGACGGCACGCTCACGCAGATCATCAAGAAATGGCAAGTGGAATGACACGGCCACCGGTTTGAGAGGGACACGCCATGTTCATCCAGAACGCGCTCGACTTCCTGCCGATCCTGCTCAAGGGCGCGGTCGTCACGGTCGAGATCACCTTCTGCTCCTTTGTTCTGAGCACGATGCTCGGCCTCGCGCTCGCGCTGATGCGCGTGTCGGCGAACAAGGTGCTCTCGAATGCCGCGGCCACTATCATCAACGTGATCCGCGGCCTGCCGATCATCGTGCAGCTGTTCTACATCTACTTCGTGCTGCCCGATCTCGGCGTGCAACTGAGCGCGTTTCAGGCGGGTTTCATCGGACTCGGCATTGCGTATTCGGCGTATCAGGCGGAGAACTTCCGCGCCGGGATCGAGGCGATCGATCACGGGCAGATCGAAGCCGCGCAGTCCATCGGCATGCGCGGCGCGTTGATCATGCGCCGCGTGGTCCTCCCGCAGGCGTTTCGCATCGCGTTGCCGCCCTATGGCAACACGCTCGTGATGATGCTGAAGGACTCGTCGCTCGCGTCGACGATCACCGTCGCGGAAATGACGCGCGCCGGCCAGTTGATTGCTTCGTCGACGTTTCAGAACATGACGGTGTTCACGCTCGTCGCCCTGCTCTATCTCGCGCTCAGTCTGCCGCTCGTCTACGGCTTGCGGCGGCTCGAACGCCGCCTCGGCCTCAAGGGAAAACGATGATCGATGTTCAATCCATTCACAAGCGCTTTCACGATCAGGAAGTGCTCAAGGGCGTGAGCCTCCGTGTCGGCGCGGGCCAGGTGGTGTGTCTGATCGGGCCGTCGGGGTCGGGCAAATCGACACTCCTGCGCTGCATCAACGGCCTCGAAACCTACGACGCGGGCACGATCACCGTCGAAGGCGAGCGCGTCGATGCGAAGTCGAAGCAGATTCACGAACTGCGCGCGCACGTCGGCATGGTCTTTCAGCGCTTTAATCTGTTTCCGCATCGCACGGCGCTCGAAAATGTCTGCGAAGGACCGCTCTACGTGAAGAGAGAGGCGCGCGACGCGGCGCGCGAAAAAGCGCGGCGCCTGCTCGACAAGGTCGGTCTCTCGCATCGAATCGATGCTTATCCGGCGGAACTGTCGGGCGGCCAGCAGCAGCGCGTCGCCATTGCGCGAGCGCTCGCCATGGAGCCGAAGGCGATTCTGTTCGACGAACCCACGTCGGCGCTCGACCCTGAACTCGTCGGCGAAGTGCTGAGCGTGATGCGGCGACTGGCGGACGACGGCATGACGATGATCGTCGTTACGCACGAGATGGGATTCGCCCGCGAAGTCGCGGACCACGTGTGCTTTCTCCACGACGGCACGATCTGCGAGCAGGGCCCGGCTGCCGAGCTGCTCGAGCGCCCAGGCCACCCGCGCACGCGAGAATTTCTGCGCCGCATGCTCACCCCTGACAACGCAGCCGCGTAGAACTGAACAGCACGATGAAGATAGTCGAAGCAAGCCAGCCGTTGCCGCCCTCGCTGTGGGCCGCGACCGCCGAACCTGCCGTGCAGACGCCGCCGCTCGAGGCCTCGATGCGTGTCGATGTGGCGATCGTCGGCGCGGGTTATACGGGCCTATCCACGGCGCTGCATCTGAGCGAACTCGGGATCGACGTATGCGTGATCGACGCGAACGAGCCCGGCTGGGGCGCATCCGGCCGCAACGGCGGACAGGTGATTCCCGGCCTGAAATACGATCCCGCCGAACTGGTGCGGCGCTTCGGTCCGCGTGACGGCGAGACGATCGTGGACATGGCGGGCGGCGCCGCCGACACGGTGTTCGGTCTGATCGAGCGCCACGGTATCGCGTGCGATGCCAGGCGTGCTGGCTGGATCCAGCCCACCCACTCGACGAAGCTGCTGGACACGCTGCATGCGCGGGCGCGCCAGTGGGAAGCGCGGGGCGCGCAGGTCGAATTGCTCGACCGCGCGCAGATCACGCAGCGGCTCGGCACGGAGGCCTTCGTCGGCGGATGGGTGGACCGGCGCGCGGGCAGCGTGCAGCCGCTCAGTTATGCCCGCGGTCTCGCGCGCGCAGCCATGGCGCGCGGCGTGTCGATCCATCGCGCGACGCGCGCGCAAAAGCTCGAACAACGCGCCGGCGGATGGCGCATTCACACCGCAAACGGACCGGCCATCGACGCGCGGCAAGTACTCGTCGCGACCAATGGCTACAGCGATTCGCTCTGGCCCGGCCTCGCGCAGTCGATGATCGCGGCGAACAGTTTCATCGTGGCAACCCGGCCCCTGCCCGCCGATATCGGCGCGAGCATTCTGCCGGGGCGCGAAGTGGCGTCCGATTCGCGGCGTCTCCTGCTGTACTTCCGGCGTGACGCCGAAGGACGTCTGTTGATGGGCGGCCGCGGCCCGTTTCGCGAGCCGCGCGGCGCGTCGGACTGGGCGCATCTCGAGCGCGCGGCACAACTTCTCTACCCGCAACTGAAAGAGGTCGAGTACGAGTATCGATGGGCGGGGCGCATCGGCATCACGCGCGATTTCCTGCCACACGTGCATCTCCCGGCGCCGGGACTGACGATCGCGCTCGGCTACAACGGCCGCGGCATCGCCACGGCGACGACGCTCGGCAAACATCTCGCCGCGCATCTGGCGGGCACGGCGCAGGGATTGCCGCTGCCGCCGACGTCCATCAAGCCGATTCCGCTTCACGCGCTGCAGCGTTTTTACATCAGCGCCGGTGTCGCGTGGTACGGACTGCTCGACGCACTCTCCTGACGCGGATCGCGCAGAGCGCGCTTATATGGCGCCGCGCGGCCGGTTATCTTCCGTGTCCACGCAGCACACCAATACTTCGGCATCCTCCTTACTCAGGCTCAGATACACATGCCCGATCGAGCTGTCGAAATAGAGACTGTCGCCTGGCATCAGCTTGAACGCCTTGCCGTTCTCAAAACGCAGCTCCAGTTTTCCACTTAGGAGAAAAACAAATTCCTCGCCTGAATGCCGGATAAATTCGGGGAAATCGGCTACCGCGCGTGCGCGGATGTGAGCCCGCATCGGCACCATCCGCTTGCCGGTCAGATTGTTCGCCAGCATGCCGTACTCGTAGTTCGGCGTGTCGTAGATCACCTGCTTGCCGGACGCCGTGAACGATGGCTTCATCGGTCCAGCGGCCGCTTTCCGGCGCCGGCCGAAAATCGCATCGAAGTCGAGTTCCAGTGAATGCGCGAGCGCCGCGAACTTGTCGTAGGTCAGCGCGATATCGCCGCGCTCCGCCTTCGATATGGTCGACACAGCAATCCCCGAGCGCTCCGACAACTCCATCAGCGTCAGTCCGCGCAGCTTGCGCGCCTGGCGAATATGCGCGCCGACCGTTTTGTGATCGAGCGCCGGCGGCGCATCCTGTGTGCCCTCCGCCACTTCCGCCACCGCTGCTTTTGCCATCACGCCTGCTTCCAAAGTTCGATTTTTGTCGGATACGAGAATTTTATTTTTTCTCGTATATGATAACTCACACCGATTCCACCCTTTTCGACGAGGGCATATTGTGTCTACGCTCGTACTCAGCAAGTCTGGCCTGACGAAGAAACACGTTATCGCCGCCACGACCATCGGCACGGCCCTCGAATTCTACGACTTCACTATCTACAGCTTCTTTGCGATTCAGATCGGACAGCTGTTCTTTCCGGGCGCGTCGCCAGTCAATCAGTTCCTGCTGTCCATCGGCGTATTTGGCGTGGGGTTTGTCGTGAGACCGATCGGCGGCATCGTAATCGGTGCCTATGCGGACCGCGCCGGACGCAAGAAGGCGATGGTGCTCACCATCATGCTGATGGCGCTCAGTTGCGCGATGATCGCCTGCGCGCCGACCTATGCCGTCGCCGGCCTTGCGGCGCCGTTCATCGTCCTGGCCGCGCGGCTGATCCAGGGATTCGCGGCGGGCGGCGAGTTCGGTCCGGGCACGACGCTATTGATCGAATACGCGTCGAACCACACCCGTGCCTTTTTCGCCAGCTGGAACTTCGCGGCCACAGCCGCGGGTCTCGCACTCGGCGCGGCCGTCGCGACTGTCGTCAACGTGCTCCTGCCCAAACAGGCTGTGCTCGAATGGGGCTGGCGCATTCCATTCCTGCTCGGCATTGTCGCAGCGCCGGCCGGCATGCTGATCCGCAAGCGGCTGGAGGAAACGCTTGTCGCTCATTCCACCGATGCAGCGCGGCCACAAGGCGCGCTGAAAGCCGCGCTGACCACTCACTTCAAGCTCACGATTCTCGGCACTTTCGCCGAGCTGGGCGGCTCCGTCTCGGTGTACATCGTCGCGTTCTTCCTGCCGAGCCATGCAGTCCGCGCGCTGCATCTATCGCCGACGACGGCCGTGACCTCCGGTATCGTCAGCTCGCTCGCGTTGTTCGTCGCGGCGCCGTTCGCGGGCATCCTTGCCGACCGGTTCAGCCGCAAGCGCGTGCTGGTCGCGTCGCGGATAGCGATGCTGCTGCTCGTCTATCCCGCGTTCGCGTTCGTCGGCGCGTATCCGTCGGCCATGTCGCTATGCGTCGTTTCCGGCATACTCGCAGTGCTCGTGGCGGGGCAGATCGTACCGGTGCTCGTCATGATCCCCGAGCTGTTCCCCAAGCACGTTCGCGCGACAGGGATCGCGCTGACTTATGTGGTCAGCGCATCCTTTTTCGGCGGCTTCTCGCCGTTTATCGCAAGCTGGCTGGTCGCGCAGACGGGCAATCCGCTGGCCCCGGCGTGGTACGTCGCCGCCGCCTGCCTTGTGTCGCTCGTCCCGGTGATCTGGCTCAAGGACCGCACCGGCGAAGCGCTCGCCTGATACGGAGATGATGCAATGAGTCATAACGACGAGCTGGTCGGCCTGAGCGCCGTGGAATTGCGGCGGATGATCGGAGCCAAAGAGATCTCGCCGGTCGAGCTGCTGGATGCGTGCATCGAACGGATCGAGGCGCTCAATCCCGCCGTGAACGCCGTGACGGCAACGGCTTACCCGGCGGCCAGGAAAGCCGCCCGGGAAGCGGAAAAGCAGGTCCTCGACGGTGCGCCGCTCGGCTTGTTGCACGGCTTGCCGCTCGGCGTGAAGGACCTCGAGGATACTGCCGGCCTGCTCACCACTTACGGCTCGCCGATGTCGCGAGGCAACGTGCCCACGCGCGACGTCGTGCTGGTCGAGCGCCTGCGCGCAGCGGGCGCGATCCTGACCGCCAAGACCAATGTTCCCGAACTGGGTGCCGGTGCGAACACGCGCAATCCGGTGTGGGGCGCGACCGGCAATCCGTTCAATCCGGATCTGAACGCGGGCGGTTCGTCGGGTGGTTCAGCGGCGGCGCTGGCGTGCGATATGCTGCCCGTCTGCACCGGCTCCGACACAGGCGGCTCGCTGCGGATACCCGCATCGAAGTGCGGCGTGGTCGGGTTCCGGCCATCGCCTGGACTGGTGCCGAATTCACGCCGCTTGCTGGGATGGACGCCGATCTCGGTCGTGGGCCCGATGGGCCGCACCGTCGCCGAGGCCTGCTTGCAGCTTGCCGCGACAGCCGGTGTTTCCGCGGGCGATCCGCTGACCTGGCCGCTCGATCCGTTGAGCTTCGCGTTGCCCGCCGCCGTCGATCTGGGCACGCTGCGGGTTGGCTGGACCGAAGACTTCAACTGTTGCGACGTCGATCAGGACATCAGGCAAGTCTTTCGCGAGCGCATGGCGGCACTCGCGCCGATGTTCCATACCTGCGAGGAAGTGAGCTTCGATCTGGGCGACGTGCACCGCTGCTTCGACGTCATTCGCGCCGAGAGCTTTGTCGCGGGATTGCGCGATGCCTACGCGCGCGATCCGGGCCAGCTCGGACCGAATACACGCTCCAACTATGAACTCGGCGCGAGCATGAGCCTTGCCGATAGCGCGTGGGCGCAGGTCGAGCAGACGCGCATCTTCAAAAAATTCCAGCGTGCATTTGAACACTACGATGTGATTCTTTCGCCGACCACGCCGGTCTCGCCATTTCCGTGGCAGCAACTCTACGCCGCGCGGATCGACGGACGCGAGCAGGAAAATTACTATCGATGGCTCGCGCTGACTTATGTGGTCACCTTGACCACGCATCCGGCGATTTCATTGCCGTGCGGCGTCGATCGCGCCGGCATGCCGTTCGGATTACAGATCATCGGACCGTTTCAAGGCGACCGAAAAACACTCGCCGTCGCGCATGCACTGGAACAGGCCTTCGAGCCCTCTCCCATGTTGCGCCGGCCACGGCCGGATGTGTCGAAGCTCGCTCACGCGAATCCTTCACTGACTTCGATCGTTACCGCGCCTCCTCTCTTCAATCAAACTGGCGACAGCCATAGCGGCATTTCAGCGGTCTAGGAACGTGACCGGGAGCACAATGAAATTCGATACTGTCGTACTCGGCGCGGGCATTGTGGGCGTGTCGGTCGCCGTTCATCTTCAGAAGCGCGGCCGCAAGGTGGCGCTCGTGGACCGCAAGCTGCCGGGCAATGAAACATCGTTTGGCAACGCCGGGCTGATCCAGCGCGAAGGCGTTTATCCCTACGCGTTTCCACGCGACCTCGGCACATTGCTCCGGTATGCGCGCAACGAATCGCTCGACGTTCGCTATCACGCCGATGCCATGCTCAAGGTCGCGCCATTCCTGTGGCAATACTGGCGCAATTCGCATCCGGAGAAGCATGCGGCTATTGCGCGTTCTTACTCGACGTTGATCGAGCATTGTGTGAGCGAACACCGGGCGCTGGCGGCCGACGCGGGCGCCAGCGCGTTGCTGCGCCCCATCGGATGGATGAAGGTCTTTCGCACGGCCGGGAAACAGGACGCTGAAACAAGGCTTGCGGAGCAATGGCGCCAGGAATATGGCGTGGCGTTCGAATCGCTCGACGCAACCCGCTTGCGGCAGGCCGAACCCGATCTCGACACCGCTTTGCAGGGCGGATTACTCTATCCCGAGTCGGATTCCGTCAGCGATCCCAATGCGCTCGTCACGGCCTACTCGAACTATTTCGAGCGGCTTGGCGGACGCTTTTTTATCGGCGATGCCGACTCGCTTCGTCCTCAATGGGAGGTCGATACGAACGAGGGGACGATCAATGCGTCGACGGCGGTGATCGCGTTGGGGCCGTGGTCGGATCACGCGAGTGCGCGGCTCGGGTATCGCCTGCCGCTGGCCGTCAAACGCGGCTATCACATGCACTACGCCGCGCGCGCTGAGGCGCGCCTGAATCATCCCGTGCTGGATGTCGAAAACGGTTACCTGCTCGCACCCATGGCGCGAGGAATCCGGTTGACCACGGGCGCGGAGATCGCCAGCCGCGATGCACCCAGGACACCCACGCAACTCGCCGCTGTCGAGCCGATCGCGCGCAAGCTGTTTCCATTGGGCGAGCGTCTCGACGATGAACCGTGGATGGGCCGCCGCCCCTGCACGCCCGACATGATGCCGATTATCGGACCGGCGGGGAATCACAAGAATCTGTGGTTTGCTTTCGGGCACGCCCATCACGGACTGACGCTCGGACCCGTGACCGGCCGGCTGATTGCTGAAATGATAACCGGCGAACCAACGTTCGTTGACGCTCATCCGTTCAGGGTGGAGCGGTTTTAGCGGCTGTTTCTGGCGACTTTCCGCTTTCTGCAATCCAGGCGACGTACTGGCCGGCGCGTGTAAGGCCGGCACTTCCGCCTATCCCGCCGACTTGCCGAAGAGGGAAAAATGTCTGGACGCCTGGCTCGGCACGTCATCGCCGATCTGACCGAACTCGACCGGAAAACGCACGTAGAAAACGTGCACGTTTTCCGCACGTACAAGGTCCAGTAGCCGCTCGGCCTCCTCGTCGGTCACTGCGAGAATGATCTGCTGCGGTTGGTCGGCAAGCTTGAGCATATGTGCCGCGTGATGCGCGCCCGCGTGACCGATGCCTTCGGCGCAGTTGATGACGGTCGCGCCATGAATGCCCAACTCGCGAACCTGGTGCAACAGCCATTCGCAGACGGTCTGATGGCCGTGCCTCCGGTTCTGCTCGGTATAGAACGTCAGTTGATAGCCTTGCATTGCTCACCTCTGTCGCGCGCAATCGCCGCTTCCGCGTTCGGGCGTCTTGCAACGCCGTCATCGCCGACCACCTTTTAAATTCTAGTTCATGGAGAATCGCGAAGCGCGATGGTGCGGCGCAATACGTGCTATCGACGCAAGTGCTTTGGCGCGGACGGGCACTGTACTACCCCGCTGCCCGGGGCTTGCCATTGAGGTCCGCTATTGCGCTCCCTCTGCTCCAAGCATTTCGTACTCGACGGGACAGCGCGTATAGAAGAGGGGAACGCCCCCGCGCTTGAGGCTTTCGAGCAGCGCATCGATGTGAGCGTCGTCCGCGGCGACGGCGACTGCCACCGGCTGGTCGACCAGTTCAAAGAAGCGGGCCGCGTGATACTTGCCGCGTGCGTCGATGGCTTCCGCCGCTTCAATGACCGTGGCCCCCAGAATGCCGGCCTTCTTCACCTCGTCCACGATCCAGTCGACCACCGGCATATGGTTTTTCCGGCGACTCTGGTTGGCCGCGAACACCGTCAGATGACTGCCTTTCATGGGGACCTCCGATCGGCCCGGAAGAGGCGCCGATTACCGCTGTGCACTCTGTCCGGGATATCCGCGCCGACGTTGCGCTCCGACAACGTCTCGCGCCGGGCGGTACGCTACTCCGTCCCCCGGCAGGACCTCGATACTTCGCGGCCAGCGGACTGTTCTTCTTCATAGTAGCAGTCCGGTTGTCGGCTCGCGCATGCTTGCCATGACTCCCCATGTGTATCAAGATCAAGTCACCTCGTCAGCAATCCGCTATCCCATGACGGACGATCCCGACCCCGATAAATTGAAAGGCCCAGGCGGCATGACGTTGCGCCAGATCCACGAACAGGTGCAGAAAAGCGTCGAGCGCGACCGGGAAGCACAGGCTGCGCACAAGTCGCCCGCTCCGCCACAGAGCCGGTGGCAGCGTTGGGTGCGCTACGTGTGGGGCCGCAGCGGACGTCGGTAGTGTCGTGAGTCATCAATTCGTCGCATTGACGGTTCGCGCGGTTCGGGACGGCGCAATGCAGCCTGTCCTGCCCGGGGGCGGAAGCCGACGGATGCCGTGTTTGCTGGCTGACGCGTCAACGTGAGGTTAAACATGGATCAAACGAAATTGACTGCTCACCTGCCGACGGTCGATGTAGAGATCTCGCGGCGCACGGTCCCGGAGCAACATGCCGAGGCCATCACCATTCACATCACCGCGACACCCTCATTCGACGCGGCAGCGCGATGGCTCGTCGCCGCGAGTCTGTTTCCAATCGCGCCACCGTTCTCACTATGGGCAGACCTCATGCGCGCCTGGCAGCCATGGTTGCCGCCCGGCTCCCGATCGCCGCGATCTCTGCCGGAACCGGAATAGGCGCAGCCGCCTACCCGTTCGGGTGGTGTACTCCCATCGTCGTTCTGTCATTCTGAGTTCGTTCGCCGCCATTCGCGCGCACGGGATTTGCGCGCAACAGGCGGGATGAGGCACGCGTGAATCGCGTCGCAAATGACAGGCGAAGGCAGGAGAAATCACATGGAAACCTCAACATCCAGCGGTAACCCGTTGCAGGATCTGTCCGACAATCTGGCGCGAATCGTCGAACGAGTCGGACAAGGCGTCGTCGCGGTGCACGGCCGGCATCGCGTTGCATCAAGCGGGGTAATCTGGCGGCATGGCGTCGTCGTCACGGCTGCACACACGCTCAGACGCACGGAGGGGATCGAGGTTACGCTGCCCGACGGCCGAACTGTCGCAGCCGTCCTCGCGGGCCGGGATACCGGCACCGACGTAGCCGTGCTGAAACTGGACGGCGTAGATCTGGACCCGGTCGAATCCGGCGATGCCCGCTCGCTCAAGGCCGGCCATTTTGTACTCGCGGTGGCGCGGGGCGACGGATTCGGCGCCAGCGCCGATTTTGGCGTGATCGGCAACGCAGGCGGCCCCTGGCGCACCTGGCGAGGCGGCCAGCTCGATGCGTTCGTGCGGCTCGACGGCGGCCTGCACCCGGGTTTCTCCGGCGCAGCCCTCGCGGATGCGAGCGGACAGGTCATGGGTATTTGCACATCGGGGCTCGTGCGTGGCGCCGGCATGGTGATCCCCGCGATGACCGTAGAGCGCGTCGCCGAGGAACTGCTGGCTAAAGGGCGCGTCTCCCGGGGCTACCTCGGCGTCGGCACGCAGCCGGTGGACCTGTTGGAGGCGTGGATCGAGAAAATGAACCTGTCCGCGAGGCATGGTTTGCTGGTCAATTCGCTCGCGCCGGGCGGTCCCGCGGAGCAGGCGGGCGTGCTCCTCGGCGATGTGCTGATCGAACTGGACGGCAAGCCTTGCCGCGATATCGACGACGTGCACACCGTGCTCGGCGCCGCGAGCATTGGACAGCCGCTGAAGATCGCGCTGATCCGGGGCGGGGAACGCGCAGAATGTTCGCTAACCGTGGGTGAGCGCCCGCAACGGGATTCGTGGCGGTGAAGCCCAGGACGCGCTCAAATGTCGGGTGGACAGATGGCACAGACGGCACAAGCGGCACAGTTGGGGAGCCCGGTCCGGGTTGCGATCATCGCTGATTCGCCGCAGGCGCGCGCGAGCCTGCAAGCGCTTGTCGAGGCGAGTCCGGCGCTCAGATTCGCGGGTAGCGCAGCCGACGCCCGCACGCTCGCCGACTGTCTTGCCGGTTCGGTCCCGGATGTGATCGTGATCGACGGGGAACCGGAGGCGAGCGACGCGCCCAAAGCCGGCTTCGAGATCGGGCACACCCCATCGGCGCTCGTCATGTTGACC
Organism: Paraburkholderia sp. GW821-FHT02A12; assembly: GCF_059422005.1. Lineage (NCBI taxonomy): Bacteria > Pseudomonadati > Pseudomonadota > Betaproteobacteria > Burkholderiales > Burkholderiaceae > Paraburkholderia > Paraburkholderia sp. GW821-FHT02A12. The sequence goes on along the minus strand of NZ_JBWKWA010000002.1, from coordinate 857,113 downwards.
GACGAGGCCGACAGCGAATGGATCCTCGATGCGTTGCCCGGCGACGCGACGGCGGTCCTGCCGCGGGACGCGATGCCTGGCGAAATCGTCGCATCCATCGAAGCGGTGGCCGCGGGCCTCTACGTACTCTCGCCGGAGATCCTCGGGCGATGGCTGGCCGGCCGGACGCCGCCGCGGCAGACGGCGACCGGCACGCCGGTCGAAACCCTGACGCCGCGCGAAATCGAAGTACTCACGATGCTTGCCGAAGGGCTCGGCAATAAGGAAATCGCGCGCCAGCTCGACATCTCGGACAACACCGTGAAATTCCACCTTGCCTCTCTTTTCGGCAAGCTGGGCGCGACCAACCGCACCGAAGCGGTGATGCTCGGCATGCGGCACGGCTTCGTCATGTTGTAGGCAACGTGATGAAACTACCGCCGCCCGCGATCGCGTTGATCACGCCGCCGCACAGGCTGGCAAGGAAGAGAAAAGGATCGAATTCGAGCGCTCACGTCTGGATGAACAGGCGAAGCGCTCGATGCGGATTGGCGGTGTGCGGTGTGCGGTGTGCGGTGCACTGTCCTGTATGGCGGCATGGGGCCAAGGCGCGGGTTTGAACTTTCCCAGGAATTCCCTGAATACCCGGCAAGCGTATCGAGCACGTACACTCGTCGTTCTTCCCCGCGCTGAGAGAAACCGTGCCTGCCATTACCTGCATTGAAGATTTACGCGTGCTTGCTCAACGGCGCGTGCCGCGCATGTTCTACGACTACGCCGACAGCGGCTCGTGGACCGAGAGCACCTACCGCGCGAATGAAAGCGACTTCCAGCTCCTGAAGCTGCGTCAGCGAGTGGCGGTCAACATGGCCGGGCGCAGCACGCGCACGGAAATGGCGGGTCAGGCGGTCGCCATGCCCGTGGCGCTCGCGCCGACCGGTTTGACCGGCATGCAACATGCCGACGGAGAAATTCTCGCTGCGCGCGCGGCTGAGAAGTTCGGCGTTCCGTTCACCTTGTCGACCATGAGCATCTGCTCGATCGAGGACGTGGCTGCCGGAACCACCCAGCCATTCTGGTTCCAGCTTTATATGATGCGCGACCGCGATTTCATCGTGCGTCTGATCGAGCGGGCTCGCGCGGCACGGTGCAGCGCGCTGATGCTGACGCTGGATCTGCAGATCCTCGGCCAACGCCACAAGGACATCAAGAACGGGCTGTCGGCGCCGCCCAAACTGACTCCCGCGAACCTCGTCAATCTGGCGACCCGGCCGCGCTGGTGCCTCGGCATGCTCGGCACCCGGCGGCGTACGTTCGGCAACATCGTCGGTCATGCGAAGGGAGTGGGCGATCTGTCGTCCCTGAGCTCGTGGACGGCCGAGCAGTTCGATCCGGCGCTGAGCTGGGCAGACGTCGAGTGGGTCAAGAAGCAATGGGGCGGCAAACTCATTCTGAAAGGCATCATGGATGTCGAAGATGCACGCCTTGCCGCCGACAGCGGCGCCGACGCACTGATCGTCTCCAACCATGGCGGCCGTCAACTCGACGGAGCGCCCTCTTCGATCTCGGTGCTCCCCGAGATCGCACGCGAGGTCGGTTCGCGCATCGAAGTGTGGATGGACGGCGGCATCCGCAGCGGACAGGACGTGCTGAAAGCCATTGCGCTCGGCGCCAAGGGCACGCTGATCGGCCGCAGCTTCCTTTACGGCCTGGGTGCAATGGGCGAGGCGGGTGTCGAGCAGTGCCTGAAGATCATCCACAAGGAACTGGACATCACGATGGCCTTTTGCGGCCATAACGATATCCGTCAGGTAGACGAACGAATCATTCTTCCTGAACGACGTTGACCGCGGCGCCGTGCACGACGCCTCGCGCGTGCACGGCGTTCAGCCAGATGTCCGGCTCATGTCCTTAACCGCCGCTTCTTTCGGGGCGCAATCTTCCAGCGCTTGCAGAAACGTCGAACTCCACCAGTGCACATCGAACTTGCGGATCCGGCGCAGCAGCGCTTCATGCCGGTTGATCCGCTCGTCGAGCGACATCGTCAGCGCGCGTTGAATGGCATGCGCCGTACCCTGCGTGTCGTAGGGGTTGACCAGCAGTGCTTCCTTCAATTGCTCCGCGGCGCCGGCAAACCGCGAAAGCACCAGCATGCCCGGGTCGGCGGAATCTTGTGCGGCGATGAATTCCTTCGCGACCAGATTCATGCCGTCGCGCAACGGCGTGACGAGCGCGACCCGGCTCGCGCGATAGAGGCCCGGCAGACGCTTACGGGCCACGTTGCGATGAATGTAGCGCAGCGGCATCCAGTCCAGTTCACCGAAGTCGCCGTTGATTGCGCCGCACAGGCTATCCATCTGACGCCGCAGATCGTCGTAAGCGCCGACGTCCTCGCGGCTAGGCGAAGCGATCTGGATCAGCGTCGCGCTATCGCGGTTTTCCGGGTAGTAGGTCAGCAGCTCGCGGAATGCGTGGATGCGCTGCGGCAGGCCCTTTGAGTAATCCAACCGGTCGACGCCCACCAGCAAACGCCGCCGCGAATATTCGTCGCGCATCCGGACGAACATGTCGCGCCCTTCCTTCGAATCGGCAAGACGAATGAACTCGTCGACGTCGATGCCGATGGGATACGCTCCGACCCGCAGCGTTCGATTGAACGCCTGGAGGCGATCCGGACTCAACCGTTGCGCCTGCGCTTCCGATTCGACGTAGTGAGAAAAATGCGTCAGGTCGGCTTCGCTCTGGAAGCCCACCAGATCGTATGCAAACAGCGAGCGCATCAGCCATTCGTGTTCCGGAATCGCCGCCATGATCAGCGGCGGCGGCATCGGAATATGCAGGAAGAAGCCGATGCGATTGATACATCCCATGGCGCGCAACTCGGCCGCGAGCGGGATCAACTGATAATCGTGAACCCAGATGAGATCGTCGGGCTTCAACAGCGGCAGCAGCTTGTGCGCGAATAACTGGTTGACCCTGCGATAGCCCGCCGCGAAGCGCGTGTCGAAATTGGCCAGGTCCAGCCGGTAGTGGAATACCGGCCACAAGACATCGTTGGCGTAACCCAGGTAATACGTGTCGTGATCCTCCCGGCTCAGATCGAGTGTCGCAAGCGTGACGTTGCCGGCCGTCTGGATGTGAACGTCAGCTTGACCGGGTTGTGCGGCATCCGCTGCTTCCCGGATCTTGCCGCTCCAGCCGAACCAGAGCCCGCCTGTCTGTTGCAGGCTTTCGCGTAACGCTACAGCGAGTCCGCCGGCGGCAGGCTTGCGAGGATCGGCAGTGCGATTGGAAACGACGACTAGACGACTCATGAGGTCCTTGTGCTGTTGCGTTCACATTGCGATATCCGGCGCGGCAAAGGGGACATGACCTCCCCTGCCGGCGCACGGCGAACGTACGCGGTTTTTACTGAAGCCGGCGCAGCGGGGGCCGCGCGTTCATGAAGCCTCGAACTTGCGGCGTGGCCAGCCATGCCGGACAAGGGACACGTTCTGATGCGCCAGTTTACTATGTCGTTAACACATGCTCACGCCTGTGCTTCGCCTGCCTACTTCATGCGCGAAAAATAGAGCAGCGCCGCTGAAGCGGGTAAAACTCAGCTCTTTTTCGAGGTCATGGCGACAAACGGTGTCGGGACATGCTGACACGCCTCGCTTCCGCACTTCGGGCAACGCGGATGGGCATCCGCGTGTTCAGCGAGATGTTCCGCGTGCTCGAACAACTCGCCACACTTCTCGCAACGATATTGGTACGTCGGCATTGCGTTCCTCCAACATGAATCCACCTGTGCCGGCCATCTATGCGTCGTCGGCACGGTCCGGTACTGTGACAATCCATTCTAGTGCAGGAAATGCGCCGCCATGCGCCTCATCTCGCCCGACACTAACCGGCTGCGACTGCGACTGCGGCCACGACCGCAACGGCACGCCCGCAACGCGCGCCGCCTACGGACACGCGATGTCACATTGCCGCGCTATCAGCGGACCGGTGCTTCCGCTGACGGCGGTTTGTACTACGCTTGATTAACGAAGAAAGGCCGTCGCCGTCGGGCGCAAGCCGACGAATTGACATCCGCTGACGAAAGCAGCCTCTCCTCCGGTGTTTCTGGTACTACAGAGCGAGGTCCGATATGCATCTGCTTACGGTAACAATCGTCAAACCCGAAGCGACGAACTTCATCCTGGGACAAAGCCACTTCATCAAGTCTGTCGAGGATCTGCACGAAGTGATGGTCGGCACCGTTCCGGGCATCAAGTTCGGCTTGGCCTTTTGCGAAGCGTCGGGTAAGCGACTCGTGCGCCAGTCCGGCACGGACGCCGACCTGATCGAGTTGGCGTGCCAGAATGCGATGGCCATCGCGGCAGGCCACTGCTTCATGATCTTTCTCGGCGATGGCTTTTACCCGGTCAACGTTCTGAATGCGATAAAGACCGTGCCGGAGGTATGCCGGATCTTCTGCGCGACATCGAATCCCACACAGATTCTGGTTGCCGAGACAGACCTGGGACGCGCTATCCTGGGCGTGGTCGACGGCTATCCGCCGCTTGGCGTGGAGAATGAAGAGGACGTTCAGTGGCGCAAGAATCTGTTGCGTGCGATCGGTTACAAAGCGTAGCTTCGGTCGCTCTCTTTTGGCGACATGCGCGTTGGCGATACGCGCGTTTGCGACGTGCGCGTTTGCGACGTGCGCGTTGGCGATACGCGCGTTTGCGACGTGCGCGTTTGCGACGTGCGCGTTTGCGATACGCGTGTTGGCGAGTTGCACGTTGGCAAAATGCGCGCTTGCAGCATGCGCGCCGGTCTGGTTGACCAATGGAACATCTGCCTCTCCAGCCCGGCACCCTGTGGCCGGCCATTCTGCGTCAGACCGAGCATGCGCTGCGTCGTGGTGCACTGCGGCCGATCGGGACCACCCAGACCCTGATCGAAGAATGCGGCATACGTTTCCTTGTCCGCCAGGTCTCGAGCCTCGCTCGCAAGGAGGCAGCCCGGCAAGCGCCTGAAGCCGATGCCAGCGCGCGCCGCGCGGTCAATCCGTTCCTGCCTTATGACCCGGACCTCTTCGTGGCCGATATTTCGGACACCCACGTCGCCTTGCTCAACAAGTTCAACGTCATCGACCATCATCTCCTGATCGTCACCCGGAGCTTTACGTCGCAGGAAACGCTGCTCGATCTCGCGGACTTTGCCGCATTGATCGCCTGCATGGCCGAGTTCGACGGCCTGGGCTTCTACAACGGCGGCACGGACGCCGGCGCAAGTCAGCCCCACAAGCATCTGCAGATCGTGCCGTTGCCGCTCGGCGAATCAGGTCCGCCGCTGCCCATCGAGTCCGCGCTCGCGGCCGCGCGCATGGAAGGTCCGATCGGCACGATTCCAGGCCTGGCTTTTCGGCACGCGTTCGCCCAGCTGGAACTGGCTCCTGCGGCCTCGCGGCATGCAGCACACGCGGCTTTGGATTGCTACCACGCGTTGCTCGAAGCCGCCGGCCTGCGAGCAATCGAAGCAAATGGCGAACTGCATCACCCGGCGCCGTATAACCTGCTGGTCGCCCCCCGATGGATGCTGCTCGTGCCGAGGTCTTCGGAATGCGTCGAGGGAATTTCGGTGAATGCGCTGGGGTTCGCGGGATCGCTCTTCGTGCGCGACGCGGCACAGATGCAAATCATCAGGAATCTCGGTCCGATGACCGTGCTGCAGCGAGTCGCGCTCCCTGCCGTCCTGGAGCGATAGGGATAGGCCGTATCTGCAATATCCGCACCGTCTGCGTTTCAACGCTTGGGGCCCTTCATGCTTTCGGCTTCCTTCGCGGCATTCAGCTCCTCGCCGGCCTCGATGGGGTCCATGTCATCGTCGATGAAAGCAGTCGCGCGTTCTGTCGCCGCCGTCTCTTCATCGACGGTGGGGTCGAATTCTCCGTCGTCGTCGCTCGGAGGTTCCAGCATGTCCCGAAGCATGGCCGCCAACTCCGGCGTGTCCCACGGCGCGCCATGCCGTTTTTTCATTTTTATGTAGTGTCTGACTTCCGCGTCTTGCTCCGGAGTCAAGGGAAGACCGCGAAAGGTGCTTTGGGGAGTAGCGTCGGCCATGGCATCGCTCCAGAATTTGATTCGGTTTGAGTGTATCTCCGTGGTCGGCGGACCTCAACTATCGCTCTGCGCAGCGGCTCCGGCGCAGATATCGGCGAATGCTGTCGCTATTTCTCCGGTCACCTAAAATACAGGCATGGTTCTGACCTCAAAGGAGGTTGCCATGACTGAGTCAATGATCAGTTTTGTAGTGGGACTCGCGGTGCTGCTGTGCGTCGTGGTATTTGTCGCGGCCCGCTACAGGCGGGAACACAAGGACCAGCCGGCTGCCCGTTGGCTGGACACGCATCAGATCAAAGACTGGTGGATGCGCCATAAACACTGAATGGCACGACAGATGATTTTCGGAAGTGCCGGGGTGCGTCGGCGCTATTTCTCGAGAACGTAATCGACTGCTCTAAATAGAGAATGGCGCTTGCACGCTACCCCGGCCTGCGCTGAGATTTCGACTCACACATCCACGATGACTTCGAAGCCACCGTAGATCAGCCGCTTGCCGTCGAAAGGCATCGGATTCACCTCCGGCTGCAGCCGCGGATCCGCCATCACCTTTTTCATGCCATCATCCCGCACCTGACGCGACGGCCAGACAACCCAGGAAAACACCACCGTTTCGTCGTCCTTGCGTTTGACCGCCATCGGAAACGACGTCAGCTTGCCCTCCGGGACGTCATCTCCCCAGCACTCGACCACCTGCAACGCGCCGTTCTCCTTGAAGACGCCCGCGGCCATTTCAGCCTGTTTTCTGTATTTTTCACGGTCGACCGTGGCTACCGGCACGACAAATCCATCGACGTAAGTCATGAACGCGCTCCTTTCGGGTTGACAATCAAATAGGGGACGGAAAGCGGCGACGTTCAGACCAGCGTCGCCGCACCGCGCCCCCATAAACACGACGAACGACACGCCGCGAAATCGACACGATCCTGGCGCGCCGGCGTACAGCGCGGCTGCCTGCCGTCGTTCCAGAATATGATCGCGGCGGCGCTGCGCCATTTCAATCCGCGCTACACGCCGCATCACGAAGGTTCCATCGAGCAGGCGCTCGCCTATCTTGCGGCCTCGCCCGCTGCGCAGGCCGCGGCGCACGGAGGCAACTGGGTGCGTGATGCGGGTTGATGCGGCGAAATCAGGACCATGACCGCGTGTCTGCGGCGCGGTAAAGCCGCCGCCAATGTGAGACGCTCGCCGAAACACGCGCTGTCTGGCATGATCTGGAGCGCCGCTTGCGCGGCCAATTTTCGTCAGACAAACTCCGCAATTCATGCTTCGATTCGAGAATCTTTGCAAACGCTACGGCGAACACATCATTTTTCAGGGACTGCGTTACAGCACCGGCGCAGGATGCGTGGCGCTCAACGATGAATCCGGCAGCGGCAAGTCCACCTTGCTCGGCATCCTCGCAGGTACGATCGAGGCCGACGAAGGCGAGGTGTGGCTAGGCGGCCATTCGCTGCGTACAGCGCCGCTCGAGGCTAAATCGACACTCGCGTCTATACCCGACGACTGCATCGCGTATCCGCTGCAAACCGGCCGCGCGTTTCTCGACCAGGTAGCGTCGACCAGACAAACGATAGTCGACAGCCGCACGCTCGACCTCGCGCACCGCTTCGGGCTCGCGCCACATCTCGAGAAACGCTTCGAGCAGATGTCGTTCGGCACCCGGAAGAAAATGTTCCTGACGGCGACCGCGCTCGGCAGGCCCGCCGTCATCATCGCGGATGAGCCGGCCGGCGGGCTCGACGCCGCCGCGCGCGCTGTGCTGATCGACTGGTTCAAAACGCTGGCCGAAGACCGCACGGTCTTTTTCTCGAGCTATGACACGGCGCTGCTGCAAGCGTGCAACGCGCAAACGATCAGTTTCGCCGATCTCGGCATGAGCGTTTAACACGCAACTGCAACACCGCTGCGACACTGACGCGAAGCTACTGCGCGCCGCCGTCCTGGGTCATGGATCATGGGTAAAGAGGCTCGGCACGATCCGGTCACCTGTCGGCTAGCGGCCGGATTGGCTCACGCGCCAATGCGCCACCTTACTCGAGCGCGGCATTTTTATCCGCCCGGTGTTGTCCGGCAGCGGCTCCATCACTCGCGATGGCCCAGTTGATCGCAGCGTCAAACAGGGCCGTGCCGTCGGGACTGAGCTTTTCGAAAGTACGGTTACCCAGAAACAGCGCCACTCGCCGTGCCGGCGCGATGAAGTCATAGTCCATCGTTGCGCCCTTTTCGTAGGCAAACACCACCGCGTGTTGCGGCTCGCCTGGAATCGTCGCGATGACGGTCGCGCCCGGCGCCGGTTTACCCCAGCCCATTTCGTCATCGCGCGGATAGACCCAGCGCTTTCCCGCTGGCAACCCGCCCGCAAGCGGACTCGGTGCGTTCACCACATTGATGTAATGTTCCTTTTCGACCTCGCCGAAGTCCTCGCCTTTCTTCGCACCGGTAAAGCGCAGCGAATCGAAGAGATCGGCCTCCCAGGTGAGCAACGGCACGGTAACGTCCTTGTACGTGGTGCCCGCCATGTTGCGCGCACTGACCACCGACGAAATGATCACCAGATCTTTACCGAGAGCCGCGCTCGACGGCGTGGTCTCATCGACCATCGTCACACTCATCCCGCGCTTCTCGAGATAGGCCCGCACCTTGTCGTCGATCACCCTGTCCCGATGCTGGAGACGGGTGACATACAGAACCTGCTTCGCTGCGATTGCCTGGGCCTCCTGTTGCTGTGCGCGCGCAATGGGCACGCACAACGTGCCGGCAAGCGTGCCCAGCAAGACGAGCCGGCGGAGTCGCACTTTGACAAAACCACGTACGGCAGAACGGCAATGCGTAAAGCTCAAATCAGCCATGAAAGCGATCCTGTGAAGTGATGCGATGAAGCCGGTCAGAATTCGAACGTCGAAGTCAGCGCAAGCGTGCGCTCCAGCCCGACGGCAAGCTGACTCGAACCCGCCGCGCTCCAGTAATGCCTGTTGGCCGCGTTCTCGAGATTGGCCTGGAAGGTGGCCCGCTTGCCGAAGAGACGCGTCGAATAGCGTGCGCCCGCCGAAATCAGCGTGTAGCCGCCAATGGTCGCCTGATTGGCGTCGTTCACCGGACGCGGCCCGACGTAGTACACCCCGCCGTTGAACGACAATCCGGCGATCTGCGGAACACGATAGGTAGCGAACAGGCTGCCCGTCACATGCGGCGTGTTTTCCGGCGTTTTGCCGATCAGCGACGTATCCGACGAATCGACAACGCGTGCATCGAGCAGCATGCCGGTCGCGACCACCGCAATGTCCCGGGTCAAATCGCCCTGAAGCGAGAACTCCAGCCCTCGATAACGGGCGTTGCCATTGAGCGCATACACGTTGTCGGCATTAGTTCCGGCCGATGGCTGACGCAGGTTGAACAGCGCCACCGACGCCAGGGTGTTGTTACCGAAGCGATGCCGGATGCCGATTTCCTCCTGACGGCTGACGGCGGCCGGCAGCACCTGATAGGCGTTCGATGCTGTCGCCGGCGCAGCGCCGCTCGACTCGAGCCCTTCGATATAACTCGCGTACACGCTGGTCTGCGGCGTCACCTTGAAGACGAGGCTGGCCGACGGCGTGGTCTTGCTCACGTCATAGGTCGCCGCACCCGCTTGCGTGCTTCGATACTCCGAGCGTCGCAAGCCGGCGACGAACTGCCATTTCGGCGTCAGTTCGATTCGATCGAACACGTACACGCCGCGATTGTTGACGTGCTGCGCATAGAACTGCTTCGAGCCCCCGGCAGTCAGCGAGGTGATGCTGACCGGGTTGTAGAGATTCTGGCTCGCCGTGTAGTAATAGGTCGTGAAGTCCGGCTGGAAAAGCCAGTTGTCGACCGCGCCGAAGGTCACGTCATGGCCGATCGAGCCTGTCTTGAAGAGCCCGTTCACTTCGAAACGCACGTTCTTGTTCTCGTACATCTGGCCGTTCTGCTTGCTGCCCTGCAGTGTGCCCGCACCCGTGTTGACGTTGTACTTCTGGAAGACCCACAGCCAGCGGTCGCGACGGGTAATCGACTGGCCGACGGTGAAGCTCGCGCTCCAGTTTTCGGAGAACAGATAGTCGGCACGCAGGATCTGGCTCGTCGCGGTGGCGGTGGTCGGTTTGTCGTTCGGCGAGAACAGGCGGGTGGCATCGGGCAGTGCAGGCAGGCTGATGACGCCGTTTTTCGCGGCGAGCGGCGTAATGCCCGCCTGCTCGACCACACGTTGCTCGATATGCTCCAGGTCATATTTGAACGACAGTTTGCGAGTCGCCTGCCAGTCGAGCGCGACGCTCGCGAACTTGCGATAGCCACGATCGCCGTCGATCGGCGTTTCCACGTGCTCGTCCATCGCGTTGACGCGAATGCCGAACTGATTGTCAGGTCCGAAACGGCGCGCGATGTCGGCATGCACGCCGATCGAGCCGTTGGTATCGCCCAGCAGGGAGACGCTCGTCACCGGCTCGCTGCCCGCGCGCTTCATGACCATGTTGACGATGCCGGCCGGCACAGCGAAACCGTAATACAGGGCGGATGCGCCCTTGAGCACTTCGACGCGCTCCTTGTCCTGCATCGGCATCCAGATGTTGTTGTCGATCGGCAGGACGCCGTTCAGGTAGTAGCTCGAACGATTGTCGAGCGCGATGCCCCGGATTGCCAGGTTATCGTACGCGAGGCCGTTGAGTTGTTGCCGGGTCACGCCCGCCACGTTGCGCAGCGCGTCGTAGAGTCCGGTATCGCCCTGTTCATCCATCACTTCGCGCGTCACGACATTGACCGTAGCGGGAACATCGAGCGCATCGAGGCCGCGATACGGCCCTGTCTCGACCGTGGCGGGCGCATAGCCGCTGCGATCCTTGCTTGCGGTTACGCGAACGGGTGCGAGTTGCTGTGCGCCCCGCTGTGCGCCCTGCTCTGCGCTCGACTCCGCGTCGGCTTGAGCCGCCTCCGTTGCGCTGGTGCCGCCAGCCTGCCCGTATGTCGCGACAGGACATCCAACCCCAATGAGCCCCACTGCTGCCAACGATCGAAATTCCTTCGACGTCCAGAATCGGCCTTTGATTCTGTTCAATTCACCACGCTGCATGACTTCCCCGCGAAGGGATGTTTCGTGCATGTCGAAACACCCTGTTGTTTTATCTTTCAATTATAAATACGAATCATTCGCATTTATAACGTAAATGTTGGCGGAGTTCAAGGGCAATGAAATGGCGGGAAAGACAAGACGTGCGGGTCGCACCGGCGAGTGAACCGGCGAGTGATTTCCTGTCGACCGGTGCTCTCAAAGCAGTTCGAGCGGTATGCGCGAAATACGGTCGCGAAATCGGCTGACTGTAACGAGTGCGATCCCGCATGCGACGGACTGCATTTGACGCCGCGGCGATGTTGCCGTTCACAATGCATCACGCTACACCACCCGAAACAGGCGGCGCAGCGATGAAGCGGAAAAAGGGCGGAATGACTGCCGCGTCAGCCGCGGATCAGAACCGGTGAACGATGCCCACACCGAACGCAAACTGGCTGGCCGACGACGATGGCGCCGTATTGAAGCCGTCGCCGATCGTCGCCGTCGCATTGATGATTTGCCCGGCGCCGTTCGTTCCCAGCGTCTTGCCGTTCGCCCTCTGATAAGCCTCCAGCGCGTAAAGACCCGTGCGCTTCGACAAGGAGTAATACTCAGAGAGATTGAACTGCTGGTACTGCGCATTACTCTGGATGCCGTTCGCACGCGTGGCGCGCGTATAGCTATAGCCCGCGCCGAAATCCCAGGTGGTAAGCGGCTTCCAGTGCAGTACGGCGCCGCCGGTATTGAAGATCGCCGTGTCGTGGAACTTGGAGCCGCTGCCCGGAAGGTACTGAACGTTCGAGTAGGTGGCCGTCACATCCCATGCGCTGTTGAAGGTATAGCCGGCACCGACCGCAAAGCGCTGCTGTGCCCGCGCGGTCTGATAGCCATTCGTCAGCGCGGATACGCCGATCTGGCTGCCGCCGTTCGTGGTCGTCGAATCCGCACCCCACGCGCCGCCGCCCGCCGTCGAGTTGTTGATCCGCGAGAAGCCGACTGCAAAGCCGACCGGACCCATCGCATACTGCACAGCCGTCGACCATGTCGAACCCTGGTTCACGCTGCCCGCGACACCGCCCAACGAATACGAGCCGCTGACCGTCAGGCCATAGAGCTTCGGCGACGTATATTCCAGCGTGTTGTTCGCCCGGTAGATGGTGTCGAGGCCGTCGATATCGCCAGGATGCGCGCCGTAAAAGCCCGTGATCCACGTCGTCGGGCTATAGGGCGACAGCATCTGGTAATACGACGCGTATTGCCGGCCCGCGGTGAATGTCCCGTACGCCGGGTTAGTCACGCCGACCCACGCCTGGCGACCAAACATCGCGTTGGCGTACTGCTGGGCGCCTGTTGCCGAATTGAGGCCCGACTCGAGCTGGAAAGTCGCTTTCGTGTTGCCGCCCAGATCTTCGCCCCCTTTCAAGCCGAAACGGCTGCCCGCCCACACGCCCGGCGTCATCTTGACGACCGATTTTCCTCCGCTCGTGGAACCGAGGCTCGTCGAACTGTTTTGATAGCCGATGCCGTTATCGACAATGCCGTACAACGTGACGCTGCTCTGAGCGAAAGCGGGCACCGAGGCCGCCATCGCGACCCCACACAGCACGGCCTCTACTCGCTTGGTCCTTTTATCCATTCTCCAGATCTCCAGTCTTCTACGTGTCGTCGAAATTCTTTATTCAGCTGTGTTGCGAAACGCGCATCGCGTTCTCGGTACTATTCCCCCCGAGGCTGCAGCATTCGCTTCACCGTCAAGGCGAGCGGAACGGTGAAGAAGAAGTGGGACATGAAGCCGCCGATGATCACGGCCGGATCGTAATAATTGGGGTGATTGTCGGAGGCGATCATGATCGCCACATGCATCACGATCCACGCCAGCACCGCGTAAAACAACGCCACAAACGTCGCTTCGTAGCCGCGTCGGCGAAAGTAAGGCCAGATCGTCGCAAACAGAACGCCCCACGCAATCGCGAACACGAAGTGAATGCCCGTGCCGACCACATAAGCCCAGATACCGATCGACTCCTGCACCTGCTTGCCGAACACCAGACCCGTCGCATTGCGCGGAATACCCACCAACGGCATCAGATGCTGCGCCCCGACCCAGATCAGGGCTTCGTAAATCCAGATGATCACGGCGCCGACCAGCCCGCCGATCACCCCCGCACGGATCACCGCGTTGCGGCTCGGCCAGTCCGACACGCTGGACGCCGTAGGTTTGTTGAGCTCAGTTCCGCTCACGCTGAAATTGCCACCCATGTCTGCTCTCCTTGAAACGCGTCATATGACGGGCGTCGTGACGCCGACAGTCCCCGTCTCCTGCCATAAGACTGCTGCTGCAGAGCCGCTCAGGCATCGGCCACGGGACTGGTAATGAAGCGCAGCGCAAGCCGATTCATGACGATGGCCACGGCCGCGATGACGGCAGGCACGGCGAGCACGGAGAAGACCGTCGCGAAACTGAAGCCCAGCGACAGCAACGCGCCGCCGACTAGCGAACCCAGAATGCCGCCGAGCCGGCCAAACCCGAGCATCCAGCTCACACCGGTTGCACGGGCGCGGGTCGGATAACAGGTCGGCGCGAGTGCATTGAGTCCGGTCTGCGCGCCGCTCATGAAGAACCCGGCACACGTGACGAGAACCGGAAGCAGGTTCGACTTGAGCGTCCCCATGCCCAGCGCAAAGATGAACATGCCGCCAAGCAGATACGCCGCGCCGATCACCGCGTTGCGATCCATCCGGTCCATCGCAAAGCCGACGGCAACTGCTCCCACCGTCCCGCCCAGCTGGAACATCCCGGTAATCGCGGCGGCGCGTTCGACCGGCAAGCCCGCGTCCTTGATCAGCGTGGGCAGCCAGCCGGTCAGCAGATAGATGATCAGAAGGCCCATGAAGTACGTGAGCCACAGCATCAGCGTGCTGAGCGCGTATCCGTCCGCGAACAGCATCCGCACAGGCGCCTTCGCGGCGATCACAGGCTCGGGTGCGGTGAATCGCGTGTCGTGCCCAAAGGCGTATCCGCATACCCGTCCCAGCGTGGCCGCGATGCGTTCGGCCGCCATCTTGCGCACCAGCATCAGACGCGCGGACTCAGGCAACAGCCACAGCAGCAACGGAACGCTCAGGATCGGCAGGATGCCGCCGAACATGAACACCGCGCGCCAGCCGAAGTGCGGGATCAGCGAAGCCGCCACGAAACCGCCGGCGCCCGAACCGAAATTGAAACCGGTGAACATGATGGTGAGCAGCAGGGAGCGGCTGCGCGACGGGACGTACTCGGACAGAAGCGTCGTCGAGTTCGGCATTGCGGCGCCCAATCCAAGTCCCGTCAGGAAGCGCAGTGCGACGAGCTGGATGGGTGACTCGGCATAGGCGCAGATCAGGCTGAAGAGGCCAAAGCAGAACACGGAAGCGATCAGCACCTTCTTTCGTCCGATGCGGTCGGCGATCGGCCCGGCGGCCAGCGCGCCGATCGCCAGTCCGACCATGGCGGCGCTCATGACAGGACCGAAGGCGGCCCGGCTGACGTTCCAGTCGTGCATGATGACAGGCGCCACAAAACCCATCACGGCCGTGTCCAGCCCATCCATCATCACGATCAGAAAACATAGAACGAGGACGAGCCACTGGTACGCCGACATCTTTCGTGCGTCGATGAACGCCTTGATGTCGACTGAGTCTGCAGATTTCATGCGTGTCTCCGGAGAAAATAGTTTCCCGCCCCGGATTTCTGTCGAATCCAGGGTCTTATTGGTATCGAAAGGTATCGAAATAAAAAGAGCCGCCAAACGGATGCGGAACAGGGAACGAGCGCGGTCAGACCGCTTCGGGCACCCTGCGCGTCTTCAGGAACGCTTCGAGCGTTTCGCCTCGCATGCTCGCGTACATCCCCAGGTTGGTGATCTTCACCACCCGCGCAAATTTCTCGAGGACGAAGAAGCACACGCCATAGCGAATCAGGCCAATCCAGTCCGTGTTGTCGACGAGCGCGCGTTCCTCTGCCGTCAGACCGGCAGCGTCGTACGCGGCTGCGCGGTTTTCCAGCCAGAGCGTGCGAGCCTGCGATTCGCGCATCTGCCAGAAGAAACGGTTCAGACGCATCGCCTTCATGCTCTGGCGAATATCGAACGGATAAGTGCCCGTCAATGCCTCGATGCCGACCAGTTGCGGATTCATTGCGCCACCTCGTCTTCGTAGATCGTCACCGCCATCGCGGTACTCGTCGCAAGGTAGTAGTTGCGATGCAGTTCGCGGACCTTCGGCCCCAGCGCACCGCGCATCGCCAGCCACATGATCGTCTCGACGCTCTCGGCGCCGCCGAGCCGCACGTAGTCGACATGCTTCATCGCCGCAAGACGCTGCGGCTCATGGACGATCAGATCGAGGAACTCCATGTCCCATTCGGTATTGTTGAAGCCGCTTCGCTCTCCGTGGACCTGGTGAGAGAGGCCGCCTGTGCCGACCACCACGACGTCCAGATCCTGCTCGAACAACTCGATCGCGCGGCGCAGCGCCTGACCGAGTCGGTAGCAGCGGTTCGCCGTGGGCAGCGGATACTGCAGCACGTTGACTTCCATCGGCACGAGCGACACCGGCCAGCCGCCATCATGCGGCAGCATCAGCGACAGCGGCGAGTTGCAGCCGTGGTCGAGAGGACGGTCCTGGAAGATCGTGAGGTCGAACTCGTCGGCGACGAGCTGCTCCGCAATGTGGATAGCAAGATCGGGATGCCCGGCGATGTCCGGCAGCGGACGCTTGCCCGCCCCCTCGTCCGCGAACTCGTGATTGGCGGAAACACCCAGCGCGAACGTCGGATAGCAATCGAAGAAGAAGCTGTTGGCATGATCGTTATAGAACATCACCATCACGTCCGGCTTACGCTCGGCGAGCCACCTGGCGACCGGCTCGTAGCCGATAAAGAGCGGCGCCCATGCAGGATCGTTCTGCTTGCCCTTGTCGTACGCCATGCCGATCGTCGGCACGTGCGACGTGCCGATCCCACCAATGATTCTTGCCATATCCCGTTGTCTTCCGTTACTTCATGCTGAACGCCAATCGGATAGGTCGCCGCCACCGGGGAGGTAGCCATCGCAACCATCTTGGGATACAAAGATATAAATTGCATGGGTTTCCGGGAAGTGCGGGTAAACCACATGGGGTCGCGAGAAATTGCTTGCAAGGTGCCTGACTGCTGCCGCCCAGACGCTCCAGCGGCCGCTGCGAGCCCCATCGCATCAAGCACACCCGGTATCCCGAGCATGCGTGCCGCCTTCGATTCCACTCAATCGCTCATTGATATGCCATAAACAAAACAGATGGCGCTGAAACGAAGTCGCAAGCCGGTTTGCAAGCGTGGTGCGACGGTTGGCGCATCGTTATACTGGATGGCGTCGAATGAGTACATACCCATGAACGAGACCACCCAGCAGGCGATTGTTCAGACGTTACGCGAGAAGATTCTTGCGGGCGAACTGTCACCCGGACAGCGCCTGGTGGAAGCGCAGCTCGCACAATGGCTCGGCGTGTCGCGCACGCCGTTGCGCTATGCGTTGAGCGTGCTGTCCGCGGAAGGGCTGCTCGACAGATCGGGCGGGCGCGGCTATGTCGTGCGGCGCTTCAGCGTCAGGGATGTGCTCAACGCGATCGACGTGCGCGGCGTGCTCGAAGGACTCGCCGCCCGTTCGGTCGCAGAAGGCGGGGTGGGTGCGGCGTTGGCGGCTTCCCTCGAGGATTGCCTGCGGGCAGGCGACGATATCTTCAACGCGGGGCATCTGAAGAAAGGCGACGACGTGCGATACGCGGCGATGAATGGGCGCTTTCACGCGCTCATCGTCGAGGCTGCCCAGAACACGGCGGTCAGCGCCGCCTTGAGCCTGAACGACAAGATTCCATTTGTCTCCCCGTTCACGATCGCCTTCGACGAATCCGCGAGGGAACGCCAGTTCATGATGCTCATGTATGCACATCGCCAGCATCATGCGATCACCGACGCGCTGAAAAAAGGTGAAGGCGCGCGCGTGGAAGCGTTGATGAAAGAACATACGCAAATATCGAAAGAAAGCCTGAATCTGTCGCTGCCGGCGTTGCATCTGATCGCAGGCGAGGCATGACGACAGCACAGGCCACCTCTTCAACAACCGTCCGCTAGCCAGAGCGTCGCATCCGTGAGCAGCAAAGAACTTCTGAACCTGGCGCAACTGCGCGCGTTTCGACTCGTCGCCGATATGGGCAGCGCGACACGTGCGGCCGCGGCGCTGTTCCGTGCCCAGTCGGCCGTGACACGTTCCGTGCAGGAACTGGAGTCGGCACTCGGCGAGCCGCTCTTCGACCGCAGTCCCTCGGGCATGCTGCCGACAGCGGTTGGCCGCGCCGTACTTCAGCGCTGCGAGCGGATCTTCGCCGAACTGGAAGAGCTCGCGCAGTGGTGCTCCGCAAAGCAGGCGCGCCGGCGGCCGGCAGTAGAAGGCTCTCTACCGGCCTATCTGCTCAACACCCGGCGGCTCCAGTTGTTCACCGCGCTGGCGCGTCATCGGCACATGCCGAGTGCGGCGAAGACCTTCGGCATCAGTCAGCCGGCCGTGAGCACCGCGATTCGCGTGCTGGAAAGCGGCTCCGGCCTGAGTCTTTTCCATCGCAGCCCGCGCGGCATTCTGCTCACGACCGAAGGCGAAACGTTTCTGCTTCACGTGCGCCGCGCGTTGAACGAGTTACGGCATGTGCCCGACGATATCGCCGCCTTGCACGGCAAGATCCAGGGGGCGGTGACCGTCGGCGCGTTGCCGCTCGGGCGCACGCTGATCCTGCCCAGAGCGATTGCGCGGATGACCACGCAAAATCCGGGCGTGCGGGTCGTCACCGACGAGAGCGCCTACGAGGCGCTGGTTGCGGGGCTGCGAGCAGGCGATATCGATTTCATTCTTGGCGCGCTGCGCGACAATGACGCCGCCAGCGGCCTGAGGAACGAGCGCCTGATGTCGGAAGATATGGTGGTTCTGGTTCGCCGCGATCATCCGCTCACTCGCGAGCGTGATCTGACGGTCATGGACATGCGCAATGCGCAATGGATCTTGCCGCGCAGCAACGCGCCGGCTCGTGCGCTGTTCGAAGCGCAGTTCAAGCGGATGAAAGTGAAGCCGCCAATGCCGACGGTCGAGACCGCGGACCTCGCGGTGATTCGCGGCTTGCTGCTCGGCACGGACATGGTCGCCGCGCTGTCAGGCCAGCAGTTGCACTATGAGGTTCAGTCGGGTCAGCTGGAGGTGCTCGACGTCAAGCTGCACAATACCCGGCGCGACATAGGCCTGACCATGCGCGCGGCCGGCACCCCGTCGCCCGCGGCACGCGCGTTGATCGACGCGATCCGTCTGTCGGTTGTGGACGTCGCGCGTACGATCAGTCTTGCCGCCAATTAGGCGCCGCGCACGTTTCGTACATCGATACCTGTACGCCTTTGGCGGCAAGCGCCGAGCCGAGAATCCCGCCCGCCTCGCCGAACCCAACGAACGCGACCCGGTCGAGCGCGACCCGCTTCATTGCGCTCATGCCCGCTCCTGCCACACAGAGGAAGGGATGCCAACCGCCCCATCGAAGAGCCACCTTGCCGTGCGCAACAGCGCCGCGCTCAGCACCTCGGGTTGGTCCGGGTCGCCGCCGAGCGCAAGCTCCACAGTGAACTCGCCAGTCGGATGTTCGACCGACACGCGCTTTCGCGTTCCATCGCTGCCCACATCGGCGATGCCGTCACAGACCGTTCCCGGCAGCACCGCCGCGGTGGCGACGCTCACCGCGCCGAGTACGCCGATCGATGCATGGCAGCGATGCGGGATAAAGCTGCGTGTACAGATCGTTCCGCCATGGCGAGGCTCGGCGACAAGACACATCTTCGGGACCGTGCGCGCCCTCACGTCGCCGAGATTCATCATCGGTCCCACCGCGAGCCTGATCTTTTCGATGCGTGCCTTCAGAGCTTCATCCGCGTCCAGTTGCTCGCGCGTTTCGTAGCCGGTGCGCAGCAGATCGCGCGCCCGAATCAGCACGAGCGGCATGCCGTTGTCGATGCACGTCACGTCGACGCCGTCGACGGTATCTCGAAGACGGCCAGTAGGCAGCAGCGCGCCGCACGTGGAACCGGCCGTGTCCCTGAACTCGAGCGGAATCGGCGAGGCCAGACCCGGCACGCCGTCGATGCGCGCATCGCCTTCATAGGTGACGCAGCCGCCCGGCGTGCGAACGATAGCGACCGCAATCTGGCCGGTGTTCACCATGTGAATCGCGACTCGTGTGCTGTCGCCCTGCGCTTCGACGAGGCCGCGCTCGATCGCAAACGGCCCCACACCCGCGAGGATGTTGCCGCAGTTCTGACCGAAATCGACCCGCGCTTCGTTCACCACGACTTGTGCAAACAGGTAGTCGACGTCGGCGTCTTCGCGTGTGGAGGGCGAGATGATCGCCACCTTGCTCGTCAACGGATCCGCGCCGCCGATACCGTCGATCTGACGCGGGTCCGGCGAACCCATCACGGCGAGCAGAACGCGCTCGCGTTCTGCCTGATCGGCCGGCAAATCCGACGCCAGAAAATATGCGCCCTTTGACGTGCCGCCGCGCATCATCATGCACGGGATGCGCGTTTGTGTGCGACTGGACATCGCCGTGCCTCCGTCAAAGGTCCTCGGCCGAGGCGACGTAGCGCAGGCCCTTTTCCGCGAGCTTCTCGCGCATCGCGTAGTAATCCAGTCCGAGCGTGCCGCCGGCAAGCACCGAACGCGTCTTCTCTTCCTTCGCCATGCGCGCCTGCGATGCCTGCGCCACGCGCGCGACCGTGCCGAGCGGAACGACTACGACGCCATCGTCATCCGCGACGATGACATCGCCGGGATGCACGATCTGCTGCGCGCACACTACCGGGACATTGACCGAGCCGAGTGTTTCCTTGACCGTACCTTGCGCGGACACCGCCTTCGACCAGACAGGGAATTTCATTTCCTTGAGCGAGGCGACGTCACGGCAGCCTGCGTCGATGATCAAGCCACGCACGCCGCGTGCAGCAAGCGAGGTCGCGAGCAGATCGCCGAAATAACCGTCCTCGCACGGCGAAGTCGGCGCCACGACCAGAACGTCTCCCTCGCGGCATTGCTCGACGGCGACGTGCAGCATCCAGTTGTCCGAAGGCGGCACGAGCACGGTGACCGCCGAACCCGCAATTGCAGGACCCGAATAGATCGGCCTCATGTAGGAAGCGAGCAGGCCCAGGCGGCTCTGCGCCTCGTGTACGGTTGCGGCGCCCGCATGCTGCAGCACGGCCGCATCGCGCGCATCGGCGCGCTGGATATCTGTCACCACGACGCCCCGTTTCATGCCAGACCTCCGGTAACAGTCGGTGTGACACGCTGATAGCCTTCCGCATACTTGATGTCGCGCACCGCGGTGATGCCGATGTTGCGCTTGGCCTGCACGCCGCGCTGCAAAGCGACCCGCGTGTAGTACTCCCACAGGTGCTCCTGGCCCGCCATGCACTCGATCGCGCGACGCTTGATCTCCCATACCTCGGTGATATCGAGGAACGTGTTCGGCATCCATTCGCACTGCTCGGTCTGATGCGGCTCGAATGCATACACGGGCGGCGCACCGACAATCTTTTGCCCGGGGTTGTGGCCTTCAGCCTGCGCGATGATCCGCGCTTCCTGCGCGACATGCATGGCGAGCGGATGATCGAAGTTGTACGGGTCTTTCTGCGAATGGCTCAATACGAAAGCCGGCTGCAACTCGCGGTAAACATCGACAAGCCGCATCAACGCATCGTCCGATACGCGCAACGGGTAATCCCCGAGGTCGAAGAATTCGACTTCCGCGCCGAGGATATCCGCAGCCCGCTCGGCCTCTTCCCTGCGCGCCGCCTTGACCTTCTCGATCGTCATTTCGCCCTTGCGCCAAAGCTTGGCCGACTCGCCGCGCTCGCCGAACGAAAGACACACGACCTTCGCACGGTATCCATTCTGTTTGTGTAGTGCGATCGCGCCACCTGCACGCCACACGAAGTCGGCGCTGTGCGCACTGACCACCAGCATTGCCTTGTCTGCCATTTCCGACCCACCACTATTCGCTATGTGACAGGCGTCATTGTAGGATTCGAAGGAACGATGGAAGCACCTAAAGCAGCGTGCAACTCCATCTATTCTGTTTATCGGCCGCGCTGTGCAGACAGTTTTGACAGGACAAGCGCCGCCCGGCTGACAGTGCCCAAAAACCCGCCCATGTTTCCCGCCCTGTTGCGCAAAGCCGGCGTCCCCGTCCGTGCCGATGCAGCTAGTCATGAATGACCTGGATGGTATCCAGGCGTTGGTGTGAGTCGCTTATTCAGCCTGCGGTACGGCAAATTCCTGAGCCAGCTTGCGCGCCGCCTTGGCGAACATCAGGATGTCGACGCCCGTGGCAACGAATGTGCAGCCCAGTTCAAGGTAATGTCGCGCCAGCGCGGGGTCCGAGGTCAACGTGCCGGCGGCTTTGCCCGACTCGACAATAGTGCGCATGGCGGCATCGATCGCCCTCTGAACTTCCGGATGCCCAGGCTTGCCGCGATAGCCCATCGATGCCGCCAGATCGGCCGGTCCGATGAACACGCCGTCCACGCCCTCGACCGCGCAGATCGACTCGAGATTCTCCAACGCGGTCACGGTCTCCGCCTGCACGAGCACGCAGATTTCGCTGTCCGCGACCTCCAGATAATCGGTCCGCGCGCTCCAGCGCGAGGCGCGGCCCACCGCGCTGCCCACACCACGAATGCCATGCGGCGGATAGCGCACGGCGGACACGACCGCGCTCGCCTGCTCTGCGGTGTCGATCATCGGCACCAGCAGCGTGCGGGCGCCGATGTCGAGCAGGCGCTTGATCAAGGCCGGATCGCCATTGACCGGGCGCACCACGGCCTCCGCTCCGTAAGGCGCCACCGCCTGCAATTGCGCGAGGATGCTGCGCAGGTCGTTCGGCGCGTGTTCGCTGTCGATCAGAAGCCAGTCGAAACCGGCGGTCGCGCTCACTTCGGCCAGGTAAGCGTCCGCCATGGACAGCCAGAAGCCGATCCGGCGGCGCCGGGCGGCAAGAGCGGATTTGAACGGATTAAGCACTGACGTCCGCGTTGCGTTGATCATGGTTCTCGAACTCCACAGGTTTGTCTTCGAACTGGATGGGTTCCACTTTGCCAAGTAGAAACACGTAGTTGAGAATGGCGATCGCAATCAGCACCGATGAGAAAACCAGCGCGGGGATAAACGATCCCGTCGCGCCGACAATGGCGCCCGTCACCACCGGACCGACCACGCCGCCCATGTTCGACACCATGTTCTGGGTGCCCGCGACCATCGACACCATGTTCCGCGGCGCGACATCGGCAGGCAGCGCCCACACCTGAGACGCGGCGACGGTCGTGCCCGACTTGGCGATACAGAGCAGCACCACTGCCATGACCGCGGATTGCGCAAAGGCCGCGAGACCGATGCTCGATGCCATGACCAGACCGATGACGAGAAAGAGCTTGCGGGTGGCGGTGAGCGAAAGCTTGCCGGAGCTGTAGACGCGGTCGGACGCCCATCCCGCCAGCACTTCGACGAACATCGATATCACGAGCGGCAGCGATGCCATGAAGCCCATCTCCATCAGGCTCATGCCGCGCTCCTTGACCAGGTAGGTGGGCAGCCACGTGATGAAGAAGTACGAGTTGTAGTTGATCATGAAGAAGCCGATGCACATCGCCCAGATGTTTCGATGAGCGAATAATTTCTTCCAGCAGGCTTTCGGCTTGCGGGTATCGGCGTGCGACGAGCGCTGCCCGTCGCGGATATGAGCGAGTTCCACCGCGTTGACCCGCTTGTGATCGGCAGGCGAGTCCTTGAATGTGAACTGCCATACGACGCACCAGACAAGACCCAGCGAACCGGTAATCGCAAAGGTGATTTTCCAGTCGAAGGTCGCGAGCAGGTACGCGATCAACGGCAATGCAATCGCGCCACCGAGCTTCGAGCCGCTGTCGAAAATGCCCGCAACCGTCGCACGCTCCTTCTTCGGAAACCATCTGGAGGCGATACCGGCGTTGCTCGGATAAGCGCCCGCTTCGCCGATGCCGAGCGCGACACGCAGTGCGACAAGCGACTTGAGGCTGCTGGCGAGCCCGGTGGCGGCGGTCGCCAGCGACCACCAGAACACCGCGAAACCGAGCACCTTCTTCTGGCCGAACCGGTCGGCCAGCATGCCCGCCGGCAATTGAAGCAGCGCATACGACCAGAAGAACGCCGACATCACGATGCCCATTTCCATCGCGCTCAGATGAAACTCCGTCTGAATGTGCGGCGCCGCAGCGGACAGCACGGTGCGGTCGATATAGTTGATCGCGATCGCCGCCCACATGAGGCCGGCCACCAGCCAGCGCACCTTCGATCGTGACTCCCGTTGCGGGTCGCCTTGCATGTCTTGTCTCCTGTTTTGTATTGGCACTTCCGGTTGCGGATCGTGCGACGCTTCGAGGCGTCAGCTCACGATACCCATATGCCACGGTACGAACTCGTGATCTCCCAGGCCCAGCAATTCGCTCTTTGTCCGTTCGCCCGAGGCGGTGCGCAGAATGTGCTCGAAGATGTCCTGCCCCATCTCCTGCACCGAGCGCTCGCCGTCAAGGATAAGTCCGCAGTTGATATCCATGTCCTCGCCCAGCCGCCTGAACATCGGCGTATTGCTGGCGAGCTTGATGGTTGGCGCAGGCTTCGAGCCGAACATGGAGCCGCGTCCAGTCGTGAAGCAGATCAGGTTGGCGCCGCTCGCGATCTGACCGGTCACCGCAACCGGATCGTAGCCGGGCGAATCCATGAAGACGAAACCCGCGCGGTCGATCGGTTCGGCGTATTCGTAGACGGCCTGGAGCGGCGTGGTGCCGCCTTTCATCGCGGACCCCAGCGACTTTTCGAAAATATTCGCGAGGCCGCCCTGCTGGTTGCCCGGACCGACCACGCCGTTGAACTGCCCGTTGTGGCCATGCGTGTAGCGTTCCCACCAGGCGAGCCGGTCGAGCAGCTTCTGCCCGACTTCGGGCGTCACCGCGCGGCGCGTCAGCATGTATTCGACCCCGTGAATCTCCGGCGTCTCCGAGAGGATCGCGGTGCCGCCATGGCGCACCAGCAGATCCATCGCCGCACCGAGTGCGGGATTGGCCGTGATGCCGGAAAAGCCGTCAGAACCGCCGCATTCCAGACCGATCTTCAGATGGCTCGCCGATACGCGGCGCCGCTCGATGTCGTTGGCCGCCGGCAGCATCTGCTCGATGGCCGCCACGCCTGCCTCGATCGTCGCGCGGGTGCCGCCTTCGTTCTGCATCACGAGCGCGTGCATCGTCTTGCCGGTCGCGAGCCCCTGCGATTCCAGCAGGTCCGCCACCTGGTTGCGTTCGCAACCAAGGCCGACCACCAGCACGCCGGAGAGGTTCGGATGCCGCGCGTAACCGGCCAGCGTACGCCGCAAAACGTCGAAATGCTCGCTCGGCGAGGACATGCCGCAGCCGCTCGTTTGCGCGAACGCCACCACGCCGTCGACATTCGGGTAGCGTGCGAGACGCTCGGGCGTGAACCATGCGGCGATGTGCTTGATGACCGTCGCGGAGCAATTGACGGAGGCGAGGATGCCGATGAAGTTGCGCGTGGCGACGCGTCCGTCCGGACGCACGATGCCGGCGAAGGTTGCGCGATCGGCTTCGCGCACGTAGTCGACAGGGCGCACGTCCTGGCAGAAGCCCGGATCGCGCTCGAAATCGATCAGTTCGATGTTGTGAGCATGAACGTGCTCGCCCGCTTCGATATCGCGCGACGCCCGCCCAATCACCGTGTCGTACTTGCGAATGGGCTGGCCCCGCAGGATGCGGGTGACGGCGACCTTGTGACCCGGCGCGACCTGCGCCCGCATGCGGACCGTAGCGCCGTCAAACTGCAGTAACTGCCCGATAGACAGCGCCTCGCGCGCGATCAGCACGTTGTCCACCTCGTTGAGCCTGATCAGCGGGCCCGTGAAAGCCGTGTTTGCCTGCAACATCCTCTCCGTCCTCCGTGGCTGCGTGATGGACGTCCACCCGAACGTCCACCCGAACGTCCAAGCGAACGTCCAACCCGAACGTCCGCAGCCGTCACCTGCCGCTTGCCACGATACTGGCAAGCGGTGTCTCAATGTTGATGTTAGCGTGTCGATGCTACGCATGTTACCGGTTTATGTAACCGGTAACATCGCTGCTATCGTAGTATGCTTTTGCGATAATTGCCAGCCACCTTTTCAATTCGACAGAAAATTTCTTGTGAAGAAGACCCGGATAGACTTCAGCACGCCAGCAGAGCGCGCCGCCTCCCGCCGCGCCCGCAAAAGCACTGGCCGCGTCACGCTGAGCGATCTGGCGGCGCTGGTGGGCGTCACGAAGGTCACGGTCTCGCGAGCGTTGAACACACCCGAACTCGTCTCGGTCGACACGCTCGAACGCGTACGCGAGGCGGTGCGGCAAACGGGTTACACGCCGGATCTGATCGCGGGGTCCCTGGCTTCGAATCGCAGCCGCCTGATCGTCGCGCTGATTCCGGCTATGGCGGGAAGCATCTTCCAGGAAACCGTGGCGGCGCTGACTAACGAGCTAGCCGCCGCGGGTTATCAATTGCTGATCGGCCAGAGCGGCTACGACGAATCGCGTGAAGACGCGCTGCTCGACGCCATCGTGGGCAGGCGCCCCGCAGGCATCGTGCTGACCGGCGTGATTCACTCGGAACATGCCAGGCAAAAGCTTCAGGCTTCAGGCATTCCCGTCGTCGAAACGTGGGACATCACGCGGGCGCCGCTCGACATGCTGGTTGGTTTTTCTCATCAGAAGGTCGGCAAGGCCGCCGCACGCTATCTGCAAACACGTGGCGCGCAACGGCCGGCCGTGGTGAGCCCGAGCGATCGCCGCGCGCAAACGCGCGCCCAGGCATTCGTGAAGGCGTTCGGTCCCGCAACGGGGATTCCCGTCATATCGGTCGAATCGCCCGCCAGTCTGGGCGACGGCAAGCGAGCGTTGAGCGCCCTGCTCGATCAGCACCCCGACATCGACGCTGTGTTCTGCGGCGCCGACATCCTTGCCCTGGGCTTGCTGATGGAGGCCCGAAGCCGGGGCCTGGCGGTCCCGCAGCAACTGCGGGTAATCGGTTACGGCGACCAGAACTTCGCGCCGGACACGGACCCGCCCCTCACCACCATCCGGATCGACGGCACCCGAATCGGCAAACTCGCGGCGTCGATGCTGATTGAAAAGATTGAAGGCGGCGACGAAAGGCCACGTATCGTCGACGTCGGCTTCACGTTGGTCGAGCGCGACAGCGCCTGATAGCCGCCTGGGCGCCAAGGCTGACAACCGCAGGCCATTCAGGCAAAGTTTGCGCGGCCGGCGCGCATTTGAAATCCGCACGCGAAGGTCAAACCGTTCCCGCGCAAGCGATCATTCCGATAGAAACGTATTCCCGCTACTCGCTGTATTGACCTGTCGCCCCAACGTAGCAGCGCTCGCATGAGGCTCCTGCATTAGGCACCTGCTACCCGCCGCCTCGCAAGAAGGACGGGTAACGGGTAACAGGAGCGCCAGGTCAACTCAGCGAAGGTTGCGTTACTGACTAGGGTTATCGTCCCAGCGGCTCAGGCTCTGGCGGTAGCTGCTCCAGTTGTTGCCGCCCGTGCAGATCAACTGCGATCCCTGGACCTGGCACGAGGCCTCATAACCCGGCGAGTAGAGCCACTCACCAACCCAGTGCGGCTTGATGCGCGCGCCTTTCGCCGGCGGCGTGTACGAGACAAAGTTCGCAGCGTCGTCCGTGCTGCCGGAGCCCGTATAGCGAGCCACTGCCGGATACGGGAACACAGGGCGAGCCCGCGTCGTCTGGCCGTTTGCGTCTACGATCGAAGCGACGATCTCGCCCGGCTTCACGCCGCTCTCGACCCACGCCATCGCCGAACTCAGGATGTCGAACGTGTTCGGCCCGTTTCCGCCACCGCAGTGGGCGACGCCGGGGAACAGGTAGAACGTCGTGAACCGGTCGACCTTGTCGCTACCCATGACAGCCTTCATTTGCTCGTAGTACTCGATCGTCCCCTCGGGCGTGATGTGCTGGTCTTCGAGGCCATGCCACAGGATCAGCTTGCCGCCGCGGCGAGCGAACGAGCTCAGATCGGGATCGGTAGCAGCCTGATAGTTCGAAGTCTGCACGGTCTTCATGAAGGAATCGATCGTGAACTTCAGGTCGCCAATCGTGGCGGTGGGGTTGGAGCCGTTGAAGTAGTCGAGGTAGCGCAAGAACGGCATAACGAAGTTGATGGTGCCGCTCGGCCCGGCATCCGTCGCCGGCACGAACAGCGACCAGTTCAGCTCCGAGCCCCATTCCCGGGAGATCGGCTGCTCGAGGTGGACGCCGTTGGCATCGGTTGCCCCATCATGTATCTGGCGTACGACAGCCACCTCCGCCGGCGAGAGGCAGGTCGATGCGGCCTGTCCTTTCGCACAAAGCAGCGTAGCCGGTTCGAAGCGGCACGCATGCGGGTCATCGATTACCCCGTCGGTGACGCCATCGATGCTATCGCACGCCTTCAATACGGCTGCGTGGATCAGCGGCAGCTTGCTCGACAGCAGGATGTACTTCCCGGTCGTCGGATCGACGTTCACATGCGCTGGCCAGGCGTGATGGAACGTGTTCTGCACGAGCAGGTCGTTGGCAGGGGCGCCCGCAGCAATGCCGTCAAAGTCGTCCGGATAGCGTTGCGCTTCCATCAACGCCTCGCGGCCACCATCGGAGCAACCGTCGAAGTACGAATACTTCGCGGGCCGGGCGTAAAACTTGTTGATGATCGCCTTGGCCACCTGCGACGTTGCATGCTCCGCACGATAGGCGAAATCAATCTTTGCCTGGGGATTGAGTGCCCATGAGCCGTCGTTAGCCCCTTCATGCCCCATGTCGGTCGCGGCCATCGCGATCTGCCCGTTAGTCACGGGCACACACGTCGAGGCCATGGGCGCATTGACGGACAGGTTGCCGCAAAGGCCGCCGCAACCAGTCTGCAGGTAGCGCTGCGTCCAGCCTTGGATTGGCAGCTGCAACTCGAAAAGCGAGGCGCCTGGACCCATCGTACCCTTCACATCGCAAACGGCCGCCGGAAGCTTGTTATTGCCCACGGTCGTCCCCGCGGGGAGCACCGTTGCGGATGTGATGGTGACCGTACCATCGGTCACCCCGCTCAGGTCGAGGCTCGCCACGGCGGAGCAATCCATGGCAGGCATGACCGCCGGAAGGTTTGCCAGTCCGGTGGCGGCGCTTGCGCCGAGCGGCCAGGCCATCATCGCGATCAGAGCGGCGGCCCCGGCGAGCGCGGCCAACAATCGGCGGGCGGCGCCCTGTTGAAGGAACCTCATGTTTCTCAAGATTCCAGTCGCGATCAGCAAACCTCGTGTCACCCATCCTGCATTGCAGAGTACAGGCATCTTTGTCTCCTGTCGTTTTCGTCGGTTTTGGTCGGTCTTCGTCGATTAGCCGCTGGGCGAGCGCTGTCAGCGGCCGTTGGCAGCGGGATAGCTAAAAGCACACCGGAAGCGGCCTCGATGCGCGCGTACCAATATAGGTGGCTGGCGCACGCGAAAGAAGGAGCGAAAGTGTCGACTGAAGGCAGGAGAAAATTAGCAACCCGAATGTTTCGATGAGCTCCAAAGAAAATGAACGAAAGTTCAAATTCTTGCTCGATCCGAAATCGCTTGAAAATCAATGAGGTAAACGACGCGCCGCCGGGAGACAGCTCATGTTCCGTCGCGGCAAACCCGGCTGCGCTTTCACAGGCGCAGCGCTTCCGGGCGATAAGAAAAACAGATTGGATCGGTCAATCTTCGCAATGGATAACGGGCAGCTCAGCCTTTTGTCGCACCGAAGGTCAGCCCCGCCACGAAATGCTTCTGCATTGCAAAGAACATCGCCACGGAGGGCAGCGCGGCAAGGATAGACCCGGCCGACACAAGATTCCATGCTGTGGTCCACTGTCCCTTCAACGCCGCGACACCGACAGTAATCGGCGCGGCCTCGTCCCCTTGTGTCAAACACAGCGCCCAGAAATAGTCATTCCAGACAAACGTGAACACGAGAATCCCCAGCGCTGCGAGCGCCGGCCGAATCAGAGGAAGCACGATCCGGCAGAACACCTGCCATTCGCTAGCACCTTCCACACGAGCCGCCTCGACGAGCTCGAACGGCAACTCCTTGATGAAGTTGCGCAGGAAGAGCGTGCAGAAACCTGTCTGAAACGACAGATGAAACAGAATCAGCGCGCTCACGGTATTGAACAGACCGAGTTGCAACGATAGATCCCGCACCGGAATCATCAACACCTGCACCGGCACGAAATTACCCGCGACAAACGTCGCGAACAAAGTCGAATTGCCGCGGAACCGGTAGGTGGCGAGCGCAAATCCCGCCATCGCCGCAAGCGCGATCGCCCCCACGACGGCAGGCACCGTGATCAGCACGCTGTTCCAGAAGTAATGCAGCATCGGCGAGGTCGTCAACGCCTCACGATAGTTATCCAGCATCGCGAAGTGCTTCGGCCAGCCCCAGTAATTTCCCTCGCTCAGTTCCTCCGACGAGCGCACCGACGTCACCAGCACCGCGATCATCGGCAGCAGCCAGATCAGCAGCGCGAGCGGCAAAGTCAGTTTGTACGCGCGGCGCGTTGCCGGCTTCCATTTGTCGATGGCGATCGGAAACATGGTCGGCTCCTTGACCTTATTGCTCGGCGCGCAGCATCCGCCGCAAGTGATAAACGATGTACACCAGCATGATGGCGAACAGCACCACCGCCACCGCGGCGGAATAGCCGATGCGGTAATACTTGATCGCCTGGTCGTACATGTAATACGCGAGCACGGTCGAACTCTCGAACGGTCCGCCGCCGGTCATCACCGAGATCAGATCGAAGCTGCGCAACGCGCCGATCACGGTGACGACGATCCCCATGAACGTGGTCGGCCGCAATTGCGGCAGAATCACGTGCCACAGCAACGACCAGCCGCGCGCGCCTTCCATGCGCGCGGCCTCGATCTGCTCGGCGTTCAGCGACGTCAGGCCGGTCAGGTAAAGAATCATGCAATAGGCGGTTTGCGGCCACAGTGCCGCGAATACGATCCCGAAGGTCGCATAGCGGGCGTCGCCGAGCACCGGCACGCCGTGGCCGAGAATCATCGCAAGCAAGCCGAAAGTCGGGTCGTAGAACCATGAGAAGATCAGGCCGACCACCACGCCTGACAGCACGAACGGCGCAAAGAACAGCGATTTGACGATGCGAATGCCGGCCACGGCCTGATTCAGATACAGCGCGACGGCGAGTCCCATCGGCGGAGCGAGCAGGAACAACAGCAGCCAGATGAGGTTGTTCTTCAGCGCGGTATAGAACGCCGGTGTATGGACGAGCTCGACATAGTTCGCCAGGCCAGCAAAGACCGGCTCGGTCATGCCGTCCCAGTTGAAAAAGCTCAGACGAATGGTCGACAGGATCGGCCACACCACATAGACGGCCACCATCGCGCAAGCCGGCGCGAGAAACAGGAATGCTGCACGCCGTTGCCGGCGCGCGGTCGGCGATGGACGACGCCGGCGCGCCAAGGCGGGCGGCCCGCCGCGCAATGCACCGCCCGATGCCGGTATGCCCGATGCCGGCACACCCGATGCCGGGACGCCTGAATCGGCGGGACCAGTGACAGTGCGACGGCTGACGGAGTGCGACACGATTACTCTCCAGATCGAACGTGGCGAATGGTGACCAAAGCGGGTGACCAAAGCGGGCCAAAGCAGGCGGCCCGAAGGCCGCCACCGCTTACTTCTTGTAGATGCGCTTGCGCGTCTGCTCGAGTTGCGCGAGCACGTCGTCGAGTTTCGACGGATCGGCGACGAACTGCTGCATCCCCTTCATCCCTTCATCGGCCATTTCCTTCGTCATGTCGCGATCGTAGAACTGTGCAATACCGCCCTTCGTGTTCGCGAGAATCTGGAAGCCGATTTTCGAAATCGGATCTTCGGGTTCCGGCGACTTGCTGTTCGCCGACAGAGAACCGAGACCCGTCGCCAGCTTCGCGCCGATTTCAGGCGTCTCGACGAACGCGAGGAAGGTATGGGCATCCGCCTTGTTCTTCGCCTTCGACGGAATATGCAGCGATTCCACCGGACCGTCTTCGGCGGTCGGCACCTTCGCGTCGATGATCGGGAACTGGAAGTAGCTCATTTCCGCTTTCACATTCGACGGGAAGCCACCCGTGATGAATGTGCCCATCAGCATCATCGCGGCCTTGCCCTGGAACAGGAATGGCTGCACCGCGTCCAGATCGTAGGAGAGCGAGTTGTCGATGAAATAGCCAGCGTCGATCAGTTGCTTCCAGTTCGTGTACACCTTCTTGACGCGCGGATCGGTGTACGGCACCTCGCCCGCCATCAGCTTCTGATGGAACGCGTTGCCGTTCAGGCGCAGGTCCAGATAATCGAACCAGCCTGCCAGCGTCCACGCATCGCGTCCCGCGACGGCGATCGGCGCAATGCCGGCCGCCTTCAGCTTCTTGCAGGCGTCCAGAAACTGATCCCACGTTTTCGGCTCGCCGGCAATGCCCGTCTTCTGGAACAGATCCTTGCGATAGAACATGCCCCACGAGTAATACACGGTGGGTGCGGCGTACTGCTTGCCTTTGTGCGAAGACGCTTCCTTCGTCGACGCGTACGTATCGTTCCAGCCGTTCTTCGCCCAATCGCCGCTCAGATCTTCGAACAGACCACGTTGCGCGTAATACGCCATGCGCTCGCCGTCATGCCAGTTGACGATATCGGGCGCGACTGTCGAGAGCCACCCGGGCAGTTGCACCTTGTACGCCTCCTCGTCGACGAACGACACCTTCACGTCGATATCGGGATGCGCTTTCTTGAACTCGTCGACGGTCGACTGCCAGACCGCGCGCTGGCTTGCGCCCTTGAACGCAATGTTGACGGCGAGCGTGCCGGCCTGCGCGGTGCTGACGACGGAGGTTCCTGCGGCGGCCGCGGCGAGCGCGAGTGCAAGCAGAATGCTGCGGGGTTTCAGTGTCATGCTCTCTGTCTCCTTTATGCGTTGATTTTGCGTCGTTATCGTTACTGCATGGAATCCTCAGGCCGGCTCGTCAGGCCGATCGATAAACCGCCACGCCCTGCGGGCCGATCTGGCGCGAACCGATCACGAAAGCGTCGTCGGCCACACCGGCAAGCGTGTGAGCCAGCTCGCCGTAATTGAATACGTAGGTCAGCGCGCCGCGCCGGCTGATCCGCACGCTGTCGCCGAGCGGCGTCGTCTCGATGCCTGCCTCGCGGGCGATCTGCGCGAACAGACGGACCGTGAGCGCATCGTCGAACAGACTCGCGAAGTAATGGAATGCGCCGCTTCGCACATACGCCGGATGGCCGTCCGCGAAGCGCGCGCGAATGTCGAGTGGAGCCTCGCCATCGCTGTCGATGAAATCGCGCCAGTGGCGCGCGAAGCCGTCGTTCCCGGCGACGTCCGCGCTGTCTGCAAGCCGCACCGCTTCGGTCACGTTCGGCCGCATCGATTCGACGCGCCACACACGCAGCGGCAGCACCGACGCAAGCGCGCCTGGCGGCAAGTTCGCCGGAATCTGCAGATCCTGCGTCTTCGAGCCGGTGCGCGGGCCGAGCACCACCTGTGCGCCCGAGTTTGCCAACCGCGCGGCAAACTCGGCCGGCACGACCGGCAGCGGCGGCACGACGATCACATGGTAGCCGTCGAGCGGCGCGTCCACTGGAACCACGTCGACATCCAGCCCGAGTGCGCGCAGCGCCGAGTAATACTCGAACGCGAAACGCGGATAGTGAAAGTCCGCGCCCTGCGGATGAATCTCGAGCAGCCACTTCGCTTCGTAGTCGTAGACGAGCGCGACCTTCGCGCCGACCGTGTCGATTGCGGCATTGGCGTTGGCGTCCGCCGCGAGCACCGTGCGAATCTCGTCGGCCACCTGCGCGGCCTCGTTGCCTCCGACGTCGAGCCGATTGTCGGGCGTGTTCAACCCGGCGTGCATCTGCTCCTGCGCAAACGGCGCCTGGCGCCAGCGGAAATACGACACGCAGCCCGCGCCATGCGCGAAGGCTTCCCAACTCCACAGCCGCACCATGCCTGGCAACGGCGCCGGATTCCACTGCGCCCAGTTCACCGGCCCCGGTTGCTGCTCCATCACCCAGAACGGCAGCTTCGACATGCCGCGGTAGACGTCGTGATTGAACGAAGCGAAGTCGGGATGCCCGGTGCGCAGCCAGCGCGCCTTGAGCTCCGGCGCAAACCATTGCTCTTCGAGCGCGCCGAGCGGATAGCTGTCCCAGGTCGCGACATCGAGATCGGCGGCGACCTTGTAGTGATCGAACTCGGTAAAGAGCTGCATGAAGTTGTGCGCGACCGGCCGTCCCGGCGAATGCGCGCGGATGATCTCGACCTGCATGCGGTTGTAGCGCGCGAGCTCGTCGGACGCGAAGCGCCGGTAGTCGAGCCGGTGTGACGGATGCGCTTCGGTGACAGTCGCCACCGGCGCATCGATCTCGTCGAAGCTGCGGTACTCCATGCTCCAGAACACCGTGCCCCACGCGCGGTTCAGTTCATCGACCGTTTGATAGCGCGCCTTCAGCCATTCGCGAAAGCGCCCTACTGCCGCCGGCGAATAGCTGACCACCGTGTGATGGCAGCCGTATTCATTATCGGTCTGCCAGTACGCGACCGCCGGATGCTTGCCATACCGCTCGGCCACCGCCGTGCAGATCCGCTGCGACGCGGCGAAATACGATGGCGAAGAGAAATCGTAATGGCGGCGTGAGCCGAACGCGCGAGGACGTCCGTCCGCGCCGATCGGCAGGATGTCCGGATGGCGGTCGATCAGCCACTTGGGCGGCGTCGCGGTCGGCGTGCACATGACCACCTGCAACCCGGCCGCGCCGAGTACGTCGATCGCGCGATCGAGCCAGCCCCAGTCGTATTCGCCAGGCGACGGTTCGATGCGGCTCCACGCAAATTCGGCAATCCGCACCTGCTCGATGCCGAGCGCTTTCATCCGGCGAGCGTCGTCTTCCCACATCGACTCCGGCCAGTGTTCCGGGTAATAACAGACTCCTAGGCGCATCCGAATGTCCTCTTATGCGTAGTGTTCGACGAACTCGAGCGAAGCGGCGGCAAAACCGTCTTCGGTAAACAAATGACAAGCGCGGCTGGGCACGCGCAAGCCCGCGCGGTCGCCCGGCATCAGGCGCGTGTCGCCAGGCGCTTTGGCGATCAGCGCGGCGCCGCCGGGCTGATCGAGATGGACGTAGCTGTGCTCGCCGAGATGTTCGACGAGCGCAACGGTGCGAGTCAGAACGGCGTCGTCCGTCATGGCCGGGGCCGCGTACTGAGCCGCTGCGGGGTCGATGAATTCGAGGTGTTCGGGACGCACGCCGAGTGTGACGGGTTGCGACGGCTGCAAGCCGTCGCCGCTCACCGGCACGCGCACGTTTTCGGCGGTCTGTTCAAGTGTGACGGTCACGCCATGCGGACCAGCCGACGCTACCCGCGCCGGCAGAAAATTCATCCGCGGCGAGCCGATGAAACCCGCCACGAAGCGGCTCCTCGGCCGGTGGTACAACTCGAGCGGCGCGCCGATCTGGGCGATGCTGCCGTAGCGTTCGGTGTCCTTGCCCGCGTGCAGCAGCACGATTTTGTCGGCGAGCGTCATGGCCTCGACCTGGTCGTGCGTCACGTAGACGACGCTGGCTTTGGCGAACTGCTTATGTAGCCGCGCGATCTCGACACGGGTCTGGCCGCGCAGCGTCGCGTCGAGATTCGAGAGCGGTTCGTCGAACAGAAACACGCCAGGCTCGCGCACGATGGCCCGGCCGATCGCCACGCGCTGCCGCTGACCGCCGGACAATGCCTTCGGCCGGCGCTCGAGCAGCGCTTCCAGTTGCAGAATGCGCGCGGCTTCCCGCACCTTGAGGTCGATTTCGTCCTTTGGGGTTTTGGCGAGCTTCAGGCCGAAGGCCATATTCTCGAACACGGTCATATGCGGAAACAGCGCGTAGCTCTGGAACACCATCGCCACGCCGCGCTGCGCCGCCGCTACGTCGTTGACAAGGCGCCCGCCGATCGACAGGTCGCCGTCGGTCACGTCTTCGAGACCGGCGATCATTCGCAGCAAGGTCGACTTGCCGCAACCGGACGGACCGAGAAACACGCAGAACTCGTTCTCGCCGATCTCCAGATCGACATCGCGGATCACCAGCGCGCCGTCGCCATACGCCTTCTGCACGCCTCTCAACGAAATGCTCGCCATCGCATCGACTCCGTGATTTAATCGGCTCGAAGTCGGAGATTAAGCGCTTAATCAGCAGGGCCAAAAAAAGTCGATCGCATGCGATCGTCTAGCCTTGCCTGTCTCCGAAATCGTTTTGTCTGTGCGGCAAATGGTGCCGCGCCTTTGGCGATGATGCAAATGTCGAACAGTCGTCCCATATATTGAAGAGATCATGCCCACCCTCAGCGAAGTCGCACGTCATGCCGGCGTCACCCCTGCCACAGTGTCCAACGTGCTGCGCAATCGCGGCCGGGTCGGCGCGAGCACCCGGCAGCGGGTGCTCGACGCGGTCGACGCGCTCGGCTATCGCCCGCATCTGGCCGCCCGCGCACTCGCCGAGGGTCGCGCGCCGACGCTCGCGCTGATGGTGTCGAGCATCGCCAATCCGTTCTATCCGGAGTTCGCGCTCGCCGTCGAACGCGCGGCGCGCACGAGCGGCCACTTCGTGATCATCTGCAATACGAACGAAGATCCGTTGAGCGGCCGGGCGTATCTGGATCAGATCGCCGGGACGCTTTCCGAAGGCGTACTCGTGACGAACGCGAACCTCGACTTTGCGGATCTTCACGCCACAGAGTCACGCGGCACGCCCGTGGTGCTATGCATGTGGGAACGGCCGAACGAGCCGCCCGGCCTGCCGTGCGTCGCGGTCGATTTTCGCCTGGCTGGCGAGCTGGCCGGCGCGCACCTGCTCGAACTCGGCCATCGCCGGATCGGCGCGATCGTCGGCAGCAAGGCCTCGGGCATCCACGCGTCCCGCTATGAAGGTTTTGTCGATGCGCTGCGTACAGCCGGTGTGCCGAAAGGTCCGGTCAAACATGCGGCCGATACGATACACGGCGGCTACACCGCGACGCGCGCGTTGCTGGAAGCCAATCCGAAGCTCACCGCGATCTTTGCGACCAACGACCTGCCGGCGCTCGGTGCGATGCACGCCGCCGCCGATCTCGGCCTCAACGTGCCCGGTGATCTATCCGTGATCGGCATCACCGACATCCAGCTCGCGCGCGATTCGCGGCCCGCGCTGACAACGATCGCCGTGCCGACCGTCGAAGCCGCCGAACTCGCGGTATCGCTGTTGCGCGAGTTGATAGAAACAGCGCCGCGTCGCGAGAGCGGCCGCTCTAACGGCCCATCGATGCGAACGGCGCCCAGTCCAAGACTTGTTGTCCGGGCATCGACAGCTGCCCCGCGAACGGCTCGCGCGGAATAGACGGAGAACGAGTCAACGGAAACGCTAGCGCTTGCGGAACGCGTCCAGCGACGACAACGCATTCCCGTGGAAGTCGAACAAGGTGTTGTTGTCCCACTGATCGCCGGCGCCGAGTTTCCATCCGACGTTCGGCGTCGGTATCCATTCGGGTTCCCACCAGAACACGCCTTTGCCGTGGCCGCCGGGTATCGCTTGCACGATATCCGTCAGCGCGCCGAGAAATTGCGCCTGCCCGGCGGGTGTCGGCGGAAAGGTCGACGAACCGGTGTTGGTCATCGCATTCGGCTCAGAATCGCCGTCGCTGGTGGTCCACGGATAAGCAGTCTCGACGACGATCACGTCCTTGTCATAGCGTGTGGCGAGGTCGTTCGCGTTGTTCTGCAGATCGCTGAGCGAGCCCTGCCACTGCGGATAGTAGGACAGGCCGATCACATCGAACGCGACGCCGCGCTGTATCGCGCTGTCGAACCACCAGCGGCTCGTCGCATTGTTGCCACCGCTGTCGATATGCAGCATGACCCTGGTCCGCTCATCGACCGATTTGACCGCATCGTGTCCGGCCTTCAGCAACTGCGCGAGATTGTCCCATTGGTCGTACTTGCCGAGCGGCCACAACATCCCGCCGGTGATTTCATTGCCGACCTGCACCCATTCCGGATGAACGCCATCCTTCTTGAGCATCTTCAGGACCCCCGACGTGTAGTCCGACAACAACGCACAGGTCTGCGCGATATCCTTGCCGGCCCAGTCATGCGGCGCAAACTGCTTGCCCGGATCGGCCCACCAGTCGCTGTAGTGGAAATCGATCAGCACGCGCATGCCGAGCGCGGCAGCGCGGCGAGCCAGCACACGAACATGCTCCGCGTTGTTGTATCCCGCGGCGGGACTCTGGTCGGCCGGATAAAAGTTCGGATTGCCAGGATCGTTCCACACCTTGATACGAATCGAGTCGACGCCGTGGCTCTTCAGAATGGCCAGGCAGTCGCGCGGCTCGCCGTGCTCGTAAAAGCGCGCACCGTTCGCCTCCAGCTCGAGCAGCGTCGACACGTCCGCACCCTTTGCGAAGCGGTTGCCGCGTCCGGACAAATCACGCTCGCCGGCAAGAGCCGGAGCGCCGATCGTTGCGCCGACGCCTGCGGCCGCCGCCGTCGATGCCAGCCAGGACAGCATTTGCCTTCTGTTCATGTGTCATCCTCCATGTGTTGAATGGCGGCTCATCGGGGGCCGCCCGCCCGAAAAATTGAAGCGCTTAAATTCGTGCCTCCAACAAGCCCTTCTCAAACACAATCCGCACGATTCAGCCGTGTTGACGGGCCGGCGCGAAGCACCCTGCCCGCGGTCTCATACGTTGGTTCCTACGTCTGCCACGCGCAAACATCACCGGTTCCGAGCTGCGGCTGCCCGAGCACGAAAGTCGCATTGACCGGCGCCGGCGCTTCAACCGGGGCCGCGCCGAAGTTGAACGCGAACGTCAGATTGCCGCGCCGACGGATGCGCAAGCCTTCAGCCAGCATGTGCACCTGGATGCCGACGTCCTTCGCGGCCTGCTCGAGAACCGCCCGATGCAATGAATGCGACAACCACCCGGCCACATAGCGGACCCGTCCGTGAGCCAGCACCGCCGGCCATTCGTCGTCGAAATGCGCTTCGACGCGAGTCTCGCCATTGGCTCGAACGTGCTCGCGCCAATGCACAGCAACTCCGCGCGTGCCGCCGATCGAAGTCGCGGGCCTGAGCGTCGGGCGCAGCGATTCGACTTCGAGCACCTGGACCGGCAGCACCCGCTGCAACGCGCCGGGCGCGAGGTTCGACGGAATGGCGAAGTCCGCCGTCTTCGAACCGCTCCTCGGACCGAATACCCATTGCGCCGAACTCCGCTCGATCTGCCCGATGAGCGCATCGTCGATCACCGCGATGCCCGGCACCACCACGAGCCCGTACTGCGACAGATCGGCACGACTGGAAACGATATCGACATCGAGGCCGAGCTCGCGCAGCGCCTCGTAGTAGTCGAAGGCGAGCGTTTGATAGTCGAAGGTCTTGCCGTGCCGCTGAATCTCGAACATCCACTGCGTCTCGTAGTCGAATACGAGCGCGGTCGCGGCGCGCGCCGGCGCGTCGAGTCCGGACAGCGCCTTGGACGCGGCAATCTCGCGCGCAGCCTGCTGCACTTCGAGCCCGCCTGGCGACAGTTCGTTGTTCGGCAGGTTGAGTCCCGAGTGCATCTGCTCCTGCGCAAACGGGCACTGGCGCCAGCGAAAATACGACACCAGTTCCGCGCCGTGCGCGAATGCCTCGTAGGCCCACAGCCTGACCATGCCTCTCGCAGGCACCGGATTCCACGACGCCCAGTTCACCGGCCCCGCCTGCTGCTCCATGATCCAGAAGCGCCCGCCGCCGATCGCACGGTAGCGGTCGTGATCGAACGCGGAGACGTCAGGATGCGCCGTGCGTGCGTAAAGCGCCTTCTGCTCGTCAGGCAACGCGATGGACTCGGTTCGCGCGATCGGATAGCTGTCCCACGCGGCCACGTCGATGCCGTTGTCCGCGGCGAACCGATAGTGATCGAAGGTCGTGAAAAAGCCCATGAAGTTGTGCAGCAGATCCGCGTGCGGCGCGAGGCGCCGCAGCACCTCGATCTGCTCGCGATGAAAACTCGCCACCTCGTCGGACATGAAGCGGCGAAAGTCGAGCAGATGGATTGGATTGGCGTCGGTAGGCGTCAGGTTCGGCAGGCCGAT
Source organism: Paraburkholderia sp. GW821-FHT02A12 (assembly GCF_059422005.1). Classification (NCBI taxonomy): domain Bacteria; kingdom Pseudomonadati; phylum Pseudomonadota; class Betaproteobacteria; order Burkholderiales; family Burkholderiaceae; genus Paraburkholderia; species Paraburkholderia sp. GW821-FHT02A12. Next base: position 817,611 of record NZ_JBWKWA010000002.1, on the reverse strand, counting down.
CGCGTCGAACGACGGATACTCCATGCTCCAGAACACGTTGCCCCACGCTTCGTTCAAGCCGTGCACAGTCTCGTAACGGCGTTGCAGCCAGGTCTGGAAACGCCGCCGCGCGGCGGGCGAATAACTCGGCACGGTTTCATGGCAGCCGAGTTCGTTATCGGTTTGCCACGCGACGATCGACGCATGCGCGCCGTAACGCTCGGCCATGGCGGTCACGATCCGCAAACAGGCCTCGCGGTAAGTCTCGCTGGAAATGTCGTAGTGCCGGCGCGACCCGAAGTTCCAGCGCGTGCCGTCCGCGCGCACCGGTAGCACGTCCGGAGCCGCATCGATCAGCCACTTCGGCGGCGCCGCCGTCGGCGTACCGAGTATCAGTTTCAAGCCCTGGGCCGCAAGCGTATCGATCGCTTCGTCGAGCCAGCCCCACACGTATTGGCCGGCGCGCGGCTCCATCCGGCTCCACGCGAATTCCGCGATCCGTACATGCGTGATGCCGAGGTCCGCCATCCGCTTCGCGTCGTCAGCCCACATCGCACGAGGCCATTGTTCCGGGTAATAGCACACACCAAATTGCATGAGAGAGTCTCGTTCTGAAGGAGAAATGCCGGCAAAAACCGCCTGTGCGCTCAGCCCTTGCTGGCGCCGAAAGTCAGGCCGGCGACAAAATGCTTCTGCATCGCGAAGAACATCAGCACGGACGGCAGCGCGGCGAGCACCGAGCCGGCTGCGACGAGATTCCACGCCGTGGTCCATTGGCCCTTGAGCGCGGCCACGCCGACCGTGATCGGCGCGGCTTCGTCGCCCTGGGTCAGACACAGCGCCCAGAAGTAGTCGTTCCAGACGAAGGTGAAAACGAGAATGCCGAGCGCGGCCAGCGCCGGACGGATCAGCGGCAGAACGATGCGCGTATAGATCGTCCACTCGCTCGCGCCCTCGACGCGCGCCGCTTCGATCAATTCGAACGGCAACTGCTTGATGAAATTGCGCAGGAACAGCGTGCAAAAGCCGGTCTGGAACGACACGTGAAAGATGACCAGCGCCCACACGGTGTTGAACAGGCCCACTTTCAGCGCCATGTCGCGCACTGGAATCATCAGGATCTGGATCGGCACGAAGTTGCCCGCGACAAAGGCGAACAGCACGGCGGTGTTGCCGCGGAACCGGTAGGTCGCGAGTGCGAAGCCCGCCATCGACGCCAGCACGATCGCACCGATGACCGAAGGCACCGTGATCAGAATGCTGTTGGCAAAGTAATGCAGCATCGGCGTCTGCGTGAGCGCCGTACCGTAGTTTTCGAGCAGCGCGACATGCTTCGGCCAGCCCCAGTAGTCGCCTTGCGACAGTTCATCGGAGGATCGGATCGACGTGACGAGCACGGCCAGCATCGGCATCAGCCAGACAAGCAGCGCGACGGGAAGCGACGCTTTGTACAGCGCACGGTTGAATGGTTTCCAGCGTTCGACGGGAAGCGGATACATGAGCGGGACTCCAGGAACTCAGCGTTCTTCGCGCAACATGCGGCGCAGATGGAACACGATATAGACGAGCATGATGGCGAACAGCACGACGGCAATCGCCGCGGAATAGCCTTCGCGGTAATACTTGATCGCCTGGTCGTACATGTAATAGGCCAGCACGGTGGAGCTATCGAACGGACCGCCGCCGCTCATCACGGCGATCAGGTCGAAGCTGCGCAGCGCGCCGATCACGGTCAGCACGACGGCCATGAAGGTGGCGGGGCGAAGCTGCGGAAGGATCACGTGCCACAGAAGACGCATGCCCTTCGCGCCCTCCATGCGCGCCGCCTCGACCACCTCCGGATTGATGGCCGTGAGGCCGGTCAGATACAGCACCATGCAGAACGGCGTCTGCGGCCACAGCGCGGCGAAGATGATCCCGAACGTCACCGTGTGCGCGTCGCCCAGCACAGGAATGCCGTGTCCGATGATCAGGCGCAGCAGCCCGAAGCCGGGATCGTAAAACCAGCTGAACACGAGACCGACCACGACGCCCGAGAGCACGAACGGCGCGAAAAACAGCGACTTCACGACACGCATGCCGCGGATCTGCTGGTTCAGGTACAACGCGAACAGCAAGCCGAGCGGCGGTGCGAGCAGGAACAGTGCAAGCCAGATCAGGTTGTTCTTCAGCGCCGTGTAGAACGTGTCCGAGTGGAACAGCTCGATGTAGTTGTCGAGTCCGGCGAAGGTCTTCGGCGTCATGCCGTCCCAGTTATAGAAGCTGAGCGAAATGCTGCTGATGATCGGGTAGACCACGCACAGGCAAAACAACGCACAACCCGGCAACAGGAAGAAAAATGCGGCGCGGTGCTGGTGACGGCGCGTTGTCGAGACGTGCCGGTGCTGAGCCGCCGGCAGGCGGCCCGCTACGGGATGAGACATGATTGGCCTCGTCAGGGATCGAAGGCGAGCGTCAGTCGTCGGGATGCGGCTGACGCTCCCGGGCTTACTTCTTGTAGATGCGCTTGCGGGTTGCTTCGAGACGCACGAGCACTGCATCGATCTGCGATGGATCGCTATAGAACTGCTGCATCGCCTTCATGCCTTCGTCGGCCATTTCCTTGGTCATGTCGCGATCGTAGAACTGCGCGATACCGCCTTTGGTGTTCGCGAGCGTCTGGAATCCGACCTTCGAAATCGCATCTTCAGGTTCGGCCGCCTGGCTGTTGGACGGCAGCTGGCCCCAGCCCTTCGCGAGATCCGCATTGATTTGCGGCTGCTCCATGAACGCCAGCAGCCTGCGCGCATCGGCCTTGTTCTTCGCCTTCGCGGGAAGCAACAGCACATTCACCGGGCCGTCTTCGGCCATCGGCACATTGGCGTCGATCACGGGGAAACGGAAGAAGCCGGTCTCGGGCCTGACGGAGGCCGGGATGCTCGCCGAGAAGAACGATCCCATCAGCATCATCGAGGCCTTGCCGTTCACGAGAAACGGCGCGATCGAATCGAGATCGTAGGACAGCGCGTTATCGATGAAATAGTGCTCGTCGATCAAGGTTTTCCACGCGATGTAGACCTTTTTCACACGCGCGTCCGTATATGGCACCTCGCCTGCCATCAGCTTCTGGTGGAACGCGTTGCCGTTGATGCGCAGGTCGAGATAGTCGAACCATGCGGCAAGCGTCCAGCTATCGCGTGCGGCGACGGCGATCGGCGCGACGCCACTTGCCTTGAGCTTCTTGCAGGCGTCGAGAAATTCTTCCCACGTCTTCGGTTCGCCCTTGATGCCTGCCTTCTCGAACAGATCCTTGCGATAGAAAAAGCCGTACGCGTCGTAGCCGAGCGGCGCCGCGTACTGCTTGCCCTTATAAGTGGAAGCGTCCTTCACCGACGCATACTGCTGCGACCAGCCGTTCTTGTTCCAGTCCGGCGACAGGTCCTCGAGCAGGCCGCGCTGCGCGTAATACGTCATGCGCTCGCCGTCGTGCCACGAGACCACGTCGGGCGGATCGGTGGCGAGCCAGCCGCCCATCTGCACCTTGTAGGCTTCCTCGGTGATGTAGGTCACCTTGAGATCGACGTCGGGGTTGGCTTTCTTGAATTTGTCGAAGGCATCCTGCCAGGTCGAACGCTGATTTCCGCGTGCCGACACATTGACCGCGAGCGTGGCGGCGTCGGCCGTGGCGCATGAAAGCGCGGCGGTAACCAGAGCGGCGGCAACCGATACTTGAGCTAGCCGGCGAAGGCGATGAGCAATCATCTTTTGTCTCCTTAACTACCTTGTTAGCTGACAGCGCACTGCTGTCAGACGATGTAATCCGCTCTATGGCGGAGTTCGACTTGGGTCAGGCCGCGACTCTCTCAGGTTCGTGCGCGCTGCGCCGCAGGGCGATGCCGTCGGCATCGAACAGATGACATGCGGAAGGCGGAACGTGAACGCGAAGGCGCTCGCCGGAACCTAGCGGCGAATCGCCCGGTGCCTTTGCGACCAGCGTGCCAGCCGCATGATCCGCATGGATATAGCTGTGTTCGCCGAGCCGTTCCGAGAGCACCGTGGCGCACTGAATGGACTGCTCGTCGCCGTGGAGGCCATGAAGGTGCAGATGTTCCGGACGCACGCCGAGCGTGACCGGCTGACCGGGTTGCAGACGCCGGCCGTCGACGTGTGCGACCAGCCGTTCGCCGCTTTGCGCGAGCGACACCGTTACCCTGCCCGCGTCGATCGAGTCGACCACGGCATCGATGAAATTCATCCGCGGCGAACCGATGAAGCACGCCACAAAGCGCGACTTCGGATGGTGATACAACTCGAGCGGCGCGCCGCTCTGCGCGATGCTGCCGAATCGCTCGGCATCCGCGCCCGCGTGCAGCAGCACGATCCGGTCGGCGAGCGTCATTGCCTCGACCTGATCGTGCGTGACGTACACCACGCTCGCATTCTCAAAGCGCTGGTGCAGCCTGGCGATTTCAACGCGCGTCTGACCTCGCAGCGCAGCGTCGAGATTCGACAGCGGCTCGTCGAACAGGAACACGCCGGGCTCGCGCACGATCGCCCGGCCGATCGCCACGCGTTGCCGCTGGCCGCCGGACAATGCTTTCGGATAACGGTCGAGCAGCGCGTCCAACTGCAGAATGCGCGCGGCCTCGCGCACCTTCCGGTCGATCACGTCTCTCGGCTGCTTCGCGAGCTTCAGACCGAACGCCATGTTGTCGAACACGGTCATGTGCGGAAATAGCGCGTAGCTCTGGAACACCATCGCGACACCCCGCTCGGCGGCGGGCACGTCGTTCACGAGACGCCCGCCGATCCGCAGTTCGCCTTCGCTCAGGTCTTCGAGACCGGCGATCATTCTCAGCAAGGTCGACTTGCCGCAACCCGACGGTCCAAGAAAAACGCAGAACTCGTGTTGCGCGATATCCAGATTCACGCGCCGGATCACCGGCGCATGATCGCCGTACGACTTCTGCACGTTCGCGAGATGGATTGTGGCCATGCTGCCTCCGGATTTAAACGCTTAAATTTGTTTCAAAAAAAATCGGCCAACCCTTGTACGGCAGGCATTTAATCGCTTAAATTCGGGGTTCGCGGAAGCTCGCATGGTTTTGTCTCCTGTGTGTTTGCATGAAACTTAGCAAACGTCGCGGGGCGCTTGCAACATTTGAATCGCATTCCCTGAATATGGGATATGAGAAATGGTCACCTTGTCTGAAGTCGCCAAACGCGCGCGGGTTACCGCTGCGACGGTTTCCAACGTGCTGCGCAATCGCGAGAAGGTTCGTCCGGAAACGGCGGAACGCGTATTGAGAGCCATCGCCGACCTCGGCTACCGGCCGAATCTGAACGCGCGCGCGCTGGCGGAGGGCCGCTCGTCGACTTTGGCGTTGATGTTGTCGAACATTTCGAACCCTTTCTATCCCGAGTTCGTGCTGGCGGCCGAGCGCGCGGCGCGCAAGGCGGGCCATTTTCTGATGGTGTGCAATACGGACGACGATGCGGAGATCGGCCGGGCCTACCTGAACCAGATCGCCGGAACGCTGGCCGACGGCGTCCTCGTCATGAACACGGATATCGCGATCAACGAGCTCTGCATTTCGGCGATGCACAGTGCGCCGATCCTGTTGACGATGTGGGAACACCCCGAGACGCCGCCTGCCCTGCCGTGCATCGCCGTGGACTTCGCGCGTGCGGGCGCGCTTGCCGCCACGCATCTGCTCGAACTGGGCCATCGCGACATCGGCATGCTGATCGGCGACGGTTGCGGCGGCTTGCAGGATGCGCGCTCCAACGGCTTTCGTGCGGTGATGCGCGAGGCCGGGATCGAAACCGACGCTGCTGCGATGCTGCAGGTACGCGACTCGATCGACGCCGGCTACGCCGCCTGCATGCAACTGATGGCGAACGCGCCGCAACTGACCGCGATCTTCGCGACCAACGATCTGCTCGCGATCGGCGCGGCCCAGGCCTTGATCACCCTGCGCCGCGCGGTGCCGGATGACGTGTCGGTCATCGGCATCACGGACATTCAACTGGCTCATCAGGTGCACCCGGCGTTGACGACGGTTGCGATCCAGACCGCAGCCGTCGCCGAGTTGTCGGTCGATAGGCTCATCCGTCTTATCCAGGCGCCTGCACAGCAACCGTCGATGGTGGTAGGCCCACCGCCGGAACTCGTTGTGCGCGCATCGACGGGCCCGCGGCGAGCGGGAGCGGGATCGAGGTGAGCTTGCAAAGCTTGAGAGTCTTGCAAGCCGGATACCGGGAGAGCAGGCACCACGGGCACGGAGGATGATCTATCTGGGCGTCCAACGATACACAACCATGCTGGAGCCGTTGTAGTTGTCCTTCGTGACCACGTATTCCCCGGTCGAGCGGAGGTACGATCTCAGGCCGTACATCGAATCCACGTCATTGCCGACGTCCACATTGCTGGAACTGCTGTTGATCAACGTGGTGTCCAGATTGCCTGTGGTGAGATTGAAGGCGTCGATGTTGGGCACGGTGTGTACGTATCCGAGGAAAAGATAGTTGCCGGCGGCCGTCATCGACTTGGGATTGGCGCTGGTGATGTTGATCACCGGATTGGGAGCGGTGTGGTTGCCTGCGAGCCAGCCGTGATACACCTCGATCCTCGTTCCGATCGCCGTCCAGTCTATGCTCCCAGCCACCCCTTGTACCAGGATCATGGTATCGCTTTCCGGCAGGTAGATGATTCGCGTCAACGGTCTGATGCTCATCGGAATGGAGGTGGCGATTCCTGCGCCCCACGTCGGCTTGCCGTCGGCATCGAAGCCGGTCAGCGGATAGTGATAGATGTGGTTCGTTCTATCCAGACCGGCCCAGACATCTCCCTTGCTATCAAGGCAAAATCCCCCCGTGACCGGCCTCGTCGTATTGAACGCCGTGCCGGGAATCGAGGCGTCCGGTATGGCGATGTAGCCATTCGCCGCGTTGAAGTGGAAGAAGTAGAAGATAGCGGGATTCTGGCCGGATGCAACGAGGATCCGGTTTGCGCCGACGCTGGCGAGCTGACCGAAGTGCTCGTTGCGTTGGGTATCGTTGGGATTGAGTCGTGGATCGGAGGGATAGTCGAATGGATTGACGGTGTTCGCTACGTAGCTTCCTCCAGCGGTGCCGGTGAAGATGTGGGCGCCTCCGTAGAAGTAAGCGCCGTCTGTACCCGGGTCTGGGGCGCCGATCGCTTCGAAGTTGAGGGACTGGAGCTTCCATTGCAGCTTGCCGGTGCTGTCGTAGGAGTGAATGTCAGTGCCGCCGTTGCGCCCGAGGTCCCACGTTCCGCCCCACGGATTGTTGAGGACATAGAGGTTGCCGGCGGAGTCCTTGCCGATGCCCGTGACCCGTGTGAATCGTTTGTCACCGACCTGGCCTTTGATTCCGGCCGTGGTGTCGAGATATCCGCCCTGAATGCCGAACGTGCTGGCCAGCAAGGGAATGCCCGAGATGTTGTAGATCTTGATGTTCATGTCGGGTCCCTCGTCGCCGATCATGAGCTGCCCAGTCGCCGCGTCGAAATACAGCGCGGACGGTCGGGAGGCAGCGGACATCTGGATAGTGTTCAGCGGCGCACCGGACGGGCTGAATTCGAGGACCGTGCCAAGGCTCTGCTGCGCAACCCAGATATTTCCCGCGCCGTCCACGGCAAGCGCGCCGGGGCCCGAGACGCCGATATCCCGCTGCCAGACACCGTCGGTGCTGAAGACCCGCACGCGATTTCCGGGAAAGTCGCTCGCATAAAGGAGTGAGCCCGACGTCGCAAGTCCGGTGACGACATCGGCCCGCTGCTCATTCGTTGTCGCGCTGACGGAGATGAGAAGGTCGCGAGTTTGACTGGTTCGGTTGTATCGCCCGACCCTGCCACTGCCGCCGTTTCTGCTAAATTGCAACGCAGCGAAAATCGATGTGGCATTACCCGTAATGGCGCTGCCCTGAAACTCGCTATGAATTCCTATGGAACCTATGCTTTGGCCATTCCGGTATAGGGCAACTCCGCCCTCGTTTTCGTCCCACAGGGAAGCTGTATAGAGGGTTCCCTCCGGGGCCACCCACATGGAACGGGCTCCGTTACCCACGTGAGTGGCGAGGGTTCCAAATGTGTTCGCCACCCAGTCGGTGGTGTACTGCGCCTGGCATCCCGGCGCAATCGCGGCGATCAGCGCGGCCGAGAGGAATGCGGCATAGATTCGTTTCTTGACCATGAGTGATGCTCTCCTGACTGTCGCGCGGCTATAACGCGAATCCCAAGACGCGATAACTTTGGCGGTTTCGGCTACGCACAGACCGTCGTCAAAACGGCGGACTGTAGGAGTGTAGGGTATGCCATGTGAGTCCATGGCAATCGTAATGGCGAAAGACTGCAGACTCGTGAAACTGCCCGCAAAATCGCCACGACAGCAGGCGTCAGAGAAATCGATCGAGGCAGACCAATGCACGGCGCATAGAAAACCCACCCTCAGTGCGCGTAGCAAACGTCATTCGACGCCTTACAGTGGAGACTGAACCGCGTCCGTGGATTGACGCCGATTCGTCGGGGCGACTCTCGTGGCCGCCCCCGTTGCTGCCGCGATATCGTTCGCGACGGACGCGAGGGCTCGGCTGTGCGCGTTGACCAGGGCGTCGTAGCCAGGCCCGCTCACGGCCTCGCGTACCACAGAGCGCCCGCTAAACTGCTCGCTTCGCTTCGGCGGACGCACCGACCAGATCACCGCCAGCGTTACCGTACCGTCTGTTGACGAATCGAAGTTCTGCACGTCAACCGATACGCGGTAAGCGTTATCGCCCACACGTTGTGGATAAGTCGATACGATCGCTCCCGGAATGATCTGCGCCAGATCCGCAGCGAGTACACGCGGAATCTGACTCTTCAATGGATCGGCCCAGCGCGCGAACTCGTCGATAGACACGCGGTTCGCGTCGAGTTTCGTTACGATTTGCGACCGGTCGACCAGTTCGGGAACCGTGACCGGATCGATCGCGATTGCGATCGGACTGGCGCTCGGCCGCTGTTCGACAACCTGAACAGGGCTCAACGTGTAGAACTTCGACGTCGGCGACGTTGCGCATCCCGCGAAAAGGGTCAGCACGATCATGCTCAACGGTAACGACGGAAATCGGCTCATGGCTTGTCCTCGGTCTTGCCACGGATCAGCGCCTCCGGATGGCGTTCGAGATACTCCGCAAGCGAACGGATCGAGACTGCCGCCCGCGACAAATCCCGCATTGTCTCGGCGGTGCTTTGCTGCAATGGCGAGTCGCTTTGCAACGTGCGATTCGCTGACGTGAGCGCTTCGCGAGCCGCGGCCAGCGTCGCTTTTGCGTCAGGTGCAATATCTGTATTGATGGTATTCAGCAGCGTGTCCGCATCACCGAGGGTTTTGCGCAGATCCTTGCTGATGCCCTCGAACGGAATCTCATTCAGTTTAGCAACGAGACTGGTAATCGATTCCTGCAGACCCTGCAAGTTACCCGGCACCGTTGGCAATTCGGGCGTCTTTTTACTCCAGTCCACCTTCGCCTTCGGCGCAGAGGGGAAGAAATCGATCGCGATATACAGTTGTCCGGTAAGCAGGCTTGCCGTTCTCAGTTGTGCCCGCATCCCCTTCGATACCAGGTAGTCCGCAAACTCTTTCCGCTCCGACGATATTTGCCCGCTTTGGCTTCGCCATTCGTCGCGTGAAATCAAGCGCTCCGGGAAAATGCTGACTTCGACCGGGATATTGAATTCCCGCGTGGCCGGATCAAAGTGCGAGTTGATCGCCGATACCTCGCCGATGACTATCCCGCGAAAGTCGATGGGTGCTCCCACGGTCAGCCCACGCACGGACTCCTTGAAGTTCAGCACGTATTGATCGATGATCGCGTCATGCCGCTTCATCGCCTCGGTCCGATTGACGAAAAGTTCGTACTGGTGCTTCGCGTCGGCTTCAACCCTGTTCGTTGTGTCGGGTGGATTCTCGAATGCAAGGCCACCAATCAGGATCGATACCAGCGATTCGGTGTCTACCTTCACACCGGTCGTATCCAGAGTCACATCGACGCCGCTTGCGTGCCAGAAGCGGGTGTCGTTCGTCACGTACTTGTCGTAAGGCGCATTGATAAAGACGTGCAGGGTCATTCCCGCGCCCTCAGGATCGAGCGCGTAGGAGACGATCTGACCAACCTGAAGCCGCCGGAAGAACACCGGCGAACCTATATCGAGCGAGCCCAGGTTCTCGCTTTTCAGCACGAACTCTCGCCCCGGTGCGCCTGAGGCGAGGACTGGCGGCGACTCGAGTCCGACGAAATCACGTCGCGCTTTTTGCGATGTACCGATATCCATTCCGATGTGCGAACCGGACAATAACGTACCGATGCCCGATACCGTGCCGCCTGAGATGCGCGGTCGAACGACCCAGAAGCGGGTATCGTCGACGAGCATGCTGGAAGCGTTGCGGGACATTTCAGCGCTGGCGAGCACCGTCTTGTGATCGTCGGAGAGTTCAACGTTCTTGATTACGCCAATATCGACATTCTTGAACTTGATCTTCGTCTTGCCGGCCTCAATCCCCTCACCCGTGGAAAACCTGATCGTGACGGTCGGGCCTTTTTGCATGACCGACTGCGCGACCAGCCAGCCTGCTATCAGCACAGCGACAAGCGGCACTAACCATACAAGCTGCACACGCCACTTCGACTGTTTGGAGGCAACGACTGCCGGAAAGCCGGGCGCATTCTGGTCATCTTTCTGTCCTGACAACTTATTCACCTTCTGACTCCACTGCGTCCCAGATGAGTCGTGGATCGAATGACAACGAGGCGAACATGGTCAGCACGACTACCGCACCGAATGCAATCGACCCGGGACCTGCGTCGATGGTTGCGACCGAACCGAACTGCACGAAAGCGACAAGGATGGTAATCACGTAGATATCGAGCATCGACCACCGGCCAACAAGCTCCACTAGCCGATAAATACGCGTGCGCTTGTGGGGGATTAGAGGAGAGCGCAGCTGGGTACTCCACGCGAGATAAGCTAACGAAAGAATCTTGAGCATTGGAACCACAAGGCTTGCGATGAAAACGATCGCTGCAAGCAACCACGACCCGGAGGTCCAGAGAAATACGACGCCACTCAGGATCGTGTCGGATCGCGCACCGAATAAGGTACTCGTGACCATGACCGGCAGAAGAATCGCCGGGATGTAAAGGATCATGGCGGCGAACAGGAATGCCCAGGTGCGGATGAGACTATTGGGCTTGCGTAAATGCAGCGCTGCGTGACAACGCGGACAGCTCCCACCGTGGACGGGTGCGAGCGGCTTCGAGAGCAGGCCGCAGTCGTGACACACGAACAGCCCTGCGCGCGCGGCAGTGGCCGGCGTGGTGCTTGCGCTCACCAGGTGAGACACGCCGCCCTCGCTTTGCATTGCATCGATACGCGCCCATAGATCACGCGGGTTAAACGTAACGGTCGCCGCCGCAAGCAGCACCATCACCACGCCGAATGCCCAGATCGCGACGCCGGGGACGACTGTTGCGATGTGCTGGAGTTTGACAAGCGCGACCAGCATGCCGAGCATCAGAACCTCGATCATTCCCCATGGCGCAACATGCCGTAGCACACGAAGAACAATTTCAGGTTTGTGGGGAAATCCGCCTGTATGCAACGGCAAGAGTAGATAGATCACGGCCGCTATGTTCAGTGACGGCATCAAAATCGTTGTCACGAAGACAAGGCCCGCGATTGGCCACATGCCGTCCGCGTATAGAGACGAAGCCGCGCCGCAAAGCGTGGTTTCGACAAGTGTTCCATTGACCCAGAGTCCGAAGATGGGAAAGCGATTGGCGACCACAAACAGGATCGCCGCGGCCAAGGTGAGCGCCAGTGCGCGATCGTGCGTTGCCGGCAAGCTTCGGTAGAGGACCGCCCCGCATCGTCGGCATCGCGCGGTGCCGCCCTTGACTAGCGGGGTCTCCCGCTGGAGAAAATCACATTCGTGACACGCGATTAAGCTGGCTTTATTCATCTTCGGCATCCGCTTGCGGGCACACGATCCAGAAGCGTCACCCCTTTATACAGGTCATTTGAATTGCGCAACCAGCGCGTCCGCGCCTTTGTCGATCCCGGTCTTCGACGCGCCCAGCGACCCGAAGCTTGCGCCGAGGTTAAACGCGTTCGGGTATTGCTTGGTCACGTAAGCACTGAGGAGGCGGTTGGTCGACGCGTCGTAGATTTCGACGGCGTAGGTAACCGAACCGCTGAAGGCGCCTTCCTTGCCACGCGCGGCTTGAACGCCGTTGTAGAGGTTGCCCCCAATATCGAAATGGGTAAAGGTGCTCAACACAGGCGTATTGGTCTTCGCGCCCGTCAGGATGAGCTTCAGGCGCAGCGTGTTGGGGCCGGCCTCATTAGCCAGTTGGAATCGGCCTCGCAACTTTTCCGCAAACCTGGTTTGCATATAGCTCGCAAGAGCCGCTTTATCTTCGCCACCCATGTCGCCAAACTGGTTATCGGCGCCCTGATAAACCGTCACCGGATCGATAATCAATTTCGTGTACTTCTGCCAGTCTGTCTGAGGCGCAAAGCGATATGGCACGCGGGTAGAGTCGTCCTGCGTATTGGGTCGCAAATAGGGGGATGACGGGATCCCCGAATACGCGACTGGCGTCACGCTCGAGCAACCTATTAAAGCTGTGCAGATAGCAGCAATCAACAGATGCCGCGCCTTAACTGACTTGACCATTTATCTCTCCGGGTTCCGATTCGCATCTGTCTTTCTGGGAGGTCCAGACCTGACAGTTCATGTGAGGCTCAAGCCTAACATCGCAATTTCAAGATGTAAACCGACCAGACGGTTTGTTTCTTGAGCGCGACGCAGGACGAAGTACTACTTTGTTGCTAGTGCATTTGTATCAGGATGCCCGTGCACCACATTGGGCAATCCGGTCATTCCTTCCCGCTCCGTTTATGAGTTCCCGCGGGACACGCTGCGCTCAACGGCCTTGAGCGTCATTAGCAACGCTACGCGATGAACGTGCAGCACGCGGCTTCTTTTTGGGCGGCAGGCGCCCACTGGCGTTCATCGAGCAGGCGATCGAACAGACGCCCGAGTTCCCTTTCGGAAAGCGGACAGAGGCCAAGGAGAGCGGTGAATGCCAGACCTCTGGCTGCTGCCCAGCGCAACACCGCCAGCTCCGGGTCGGCGGCCTCGGCCTTGATATCTTTGATTGTCTGCGCACTCGTCTCGCGAGTGGCGGACAAAAGAGTGGGATCTTCAACGATAGCGGCAAGAATGGCAAAACCCGCGAAATGGGGGTTGTCAGTAGCCTCGCGCATCGTGGCGATCTCGGCTGCGAGATTGGGCTCGGACTTCGTCGTGCCTGCCGCAGCGAGGTAGTCGCGAGCGAAGTTCTCGAAGTACTCGATTTCGTGCTCAAGCAGCACTTTCAGCACAGCCTGCTTGTTCGGAAACTGATGCATCAAGCCGCCCTTGCTGATGCCGCTTTCGCGCGAAATAGCATCAAACGTGAGCTGCCCCGGTCCATCGCGCGCGATGATGGTAAGCGCCGCCTGAATGGCGGCTCTACGGGAACGTTCCGATCGAGTGGGATTATCCATGGTGTCTTTCAGGAGTGGATGCGCGTTCACGCAGCCAAACAAAAATAGGCGGGCGCAATACCACGAGAATCAGCTGCTTCATGCATCGCTCCTTCGATGTCCATTCCGGAAAGTCCAGACATGACGGTTCACGTGAGGCGCAAGCCTAACACTGCAAATTATTTTTGTAAACCGACTAGGCGGTTTGTTTTATAAGAACCGTTCCACGTATCAGGGGTCACAACAAATGGCGTGTGTATCAGAGACGCCCGCTGGCGTCATTCAACCGCGCCATTTGCGCCGCACTGAAAATGTCTGAACAGATCGATTGACGAGGGTGCCGTGCAGTGATGTTCGGCTGGAGAGGCTAGCCTGCGGGCCTCCCTAACCCGGTAGCGACGCGACATGAGATCGTTGAACGTCTCGAGGAGTCGCGTCGCGCCGCTTGTTTGCCGCTCGCCGCCGCTGATGACGGCTTTGGGCGCTTAGAAGTTATCGCGATCGAAGCCAGGCAGTGTGCGCGTTCCTTCGGTCGCTACCGAGTGCAGCAGTTTGGGGTCGAGGTCGAGCATGCGCAGGATCGTCGGCGCGACCTGCGTAGTCAGCACCCGTTCGTCGACGGTCTTGCCGGCGTGATGGACACCGGGCACGTAGACCACGAGACCGAGATGGTTGTCGTCGGGAGCATTGCCGCCGTGTTCTTCGTCCTTGGACTTGCTCGACGTATAGATGACGCCGGGGTTGGGCTGGACGATGATATCGGGCGTGCGTCCGCGCGCGGGATCGCCGAACCGGTCAGCAATCTGCGCGCCGTACAGAATGTACGCTTGCGGGCCATCCGCGCAAATGCCGGGCGCGTTGCAGCTCAGGTTGTCCTTCAGCGTCTTCACTACCGCTGACAGCTGGCTTTGATCGCGCAACCAGATCAGCCCGACGTCGTCGGTCTGCACGAAGCCCGTATTGACGAGACCCGTCCCGTCATTCAGATTTCCGCTCGTCGTGTTCGCCTGGCCAAAGTTGCCGTTCGGATCCAGATAATTGTTTGCTTCAAGCAGCTTCGTGAGCGTGTCGCCGATCTTCACCAGCTTCGAATGATCCGTCGGGGACTGACCATGCTTCGCGGTGACGATGATCGCCGTCGACGAGTAAAGACCTTGCTGCTTGAGCTCGGACACAATGCGGCCCAAGGACCCGTCTATGTAAGCAATCGCACTCGTCACCTGCGGGCCCGGCGTAAAGCTCGCGTCCAGATAGCCGCCGCCGTTCGCCACGAGCGCCTTCTGTGCGATGCTCAAGGTCTGGAAGTTGGTGCCAAAGACGGTGGGCACGCCGGCACCAGCTTTGCCGGTCGAATCCTTGCCGTCGATCTCGTCGATCAAAGACTGCACATGGAGGTCGTCGAACTTTTCCGTGTGCGTATAGACGTCGGTGTAGTCGGTTTGAGTAGCCGGATCGATCGAATTGATCTCGGTGCGGGAAAGATCGTCGACACCCGTTCCCGACGGTCCGTTGAGCCAGTCGTAGCCCCACGCGTGCTTGTCCGCCCATGCGGTCCGGGCGCCTTTCACGTTTTGCTTGACCACCTCGAAAATCGTGTTCGTCTTCACATAGTTGTGCGGGTACACGGCCGTACAGACGCCGTTGATCAACGCACGCGGTATGGCCTGCGGATTGAATGCACCACCGCCGTTGAGATTCGTCAGCGCGCCGCCGTTCTCTCCATCGATGCCGGTGGTTTCGTCGAACACGACATTCCACCCCTGCTTGCCGGTGCAATGGGTATCGGACGGCGCGTAGAGCGTGCGGTCATAAGACACGTCATAGAACAGGCCCGCCGTTTTCGGCGAGCCGCCCGTGACTAACGCGGCGAGACCCGGGAATGAATCCGAGAGGCCAGGCGTGTGGGCGTTGGTGTACGTGGTGCCGGCCTTTGCCAGCAACGCGAGATTGGGGCAAGAGTTCGAACCGATGCAGCGTGCGACATCCTGCTCGTGCAAGCCGTCGAAGCTGATCAGCAGCACGTGCTTCACTGCCTCACGTTCATGCTCGTGTTCATTCGCATCACGCGCCGCCGCGCCTGTCGCGTGCAGGCCGGCGAGCACCACAACGCCGACGCCGACGGCATTCCGTACGCGCATCCATCTCCTGATCGTCTTCATGCCCTGTCCTATTTGAGTGATCACGAAAAATTCGGTAAGGGTAGGAGAATGCGACGGAATTAAGACGTACGGATGAATCGATACTTTCGATTCGCTAACGCAATATCGAACGGCCCCCTTGCATGAGCACGGCCCTGGCGAACCGCTGCGCCGGTGCCGGTGCCACACTACGCTTCAGCCAGGATCGGTTGGATGACTTGCTCGCGGAGGCGCCAGCCGCGCATCCCGGGAAGCGAGGATCTGCCGGACGGTAGCCAGCGACTACTCGGCGGCCGCGTTCGGACAAACGGAACTTCGTCCGTCGACCGTTGCTCAGCCTTCGCGTGGCGCCTTTTTGATCGTCGCCGGATCGCGCACGATCGTAACGGCGCACGGTGCATACGCGAGAACCTGGCGGGCGACTGAACCGATCAGCCAGCGATCGAACGGCGTATGACCGCGATGCCCGACGACAAGATGATCGATATCGTGCTGCTCCGCGTAGAGCACGATCTCCTTCGCGGGCTGCCCTATCACGAGATCGAACTCGGGATGGTCACCATAAGAGGCGAGCTTCGCCTTGATGTCGTCGAGGATTTCGTTGGCGTGGCGCAACTCGTAATCGACTATTTCCTTTCTTTCCAGTTCTATCGCACCCCAATCCGGCGCTCGCGCCACGACGAGGACATGCAGGCGCGCGTCAAAGCGCCTGGCGAGATCGACCGCAAAAGTGACAGCATGTCGCGCGGATGGCGACCCGTCATAACCTACCAGCACGTTCTGCATGATCTGCTCCCATCCGGCTCGAACCGGAACATGCTTTGATTGAACTGCGGCCGTTCCTCGACTTCGCGGCGTCGGCGGGAAGGCGCGCGTGACCGTCTCCCGGGCGTGCCGCGTGGATCAATTGAATGCTGTTTCTACCATGATAGACCGCATTGAGTTTGGGGATTTCCCTGGATACGGAGCGCCGCGAAAGCGGCATCTCGCCTGAGCGCCAGGCCGGGATTCCGAGTGGGCAGCTTGCCCGCCTGGAGGCGGAGGCGGCCGAGCTGGAGATGATGGCCCGTTTTATACGAGGGAAGGCTCAATGGGGGGCGTGCCGTTGCGCACCCACGCCGAAATGCCTGAAGAACTGTATGCTGCCATGAATCATCAGGAATCAGGAGACGGCCATGAACCTCGCTGGGAAGACCCTATTCATATCCGGTGGAAGTCGCGGCATCGGACTTGCAATTGCACTTAGAGCCGCGCGCGACGGCGCGAACATCGCGATTGCAGCAAAGACGGCTGCCCCGGACCCGCGTCTCGAAGGGACGATTTATACAGCCGCCGCCGCAATTGAAGAAGCTGGCGGCAAGGCGCTCCCGCTTGTCGTGGACATTCGCGACGAGGAACGTGTAAAAGCAGCAGTTGCCGAGACGGTCGGGCTATTCGGCGGCATCGATATACTCGTGAACAATGCGAGCGCCATTCGACTGACCGGCACGCTTGACACCCCCGTAAAACGGTATGACCTGATGCATGGGGTCAATGGCAGAGGCACTTTCGTATGCGCACAAGCATGCCTGCCGCATCTCCTCAATTCGCCGAACCCGCACATCCTCACAGTGTCACCGCCGTTGGTCAGCGATGCGAAGTGGTTTAAGGATTTTCCGGCGTATACGATCTCAAAGTACACGATGAGTCTGTTCACGCTGGCGTTTGCTGGCGAATTCAAGAACCGTGGTGTCGCTGTCAACTCGCTGTGGCCCCGAACGGCTATCGCAACCGCTGCGGTGCGAAACGAAATTGGCGGCGAGGAAATGATTGGGGCGTGTCGCACACCTGAGATAGTCGCCGACGCGGCTCACTATATCCTGACGCGTCCTGCCAAGGCGTGTACGGGAAACTTTTTCCTCGATGACGAGGTGCTGATGGCGGCGGGTGTGCGCGACTTCGCCCAGTACGACGTCCAGGCTGGAACCGCGTTGCAAGCAGACTTCTTTGTAGAGGCCTTGCCAGGCATGTTACCGGCAGACAGTATGATGAAGCGTACCGGCGCCTCTTGAGACACAAACGGCTATCCGTATCTCGGCCTGCGTTCCGCATTTCCGCCAACGACGCGCTGCAGGTCGGTTTTGCCCCTCTCCTTTTAACGGCTTGTCCACGCTTCTCGAAACAGCCGATGTATAGGCCATGAACGAGAAAACGGTGGATAAACCGTTCTGATCCATCCTGCCGCGTTGTAACTGCGATCACCTCGGACGCAGCCGCCTCAGCAATCCGACAAGCTTCCACTCCGCTTTTCACGAGTCGGACTCCAAACGATTCCTGCTGACCACACCGTAGCAAACGGAACGATGGAACAGGCCTTCATAGGAATATCCCTAGCAAATTTTCAGCTACCCCTTACACAAATTTCTCTTCAGCAATCGTCAACCACCGCCGTATATCCATGTTCGACGCCAATTTTTTTGGATTCGCACCAGCGCTTGAACAAGATTGCAACCGCCAGGTACAACTTGATTAAGTCTTTGGATCTGGCAGCTGACGCCACGTCGGGTCCGAGACCTATAGCTTTGCAAATTACCCATGACGAAGAGAAACAACAATGCGCAACAATAGTCCCGTGACCCAACGGGAATACAGCTATCCAAGCGACATGACCCTTATGTCCGTCACGGATACGCAAAGCCATATCACCTACGCCAACGCAGCATTCATCCAGGTCAGCGGGTTTGAACCCAATGAAATAATCGGCCAACCTCATAACATCGTGCGTCACCCCGATATGCCTGCCCAGGCATTTGCGGACATGTGGGCGACGTTGAAAGGGGGCGAGGCATGGACCGCGCTGGTTAAAAATCGTAGAAAGGACGGTGACCATTATTGGGTCCGCGCAAACGTTACGCCAGTGAACCGCAACGGATCGAACGTTGGATATATGTCTGTCAGGACTTTACCTGGTCGTGACGAGATCAGCGCAGCCGAGGCGCTGTATCAGCGTTTCCGCGAAGGTCGTATGCGCGGGCTGACGTTGCGAAAAGGCGTGCTCGTTCGTTCGGGCTGGCTTGCATGGACCTCGGCGTTGAAGACCCTGCCGACACGCTGGCGCATCCGTCTTGCCCTGGTGTTTATCATGGCCTCAACCGCAGGCACTATTTCGCTAGGTGGATTACTCGGGTCGACATGGGGCTATATCCTTCTGGCTGAACTTGCAGCATCCGGACTGCTGGCGTGCGCCTGGCTCGAATCCCAGATCAGCGGACCACTTGTCAGCGTGCTTCAGCAAGCGAAAGCCGTCGCAGCTGGACAAGCAGTCCAGAACGTCAACCTTGAGCGAATCGATGAGATCGGTATGCTCATGCGCGCGGTCAATCAGGCCGGCCTGAATCTGCGCTCACTCGTGGACGACGTTGGTGAGCAGGTATCTGGCGTTCAGTCAGCCAGTAGCGAGATTGCCGGAGGCAATACTGACCTCTCAGCCCGCACGGAAGAGCAAGCGGCGTCTCTTGAGGAAACCGCGTCGAGCATGACCCAGTTGACGGAAACGGTGAAACAGAACGCCGACAATGCGCGTCAGGCCAACATGCTGGCGACGAATGCCACCGACATGGCAAATACGGGCAACGAGGCCGTACAAGCCATGGCCGGGACCATTGGAAAGATCAGCGGAAGCTCGAGCAAGATTTCCGAAATCACCGGCGTGATCGAAGGCATTGCGTTCCAGACCAATATTCTCGCGCTGAACGCAGCCGTTGAAGCTGCTCGTGCTGGTGAACAGGGGCGCGGCTTTGCCGTGGTTGCCAGCGAGGTTCGTAGCTTGGCCCAGCGCTCTGCCGCTGCCGCCAAGGAAATCAAGGAACTGATCGGCTCGTCTGTCTCGATGATTCAGGACGGCTCGAACCAGGCCGTGGAAGTCAGTGCCACCATGGGCCACGTGAAGCAGGCGATCAAGCAGGTCGCCGATATCGTGGGCGAAATCACGGCGGCTTCTGAAGAGCAGAGCCGTGGCATTGAGCAGGTCAATCAGGCCGTCAATCAAATGGACGAAGTGACCCAGCAAAACGCGGCACTCGTTGAGCAGGCATCGGCCGCTGCGCAGTCACTCAAGGAACAGGCGACGAAGCTCAAGGACGCCGTTTCAGTGTTCAAGGTCGCTGATAACGATCTCTCCGCCAACGCCGGGAACAGACATTCAGCTGGGCGGATTCGCTGACGCTGCAAGCCGCCCGACAGCGTTTCCATCGGGCGCAGCAAAAAATTCAGCATTTCACTTTCAGGTGCATGTTTCAGTTAGACACCATCTAGGCCGTGCCGACAGGAAATGAAGAGCTTGATGGCTGGATCGTTACAGCGGACCGTCGTCCTGTGCTGGACACAGCATTCCCACGCACAAACAAACGATGATATCGACACATGCCATAATTCCTTCGTTGTTGCTTGCAACGCAGCAATTGCTTTCTCGCCTTAAAACAAGGAGATTCAAATGAGCAAAGGATATTGGGTGACCGTGTATCGCGAGACGAAAGACGCGTCGAAGTTGGCAGCATATGCACAGTTGGCAGCCCCTGCAGTGACCGCCGCCGGCGGCAAATTCATCGTGCGCGGATTGGCCGACGAGGTTCGCGAGCAAGGTTTGAAGGAACGGACTGTCGTGATTGAGTTCCCGACATACGAGCAGGCAGTGGCCGCATATGAAAGCGATGCATACGAGAAAGCGCTTGTAGCCTTGGGCGACGCCGTCGAGCGCGATCTGCGGATCATTCGCGGCGCAGAATGACTCGCAAGATACGACGGGCCTCACCGGCGCTGTCGTCGGATGCAGTGGCACGATCCTCGACGTCCGGAACTTGGTCTCGAGGATCACGATCCTCGGCGGATCGTCATTGAGTTGCACGTCAATGTCGCACCATATCGGTTCAAATATGCACGCAATTTGTGCATATGCCCTTCCCGCCCCCCTCGTCGGTCTGAAGTCCCGGCGAGTGTCTTCTCATTGCGGCCGGCCCAGCGCGCGCGAGCCCTTGTCAAGGAAACACTGGCGCGTTTTTTGCTGTTACGATGGTCATAGAAGGTAGGGTACAAATCTGGAAGGAGTGAATGATGCACCCCGGAAAATCGCTGAACGGTGCCGCGCGAGGCTTCATTATCCCCATTGGCGGCAAGGAAAATCGGGTCCAGAACCCGGTTATCCTGCGTCGTTTCGTCAAGCTTTGTGGTGGGTCACGCGCGCACATCGCGGTCATCCCGACGGCCTCTTCACTGGACGATACGGGGGATCTCTACGAGACTGTGTTCCGCGATCTCGGGGCTGACCGGGTCAGCATCCTGCCATTCAAGTCCCGCGCCGACTGCGAGTCCGACAAATATCTGAAGGTGCTCGATCACGCTGACGGTGTCTTCATGACCGGGGGCGACCAGGTACGCCTCGCCGAGATGCTGATCGACACGTCGGCCGCGGACAAGCTGCGCCGCCGCAACGCACACGGTATGCACGTAGCGGGCACCTCCGCTGGAGCCTCCGCCATGTCCGCCGCGATGATCGCCGGCGGCAAGAGCGGTGCCACGCCTCGCGCCGGGATGGTCGATCTGGCGCCGGGCCTGGGTTTCATCAGCCGCTTTGTGATCGACCAGCACTTCAGCCAGCGCGATCGACTCGGGCGCCTGCTCGCGGCGGTCGCCTCTATCCCATTCGGGGCGGGCATCGGGCTGGATGAGGATACGGCCGCGTTCATCGGTCCAGACGACACGCTGGAGGTGGTCGGCACCGGTAGCGTCACCATCATCGACGGGTCGAATCTGCGCAATGCGGCTGCAAAGCCGGTTCGCCACGACGACCCGGTAGGACTGACGGGAGTACGTCTGCATATCCTCGTCGAAGGCAATACGTACGATCTCGTAACACACACCCTCTCAGGCGGTATCTTGTCCGCGAAAAGCAACGCCGCGCGCGAATTGACCGCCGCTGCCTTGAGCTGACCGGTTAGAAAGCAGAGCCGCTTCATTCACGAACCGGGCAGCGCGCGTCTGCCGCAATCCGCTTGCCGATATAATCGTACGAGGCACCAGCGGCTGGGTCGGCAGGAACCACAGGCGCCAGCTGATGCGAGCCCGTCGGCAGCAGTGCTGCCGGCGGAACAGGCGGATCACGTGGTGGCTGCACGAGACCTCGGCTACTTCGCGATTTTGCACTCTACCCGGAGTGAAAGTTGAGTCGCGCAAAGGCGTCCACGGGCGGCACACGCGGTTTTATCGTCCCCATCGGCGGCGATGGAAGACGCATACGGAAGGCCCCCATCCTGCGCCGCTTCGTGCAGCTTTGCGGCGGCTCCCGTGCGCATATCGCCATCGTCGCCACGGTCTCCGAGATGCCCGACGCTGGCTATCGTTACGAACGAGCGTTCCGCGATCTGCGGGTTGATCGGGTCAGCCTCCTGAGGTTTGGGTCCCGAGCCGACTGCGAGTCGCAGCGGAACCTGGAAGTGCTCGATAGCGTCGACGGGATTTTCCTTATTGGGAGCGAGATAGTCCATCTTTCCGAGACCCTGGGCAGCACTTCGGTGGCCCAGAAGATCCGCAACCGGAATGCACAGGGTATCCACGTGGCCGGCACCTCGACGGGAGCCGCGTTCCTGCCGGAGCAGATGATTGAGGCCGGACAGAGCGGCACGACGCCCCGCGCGGACATTGTCGAATTGGCGCCTGGCCTGGGCCTGATCGGGCAGTTGATCATCGATCAGCACTATCGTCACCAGGACCGGCTCGGGCGTCTGCTGATGGCCCTGACTTACAACCCGCTAGCCATTGGTATCGGCCTGGATGAAGACACGGCTGCGTTTATTGGTCCGGACCACGGGCTGCAAGTGGTGGGCAGCGGCGGCATCACCATTGTGAACCCGTCCCAACTCCAGCACTCCGCGATCCATCCAGATCGTCGCCATGCGCCGGTCAGCATGATCGGCCTGCACCTGGACATCCTTGTTGAGGGCGACCTGTATGACTTGGCGGCGCATAGGGCGACCATCATGCGCTAATTCGGATTCGCGCCGGTCAGCTTGGGTTTTCTCAAGTCATCACGTGAGCCGCCTTGGCGACCTCTCGCGATCAAGCGGCGGGCTTCCGCCAACCGCCCAGTGCTCATGCGGCGCGGACCGCCGGACGTCAGTCAGGAAACGCTTCATCCAGCGAGGCCTTTCGAAGGACCTCGATCTGGATATCAGGTACAAAAAAGGCCGAATACATCAGATCGTTATCGACCTTTTCCCAGCAACCGGGCTTGCATATTTCGCACATCTTTTCTGTTCTGCTATTTTCTATATAGATCCACGACAGCGCGCCAAAAAACCTTTCATGCCGTTCTGGCGCATTGTCCGATGAGCTTTCCATCGGTACCCACCCTGGCCCGGGCACGTAGAACTCCACCCACGCATGATCGTAATCCGGCGTACAGACCGAGTTGACTCGCGCATATCTCAGCTTATACTCGGGCACCTTGAAATCTCCGACTGGCCTGCATGGGACCCCGCAAAGCCGCATTAATCCTATTAACAGCTCCATGTACTTACCGCAGGTCCCTTCGCCGCCTCTCAAGGTCTCGACGGGACTTGTGTACTGGTTGTTGTATCGGTACTCCAACCTGCTATAAACATATTCGCGCACGGCTTTCGCAATTTTGACCGCATTACCGCGCTCGTTTTCGGGCAGAGCCGAAATCAGCCCGGCTGCAATGTCTCTTAATTCCAGCCGGTCCATATCATACCTCGGCTCTTCTTTAAGAAAGCGCGTCTTGATATCGTCGGGATAGGGCGCATCCGCGACATTCAGCTTGTATCGTATGCCGTACACCTCTATTACAGCACTATAGCCAAAGGAACGGCGCTCTTTATCAAGCTCGACGCCGGTCAGATCGAATTCCGCGATCTCGTTGCCATTTTCGTCTTTTTTTAAAACGCCCGGAACGTCGCCAATAATCCTGATTGACTTGATCTTCTGTCTTCGCGTCTCGACTGGAATCGACAGCCTGACGCACATCTCGACCCCACCGATTCTGTTCAAAACTTCACGGGCGGGCTTGAGCATTTCGGCATAAGTCAATTTCACCTCATACCCTCCCGAAAGACCGAAACTCCCGGCCTCACCAAGTTCTATTATTTTGTAGTCAAGTCTCTCTATAAAACCATCGGAGACATGCTTGTTGAGTTTTATATTCGGACCGCCACGTTTCCCCGATTCAGAACTCGCATCGTCGAAAACGTCCCAGCTATCCTGGTTGTAATATATATAGATGCCGGGCTCTTCTTTATCTGACGTTTTAATGGAAGCGATTCCTGATGCCCCTTCATACGGTATGGTCAGCGATGCCAGATGAATCCCATCAAGGCTGTAGACATAAATGGCCTGGCTGGCGCTGTTCAGTATAAACAGGAGATCTCCATGCAAGGTAATATCGTTGACACCATGACCTACCTCAGTCGCCTGTATTAAACCATCCTCATCCAGAATGAACAGGGCGCCACGTTTGTCGACCGCATAATACCGATCGTTTTTCCAGCACAGCCCAACCAGCTCCTCTGCTTGATCGATCGTAACGGTGTCCATCGCGTCACGGACCGTTCCATTCTCTATCCCGACCGCGTAGATCCGATTGGAACGCGAATAATTGACGATACCATCCGGCCGCATACAGAGTGCAGCCGATCCTTTGAACGCGTTGAAGCTCCTGAAATTGACAATCCCGTAAAAAAATCCCGTGCGAACGTCAATTTTGCCGAGCGCCCCGAGGTCCGGATCGACGACGAACAGCGCATCTTCCTCGTTGCTATCGACAGAGACGATATGCCTCGCAAAGAGAGGTTTTATCGGCGTGACCACAAATCCCCCGTATCGTTCTGATTGACGAGGCACGGGCGGGACCGGTGCCTCGTCAAGTCAGGCGGGACGCGGCGCCCGAGACCGCAACAGGGCTCCATTGAGCGTGAGCGCTGCGCCTGCTACGCCCAGGCAGGCGCAGCAAGTCCGCTAATGCTCCCTGCCCCTCGAGGCTTCCCGGTCCCGATCCCGCGAGGCGTCCCGGTCCCTACCCTTCAAGGCCTCCTGCTCATTGCCTCCCAAGGCCTCCTGTTCACTGCCTCTCAAGGCTTCCTGAATAAAATCGGCATAGTCCGAGAGGTGCCTCAAATTGGAATCCAGGGAATTGCGCGACGACCCGCTCATCGCTTCGTGACGTATCAGGTCCAGCGCGACTTCGACGGCTATCCTCCGTTTCGAGGACGCATCGAGCGCGGCTTCGTTATCGTTGTAGAGAAGAAATCTCTGTCTCTCGTCCATTTTGGCTCTCCTAAGTCTTGACGCTCATGAAGGGTGTGCATCGGATGCTTCACCCGCCTTGGGGTCCTGCTACCAGGTCGGCTTGCGACCGCCTGGGACGTCGCCGTTACCACGGCGAAAACTCATTCATTCAGTCCTCGATGTCTCGTGCCAGCCGCACGCCGCGCTCGTCGCGGATAATCTCCATGCTATTGTCCCATTCGAACCCGCCCAGATCGTCCAGACGGATCTTGACGGGCCCTGGTCTTCTCTCGAGCGCATGCCCTGCTTGCCCATTGGGCCTGAAGTGCACAATCTGCTGCCAGGCACGCGTGTAGTCTTCGCTCAACAGGAGGAGCAGATCGCCAGGGCCGGCCATCTCGAGCGCCGATTGATTCGCTGCCTGCTCATCGGCGATGACCTCGATCTGCTCTGCCCCGACCCCGTTCTCGCGCAGCGCGTAGCACAGCATTTCCGGCACTTCGAGGTGAGCCCGCCCACGCGAGTCGCAGTCCCGGTGGCAGATGTAATGCTCGAAGTGTCCGGCCGCAATACGCGCGATCTCCAGCACGTCCTCGTCACGGCGGTCGCCCGGAACCGTCAGCGAAATGATCTTCGCGCGCGCGGCGCCCAGCCGGTCTACAAGAGCGCACATGGTCTTCACCGCTGCCGGATTGTGCGCATAGTCCAGAATCACCCTGAAAGGATGCTGATCATAGATGTTCGTGCGACCGGGGGTCTGCTGGAAGGTGTTTTCGAACGTGCGCAGGCCCAGGCGGATGCCCTCGAGATCGATCCTGAGACCGCGAGCGAGCGCTGCGGCGAACATCGCGTTCTGCACATTGTGCAGAGCGAGCCCTTGCACCGTGGCCGGAATCAGGTGCGTCCACAACAACGGAAAACGGTGACCACCGTCCCACAGGGTGATCATGTGGCCGTTTATCTCTTCGTCCAGAATGACCGCCACCCCGCCCGCCCGTATATGCTCATTGACCAGGGGGTGAGCAGGGTTCATGGTCACGTAGCCCAGGCGGTTTGCGTGGCTATGATCCGCCATCTTCAGACATAAGGGATCGTCAGCGTTGACGACAGCCATGTCCTTCGCCACTTCGATGACGATGCGCTTGACCTCGGCCATCTGCTCCACGGTCTCGACGCCACGCAGGCCCAGGTGATCGGCGGTCACGTTGAGGCAGCCCGCCACGTTGCACTCCGGATAGCCCAAACCACACCGCAGCAGGCCACCCCGGGCCGTCTCCAGTACGGCGGCGTCGACAGCGGGATCCGCGAGAATCATGCGCGCGGATGTCGCCCCGGTCATGTCGCCCTCCACAGTCAGCCGTCCGTCGATGTAGACGCCATCGGTTGTACCCAGACCCACCGTGTAGCCCGCCAGCTTCATGATATGGGCCAGCATGCGCGACGTGGTGGTCTTGCCGTTGGTGCCGGTAATGCTTGCAATGGGGACGGTCGTTGGAGCACCGGGTGGAAACAGCATGTCGATGATGGGCCCGGCCACGTCCCTGGGCGTGCCGTCGCTCGGCGCCAGATGCATCCGTAGACCCGGGCAGGCATTCACCTCGCAAATGGCGCCGCCAGTCTCACGATACGACGCGGAGATATCGGTGGTGATGAAATCAACACCACCGACGTCCAGGCCAATGGCCCTGATCGCCCGGACGGCCATTTCCCGGTTGTCCGGGTGCACGCTATCGGTGACGTCGATGGCGGTGCCACCGGTGGAGAGGTTGGCGGTGGCACACAGATAGACGGTCTCGCCCGGCTTGGGTACCGTCTCGGGACTCAACCCCTCGTCATTCAGGAGGCGTTTTGCCGCGCCGTCGAGCTCCACGCGGGTGAGCACGTTTTCATGCCCCACACCCCGGCGTGGATCCTTATTCACCTCGTCCACCAACTCCTCTACGGTGTGAACCCCATCGCCCGTCACATGAGCGGGGATGCGCCTGGCAACCGCCAGCAATTCGCCATTGACCACCAGCATGCGGTGATCGGACCCCGGGATATAGCTTTCGACGAGCACCCCGCCGCTGTACTCTTGCGCCCTCTCAAAGGCGAGCTCCACCTGCTCTGGCCTTGTAAGCTTGATTGATATGCCTTGCCCGTGATTGCTGTCCAAGGGCTTGACCACGACCGGGTAGCCGACGCGTTCGGCGCTATAGACAGCGTCGCCTGCGTTATAGACCTTTCGTTGCCGCGGCACCGGAAGTCCCGCGTCATGCAGGGTCCGATTGGTCTGCTCCTTGTCCGATGCCTGGTCTACGGCGATCTGACGCGTCTCGCTGGTGAGCGTCGCCTTGATCCGTTTCTGGAAACGCCCGTAGCCGAGCAGCATCAGGCTCTCGCCGTTCAGGCGCGTACAAGGGATTGCACGCTTCCCAGCGGCGCTCACCAACGCAGCAGTGCTTGGCCCCACGTCGCAACTCCGCGCATAACGGATGAAATCATCCAGTTCATGCTCAAAGTCGAAATCTTGTTCAGGATTCTGCTCCGGCTTCAATTCGTCAGGAAGAAGATGCTCGATCAAGGCACGAGACAGGTTTCCGGCCTGTCGACCGACATCTTCATCATGGTACTCATAGACTACGTCGTAGCATCCCCGCGGCCCGGCTGCACGCGTCTTGCCAAAGCTCACGTCCGAACCTGCCACCTTCTGCAGTTCGATGGCTACGTGTTCCATCACGTGACCCAGCCAGGTTCCCTCGCCTTCCAACATGCGTCGCACGAACCCGCCGGCGGTATTGTACGAACACCCATGCTGTTGAAGGCCGGGGAGATAGCCAAGCAGACGATCGATGAAGTCGTGGCCCAGCCGCATGGTTGGCCATTCCTCAAGCTTCCCCAGATCGACGGTGTACCGAATCACCGGGAAATGTGCATGAATATTAGGTCCTTGATAAGCGACGATCGACTTGATTTCCATCGAATGACCTCCTGAAGTTCTGATCTCAGGTAAGCCGCCCCCCTTCGAGCCATCGTAGAGAGGCACTAAACGACATTCAAAAAATACGACGAATTGTCATAACAATCGCTGGCTGCCCCTCATCTTTTGTTCTCTCGTGCAGAGGATTTTTAGCGAAGCGGAGGCGGCGCACGGAGATGGCCGCAGGCACGGCACGAAAGGCGCATCCGCTTCGCTAAAAATTCTTTGCGCTGGACTACTCCGCCGCTGGTGACGGCTATGTGCATTGAATCGCGGGATAGCAACGGTTTTGCCGATGACGGCGTTGGCGGCAACGCGACCGCCGTATCGTCTTGCGCTTGAGGGCTGCGTACACCATCGTGTAGTGCAAACAGGTCGCGCCACGCGCGCACTGCGCCGCCATGGTCGGACGGCGTCCAAAGCTGTGCCGCAAATCTGCCGCAAAGCGTCGAGTCCGGCGTGCAGAACTCCTCTACAAAAATAGAGGTAATTCCAGATAAAGCAACATCTCTTCTGTAATTGTCCGGTTGCCTTTTCTGTTGCCCTTTTTTTGCGAGTAGCGATTGCGCCTGAAGGAGAAGCCTTCGCGCTGAAGCGTCACGGCCAACGTCTCTGCACGGCACGGCAGTGGCTCGCCATGAGCCGCTGCGCTGCGCTGCGTCATCTGGGCGAGCCTCAGGGGGCCCCCATTCGCGTGGCGCTCACATCGGCGGCAAGCATCGCGTGACGACCCTATGTGATCCTCCAGAGAAATTTAAAAAGCCAGCGCTTCGTACATACATCGGCTTGTGCGGACGTCGCCACAGCGGCGGATCATTGTATTCGTCACGAATACTACACACATTGAGTATTAATATGCGCAGTGTCATCAGCGCCTGGTCGCAAGTCCAGCGTGACGGGCCGGAACGGCCATCAACGAGCGAGACACACCGTCCATGGTTACTAAAAACAGCAACTCAGAGCGGAGTCCCAGCATGCCGGCATCGAATCGGCGAAATCCGCATATCCAGCCAACCAGTACGAGCGAGCGGATGATTCTCGATATCGTCCGTCGTCATCGGGCGATCTCCCGTGCAGCCATATCCCTGGAAACGGATCTGGCACAGCAATCGGTCCATCGCCTTGTCGAGCAGCTAATCGGACGTGGCCTGCTGCAGGCGGGCAAGGCCATCAGGAACGGACGAGGCCAACCCAGTCCGCGCATCGAACTCGTGCGCGAAGCGGCCTATACGATCGGCGTGGCAGTCAACACCGATTCCATGGCGGTGTGTCTCGCCGACCTTGGCTGCCATATCCTCGAGCAAGTGCAGATCCAGACGCCGCCAATGAGTCGAAATGCGTCGCTCATCAGCGTGAATGACGCGATCGACCGCCTCCTCGTACGCCACAACGTGCCGCGCGAGCGCCTTATCGGTGTAGGTTTTGCGATTTCCGGCTACTTTGTTGCCGACCGGCGCCAGGTGAATGCACCGGAGCCGCTACAGGACTGGTCATTGATCGACCTTGAACCGATTCTTGAAAATTGCTTCGAACTGCCGGTATGGATCGAAAACAATGCCACGACGGCAGCTATCGGTGAAAGCCTGCTCGGGGCAGGACTGTGGGCGCGCAGTTTCGTCTACCTGTCATTCAACTATGGGTTTGGCGGCGGCATTGTCATCGACGGCAAACCCTATTTTGGTTCACATGGCAACGCAGGCGAGATGATGATTTATGACGAGGACGAGACCGGTCGTCGTCCGGCGCTGCAGTATCTGATCAAGGAATTGCGGGCAAACGGCGTCGACATCGACTCGGTCGAGGACTTGCGCTTCCGTTTTGATCCGACATGGCCCGGCGTGGAGAGCTGGATCGTGCGCACGCTCCCCGCACTGGATCGGGTCATCAACACCGTGGCCGGTTTATTCGATCCCGAAGCTATCGTATTCGGCGGCCAGTTGCCCGTTCAATTGGGCAGGATGCTGATTGAGCGGGCCCGCTTTTGGGAAAAGCATCGATATGGCGTCGCCCCCCCAAGACCGAAGCTCGTGCTCGGCGAAGCGAACGGCAACGCGGCGGTAATCGGCGCCGCGCTTGTGCCGTTGAAGGAATGTTTCTTCGAGTGAATCAGGCTGCGAGATTGCGCGCGGGGTGTTCCGCCTGTTCTCTTCATTGCCATAGATCGCGCTTGTCAGCCACGTCCATCTTGCCGAGCCTGACCACGGTGACTCCCTTGCCGAGATGGCGCAGAGACGGTTGCAACAACACACAGTTGTCGTAAGGAGTGACGATCCGGCACGCGCCATCGACGGCGATCAGCGTTCCTGCCTCGGCAATCACTTCCATGCCGCGGAAGTCATCGGTGAAGCGGAAGTCCGTCGAGGCCGCCGTGACCGCGTGAGTCACGCGGATGCATTGTGGCCGTAGTGGTGAAGCCGACTTCATCCATGGTGCGACGGACGTCGAATCGATCACGCCGGTGCTTGTCAGGAACCGGCATACAGCATCAAGCGCAACGTCCCGGCCCGCTTTCTCAAAATGCTGTCCGCATTCGATCAGCAGCGCGTTTTTGGAGCTGTTCGGATCGCCGAAGCCGCCATAGTCGCGCAAGCGTCGCCCTGCGGCATGGCCTTCGTCGATCATCAGATGAGCTGGCGCGGCCATCTGCCGCGCTAGCGCCACGCCCTTCGCGAGCGGGCCAGTGAGAATCAGGGGCTCCGACTTCTCATGCATCGAATGAATGTCGAACAGAAAGTCCACGGTATCGATGAGCGGACGCAGTTCACGCGCCCGGCGCAACTCGAGATTGTCGTCCGGTCCGTCCAGCCTTTCAGGCGCCCACAGGCGGTTCATGTCTTCATCGATATAACGCGTGGCGTCTGGATCGGCCGGATCGAATCGGTCATACGCCACCACGTTCGCGAACGACAGCGTCAATCGCCCGCTGCTCGGTCGCAGGCCCGAAGCCAGCAAGATGTCGAGCGCTATCGCGCCGCACATCTCATTGCCATGAGTGAGTGCGTTGATCATCACGTGCGGGCCGGCCACCCCACTGTCGAAACTTTGGACATAGTCGATACCGTCCTGACCGGTCCGCCAGCGGCGAATATCGGGCTTATCCAGCTCAATCGGGTAGCTCGGCAACGTGGCGCGAAGCGCTTCTAGTGTCGTCATTGTTAGTTTTCCCAAAGAACGTGTCGTCGCGTCAGTCTGTGCCGTGCCGAAATGCGCTGCGGCGGCGCAGCAGCCACAACGCGGCGAGGCTGATCAAAGTTGTAGCCAGCACGTAGAAACTGGGCGATGTCTTGTTGTGTGTCGTTCCGATCAGCCAGGTCACGATCAGTGGCGAAAAACCGCCGAAAATCGTCACGGACAAGTTGTAGCTCAGCGCCAGTCCCGTGCCTCGGGTACGGGTCGGGAATATTTCGGAGAGCAGCGCCGGCAAGGGCGCGAGAATCGCCGCAAGCAGTACACCAACGATCGCCTGGGTCGCCAGCAGCGTCGCAAAGGTCGGATACGCGACCATGGTGGAAAACATCGGATACGTGGATACGGCGATCACGATCATCGCGATGGCAATCACGCGGATGCGCCCATATCGGTCCGACAGCAAACCAAAAAACGGGGCCATCACCATCAGCATGACGCCAGTTACCATCGTACAGACGAGCGACGCACTCGTTGCGATATGCAACTGCTTAACGGCATAGGTGGGCATATACACCTTCTGCACGTAGCTGAACGCCGTCACCGCCACCACGACGCCCGCGCCAAGCAAAAGGCCGGGCAAGCCGATCGTCAGCGTATCGCGTAACGGGGAAACCTCGCGTTGATCGCTTCGGCTAGTCGCCTGCAGCGCAAGGAACTCTGGCGTTTCCGGTGTATAGCGACGTATGTAGAGGCCGATCGGCCCGATCAGCAAACCGAACAGGAAGGCTGCTCGCCATCCCCAGGCATCGATCTGCTGCGTGCTGAGGGTATAGGTCAGCACCGTACTAAGACCGGCGGCAAGGACGGTCGCGAGACCTTGAGTCGATGCTTGCCAACTGCCGCTGTAACCCAGCCGCTTGCCATCGGCGTGCTCGACCATGAAGGCCGTCGCGGCGCCGAATTCGCCGCCAGTCGAAAATCCCTGCAGCAACCGCGCGACGATCACGAGCGCGGGGGACCACAGTCCGATACGCGCATAGGTAGGTGCGAGAGCGAGCATCGCCGTGCCGATCATCATCAGCAGGATGGACCAGGTGAGTGCAGCCTTGCGCCCTGCGCGGTCCGCATAGCTACCCAGCACAATGGAGCCTAGCGGCCGCATGATGAACGAAATGCCGAAGGTGCCGACGGACAGCATCAGTGAAGTCCAGTCGTCGCCGGTCGGGAAAAAAAGCTTGCCGATGGTGATGGCGAAATAGCCATAGATCAGCAGATCGTAGTATTCGAGCGCGTTTCCGACGCTCGCCGCCAGTACTGCGCGCCAGGCGGCGGGTCGCGGTGACGTCGCGGTGGTGTTAAGCAACGCGTCCTCTGGACGATCCGCGCTGTCGCCATCTTTCATGCCGAGCGTTCTCGCGAGCATAGTTCTCTCCTCAAAGTCTCCCCGCCAGGTTTGTCCGTCTAGTCGGCGAGGGGTTCGAAGGAGTCTATGGAGCGCAAAAAGACCGTCTGTGCCGTTTTGGCACAAGGTCGGGCTACTTTGAGCAACCGCCGTTGCGTACGGGTGGCGAGCGTTTGTTGCTAGCCCAGCCGCTGGGCGTTGGAGATGGCAAGTTTCCAGACCTCGTCCAGCAACGCGTTCTGATTGCTGCGTACGCGGTACATGCTGATGTCAACGCGAATGTTCCATTCCTTGACGCCCGCAAGACACAACGCGCCAGCACCGAGGTCGTTCTTTACCAGCCGGTGCGGCAGCCACGCCATGCCAAAACCCCGCAAGGCCATTTCCTCCACGGCTTCATAGAAATCAGCCTGGAACACGGGCGTTAGAAAGGCTTTCTGGTCAGTTGCTGCGAGATGACTGTCGAGGATTTGCCGAAGCGTCAGGCCGCGGGAAAACGCAAGCCATGGCAACGGCGAGCCGGCCGAACCGGGCAGCCTGAAACGCGGATGTCCGCGCTTATCGGGAATGCTGACCGGTACAAGCGTCTCGCTGTCCAACCGGCAGTGGTCGTATTTCCGCGGATCGAGCAACGCATCGGCCTGCGGACTCGCATAGGATATGAGCAGGTCGGTCGTGCCATCGGCGAGTTCCAGCACGCCTCCCTGCGTGCCGCCGGTCGTCACGCTAATCGGAAAAGGGCCGCGCTGCTCATACAGATCCTGATACCAGCCCGGCACGAACGTGCGCGCGAGGGTCCTGCCCGTACCGATTTTGAGCGCGACCGGGAGTTCGACTTCACGCAGTAACCAGCGTGCTTCATTCAAGTCATCAATGGCATTGGACGCAGCATCCAAAAATAGCCGCCCAGCTGGCGTCAAGGCGACCGGCTGCACTCCGCGGTCGACCAACGCTGTGCCCACCCATTCCTCCAATGCCCTGATGCGTCGACCGAAGGCCGGATGGGTAACGCTACGATTTTCGGCTGCACGGCTGAAACTGCGCGTCTTTGCCAGTTCCCTGAAATCTTCCAGCCATTTGATCTGCATGCACGCTCTTTGCCGGTTTCAACTGCACTCGAGAATTCGCATTATCCAGTAAATCGAACTAGTCGCGAGCAGGGCTGCACTGTACCCAACGTATTGGGGACGGCTGCAACGGAACAATGCGAGGCGGCCATCGCACCGTGAGTGCGGTGTGCGATGGGGTCGTAAAAGCCGGGATTGTGCACACCTGACCTGAAATTGTCGGGCACGATGGTTTCGGTACAAGACGCCCTGGGAATCCCCGGGAATCTTAATGGCGGAAGGCAGCCGACTCCTACAATCGTCTGCAAAGCTGCGCCAGGTTTGGCTCCCGCATTTCCGGCAGGTGGCTACCCATAATCGAACGCACGAGACTTGCGTCGGCCCGAAGGGTTGCCAGGTCGCAACGTAAGCCGGTGATTGCCTGCGGCCCCGTCCGCGTCAGCAGGAAGGCGCACGTGTGGTGCTCGTGCCGACAGGCCACCTCATTCACGCGATCGTGTACCTGCTCCGGGGGCCACCGCTATAAAGGTCTCTGGCAAGTTCCAGAATTCGGTCGCGATTGCGGTCGAAGGCTGCCAGCAACGCGGGCTCGTCAGAACCCATGTCAGGGTTCAGTTTCGTCAGCATCGCATCGTCGACCAGAAAGGCAATCTCGCGAGAATTGTCGTAGCCCCAGAAGCACACACAGTGTCTGGAAGCGTCGTAGATGCGACTGGGATTAGGAAAGTTGAGCACCGCGCTACCTTTCCCCACCTACTCACCGGAACAGATATATCGCCACTTGCTCGCGTTGACATTGATGCGGGCGTCATTATCGCGCCGCTTCTGGGCGCGCTCGTTTTCCGCCTTCTCCAGCGCAGAGGCGCGCGCCTTCTGCGTGACGATGAAGTCGCTTTGCCTGACAGATGAGGCTGAGTACACTTTGGTTTGCTTTGGCATGCTGGTTCCTGTAAAAAAATTCAAATATCGAGGCCGACGCGACAAGCGGATTTCGTGGACGGCACCCCGCATGAGAGGCGCGATCGGGTGCTTGCGAGCTTACCGCCTGCAGCAACTCCTGCGCACCGAATGCCGGGCCGAACCCCACAGCGCTGCCCGTGTTTGCGCTCCTGCAGATCACAGAATATTGCCGAGTCGATTACGTCATTGAAAACGTCCCGATTCAGACAATTTTTGGAGAAGCGTCTCGAGCGCCAGGCAAGTCGACTACCGAAATAGGGCAAACGCAGACTGGATGACTCACGAAGTTTGCCGCCACGATATTCGCTGTCGGGATCGTTGTGGTGTGCTTTCTGGGGAGCCTTATTGACCGAAGCAATCGCAAGGAGTCGATGAAGAACCAGCGGCCACGCACATCGAACATGACGAGAGTGCGCTCTTTACCGCAGCGATGCAAGTGCAATCGCGAAACGCTCATTCAGGCGACTTTCCCCGCGCACCGCGCCGACACTCTGCGCGCACGGCCCTTTCATGTGACGTGAACCCCCGCCAGGTTCACGGGTCCTTGCCTTGTTGCCACAGCAAGCGCGAGGAATTGCATAGCGTAATTTGCCGATGCCACTCCGTGACGCCGTAGTGTTCAATCAGCAAATTCGAAATGAGGACTTTTAACTTTTTATATCCGTGTATGCTGGAAGACATGCCTGTCGAATCATGCACCCGAGCTGGAAAATTCGGTTAAGACGCTGTGCAGGTCCTTCTTGAAGTTGAAGGCCAGATCACACTGTCACTGCAGGTTTCGTGCAGCAGCAGTGACGCTTGAATCAGGTAGAACGACATGAGTGGGCCGCGATGCCTCACTGTTCGACATAAGAGCACCTATCGCTATTCTGAGCCAGTGAGTTTCGGTGAGCATCGGATGATGTTTCGCCCACGCTCCGGCCATGACCTGCGTCTCGTGACCTCACAATTGTGCATTACGCCGACACCTGCCCGCCTGCACTGGCTGCACGATGTGTTCGACAATTCGGTCGCAATAGCCACGTTTTCCGACGAAGCATCTCAACTCCTGTTCGATAGCACGGTCACGCTCGAGCACTACGAAGCGCCACTGCCTGAATATGCGATCGAGCCCTATGCCGCGACCTGGCCGTTCGCGTACACCAACGAGGAGGCCACAGACCTCGTGAATGCGCGCAGCCGACGGTATCCTGATGCGGCCGTCGACAGGTGGGCGCACAGTTTCATTGCGCGAGGTGGCAACACGTCGACAATGGCGCTCCTGCGGGCCATGACGACGGAGATCAAAGACGGATTTCTTTATGTCCGGCGCGCGGAAAAGGGTGTCTACCTCCCGGCTGATACGTTGTGCCGTCGTAGTGGCAGCTGCCGCGATTTCGCCGTTCTCATGATCGACGCAGTTCGCTCCCTTGGCCTCGCCGCACGGTTCGTAAGTGGCTACGTCTTTGTTCCGGATCACGACGCCACTCAAGGAGGTGGTGCCACACACGCATGGCTGCAGATCTTCCTGCCGGGCGCGGGCTGGGTGGATTTCGATCCGACCAACAGCATTATCGGAAATCAGCACCTGATCCGGGTAGCCGTGGCGTGGGATCAGCATCAGGCCTTGCCCTTGTGGGGAACCTGGACAGGGACGCCAGACTCGTTTCGCGGTTTGGATGTCGAAGTGAGTGTCACCGAGGACCGCTGTTGAATCTTTCTGCGAAAGGCCGCTGCAATGAAACTTCGTGTTGGTTATGAACTGATTTACGAGTGCGTGCAGTACACCCCCATGATGCTGATGCTGAACACGCACTACTCGCGCGCGCAGGATGTATTGTCGGCGGATCTGCTTGTCGTCGCCCCATCGGTGACCATCCTGCAGTATCGGGATGGTTTCGGTAATCTCTGTAGCCGGCTCGTCGCACCGCCGGGTCGAATCGAATTGTCGACCACCGCGTTGCTTGAGATTTCCGACCAACCCGAAGAGCGGGAGCCTTACGGTTACCAGCATCCGGTCGAGGAATTGCCTGACGAATGCATGGTGTTTCTGCTAGGTAGCCGCTATTGCGAGACCGATTTGTTGTCCGATGTCGCGTGGCAGCTTTTCGGCAAATCGTCGCCCGGCCGCGATCGGGTGCAAGCGATCTGTGATTTTGTTCATCGCCATATTGTCTTTGGGTACGAGTTTGCCCGATCGACCAAAACAGCGTGGCAGGTCTACCACGAGCGGCGGGGAGTGTGTCGCGATTTTGCCCATCTGGCAGTCACATTCTGCCGGGCCATGAACATTCCGGCGCGTTACTGCACGGGATATATCAGTGACATCGGTGTGGCCCCACCCTACAGCGCCATGGACTTCGCGGCCTGGTTCGAGGCGTATGTCGGCGGCTGCTGGCAGACATTCGACCCGCGCAACAACGTGCAGCGCACTGGACGGGTGTTGATGGCCCGCGGACGAGATGCTGCCGATGTCGCGATAAGCAACACTTTCGGCCCGGCAAAGCTTGTGACCTTCGCCGTGCATTGTGCGCCGGAGCAAGGGTGACGGCCGGACAGACTTCGCGGCGTCTTGGGCAAGCTCCGAAAACCGGCGTTTCCGACAAGCCAGACGGTGGTCCTCTCTGGCTGGCTCCTGCTATTTCTCTGGTCACCTAAAATATAAGCATGGTTCTGGCCTCAAAGGAGGTTGCCATGAGCCAGTCAATGATCAGTTTTGTAGTGGGGATCGTGGTGGTGCTGTGCGTCGCGATATTCACAGCGGCACGGTACCGGCGAGAACACAAGGACGAGCCGGTGACCCGTTGGCTGGACGCGCATCCGATTCGCGACTGGCTGCGCCATAAGCACTGAGTGATTCAACGTGATATTTGGAAGCGCCGGGGCGCGCGCGTGCTATTTCTCTATCGCGCGGTTTGTCGCCTGATGTAAAGCGAGAACAGATTGAAAAGGATGATATGACGTACGCAATGTGGGGCATCGCGGTCGGGCTGGCGCTGATGTTCGGCGTGTCGCTGCGACGATACAGGCGCAGCCTTCTGCGGAAGCGGGAGATCCGTTGGATGGGTGAACACCACGTATTGGACAGGCTACGCAAGCAATTGGGATTGTCGCTCGAGAAATGACACGCGCTGGGCAGATTGTCAGGTTGCAAAGACTACTTTTTAGAGGAGTTGGCGAGATGACCATGAATTACGCAGGCAGGTCGCACGATGAAGCCGTGGCAGCGCGGCACGGGCAGAAGCAAAAGGCGCAGGAACAGGCAGGCGGCGAAATGGCGGTAGAAGGGACGGAGGCCGACGCGGAGCATAGTTGCGGCGAGCTCTCCGAGCGGGGAAAGCAGGTATGGCGAAGTGGCAGCGGGATCAACGGTGGGGGAAAGGAGTGATATGGTCTCGGTGATCTGATGCGATGCGGGCGGAAATTCACTTCGCCCGCCATCGTGAGCAGGCCCCATTCCGCTACTCCGGCACCATTGGACCCTCGTACCGGGACGATGCCGCGCCACCGCAAGAGAAACCGACGCTTCGCCGGTTCTTCCGCTTCCGCCGTCTCAGGGCGGAACAATATCTTCCTTATGAGTCACCAACGTTCAAGGTCGCATAAAGCCGCTTCCAGCACCCAGCCATTTTCTTGCGTGCCTGACCCATTGCTTCGGCGCTCTGTATTGAGGCCCTTCGACGACTTGCTTTTCATTTTCCGGGGCCACCGGCATGCCATCATCCGTCGCATTCGCTGCGGCCTCTCTCTGTCTTCTGCTTTCTGCCAGTTCTTCGGCATTTACCTGGTCATCAATCATGATGCACTCCTACTATGGAACAAACTGGTTCGCCAACAGGTAGTTGGCGCCGCCCTCGATAGTCGGGACGACGCGACACATCGTAAGTTCGGGTTTGATTCTTGACGCCCGTCGTAGCGCGAGCGGTGTCATCCGTCCACGAACACCCACCGGGAAACCGGCGTACAGGACAATTGCCTTTCGTATCGGTTCTCAAGTTCATGTACGACAGCCTGCGTCATGAACGTGGAGCGCGTCATGTGACGTTGTTTTGCTGCTGCATCGACTCGCTGCAGCAGACTCTCGAGCAGACTGAATTGAACGCCCACGGCTTTCGAGGTAACCCGCGCCAGATTGATCTCGGTGAACATCCAGATCCCTTGTCCGTCGTCCATGTCGAGCGTATGCAATTCCGACGTACTGCAGGTAGGAGCGGGTATGAGTTGCTCGCTGCGGTCGTACATCAATTCGATAACCTCCTGCGCGTTGCGTTTCAGTTCATCGAACGAATGGCCACGCGCAGCGGCGCGGGGAAAATCGGGAAAACTGGCGCGAAAGCCGGTATCGCCGTCGCGGTGCACATAAAGCGGATATTGCATGACCTGCTCCACTCAAGCGGTGGACTGACTGGCATTCGGTGTGTCAGAGTCCGCTCGCCTCAACCTTGCCATCGACGCTGTCTTTGCCGAAATGCATCGCGAGGTCGATGGCGTCTTCCGCGGTGGTGGGACTTACCATGTCGAACAACGTTGCATAGCGCCGGGCCTTGACCTCGCTGGACGGAATGGTGTCGATTCGCACGATCGATGAGAACTGCCTTGGACCTTTGGCATACGGGTCACGGTGCAGCGGGAATACCTGGTGAGAGTACGCACGTAGCTCGTACCCTCTGTATTCGATGGTGGAAATGGTCGTGATGACGCGCACTCCTTAAGCAATACCGACCGTCATGGAACCATGCCTGTCCGGATGCGAAAAACGTACGGCCATGTACATCTGGATCACTTCACCATGCGCTCAATGCCGTCGAAAAGCAAACTAAATCTTGACGGCACAAAGGGGGAAGCCGGCGTCTTGCCGGCTTCCCCGCGACGACCTGCTCATGCAGGGCATCGTTTTCGTGCTTGCGCGCGAGCCGCGCATCTCTATCGCCTACACGATGTCGGGTGTGTCCCACCGACGCATCTTCAGTGTTGCGGCGTTTCACCCGCATTTCCGGCAGAAATTCGTCGCGTGTCGTCAAATGGCCTTTCACCCTCAGGCGTCGGCGGGCTCGCACAGAGGTGGAGAATATCCCCGCTTCGTTGACGACACAGCCTGCAGTTGCACGCGGACGTGCCGAAGCTCACGCCGACGCGACGGCCACCATCACCGAATAGGCCTTGAATACCGCTGTCGCCTGCTGCCCAACAGCTAGCGCAAGCGCATCCACTGCATCGTTCGTCACGCTGGCCGTCAGATTCACGCCGCCCGGAAGCGTCAGCACCACCAGCGACGACACCGCGCCGCGCTCGAGACGAGAAATCGTCCCGGCGAACTGGTTGCGCGCCGACAGCACGTAGCCGGCAAAATCGACCACCAGCACGACCGCCGAAGACTTGATCAGCGCAATCGCCTCCTTGCCCACGGTGAGCTTGAGACGATCGGCCGCAGCGCTAGTCATCGTCGCGACAATTTGCTGGCCGCCGGCGATCGTGACCGAGACCTGAGTGGTCACCGGCCCCGGCTCGATCGCATCGATCGTCCCGACAAACTGGTTGCGTGCGGTCGTTTTCATTGCCATTCTCCTGAGAAGGCCGGCCAGCGCCGGCAGTTGGTTAAGCCACGCGTCCTGCTCGCGCAGGAAGTTTCGATTGATGGTTCGGAGCTTACGCCAAATCCCCAGAAAATCGGCGGCAACCGGCGTCAGCGACCGATTCGCGTGCATTAGCCGTCGACCGGTGCCTGGAGCAGCGCACGCACGCGTCGTTCGCGCGCCGTGAGCGGCGCGGCATCCAGTTCCGGCTCCAACGAGCGGCGCATGATGTCGCGGCCTTCGCCGCTGCGCATGTCGACCTCGCGGACCACCTGGCCGTGCTCGACGACAAAGGCGACATCGGCGAGCGCAAGCACATCGTCGACATCGTGCGTGATCATCACGACGGGCATCTTCCAGCGCCTGAACACATCGGCGAGTTGTCCGCGCAAGTCATGACGCAGCAGCGGGTTCAGCGCGGCAAAGGGCTCGTCCAGCAACAACAGCTCCGGCCCGCACGCGAGCGCACGGGCCAGCGCCACGCGCTGCTGCTGCCCGCCCGACAATACAGCCGGGCGGCTGCGCGCCAGTTCGGTGAGTTCGAAGCTCTGCAGCAGCGCGTCGACCCGCGCGGCGCGATCGCTCGACAGGCCGCGCCGCCACCAGTTAGTCAATCCGAAGGCCACGTTCTCGCGCACCGACAGATGCGGAAACAGCGCGTAGTGCTGGAACAGATAGCCTACGCCGCGCCGGTCCGGCGGCAGGTCGATACCGCGCGTCGAATCGAACAGCACGCGCCCGCCGACGCGCACATGTCCCCTGTCAGGCCGCAATAGCCCGGCGATCGCCTGCAGCGTGAGCGACTTGCCGGCGCCCGAAGCGCCATAGAGCGCCACCACCGGCGCTTCGGACGCGAAGCGAGTCGCCAGCGTAAAGCGGCGCGTGCGATCCGAAACGGTGGCGGTCAGATCGATGTCGATCATTCGCGAGCCTCGTCAGGATTTAACGAAGCCGTAGCGCGCCAGCACGTTCTGCGCTGCCGGGGTCGACAGATAGGCGATGAAATCTTTCGCGAGCGGCTGCTGGCGGCTCGCGCTGACCGTGATGACCGGATAGGTCACCGGCTCGTGACCCTCCACGGTCAGCGCGATCCGGACCTTGCCGGGCGCCAGCATGGCGTCCGTGCGATAGACGAAGCCGGCCTCGGCCTCGCCACGCGACACGTAGTCGAGTACCTGACGCACGCTCTCTGCCTGCACGAACTTCGGCTCCAGCGCGCCCCACCGCCCGGCCCTTTCCAGAGCCTGCTGCGTGTAGCGCCCGACCGGCACGGTGGCCGGCTTGCCGAGCGCAATGCGCTTCACCGCGGGACTCGACAGATCGGCCAGCGTCTTCACGAGCGGCGCTCCCTCCACCGGTACGATCAGCACCACCGAATTGGCGGCGAAGTCCTGCTTCGTGCCCGCATCGAGCAGTTGAGCATCGATGCCACGCGCGACGGTTTCCTGATCCGCACTGGCGAATACATCGACGGGCGCGCCTTGCCTGATCTGCTGAAGCAATACCCCGGAGGCCGCGAAATTGAAGCGCACGGTCACGCCGGGATGGGTCGCCGCGAACTTCGCGCCGATCTCGTTGAACGCGTCGGTCAGGCTTGCGGCGGCGGAGACGGTAAGTTGCTGGGCCGAAGCGAGCAACGGCAGCGCTGCGAGCAGCGCGATAGCGAGGAAACGGACAAAGCGCATCGGAGGATTTCCCCGGTAGTCAGCGAAGGGAGAAGAAGCGGTTCGACGCAAGCATCACCGCGATGGACAGCATGGACGTCACCAGCACGAGCAGCAGTGCGGTGTGGTCCTGGCCGCTCTGCATCGCGTCGTAGATCGCCATCGAAAGAGTCTGGGTTTGCCGGGGAATGTCGCCGGCCACCATCAAGGTCGCGCCGAACTCGCCCATGGCGCGCGCAAACGCGAGCAGCGTGCCGGCCAGAATGCCGGGCCACGCGAGCGGCAACGTGACGCGAATGAATACCGACAGCGGCGACTGCCGAAGCGTGCGCGCCGCCGCTTCGAGCGTGGGGTCGACGCCGGCAAACGAAGCACTGGCCGACTTCAGCACCAGCGGCAACGCCACCACGGCCGCCGCCGCAACCGCGCCGTGCCAGTTGAACACGATCGTGTAGTCGAAGTGCTCGTCAAGCCATGCGCCGGCGACACTGCGCCGGCCCGCCGCGACCAGCAGGCCGTAGCCGATCACGGTCGGCGGCAACACCAGCGGCAACATGCACACGGCCTCGAGCACCGAGCTGCCGGGAAAGCGCCGGCGCGCAAATATCCAGCCGAGCGCAATGCCCGCGGCAAGCGCGAGCACGGTGGCGACCCCGGCCACTTTCAGCGACAGCAGCAACGGCGACCAGTCTATGTTTTGTAGGGAATCCGACATTGGCGACACGGTTCGTTGTGAAGTGAACGACATGACGCCTTGAACGCAAGATGCAGGCCAGTGCGCGGGCGTTCAAGCATGCGCGTTACCTGCGGCTCAGCCCCAGTTCCTCCGCGAACAACGCCAGTGCGGCTCGTGCCTTAGCCGGATCGTGCGTCGCCGGCTTGAGCAGCAGGCGGTGTGG
Source organism: Paraburkholderia sp. GW821-FHT02A12 (assembly GCF_059422005.1). Taxonomy (NCBI): domain Bacteria; kingdom Pseudomonadati; phylum Pseudomonadota; class Betaproteobacteria; order Burkholderiales; family Burkholderiaceae; genus Paraburkholderia; species Paraburkholderia sp. GW821-FHT02A12. Next base: position 775,016 of record NZ_JBWKWA010000002.1, on the reverse strand, counting down.
TCCCAGCCGCTCGCTCAAGCGGCGCACCTGCGCCGCGCAATGCGCGGGGTCGCCGATCACCGCATTCGCGAGGATCACATCTTCGCGCGCGTCAGCTGCGAACATCGGCGGTAACGCGCCGGCTTCGAACTGCACCTGCATCAGCCGGGGATAAGACCGCACGCATGCCACGCCGTGCTCGAGCGCATCACGCTGGTCAGGCTCGCAATGAAAGAAGCGCGCAATCGCAAACGGAAAATCGCCGCGCTGCGCACGCTGCCTCGCCACCTGGTCGGCGACGCGCGCCAGATCGGCCGACGGCGTCGCCATCAGCCCATATCCGTGCTCAGCGGCGAGGCGCAGCGAATCGGCGCTGAGGCTCGCCAGCCAGACCGGCACCGGCTGCTGCAGCGGGCGCGGCTGCAACGCGACGTCGTTGCAATGGAAGAAGCGCCCGTCGAAGCTCGTCGCCGGCTCGCTCCATAAACGCTGTATCAACGCGAGCGCTTCGTACATCCGCGCGCGTGCGTCATCCGCCGACGCGATCCCCGCAGCCCGGTACTGCACCGGAAACGGGCCGCCACGCGCTACGCCGAATTCGATGCGTCCTCCGCTCAGCAGATCGAGCGTGGCGATATCCTCGGCGACGCGCAGCGGGTCGTTCAGCGCCAGCAGCGATGCGCCGGTGCCGAGACGGATCGTCGAGGTACGGGCCGCGATGCCGGCAAGCAGCACCGTCAGCGCACTGCCGATCGCGTATGAACTGTAATGGTGCTCGGCGACCCACACATCGTGGTAGCCGAACGCTTCGGCCGCCATCGCATTACGCACGGTTTGCGTCAGCGCATCGCGCGCATCGCCGTCGGGGTTCTCGACATTGAGGAAAAGACCGTAGCGTTGTGTGGAATCCGACATAACAGCTTCTCTCGTGGGAAGACCGACATCAAAGGCAAGTTTTGCGCCCACCGCTCGCGATAGGTGAAATCACGGCGGCGACGACGACGGTTGGCATAGGCGTCATGGCGAGCGCCGCGTGGCATGGCCCGCAAGCGGCTCGCCCGCTGCCGGCGTGAGAAACCAGCTACGCACCGTGTCGTAGGGATAGCGCGTCAGGCCGGCGTGGCGCGCGTGCGGCGCCAGCAGATGCACGGACAGCGGCTCCGCCCAGCTCCAGAAGTCGGCGCGCAGCGCGGGCGGGAAAGCGACATCGTCGAACGCGTGCCACAGTTGCACCAGCCAGAGTTCGCGGCCCTCCTCGTCAAGCAGCAACGGCAGCCCGGAGCCCGCCTGCAGATGCGCATGCCGCTCGCTGTAATGCAGCGGCCCGCCGCAGGACTCGACCACGAAGTCGGCCACCCGCGATGCGACACAATCGAAGCAATGACCCGCACGCGCGAACAGCGGCGTCAGTCTGAGCCGCTGCATATGGTGCAGCACCAGATCGCGCAGCCCCGCTTCGTCGCAGATCGCGAGCAGCCGGTGCGGCGGTTGAGGCAGCGCGGGCACGCAGGCGGGCGGCAACGCCCGGGCGCGCGGCCCATGCTGCTGCGACTCCACCACGGGCCATTGCAGCGTCAGGTAGCAGGCCCGGGTGCAGGGTGTCCAGCGAGCGCGGGGCGCCTGGGACGCGGCAGGTCGGAACGAATCCATGAGTGTGTACGGTTGGTGGTTCGGTTTATCGGTTGTATACCTGGATACATAACGATGGACATGCTTAAGCAAGTCCCACGCCTTCTCACTGCGAATCTGCCGAAGACGCCTGGCAAGCTGGACCCGCAACGTACCTGCCCGAAGGGTCCGGGCGGTTCTGTCTACTCGGCTCCAAAGCAAAGCCCGTGGTCCGTACAGACGCCGCAACTGGGTGCCTTGCAGATGAACAGACCCTCGCGTTCGCACAGTTGCTTGTAGAAGAACTTCTTCCACTTCATGTCTTGCGTATTCTTCGCCGCGAGCCGCGGAAACCAGTGGCCGATCAACGCGGACAACTCGCGCCGCGACGGCAGAAGCAGGTCTTGCCAAAGGTGGTTTTGTCCGAGGCTTGCGCAGGCCAAAGCATGGGCGACGCAGTTCGCCTCCTCTGCCGGGCCGGCGCGGGGATCGGCATGGTCGTTGAGCAACGCCACCAGATCTTCGAGTTCGTCGTCACGCGGCTCGACGCGACGCCCGCTCGCAGACCCAGCCCATGGGAGGCACGCAAGGCCGAGCGCCGGCCCCGCGCCCGGGAACCAGCGGGCAAGCATCCGGCGCGTCTGGTCGGCGTCCAGCCCGGGCATCGGCAGCACATCGACGCCGTGGCGCTCGAACGCGCTCGACAGCACGCCGGCCAGTGCCAGCACGGTGGGATCGCCCGCCTCCACCGCGCACGCCATCAGGGTTGCATAGGCGTTCATCGCGGCATCGCTCAGAGCACGGCCGCCGCGTGCGTGTAGCACTTTTTCGGGCAGATCTTCGCGCACGCGGTGCAGCCGATGCACAGTTCCCGATGCGCGATCGTCATCACCTTCTTTTCGTACTCCTCGTCTTCGTCGTCGCCGTCCAGCGCGATATGCGCGCCGTCCTCGTCGAGCCCGACGAGTTCCAGCACGCCGCGTGGACAGACACGGAAACAGCGTCCACAACCAATGCATTTTTCTTCGTCGAGCGTGTTGACGAAGGTCGGCGTCCAGGTGGCGCCGCTCGGCAGCGTAACGCTGAAGGTATCGCTCATGGTGTGCCTCCGTGGTTACGCGCTGGTTCAGGCCGCTGCCGCAGCGGCGGCCTTGCGGGCTTCCATCAGCGCGGCATGGGCTTCGTGGCAACGCTGGGCGACAGCGAGAATGTTCTCCCAGTTGGTCGGCAGTTCCTCGGACAGGTCGTGCAGGTCCATCTTCGCCTGGGTGGCCTGCGCGTTGAGTCTCTTCAGGCGCGCCTTGAGTTCGTCAGCATCGGTACTCATCGTCATGTTCCCTTCAGGTTCCCTTCATGATCACTTCACGATTCCTTCAGGCGCCGTACTGTGCGACGGCGGGGTACGTCCTGATCATCTCGACCGCTTCGTCGAGAAACTTTCCGCCCGCCTCGGCGAGCTTCTCCAGCGAAGCGAAGCCAAACCGGTGCACGTCGCGCAACTGCTTGTTGACGACGACGAGCCGCCCCGCGATCAACACCATGCGGCCAAAGCCCTCGTGGCTCATCTTCATCATCGGCGAGACCATCTGGCCGGTCTGACGCTCGATCGCCACCGCAATCGCGCTGTAGAAAATCTCAAGCCGCCACAGCGTTTCGGGATCGGGGTCGCCGATGATCGGAATCGCGCGGCGTTCTTCCGGTGTGTGGATGTACGGCTTGAGCAGTTGCAGGTCGGACTTGCCGTCCCACGCGCCGTGGGTGTCCTGCGCGCGCAACTGCTTGACGAGCTGCTGCACGAACGGCGCCGCCAGCAGCGTTTCGTCGCTGGCCGTGCCCGGAACTGCGGATGATTCAGCGGTGGCTTCAGCCATGAGATACCCCGTCGTCTTCAAAGTCGTATACACGTTCGCCATCCTTCGCCAGCGCCTTGCGCAGCCACGGCGGCGGCGTGCCCTTCAACACCTGTTGCAGCTTGCCGAGGATCTCCTCGATGGACTCGGGCTGCGGCACCTTGATCGGGTGAATCTTCAGCGCGACCACGCGCGCCGCGCCCGAACCGCCGATCGCGGCGACGTACAGGATCGCGCAATCCTTGACGGCTTCGAGCTTGGGCGCGAGCTTGTCCTCGTCGCCGTCCTCTTCGAGCTTGCCGCCGAAGTCGAACGCCTCGACGAACTGATAGCCGTGCGGCGTGACGTTATAAGTGACGATGCTCTTCGCCCAGCCAAAATGCGCATCGACGTACTGCCTGTCCTGAGTGGCGAACGCGATCTTCATGCTGTGTGCTCCTTGAGGTGGATCAGGCGCCGGCCGCGACGACCGGAATGTTCACTTCCCGCGCCGGATCGCGCGCGGCCAGATCGATCGCGGCCTGCGGCAGCGGCCAGTCGCCCGGATGGTGATGCGGAATCTGCTCGATCATCAGATTGGCGATTTCGAAGATCAGGTTCATCGTGCCGCGGTAGCCGACGTAGCGGCGATGCGCGTTGCCCACCCGGTCGAACACCGGAAAGCCGATCCGCAACAACGGCTTTTGCAGACGCCCGGCCATCTGGCGCCCGTGCGAATGGGTGATCAGCAGGTCGCAGTCCGTCGCGGCGCGTTCCATGTCTTCGAGATCGCCGATCACGACCTGATCGGCGGGCAGCAACGCGTGCGCGGGCGATCGCGTGGTGCTGATGCAGCAGCGCAATTGCGCGCCCATCTCATGCAGCAGGCTGCCGAGCGCGAGCAGCAGATCGGGCTCCGCACCGATCGCGACCTTGATGCCGCCGGTATAGAAATGGCCGTCGAGCATCGCATCGAGCAACTGGCTGCGCTGACGGCGGTATTTCGCGGGAACGGGCCGCCCGGAGCGTTGCGCGAGCAGTTGCAGCAGGCGGTCGTTGGGTTCCAGTCCGGTGAGCCGCTCGAACACGTCGAACGGGGTGCCGGCGATCGCGTGCAGTGCCCGCGCACCGTCGCGCGTCTGCTCGCCCACGCCGATCGTGAATGCCGATGCACCGGCGGCCCGGATCTGCGCGAGCGTGGTCCCACCCAGTGTGGTGCCGCGCCAGTCCGGCGCGATATGGCCGTCGAGGGAACCGGAAATGTCGGGCAGCACAATGACATCGAAGCCGAACGCTTCGACGATCTCGCGCAGTTCGTCGATGTCGCCAGGCGACAGATGGCTGCCGGGCAGCAGCGTGACCTGATTGGCCACCGTCGGCAACGGCTTGACCAGCGCGTTGACGATGCCGGTAATGGCATGCCGGTAGCCGTCTTCGAATGCGCCGACATAGTCGGGCGTCGACACGTAGACGATTTCGGTGTCGTCGAGTTCGGGCTTGCGCTTGCGCACCGTGACGAGATAGCCCTCGACGTCGTCGCCCTTGGTCTCGGTAAGACCCGTTGAACAGATCGCGATGATTTTCGGCGCGGCGCGCTTGCGGATGTTCAGCAGCGCGGCCTCGATGTTCTCGTAGCCGCCGAGCACAGTGGTGACTTCGTTCATGGCGGTGGTCTGCAGCGGGATCGCCTCCTTGAAGTGGCGCACCAGCAGCACGAGGCCAAACGACGTGCAGCCCTGCGAGCCGTGCATCACCGGCATGCAGGCATCGAGCCCGAGGAAGGCGAGGCTCGCGCCCAGCGGCTGGCTCATCTTGAGCGGATTGACCGCACAGGCTTTCTTCGATTCGACGACTTCGGCCATGGCATGTTCTCCAGATCGGGGGCGTCAGGCCGGCACGCCGGGTTCGAAGCTCATCGCCCACGCCGCCGCGCTCGACAGCGGGCGCGCGGCTTGCGCTTGCACCGCACCGAGCGTCTCGCCGTCGTCGCCCCACGGAGCCGGGATGCGCACCTGTTGCCACACCGGGTTGTAGATCGCGCGGTCGATCTCATGCACCAGTTCGACGATGCCCTCGTAGCCGCCATACGGGTGATGGCGTTCCTGATTGATGTCGAGCCACGGCATGCGCGCCTTCAGCGCGACGAACTGCGAGCGGCCGCCCGACAGCATGATGTCGGCGCGGGCGTCCTTGAGCATCGCGTACATCTCGCGCGGCGTCATGTCGTCGATCATGTGCGCGTCGTCGCCCATGATCGCCTTGATCTTGTCCTTGTCTTCCTTCGTGCTCTTCTTGATGCTGGTGCCGACGATTTCCAGCCCGGCTTCCTGGAGCGCGGCCACCACCGACCACGACTTCACGCCGCCGGTGATGAGCAGCACCCGCTTGCCGGTGAGGCGCGCCTTGTAGTGCGCGATACGCTCCCAGGCGCGTGCTTCCTCGACGGCGATCAGGCGCTCGGTGCGCTCCAGCAGATCGTCCGGCGCGCCTTGCTGCACGAGCAGGCTGGCGATCTGGCGCAGCGTGTCGCTCATGTCGCCGATCCCATAGAACGAGCCCTCGAAGTAAGGGATGCCGTAGCGCTGCTGCATCTTCGTCGCGATGTTGATCATCGACTTCGAGCAGACCATCATGTTGACCCTGGCGCGATGCGAACTGGCGATCTCGTGGTAGCGCCCATCGCCGGAGATGCACGAGAGGATGCGGATGCCCAGCGCGTCGAGCAGGGGCCTGGTCTGCCACAGTTCGCCCGACAGGTTGTACTCGCCGATGATGTTGATGTCGTACGGCGTCGTGTACTCGGGCTCGCGCGTGCCGATCACATAGTCGAGGATCGCCTCGCCGCCGAGCTTGTTACCCAGGTTCTTCGGTCCGGCGAAGCCTGGGGAATTGACCGGGATCACCGGCTTGCCGAATTTTTCGGTGGCGCGCTTGCAGACTGCCTCGATGTCGTCGCCGATCAGCGCGGTGACGCAGGTCTGATAGACGAACATGGCCGGCGGATCGTATTTCTCGATGATTTCGCGCACGCTCCTGAACAGCCGCTTCTCGCCGCCGTACACCACGTCGAGTTCATTGATGTCGGTGGTGAAGCCGGTGCGATAGAGTTGCGAGCCGGACGAAGCGGCGTGCCGGTTGTCCCACGAGTTGCCTTCGCAGGCAATCGGCCCGTGCACGAGGTGCGCGACGTCCACCACCGGCTGCAATGCGATCTTCGCGCCGTCGAATGCGCACCCGCCTGCCGCGGCGCCCGGCGAAAGCTGCTTCGTGCAGCCCTTCTTGCGCTCCTTGTCGCTCTTGCCTTGATTCTTGTCGCAACCGGGTTCGTCGAATACTTCGGCGATCTTGGCGTTGAGCGAAGCAGACATGACAGGCTCCTGATGGATGGACGTTTCTCTAGTGGCAAGTTCCATACCACCGGGGAATGTCCTCAAAACGGTTCAATTGGCCCTGAAGCGCGCTGCTTGCGAGCATCGTCATGGCGGGTTTGAACGGTTTGCGACAGACGGTTTGCGACACAGACAACGGGCAGCTCAGTTGTCGTCGGCCAGCACTTCCAGCGCCACCAGTTGCCCGTACAGTGCGCGCCGTGCCGGCCAGTTCGATTCGCCCGCGAGACATGGGTCGGCGCCTTCGAACGCGCCGATCGCGTCACGGTCGTTCCAGTAGATCAAACAACGCCCGCCGCGCGCGGCCAGCGCAGCCGCCAGCGCATCGCGTTCAGACACCAGCTCGCGCCGGCACACGCCCCGGCCGAGCAGATAATCGGCGCGGTAGAGCAAGGTGTCCCAGCCATACTCGTCGCCCACCGCACAGATCGACGGGTACGCTGCCCGTCCGTTTGCATCGGGAAGGTGATCGACCAGCGCGAGCAGTTCGCGCGGCGTTACCTCGTCGTAGATCTCGGCAGGGCTCAACGGGTCGGACGCCGCCACCTTGCGTGCAAAGTCGTCGTCATCGTAGGCGAACCACGCGCGCGGCGCTGCTGAGTCTGATTGCTCGACAACATAGATCACGTTCCCGCTCCCTCGCTGAGGTTCGTCAGACTGGCTGGCTGCATGCAGCGCAGCAACTTTGTTTTCAGCGGTGTCCCGGCTACTCCACACCCTCCGCCGCGGTCTTCGCCCACACCGCGCGGCGCAGTCGCTGCGCGATGCCGGCCGGGCTCGCGTCGAACTGCCGCTGAGCCGCCGACATTGCACCCTGCGCAATCGCAGTCTCCTCGTGCGTCAACGGCAACCGGCCGGCCACATGCGTGGCCCCCGGCACCGACTGGGCGATCACCTGCCGGTTGGGGTGTTCAAGCAGCGGAACGAGGTGGTCGGCCTCGCGCACGCCGGCCAGACAGACCCAGCCGTCGATGACCTCGACCTTGCGGCCGTCCTGCGTCATCTTGACCAGAACCGCATCTGCCGTGCCCGATGCATCTGCTATGTCTGTCATGGCCGTGCGCTCCTCGTCAGCGGATGATGTCGTAGCTGTAGTCGGTCTTCGCCGCGACGATCGTGTTGGCGTCGAGCGCCTCGAAGAACTCGTCCAGCAGCGTGACCAGCACCCGCAACGCGCCTTCATAGCCCCAGGTCGGGAAGCGATGGTAGTGGTGGCGATCGAAGATCGGAAACACCATGCGTATCAGCGGCGTTTTGGTATCGCGCTCGAGATATTTGCCGTAGGTGTTGCCGATCAGGAAATCCACCGGCTCCGTGAACAGCAGCGAGCGCATGTGCCACAGATCGCGTTTCGGATACACCTTGCAGCCCGCGCCGTACGGCGACGCGTCGAACAGCGCCTGCACCTTCGCAGCCCAGCTTTCGTTGCCGTTGGTCGCCAGCACGTGCGCCGGCTCGGCACCGAGTTCGAGCAGGAACTGTGTGTAGCCCAGCATCTGGTCCGGGTCGCCGTAGAGTGCGAAGCGCTTGCCGTGCAGGTGAGCCTGGCTATCGGCCATCGCGTCGACGAGCTGGCCGCGCTCCTTCTCCAGTTGCGCCGGAATCGGCTTGCCGGTCACGCGCGAGATTTCCATCAGGAACTGGTCGGTGCCCGCCACGCCGACCGGCGCGTTCAGCACCACGACTTCCTGACCATGCTCGGCGATGAACTTGCTGGTCTTCTCGCAGCAGTATTCCTGGAACACGAAGGTCGCCTTCGCATTCAATGCGCGCTCGACCTCCTCCTTGGTCGTGCCGCCTTCATACATCCGGAACTCGCCGTCGGTCGGCGTATTCCATGTTTCGGACGGGTCGCAGATGAGGTTCACCTGCACGCCGAACAAATCGAAGATGCGGCGAATTTCCTTCATGTTGCCGACCACGTAGCCGTCGAACCCGCCGATGAAGTTGACGCTGTCATCGGGCACGCGCTCGAGCGGCGCCGTGGTGCCGGCCTTGCCGTCCCAGAAGTGCTTGAGGATGCCGAGCAGCGCGTTGTCGTAGCCGGTGACGTGGCTGCCGACGAAGGCCGGCGTGTGCGCGAACGGCACGTCGTAGTCTTCCGGCACGCTGCCCTTCTGCTTGCTGTTCTTGATGAACGCGTCGAGGTCATCGCCGATCACTTCCGCCATGCAGGTCGTCGAGACCGCGATCATGTCGGGCTTGTACAGGTTGTACGCGTTGGCGAGGCCGTCGATCATGTTGTTCATGCCGCCGAACACTGCCGCGTCCTCGGTCATCGACGAGCTGACGCACGACGTCGGCTCCTTGAAGTGACGCGAGAAGTGCGAGCGGTAATAGGCCACGCAACCCTGCGAGCCGTGCACGAAACTCAGCGTCTTGTGAAAGCCGTTGGCGACGTACACCGCGCCGAGCGGCTGGCAAGCCTTGGCCGGGTTGACGGTGAGCGAGTCGCGCGCAAAATTCTTCTGCTTGTAGTCCTCGGTCCTGGTCCACTCGACGATCTGCTTGACCTGCTCGTCCGGATGGTTGAATTCGAAGTTTTCCTTTTTCGTGCGGAAAATTTCCTGGTACTCGGGCTCACGGAACAGCAGTTCGTGATCGAGAATCTTGTCTGCGGATTGGGGCATGGGATGCTCCTGATTTTCAATTCGATGGCGTCAATGGCCTGCCGGCCGTTGATCGGGCCGCTGATCGGTGCGGTAGCCGGCGCTTTGCCGGCCGCCGGGACTTAGGCGCTTTTCTTCCAGGGCGCCCTGGCGAGCCCCCACACCGGGCTGGAAATGGCCATGTCCATGTCGCGCGCGAAAATGGCGTAGCCGTCATAGCCGTGGTACGGGCCGGAATAGTCCCAGCTATGCATCTGACGGAACGGCACGCCCATCTTCTGGAATACGTACTTTTCCTTGATGCCGGAGCCGACCAGGTCGGGCTGGATCTGCTCGACGAACTTCTCGAACTCGTAGCCGGTCACGTCGTCGTAAATCAGCGTGCCGTCCTTCACGTAGTGCGTGGTGCGCTGATAGTCGTCGTTGTGGCCGAACTCGTAGCCGGTGCCGACCACGTGCATGCCGAGGTCTTCATAAGCGCCGATCACGTGGCGCGGACGCAGACCGCCGACGAACAGCATCACCGTCTTGTCCTGCAGACGCGGCCTGAACTTCGCGTTCACCGCATCGACCAGCGGACGATACCTGGCGATCACCTTCTCCGCATTGGCCTTGATCGTGTCGTCGAAATGGCTGGCGATTTCGCGCAAGCTCTTCTCGATCATCGTCGGGCCGAAGAAGTTGTATTCGACCCAGGGAATGCCGTACTTCTCTTCCATGTGCCGGCTGATGTAGTTCATCGAGCGATAGCAGTGCAGCACGTTGAGCTTGGCCTTCGGCGTGTTCTCGAGTTCGGCGATCGAACCGTCGCCCGACCATTGCGCGATCACGCGCAGGCCGATTTCTTCGAGCAGAATCCGGCTCGACCACGCATCGCCGCCGATGTTGTAGTCGCCGATGATCGCGACGTCATACGACGTCGAAACAAAATCGGGACGCTTGTCCGGATCGGCTTTGTCGAACACCCAGTCGCGGATCGCATCGTTGGCGAGGTGGTGGCCCAGCGACTGGCTGACGCCGCGAAAACCCTCGCAGCGCACCGGCACGATGGTGTGCCCTTCATACTGCGCACTCTTCTTCTTCGAGACGGCCTCGATGTCGTCGCCGATCAGGCCGATCGGGCATTCGCTCTGGATCGAGATGCCCTTGTTCAGCGGAAACAGTTCCTGAATCTCGTCGATGATCTTGTCGAGCTTCTTGTCGCCGCCGAAGACGATGTCCTTTTCCTGGAAGTCCGAGGTGAACTGCATCGTCACGAAGGTGTCGATGCCGGTGGTGCCGATGTAGTAGTTGCGGCGCGCGGCCCACGAGTACTGGCCGCAACCGACCGGGCCGTGGCTGATGTGGATCATGTCCTTGATCGGCCCCCACACGACACCCTTCGAGCCGGCGTACGCGCAGCCGCGAATCGTCATCACGCCCGGCAATGACTTGATGTTGGATTTCACGCCACAGTCGGGCTTGCCGTCCTCGAAGGTGCCCAAATGCTTGGCGCGCCGTTTGGCCATCTTCTCCGGATAGGCCTTCAGCACTTCATCGATCAGGGCCTTGTTCGTGGCCTTGCGCTCTTCAACAGTGACGCTCATGGGAATGCTCCATAGGGTGAATATCAAACCCGGCAGCGGGTAGCAGGCACGGCCCGGGTCATCGCCTGAAGCAGAAACCCGGACCGCGCGCAGCGGCGCCCGCTTAGGCAGTCAGCTCCGCCGCGGTCTTGCCGACTTGCGATTCGTCGATGGACTTCATGATTCCGTGTTCCATCAACAGGTCTTCCAGTTGATCCATCGTGATCGGCGTCGGGATCGTGCCGTTGCCCGCGTTGTTGTGCACCTTGGTGGCCAACTGGCGGTACTCTTCCGCCTGTTTGGATTCCGGCGCGAACTCGATCACCGTCATGCGGCGCAGCTCGGCGTGCTGCACGATGTTGTCGCGCGGCACGAAGTGAATCAGCCTTGAACCGAGCATCTTCGCCAGCGCTTCGGCGAGTTCGAGTTCCTTGTCGGTCTGACGCTCGTTGCACACGAGGCCGCCCAGGCGCACGCCGCCGCTGTTCGCGTACTTCAGAATGCCCTTCGAAATGTTGTTGGCCGCGTACATGGCCATCATTTCGCCGGACATCACGATGTAGATTTCCTGCGCCTTGTTTTCACGAATCGGCATCGCGAAGCCGCCGCACACCACGTCGCCGAGCACGTCGTACGACACGTAGTCCACGCCGTCATAGGCGCCGTTTTCTTCGAGGAAGTTGATCGAGGTGATCACGCCACGGCCCGCGCAGCCGACGCCCGGTTCCGGGCCACCGGACTCCACGCAACGGATGTCGCGGTAACCGATCTTCATCACGTCCTCGAGTTCGAGGTCCTCCACCGAGCCGGCTTCGGCCGCCAGCGACAGGATGGTGTCCTGCGCCTTTGCGTGCAGGATCAGGCGGGTCGAGTCCGCCTTGGGATCGCAGCCGACGATCAGGATCTTCTGGCCGAGTTCGGTCAGGGCTGCCAGGGTGTTCTGCGAGGTGGTCGACTTGCCGATGCCACCTTTACCGTAGAACGCGATTTGCCGAAGTTTGGACATTGCATTTCTCCATTCAGGAAGAAGGGTTGAAACCAGGGTTGCGTAACCGCGACCATGTCAGCCTGTCGTGCCTGTATGGGTCTTCTTATATCGAGTCACGCATCGGCCGGACCTGTGTCCGCGCTGGACCCCAAATGCAGCTTCCGTGCCATGTCGCCGGCGGTACTGCGTCGCGTCCGTCCCGCCGCGCTGCACGGTTCGTTCGGGACTTTTCCGGACGCCTGTTTTGTCTTGTCGGTTTCGCGACAAACCACGCGAACTTCGTCGCGAATCAAACCGTTCGGACGCGTTTGTCGGGCGATTTCTGTCGCATTGGCCTGCATGCAGCCGGCCAATCGCCGCGTTTTCGCCTGGTGATGGCCCGGTGATGGCCTGGATTCAGCCTGGTTCGGTTATTGCATTGATCGCACCATGGACACACCTGCCACCCACTCCTCGCTGCAATTGCCACGCGAGACGCACTTCGACCGTCTAGGCGGCGAGCCTGTCGTCATCCGTCTGGTCGACAACTTCTATCGGCACATGGATACGCGGTCCGACGCGCAACGCATTCGCGCGATGCATCACCCGGACCTGTCGTCGACGAAGGCCGTGCTGGTGCTGTATCTGTGCGAATGGCTCGGCGGCGGCAAACGGTACTCGGCACAGCGCGGCCATCCACGGCTGCGCATGCGTCATGCGGCATTCGCGATCGGCAGCGCCGAACGCGATGCATGGCTGGCCTGCATGCGCGCCGCGCTCGACGAGACGGGTGTCGATCCGGCGCTGCGCGACGAACTGATGCAGGCGTTTTTCAAAACCGCCGACTGGATGCGCAACACGCAGACGTGAATCCCTCTTCAACGCTGTTTAACCCAAGGATCTGTGATGACCGAAACGCTCGCCCACAAGGAGATCGACGACACCGCGTTCGCCCGTCTCGAACACGAAGGCCGTCTGCTCAACCCGGTGCTCAAGGGGCTGACGAACAAGTTCGGCCGGGTCGGCTTCCGCGGCGAGCTCGCGCTGCGCTTTGCCCCGAAGCTCGCCGACGAAGCGCGGCCGCCGGAGCTGACCTGCGATCAGGTGATGGCCTTCGCGACGATCGGCGAGAAGCACTTGCCGTTCTTCGCCGGGTATCTGCTGAGCTTCGAGCATCTGAAGGACGTGGCCGAGGTGCTCGGCGACACGCTGTCGGCGGGTGGCAAATACTTTCTGTTTTGCGACAACATCGACCTGAGCAAGCGGTATCAGGTGCCGTACAAGGGCGCGATGTTCTATGTGCTGCCGATTCTCGAGTCCACCGTCTACAACGAAATGCTCGAACTGCTGTACCTGGAAAAGAACGAACTGAAGAAGAAGGACACAGGCGGCAAGCTCGATGCGGTAGCGGACGCGGCCATCAGGTTCGACGTGACCTTCGACACGATCACCTACAGCGAAGGACTTGAACTGATGGGGCCGGTGCGCAACCCCAACGAGAACCGCCCCGTCTGAAGCGCGGGTCCCGACGGCAGCCGCCCACGCGGCTGCACCCACCGATGTTCCCTTGCACCCGAACGCGACCATGATCATGCACACCGGCACTGCCCTCGTCGTCCGCGAACGCCCGCCCCGGCGGGTTGCCCAGAGCGCCGATGCGCGCCTCGAAACGATCGTGCCCGCTGCACTTTCCAGCTGGCTGGCGTACCACGGCTTCCCCGATCTGCATTCGCGCAGCGTGAACGGCGAAACCCCGTTGATGCGTGCTGCGCAGCACGGCGAAGACGCGGTGGTCGAAGCGTTGCTGGCATTCGGCGCACGCGCCGACGCGCTCGATGACGACGGCAACCATGCATTGTGGTTCGCGTGCCTGCACGGCGGCCCCGCGACCATCCTGCGGCTGATCGAAGCCGGCACACCCATCGACCATGCGAACGACGACGACATCACCTGCCTGATGCAGGCAGCGGCGAGCGGCCGCCTCGACGTCCTGCAGATGCTGCTTGCGCATGGGGCGAGCGCGGAACTGTGCGCGCCCGATGGCCGCAGCGCGCTCGACATGGCGGCCGACCTCGGCCTGCAACTGCTGCGCGCGGCGCGCCAGATGGAAGGAGCGGGCACGCCATGTATTTCCGCGGCACCGAAGCTCCTTTGAAATGCGGGCCATCGGTCAACAAGCGCATCGGCACCGAACCCGGTACGGCCGCGATCGCCGGCAGGAGATCGCAAGATGAAAGGCCAACGCGTGTTTCGTCGCCTCACGTTCGACGAGCTCCGTGCGTGGCTGGCGCGACGGCCAGACGCGCTGCTGCTCGACGCGCGCGACGCCGCCAGTTACGCACACGATGGCTGGCCCGGCGCCGTGCGCCTCTCACCCGGGAACCAGGACGCACTGCTGCTGCGCACCGACCGGCAGCGGCCCGTGCTGATCTATTGCTACAAGGGCAACGCCAGCCAGGTGTGGGCGCAGATGTTCGCGGACTTCGGCTTTACCGATGTATGCGACCTGGTCGGCGGCCATCGCGCGTGGGTGGCCGGCGTCGATGGGTCGAACCCGTCAGGCAAGGTGCTCACGCCCGAACTCGCCGCGTGGCTCACGCTTGAAGGCTTCATCGGCACGCAGGCGCGCGGTGCGCACGGCAACACGCCGCTGATGACCGCCGCATGGCGCGGCGCGTCGGCCGTCGTCGGGCAACTGCTCGCGTCCGACGTTGCGCTCGACGCCGTCAACGACGACGGCAACAACGCGCTGTGGTTCGCCTGCGTGACCGGCAATCCGTCACTCGTCACGCGCCTCGCTGCGGCCGGTGTGCCGATCGATCATGCGAACGCGACCGGCGCCACCTGCCTGATGCTCGCGGCCTCGTCAGGCAAGGCCGACGTGGTGCGCACGCTGCTCGGGCTGGGCGCCGATCCGGCGGTGCGCTCCCAGGACGACTTCACTGCCCTCGACATGGCGGCCAGCCTCGACTGCCTGCAACTGCTGCGTCAAACCTGAGAACCCTGACGATGGCCCACCTCACCTTCTACGAAAAACCCGGCTGCGCCGGCAATGCACGCCAGAAAGCCCTGCTGCGCGCGGCCGGCCACACGCTCGACGTGCGCAACCTGCTGAGCTGGCCGTGGACCGCCGAAGCGCTGCTGGCGTTCATCGCGCCGCTGCCGGTCAGCGAGTGGTTCAACCGCGCGGCACCGCGCATCAAGTCGGGCGAGGTCGTGCCGGCAACGCTCGACGCCGATGCCGCGTTGGCGCTGCTGCTGGCCGAACCGCTGCTGATCCGCCGGCCGCTGATGCAGTGCGACGCGCGCCGCATGGTCGGCTTCGATGCGGCCCAAGTGCATGCCTGGGTCGGGCTCGGCGCGCACGCACCGGCCCCGGACACGCCACTCGAAGGCTGCGCCGCAATGACGGCCCACAGCGCAGACCAACACGCGATCCGCTGCGCCCCACCCACCTGAAACGGAGATCAGAGCACCATGCCCCTGTACGACTACCGCTGCGCGGCCTGCGGCCACGCATTCGAAACGCTGGTGCGCGCCGGCCACACGCCGGTCTGCCCGCAATGCGGCAGTACCGCGCTCGCCAAGCAGGTCAGCGCGCCGGCCGCGCCCGGCAAGAGCCGCGCGATCATCTCCTCCGCGCGGCGCCAGGCGGCGCGCGAAGGGCACCTCAGCAACTATTCGCCGGCCGAGCGCAGCAAGCTGCTGCGCTGAGCCGAACGGGGAATCGATCATGGATCTCGTCTACCAGACCACCATGCTGACGCAGGGCGGACGCGGCGGCCAGCCGTGGGGAGAGCGCAACGCGTTCTAGCGGGGCTCCCGTTGATGCCAGCACGAAGGCCCGGTTTGACGGTTCGCGTCGGCGGCTCACATCGTCATCTTGAACAGCGCCGGCTGGCTTCGGCGATGCACCCGCAGCCACAGCAGCGTGGCCGGCACCAGCGCTTCGCAGGCGAACCACAGCGCGTCGTCGAGCACCGCGCCGGGTGGCAGTCTCAGTTGCGCGCCCATCGCCTGCCAGCCGGACCAGTCGATCTCCGGCATCGCGGCCCGAACCGCCGGGGCGATGCCCGCCGCACTGTCGGCCAGAATCCGTAACTGCCGCTGCACCTCGGCACGCGTGCCCCGCGAACGCAGCAACTCGTCACGCTCCACGCCTTCGGTCAGGATCATCGCCGCCGTGCCGGACTGCTCGATGATCGCCAGCCGCGCGCTGGTTTCGATCGCGGCGCTGCGGGTCATGCCGGCACCGCCGCAGGATCAATGTCCGGGCAGGCGTGCACGAGACGCGCGTTCAATTCGAGCGCGAACTCGCGCCAGGCGGCCGCGAGATCGCGCGCTTCGATGACCACGACGGAAATATCCTGCGCATGCAGTGCGCGCGCCAGCGCGAGGCCGCAGAGACCCGCGCCGATGATGGCCACGTCGGCCACCAGCGATTCGATCGTGGTCATCTCGCCGCTCAGACGAAGCTCAGCAGTTCGACGGTCACCGGCTCTTCGCCGAGCACGGCCTGACACGCGAGGCGCGACTTGGAGCCGATGCCGACGAGCGTATCGAGCTTGTCGTTTTCGAGCCGCTGGATCTTCGACAGGCTCTTGCGCCCTTCCTGTACGAACAGGTGGCACGATCCGCAGTCGGCCTTGCCGTCGCACTTGTGCGCGATGCGCTCGCCGACGGCGAGCAGTGCCTGCAACAGGGTCGCGCCGGCGGCGACGTCATAGGTCTTGCCCGAAGGCAGTACGGTCAGTGTAGTCATGATGGTGAGCTTGATAAAAGGCGACGGAGAAAGAACAACGGATAAGCGGCCACGCTTCACGCGGCCAAGGCGGGTTGCAACGCATCCACCAACGCTTCGGCGAATCCGGCCAGCGGCATCGCGATGCGCGTGATGCGCTGCTCTTCGAGAAAGCGCGCTTCCATCCGCGTCGGCTCGTCGGGCAGCACGGCCCAGTGCGTGTCGGAAGAACGCTTCATGATCTGGCGCGCGAAGCTGCGCGTGAGCTGGTCGTCGAAACGGCAGCCCAGAAACAGAAAGCTGCGGCCGCTGCGCCATGCCTGCACCGCGGGCGGAATCGGCGTCTGAATGTCGATCTCGGTCAGCACTTCGACGAAGTCGCTGTCGGAGACCAGGTAGTTCGACGCGGGCGCGTGGCCGCCGATCGGCTTGTAGAGCAGCGCGCCCGAGGCCGGCACCGCATGCAGGAAGGCGCCGTCCGGCGCATACGCGCCAAACCACTGGCCGAAATGTTCCGACTGCGACAAACCCTGCACCTGAACCCAGCCGCCTTGCGGCCGCGCCTCGTCGAGGGCGGTGGCAAACGTGTCGTCGTACCAGCAGTCGACATACAGCCCCGCGCCGCTGGCCGCGAGCACCAGGTGCAGCGCCGACGGCGCCGGCGTGGTGGCGAACGCATCGTTCATCAGGTTCACCACCGACTTGCGATGCTTGAAGTTCTCGATGAATTGCGCCGCCTGGGTAAGCCGCTTGCGGATCTTGTGCGGCACGCTGACTTTCGCGGTCATGATCTCGGCCAGTGCGCCGGGCGTGGCGGGCACGGCCGAATCGGGACACAGCGCGAGCAGCGCCGGGCCAAGGTAGGGAATGACGCCGCCGCCCTGGAGCTGGCGAGCGATGGTCTGGACTGAAACGGTCATGGAGTGAGCCTCAAAGATAAATGGCGGCGCCGGCGCCCACGTTGGTCGCGGTGTCTTTCAGCGTCTTGACGATGTACTTGACCTGGTCGGCGTCGAGCAGCGTGTGCAGCGGCAGCGCCAGCGCGCGGTCGCCGATGCGCTCGGTGTCGGGCAACAGACCGCGCTTGCGGCCGATCGCATCGCCCGCGTTCATGTAGTGGAACTGCTGATGCAGCGGATGGCTGTAAGGCGCCGTCTCGATGCCGCAGGATTTCATGTCGTCGATCATCTGGGCACGCGCGCTCTGCGTAAAACGCTTGCCCAGGTGGACGACATAGAGCATCCAGTTCACTTCTTCGACGTCCTCGGCCACGTAGGGCGGCTTGATCCCTTCGAAGCTCTGCATCTGCTCGTGATACCACGTCTCGACCTGCTTGCGCTGGGCGAGGCGCGTGTCGAGTTCGGCCAGTTGCGCGAGGCCAAGCGCGGCGGTCAGATCGCTGATGCCGGCCTGCAGCGGCACCCACGAGCCGACCGAAACGGACGCGCGGTCGGTGACGCGCCGCTCGCGCAGATAGCGCAGTTCGTGGACGAGTTCATCATCGTCGGTGACGAGCATGCCGCCCGCCCCTGTGCACAGCGCGGACGGGCCGGAAAAGTCGAAAACGGACACGTCGCCGAAACAGCCGGCGTTGCGGCCGCGGTAGCGCGAGCCGAGCGCCTCGGTGCTGTCTTCGATCAGCCGCAAGCGATGCGCGTCGGCCAGTTCCCGCAGCGGCCCCCACGCGGCTGGGTGACCATTGGTATTGCCGGCGAGGATCGCGCGCGTGCGAGGGCCAATCTTCCGCGTGGCTTTTTCGGCGCTCAGACAACCGCTCCAGTAGTCGATGTCGGCGAACACCGGCACGGCTCCCGCCAGCGTGATCGCCTGCGCCACCTGGTGCCAGGTGTGCGATGCGCAGACCACCTCGTCGCCCGGGCCGATCCCCATCGCGCGCAACGCAATCCAGGTCGCGAGCGTGCCGCTCGCCACCGCGACCGCATGCGTGCGGCCCACCCAGCTGGCGAACGCGCGCTCGAACGAGTCGAGCATCGGTCCGTCGCTCCAGCGCGAGGACTGCAGCACGGCGTTGACGAAGTTGATCTCGCGCGCCGCGCAAGCCGGTTCGCTCAGCGCGATCTCATCGATTTCCATGAGCCTCGTCCTCGGTCAGGATCAACGCATCGGCCTCTTCGGGCCGCTGCGTGATCGACCAGCAATGTCCATTCGACGCCGCGAGATAGACGCTGCGCGCGCCCAGTTTCAGCGCGGCGGTCTCGTCGCGCATGTCCATCGCGTCGACCAGCAGCGTGCGCACTTCGGGATGACGTTGGCGGCATTGCGCGGCGGCGTCCCGCAGCGTCGGCGCCGCGCCGATCAGTGCGCCGGCGTTGTGCAGTTGTTCCGGCGTGACGCTCATCTCAGTGCGCGCCGGGCCGCCCCAAGTGCACTGAGAGCCCCCTCGGGGGGAGCTTTGCATGGGACAGGAGTAAGCGCTAAAGCGCCAACTCCTGTCGACAGCGAACGAAGTGAGCGTGGGGGTCGTTTCATCTCAGTCTCCCGAGCCGGCGATGCGCCGCGCTTCAACGGTGATGGGCAGCGGCGTGTCGTCGGCCATCGAAGGCAATTCGAGCTGCCAGCCGTTCGCGAGCGTGACGAGACCGCCCCACATCCCGGGCAGCGCCATCGCGACAATGGGCTCCTCCAGGTCCTTCTTTGGCACGTAGGCGCTCAGCGCGCCCTTGCTGTCCTTGCGGATCATGACTTTCATGGATGCGGACTCCGGAGATTGACGACAGGTTCAAGCGAGGCTCGAGCGGGATGCGCTGCTTCCTCCAGCAGCGGACGAAGCAGCGGCGGCAGATGGGCGAGCACGTACTGGATGTCCTGCGCTGTGGTGGTTTCGCCGAGCGACAGCCGCACCGCCGCCAGTGCCTCATCGCGCGGCACGCGCATCGCTGTCAGCACATGCGAAGGCTCGCTGCCGCCCGACGAGCAGGCCGAGCCCGACGACGCGGCGACACCCAGCCGCTCGAGCCGCTGCAACACGACCTCGGCGGGAAGCTGGCCGAAGCGCAGGTAGCTGGTGCCGGGCAGGCGCGATGCCTGCGCCGAATAAACGTGGACGTCCGGCAGCGCACGCCGCAGCCCTTGCTCCAGTGCGTCGCGCAGCGCGGCCACGCGCGCCGCTTCGCTCGCCACGTCGCTGACACGCTCGAGCGCCGCCGCAAAACCGGCGATGGCCGGCAGGTTCTCGGTGCCGCCGCGCCGCTGCCGCTCCTGGCTGCCCGGTACCTGCGGCACCAGCGTCACGCCGTGGCGCACCAGCAGTGCGCCGATGCCCTTCGGCCCGCGCAGCTTGTGAGCCGACAGCGACACCGCATCGATCCCGCTCTGCGCGAAATCGAACGGCAGCCTGCCGATGAACTGCGTCGCATCGACATGAAGGCGCGCGCCGGCCGCGTGCACGAGGTCGCGTACTTCGGCGACCGGCATCAATACACCGGTCTCGTTGTTGGCCGCCATCAGCGAGACCACCGCGACGTCGGGTCCGATCAGTGCGGCGGCGCTGTCGAGGTCCAGCGTGCCGCCGGGCCGTACGGCGATGTAATCGACCGCCACGCCGCGCGCAGCCAGCGCACGCGCCAGCTTCAGGTGCCCTGCATGCTCGACCGCGCTGAATACGACACGGTGCCGGCCCTCCGGCGCCGCCGCGTGCAACCCGCATACCGCCAGGTGATTGGCCTCGGTGGCGCCGCTGGTGAACACCAGCTCGGCCGGCTTGCAACCGAGCGTTCGCGCGATCGTCGCGCGGGCCGCCGCGAGCGCACCCTTCGCCTGCTGCCCGAGCGCATGCTGCGACGACGCGTTGCCCCACACATCGGTCAGGATGGACAGCATCGCCTGCGCCGCGGCAGGGGCCGGCGGCGTGGTTGCGTTGTGGTCGAGATAGATCATCGCCCGGCTCCGTTGGTTTGCTTCAAGGCCAGAACACACGTTCGCGGTCGATGCACAGCGCGTCCAGCAGTTCGGCCAGATCGGTGCTCTCGTGCTGGGGCATCCACCGGTGCGACGCGTGATCGCGCGCGCTCAGGTGCCACATGCCGTCTTCATCGCGCGTGAGCCAGGCGATGTCGATCAACCCGCCGTTCGCGTCGACATTGCGCGAACAGCACGGGCTCTCGATACGAAACCCCTGCCCCTCGCGCAGCACACGCGGCACCACATAGCGATAGCGGGTACGCTCGCGCAGCGCCTGCTCGATCTGGCGCCGGGTCAGGTCGAACAGGCGGCCCGCGCACAAGCCGTCGCGCCGCGGCGCCGCTTCCGGCGCGTTAGCCCGAACCGTCATGACATGGCTCCTTGTTCGGATAGCAGGCCAGCGGGCACAGGCGCAATCTCATCCTCCGTGCATCCGACAACGCGGTTGCCGAACTCCACCAGATAGACCGGCTCGCCGCTCTCCACCAGCTGGCCGACATTGACGATTTCGCCGACCGTACCCGCCTCGGCCAGACATTCGTCCTCGCCGCGCTCAGGGAAGCTGCCGTCGTTGCACAGGTCGTCCAGCGCGATCACGCGCATGCCCCACTGATAAGCGGGCTGAACCGGTTCGATGCTCATGCCGATGGCTCCTGCGGTTGCGACGTTTCCGGCTGAACCCGCGTGCCGATCTTGCGTAGCGCTTCGGCCCGCTCGCCCAGACCTTGCAGCACGTCGTCGGGCAGGTTGTCGAGCGTGCATAGCTCTTTCGCGCGCATGCCGACACGGTGGCCGCTGTCGACGAAATCCACCGCATAGATGTAGAACTGCTGCAGGAAGGTGTTGATGCTGGTGACGTAGCCGATCTCGCCCTTGTTCACCAGCACTTCGCCGATGTCCTTGCCGTTGTACGTGCCATCGTTGCGGATCACCGAGCGAGCGATCACGCGCTCGCCATAGTTGAAGCGCGGGGGAAACGCGACCTCGATCAGGTCGTCGTCGCGGTTGATGTCAGCCATGGTCCACTCCTGCTGATCGTTGCGTCTGTCCGGTGGTCATCAAGCTCGTGATCTCGTTCGACTGCCGCCGCGGGCGCGGTCATGGCATCGTCGAGAACACGATCGCCGGTATCCATCGCCATCGCTCCTCTTCAGGAGACCTGACGCGGCAGCGGCGGACGCCCGCGGC
This sequence comes from Paraburkholderia sp. GW821-FHT02A12, assembly GCF_059422005.1. Taxonomy (NCBI): domain Bacteria; kingdom Pseudomonadati; phylum Pseudomonadota; class Betaproteobacteria; order Burkholderiales; family Burkholderiaceae; genus Paraburkholderia; species Paraburkholderia sp. GW821-FHT02A12. The sequence continues at coordinate 753,220 of NZ_JBWKWA010000002.1, read as the reverse complement.
CGATCGCGCCGATCTCGATGGTCGCCACGCCTGGCGGCGCCGACTCCGCACTGCTGCAACCGCAGGCCGCCTGGTTCGGATTGAAGAAGGTCAAACCGGACTGGGTCGGCGTGTCGGCGAAATCGATCGTCACGCCTTCGAGCATCAGCCGGCTCTCGGCCGGCAGGAATACCCGCAGGCCGTTGACGTCGAGTTCCTGTTCGCCCGCTTGCAGCGCCGGCTCGGCGGTGAATTCCGCGCTATAGCCGGAACAGCCGCCGGCGCTCACCACCAGCCGAAAGCCAGCGCCAGCCGGCAGACCCGAAAAGCGCACGATACGGCGCATGAACTTCTCGGCGGCGCTTGTGACAGTTACGTTGGACAGCATGATGCGCAGTCTCCTGATGGATGAATGGCCGGCCCGGCGACGAGCCGGACTCAGACCTGAACGATGCAGCCGTCCACGGGACACACGGCGACGCACTGCGGGTCGTCGAAGTGGCCTTCGCATTCGGTGCATTTCTTGGGGTCGATCACGAAGATGCCGCCTTTCTCGCTGATCGCGACGTTGGGGCATTCCGGTTCGCAGGCCGAGCAGCCCGTACAGGTGGACGCAATAATCTTGAGGGCCATGGCAGTTCTCCTGGTGTCCTGTCTTTAAGAATGTGGGGGGTCACGCTGCTGAGCCTGACGAGGTGTAAGCGCCCTGGCGGATCGAAGCATCGCCGCGGTCCTGGTGCACGATGGCACCGCTGGCGATGCGGCTGCGGTAGTCGTTGAACCAGGCGAGCGCCGCCTTTTCGATGAATTCGCCGACGTACTGATCGACCGGTTCGATACCGGCTTGCGCCAGTTCGTCCTTCGGGCACGCGCCGATCTTCGCGACCAGCACCGCGTGGCAGTCGTTGATTGCACGCACCACCGACGGCAGTTGCTCGTCGTCGCCGTAGCCGCCCTGGCAATACAGGTCCACCCGGCGATGGCCGACGAACAGCGCTTCGGCGGCCGAGACCTCGAAGATCTGAAACTCGGTGACGTGACCGAAGTGCTCGTTGACCCGGCCGCCGCCCTTCGTTGCAACCGCAACCAGCACCTTCATGTCGTCGGCGACGTCGATCTCGCGAGAGACAGCCAGCGCTTCCTGCTTCGCGTCGTGCTGAGCCTGACGCTCGGCTTCGACGCGCTGCTGATATTCACGGCGGCGCTCGAGGTCGTAGACCACTTCCATCTGCTCGATCTTGTCGAGCGTGAATTCCTCGCTGCGGTCCTCGCCCAGCAGGCCGACCGCATCCGCGCGGCATTGGCGGCAATGGCGCATCAGGTTGGCGCCGCCCATGCAGGCGTCCTGCACGGCCTTGAGTTCCTGCGCAGTCGGTCCGCGCTGGCCGCTCAGGCCAAAGTGGGTGCCGTGCTCGGGCTCCGAGATCAGCGGCATGATGTTATGCAGGAACGCGCCGCGTTTCTTGACCTCGCGGTTGACCTCGATCAGGTGCTCGTCGTTGATGCCGGGAATCAGCACCGAGTTGATCTTGGTCAGCACGCCGCGTGCGGTGAGCATCTCGAGACCCTTCATCTGCCGCTCATGAAGGATGCGGGCCGCTTCGTAGCCGGTCACGCGCTTGTGCTCCCAGAAAATCCACGGATAGATTTTCTCGCCCACCGCCGGGTCGACCATGTTGATGGTGATCGTCACGTGGTCGATGTTGTACTTGCAGATTTCGTCGACGAGATCGGGCAGCGCGAGGCCGTTGGTCGACAGGCACAGCTTGATGTCCGGTGCCTGCTCCTGCAGCATCCGGAACGTCTCGAAGGTTTTCTTCGGGCTCGCCAGCGAATCGCCGGGGCCGGCGATGCCGAGCACCGTCATCTGCGGAATCTCGCTTGCGACCGCAACGACTTTCTTGACCGCCTGTTCCGGCGTGAGCTTCTGCGAGACCACGCCGGGACGCGACTCGTTCGAGCAGTCATATTTGCGGTTGCAGTAGTTGCACTGGATGTTGCAAGCCGGCGCCACCGCCACATGCATGCGCGCATAGTGATGGTGGGCTTCTTCCGAGTAGCACGGATGATTCTTGACCTTCTCCCAGATCTCCGCCGGCATGTCGTCGGGACCATCCGACGAGCCGCAACTGGCCTTGCCCTCGCCACCGTGCGTACCGCAGCCGCCACCGGTGGACGGCACCTCGATCTTCACGCCGAGAGGTTTGATCTGGCCGATGCCGATATAGGCAGCTGCGGGCAAGTCGCCCGCATTTGAACTCGCTTGCATGGATATCTCCTCGCAACCGACAGCGGCCGCGCGCAGGCTATAAAGCCAGATCCATGCCACTCGGCAAGAACGCCTTGAATCAACGCCTCAGCCGATATTTCGCAGTTCTGTATGATCGAGGCACCGACGAATCCCCACAATTTCGTTGCGTCGTGTCGGTGTTGCGACAAATCTCACACTGTGCGGGCGAAGCCTTCCACCCTGGTCAGAAGCGGCGAACCTCAATAGCGTATTTATGCAGCGCATAGCCCATCTGCCGGGGCGTGATGCCCAGCAGCCGCGCCGCCTTCGCCTGCACCCAGCCACAACGTTCCATCGCCCAGATCAACCGCTCGCGTTCGCCTTCCGGCTTCCCGGCTTGCGATGTCGCGAACGTGCGGTCGTCCGTCGCCGGGTCCAGCTCAGCGGCAACGTCCGTGGCCGTGCCGCCGGACCAGGCAGCCGGCGCCGACGGTGCATCCAGATCGTGATGCCCGTACGGCGGCTGCGACGACGGCACTTCGGTGATCGGAATGTCAGCCAGCCGCGCGGGACGCACGGCATCTTCGCGCTCGATGTAGTGCAGCACCTTCGTCAGGCAACGATCCTCCTGGCACAGGAACTTGAACCGGTCGATCACGCCGTCACGCGTCATGGTCGCCGTGCGCTCGACACAGTTCTCCAGCTCACGCACGTTGCCGGGCCAATAGCAGCTCGTCAGGACCCGCATCGCTTCGGTGTCGAAGCGCAGCGACTGCGAGTTTTCGCGGTTGAAACGGGCGAGAAAGTGCTGCGCCATCGCCGGAATATCTTCACGCCGCTCGCGCAGCGGCGGCAATTCGATGCTGACCACGTTGATACGGTAGTAGAGATCGGCGCGAAATTCGCCGGCCTTCACCATCCGCTCGAGGTTGCGGTTGGTGGCGAGAATCAGACGCACATCGACCTTCACCGGCGTCGTGCCGCCGACACGCTCGAACTCGCGTTCCTGCAGCACGCGCAGCAGCTTGGCCTGAAACGACGGCGAAATGTCGCCGATTTCGTCGAGGAACAGCGTGCCGCCGTGCGCCAGTTCGAAACGGCCCTTGCGCTGCCCCTGCGCACCGGTGAACGCGCCCTTCTCGTGGCCGAACAGTTCGCTCTCCAGAAGGGATTCCGTCAACGCCGCGCAATTGACCCGCACGAACGCCTCGCCGCTGCGCGGCGACAGATTGTGGATCGCACGCGCGATGACCTCCTTGCCGGTGCCGCTCTCGCCGCGCAGCAGCACGGTGGTCCGCGCCGGAGCGACCTGGCGAACCTGGGCGAACACCGCCTGCATCGCCGCCGAGACGCCGACCACCTGGTCGATCTGCTGAGCGGGCTTGATCGCCTTCTGCATGCGTCTGACTTCATCCTGCATGCTGTCGTGCGCCGCGCTGACGCTGCGCTGGAGCAGCAACGCCTGCCCCATCAGCGTCGCGACGATCTTCATCAGATGCAGATCGTCGGCGAACAGCCGGCTGGCACCGGGATTCACACAGTCGACGGCGAGCACACCCAGCGTGCGCCGGTCGGCGTGGATCGGCGTCGCGAGCATCGCGATGCACACCCCCGGCATCTGGTCCGCGCCGCCGGTGCGATTCAGGAACACCGGCTCATCGTTCACGTCCGGCACGATCACGCCGATGCCGCTCTTGAACGCGCGGCCGACGATGCCTTCGCCGGGACGAAACTGCAGACGCTGCTGCTCGTCGCGCGAAAGACCCGCGGCGCACAGGCCGCGCAGTTGACCGTCGGGTTCGGCCAGCACCACAAAAGCGCGCCGCCACTCCATCGTGTGCACAAGATAGTTCAGGGACTCGCGGAAGGTTTTTGCCACATCGAGCGACGAAACCAGCGTCTTGCTCACCTCGTAGACGCCGTCCAGCGCTTGCCGGGCAACGGCTGCCTGAATGTTCACCATGGATTTCTCCTTCGTGCGCTGCGCGCTTTCGATGCACCAGCGCAAGGCGCTAGATCGACGCAAAGGCACAGCATCGGAATCAAGCAATTTCTACGCCTGACGATTCAGCGATCGTGCATGTCAATCCCGCGTGCGGAACGACAAATCCGACAAAGAGAACAGCGGGAATCCTCGTTCGTCGCGCGCATCGATACAAAGACAACAGCGAGACCACAGCAAGACCACAGCGACCCCGCTGAAAGAGGCCACTCAGGCATGAAAGTCCGGTGGCATGGAAGTTGCCCTGAAGGTCGTACTACCCAGCCTTCAGGAGCCTGTGATGTCGGATCTCCAACGCGTCAGCACCGGCCTCCGTCCGCGCGGCGCCAACCCCGTGTACCTGGATCATGCCGCCACCACGCCGGTCGATCCGCGTGTGGTCAGACGCATGCTGCCCTACCTGACCGAGATGTACGGCAATCCCGCCAGCCGTTCGCACGCCTATGGCTGGGTCGCCGAGGAAGCGGTCGAACTGGCCCGTGAGCAGGTCAGCTCGCTCGTCAACGCGGACCCGCGCGAGATTGTCTGGACCTCGGGCGCGACCGAATCGAACAACCTCGCGATCAAGGGCGCGGCGCACTTTCATCGCGCCAAAGGCAATCACCTGGTGACGCTCGCGACCGAGCACAAGTCGGTGCTCGACACGATGCGCGAACTCGAGCGCGAAGGCTTCGAGGTCACGGTGTTGCCGGTGCAGGAAAGCGGCCTCGTGGACCTCGCCGTGTTCGAAGCGGCGCTCAAGCCGGGCACCGTGCTGGCGTCGGTGATGTTCGTCAACAACGAGACGGGCGTGATCCAGGACATCGCCGCGATCGGCGCGCTCTGCCGCGCCCGCGGCGTCCTGTTGCACGTGGATGCCGCCCAGGCCGCCGGCAAGGTGCCGATCGATCTCGCCGCCTTGCCGGTCGATCTGATGTCGTTCTCGGCTCACAAGATTTACGGTCCCAAAGGCATCGGCGCGCTGTATGCGGGCCGCCGGCCGCGCGTGCGGATCGCGTGCCAGATGCATGGCGGCGGCCACGAGCGCGGCATGCGCTCCGGGACGCTGCCCACGCATCAGATCGTCGGCATGGGCGAGGCGTTCTGGCTCGCGCGCGAAAACATGGCGTCCGACAACGCGCGCATTCAGGCGCTGCGCGACCGGCTGTGGAGCGGCTTCCAGAAGATCGACGCGGTGGAACTCAACGGCGATGCCGGGCGCCGCGCGCCCCACTATCTCAACGCGAGCTTCAACTACGTCGAAGGCGAATCGCTGTTGATGGGGATCAAGGAAGTTGCAGTTTCGTCGGGCTCGGCCTGCACGTCCGCGAGCCTCGAACCCAGTTACGTGCTGCGGGCGATGGGCCGCAACGACGAACTCGCGCACAGCTCGATCCGTTTTTCGATCGGCCGCTTCACCACGGCCGACGAGATCGACTTCACGATCGATCTGATCACCCAGGTCGTATCCCGGCTGCGCGCGATGAGCCCGCTCTGGGACATGGTGCAGGCCGGCGTCGACCTGCAGACGATCCAGTGGGCAGAGCACTGACGTGCTCGCTCCACCTGAGCACATGGACACCCGAATACTCGAGCATTCAACAACCTGCGCGGAGCACCTCATGGCATACAGCGACAAGGTCATCGATCACTACGAGAACCCCCGCAACGTCGGCGCGTTCGATCCGGACGCCGCGAACGTCGGCACCGGCATGGTCGGCGCGCCGGCGTGCGGCGACGTGATGCGGCTGCAGATTCGCGTCAACAGCGAAGGCGTCATCGAAGATGCGAAGTTCAAGACCTACGGCTGCGGCTCGGCGATCGCGTCGAGTTCGCTCGTCACCGAGTGGGTGCGCGGCCGCACGCTCGACGAAGCGCTCGCGATCAGGAACACGCAGATCGCCGAGGAACTGGCGCTGCCACCGGTCAAGATCCACTGCTCGATTCTCGCCGAGGACGCGATCAAGGCGGCCGTAGCCGACTTTCGCTCACGTCAGGCGATTCAAGGCGCAGCAGCCGACGGCCTGCAACTCGCCGAGCAACCGGCCTGCTCGTCCAACCCGAACTGAACCAATTCAAAGCCTGAGAGGAACCTCCATGGAAACGCTCGCCCAACCTGCTCCCGCCACCTCCGGCGTCATGCCCGGTCTGCTCGAATTCACGCCTCAAGCCGCCGCGAAAGTCGCCTCGCTGATCGAGGAAGAAGGCAATCCCAACCTGAAGCTGCGGCTGTACGTGTCCGGCGGCGGCTGCTCGGGCTTTCAGTACGGCTTCGCGTTCGACGACCAGGTGGCGGACGACGACATGCAGACCGTCACCGACGGTGTCACGCTGCTGGTCGATTCGATGAGCCTGCAATACCTGCCCGGCGCGCGCGTCGACTATGAAGACGGCCTCGAAGGTTCGCGCTTCGTCATTCACAATCCCAACGCGCAGAGCACTTGCGGCTGCGGCAGCTCGTTTTCCGTGTGAGGCAATCATGGCAATCTCACTGACGCCCGCCGCCGCGAGGCATGTCGAGAAATCGCTGCGCAAACGCGGCAGCGGCATAGGACTGCGCGTCGCGGTCAAGACGAGCGGCTGCTCGGGCTTCGCGTACGCGCTGGAATTCGTCGACGCGGCCAACGACGAGGACCAGCGCTTCGAAGCGCACGGCGTGACCGTGGTCGTCGATCCGCGCAGCCTGACCATGCTCGACGGCACGGAACTCGACTTCGTGCGTGAAGGGCTCAACGAAGGCTTCAAGTTCCACAACCCGAACGCCAAGGCGAACTGCGGTTGCGGCGAAAGCTTCGCGGTCTGACACTCGAGCACAAGGACGCGCACATGGCCCTCCTGCAGATCGCCGAACCCGGACAAAGCGCCGCGCCGCACCAGCACCGTCTGGCGGCGGGGATCGACCTCGGCACCACGAACTCGCTGGTCGCCACCGTGCAGAGCGCGGTGGCCCGGGCATTGCCCGATGAGGACGGTGCATGGCTGTTGCCGTCGGTCGTGCGCTACACGCGAGCCGCTGAGCCGGAGGTCGGCCGCCCGGCGCAGACGCGCCAGGCCGAGGACCCGGTCAACACGATCGTTTCGGTCAAGCGCTTCATGGGACGGCGCCTGGCCGACCTGCCGGAAGCCGACTCACTGCCCTACCGCTTCGTCGACCAGACGGGCATGGTCGGACTCGCCACGGCTGCCGGCGAGCGCTCGCCCGTGCAGGTGTCGGCTGACATTCTGCGGACCTTGCGGGTACGCGCCGAAGCGTCGCTGGGCGGCGAACTGGCGGGCGTCGTCATCACGGTGCCGGCCTATTTCGACGACGCGCAGCGCCAGGCAACCCGGGACGCGGCACGCCTCGCTGGCCTGACGGTGCTGCGGCTGCTCAACGAACCGACTGCCGCCGCGATCGCGTACGGCCTCGACCACGCAGCCGAAGGCGTGTTCGCGATCTACGACCTCGGCGGCGGCACCTTCGACATCTCGATCCTGCAGTTGTCGAAGGGCGTGTTCCAGGTGCTGGCCACTGGCGGCGACTCGGCCCTCGGCGGCGACGACTTCGATCGCGCCATCGCGCAGTGGTTCTGCAACCGGCACGGTGTCGCCAGCCTCGCCATGCTGGCTCCGTCGGCGCAGCGCAGTCTGATGATGGCCGCACGCGCGGCGAAAGAGGCGTTGTCGCAGGCCGGGACGGCGGTCATCGCGCTCGCGCAGGCCGATCGCAGCATCTGGCACGCGGCGCTGTCGCGAGCGCAGTTCGCCGAACTGGGCGCCGCGCTCGTCGCACGGACCCTCGCCGCTACGCGGCGCGCGCTGCGCGACGCGAAGCTCGGCATTGCCGATATCGACGGCGTGGTGCTGGTCGGCGGTTCGACGAGGATGCCGCTGGTGCGGGACGCCGTGCAGGAATTTTTCGGTCGCGAACCGCTCGCCGACATCGATCCCGACCAGGTGGTCGCGCTCGGCGCGGCGATCCAGGCTGATGTGCTGGCCGGTAACGGCAATGGCGACGGCTGGCTGCTGCTGGACGTCTGTCCGCTGTCGCTCGGCATCGAAACGATGGGCGGGCTGGTCGAGAAAATCATCCCGCGCAATTCCACGCTGCCGACCGCGCGCGCGCAGGAGTTCACCACGTTCAAGGACGGACAGACGGCGATGTCGTTGCATGTCGTACAGGGCGAACGGGAGAGCGTCGCGGACTGCCGTTCGCTCGCCCGCTTCGAGTTGCGCGGTATCCCGCCGGCGGTTGCCGGAGCGGCGCGCGTGCGCGTGAGCTTTCAGATCGACGCGGACGGCCTGCTCGCGGTCACCGCGCGGGAACAGACCACCGGCATCGAGACGCAAGTCGAGGTCAAGCCGTCCTACGGACTGACCGACATCGAGATCGCCGCGATGCTGCAGCAGGCCATCGAGGCGTCGCTGCCCGACATGCAGTTGCGCACGTTGCGCGAAGCGCAGATCGACGCACGCCGTCTGCTCGATGCAACCGAAGCCGCGCTGGACAGCGATGCTGCGCTGCTGTCCGCCGACGAACTGGCAGCCGTGCGGCGCGCGATGTTCCAGGTCGGCGAGGCGCTGGAGACCGCTGCGCCCGTCGATCTGCTCAAGGCTGCGTCGACGGGTCTCGCGTCCGTGACCGAAGAGTTCGCTGCACGGCGCATGAACGCGTCGATCCGCAACGCACTCGCCGGACGCAACCTCGATACCCTCGTCTGAGCCGGGAACCCGACCCCATGCCGCGCATCCGCATTCTTCCCCACCCCGATCTCTGCCCGCACGGACAGGACCTCGACGTGCGGCGCGGCACGTCGCTGTGCGAGAGCCTGCTCGCGTCCGGCGTCGCGATCGAGCACGCTTGCGAGATGGTCGCTGCGTGCGCCACCTGCCATGTGTACGTGCGCGAAGGCGGTGCGTCGCTGGCGCCTCCTGACGACGAGGAGAACGACCAGCTCGACCATGCGTGGGGCCTCGACGCGCAATCGCGTCTCGCATGCTGCGTGAAGCTGCGCGACGCCGACCTGACGATCGAACTGCCGCGACATACACGCAACCTCGCGCGCGAGCATTGAGGGGATGCATCGCGTTGATCCCGTCAGCGCCGCTTGGCTGATCGCGCGCATCGCGTTGGGCATCGCGTTTGGCATCGCGTTTGGCAGCGCTTTCTGCAGTGCTGCGTTCATCGCTTCACCTGGCTGTTCGAAACAAGACATTCGCGACAGGTCTTCGTTGCGACCGTTTCATCGGAACACCGATGAATCCCGGAAAGCACCCACTGCAGGCGCCAATACAAGACAACCACGCATGGCACAGCACTTGCAAACAGTGTGATCAAAGGCCAAAAGGACAACTTCTCATGTCGAATCCGATCATCAACGACACCACGCTGCGCGACGGCGAACAGACCGCTGGCGTCGCCTTCACGGTTGCCGAAAAATGCGCGATTGCCGAGGCGCTCGCACGCGTCGGCGTACCCGAGCTTGAAATCGGCATCCCTGCGATGGGTGCCGAGGAAATCAATTGCATCCAGACCATCGTCGCGCTGAATCTCGACGCCGATCTGATGGTCTGGGGCCGTCTCACCGACGCGGACCTGGCGTCGGCCCTGCGCTGTAATCCCGACATCATCCACCTGTCGATTCCCGTTTCCGATATCCACCTTCAACACAAGTTGCGCCAGCCCCGCTCATGGGTGCTGGCGCAGGTGAATCGCGTGATCAGCGCCGCCGTCAAAAGCGGCCGTAAGGTTTCGCTGGGCGCGGAGGATGCCTCGCGCGCGGACCCCGCGTTCCTCGCCGACGTGGCGCGGCGCGCGCAACAGTGCGGCGCGCAACGCATCCGCTTTGCGGACACGCTCGGCGTCCTCGATCCGTTTTCGACCTATGAAGCGATTGCGCGACTGCGCGACGCGGTCGATCTGGAAATCGAAATCCACGCGCACAACGACCTCGGGCTCGCGACCGCGAACACCCTCGCCGCACTGCGCGCCGGCGCAACCCACGCCAACACCACCGTCAACGGTCTGGGCGAACGCGCCGGCAATGCCGCACTGGAGGAGATCGTGATGGGTGTGCGCCATATCATGGGCCGCGACACCGGCGTCGACACGACCGCGCTATTGAGCATCTCGCGGCTCGTCGAGCGGGCTTCAGGACGCCAGGTCGCGCTGAACAAGAGCATTGTGGGCGGCGGCGTATTCACGCACGAGTCCGGCATCCACACAGACGGGCTCGCGAAGAATGCCTCGACTTACGAGAGCTTCGATCCCGCCGAACTCGGCCGCGAGCGCTCGGTCGTGCTCGGCAAGCATTCGGGTTCGCAAAGCGTGCGCCAGGCTTATGACGCGCTCGGCCTGCCCGTCAGCGAAACGCTTGTCGCGCTGCTGCTCAGCCGTATCCGCCACCATGCGGCCCAGCACAAGCAGGCGCCCAGCGCCGCCGACCTGTATCGCTTCCTGATCGAGGTGCGCGACACCGCCGGGGAATTGTCATGAGCGACGACGTGGCCGGCGTCACGAAGCGCGTCGCGCACCCCGAACCGTCGGGCACGACACCGCCGTGCGCCACGAGCGGCGCCTGCGACAGGTACTGCGCCGAGCTGACGTTCTCCCCACCCCCATCCTCATCCGCTTGCGAGGAGTAAACGCGATGGAAAGCTTTGTCCAGCAACTCAAGGCGCTGTCCTCAGCCGAGGACTTTCTGCAGTTCTTCGGCATTCCGTTCGACCAGAAGGTCGTCAACGTGAGCCGGCTGCATATCCTCAAGCGCTTTTTCCAGTACATCCGGCAACAGGACGCGCTGCCGGAAAGCGACGAGCCCGCGCTGTTCGCGTCGTATCACGCGCTGCTGCTGAAGGCTTACGGCGACTTCGTCACTTCGACGCCGGCCCAGGAAAAAGTGTTCAAGGTGTTCCAGGACACCCATGGGCGGCAGCACGTTTCACTCGACAGTCTGCGCGCGTCGCTGCCCGCGCGCACCGTTGCCTGACAGGCGGAGCAAGACCATGCACATCGTCGTCTGCATCAAGCAGGTCCCGGACTCGGCGCAGATCCGCGTTCATCCGGTCACCAACACGATCATGCGCCAGGGCGTCCCGGCGATCGTCAACCCGTACGACCTGTTTTCACTCGAAGAAGCGCTGCGGCTGAAGGACCGCTTCGGCGGCAGGGTCACGATGCTCTGCATGGGGCCGCCGCAGGCCGAGGATGCGCTGCGCAAGTGCATCAGCTTCGGCGCCGACGACGCCGTGCTGGTCACCGACCGTGCGTTCGCGGGCGCGGACACGCTGGCTACGTCGTACGCGCTGGCGGCAGGCATCCAGCAGATCGCGAAGGAGCAGGCGGTGGACATCGTGTTCACCGGCAAGCAGACGATCGACGGCGACACCGCGCAAGTCGGCCCCGGCATCGCCAAACGCCTCGGGCTGCAACTGCTGACCTACGTGTCGCGCATCGTCGAGACCGATCTCGACGCGCGCACGATTACCGTCGAGCGACGCGCCGAGGGCGGCGTGCAGGTGCTCAGGACCGCGCTGCCGTGCCTGATCACGATGTTGGAGAACACCAACGAACTGCGCTTCGCGACGCTGCCCGCGATGATTCACGCGGCCGGCTATCCGGTGCGCAAATGGAACCGCGAACAGGCCGGCATCGAAGACCTCAGCAAGATCGGCCTGAAGGGCTCGCCGACGGTGGTCAGCAAGGTCTTCGGCCCGACGCCGCGCAGCGAGAAAGCCGAGCTGCTCGATCTCGACGCATCGAGTCTGCGCGACGTGTCGGTGAACCTGCTGCAGAAGATCTTCACGCGCCATCCCACCCTGGAAGCCGACCTGCTGATGAAGGAGGGATCATGAACGCACCCGCCGCCCCCGCGAAGAAACCTGCCGGCCGCGCAGGACGCAACCTCGAACTGCCGGAACATCTGAAGGCCTACAAAGGCGTCTGGGTCTTTATCGAGCACGACCGCGGACATGTGCACAGCGTCTCGTGGGAACTGCTCGGTGAAGCGCGCAAACTGGCCGACACGCTCGGCAGCCGCGTGGGCGTCGCCGTGCTCGGCGGCGCGGACGAACCGCTCGAACAGTTCGCCGCGCAAGCCTTCACTTACGGCGCGGACGATGCTTACATCGTCCACGACCCGGTCTTGCACGGCTACCGCAACGAGCCGTTCACGAAGGGGCTGACCGATCTCGTCAACCGGCATCAGCCCGAGATCCTGCTGCTCGGCGCGACGTCGATGGGCCGCGACCTCGCCGGCTCCGTAGCCACGACGCTCCTGACCGGGCTGACCGCCGATTGCACCGAACTCAACATCGATCCCGCCTCGCGCGCGCTGGCGGCGACGCGCCCCACCTTCGGCGGCTCGCTGCTGTGCACGATCATGACGCTCGCGTACCGTCCGCAGATGGCAACGGTGCGTCCGCGCGTGATGCCGATGCCGCCGCGTGACACCGCGCGCACCGGCAACATCGTCCAGGCAACGCTGGGGATGATCGAGACGGACATCGTCACGCGGCTGCTCGACTTTATCCCTGACGCGAGCAGCAACCGGATCAACCTGCCCTATGCGGACGTGATCGTCAGCGGCGGCAAGGGGTTGAAGAATCCGGAGAACTTCAAGCTGGTGTTCGAACTGGCGAATCTGCTCGGCGGCGAAGTGGGCGCGACCCGGCCCTGCGTGCAGGCCGGCTGGGTCGAAGCGGAACGCCAGGTAGGACAGACCGGCAAGACGGTGCGGCCCAAGCTCTACATTGCCGCCGGCATCTCCGGGGCGATCCAGCACCGCGTGGGCATGGAAAGCGCGGACGTAATCGTGGCGATCAACACCGACCCGAACGCGCCGATCTTCGATTTCGCGCACTACGGCATTGTCGGCAACGCGCTGCAAGTGTTGCCCGCGCTGACGCAGGCTTTTGCGGAGCATTTGTCCCGGCGCCGCAAACAGGCTGCCTGAGGAGCGCCCCCAGACCTGTCGCTGCGCGCCAGGCCCCCCGAGGGGGTGCGATCCCCCAGGGGGACTTCCTTCGGGGCGGAAAACTTGGGGCGGCCCGGCATTTTCTCAGGAGAATCACGATGAAAAAACCTTCACAGTTCGATGCGATCGTGGTCGGTGCCGGTCCGTCCGGCAACGCCGCCGCTTACACGATGGCCAAGGCAGGCCTGAAAGTGCTGCAGATCGAGCGCGGCGAATATCCCGGCAGTAAGAACGTGCAGGGCGCGATCCTGTACGCGAAGGCGCTCGAAGAGATCATCCCGGACTTCCGCGACGATGCGCCGCTGGAGCGCCACATCATCGAGCAGCGGATGTGGATGCTCGACGACACGTCGTTTGTCGGCACCCATATGCGCAGCGAGGAGTACAACAAGCCGCCCTACAACCGCTACACGATCATCCGCGCGCAGTTCGACAAGTGGTTTTCATCGAAAGTGCGCGAAGCCGGCGCACTGCTGATCTGCGAGACCACGGTGAAGGAACTCATCATGGACGGCGATCAGGTCGTCGGTGTGCAGTGCGATCGCGAGCATGGCGATGTCTACGCGGACGTGTTGGTGCTCGCCGACGGCGTGAATTCGACGCTCGCGCGCAAGGCGGGCTTTCATGGAGAGATCGAGGCCGGCAACGTCGCGCTCGCGGTCAAGGAGATTCTCTTCATGCCCGAGGAGACGATCCGCCAGCGCTTCAACATCGGCGAGGACGACGGCGTCGTGATCGAGATGGCCGGCAGGATCACCGACGGCATGATGGGCACCGGCTTCCTTTATACCAACAAGGAATCGCTCACCATCGGCGTGGGCTGCATGCTAAGCGACTTCAAGAAAAACCCCAACCGCACGAGCCCCTACGTGCTGCTCGAAAAGATGAAGCGGCACCCGTCGATCGCACCGCTGATCGCGGGCGGCGAGATGAAGGAGTATTGCGCGCATCTGATTCCGGAAGGCGGTTTTCACGCGATCCCGCAGGTCTACGGCAACGGCTGGATGATCGTCGGCGACTCGGGTGGCTTCGTGAACGCCGCGCACCGCGAAGGCTCGAATCTCGCGATGACCACAGGGCGCCTCGCCGCCGAAACGGTGATTCACGCGAAAGCTGCGGGTCACGGCTACCGCGCGGGCACGCTCAAGGCCTACAAGGCCGCGCTCGATCAGAGCTTCGTGATGAAAGACCTGCACAAGTACCGCGACATGCCGGCCGTGCTGCACCAGAATCCGCAGTTCTTCACGACCTACCCCGACCTCGTGGCGCGCGCCGCGCGCACGATGATCACGGTCGACGGCAAAGACAAGAAAAGCAAGGAGCGCGAAATCTTTTCGAGCTTCCGCAAAGCCCGTTCGCTTGCCGGCATGGTGGGTGACGCCTACAAACTCCTGAGGGCCTTCCGATGAGCACCCTACCCGTCAACGTAGAGGACAAGCTGTTCCAGAACCGTTACCGCGTCGATGCAGGACGGCCGCACATCCGCATCAAGGATGCCGACGTCTGCCTGAGCGAGTGCAGCGCGAAGAGTTGCACCTTCGTCTGCCCCGCGTCGTGCTACAAGGCCGAAGGCAACGGCGCGGTGACGTTGATCACCGACGGCTGCCTCGAGTGCGGCAGTTGCCGCATTCTCTGTACCGATCACCAGAACATCGAGTGGGACTACCCGCGCGGCGGCCACGGCATCCTGTTCAAGTTCGGTTGAGGGACACGCCATGGCAGACAGCGCAATGCTGTCGTTGTGTCAGCGAGGTAGGCTGTCTGTTGGAAGCCGATGCGATGGAGCTGGACGCGGATCATCACGTCCAGCTACCCATCAAGACCCTCAAGCGCGGGTCGGTGCGACCGCGGTACGCGGCCGCAGCGTGGCCATGATCAGGTACATGCCGCCGCCGATCAGCACGCCGAAGAACCAGCCATAGGTATTCCACCAGACCGGCAGCAGGTTGGTGAAGTTGGGCAGGAAGGTCGAAAACACGCTGCCGACCGCCGTCGCGGCCAGCGCGTTGACGTTCCAACCGCCTTCGTAGCGGTACTCGCCGTGCTCCTGGTAGAGCGCCGCGACGTTGATATTGCCCTTGGCGACCAGATAATAGTCCACCAGGATGATCCCGAGCAGCGGGCCCATCGTGGCGCCGATGGCGTTGACGAAGTGCGCGGCGTTGCCTTCCCACGGCGCGAACGGGTAGAGCACCAGCGCGATGACCGCGGCGATGTAGCCGCCCTTCTTGAAGCTGACCCGCTTGGGGAACACGTTGGAGATGTCGAACGCCGCCGAGACGAAATTGGCCACCACGTTGATGCCCAGCGTGGCGACTGCGAAGGTCAGCGCCGCGATGAGCGCCAGCACCCAGCTGTCGAACCTGGCTGAGATCTGCTCGGGGTGCAGCAGCACGTCGCCGTACACCTTGAACGCGGCGATGGTGGTGACGCCGGCGACCAGCGAGAACGCGATCAGGTTGACCGGCAGGCCCCACAGATTTCCTTTCTTCACGGCGTTGCGGTTCTTCGCGTAGCGCGAGAAGTCGCAAAAGTTCAGGTACAGCGCCGCGAAGTAGGTAATCCAGGTCGCGCCCACTGCCATCAGCGCCCAGAACGAGCCGGGCTCGCCGCTGACGCCGGCGTCTCTGGTCTTCTCGAGCAGCACGTTCATCGGAATGCCATGGTCGAACGAGAAGCCGCGTGCCTTGACGCACAGGCCGATCGCCAGGATCAGCATCGCGACCCACACCGCCGGTCCGGCCCAGTCCTGGAATTTGCGCACCGTTTCCATGCCCTTCTGGATGATGAGCAGCTGCAGCGCCCAGATGATCACATAGCAGATCACCTCCAGCCCCGAGTGGCCGAGGAAGTGCGTGCCCTTGTGGAACGCCATCAGGCTGTCGCTGCGGATCAGCAGCGCGAGCACCGCGCCCGAAGCCGCTGCCGTCTGCGCGCCGTACCAGAAGCAGGCCACCACGGCGCGCACCAGCGCCGCCAGGTTAGCGCCCCACACGCCGAAGGAGGCTCGCGCCAGCACCGGGTAAGGCACGCCGGTCTTCTCGCCGGCGTAGCCGATCAGGTTCATCAGCGCGAAGATCACCAGCGAGCCGAGCCCGATCGCCAGCACGAAGTTGATAAAGCTGCCGCACAGCAGGAACAGGCTGGCGGCGAGGTAGTAGCCCCAGAGGCTGTGCACGTCCGAGGTCCAGACGTTGAAGATGCTAAAGGCACCCCAGTTGCGCACCCTGGCGGGCGCGAGATCTTCGTTGTACAGGCCGGGAGAAGGGTTGCGAATTTCCATCTGTGATCTCCTTTGAGTTCGTGGAACTGAGGAAACACCGCCAGACGCCCCTGGGCGGCGATGCCCCCGCGTCTGAAACAAGCTCGTATGCAAGAACTGTATGTACTTTGCCGCACAGTTATGAATGGGTTAACCCTTAAT
Organism: Paraburkholderia sp. GW821-FHT02A12; assembly: GCF_059422005.1. NCBI lineage: Bacteria > Pseudomonadati > Pseudomonadota > Betaproteobacteria > Burkholderiales > Burkholderiaceae > Paraburkholderia > Paraburkholderia sp. GW821-FHT02A12. Next base: position 736,652 of record NZ_JBWKWA010000002.1, on the reverse strand, counting down.
CCAGATACATGCCGGCGCAAGCCAACCGTTCGATCCCACGCACAATGAACGCAATCGCAAGTTCGTCGTTGCTGTCTATATGACCGCGCCGATCAATAAAATTGTGCGCCACTCACCGTTGCTGCGTCCGGTCCTCATCCATCAGCGGCCATTCGATTGGCGACGATGCAAGTCGCTTCATCGGCCAATGGATGCGGCTGTGCCTTGTGTCCAATTCCACTCGAGCGACTGCGTTGGGGGCTAGTGGCCGAGCGGCTGCGATCGGTCTGCGCGTTCGATCCGTTCGTGAAAATGTGAAGCAGCTTAGGGTTTCCGAGCTTGTTGGCACGTATCGCCTTGGCTAGAACAAAGAGAGTTCGCCAATCAACTCCTCCTGTCAGAGTCGTCCGCGGCGACCCGAGCCCTCTCAAACAGCAATGTCACCGCGACGGGCAACACCGCCTGGCCGCCCAGCACCACCATTTGCGACGATCTCGCGTGAGGTTTGCCCTTCGCCCTGCGGAGGAGGTCATCATGCATCACAAGCAGCTAATCAGCGCATGCGTGCTCGCGGCCCTTGCGGCCGCTCCGGCGCTTGCCCAACACGAAGAACACGCCGCTGCGGAGACGGGTGGCGAGAAGTTCGGCACCGTGAAGTTCCCCACTTCATGCAGCCCTGCGGCACAAGTCCAGTTCGAGAAGGCACTGGCGATGCTGCATTCATTCTTTTACCCGTCGACGCTCAAGGCGTTCGAGGCCGTGACCCGGATCGATCCGCAATGTGCAATAGCGTACTGGGGCCTTGCGATTGCCCAGCGCCAGAATCCGCTGGTCCCGCCTTTCGACGAGGCGGCACTCAAGCGCGGCTGGGAAGCAGTGGAAAAGGGCTTGGCGCTGGATCCCAAGACCGAACGGGAGCGCGACTGGCTACTGGCAGCCGAGGCGTTTTACAAAGACTACGACAAGGTCCCCCAAAGCCAGCGAACGTTGGCGTACGAGCACGCGATGGCGCGCTTGACGCAGAAATATCCCGACGATTCGGAAGCCGCGATTTTCTACGCGCTTGCGCTCAACGAGGCCGCGCAGCCCAGCGACAAGACGTACGCTAATCAACTCGAGGCTGCAGCGATCCTGGAGAAAATCTACCGTGAGCAGCCCGACCACCCCGGTGTCGCGCACTACTTGATCCACAGCTACGACTACGCACCGCTCGCGCAACGCGGGCTGCCGTTTGCCAACAAATACGCGCAAATCGCCCCGGCGGCGCCGCACGCACTGCACATGCCCTCACACATCTACTCGATGCTCGGCATGTGGGAACCATCCATCAAGTCGAACGAAGCGGCGCTGAAGGTAATGCAGGAAGAAGCCGCCAGAAGCTGGCCGGGCGCCACCCACCCATCGGCACCCCATTCATGGGATTTCATGGAGTACGCCTATCTACAGCTGGGCCAGGACGCGCGTGCACGACAAGTCCGTGACGACGCCAATGCTGCCACGAAATTTCCATTTGACCGAGTGGCAACCTATACCGCGCTGGCAGCCATTCCGGCACGCTACGCACTCGAGCGCGGCGCCTGGCAAGAGGCGGCCACGCTCGAGCCGCGCGCCAGCCGCTGGCCGCAAGCCGAGGCAATCACGTATTTCGCCCGCGCGCTAGGCTGCGCTCGCAGCGGGAAGGCGGACATGGTGCAGACGAATATCGACATGCTCACGCAGTTGCGCGCCAAGCTCGAACAGTCAAACCAGCCTTACTGGGCCGAGCAGGTCCAGGTGCAGATCCTGGCCGCTTCGGCGTGGCTGGCGCATGCCCAGCGCAAGGACGATCAGGGGCTCAAGCAGATGCGCGCCGCGGCCGACCTGGAGGACAGCAGCGAAAAGCACGTCGCGATGGAGAACAGGCTTTACCCGATGCGCGAGCTGCTGGGCGAGATGTTGCTCGATCTGAAGCGACCTGCCGATGCGCTGAAGGAATACGAGGCATCGATGCAAGCAACCCCCAACCGGCTGCGTGGCCTGTATGGCGCGGCGAAGGCGGCAGACCTGGCGCACGATAAACAGAAGGCGCAGCTCTACTACGGGAAGCTCGTCACGCTCACGCAAAACGCGGACACGGTACGGCCGGAGGTACACCTGGCCAAGCTGTATCTTGACCAGCATTAAGGCGGCCAGCATTGACCGATGCACCTTGAAAGCTGTCGTTGAGGCATCCCCAACACCAGCCGCAATAACAGGAATAGCAAGCGCCTTTCCACCCGCCACTTAGTCTGCCTCAAGCTCCGCAAACAGCCAGTCCTGAAAGCTGCGCAGCTTCGGCAAATCCGCACGCGACTTCAACAGATTGAGCGTGTAGCCATTGACCTTCAATCCTTCGAAACCCAGCGGCGCCACCAGCGTGCCCGTCTGCAATTCCCGTTGCACCAGCAGCAGGCTCTCGAGACACACGCCCATGCCATCGGCCGCCGCGCTGATTGCCATGAAAGAGCGGTCGAAGCGTGGGCCGCGTGTGATGTCGAGGACGATCCTGCGATACATGCGCATCCAGTCCCGCCACCCCACGAGACACCCTTCGCTATGGATCAGCGTGTGATGCCGCAGATCCGCCACGCTGCGAATCGGATGCTCGCCATTCGCAAGCCGCCGCGAGCACAGCGGCACGATGGTTTCGAGCGGCAAGTCGAGCACCATGGTGCCCGCCGGCTGCAGCCGCCGCGCGCCATAGCGGATATCGATATCGACGGATTCCTTGATCAGGTCCACGGGCGCCGACGAAGCGTTCAGGCGAACGTCGATGTCCGGATGCAACGCGCTGAAACGCGCAAGGCGCGGCATCAGCCATTGCGTCGCGAAGCTCGGCGTCGCGTGCACGGTGAGGATATCGCTCTTCTCGACCCGGCCGATGTCGCGCGTCGCCTTGTCGATGCGCGCGAACGCCGCGCCGATTTCCTCTGCGTATTGGCGGCCCGTGTCAGTGAGGATCACTGCGCGATGCACGCGATGAAAGAGCCGCACGCCCAACTGGTCCTCGAGGAGCTTGATCTGATGACTGATCGCGGAAGGCGTCACGAACAGTTCGTCTGCCGCAAGTGCGAACGACGAAAGGCGCGCAGCGGCCTCGAAGGCCTGAATGGATTTGAGTGTGACCCGGTTGTGCATCGCAGCACCTGCATGAATTCAATTCACCGATGAGCCACTTTAATTCGTTTGAGCCGATCTGTTCAAGCGGATACGCTTTTACTCACTCGCAGCGCTCTTGAAACAAGGGATTACCCGAATCTGCGAGCACGACGAAATATCCCGCCACGAACCACCTGGCGTCTGGCTTCTGACAAGCCGGGCGCTGCCAGAAGGAGACACGCGTGAATACGAGCGAAGCCGGGCGCACCGCCCAACTCGCGGAACACGCCTACCGCATCCGCCGCAATGCGCTGCTGATGGGCGAAGTACAGGGCCAGGGCTATATCGGCCAGGCGCTCGACATCGCGGACGTGCTGTCCGTCGCCTACTTTGGCGCGATGCGCTACCGCCCCGAAGATCCCGAATGGGAAGGACGCGACCGCTTCCTGCTGTCCAACGGCCACTACGCGATTGCGCTTTACGCCGCGCTCTTCGAAGCCGGCATCCTGCCCGCCGATGAACTCGAAACCTACGGCAGCGACGATAGCCGTCTGCCAATGTCGGGCATGGCGAGTTACACGCCCGGCATGGAAATGTCCGGCGGCTCGCTCGGCCAGGGTCTCACGATCGCCGTCGGCCGCTGCCTTGGTCTGAAGCGCAAGGGCTCGGACGCTTTCGTGTACACGCTCTTCTCCGACGGCGAACTCGACGAAGGCGCGATCTGGGAAGGAATCATGTCCGCGGCGCACTGGAAGCTCGACAACCTGATCGCCATTGTCGACGTGAACAACCAGCAGGCCGACGGTCCGTCGACGCAGATCATGGCGTTCGAGCCGCTCGTCGAGAAGCTCGAAGCCTTCGGCTGGTACACGCAGCGCGTGGACGGCAACGATATCGAAGCCGTCGCGCGCGCGTTCGACAACGCCCGCAATCACGACAAGCCGCAGCCGCGCATCATCGTCTGCGATACGAAGATGGGTTGCGGCGTGCCGTTCCTCGAAGAACGCGAGAAGAACCATTTCATCCGTGTCGATGCGCATGAGTGGAAGCTCGCGCTCGAAGCACTCGACGCCGGGAGACAAGCATGAGTACCCTCGAAAAGAAGCCGCGCCTGAAAACCTCCGCGATGATCGCATCGATTGCGTCCGAAGGCCAGGCCACGCGTTCCGCGCCGTTCGGCCATGCGCTCGCCGAACTGGCGCGCACGAAGACGAACGTGATCGGCATGACGGCCGACCTCGGCAAATACACCGACCTGCACATCTTCGCGAAGGAATTCCCCGAGCGTTACTACCAGATGGGCATGGCCGAGCAATTGCTGATGGGCGCCGCGGCGGGCTTCGCGCACGAAGGCGCACAGCCCTTCGTCACGACCTATGCCGTGTTCGCCACGCGCCGTGCGTACGACTTCATTCACCAGACGATTGCCGAAGACAACCTCGACGTGAAGATCGTCTGCGCGCTGCCGGGCCTGACGACAGGCTACGGCCCGAGCCACCAGGCGGCGGAAGACCTCGCGCTGATGCGCGCGATGCCGAACCTGACGGTGATCGATCCGTGCGATGCGCTCGAGATCGAGCAGATGGTGCCCGCGATCGCCGCGCACAAAGGCCCTGTGTATGCGCGTCTGTTGCGCGGCAACGTGCCCGTCGTGCTTGACGAATACGACTACCGCTTCGAGCTCGGCAAGGCGAAGCTGCTGCGCGACGGCAACGACGTGCTGCTGATCTCGTCGGGCATCATGACGATGCGCTCGCTCGAAGTCGCGGCAGCACTCGCGGCCGACAACATCGGTGTCGGCGTGCTGCACGTGCCGACCATCAAGCCGCTCGATACCGCGACGATCCTGCGCGAAGCAAAGCGCACCGGCCGCATGGTAATCGTTGCCGAGAACCACACGGTGATCGGCGGGCTGGGCGAAGCGGTTGCGCGCACGCTGCTCGGCGCGGGCGTCACGCCACCGTTCCGGCAGATCGCGCTGCCCGACGAGTTCCTCGATGCCGGCGCACTGCCCACACTGCACGACCGCTACGGCATCTCGACGGAAACGATGTGCGACACCATCAAACACTGGCTCGGCTAGGCAACGCCGCCAGCCGCCACAACGACCCTACTGGATTCACTCATTTACTATCAGGAGAACAGCATCATGTCAGAGTCGCGTCTTCTCGACGGCAAGGTCGCCGTCATTTCCGGTGCGGCATCGCTCCGCGGTATCGGCATGGCCACCGCGCGGATGTTTGCGAAGCACGGCGCAAAGGTCGCCATCCTCGACCTCGACGCCTCGGCGGCACGCGACGCGGCGGCATCGATCGGCCCTGAGCATCGCGGCTACGCCTGCAACGTCACCGACCGGCAGGCGTGCCAAAGCGTCGTCGAACAGATCGTCGCCGACTTCGGCGCGATCGACGCGCTCATCAACAACGCGGGAATCACCCAAGCCGTCAAGCTGCTCGACATCGACTCGGAAAGCTGGGACCGTATCCTCGACGTGAACCTGCGCGGCGTGCTGTATCTTTCACAGGCCGTCGTGCCGCAGATGAAGAAGCAGAAGAGCGGTTCGATCAGCTGCATGTCGTCGGTATCGGCGCAACGCGGCGGCGGCATTCTCGGCGGCCCGCACTACTCGGCCGCGAAAGCGGGTGTGCTCGGCCTCGCAAAAGCGATGGCGCGCGAACTCGGCCCCGACGGCATTCGCGTGAACTGCGTGACGCCCGGCCTGATCCAGACCGACATTAACGCGGGCAAAATCGACGACGACAAGCGCGGCGAGATTCTCGCGGGCATTCCGCTGAACCGTCTCGGCGTACCCGACGATGTCGCGGGCGCATTCCTGTTTCTCGCGTCGCCGATTTCGTCGTACATCACGGGCGCCGTCATCGACGTGAACGGCGGCATGCTGATTCACGGTTGATGCAGTACAAGCGCGTGCGGCCGGGTCCGGCCAGCCGCACGTGTAAAACAGTGGCCGGGCACAGACAAGCGCGCCGCAGAGCGTGTCGTCGCAAAAAGACAATTACACCGATACATCACCAATCCGTATTGGAGGAGCACATCATGAGAACCCGCTCGATCATCCGCAGCGGCATGAACCGACGCACGTTCCTGAAAGCGAGCGCGAGCGTTGCCGCCGCCGCACCGCTCTGGGGCTTGTCGCCGCGCCGCGCATCGGCCGCCGACTTCTCGTACAAGCTCGCGACGGGCCAGGACCCGACGCACCCGGTCAACGTCCGCGCGCAGCAGGCGTGCGACAAGATTCGCGCCGCGACGGGCGGCAAGCTCGACATCAAGGTCTTCCCCGCGAACCAGCTCGGCTCGGATACCGATCTGCTGTCGCAGGTGAGAAGCGGCGGTGTCGAGTTCTTCAATCAGGCCTCGTCGATTCTCGCGACGCTTGCGCCCGCCGCAGGCATCGTCAACACGGGCTTTGCGTTCCCCGACTACGACACCGTGTGGAAAGCGATGGACGGTGATCTCGGCAGCTACATCCGCTCGCAGATCGAAAAGACGGGCATCGTCACCGTGTCGCGTCCGTGGGACAACGGCTTCCGTCAGGTGAGTTCGTCGACGCGCGTCATCAAACAGCCGGAAGACCTGAAGGGCTTCAAGATCCGCGTGCCGCAGGCGCCGATGCTCACGTCGCTCTTCAAGGCGCTCGGTGCCGGCCCTGCACCGATCAATTTCAATGAACTGTATTCGGCGCTGCAAACGGGCGTCGTCGAGGGACAGGAGAACGCGCTTCCCATCATCGCGACAGCCAAGCTCTACGAAGTGCAGAAGTCGATCAGCCTCACGTCGCACGTGTGGGACGGCTACTGGATTCTCGGCAATCGCCGCGCGTGGGAAAAACTGCCCGCCGACATGCGCGCCATCGTCACGCGCGAATTCGAGGCGGCGGGGATGCTGCAACGCGCGGACATCGCGAAGCTGAACGGCACGCTGCGCAATGACCTGAAGGCCAAGGGCATCAACCTCGTCGATGTCGATCGCCAGTCGTTCCGCGATGCCTTGCGCAAAACGAGCTTCTATAGCGACTGGAAAGCGAAGTATGGCGACCAGGGCTGGAGCCTGCTCGAAAAGTACGTCGGAAAACTGGTATGAACACCATGCACACCGTTACTTTCCCTCATCCGTCGCCGCGCCGCATCGCCGGTGCGATCGATACCGTGCTCGGGCACATCGTGGAGATTCCGGCTGCGCTGCTGGTGGTTGCTGAAATCTTCGTGCTGCTGGCGGGCGTGACGAGCCGCTATCTGCTGCACACGCCGCTCGTCTGGTCCGATGAACTCGCGTCGATGCTGTTCCTGTGGCTCGCGATGCTCGGCGCCGTGGTCGCCTTGCGGCGCGGCGAGCATATGCGGATGACAGCGCTCGTCGGCAAGGCGTCGCCTTCCGTGCGCGCGTTTCTCGACGTGGTGGCCATCGCCGCGCCGCTCGCCTTCCTGCTGCTGGTGATCGGCCCCGCTGTCGACTTCGCGCAGGACGAAGGCTTCATCACGACGCCCGCGCTCGAAATCTCGAATGCGTGGCGCGCGGCGGCGCTGCCGGTCGGCTGTGCGTTGATGCTTGCCGTCGCGTGTCTGCGCCTGATCCGCACGGCCAACTGGCAAATGACGGTCGCCGCGCTCGCGCTGGTGGCCGCGATTGCGGGCGGCTTCGTCGCGGTGAGTCAGCTGCTGCACGATCTGGGCAACGTGAACCTGCTGATCTTCTTCGTGGGCCTCGTCGCGTTGTGCGTGCTGTCCGGCGTGCCGATCGCATTCTCGTTCGGGCTCGCAACGTTCGGTTATCTCGCGCTGACGACGAGCACGCCGCTTAGCGTCGTCGTCGGCCGCATGGACGAAGGCATGTCGCATCTGATCCTGCTGTCGGTGCCGCTCTTCGTGTTCCTCGGGCAACTGATCGAGATGACGGGCATGGCCAACGCGATGATCGCCTTCCTCGCGAGTCTGCTCGGCCATGTGCGCGGCGGGCTGTCGTATGTGCTGGTCGGCGCGATGTATCTGGTGTCGGGCATCTCCGGCTCGAAGGCCGCCGACATGGCAGCTATCGCACCCGTGCTGTTCCCGGAGATGAAGGCGCGCGGCGCCAAGCCTGGCGATCTGGTCGCGCTGCTCGCCGCCACCGGCGCACAGACCGAGACCATTCCGCCGAGTCTCGTACTGATCACGCTCGGCTCGGTGACGGGCGTGTCGATCTCCGCGCTCTTCACGGGCGGCATGCTGCCAGGCATCGTGCTCGCCATCACGCTGTGCGCCGTCGTCTGGTGGCGCTACCGCAGCGACGATTTGTCGGGCGTGCGTCGCGCAACGCGCGGCGAGGTGCTGCGCAAACTGGCTATCGCCACGCCCGCGCTTGCGCTGCCGTTCGTGATTCGCCTCGCCGTTGTCGAAGGCGTCGCGACGGCGACCGAAGTGTCCACGATCGGCATCGCGTATGCAGTGCTCGCGGGCCTGCTGATCTATCGACGCTTCGAATGGGCGCGCCTGAAGCCGATGCTGATCGACACGGCCGCGCTGTCCGGCGCGATCCTGCTGATCATCGGCGCGGCAACGGGCATGGCATGGGCGCTCACGCAGTCCGGCTTCTCGGGCCAGCTCGCGCAGACGATGGCAGCCCTCCCCGGCGGCACCGCGATGTTCATGGCCGCGTCGGTGCTCGTGTTCGTCGTGCTCGGCAGTGTGCTCGAAGGCATTCCCGCCATCGTGCTGTTCGGCCCGCTGATGTTCCCGATCGCCCGGCACATGGGCATTCACGATGTGCACTACGCGATGGTCGTGATCCTGTCGATGGGCGTGGGTCTGTTCGCGCCGCCGTTCGGCGTCGGTTACTACTCGGCGTGCGCGGTGAGCCGCATCCATCCTGACGAAGGCATGAAGCCGATCGTCGGCTATATCGCGGCGCTGGTGATCGGCCTGATCGTGGTCGCCGCCGTGCCCTGGATTTCGATCGGGTTCCTGCACTGACGCACTGCGCTGCGTCTGGCAACCGGCGCAGCGCCCTTTCCACTATCCATTTTTTTCACTCAAGCGATAGCCGCCGCCCGACGGGCGCAGCGGCAAGGAGAAGTCATGTCCGCACTCATGCCGTTGCGCGAAACGCTGCCGCTCGCCAACGCGATCCGCTTTCTAGCCATCGACGCCATCGTGCGCGCCGGCGAAGGCCATCAGGGCGTGCCGCTCGGCATGGCCGAAATCGCGACGGCGCTGTTCACGCAGCATATGAAGTTCAACCCCGCCGATCCGCAGTGGCCCGACCGCGACCGCTTCGTGCTGTCGAACGGACACGGCTCGATGCTGCTCTATGCGCTGCTGCATCTGACGGGATATGCGCAGTTCGGCATCGACCAGATCAAGACCTTTCGCGAGATGGGTTCGCATTGCGAAGGCCATCCAGAATTCGATCCGGCCGCCGGGATCGAAGTGACGACGGGGCCGCTCGGACAAGGCATCGCGAACGCGTTCGGCATGGCCGTCGCAGAGGCTTATCTGAATGCGAAATTCGGTCCCGGCATCGTGAACCACTACACGTATGCGTTCGTCGGCGATGGCTGTCTGCAGGAAGGCGTCGGCCAGGAAATGATCTCGCTTGCGGGGCATCTGAAGCTCGGCAAGCTGATTCTCTGCTGGGACGACAACCGCATCACCGATGACGGCAGCACGTCGCTGTCGATCAGCGAGGACGTGAGCGAACGCTTTCGTGTCGCCGGCTGGCATGTGATCGAAGTCGACGGACACGATATGGAGACTGTTTCAGCAGCGCTGGCGGAAGCGAAACGCGATCCGCGTCCGTCGATGCTCGCCTGCCGCACCGTCATCGGGCGCGGCATTGCACGCCTGCAGGGGCAACGCGGCGGACACAGCGGCAAACTCTTTGAAGCCGATGCCGACGTCGCGCGCAACGAACTCGGTTGGCCGCATGCGCCGTTCGAAATCCCGCACGACGTACTCAAGGCATGGCGCGCCGCCGGCCGAAGCAGCGAAAACGAATATCGCGCATGGCACGAACGTCTGGCCGCATTGCCCGACGATGCGCGCGCCGAATTCGAGCGCATTCAGGCAGGCCGCCTGCCCGAGGGCTGGCAGCGCGTGCTTGACGACTATCGCCACCAGGTTGTCGAACGTGGGGAAGCCCAGGCGGGCATCATGATTTCTGCCGAGATCAACGATCTGCTCGCGCTATTGCCGGAACGCATGGTCGGTTGCGCGGACCTCGAAGCGCCGACCAGCCACAAGCGCAGCCTGCATGCGTTCACCGCCGAGGATCGCAGCGGCGCATACGTGCACTGCGGCGTGCGCGAGCATGTGATGGGCGCGATGGCGAACGGCATGGCTGCGCACGGCGGCGTGATACCGCTTGCCGTCACTTACCTCGCCTTCTCCGACTATGAGCGGCCCGCCATGCGTATGGCCGCGCTGATGGGCCTACCCGTGAAGTTTGTATTCAGTCACGATTCGATTGGCGTCGGCAAGAACGGGCCGACGCATCAACCGGTGGAGATTCTTGCATCGTTGCGCGCGATGCCGAACATGTATGTGTTCCGTCCCGCCGATGCCGTCGAAGCCGCCGAATGCTGGGCGCTCGCGTACGAACATCGCAGCGGGCCGAGCACGATGGTGTTCGCGCGGCAGACGCTGCCGCTCGTGCGCACGCGTCATAGCGCCGACAATCTGTGCGCACGTGGCGGCTATGTGCTTGCCGAGGCCGAAGGCGGCAAGCGGCGTGTCACGTTGCTCGCGACAGGGTCGGAAGTCGCGCTCGCCGTCGCTGCGCGCGAACAGCTACAAAAGGAAGGCGTGCCGACCGCGGTCGTTTCGCTGCCGTGCTGGGCGTTGTTCGACGAGCAGGACCGCGGGTATCGCGACGCGATGCTCGGCGTGAATACGGTGCGCGTCGGCATCGAAGCCGCCGTGCGCTTCGGCTGGGACCGTTATCTCGGCGAGCGCGGCGGTTTTGTCGGCATGACGGGATTTGGCGCGTCGGGGCCGGCCGATGCCTTGTACGAGCACTTCGGCATCACGCCGGCGCATATCGTCGCAGAAGCGCGGCGTCATTTCTAATCCGCTTCAATCCGCTCAACAGGATCCAGCATGCAAAAGATCGTCTTTCTCGACCGCGCCACGCTCGCACCGCAAATCAGGCTGCCGCGCCCGGCATTCGAGCACGAACTCGTCGAATACGACCATACGCAAGCCGGTCAGGTCGCCGCGCGCCTCGATGGCGCAACCATCGCGATCACAAACAAGGTGCCAATAACTGCCGACGTGTTCGCGAAGCTGCCGGCATTGAAGCTGGTGGCCGTCGCGGCCACGGGCACCGACTGCGTCGACAAGGACGCATGCAAGAGGCATGGCGTCGCGGTTTCGAACATTCGCGGCTACGCGATGAATACCGTGCCCGAGCATACCTTTGCGTTGATGCTCGCGCTGCGGCGCAATCTGATCGCGTATCGCGATGACGTGCTGAACGGGGAATGGCAGAAATCCGGGCAGTTCTGTTTCTTCAATCACGCGATTCACGACCTGGGTGGCATGACGCTCGGGATCATCGGCGAAGGCGTGCTCGGCCAACGCGTCGCGGAGATTGCGAAGGCGTTCGGCATGCGTCCGCTGTTCGCGGCGCACAAGGGGCGCGAAGGGCTCGGACCGCTCTATACCCCGTGGGACGAAGTGCTCGCGACAAGCGACATCATCACGATTCACAGCCCGCTTACGCCGCAAACGCGCGGCATGCTGGCGATGCCGGAATTCCATGCTATGAAGCGAAAGCCGCTCATCATCAATACGGCGAGAGGCGGGCTTGTGGATGAAGAGGCGCTGGTGCAGGCGCTTGACGACCAGTTGATCAGTGGCGTGGGGTTCGATGTATTGGCGAGTGAACCTCCGGATGCCAATAATCCGTTGATGCGAATCGCGGGGCTGCCGAACGTGATCGTGACACCGCATGTGGCGTGGGCTTCGGACGAGGCGCAGCAGAGGTTGGCGGATCAGCTGATGGAAAACATTGGCAGCTTCGTGCGCGGGGAGTCGGTGAATAGGGTTGTTTGAGGGGACCCCGACAGCGATTTCAGCTGATCGAACGAATACTTCGTCGCCTTCCCCTCATGGTCCTCATAAATGAGGGCAAGGCGCCCGCTACCGTCGGCCGACTTGTCGCAGGCGTCCACACCGATGTTGTAGTTTGCAGGGATATTCCACGCAAAGTCCGCTGTAACACTCCTGTACGTCTGTCCTTCTAGCTTCATCTCCGCCCCCAACTATCAAAGTACCTCTGTGCTTAGTCCTGGAGCCCTTTAGGCGGTTCGTAGCGAGGGAACCCGTTATATTCGGTGATTCGCTCAGCGTTGGCGAGCGGCCAGGAATGTCGGGCGTTGGGAACCCCGCCGTCCACGCGGATCACTGTACCGTTAATGAAGGCCGAGGCCTCCGAGAGTAGGAAAACCGCAGCGCTCGCGAGCTCAGATTCGGTACCAAAACGTTGAAGCGGCACTTTATGCTTCAGTTGGCGAAGCAATGCCTGGTATTCTTCGTTATAGCTGTCCATGCCTGCGGAGGCGATCCACCCCGGCGCCACGGCGTTCACCCGAACGCCGGCATGCCCCCATTCACAGGCTGCCGTCTCGGTCAAGTTCCAGACACCCGCCCGTGCGGCGCCCGAATGACCCATCCCGGGCATGCCTCCCCAAATATCCGCGAGCATATTCACGATCGCACCACCGTGACCCGCCATCCATTGGGTAAAGCACTCGCGCGACATGAGGAATGTCCCGTGCAAGTTGTTACGCACTACAGCGTCCCAGCCATTCAGTGAGATTTTTTCCAGCTTTGCTGGGAATTGTCCACCGGCACAATTAAACAGGCCATCGATGTGACCGAAGTCCGCGAGAGCCGCCGCAACCGTCTGTTTCACGCTGGCTTCATCGCGAATATCGCAAGAATATAAGCCGATTCGGTCCGCACTTTCCGGATAGTCCACATTAAGCTCGTCACGAACCGCAGTCAGTTTGTCCGGATTCCGTCCGACCATGATCAGCGTCGCGCCCAGCGAGGTAAGCTCATGCGCCGTGCAGCGACCAAGGCCACTTCCGGCACCGGTTATCATCACAACTTTTCCATCAAACAGGCCCGGTCGAAACACCGACCGGTAGCGGGCACTGACTGGTTCATTTACGCGGTCCTTCATATCGTCTCTCCGAATTGGCGATGCGGGCGCCCGGCCTTTGCTGCCGACTGTTCCGTAAAAAGGAACTCCGTGAATCGGCTGCAGGTTCAATCATGTTGCTCGATCACAGTCCGAGCTTTGCCTGCAAATTAGTACCTTTAAAGACCTGAAATACGAGAAATTAATTGCATAGTTTGCAGCGCGTCTCTGCCTTGGTGGTAAAGGCCTGCTCGCCAGGGATAGTGGCTCGGCAGGCGTTTTAACCCGCATCAGATACATATCGTGAATCATGCTTCCATCTGGGTGGATATCCGCCGCTGACTGCATCGGGTCAGGCCAGGTTGAACGGCAACTGGCGCTGCGGCTTGCCGGTCAGCCGTGCGATGGCGTTGGCAAACGCCGGCGCCAGCGGTGGCAGGCCGGGCTCACCCATGCCGGTGGGTGCATCGGCGCTGGGCACGATGTGGACATCGAACTCCGGTATGTCGGTGATGCGGGCCACGGTGAAGTCGCCGAAGTTGCTCTGCTGCACTTCACCGTCCTTCAATGTGATGGCAGCGCCAGGCAGACACATAGACAGCCCCATGACCGCCGCGCCCTGCACCTGGGCCTCGACACTGCGCGGGTTCACGGCCAGGTTGCAATGCACCCCGCCGGTGACGCGATGCAGCACCGGATGCCCCTCTTGCACCGAGGCCTCCACCACATAGGCCACCACCGAGTCGAAGGACTCGTGCACGGCCACGCCCCAGGCGCGGCCGCTGGGCAACTGCTTCTTGCCATAACCGCTCTTGTCGACCGCCAGTTGCAGCGCGGCACGGTGGCGCGGGTGCTTGTCGCCGAACAGGCGCATGCGGTAAGCCACCGGATCCTGCCTGGTCGCGCGCGCGATATCGTCGAGCAAGGTCTGCATCACGTAGGCGGTGTGGGTGGAACCCACGCTGCGCCACCACAGCACGGGCACGTTGGGCCTGGGATGGTGCACGGTCAAGCGCATCGGCAGCGGGTAAGGACCGCGCATGCCCTCTGTGGCTGTGGCGTCGACGCCGTTCTTCACCTGGAATTGCTCGAATACCGTGCCTGACGTGATGGACTGCCCGACGATGACATGGTCCCAAGCCAGCACGTTGCCGCGCTCGTCGAAGCCGATGCGTGCGCGGTGCAGATGCATCGGGCGATAGTAGCCGCCCTTGATGTCGTCCTCGCGGCTCCAGAGCGTACGCACCGGCACGTTCAGGCCAGCGGCGCGAGCGGCCTTGGCGACTTCGCAGGCCTCGACCACGTAGTCGCTCGTGCCCACGAAACGCCGGCCAAAGCCGCCGCCCGCCATCTGCACGTGCATCTTCACCTGCTCGGGCTTGAGACCCAGCGCGCGCGAGGCCGCGACACCGTCCAGACCTGGACACTGGGTGCCGACCCACAGATCGGCGTGCCCGTCCGATAGATGGACAGTGCAGTTCAGCGGCTCCATCGGCGCGTGGGCCAGGTAGGGGAACACGAACTCGGCTTCCAGCTCGTGCGGGGCAGTGGCCAGCGGTGCCATATCGGCGTCGAACTGGCGTGGGCCGGGGCGAGCGGCCAGCTCGCGGTACTGGGCCAGCAACTGTTCGCTGCTCACCTTCTCCACCGAGGCCGTGTCCCACTGCAGCTTCAGCGCATCGCGTCCCTGCTTCGCCGGCCAATAGCCGTCGGCCAACACGGCCATCCCTTCGCCACCGCGGTCCAGCGGTACGCGCAGCACTGCCTTCACTCCCTTGATGGCGCGCGCGGCGCTGTCGTCCACCGTGGTCAGTCGCGCGCCGAACACGGGCGGATGCGCCACCACGGCAGTGAGCTGGCCGGGCAGGTGTGTATCGATGCCGAAGTCCTGACGTCCGCTGCTCTTGGCACGCGCATCGAGGCGCGTGGTGGGGCGGCCGATGATGCGGAAGTCCTTGGGGTTCTTCAGCGTGACCTTCTCGGGCACGGGCAGCGCCATCGCGGCCTCGGCCAGTTCGCCGTAGGTCAGCTTGCGACCGCCCGGGCCCAGCACCGTCCCGGCTTGCGTGCGCAGCGCGGCAACGTCCACGTTCCAGCTCGCTGCCGCCGCGGACAGCAACATTGCCCGGGCACGCGCGCCAAGCTCGCGGTACTGCGTGAAGCTGTTCTTGACCGAATGGGAACCGCCGGTGAGGTGAATGCCGAAGAGCGGGTCAACGTAAGCAGCGTCGTTCGAACCGTGCTGGCTGCGCACCAGATTCCAGTCCGCGTCGAGTTCCTCGGCCAGGATCATCGGCAACGCAGTCTGCACGCCCTGGCCGAACTCCAGCCGGTTGACCGTCACCGTGACCTCGCCATTCAGGGAGATCTGCACGAAGGCCGATGGCTGTTGCGTTGGCTTCAGGGCGCTGGCCGCCTGTCCGTTGCCGGTGGTTTGGCCAATGGCCCGGTAGGGAAACACGCCAAGCGCCAGTCCGCCGGCACCCGCCAGCTTCAGGAAGCTGCGGCGCGGCAGCGTGGCGGCTTCGTCGGCTTGGCCCCGGGTCAGCAGGCGCTGCAGCGCGCGCGGCATTTCGCTGTAGTCGAAATTGGGCAACATGGCGGTTCCTTCAAGCGAGGGCCCTGGCGGCGTCGGCCACCGCGGCGCGGATGCGGGCGTAGGTGCCACAGCGGCATATGTTGCCGGCCATGGCCGAGTCGATCTCGGCGGCGGTAGGTTGCTTGCCGCGGGGCAGCGACTTCAGGAACGCCGTGGCGCTCATGATCTGGCCGCTTTGGCAGTAGCCGCACTGCGCTACATCGTGCTTGACCCACGCTGCATGCACGGCGGCGCCGACTTTGTCGCTGCCATCGGTGGTGGCTTCGATGGTGGTGATCTGCCTGCCCTCGGCCGCCGAGATCGGCGTAATGCAGGAGCGGATGGCCTGCCCGTCCAGGTGCACCGTGCAGGCGCCGCACAGCGCGGCGCCGCAGCCGAACTTCGTGCCGGTCATGCCCAGCGTGTCGCGCAAGGCCCAAAGAATGGGGGTGTCCGGGGGGACGTCGACCGTGTGCTCACGACCGTTGACGTGGAGCGTGCTCATGATGGGTCAGTCCTTCGCAGGTGAGGTGTGTCGTGGCAAGGGCAACTCGCCTCGCGATCAGAAGCTGCCGTCCGTCGACCTCGAAAGCGCCTCGAAGGCGTGCACTGCCTTCAATCGAGCCTCCACAGCCGGCCCGACCGCCGCCAGTGCATCGCTTCCGGCCACGAACACTCTGGGCGGAGTGTCCATGCCCACAAGCTTTACCAGCACCTGGCCGAGCTTGTCCGGATCGCCTGGTTGCCTGCCGGCGTAGAGAGACCACATCGCCTCGGCGCTGACCTCGGCGGCTGCGTAATCGTCGATCCGTTTGTCCGGCCATTTGGCGTTGGCTGCGTCCAGCAGATCCGTGCGGAAGAATCCAGGCTCGACCACCGTGATCTTGATGCCGAACTTTCCGACCTCCTCGGCCACGGCAAGTGAAAGGCCCTCCACGGCAAACTTGCTCGCGCTATAGGCGCCGCAGTGCATCAGGCCGACAGCGCCTGCCACGGAACTGACGTTGATGATGTTGCCTGAGCGCTGCTTGCGCATGACCGGCAGCGCTGCCCGCATCACGTTGCTCACGCCCCAGAAGTTGGTCGCGAACAGGTGTTGAATGTCTTGCGTTCCCAGTTCCTCGAAATTGCCCAGCAGGCTGTAGCCGGCACAGTTCACGACTACATCGATACGACCGAACTTTTTTTGCGCTTCGTCCACCACGGTCGTTGCCTGGGCCTCGTCGGAGACGTCCAGCCGGAGAACCTCCAGGTTCTCGCCGGCGACGTCGCGCAAGGCATTGCGCACTTTCTCCAGGTTCCTGCCCGTGGCGACGACGCGATCACCGGCCTTCAACGCGGCCCTAGCCGTGCCGGTGCCGATACCGCTGCCTGCACCCGTGATAAACCAGACCTTGCTCATGCTCGAACTCCTTGTTCCTTTTCTATGCCCTTCACTCTAGGCAGATCGATTGAGAAGAAAAATACCCTAGTACTGAATACCGTTTGAAGATATTCTTCAAAGAATGAGACTCAACCAGCTTGATGGACTGCTCGCATTCTGGAAGGTCGCAGAGCACCGCGGGTTCTCTGCCGCCGCGGCAGCGCTCGAGGTCTCGCCTTCTGCGCTCAGCCAGGCGATCCGCCATCTGGAGGCCCGGCTCGGCGTCAGGCTTCTCAACCGGAACACGCGCAGCGTCAGCCTCACTGAAGCCGGACAGGCATACCTGACCCGGATTGGGCCAGCGTTGAGCGACGTGCTAGAAGCCGGAGAGCAGCTTCATGAGCTTCAGGGCCGGCCATCGGGCGTTCTGCGCATCAACGCAGCGCGAATCTCGACCGCCATGGTCCTCCAGCCGCTGTTGGCCGGGTTCCTGAAAGCCTACCCGGACGTCCAGGTCGAGCTGACCAATGATGAGGGCTACGTGGACATCGTCGAAAGAGGGTTCGATGCAGGCGTTCGAATGGGGGAGAGTGTCCAGAAGGACATGGTGGCCCTGCCTCTCGGTGGCCCGGTTGCGGTATCCATCGTTGGATCGCCCGAGTACTTCAAGGAGCATCCCGTTCCACAGCACCCCTCCGATCTGGTACACCACAACTGTGTGCGGTTCAGGTTTTCAGGCAGCGGGGCCATTCACAAGTGGGAACTCGAGGTCGACGGCCGTATCGTCGAGTACGAGATCAGCGGCAATCTCACGATCAGCGACTCATTGTTCTCGGTTGAGGCTGCGCTGGATGGGATTGCACTGGCGTACACGTTCGAGCAGCTCGCGCTTCCTCACATCCGGGCCAGGAAGTTGAAACGCGTCTTGAGCAGCTTCTCACCGACGTTTCCCGGGTTCTACCTGTACTACCCGAGCAGGCGGCAGCAGCCTGCCAAGCTGAAGGCTCTGGTGAACTACGTACTGGCGCATTCCAGTCCCGAGACGATTGGAATGTCAGCGACCGTGCCCGCGACAGACGTGTAGTAGTACGTCCATTTTTTCGGTGACCGAAAGTCTGCGTCGGACCGATAAGTTCCGGACGAAGGTTGGCATCGCGCGACCATTAGACGGTGGAAAAAACCGCCGACTGTACCGACGGCCATTCGAATCAGGATGCAAAATTCGAATGGCCGGTTTGCCCCAATCAATGGTCAACCGTTACACGAACGTGATCGGCCGCTTGTGGCCGTCTGTTGCCTGTCGTTGCCACGGCATCCAATCCCTTTCAAGAGCGGGCACGAGCGGCCTGCTATTACGGCTTTCGTGGTTGCAATGGGGCTACACTGAAAGAGCAATCGAAGCAGGAGAAAGCCATGACAAACTCTGACCCTACAAGCACCTTCCGAGGGCTGCCGCTTACCGCGGAACAGGACGCGGAAGTAAGACACTACATAAAGGTCCGAACGCAGCGTGGCCTGCCGTGGGATACGTCTGAACTGAACGCGATGCTCAAAGACATGCTGCAGCCCCCAGGTGACGGCAACGACGAACTCGATGCCCCGGCAGACGAAACGAAAGCTGCCGCCGAGCGCGCAATGGCGTCGGTTGACGAAGCGATGGAACCCATCGAGGCGAGCGAGGAACGGAATGCGGCCATGGAGTCGGAAAGCATGAAAGGGCCCAAGCGATAGAACGGCAAGCAATTATGACGCTTGCTTCCTGGCAGCACCGATACGGGGGCGATTACGACGCGTACCTCATGGGTAGGGTGCGCAGATTTCCACACTTGAGCGGGTGTCGTCGGTCCTCATAACGATAGGGCTCCACGACGTCTCCGTTGAACACAAGGGGGCCGAACATGCGGCTGATCGAACCGGATGAACACAAAGACTTTCTAGCGACCCTGGAGCGCAGTGGTTTGGCAGAAAGCGATTTCGCTCTTCTGGAAACAGATACGACGGACCCGAAAGGTGACGAGAACCTTGGTCTACAGGGCTACGTCACCATAGCCCGGCTATCGACGCAGGTTACGAAGGAATACGTGATCGGCGACGAAAGCAATTGGCTACAGCATTTCGCGAAAGATCTCGAAGCGGGCGTCTTCAACAGGCCGGAATGAGAATTCGAATGCTATCGAAGTGCAGGTGAAAGATGACCTGGCCACGCGGGTACTCGGACAAAAAGCGGCATATTCAAGCCGCACTCGGCAGAACAGCTTCGTCTCCGGCGCACCGGCTGCGTCTGGCCGGGCTGCGGCCGTCGGCACTGACGGCCCTCGACCCAAGACGGCCGGCCGGCGAGTGGCTACTATGCGTGCGGTCTTCGGCCGAACACCGGACGTTGAGGTCCGTATAAACGCTGCTAGACTGCGGACGAAGCACCCCCGCACAGAACTCCAACCATTCGGCATAGTGACATGACTGAATTCCCTCTAACGTTTATCAGCCAGACCGAATGGGAAGGCTGGTTAGGGCAAAACGGCGGCACTTCGACCGGAGCATGGCTGCGCCTAGCGAAAAAAGGCGCCGAGCAGCCAACCGTAACGTACGAACAGGCGTTGGAAAGCGCCCTCTGCTATGGCTGGATTGATGGTCAAAAACAGGCCGAGAGCGAGAAATACTGGTTGCAACGCTTCACTCCACGCTCCGCAAAAAGCATCTGGTCCAAACTTAACAAAGACAGGGCTGAAGCGCTAATTGCCGCAGGCAGAATGCGCCCACCTGGCATGAGGCAGATCGAGAAAGCTAAGAAGGACGGCCGCTGGGAGGCAGCCTACACGTCGGCCGGTAACTCGATAGTGCCGGGCGACCTACAGGTAGCCTTGGACGCAAATCCGGGAGCCAAGACGTTTTTTTCAACACTGAATAGCCGCAACCGCTATGCCATCCTGTTTCGCGTACAGAATGCCAAAAAGCCAGAAACACGGGCGCGTAAAATCGAGGAGTTCGTCAACATGCTGAACCGTGGCGAAGCCTTCTATCCCTAGATCCTTTCACTTCTGACGGAAATTTTGCCGAATGGACATGTAACCTCTAATGACCGCTTCGGCCGAGCAGTCATCATTCGCGGGTACACGCCCGAGGGGCCGCTCCTGGCCGGTCCCTGCCTGACGACGATCGACAGCACGCGACCCTGAGCGGCCGTTGAGCTTCACGGCGGCTGAACGACGGCTTCTTGCGGTTCAGGGGACATTGGGAGCCAAAAACTTGCGGGGGGAGCCGGGCTACCTCTCCCCCCGCCGGGAACGCGCCAGTACGTTCACGATTGTCCGTGGACGACAATGCGCAGGTCGTGCCTTGCATCAGCGTTGAGCGGATCTACTTCCGGACCAACACGGTTTTCGGATTGGTGAAGAGCTGCCGGCCTTCAAAGCCATGCTCCGTGCCGAGGCCGGATTGCTTGTGGCCTCCGAACGGAATATCGACGCCTTGGGTGTGGATTTCATTCACCCGTACCATGCCCGTCTCCAGACGATTCGCGACAGCAACTGCTGCCTTCGTGCCGCGACCCCACACCGAACCGCACAATCCGAAAGGGCTGTTGTTTGCACGCGCGATCACATCTTCCACATCGTCATAAGCGATGATTGGAACAATGGGACCGGTAATAGCATTTCCGGCAGGCTTTTAAGTTCTTCAGAGCCGCGTAACGTTTAGGCCCGTGCCATGGAACCGGCAGCGAGCCGCTTGCGCCAAGCGATCCAGCCGACAACAATCGACAGTGTCGCCACGACAAGCGGCGCCACCCCATGCCCGTATTCGCCGTGGAGTGCGACGGTCGCGAGCGCAGCCAACATCACGGTGCAGCCGAGCGCCGAGCCCCACAGCCGCGTCCGTGCCCGCGCCAGCAGGACGGCGGTCATGAGTTCCAGCGAACCGGTCACGAAATGGAACCAGTGCGGATATCCCCACTTCAGGTATTCCTCAATGATGGATCGCGGGCCGACGATGTTGCTGAGCGATCCCACGACGAAAAAAGCGGCGAGAACCAAAGGTAATACTTGGCGCCAGGAAATCTTGGAGAGCCGTCCGGTGCCGCCCGTTGCACCCAAAATAAAAACCTTCATGTTAGACCTCGATCTTTCTTGGTGTGAATGCCGCAGTTCATGGCGTAGCGGCCTTGTGGGCCGCCGCAAAGACGTCGCGAGGCGACGTCGTGCCCGCGACATGCTCCGTACCCTCGACGCCGAGGTCCATCCAGCCCGCGTTGACGGCCTCGAACATCGCTTCGGCCGGTCCGGTCTGGCCCTTCGGGATGCCGAACTGTTCGAACGCTGCCGGCCACCCGACCCGCGGGATGGCAAAGGCCTTGACGTCGCGCTGCATGACTTCGCCCAGTTGAGCCGCGACTTCATCCGCGCTGACCATCGAGCCAAGCTCGACGACGCGATGCCCGGACCACGCCGGCCCGGTCAGCAGCGTCGCCACCTCGGCGCCGATATCGTCGGTCGCGACCATGGTCGATTTCCGACTCGTCGGGTTGTAGTAGACGGGGAGCGTGCCGCCCTGGGCAACGTGCAAGCCGTAAAGGAAGTTTTCGAAAAACCCGCCGGCTCGCACATAGGCGGTCGGCAATGTCAGGTGGCGAAATCCTTGCTCCAGAAGCGACAGGGCCGTGATCATCCCCAGCCCGCTGGTTCTGTTCGCCCCCATCGACGAGAGCACAACCACCCGCGGCGGCGCTGCCTTGGTCAGCGCCTCGACATAGTTCGCGATCACGCTCTTTGCTTCTTTGAAATCAGGCGAGGGTGCCCAGACAGCTGGCAGCATGACAAATGCACCTTCGACCCCTTCGAGCGCCCGCTCGACGGCGGCCGCATCATTCCAGTCGCCGTCGACCAGTTCCACACCTTGATCCGCCCAATTCGTCGCCTTCTCGCGATTGCGGACCATTGCGCGTACTTTCTTACCTTGCGCCAACAGATGTTGGGCCGTTGCGCCGCCCACGCGTCCCGTAATTCCCATTACCAAAAACATATGTTTCTCCTGAAATTAGTATTGCCTTTAAACGCCAACTCGCGATCGGGAGATTCATCCAAATACGCTGTTGTTGGAAAGAATGATGTCGCCCAACCCATCGATGGAGATGATCAGCAGGCGCTCGACTCTGGCAAAAGCCGCGGCGAGCGTGGTTGGATCGTTGAAATCTGCTTTAACCTTCGCGGCGAAGCGACTCAATTTCTGCGGGCTACAGCAGGATGCGGTGATATTGGAATCTCCGGCATCCATCAGCAACTTCACAGCACGGCGGCCCAGATGTCCGCCGGAGCCTGGGTATAGAAGGCGGGCGGGAACAGGGTCTGACATGAGAGCTCCTTAAGGAATGGTCTATGTTTGAGGGCAGGTCTATCATAGAGACCTATGCCTCGCGCCGTAAGGAGGCAGTTTTTTGTTACCAGAAGAGTTAAAGGGAACCCGAATGAGCACCGCACAGAATGCGATCGAGAGATTCAGCCGATATCAACGTCAATTGAGCGATGCCCAGTCCGCACACTGCGCGGTTCGCGACGTGCTCGACCGCATCGGCGACAAATGGAGCATGCTCATGATCATGGAACTCGCGACGCGATCGCAGCGCTTCAGCGAGCTTCACCGGGCCATCCCTGACATTTCCAAGCGCATGCTTACTCAGACACTCCGCGATCTGGAGCGCGACGGACTAATCACCCGCCATGTTTTTCCCACCAGGCCGCCGACCGTCGAATATCGTCTGGCCCCGCTAGGCCAATCCCTATTGGACCCGATGGCGGCCCTCATCGATTGGGCCGATCGTCGTTATTCCGACATCCATGCCGCGCGCGTCCGCTTTGACGGCGCACCCGGTGATGTCCCGCGCTAGATGCTCAGCCCGATGTGAGGTGGGGGCGAAAGCCTGAAGCGGGCAGTTCATATGTCCTGGCTTTGCAGATGGCGCGGAAGGACGTATCACGCGTTCCGTGCTCGTCGCCTCCGCTGAAAGAGGACCAA
Organism: Paraburkholderia sp. GW821-FHT02A12; assembly: GCF_059422005.1. Lineage (NCBI taxonomy): Bacteria > Pseudomonadati > Pseudomonadota > Betaproteobacteria > Burkholderiales > Burkholderiaceae > Paraburkholderia > Paraburkholderia sp. GW821-FHT02A12. Next base: position 713,469 of record NZ_JBWKWA010000002.1, on the reverse strand, counting down.
CTTACCAATCAAAAAAAGACCGCCGTGAAATCTGAATTTGCTGTTTGGCCAACTTGGGAGGCCCGGGGCAGCATTCAGAATTGTTTTGCGACCGGAACCGCGGCTGTGAACGCGCTACCGGCGTCACGTCGCCCGGTTAATGTCCGTTGTCGACGGATCTGCGGGCGTCCAACCGTCCATGAGCAGTGGTCGACGAAGATCCGATTGTGGCCGGACAGCGACCGATTACCGTCCGGCCGACCGCGGCTCAAACCTCGGTCTGCTCTGCCATCTCGAGCGCATCATCGACCTCGATGCCGAGGTATCGCACCGTACTTTCAAGTTTCGTGTGACCAAGTAGCAGCTGTACCGCTCGCAGGTTTTTCGTGCGGCGGTAAATCAGCGACCCTTTGGTTCGACGCATGGTGTGCGTCCCATATGCCGTATCGTCAAGCCCGATCGACCCTATCCAGCGATGCACCAACGCCGGAGAACGCGGCTCATCTGATGCTGTCGACAATTCTTGACTCTGCGTGAATGGGCGAATACGCTCGTACGCCCTGACTCTTGAAAAGGAGCGCTCATGGACAGGCGAAACATGATGCGCGGCCTGGTGATTTCCGGTGCCGGATTCTCGGTCATGACGCCGTCGCTGGCCGCGCCAGACCTGATGGTAAAGACTCTCGCTGAGCAATTCGCCGGGACTTTGAGCGCGCATGATATCGACGCGTTCGCGGCGCTGTACGCAGACGATTTCGTCAATCACCAGAGAACTGCCGCCTTGCCGCCTCCGCCAGTCGGCACGCGACCAAAGGATGCGGTGGTGGCGTACTTTGCGAGCCGCCTCAAAGGAATGCCCGACCTCGCCGTGTCGATCGAGGTGATGGTGGGCAATGGGGATATGTTCGCGGCCAGCTTCGTCTACGAGGGCACGCATCAGGGCGTGTATTTCGGTATCGCGCCGACCGGCAAGAAATTGCGGTTCACGTCCTGCGACATCTTTCGTGTCGCCGACGGAAAGATCGCGGAGCACTGGGGTATGGGCGACATCGCGGGCACGCTGGCGCAATTGAAATCGTAAGAGACGGCGGCGACGTCAGTTCAGCAGGGGGCTCCACGACGGGTCGCTCGCAGAGGACGGGGTTGGCACAGCGAATTCCTGGCGGCCGAGAATGCCCATCATGTAGATTTGGCGACGTTGATGCCGCAGGTGTTTGCCTGCGGCGTCCGCTTCATATCCACAGGATTCCTCCACGGGATAAGGGCTTGAATAATCCCGCAATGCGAATTCAATCCGAGCCTGGAACCTTTAATTAGCAACACTATCGGCACGGTAAGTGCCCGTCAGCCAGAAAGGGCTGATCGATAAAAACCAGCCCCACTTGCTCGGGGCTGCGGCATGCAACAACGAACGCGCTTCAGCGCAATGCTACTTGACGCGCGCCCAGACTACGTCACTCTGGCCACCGCCGCTCGATGGTGCGTTGACGGTATAGGTCAGTTGATCCCCGGAAACCTTGAACGCCCGCTTGAACGTACTGCCGTCGTAATTCGCGAATGTGCTGACCTCGACGTTGAATGTAATGGTTTTGTCGTTCGCGTCCACCGTGTACTTGCCGAAATGCGCGATGCTGCCGCCTACGATCGCCTTATTTTCCTCTGCGGTCCCTTTGACTCGCGTACCCGCGGCGACTTTCGGCAGCGTCGCGCGTGCGAGGATGATGGAATAGTGGCCGTCCGGTCCCAGGATCAGCTGGCCGCGCGGATTGTCGCCGAACTGCGCGGCCGAGACGAGGGTATAAGTGCCGGCGACGCTCCTGGCGTCCTGCGCGGCAGCGTTCCCGGTAGACAATGCGAATGCCGCGATCAGCAGCAAAGCGGAAACTGCGGAAAGGTTGTTGCTGTTATTCATGGTCATCCTCGCAGGTGTTTTGGCGCCACGGGCTCAGCCCCAAGCGTCCTTAAACAGGATAGGTGAGTTAGAGCAGATTAGAGAAGCCGTGGTCGAATTTTGTCTCGGTGCACCGCATCGAGAAGGCAAGCGGCCGCTCTCTCCTGCTTAATTCCGTACGAATTGTTTTGCAAATCGTGGCACGAACCTATCCGGCTTTCACCCGTACCCACTACTACATCCAGGATGCTGATAGGAACGGCACGAACTACCTGTCTGTCCATGCGGGGGGCGTTCACTATGGGTCTATGCTGACTGTCCGCTCCTGGCCGATCACTGCCTCATGCGTTCGGCACAGATTGGCCGGCCTCTGCCTTTCTGCAATCGGCTGCAGTCGACCCAAAGGGGGCGCCGATGGCCTCGTCTCGACTGTTTCTCAGGGGAAGATCGGTGTCGTGGGCTCCGCGCCTTCGAGATCGGCCGTCGGAAAATGCTGCGCGACCATCTGCTCGATCTCCTGTTCGCGCGATCCAGGCACGTCGGCCATGATCAAGAGCTGGCCGTCACGTATGGCGCCACGAAAGCGCTCGAGTCGTGCATTCGGTTCGTCGACGCCGATCATCGCGGCCGTCCAGGCCCCGAAGCCGGCACCTGCCAACGTCAATGCGACGACGGCTCCGCCCGCAATTGCGAGCTCCGCGGGAGGAAACACCAGTGCCACGAGGCCGAGAAGCGCGCCGGTCGCACCGCCGAGCGCCACGCCGCGTTCGAGCGCGTGCACGACGTCGCTGCTTTGCAGCAAGGATGCCTCGGGTAACTGTTCGAGTGCGACACTGTGATTCGCGAGGACATGGATATGTCGCCATGTGATCCGCGCCCGCAGCAAGTCGTCTACGATCGCCTTCGCCGTCGTCGTGTCAGGTACGAGGAAATAAAGACGTCTCATGTCGGCTCTCCATCAATCAAGCATTCCCCCAACGGGTCGATGCTGTTTATCGTACGCCTGCCGCAGGCAATCAGGGGGCGTAGGTGACCTGCCCTGGAATTTTCGGACCAGCTGAAACTTGAGAGAATGGAAGCACGGGATCAGCGAGCAGACGATCTACAACTGGCGGCAGCATTTCGGCGGTCTGGAGGCTACCGATGTGAAGCGGCTCAAGCAGCTCGAGCAGGAGAATGCGCGGCTGAAGAAGATGCTGGCGGAGCGGGATCTCGAGCTGGACGTGATGAAAGAGATCAACGCAAAAAAGTGGTGAGCGCGCCCGCCCGACGCCAGCAGGTTGCCTGCGCGAAAGCACGGGGCCTGTCGGAGCGACGTGCGTGCACGCTGATGTCGGTCGCGCGGTCAGCGCGCACGTCGCACACGTGAACAGACCCTAAACACCTGGCGCCCTCGGGAGACGGCCGCCTCGGCAACCAATGCTGGAGGCGGCCGTTTTGCATTGCATCGCAGCAAGTGACTCCTCCATTCGCGCGATCCGTATATGGGGCGCGCTTCCCCCTTGCGCTGCCTTGCACGATGCAGAGGAGAGGACTACCTTTGCTCTATAGACGTGCCGGCGCAGACAGTACCGAAGTACGGCAAGGCGGCACAACGACGCCAGGAGCGTTTTGTTAGCGGCTCCAGCGAGTGACACGCAGCGAGGTGGCCTATGTCGCTTGCGATTGCCCTGATCCTGATCATCGCATTGGCGGTGGGGTTTCACTTTGCCAGTCCCTGGTGGATCACGCCGATCGCCTCGAACTGGGTGCGCATGGACGACATGCTGACGATCACGATCGTCATTACCGGCGCGTTTTTCATCGCGATCAACCTGTTCATCGTGATCGCACTGGTGCGCTACCGCCACCGCAGGGGTCATCGCGCTGCTTACGAGCCGCACAACAAGCGGCTGGAATGGTGGCTGATCGGCCTGACCGCTGTCGGCGTGGCAGCGTTGCTGGCACCGGGGCTCTTCGTCTACGCGGACTACATACGGCCGCCGCGCAACGTGCTGCAGATGGAAGTGTTCGCCCAGCAATGGCAATGGCGCTTCCGCTTTGCCGGCCCCGGTGGCAAGCTGGGCACGACGGACGTGCGCTACATCAGCAACGACAACCCCTTCGGCCTGAACCCCGGCGACCCCAACGGCCGTGACAACTACCTGATCGAGACGCCCGAGGTGCACCTGCCGCTCAACCGGCCGATCCTGGTCCTGACACGGTCGCGCGACGTGCTGCACGACTTCTACGTACCGCCGTTCCGTGCGCGCATGAACATAGTGCCCGGCATGGTGACCACCTTCTGGTTCACGCCGACCAAGGCAGGGCGTTACGACATCCTGTGCGCGCAGCTTTGCGGTATCGGGCACGCCAACATGCGCGGCGTGGTGGTGGTGGAAGACGAAGCATCGTTCTCGCGCTGGCTGGCGCAGCAGAGCACGTTCGCGCAGCGGCAGCAGGCCAAGGTGCAGGCCGCACCCGCCGCTGCAGGCGGCAGCGCCCAGGCGCTCGCTGACCAGGGCAAGACGCTCGCAGAGGCCAAGGGCTGCATCGCCTGCCATACCGTGGACGGCAGTCCGCGCGTGGGCCCCACCTGGAAGGGCCTGTACGGCAAGACCGAAACGATGGCCGACGGCAGCACCGCGAAGGTGGACGAAGCCTATCTGCGCGCCTTCATCCGCGACCCGAAGGCCCGCGTCGTGAAGGGCTTCGCACCCATCATGCCGAACTTCGACCTGAGCGAGCAGGAGCTGACCGCGCTGGTGACCTACATCGAATCGCAAGGCGGCCCGGCCGCCAGCAGCGCAGCCCAACCCTAGCGGAGCAGACGCAATGTCCTACGCGCACACCGACCACGTCCCGCAAAGCTTCTGGACCCGCTATGTCTGGAGCCAGGACCACAAGGTCATCGCCGTGCAGTATTCGCTGACGGCCATCGCCATCGGCCTGGTCGGCCTTGTGTTGTCGGACCTGATGCGGTTGCAGCTCGGCTTTCCGGGCAAGTTCAGTTTCATCGACGCCAACCACTACTACCAGTTCGTCACCATGCACGGGATGATCATGGTGATCTACCTGCTGACGGCGCTGTTTCTGGGCGGCTTCGGCAACTACCTGATCCCGCTGATGCTGGGCGCCCGCGACATGGTGTTCCCGTTTCTCAACATGCTGAGCTACTGGGTCTACCTGCTGGCCGTGCTGGTGCTGGTGGCGAGCTTCTTCGTGCCAGGCGGGCCGACCGGCGCGGGCTGGACGCTGTATCCACCCCAGGCCATCCTGCCGGGCACGCCGGGCGTGGAATGGGGCATCGTGTTGATGCTGGTGTCGCTGGCGATCTTCATCGTCGCGACAACGATGGGCGGCTTGAATTACGTCACCACCACGCTGCAGGCGCGCACGCGCGGCATGACGCTCATGCGCATGCCGCTCACGGTGTGGGGCATCTTCATGGCGACCATCATGGCGCTGCTGGCGTTTCCGGCGCTGTTCGTGTCGGCGGTGATGATGCTGCTCGACAGGACACTCGGCACCAGCTTCTTCATACCGGCCGTGGTGTCGATGGGGCAGACGCTCAAGCATGCCGGCGGCAGCCCGCTGCTGTTCCAGCACCTGTTCTGGTTCTTCGGGCATCCGGAGGTCTACATCGTCGCGCTGCCGGCCTTTGGCATCGTGTCGGACCTCATCAGCACGCACGCGCGCAAGAGCATCTTCGGCTACAAGATGATGGTGTGGGCCATCATCATCATCGGTGTGCTGAGCTTCGTGGTCTGGGCGCACCACATGTTCATCGCCGGCATGAATCCGTACTTCGGCTTCTTCTTTGCCACCACCACGCTCATCATCGCCATCCCGACCGCCCTCAAGGTCTACAACTGGGTGCTGACGCTGTGGCGCGGCGATATCCACCTGAGCGTGCCGATGCTGTTTGCCATCGGCTTCATCAGCACCTTCGTCCTGGGTGGGCTGACCGGGCTCTACCTCGGCAACGTGAGCGTGGACATTCCGCTGTCGAACACGTACTTCGTGGTGGCGCACTTCCATATGGTGATGGCCGTGTCGCCGATCCTGGTGGTGTTTGGCGGCATCTACCACTGGTATCCGAAGGTAACGGGCCGCATGCTCAACGACACGCTCGGGCGCGTGCACTTCTGGGTCACCTTCCTCGGCACCTATGCGATCTACTTCCCGATGCACTATCTCGGCATCCTGGGCATGCCGCGGCGGTATTACGCGTATGAGGGCTACAGCTTCATTCCACCTTCGGCGCAGACGCTCAACACGTTCATCACCGTCATTGCGCTGATCGTTGGGGCGGCGCAGTTGCTGTTCTTGTACAACCTGGGGTGGAGCCTGGTGCGCGGCAAGCGTGCCGACAGCAACCCGTGGCGGGCCACCTCGCTGGAATGGCAGACGCCGCAAACGCCGCCAGTGCACGGCAACTGGGGCGCCGCGCCGCCCGTCGTCTACCGCTGGGCGTACGAATACAGCCCGCCGGGGCACGAGGAAGACTTCGTCCCGCAAAACCAGCCGCCTGCGACGGCGCCTGAACCGGCCCACCCGGCACTTCAACCCGGCGAGGCACGCGAATGACCACACTGCCCCGCTCCTTCGTTCCTGACGCGCCACCTGTCTTGCCGAATGCGAGCCGCATCGGCCTGATCGTCTTCATGGCGGTGGCAACGACATTGTTTTCACTGCTGCTGCTCGCCTATGGAATGCGCATGCGCGAGCCCGACTGGCAGCCGATCCCGCATCCGGCGCTGCTGTGGTGGAACACCGGCGCGCTGGTGCTGGCAAGCATTGCCATGCAGCGTGCCCGGCAGATGACCTTACACCGCGCGGCGTGGCTGGTGTCCAGCGGTGTGCTGGCGGCCGTGTTCGTGATCGGACAACTGACCGTCTGGCGCATGCTGTCGGCGGCAGGGCAGACCGTCACCGTCAATCCTTCCAATAGCTTCCTCTACCTGCTCACCGGCCTGCACGGGTTGCATGTGCTGGGCGGGCTGGTGGCCTGGGCGGTGACGATCGCGCGTCTCCAGCGCGGGGACCCCTTCCGAGCCCAGCGCGCCATCGTGCTGTGCGCCATCTACTGGCATTTCCTGCTGGCTGTCTGGCTCGTGCTGCTGGCGGCGATGTGGTGGATCACCCCTGGGTTCGTCGCCGCCATCTGCGGGCCGCTGTATGGAGCCGCGCCATGACCACGCCCACGCTCCCCACCGAATCCGCTGCCACCACGCCCACCGACGCCGGGCCTGACGGCTGGCGCGGCATCGTCACGGACTGGTCGGCCGACCGCCAAGCCTTCAAGGTGCCGTGGGGCAAGGCGATGATGTGGATCTTCCTGCTGTCGGACACCTTCATCTTCAGCAGCTTCCTGATCGGCTACATGACGGTGCGCATGTCGACCACGGTGCCGTGGCCCGACCCTTCCAAGGTGTTCGCGCTCACTGTGGGCGGCGTGGATGTGCCCTTGCTGCTGATCGCCATCATGACGTTCACCCTGATCAGCAGCAGCGGCACCATGGCGATGGCTGTCAACTTTGGCTACCGGCGCAACGCAAAGCGCGCCGCCGCACTGTTGCTGGCGACCGCGCTGCTGGGCGCGACCTTCGTGTCGATGCAGGCCTTCGAATGGACCAAGCTGATCTTCCATGAAGGTATCCGCCCCTGGGGCAACCCGATGGGCGCGGCGCAGTTTGGCGCGTGCTTCTTCATGATCACCGGGTTCCACGGCTTTCACGTGAGCTGCGGTGTGATCTACCTGCTGCTGATCGCACGCAAGATCCTGCAGCCGGGGTTTACCGAGCACGGCAACTTCCAGATCGTGGAGATTGCCGGCTTGTACTGGCACTTCGTCGACCTGGTGTGGGTGTTCATCTTTGCGCTGTTCTATTTGTGGTGAGGCAGACCATGGACCACACCGATCCCGCCCATCGACCCGACGCCGCGCACGGCCAGCAGCATCCGATCGGCATCTACCTGAAGATCTGGGGCCTGCTGTTCGTACTGAGCACGATGTCGTACATGGTGGATTACTTTCACGTGCAGGGCCTGCTGCGCTGGGCGCTGATCGTCGTGCTCATGATCGCCAAGGCCGGGCTGATCGTGTCGATTTTCATGCACATGATGTGGGAGCGGCTGGCGCTGGTGTACGCCATCCTGATACCGCCCCTGTGCCTGCTGGTGCTGCTGGTGCTGATGGCTGCCGAAGCGCATCACACCTTCGGCATGCGGGAACTCTTCTTCCACTGACCCCTTCGCCGACCGTCACGCAGCAGCGGGGTTCATGGATCTATCCGCATGGGGCGTGCCTGGAACGCACCGCTCTGAATACAAAACGACCCGACAAATGCCGGGCCGTTTTTGTTTCCTGGCTCGCTGAAAATCTCAGCGAAAAACACCTTCAAATCAGGCGTGCTTCTCACTGAATTCGTTGAGCGGCACAGGCTGCCTGAGCGGATCGAAGTCGGCCCACCGCCCTTGTTGCCAGCGGCCGGTCGCGCGTTCGATCGCCGCGCCTCCCGCATCGCGCAGCACCCGTGCGGCGTCCAACTGGCTGTCCGGCGACACGTGGACGGCCACCAGCACGCCGGAATCACGGGTTTCTTCGTTGCCGGCTTCACGCGTGCGCACCATCGCGCCGACCAATGAACCGACATACGCACTCGCCCCGGCCGCGATCAGCGACACGATAAGCGGCGCCGAAAACGCCGCGAAGATCCCGACGCCGACCACGGCGCCAACCGCTGCGCCAATCGTGATGCCTATCTCGGCACCCTTCGGCGCCTCCCTCGCGTTTGCGTCGGTGCTGGTATCGCCGCCGGGCCGAAAACGTGCGTGCTGGCCGGGCGGATTGACGAAAAACAATGTGACGTCCTCCTCGACGAAACCGGCATTGAAGAGCCGTTGCGCCGCGTCTTCAGCGGCGGGGAATGTCGTAAAGCGTGCTGCGACGATGAGTGACATGTGGCCTCCTTCCATCGTTGACTAGCGGTTGCAGACTATGCCGCCCCACCTCACCCGCGCCGAGGCACAGGTGCATGCGGTGGCACGCGCCGGGACTATGCCGTGGTGCCGCGATCGGGTTCCATGCCGTCCACTCTGAACAGTCCACTATGTAACACTACGCCTTTGCCGCCGTTCTGGTCGATCGCTTCCGCGCAAACCGAACGGATACGATTGCGGCCGTTGTCGAAAGCAGCCATTAAGGCGGATTCCAGCGCGGAATGGGCGCCGAAATGATCTTCCAGCGCCTCGGCGGTAATTGCGCATTCAACCGGCTCGCCGTCGACGCGCGCCGTAAAGCGCACTGTCAGATTCGCGCCGTCGAAGACCGGCTGGTCGTCGGGAAAAGTGATGTGCATAAGGGAATCCTCATAGGCTGGCCGCAGCGGAATCGCACTCATGGCGAACCCTTCATTGCGCCAGCGAGTTGCTGCGCCATCGCGGGGTGACGTTTGATGGTCGGCAACGCGTGCGTGGCTGCGGCCTTCAATTGCGCATCGTCGGCCTTGACGAAAGCCTGGGCCTGCGGCAGCAACCGGATCGTGTCGCCGTTCACCACACCGCCTGGCAGAACGACTGCGTCGAAGCCGTCGACGGCGAGCACCGCCACCTTGTAGCCATTCAGCCTGTTAGCCATGCGTTTTCGCCTTCAACGTCGATGCAGGGAGCGGGCGCCTGACACCGCATGTTTCCTTCGTCTCCCTACTTAGTCCGCAAAAAATATGCCCACACAGAAGCGCGCGGAAAGCGACGCGCCGTTTGCCGGGCGGGCAGGGTCCGACAGCGCCATCCCGGCAGCGATCTGTTGTGCTTTCGATTTCGCAGGCATTTGATCCTCCACTGCGAGCTAAAAAATTAATTATCGATCCGCTGACAGGTCTGCCGCGGACAACCCTCCTACCTCTCAGCAACTGACGTGCCTCAAGGGTCTCCTGCACGTACAGTTCATCACGCCACGTCGTCGCCAGAACGAGGATCATCCGTCGGGGTGGCGATAGCCATGCGGCGCTATCAGTCTCGCGAGCTGGAGGACTAGAATGAATTATCCGAATCAATCGGGAGAGAAATTGTGCAACTTCACATGGATTCCCATCATTTCACACACGGCCAGCCCGACTGGCGGGCAGCCGTGCTGGCAGGCGTCATCGCGGGCGCTGTGTTCCTGGCGTTAGGGGTTATCCTGATGGCACTGACGACGGGCGGAAGTCTGCTGGAGCCCCCACGCATGGTCGCCGCGATCATGCTGGGACGAGGCGCATTGCAATCGCCGCAAGCATTCTCAATTGGCATCGTGCTCGCGGCCTTTGTGGTGCATTTTGCCCTTGCCATCGTATTGGCGCTTATCCTCGGTCTGATCATGACGTCATTCAACCTTGACTCGAGCATGGGGATGGCTTCACTGGCGGGTGGCGCTTTCGCTGCAGCCGTTTACCTGATTAATTTCTACGGCATGACACGGTTTTTTCCGTGGTTCGCAGAAGCGCGCAACTGGGCCAGCCTGTTCGTTCACATCGTCTTCGGTATCGTGACGGCGAACCTGTACATGAGACTGGAGCGCAACACATCTCGCAGGGTCAAGGCGGACGCGGGCGGCCCGTCGTAGTCCGGTGCCGTGCTGATCGACCGGTCTCCAGAGCAGATAAGGCTCGCCGCGCAACAACATGAGCACCTCGTCGAGATCGTCATGCTCGGCCACTCCGGTGAAAGCGCCGGTCGACATGTGCGAGGATGCTGCGCGATAGACGCGTCGCACGTCCCTGAATCATCCGGTCGGAGACGCGTGAGAGCACATACGACGCGGCGAGCACCGCCAGCACCGTCGCGACGAAGAGCACGAGCGACGTCTCCCGGCCGCTCTGCCCGAACACGCCCTCGAAAAAGTGCGACGTCGCGTAGACGCAGATGAAGTGCCACAGGTAGATACCGTAGCTTTCGCGGCCCAGCGCGTCGGCACAGCGACGGATGTACGCCCGACGAGCATCGTCGCCCGACGCGGAGCTTCCAACCCAACCGCGATGATCGGTTCATGCGATCATCAGCAATGGCTCGACGAACCGTTCGCATCCGATTTCATTTTCCTCGCCGGGGACCCGAAGCCGTGCTTCACGGTTGCGGGGTGGATCACTGCGACCCGCATTTCCGATCACCAGCCGCTCGGGTTCGACCTGCGCTGCCCCGTGAAACCAGACACCAGTAAGCCCGAGCGGCCATCGAATCACGCCGGGCGTATCGTATCGCGCTGGCTCAACGGGCTTGCTGTGGCACGGAACTACCGGCTTGCATGGCTGCCCCACGACGCGATCGCGGGCCTCAGCCTAAGCGCCGTCCTCGTGCCTGCGGGAATGGCCTACGCGGAAGCCGCCGGTTTGCCCGCCGTATCCGGGCTCTATGCATCGTTCGCGGCGCTGCTTGCCTACGCCCTTTTCGGCCCGAGCCGGATCCTCGTGCTGGGTCCGGACTCCGCGCTGGTCGCGCTGATCGCCGCGAGCGTCGCGCCGCTTGCACACGGCAATACGGAGCACGCGCTTGCCCTCGCGGGCGGCCTTGCTCTACTGTCCGGCGCGATCTGCATGGTGGTCGGCATGCTTAAGCTGGGCTTCGTCACCGAACTGCTGTCGTTGCCGATCCGCTACGGCTATCTCAACGGCATCGTGCTGACGATCGTACTCGGACAAACACCCAAGTTGCTGGGCTTCCAGGTGCACGGCGCTTCATTCCTGCAGCAGGTGAGCGAACTCGTGAGCGGCGTAGTCGCGGGCAAGACCAATGAACTGGCCGTTACGATCGGCGTCGCGGCGCTCGTCGTGATCCTGGGCTGCAGGCGCTACTTGCCAAAGGTGCCCGGCGTGCTCATTGCGGTCGCGGGTGCGTCAGTAGCGGTCGCCGCGCTGGATCTCGCAAAGCGCTTCGGGATTGCGGTGGTCGGCAACGTCCCGCAAGGGCTGCCGGCGCTGCGCATTCCGGCGCTCGCACTCAACGACTGGGCGGCGCTTCTCGGCGGTGCTGCCGCCGTCGCGCTCGTTTCGTTCACCGATATCAGCATCCTGTCGCGCACCTATGAGGCGCGCAGCGGGGAAGCAGTCAATCGCAACCAGGAATTCGTCGCGCTTGGGCTCGCAAACATCGCGGCGGGCATCGCGCATGGGTTCGCCGTGAGCGCGAGCGGTTCGCGCACACCGGTCGCGGAGGCGGCGGGGGCGAAGACGCAGGCGACGGGTGTCGTCGCCGCGTTGATCGTCGCGGGGCTGTTGCTGTTCACTCCACAGGCACTGCGTAACACACCGCAGGCAGCACTTGCCGCGGTCGTTATCGCCGCCTGTCTCGGGCTGCTCGAGGTGCGCGGCATGTGGCGGCTTTATCGACTCAGGCCGAGCGAGTTCGTGCAATCGATCGTTTGTCTGGTCGGCGTCGCGATGATCGGGGTCGTGAACGGCATCGGCGTTGCGCTTGCGCTCGCGGTTCTCGGCTTCCTGTGGCGCGGGTGGCGTCCGTATTCCGCTGTGCTTGGTCGCGTCGATCAGATGAAGGGCTATCACGATGCCGCCCGCCATCCGGAAGCCCGCCGCATTCCCGGGCTCGTCCTGCTGCGATGGGATGCGCCGCTTTTCTTCGCAAACACGGAGATTTTTCGCGAGCGCATGCTGCAGGCAGTGCGCGAAGCGCCGACGAAAACCGCGTGGATCGTGATCGCAGCTGAGCCGGTGACAGACGTTGACCTCAGCGCCGCCAATTCGCTCGCCCGACTCCATGACGAACTGCTTGCATTGAACGTGACGCTATGCTTCGCGGAGCTGAAGGGGCCTGTGAAGGACAGCCTGAAGCATTACGGCCTGTTCGAGATGATTGGCGAGCAACACTTCTTTCCTACTGTCGGGCAGGCGGTGAACCGCTATCTGGAGTCGCATCCGGTCGGTTGGCACGACTGGGAGGATGAGGCGTAGGCGTCCCGCACTACCAAGGCAGCGTGGTATTTATGCTGGTGTACACGGGATACAGCTGTTCAACTCGCGTCGGTGACCGCACAGGCCTGCTCCGCACAAGTGAGACGCTCAACGGCGATGTTTTGTGCGGCCGTCGGTGAGCGCCACGCCATACCCCGTGGCTCGCCTTGATGAACCGACATCTACTTGCGGTAACTTCATGAAACGGCGGCGTGCGATGAACGGCGTCGATCGCGGCGCTGGCACTAAACTATTAGTGTCGGTATGGTCCGAGGAGGTGTCCATCGATGGCAATCGAAGTCAAGGATCCCAACTACGAGTTCGGCGAGAAAGCGGCATATGTCACCGTCAACGGCGTCAAGTATGCGGTCGTGCGCGCGGACGCCTGGTTCGACCAGGTCGGGTCCGGGAACGCCCCTGCGTCGTGTGGCAAATCGCTGTCGGTTCCGCTGGGGGACGTAATCAAGGGCAGTGGAAAATTTTACGGCGTGAAAACTGTCAAGCTCGCCCTCAACCCGGTCCATCCGGCCTATCACGCAGCGGTGCACAGGGCGACTTACTACCCTGCAGATCATGTGACGTTCACGGCCGTCTCCAGGAAGAAGCTGCGCCCTGGCAGTTCGGCGCATGGCAAAACCGGCCGTGTCGGGCGTGGCAAGGTCGGCGTGGGCGGCATGCGTACCAAGTCGCACGGCTGACGGCGCGCGGGTCGAGTCGCATCCTCTCCAGTTCGAGGAACTAGCGGGACGCGTCCCGCATTTCTTTGGTCGCCTTCGCCTTGTCCTTCCGCCAGCTTAGGAAGTTAGTCACCGCAGCCACGATGAACGTGACGATAGTGGAGGCCGACGACGCAATGAGTGTCTTTTCCTCAGTATCTAGCGAAGGCGTTGTCGGTTGGTATTGGGAAGCGGATGAGAATGGGACTGCCGGGGCGCTTGCCGACGAGGCTTGTGATGCGCTTTTCAACTGCACGACGGTTACTTGCGGCAGCTGGTTCGCCGACATGTAACGCACGAATAGGGCGGCTGTTATGCAAAAAAAGCCCACAAAGAGACCAAGGAATAACCGACAAAACAGCTCGACCCTAGTGGAGTTTGCCACGCCTGCCTCCGTCTTCGTCGACGGTTACCGCACCCTTATATTGCGCCAGAATCTCGCGCGCCGCGAGTCAACGTTGGAAGGCGATGCGAACCTCTTTCTCCCTGTCCGCAGGCGCGATCTACGTGGCTTGCGAATACTTCGAAATTCGCTGCTGCGATGGCACCGGTGCAGCGCAATCGTGATTAGCCGGTCCCCGTGCAGAGCCCACCAAGCTGTCAGCACGGCAAGCACGGGCGAGACTACAATTCCCCAGCTAAAACCCTCTTCGAAGCGTGCTCGGCGCTTCTCGCTCATCTGGCGCAGGGCGTTCTCCAGGAAATTGTCCTTGTCCACTTGCAGCTCCAATAAGAGTCCCTTATGCCCGCCCCACTATCAGGTTCGAACGTTATATCGGCAAGCTTCAATGAAAGTTGAGTGATGTACGATATTCTATGTATCGTCCCTTGACACCGGTTCCGCATGTGGACATACGCCAGGCGCCAAATGGTCTCATTTCAAAGGTCGTCAGCAATGGCATGTCGCTGACGACCTGACGCGATCAAAACGAAAAAGCCGAACGGAATGACTTGTGGGCGCCATCATGCCGGGCTCTGCGAGGCATGCACATCCGCATCCACCAGATTGCGCCGGACTGGCAGCCGGACTGTGAAGGTCGTACCTCGCCCGGGTTCGCTGGCGACGTCGATGGCGCCATGATGGCGTTCGACGATGCCATGCGAAACGGACAGCCCCAGACCGGTACCCTGCCCGACGGGCTTCGTCGTGAAAAATGGATCGAAAATCCTGCGCGTCACGTCGGCTGGCATGCCTACGCCCGTATCGGAGATCGCAATCGACACCATCTGGTCATCGCACGACGTGCGAATCGTGATCACGCCACGCTCCCGGATAGCCTGAGCCGCGTTCACGAGCAGATTCATGAACACCTGGTTCACCTGCGACGGCAGGCACTCCACGTGCGGCAAATCCCCATATTCCCGCACCACCTGCGCCTTGTACCTGATCTCATTGTGTACGACATTCAGCGTGCTATCGAGTCCCGCGTGCAGATCCACGATACTCCACGTGTCACTGCCAGGGCGCGAGAAATCACGCAGGTCCTGCACGATGCGGCGCACCCGCATTGCACCGTCGATCGATTCGTCAACCAGTGCCAGGATGTCCACGCGCACGTAGTCAATGTCCGCTTCTTTCCATGCGGCGGCAACCGCGACGCGAGCGCCGGAATCGAGTTGCCCGACGAGCGCTTCCTGCATGGTAATCACTTCGAGCAGGCTCTGAACCCATGTTTTGAGCGTATTGAGGTTGGCGCTCACGAAGCCGATCGGATTATTGATCTCATGCGCAACGCCTGCCGCGAGCTGACCGATCGACGCGAGCTTTTCCGATTGCAGTAACTGGACATGCGTTTCCTCGAGCTCATGCAGCAATCTGCGCTGTTCGTCCTTTTCCTGCTCGAGGCGTACCTGTGCCGTCTTGCGCTCCTCGATCTCCCGCTCCATTTTCTGGCGCGTGAGCTGCAGCATGTGCGTCGTTCGTTCGTATTGCCGCAGCGCCCCTTCCAGTTCGCCGGTCCGCTTCTTCACCAGTTCTTCGAGGGTGTCGGCCATGCCGCGCAGAAAGGTCGTGCGTGCGTCGAAGCGCGATAGCATCAACGTGACAATCAGAATCGCCAGTGTGAACAGCGCGATCGTCGTCGCCAGCCAATGTGTATCGATGCCGTTGGCGGCGCCGCACACCGAGCCCAGCGAAAAATGCGCGGCCGCCATGGCCGTGTAATGCATGCCCGTAATGGCAATGCCCATGATGACGGCCGCGCCGACCTTTCTCGCGGTCCCGTGCCGCTCCTTGAGCGCGCTCAGCGTATATGCAATCCATAGCGCGGCCGTCGACGCGGCGACCGCAATGACGATGGACGTGGCGAACAGTGCCGGGTCGTAGTCGATCCCCGGCTGCATCTGCATCGCGGCCATACCTGTGTAGTGCATGCCCGCAATGCCGATCCCAATCAGCAAGCCGCCCGCGATCAGACGGAAGCGCGTCAGCTTCTGGTGTGTCACCACACTCAGCCCGAAGTACGACACCAGCACTGCGATCGCGAGCGACGCGCCGGTCGCACCCAGTTCGTATCCCAGTGGGATCGGTAGCGCAAAAGCCAGCATGCCGACGAAATGCATGGACCAGATGCCGGTCCCCATCGCCGCTGCGCCGCCACCCAGCCATGCCCGCCTGAGCTTCGGCTTTTCCAGGAGCGATATGAACGCGGCCAGGTCGAGTGCCGTATACGCCGCCAGCGTAGCAATGATTAGCGATAGCAGGACGAGCCAAAGATTGTATATGCCGTGCATATTCGATAACTCAAACTGGATGAACAGGCCGTCGTTATGCGCGCGATCCGCGCGACCTGGGCCGCAGTCTGCTTACACCAGTGCGGTCATGGGTGAGCCGCGCCGGCAGGCGCAGACCTCGCCGCCGCGGTTGGGCCCGCGTGGACCAGAATGGCGAAAGGTGCGTCTTCCTGCGCCTCGAAGCGCATGATCTGCTCGATCTGATGCGCGGACATGACGCTGTCCTTGGTCATCAGCAGAACACCGCGGCCGGTGCGCAGGTCGTCGGCGAGGCGCATGCCTTCCGCGAGTTGCGAAGCTTTGATCTCCGAGACGGGTGTTGCAATTTCCAACGCCGCCGCATCCTTTATCAACGCCACAAAGCGGTCGATGATCTGCGGGTCGTAACGAATACCCGCCTGCGACTCGAGCACCCCGGCCGCCTGCGCCCTGGAGAGAGGCCGCTTCGCGATGTCGCCGTGACGCAGCCCTTCGAAATCGCGGGCTATAGCGACAATACGCGAGCCTAACGGAATGTCGGCCCCGGCCAGACCGTCCGGCATGCCGCGACCGTTGAACCGCTCATACTGGTGCAGGATGATCGATGCGACCTGATGCAATTGCGCAACCGGCGTCAGCACCATCTGCGCGCGCTGCGGATGCTGATGAAATAGCCGGCTTTCCTCCGCCGTCATCCGGTCGAGCGGCTTGTGCGTCAGTTCGTCGGGCAGCGACAGTTTCCCGATGCCGTGCAGCAGGCCGGCAAAAAAAACGTCCTGGGCTTGCAAACCGCTCATGCCGGACGCCAAAGCCAGCTGCCGCGCGAGTTCGCCGATGCGCAGCGACTGACCGCCGAGCACGCCGCAACGCAACTCGATCATGCTCGCGCAGACCTGCACCATCGCCGTGAAATTGGTTTTCAGGTCCTGTTGTGCGTCTTCGAGGAACAACACGGTCTGACGGATTTCTTCCGTGCGTGACAGCACCTGGCTTTCCAGTCCCGCATTGAATGCGCGCAGTTCGTCGTTCTGCTTCTGCGTGAGCGCGGTCAGCCGCGCGGTCTCCTTACTCAGCCGCCTCTGCTCGAGCGCCTGGGCGACCGTCAGCAGCAGATCCTGATCGTCCCACGGCTTGTTGAGATAGCGATACACGCCACCTTCGTTGATGGCCCGGACCACAGAGTCGATCTCCGAGTAGCCGGTCAGCAGGATGCGCATCGTATCCGGGTAGAGCGCCTGCGCGCGTGCCAGAAAGTCCGCGCCGTTGATGTGCGGCATGCGCATGTCGGAGACGATCAGATCGACCTCGGTTGAGGCGAGCACCTCGAGTGCTGCCTCACCGCCTTCCGCAGTGAGCACCTCGTACCGGCGCATTCTCAATAGACGCTTGAGCGCCGAAAGGATACCGGGCTCGTCGTCGACCAGCAGGACGACGGGGACGGTCGCCATGTCGCTGACCGGCTGCCCGGGTTCGATTGCAGACTTCGGTGCAGGATCATTACCTGCTTCTGCAGATTCCATCATGATGCCTCCCGCTTCGTTCCTTCCTGGTTCTCCTGCGATATCGGCCCAGGCTGCGGCTCCCGTAGTAGGGGAAACGCCAGACCGATAGCCGGCGCAGCGTCATTCGGCATGCTCCCGCCCCGCGCCAGCCATCGCTTCGCTGGTCACGCGGTTAGCGGCTCGACGTTCAGTGCAGCGCTACGGTTGAGCGGCGACCAGACGTGAAAAACGCTGCCTTTACCGACTTCGCTTTTCACGTCGATCGTGCCGCCATGCTTCCTGACGATACCGTAGGCCAGCGACAGGCCAAGCCCGGTGCCCTGCCCTATGGGCTTCGTGGTGAAGAACGGATCGAAAATGCGGGGCATCTTTTCGTGCCATTTTTTCTTGATATCGGCTCGTGACGTGAGTTCCTCGATGGGGAAAAACGCCAGGTCAAACAGCATAGTCCCGAACAGTCAGAGGTGATGGTCGTGCAACGTAGGCGGTTGGCTAGCCTGCGCGCGCATGCTCTCGTGCACTCCCGTGCGACCGCCCAGCTGTATCTGGGCGGTCGGCGCTCCGGCCAGACTGCCCGACGCTACGGCGCAACAAAGAAAACATCCGTGCGATTGGATGTGTTGCCCGAGTTCGTTTGCACAAAGAATGGCAGGAACGCATTTCCTCGCGCTTCCAGACCTGAATAGTCCCCGAGGAAGAATCCCTCCGCTACCGGCGCCGTCTTCAGATCGAACGGACCGGACAGCCGCAGTTCGCTACCGAAGCTCCCCCCGCCGTCGGTTGAGGTCGTTTGCCAGTAGTTTGTCGGCAGCGTCGACTTGTTATCCGCCGCCAGGTCCCGGAAGTCGTAGTACGTGACGGCGACGGTGCCTGTGGAATTGACGCGAACCGACGGATTGAACGCTGGCCGCCCTGAAGGTGTGTTCACCCGGATAGGCGCGCTCCACGACGCGCCGCCGTTCGTCGACGTCGAGAAGGCGATTTCGTCGTATTGGCCGCCGTTGAACCGCGAGTCCTGCCAGACAACGTAGAGTTGCCCCGTTGCTGGATTGATTGCCGGCTCGGGGATGATGTCGCCGGTGCGCACTGGTTCGCCGGTGTTGGGATCCGTGACCGGGACGGTCTCCAGACCGGCGATGATCTGCGGTTTCGTCCACGTTGCGCCGTCGTCGGTCGATTTGATGAACGCAACCTTGCCGGCCGCTTTACTGAACGGCGGACTGATCAGATCGAAAAAGTCGTACAGCGTGCCGTCCTGCGAGTTGACCACGATCTGGTTGCCGATCGTCTGCTGCCGTGACGGCACGGTCGCGATGACCGACGGCGAACTCCACGTGATACCTCCGTCCACCGTTTTTGAGAAATATGCCGGTCCACGGAAAGCGGCGGTATGCAGATTGGCATAAGGGTTGCCGTTCGGTAGTTCGAGCCGGTCCCAGACCGCATAGGCGACGCCTGCCTTGATCGGATTGGCGGTCACCGATTCCTTGTCATTGAAGAACTGCGTCGTGGGCTCGTTGTCGGCGATGAGGACGCTCAGATTCCCCCAGCTCTGGCCGCCGTCCCGTGAAACGGCAGCGGCGACTGCATTATTGTTGTTGGACTGGTTAAACGAGATGGAGACGGAGTAGGCCGTCCCATCCGGCCCGATGGATACCCAGGGGTCAGAGGCGCGCTCGTATCCGAGCCCGCCGGCGCATGCGCTGAAAGGCAGATTCGTCTGTTGCCACGTCTGACCGCCATCCAACGAGAAGCCTGCAACCAGGCCGTGCGCACCGCCATTCGACCAGCGATCCTGCTGCCACGCGCCGATGAGATTCGAAGGATGGGCGGGATTCACGGCGACCCAGGGTTCGACCTCAGCGTTCACGTACAGCGTGCCGGGCCCGCCGACCGTACAGCCTGCAAATGGGCTGGGACCCGAGACCAGGGTGGGCGCCCCCCAGCCTGTGGTGCTGGCCGCCAACATGGCGGCAAGGGGAAGTCCGATCAGAAATGAACCAGGCTTGTTGTGTCTGCGTCGCATGGAAGACTCCTCATCTATATGCGACCCGCAACAGCAAAAGCGATAGTGTCACGGCAACCGCCGGACGACCCGATTGACATTGCGCCCTTTGCCGCAGACCGTCACGACGGCACTGTCGGCACACATCTTTTGTCATTGTCATTCGCCGATATCCACTGCCGCTTCCATGTTGCAGGCCGCGAGCGCTGGACACCGCCAACGCGTCGGCTACGACTCCGTCTACGAACCAGTCAGCATTCCCTCGTGGTCTGCATGTCGCCATGCCTTGGCGTTCCTCACCCGCCAATGACGACTGCCAGGAGGAATGGAACTGAATTTAGGTCGTACGAAAGACGGCGGCATGAAATTTTTTGTAACATACTGCACGCGACGAGGCGCGCCGCCCGCCCGCAACCCTATGCACACAACGAAAATTGACGCGCGTCGCGACTGTGCGAAACCTGTCTCCAGAGCCCAGCGAAGTAAGCAGATGCAACATGTTGCAACGACAACGGGCCAATTCGTGCTGACGCCGCTGATCCAGAGTTCGACGAACGGCAGCTACGACATCGCGATCGTCGACAACACGCTGCCGAATGGCCACGCGACCGGCATCGTCCGTTCGGTGCCGGGGCGGGCGTGGTGACGCCGGGTGCGCAAGCGCTGGTGCGTGCGTTGCAGCCGATCGGCTCCGCCAGCTATGAAATCACGTCGGTGAATGCGAATCTCGACACGGGTGTGTACACGTTGCAATTGCCGGCAGCCGCTCCGCAGATGGGAACCTACAGTGGCGTGCTGCCTGTTGCGCTGTCGGCCGTGCCGGGCGCGGCGGGCCAGTACACGGTTGAGGCGGACAGCTCGACTGGGGCAACGCAATCGTCGGCGGTGAACGTCTCTGCCGGTAGCCAGACGAACGTCAATTTCAGTTTCCAAGCTCAATGGGAAAGGGAAGAAACAATGTTTCTTCCCTTAAGAACCCTAAGAACGATATGAAAAAAAATTCTCTGTCTCTTGAAGGTAAGCGCCGGCCTGCTCAGTGGCTGTGCCGTGTATGTGCCGTGTATGTGCCGGATCAGCCCGGCGTCGTTGTTGTGCCGCAAAGCCGGCCGCAAGGTGGGCCGGGCAACGGCTTCTGTCCGCCCGGACAGGCGAAGAAGGGTAACTGCTGACGAGACTGGCGATGGACGACAGCAGAGGGCGCCGGCGGCGCCCTCTGCGTGCTATCAGTTCGAATGGCTCACAGCGATGTGCTGACTGTGGTGAAGATTCGTGCTCACCCGCGCAAGTGAGCGTGAGTGGGCGTGGCTTGCATGACTAGCGTGAACACTGGCGCGACTCGTTTGCGCGTCGGCGCGGTCCGCCTGCGTGTCCGATCGATCCGCCGCGCGGGCAAGACCGACATCATGGTCGGCTGAACTAAAGCCGTTAGTATTGCTTACCCCCTTGCTGCTCATGTGGCCGGCGGACATGCCGCCCGCGTTGCCACCCAGACCACCGTGTCCTGCACCCCCGCTGCTTCCCCCTCCGCCGCTTCCACCGTTTCCGCCTCCATTGCCACCCGCTGCTGCAAAGGCTGACACGGACGCAATAGCCACGAGGCTGGCGGCAATCCATTGCACTATTTTCATATTCGCTTTCTCCAAAGTCTGCCCGAATGCTTCGATTGTACGAACGATGCGCGCCGGCAACCCAGGACAGTTGTAATCAACTGTAAGTAGCATGGTCGCGTAGCCACAGACGCGGTTCCCAGCGATGCAGGCTGCGCGTGCGAGACTCCCGGAATAAAAAAGGCGTGGTGCGAACACCACGCCGAAAGGTCCCAGCGTCGGAGCGTTATGCCAGAACCCGTGATCAATTGCAGCCCCGGTGTTTAGCTGGACAACCAGCATGCAGGCGAGCGACGCTATCCTTGAGCCGTGCTCTTCCTGTCCAGCGCCTTCAGTAAGTTATTCGTCTGTTCCAGCAGCGTTGAGTGATATTCGGCAGGCAGGGATAGGTCGTCCGTGAGCGACATCGCGTCTTCAATCCCGAGCCGGAATGACGTCATGATCTCCTTGCATTGGGTCGGCGTGAGGCGTGGGAGTGTGGCATCAACGAATTTGCACATCACTACAAGCTGTGCGCCGAAGCGGGAAACGGCCTGGCCGTTCGACGAGACGAAGTTCGTGAGTGAACCCGGAAGCGCGTCTGTGTTGTTCAAGACCATCGCCCCTCAGAACGTTTGCCAGTCGGCGCCACTCGCGTCCGCCGAGGCGGTCATGCCCGCACTGGTCGTGACGTTGGCGGCCTGAGGAACTGTTTTCGGTTTGGCCGGTGCGGTGCGACGGGTGACTGGCGTCTTGCGAACGGACGGGCGCGGCTTGCTCTCCAGAATGGCCACACGCGACGCGGTGACTCCAGTCTCCGTGACCCTGAACACCGAGACGGCGTCCTTCAGGCTCATGGCCTGTTCTTCAAGTGACTGCGCTGCTGCTGCCGCCTGCTCGACGAGCGCCGCGTTCTGCTGGGTCACTTCGTCCATCTGGTTGACGGCCTGATTCACCTGCTCAATGCCGCGGCTCTGTTCCTCAGAAGCTGCCGCGATCTCACCGACGATATCGGAGACCTGCTTGATTGCCTGCTTCACCTGTCCCATGGTCGCACCCACTTCGGAAGCCTGCCGCGCACCGCCCTGAATCATAGCCACCGACGAGCCAATCAGTTCCTTGATCTCCTTGGCCGCGGCGGCGGAGCGTTGCGCCAGACTGCGCACTTCACTGGCGACGACGGCGAAGCCGCGTCCCTGTTCACCCGCGCGAGCCGCTTCGACGGCGGCATTCAGCGCAAGAATGTTCGTCTGGAAGGCAATGCCTTCGATCACCCCAGTGATTTCCGAAATCCTGGACGAGCTGCCGCTGATCTGACCGATAGTCGCGACCATTGACTGGACCGCTTCATTGCCGGTGTCAGCCATGTCAGTGGCACTTGTTGCCAGCGTGTTCGCCTGACGGGCATTGTCGGCGTTCTGCTTCACTGTTTCCGTCAACTGCGTCATGCTGGCGGCCGTCTCTTCAAGGGACGCCGCCTGTTCTTCTGTGCGTGCCGACAGGTCGGTGTTGCCGCTGGCGATTTCCCGCGACGCCACCGTGACCGATTCAGTGGTTGCCTTGATTCCGCGCACCGTATCGCTGAGTTGCTGATCCATTTTCTTCAGCGCGTCGAGAAGCTGGCCGAACTCGCCCCGCGAATCCACCGTGATCTGATTTTCCAGCCTGCCGGCTGCGATATGGTTCGCTACGTCAATCGCCTTGTTAAGCGGACCCGAAATCGCCCGCACCAGGTAGGCCGACGCACCGGCGGCTACCAGCACGCCGAATGCGATCAAGGCTATCGCGATCCAGAGGATAGTCCTGAACGTCGACTCGCTGTCGTCGGCGAACTGCTTCGCTTGAGCCAGATTGAGGGCTGCGTTCTGATTCAGCGCATCGATCAAAGGGTCAGCGAATGCAGCCATCTTCTCGACCAGCGGCGCAGCCGCATCGTAGTTGCCAGCGCTCAACGCGGTTGCCGCTTCGTCAGTTGCCGCCTTGAACCGAGGCAGGACATTTTTGATCTTTCCCGCAATTTCACGCGCCCTGTCACTTGAAATGCCGTCCGGATAGTAACGATTCCACGCCTTGTTGATACGGTCCTGGTCGGCACGGATTTGTTCGATTGAGGTCGCCGTTTTCACCTGATCGCGAAACACCTGAATTCGCCTTAGTTGAAGGCGAACATCCAGGCTGGCAGCTCGAATGTCGGATAGCGTGCCAATCGGAACAGTATTACCGGCATAAGCATCATTCACATTGGAATTCAATCTGGAAAGACCGAATATTCCAAAAACCCCGATTGCAGTCGTGATTATTATGCATACAGCGAATGCGAGAATGATCTTGAATCTGATTGTTTGTACAAAGCGGTTCACATTGCTTCCTGGTAAAAAATGGTGCGGGAAGGATCTATGGCCACAATCCCATAGTTGGTATACGGCATGGCCTCGCGCAACTGAAGGGAAGTTGTCGGCCGTCAGGCAAAAAGATCGCAAACGTAGCCTCTGATACAGAGTTGCCTCGCATAGCCAGGCTTTCCGTGAAAGATCAATGGCGACAATTACAGTACCATTTGCGCCATCAAAGCTCTTGCAATAGGGATTTACTGATTTATTCGCAAGGAAATCCCTATAAACGAATACGGTTTTAATTCAATCGATAAAGACAGAATAACCTGACGATAGGACATGTGTGCAGAAAGCTTTGCCTCGATAGCAAGCAATTCCGGAGGCGCTCGCTCCGGGACGGAGTCATCGGACTGCTCAGCGCTTCGCGATGGAACAACGGTTCGCAAGCGCAAGATACGATGCGCACTGCGAGTCGCAGTCGGTGCAATCGGTCAGGCGCACGAACGCGTCCAAGGTCATTCACGGGTAACGCCAGTTGTGAGTCGCCAACGCATTGGCCCGGTGTCATTCAAGTTCCGAAGCAATTCCACAACACGGCGGCATGGGAAATTCACCACCCGCGAGCGTAGTTCAGGCTTTCATCAGGATATCTACAGTCTTCTTGACACCGTCCAGCGAGTCCACCGCCACGTAAGCGACAAACTGTGTGCCGATTACGGCGGCCGAGAACCCGCGCAGGTTGATTTCTCCTTCAGCAAGCTTTTGCGTCAACACCGCAGCGATGCCCGGCCGATCCGGACCCATGACCCGAACGGCGTGAAGGCTGCGAGTAACGTTGAACCCCACTTGTGCGGCCGCACGGATTTCCCTGTCGCTCTGCAGCGGCGTGACGAACACTACTGCGTTGCCGGGATCTTCCGGCGCGCGCCGGGCAATGATGAATTGCAGATCGGCCCCCGCGTTCCGCAGGGTGGCCAGTGCCTCGGCCAGGCTGCCGGGTCTGTCCTGGATGGTCGCCGCCCAAACGTCCACCTGCTCCACGAGAAGATCCATGGCTGGTTCTCCTTCCTGCCTGCTATTTAGGCCTATTGAAAATCTAGTTCATGACTTGCCCGCAAGCAAATCTCAGTGCGGTTGTGTGCCAGTGAAGTCGTGCCAGAGATCCTGTTTCTCTTCCAGCAGCGAAAGTTTCGGATCGGCATACGGCCCGAACCACCTGGACTCGCTTTGGGCGCTGCCCTTTTTCTCCTCAGGCGGGTGCGGCTCCTGTTCGCCCAGGGTCAACCCTTTTGTGCGCTTTCCTGGCAAGTCACCAGCCCTGCACTTAATATTTACCTACGCAGCCCAGTCATGCTTTGCGCGCTCCCTGGCGACAGAACAGCGCGCCAGGCGTCGTTGCTGCGGGTGCAAATCAATGGGGGCCGTCATGTCAGAAGACAAATCGTCACGCCATGCCGCGGAGCAGCAGACTGCGGACGTCTCCGAAGCGCAGATCGCGGTGCACTGGCCGGAGGAGGACTATTTCTCGCCGTCGAACCAGTTCATTGCGCAGGCGAATCTGGCGGACCCCGGCGTGTTCGCGCGCTTTTCCCTCGACAACTTCCCCGAGTACTTCAAGGAGTTCGCGGACCTCCTCGATTGGTACAAATACTGGGAGACGACGTTCGACGCCAGCCATCCTCCCTTCTGGCGCTGGTTCGTCGGCGGCAGGATCAACGCGTGTTACAACTGCGTGGATCGCCATCTCCCCAGCTACAAAAACAAGACGGCGATCCATTTCGTGCCCGAGCCAGAGAGCGAGGCGGTACAGCATCTCACCTACCAGGAGCTTTTCACGCGCGTCAACGAGTTCGCGGCCCTGTTGCGCGATTTCGGCGGCCTGAAGGCAGGCGACCGGGTGACCCTGCACATGCCGATGGTGGCGGAGCTACCCATCACGATGCTCGCATGCGCGCGGCTCGGCGTGATTCACTCGCAGGTCTTCAGCGGGTTCAGTGGAAAGGCGTGCGGCGATCGCGTCTCGGATTCCGCGAGCCGCCTGTTGATCACGATGGACGCCTATTACCGCGCCGGCCAACTTCTTGATCACAAGGAAAAGGCAGACGCTGCGGTCATGGCGGCCGCAAGCACCGGTCATCAGGTCGACAAGGTACTGATCTGGCAACGCTACCCGGGCAAGTACTCGAGTCCCACGAAGCTCGTGGAAGGACGCGACGTCATCATCAACGACATCCTCGGGAAGTTCCGCGGCAAACGTGTCGAGCCCGTTCAAATGGCCGCCGAAGCGCCGCTTTTCCTCATGTACACGAGTGGCACCACAGGGCGGCCCAAAGGCTGCCAGCACTCCACCGGCGGCTACCTTGCCTACGTCACATGGACGTCGAAGTACATCCAGGACATTCATCCCGAAGACGTATATTGGTGCATGGCCGACATCGGCTGGATCACCGGCCATTCCTACATCGTGTACGGTCCGCTCGCGCTTGCCGCTTCCTCGGTCGTGTACGAAGGTGTGCCGACGTATCCAGACGCAGGACGGCCGTGGCGTATCGCTGAAAATCTCGACGTCAATATCTTTCACACGTCGCCCACGGCGATCCGGGCGCTACGACGCTACGGACCCGACGAACCCGCGAAATACAGCTTCCATTTCAAGCACATGACCACCGTAGGCGAGCCGATCGAGCCCGAAGTCTGGAAGTGGTACCACCAGGTGGTCGGCAAGGGCGAGGCGGTCATCGTGGACACCTGGTGGCAGACCGAAAACGGCGGATTCCTTTGCAGCACGGTGCCCGCGCTCCACAAGATGAAGCCCGGCAGCACGGGACCTGCGATTCCCGGCATTCATCCGGTGATCTACGACGACGAGGGAAAGGAGCTGCCAGGCGGTTCGGGCCGGGCCGGCAACATCTGCATCCGCAACCCGTGGCCCGGATCCTTCCAGACCATCTGGAAGGATCCGGATCGCTACGTCAGCCAGTACTATTCGCGCTATTGCCGCGACCGCGCGAGTAAGGACTGGCGCGACTGGCCGTATATGGCCGGTGACGGCGCGGTGCAGGCAGCGGACGGTTACTATCGGATCCTTGGCCGCATTGACGACGTGATCAACGTCGCCGGCCATCGCCTCGGCACCAAGGAAATCGAGTCGGCTGCTCTCCTCGTGTCCGAGATCGCCGAGGCCGCAGTGGTGCCGGTCGCCGACCCGATCAAGGGCAAGGTTCCTGATCTCTACGTCTCGTTGAAGCCGGGACTGGCGCCTTCCGTGAAGATCGCGAACAAGGTCATGGCATCGGTGGTTTCCCGGATCGGCTCCATAGCAAGGCCGCATCGTGTCGTCATCGTTCCCGATATGCCCAAGACCCGCTCGGGAAAGATCATGCGTCGCGTGCTCGCGGCGATTTCCAATCGTCAGGATCCCGGCGACGTGTCCACTCTCGCCAATCCGGAAATTGTCGAACAGATCAAGGAGCTCGCCAGGTAGCGCGACGGCGCGCGTCGAACGATTGCCCAAATCTATCAATCTGTCGCCGACAGCCGTGGGCGGGGAGCTGTTCATCCCGGCACCGGAAGTGCCGCCAGCAGGCCGAGGTGATGGGTTCGATCAACGCAAGGCTGGCGCCCCGGATTCGGGCAATCCCTGAGATCGGGCACGTGCGTGCGGCGCGTATCAGGAAAATGCGGAAAATGCGGAGAATGCGGCCCATTTGTCTGAGCGAAGCGTGCTGGACCGTACCTTGCAGCGGCCTTGGGGCGGGTGTAGCCTCTTTCATGTCGGCCCCAGTGTCGGCTCGATCGCCGGCCGTGATCCAGATGCCGCGCAACAGCCGGTCTCCACGTGGCGTGGCATAACGGGTGCCGACGCGCAACGCGTCTGCACGGAGGTGCCATGAACAAGCTCGCGTCCATTCTTCTGTGGGGTGCGCTTACCGCAGTCGGCGCTTTCTCATTCGCGACACTCGCGCTCGGGCGCGGAGAAAACGTGAACGCGGTGTGGCTCGTGACCGCAGCCCTGATCGTCTATTTCATCGCTTACCGTTTCTACAGCAAATTCATCGCCGGGCGCGTATTGGGACTCGACGATGCCCGGCAAACGCCCGCCGAGCGCCACAACGACGGCATGGACTACGTGCCGACCAACCGGTGGGTGCTGTTTGGCCATCACTTCGCGGCGATCGCCGGCGCGGGTCCGCTGGTCGGCCCCGTGCTCGCGGCGCAGATGGGCTACCTGCCCGGCACGCTGTGGATACTCGCGGGTGTCGTGGTCGCCGGTGCCGTGCAGGACTTCATTGTGCTGTTCGCGTCGGTGCGCCGCGACGGCAAGTCGCTCGGCGAGATGATCAAGGTCGAGCTGGGCCCGGTGCCCGGGTCGCTCGCGCTGGTCGGCGTGCTTGCGATCATGATCATCATTCTGGCCGTCCTGAGCCTCGTGGTCGTCAAGGCACTGACGGCAAGCCCGTGGGGTCTCTTCACGATCGCGGCAACGATTCCGATCGCGCTGCTGATGGGCGTCTACATGCGGATCGTTCGTCCGGGGCGCGTGGGCGAGGCGTCTGCGCTCGGCGTCGTGCTGCTGCTCGCTGCACTCATGATCGGCAAGACGGTCGCAAGCGATCCGGTGTGGGGGCCGGCGTTCACGTTGAGCGGCACGCAACTCGCATGGGCTCTCATTCTGTACGGCGCCGTTGCGTCCAGTCTGCCGGTTTGGCTGATGCTCGCGCCACGCGATTATCTGAGCACCTTCCTCAAGATCGGCACGGTCGTGGCACTGGCCATCGGCATCTATGTCGTCGCGCCGACACTCTCGATGCCACAAACCACGCGCTTCATCGACGGCACCGGACCCGTCTTCTCGGGCAAGCTCTTCCCGTTCCTGTTCATCACGATTGCATGCGGCTCCGTGTCGGGCTTCCATGCGCTGATTTCCTCGGGCACCACGCCGAAGATGATCGAGCGCGAGTCGCATATGCGTCTGATCGGCTTCGGTGGCATGCTCGCCGAATCGTTCGTTGCGGTCATGGCGATGACGGCCGCCTGCGTGCTGCAGCCGGGCATCTATTTCGCGATGAACGCACCGGCCGCGGTCATCGGCACCACCGCGGCGCATGCGGCGCAAGTCATTTCCAGCTGGGGATTCACCGTGACGCCGGAGATGATCAGCCAGGCGTCCGCCAATATCGGCGAAACCACCATCCTGTCGCGCGCCGGCGGCGCTCCGACGCTCGCGGTAGGCATGGCGCAGATCCTCGCCCAGGCGGTCGGCGGCACGGCCATGCAGGCCTTCTGGTATCACTTCGCGATCCTGTTCGAGGCGCTCTTTATTCTCACCGCGGTCGATGCCGGCACGCGCGTCGGCCGCTTCATGATCCAGGACATGCTGGGCCACGTGTACCGGCCGCTCGGCAACACCCAGTTGTTGCCCGCAAACCTGCTGGGCACCGGGCTGTGTGTCGCAGCGTGGGGCTACTTCCTCTATCAGGGCGTGGTCGACCCGCTAGGCGGCATCAACACGCTCTGGCAGCTCTTCGGCGTCGGCAACCAGATGCTCGCCGGCATCGCGCTGCTGCTGTGCACTAGTGTGCTGATGAAGATGAAGCGCGAGCGCTATGTCTGGGTGACGCTGGTGCCGACAGCCTGGCTCCTGGTTACCACACTGACGGCCGGCGTCCAGAAAATCTTCAGCAGCGATCCGCGCATCGGCTTCCTTGCGCTAGCGAACAGGTTCAGCGATGCGGCCGCGCACGGGACCGTGCTGGCCCCGGCCAAGTCGATTGCGGAAATGCAGCGGGTGGCCTTCAACAACTATCTGGATGCGGTCGTCTGCGGTCTCTTTGTCGTGCTGGTGCTCGCGATGTGCGTCTTCGCCGTGAGGATGAGCTGGCAGGCGCTGCGCCAGACGCAGCCCACCACCCACGAGACGCCGCCAGTTGCCGCGCGCGCTTAAGGAGGGTTCGCCATGAAAACGTTTCTCAGCGACAAACCTGTGCCGTCCCCGCTTCAGGCAACCGCGATCCAGACACATGCGGATGCGCGATCCACGCGCCTGTCCGACATGGCGAGGACGCTGCACCGTGCCTATCTGCAGGTGTTCGGAATCCCGGACTATGAACGCTACATGTCGCACATGGCGTCGCATCATCCGGGTGATCCGCTGCTGTCGCGACGCGAGTTCTGCGCCCAGGCGATCGATCGCAAATATGCCCGCAACGGGCCGAGGTGCTGCTAGCGTTCCGTGCCAGCCAAGCATTTCGCAGAACCTGTGTCGCGATCCTGACGTCCTCGTGCTTCCGGGTCCGTTGCGTTATCTGGATGCCGTTTCAACAGTGCGGGTATCTTTCTGGCCGTCCCCATCTGTAGGCCGGACCGTGCAAATCAGACCGGCCTCCGCCGCCACCACACCATCCACCTCCGCACGCGCCTTGAACTTCCAGATGCCGCGCATATGCCGCTCGAACCTGGCGTTCAGGATCAATTGGTCACCTGGTTCGACCACCCGCTTGAAGCGTGCATTGTCGATGCCGACGAACAGGTACAGCGTATTGGCCGGATCGTGCGGCTCTTCCGAGAACGTCAGCAACGCCGCGGTCTGGGCAAGCGCTTCCAGAATCAGCACGCCCGGCATCACCGGACGCGTCGGAAAGTGGCCCATGAAGTACGGCTCGTTGATCGACACGTTCTTCAGCGCCTTGATACTCTTGTGCGGCTCGAGTTCGAGCACCCGATCGACCAGCAGGATCGGATAGCGATGCGGCAGCAGTGTGAGAATCCTGTGAATGTCGAGATTTATTTTTTCAGTGCTCATGGTGTTTCTTCTCACGCATTTATCGTGCGATCACGACTTCGGACGCTGGGACAGGAATGGGTGATCCATGCCGCCGCCGATTTCGCGTCGATCTCCGTCAGCCGGCGGTGGTCGACGACGTCATCCGTGACGCCAGGCGCTACTACTGGGCGGCGGCCGCTTCAGGCACATTCAGGCAATCCCGCTGGTTGTCCGGATTACATATCAGCGCGACGCCCCAGTTCTCATCCGGTGTACAGGGTCCCCGTAGGGTAGTGTGTCGTCTCTGTTTTCTACTCGTCCCGCAGAAACGATTTCAAACGCTGAGACCGGGCCGGGTGCCGAAGCTTGCGCAGTGCCTTGGCTTCAATCTGGCGGATCCGCTCACGCGTCACCTCGAACTGTTGTCCGAGTTCCTCCAGTGTGTGATCCGTGCCGCTCTCCATGCCAAAACGCAGGCGCAGAATCTTCGCTTCACGCGGCGTCAGCGTCGTGAGCGCCTCGCTCACCGCATCGCGCATGCTCGCGTGGAGCGCGGCATCGTCAGGCAAAATGGCTGCCGGGTCTTCAATCAGGTCGCCAACGGACGTGTCGTCGTTTTCCCCAACGGACGCGTCCAGGGAAACCGGCTCCCTGACGATTTTCAACATTGCCCGAACCTTGTTTTCCTGCATCTCCATCCGCTCCGCCAGCACGGCAGCGTCGGGTTCCCGTCCTGTCTCCTGCAGGATCTGGCGCGAGACCCGCTTCAGTTTGTTCAGTGACTCGATCATGTGGACCGGGACCCGGATGGTGCGTGCCTGATCGGCAACCGCCCGGCTGACGGCCTGCCGGATCCACCAGGTCGCATAGGTGGAGAACTTGTATCCGCGCCGGTATTCAAACTTGTCGACGGCCCGCATCAGGCCGATATTGCCTTCCTGTATCAGATCGAGAAACAGCAGGCCGCGGTTCGTATACCGCTTCGCGATCGAGATCACCAGCCGCAGATTCGCCTCGATCATTTCGCCTTTCGCGCGTAGCGTTTTCGCTTCGCTTGCGGTCATTGTGCGACAGACGTCCCTGAAATCGCCAAGCGGCAGCACGACCCGCTCCTGCACGGCAAGCAGTTTTTCCTGCTCCAGCCGGATCGCCGGGAGATTTCGTTCCAGCATACAACTGAACGTTTGCCCTGCTGCGGCAAGTTGCTGCGGCCACATCGGGTTGGTCTCGTTGCCCCGGAAATGTGCGACGAACGTGTCGCGAGGCACCCCACACCGGTCAACCACGATCCGCTCGATTTCGCGCTCGATGGTTCGGACCTCGTCGGCGGATAGACGCAACGCGCCGCACAAACGTTCGATGGTGCGCGCTGTGAAGCGGATCGTCATCAGTTCGGCCTCGATCGCGGCCTGTGCGGCACGATAACCCACGGAACCGTAACCTTCCGTTTCGTATGCATCGCGCAATTGCTCGAACCAGTCAGCCACCGTCGAAAATTTCGCCAGCGCGTCGCGCTTCAGGGTCTCGATGTACAGATTGTCCGCGGCATCATCATCATCATCATCATCTTCGTCACCCTGATCCTCGCCGAAGATCGCATCGCCGTCGCTGCTTTCCTCCGCGACCACATTGATGTCATCCGTCTCCATCGCAACTGGATCAATCATGCCATCGACGAACTCTTCGATGGGAGTGGCGCCGCTGGCAACAGCGTCAGCGATTGTCAGTATGTCCGCAATCGTTGTCGGGCACGAAGAGATGGCCCGGATCATGTCGTTGCGGCCCTCTTCAATGCGCTTCGCAAGTGCGATCTCGCCGTGACGGGTGAGGAGTTCAGTGGCGCCCATCTCGCGCATGTACATGCGCACGGGATCGGTAGTGCGGCCGAATTCCGCATCCACGCTTGAGATCGCCGCCGCAGCCTCTTCCTCGACCTGCTCGTCGGACGAAACTGCGATCGCATGATCGTGCATCAGCACGGACTCGGCGTCCGGAGCCTGCTCGAATACGGCGATGCCCATGTCGCTGAAGGCTCTGATCACGTTCTCGATCGCGTCCGGTTGCGCGAGCCGCTCGGGCAGGCAGTCGCTAATTTCCCCACGAATGACGAACCCGCGCTCATGTCCCAGCTTGATCAGCGTGCGCAGGCCCGAGCGGCCATCGTCGTTTTCTCCGGCGGACTCATCCGGTCGTGCGGCGATGGCGCCGAGCGCACGTGCGTGTGCGCTCGTCCGGCGTGAACCGGTCTCCGGTAGAACTGTTCCGGCTGCGTCGGCCGTACGTGCGCGACCCGTAACGGCAATGTCGGCGTGTTCATTATTCACATTGACGTTGTCCGGCACCACGGACAGTGTCTGCTTCTTCACGGCCTTCTTCGTCACGCGGTCGCTCCTTTGAATATGACGTCAGGACTTCGCATGCTGTTGACGTGATAATATCATTATCATTTGCTACTACTTGCCTGATGTGTATGTCCCGGATGGCTGGTCGTCCTGCCGCAGGTCGATGGTCCCGGTGACCGGACGTTCCTGTCCGACCGGACTGAAGCCGGGGACATACCAAGGCCGCCGGTCAGGCGCGAAGGTGCCGCGATGAAGATCATTGCAGCGCGGCCCACGGGCCGAAGAACCGCACACAAACATCGTCCAGACTGCCGCATGGATCACTCTCACGCGTCCTTCGACGCTTACATGAAATTTCTTGCCGGACCATCCGCAGACGGTGCGCCCGTGGTGCTGGAAACCGAGCATGCGCTGTCGCTGCACTTCGATCTGCTGGCCACGCAGAGCTTCATGTCGCGGCGCGACCCCGACAGGCTGGTGCTCGGCTATACCCGGACGATGATGGGATTCCTTCTGCTGCAGCCGGCGCCCGCCAGGATTTCCATGATCGGCCTGGGCGGCGGGTCGCTGGCCAAGTACTGTTACCGGCATCTTCCGGAAACAAGGATAGTGGCCATCGAAATTGATCCCGAGGTAATCGCGTTGCGCAACACTTTTCACATTCCGCCCGATGACGAGCGACTCGAAGTGATCTGCGCGGACGGAGTCGAATACGTCAAGGACAACGATGCACGCCCGGACGTGATTCTGGTCGATGGTTTTCTGGCGCACGGCATGCCTGTGCAACTAGGCAACGCCGTCTTCTACTCGGCTTGCCATGCGCGGCTTGCAGACAATGGCGTGCTGGTCGCCAACTTCATCGAAGACGATCCCCATATTCCTTACTACCTGGAAGAGGTCCGTTCGGCGTTCGGTGAGTCGCTTTCCATTTTCATGGCCGAGGACAGTTGCAACTACACGCTGTTTGCCTGGAAGGGCTCGCCAAGGCTTCCCTCCCGGGACACGTTGCTCGCGCGTGCGCGCGCCCTGGCAACGGTACATCCCCTGAACTTGCTCGCGACGGCGCGTCGCCTGAAGAAAGGCACGGGGCTCGCTTTGGACTGGACATCCAGGCAGAAACTGACCGGCTGACGTACGCCTGATTTGTGCGGCCTGACTGCAAGCGCCGCGTCGCGCAGAGCAGATCTGCTTTCAGCGCCAGGCGGCGCATTTCACAACCCGCATTGCCGTTTCAACCTCGGCAACGATACATCGTCGCGCGCACCCGAAGATTGGTGATCTACCGGCAGCTGTAAGGGAGCTAGCGTGAAAGATTACCCGGGTGCAAGCCGGCGGCGACCTCCCCGGAGCAACACTTCGCTGACCTGAAGCAGGTCTGGTTCACGCAGTTTTCCGACGTGCCCGGGCACCAATGGCGCTCTTTGTCCTGTAGGTGACGCCATGCTGCTCAAGGTATTCGCGAATCAGTTGCCGCACTACCTGTGAGGGTGTCAAATCCTGTGCTGCGCACAGCTTTTCGAACGCCTCCTTCTTCACAGGATCAATCAGAATTGTGAGTCGAGCGCTTTTCGTTTCCATGACGTGGGCAAAAATCGGAGTATGTTAATTGAATTATAATACATCGCGTAGCCCAAGTCATCCTCGTGACGCCACGGGCGCACCACGCGCCGTCGATCCCTGAATCGCTCACCCCTATGCGGCCGATGAGCGGTTGAGAAGCACTTCGAGGGGCAGGCGGCGCCTCGGGGTTAACCTACCGCCCTCGCACGCAGGTAGTTCTGGCCGGCCTGGGTAATCGAAACGGCGCCCCGCCCGTTCGCTGGGACCGATACAAACCCCGCGTTACGCAGTTCCTGCGCGACCGACCAGTTCAGGGCGGGCGCGTCGCGGCCGTACCGCTGCCGGGCCAGACCTTCAAGCGCCCAGATGGCCGCATGGGTCAAGGTATCGCTTTCGTTGCCGCCTCGTACTGTCATCGTCCTTCCTTGAGAATGCGCCTGTTTGAAAAGGCAGGGAACGTGCGCGTGTCGCCGTCTGCACAAGGCGGACAAATTCGCTTAACACGCCTGCTCATATCGATTCCAGTTAAATTTCTTGCCGTACTCGATGCGCGTGGCCGTCGCATGAAGATTCACTGCGTGTCCGGGCGCGAGCGCGCGCGCCCGGTCGAGCATCGCCGTAAAGGATGGAGCCTCTGCGACTCCTTTCCACGCAAAGACGGTGACGTTGTGCTCACTACCTTCCGATGGCGCCAGAGTCACCGCGGTCGCGAAGACTTCCCTGAGCGAGCGCAGGTAGCGATGAAAGTCCGGTTCGTCCGTCACCAGATTGGCCACCAGTACACCGTCATCGCTCAACCGGCGACGACAGGCTTCATAGAACGTCCTGCTGCCCAGCTCGGCGGGCAGGCCATCGGCATTGAAGCCGTCTACCAGCAAGACGTCGGGCCGGTGATCCTGAGTAGTGACAAACTGCGCGCCATCCGCACAAACCACGCGGAAGCGCTCGTTGTCGCGCGGCACGTGAAACCGGTCACGCAGCGCGATCACCTCCGGATTGATTTCGACCGCGGTAATAGCGGTATTCGGCAAATGACGGTAGCAGTATTTCGCCAGCGACCCGCCACCCAGGCCGATCATCGAAATGCGGCGCGGGGACGGCCGGAACAGCAGGAAACCCATCATGGTCCGCGTGTAACCCAGTGCAAGGGCGTAGGGATCGTGCCGCAACATCGTGCTCTGGACCCCGCGTGCATCAAAGTACAGTGAAACCACCTGGTCATTCTGTATGACCAGCGGCTTGCTTGCCTTCCTCTTTCTTTTCATGTGCCTGGTCGAAAACGAGCCGATGCGTGGCCAATCGTGTCTTTGACATCGGGCGGCCGACAGGACTCCTGCGCACGCAGGATGGCCGAAAGCGCCTCAAGTGCCACGATTTCGTCAGGACCGGCCGCCAGAATGCGCACGGGCGTGCCTGGTCTCGCCCGAAGCGACATGACAGACATGACATCCTTGGCGTTGACGGACCGGCCGTTCGCCATGCAGATGATATCGCTGGCAAACCGGGCGGCACCGACCGCAAGCCTTGCAGACTCGTGCCCGTTCAAGCCCCATCGCCCGCCAACCTGAATCAATACCTCGACCAACACGCTCCCCTTTGGGCGTAATTCGTAACTCGGGACTACGCCCCCGTCCGGTTGCGCTCAGTGCATCGAACTTGCGATGGCCTTCGCAAAGAAAGCGCGCAGCAGTGGATCCCACGTTTCATCCCGCAACGCAATTTCGATCGTACCGAGCCGCCTCATTTCCCGATCCAGATACACCGCGCGAAGCGATTTTGGACGCGGTGGGCCAACAAAGAACTGACCGTCATCGTCCAGAAACAGACACGGCCTTTGCCTGTATCGCGCGCCAGATAACGAGACCGCGTCCTGAACGTGGCGCGCCGATTCCTTCTGGTAGACGAAGATGACGTTGACCCCGCTTTCTTCCAGGCGGTCGCAGATGTCGGAAAACCGGTACAGCATCTGGAATCCGCGTTCGCCCGCCTTGCCCACACCGACGACGATCAGTCCGTGACGGCCCATCACGTCCCGCAAAAACAGATGTGTGTAGTCATGGGACAGCAGCGGAACACTCGCGTCAATCACCTCGACCTCCCTGCCGAGCGCCGGCATACCCCCCGTCTTCGCGCAAACTCAACGCGACGTGACCAGCAGGCTTCTTGCCCAAGGATGCAATATTATTACCATTTCAACATAAGTCAATGATAATTTCATTATCATACTTGACAGCTTTCAGCCGGGAACAGTCCCTCCCCCTTCGTTTTCCGCGTTTGCAGCCTAACGATCGAGGCGATAGACCCGCGCACGCAGATCGTCGAGGAGGGGCACGATGGCCAGCACGATCAGCACGGCCGCGAGCGGCACCGTCGAGGCGTATCCAATGTGCTTGAATCCCATCGCTCCCGTGAAGCCGCCGACAAAGAACATGGCCAGCATTGTCCCGTGCACTTTCAGCTTTGCCCGATTGGCCTGCACAAACGGCGCGCTGGACTCGACCCTGGAGGAGTTCCAGTAAGTGAGCTTGCCAAGCTCGATGCCGATATCCGTGACAATTCCCGTCATGTGTGTGGTACGGATTTCCGCACCCGACAGTTTTGTGATCATCGCGTTCTGCAAACCCATAATGAAACACAGGAGCACGACGGTCGCCGGCACGAACAATGTCTCCCACAAGGCGAGATGACTGCCGAGCAGACCAAAACAGAGCAGCAGGACGGCCTCGATCAGCAACGGCGAAGCGTACTGACTATGCAGTCGGCGGCGTCGCCCCCAGTTGACGAGCACAGCGGAACTGGCGGCACCCAGCAGGAACGAAATCAGCGATCCGATACCTGCGAGGACCAGTGAGAGGTCGCCCAGCGCGGCCTGGTCGGCAATCGCGGAGACCACGCCGCTCATATGGGACGTGTACTGCCTGACGGCCAGAAAACCGCCGGCGTTGATCGCACCGGCCACGAACGCCAGCGAAAAACCAAGCTGCCTGTCGGCCCCGGTACTCCGGTTCTTTCCCGTCAGGCTCCGGAAATAGTCTGCTGGCATCAGGTATCGAGTCATGGGTTCGCGTATCCGAACCGCGCTTCGGCGTAAGCGGGGACCGGCGCAGCAAGCTGGCTTCTGAGATTCCGCACGCAGACGAAACCCCGTATTCCCGACGCCTTGAACGAACACGGCGCGCCCTGCGCGCCTGTCGACGGATCATCACGTATGGAACCGGATCAATAAAGCTGCTAGTATGATAACGTCATTATCATCAATTGGTAACCAGATGTTCCTCGCCAGATAACTCCGTTCCAGAAGAGGGCGATGCGCAGGAACGCCCCGGTCATGGAACCTGTTTCGGGATATCCTTCATCCGACGTACTAGCCGTTGAACAAGACATCTGACTGCGCCGGAGACAACACCGATGGAACATTTGCTGGTCATCCATTTCGTGCTGCTGGTGGTTGCGGGCTGGTTGGCCGTTGGGGTCCTGGGACTCGCGAACCTGCACCGCACGCGCGTGGTGGCGCATGGCCTGTTTCCACTCGGTGCCGCATTCGGTCTGCTTCTGTGCGGATTGGGCCTGGCCGGCGTTTTCTCAAATCCCCAGCAAACCGTCCTGCCGCTCGGGTTGCCGGACCTGCCGTTCCATCTGCGGCTCGACGGCCTGTCGGCGTATTTCCTCACCGTGCTCGGCGTGGTGAGCACGGGCGTAAGCGCGTTCTCCGCCGGCTATTTCCGCAAGGGCGAGGGCACGCCGCCCGGCCTGCTGTGCTTCGAGTATCACGTGTGCCTCGCGAGCATGGCGGTGCTGCTCGTCGCAGACGACGCGTACTGTTTCATGGTTGCGTGGGAGACGATGACGCTGTCGGCGACCTTCCTCGTGATGACCAATCACCGCATCGCCGAGATCCGCCGGGCAGCCTGGCTCTACTTCCTGATCTCCCACGTCGGCGCGCTGGCGCTCCTGCTGTGCTTCGGCCTGTTGCAGGCCAATACCGGCAACTACACGTTCGCCAACATGCGTCAGCAGCATCTGGACGTGTTCTGGGCATCCATCGCGTTTCTGCTGGTGCTGTTCGGTTTCGGCACCAAAGCCGGCATTTTTCCGCTGCACGTCTGGCTGCCTGAGG
The DNA here is from genome assembly GCF_059422005.1 of Paraburkholderia sp. GW821-FHT02A12. NCBI lineage: Bacteria > Pseudomonadati > Pseudomonadota > Betaproteobacteria > Burkholderiales > Burkholderiaceae > Paraburkholderia > Paraburkholderia sp. GW821-FHT02A12. Next base: position 675,038 of record NZ_JBWKWA010000002.1, on the reverse strand, counting down.
CTCATCCCGCCGCGCCGTCGCCGGTATCGGCCCTCATGAGCGGGTTCGTCCTGAAGGCGGGCCTCTACGGCGTGCTGCGCACGGTGTTCGATCTGCTGCACGTGCAGATTGCGTGGTGGGGCGTGCTCATGCTGATACTCGGACTCTTCACTGCCCTGTTCGGCGTTGTGTTCAGCGCCATCCAGACGGACATGAAGCGGCTGCTTGCGTACTCGTCGATCGACAACATCGGCCTGATGTTCGTGAGCATGGGACTGGCGATCCTGTTTCGCGCGTACGGGATGAGCGCGCTGGCCGCCTTGTCGTTGACGGCACTGCTCTACCAGATCGCCAGCCACGCGACATTCAAGAGCCTGCTGTTTCTCGGGACGGGTTCCGTGCTCCATGCGACGGGCGAGCGCAATCTCGGGCGCCTGGGCGGCCTGATCCGTTTCATGCCGTGGACAGCGTGGGCCACTCTCGTGGGCGCGTTTGCCAGTGCGGGCCTGCCGCCGTTGAGCGGCTTCGTCTCCGAATGGCTGCTGCTGCAGAGCTTTCTGTTCACACCCGGTTTGCCGGACCCGTTCCTGAACATGGTGGTTCCGGTCGTCGCCGCGCTGATCGCTCTCGTGGCCGCGCTCGCGGGCTACACCATGGTCAAGTTCTTCGGCATCATCTTTCTCGGCCAGCCTCGCGAGGCGAAGTTACGCGATGCACGGGATGCAAGTCCGTGGGAGCGCGTCGGCTTCGTGTGGCTGGCGGCGATCTGCGTGCTGCTCGGGTTGCTGCCGGTGCAGTTTGTGATCGTTTTGGACCGCGTCACGCAGATGCTGGTCGGTGCGGGCATCGGCCAGGCCGTCGCAAGGAATGGCTGGCTGCTGCTCGCGCCCACGAGCGTAGATCGGGCCAGCTACATGCCGGCGGTTTTCCTGCTGTTCTTCTTTGCCTGTTGTGGGCTCGCGTGGCTGCTGGTACGCCGTCTTTATCATGGGCGCCTGCGGCGTGCGGCCCCCTGGGCCTGTGGCTTTCCGTTCGTGAACGCGCGCATGCAGGACACGGCAGAAGGGTTCGGGCAGCCGATCCGCGAAATCTTCGCGCCTCTGTTCAGGATCGACCGGCGGCTGCCCTCTCCATTCGACCCACAACCTGCGTACAGCGTCACCGTGACGGATCGCGCGTGGACCCTGATTTATGAGCCGATCGAGCGGCTGGCCAAGCGCCTCGCGGCACTGGCCGGGTTGCTCCAGACAGGCCGCATCGCGGTCTATCTGATGCACAGCTTTCTCGTGCTGATCGTGCTGCTGATGCTGGTGAGACGATGATCACGCTCTCCGGATTGCTCTCCCAGGGGCTGGAAATCCTGCTCGCACTGGCGGCAGCGCCCTTGTTGACGGGCTGGGTCAACATGTGCCGCGCCAGGTTGCAGAACCGCCGGGCACCGAGCATCTGGCAGCCCTACCGGATGCTTCACAAGCTGTTCAACAAGGAGTCGGTCGTCGCCGACCACGCCAGTCCGATATTCCGCGGGGCGCCGTATGTTGTCTGGGCGTGCATGACGCTCGCGTGCGCGATCGTGCCGACGCTTTCGACCGACCTGCCGCTGTCGCCGGCGGCCGACGCAATCGCGCTGGTGGGTCTCTTCGCGCTGGCGCGCGTGGCCATCTCGCTGGCCGCGATGGATGTCGGCACCGCGTTCGGCACGCTCGGCGCGCGCCGCGAAATGCTGGTGGGCTTCCTCGCGGAGCCTGCCTTGCTGATGGTGCTGTTTTCGGCGTCGCTGATCACGCGGTCGACCTTGCTGACCACCATCGTCGCCACGCTCAGCCATCGCGAACTGGCAATCTATCCGAGCCTCGCGTTCGCGGGGATCGCATTCACGATGGTGTCGCTCGCAGAAAACGCGCGCCTGCCGGTCGACAACCCGACCACGCACCTCGAACTGACGATGATCCACGAGGCGCTGATCCTCGAGTATTCCGGCCGGCATCTCGCGCTGATGGAATGGGCCGCGAGCCTCAAACTGTTCGCGTACTCCTGCATCGGCCTCGCCTTGTTCATTCCGTGGGGCATCGCGGAGGCCGGCAATCCGATGGCGCTGCTGCTCGCCATACCCGCGCTCTTCGTCAAGTTGCTGGCGGGGGGCGCGGCGCTCGCGGTGGTCGAGACGACCAACGCGAAGATGCGCATTTTCCGCGTGCCGGAGTTTCTCGCGACAGCGTTCCTGCTGGCCGTCATCGGGATGCTCGTTCACTTTCTGCTGGGGGCGTGAATGCACGGCTTCGCGACGCAGATCATCAACTTCCTGGCCGCCATCCTGCTGTTGCTGTCGTTCGCGATGCTCAGCCAGCGGCGTATCCTGTCGCTGATTCATCTCTATACGCTGCAGGGACTGACGCTCGTGTCGGCCAATCTGATTCTGGGATTCGTCACCGCCGACACGCACCTCTACATCTCCGCACTGCTGACGCTCGTGCTCAAGGTCGGCCTGATTCCCTGGATCCTTCACCGGCTCGTGCTGCGGCTGAACGTCAAGACGGATGTGGAGTCCCTCCTCAATATTCCCGCCACCCTTCTGATCGGCATCGTGCTCGTGGTCGTCGCGTTCAATGTCGCGTCGCCGATCAGCCAGCTTGCCTCGTCGGTCGCGCGCGGCACGCTCGGCATCGCACTCGCCTGCGTGCTGCTGTCGTTCATGATGATGATCACACGCGCCAAGGCGATCCCTCAGGTGATCGGCTTTCTGTCGATGGAAAACGGCCTGTTTTTTGCCGCTGCCGCGGCGACGAACGGCATGCCGATGATCGTCGAACTCGGCATCGGACTCGATGTACTGGTAGGCATCCTGATCCTCGGCGTGTTCATGTTCCAGATCCGCGAGCAGTTCGACAGTCTGGACATTCATCACCTTGAAAAACTAAAAGATGACTGAAGCCTGGGTACTGCTGCTCGTTTTCGGAATTCCGCTTTTCGCGGGCGCCTGTCTGGCGCTCGTGGGCCAGCATCATGTCGCCGCGGAGCTCAACGTCGGCTTCAGTTTCCTGACCTTTGCCGCCGCCATGCTGCTCGCCGTGCAAACCGTGGCGCACGGGCCCGCGTTCGCGCTGGGCAAGCTGTTCTTCGTCGATCCGCTGAACGTGTTTCTGGTCGCACTGACGGCCTTCGTCGGCTGGACCACGTCGATCTTTTCAAGGCCGTACATGCGCATCGAGCGTAACCGCGGCAAGATGACCGCGCCTCGCATGCGCCTCTACCACAGCATGTACCAGTTGTTCATCTTCGCGATGCTGCTCGCGCTGCTCACCAACAACATGGGCATCCTCTGGGTGGCCATGGAAGCCGCCACGCTCGCGACGGTGCTGCTGGTCAGCGTCTATCGCACCGCAGCGAGTCTCGAAGCCGCGTGGAAGTATTTCATCCTGTGCGGCGTCGGCATCGCGCAGGCGCTGTTCGGCACGATCCTCCTCTATCTCGCCGCGAGCCGGCAGCTCGGCGGCGGCGATGCGCTGCTCTGGACCAGCCTGAACGCAGTCAAGGGGAGCCTCGACCCGACCATCATTTCGCTCGCGTTCGTGTTTCTGCTGATCGGCTACGGCACCAAGGTCGGCCTCGTGCCGATGCACAACTGGCTGCCCGATGCCCATGCCGAAGGCCCGACGCCGATTTCAGCGGTGCTGTCCGGGCTGCTGCTCAACGTCGCGCTGTATGCCGTGCTGCGCTGCAAGGTGCTGGCCGACGGCGCACTCCGGAACGGCCTGCCGGGCAACCTGCTGGTCGGCTTCGGGCTGCTCTCGGTGCTGGTCGCGACCTTTTCGCTGTTCCGGCAGAAAGACGTCAAGCGGCTCTTTTCGTATTCGTCGATCGAACACATGGGTCTGATGACGTTCGCCTTCGGGCTCGGCGGTCCCATTGCGACCTTTGCAGGTCTGCTGCACATGACGGTGCATTCGCTCGTGAAGTCGGCCATCTTCTTCACCGTCGGGCATGCGGCCCAAAAGGCCGGCACCCAGGCGATCGACGACATCCGCGGCCTGTTGCGCGTGAGCCCAACCGTTGGGTGGGGCATGATGCTCGGCGCGCTCGCGATCCTGGGCATGCCGCCATTCGGCGTCTTCGCGAGCGAGTTCCTGATCCTGACCACCGCGATGAGCAAACTCCCGTGGGCCACGCCCTTCCTGTTGCTCGCGCTTGCTGTGGCGTTCGCGGCCATCTTCGTGCGTGTGCAGGGCATGGTGTTCGGCGACACGACGGCCAAAGTTCTCGAACACCCGCCGGCGTTGCTGCCCGTGTTCGTCCATCTCGGCGTCGGGTTGATGCTGGGACTCTACATTCCGCCCTATCTTGCGACGTGGTATCGGCAGGCGGCGGCCATGATCGCGGGGTGACACATGCGCATCGAGGCACTCGGGCTTCCCAAACTGATTCGCCTGTCCGCGTTTGCGGGCAGGTCCTCGGCTTTTCTCGCACGGGTCGATCATGATACGTGGACCCGCACCGCCGGCACAGTGCGCGAGGCGGGTGGCCGTCTGATCTCCCTGTGGGGGGCCGACGAAACGGCAGGCACATTCGTCATCTCGGCGGCTTATGCGCTGGAAGACGGCATCCTGTGGCTTCAGTCGCCTGCAGGCGATGCGCATGAGAACGGATACCCGGATCTGTCGACCGTCTTTGCCTGTGCGACCCGTATGCAACGCGCCGTCTACGATCTGCTGGGACTGCGCGCGATCGGCGCCGAAGATACGAGACCATGGCTGAACCATGGTAACTGGCCGGCCGACTACCATCCGCTGCAGAAGCTGTCTTCCGGGGCCGAACGGTTCGAATCGCAGGAGGCGGACTATCCGTTCGTGCCGGTCGCCGGGGACGGCGTCCACGAGATCGCGGTGGGCCCGATCCACGCAGGCGTGATCGAACCGGGACACTTCCGCTTTTCGGTCGTCGGTGAAAAAGTGCTGCGGCTCGAGGAGCGGCTCGGTTACGCGCACCGGGGCATCGAAAAGCTGTTCGAGCAAACGCCTCTGTTGCTCGGGCATCGTCTGGCGGGAAGAATCGCCGGGGATTCTACTGTCGCGTTCTCGTGGGCGTACTGCATGGCGGCCGAACGGGCACTCGAGGTCCAGATTCCGCCACGCGCGCAGTGGCTACGTGCGCTGTTGCTCGAGCGTGAGCGCATTGCCAACCACCTCGGCGATCTGGGTGCGCTCGGCAACGATGCCGGGTTCACGTACGGGCTGGCCGCGTTTTCTCGCCTGAAGGAAGACTGGCTGCGCCTGAACGACCGGGTCTTCGGACACCGCTATCTGATGGATCAGATCGTTCCTGGTGGCGTCGCAACGGAGATCGATCCGCGTTTCATCACTGCAATAGAGACGCAGTGCGATCAGATCGATGCGCAGGTCCGCGTGATGCAACGCATCTACGACGATCAATCGGGACTGCAGGATCGCTTCGCGGGCTCAGGGATACTCTCTGCCAGCGTGGCAGAGCACTTCGATGTATGCGGACTGGCCGGGCGTGCCAGCGGGCGGAAAATCGACGTACGTGTCAATCATCCTTACGCACCCTATCATGAGGTTCAGGTGCAGATGGTCAGCGACGAGCGCGGCGACGTGGCGGCCCGCGTCGCGGTCCGTTTCGGCGAGATCTATGAGTCCATCCGGCTGATCCGCACCCTGCTTACGGATCTGCCGGGCGGAGCGATTGTCTCCGGGATTGAACACGGGAGCCCGTCATCCTGTGGCGTGGGCTGGATCGAGAGCTGGCGGGGCGATGTGCTGGTCGCCATCGAGACGGGAGCCGACGGGACCCTTGCGCGCTGCCACTGTCATGACCCGTCGTGGCAGAACTGGCCGGCCCTGGAACACGCGATCATCGGCAATATCGTTCCCGATTTCCCGCTGATCAATAAGTCGTTCAATCTGAACTACGCGGGACACGACCTGTAATGTGGCAACTTCTCAAACAGATCGCGACAACCGGCACGCCGGTTCAGCGCGTGCCCGAAGGCGATGACGCATGGCGGACCGAAAGCCACCGGATCCAGCAGGACATACTCGACGTGCTCGGCCGGGCGCTGTGCATTCGCGAGATCGATGCGGGCTCCTGCAATGGCTGCGAGCTGGAAATCCATGCGCTCAACAATCCGTACTACAACGTCGAGGGTCTGGGTATCCGGTTCGTCGCGAGCCCTCGCCATGCCGACATGCTGCTGGTCACGGGCTCGCTCACACTGAACATGAAGGAAGCCGTATGGCGGGCCTACGAGGCAACGCCGCATCCGAAGCTGGTGGTCGCGGTCGGCGAGTGCGCCTGCACGGGCGGTATCTTCAAGGAGAGTTACGCCGTGTGCGGGCCACTGTCGAGTCTGCTGCCTGTCGACGTCACGATCCCGGGTTGTCCGCCGCCCCCCATCGATATCCTGAGGGGTATTCTTGCCGCGCTTCGTGCGAAACACGCAACCTCTCCGCGATGATCACGACCCGGGATGAGCGCGCGCGACGATGTACGTCTGGGGCGGAGAAGGCTTTGATTCAGTTGATGGCGTGCTGGCTTCCGCAACACGGCCCGCACCGGTCTGCGTCGGCTCCCGGACGACGAGAACCGGGATCTGGCAGTGCGTCAGCACCTTCAGGGTCTCGCTGCCGAGCAACAAGGCGCGCATACCGCCTCGGCCGTGGGACGCCATGACGATGAGATCACAGTTTCGTTGCGCTGCAACGCTGATAATCGCCTCGTAAGGGTGAGCGTGGTTCCTGGTCTCCGTATCGCACTCGACACCGGCCTGGGTGGCCGCTTTTGTGACGACCATGAGGTAGTCATCCGCATGCTGTCGGGTAACCTCAATGAACCGTTCCTCGGTGTCCGCGATCATTTCGGTGCCATACGCCAGGACATGGAATTCCGGGATGACGTGGAGCCCCGTGAGTTTGGCTTCATTTTCTCTCGCGAGCGTCACCGCCATCTGGATCGCGGCTTCGGAGAGGGCCGACCCGTCAGTCGGCACCAGCAGATGCTTGAACATACGTTTCTCCCTGCGGCCAGACCTGTTCGTCTTAATGTCCTGACCAGCGCCCGCCGCTTGAGCCAATCACACCTGAATCAAGACAACTTCTTTCAGTATAGTCAGCTTTATGAAGCGTGGCGGGCCGACTATTTCTGTGACAAAGTGCCGCGCGCCGACCTCATCGAATCCTCCCGAAAACGTGCAATGACACCCATCAAGTTCATTCTCCGCTACACGGCAGTGCCGTTCATGGCAATTGTCGCCGTCGTATCCTGGGCCTCAATTCACTCGTCCGCCGAAATCGACGCCCGACAGTACGCGGCACTATCAGGCGCCTATGCCAGCTTCCCGGTGGATCTCCGGCGTGATATCGGGCAAGCGCTGCAATCGGGGAAGCTGAGCAAGTGGGATTACTCGTCGCTGGTACGGGAATCGCTCGACGACGGCGTTGTTCTCGACTGGCCGTCGGCCGATAAGGAAGACGTTGCTACCGAACGGGAAAAGCTGACCGCACTCGTCAGGGCAGACCGACTCTGAGCCGTGCGGCTCACCGAGGTTCCGGGATAAGCGCGCCGAGGTCAGCATTGCGGCCCGCCCCCCGAAGATCGAACGCCTCGATCACGAGACTCCCCGGCCCAGGAGTTTCGCGCTTGACCTTTTATATGCCCGGCAACACCGGGTAAGGTTCAGTATGGTCTTCCACCCGCTTCACTCCGGGAATGCTTTCTGCCGCCACGCGAACGGCCTGGACCGCCTCCATCGAATGAAAGACGCCCCATAGGTGGACAACACCATCGATCACGACGATGTTGCGCCCGGCAAATGCCCAATTGTGGCCAGTCATTTCACCCATCAGCGTCGCACGAATCTCCCGATCCGAGAGGGCCACGTCCGGCGCCCGCTCTTCGGGAATGCTGGCCAATGCCTGCACAAGATTCGCGCGGCTGACGATGCCCACAAGATGACCCGCCCTTGTCACAGGAACACGTTTGATACGCCGCCTCTCCAGGATGTTGGCTACTTCGCTCAGAGGCGTGTCTTCGTCTACAGAGATGACCGGGGTGGTCATCACGTCTTGAACTTTGAGTGCATGCGTCTTGATGTAATCCCTGGCGTCATTGCTTGACGAAAAAAGATCGAGCCACCAGGAGCGCCGGCGTTGATCGGTGCCGAGCTCTTCCCGGCGCAGCAGGTCGCCTTCGCTGATCATGCCTACGACATGTTCTGCCGCGTCGATTACCGGCGCGCCGCTGATTCCCTTGTCCACCAGCATCCTGGCAACCTCGCTCACGGTCATGTCAGGTTTGGCGGATACGACGTTACTGGTCATTACATCTGATGCACGCATGGCGAGACTCCTTCGCTGTTTCGGTTGGTGTCTTTGTTCACACTACGTCCATAACGGCCGGTATTTTTTGATGTGGATCAGCGCTGGCACCGATATAAGCTGGTTGCGTACAGCGAGATGAGGCCATCGGGCGAACCGCTTCCACCCTCGATGCCCCTACCCGCGGCAGTTGCCGCGCGCCCCGCACGCCCTTTCACGCGCCTAAAGCGAGAGCGTCTTCGCTATCTTGAGCTGCACCCATACCATGCCTTCGTGCAAACCGGCGAGCACCGCTTCGCGTTCAGTGGGGAAAATACCGCTGTGTGTGAACTCGTGATGGAAAACGCCTTCCGGCGCATTGTGGTTGAGCTGGATCGAGCAACAGAAGCCGTCAGCCGTCTGATGCGTCACCACCGACACCGACCAGTCGTTGTCGCGGACGCTACCCGAAAGTGCCATGAGTGACTCCTGATTTTTTCGGCCGCGCAAAGCCGATGCCGCCCCAAAGAAGCGCGCCCGGCCCCGCGCCGCAAGTTAGCCTATCGTCAGATAGTCGACGACCGTGTGCACGCCCGGCGCCGACCATGCCGCTCCGCGTACGGCCGATCGCTCGGCGGCGGAGTCGACCTTGCCGGTCAACGTGACGGTGCCTTCGTGCACCTTGATCTCGATGTGTTTCGCTTCACGCTCGGCGTGCCGTTGCAATGCCTGGCTAATCTGATCGCCGATATCCTGGGCGGCGGCGTCGCCGCCTATCCGGATCAGGTTCGACACACCCGTGACGCCCCGCATGTGCGCGACGGTGCGCATTGCAACATGGCTCCGATACGCCCAATCCACCTCGCCGCTCAACGTCACCCAGCCTTTCTCGACCTGCACCTTGACGGTCTCCTCGGACAGACCGACGGTCCATCGCAGGATCGTGCGAACGGCGTTGGCGATATCTTCATCGGTTCGTACGTCTGTATGCAGGAGGCGAACGTCCATTTCCACGACGACCGCCTTCACGCCGGCCACCCGCTGCGCGGCCTTTTCAGCCGCGAGTTTCTCGGCGTAGCTGGTCGGGTGTCCGGACAGCGTCACCACACGGTCGCGCACTTCGACACCGATGTCCGTGATGTCGACCGCCGGATCCCACGCCAGCTCGTCCTCGACCTGCCCTTTCAGTTCCATGTCCGATTTCATTGTCCGCTCCTTGATGGCCTGCAAAGATGCAGCCGCGCCGGGACGTGCAGCTACCAGCCCGGCGCGGCGTCAATCACGCGATCGGCAGACGCTTGCGCTCGGAAGCCGCCTTCTTGGGCAGCGTCAACGAGAGGACGCCGTCCTTGTACTGCGCAGCAGCCGTGGCTTCGTCGATCTCGCTCGCGAGCGAAAACGACCGGCTGACCGCGCCCGAATACCGCTCGCGCCGAATCACGCGCTCGCCCTCCTTCAGTTCCTGATTGCGTTCCACCTTGGCGCTGATCGAGACGAGGTTGCCGTCGATTTTCACGTCGATATCGTCCTTTTCGACACCCGGCAGTTCGGCCTTCACTGCGTATGCGGTATCGCTTTCCGTCACGTCGACCTTGATGTCGGCCAGCGGTGCATCGCCGCCCGCGCCACGCAGCGGGCGGAACAAGCCCTGAAAGAGTTCCGACATGGGTTCAAGCTGAAACGGGTCAAAACGGGTCAAGTTGCTCATCGTGTATCTCCTTGATTCATCCACGAACGTCATGGACATCTGACTACATTGAGTGTGGCTCGGCCGCATTGCTCGCCCGGCCTCGCCGCTCTCCTGAACAGCCCGTCGAATCTCTGCGCGCAAGCGGCGCCGTCTACGCGACCTCGATGATGACCTTCAGCGCATGCGTCTCGGCCGCGCGGCTGTCATCGCATATGCATGCCGCCGTTGATTGCGAAGTCCGCGCCAGTGACGAAACCCGCGTCGTCCGAACAGAGAAACGCGACGAGCGCCGCGACCTCGTCAGGTTGACCGAGCCGGCCGACCGGTATTTGCGGCAGGATTCTGGCGTCCATCACGTCCTTGGGAATCGCGGCGGTCATCGGTGTCGCCAGATAACCGGGCGACACCGTGTTGACCGTCACGCCATGTTTCGCGACCTCCAGCGCCAGCGACATCGTGAAGCCGTGAATGCCGGCCTTGGCCGCCGCATAGTTGGTCTGACCAAACGCGCCGCGAGCGCCGTTCACCGAGCCGATGTTGACGATGCGCCCGAACCGTTGCTCGACCATCCCTTTCAGCAACGGTTTGGTCATATTGAACAGTGAATCGAGATCGGTGCGCAGCACCGCATCCCAATCGTCTTTGTTCATCCTGGCCAAGGTCGAATCGCGCGTGATGCCCGCATTGTTGACGAGCACGTCGACTGAGCCAAACTCCTTGAGCACGCGTTCAGCGCAATGCGCGCACGATTCGAAGCTGGTCACGTCCGCCTCGTACGCATGAAAACGGCGGCCGGCATCGCGTTCGTGCATGAGCCAGGTGGCGACGTGGTCGTTGCGCTCGGAATGCGACATGGCGACGACCATGCCGGCGTCGTGCAGACGCCGGCTGATGGCGGCGCCGAGCCCGCCCATGCCGCCGGTGATGAAAGCAACTCGCTTAGCCGACATGGTGTTCTCCTTGCGCTGAACCGTTGAGTGCGAACTCCAGGTTCGCTCGATACGCATCAAGCGGCGTGGTGAATTCAGATTCCATGGTGCTCCTCCGGTCGTGGCCAGACGATTTGCCTAGGTACCGCGCTCGTACCGCGCTCATCTCGCGGTCGAGTTCGCGGCAGCAGTCCGTTCAATGTAGGCGACGCCGTCAGAGGCCGATTGATGTGTATCAAGCGTGCAGCGCGCCGCGGCAAAATGTGAACGGCCGCGCCGCTGAAGAACACTCAAGCCTCGGCCGGCGTTTCCCGAATCAACAACACGGGACATGGGGCGTGCCGCACGAAATGCTCCGCGACACTGCCGATCACCATGCGCCGCATGCCGCGCCGCCCATGCGTGCCCATCACGACAAGCTCCGCGCCGCGCCGCTCGGCGCAGCGAGCGAGGCAACCGGCAATGTCCTCGGCGATGCCTTGCGTTTCGACGATCTCCGAATCACCCGCCACGCCGAGCGCCTGCATCTTCGCGCAAGCCTCGTCGAGAAAGCCGCGCCCGACCTGGCGCTCCGTGTCGGTCAGCAGATGCGGATCGCAGGCACCCGCATACGTGAACGCCCCGGACTGGTCCAGCACATAGACCGCCGTCAGCTTGCCGCCCGACAGTTTGGCCATCCGGATGCCCTCGTCCACCGCGCGCTTCGACGCTTCACTGCCGTCCACTGCCACCAGAATATTTGCGTACATGACGCCCTCCTCAAGGAGCGTTGGAAAAATGGCCACGGCGCCGCAGCGGAGGCAAGCTTGTCCGGCATCGCGTTCAAACCGGGCGTCGGTCGAGTTTGCGCTCGGCGACATCGAATGCGGCCCGTACCGCTATGTTCGGATCGGCGTTCAGGCAATGCTCGATCGGCACGAACTCCCCGTTGCGCATGATCAGGTCGAGCCGCGCGTCGAAAACCGGACAGCGGATGTCGGTGGCAGGCGCGCCGGTTCCGGCACCTCCCGGCCGTTCACGAATAGCTTCGATTGCCAGGTGACAGCCCGCGATAGACTTGCTGAACCGTTCGAGGCGCATCAGTTGCGTAGCCGCCTCGCCTTCGATCTGCGAAGTCCCGGCAAAGCCTAGATAGACGATTTGCATGCCGACACCCATCACTGTTCTCCCAGACATGCCGCGATTTCTCTGGTGAGGCCGGCTTCTTTCGCGACTCCAGGAAGATCGGCGGTACATCGTTGCCGGCAGGGTCCGACGACGCTGCCGATTCCATCGCTTTTTTGCGGAACTTCAGATTCATTCGCCGGGTGTGCGTGAGCGGTCGGGCGTGCCTCCCTGCGCAGTCAGGTCGCCGCGGTAGCGACGTATGACTGGCGGCATGATTGAATAATCGGCGCGAACGGCGCGGGGCAATTGACTTGTGTCAACGCATTGGCTAGCTGCGCGCTGGCCTGATATACACGGAAAATCATGGGGTATTCCGCCGATGAAAGCGTCGGCTGCCATTTTTTAGATTTTCTATACGCATGAAGACGCGGCCGCAGACAAGCCGAGGCGCGAGTTGGCCATTGCGGAGGCACACGCTTTATCCGGTCGACGCGATTCCACCATCAGCGAATCCGCCTGGATCAATCGCGCACACCGGATGGCCGATCTTGCCCGATGGAATCTTCACCGACCTGCACTTTGGCGCCCAGACTGCCTACTTCTTTTCGCAGCAAGGCGATTTCCGCTTGCAAAGTCTTGATGTCGCGATGCATCTCACGGCGCAGCAGACGTTCTTCCTGTTCGACAAAGATGGCTGCAATGCTGGCGAACACCAGCGATAGCAGACCGTAGCCGAGCAATACGACGAAAGCGGCAAAGACGCGCGATGCGGGGGTCGTCGGCGCCATGTCTCCGTACCCGACTGTCGCGCTGCTTTCGAACGCGAGCCAGACGCCCTCGGCATAGGTGTGCACGCCTGGTTCGAGCCAGTAAAACCCAGCCCCCGCCGACGCAAGCAGCGCCGCTGCCGTTGCGAGCAACAGAAACAATCGGTTGGGCGAGAAGAATCCGCGCAGCGACACCACGATTCGCGCCGCCACCAGTCCCATGAACAGAATGCGCAAAACCCACTCGAGCGACGACCACGGAGAGACGCCCCATGCGACGCTGACTCCGGCTCCGGCCGCGATCAGAACGTCGTAGCGATTTCGCATGAGAAACCGCCTGGGCTTGCGGCTCAGATGCGTCATCCAGGCCAACGAAGCCGCGAAGCCGGCCACCATGCATGCGTATAGCGCCCGACCCATCTGATGAAACACAAGTGAGTCAACGGCCAGTTCGAAATAGAAGGCGGGAATGGCGAGCAGGCTGAAGCCGAACAGGACCCACTGTAACCAACGCCAGGTGCGCACCGCCCGTGCGTCGTCATGCGGATCGACACCGCCCAAGCCGGCTACGCGAAAACCATTGCTCATTTCGCCACCGCATCCGAGGTTACGACGCTGATTGACGGCGCCGATCCCGGCCAGCGCCCGTTCATGACGTCGCCGCTTCGGCAGGCGGGATAACGCCACGTGCTGAACCATCGTATGAGCGCGACCCCGGCCGGTTTTGACACGGATCATGAAGTTGCGAGATATGCCGAAGCCGCGCCGGCAATTGGCCGCAGCTGCGCACGAACCTGATCGCGCGATATCGGGGCAATCAAGCGCGGGGCAATCAAGCGCGCGTTCGTGATCGGTGCTTGATCCAACTCAATCGGACCGCCGGCGCCGCGGGTATGTTGGACTAACATCCGCCGCGCGCCTCCGGGCGCCCCGCCTGCATCCAGACGGCGACGAACATGAGAAGGAATTTCGACGTGCAAAACTCTGATCAGACTCCCGAACGCGCCCTTACCGCTGAAGTCGACAGTTACCGCGCAGAGGACGCCAGGTTCCACCTCGTCGGCGGCGGCATCGCTTCGCTGGCGGCAGCGGCCTTCCTGATCCGCGACGGGCACGTGCGCGGTTGCGACATCACCATTCTGGAAGCGCTCGGCAAGCCAGGCGGCAGCCTCGACGGCTCGGGTTCGGCGGAAAGCGGCTACGTCGTGCGCGGCGGCCGCATGCTCGAAAGCAAGTATCTGTGCACCTATGACCTGTTCTCGTCGATACCGGCGCTGGACGGCCGCAAAAGCGTGACACAGGAAATATTCGACTGGAACGAAACCATCAGAACCTCGTCGAGGTCGCGGCTCGTCAGGAATGGCAAACGCGAAGATTCACCCGCTTACGGACTGGATGAACAGCACCTGCTGACGCTGGGCCGCCTGTCGATCGAGCCCGAAATCATGCTCGGCAACAGCCGGATTTCCGATCACTTCGATTCGTCTTTCTTCGAGACCAATTTCTGGGTGATGTGGTGTACGACGTTCGCGTTCCAGCCCTGGCATAGCGTGGTCGAATTCCGCCGCTATCTGCTGCGCTTCGCGCATATGTCCTCCGGATTCAACCAGTTGCACGGCATCATGCGCACGGTCTATAACCAGTACGACTCGATGGTCCGGCCGCTGCGCCGCTGGCTGGACGACCACGGCGTTGCGTTCCAGCCGAACACCCGGGTGATCGACCTGTTGTTCGACGAAACCGGCCTGGAGAACCGGGTTCGCGGCATCGTCTGCGAAACCGCCCATCAGCGCCTGGAGATACCGGTTCGAGCGGCAGACAAGGTCATCGTCACGCTCGGATCGATGACAGCCGGTTCCAGCCTGGGCGGCATGGATCACCCTGCGCCTTTGAATACCGTCGACGGCACGGGCGCCTGGGCCCTTTGGAAGACGATCGCCGCGGGCCGGTCCGAATTTGGCCACCCTGCCGTTTTCGCGGATCATATCGACGAGTCGAAGTGGCTGTCGTTCACGGTGACGTTGCGCGACCCGACGCTGTTCCGGCTGATCCGCGACATGACGGGAAATACGCCAGGTGAAGGCGGGCTGATTACCTTTGCGGAGTCGAGCTGGCTTGCCTCCATCGTGGTGCCGCATCAGCCGCATTTCATCGGCCAACCCGCGGACGTGCAGGTGTTGTGGGGCTACGGCTTGCGGGTCGACCAGCCCGGCGATTTCGTCAGGAAGCCGATGTCGGCCTGCACCGGCCGCGAAATTCTGACTGAAATCCTCGGCCATCTGCGGATCGAATCAGAAGCATCCCGCATTCTCGAGCGCGCCAACTGCATTCCGTGCATGATGCCGTTCATCACGAGCCAGTTCCTGCGGCGCAGCAAAGGCGACCGGCCGGACGTGGTGCCGGACGGCTGGCAAAATCTGGCATTCACGGGACAGTTCTGCGAGTTGCCCAACGATGTCGTCTTCACCGTCGAATACTCGGTGCGCTCGGCGCAGAGTGCGGTGTACGCACTGCTTGGACTCGATCTTGCAGCACCCGAGGTCTACAAAGGCCAGCATGATCCGCGGATCGTGTACAAGGCGTTTTCGACGTTCGGAGATCGCTAGCGGTCACTGTGGCTCACTGTGGCTCACTGTGCCGCGTCGTGATGGAACCGCGCGGCACGCTTGTACCGTTCAGACGCCGGCCCCGGCCCCGGCCCCCGCCGCGAGTTCCACGATATCGGCCGTGATCTCTTCCTGACGGACCTGCCGGTAGGTTTGCGTGAGTTCGGCAAGCGTTTCCTTCACATTGGCGCGCGCGGCCAGCATCGCGCGCATTCGCGCTTCGTTCTCGGCGGCGAACGACAGCATCAACGCCTCGCACAACTCGACATACACATAGGCTTCGACCAATCCGGCAAGCAGATGGTCGGCGGGTAACGTGAGTAACGGCGGTTGGGCGCCCCGCGCAACGGAAAACCGAGAAAAATCGAACGGAATCAGGCTGTGTTCGACGATCTCGCTATGCGCGGCGATGCCCGGGATGGCGTGAACGACCGAGACATGGGTCACGCTTCGATCGCCAAGACGGGTATAAAGCGCATCGGTGATCCGGCTGGCGAGCGCCGGCACGTCGTCGGCATGGGACGGCGCGGGGGAACGCCATGCAAACGGCAGCCGGCGTTCGTTTGCCACCATTTCGCCGCGCGTACCCACGAGCAGGAGTTCGCACTGCGCCGACGCCAGACGAGGCCGCGCGCGGTCGAGGATCTGCTCGTTGAACGAGCCGACGAAACCCTGCTCCGCGCAAAGCGCGATGACGATCCGCGCGCCGCGTTCCAGCACGCGCGCAGGTTCACCCGAAGCGTGGGCCAGCGCGGCGCCGATCGCCGCGCCGACGGTCGAGGCCGAGGAACGGATACCGGGCAGCCGCCGTTGCGCTTCGCGCGAACGGGCGGCCGCAATGCCGCGCATCGCTCCGATCACAGCGTCCAGTTGCCGGGCGGTAGCGCTGCGCGATTCGATTTCGGCGAGTTTTCCGCTCATGATTCGTTCCCGCTGCTTGCCGTGCCGCTGCCGGCCGTGCCACTGCTTGCCATACCGCTGCTTGCCGTACCGCTGCTTGCCGTACCACTGCTTGCCGTACCGCTGCTTGCCGTGCCGCTGCTTGCCGTGCCGCTGCTTGCCGTGCCGCTGCTTGCCGTGCCGCTGCTTGCCGTGCCGCTACCGGCCGTCGGCGCGACCTGCTGCACCAGTTCACGAACCGCGCCGACGAGCACCGCTTGAAGGTCAGCGCTCAACGGTGCGGGCGACGACCGCGAGAAGCCTTGCGCAATTTGGGTTTGCAGGCGCTGGGTCTCCAGATGCGCAGCCAGCTGCGTGCGCACCTGCGCGACGATCCCAGTCGGCGCCGAATCGAACACGCCCTCTGCCAGTGCTGACAGCAGCGCGATCTCGTCGAGCGTGCGCAAAGCGCTGAAACGCGGCTGCGCGATCAGCGCGCGGATGCGTTCCCCACGGGCGATCTTGCCGGCGACATGAGCATCCGTCAGGCCCCCGAACCGGCTGAACATCTCCAGTTCCAGGAACTGCGCGTAATCGAGGCGCAAGCGTCCCGACACACCTCGCAAAGCCGGATGCTGCGCCTTGCCGCCGACACGGCTCACGCTTAAGCCCACATCGACCGCCGGGCGCTGGTTCGCCGCGAACAGCGCCGCATCGAGCACGATCTGACCATCCGTAATCGAAATGAGGTTGGTCGGGATATAGGCGGACAGGTTGCCCATATCGGTTTCCGCGATCGGCAACGCGGTCAGCGAGCCGCCACCCAGTGCGGCCGACAGCTTCGCCGCGCGCTCGAGCAGGCGGGCGTGGACATAGAAGATGTCGCCGGGATAGGCCTCGCGCCCCGGCGGCTCGCGCGTCAGCAGCGCCAGCTCGCGATGCGTCGCGGCGTGTTTTGTCAGGTCGTCGACCACGACCAGCACGTGCTGCCCACGATCGCGAAAATACTCGGCGATCGTGAAGCCCGCGAACGGCGCGATCCATTGCAGCCCCGGCGCTGAAGCCGCGGGCGCGACAACGAAGATGCAGCGCTCGGGCGCACCGTACTGGCGCAGCGATTCGATCACACGCTGCACAGCCGTCGTGCGCTGGCCAATCGCGACATAGACGCAGATCATGTCCGAATGCTTCTGGTTGACGATCGTGTCGACGGCCAAAGCGGTCTTGCCCGTGGCACGGTCGCCGATGATGAGCTCGCGCTGCCCGCGGCCGATCGCGAACAGTGCATCGACCAGAAGCACGCCCGTTTCGACCGGCTCGCTGACCAGATCCCGTTCGATGATCGCCGGCGCCGGCCGTTCGACCGGCATGCGCAATTCGGCGACGATGGGGTCGTTGCGGTCGAGCGGCCGTCCGAGCGGGTCGATCACCCGCCCCAGCAGCCCTTCTCCGACCGGCACTTCCAGCACGGCGCCGGTACGGGTCACGCAAGAGCCCGCTTCGACGGCGGTGGCGTCGTCGAGCAAGACGACACTGATGACATCCGCATCCAGCGTGTGCGCGAAGCCGGTCGCGCCGCTTTCGAAGCGGAGCAGTTCGTTGAGGGCCGCATCCGGGAGTCCTGAGACAAATGCAATGCCGTCGCCAAAACGTTCAACGCGGCCGAGCGTCTGCGCGTGCGGCTTCATGACGGTTCGAGCGAGTGCGTCGCGCTGGTCCGTGAGCCAGGGATCCCGGGAATCGCCGGTCATGTCAGCGGAGCCCATGATCGCCACTCAGTAACGCCGCTTTGATCTGCGCAAGATCTGCCTTGAAACTGTTGCGCACTATCGCGTGAGCTGCCGTCAATTCCAATCCGGCGATCAGCGAAGGATCGACTTCTATCTGAAGGGAAACCGGCACGCCCAGACAGACCGCGAGCGCGGCGCGGCAACGCTCCTGCTCCTGCAGGCTCAGAGCGCGTGGCGCGGCGAGCGAAAGCGCCACGCCAGTTGCGCCGAATTCTGTGCGAACCTCGGCGGGCAGTTGCGCGATCCCGTCGACGAGACCGTCGACAAAACCGCTCACGCGCGCGCTTTCAGGCAGCCGGTCAAGCAGCTTTGCCGCGATATCGACGGCGAGCTGCGTCGCCCGGGCTGCGAGAAGTTTTTCCTGTTCAAGGCGCGCGGCCTCGGCTTCGGCGGCGGCTGTCGCGCGCAGCCGGTCCGCGTCCGCATGCGCCGCGGCCAGCAGTGCGGCCTTCTCGCCTTCAGCTTCCGCAGCGATCGTTTTCATGGCGTCAGCGCGAGCCGCGACAAGGCGCTGCGTCTCGCGCACCGCCGCATCGCGCTCGAGGACCGCTGCGAGTTTCGCTGCGTCGGCGTCCGCGATCAGCGCCCGCGCCGCCTTCTGACGCTCGGCGATGATGTCCGCGACCGGACGGAACAGGAAGCGCGCCAGCAGCCATATGAGCACCAGCGCATTGATCGTCTGCAGCGCGAGCGTGGACCAGTCGATTCGCATGGCCGCCGCCTATTTGACAAACGGGTTGGCGAAGAGCAGCAACAAGGCGACCACAAGGCAATAGATCGCCATCGTTTCGATCATTGCAAGCCCGACGAAGAGCGTGCGCGACACGGTTCCTGATGAGTCCGGCTGCCTCGCGATCGCATCCATCGCGGCGGCGACTGCGCGGCCTTCGGCAAGGGCCGGCCCGATCGCGCCGAACGACACGGCCAGCGCCGCGGCGGCGATGCTGACAACTTCGATAAGGTTATTCATGAGATTTCGCCCTTTTTTATACTGACCGGGTGATGGGTATCGCTGATTGCCGCGCCGATGAAAACCATCGCCAGCACGGAAAAAATATAGGCTTGCACGGCGCCGGTCAGCAGGTCCAGCGCCATCAGCGGAATGGGGACGAGCAGACCTGCGAGCGACAGGATGATGCCGATCACGAACACGCCGCTCATCACATTGCCGAACAGGCGCACGACGAGTGAAAACGTCCGCGTGATCTGCTCGACGACGTTCAGCGGAATCATGATCCAGCTCGGCTCGGCGAACGCCGCAAGGTAGCCGGCCATGCCGCGCGTGCGGATGCCGTAGAAAACCGTGGCGCCCAGCACGATCAGCGCCAGCGCGGCATCGGTCTCGATATGCGCGGTCGGCGGCGTCACGCCGGGTACGAGCGCGGACCAGTTGGCGATCAGCACGAAGATGAAGAGCGTACCGATCAACGCGCGGTAAGTGGCGGGCCCGGTTTGCATGGTGTCGCGAATCTGCTGGTCGATCGTGACGACCAGCAGTTCAAGAGCGGTTTGCAGCCGGCTCGGCGCGATCGACAACCTTCGGCTGAGCAAGGCTGCCCCCGCGGTCACCAGAATCATGATCGCCCAGGTGACGAGTACCGGCTCCGTAATGGATAGCGGACCGATATGCAGCAGCGGCGCGGTCGCCAGCGGTGAGGTGGTCATCGGGCACCTCCGTGGCGGCGCACCGCGACAGCACGCGCAAGCAGAAACCCCATCATGCCCGCGAGCAGCGCCAGAGCGCCGTAACGCGCGAGCATCAGCAGCAGCGCGCCGGTGAGCGCGAACCTGGCAAGCTGCAACGCTAATGCCGCCATCGCTTTGCCCGCTGCGAACAACGGCCAGTTCCAGCGCAGCGACACGAAGTGCCATGCGCCGGCCAGGGTTCCGACTGCAAGTCCCAGCGCGAATTGGGTCGCTATCGATGGTAGTGGATTATTCATGATGGTTCCGTTGCTGGCGGTGCATCCATTTCCATGCCGACCAGAAGCCCACCGCCGCGCCGATCATCAGCAGCGGCGCCGAGAAGAACACGCGCGTGCCGAAGGTCCGGTCCAGCCAATGTCCCAGCGCGAGGCCCATTAACGTCGGCAGGACGATGGCCCAGCCGAGGATGCCGATCTGGCCGAGCCGGCTGCCGAGCGACGGCTCCGGCTCCTCGCGCCCGCGCGAATCGCGCTCGGCGGCCTGCCGGGCAGCGTCGGCGATCCGCTCGTCCCGCAGCTTGCGCTCGTCTTTGTGGCGCCCGTTCATCGCAGGGTGCCTCCCATGCGCTCAGCGCCCGCGCCGTCGGCGCCTACGCGTGGCCGCAGATAGCGCAGTATCTGGCGCACCGCGCGAGCATGCAGCCGCAACTGATCGACGCGGGCGCGCCGCGCCGCGTCGGCCTCACTGACGTGGCGGCTGCGAACGCCGGCTTCGAGGCCTTCCAGGGAGTCGCCGGGGACGGCTTCGCGGCAAGCAATGGACACCGTCGTTCCGTGCGATACCAGCAGCACGCCGCGATCTATCGCACAGAAGTGGATCGAGCCATCCGCACACGTCCAGCGGACCACCGAGGGCGTCAGAAGCGTAACGAAGTCGGCGTGGCCAGCCCGGATGCCGAACGAGCCGCTTTCATCTTCCGCGCGCAGGGAGACGATCTCGACGGCGTCGAACCACACATGCGACGGCGTCGCCAACGTCAGCGCCAGGTGTGCGCCGCTCATTTCGCGTTCTCCATGGCGCGGGCCACGCCGTCTTGCGCGGCGGTTTGCTCTTTAAGGCGGCCTTCGTCAAGGGTGCCGATCATGTAAAGCGAGCTTTCCTGCCACGCATCGCACTCGCCGGCCAGAATCGCCTTGCAGCCAGCGATCGTATCGGCGAGCGCCACCGAACGGCCCGCTTCGCCCGTAAAGGCTTCGGTCACGGCGAACGGCTGGGTCAGGAAGCGCTGCAAGCGCCTGGCACGCCCCACGAGGGCGCGATCCTCGGCACCCAGTTCCTCGATACCGAGCAATGAGATGACGTCCTGCAGCTCACGGTAATGCTCGATGATCCGGCGCACCTCGGTGGCGACCGCCGCGTGCTCCTCGCCGACCACAAGCGGATCGAGCAGGATCGACGACGAGGCGATCGGATCGATCGCTGGATACATGCCTTCGGCGGCCATCGCGCGCGACAGCACAACCATGCTGTCGATGTGCGCGGCGATAGCGGTCACTGCGGGGTCGGTGAAATCGTCGGCCGGCACGTACACCGCTTCGATCGCTGTGACCGAAACATCGCCGACCGATACGATGCGCTCCTGCAGGCTTGCGACTTCGCTCGCGAGCGTGGGCTGATAGCCGACTCTGGACGGCATACGCCCCAGCAAGCCGGACACCTCCGCACCCGCCTGCACGAAACGGAACACGTTATCCATCAGCAGCAGTACGTTTTGCCGGTGTTCGTCGCGGAAATACTCAGCGATCGTCAGAGCCGTAAAGGGCACGCGCCAGCGGGCTCCGGGCGGCTCGTTCATCTGTCCATAAACCAGTACGGTGCGCGTCAGCACGCCGGACGTGCGCATGTCGAGCAGCATTTCGTGACCTTCACGTGAGCGTTCGCCGACCCCCGCGAATACGGAGATCCCTTGATAGCGCTCCACCATTGCATGGATCAATTCCATGACCAGCACGGTCTTGCCGACCCCTGCTCCGCCGAACATCGCCGCCTTGCCGCCCTGGGCAAGCGGCGCGAGCAGATCGATCACCTTGATGCCCGTGGCGAAAAGCGTGGTGGTGCCTTTCTGCGATGCGAGCGGCGGTGCTGCGCGATGAATCGGGCGACGCTCGATCTGCGCGGATAAGGCTTCGCCGCCGTCGCGTGCCGCTCCAGTCACATCGAGCAGCCTGCCCAGAACAGTTTCGCCGACAGGCGCTTCGATGGGTCCGCCGCCGACGCTCACACGGGCCCCGCGCCGCAATCCCGCCGTCGATTGCAGCGCTAGCGCCCGCACCGTTGTTTCGCTCAGATGGGCTTGCACCTCGGCGAGAACCGGTGCGAGGTCGTCAGACAGGATGAGGAGCGCGTCGTTGACGGCGGGAAGTGTGTCGTCGGCAAACGTGACGTCGACAACTGCCCCTCGCACAGCGACCACATACCCGTCGCTAGCGGCCGACGGAATTGTCGAGGGTGGTGTTGCCAGATGCGCCGACATTGTTTGGCCTCCATGCGGCCGCTGTAGAACAGTCGCAAGATACCGCCGCGGCCAGTCGAAAAACTGATCTCCGTCAAACCTGTGGGAAATGACGCTGAATCAGGCGTGAGCGGGAGATCGACAGCTCGGTCGTCCGTCACGATGAAGCGCCGACGAATGGCCGGAAGTTCATCTCGACCGCGCGAATCTGTTCGGCGCAAGTCCTGTATAGCCAGCCCGGATTGCCGTCGGCGCGATACATGCCCCGGCACATCGCTTTCAGTCTGATCGTCGAGGCGCCGTGATCGTCGGTTGTCCTTGTCGCCCATACATAGACGGTGCCGTAAGTATGCGGCTCGGCCGTTTCGATTGCCGTTTCGTCTGCGCGGCGGATCGGCGTTATCGAGTGTTGCGCGACGTACGTCTTCGTCAAGCTCCATAGACGATCGCAGTCCGCGCGCACGGAACAATCTACCCGTGCGTGGGCACGCGCCTCCTCGAGCTGGACCTCGGTATCGCGAAGCGCAGCATCGCGTGCCTGGGTGGTGCATGCCGCAAGCCCCGCGACGGCAAGCACGAGAAACAGCCTGTTGTTCATGTCCGCTCGATCCTTCGACACATCAGCACATCCGATTCGCAGCGCATGCCACGAGCATAGGTGCGCATCAGAGCGTTCTTATGATCCATGTCAAGCGGCGGACTTGCCCGTCATCACTGGTCGATGTCTTTTCCGGCCGGCTCAATGGGGCCGAAGGTCGAGGCAGTGTGCGAGTTCGTCTCGCGCACCGGCCGGCCGGCAGTCATCGGCTCGCTCGACCGCATCGAGGAGATGGCAAGCGCCACGGCGGGCACGCGCGTCACGCACGCGTAGGCAGCATTCAGCGACCGGTTACCCATTCTTCCCCGCTCCCACTTCCATTGACCGAGATCAAAAGCCAGGGCCTGCGGGCGACTAAAGTCCAAACATCCGCAATTGGTGCGTCGCACAACATGAGCGCGCCGATTGCTGTGTCAGCGCAGTGCATTTGTTTCCAGACCTGTCCCGCGTCCGGAACACCGTTCCTGGCGTGACCGTCGTCTCCCAGCGGCTTCGCATTGATCCAGCGATACCGTCGAACAAAGCGCAGTCGAACGCAAAGGAATCTCAATGGACACCCGCACGCGAGCAGTGAGCGCCGAATTCCCCGCCGCAGCGGGCAGCGCTGCGGCCTGCCTTGATAGCAAAACGTTTCGCGACCTGGACCACGCGAAGGAGGCGCTAATCGCCCGCATGACCTTCGGTCTCTCGCCTGCGGCGCTGGGCGCGGCGCTGTCCGACTGGCTCATCCATCTCGCGGTGGCGCCGGGCAAGCAGCTCGAACTGGCGTCGCTGTGCGCGTCGAATGCGAGACGGCTATCCGACTATCTCGTGCAACTTGCACTCGGACAGCAAGCGGCTCTTTTGACAGAGCCGTCGCCCGCCGACCACCGGTTTCGCGCCGACGCGTGGCAGATCGAGCCATATCGCCTGTGGCAGCAGAGTTTCCTGCTCGCCGAGCAGTGGTGGAATACGGCCACCCGCGACGTGCCGGGCACCACGCGTCATCACGAGGACGTCGCGTCGTTCGTTGCGCGCCAGTTGCTCGACGTGCTGGCGCCGGCAAATTGTCCTGTCACTAACCCCGAAGTCATCCAACGCGCGGCGGCAACCCTTGGCCTGAGCCTCGTCCAAGGCGCCCGCAATGCGTTCGAAGACGCGAGCCGCGCCTCCTCCGGCAAGCCCGCAGCCGGGATGGAGCAGTTCAAGGTCGGCGTGACCCTCGCGACCACGCCAGGCAAGGTCGTGTTCCGCAATCACCTGATCGAGCTCATCCAGTACAGCCCCGCAAGCGACGCGGTTCTCGCCGAACCTGTCCTGATCGTGACGGCGTGGATCATGAAGTACTACATCATGGATCTGTCGCCGCATCACTCGCTGATTCGCTACCTGGTCGAGCAAGGCCACACGGTGTTCTGCGTTTCGTGGCGCAACGTAGATACCGAAGACCGCAATCTCGGTCTCGACGATTACCGGCAATCAGGCGTGATGGCAGCACTCGGCGCCGTCTCGCGGATCGTGCCGGACCGGCGCATTCATGCAACCGGCTATTGCCTCGGCGGCACGCTGCTGTCGATCGCCGCCGCGGCGATGGCCGAGGCCGGCGATGAACGGCTCGCCTCCGTCACGCTGTTTGCCGCGCAGACGGACTTCACCGAGCCCGGCGAGCTGCAACTTTTCATCGACGACAGCGAAGTCTATTTCCTCGAAAGCATGATGTGGTCGCAAGGCTATCTTGCCGCCAGTCAGATGTCCGGCGCGTTTCAATTGCTCCAGTCGAACGATCTGATCTGGTCGCGCGTGATACGCGACTATCTGCTCGGCGAGCGCGCACCGGCGAACGACCTGATGGCCTGGAATGCCGACGCGACCCGCATGCCGTACCGGATGCATTCGGAATATCTGCGGCGCCTCTTTCTCGATAACGAGCTGGCTTCTGGCCGATACGTGGTCGACGCGCGGCCTGTCTCGATTCGCAACATCCGCGCGCCGATGTTCGCGGTGGCGACGGAGGGCGATCACATCGCGCCGTGGCAATCCGTCTACAAGATCCACAACCTCTCCGATACCGATATCACATTCGTGCTGACGAGCGGCGGTCACAACGCGGGCATTGTCAGCGAGCCCGGTCATCCGCACCGGCACTTCAGGATGAAACTCAGCGCGGCCAACGACCTGCGTATCGGGCCCGATGAATGGACGGCCGCCGTCACGGCACAGGACGGCTCGTGGTGGCCCGCGTGGAGCGAGTGGCTCACAGCACATTCGAGTCCGCAGCGCGTGGCGCCGCCGTCAATGCCGGCCGGCGCGAACGGTCATCCGCTGGCGGACGCGCCCGGCACTTACGTGTTTCAGGCTTAGGAGGCGCTGGTGAACGACAACCTGTTGCGCAACCGGACTTTCGACGAACTTGCCATCGGCGAATCGGCGTCGCTCGTGCGGGTAGCCGTGCAGAACGACATCGACCTGTTCGCCGCCGTGTCCGGCGATATCAACCCCGCGCATGTGGACGCGGCTTTCGCATCGGGCGACCTGTTCGGTCACGTGGTGGTCCACGGCATGTGGACCGCCGCGCTGATCTCCGCCCTGCTCGGCACGAGGCTGCCCGGCCCGGGCACCATCTATCTCGACCAGAGCTTGCAGTTCCGCCATCCGGTCGCACCGGGCGACACCGTTACCGCGACCGTGACGGTGAAGGAAAAACGCCCGGACAAGCGCATTGTCCGGCTCGACACCTGTTGCACGAACCAGGCGGGCGATGTGGTGCTGCGGGGCACTGCGACCGTGATCGCCCCTGCAACACCGGTCGCGTGGCCATCCGCGCCGCGCCCCGACGTCACTGTCCGGCGGCACGACCGCTACGAGGCGTTCATCCGCGAGGCGCGCGCCCGTCCCGCGTTGCGTACCGCGATCGTCCATCCGTGCTCCGTGGAAGCCATCATGGCGGCGCTCGAGGCCCGCGACGAGGGTTTGCTCGAGCCCCTGCTGATCGGCCCGGAGGCAAAAATCCGCGCCGCTGCGGAGGCGGCCGGCGTGAGTCTCGACGGCATGCCGATCGAGGCGGTCGAGCACAGTCACGCGGCGGCGGCCCGTGCAGTCGAACTGGGGGCGGCCGGTCAAGTTGCCGCGTTAATGAAAGGCAGCCTTCATACGGACGAGTTGCTCGCCGCGGTCGTTGCGCCGGCATCCGGCCTGCGCACCGCGCGGCGCATCAGCCATGTCTATGCGATGGACGTGCCGGCCTATCCGAAGCCGCTGGTTGTCACCGATGCGGCGGTCAATATCACGCCGTCGCTCGAGCACAAGCGTGACATCTGCCAGAACGCGATTGACCTGCTGCATGTCATGGGCGTCGAACTGCCGCGGGTCGCAGTGCTCGCCGCAGTGGAAACGGTCAACCCCAGAATGCCGACCACGCTCGACGCGGCCGCGCTCACCGTGATGGCCGCACGTGGCCAGATCACCGGGGCGCTGGTCGACGGCCCGCTCGCGTTCGACAACGCCATCAGCTTCGCCGCCGCGAAAACCAAGCAAATCAATTCGCCCGTCGCGGGTCAGGCGGACATTCTGCTGGTCCCGGACCTGGAGGCCGGCAACATGCTTGCCAAACAGCTCGTGTACTTCGCCGGCGCCGATGCGGCGGGCCTTGTGCTCGGTGCGCGCCTGCCGGTCATCGTGACGAGCCGCGCCGACAGCGCGCGCGTGCGCCTCGCTTCCGCGGCGCTCGCCAAGCTGGCAGCCGAACGCACGCCGGGGGGCCCGATCCGATCATGAGCGCTCCACTCCTGCTGACGTTCAATCCCGGCTCCTCGACCATCAAGATCGGCTTATACAGCGTGCTGGATAACGAGGCGTCGAGAATCGGCCATGGCTTAATCGATTTACGGCATCAGCCGTTGCGCCTTCATCTCGTCCACGGTGGCGGAACGAACGATATTCCGCTCAAAGCGGCCGTCACCGACGAGCTTCACGAAGTCCTCGACGAGACGCTCGGATGGTTCGCCGCGCACTTTCCCCTCGACGATCTGGTTTGCGTCGGCCACCGCGTGGTGCATGGCGGCGATCGTTTCGGCGGGCCCGTGGCGATCGACGACGCCACGCTCGCGGCCATCACCGCGCTCGTGCCGCTAGCGCCCTTGCACCAACCGCAAAGCGTGCGGCTCATCCGGGCCATCCGGCATCTGCGGCCGCATCTCCTGCAGACGGCATCGTTCGACACGGCATTTCACCGCACCCAGACCGATCTCGTGCGGCGCTTTGCGATTCCGCGCCAGCTCTTCGACGAGGGCATCAAGCGTTACGGCTTTCACGGCCTCTCCTATCAGTTCGTCATTGGCCAGTTCGCACGCCGGTTCCCGTGCCGCGCGCGCGGCAAGGTCATCGCCGCGCACCTGGGCAGCGGCGCAAGTCTGTGTGCGCTGGAGGCGGGCATGAGTCGCGACTCCAGCATGGGCTTTTCGACACTCGACGGCATTCCGATGTCGACCCGCTGCGGCGCACTCGATGCCGGCGTGGTGCTCCATCTGCTCGACCAGAAGGCCCTCGATGTCAAGGAAGTCGAGACGATGCTGTACGAGCATTCCGGCCTGCTCGGCGTTTCCGGCATCAGTGCGGACAGTCGTGAACTGCTGGCAAGCGAGCGTCCCGAGGCTCGCGAAGCACTTGATCTCTTTGCGTTCCGCATTGCTGGCGAGACGGCGCGGCTTGCCGCCACGCTGGGCGGTCTGGACAGTTTCGTGTTCACGGCCGGCATCGGCGAACACCAGCCTGAAGTACGCGCCGCTATATGCGAACGGCTCGCATGGCTCGGCGTCGAGCTCGATCCGCACGCCAACGGCGTCAACGCCCGCGTCATCAGCAGCGGGCGCAGCCGGGTCACCGTTCTGGTGCTGCCCACCGACGAGGAGCAGATCATCGCCGACGAGGCTGTCGCCGTGCACTACCGCGCGGAGATCAAGTCATGAAGCCAGTCATCGATCTTTCGGGCCAGCGCGGACTCGTTGTCGGCATCGCCAGCGAGCGGCTTTCATATCACCGCCTGACGGCGGAACGCGGTCGGCACACCGCCGATCCGGCGTCGCGCGCTACCGCACCGTTGATCTTGATCAACGCCGGCGACCACCCGGCTCATAGACTCAGATCACGCGTTCATGCGCCAACCATCCACTTCAGGAGCGTTGCAATGACCTACAAGACCATCGTCGTTCATCTGGATACGAGCCAGCGCGCGCATCCCCGGCTCGAACTCGCGCTGCGCCTCGCCAGGCAGTTCGGCGCCCATCTGACCGGCGTGTTTGCGGTGTTCTCGCCCGATCCGCGTTCGCTCTACGTGCTGGCCGGAACGGCCGAATACTATGGCACGCACGAACATCTGCGCGCGGAACGCCGCGGCGCGCTCGAGCGGCTCTTTCACGCGGAGTTGAGCCGCGCGGAGGTGGCCGGCGAGTGGATCGCCGTCGACGCCCCGGCAAACCTCGCCGTGCCGCATCGCGGCCGGTGCGCCGATCTGATCGTCGCCGGCCAGCACGACCCGCGCGATCCGGAGTCGTATGTCGGCGACTATTTTCCTGAAAACCTGATCATGTCCTCGGGCCGCCCGGTGTTGCTGATGCCTTACGCCAGCACTGTCACGTCACCCGGCGCACACGTGATGGTCTGCTGGGACGGCAGCCGCGAAGCCACCCGCGCGGTCCACGATGCGCTGCCGTTCATGCGC
Organism: Paraburkholderia sp. GW821-FHT02A12; assembly: GCF_059422005.1. Classification (NCBI taxonomy): domain Bacteria; kingdom Pseudomonadati; phylum Pseudomonadota; class Betaproteobacteria; order Burkholderiales; family Burkholderiaceae; genus Paraburkholderia; species Paraburkholderia sp. GW821-FHT02A12. Next base: position 646,533 of record NZ_JBWKWA010000002.1, on the reverse strand, counting down.
GCGGCGCAAACCACCACAGTCGTCACCGTCAACGGCGCAAGGGGCGAGCCGCGCCCACGCATTCCGGGCGCGGACATCGCGACGCTCATCGCCCGGCACGGCGTCAACGTCGAGGTCAAAGACATCGACGTTGACGCCGGCGCGTCGATCGGCGACACGCTGCTGTCGCAGGCGTGCGCGAGCGGCGCGGATCTGCTCGTGATGGGCGCCTATGGTCATGCCCGATGGCAGGAACTGGTGATGGGCGGAGCGACCCGCACGATCCTCCAATCGATGACCGTACCGGTACTGATGTCGCATTGATGAAATGAAGCATCGAATCAGTTCCATTCAGGAGAAGTTCGCCATGTATCAGCAGATTCTGGTCGCCGTCGACGGCAGTGAAACGTCCACGCGCGCCCTGGACGCTGCGTTGCAGCTCGCGCGCGACGCCGGCGCAAAACTGCAGCCCCTTTTTGTTGTGGACGTCCCATTGCTGGTGTATGACGTGCCCGGTTACGACCCTTCCTCTGTCCGCAATGCACTGTTCGAGGAAGGCGAGCATGTGATCGGCGACGCTGTCGGGAGCATGAAGCGAGCCGGTGTGCAGGGTCCGCCGCGCATCATCGAAACCGGCCTGTCGGGCGACGACGTCGCGCATTGCATACTGCGCGCGGCAAACCCGAGGCAAGCGGCTCACAAACGGCCGAACCCGTCAAGGAACCTTCATGAACTGCAAAACCCTGCTGGTGCATCTGGACGACAGCACCCGTAGCGCCGTGCGGATCGAATTCGCGCTTGAACTGGCCAGCCGGCACGACGCGCATCTGATCGGCTTGTACGTGGTTCGTCAGGATCTGACGCAGCCGATGTTCCTTCACGGCGAACTCGCGTGGCTCGCGACTCGCGAAGCGCAACGCAATGCCAACCTCAAGGGCGCACAAGCGCGTTTCCTGGCAGCGGGCGAACGAGCCGGGCGCAGCGTGGAATGGCGGGCGCCGCCAGGGCCGGCGGTGGAAACGGCGGTCCTGCACGCGCGCCACGCCGACCTCCTGATTCTCGGTCAGTATGATCCGGACGACCCTTCATCCTATGTTGCAGGCCACTTTGTCGAGGACGTGCTGATGAGCTCGGGCCGCCCCGCCATTGTGCTGCCCTACGCCGGGACTGTCCGTTCGTTCGCCGAAAACGTGCTGATCGCGTGGGACGGCAGCCGCGAGAGCGCCCGGGCGATGACCGATGCCTTACCGGTGCTCAAACGCGCGAAATTCGTCACCGTGATGACGGTGCAGCGATACCCGCATAGCGAAGCGCCAGCCGGCATCGAGGTCGCCGCCTGGCTCGAACGGCACGGCATCCAGGCGGGATTTTCGACCGCGTCCAAGGTGACCGGCGTCCCTATGGGCGCAACGCTGCTGAACATACTGGCCGATCGTCATATCGATCTGCTGGTGATGGGCGCGTACGGGCATGCACGCGCGCAAGAACTGCTAGTCGGCGGCGTCACGCGGATCATGCTTGAGTCGATGACCGTACCGGTACTGATGTCGCATTGACCGAACAATTCAGCCATTGCGCGAAAAAAGCCCTCGCGCAAATTAAAGCGCCCGGTTTTCGAGGCGCTTCTTTTTTGGGTTCCGTCGGTGCGCCGGTTCGCCACCGCGCTATTACAGGCTCGACGGGATCTCGTCCATGTCCCGTTCGCGCCGAACCAGCAGAACGGGCATCTCGGCGCGCCGCACAAACGCCTCGGCGATACTGCCGAGCAACAGCCGGCCGATGCCATGCCGACCATGCGTGCCCATTACCACGAGATCGGCTTCGCACTCTTGCGCCACACGGCAGAGGACGGTGACGACGTCTTCGCCGTAAGCGTCAATCGTCCGGGTCAATCCGCACACGTTGCGCTGTTCGAACAGCGCGCGGGCATCTTCGAGCGTCGCCATCGCGGCTTCAGTCACCGCTGTATCGCGCGTCTGTTCGTCGATCAACCCGGTTCCGATATCGACCATTTGTGCAACATGTTCGGCGACAAATACGGCCGTCACCATCGCCTGCGCGGCCTCGGCGATTTTTAGCGCTTCTTCGAGCGCGCGCTGCGCGGCCTGGCTGCCGTCGATTGCTACGAGAATCCGTTTGTACATGAGCTTCTCCTTGAGTTCGCCGCCGTCCTGAACGGCCACGGCTATTGGGCGGCGACGCGCTTTCAGTCTGCGGTTCGCAGCTCGGAATACGCTTGATAAGGATCAAGCGCTGATGGCTTGCGTTCCGCCTACATTCTCGCGCGGTGCGGCTCACATGGTGAATCCGGGCATACTGGCACGATCCGTGCGAACCGCGCACAATAGGCGGCGCACCCGTTGTTCCGATTGCATTCAAAGAAAATCACGGTGACTTTTCCCGATCCGCGTCGCGACTGCGCCATCAGCCAGCGTTGCGGATTGCCCACTATCCAATGAGGCGCACATGCCCTTTCGCGGTAAGACGCCCTTCGCTAGAAAATCGCCTTCGCACGGGCGGGTCGTGCCCCCTGAGCGCCGCCCCAAGCTTATTGCGGCGGTCACATTTGCTCTCGTCCTGGTGGCGGCGCTCGCCGCGTGGCGCTGGGTGAGCGAGCAGTCATTGCTCGCCGCCAACAGCCGCTTCGATCAGCGTACTGCGCAAATCACCGCTGATCTGCAGCGCGAGTTCGCCACCAGCGAATCACTGCTGCTCGGCGCGCGCGGCTTGCTCTCCGTCGCGCCGGCGGTCAATGCCGATGCCTGGTACCGATATGTCGCGCAGCTCGATCTGAATGAAACGCCGTCCGTCGTGCGCGCGCTTGGCTACGCCGACGTGGACGCCGCCGGCATCGCCCGCCTGACGGACGACACCGGTAGCGTGGCCGGACATGCCGCCACGCCGCAACCGGTCGCGCCGGTGACGCTGATGGCGCCGGGCACCGCGGATGCGATGCCGGTCGGCTACGACCTGGCTGGCGCCCCCGCGAGCCGTAAGGCGTTGCTGCGCGCCATCGACACAGGAGCAAGCGCGCTCAACGCCGGCGCCGCGCCATTCGGCGACGTTGGTTCGAACACCCGCCCACGTCTTTACGTCTATTTTCCTGTGTATTCGGACGCCGCGAACGCCGGATTGCCGCCTACGCCACAGGCGCGGCGCGCGGACATCAAGCGACTGCTGGTGGCGGCGCTGGACACCAGCCGTGTATTCGATAACGCGCTCGCCCGGCGACGCAGCATCGACCTGCAGGTATTGAGCGGAACCCCCGCTACGCTGCTTTATTCGTCCAGCGCCGGGGACGACGGCCCCGCCTCGCCCGTCATGCGCAAAACCGCTACCCTGCGCGTCGGCGGTGAGCCTCTCACGCTGTCCTATACGGCGAGCGGCCGCGCTCTGCGAGCCGAGGACGCATTTGCAGAAACCGCGGTGCTGATCGCCGGCGTCGCGACGGCCTGCCTGTTCGGCGCCATTGCCTTCCTGATCGCAGGCGGACGCGGCGGCGGATCCGCCGCGACGAGCGAGGCGCGCAGCCAGTTGAACCTGAACGAGGCACGCATGATGGGGATCATCCGGTCATCGATGGAAGCCATCATCACCATCGACGAACGGCAGAACATCGTCATCTTCAATCCAATGGCTGAACAGGTTTTTGGATGCACCGCGATGGAAGCGGTCGGCACCCCGCTCTGGCGCTTCATTCCCGAGCGCTTTCGCGCGGGGCACGAACGGCATGTCGAACAGTTCGGCGTGACCGGCGTTTCCGACCGGCAAATGGGCAAGCAGCGTGTGCTGTTCGGCTTGCGGAGCAACGGCGAAGAGTTTCCTATGGAGGCGTCGATCTCGCAGATCCGCGACGGCGACGGCAAGCTGTACACGGTCATGCTGCGCGACATTACCGAGCGGGTCAAAGCGGAAAATGCGCTACGGCAATCGCGCGAGGAGTTGCGCGAACTTTCTGCGAATCTGCAAAACGTTCGTGAGGAAGAAAAAACCCGCATTGCCCGCGAACTCCACGACGACCTCGGGCAGCAATTGACCGCCCTCAAGATGGACATTTCTTCGGTCGAGCAGGAGCTTGAAACCACCGCCGAACCGCGCCTGCTTCAGCAACTGCGGGGGATGCGCCGGCTGATCGATGCGACGGTCGCCTCCGTGCGCCGTATCGCTGCCGACCTGCGTCCGGTCATGCTCGACGATCTCGGCCTGATTCCCGCGATCGAATGGCTCGCCAGCGACTTTACCAACCGCTACGGGATCGATGTGGAGCACCGGATCGAAGTCGGCGACACCAGCTTTACGCCGGCGGGCGCGACGACGCTATTTCGCATCGTGCAGGAAGCGCTGACCAATGTCGCCCGGCATGCGGATGCTACGCTCGTCACGCTGACGGTGCAGGTCGAGGGCGGCGTGTGCGTGGTGCGAATTGCGGACAACGGCCAGGGCGCGAGCCACACCGCCCCCGCCGCCGAGAAATCGTTTGGTTTGCTCGGTATCCGCGAGCGTGCGCACATGCTGGGCGGCACGGTCGAAATCCACACTTCCAGTGGCAAGGGCTTTGCGCTGACCGTTAACTTTCCAGTCTCGGCAGTGCAACAGCAGGAGATGCAAACATGATGCGAGTGCTGATAGCCGACGATCACGCATTGGTGCGTGATGGCCTGCGGCATATCCTGCAAGGTGCGAGCGGCTTCGAGGTGGTCGGCGAGGCCAATGACGGCGCCAGCACGATTGCGCTGATCCGCGCGAACGCGGCCGACGTGCTCGTGCTGGATCTGTCGATGCCGGGACGAAACGGCGTTGAGCTGATCAAACAGATCAAGGACGAGAAGCCGGCACTGCGGATTCTCGTGCTCACCATGCATGCGGAGCAGCAGTATGCGGTACGCGCTTTCAAAGCGGGCGCCTCAGGGTATCTCACCAAGGAAAGCGCCAGTGCGGAACTGGTCGCGGCGCTCACCAAAGTCGCATCCGGGGGCGTCTACGTGAGTCTCGCGATGGCCGAGCGTTTTGCGCAGAGCCTGAACGAGCCGGCCGACACACTGCCCCATCAACGCCTGTCCGACCGTGAGTTCGATGTGTTCCGCCGCATCGCCGCGGGGCAAACCATCACCGAAATCGCCGCGGAACTGTGCGTCAGCAGCAAAACGGTGAGCACCTATAAAACGCGCATCCTCGAAAAAATGCAGATGCCGCACGAAGCCGCGCTGGTGCGTTACGCGCTGCGTCACAAGCTGCTCGGCGAAGACGATGAAATCTAGGTCCGGGGCGGCGCGACGGCCGCCTCGGCAGCGTCAATCCTCACATCAATTCGCTGGCACAGCGCCGCCTCCTTATCCACCGCTTCCACCGCCTCCGCCGCCTCCACCGCTCCACCGCCGCATTCGTCGCGTGTAGGAAATCCCCTACACGCCTTCGCGCTCGCCTACCCGAAGTTCGCTCGTCGCCGATTTCAATTTGAGACAGCGCCGCCGATACTTCGAGTCATGAACTCAAGCCCGGCCCAGCACGCACTGCGTATCTTTCTCGTCGAAGACGCGATCCCGATCCGGCAACGGATGGCGGCGCGCTTCGGCGCAATCAACGGTGTCGAGATTGTCGGCGAAGCCGAGGAACCCGGCGCCGCGCTCGCCGGTATCGAAGCCACGGGAGCCGATGTCGTGGTCGTGGATTTGCGCCTGACCGGCGGCACCGGTATCGAACTGCTGCAGAGCCTCACGCGGAGCATGTTGCCGGCGATCGCGATCGTGCTGACGAATCACTCGAGTGCCTGGTTCAGGCAGGCGTGCCTTGCGGCCGGCGCGCAGTACTTCTTCGACAAGACGAGCGAGTTCGATCTTGCATGCAGCACGATCACGCGGATTGCCCACGAGCGTCGCGCGCGTGGCCTCAATTACTCGATTACCTAGGAGCACACCATGTCTGACGTCGCTGAATATTCCGAAATCATGCCGCGCCAGCGTGTCTCGCAGCCGGCTTCAGGCAATTCCGCGCTCACCACGTCAGTCCCCAATCGCCGCGCCGCGCACTGTTCAAGCTGCACGATGCGCTCGATCTGCATGCCACAAGGCCTGACGCCAGCCGAACAGGGGCGGCTGGAGTCGCTGATCTGCGTTTCCCGCACGATCAAACATGGTGAATCGCTATATCGCGCCAACGATTCGTTCCAGAGCATCTATGCAGTCCGCGCCGGTTCGTTCAAGACCGTCGTCATGCATCGCGACGGCCGCGAACAGGTCACCGGCTTTCATCTGGCCGGCGATTCGCTGGGTCTCGACGGCGTCTGCTCGGGCCGGCACAGCTGCGACGCGATAGCCCTCGAGGACAGCAGCGTCTGCATCATTCCATTTCATCTGCTCGAAGCCATGTGCCGCGAGGTGCTGGTGGTGCAGCAGCACGTCCATCGTCTGATGGGGAGTGAGATCGTTCGCGAGGCCACCCTCATGATGCTGCTCGGCACGATGTCCGCCGATCAGCGGGTCGCGGCGTTCCTGCTGAACCTGTCGGGAAGGCTCAAGAAACGTGGCTATTCGCCGGCGGAATTCAATTTGCGCATGACGCGCGAGGAGATCGGCAGCTACCTCGGGATGAAACTCGAGACCGTCAGCCGCATGTTTTCGAAATTTCAGAAAGACGGCCTTGTCGATACACATGGCAAGCAGATCAGGATTCTCGACCTCGAAGGCCTCGCGCGCGTGTAGTCCGGGCAGCGCACGCACAGCCCGGCACCGATCCGGAAAACACGCAGGAGGCCCTGAATGAACGCACTTTCCCGGAACACGGCCTGGTCCGTCGACGAGCATCAACTCGATCAAAACGCCAGCATCCAGGACAAACTGCGGTTCGCGCTGCGATACGCGGTGCTGGCGCCATCCAGCCATAACACGCAGCCTTGGCATTTCATCGTCGACGGCGACTGCGTCACGCTGTGCGCAGACCGTCTGCGGGCGCTCCCGGTGGCCGATCCCTTTGATCGCGAGCTGATCATCAGCTGTGGTGCTGCGCTGCTCAACCTCCGCGTTGCGCTGAGCCACTTCGGTCTTGCCTACGCGATCACACTGTTTCCGGCGCCGGCCGACGTGGACGTATTGGCACATCTTCGGGTCCTGCACGACGGCCTTTGCGATACCAGCCTTGCACCGCTGTTCGACGCGATACCGCGGCGCGTCACGACCCGCGAAACCTTCGCCGACGAAGCCATTCCGGCCGAACTCCGGCTGCGGCTCGAGGAAGCCGGCGCCGCCGAGGGCGCGGATATCGTCTGTGCCGGGAACGCGGCCATGCGCGAGCATCTCGCGGCGCTGATCGCTGAAGCCGATCATGCGCAATTCAAGGATCCGCGCTTCCGGCGCGAACTTGCGAGCTGGATCCATCCGAGACGCAGTCAGGATGGCATGCCTGCGTTGTCGCCGGGTATGCTTGCCCTGCTCGATCTCGCGGTGCCCCTGGTCGGCTCGGTGATTCGCACGTTCGACCTGGGCGGCGGCATGGCGGCGGCTCATCACACGCTGGTCGCCGGGTCGCCGTTATTGCTGTGCATCGCCACCGGAGCGGACGATGCGGCCGCATGGCTAGCGGCAGGTCAAGCGCTTGAACGGGTGCTGCTTACCGCGGCGGACGCGGGCATCACCGCTTCCTATCTGAATCAGCCGATCGAAGTGGCTTCACTGCGCGAGCAGCTACGCGCCGCGCTGAATCTGGATGGCATGCCGCAATTGCTGCTGCGCTTCGGCCGCGGCCGGCAGGCTCCACACTCGCCGCGGCGTCCGCTGGCCGACGTCGTGTCGTAGAGCCGACGCGGCCCATGCCCGTGTCAGGAATCGTCTCCTGCTGTAGGGTTCAGCAGCAGGACGAAGCAGGCAACACCGGCAACGAGCGCCGCCGCGCCGTAGCGAATGAAGTCCGTACTATCGAACAGCAAGCCGCGGATCAATGCCGCCAAACCTGCCAACGCGACAAAGACGGCAATCGCCGCAACGGCGATCCTGGATTCTGCCCGGACCATGATTTCTCCCTTGGCTCAAGGCGCGTGATTTCGCATCGACGCGGCAGTTCGCGAGCCGTCGATGACGAATTGATCATCGACCCAGCCAAGGTATTGCTATTGATTTGAATCAAGGTCTGGATGCTTCGCTTCACCTGCAAGCGGCTCCCGCAAAATCGACAAGTCATTCAACAGGAGAAAGCCGACCAGCGGCGATCGTCGAAAAAGGCCATGCGATTTCGCTGGACGCGTAGACTGTCGAGAATCCATTGATTCAGATCAACCCCGGTGCCCCGTTCGGGGCGAACATGCAATGCATGCCTGGCGTCCAGAAGCGCGTCTGCTCGCCCCGCCGATCGAATGCTTCGCTTCGCCGCCAGGCGCATCGGAGTCACGAAGCCGCTCCAGGCCACCAATAGCCCCCTGTTCCCCTGAATGGGATGCCGAATCTGGCGCGCGAATTGCTTCAGGTTGTGCCCACACGGTTCTGGCAAACGACCAGACCTGACTCGCAGGAGGAGACCATGCGCGATGATGTCCATCACGCCACGACGCCAATCGCACCGCGTGAAGCTGCCTGGCTCACGCCATCCATTCAGAAATCTCACGAGCGTTCGCAAACATTCGGCTTGAGTGCCTCGATGCGGCCGGACTATGACGTCCTGCCGGCTGCGGAACTGACGTTGAAGCTGGAGCAAAGCCGGATCCTGTGCGCGCATGCCACCCCGGTGATGGAAACGCTGCACGAGCAGATCGTCAACACGCAAAGCATGATTGTGCTGACCGACGCCGAAGGGCTCATCCTGCATTCCATCGGCGACGACGATTTTCTGAGGCGGGCGGAAAAGGTTGCGCTGCGTCCGGGCGCGAATTGGGCCGAGGAGCGGCAAGGAACGAACGCTATTGGTACGGCCATCGCCGAATGCTCTCCCACGGTCGTTCATGGCGAGCAGCACTACCTGGCCGCCAACCGCTTTCTCACCTGCTCCAGCGTGCCGATCCTCGATCCGTATGGCGATCTGATCGGCGTGCTCGACGTCACGGGCGATCACCACAGCTACCACCAGCACACGATGGCGCTGGCCAAGATGTCCGTGCAGATGATCGAAAATCATCTGTTTACCAATACCTTTCGCGAGACATTGCAAATCGCCTTTCATGGCCGGCCCGAATTTCTCGGCACGTTGATGGAAGGCATCGTCGCGTTCACCTGCGATGGCCGCTTCCTGTCGGCCAACCGCAGTGCGCAGTTCCAGCTGGGCATGCCGCTCGCGGCATTGCGCGCGCATACGCTGTCGTCGCTGTTCGGCCTGACGAGCGCGCAACTGATCGACCGTCTGCGCACAAGCCGCGATCGCCATCTGTCGCTGAACCTCAATAGCGGTGCGGTCATTTGTGCGCACGTCGAGTTCCGGCGCGTCACACTCGCCGACGACGGCCTGGTGCCGCAGGCGTACGGCGCGGCAAAGCCGGTGCTGCGTTCCGACCCGCCGCCTGCGGCTGTCGCCGCAGGCACGCTGTCGAAGCTCAGCTATCTGGACACGGGCGATCCGCAGATCGCAGCGGTCATCGCAAAGGTCCGCAAGGTGCTCGGCAAAGACATCCCTATCCTGATCACCGGTGAGACGGGCACGGGCAAAGAACTGCTCGCCCAGGCCATCCACAACGATTCGCCACGCAGGTCGGGGGCGTTCGTCGCGGTCAACTGCGCATCGATCCCGGAGAGCCTGATCGAATCCGAGTTGTTCGGCTACGAGGAAGGCGCGTTCACCGGCGCGCGCCGCAAAGGCGCAACCGGAAAACTGCTGCAAGCGAACGGCGGCACGCTCTTTCTCGACGAGATCGGCGACATGCCCTACCCGCTCCAGGTGCGGTTGCTGCGCGTGCTGCAGGAGCGTCTCGTCAATCCGCTCGGCTCCACGAAGTCGATTCCCGTCGATATCGCGATCATCTGCGCGACTCACCGCGATCTGCGCGAAATGATTGCGCAGAGCTGTTTCCGCGAGGACCTGTATTACCGCCTCAACGGTCTGGTCGTGAAGTTGCCGCCGCTGCGCGAGCGCACGGATCTAGCCGCCGTGATCCGGAAAATGCTGCAAAGCGCGTCGCTGGATGAGGCCGACGGCCGGCGCCTGAGCGTCGCAAGCGACGTGATGACGCTGTTCGAACAATGCATGTGGCCGGGCAATTTCCGCCAGCTCGGCAATCTTCTGCGCACGGCGGCCGCCATGGTGGATGAGGACGGAGAGATCAGGCGGGAACACCTGCCCGACGATTTCTTCGACGATTTGCGCAGCGCCGCCGGGCCTGCTGCGGGCACGCTCGAAACAGGCCCATTGCAGGGCGGGCGCTTGCAGGACGTCACCGCCTGTGCGATAGCGGCAGCGGTTGCCCAGCATCGCGGCAACGTGTCGGCGGCGGCCCGTGCGCTGGGTGTCTCGCGCAACACCATCTACCGGAAATTGCCGGCGTTGGCCGGCACGGACGGCGGAACGGACGAGTTCGGACAGCAGTCTGACTGACATCGTGTGCGATCTGGAAGCGCAGCGTCTCGCGTCACGCTGCGAACCGCGTTAAACCGCGTGTGTTTCACGGGTGTTCCATATTGCAACAGCGGTGTCCTCCAATTGAACAGCACGCTGTCGCCAGCGTGCTATCTGCCGGTCAAAGTCTGCGCAGCGAAGCGCGTACTCACGCATGACGGTGCGTTCGTTCGGAACGCGATGCGACCGCTTTGTGTCGATTTGCTCCGATCGCTCCGCTCGACCTGCCCGGCACGGAGCTTGCGTTGAATGAGATGACCGCTTTACACATGCGGTTTTTCCAATCACATGCCGCATTCAAGGAGACAGCCATGCAGTGGACTACCCCCGCCTATACCGATCTGCGCTTCGGTTTTGAAATCACGATGTACATCGCCAATCGCTGAAGCAACGATGAAGCGCCGCCCGCCTCTCACAGTAAGTGTGCGCGGCGGCGCCCGGAGCATCGCTCATGAAGATCAAGATTCTTGGTTCGGGTGCAGGCGGCGGACTACCGCAATGGAACTGCAACTGTGCGAACTGCACCCAGGCCCGTAACCGCGCCGGCGATGTGTTACCGCGCACCCAATCGTCGATTGCAGTGAGCGGGAACGGCGTCGACTGGATTCTGATCAACGCATCGCCGGACCTGCTCGCCCAATTGCGTGCGAATCCGGAACTGCAACCCGCCCGTTCGATCCGCGACAGCGGCATCGCCGCCGTCATCCTGATCGACGCGCAAATCGATCACGTCACCGGTTTGCTGATGTTGCGCGAACGCACGACACCGCTGCCGCTGTATGCCTGCGCACCCGTGTTCGACGATCTCTCTACCGGCTTGCCGCTCGTTCCGCTGCTCAGCCATTACTGCGGCGTCGAGCGTCACGAGATCGCGCTCGATCAACCCTTCACGGTCGCGCCGGCGGAGGGCATCCGCTTCACCGCGTTGCCGATCGAGAGCAAGGCGCCGCCCTATTCACCACGCCGCGCCGAAGCCGCGCCTGGCGACAACATCGCGCTGCTGATCGAGAACGTCGCCACAGGTGCGCGCGTTTTCTATGCGCCGGGTCTCGCGGCTGCGCCGGAACCCGTGCTCGAAGCGATGCGCTCTGCGCAACTCGTGCTGGTCGATGGCACCTTCTGGTCCGCTACAGAGATGATCGACCTCGGTCTGTCCACGCATCACGCCGCCGACATGGGCCATCTCGCACAGTGCGGCTATCAGGGTCTGCCCGGCATGGTTCAACTTCTCGACGCACTGCCCAGTACGACGCGCAAGGTGCTGATTCACATCAACAACACCAATCCGATTCTCGATCCGCATTCCGCCGAACATGCCGTGATACGCGCCCGCGGTATTGAAGTGGCGCGCGACGGAATGCAATTTCAGGTATAGCCATGAACGCCCCGCTGCCCACCGATGTTGCCCATACCGCCCCCTGGCCGCCGGGCGAATTCGAAGTGCGCCTGCGCGCGCTCGGCGCGCACTATCACATTCATCATCCGTTCAATCAGCGGATGAACAGTGGCCAGTGTTCGCCGAAGCAGATACGCGGCTGGGTTGCAAACCGCTTTTATTATCAGATCAACATCCCGCTCAAGGACGCCGCGATCCTGTCCAACTGCGACGACCGGCAGACGCGCCGCCTGTGGATCGAGCGGCTGCACGATCACGACGGCTACGGCGACAACCCCGGCGGCATCGAAGCGTGGGCGCACCTCGCCGACGCGGTTGGCATCGACCGCACGGCATTGTGGTCGCTCGAGCACGTGCTGCCCGGCGTGCGCTTCGCGGTCGACGCCTATGTCAATTTCGCGCGGCGGGCGCCGTGGCAGGAGGCGGTCTGCTCTTCGCTCACGGAAATGTTCGCGCCGCAGATCCATCGCGACCGGCTGGCCGGTTGGCCGGATCTCTATCCGTGGATCGACTCGCAGGGGCTGCAGTACTTTCGCAGCCGCATTCCGCTCGCTCAGCGCGATGTCGAGCACGGGCTCGACGTCACGCTCAAGCACTTCAAGACACCCGACGCGCAACAGCGTGCCCTCGACATCCTGCGCTTCAAGCTCGACATTCTGTGGTCGATGCTCGACGCCATCGAAAAGGCGTACCCGGTATGAACGCCCCACACCCCGATCACTACGCCAGCCTGCGGCCACGTCTGCGCACGATGTTCCGTCTGCAATGGGAAGACGCGCAGGATGCCTATGTGTTGCTGTATCCCGAAGGCATGGTCAAGCTCAATCCGAGCGCGGGCGAAATTCTCACGCGCTGCGACGGAACCCGCGAACTGGACGACATCATCGGCGAACTGGAAGATCTGTTCAGTGCATCGAACCTTGCCGCCGACGTGTATCGCTTCATCGACCATGCGCGGCAACGCGGCTGGCTGGACTGACATGAACACCGCGACCGGCACCCCTGGCGCTCGCCCTTCCCCGCCGTTATGGCTGCTGGCGGAACTCACATATCGCTGCCCGCTCCACTGCGCGTTCTGCTACAACCCTGTCGACTTCGCCAGTCATGGCGCGGAACTCGACACCGGGACCTGGCGCGACGTGATCACGCAAGCCCGACGCATGGGCGCCGCGCAAATCGGTTTCTCCGGCGGTGAACCGCTGGTGCGCGACGACCTCGAAACGCTGGTCGCGCACGCCCGTGGACTGGGCTTCTATACGAATCTGATCACGTCGGGCGTCGGGCTCAACGAGACGCGCATCGCGCGTCTGAAAGACGCCGGTCTCGATCACATCCAGCTCTCGTTTCAGGACTCGACGCGCGAAGTCAACGATTTCGTGTCCAGCACGAAGACCTTCGAGCTGAAACAACGGGTAGCGCGCCTGATCAAGACACACGGCTACCCGATGGTGCTCAATTGCGTACTGCATCGCTATAACCTGCCGCACGTCGGGCAGATCATCGAGATGGCGCTCGAGATGGGCGCCGACTACCTCGAACTGGCGAACACGCAGTACTACGGGTGGGCCATGCTCAATCGCGAGCAGTTGATGCCAACCAGCGAACAGCTGCAGGAAGCCGAAGCGACCGTCAATCGGTACCGCGAACGGTTCGGCAATCGCTGCCGCATCCTGTTTGTCGTCCCCGACTATTTCGAAGCACGCCCGAAGGCCTGCATGAACGGCTGGGGCTCCGTGTTTCTCGGCATCGCGCCCGACGGCACCGCTTTACCGTGCCATGCGGCGCGCTCGCTGCCGGGTCTCGATCTGCCCAACGTGCGCGACGCTTCACTCGTGGACATCTGGTACGACAGTCACGCGTTCAATGCTTTTCGCGGCGACGGCTGGATGCGCGAGCCTTGCCGGAGTTGCGACGAGCGGGAGACCGATCACGGAGGCTGCCGCTGTCAGGCGTATCTGCTGACTGGAGATGCCGCGGCCGCCGACCCGGTGTGTGCAAAGTCCGAGCATCATGGGCAAATCGAGCAGGTGGTGACGCTCGCGCGGCGGCCGGTACGTGACAGCGAGGCGCAGCCGTTGATTTTCCGCAGCAGGGATAACTCGTTGCTTCTGGGGTAGCACGGCGGTTTGGTTTAGATGGGAGGTGACTGGAGATGTCGCCGCATCCATCATTTATCGCTCGTACGTCGCGCCCCTTCCTGAACACCCATTCCCCCTTTGACAGCCGGCGATCTCCGTGAAGTACCCGGAGATCGCCTGAAGCGTTCGCTATTGCGAGGTCCGCGCGTTGAGGGGCGTCGACGACGCTTTGGCGTTGTCGTCCGTCAGCCTGGTCTTGCCGGCGCTGTAGCCGTTCGAATACAACAGGAACGCCATGATGTCCGCATAGTCCTGCGGTTTCATCTTGCCGGGACGGTCTGCCGGCATATTGTTCGCCATGTATCCATACACGCCGCCGATGGTGAGCTTCGCGTTGGCGGCCGGCGCGAAGGACGGACCACGCAACGCGGGCGCATTCAAACCTTGCAGCTCGGGACCGTGGCACTTCGCGCACGCACTCGAGTACAGCGTCTTGCCGTGCGCGACCTGCGCGCGGTCAAAGCCGGGAGCGTCGGCGGGCGCGCTTGCATCGACCTTGATGAAGCGACCTTGCGGCGCCCGGCGATTGCCGGCCAGTGTCATTCGCCACACTGCCGAATCGCTACGGCCAGGGCCGTCGCGGTAGGCAAATGCGCCCGCAGGAGGCCCTGCAGCCTGAACCGATTCCGGCAACCGCCAGGCGCGGGTCAACGCCGCCAACCTGCCATCGGACGCCATCTTCTCCAGCGCGGCGTCGATACGCGGCTGTAACGCGGCCCCGTTCTTGCCAAATGCAAACACCAGATTCCAGTCGGCATACGGCGAGGCGGCGCCCGCAATCTTGAAGTGCCGCTGCGGATGCTCAATCGTATAAGCCACAACCGCCGGATACCAGACGATCGCGCGTTGGGCACGTCCGCTCGCGACGGCATCGACCGTGAGTTGCGCCGTGTTCTCCAGGTCGAGCTTGACACCGGCTTGCTGCACGGCGATCAACTGCGCGGGGCTCGCGTAAGTTGCCGCGACGACTTCTGCGCCGCTGGCCTGCGCTGACGACCCGTGCGAAGTGACGCTCACATAGCCGGACTGCAGATAGCCACGCGAGAAAGTCAGCTTGCTGCCGGAGCCGTCGGCGACTGCCGAGCGCGGGAAGCCTGCGATGACATCGCATTTGCGCGCAAGCGCCTTGTTGAGTTCCTTCAGCGACACGCCGTCGTCATCGTTACCGTCGAATCCACCGGGTGCGAGCGACATTGCGATACCCGCCGTACGAAACGCTTCGCGCGCCACCGCCTCGTCGAGCGCGGTCGATGGGCTGCCTGGAAACGTGCAGACGCGCACACCGGCGGTAGCGATTCCTGGCGCGAGCACGGCGCTACCTAGCAGCACACTGGCCAGAGCAAACGAATTAAGTCGAGTTTTCATGATCCTGCTTCCGGGAAAGACCGGGCCGCCGCGACTGGATTGCCCGCGCAAATGTGCGCTGAGCAACCTGACGTGGCGGCCACGTGAACATCAGCTATGGTTGAGCGCAAACACGTACAGCGTGCCGCCGCGTGGGACCTTCTCCGCCGACTTCGCCATCGGACCACCCCAGATCGGGTTAGCGCCGCCGTAACCGGCGAGAATGGCGACATACTCCTTGCCGTCGACCTCGAACACCGACGGTTGAGCAATGATCCCGCTAGCGAGTTTCGGGCTTTGCCACAGCACCTTGCCGGTCGCCTCGTCGAACGCATACAGATGGCCGTCGAGCGAGCCGCTAAAGGCGAGGCCACCCGCAGTGGTCGCTACGCCGCCATTCCACGGCAGCTTGCTCCAGTGACTCCAGACCTTCTTGCCGGTGTCGACATCGATCGCCTGCAGTTCGCCATAACCCTTGCTGCCGGGCTCCGGTTTGATCTCGAACCCTTCGCCGAGGTACGGCAACCCCTCCATGTAGTTCACCGACTTGCCCGACAGCGACATGCACGCATGCAGCGCGGGAACGATCGCGAGATGCTTGTCCGGATCGTACGAAACCGACCACCAGTTCTTGCCGCCGAGGAAGCTCGGACAGGTTTCGATCGTCGTGCCGGCCTTCGGATATTTCGACGCATCCTGGATCGGCGAGCCGTCCGCCGTATAGCCGGTGACCGAGGTCGCCGTGACAAAGGGCTTCGCGTAAATCAGCTTGCCGGTGCCGCGATCGATTGCGTGGAAAAAGCCGTTGCGGTCCGCATGGATGATGGCGTCGTATTCCTTGTTCTGGTACTTGATCGTGGCAAGCACCGGTGTATTGACGCCGTCGTAATCCCATGTGTCATGTTTCGTGTACTGGTAATGCCATTTGAGGTTGCCGGTTTTCGGATCGAGCGCGAGCAGTGAATCGGAGTAGAGGTTGTCGCCCGGACGCAGATCGGCGAGCCACGGCCCGGGGTTGCCGACACCCCAGTAAAGCGTTTTCGAGGCGGCGTCATAGGTGCCTGTCAGCCAGGCCGGTGCGCCGCCATGCTCCTGCATGCCGTTCGGCCATGAGTCACCGCCCTTTTCCCCGGCTGCCGGCACCGTAAAGCGTTTCCACAGCACGTTGCCGTTATCCGGATTCAACGCCGCGATGAAACCGCGCGCGCCGTATTCCCCGCCTGCGCTGCCCACTACCAGCGCGCCGTCGAGCGCGAGCGGCGCGAGGGAGAACGCGTAGCCCAGCCCCGGCTCGAACATCTGCTTGCGCCAGACGAGCGCGCCTGTCTGCGCATCGAGCGCCGCGACGTCGCCGCTCAGCATGGCGACGTAGACGTTCTTGCCGTACAACGCCACACCGCGGTTGATCACATCGCAGCATGCTGTCTTGAACGATTCGGCCCCGAGTTTCGGCTCGAACTTCCAGAGTTGCTTGCCGGTTGCGGCATCGAACGCGTACACGTTGTCCTTCGGCGTGGTCACGTACAGATAGCGGCCATTGACGATCGGGGTGGCTTCGAAACCCTGCTGCAAGTCCGCCGGAAACTTGTAGCTCCACACCTGTTTGAGGTTCTTGACGTTGGCTGCGTCGATCTGCTTGAGCGGCGAATGCGCCTGACCGTTATAGGTGCGGTAATACGTGAGCCAACCGGGGTCGCTCTGCGCCGCTGTCAACCGCTCATAGGTGACGGCCGGATAGTCGTCGGCTGCTGCCGCCGACGCGAATACCAGACTGACGGCGGCGGCCACGCCCAGCGCTAGCGCCGTGGGCCGCGTCGCCGAAGTTAAACGTGCTTTCATCCTTGTCTCCTGTGTCGACCAGAGTTGCCGCTTTAGCGGCTTACTCTGGTCCCACGCAACATGGTTGTTGTTGAGTTGCCGCTTTAGCGGCTTACTCTGGTCCCATGCAACATGGTTGCTGTTGAGTTGTCGACGCGAGGCCGTGCGGCGGCGCCATCGTCTAGTGAGCGCAGACTGGCTGCCGACCATTCAAGGCAAGTCGCGTGCCATTGGCAGTGGTGTGGCCGCAAGCCGTAGCGGCTCATGAAGGACGGGCGCGAGTGCTGTTAAACGGCCGCCGCGGCGTGACAACTGGTGTTGCACGCTGGCGCAGTCGAGCGAGGATGTGTTGCTAAAAATGACAGTTGCCACGCAGGTGGATCAACCGGCACATATGCTCGATCCACTCGCCGCGACGTGTGCGCCGCACGCGGTGCGTGGCATCAGATGCGGCTAACGATGCGACTATCGCCTGTCGCGACGCTGCCAATACCTGATGGCACGCTTCTCGCTGAACGCTCCGCACGATGAAGAGCGTCAGCAGTGCGGATGCGCCGAGGCAACGCATGCTTTCTCCATCGAGACCAGCCACACAATCATTGGAGGAGTCCAGCATGAATCACGCAGATATGCAGTTTCTCGATGTCGAATTTCCGTATGCGCGGCAGTACGCCAATTTCATCGGCGGCGAGTGGGTTCCTCCGGTGCGCGGCGAATACTTCGACAACGTGTCGCCCATCACCGGCGAGCCCTTCACGTCGATTCCCCGTTCGACGGAAGAAGATATCGAGCTCGCCCTCGACGCGGCCCACCGGGCCCGCAAAGCGTGGGCCGATACCGCGCCGGGCGTGCGCGCGAATATTCTGAACCGCATTGCGGACCGCATGGAGCAAAACCTGTCGCGTATCGCGGTCGCGGAAACGATCGACAACGGCAAGCCGCTGCGCGAAACGCTCGCCGCCGATATTCCGCTCGCGATCGACCACTTCCGCTATTTCGCCGGTTGCATCCGCGCACAGGAGGGTTCGATCTCCGAGATCGATGCGGATACCGTGGCCTATCATTTCCACGAGCCGCTTGGTGTGGTTGGTCAGATCATTCCGTGGAATTTCCCGATCCTGATGGCGGTGTGGAAGGTAGCGCCGGCGCTGGCTGCGGGAAACTGCATCGTGCTCAAGCCGGCCGAGCAAACGCCCGCGTCGATTCTCGTACTGGTCGAACTGATCCAGGACCTGCTGCCGCCGGGTGTGCTGAATGTGGTCAACGGTTTCGGCCTTGAAGCCGGCAAGCCGCTCGCATCGAGCAAACGCATCGCGAAGATCGCCTTCACCGGCGAGACCACCACGGGCCGCCTGATCATGCAGTACGCGAGCCAGAACATCATTCCGGTGACGCTCGAACTCGGCGGCAAGAGCCCGAACATCTTCTTCGCCGACGTGATCGACCACGACGATGGTTACTTCGACAAGGCGCTCGAAGGCTTCGCGATGTTCGCGCTGAATCAGGGCGAGGTGTGTACGTGCCCGTCGCGCGTGCTGATCGACGAAAAGATTTACGACCGCTTCATGGAGCGCGCATTGAAACGCGTCAAAGCGATCACGCAAGGGCACCCGCTCGATACGAAAACGATGATCGGCGCGCAGGCTTCGCAGGAACAGCTCGAAAAAATCCTCTCGTATGTCGATCTCGGCAAGCAGGAAGGCGCCGAATGCCTGATCGGCGGCGAACGCAACACGCTGGGCGGCGAGCTGAGCAAGGGCTACTACGTGAAGCCGACCGTGTTCCGCGGCCATAACAAGATGCGCATCTTCCAGGAAGAGATCTTCGGGCCGGTCGTTTCCGTGACGACGTTCAGAACCGAAGAAGAAGCGCTGGAGATCGCCAACGATACGCTCTACGGTCTCGGCGCCGGCGTGTGGACGCGCGACGGCACGCGTGCCTATCGCTTCGGCCGGCAGATCCAGGCGGGCCGCGTGTGGACCAACTGCTATCACGCGTATCCGGCGCATGCGGCGTTCGGCGGCTACAAGCAATCGGGTATCGGCCGCGAGACTCACAAGATGATGCTCGATCACTATCAGCAGACCAAGAACCTGCTCGTCAGCTATAGCGAGAAGCCGCTGGGCTTTTTCTAACGCTCTTCTAACGCGTCACCGTCCGGAGCGGCATGAGGGCCGCTCCGGATGTTTCGTTTATCGCACGCGCAAGCCACGAAACATCCCTGCTTTACTTCCACGCATACCGCACGCCGATCCTTGGTAAGGCAGACGGACACACGCCTGAACAAACTTATGTTGTACCGCCATGATGATCCTTCGTATGTGCGATAGCGCACAGAAGAATTCTGACGTGGGTTCATAGTCGTTTTGGTCGTCTTGATATGAGGAGTGCGACCTGCGTAATCCCGGCATTAAATTCGCCATATTGACAGGTTCATCAGGATTGCTGCTTGCGGGCTGTGCCGGGACGCATGGGAAATCGCTCGCGTAGAGGGTTTGGAGCGAACAATGGGCATCAATCGGGACAATTCCAGGTTTAGGCTCCTCCTGCACACCGGGTTTGTGGCATTGGCGTACTACGCAAGCGCAAAAGTAGGACTTGCTTATGCGATAGTGGGCGGCGCAGTGTCTCTGGTGTGGCCTTCCAGCGGCATCGCCCTTGTTGCGCTGCTCGCTCTGGGCTTCGAAGTTGCCCCCGGAATCGTCATTGGCTCCTTCCTGGCCAACGTGTCGGTGGGCGTGCCCTTGCCAGTGGCCGCGGTGATTGGCGCCGGCGCTACAGTGGCAGCCTTGACGGCAGCAATATTATTGAACCGCGCGGCTCGATTCCAGATCACCCTCGACCGCATCAGTGACGTGTTGGCCTTCATCGGCCTGGCTGCGGTGGTGAGCACGGCAGTAAGTGCGCTGATTGGCGCGACCGCCCTGCTTGGAGGGGGCCTGGTGCCGGTCGCCGAGTACGACGCAGCCTTTCTGAAGTGGTGGCTCGGTGACATGATGGGCGTGCTGGTCGTGGCCCCGCCCCTGTTCAGCTTCCTCACGTATTCGAACCCTGTCCGCTCCGCGGCGCAGACCGTAGAGGCGTGCGGACTGACCGTTGCGACCTCCTGGGTGAGCTACCTCATCTTCGGCGCCCCGCAACTTGCCGGGCACGGCTACTATCCCGCAGCCTTGGCGATCTTTCCGTTCATTATCTGGGCGGCTCTCCGCTTCGATCACTTAGGCACCAGCATCGCGACCTTGATGGTTTCAGTCGTGGCCATCTGGGGTACCACCCACGACACGGGCCCCTTCGCCGCCGAATCTCCGGTGGATAGCCTCGTGAGGTGGTGCACCTTCGCGAACGTCGTGGCGGTGACCGGACTGCTGCTGGTGGCGGTACGTGCTCAGGAGCAGCGCGTCCATAGCCTGCTGCAGGCATCCCACATCGAATTGGAACGGCGCGTCCAGGAGCGAACCGAAGACCTGGAGAAGACAAACAATGAACTAAAGGAGGAGATGGCGCGGCGCCGTCTGTTGGAAGGAGAACTGATCCAGATCGGCGATCAGCAGCAGAGACTCATCGGCAGGGAACTGCATGACGGACTTGGGCAACACCTGACCAGCCTGGGTCTGTACAGCGCCGCCTTGAATCAGAAACTGCAGACCCAGGGCCACCCAGCCGCCGCCGACGCCGCTACCATCGTCGGATTAGTGAAGCAGGCGTCCTTGATGACCCGCAGGGTTGCCCATGGCCTGGACCCGGTCGCCATGGAATATGGTGGCCTTGCGGCCGCACTGCATGTGCTGGCGGAGACGACTCGCGCGCTTAATGGCGTGGATTGCATGCTCCGGATCAACCCAGATGTGGACTTACTGGATCCGCCGACGCAGATCAACCTGTACCGTGCCGCACAGGAAGCAGTCAACAACGCGCTGAAATATAGCGAAGGCCGCCACATTTGGATCGACTTGGAGCGCGCAGGCAGTTTGCAGACGCTTTCGATCAGTGACGACGGGGTGGGCGTCGGCCCGGAACAAATGGAGCGTGCCTCAGGGCTGGGACTCCACAACCTGCGTCACCGGGCGAGCCTTCTGGGCGGCTCTTGCACCGTGACCCGCAATGCTTTGGGTGGCACCACGGTCACCATCCGCTATCCGATACCGGAGCGCCCGGACCATGCACGGGAACTCGTCTAGCTCAGGCCGCGCGACTCAAATCCTGATCGTGGATGACCACCCCATCATCCGGGAGGGGATGACGCACTTGCTGAATCTGCAAGGGGATCTGCACGTCTGCTGTGCGGCCGGCAGCGCCGAAGAAGCCTTGGCCGCGATGGCCTGCCAGCCCGACATGGCCATTGTGGACATCAGTCTGCAATCGGACTCCGGCCTGGATCTTGTCAAGACCCTCCGCCACCGCTACCCAAATTTGGCAATCCTCGTCCTCAGCATGCATGACGAAAGCCTGTTTGCCGAACGCGCACTACGGGCCGGGGCAAACGGGTATCTGATGAAACTCGAGGCCACAGAGCATGTCATGAGCGCCATCCGCGACGTGCTGGCAGGCAATATTTATTTGAGCGCCGCCATGCATGAAAAGCTGGCGCGAGCCCTTGCGGGTCCCAAAAAAATGCCGGCGGGGCCAATTGCGAGCCTTTCGGAACGGGAATTCGAGGTCCTGCAGCTGATCGGACTCGGCTTCAGCACCCGCGAAATCGCCGAGAAACTGAATCGGAGCGTCAAGACCATCGAGGCACACCGGGCCAACATCAAAGAAAAGCTGAATATCCGTAACGGCAAGGAGCTGATGCGCTTCGCAATTCAGTGGATCGAGAGCCAATAGGGCGGAGCCCGGTCACTGAATAAGGCAATCCCCTAGCCTCGTTTAGGAAAAGTGCCTTATTCATGCGCATGCGGTCAGCGCATACAGTGCAGTGGTACCTGTCGGCGTGCCGCAACCCGTGGACGGGGGGCAGTCGAAACCCGGCAGTTCCACGCGGTTTGCCGCCATGAACACCGGTATCCAGCGAACCGTTGTAGTTCTGATTTCCGCACTGTCGTGGCCCTATGGATGGGCCGTGGGAGATAGGACTTGCCCATCCAGAGAGAGCCTTGAGCTGGCTTGCGTGCGCTACGCCGACGTTCTGCTTACAGATCAGAAAAATAATTCCAATACCGTTCCAACTGGAACAACCAGCAGAACATCCATAAATACCAAAGGAGTACGTTGCAGGTGATGAAAATAGATCCAGGCTGGATGCCTGGGCCCTATCCTGGAGCGGCCGCGATACAAAAAAAAAGAGGTAACTCGGGAATAAAGGAAATTCTGCCCTGGTATTGCAAGAGCGTGCCGAGTCCTTGCAAGACCCTTTGATGCCTTTCGAAACGGCACGAAATCCCGGCGCAAACTGCGTGATTCGATTGGCGTCGGGCATGTCATGCACCATGCTGGAGAATACGATGAAAACTCTGACTTTGATCCCTATTGCCGCATTGGCGTTGTGCACCACGCTCGCCTATGCGGGTGACAACACCGACACATCCAGGACCGCCTCCGACAGCAACGCCGCTATGACGTCGGACGCAGTCGGCGGTACGTCCGTGGGCAGTAGCGGGAGCGGCGCCCTCCGTGGCAAGACTCGCGCAGAGGTCATTCAGGAATTGCAGCGCGCCCAGAAGGACGGCACGCTGGATCGCTTGAACGCGCTCTACGGCGGGCAGTGAGCAGATGCACGGGATGCGGTACGGTGCGCGCCGCACAGCGTCCCGGGAAACGACGTCAACAATTGGAGCGAAGGGCCAGAGCCCGGGAGAATGGCAGGACTCGAGCTGACCGTCGCACATCACGGCGCTCGCCAGGACATGGACGGATGAGCGGAAAACCGAGCTGGCTAACCCGGCCAGCGGATGGACCTACTCGCAATCAACCGTCGCACGGTCGTGTCGCTGCTCGTCGCGAAATTGCGCCAGCGTGATCGCATGCGCTTGGCGAAGGCTGGACGTGAAATGGCTGTTGCTGCTGAATCCGCCGTCCTGCGCGATGCGCGCGATCGCGCAGTTTGCCCGCGGTCATTTCCTGATCCAGGCCGCTACATGACTATCAACGCCCAAAAAATCAATGCACGGATAAGGTGCCGATTCGGCATGCCTAGGTGCGCGCCGTCACCGGAGCGGGGCGGAAACCCGCTGCGCTGCGCCCAAATGCGGCGATTTTCCTTTGGCACGCTTCTCGCTCAGGAAGGAGTGCAAGGAGCCGGCGCATCATCCGGTTTAACACACAATCTGGAAATGGACGGCTAGGGTTCCGGCCTGCTTCACGCAGGTGCTGGTCCGA
This sequence comes from Paraburkholderia sp. GW821-FHT02A12, assembly GCF_059422005.1. Classification (NCBI taxonomy): domain Bacteria; kingdom Pseudomonadati; phylum Pseudomonadota; class Betaproteobacteria; order Burkholderiales; family Burkholderiaceae; genus Paraburkholderia; species Paraburkholderia sp. GW821-FHT02A12. Next base: position 623,019 of record NZ_JBWKWA010000002.1, on the reverse strand, counting down.
GAGCTGTCGACCTCAGGTGAGGTTACACGGCGGGACAAAAGCCCGGGAGAGAACGCGATGTTTGCGCTGCTCCCTGCCGTCGCTAACCGTCCCTTCCGAGGTCAACCTCATGCGCAAGCTCGTTCGCTTTCTCAGCATCGCCGCCGTCTCTCTCGCCGCTTTCACCTCAACTTCCTCGTTTGCCGCCGGACGCACCGACTTCAAGGTGTGCTGGACCATCTACGCGGGCTGGATGCCGTGGGGTCAGGCCAAAACCCAGGGCATCGTCTCCAAGTGGGCCAAAAAATACGGCATCACCGTCGATGTCGTGCAACTGAACGACTACGTCGAATCCATCAATCAGTACACCGCCGGCAAGTTCGACGGCTGCGCGATGACCAACATGGACGCGCTCACCATCCCGGCCTCGGGTGGCGTCGATTCGACCGCCCTGATCGTCAGCGATTATTCGAACGGCAACGACGGCGTGCTCATCAAGGGCAAGGGCAAGCAGATTGCCGACCTCAAGGGCCAGCAGATCAATCTGGTTCAGTTCTCCGTGTCTCACTACCTGCTTGCGCGCGCCCTCGAGAGCGCGCATATGAGCGAGCGCGACCTCAAAGTGGTGAACACCTCCGATGCCGACATCTCCGGTGCGTTCGCTACGCCCGCTGTCCACAACGCGGTGACGTGGAACCCGATGCTTGCCGACCTGAAGGCGCAGCCGAACGTCACGGAGGTCTTCGACTCGAGCAAGATCCCCGGCGAAATCATGGACATGATGGTCGTCAACACGAAGACGCTGAACGACAACCCGGCGCTCGGCAAGGCGCTGACGGGCGCATGGTTCGAGATGGTCGCGTTGATGCGAGCCAATAACGCCGACAGCACCGGCGCGCTCACCGCGATGGCGAAGGCATCGGGCACCGATCTCGCGGGCTTCAAGGGCCAACTGTCGACCACCGCGCTGTTCTACACACCGAAGGCCGCACTCGATTTCGTCACCAGCCCTGACATGCCGAAGATCATGACGCGCGTCGCGAAGTTTTCGTTCGATCACGGTCTGCTCGGGCAGGACGCCAAGAGCGCGGACGTGGTCGGCATGGCGTTCGACAAGGGCGTTGTGATCGGCAACAAGAGCAACGTCAAGCTGCGCTTCGATCCGACCTACGTGGAAATGGCGGCTGCCGGCAAGCTCTGAGCCAGACAACACGCATTTGATAAGGCAGGCATCCATGCGACTCATCAATCGACACCCCAGCCGAAGCGGCGGCCTCATGCTGCTGTTGCTGCCGTTCATCGTGCTCATGGCGGTCTATTTCACCGGGTCGTCGATGCGGCTCAAGGTCAATCCCGATGACAAGCTGCTGCCGAGCGCCACGCAAATGACCGATGCCATCAAGGAGGTCGCTTTCAACGAGGACAAGCGCACGGGCGAGTATCTGCTGTGGGCCGATACGGTGTCGAGCTTGAGACGGCTCGGCATCGGCCTCGTCGTGAGTGCCGTGATTGCCTTGGTGGCGGCCATTGCGACAGGCGCTTTTCCGCTGGTGAGCGCAACCTTTTCACCGTTCATTACGGTGATTTCGATGATTCCGCCGCTCGCGGTGCTGCCCATCCTGTTCATCGTGTTCGGGCTCGACGAGTTGTCGAAGGTGGTCCTCATCGTGGTCGGCATTACGCCGATGATCATCCGCGATCTGCACGCGCGGGCCCGCGAGATCCCAACCGAGCTGTGGGTCAAGGCGCAGACGCTTGGCGCAACCAGTTGGACCTTGATTCTGCGTCTCGTGCTGCCGCAACTGCTGCCGCGCTTACTGGTGGCGATCCGTCTCTCGCTCTGCTCTGCTTGGCTGTTTCTGATCGCTGCGGAAGCGATCGCTTCGACGGACGGTCTCGGCTACCGCATTTTTCTGGTGCGCCGCTACCTCGCGATGGACGTGATCCTGCCTTACGTCGCGTGGATCACGCTGCTCGCGTGGCTCACCGACGAACTGCTGCGCCGTCTCACGCAATGGTCGTTCCCCTGGTATGGCGGAGGCGCACGATGATCGAAGTTCGTAACGTCTGGAAGCAATACGGCGATCAGGTCGTGCTCGAACGATTGAACCTGCACGTCGATGAAGGCGAGTTCTGTTCGATGGTCGGCGCATCGGGCTGCGGCAAGTCCACATTCCTGCGGCTGTTGCTCGGCCAGGAGCGCGCGACGCGCGGCGAGATTCTGCTCGACGGCGAACCCTTGCCGGGTGAACCCGATGCGCATCGCGGCGTGGTGTTTCAGCGCTATTCGGTGTTCGACCATCTGAGTGTGGTCCGCAATGTGATGCTGGGACTCGAATTGCCGCGCGCGAAGTTCACGGGCCGACTGTTCGGTGCACGGCGGCGTGCGGCGCGTGACGAAGCCGCAGCGATGCTGGAACGCGTGGGCCTCGGCGCGGCGTTGGATAAATATCCGCAGCAACTGTCGGGCGGCATGCAACAGCGTCTCGCGATTGCCCAGGCGCTGATGATGAAGCCGCGCGTGTTGCTGCTCGATGAGCCATTCGGCGCGCTCGATCCCGGCATCCGCAAGGACATGCACGACTTGCTGCTGGGCCTGTGGCGTGAATCGAAGCTGACGATCTTCATGGTCACGCATGACCTGAAGGAAGGCTTCACGCTTGGCAGCCGCGTGCTGGTATTCGACAAGGTCCGTGTCGATCCTCAAGCGCCCGGCGCCTATGGCGCGCGCATTACCTACAACATTCCGCTCGACCACAGCCGCGACTCGGCGTCGTCCATCCATATGGCCCAAGCCGTGGTGGAAGGCGCATCGCGTGTCGAAGCGGTCTCAGCCTAACGGGAATCCTGACAACATGGATTTGCTACTCGAAGAAACCGTCCCCGGCGGCGGCCATGCATCGCTGATCGTCAAGCGCGGCCAGTCGTTGCGCATCACCGACCTGCGCGGCGGCGCGAACGTCAGCGTTATGTTGATCAACGCAACCGAGAAGAGCGAACGGCTCAACCTCCCCGATACGCTGAAGTGCCAGCACACGGCGAAACTGACGGCCGGTCATTGCCTTTATTCCGATATGGGTCGCGTGCTCGCCGCGATCGTTGCGGACACCTGCGGCTGGCACGACAGCATCGGCGGCGTATCGAATGCCGACGAGGTTCATGAACGGTACGGCACGGGCCGTTATCAGGAACTGCGCAATGCGTTCTATCGCAACGGCACGGACAACCTGCTTGTCGAAATGGGCAAATGGGGGCTCGGTATCTCGGACCTCCTGATGACGCTCAATCTCTTTAGCCGTGTCGATGTCACCGACGCGGGCGACTTGAATTTCGTGCCCGGCAATTCGAAGGCCGGCGATTACGTCGACCTGTATGCGCCGATGAACACGCTCGTCGTGCTCACCGCGATCCAGCATCCGCTCGATCCGAATCCGGAATACGCACCCAAGCCGGTCAGGCTTGCGTTGAGCCACGCGGAGCGCGACGTCGCCGAACTTTGCCGAACCTCATGTGAGGAAAACGTGCGCGGTTTTATCAACACCGATCGTTTCTTTCTTTGAGCGGAGCCTGACACCATGACAACGACGCTTACAGTCAGCGACAAACGCCCCGAACACGCGGTCTTTCGCGAGACACTCGCGGCCGGCGAGCCGTGGCTTCACGAACTGAAAGCCGGGCAGACGCTGCGCATTCTCGATCTGGAAGGCAATCAGGCCGTCGATACGCTGTTCTACAGTCTTGCAGATCCGCGTGAGCGTTTCGACCCGCAACGAACGCTGCGCCGGCAGAAAAGCCTCTATCTGACGACGGGTACCGTGCTGTATTCGAACCTCGGCAATCCGATGCTGACGATCGTCGCCGATACCTGCGGCCGTCACGATACGCTCGGCGGTGCCTGCGCGCAGGAGAGCAACACGGTGCGCTACGCGCTGGAAAAGCGTTACATGCACAGCTGCCGCGACAACTACCTGCGTGCTTGCGCGCACGACGGACGTTTGTCGAAGCAGGATATCGGCGCGAACATCAACTTCTTCATGAACGTGCCGGTGACGTCCGAAGGCGGTCTTACATTCGAAGACGGCATCTCGGCGCCGGGCAAGTATGTCGAATTGCGCGCGGAAATGGATGTGATCGTGCTGATCTCCAACTGCCCGCAGTTGAACAATCCGTGCAACGCCTATAACCCGACGCCCGCGGAACTGCTGATATGGAACTGAAGCGTATCCGCAACTGGCTTTATTTCGTCATGCTGGTTCGCTCCGGACGACGCTGCACCCGCACGCGCGAACAACTGACCCACGCAAATCGCTGACACGGACCTCTGCCGCGGACGACCGCGGCATGCAATTCCCACGTGGCGGGACGGCCCGCCCATGAATTTAGTCCCCTCTCATGTTCGAGAAAATCCTGATCGCCAATCGCGGCGCCATTGCGTGCCGCATCCTCAGAACGCTGCGTGAACTCGATGTAACAGGTGTCGCCGTCTATGCGGAAGCGGATCGCGCGAGCCTTCACGTGAGCGAGGCGCCTATCGCGCACGGTCTCGGCGACGGTCCGGCCTCTACCACCTATCTCGACACGGAAAAAATCCTCGAGATCGCTCGCCGCGAAAACGTGCAGGCGATCCATCCGGGCTACGGATTCCTGTCCGAGAATGCGGCCTTCGGCGAAGCGTGCGAAGCGGCGGGCATCGCGTTCATCGGACCGACGCCAGGCCAGTTGCGGGCGTTTGGCCTGAAGCACACGGCCCGTGGGATTGCCGCGGACGAGGGTGTGCCGATGCTCAATGGCACGGGCTTGCTGGACGACCTCCCCGCCGCACTGGCAGCGGCCGCGGCGATCGGCTATCCCGTGATGCTGAAAAGCACGGCGGGCGGCGGTGGTATCGGCATGCGGGTGTGCTGGAACGTCGAGGAATTGAGTGCGCATTTCGAGGTGGTGAAGCGCCTCGGCCAGAACAACTTCAGCGATGCAGGCGTGTTCCTCGAAAAATACATCGAGCGAGCGCGGCATCTGGAAGTGCAGGTGTTCGGCGACGGCCGCGGCGACGCGATCGCCCTCGGCGTGCGCGACTGTTCGGTGCAGCGGCGCAACCAGAAGGTGCTCGAAGAGACGCCCGCGCCTAATCTGCCGGACGGCATGTCGGCCGCCTTGTGCGACGCCGCGGTGAAGCTCGCGAAAGCGGTCAATTACCGCTCCGCCGGCACGGTCGAATTCGTCTACGACAGCGCCGCGCAGCAGTTCTATTTCCTTGAGGTGAATACACGCCTGCAGGTCGAGCATGGCGTGACCGAGCAGGTCTGGGGTGTCGATCTGGTGCGCTGGATGATCGAACTGGCGGCGGGCACGCTCGCGCCGTTGCAGGAACTCGCGGCGGGGTTGAAGCCGCAGGGGCACGCGATTCAGGCACGGCTCTACGCCGAAGACCCGGGCCGCGATTTCAAGCCGAGCCCGGGCTTGCTGACCGATGTCGGGTTTCCGCGCGCCGACGGCCGCGCGCTGCGCATCGATACGTGGATCGAGGCGGGCTGCGAAGTGCCGCCCTATTTCGATCCGATGCTTGCAAAGGTGATTGCGTGGTCGCCAACGCGCGACGCGGCGCGCCACGCGCTCACTGACGCGTTGCAGAACACGCGCATCTATGGCGTGGAGACGAACCGCGACTATCTTCGGCAGATCCTCGACGATCACCCGTTTGCGTCGGGCGAGCCGTGGACGCGCTGCCTCGAAGGGCTCAAGTATCGAGCGAGCACGATCGAAGTCGCCAGCGGCGGCACGCAGACGACCGTGCAGGATCATCCGGGCCGCCTCGGCTATTGGGCGGTCGGCATTCCGCCGTCCGGTCCGATGGACGACCGTGCGCTGCGGTTCGGCAACCGGCTTCTCGGCAACGGCGCAGACGCTGCCGCGCTCGAAATTACGATGAGTGGGCCGACCTTGCGCTTCAACACGGACGCCGTCGTCGCCGTGACGGGCGCGAATCTGCCCGTGCTGCTCGACGATATCGAACAGCCGTTGAACACGACCCTGTTTGTCGCCGCCGGTTCGACGCTCGCGCTCGGCACGATTCGCGGCGCGGGCGCGCGTGCCTACCTGTGCGTGCGCGGCGGCTTCGACGTCGCGGTGTATCTCGGCAGCCGCAGCACCTTCACGCTCGGCCAGTTCGGCGGACATGGCGGGCGAGCGCTGCGTGCGGGCGATGTGCTGCATCTTCATCCGTTGCAGGATGAGCGTGCGGGCGCGGTACTCGCTAACGTTCCCGCGCTCGAAACCGTGCGCACGCTGCGCGTCATCTACGGTCCGCACGGCGCGCCGGAGTACTTCAGCCCGCGTTATGTCGAGCAGTTTTTCGACACCGAATGGGAGATCCATTTCAACTCCAGCCGCACCGGTGTGCGTCTGATTGGGCCGAAGCCCGAATGGTCGCGCGAGGACGGCGGCGAGGCGGGGCTGCATCCGTCGAACATTCACGACAACCCATACGCGGTCGGCGCCGTCGATTTCACCGGCGACATGCCCGTGATTCTCGGACCCGATGGTCCGAGTCTTGGCGGCTTCGTCTGTCCGGTAACGATCATCGAGGCGGATCTTTGGCAAATCGGCCAGTTGAAGGCCGGTGACAAGGTGCGCTTCGTGCCGGTGCAGATCGATGCAGCGCGTGAGGCTGCACGCCAACGTCTGCGTGAATTGCAGACGCTCGAATTCGAGGGGAAACCGGCATTCACGAAGGCCGCGATGCTCAAATCGCCTATCGTCCTCGATACCGGTACGGATCGTGAGCGGCTGGTCGCGCGTGTTTCCGGCGACACGCATCTGCTACTCGAAATCGGCCCGACGGAGCTTGACCTCGTATTGCGTTTCCGGGGCCATGCGCTGATGCAGTCGCTCGAAGCGATGGCGCTCGCTGGTGTGATCGATCTGACACCCGGCATCCGCTCACTGCAGATTCACTATCAGCCTGAAAGCCTGCCGCTCTCGCAGTTGCTCGCGATCGTCGAGCGCGCATGGCAGGACGTTCTGTTGCAGAAGGATTTGCGCGCACCGTCGCGGATCGTGCATTTGCCGCTGTCGTGGGACGATCCCGCGTGCCGGCTCGCGATCGACAAATACATGACCACGGTGCGCAAGGACGCGCCCTGGTGCCCGAGCAATCTCGAGTTTATCCGCCGCATCAACGACCTCGATTCGATCGACGCCGTCAAGCAGATCGTCTTCGATGCCAGCTATCTCGTGATGGGGCTCGGCGACGTGTATCTCGGCGCGCCGGTCGCGACGCCGCTTGATCCGCGCCACCGGCTGGTGACGACCAAATACAACCCGGCGCGCACGTGGACGGCGGAGAACTCGGTCGGCATCGGCGGCGCGTATCTGTGCGTGTATGGGATGGAAGGGCCAGGCGGTTATCAGTTCGTTGGCCGCACGTTGCAGATGTGGAACCGCTATCGCGAAGTCGCGGATTTCGCGGGGCGGCCGTACCTGTTGCGCTTCTTCGATCAGATCCGCTTCTACGAAGTCCCTGCCGATGAGTTGCTGCGTATCCGCGCGGATTTTCCGCTCGGCCGCTATCCGTTGAAGATCGAAGAGACCGAGTTGTCGCTGGCCGACTATCAAACGTTTCTCACGCACGAATCCGCTGGCATCAAGCAATTCCGCGCGCGCCAGCAAGCCGCGTTTCAGGCCGAACGCGAGCGCTGGCGCGAAGCGGGAACAGCGGAGGAGAGTTTCGACGCGCCGGTCGCCGAGAGCGCGGAACTGGCGCCGCTGCAAGAGGGTGAAATTGCGGTGGACAGCGAGATTGCCGGCAGCCTCTGGCAAGTGCGGGTGGCGCCCGGCGATAGGGTCAAGGCAGGCGACGTGCTGCTCATCATCGAGTCGATGAAAATGGAAATCTCCGTGTGCGCGCCGTGTGCGGGAACGGTCGGCGAAATTCACGTGGCGCCCGGTTCGCCGGTGCGAGCGGGGCAGCGGGTTGCCGTCATCGAACGTCTTTGACTATCCTGGGAAAACACTTATGTCTTCATTCGATCTGCGCCTGTCCACGCTGCGCGCCGCTTACCGTGCCGGGACGCTTACGCCGCGCAAGCTGATCGGCGAGTTGCTGGTGAAAGCCGCTGCACTGGATCTCGAGTTTCATCTGTTCATCCACCTTCTGAGCGAGGCGAAAGTCGCGCCGTATCTGGACTGGCTGGAAACACAGGATATCGAAGCATTGCCGCTGTATGGCATTCCGTTCGCGATCAAGGACAACATCGATCTGGCCGGTATTCCGACAACGGCCGCCTGTCCCGCGTTCGCCTATACGCCGGCCGAGTCGGCGACGCTCGTCGCGCAGTTGATCGCGCTAGGCGCCGTGCCGCTCGGCAAGACCAATCTCGATCAGTTCGCCACTGGCCTGAACGGCACGCGTTCACCGTACGGCAAGTGCCGTAACAGCGTGCATCCTGACTATCCATCGGGCGGATCGAGTGCGGGCTCGTCGCTAGCCGTCGCGCTGGGCGTCGCGAGCTTCGCGCTCGGCACTGACACCGCAGGCTCGGGCCGCGTGCCGGCAGGATTGAACAACCTCGTTGGACTCAAGGCGAGCAAAGGTCTGCTGTCGACCGCCGGCGTCGTGCCGGCCTGCCGCACGCTCGATTGCGTGACGTACTTCACGGCAACCGCGCGCGAAGCCAGCGAACTGCTCGCACTCACCGCCCAAGCCGATCCTCGCGATGCATACAGCCGCAAGAACCCGCAATGGAACGACGCACGCGCGTTCGGCAAGCTCGACACATTCCGGTTCGGCGTGCCGTCGCAACTCGAATTCGCGGGCTGTACTGAAAGTCCCGCGTTGTTTGCGAAGGCTCGCGCGATGCTCGAAGCGGCGGGCGGCGAGGCCGTCGAAATCGACTTCGCGCCGTTCGTCGAAGCGGCGAACCTGCTCTACGAAGGCCCGTGGGTCGCGGAGCGCTACAGCGTCGCAGGCGAGTTGATGGAAGCGAACCCGGAGGCCGTGTTGCCGGTCATTCGCGATGTGTTGGCGAAGGCGCCAGGGGCGAGCGCAATCGAACTCTTTCGTGCGCAATATCGCCTGCAAGCATTGAAGGCGATCTGCGACGCGGCGCTTGAACCACTCGACTTCGTTCTTACGCCGACGTATCCGCGTCCCGTTACGCTGGCGGAGCTGGAACGCGATCCCATCCGGCCAAACTCGTTGCTCGGCTACTACACGAACTTCATGAATCTGCTCGACTATGCCGCCGTCGCGACGCCGACCGCGTTCATGGCGAATGGTCTGCCGTGGGGCGTCACCGTGTTCGGCCGCGCGTTCACGGATCAGTATCTGCTGAGCGTGGCGGACACGTTGCAACGGATGAGCGGAATCGAATGCGTCGGCGGCGGCAAACCCGATGCGAACGACGGGCCCAAGGCGAACAATGATCGCGTAAAGGTCGCGGTGTGCGGCGCCCATATGCAGGGTTTGCCGCTCAATCGTGACCTGGTTTGCCGTGGCGCACGCCTGGTAGAAGCTACGCAAACTGCGCCGCATTATCGGTTGTCTGCGCTGGCAGCCGCGCCGGATAGCACAAGGCGGCCCGGAATGTGGCGAGTGTCGGACGGCGGCACGGCGATCGCGATTGAGGTCTGGGAGATGCCCAGCCTGGAATTGGGTTCGTTCATCACGACCATTCCTTCTCCGCTTGCGCTAGGGAAGATTGAACTGTCAAATGGCGAGTGGGTGACAGGGTTCGTGTGCGAATCGTATGGGCTGGAGTCCGGGGCCGACATCACGGAGTTTGGCGGCTGGCGAGCATGGCTCGCCAGCGAGCAAAAATCACGCGCACGTCGGCCGGATGCGCAGCCGGCGGCGCCCATCTAAGCTCTGCTTGCCCGCACGATCCCGGCTCATGCGGGCAAAGAGGCCAGAGCCGAACTAGTCAAATGAAAAATGCTCCTGCTCTGCGTCGCTACCCGGCGGAACCCCGACCGTAGGCTCGATGGGATATCTGTTTTTGCTTTTCGTCCGCCGCGCTAGTAGCCCCGCTTACTATGGTTAATCGTAGTCTATCGGGGCAGCCAGAGGTAAATCCGCCTCCAGCGCTTGCCGTGTAAGCAGCTACCAAGGGGTAGGGATAATGTCACAGCCTCGTCGGCCGTCGTCTCATGTCGGTCAGGAAGCGGACGGCCACAATCCGTACGTGAGTGGCTGGAACTGGCCGATTGCTGCCCGATGCCGACGTGCGCCAGAAGTCTCAAACCGCGCATCGCGCAGAGGACCGTAGCCGACCCAAAAGCAACGCTCGGCGACTCCGATAACGGCCATTGGCGATGGCTCAGACGCTTCTAGCTAACAACCTCGTTCCGCATACCATCTATCACAAGAGCCTCGCCGTCTCTCAACGTTCGATATGGCATCTGGTTGCGTTCGTAGAATTCGACTTCCTCGCCCACTACAGCCGATTCGGGATGATCTGATTCGAAGTGAACGACGAGGGAAAATGGCAAGAGCCGAAGCCCGTCCCATACCACCGCTGAATCGTATCCCGGTGGAATTTCAGCAGGATCGCTAACGCGATCAAGCGCGCGGAGCGTGCTTGAAGCAATGACCGCCGCCGCGCTAAATCCCGAATAGACAATTCTGTCACGTTCCAACAAATCGGCGATCACGACATCGAATCCGCTTTGCCTCATTGCTCTACGAAGTATGAATGCGTTGCCGCCATTGACCCATACCGCGTCGAACTGCCGTAGTGCCTCGCTCAGTCGATCTCGGGCTCCGAAGAACTGCCGGAGATTGAGTTCTTGCACGGCGAACCCCAACGCCCGAAGTTTTGTTTCCTGACTCTGCAACCACTTCGTTCGCGCTTCTTCACGATGGTCAAGCGCGTTGACGATGATAGCGGCTCGCATTTCCCCGCCGACCAACCGTACAAGATGGTCGGGCCTGGCACCAACATCGAATGACGAAAGGTACATGCGCACGGTGAATTCTCCACGTAGCTACAAGCAATGGGGCGGCAATCGACCCGGAGCGGACGGAGAAGGCGCTCCGATGCAGACACTCAAAGCAGGGGGAGTCACCTATTACAGCCTGCCACCGTCGCTTAAAGTGTCGTCCGATTAATGCTCCCGAGAGAATGACATGTAAACATTCATGTATTCCTCCAAATGCCGCTCCCTCAATTTGGACAAGTCAATTACATCCTTATCTATCTTCCCGTCAGTATTTTTAAATTTCACCACGATCAATGGCGGTCGCCTATATCCAGAAACTGAAGTTATATTTTCAATAGAATTCCATGGAAATCTCAAATTGCCATGCTGATAGCCGGCTTTTGAAAGCGTTACTGCGGGCTCGTCGATACGGCTACAAACCAAAACGGCATTGCAAGCCTTAATCCCAAAGAAAATGGTTCCGGGCAAAAAAATGATACTGATGACGATTGCTGTCGGGTGATCATCAGGATGTTTCGTGGGAGTCCAAAAGAATGCGGTGTTTATGAGCAGAAACATTCCAGTGAGGACTAGCAAAGCCACCGCTTCAAATATAACAGCTCCCTTTGAATAGAAAAAATTCATGGATTGAGGGATGTCTCTTGATTCCGATATTTTCTTTATCTCGGACTGCCACTGCTCGGCGCTCTTACCTATTTTCGTCATGGCATATGGCACAATAACGAGCAGCGTAGGTAATATTAGTAAAAAAAGTAGATTTCCCAATTATCAACCCTTACGCGCATGTGATAGATGATGGATGATTTTCAATTCGGCTTCAGACACTTTTTGGCCGAAGGCAGTGCTCAACGTAGCGCAGAGCACTGCATCCCGGCTCAGCCATAAGCGCGCAGTAACCGGCACTATACGGCAACGGTGTCGCCAATTTTCAACGATCTTGCTCAATGTGTCGAATGTCTCAAACTGGCCGATCAGCGACTGCCGCCATGCCGATTCCGTTTGGATCGCACAAGAAGCGGGCGTGTGCGCTCAGCGTGCTTTTGATTCAGCGCGCTGCTTGACCGCGGCATTCATCGCCTGGAAGTTTCGCCGAGTGTCCTCGATTACGTCGTTCGTCAACCGCCCGACAAGCAATCCAGAGAAACGCTCCGTTTGCTCAAGATGGGTGCCGCCAGTTACGGCCGTCAGATGGATGCAATGTTTACCGTCGAAGACACCGGGAATCCATACACTGCCACGCCAGCAAAGATCTTGGTCTGGGCGAACGAGCAAGACAGTCGGCCTGAACACCATCGAATCCGATCCGGTGCCTAGCACAATGCGGATTGTCGCGCCTTCTCTGAAGTCACCGTCAACCCGAGTAATGAAGGGATTCCAATCCGGATATGCGGCGCTATCCGATACAACTTTCCAGACATCGGAAGGCGGCCGATTGATAAGAACGTCAGCATGCACGCTACTATCTTCGTGCAGGACGAAAAGGACTCCAATTACGCCGACAACACCGGCGAGGATGCCTTTCAGCAACCACCTCCGTAAACCCATATTCGCCCCGTAATCCGTTGCAATTCTTTTGCTGCCGCCTTGGACTCACAGATTGTCGACTATCTCCACACCGATGTCGAATGGCCGAAAGTGGCCGATCGCTGCCTGTCACGACCGGCCATCATCGACCACTCATCCGGTAGACTAGCCTCAACAATCGCTGTGGTTGGCGGTCTATTTGAAAGAAGGCCCCCTAGCCAGCAAATCCACGATCTGCTCGCTGACGAGTTCAGCCCAACGACGATATTGCTGAGCCCCGGGGTGAAAACGATCACGGGCCATTTCGAGCGGCTTTGCCACCCAATTGAGCGATATATAGCGCGCGGCGGCATCCTGGCTAATCCAGCGCTTCAGCATGCAGTCCAAGCGTGCCGCATATCGGCCCAGATACCAGCGTAAAGGGTGTTGGGCAGCAGGCAGAATCCGCAATGGCGGCAACCCTGTTGCCACCAGACCGACTGCACCGGTGCGACGGCGGACTTCTTCGACCAGTCGCCGATAGTCTTGCAGGAATTGACTTGGTGCCCGTTGCGACGTTACATCGTTAGTGCCCAATGCGGTCACGAGAACGTCCGCCGGCCCCAGTTCGCTCTGCGATAGCAACGCTAGCGATTCTTCGGTATTGACGCCGGATTTTGCGACCAGTTGCCATGTAACCGGTCTGCCCAGTTTGATGGCCAGCAGTTTGGCAACGGGTTGTGCTAATGCCTGCGCCTGATCGTCTACGCCCACTCCTGCCGTCGAGGAGTCGCCGACGACCAGAATTCGCAAGGCTGGTTGCTGGGCGTCTCGCACGCCCTCAATGCCGAAACGGGGGCCTGCCGCTTCCGGCAGGCGCAGCGCGGTTCGCCTTAACCTGCGCGCCTGTATCAAGAGAACGGGGCCGAGAACAAGTTTGTAGAGTAGCAGCATTTTTAGTTCGAACTGGCCCGCGCCTTTTCAGCCCCACGAGAGAGTGATCTTCACCGCCATACTCCGCTTGATTCATGTATGTACAGAGACGGATGTGGCAGCATTGCGCCGGATGTTTCCAAGGAATAGTAAAACCACACCGAGTGTAATTCCGATATCGGCGACGTTGAATATGCCGGTGCGCAGATTGCCGATGCCCATGTTTATAAAGTCGAACACCTGACCGCTGCAAAAGACCCGGTCCAGCAAATTGCTGAGACCTCCGCCCACAATGCTCGCAATGGCCACGAGTTCAATTCGCCGAAGCCTGCCCGAGCGAATACCCCAAACGAACAGCCCCGCAAGAATCACCAGATTTCCGTAAATAAAGGCAAGGTCACGGGTCTTCTCCGAGAGCGCCGCCCCGAGGCTAAGGAAAGCGCCGTGGTTGTAAGACGGAAGGATCAAAATACTTCCAGCCAGCAGCGAGAACAGATCACCTGGCTTCAGGATGCTCTTAAACACTGCCTTGGTCAGTTGGTCTGCGATGATCCACGTCAGCGCCGCGACCAACACCCAAACAAGTCTTCGCTTGAAAGACATCTTGGCTCCCCTTATCGCTCTAGCGCGAAGCAATACGAAAATCGACGCCGCTAGCAACCATTGACACCACGGCAACCGCAGCGGAAGGACCACCGTGCAGTGCAATCCACTGACTGGTGACGCACGCGGCCGTCGCGTACAGTTTCTTGTCGGTAAGCGCGAGTCTGTTCCATTCGAACATTCCACCTGGCAGCGGTCGGTCTGGCTGAACGAGGCAGCGATCGCCCGTACCCGTCGGTGCCAAATAGCGAAGATCATCGGACGCATACATCGCAATACCTTCATTGAACCAGACGGGAACTGCTTGCCGCATGAAGCCAAGTGGGCCGACACGATGGTTTAATTCATTCATGGACAGTTCATGCGCGGCTATAACAGGATCTCCGCCCCGCGGCGACAATACGGCCACGAAATCGAAGATGGACATGCCACGCCGGTGACCGCCGCGAACACGTTGAAAACACGCATCGCTGCTGCAAACGAGTACCTTCGGATCCGACTCAAGCTTGCCCCAAAAGCGCTGGACTCGCTGCCGTCCTGTAGCGACGGCTACAACAAGCGCTGCACGTTGCTCCGCGCTAATTCCTTTTTCGACGAAGGTGTCATCAACTGCGTGTTCAAAGCCATAACAGGAGGGACACATGGCCGCCGCAGCGGCCGGCAGTGAGACGACCAGCGCGACCCCGCACGCGATGGTCAGCGTACCCAGCAAGCCCACCACAACACTGAAAGCCCGGATGCGTCCTGATCGCAGCTTCACTATTTTCCTCGATATGGTTGCGCGGGCCGACATTATGCACGGCGAGGAGCGAATTCTGAATCAATGAATTCACGCGTCTTGAGTAAATTCGCGAAGCAACATCTGAATCTAATAGAAACTGGAGTCGTTCAACTCAACAGTGACAATCGATAATGCGAAATCCATTTACTTTGCATAGGGCAATCTGTGCCCGCGTCTTTGCGCCTCACAATTGTTGACGACCTGGTTAGCGATGTCGAATGCCCGTTCGTGGCCGATTTGCGCCGAAGTGATCCCCTGGAATCGTTACAATGGTCCAGATGAATCACCCCCCTCAACTGCATCGAGTGCGAGACATGCTGACCTCCTATTTCTGGAGTGGCGACGCCCTCCGCAATCGACGCGTGAGCGACATCGTGCTATCAGGCATGGTCGACGTGCCTGTGCCCCCTGCACGTCTGCTTGCAGATTGGGAACGGGAGACATCATCGCGCCTGGTCCTGGAGCCCGGGGACGTCGAGGTAATGCCTTTGGCGCGAGCACGGGCGCGCTGGCCGGACTACACGCGCTGCGTGCAGGCAATGTCCGATTGGACCTGCGGGCTTGGACTGCACGCGGTGCTTGCCTCCAGTGACGTCGCTCTCATGGCCTGCCGCGGCGCCAAGTACCACCATGACGGCGCGCAATATGGCGGTGCGGCCTTCTGCAATCTCTTCCTGAGCGAGGACAGGGGTCTGGACTTGCATTTCCCCTCGTTGGGCCATCGCATTCCTCTGACCCGGGGAACGGCTGTGATCTTCGATACGGGCCAGCCTCATGGCGTAATTCGGCGCAGCAGCAGCGGTTTTAATGTGGCCGACTTCGCGCCGGACCAGGATTACATCCAGATATTCCTGACCTGGGAGCTTCCCATCGAAGATGCCCATGTCGGGCACGCACTTAAGGTTGCCTTCGACATCGCCCCTTCGACCTCGTTACAACTGAATGAAGAGCAAGTCAGGCTGAACGGCGAACAGGCCATTGTTTGCCCAGACTCTGGTCGTTGGTGCCGGGTTGACTAATCGTCAGGGTCACACCGCGGTGTTGCCCCTGACAGGGTGGACAGGCTCATGTTCAGCGCAATCGGCGACGGTCGGCCCTGAGGAGACATACGCCCTCCTGACTCGCAGCCGTCAGTTCGCAGGCGTGGAGCGGACATTCGTGAAATCAGTTTGGAGCGCCGCGTTGATCCGACTTGATCACGGGCTTGCGCGCTCCAGGCCATTAGCCTCAAGCACAGAGGTCGCTTTGGGTTCCATGAGAAGCCGGATTAGTGCCTCTGAGGCTTTGGCATCGCCTGTGTGTGCGCTGACGCCTGCCGAATACACCGTGTCGTGCTGCAATTCCCGAGGGAGAAGACCCACCAGCCTGACACCGCGGACACCGACGATGTTTGGCACGGTTATAACCGTGGCATCGGCCGCGCCTTTTGCTACGGCTTCGACCACGTCACCCCCCGGCACTGCCACGAGACGGGTCTTTACCTTCTCCGCGATCCCCAGCCGGTCAAGGAGACTGAGGAGATACGCTCCACTGGCGCTCTCGGGCGACCACGAGAGCGAGCGGGCACCGAGCAGCGCCTGCCGGAACGCGTCTACCGTGCTGATATCAAGGGGCGGCACGCCGGCACGCATCGCCATGCCGACCATCGCTTTCGCGATGTCGGTGCGTGTCCCTGCAGCAATCCTGCCTTGCCCGATCAGATCGTCGACTTGCGCGGGTAACAGGATGGCTACGTCAAACGCCTCGCCTGCTTCTATCTGCCGTTTCAGCGTTGCCGCGTTGTCAAACCTGGTGACAAGCCTGTGGCCGGTTTGCTGTTCAAATGCGGGCCCCAGTTCTTCCAGGGTCGACTTCAATGTGGGCGTACTGAGTACCTTGAGCCCATCGGCCCCTACCGTCGGTGTGTGGGTAAAGGCAAGCAGGGCGACGAGGCAGACGCTCGCCAGCACACGGACTCCCATGGCAGTCTCCTTGTTTGATCCCTTCGCCGACAACAACGTAGTGACTTCGCAATACCGTTTCTGATGGAATCATAGTCTGTCCGGTGATAAGCAGATGATTTCAAATTATGATCGCGTGATCAGGAAATCGAATAGAAGGGGTTGAAATGGAAAATGATCGACTCAGCGGCGACTGAAACTACGCGATCTGGACACGTTGATGACGGTGGTCAATGCAGGTGGGATGCGAAAGGCTGCCGAGCAGCTTCACATGTCCCAGCCGGCCGTCTCGAAGGCTATCGCGGACCTGGAAGCCGTTCTCGGTGTGCGGCTCGTCGATCGCAGTCGGCATGGTGTGGAGCCGACGGTGTTCGGACGCGCACTGCTCAAACGTGGCGCTGCGATTTTCGACGAATTGCGTCACGGCATCAGCGAGATGGAGTTCCTCGCTGACCCTGACGCAGGCGAGCTGCACGTCGGATGCGTCGAGACGATTACTGCAGGGTTTGCCGCCGCGATCGTTGAGAGAATGTCGCGTCAGCATCCGCGTCTCATCTTCTCGGTTGCATCGGGCGACGCGCCCGTTTTGGAAGCGCATTTCCTGCGCGAACGTATCTGCGAACTGGCTATCGCGAGACCGTTCACGGCGGCTCCCGGCCCGGACATGGATGGCGAGCCGCTGTTTCATGAGCGGCTCAGGGTCGTGGTGTCGGACCGTAGCGAGTGGGCGACGCGGCGCCGGCCCGTGCTCGCGGAGCTAGTCGACGCTCCATGGATCCTGTCGCCCAACGAGATCGGACAGCATTCGCCAGTGGTCGAGGCATTCCGCGCGATCGATGCGGAACTGCCGGTCGCGCGCGTTCTGACCGGATCCCTCAATCTGCGGCGCAGCCTGCTACAAACCGGACGATTCGTGACCGTGATGCCGCACTCACTGCTGCGTTTCGGCCCGGACAAGGCGTGGATCAAGGTGTTGCCGATAGACCTGCCGACATGGAAGGTGCCTACCATGATCATCACGTTGAAGAATTGCACGCTGAGTCCGGTCGCCGAACGGTTTGTGAATCAGGCACGCACGCTTGCAAAGTCGCTCGCTGCTGTTCAGTGAACGATTCAGCTCGGCGGCTGATCTCTAACGAAGGGCTGACGCGTCGCCATATCACGGTATTGCGACGCTGGGTGCGCAACGCGCCTAAGCCTCGGTGTCCATCGAGTTCGGACCGGTTTTGGGCCGGCAGTTGTCCGTCACGACGGGCCGTAGTCGACCCTGAGCCGTCGTTCGGTGTGTCACGAACAAAGGGCTGCTTCACATTGCCAACGGACTTTCACATCGGGCAAGCATCGCATCGTTCGCACCCGACGCCGCGGGATACGGTTCTCGACAGATTCTCCGCCTCGGCGGTCATTAGCCGTCCGTCGAAACGGTGGTAGCCTCCCACGCACCGATTTCAACGTTCAATGCCGACAACTTGTCTCGCACGAGCCCGAGTGCGTCGCTACCGAGCAAAAGATGCGCGGGCGGGCGATCCACAGCAATGGCGGCCAGCATTGCGCGCGCCGCTTTCCTGGGATCTCCCAATTGCTTGCCGCTTTTTTCCTCGCGGGCTTTGCGGATGGGGTTGAAGATATCGTCGTAATCCGCAATCGAGCGGGGCGTCCGCGTCATCGAGCGACCTGCCCAGTCAGTGCGAAATGAGCCCGGCGCCACGGCCGTCACGGCAATACCGAAGGGCTTGACCTCTTTGCCAACCGCCTCTGAGATGCCCTCCAGCGCAAACTTGCTCCCGCAGTAATAAGCGATTCCCGGCATCGTGATGTAGCCGCCCATCGATGTGATATTCAGAATGTGGCCGCGGCGGCGCTCACGCATGAATGGCAGAACGGCCTTCATCATGGCGACCGCACCAAATACATTCACGTCGAACTGTCGGCGCATTTCCGAGAGCGGCGATTCCTCCATGATGCCCTCGTGGCCGTAGCCGGCATTGTTGACAAGCACATCGATTGGTCCGACGCCAACCTCGATTTCCGCCACGACGCCGTCGATCGCGTCGAAGTCGGTCACGTCGAGCACACGTCCCCAAGCGGCATTCGCGGATACGGACTCGAATTCACGCTTTGCCTGGGCACTTCTCACCGTACCGACGACCTTGTGACCCACCGCCAGCGCTTCCTGTGCGAGTGCGCGGCCAAAGCCGCTGCTGACGCCGGTGATGAGCAGAGTTTTGCTGAATGCCATTAAAGCTTCTCCCGAATGTCGATTGGAAAGTGCATGCTAATCTGACGAGCGAGGTAAATTAAGCCGAGTTTCGCTGATTCTCTTGCATAAAACTATGAACACGATACGCGCTTCGACCCAGCATCCAGCTCTATCCTCTGGAAGCCAGAAACGCATGGTTGCCCTGCTACGCGCGTTGGCGCCCGACGAGGGCTACAACCTGACGGCACTGCCGAGCGTCCGCATCTTGCGGTCGAACCGGGCGCTATCGCGCACGCCCGTTCTGTACGACCCCGGTATCGTGATCGTCTGCCAGGGCCGCAAGCGAGGTTATTTCGGCGACCAGCTCTACCTGTACGACGAGCGTCACTACCTGGCCGTGTCCGTGCCGGTGCCGTTCAGCATGGAGACCGACGCAACCGAGGAGCGCCCACTGCTCGCGCTGTATCTGCACCTCGATTTCGCATTGGCCGCCGAACTTGCGGAGCGGATCGACCGCGAAGGCGTGGCGGAGCGCACACCAGCACCTCAGAGCATGATGTCGACGCCGATGGATGACGCGATGCAAGCGTCCGTGCTGCGCTTCCTCGAGGCGATGCATCGGCCACTCGAAGCTGCTGTGTTGGGCGCCGGGCTGCTGCGTGAACTGTATTTCCGGGTGCTCACCGGAGCTCAGGGAAGCTCGTTGCGCGAGGCTTTGGCGATGCGAGGACAGTTCGGCCAGATAGGCCGCTCACTCCGCCTGATTCATGCAAGCTATGCGCAGCCCCTCGACGTAAGGCAACTGGCCGACGAAGCGGGTATGAGCATTCCGAGTTTCCACAGCCACTTCAAGGCAATTACGCAGGTGTCGCCGATGCAATACGTGAAGTCGACGCGCCTTCATCAGGCTCGCCTGTTAATGGTGCGCAAGGAGCTGACCGCGGAGGCGGCGGGACACGCTGTGGGTTACGCGAGCCCGTCCCAGTTCAGCAGGGAATTCAGGCGTCTGTTTGGCTTGACGCCGGCCGCAGAGGCTAAGCGTATGCGCGAGAGCTTCGCGATCCCGGCAGTATTCGCTGATACGGCTTATGTCTCGTCGCACTGAATTTGGCGCGGTTCGATTTGATCGTAGATCAGTGATCGGACATCCACGAATGTCTGCTAGACGGTGAGAAGCAGGCGCCCACAACGTCGTCATGGAGGACTGTTACTGGCCGAACTGCGCCTGACGTTGTGCGGCGGCACGCGAATCCAGGCGATCACCCGATTCTCGCCATAGCCCATTATTCAACCGTTACCGATTTCGCAAGATTCCGGGGCTTGTCGATATCGGTGCCGCGTGCGAGCGCTGCATGAAACGCGAGCAATTGCATCGGGATGGTGTGCAGGATTGGCGACAGCAAACCGTAGTATTCGGTCAGCCGGATGACTTCGACATCGGGACTCGGCGAAATTCCACAGTCGCTATCCGCGAACACAAAAAGCTTTCCACTACGCGCGCTGACTTCATGCATGTTCGACTTGAGCTTTTCGAGCAGTCGGTCGTTCGGTGCAACGGCGACCACCGGCATCTGGTCGCAGATCAACGCCAGAGGACCATGTTTCAGCTCTCCGGCGGCATACCCTTCGGCGTGGATGTATGAGATTTCTTTCATCTTCAACGCGCCTTCCAGTGCGACCGGATAATGCATGCCTCGCCCCAGGAACAGGATGTTTTCCTTTCGGGTGAGGACTTCCGACCACGCGATGATGTGCGGCTCGAGCGCGAGCACCTTGCTCATCGCGTCCGGGAGATGACGCAGCGCACGCAGATGCATTCGCTCGTCGTCGTCGGACAGACGACCGCGGACTTGCGCCAACGTCAGCGCAAGCATGAAGAGTGCGACGAGTTGAGTCGTGAACGCCTTGGTCGACGCGACGCCGATTTCGATACCGGCGCGCGTGATGAAATTCAATGCGCATTCACGGACGAGCGCGCTGGTCGGTACATTGCAGATCGCCAAGGTCTTCACCATGCCCAGATGTTTCGCGACATGGATTGCTCCGAGAACATCGGCAGTCTCACCGCTTTGCGAGACCGCGATCACGAGGGTGTTCGGGTTCGCCACGCTTTCGCGATATCGGTATTCGCTCGCAATCTCGACGCTTACGGGTAAGTGCGCCAGGCTCTCGATCCAGTATTTGGCCGTCAGCGCAGCATGAAAACTGCCGCCGCACGCGAGGAGCACGACTGAGTCCACGGAATTCAGCACGCGCCATGCGTTGTCACCAAACAGCTCCGGCATGATCGACGACACGTCCTGCAAAGTGTCGGCGACGGCGCGCGGCTGCTCGAAGATCTCCTTTTGCATGTAGTAGCGATAAAGGCCGAGATCGGCCGCACCACTGTGTGCGGCGACCGCGTGTACGGGACGTTCGACGCGTCGTCCGTCGGCATCGACGATCCAGTGGCGGTGGAGCTGGAGGTCGACCACATCGCCGTTTTCCAGGTATGCAATCCGGTCCGTCACGCTCGACAGCGCGATCGCATCCGATGCGAGGAAGTTCTCTCCGTCGCCGAGACCAATCACGAGCGGCATGCCGTCGCGCGCGCCGACAAGCCGATGGGGTTCATCACGGCAGATGACCGCGATCGCGTAGCTTCCGCGCAATCGCGCGACCGCCTCCCGGACGGCGTCGAAGAGGTCGCCGTGACGAGCTTGACCTACGTATCCTCCGCATTTTGCAAACCGATTGCTCGCTGTCGAACATCGAGCTCGCCGAACGCGCGCATACGTCGCCGCCAACGTGTTTGCGCAGGGTGAACAGGCTTCGGGAAACCGGCGTGATCCAGCGTGAAATCGCGATCATCGATCAATCGAAAGTCGGCGCGACGCTGACCGCGATCATCGAGGTGAGTCTCGACCGGCAGACGGCAGAAGATCACGAGGCCTTCGAGATTTACATCTGCGCGGAGCCGACGGTCACGCAGTGCTATCGGGTGTCGCCCGGACCGGATTTCATCGTGGTCGCCGACGTGAGGGACATGGCTGCTTACGACGAACTCGCTCGCCGCCTGTTCACGAGCGCTTCGAACATTCGCAACGTCCGGACATTTTTCTCCACGCATCGAGCCAAGTTCGAGGTTAATGCCCTTGTGCCCGTTTCATCCGAGAGGGTCAGGTAACGCGGCTTGCTTACGCAGATCGCCGGCGTCTGCAGATCGAACTCGGCATTACACGCTCGCGAGCCTATGCAATCGACGACGAGGAAATCGTACTGGGCGTGCGCTGCGTGGCCGCGCCGATCGTCGATGCCGCAGGACAGGTGCGCGGCGCACCGAGTGTCGCGGGCCCTGCCTATCGACTGAGTCTCGCAAGGCTCGAACTGCTCGGCCCCGAACTCGCCGACGCCGCACGGCGCGTCAGTTCGCAATTGACCGTGAGCAAGTATCAATCTGGCGTGGAAGAAGTCGAACCGGTCAGTGGCGGCTGGTAACGCGTCAGTTGAAGCCCAGGGTGAGGGGCGCCCCGGACATCGGCGCCAACTGCGCAAGCGTTGAAGGCGAAAAGCGAGCGGCTCGTAAATACGGCGACACGCTTACATGACTACGTGCGGGTTGCGGAGGTCGGCGAGCTCGGCCCCCCTAACTCTGAGGCGGGGTCGAAGGCTTCTAACCGGTCCAGCGGATTCAACATCGTGGAATCGATATTGCCCACTTCGACAGCGGAGCCGAGAGCGTCTGCCATAGCCAAAGCAAAGCCACGACGATGTCGAAGGTCCGACGTGAACTCATCGCTTTCAAGTAAATTCGCTATGGCGGTTATGTCGAAGTCGCCGCCCTCGTTGTCTCGACTGGATTTCACAATGCACTCAATCTTCTGTATGAGTCTCTTCGCTGCCAGTACTCCGGATGCAATTTCGACAGAATCGATCTTGGTCATTTGTAACTCTCACTAGTCGCTGAGGTCTGGACGGTCGGCGTGCCGGTCAAACACACGCCGTCTGAGGGTTATGAGTAGCGTAGGACGGTTTCCCCTACAAGCATCACCTTGTTTCATTACGCCCGGGACAACTCTCTTCATATAGCTCGGCGAGGCGTTCAAGCGGAGCAGTTAGCGTGAAATGTCGCAGCCGCGCGAGGTGTCCTCGATCTCTCGTGGTCGCTTCGATTTGTCTCTCCAGGTCATGCCGCACGCACAGTTCGCGCTCGGCAATGAAGGACATCAGCACACGTGCGTATAGCGACTCCTTATCAGGGATCGCCATGTACTCATTCACGAGGTCAACGATTTCGTTCATGATTTTCTACGTTCGTGGCATTCGCCGCGCTCCGCCGCAGCAGGATTGCCACGCCAGCCATCCCTAGTGACAAATCCATGTCACCATCAGAATCGCTGCAATTGCGAGGCATACCACGTCAGAACCGTTCATATACCACTAGGCAGATCGCGCCCATGCACGAACTCAACTGAATAATTGAAAAAGGCCTGCTCGCCCTCGGGAGGCGGCAAGCTAAATCTCCGAGAGCGCTACGAACGAATTCCCTGAGATGACCGGTCACGATCATAGGCCGACAGAAATTTATGGCGGTTATAGTGGCGGACAAGGCCACGGAATTGGCTGCCAGCGGCAATGAAATGAGCTAGCGGCTATACGATTATTGCCGATGCATTCGGTCTAAAGGAGACCTATGCCGCCATTCCGGTTATCCGAGCGAACGTCCAAGGCCTCCGGTGATGACGTGCGCGATCTTTCGATCTGATACGTCTTGCCGGACAGCGCTTGTTAGCACGCCGCTCGTGCTCCGATGAAGACTCCCGCAGCGCCCCGCTCGCTGGTCGCATAGGTCGACTCGCCGGTCATCGTATCGTTTGTCAGCTACGTGCATCGATTTCGCCGACAAGAATTTCCTCCATTGGGGCAGGCACATGGACGAAGTACCCCTGGATATAGTCAACTCCCATATCTTGCAGCAATGCCGCGACGGCTGATGTTTCGACGAATTCCGCAATCGTTCGCTTGCCGACGGCTTTTGCCACATCGCAGATACACCGGACCATTGCCTGATCAATGGGGTCATGTTCCAGATTGGTAATGAACTGTCCGTCGATCTTCAGATAGTCCACAGGTAGCGCCTTAAGGTAACCGAACGATGACGCGCCACTTCCAAAATCGTCAAGGGCAAAGTGTATGCCCCGCAATCGCAGCGACTGGATGAATTCAGTTGCAACCGACAGATTCGTGATCGCCGCCGTCTCTGTGACTTCAAAGCAGAGCTTATGCGTGTCAAATTGCAAAGCGTCAGCCAGATCCCTTACGTATCGATGGAAGGCGCGGTCGCCAATGGACTGGCCGGAGAGGTTCACCGCGATGCTATCAACGTGGGCCAACCGGTCGCGATGGTGTGTCATCCACGCGAATACGCATTCGACCACCCAGCGATCAATGCGCGAGGCCATGTGGAAACGTTCAGCCGCTGATAAAAAGACATCGGGCAGTATCAGATTCCCATCCGGCTCGCGCAGACGCAACAGGAGTTCGCACCGAACGCGGCTCTTCTCCTCGCGACCAAGTGCCCGTATGCGCTGGGCATATAGCTCGAAACGGTCTTCGTCAAGGGCTTGCTCCAGACGTGTGATCCACGGCATCTCGCCGTGTCGTGCAAGTACAACCTGGTCCGCGTCAAACCAGGCGTGCACCTGATTACGTCCGGCGTCCTTGGCGGCGTAGCATGCACTATCGGCCGCCGGGAGCACAGCCGCAGTCGTCGGCCAGCGATCGTCAATTGGCACCAGACCGATGCTTGCACCAATATGGAAGCGCCGCTCGTTATAAGCAAATCGAAATTCGTCGAGGTGCTCACAGATCTGGGAGGCAATCCGACGGGCCCGCTCCGTGTCGCACCGCTCCAGGATGACACCAAACTCGTCGCCTCCTAGCCGGGCCAGCGTGTCGGTTGCCCGGATACACTGGCCCAGTTGCTCCGACACTTGCTGGAGCAGCTGGTCACCGATCCCGCCGCCAATAAAGGAGCCGAGCGAATAGATGCTGACGGCGCGCCCCAGCTTCCGGGAGCGTGACCCTCAGTCGAGCTTAGCCAACCGATGCATCCGGATCGCGCCACAACCCGATTTCCTCTTCCGAACGAATGTCACGCCTGCCTTCCGTTTCACTCCAGACATGTTGACGACAGCCGCGACCCAAAACCCGTCTCAGTGTTGAGACAGGTTTTGCGGCACTTCACTTCTCGCTCGGTGCCGTCCGGCGGCACTTCACATTTACAGGAGCCTCAGCGCCAGCCTTACGCGCGCTGGACGTGTGGTGTGGCATGGGCTCGCGCACACATTTGCGAAACGGGCCTTTCCACTTAAATCGCTCCTCTGACGTGTAACGTTTGCGAAACATTAGGCGCCTGTTCGGCACTCACCGACCGCATTGGGACAACGCTGCTTCCCACGTAGCAAGCGTTTGCACCCTCATGGCACAGCCGTTGCGATATGAGCGTCAAAAGCGAGTCTGTTGCTTGCGCTATGAAGCCCAAAACAATCCAGGGCGGCGATATCAGAACTCGCACACTGGGGGAACGCTCTTGAAAGCTATACATCATTCAAGCATTGCTTGCGCGATGCTCGTGGCAACTTGCGCCCGGTCCTTACCCGCGCAGGCCACCCTTGGCGGAAGTGTCAGCAGTGTAGGCAGCGACCAGGTTCGCATGCATGCCACCGCACACAGCGCCACTTCGCAACCCGCATACACGGTGCATCTAATCACGTTGCCGTCGGGCACGGTGGTGCGTGAGTATGTCGCAGAGAACGGAATCGTGTTCGGCGTCGCGTGGGATGGGCCGACCCTGCCGAACCTGAAGGCTACGCTGGGCGTGGCTTTCGATCAATACGTCGCGGCCACCGCGACGCGCCGGGCAACCCCGCTTGCCGTCTCGAGCGATGCGCTGGTGGTGATCTCGGGCGGCCATTTACGGGCGTTCGCGGGCTTTGCATATCTGCCGCAAGCGGTCCCCGCTGGCATCGACGCCAGCGTCGTTCAATAGCGAGACGATCATGCGCAATCCAGGTTCGCTCGTGAATTCAGATTCGCCTCTTAAGCTACTCGTCGTTACATTGCTTGCCGTGTTGATTGCCGGATGCGGAGGCGGTGGTGGGAGCAGCAGTTCGTCCAGCACGTCGACACCAGCGCAGTCGCTCACGAATATGCCTCCCGCGCCCCAAGTGCTAGCCTCTAATGCAGCAGCGGTGACGGTCGATTTCGGCGTAATCGGTGTGCAGAATGTACCCTTCGTCAGCGTCACTGTGTGTGTGCCGGGTACGACGCAGTGTCAAACCATTGATCACGTACAGGTCGACACCGGCTCGGCAGGGCTGCGCGTATTCGCCGCGCAACTGCCGGCGTCTTTGGCGCTGCCGCAGCAGAAGGATGGCGCGGGCGGTCTGCTTGCCGAATGCATGCAGTTCTTCGATGGTTATATGTGGGGTTCGGTGCGGCTTGCCGATGTACAGATCGGCGGTGAAACAGCGGCAGCGCTGCCGATTCAGGTGATCGATCCGGGCTATAGCACGACGCCGTCGGACTGTAGCAGTCTTGGTGCGTCGCGCAACACCCCTACAACTCTGGCGGCTAACGGTGTGCTCGGCATTGGCGTGTTCAAGCACGATTGTGGTCCGAACTGTGTGCACAATGCAGTGCCTGCTACTTACTACGGTTGCGTCGGGACCACATGCACGTCGATCGCCGTCGCCGAAAAGCTGCAGGTTGCCAATCCGATTCCCTACTTCGCGACCAATAACAACGGTTCGATTTTGGTGTTGCCGGCCGCGCCGCCAAACGGCGAGGCCTCGCTCAGCGGGCAACTGGTGTTCGGTATCGGCACGCAGAGTAATAACGGCTTGGGCAGTGCACAGGTGATCGGGGTCAGTCCGTCCAACGGCACGTTCAGGACGGTGCAAAACGGCACGATCTATTCGAGAAGCATCATGGACAGCGGTTCGACCGGGCTCTTCTTTCAAACCAGCGAGCTGCCGATCTGCGCAAGCCCGAACAACGGGTACTACTGTCCAGCATCGACCCAGCAGTTCAGCGCCATGATTGAAGGTGTGAATGGTGTGACCAGTGTTGTCTCGTATGCCGTCGGCAATGCCACGGAGCTCAAGCTGATGCATGGCGGCGATGCAGTGATGCCGCTGCTTGCCGGTCCGGCATTCGTCACTCCGACGATCTTCGTGTGGGGCCTGCCGTTCTTCTTCGGACGTAACGTCTATGCTGCTGTCGAGCAGCAATCGACGCCCGGAGGAACGGGCCCATATATCGCGTACTGAGATACGCCGCGTTCACCTGCCATCACTCAGGCCGTCACCGTCTTATTGCTGAAGCTGGTGAGTAAGATCGCGTGATACGGAAATCCCCGGCACGCGATCATGTCGACAATTCGCGGGCGAGGTTATCAGCCACGCGCTGCGCTGGTAAGCTCGCTCTCAATTCATCCCGCGCAGTACGACGAACGGCTGTAGATCTCCGTCCGTGGCCGCTTGGGCTTTGTCGCGGTAAGGAGTAACGCCGGGCTGCAGTCTGGTCCCGATGGGTGCGTAGCAGAAAGTCAATGGTGTTGCAGTCCTTGCCGACGGCCAGTAAAAATGTCGCCATTCCCCCTTGACGCGGGTGTACATCTCGTCCATCCGCCAGCTCTTGCCAACCGACCGTTGGCGGCAGCGAAACGCATTCTCCAGCACCGGCAACAGCTTGATGGCCCAGCGGTGCGCCGTCGAATCCCCCAAGAGGACTTCCTTCGGGGCGTGATCAACCGAAACGCCGCGCTCAGCCATCATGTCTTCGAGGTCCCGCAGGCTCAGCGGATAGGCCAAATAAGTCAGGAGCACGTCGAACGGATAATGCAGGCGTTTGAGCACTCGGGCCGCTGCCGGATTCAACGCCCTCATCGAGCTTTCAGTCGTTCATCTTGTTCCGCACATCATCGCGGACCGCCTTACTGCGACAGAACCCAGACGTTTACCTCTGAGGAGGGAGCATTTGGCTCCCCCTCGTCAGGACGAGCCTGCTTTCATGTGCTGTTCAGTCAACATGTTGACCAAATCCGCCGCTTGCGTCCGCCACATGTTCCGATCGAATAAGCTCCGCTTCGGTCTTTCGAGGGGGGCTTCTCTGAGGCAACCCCACCCCTCGATCTTTTAGCCTGCCGCTCCCTTGGACGGCAGGTTCTTTTTCGTGGACCTCTTCTGTACCAGGCGGTATGGATGACGTCGGGAACTACTCGTGTGGAGGTTCGCGAAACACCAGAGTTACTGTCGCTCAGGAAGCGGGATGGTCAGATCGACGCACGCTCTGGTTTGAAAATCATCTAGCGGGCCTCCCCACCGCCGCCCTGACGGGCGACGGGGTTAAAGTGAGTTTGCCAAAACCGCTTTAACCGGAAGGAGGTCATGATGAACTATAGCGGCATTGACCTGCATTCAAACAACAGCGTGGTGAGCGTGATCGACGAAACGGACCGCGTGGTCGCTGAAAAGCGGCTGCCGAACGACCTGGCAAAGATTCTGGCGTACCTTGCCCCGTTGCAAGCCGAGCTGGCCGGCGTCGTGGTCGAATCGACGTACAACTGGTACTGGCTTGTCGACGGCCTGCAGACGGCCGGCTTCGTGGTCCATCTGGCCAACACCACGGCGATCAAGAAGTACGACGGGCTCAAACACAGTGGCGATGAGACCGACGCGCGCTACCTGGCCCACCTGCTGCGCCTGGGAATCCTTCCCACTGGCACCATCCTGCCGGCGAAGCACCGTGAGGTACGGGACCTCACTCGCAAACGCATGCAACTGGTACGCAGCCGCACCAGCCACATCCTCGCCGTCGAGAACACTACAGCGCGTCAGTGTGGCACGCGAATTACGAGCGATCAGGTCAAGCAACTGGACCCGGCGGCTGTCGACCAGCTGCACCTGCCAAACGACGTAGCGCTCGCGATTCGGGCGAACGTCGCGGTCATCACGACGCTCTGCGAACAGATCGCTATCGTGGAAAGGCATCTTCAGGAAGAAGTCGCGCCACATCCCGACTACGCCCTGCTGACCACGGTGCCCGGCATTGGCCGAACGCTTGCCACCGTCATCGTGCTGGAAACCGGGACCATCGACCGTTTCGCCTGCGCCGGTAACTTCGCTTCCTATGCGCGGTGCGTGAACAGCCAGCGCATAAGCAACGGCAAGAAAAAGGGTGAAGGTAATACCAGGAACGGAAATCCATACCTGTGCTGGGCGTTCATCGAGGCGGCCAACTTTGCGCTGCGCTTTAGCGCCGAAGCCAGGCGGTTCTACGAGCGCAAGAAAGCCAGGACCAATCCGGTAATCGCGCGCAAGGCACTGGCACACAAGCTGGCGCGTGCGTGCTTCCACATGCTGAAGGAGCGAAAGCCATTTGATGTGACCCGCTGCTTCGCGTAAAAGTTGCGACGGCGACCGGCAAGCCCCTGATCGTTGACTGGCGAAAAGCCACGCAATTGAATGGGATGCCGTGCCGCCGTCCCCCCGAAGTGCAGCAAAGCGGATCGCCGGCAACGCGAGCCAGCCCTGGATTGGTGCCGGACGTTTGGCAACCACGACTATTGTGCGAACCCAATGGACGCGTTGCGGCACCAAAGTTCTTCTGGGGTGGCAGAGCCACCAGGGCGACAGGCAACCGATGTACGCCGATCGCTTGAGCCTGATGGGTGTCTGGCGCGATCCGTCGCAGCCATGAATCGAAGAAACGGGTGCGCTCGGCTACTGCATTCGGTCAGTGCAATCGAAATCGGCTGCTCAGGCAGTCGAGGGTATTGTTTGCTCACTTGACACCGGGCCCGCTAATGGGTGTCAACGATTGTGACTGCCGTCCACGGCGATGGACGATCAGTTTCGGCGGGAGAATCGCACGACGCTTTCGAGGAAAGCATGCAGCTACCGAACGTAGACAATTTCATCAAAGACCGGAAGCACGGCGTCACGTACAACATTTGCGCCTATCGCAAACTTTCACGTCAAGAGATGACGCGCGCAATGCAAGTCTTCATTCAGCAACAGGGTGAGCGTCAACCGAAACCAGGAACAGTCGTCAAGATCTTTTCCCTGGTTGGTCTTGGTGACCAGTAGTCGTCGTGACGCTTCGGACGCCAATCGACGGACGTCGGGTACGTCCGCAAATCGCGCGCCACGCGGCCGATTGTGCCGCGAGCTGTGGAGATGCCTCGCCTGAGCCGTGTCGACGACGCCGTCTAATCGAAAATTGACAGCAGATCGACGATGTTCGTGTTAGGCAATCGCTTGGCAAGCATGTCCCAGAAGATCACATCGCGTATCGCGCTGGCATCTTCGGCCGTCTTCCACTCGCGCGCACCGACGATAGAATCGGCCGTTTCGCGAGCCGCGGAAACAATTGTCTGAATGTCTTGTTTGTGCATGAACCCGTTAACGGTCGCGCGCAGAGCTTATTTAGGTTCACGCGCAATCGTTTGCTAAAATTTTTTTATCCCACACAACCCTGCCTGCAACGATGCCAGTGCAGTGAACGAGCTGAACATCGCGCGTCACATAATACAAGCATTCCCTGTGCGCAAGGGGCCGGGAAACGCCTTCCGTGAAAAACCAGGCGAATCGCAAACGAACGCCTGCCGAACGGCTGCAGACCACATACGCAAAAAAGCCACCATTCGGCGGCTGGCGTGGCTCTAGAGTATTGAACAATCCGCAAGGCGATCGGCACGTTCAAAGCCTGCGGCCCGAACGACGCCGAGTCCCACGATCCCAGGACGTATTGTGATGCAGTGTCTTCGAACCGGCACAAGGCAGCTGCCCTATGGCGTAGATGGTCAACGATACGCGTGGCACGCCTTTGCAAGCGCATATCCTGAGGGGCTGAGCGAAATTTTACCTCTTCCGGTGTGTCGCACCGTTTTGAGGCGTTTATCGGAAAACTTCTGTCCGAGAAGACCAAGCCGTTGGACGTCGCCCCACGAATGGCCTGAGGCACCTACTTTCCCGGCGTCGGCAGTGGCGCTTTGTGACAGCGTGCGACGCGGTGCAGCGAATGCACCAATTTGGGTCAACATAGACCCAAATTGCATCACTTACGAGATATTTCGCTTGTAATGGTCAATTCACCGATATTGACAAACAAATATTCATCATCGCGCATAAATTTATAAAAAGATTCTCTATACACTCCGTCTCAATTTGTCGAGATATGCGCTGGGCATTCGAAATCTTGCCAATTCGCGGGGTAGAATCATAAATACAGCAAGGCTGCCCGCTATCTCGCTGCTCAGTGTCCTCAACAGCCAATGTGTTGGCTAATTCGGCCATTAAATACCGACAAGAGAATCATATGTATAGCATGCTCATATAAGAAAAAGACAGAGTCTTGGGGAGAAGACTTTGCAGACCACACATTTCCGGGGAAAACTAAATGGATTTGGTACATACTCTGCCATGCAGCGCCCGGCAAAGTGCCGTGCCGATGCAAACGAACGCGCTGACTCGTATCGACATCGCGCTGTTCAATGGGTTTGCACTGCCTACGGTCGCAGCAATCATCGAGATCTTCCAGAAGGCAAACGCGCTCGTCGCCGCACAGCGATCGGGCTGTGCACGCTACGACGTCTCGCTGCTTTCCGCCGCGGGCGGGCGCATCGCCAGTTCGTCATCGGTATTTGTCTGGACCGGACGACGTCCAGTCGCACCGAGACACGAATGAGACACATCTGTTGTTCATTGCCGGCGGTGCGGGCGTACAGCAGGCATGCCGCGACGAGCGGCTGAGCAACTGGCTGCGCCGCAGGCATCCGCTCAGCGAGATCGTGCATCCGATCGCGGAAGGCCAGTTGCTGCTGCAAGCAGCCGGGCTGCCCAGTCGCTACTGCACGCTTCCTTATGGCGGTAACGAAGCACACGGTCTGCATCCAGCGCGGTCGCTGACGGAAGCGCCGGGCGCCGTATCCACGGCGTTACGCATCGTCGAAGAGGATCTCGGGGCCGATTTGGCGCAGCAGGTTGCAGAGTCGATCGCGCCGCAATCCAATACACCTTTCACCTCGTCGGTCACGCTTAACGCGGCGCCGCAGATCAGCGAGAAGATCCTGGCGTCGGCACGCTGGCTGGAGGCGAACGTCGATCGTCCCATCTCAATCGACGATGCTGCGCAGATCGCGGCGATGAGCGAGCGCAACTTCCTGCGCCGCTTCAAGAGCGAGATCGGCATGACGCCTTCCGACTATCTACTTCGCGCACGATTGAACATGAGTTGTCGGATGCTCATTGAATCGCGTTTGCCAGTCGACAAAATCGCGCGCCGCTGTGGTATCAGCAGCGGCGGGCAGTTGTCGAAGCTCTTCAGGAAATATCTGGCGACGACACCGACGGACTATCGGATGCGCAACGAAGTGGCACTGTAAAAGGCCTCAAGCACAGGTGCCGGATCAACGGCATGAGTGCCCCTACTCCAAGCGGGCGCCACAGATTGCCCTGACAGTCTGCCGAGACGAATGAGTCCCTTCGCAGTCGCGTTGCCAGCCAAAGCAGACACGGCCAACACGACCGCGAATCTCGAAAAGAAGGGCCGCGCATGGATAGCGCCCGCCCGTTTTACGGAGCACAGCGCTTGACTATATCGGCCAACATTGTGGTTCATTCAGCCGTACTTTCATTGCCCGGGTACGGCCTCGGTAATATCAAAACCGGTCAACTCGTTCCTCAATTCCGAAGACCGATTGTCCCGAAGCGGCCGGCATCCGATGGCAACGTTCGAATGGGCGGCTTTCAATTTCAGATGGTTCAGGTGGATTAACGTACCAGGTAAATGGGAAGTTATGGGCGAGTTTATTCCAGAGTATCTGCTCCGCGAACAGGCGGTTGTAGGTGCGCTTGTAATATTCGGCGTTCTGCGCATTGTCGCCGCTGCTGTCGCTTTCGAGAAAGGCTGGCGCATGTCGGTCATGCAAGCTTATTGCATTGTGATCGCGGTGTTCTACTGCCTACCTCAGCTATTCGATCTGTCCACACACCTGTACGGAATGCAGGCCGCTGCTGTGGCCGCGGAGTTCGAGGGTAAGGCAGCGGGCGCTGCGATCGCACTCTTTTTCGCGCCCATTCTGAGTCACAGGCTCGGCTACGAATAGTTGCCCTTCACGTCTCGAGCCCTTGTTGTTCCGTTCATGGGTCTTCGCGGCAGAATCGCAAAGACCATCTTCATCCAATCCAGACCATCGCGACACGAAGCCTCAAATACTCTTCAGGCTTATTAGATCGATTTCGTGTTGGACAAAGGTTCTTTAGCGAGCGGCCGGCCCAGCTCCGTTGGGAACCTGAACCGGTCCGGTAGCCTAATTTTCTGCTTCCCCACGTGAAAGCTATTGCGTTGTGGTTCCCGTGCCGCCGGTGCCACCGGTTGCTCCACCGCCGTTGCCCCCGCCGGAGATCGGCGCTGCCGCCCCCGCCGCTGTCGCAGCGGCTGTCAACGACGCCGCCGGCTGACCATTCGCGGTGATCGCGCCAGCAGTCAGCAAAGTGTCCAGATCCGCATCCGCGCCGGGCTGCCCTGGCGTGAACGAAACCGTCAAGAACGAAGATGACGAAAGCGTTATCCCATACCGGGTCTTCATCAACTGGGCGACGGTCGCCTGTGCATTCGCGATCACCGTGCTGTTGGACAGCGCGCTCTGAAATGTTGCGTTGCTCGAGATTCCCGACAGCAGTCCACTAACCGTGGTTCCAAGCTGCCCGGCCAGATAGCTCAAGAGCAATTCGGTCAAGGGAGTCACGTTGTAGGTGCCCGCGCCGGCCGCAAACGAATGGAGCGCGGTGGTGCCGCTCGACGCAGTGATCGCACACGGT
This sequence comes from Paraburkholderia sp. GW821-FHT02A12, assembly GCF_059422005.1. Classification (NCBI taxonomy): domain Bacteria; kingdom Pseudomonadati; phylum Pseudomonadota; class Betaproteobacteria; order Burkholderiales; family Burkholderiaceae; genus Paraburkholderia; species Paraburkholderia sp. GW821-FHT02A12. The sequence continues at coordinate 589,278 of NZ_JBWKWA010000002.1, read as the reverse complement.
CCGTCAAACTTAAAGGTCGCGGAATACGCGCCGCTTGCGTTAGCCGTCGCACTGCCCGTACCGTTCTTGCAAGTCAGGACAATACTTGCGTTTGCCATTGCTGCGCCCACCGCGGCCGTGCCGCTCACCGTCGCGCCCGGCGAGTCACCGCTGCCGCCACCGCATGCGACCAGCGCACTGGTCGCAAGCACTATCGATCCGAACTGCAGCGTGCGCAGCGTGGCGCCGTTTAGAAGCTTCATCGCCTACCTCCAAAGAAAGTCATTCACAATTGACCGGCACCAACGCCGGTCCGTCGCTTACACCCTGCAAACTGTTTCCGCAGACGCCATGTGAAGGCGTGACGCGCGTCGATACTGCAGGCACACTCGCTTGCGGCTTCGGCTTCGTTTCCCCACTACCGGGCCGTCCGTAACGCAAGTACGCATCACGCATCCGGTAAAGCTGGGTCGAGAAGTACTCGCCGCTAAAGCGGCCCTGATTCAGCAAGAACTGCTGCGTGCTATACGGGAAGCTAATGTTCTCCGCCGCGTTGGTCCTCAGATAGTTCGTCGAACCAACCCGCGTGCGGAAGTCGAGACTGAACTGTTCAGAGCCGTACACCTGACTGATCCCGGGCTTCATGCCTTGACGCAACGTCAGCGGTAAGCTGATTGCGGCGCCCACAAACGTGCCCCGCCCGCTATGCTCGCCATGCACACTCACCGATACGTCGTCGAACCAGCGCGTCAGCGTCGCGACCGGCCCCTTATCTCCGCCGACAAAGCGTGCCACGCCCGCTTCGATCCACAGCTTCCAGGACGGCTGTACCCAGCGGTAGGTCAGCTCGGCATTCTTCTCACTCGGCAATGCGTCATGACCCGGCTCATGGTGCAAATAGGCAAGCCGCAAGCGAATCAGATCGGGGCGGCCCGGCACGAACACCGTTGTTTCGTTTTGCACGCCGACATACGAGTAATCGAACTTGCCAACCGACGCCACGTTGAAAACTTGCGGCATGATCCAGAAGCTTTGTGCCAATGCGACCGCATTCAGACCGCCACGCAGGCGGTAATTGCTGAACACGCGGCCTTCGTCCATGTTCCTGGTGTTGTAGATCGGTGCGATGTAACTCGCGTACAACTCCGCACCACGCCACAGCGGCACAAACCCTTCAATGTTGGCGCCGAGCGAAATGTCGAAGTTGCCGTACTCGGTGCCGTACAGGTAACGGACGATCGGTTCGATCTGAATACGCGTCAGCCCATGCGTGTGCTCGTTGCCATGCCATGCGATCGAATCCGCGTCGTAGGTCGGACGCGTGCGCATCGTCAGTGAAGCGCTGGCGGCCGTTGGTGCGCCGCCAGCAACGAACTGCGCAAATGCATCACGATCGACAATGACTTCGCCTAACGGCTCATTGGCCTTCTTAATCACCACGTGAATCTTGTCGGTACCATGCGGCGCATTCACGCTCGCCACGCCGAGCACAATGCCGAGCGCATCAGCTTCGTTCTGGTTGTAGCGATGGTTTTCGTACTCGACTACCAGATCGCGACCACTCATCCCGACTCGCACACGCTCGAGGCCGGCGGCAAACAGTTGCGCGGCGATCTCGTCGAGCGCGGAGGTATCCAGCGCTTCCGGAATCGCGGGGGACTGCCCATCCGACGATTTAGCCGCCGTCACGTCACTCAGCATCACAGACGCGTACGACTGCAGCGGCGGTACATAAGTAATCGGCGCTGCGGCCAGCGCGTTGTTGTTACCAATGGCAGTGCGCGTGTCCACCGGTTGCAGGCTGGCGAGGCGAATCGGGCCATCATCGCCGGCATCCGCGGTCTGGGCGGCTGGCACTTGCGGGCCCTCGCACAAGCCGTCTGCACAACGCGCACTGCTAAAGCGCTTGCCCAACGGAATCTGAATGCCCACCGAGAACGACGTGCGCGGCGACACTCCATTCGTCGAACGGATCGAACGCATGAACGTGCCGATCACGTTCGCATCGGCTAGCCAGCTAATACGCGGAGACTGATAGCGCACGCCGGCATAAGGCGTTTTCGAATCGTCTTCCGCGAGCAGCGACAACCCTGTGTTCCACAGCGAAACCTGTACGCCGCCGAACAAACCATCGAGGCGATCGCCCTGGCCGTATCCGGCAGTCAACGTCACCGGGCCGAATGCTTGCGACACCACGCCGTACTTCGAACGGAAGAAATGCGTCTGGCCGCCAATGTCGGTCACACCAAATGCAATGCTCGGCTGATACTTGAAGAATTTCGGCACTTCTACTTTAACGTCCGCCATCAGATGACGAAGAACAGTGCGATCCTCATTCGAAAAAGGAACGTGCACGTTAGCCGGATAGTTTGCTAGCCCAGCAGACAATTCCACGTAGGGCAGCAAACCCACAGCGCCCCAGTAAACCTGTGAACCCGTCGCCTGCTTTCCGTAGCGCGGATCGATGTAGTTGTTGTACTGCGCCTCCACCGTCCCCTCCGGCAGTGCAAACGCATAGGGAATCACCAAACCACCCACCTGCCCGAGCGCATTAAGCGCAGGGTCGGTCGCCTGCGCCGAAGCGGAAAACGCTAAAGCCGCAGCAAGCGCCAGCGCGCGCGGCGCCGATCGGAGTTGTTGTCCGCGCAAATTTTGAGTCATATTTTTAATTGTTTATATCAGTTCGCGTTGCTGTGGACCAACCCGTCGCGATCGCGGCGATTATCAGCCTATCTTGATGTTTAATACTCGACGTATCCATCACCAGCCCACTCGCAGATATGTCACGCCCACGTCCAGTTCAGCCGTCTCGTGTTGTCTTTCGCTAATTCTGGACGATGCCTCTCTTTTCATGCCACGCGCTTTCACAAAAACCCCATGGCTGGATCGGGTTAGAAAAATCTCCCTCGCATATCGGGCGAAATTGTCGATTCGATAAATAAGCATGCCGAATTATCTACGACGATCCTATTGATTTATTTCAATACGATGTGCCAATTTACTACGCACCAAAATTGCCGATTTGACGTTGAGCAGCAAAGAATATTGAACTGCCTGACACAGCGGCTTCCATGATTCGTTACAGCGCAGAGAAAAATCTATTTAGATTGCAGTGCATCATATCCAGATTGCTGCATGGCAGAATGCCGCTGACGGAAAAAGCTAACATGTTGGCGGAATACTCCATTTTCAACTCTATGCAGTGGAATCGGAGGCGAGTCGGCAAGATTGCATCCATGCCTTGTACTCTGCAAAGTACGCGTAAATTTCTTCCGTTTATGCCCATCTCAGTCTAATCCCTCCCCTCAAGGGACCTTTTCAGCCCGCCGGCCTCAGTCAGCCGGCTATTTTTGCCCTCATAAAACGTCCACCGCCGACCGATCAGCGTGCAGAGCCGGGCACGCACTGCGGATAGTGCCGCCACAGTTTGTCACAGGCGAGCCACTCGCTGATCATCGATGTGCATGACTACCAGCCGGCTTGCACTCAGCCTGCGTAATTGCGGCGAATGCCCGATTCGGACAAAGTCTTAACTATCACCGCCATTTGTGCGCCGCACCATTCTTACCGCTCGATACTAGCGACTGGCCGATTCGAGGGATCATCCCGGTCCGACGACACCCCTCGATTCTTTTTTGCCCGCCGACACCTCGTCCGGCGGGCTTCTTTTTATTTCCTTGCAATCACGTACGCGATTGCGAGCGCTTCAAGCTGCCCCTGCCCCCTCTCTCATGGCAGATGATCCTCCCACAATCAGTCGATGGCCAAGCCATGCGGCTAAGCAAGCAAGTAGGTGTTGGACAGGAATACCGACGGCGACGACGACGTCCCGCTGCCGGGAATGAATGCAGCGCAGGCCGTCGCCTTTCATCTCGCGCACTGCGCGGTGAGACGCCGCGCAACCGTCCAGCGTCCGATGCCATGACGCGCCGCGCTGCGGTTCACTTAAGCGTGGCCGCCCCGCGCCACCGTTTCCGGCCTGATCGGCCACATTAATACGTCGTTAGTCAGAGCAACGGTCAGGATGCTCGGTCGACCCGGTTCTCCGGCCGCAATCGTTGTCGCATACTCGTGCGCCGTTTCGGCATCCCCGGCTTCTACTGCGGCCCGGAATGCCTCCAGTTGGGCATTGAGTCGGATATCCCCCTCAATGTTCGGAAGGTTCGCCTCGATGAGGTCGATCGCTTCCCGATATTTGCCTTGACCACGCAACGCGGCCGACTCCTGAATGAGTTCATTCTCCGTCATCGATCATCCCCCCGCTTACCAACCCCGTTTCCAATTAATCCCGCGCCTGTGAGTCCTGTGCGCTACCAGTACGCTTCAACCCTTTGCGGTGTTCGTGTCATTCCTTGACGACCGGCGCCAGGGGGTCGCCATCCCTTCCGTTGAAGTGGGCCTCGCCTCCAATTCACCGGTCACTAACGCTATTTGCGTGTTCCCGTGCGCGCCGATTAAATACGTCGCCTTGATCTCTCGGCCTATTCTCTTTTTTCTTCCATCTCAACCGACTATCGGCCGGTGTACTGGCACTTGCGTGGCTCTTGGTTTTCAGACCACAAATCGGTCTTGTTGTCCGCAGATTCCAACACCTGACTACACGCGCATTTCCTGATGTGCGTTGTCCGCCCCCGCCCGCCATGTCGGCGAAGGATCAGAAAAGAGCTTACGCATTGGGCTGACGGGAAAGATGAGATTTCGAGGGCGCGGAAGCGCTCACGGAGGTCAATTAGGAATGGAATTATGAGCGAGCACCGACATGCCTGGAGACAGGCTGGCAAATATCAACCAGCCTTTGACGTTAACGGACACGATAAATCTTGGACCCGCCGCCGTGTGCATGCGTCGGCTAACTCTTCTACCAACGAATTCGCCCGCTTGGCGAAACAGCCGGCCACGGGTTCGAGGAGGGCGTCCATGTCATACTGAAAAGCGGCCTCAGCATCGTAGCGCGGGACCACCGAAATAAGCTTGCGTGTTCAGATGAACCTCCGCATCGGTCGTGATCTCTTCTTCCGTGGCCCACCGGTACGTCGTGTGTTGCAGGTTGGGCAGGCTCGCAAGTTCAATAGTGCCCCGCAGCTTGTACCCGAGTACAACGTAATGAGTCGAGATGCCGGATTGACCACTAAAATTGTCTTCGTACAGATGTTCGTACACGCCAAGAAGGTCAGCGTCGGCCCGTCTGAGGTCGGCTCGACCAAGTTCCTCGCTTGCGATCCGGTGAAAGGCGTCGTCAAGGCGTTCGTTCTTGCGAATGCGACCGCCCGGGACAAACCAGAAGCCTTGAGCGGGTTTGTTGACGCGGCGCCCGAGAAGATAACCGCCCGTCTCGTTCTCAATGATAAGGTCGATAGCCACCAGTGGTGTTGCATCGACGACATTCAAGAACATAAGGGTTGGAAGCATGGTCATTCAGCAGAAAATGATCGAGAAGAACGTTGTTATGTGTGAGGAACGCATCACAGATTGCGTGCGAAAGCGTCGATCAACGCGCGTGCCCTGTGCCGATATGACTTTGAGATAGACATCGCACGCATACTTTCGCTCACCGAAGACGTGCGTAACCAGCCAAGTGTACGTTGCAAGATTGGGCCCTGTCCGACAATCTTGGGACCTTATCCGCCGTCTTCTCGTCGCTTATCTCGTCAATGCAGCGCTACGTTACTCACGTAATGAAACTTGACGCCGCGCTATGCGGTGAATGTCACGCGCAGTCTCATAGAAGTGCGCGAAAGAACCTCGGATATGGTTGATATGTGAACTGCTGACCAGCAATGCAACAGCGCCGTGAAAGAGAGAGTGGTGCCTCCGTATAGAGGCACCACCGCTGCAAAACACCCTTCATTCACCAGAATCTTCCAACCGTCCGCTCCCTACTAGCGAAGCGAACACTCTCGCTGCGCATCCGCCAAGCTCGCCATGCCGATAAAACCTTGACGGAAAAAGAAATTATCTTGTCGCCTTGCGCCAGATATTCCCGAAACAGGTTTCGTTGAGTAAAGATGCGAGCTCGTCGGACCGTTACGCCTTCGGACAAGCCGATCAGGCGAGCAATTGCATGCCGACTCGCAGAATATTTCCACTTTCTACGCGCACCAGAATCCATGAAAGTCACTATCGTCGGAACAGGTTATGTCGGTCTTGTTACCGGAGCATGCCTCGCGGAATTGGGTAATGATGTGCTGTGTCTCGATGTCGATGCCGCGAAGATTGAAGAGCTAAACAGCGGTGGCGTACCCATCTACGAACCCGGTCTGTCGGAGGTGATCGCACGCAATCGCGACGCCGGTCGTCTTACGTTTTCCACCGATATCGCGAAAGGGGTCGCACACGGCGATATCCAGTTCATCGCGGTCGGAACCCCACCCGATGAGGACGGCTCCGCAGATTTGAAGTACGTGCTTGCTGCCGCGCGTAGCATCGGCCGGCACATGGACTCATTCAAGGTCGTTGTAGATAAGTCGACCGTACCGGTGGGTACTGCAGACAAGGTGCGCGATGCGATCAGGGAGGAATTGGCGGCACGCGGCAACGACGCACAGTTCGCCGTGGTCTCGAACCCTGAGTTTCTCAAAGAAGGCGCTGCGGTAGAGGACTTCATGCGCCCTGATCGTATCGTATTGGGATACGATTCCGACGTCCCGGGGTTGCGCGCGAAGAGCCTGATGGAACAGCTCTATGCACCGTTTAACCGCAATCATCAACGCACCCTGTGCATGGACGTGCGATCGGCCGAGTTCACCAAGTACGCGGCCAATGCAATGCTCGCCACACGGATATCCTTCATCAATGAACTCGCGAACCTGGCGGATCGCGTTGGCGCGGATATCGAACATGTCCGTCGCGGCATTGGTTCTGATCCACGCATCGGTTACAGCTTCCTGTACGCCGGTTGCGGCTACGGTGGCTCCTGCTTTCCAAAGGACGTGCAGGCGCTAATGCACACCGCCAACGAACACGGCATGGAGCTGAACGTCCTGGCTTCGGTCGAGTATGTGAACACCCTGCAAAAGACGGTGCTGTTCGACAAGATCAAACAGCACTTCAACAACGCACTTAATGGCAAGCACTTTGCCATTTGGGGCCTCGCTTTCAAGCCGAATACCGACGATATGCGAGCGGCGACCAGCCGGCAACTGATTGCGGCATTGATTCGCAGTGGCGCGTCGGTCAGCGTGTACGACCCCGTTGCCCTTGACGAAGCCCGGCGGCGCTTGGCGGAAGACCTCGGTCCCGACGACTACGAGCGTGTGACCTTTGCGAAAGAGCGCGACGTGGCGCTCCGAAATGCTGACGCGCTGGTGATCTTGACCGAATGGAAGGAGTTCCGCAGCCCGGATTTCGAGCAGATGAAAGAAGCGCTCAACGACACGGTCGTATTCGACGGACGCAACCTGTATGACCCAAGCGTGATGAGGGATAGCGGCTGGAAGTACTACACGATCGGACGCGATGCGGCCCACTCTACTTCCCGGTAACGCAGTGGCCATGAATCAGAATCGTATCGGGCTCAACGCGTTTGCGCTGCTCCACGGCATCGCGCGGATCAGTACGTACACAGGTGCGAGCCGACTGCAAGTTCGCGTGCGCCGATTCAATCTGTTTTGGCGCGACGCTGGCGCTGCTGAGCAGCGCCAGCATTTTGACTCGCGTATGAATATCTGCTTTATGAAAGTTCAACTGATCGCTGCGGTAGCGGCCGCCGTGGCTGCCATCACGTGTTCATCGGCGTACGCGCAAAGTAATCTGGACTCGATGCGAGCCCAATATTCAAGCGCCAAGCCACCGCGTGGTGGGCAGGCTGGTTCAGGTTCGTCCTTGAGCCCCCTGCTTGGATCGCCTCCGGACTACGAGGCGGACTATCTTTCAGGTAATGACGCCATGAGTTCAACCCGGAGTCAAACTTCCGCACGGGATGGCCAAACGCGTAATACAAAGCCGTCGCAGAGCGCGCGCATTAGCTCCCTGTACGGCGCGCCCAAGGACTACGAGGATAGCTACTCGGCTCACTTTGGAAACCAAACTGGAAAAATGGATGGGGCGCGTCATTTGACGAGCTACGGGCTCGCGGCGGTCGAGGGTTTGTCGTCGCCTGAAGCGGACAGCGGCGGGCGAGCTTTGGCTGGGAGGGGGACGTCACGACGGAATGCTGGAGGCGTACGCAGCGGTCAATCGGGCAACAGCGATATGTTCGGGTCTTCGATGGCGGCGCCCGAGTCGTCTTTTGTTACGCGATCTGATTCACCTGGCGGCGGAGATACGACCGCAAGCTTCTATCGGCCGCCATGGTAGCGCTTCCGGCGCACTCCATCCGAGCGAGTCACCTGGTAACGCAGCCTACGTTCCCATACCGTCTAGACAGTTGACGAACCGCACGCTTTCACGGTGTCTGTGGTTTTCGCTTTCAGCCGCCGCCGTAGTTGCTCGCAGCAGGATTCGTTAGGGATGACTCGCACGCCGATAGCGCCGGGTCGTTCGAGCAGATGCCACCGCAATTCTTTTGAAGGCGGCCAGTGGTGCGCTCCTCGCCCCGAAATATTAACGAGCAACGATCCTCGATAGCGTCAAGATGAGGTAAATCCGTCACGCTTTACCACCCACAGTCAAAACACGGACGCTGACCTCAAGATCAGACCAGATAAACGATTGGCGATGGCTTCAGCAACAATCCGATGAGCGAACGGTCGAAGATGGATTCCGTCGAAATAAATTTCCGAATTCGGGTGGCTAGCTAGCGCCTCGGTCATATCCAAAAACGGGACCTGCTGCGCCCCGACCCACTCTACCAACGATTGCTTTTCCGAGCGCCAGTGATCCGCCTCCCACTTCCCACCCATTGCGGGCACAAAGACCAGTAGAAATCGAGAGCCGCTACGCATCGCAAGGTCACGTGACGCAGCAATGTTTCCAAAAACCTGTTCAACGGGAATCCTGTCGGCGTTGTCGCCCGTGGAGCCGGGGTCAGCTGCACGGGCAAGCATCCCTAGCCTCGGAAACGCATAGCGGTTGAGCGCTTCCAAAATCGCAGAAGACGGACGTCTTGTCGGATAGCTCCCTGTCCCATCTATCCGGGCCAGTGGTTGAATGAGGTCACCGGTATTCAAGACCAAAATCACCACATTGGAGTCGAAAATTCCACGTGACGCGAGGTAGCCGAACTCGTTACCTGACGCCCAGCCTGGGGCAGATGCGTTGAGGCTTTCCCAACGTTCGCTTCCTCGACCATTCAGCAACTGCGGCACCAGCGCAGGGAAGATTGAAGACTGAGCAACCCAACTGGGACCGAACGTCACCGAATCACCAAGAAACATCATCCGAAAGCTACCTGGACGCCGTTTGGCAGAGAAAGCGTCAGACCGCATTGCATATTGATTTACCGTAATATGCGCGCCGAAGCGCGTAATGTCCTGACTCGGAGCAACCGTATATCCAGCGTAACGGTCCTGCACATAGAGTAGAGGGGATCCCAATCCACAACCAAGGCGCAAACCAACCTCCACGACGACAAGGATAGCCCCGGCAATCATAAGCCCGCGTCTATACCACATGAATCAGGACCCCCAAGAAATTGAAAAGCGCAGTCTGTTTGGAACGCGTGATATCGCTCGTCTCAGTTCCGCTCTGCATTGTTTTTTCCCTTGACCAGCCGAATTTTGACCCTGTGCATGACGGTGTCCGGAGACTATGCGGGGTCCGCATAACCAGTGCCTCGCGGCTGCGTCGGTTCAGGATGTTCATGACCGTACCGTGGGCGGAGCATCTGCGCGTCGAGAAGTCGTGAGGCGCGAAACATTTCAAGACCTTTTGAATGCGCCGCGACTAGCAGCCCCAATGCCAAACCATAAATCAATCCGGAGAATCGCGGACCCAATGGGTTTCCGCCGACCGTCGTCGCAACCATGCCGCAAACGACCATCAGATAGCGCCCCATGCTTGGCGAGAATTTAGCGTCGGTAAATACACGTCGCCAACGTCGAAAGGCGATTGAACATCGGTACAGTGCGTACAACAATGCAGCCGGCAATGCGACACCAAAAACAACTCCACCGGCGAAGAATTGATATACCCAGAAATTGTGACCAGCCTGCCATGCATTAATAGACTCCAAGTCTCCGCGCTTGGAAAACTCCAACATTTCAAGAATATAGTTCTCAGAGTAGCCAAAGTGGTGCCCATAACCCATCCCGGTGAGCAAAGATGTGACAGTTGACGTGACCTGATCGTACTGATCCTGCAGTTCGGCCAAACGACTAAGCGTTGTCGGGTCCTTACCGCTTTGCGTGCCTTCGGCAAAGAAAATCCGTTCAGACCAGTGGGCTAGCACAGATGGAATGAACCACGTCGCTCCTGCCGCAACAGCGCCGCCCAAGGCCGCGGCCACGATAACAGTACGAAGCAGTGACTTCGCCAGATGACGGACCGTCGGCGCTGCCAGCCACGTTGCAAAGCAAAATAGTAAGACAGTGCCAACGAGCAAGCTCCTCGTCACACTCAAAAGCTCGATAACCAAGGTAGCGACGAAGAACATTGAGGCAACCTTGCTAGGCCTGCGTCGCACGACAATCTCGTAGAGGAGAATCCCTTGAAATCCAAGTAGCACAGGAGAAATGATCCGGTAGCGAACTTCATCTATCGAACCACCAGTTGCTATTCCAGACCCGAAGCTTGCCACCATCGACAGCGCCATGGCGGCAAAGATGTACCGATGAAAGGACTTCATTCTGTCCTCGCTCCACGGATGGCATCCGACCAGGTATCCAATGAGAAACAACACAAATGGCAATAGTACGCGCAGGTAATCACCGAAATCGTTCCCCTGGAGGAACTGCGGCACAATGCTCCCGACGACAGTTAGCATTAGCGCGGTTCCCACCAGCGATCGGAGCTGTGATTTACTGTTGAATCGAGGGCCAATTAGAGCGAGGAAGAAACCAACGATGAGTGACGGCGCAACAAGCACGTATTGGAGCATGTGACTCTGATTTTCGTCTGTACTCTTATAGTCGAACGCCAAAGGCAATAGAAACAACATTACTAACAATGGCACGCTCTTTCCGCGCATTTTCTACTTCCCCGATGTATTAGGTTCTTCCGCGTTAGCGGGATCGAAGTGCGTTAAGGCGCATTCCCGCGTCATGGCAGCGCTTCGTACTGCGTCAGGATCCAACCGGCGGCGGCATTAGCATCTCGGCGCCATGTGAAGCGGATCACTACCCGGTCGCTCCTTACGGTGGACTTCTTCGCACCCCCGCACTGAATCGTAAGCCAATTCTCGGCGTTCACCGCACCATACAATCGAATTTCATAATACAACCCGTTGAACATCATATTAGCGGCAGCGGGCAACTCAAGTGTGCGAGGCGAAGTAAATGGCGTCTCGAACGACAGAATGTTTGGGTCTCCGAGCGTGATGGTGTAATCCACATCGCCCAAATTCCTCGAGACACGGTCGTTCCTGTATTGATCAAGCGTTAAAGTGTCCCCGGTCCTCGTCGCAGCATTGTCACAGATCTGCCAAGGTTGACTGCTGAGCGACATGTCGCTCACCCGCATGCTCCCCTTTGCTCCGCTAATAACGAAGACTCTTCCGCCCAATTCCGTTGCACTTGCTACAAGCGTATGGAGGTCAAACATGCCTGTCGGTCCACCCACTCCAGTAGCGAACAGCGTTATCGCGCCGCGCTCAGGATGAAGAACCATTGCATTACCGCCGATATGGAATTGCCCAATTGTGACGTGCGCACTAGGACCGACTCCAATTAGGTTGACTGCATCGCGATAGACGCCATTTTCTAGTTTAATCGCACCGATCGTGCATACGCTTCCAGCCTGGATCGAAAAAAGCTGCGCGCCCCGCTGCGCGGCGATAAACTCAATCGTGTCTATGACCCAGTTGTATCCGCGCACATCGTTGAACACCGGGCCAACCATGTTATGGCAGTCGACGAAGAAGCGACCCCACCTGTTGTTTGGCACGCCATTGACACACCCCGTCCACTTCATCGCTCCCGCGCTCAATCCCCTTTCGAATACAAGTTCGTCCCATACACCGCCCCACGGACCACCGATCCCCGGCTTCACCCTGATGGCATACGATCCACGTGCGAAACGTAAGCCCGTCATCGAAAACTCACACGCCATTTGCGAGAACAGGATCGGGTTAGCGTTCTCGTTTGTCGCCGGCTGATCGTTCAAATAGTCGAATTCGATATTTGAGATCCGCCATGTATGGATCAAAGGCTTTGAACCGGTCGGCCCAATATCCAATATAGGCACGTTGTCTGCGGTCTGCAGTAGACGAGTTCCGCCCGCAATGTCGCCCTCAATCGCCCATTCGTATCCAGCGGGTATGACCAGCGGGGCGCTGATGCGATATACCCCGGCGCCAAGGGTGCCACGCCTGTTGCTCGCCACAAGTTGATTGATCCAGTTCTGAAGCGCTACCGTATCATCAGTGTTACCGTCGCCTCTCGCACCGCCTCGCATCCGTGCGCTAAAGCTTTCGAACTGAAGCACGTCGAGCGGCGCATGGGCCGCATCTGAGTTGGCTGCGGCGTGGCTCGCGACACCGAATCGACCGAGCAGTGCAAGACCAAGTCCTATTCGACCAAACCGTGCTAGTGCGACCCGGCGGGTGAACTTCATGCGCGATTAGCCTTACCAAGAAGAGGTTTCGAATCGTATCAAGCGACGTGTAGTGCAGGTAGTCCGTGGCGTAATGCGCCAATAACTAGGCGTTAGATGTCCAGAAATTCCCAATACGACCCAGTTCCCCAATTGCAATTTGCCAATCTAAACCCTAGCAGTTTCCGCTGCAGCGCCGCTATCGAGTGCGCGGCCTAGACGTTCCCCGGTGAGTCTGCTTTCACTCGCACCTCACGCCTACCGAACGAAGACGGACTGACATCGGGGTGTGGGAACAGCCGATCCTTGAGCGCAACGAAGTGCTTCTCCATCGCATGCCAACTAATCAGTGCTGCGATGAACGACATACAAAGGCATCCTGCGGAGAAAGCCACTTGCCACGGAATTTGACTTCCGAACAAGAGTTTAGGATCACCGAAAAGCTTAAGCGCCGCGTCACGGATGATCGGATGAACGATGTAAAGAGCGTAACTGTATTTACCCATTAGCATTAACGCTCGCGTCCTAAAAACCGAATTTCTACCAGCATGTCTTGCCGAATTGACAATCCCGGCCACAATGAAAGCCAATAGGGAGAACCCCACAGTGTATGTGAGAGGACTTGCTTCAGCGCGTGATCCCAGCACAATCAACACAGCGATAAACAATAGAAAAATTACAAATTGACATTTTAATAATATTAAAGATGGTCTCAAGAAATTTCGACGAGAATAAATTGCCAACAATGACCCAGTGATAAGTCCATCTATACGCCCCGGTGTAAATACATAAATTACTTCCGGATTTATGCCGCGCATACTCAAATAGACTCGAACACCAAGCGCGCACGCAAGCAAGCCAAAACATATATATATCAGTGCGAGTTCAGAAGTTAGGAGCACAATGAGAGGCCATATCAGATAGAATTGCTCCTCAATTGCCAACGACCACAGATGGCCAACTCCAGCACCAAAGAAGACACCGGAAATTGCTTGCTTCAGATTCGATACATAAAAAATGAACCATGGCCAAGCACCAAGCGCTGCCTGCAGTTTAGCGTGCTCTGCAACGTTGACTTTGGTGGAAATTAAAGGATAGAGTATAAGAAAAATAAACCCGAGATATAGGTAATAAAGCGGAAATATTCTCAACGACCTACGGCCGTAAAACGAAGATAGATAACCTTCTGAATTTTTGCTTTTAAGAAGAATTCCTGAAATTAGAAAACCCGATAGCGCAAAAAAAATGTCGACACCAATCCACCCAGTCATTGCGACTTTGTAAAAAATGACATCGATCGACGAACTAGATACGCGTTTTACATGCGCAAAATGATACAGCATAACCATTAGCACTGCGGTTCCGCGCACACCGTCCAGTGCTTCGACTTTTGATTCGCCTAGATACTTTCCCATGCTAAACCATTCGTATTTTCATTGTAAGGCGGACTCAGCGAGAAGCCATGATATACAGCCCGTCCACGTTAAGATAGACAATTCGGAGTTTTGAAGTCATCGGAGGACTCCGTCTATATCCCTCTGCTGCAACCCACACGAAAGTCGGATGAATCCAAATCAAAATAGATCTCGTAACTTTCCGCCGGTGACCTGTGACATAGTCAGAATTCGAGGTAAAAGCCCATGTCCGGATGGTGTCTGTCGCTGCGCACGCGCAGTCGGATAACCGGCTCACAGTGTCGACGACATCGCGGTTTTTTCGCGCGGACTGGCCCCGTATCGAATTCTCCTGCGCATCGGTTCCTCGAACCGACGGAATACCACAAGGCTAACGCTAACTGCGATGAGCAGCGCGACCCATCCGTTGTCACGCTGGAAACCAACAATATGGGCCAAGTGCGCAAGTGGCACATGAATCAGATACAGCGAGAAACTCGCCTCCCCAAGGGCTATCAACGGTCTGGTACTTAGCAATCCAATGACAGGGCGATCCAGAAAGGCGATTCCAAGTATTAACGCCGCGAAGAACGGAGATTCGAGATAGTAGGCAGGCTTGATGGGCTGAAACACCGCTAAAATCGCCAGTGCCGCGATAGCAATGCAAACAAGCACCATTCCCCGGCGATGTAGAGCTTGTCCCGTTGCCTGAGCACGGACGAGGTACAGCCCAGATCCGATACCCATGACGAATTCAGACGGATGCGTGAGAGGGAACTGCGAGATCACAAATCCTTTACGACCTGTAGGAAAATAGTGCGCCGCGAATGCTATCCAGATCCCTTGAAGCATCCAGGTTGCCGCGCAAATCAATGCGACTTTTCTGGTGGACTTCGCAGCGAGCTTACGCAGTAACCACGGAAAGACGGCATAGAAGAAAGCTTCACATGAAATGCTCCACGCTGGACCGTTCCATGGTTGATTTACTGACGCGATGGGGAACCAGCCCGTCAGTAAAAGAAGCTGTGCGACAAAACTTGCAAGAAGTGCCGCATACACGTGGTTCTTCAGTGAATACCAGCCGAGCAGTAACGCATCGTTCTCGGTACTCAAGAGATAGATCGTGACCACCATCGCAATGAGCAACGAAAGCAGCATCACCGGATAGATCCGAGCAAATCTGGCGACGTAGAATCGGGACACCCATCGCGCATTCAAACGCGTATGGTACGTGTAGGTCAGTATAAAACCCGAAAGTACAAAAAATAAAGATACGGCTGGGCGCCCGCCATCGACAAATGCGAGGAACGTACTAGGAAGATTCAATAGACCCAGCTGTGTGAAATGGGATAACGCCACCGTCATAGCCGCAATGAACCGAATGCTAGTTAGCGCTGGCAGCGTACCGCCCGACTGTGATTTTGATCGCACGTGTAAGAATCCTTTAGCCTGCCTAGACCACAGCATCCGGGAGTCGCGGAGTGTTGTCGCTTCCTGCGGGTCGCAAAGAACAAGCCGCAATTCATTCGGCAACCGTCTCCAATCAACGTCTCGCGTGTGTCGTTACCTCACACAAGAGAATACCCATAAGAGTTTTCCCGGGTCCGCCGAAAGATTGACCGATTCGGACGACCGTGCAAACGACACCGAGCGCCATGTGAGGTTCGAGATAATTTCGGTGGAAACATCGTTGATGAATGAAGGGCAGTCCCGAATGGGCCGCTCTCGCTGTCTCTTGCTGACGTGACTCAACTAGCGACAAGATACGAAAACCACCGTGGCGATAAACAGGTCCAAAAAAAGTATCCAACTATGAACGGACGGCAGGAAGGCGGCACTAACGCAGCGAACCTATGCTTTGAAGATGAAACGGCCGGCAGCCGCTATCGCACAGCGCCATCGATCTACTTACGCAAAGTTCTCCCTCAAGTAAGAACCGACCGCCCCCTCCCCCGATCACACAACATCTGAAATCTGACGTCGAGGCGCTCCATCACCGCCCGGCGCGACAACTCCGCTTCAGCGTAGGCGCGTGCAGCGATGCCAAGCTGGATTCGCTTATCCTTGTCGTCGGCCAGGTTTTCTATCGCCGCCACCAGCGCTTCAACATTCTCAGACGGAACCGTCACCCCTCGCGGAGACACCACCTCGAAGAGTTCCGTCCCTGTGCGAGCCATCGCGATGATGGAGCGGCCGCTTGCGAGCATGCCGGTCAGCTTCGAAGGCATAACCAGATCAGCCGCATCCCCGCGCTGTGGCAGGACATGAATGTCCGCCACATTGAGCAGATCGTTAAGATTCTCAAACGGCTGCAGGGAAAGAAATGTGCAGTTCGCAAGATGCTCGCATTGTTCAATAAGACTTCCTTTGCATGGTCCGTCGCCGCAAAGCACGAAATGAATGTCCTCTCTGTGTGCAAGAGCAGCAGCCGCCTGCGCCAACACCTCAATACCCTGCTTGGCACCCATGTTGCCGGAATACAGAACGACGATAGAGTCGTCGGGAATATTTAGCGCCGTCCGGTACAGACTTGGGCGTTCCAACGGAAAGATGACGTTCACATCGACCCAATTGGGCAATGCAAACAATCGCCGGGAATCCACACCCTTGTTGCGGCCGTGCTCGATCATTTTCGCGGAAATGGTCGATACGACGTCGAAGCGCCGCATCAACCAACTTTCTACACCCAACGCTAACTGCCTCAACAGCTTGCCTTTCAGCATCCCAAGTTCGAAAGCCGCATCGACTTCATAGTCCTGAATGTGAAGCCACGTGCGTGCCTTCGTCACCTTGCCGAACATCAAGGCAGCCGGAATGTTCATCAGACTCGGGGCAACGGCAATCACTATGTCGGGTCGCCAAAACAATTGTGCAAACACCGTCGGCAGACTCGCGACGGCAAAACTTGCGAGATGCAGGAGACGCTTCAGCCCGCTGGGACGACTCGGCACCCACACGGGTGCACGCTGGACGCGCACCGCTGCACGTTGCTCAGTGCGATAGCGCCAGGCCGAGTGACCGGCACCAATCTGCCACTCCGGGTAGTACGGCGGCGCACATACAACGCGCACCTCGTATCCCGCCTCGGCCAACGATTCCGCCATCTCGGCACTGTACTTTCCAATACCGGTTAGCTCCGGTGCATAGTTGAGACCATAGATCAGGACCTTTCTCGAAGGCCGCCGATCCGCGGTTTCCGGGCTGGACTGGACGAACGCGCGCTTCATGCTTTCGGCACCTTCAGACGCTCCCGCACCTTCAACACGATGAAATACTCGTAGATGGACTGCAACACCGCGTAAACGAATCCAGGACTTCCATCCAGGAACCCCCTTCGAACCCCGTATAGCACAAAGAATTTAACCAGCGGACGCAGTGGCAACTTGTAAAACAAGCCCTTTTGATGATAGCGGCGCACCTGAAAATCCTCAGCCAGCAGCGCCTTTGACAGTTTGAACTTCTCGCCCTTGCTAGCGTTGATCAGGAATTGATCGGCCTCGAGTGAGCTATACGAATTGTGCCGTGCCAGCCAGTGCGAGACACCTTTGCTAAACGGGTGATGGTCGAGATATCCGTCAATCCTGCCTGTCTTGCCATTGACCACCGTGACCGGATTCACCATCCTTTCGTACCGAATGTACGCCGGCTTGAAAAGGCGAACGTAGTAGGGCGACACCTGAACGTGTTTCAGCCACCGCTCGCTAAAGAAATCGCGCCGTTGCACTTCGAAGGCAACGCAGTAGGTCGATGTGGAGACTGTCTCGCGTACCGAGCGGGCCAGATCCTCGGTCACGCGCTCATCAGCGTCGATGTATAAAACCCAATCGTGCTTGAACTTGATGTTAGCTAGTCCCCAATTCTGGTGACTGGCCCAGTTATCAAATTCCCTCGACGTAATTTTCGCGCCGAGCAGCTTGGCAAGCTCAACCGTGCGGTCGGTACTGTGAGAGTCATACACATGAATGTCGTCGCACCATTCGATAACGCTCTCCAGGCAGCCTGGAAGATCCTTTTCTTCGTTCTTTGTCAGAATGAGAACCGAGACACCGCTCATTGCTTTTCTCCAGATCTAGTTCGAGTGGATATCTTTCTCGCAGGCATGCCTGCATACACTGTCCAGCTCTCGCGAAGACTACGGGTCACCACCGATCGTGTTCCCACCACAACACCCTCAGCGATCTCCGCGCCGGGACAAACAAACGCCTCTGCACAAATCCATGCTTCGCGCCCGATGGATATTGGCTGTGCTGTGAGCTGAAACATAGGATCGTTGAAATCATGGCTACCGGTGCACAGATGCGCACCCTGTGAGATCACGCAACGTTCCCCCAAAACAATCCTTTCCATGGAGTAAAGCGTGACGCCGTTGGCAACGCCTGCTAGGGCCCCAATCGAAAGATTCCAGGGAGCCCAGATCTTGACTCGCGGATAAATGTGCGCTCCCGCCCCGACTTGAGCGCCGAATGCTCTCAGAATTCCTCGACGCCACGCATGACAAGGGCGCGGTGTAGGGAGAAAAAAAAGCACATATACGATTCCCCATAGCGCGCGTGCCAGGCGATTTTTCAGCGAGAACGAAGGAGCAACCTTGGAATCCAAACCTTGCAAAATCATCGATCAAGCCTCTTGCTGAGCCGCCACGGGAGAGCAATATCTACCCGAGATGACAGGTGCTTCGAGCATTCTCTTGTGTATCAATTCATCCCTCAAGATCGCGAAGCGGCGTCTGATCAGACGGGCCGGAACGCCGCCGACCACGGTGAACGGTTCGACGTCACGCGTGACGACCGCTCCGGAAGCGACCACAGCGCCGTCACCAATGGTTGTTCCACAAAGAATGGTCGCGCCGGCACCAATCCATACGTCCTTGCCGATGTGGGTCGGGCGAAACACGGGTCTGCCGCTAAAAATGATCGGGACGCCTGGGATGTCGAAGATGTGGTCGTTGCCCACAATCTGCACGTCGGGCCCCAGCATCGAATACTTGTCGACGCGAACGCCTGGATTGAACCGGCAGCCGGGACCCACGTAGACATATTCGTCTGCGTGAAAATCTCGGCTGATATCTCCATATCCGCCAAACAGTACCGTTGGATGCACGTCGTTGAGCCTGAGCAGTTTCCGCCAGAACAATCTTCTGGCGCTGCGCATCGCGGCTCTAAGCTTGGCCTTCATACGCATCTCCATAGAGGGCTTGCATGTCGTTACCCTGCCCGGCCGCTTTGCCACGAATTGCATCCGAGAGCACTTCGCATTGTCTATAAGGGTTGTATATTTCGTCAATAATCCTGAAGCAATTTTCTCGCGTCTGGCGTCGGTCATGAAATACTTCTGGAATCGAGATCAGACACCTCGATAGATCAGCCACGTCGCCGTAGCGGAACAAAATTCCCGAGATACCGGGCGCGACCGCTTCCACTTCTGGCATTTGCCGGTCCATGTCGGAATGGCTAATGGCCGGTGTACCGAACATGAGCGAATGCATGGCGGTCAGGCCGATTTTTCCGGGTGATACGACAACATCGGAATTGAATATGTGGCCGGCCACTGCTTCCTCATCGTACAGCTCACCAACGAAGTCGATGTCCAGCTTCAACCGCCCGGCGATCGCCTTTAGCTTGCTCTCCGCGGGGCCGCTCCCGATCAACGTCAGCTTGAATCGCCACTCCGACGTTTCTTGAGCCAATGACACCGCATGCATCAATACGTCGTATGCGCACTTGTCAGTCAATCTGGACACACCGAGGATGCGGATTTCAGCGAGCTGTCGAGGCTCTTCTGGACGCGCTAACAACTCACGGCGTGTACGCAACTGGGATTGATAGTCAAGACTATTAAACCCTACATAGAGGTTCCTGGAGCGAAATCCAAAATTTTCGGCAATGCATTTAGCACGGTAGCCATACAGATATTGCGCATGTCCGAGCGAGAAGAAGATGCGCCTGATGTAGTTTTTCAAAGACCGATCGGCCGACAAGAATCCGTGCCCCCAAAAAAGCACGCGCTTTCCGGTGAAGCGCCCGATTGCCGCCGCCAGCCAGGTCGTAAAGAAATTCGGATTGGCGAGCAACACCAATACATCGAACTCGCTCGATAAGGATGCGTGTACCGCGGCCCACTGAAACGAGATGTCATTCACCACCTTGACCGCCGCCGGCCTGAAATCCGTGTCGGCTTCGAAACGCAACGAGGGGATGCCTTGGTAGCGCTCCACCGGGTCGCCAAAGAACGTCACGTCAAAGTCGTCCTGGCTGATCGCATCGATAACGCCCTTGCGGTAATGCGGGAAAAAGTGGTACACGATAGCAACGCGGAGGCGCCTATTCGCGCCGCCGTTCTTGCTCGATCGGTGCATTGTGCGCGATGAAGCGGCACGCCGGCCTCGTAACGCGCGCATCAGGCTAACGATAGTCACGCGTGCCCCTCCGTCCAATGAACGTGGCCGATCGCATCCATCACGTTGCACCCGAATTTTTTGGGGCTGTGCTGGAGCGCAAATTGGGCGAGCTGAGACGAGCCCTTAAGGGAATACACGATCGTCTCCAATTTTTCCCAGTCAAAGCACGGTCCTGGCGACGACGCGAGGAGAAAATCGTCCCATCGCAGGCCGAGTGAATTTTTCGCCCGATTGTGGTCGATAAGGCCGTAATTCGAAGTGATCACAGGCACACCAACTTGAGCCGACTGGATCAGCACGCCGCTCATTCCGCTAAAGTTCTCGTAACACAGCCACATCGCATCGGCTGCCGCGAATACCCATCCCTCTTCCAGCTCGGAGCAGAACCTGTTCATCACGACCACCTGTGACCGGCGTGCCCCTGCCTCCGACATAAAAGACTGGACCAGATGGGCCGCTTCGGCATCCTGTACGCCGGCGAGCACGAGCCTGAAGTGCGTGGGAAGGTCTGCCGCTGAAAACATGCTCAATAGCCGTGCGAGGCCTTTTCTCGGACTAAGGGAGCCATAGGACGCAATAACAAAGTGGTCTTCCTCCAACCCTAGTGCCTGTCGAGCCGTCTGCCTTTGCGCAGGTTTGCTGATGAACGAAACGTCCGGTACATATCTGATCTTGGGCGCCAATGCGGGCATGTTCTGCGTCACGTACTTCGGTAAGGGTTCATCTATCGTGGTAGCGAGTGTGAGTGCCCGAAGGCTCAGCAACCTTTGAAACAACACTCTATTGACGACATCCATCTTCCCTCGCGGCCCCGCGATACCGCACGCCTGATGATGAAACTTCGCGGCAAGGATCATGCCGCCGAAGGGTGTCGTGCCAAAAGGTGAGCCATACAGTCCGACGATCTTGTCGATGTAGTTGAGGTACGGGACATAGACGAAATCAACTGCGTTCGTCTTACGGTACTCGCGATAGGCCTGTTCGAAAGCGCGCAGGTAGGCGCGCTGCCCGAACAACAACTGAAGCTTTCCATAACGGGTTTCCCGTGAAATCTCCGGCATTTCCGTAATGTCCAGATCAGATCCCAAGGTCGATATCACACCTTGCGTCGCCGAATGAGCGAGCGCCGACGCTGTGGTCAGTAACGTGACTTTCCATCCACGCCGGAGCGCCTCTTCAGCGATCAGACTGACATACAGCACCATACGGTGCCCCGTTGCCTCGGGCTCGACTAGCAGCAGCCTCGTCATGTCACACCCTCCCGGGCTGTGCCGGCGCCAAATCGCGGGCGCGACGTGACGTCGCCGAATAGTGCGGCATAACGTTCCGCGACGTGCATGATCGAATAGGCGCTCAAATCGCGCTGGTGGCGAATCTTCGCCTCCGCGAGTACCTTTGTGATTGAAGCCCCATAATCTCGATGACTTGCTGGATCGACCGTCACAACACCAGAGAAACGTGTGGCGAACTCAAAGACGGGAATGGTCGAAGCGACAATCGGCACCCCGCTCGCGAGCGCCTCGATCATCGCGACACTGTGTGCCTCGCGCTCCGAAGGCATGACGTACACGTCCGCTGCGCAGAGCAACGCCGCAACGTCCGGCCGGCTCCCCAGAAATCGTACTTTGCCGGACAAACGGTGCTGCTCGACCAATCGCTTCAGCGCGTCGCCGTAGGATGGGTCTTCCGTCAATCCTGCCAGCCACAATTCGACGGACTGGCCCGCGCGCAACATGTCTTTCAGCGCCAGCAGGCTGGCGGCCTGATTCTTCACCGGCGACAGACGCCCGACTTGAAGCACCACTGACACACTATCGTCAACCTTGAATTCGGCCCGCAGCCGGCGCTTGACGTTTTCATCGAATGCGAAACGGTCAAGTTCAGTGCCGTTTGGGATCGTCAGAAGCCGGCGAGGCACGCCACACCGCAAACGGTAATTGTTTGCGGCTGTCTCGGTGACGGTGACCACGGCCGCCGCGTCCCGCTTGAGAATGCGCTCACTCAGCCTGAGAAGGCCGCCTGCGTAGTCATCGTTGGTGGCCGCATGCATGACGGTAACGACTGGAATAGCCGATGGCGTCAGTTTCATAGCAAGGCGTGCGTATGCCGCCGGGATGACCGAGTGCGCAACAATGACGTCTGGACGAAAATCGCGCAGTGTCGCGCGGATAAAGCGAAGCCGTCCCAAGCGCCCTAGCATTCGTGCAGGCGACGCGCACCAGACGCCCTTCTCTTCCAGATTCGACCAAACCGGCCGGAAGGCGGCCTCGCACGGGTTGATCCCCACGACGCCGGCGACACCGACTTTCGCGGTCGTGTGCACCTCCGCCAGCGTTGCCGCGAGCATTTCGGCTCCGGAATGCCGTGGCGTGAGCACCACGTGCATGATGCGCATAACGTTCTCTCTCTAGACAGTCAGTGAAATTCCGGCCCGCAGCCGTTGTAGAGGCAACACCAAAGCGACCGCACAGACGAACCCGAGTCCAACGGCGTGATACGGAAGCGTCGAGAACACTTGACCCAGGATCACGACCAACGTCGCAACCGGCACGCCCACAGTGGCGAGTGGAAGCAACTGCCGAATCTGGTCACGGTCTTCCGACACAACGTCCCAGAGCATCAACGCTGCGCAGACAAACACCGAAATCGTAGCGGCGAACGCGACACCGATTGGGCCGAGCCACGGCACCAGAATCGCCGACGAAATCAGCAGGCACACCAACTGCAGCACCGTCCCGCGAGTCACCCGGCTCGGCCTGCCTGTGCCACGCAGGTAGGAAGTCAGCAAGCCGACCAGTACGCCGGCCGCCATCAGATAAACGAAGATGCGGAAAAACGGCACAGCGCCGCTCCACTGCCTACCTAGCGCCAGTTGGATGATGTCGCGCGCGGCGACACAGAGAAACGTCGCGACCACGAGCGCGATCGTCCCCAGTTGACTGAACAGCGCCAATGCATAATGCGCGGCGCGGCTTTTGTCCTGACGTGCCAGTTCGGAAAAGTTCGGAAAGAGGTACTGACTCATCGCAATGCCAAAATCGGCCACGCCGAATTGCGCGAGGCGACTTGCGGTCTGGTACAGACCCAAAGTCTGCACACCGAATGTCTTGACTGTGATGATCCGGTCCAACTGATTGACAATCACGGTGAGCAAGCTGCTGGCCCAAACCCAGCGACCAAACTCCATGACCTCGCCCAGTGGCTTGGTGTCGAAGTTCAACCGGGGCCTTGTCTTGAACACAATGTGCGACGCAATGGCCTTAAGAAACTCCGACAACGGCAACGCCGCGAGCACCCAGATCACCTCGCGATAGGTCAGCGCCGCGACGGCGGACATCACGAAATCGGCCATGACGAAGGTGCTCGTCAACAACGCGACAGTACGAAACCGCCGTTCTCGCTGCGCAATGACGACGCGCATACTGGCGATGCACCTCGCGAACGGCACCAGCGCGACCATCTGCAAAACAGTGGTGCCCTCCGGGATATTCATTAACCGCGCAATCAGGCCAGAGGTGGCGAACAAGAAAACCGTCAGCAACAAGCCCCGCAGCGCAGTCGCAGTCCACAGTGCGTCAAGGCCGCGCTGATCCAGCAGTTCCCGCCGCTGGATCAGCGCATGGCTCATCCCCATTTCGGTCAACGACTCCACTATCGACAAGGCCATCAGGCAAGCCGCGATCAGACCGATCGATTGCGGCCCCAGCAGTCGCGCAAGCAGGAAGAACTTGAACGCCACCAGCAGGCGCGACACGGCCTGTTGTGCAAAGACCCACGTCACGCTGCTTTCGTCGAATCGCATCATTTTCATCGGTTGCCGGGTGCGCTTAGGCCCGTTCCAAGACTTGCGTTTCGTAGCGCTGCAAGAAGTCCTCGTAGGTAGCGGCCAACCCTTCTTGCAGGCCGATCTTCGCGCGCCAGCCGAGCTCCGCCAGCTTGCTGACGTCGAGCAGCTTTTGCGGCGTGCCGTCAGGCTTGTTGACGTCGAACTCGATGCCGCCGTCAAAGCCAACCGCGTGCATCGCGGCACGGGCCAGTTCCTCAATCGTGACGTCCGCGCCGCAGCCAACGTTGTACCAACCGCCCCAAATCCCACGCTCGAGCATAAATACAGCCGCATCCGCCATGTCGTCGACGTGCAGGAATTCCCGGCGCGCGCGGCCTGTTCCCCACACCGAGAGACTGTCCGCACCGCTCACCTTCGCTTCATGAGCCTTGCGCAGCAACGCCGGCAACACATGACTGGTCTTCAGGTCGTAGTTGTCGTTCGGTCCATAGAGGTTGGTCGGCATCAGCGAGACATATTGCGTGCCGAACTGGCGATTGAAAGCCTCGCAAAGCTTGATGCCCGCGATCTTTGCAATGGCGTAAGGCTCATTGGTGCCCTCCAGAGGGCCGGTCAGCAGGTAGTCCTCCTTGATCGGTTGCGGCGCCTCCCGCGGATAAATGCATGAGGAGCCGAGAAACACCAGCCGCTGAATGCCCGCACGAAAAGCCGAATGAATCACGTTGGCTTCGATGATCAGGTTCAGATACAGGAAGTCCGCAGGATAGGTATCGTTAGCCAGGATGCCGCCCACCTTGGCGGCAGCCAGTATGACCACATCGATCGCCTCGTCGCGGAAGAATCGCTCGACGGCTGCCTGGTCGGTCAGGTCGAGTTCGGCGCGGCTGCGCGTCACCACATTGCCGTAGCCTCGTGAAGCGAGATTGCGTAGCAATGCCGAGCCGGCCATCCCGCGGTGTCCGGCGACGAAGATTCGAGCGTTCTTGTCCATGGTGTTTACTCGTTGTACTCAAACGTCTTGAAACCCGCGAGCGTCACCAACGCATCCCGCTTCGCGACCTGGTAGTCAGCCCGCACCATTTCCTTGACCAGCGATTCGAACGAAGTAACTGGCTTCCAGCCCAACTTTTCGTGCGCCTTGGTGGGATCGCCCAATAGCGTTTCCACTTCGGCCGGGCGGAAGTAGCGCGGATCGACGCGCACAATCACGTCGCCCAGCGCAACTTTCGCTTCGCCACCTACGACGCGCTCGACAATACCCACCTCGTCGACGCCCGATCCTTCAAAACGCAAATGGATGCCCAATTCAGCAGCGGCTTGCTCAACGAACTGGCGCACGCTGTACTGCACGCCCGTGGCAATAACAAAGTCTTCGGGCTGTTCCTGTTGCAGCATCAACCATTGCATCTCGACGTAATCGCGCGCGTGACCCCAGTCCCGCAGAGCAGACATGTTGCCGAGGTACAGACACTCCTGCAGGCCTGTTGCAATGCGGGAGATCGCTCGTGTGATCTTGCGTGTCACAAAAGTCTCGCCGCGCACCGGCGACTCGTGATTGAACAGGATGCCGTTGCACGCGTAGATGCCATACGCTTCGCGGTAGTTGACGGTGATCCAGTAGGCATACAACTTCGCCACCGCGTACGGGCTTCGTGGGTAGAAAGGAGTGGTTTCCTTTTGCGGGATCTCCTGTACCAATCCGTAGAGTTCAGACGTCGAGGCCTGATAGAAGCGTGTCTTCTTTTCGAGGCCGAGAATCCTGATAGCTTCAAGGATGCGCAGCGCGCCGATGCCGTCCGCGTTCGCCGTATACTCCGGCTCTTCGAACGAGACGGCGACGTGGCTTTGTGCCCCGAGGTTATAAATCTCGTCAGGCTGCGCGCGTTGAATGATCCGCACGAGGCTGGTCGAGTCGGTCAGATCGCCGTGGTGCAGGATGAAGCGGCGATCGGACGCATGCGGGTCCTGATACAGATGATCGATTCGTTCCGTATTGAACAGCGACGAACGGCGTTTGATGCCGTGAACTTCATAGCCCTTGCTCAACAGTAATTCGGCAAGGTACGAACCGTCCTGACCTGTGACGCCGGTAATCAGGGCAACTTTGTGACTCATGGTGTGATGCTCCTCGTAATCGATGCGCCGGAACCATCCTCGCGCCTTGCTCGGGTATCGTGACGCTTATTCCGCACTGCTTTCGTAGCCGTAGTAATACGTGCCATAGCCAAGACGCCTTTGCGGCACATCGGTAAACAGCACGCCCTTGAGGGCGACACCGACATTGCGCAGACGGTTGGCAGACTCCAGAATTTCCGGCATGGGGTGGCGGCCATGACGCACCACCAGTAAGGTCGTGCCGGCGTGCTTACCGATCAGCGCCGCATCGGTCACGGCCAACAACGGCGGCGTGTCGACAATGACGATGTCGTAGAGACTCGATACGTGCTCGAGCATCGTCTTGAAGCGCTCGCTCATCAGCAGTTCGGCCGGATTCGGCGGCAATGAGCCCTTCGGCAGGACGTCGAGGTTCGGCAGCACTTCACGCAGGACCGCACGGGTGATGTCCAATCCCGCGATGACATCCGAAAGCCCCGGGTGTCTCGACACACCAAAATAGCTGTGCAAATCGCCACGCCGCATGTCCGCATCGATCAACAAGATGCGCTTGCCGCCGCTCGCGAGTACCGCCGCCAGATTCACCGACATAAAGGATTTCCCGACCTCAGGACGAGGACCGGTAATGACGATCACGTTATTGGCTGCGTCGAGCAGGCCGAACTGCAGCGCGGTACGCAGACTCCGAATCCCTTCAATGGCCACATCGTGCGACGCGATCGAGGCAAGCACGTGATGACCGTCGCGACCCCGTCGCATGCCTTGACGCAAACGCACCTGCGTCTCGCTGTGTGGCACGGCTGCGTAAACCGGCAGGCCAAGCGCCTGTTCGATCTCCTCGCTGTTTTCCACGCCGCCGAACAGCGCGCTCTTGACGAATGCCGCCACCGTTCCCGCAATGAGTCCCAACACCGCTGCCAGCACGATCACGAGCGCCCGCTTCGGCTTGACCGGCACCTCGCCCGCAACGGCGTAGTCAACCACGCGGACATTGCCGACCTGACCCGCCTTGACGATCTTCAACTGCTGCGCGCTGTCCAGCAGGTTCGTGTACAACTCCGTGTTGACGCGCACATCACGCAGTAGGCGCAGGGCGGACTGTTCCGTGTCCGGCAAAGTCGAGACGCGCTTGTTCAACTGACTCTGTTGCGCTTCGAGCGAGGCGATCTGCGCATCCAGTGCTACAACACCCGGGTGTGATGGCGTAAAACGCTGCGTCATCTCGATCTGCTGTTGCTGCAGATCGACGAGTTTGGTTTTGCTGTCGACAATCTGTTGCAGCAGAAGACGGCTTTCCTCGGTCAGATCGACCGTTCCCTTCTGGTTGCGAAATGCGTTATAGCGATCCTCCGCCTGATCGAGCTGTTTGCGAAGCTGCGGCAATTGCTGGTCCAGAAAGCTGAGTGTGTGCTCCGCTTCGGCAGACTTACGGTCGATGTTCTGCTGGACATAAGTCGCTGCAATCGTATTGATGACCTCGGCGGTGCGCTTGCTGTCCGCGCCGTCGAGCGAGACGCCGATCACCCCGGACTGCTTGGTTTTCTCGGCGATGACGAGTGCATCCTGCAACTGATCGATTGTGAGGAGCGTGGAAGCCCGAGTCAGAAAGAATTGCGTGCCCAGTCGCGCGTCAAGATGTGAAACCTGCAATTCAACTGGACCCGCTGATTCGCCGCCTCGGGCGACGCTGCCAACCTGTCCGTGAAGAACAACGTCGCCGTCAGGATCGACCAGATCGAATTTGTCACCGCCGCGCGCCACCAACGTGTACCTCGCGTCATATCGGTCACGCGGCACATTGAAGAGCGATACTTCGATCTTCTCGCCGCCCCACGCGAAACGCCCAAGGCCAAACAGAGGCGGTTCCAATTTTTTGTCCCCCGCACGCCGCGCCAGCACGGCGCCGATGAGCGGGAAATAGCGCGGCTGCGCGCTGATATCGAGGTGCAGTGATTGCACTGTCTGGCCGACCACGAGCCGCGATCGGATCAACTCGATCTCCGCGTCGGCCGTCTGCTTGGTGTCGAAGATCGACGCCAGTTCGCCCAGTGCGTCCTTGGTTGAATTTGCACTATCTTCAACCTGGATCATCGCGTCCGCGCGATACACCGGCCTTGCGATAAACGCATAGAGAGTTCCGATTAACAGCACAGACGCTGCGACGGCAACAATCAGCTTCCAACTCTCCGCGATAACTGAAAGGTAGTCGGAGAGATGTATTTCATCGCCATTCGACGAATCGATGAATCGATTTTGGTTTACGGATGCCATAGATTAGTGAGTCAGTCGAACCATTGCGTCGAGCCAGTGCGCCACGCCACGCTCAATTTGCGCCAAGGCCATTTCGAAGGCCGCGCGTCCTTTGCGGTACGGGTCCAGCACGTCTGTGCCCTCATGTTCGCCGAGGCGATAGACCTTGCCCTTCGCGAAGGGATAGTTCGTTTCGATCCTCTTGCGCTGTTCCTGCGTCATCGACAGAACCAGTTCTGCTGAGCGCATGTGGAGCAGGTTCAGGTCCACGGCAATATGGCCTTTGATGTCAATCTCACGCTCCGCCATCAATTCGACAGCGATGGGATCGGCACCGCGTCCGACGACCGCGGCCCAGCCGGCGGACATCACACTGACGCCGGGCAACTGCTTTGTGAGCAGCGCCTGAGCCATCGGACTTCGGCAGATGTTTCCTTCACACACAACAAGGATGCTGTCTATCATTTCGTTACAATCGCCCCGGTCAGGCCTGCGTTGATCGCGGGCAGTAGCAGATTCAGCACGCGGCTGAAGCGAACCAGACCGTTACCATCCACATACACGACGTCCTTGGGATGCAACTCGAATTGATTCGCCAGCACCATTGCGACTGGCGAGCGCGCATCGAGATGGAATACCTGCGGCGTCGTTTCGGACGAGCCGCGAATCACATAGAGCTGCGCTGCGTCCGCACTGGCAGTATTCACGCTGCCGGCCTGCGATAGGGCATCGCTCAATGTCAGCTTGCCGCTCTTCATGGGAATGGCGGTTACAGGCTTGTTGACCTCGCCCATGACAAATACGCCGTTGTCATCGCGCGAAACGACACGCAACAAGTCACCGTTCTTTAGCAGTATTTTTGAAGGGTTCTGATCGCTCGATAGCATGCTTGTGAGATTCAACCGATACGACACGCCGTCCCGCACGAGGACCATCCGGCTTTGATCGGCTGTCGTACTGAAGTCGCCGGCCCGGTTAACGGCTTCGAACAGGGTCAGTGGAACATCGTTAATCGGAACAGCGCCCGGCGCGCGCACCTCGCCGTCCACATACACCTGCTTGGCACGAAACGAAGCCACACGCACCGTCACCTGCGGCCGGACGAACACTTTGCTCAATGCGGTGTACACCGCCTGCTGGCTCTGATCTACACGTAGGCCGGCAACATGAACGTTACCCGCATATGGCATCTGCACATTACCGTTGCTGTCAATCACGAACCCTTGCGCCGGATCGAAGGGCCGGTTGTTCGTTTGCGTCTGAGCGCCCAGCGCCGCCATCAGTTCAGGGTGATCCCACACGGTGATCTGCAGGACATCGCCCGCCCCCAATGTGTACGGCTCCGGCTTACTCATCAGCTCACGCAGTTGCACCGCGTTTGCCCGCGTATCCGCCTCGCGCATCCTTTCCGTCAAGGCGACGTTGATATCGGTAATCGGAATCTGCATTTTGATCGGCGGCACCTCCGAGTTCCCGCTTGCGACCGGCAGCGTTGCCGGAGTAGTCATCCGCATACCAGGAGCCACTGCACAGGCCGACAACACAGCACTTGCGGCGACGCTCATAAGTAGACGAGTACAGCGGCGAACGGGACGCTCCACTCTGTCTCCACTACACATCCCCAAAAATCCCATCAGATATTCCTCGAATTTCGTCCAACTCTTCTTTCACGCCGAGATCGCTATTGCCGCTCAGGAATGGCGAAAAGTCATTTCCCAGATTTCGCCAATGCGCGTTCAGATCCGGTTTCATCTGGATCGCTAATACGCGTTGCTGCTAACCAGTCCCCTCGCTACCGTTGTCACGACAATCCGCATGTCCAACGCGAACGACCAGTTGCGCAGGTAGTAAAGGTCATGTTCCACACGCTTCTGCATCTTCTCGATCCGGTCCGTCTCACCGCGGAATCCGTTCACCTGCGCCCAACCTGTAATGCCCGGTTTGATCCGGTAGCGATGGATGTAGCCGTTGACGACTTTCTGATAAAGCTCATCGTGTTCGATCGCGTGCGGGCGAGGCCCGACCACCGACATTTCGCCGCGAAGAACGTTGAAAAACTGCGGTAGTTCATCAAGGCTCGTCCGCCGCAGCAGCGCACCCACGCGAGTGATGCGCGGGTCGCCCTTCGTAGCCTGCGTGACCACGCCTGTCTTTTCGGCATGCGGACGCATTGTCCGGAACTTGTAGATTTTGAACACGCGGCCATCGGCGCCTTTGCGATACTGCGTGAAAAACACCGGCCCACGCGATGAACACTTCACGGCAACCGCAATGATCGTCAACAACGGTATCAACGCGAGTAACACAAGAGCCGCAAATACGCGATCGAATATTTCTTTCTGCACGATTGCGCGTGCTGGAAAAGGCGATGCGACGAGGCTAATCGCTGGCGCTCCGATCAGGTCGATCACGCCGCCTTCGAATAACGCCATGCTGCGCACGTCAGGAATGAAGCGGATGTTCACGAGGTCATCACGGAACTCATTGACGAAACGCAGCATGGTCGACGCTTCCGCCAAGGGTAAAGCCAACCAGATTTCATGTACCTCGGCGCTCCGAACGTGTTCGGCAAACTTGTGAAAGTCGTCGAACACCGGCACGCCGTTCAGCGCGACACTTCCTTCCGGCCCCACATCAAACACCGCGGATGCACGAAAACCGCTGGAAGGGGACGCCTCGAGCTTGCACACCACTTCCTGGCAATGAGCCCCAACTCCGAGCACTGCCACGTTGCGCAAATTCAAGCCGGCATAGCGCACACTGCGTAGCACCGCATGCAACATCAGTCGCGATACGATCAATGCACCGCCCGTGATCGCGGTCCAATAGGCGAACCACAGGCGCGAGATGAAATCCGTGCGATGCAGCGAAAACATCAGTACCAGACCGCACGCCTGCACCACCAGCCACGCTATCGAAACCTGCCCGGTTAATCGCAACATCGAACGGCCACGCCACGACTCGTACAAGCCGAAAACCGGAAACGACACCAACGCGAACGCAACGGAAAACGTTATGAACGCGCCGTCTCCCCGGCTCTGCCCCAGATCTTCAAAGCGGATATGCGACGCCACCAAGGCCCCCGCCACGATAAGGACCACATCGACAAGCCGCGCCAATAACGCCTGTATCCCGAGCATCTCGCGATTCCCCGCCTGAAGTTGGACTGCGTAACATGCCGACGCGTCACGTGCGCCCGTATGTGTCATCGAAACGAACGATGTCGTCTTCGCCGAGATATGATCCGGACTGCACTTCGATGAGTTCGAGTGGCAACTTGCCCGGGTTCTCCAGACGATGCGTCACGCCCAGCGGAATAAACGTCGACTGATTCTCACTGAGCATGAATTCCTCACTGCCGCGTGTGACGAGCGCCGTGCCGCTTACCACGATCCAGTGCTCGGCGCGATGGTGATGCAATTGCAATGACAGGCGGCCGCCCGGATTCACGACGATGCGCTTTACCTGAAAGCGCTCACCACGATCGATTGAGTCGTAGTAACCCCATGGGCGCCGTACCTTTCGATGCGCATCGGCCTCGGGCGCTTGCAGCGCTCTCATCCGGCTGACCACACTCTTTACTTCCTGCACGCGCGAGCGGTCGGCGACCAGCACGGCATCGTCGGTCTCCACAACGACCACATTGGTCACGCCAACGCAGGCAATGAGACGCCCTTGCGAGTGGGCGAAGCTGGACGTAGCTCCTTCGAACACGACCCGTCCGCGCGCGGCGTTGCCGTCCGCGTCCTTGTCGAGTGCCTCCCATACCGCGTCCCACGACCCAAGATCCGACCACCCTGCGTCAAGCTGCACCACCACGCCTTGCCCGAATCGTTCGTCCGATCCGAGACGTTCCATTACCGCGTAGTCGATCGAGTCCGATGGGGAAGACTTGAACGCGTCTGCGCCTGGACGGAAATACAAGCCGTCGTATGTACCTTGCGCGTGGGCTAACAAACACGCGTCATGCATCGCCGGTTGCACGATCTTGAGCGTGGCGAGCCACACGCTCGCCCGTACCGCGAATATCCCGCTGTTCCACCAGTACTGCCCCGATGCGAGATACTGCGCTGCCAATTCGGCTGCGGGTTTTTCGACGAAGCGCTCAATACGATGTGCACCACCGCCAAGGTCCGAACCAAGCTTGATATAACCAAAGCCTGTATCAGGACGCGTCGGCGGCACGCCAAGTGTCACAATCGCGCCGCGCTGCGCATGCTGCGCCGCCAACGCTATCGCGGACTGGAAAGCAGTCAGGTTCTCAATCGCGTGATCCGCCGGCATGGCAACAATGATCGCGTCGTCACCCTCCGAACATGCAGCCGCGGCAGCGAGCGTCAGCGCCGGTGCTGTGTCGCGCCGCGCTGGTTCAACCACGATGCGTGCATCGATTCCTCGTGCGCGGAGTTGCTCAGACGTAACGAAGCGGTGTTCGTCGCCGCATACGATGATCGGCGTGCTCACCGTACCTCCATCGGCATGGAACCCTTTCATCCGTTGCACGGTTGCTTGTAGTAGCGAATCCGGTCCTAACACATCAATCAATTGTTTGGGAAATTGTTCCCGTGACATGGGCCACAGTCGCGAACCTGCTCCTCCCGCAAGTACAACAGGTACGAGTCGCACAGCCGCTGCAGAGGCCCGCTTTTCCGTCGGAATTATCTTGATATCGCTATCACTAATTTCCGCCTCGCTCACCGACGTGTAACCCATACGCACTCCTATTCGACATTCCAACAGGATCAGAAATGTTGCACTTTTAATTTCTCCACACACTGTCGGAGGCCTGACGTGTCTCCCTCGATCAAGGGCTGTACACGGTTCGCCAAAATCATGCCCACCGACGCTACAACTTCTGCCTCAAACAGATGCGAAGTGAATTGAGTGGCGCGGCTGACGACCAGCGCCAATTGCAGCCACACGCGGCAATGGCGTGGAGTTTTAACTTGACATGAGATTCGTACTTCTCGCACCGACCATAAAGATCGCGCTTTTTCCAAAATCTGCTGACTTGCGCCATTTCTCCACAACGAACGCTGCTCGTTTTTCCGAGTACCGTAAAAAATGATCTGCAATAGCTTAAATCTCAAACACTACCGCCACTTCTCATTTTTAAAAGAACCGCCTCGGCTTCAGTTGCAGTGCATCATACATAGGCCACCTTCAGACGTAATGTGACTGACGGAAAACGCCAACATGTTGGCGTTTTCGCCCATTCGCTTCTGACGCGTCGGAATAGGCTATTCGCGTGTCTCGCGCGTTGTGCTTCGCTCACATACAACAGCCCATTAACGTCGCAATTTGGGGTGAACAGCCACGACCGCGACTGAGCATTCTTTATTCAGAAAATCTGACTGTGTGACCCCTGCCTGACCCTACTCTGTGGCTGCGTCAATTCACTGCTACACTCTTTCAAAGGGGCATCCGAGCCCATGCGCCACATCCGAATTCATTCAGTTTCGATGGTCCACAATCTGCACGAATTCAATGGACATTTGCAGGGGCGAAGGCCCGCCAATACGTCCCTTGCACACGCTGAAGCGACCTGCTGATTCCAAGACCCGTGCTCCGCTAATCTGATGCTATCGAACCGA
Source organism: Paraburkholderia sp. GW821-FHT02A12 (assembly GCF_059422005.1). NCBI lineage: Bacteria > Pseudomonadati > Pseudomonadota > Betaproteobacteria > Burkholderiales > Burkholderiaceae > Paraburkholderia > Paraburkholderia sp. GW821-FHT02A12. The sequence goes on along the minus strand of NZ_JBWKWA010000002.1, from coordinate 555,135 downwards.
TTTGCGACGGCTCTTCAGGTCAACAAGGTGCACCCGTTCAGGTAAATACGAGCAAACTAACGTGGCAAATTGCGCCATGGATTTGGCTGACTCCGCCCAATTTTTCGGTCTAGTTCCGCCACAACAGACATGATTTCATCCGATGCCGAAGGCTGTATCTGAGGTGTGCCACCACGATCGAAGCAACTACTACTCCGGAAGCGTCACTGAGAATTGCAGCTGTCTGTAACTTAAAATGGTTGCCTTTATGACCTGGGACAGGACGTCCGGCTAGCGCGGTGCCATGGAAGCTTTCATTGACGTTGTTAGCAGTGCTCGATAGGAGCTGATGCGGCAGATCTACGAAATAAACACAGAGACGATAAAAGACGCGATGCCGACGGGCACTATGAAGATCGTGCATAGCCCCATCCGCATCATCAACTTAGCCCTTGAAGCTTCCCAAGGGCCGCGCGCGCGACGCGGCTGGAACTCAAGAAAGATGAGTGGTTGGAAGTGCCGCCTCCCGACCTTCAAAGCGGAAAGCAAGCTGAAGATCAGATAGACAAGTGTCCAGCCGAAACAAAATTTCGAAAGAATCGAAAGAGCGATCACCATATATTTCGCCACTTGATTTAACAATTCGGACGTTTTGAGCCTACCGTGCAACGCAGCATTTTGCATGACAAACGTTTGGCTTTATCCGTCGTCTTTCGCCTCGCCGGCTGACGCACGTGACCTGCCGGCATGCCCCGCTCCTGAATGGTGCGCGTCGGCGATCCAAGCATCGGCCGGGGCAGCACGTCTGGCGTGATCGGCCATGGATCGCCGCTTGCTGCACAGCAGTACTGTCGGAATTTATTTACACAAAACCGTCAGAAATGTGGCGGCATCCGTCACCCCGCCCAGCATTTTTCACGCCAATGGTTACAGTACGACCAGCCAATCAGTGTCGTTAATCTGGCAGTTCGCGAACGCCGTCGGCTTCACATACAAGGTTTGAACTAGATCGGCCTCCGATGAACATCACCACGATGCCACGTTGAACACCAATGGACACTCCGATTTTCGACCACGTCTAATTTTCTCAATACGAAAAAAAACCGACACATGGTGTCGGTTTAAAAAAGCTTCCGGCTATTCCGAGGACCACTGCCGGAGGCTTGAGAAAAGTGTATTCTCGTCGAAGACCGCGACGCTGTTCCGACATAATTTTGTGCTCAAACGCCAAATTGAACTGGTAACTACTGGCCACCTATCGCAGGCGTTCGATATTAAATCGTCAAGATCCCAGCCACTTCAGAAGCGCAAGATCCAACAGAACAACTAGCAGTCTCTCAAGATGCATCCGATCAGAAGATCCTACGCACTGCCACGGGCAGACGAACTTCAGTCCAATTCGCCTATTCCCCCACCACTGCCTGCCAGTTTCACGTCACGCCATGCTCACCATGGAAGACTACCTGACCCGGGAGACTAGTCGCGCACGCGACGAAGATCTCCGTCACGACTGGGGATCGCAAGTCCAGGCGCAGACCACCAAAAAACACACGCGCCACAGTCTTTGCGTCGTACCTTTCTCGCGAGGTTTGCTCTATCTGTTCCGCTAGACGTTGCGAACGGCACGCAAGCCCGACGCGCTGAAGCCAGTCAGCTCTGCGGCCGTTTAACCGCAACCAAAGATGTGTATATTCGACAAGTTGCTCGAGATTGAGCCACTGGTCGGTCCTCTGACGCATTACCAGTTGTGAGGCGACCAGATAGGCAAGCAATTCTGTGCGCGCATACAGATCAAAATCAACGAGTCGGTGCGTCATCATGTGGGGGAATTAGGTCATACCGCAATGCGTAATCGGAAATGGGCGTGGTGTCGCCTGGAGCGAACGTCAAAACAGCCCTGCGTATCCCACAGGTGGTTGCACCCCTAACGCGTTTAAAGATCGGATCTCCCGCGACGGATAGTCCTACGTTCGGTCTGATCCGATCCGCCAAAACGTTGAAGGATTCCGCCGAATTTAGGTTGCCGTTCTTCCACGATCGTTCACAAGCGGATTTTCTCGGCAACTCGCCACGCAATTGGATAGCAAGGAGTTAGAGGTTGGAGTGATAGATGGCGTCTTGAACCAATCTTTTGGCGCTATAGACTAAGCCTACTCTTGTATTATCCATGGTCCTGGAGATGGGTATTCTTGAGCGGTATCTTGCCGAACGCTGCTAAAACTGGCTTGAAATCGTTTCGCAGCACGTCGAAGTCCATTTCAATTCCTGATCTTATTCGTTACAGATGACAATTCAGATTAAGCACACGGCAATTCGCGACGTCAAGCTGATCGAACCACACATCCAATCCGATAAGCGGGGTATTTCGTTTGACAGCTTCGATCAAGAGGAATTCGAGGAACATGTGGCGCGCGGCTATCGCTTCGTGCAGGAGCGTCACATGGTGTCCGCCCACAATGTGCTGTGTGGCCTGCATTATCAGATTCGGCGCCCGCAGGGGAAACTAGTGCGTGTAGTGAACGGCGAAGTGGTCGATGTGGCGGTTGACTTGCGACGCTTTTCGCCCACGTTCGGGCGCTGGATCAGTGCACGACTATCGGCATCCAACTGCCGTCAGTTATGGATTCCTCCGGGGTTTGCACATGGTTTCCTCGTGTTGTCGGACGTCGCAGAGGTACTTTGCAAGACAACCGAGCGTGGCTTTGTCGAGCATGAACGCACGTTGCAGTGGGACGATCCCGATATCGCGATTGCCTGGGATCTAGACAAGGCGCCGATCACATCCGCGCGTGATGCGGTGGGTACAAGTTTCAGCGTTGCCGAGGTTTATTGATCGCAATCCCCACTCATAGTCGGACATCATCCGTTGATTCGACTGCATGTCATTCGACGATGTACCCCACCTTTATAGCATCTGTCGACGCACCTAACTAAACGACCGTTTGCTTGCACGATACTCTGTCGGCGTTACTCCAAGGTATTTGCGAAATACTTTCGAAAGCTGTCCGCCACTTCCGATTCCACATCGCCGCGCGATCTTGTCGACCGGAAGGTCAGTTTCGGAAAGAAGATGGCAGCACTTGTCAAGTCGAACGCATAAGAGGTAGTCGGACGGCGTCACACCCATTTCCATCTTGAAGCGTCGCAGGAAATTCCGCTCACTCATCGCGACGAATTGCGCCGCTTCTTCAATCGTGATCGTTTTTCCGCAGTTCATTTCCAACCATTGCGCCGACGACTGAATTTTTTCGCTCACAGCTCCGAACGTGTTCTTCTTTGTAGCGGAGGTAAACTGTGCGTCATAGCGCAACCTTAGAGAGCCGGTGATCTCCCGCGCGATTTCCGCGCCGAGATCTTCTTCAATCAGCGCTAGTGCAGTTCGCAGCGGAGTGCTTGATCGCTGGGAGGTAGATACTTTCAGTCCGTTCCACGCGACCTCATGAGCACCTTCGCCGCGGCGTAATTTGTGGGATGTATTCGATGATTCAGCGACATTCAGTAGCAAGCGTCCTTCGGAAATTGGAAAAATCCGTTCGCTGCGCAGGTCGAGTCGGCTCAGCCATGCAATCAGGTGTTCTTCACTCAGCATACTGTGGACGCCTGCACCTCCGGCGATAAAGAGCGCATGAAAATCGTCGGCATGACCATGTGATTTGATACTGTCGGTCCAAACAAACACCGATGACGAACTCGCTATCCTGCCACCACCGACCGACATGAGATGAACGTCGTAGCGCGGCCCACCTATGCGCAAGGACATACAGAGAGCATTGGCTGACTGGAAAATCTCCACTACCGTGGCTGCCTCTGGTAGCGAGAAACCGTCGAACAGTGCAATGCCTATACGTCTTACGGAGCGAACGTCATGAAATACCTGAGACTGAGTCCCATCGCGACTACTGCGGGCAAAAAAACCTGCCATCCAGCCATCCCCCCGAAGATAAGTGGCCTCCTACGGCTACATTTGAGCCGTTTTAACTGTCTCGACAATCGTACACAAGCGGGACGCATAAGGTCGCTGGATGGCCGAATAGGATAATACGTTGGCGGTCACGGACCGATTGCAGCATTCGGGCAGAAGCTTCAGCAGCGGATGCCCGGTTCACGATCATTCGATTGTCTTTCAAGAATTTATTCGGCATCCTATGTACATGAAAGGATGTTGCTGATCTTCTTGTATATGCCACGAATCGCTGATGGCAGAATGTCGCGTTCTTTAGCGTAAAAAGCTGGACGAATTCTGCCGGCAGCCTCACAGTTGCAGGAGAGACAGATGCTGCTCCAGGTACGCACGAAACTCGACGCGTACCTCGGGATGCCGCAGTGCAAATTCCACCGCAGCCTTCAGATAGCCGAGCTTGCTGCCGCAGTCAAAGCGCGTGCCGTCGTACTTATATGCAAGTACCTGTTCATCGGCTAGCAGCGACTGGATCGCATCCGTCAACTGGAGTTCGCCGCCCGCGCCCGGCGTGATTGCGCGAAGATGTTTGAAAATTCTCGGCTTCAGCACGTATCGACCCACCACACCCAGGTTCGAAGGTGCCATACTCGGCTCAGGCTTTTCAACGATGCCCGCCATTTTGATAATTGAGTCCCCCCATTCCTTGCCGTCGATGATCCCGTACGACTTGGTGTCCTGCGCCGAGATTTCCTCAACACCGATCACCGAGCTATGGTAATGATCGAACACCTCGATCATCTGCGTCATGACAGGGGGGGTGCCGTATAGCAGGTCGTCCGCGAGAATTACGGCGAACGGGTTATCACCCACCAGCTTCTCAGCGCACAGCACAGCGTGCCCGAGGCCGAGCGCCTCCGACTGACGCACGTAACAACAGTCAACATGACTCGGCTTGATGCTGCGCACCAACTCCAGCAACTTGTTCTTACCGCGCGCTTCCAGTTCCGCCTCGACTTCATACGACTTATCGAAATGGTCTTCGATGGCACGCTTGCCGCGGCCCGTGACGAAGATCATTTCGGTGATGCCTGCGGCCATGGCCTCCTCCACCGCGTATTGAATCAGCGGTTTATCGACGATCGGCAGCATTTCCTTTGGGCTAGCCTTCGTAGCAGGGAGAAATCGGGTGCCAAGACCAGCTACCGGAAACACTGCTTTTGTAACTTTTAGCATAAGAGACTCCGAATATGATTGCTATGGCCGATTCACGGTCGGGCCACCTCTCCCCTCACACCGATAGCCGCAGCAAACCTGCACGGTCGGCAGCGGCGCGCAGAGGCAAAGTGCGCGAAGGTCGACGCTTTAGGCTGCCATCAGTAGCTCGGTGACGACCGCTGAGATTCAAACGGTTCGTTGTCGCCCACCCGGGTACCGAAACGGCTAGGCGGAAGCATAAGGCCTCGGTTGGCCACGTGACCGCGCGTGGCGGAAGCAATTCGGATTTTGGCTGAACCAGGCCCAAATTAATGCATTTCTGGCGTGCCAACCATGACACTCATCGGCTGGTCATTGTTCAAAAAACCATCGATCGAAGAGGATGCCGATTGCGATTGGTTAATCTCCATGCAGCAGATGACCAGACGTGATTCCGCCAATCCGAATAGCTAGATTCGTCGGTAATAAATAGTAATTAAATAGCGCGAAAGAATAGCTACGCTTTCATGACAAGCGATTCGACCGGTTTCCAACCCGATGGCAATTAGCGAAGTGAGCCATGTCCGAAACGCACTCACCGCTATTGGCCACTCAAGGCCGCCTGCTAGCGCGATACTCGGTAGGTGTCGTCGCAAGATGCTTGCGGAAGAGTTTCGCGAGCCGACCGCCACATCCAATGCCACAATGACGCGCCACCTTGTCGACTGGCAGGACGGTTTCAACAAGCAGGCGACAGCTCATATCAAGCCGCACGTACAGCAAATAGTCAGACGGCGTCACACCCATTTCGATCTTGAAACGCCTCAGGAAATTACGCTCGCTCATGCCGGCGATCTGCGCGGCGTCATCGATCGAGATCGGGCGGTGACCGTTCACTTCCAGCCATTTTGCCGACGCCTTGATATTCTCGCTCACACCTACCGAAGCATTCTTGCGCACAATTGCAGTAAACCGGTTATCCGTAGATGGTGCGACCCAGTCAGCGATCTGACGCGCAATTTCGCTACCGAAATCCTTTTCCACAACTGCGATGGCTGTTTGCAACGGGCTGGCGGCGACGCTCGAAGGTCCATTACCGGCGCCGATCTGCATCATTTCGCCAGCGTGTTTGCCGTAGCGTCTAACTCCGGTGGCCCGCCCGAATCCGGCCACATCTAGCAGCAATTGTCCTTCGCCGATCGGGAATACCAAGCCGCTGCGCGGATGCGTTCGACGCAGCCAGGCAATCAGGCGTTCATCGTGTAGCGCATCGTTCACCCCTGCGCCGCCAGCAACAAACAAAGCGTGAAAGCGCTCTGAGTCTCGCCGCGACTCGATGCCTTCGGTCCAGACGAATACCGATGAAGAACTGACGATCCTGCCTCCCGCCATCGACAACAGACTAACGTCGTAACGCATTCCGTCGCACCGCTCGTCCTCAGTGAGCGCATTCACCGACTGGAATACCTCCACGACCGCTGCAGCCTCCGGGAGGGCAAAGCCGCCAAACAGAACTATGCCAATACGCCTCACGATGCCAGTCTCAGGCGAAACGTGGGGCGGCATTGCGCTGGTGCGGTAAAGGACTGAAGGGCACTCCATACGATTTTCCCCGGAAATTAGTCGCCTGTTCCAGCTTGCTTTGAGCCGGATTAATTGCTGTGACTGATCGTACATAAGGATGGTTTGCGACATATTTTTGTGGCCGAATCGACCAACATGTTGGCGGCCACGATCAAATCTTTATCCGCCACACGAGGCCAAACATTCCGCCATGAGAAATTGCCGGTTCCAGTTAAAAAAACATTTTGAAAAAAACGCACAAAAAATAATGGCTCTTTTGAAAATTGTGTGGGTAATGCGGCTCACGAGGCATGCGGGTTGAAGCTGGAGAAATCGAGTTTGCCGGCGATGAGAAAGAGCACGGTGCGCATGGTAGTGAAGCGCGTGTAGCCGCGAGCCTTGCGCTTGGCAGCTTGAGCGCATGACGTTGGTGCACCACTGCCGCAACATCTCGGAGACGACATGGATTTGCTTGCGCTCGAGAATCTCGCGCACTCAGCCGGACAACTTCCACGCACTATTCATTGCAGGCGACAAGGGTGTGAACGCTGTGCTGCGGGATAAGCGCCTGATCAGTTGGCTGCGACGCATTTCCCTGTACACCGATCTGATATTTCCCATCGCTGAAGGACGCCTGCTGCTCGACGTCGCCGGATTTGGACACGTTATCGGCGACCTGCGGTATGGCGAAAGGGCCAATCAAGTGATACAGATGGGCTTAAGAGCCACCATGCCCACTCACGCCAGCAGTCCGCTGCAAGCGGAGCTAGCAGTGGTCGAGACTGATTTCGGCGCTGGAATCGCGCACCAGATTGCCAGCCGCGTCGAGCTCCAGTCGGAAACGCGATTCACCGCAATCGTTCGCAAGAGCGTGTCAGCCAACCTCAGCGAAAAGATCCAGACCTCGGCACGATGGCTCGAAATGAAAGGCGACCGCTCGATCACGATCGATGAAGCGGCGCAGGTCGCCGCGATGAGCGAACGGAATTTCTTGCGGCGATTCAAGATGGAGATGGGTGTGACGCCGTCGGACTACCTTTTGTACGTGCGACTTGACATGTGTTGCCGGCTGCTTGCTGAAACCAACCTGCCGGTGGACAAGGTGGCGCGACGTTGCGGCATCGGTAGTGGTGGGCGACTCTCGAAAATATTCCGGCGGTATCTTGGAACAACTCCCACTGAGTATCGCGCGAGTAAGCTGCAGTCAATCACATCAGGGTAATGTCCCGGAGAGAACCGGCGCCGGGCGAGATCGAAGGCGGTTGGAGCGGGCAACAGGGATGGGTAGCCCGATGGTCGCCGCGGTTGGGGAATTTGAAGCGGAGAGCGGAATATTGGACCGCTGGCGCCAACTATTCGTAGCCAAGCCGGTGACTGACAATCGGCGCGCAGAAGAGCGCGATCGCACATCCGGCGGCCTTACCTTCAAACTCCGCTGCCGCAATACGTGCGCGGTACAGATCCATAAGCATATCGAACAGTTGCGGCACACAATACAGTATCGCTATGGCAATGAAACTCCTTTCCACGACCGCAATGCGCCAGCCCCGTTCGAAGGCGACGGCTCCAGCAATGATGCGCAACACGCCGAATATCACGAGCGCGCCGACCGCCGCCTGTTCGCGGATCAAATATCCAGGAAGAAATTCGTCCATTGCCTTTCGCGCCTTTAAGGCGTTATCAATGACAGAAGCGAAGCGACCAGGTGTGGGGGCCGCCATCGAATGACAAGTCGTTCGGGTCGATCGAAAACGAGTCTCGCGCAATCGACAATTGCATGTTACATAACTACCTCTAGCGCGAATATCGAATGGCTGAATACGTCATTATGTTGGCGGATGTATTCCAGCCTCTTAGCGAGTCAGCGTGGCGCCTCGTGCGAGTGTGCCGTGCATCCCCCTTGACCTCAGGATTACCCACTTCACAAATGTCGATTCCGCAATAGCTCAAACCAGCGGCGCTCAGGGCCGTATAGGGAACGTGACTGCTTGTCTTTCAAACGACTCGCTGCGGCAACCTGCGCAAAGGACGGCGGATTCAGCCGGTGGATGCTACACACTAAAGACTGCGCAAGCAGTGGGAGTGTTGCAGATGAAACAGCGACGCCGGATTTATTACAGCGAGACGCAGAAAGCGCTGATGTGGGAACGTTGGCAGACGGGCGATCTCTGGACCGAGATCGTCCTGAACAACGCTTAGCGCCGTTCGCAGAGGGCTCATCGCGCTAATAGAAAGCGTGGCGTAGCATTCACGCCCTTTCCGGTTTGACCGCCTCCAGATGCTTGTAGACGGTCGCACGCGATAGGCCGGCATGAATGTGCGCAAGCGACTGCGCGCTGCCGAGCGGCTTCTCGAGGCAAATGTTTGCGCCGCTATTCAGTCCCGCGGCGATCACTTGGCGCGACGCGCGCGACGTCACGCACAGGATAACGGGGATCACGGATCCATGTCTGCACAGACAGCGCAAAGTATCGTATCGGAGAGCATCCGGCGCCACCCAATCGAGCATCACCAGATCGACGGGCACCTGTTCGAGTAGCCCGTGCAATGTTTTGTCGCATAGCGCGCCAAAACAGAGATGCCCAGCAGATGACAGGATTTCGAGCGCACAGTCAAGCGCTATGGTATCGGATTCCAGGATGGCGATTCTCATGTGAACAGGTGCGCTTGCGAAGCGCAGCAACGAGAGTGGTCGGTGGCGAGCGGGTGGACGAATTGATGGGCAACGCCTGTATGGTCGAATGCACTTCGACGGCCGAGTCTACGCGAAAGCACTCAACAAAGTTGTTAAGAAATGTCAGCACGATAAAGGGGGCCAGAGCCATCGCACCGAACCAAACATTAAGCGCCATTCAACAGCGTGAACTCCGTGACCCGGTCACGCCGCGCCACTCTCTGCACCTGTAATGGCCAAAGCCGATCGACCCTGCTTAATGCGTTCTGCGGCCAATCTTCATAGCCGACCGGGACGCACGATCGCGCGATCCCTTCGCGAGGACACCTCTCGCGCCGTCCATAGCCGGCAACATAGCGTCGCCCGACTGGCCCCTAGCTGGCCTGACTGATTCCGCAGTCCTGAATCTCTATGAGATCACCACACCGACGACGAATGTCGCAATACCCAAAGGTAATGCCAAGGCCGCGCATAGCGCCATTCGCTGCAACAAGCTGGCCTTGGCGATCTCCCTTGTGTCACGCGCACGATGCGGCTGAAACTCAAGAAAGACGAGTCCATGGTTATGTCGAGTAGCGATCGATATGGAGGAATGGAAACTGAAAATCAGATAGACAATGATCCAGACGAAGCAAAGTCTCGAGAGAACCGAAAGAGCGATTACCATGCGAGCCTACGTCCTCTGTACCGCCCGGCAGAACGAACGGAATTTAGTCTGGATAGCAGAGTTTATGTTTCGACACCGCTTCTTGATCGCCAATGTTGTGGCGTTATCCGCCGAGGAGACGGGCCAGGCAGACGACTACAGGAAGCGCGCGCAGACGCCGGGCGAATACCGCTCGATCAAAGATTGAAAGGGCGCGTGGTGTCCGTAGGCTATCCCAGATACCAGCAGAAGTGATGCAGCAGCAACAAAGGTGCCTCGCAGTTCAACGTGTGATTTGTCGAGCACGCGCACGAAGGCCAATGCGACGGTTGAGCCAAGCGCCCAACCAACGATGACCTCCGACAGGGTGTGCGCTTCTTCGAACACGCGAGCAACACCAATGAGAGCGCCGCTCGCGAGACCCAGAGCTATACCGATGGACAGGTGCCCGGTACGGCGGAGAAACAACGCGACGCAAGTCGTCCATACCGCTGACGAGAGCATCGTGTGCCCGCTGGCCACACGGAATCCTATTTCGCTAATCTCTATGCCGCAGCCGGCGTACAGGATCTTCGTTGCCCCGACGATTGCCATCCCCGCTGACAGAAGAAACAGCCAGTAAGCTGCCGCGAGTCGATTCGATGAGGCGATCCATATTGCGCAGGCCATTGCCAGCGGCAGGGTAACGGCAGCGTCGCCGAAGTTGCTGATCGCATTCCACATTTCGTGCGCATGTCCACTTGAATGCGTGACAGATTAGCAGATGGGGCCGTATTCGCTATAACGCTCACGGTCTGGCGCCCGACATAAAATTTATCCGCAAGTCTGATTGCGGAATGCTCGACCAGTCCCACAATACTGACAGCCGGAGCGCAGGCAGAGATGTCTGCGAACGTCACTCTGGTTGAAATCCAGGTGACTCATTTTGTAGTGTCGACGGTGAGCGTGTATTAATCGATTCTGTCGCGAGGAATATCTACGAAAGAATCACGGAGACGACGGCCGACGCGATACCGACTGGCAATGCCAGGGCCGCGCACAGGCCCATCCGCTTCAGCAATCTAGCTCTCGCAGCCTCCCTCGCGCCGCGAGCGCGACGCGGCTGAAACTCAAGAAGAACGAGACTTCGGCCGTGTCGCTTCCCGACCCACGCGGCGGACAGGAAACTGAAGAACAAATAGACAGCAAAACCGAACGTCAGGCAATGCTCGACTTGCCGGGGAAGGCTAACTGCCCGGGGAGATTGGCCGCGCAGACGATAAAGATTTCGATCACCGCTGGAGACCCGAAGTCGAGGCGCAGGCCACCGAAAAACGCGCCTTCTATCGTTTTCGCGTCGTACCTTCTTTGCCAGGCCCATGCTACATTTTTCGCCAGATATTGCGCACGGCAGGCCAGCGTCACGCGCTGCAACCAGTCGGCTTCGCGACCGTTTAACCGCAGCCAGAGACGTGTGGACTCGACAAGGTATTCGACCTTGGGCCATCGCCCGGTCTTCTGACGCTTTGCCAATTGCGAAGCAACAAGATAGGTCAGCAGTTCAGTGCGCGCTAGCAGGTCGAAATCAAGCCGCCGAGTCATGATGGATAGCGTGTCCAGACGGAGTCATACCGTACTGTGTAATGATAATCCGCCGTCCGATCTAACTGCGTCCGCCGAAACATTGACGGATTCCGCCGAGCTTCACTTGATGGTGCGCTACGCGTATTCGCGACTGTGAGTTCGGCGCGGTCGGCGGCTGGACACTGTTTGTTGCGTGACGTGCAGTGTCGCGGCGACCATCTTGTTATCGGCGCCATCAGCACAGACCAGCACGATGCGCGCTCGCTAAACCAGCGCCTTTCCCGTCTTGCGGCGCATCGTCACCGGCCCCCCTCCCCGAACAGGACAACGGGCCGCATCCTTAAGGTTGCGGCCCAGCAGTCTGCGCCCTATCGGAACACTGCCGCGCGTCGGTCGGCTCCTTTCGGTTGCCCGTCATACGCTCCAGTCGAACTCGGTAATCTCCGCGTGCCCCAGGCTGTCCCATTGCCGCATGTCGGGATCGCGCCAGTAAGTGCCTTTACCGTTGGCGAGTCCAATGTTGTCGCGGAAGGCGGCTGCGCCGTGCAGCAGGCGCGTGAGTTCGCCGGTGGCACCGCGCAGCGGTTTGGCGACCGCCACGCCGATTTTACCCACCGTGATGTGCGTCTCGTCCGGTCCGCTCTGGATATCGATCGGCGCCTCCTGGGTCGGCAGCCATTGCTTGACGAGCTGCCCGACGACCTCGTAGACGCCGCCCCGCTGGCCCTTGAACAGCGGCTCGAGCGTGGCCCTCTGTGCGGCCGAAACCGCGGGATCGAAGTAGATGCGCCCGACGCCCTCGCCGCCCAGGAAGCCTTTGGGCCAGTCAGCAACGAACGCCAGCTTGACGCCGCTCACGTCGACGCCATCGACATCGCCACGGTCAATCTGGATCCACTGACCGCCCGAGCACCAGACCTGATCGCCTTCCATCTCACCCAGGATGCAAGGGCAGCCAACCTTGCAACTGCATGGTGCGTAGTAGGTTCCCACGATATGCCAAGCCATAGCACGCCTCCTTAATTTCGCTTGTTGTCGAACGCGACACGGCTCGCGCTCGCGAGCCGTGTCGCCGCCTTCCTTTCTGGCTACGGGATTCTGCCGAGCCAGGGTATCGCCAGCATCGCGAGCCCGCCCGCGATCAGCGCCGTTCCCAGGGGCCGAGCGACGCGGTGCCCGCCAGGCAAGGTCTTCTCGATGAAAATGATGACCGCCGCCGTGAGCATCCACGCCATATTCATTGCGCCGAGCGCGACGAGCGCGAGCATCAGACCGGCACAGCATCCGATGCAGTCGGCCGCATGCAGCACACCGAGACGCAAAGCACCGCGCGCGCCCGGGCGCCAGTGCCGCATCAGGAAAAACAGCGGGTTGCTGCAGCGCGTGTGGCAACTGCGTTTGAGCCGCGTGAACTGATAGACACCCCCCGCGAGCAGCAGCAAACCAGGGACAATGGCCACTCCTTCACCCATGTGGTCGATGATCCGCTGATACGCATACACCGGCAGCCCGGTGGCAGTCCAAAGCACCACATAGCCCGTGAACAGCGCGGCCATTCCCGACCCCGCACCGGGGCGTCCTGGACGCTCGCGAGTGGTGGCCCGATAGAGCAGCATCAGGGGCAGCGCGGCCGGGAGCATCATCGCGACCATCATCGCTGCCCAGGCCACGAGAAAGAACACGATGCGGCCGTCCATTTGCCCGGCCATGCCCATCTGGTCCATGGCGCGGCCTTGCTGGAGGGTGTAGGCCCAGCTTGCCGCCGCCAGCAGCAGGAGCACGGCACCCGGAAGAAGGTTTTCCCGCCTGGCCAGAACGGCCCATCCGACGGCAACCGGTCGGCCGGACACCTCCGAAGCGCGAGGGGGGGACATGACGTTCTCTTCGTGGTCGCTTATGTGGGCACCGATGCCCGTCTGCGGATCCGCAGACGGAATCCTGGAATCGGGGTGTCGCGCGGAGGCGCTCAGGCATTGCTCCAGTCAAGCTCATTGAGCTGAGCGTTCTGCGCGAAGCGCAGGCCATCGAGGCGGGTGCCGCCGTACTCGCCCGCCTGGATCCCGGAACCGATGACTGCCTCACAACACCCGTCGGTGGGCAGCGCATTGAACTGGCAGGGACAGCCCCACGCGCAGTTGCAACTCGCCACCTCTTCGCCGGCCATGCGCCAGTTCGTCGGCATCGGGTTGTTCATGTTTCGTCCCTCCTTTTCCTGCCGCCTGCAGTCAATCACCGGACCAAATTGTCGGGCCGACCGTCAACAATACGGCCCCTTGGCCATGCATCCAACCCGATGATTTGTAATCGAAGTCGTTACGGCGGATCTATTACGAAGCTTGCGGAAGGACCTTGATTAAGATTAGATGCCGCACTAAGCGAAATCCAGCCGATCGTGTGCCGGAGCGGCAGCAGTATGCATCGGCATCGAAACCTTGGGGTTGCATGTTGTTGTAGCGGTTTATTGATCCAGCGTTTTTTATTTGCGATCGACCCATCCTGGCGACACGATGCACGACCCAGGCAGACTTTTGGGCAAGAGAGAGCCGGTGGCGCCCCTGACCGTCCGTTGCAGGATAGGTTGAATCGTCATTTCGACCGGCAGCTTTTGAGCAGGTGGAACACCGGTACTTCAGGTGTCAGCACACACGCAGCCGATGTCAAAGCCTCAGAGGCGTTAATCCGGTTTCTCATGAAGAAGCCCGAAGCGTCCTCTGTGCTTGAGGCAAAAGGCCTGGAGCGCGTCAGCCAGTGATCAAGCCGGACCGACGCGGCGTCCCAAAGCGATTTGGTGAATGTCCGTACATGGACGCCCCCGGAAATCCCGGCACCCTCCTCAACTCCTCACACGGACCACCAGAAAAAGGCTCGTGACTGGAAGGTAGAGGTGACGCCGGCCTCCAATGGAACGCTGGCAAGCCGTCTACCATTCCGGGAATTTGTCTGTGCGCTTCCGCACATCCAGTTGCGGAGTTTCATCAGCAGTAGACCTGAATGGCGCTTTCGGCTTTGTCACCTATCTTCAAGACTACGGTCCGATCTCACGTGCCCGGATAAACGTCTCGGCGGCCTCGCGGAATGTGGCCATGGCGTCTGCGGCAGTCTCAAGTAGCAGTTGGTGCTGCTGCTCCCTACGTACGTGCCGCCCGAGCTGCGTGCGCAGGATGCGTTGGCGGCCGGCGATTATCTGCGCACATTGCCGGACGTGCGGGCAAGACTCTCTCAGGGGGTCTGCAGCGTTCCATCCTTCAGCCGGGTCTGCGTCCAGGTAGTCGCCGTGTTTTCGCACGGATATTTCGCCGCTTCGGCTTCGTCGATGTCCACGCCCAGGCCCGGTTTGTCATTGGCGTAAACGTGCCCGTTCCTGAATTCGGGCAGGCCCGGGAAGACGTCAAGCAGCGCCGCCCGCGGGCCTTTCAGTTCCTGGATCACGAAGTTTGGCGGCTCGGTCCCCGACCATTCCTGCACGCCGAAATTGCGCGCGGCGAGATCGATATGAATGTTCGCCGCATGCGCCAGCGGCGACATATCACCCGGACCGTGCCATGCGGTCCTTACCCCAAACTGCTCGGCAAATATCTGCAGCTTGCGTCCCGCCGAAATGCCGCCGATCTGGCTGAGATGCACGCGGATGAAGTCAATCAGGCGCTCGGTGATCAGAAACCGCCATTCGTACGGGTTGTTGAACAGCTCACCCTGCGCCAACGGCGTGGTAGTTTTCGCGCGTAGCTGACGCATCCATTCGCCTTCTTCGAGTGCAATCGCGTCTTCGAGAAAGAACAGCTCGTACTGTTCCAGTTCGCACGCGAAGCGGATCGCTTCCACCGGCTTCAGGCGTTCATGCACGTCATGGCACAACTCGACGTCGAAACCGACCTTGCTGCGAATGCCGTCGAACAGCTTGAGCGTCTCCCGCATGTACTTTCTGCTGTCGAGATACACGCCATCCGCCGCGCCTTCGGGTGCGCTCGCGGGTGCCCTGCCGAAGCCACCCCCGCCGTATCCGCCGCTCTGGCAGCGGATGTGGGTGATGCCCTGCTCGCGATACTTCTGAATGTTCTCGCACAACTCGTTCAGATCGCGGCCATCCGCGTGTCGATAAATCGGCACGCCTTCGCGGCACTTGCCGCCGAAGAGCTGATAGAGCGGCATGTTCGCCATCTTGCCCTTGACGTCCCACAGCGCCATATCCACACCAGAGATCGCGTTGTTCTCGATCGGACCATTCCGCCAGTACGCGTTCTGATGCATCAGTTGCCACAGTTCCTCGATCGCCTCGGCATCGCGACCGATCAGCAACGGCCGCAGATATTCCTCGATGAGGCACTTCACCGCCAAGTGCCGGTAAGCAAACGTCGCGCATCCGAGACCCACCAGACCGGGCTGGTTGGTCTCGATCTTCACGACGATCAGGTTGATGCCTTCCGGCGCGGTCAGGATGACCTTTACATCGGTAATCAGGGTTGCCATGTTCTGTTTGCCAAAATCGAATCAATGAATCGGACGCACGTTGCCGGGTTCTTCATCAGAACGTGATCTGCACTTTCATCTGCGCGCTGCGATCCGCCGCGAGATCGAAGGCCTCAATCGCGCGCTCGATAGGCAGCGTGGCGGTGATAATCGGTTTCACGTCGATGCGACCTTCCTTGATGAGCCGCGCGGCCAGCGCATATTCGCCGTGAAAGCGAAACGCGCCCTGCAAGCGGATTTCCTTGCCGACCAGCGCGTTGATCGGAATCGGCACGTCGCCGGTGACCCCGACCTGCACGATGGTGCCGCGTGGACGCAACGCCGGGATCACGTCCTTCAGCACCGCAGCCGCACCGGTACATTCGATCGCGACGTCGAAATAGCCCTTCTCCGCGGTAAATTCGTCCGCCTTCAGACCCGGCTCCGTCGAGACATTGAGCGTGCGGGTGGCGCCCATTTCCGTGGCTTTCGCGAGCGGCGCGTCGTGGATGTCGGTGGCGACCACTTCGAGCGCGCCGGCATAGCGGGCGGCCGCCACCACCAGCGCGCCGATCGGGCCAGAACCGGTCACCAGCACACGCTTGCCGGTCACAGAGCCGGCCTGACTGACCGCATGCAACGCGACGGCCAGGGGTTCGGCACAGGCCGCCTCGCCAAGCGAGACCGCGGTCCCGACCGGCTCGCATTGATATGCCTCGGCCGCGATCAGTTCGCGAAACGCGCCTTGACTGTGCGGGACTCGCATTGCGCTGCCGTAGAACCACATGTCCGCGCAATGCTGCTGTTCTCCTGCCAGACAGAACCTGCAATGTCCGCACGGGCGGCTCGGATTCAGCGCAATGCGATCGCCGGGTTTGACGCGGGTGACCTTGCCGCCGACAGCCTCCACCGTTCCCGCTACCTCATGGCCGAGCACGATCGGCTGCTTCACGCGTACGACACCGAAGCCGCCGTGCAGGTAATAGTGCAGGTCGGACCCGCAAATTCCGCCGGCGCCGATGCGAACCAGCACCTGGTTCTCCCCGATGTCCGCCACATCGACAGCTTCTATCCGCAAATCCTTTTCTGCGTGCAATACGCAAGCGCGCGCTTCCATGAAAAACTCCTGTTTCAATCATTTCGTTGGCGCCAAAGACCTCGCCACTTCCCGCGACTCATTCGGGCAGCACGATGCGTTCGACCTTGCCGACGATAAACACATAAGACAGCGCGCCGACAAGCGCCAGCGCCCCGATGAAGACCAGCGCCGATTCGAAGTGTCCGTCCTTGACCAGCACGCCGATCACGATCGGCACCGCGATGGCCGACAGATTGCCCATGAAGTTGAACATTCCGCCGGTGAGGCCAATCAGGCTCTTCGGCGCGAGTGCGGAGACGAACGCCCAGGTGATCGACGCCATGCCGTTCCCGAAGAACGCCAGTGACATGAAGAGGATGATGGCGGTCTGGTCCTGAACATAGTTGGCTCCGACGATCGACGTCGCGAGCACCAGGCCGGAAATGACAGGCAGCTTGCGCGCAAAACCGACGGAGAACCCGCGCCTAAGCAGAAAATCCGATAGAAAACCTGAACAGAGAATGCCGACATAGGCCGCCAGAAACGGTACCGACGCCATGAATCCCATCTTGAGGGTCGTCATCCCGCGATACTTGACGAGGTAGGTCGGAAACCAGGTGAGGAAGAACCATAGGATCGACGACAGGCAAAACTGGCCGATGAATACGCCCCAGATATTGCGGTTCTTCAGCACATATTTGAAATCGGCCCAACCGCTTTTTCGGATGCCGCCCTGCTCGCCGGCATCGACCAGTCCGCCGCCCTGCCGGATGTAATCGAGTTCGGCGGCGTCGGCCTTGCTGTCCTTCGGGTCGCGATAAAAAATAAACCACACCATGCTATACACGACACCTGCAGCGCCAGTGAAAAACAGCATGCCGCGCCAGCCGAACGTCGTCTGAATATAGACGAGCAGCGGCATGAAAAATGCAATGCCGACAAACTGGCCAGAGGTGTAGAACGCGATCGCAGTGGCGCGCTCGCGCTCGGGAAACCACGTGGTGACGACGCGGTTATTGACCGGATACGAAGGCGCTTCGAATGTGCCGAGCAGCACGCGCAAACCGAAAAGGGCCGAGAAGCCGTTCACGGCCGCCTGAAGGCACGTCGCAACCGACCATCCGCAAAGCAGGATGGCATACAGGATGCGCGGCTTGACGCGATCGACGAGCATCCCGCCTGGGATCTGCAGAATCGCGTACGACCAGCCAAATGCCGAAAAAATCAGACCGAGTTGCACAGGGCTCAGATTCAGGTCGCGTCCGAGCAACGGAGCCGCCAGCGACAGATTGCTGCGATCCATGTAGTTGACCGCGATGCCGAGGAACAGCAGGAAACCGACAACAAAACGTTTTTTCGTGGCTTTGGCCGCGACCGCGGATCGCGCCTGCCCGGTGCTCAAGGTGGATGTGCTCTGGAATTTCATCAGCAGTCCCTTTGATTTGGGTGGCCCGCCGTACAGGCAGGCGGCTGCCAGTCCTGCCCGGCTCGAAGCGCCGGGAGCGCAGGGCTGGTGCGGGCAATTCGTTACGCTTACGTGCGGCGCAGCGTGAGCGGTCCTTCACGTTTTGCCAGTTGGTCAGAACGCGCCGGCACGGTGATCATCAGGATGACGGAGAGCAACAGAGCGACCGCCATGAAGATGTATGAGACCGCGGGGCTGCCGGTCGCGCCGTTCAGATAACCGACCACCCACGATCCAAGGAATGCGCCGAGGGCGCCGCATGCATTGATGAGGCCGATCGCGCCGCCCAGCACGTTGCTCGGAATCAGCTCCGGCACGAGCGCGAAGAACGGGCCATACGGTGCGTACATCGTGGCGCCCGCCACCACCAGCAGCGCGAACGAAATCCAGAAGTGCGATCCGCCAATCAGGTACGAAGCCACGAATGCGACGGTCCCGATCAGCAGCAACGGCCAGACGAACAGCTTACGATTGCGCGTCTTGTCGGAGAGCCAGGACGCGAGCAGCATCAGGATGATCGCGGCGAGATACGGAACGGCGGCAAGCCAGCCGACCGACACGATATCGATCGTCGAAGCGGTCTTGAGAATCGACGGCAGCCACATGATGAAGCCGTACACACCGACGCTCCACAGCGCGTGAATTGCGCAGCACTTCAGCACGATCGACGAACGGAACGCCGCCTTGTAATCGCGCACCGGCGCGATGTTCGCCTGCTCGGCCTTCAGACGCGCGTCGAGTTCCGTCTTTTCGGCGTTGGTCATCCACGGCGCGTCGGCCGGGCGATCCTTCACAGTGAACCACCAGACCACCGCCCATGCGAGCGCGGGCAGGCCTTCAAGAATGAACATCTCGCGCCACCCGAAGCTGTGCACCAGATAGCCCGACACCACCGACATCCACAGCACCGTCACCGGATTGCCGAGAATCAGGAACGTGTTGGCACGCGAGCGTTCGCTGCGCGTGAACCAGCGGCTGATGTACATCAGCATCGACGGCATGACGGCCGCCTCCACCACGCCGAGTATGAAACGCAGCGCCATCAGCATCGGAATGTTGCTGACCATGCCGGTTGCCGCGGCGCACAGTCCCCACAGGATCAGGCTGAAGAAGATCAGCTTCTTCACACTGTTGCGCTGGGCGTAGATCGCGCCGGGCACCTGAAACAGGCAGTAGCCGAGAAAGAACAGCGAGCCGATCAGCGACGACGTGCCGTGCGTGATGCCGAGATCCTTGTCGATGCCGGCCGCCGCGGCAAAACCGTAGTTCGCGCGATCGAGATAGGCGAGGCTGTAGGTGATGAAGATGATGGGCATCAGATACCACCATCTTTGGGTTGCTACGGGTTTGACGCTTTCCATGATGTCTCCAGATCGGTACGGCGTACGGACTATTTGGCGCGAGTCGTGGTTTGTTTTGATGTGCCCGCGCGGACCTGCTTCAAAGCTGCGTCAAAGTACGGCCAGCCAGCCACCGTCGACGTAGATGATCTGGCCGTTCACATAGCTCGATGCCGGCGAAGCCAGATACACCGCCGTGCCGACGAGTTCTTCCGGCTTGCCCCAGCGTTGCGAAGGATTGCTGCTCCTGACCCAGGCGTCGAAAGCGGCGTTTTCGATCAGCGCCTTGTTCATGTCGGTCAGGATGTAGCCCGGACCGATCGCATTCGCCTGAATGTTCGAGGCCGCCCACTCGGCGCTCATCGCGCGGGTCAGCATCTTGATGCCGCCCTTCGCCGCCGTATAGGCACCGACTGTCGCGCGCCCGGCTTCGCTCGTGAGCGAGCCAATGTTGATGATCTTGCCGCCGGTGCCGCGCGCAATCATCCGTCGTGCAGCCTGCTTCGCAACGATGAATGCACTCGTCAGATTCGTATCGATCACGCGTTGCCAATCATTCAGTTCGAGTTCGACCAGTGGCTTGCGAAACTGGATACCGGCGTTGTTGATGACGATGTCGATCTGCACGCCGTCCTTGTCCCATTGCGCAAACGCTTCGGCGACCGCCTGTTCGTCGGTGACGTCGAACGCGCGGCCTTGTGCGTTGAATCCTTTGCTTTTGAGCCGGTCGACAGCTTCGTCAACCGTATCGGCGCGTGTGCCATTCAGGACGACGCTGGCGCCCGCAGCCGCCAGTCCCTCTGCCAGTGCGAAGCCGATGCCGCGCGCCGAACCGGTGACGAGCGCCGTGCGGCCGCTCAGATCGAATAACTGTGTCATGTGCTGATCCTCTCGATTCAGTTGCGAGGCGCGAGTGCGCCCCTCGCGACCATTGATACGTTCGCGATAACGTTAGTGTGGGGTCGCCGCTGGCGAGGCTGCCGGGCAGCTAGCCAGGCAGTCTGCTAAGCGGGCTGGTCGTTGGCGGTGCGATTCAGGGCGGCGCGGTCCTCGAAATCCTTCTCGGCACGCTCGATGAGTGTCAGCACAGCCTGTTCAGCCGCTGCCGGATCGCCATTCTCGATCGCGACGCAAAGCGCTTCGTGCATCGGCAGCGAACGGGCCGGGCCACCGGCGATCTCAGAGCTAAGTTCGAAGCTCGTACGCAAGATCGCCGACAACGCGTTCTGCATCTGCTGGATGAACTGGTTGTGGCAGGCGGTGAGGACGGCGCCGTGAAACGCGAGGTCGGCGGGAACGTACTCGCCGTGGCCCGCGACGGCCCGTTCCATCTTCTTGAATGCGCGCCGCACCGCGATGCGATCCTCGTCGGTCGCGCGCTTCGCGGCGAGTTTCGCGGCATTCGGCTCGATGATCAGGCGCAGTTCCATCAGGTCTTCGACGAGACTCGGCTCGATGGCGCCCGCTCGCGCACGCCACGTGATCACGTCCGGATCGAACAATTGCCATTGCGAGCGCGGCAGCACGACCGTGCCGTAGCGGCGGCGCACTTCGAGCATGCCCTTGGCGGAGAGCGATTTCATCGTCTCGCGGATGGTGATGCGGCTCACCTGCATCTGCTCGGCAAGAACGGGCTCGGCCGGCAGAATATCGCCGGGCATGAATTTACCTGAGCAAATCTGCTCGCCCATCTGATTTAGAACCTGCCTGTGCAAGGTTGCCACGATTCGCCCTCTAGATCATACGTATGATGTAGAAAGATAGTGGCGTGGACGCCCTGACGCAATTCGGGTTGACCCGAGGCCCGGCTCTCCCACTTGTCGTCGGCCACCCGAAACAACAAGCTTGTTAAAGCGTCGGGGGTCCTCGGCTATTTCGATACGGAACGGCCTGCTACGCCAGTGCCGCAGCTTATCGGTAGCTCAATCAATCTCCGACTGAAGCGAAGTCGCTGCAACACCCGAGATCCGGGATGTGACGCTATGGGTTAGAGAGCGCACGAAACGGTGTTGCACTTCAGATTTGAGGCCGCCGTTCCAAATCGCCCATCAACGGTGCCCAGAGCTTTCCCATTGGCAGTTCTTCGGCCGATACGGTCATTGGTTCTGCGGCGCAAAAAAGCCCCGGAGAGGCATCGCCCCGGGGCCCGTTGCCGTTTAGAACTCCTGTACCGTCGGTCGCAAGACAATCTCGTTGATATCCACATCTGCGGGCTGCTCGATCGCGTAGGCGATGGCGCGTGCCACGGCATCGGACGGAATCGCAATCTGGTAGAAGTCGCGCACGAACTGCGCGCTCGCTTCGTGCGAACTGCCCAGTTTCAGTTCCGAATCGACTGCACCTGGTTCGATCGTCGTCGTGCGGATCGCTCCGCCCACTTCATGGCGCAGCCCTTCCGAGATCGCACGCACCGCAAACTTGGTGCCGCTGTAGACAGTCCCACCCGGGCTAAAAACCTTGATGCCGGCAACGGAGGCGATATTGATGAAGTGCCCGCTGCCCTGCCGTTGGAATACAGGCAACGCCGCCGCAATGCCGTACAGCACGCCCTTGATGTTGATGTCGATCATGCGATCCCACTCGTCGACCTTCGCCTCGCTCAGGGGTGCGATGGCCATCAGGCCAGCGTTGTTGATCAGCACATCGACCTTGCCGAACACGCGCACGGCGGTATCGATTAGCGCGTGCACGTCGCCCTGGCTAGTTACGTCGGTCGGCACAACTTCAACCTTGCCACCCGCCGAGCGGATCTCTTCGGCAATGCCTGCGAGCCGGTCCGCACGACGTGCTGCCAGTACCACGGATGCACCAAGCGCAGCCAAATGGCGCGCGGTGGTTTCGCCAAGGCCACTGCTGGCGCCTGTAATCACCACCACTTTCCCTTCGATGTTCTTGCTCATCTCATCTCCTTGCGAGAAATCTCGTTGCGATGGAGCGAGTATCGGCGCGACCATTCTTGCTGAAAATGGAAATGTTAAGATTTCATAATTCCTGAAAGTGGAACCATCGCCGCCATGCTTAATCGACTGGAAATGCTGCGCATCTTCGTAGCCGCTGCAGAATCCGGCAGCTTCAAAAACGCGGCGGTCCGACTTGGCATCTCGCCACAGGCGGTCACGCGCGCCATCCAGGAACTGGAGCGCATCCAGGGGGAATTGCTGTTCCACAGAAACACACGTCAGATCCGAATTACCGCGTTTGGAGAGCAACTCGCCACACGTGCCAAGGACGGTCTTCTGCGGGTCGACAGCCTGTTTGCACCGCACCTCCATCGGGACAGTTCCGAACTCGCAGGGGTCGTCCGTGTTACGGCGCCCAAAGCACTGGGTCGTATCGGCGTGTTGCCCACCCTGACCGACATCGCGATACGTCATCCCGGGTTGTGCATTGATCTCGACTTGAGCGACCAGCCAGCCGATGTCATTGACGAACGAATCGATATCGGCGTGCGATTCGGTTTCCTGCGCGATAGCCGCTATGTGGCGCGCAAGGTCGCAACACATGCCTTCCACGCCGTTGGCGCACCGGCGTTGATCGAAAGACTCGGACGGCCAACGCATGTCCGCGATCTGGAAGAGCTACCCACCACGGTCATGCATGACGTCACAACGGGGCGGCCATGGCCCTGGTGGTTCGCGGACGGCCAGCAGTACACACCATCGAAACCGGTCTTCACTAGCAACGACTCCGAGGCCGAGCGCGATGCGGTGTTATCGGGGCTGGCCTTCGGCCAGCTCGCCGGGTTTTTGGCTGACACGCATATTGCTGCTGGTGAACTGGTACCGGTGCTGCTGGAGTTTGCACCGGACCCCTGGGACCTTTGCGTCTATCGTCCACAGCGGGGACCTGTTCCCCCACGCGTTCGTCTGGTATTTGATAGCTTGGTGAAGACGCTGTCCGACCAGTAGCCGTAGCTTGGCTCATCGGGCTCTTGCTCGTACTTCGCCAGCCAGCGCAGATACAGTTCCATCTGACTCTTGTACTCGGCCTTGAAGGCGCCTAGTTTCAGCTCGATAGCCACAAGCCGTTTGAGCTTGCGGTTGTAGAACAGCAAGTCGATGTAGAAATCGTCATGATCGATCTGCACGCGCTTCTGGCGGACCACGAAAGTGAAACCGGCACCGAGCTCGAGGAGGAACTGCTCCATCTCGCGCAAGATGGCATCCTCGAGATCTTTCTCCAGGTAGTGGTCGTTAAGCCCGAGGAAATCCAGCACATGCGGATCCTTGAGCAGTACGTCCGGCGACACGCGCTGCTCCTGCCGCAGTTGCGCCAGGTCGTGCTGCACCGCTTCTGCCGGTTTTCGTGAAATTGCGCTGCGCTCGAACTGCGACGCACAAATTCAACGGCCGCCTAAGGTCGCCGAGGCCGGTTTCGCCCATGTAGCGACGGTCGCAAAAGATAAAGCCGTTATGGCGGCGTATTCGACCCCATTATATGTGCCGTCCGAAGACTTCAGCATTTTTCGGACATCTCTTGAGCTCGTCCGAAAAATGAAGCATATTTCGGACATGAACATCCTGTCAAAAGACTCCGACCTGCGCGCGCAGATCCTTGAACGCATCGCCTCCGATCCAGATGCGGTCTGGACCCCGGCTGATTTCGCCCATCTCGGTAGCCGCGCAGCGATCGACAAGACGCTGCAGCGGCTTGTCGCTTCTGGCGAGTTGCGTCGCATCGACCGCGGGCTATACGATCGGCCGAGAAAAAGCCGGCTCACCGGGCGGGAAGCTGTTCCTGATTATCGGGCAGTCATCCGTGCCGTCACGCGTCGAGGAAACGCCCGCTTCGTGGTCGACGGCATGACAGCCGCGAATGACCTCGGGCTGACCACCGCTGTGCCAGCGCGCATCGAAGTCCTCGCGGACGCCCGGCTCAAGCCGGTCAAACTCGGCAACCAGGAAATTCATTTCAAACCAGCAGCGGCAAGCCGCCTATTCTGGGCCGGCCGGCCGGCCATGCGCGTGGTGCAGGCCCTCCACTGGATGCAGGACGTGCTGTCCGATCCCCAGGAGCGGACACGCACTGCCGACGTTCTTCGCCGCATCATGATCGATCCGGAATACGGCGAGGCCATCCGGACCGACCTGCGTGACGGATGGTCAGCGCTGCCGATCTGGATGCAGGCGTTCCTGCGTGACCTCGTCAAACCGTCTGACAGGGAGAACATGTGGTGACAGCAGACGCTTATAGACAGATCATCACAGCACGACCCCGCGACCGGCTCGACCTCTTCCTCACCGCAGCCAATCGACTCGGCACGCCAGTTGGCAACATCGAAAAGGACTTCTGGGTCTGCTGGACACTCGATGTGCTTTATCATCGCTTGGCCGCCGATGCCCCGAGGTTGTTATTCAAGGGCGGCACGTCCCTGTCGAAAGCTTATGGGCTCATCAAGCGCTTCTCGGAAGACATCGACGTCACCGTGTTTCGGGACGATCTGGACGAGCCAGCCTCCATCGAAGAATTGCAGGTGCTCTCGGGGAAACAGCGCAGAGCGAGGCTCGACAATATACGGGATGCCTGTCACGCCTACATCACCGGCCCGCTTCGGGAGGCCCTAGCCGCCGAACTTGCACAGGATGCCGGCGGCACAGGACATATCGAGGTGGACCCAGACGACCCAGATGGCCAGACGCTGCTGGTGTGGTATCCGGAGGTCGAACCTCGCGACGGGGCATACGTTCGGCCCGCGGTGAGAATCGAATCTGGAGCGAAATCAGCACTCGATCCTCATCAGCCAGCGCTCGTTCGCCCCTATGTCACGGACGATATCCCTGAACTCGATCTCGATGTCCCTGGTGTTACAACGATCGAAGCAGGCAGAACCTTCTGGGACAAAATGGTTATCGCTCACGGCCTGCGCCGCTGGTACGAGCGGCGCGGCGTATTGCGACAGGAGGGGCAGCGTATCTCCCGCCATTACTACGATCTCCACTGTCTGCTAAACACGGAAACTGGACGAGCAGCCCTGTCGAATCTCGAACTCGCCACCGACTGCGTCCGCCACGCCCGGATGTTCTTCGACCGTACGGATTTCGATCTGGCGTCGGCACAACCCGGCTCATTCGCAATTGCCCCGACAGACGGAATGGTCGGCGCACTGCAACGCGACTACGAAAACACGGCACCAATGATATTTGCAACACCACCCGCGTTTGACGACATCCTGACGTCCATCCATGCACTGGACGTCGCAGTCAATCAGCATGGCTGAGCGTCCCCCGCCAGTCCCTACCGCGACGCCGAACACCCACAAGAATAGAGAGAGAAATTCAATGCCGTATCGACTTAGACGAATGATTCTGGTGAATGCGGGGACTAATAAACAGCAGCCCTCCCAGAGGTTTTCGGAGGTCGACGGTGTCAGAAACCAATTAACTTCCAAATGGAAGTTTTATGGTTACCGCTACCAATAGACACTCCAGCAAGCTCCGGGAGCGTCCTGGCGGAAGGCAGCCGACTCCAACATTTCCCGACAAAGCCCAACCAGGTTTGGCTCCCGCAGTCCCGGCAGGTGGCTACCCATACTCCTACCCATGTTGTGAAAGTGCCTGTCCCGGCGGCCCTCCACTAGTAAGGAGGCACCGCTCCTGCTAGGCAGCCGCCCCAGTCAGTCAAACGACGGGCACGGATCGAATGTTACTTATCTCGAACAGGCGCAGACCAGTCATCTGCCGACGACACGGACATTTACACGACGAACGCGCTTGACTTGCGAGCACCTGCTACTTAAAAGCGAAGCCGACGACTGGATGCCTCACTGAACTGGTCTGCGAGTAACAAAAACTGGCCGGCCGCCGCCAAGTAAAACGCTGCAGCCCAAACGCTTTAAGTTTTTTGCTGATCCTGCAGCCGCGCTCTGCATTCACGCAAGAAACGGGGCAATGGTGTTCACCGTTATCGGCAACTCGAGCACCTTACAGCAAAAGATCTCCGCCGAAAACCACACGTTCGGAAGGTCCAGCGGCCGTGCATCGCAGATTCTCTCCGCAGCGCAGAGACAAAGACAGCCGACTGAGCAACGCTGCCATTGCCCCAGCAAGCGTTCACTGTCTAGTTGAAAGCCGATGCAGTTGTCGTACCGCCATGCCTGCTTGCCTTCCCCCATGTTTCGTAAAAAACTCTACGGAACGACCGAAGGCAACAAGCACACTATACGCACAAAGCCTCATTAAATCGGCGGATTGTGGGAACCGAAGAGACTGTAGCGGAACTCGATTGGCTTCCAGAAAATTAACCAAATAACTTCCGTTTTCGACGTATTCAGCGGTCAAAACCGAGGTCTTTCGCTGGGTCTGTTACTCAAATAACTTCCGAGATTGACGGTTTTCAACCATAAATCTTCCGTCGTCGTCGAAGATCAACAATCGAGCTAGCGGCCGGCAGCCCAAGGCTTCCGTGAGCGGTGCCGCTCAACATTGCTTAGGCCGAGCGTCCCGAAATCTTGAGGTTTGTTCGACGCCTGCCCGTGTCTGCGGGCTCGGGGGCGCGCGACGGCGCGTGCGGGCAGGCGTTGAATAAACCTCAAGAGTGGTGGACGTTTCGCAACGCGATCAAGGAGTGGCTGGTCTGAACCTTCGCGCCTCATCCTTGGCCGACCCGATCACCAGGCCCGCCTCCGCCAGCAAACGCCGCAGTCCCAGCTTCGGATAATTGCGATCGACAACCCGCACATCGGCACGGGTCTCCTCGATGATCCAGTCGCGCACATCCGCTGCAACCGGCCGCAACGGCCGATTCTCCGGCCACACCAGGCAGCAGCGCCGGTTCGTCACGATCAGTTCCTCCTCGGCCGGGAGCAGCGCGCCCTCGAGAAGCCAATGCGACACCACGTTGAGCCAGCCGAGCGCGACTCCCTGCCCCAGCAGCGCCGCCTGCACGACGATGGCGTAGTCGTTGAAGCTCAGCATGCTCGCTACGTGCCGCCCGTGTGCCGCGAACGTGGCGAACCGCTCATGCCAGCCGCGCTCGCCATCGTCCATCACGATCACCGTGTCGCCGTGCTCGCGGCCCGTCTGCGTCGCGGCCGTTTCGTGATAGCGCCGGTTGCACACCGGCAGTAGCGTCTCCGGCATCACGAGCACACTGTTCTCGCCGATCTCGTCCTCGCGCAGGAAGCGCATGCCGAGATCGACATCGACGAGCGGCCCGCCGATTCGCCCCGAGATCAGCTGAAAGCGCAAATCGACATTCGGAAACGCCTGGTTCAGCCGGCTCATGCGCGGCATCAGCCAGTGTGTCGTGAACGCGGTGGACACCGACAGCGTGACGGACTCGATGCCAGTCGCACGCGCCTCGATCTCACGTATCGCGCCTTCTATGCCATTGAAGCCTTCCGATATCTTCCGGTAGAGGATTTTGCCGTTCTCAGTCAGCTCGATCCCACCACGCACGCGCTCGAAAAGGCGCACGCCGAGATGGTCTTCCATGCGCGCCAGCATGCGGCTCACCGCGGGCTGACTCACATATAACTCCTGCGCCGCGCGCGTGAAGTTGCCGCAGCGCGCGGCAGCTTCGAACACGAACAGCGCATTGGCGCTCGGCAGTTTTTTGCGAAGGTTAGGCATGACCTGATGTTATGCCTTATCCAACAATTTGGGAATTGCCGCCAATAATGACGCGGCCTATATTTTCCCTAACGCAGGCCTTTTCAGCGAGACAGGACGCAATGGACGCACGAGCGAAAACAGGTGTTTCGATCCGATCGGCAGCGAAGCGTTACGGCCCGGTAGTGGCTCTCGACGACGTGTCGCTCGACATCGCCCCGGGCGAATTCGTCTCGCTGCTTGGTCCGTCGGGGTCGGGCAAGACCACCCTGCTCGGCATCCTCGGCGGCTTCGTGCAGCCGAGTTCGGGTGCGGTCTGGGTCGGCGAGCGCGACATTACATTTGCGCCGCCGCACAAAAGGGACATCGGGATCGTCTTTCAGAACTATGCGCTCTTTCCGCACATGAGCGTCGGCGAGAACGTGGCGTTTCCGCTGCGCGCGCGCCGTCAGCCCAAAGCGACGTGGGCGAAGAAGGTCGCCGATGCGCTCGCGATGGTCGAACTCTTGGGCTACGAGAGCCGCGGCATCGGTCAACTGTCCGGCGGCCAGCGCCAGCGGGTGGCGCTCGCCCGCGCGATGGTCTTCGAGCCGCAACTGATCCTGATGGACGAGCCGCTCTCCGCGCTCGACAAGCAACTGCGCGAAACCATGCAGATCGAGTTGCGGCGGCTGCATCGCAAGCTCGGCGCGACGATCGTCTATGTGACGCACGATCAGCGCGAGGCGCTCACCATGAGCGACCGCGTGGCCGTGCTGAAGAACGGCCGGCTTGTGCAGATCGACACGCCTGAGCGGCTCTACGACCGTCCGTGCGACGCGTTCGTGGCGAGCTTCATTGGTGAGGCGACGCTGCTCGCCGTGACGCGCGCCGGCGATGACGCCGTGCGTCTCGGCGATACGGTTCTGCGCACCGCGCACCCGCTGCCGCGCGGCGACAAGCTGCTGCTCGCGGTGCAGACCGAAAAGCTCGTGATCGACGGCGGCGATCGGCGCGACGGCGTGAATCGTCTGTCATGCCGCGTCACCGAGGTGCTGTACCAGGGCGAAAGCCTGCGCGTGTTCGCAACGCTCGCCGACGGCACCGCCATCAGCCTCAGGCAGCCCGGCGGCCACGACGCGCGCCGGCGCATCCCGGAGCCGGGCGCACCGATGAGCGTCGTTCTCGATCCGCAGGACACGATCATCGTGCCCGCCTGACCCCGCCCATTTTTCAGCCGCCCACGCCTGGGGTATTCCCTCTCCCGTTTTCACAGCAAACTGCAAAAGGATGATTTCATGAAGCTCACCGATTTCAAGGTCCTGACGTTCGACGTCGTCGGCACACTCATCGACTTCGAGCGCGGCGTGCTCGGCTCCGTGCGGCGCCTCGGCGGCCCGGCAGCGAAGGATCTGACCGACGACCAGATCTTCGAACCGTACATGCGCGGCCGTGCGACCCATCCGGGCCGCTCGAGCCACGAAATGGCGAACGTCTATCTGTCGCTGGCGAAGGAACTCGGTCTGCCCGACGACGCGCAATCGGCCGCCGCCTTCCAGCGCGACGTGCTCGAATGGCCCGCATTTGCGGATTCGGTCGCCGCGCTCAAGCGTCTGCGCAAACACTTCCGCCTGGTTGCCATGACCAATGCGGACCGCGTCGCACTTTCGGCCTACGCACACACGCTTGGCGACCCGTTCGACGACACGGTCTGCTGCGACGAAACCGGCGTCGCGAAGCCCGATCCGCAATTCTTCGCTTACAACCGCGGCCGTCAGGCGGCATTCGGCTACAAGTTCGGCGAGATCCTGCACACCGCGCAAAGCCAGTACCACGACATCGGCGTCGCCACGGAACTCGGCTATGCGACCTGCTGGATCGAGCGCCGCCAGGGCAAGAGGGGCTTCGGCGCCACGCCGGTGCCCGAGGCCGTCACGACGCCGACGTTCACGTTCCCGACGCTCGCCGCGCTGGCGGACGCCGTCGAAGCCGAAGCGCGCCTCGCCGCCTGAGCCGATGCTCGCGCCGACGACACGCCCCTCGCCCCTGCCCGACTCGCTCTGGCAAGCGCTTGCCGCCGCATCGCCCGATGCGGGCGCGGCCGTTAGTGCCGGCGCGCCGCTCGCGCGCGATCTCGACGTCGAAGTCGCGGTGATCGGCGCGGGCTACTCGGGCCTCGCCGCAGCCTATGCGCTGCAAAAACGCGGCGTCGGTTGCGCCGTACTCGACGCAAACCTGGTCGGCTGGGGCGCGAGCGGGCGCAATGGCGGCGTGGTGTCGTCGAAATTCAGGCTGTCGTTTCCCACGATCGACCAGTTGCACGGCCTCGATACCGCGAAGCGCATGCACCGGCTCGCGCATGAAGGCGTGCGGGTCGTCGAATCGCTGGTCGACGAGTTCAAGCTCACGCTGGCCCGCTTCGAGCATACTGGCAGCCTGCGCTGCGCGCACACCGAGCACGCGCTCGCGGCGATCTGCGCCGAAGCCGACTGGGTGCGCACGAGGCTCGGCGATACGTCGATGACGGTGCAATCGCGCGCCGAAGTCGAGCGCGAGACGGGGTCGAAAGGTTTTGTCGGTGGTGTGCTGAGCGCAGATGCCGGCACGATCCTGCCGCTCGAATACGTGCGCGGACTCGCGCACGGCATGACGCTGCGCGGCGTGCCGATTTACGAATCGACGCCGGTACTGCAGATGCACCGCGCGCCCGGCGATACGCACGTGACGTTGCGCACGCCAGGCGGTACGGTGCGCGCGAAGCAGGTCATCGTCGCGACCAATGCCTATTCGGATCTCACGCCGGCCACCTCGCCGTATCAGCGCGAACTCGTGCCGTTCCGCAGCGCAATGATCGCTACCGAGCGCCTACCCGCCGATCTCGACGCACGCCTGATGGTCGAACGCCGCAGCTACACGGAAACGCGGCGCATGATGAAGTGGTTCCGCAAAGTGGACGGCCGCATGCTGTTCGGCGGACGCGACGCGTTCGGCAAGGAAGGCCAGATGACCGGCTTCGATGCGCTGCAGCGGGCGATGGTCGCGCTCTTTCCCGATCTCGCTGGCGTGCGCGTGGCGTATCGCTGGTCGGGCTATGTAGGCATGACGTTCAATTCGCTGCCACATGTCGGGCGCAGCGACGATGCCACGACCTTCTGTCTGGGGTATAACGGAGCAGGTGTCGCGATGGCCAGCCTGCTCGGACAGCATGCCGCCGCGCTCGCCCTCGGCGAGACGCCCGAGCTTTCGCTGCTCGGCGCGCCTGGTTTGCGGCCCGTGCCTTTTCATTCGCTGCGCGCGCCGGGTGTGAGGCTCGTCGCTGCGTGGTATCAGTTTCTCGACGCCTTAGGTGCATGATGACGACCGCCAAACGGATGCTCCAAGGACCCACATTGATGCAGGCCACCGAGTCCGATCCTGCCGCGCGCTACCAGCGGCGCGAAGATCGCACGATGCTTCTCCTGATGGCGCCGGCGCTCCTCGTGATCGTCGTGCTGCTCGTCGTGCCGCTCGCCTGGCTGTCGTGGCAGTCGATCTATCACGACGGCTTCACGCTCGAGAATTATCGGCGCATGTTCTCGGGCGCCTACCTCGAAACCTTCCTGCTCACGTTCAAACTGAGCATCATCGTGACCGTCATCACGCTGGTGCTCGGCTATCCGGTGGCCTACTTCGCGGCCTCGCTGCCACCGAAGCTGAGCGCGCTTGTCCTCGGCATGGTCATCCTGCCGTTCTGGACCAGCGTGCTCGTGCGCACTTACGCGTGGCTCGTGTTGCTGCAGCGCACGGGCCTCGTCAACAAGGCCTTGATCGCCTCAGGCCTGATCGACCGGCCGGCGCAGCTCGCCTATAACCAGTTCGGCACGGTCATCGCCATGGTTCATATCCTGCTGCCGTTCATGGTGCTGCCGCTGTATTCGGCCATGCAGAAGATTCCGCCGAATCTCTCGCAGGCGGGCGCGAGCCTCGGCGGCTCGCCGCTGCATGTGTTCATGCGCGTGTTCCTGCCGCTTTCGATGAGCGGCGTGTTCGCCGGTGTCACCCTCGTGTTCGTGCTGTGCCTCGGCTTCTACATCACGCCCGAGTTGATGGGCGGCGGCAAGTCGATCATGGTGTCGATGGTGGTGAGCCGCAACGTCGAGATCTATAACAGCTGGGGCGCGGCGAGCGCGGTGAGCGTCGTGCTGCTGATCTGCGTGTTCGCGATTTTCTACGCCGCGAGCCGCGTGGTGCCACTCGAAAAGACCCTGGGCGCGAAATGACAAAGCTCTCGTTCGGACGGATCGTCCTCGGCGCGGCGGTCGTGCTGATCCTCCTGTTCCTCATGGTGCCGGTGCTGATCGTCGTGCCGCTGTCGTTCTCCGACACGCGTTTCATGACCTTCCCCCCGCCGGCCTATTCGCTGCGCTGGTATCACTCGTTCTTCGACAACCCCGCGTGGATCGACGCCGCGCGCACCACGCTGACCGCCTCGACCTGCGCCGCACTGCTGGCGACACCGCTCGGTGTGTGCGCCGCCTATGCGATTCAGAACGGCACGCATTGGATCATGCGCTATCTGCGCACGCTGCTGATGCTGCCGTTGATGGTGCCGATCATCATCGTCGCGGTGGGCGTGTTTTTCGTCTACTCGCAGGCCGGCTATGTGAATACGCTCGGCGGGCTGATTCTCGCGGATACGATGCTCGGGCTGCCGTATGTGCTGATCTCGGTCGGCGCCGATCTTCGCACCTTCGACCGCACCCAGGAGATGGTCGCCCGCAGCCTCGGCATGAATCGCTTTCGTAGCTTTATGACGGTGACGCTGCCACAGATCAAGGCGAGCGTGATCTCCGGCGCAGTGTTCGTGTTCATTCAGGCGCTCGACGAAACGGTGGTCGCACTCTTCGTGTCGGGTGGCTCGAACCAGACGCTGACGCGCCGCATGTTCGTCACGCTGCGTGACGAGATCGATCCCACCATCGCCGCGATCAGCACGATGCTCACAGCGCTGACGCTGTGCCTCGTGATGATCGTCGTGGTGAGCCGGCGCTCCGGCGCGGCGCGAGCCTGAACTCCTCCTACACACCTCTCACATGATCAATGCACTGAAGTTCTATATCGACGGCGCGTGGGTCGAGCCGTCGGGCACGGCACGCCTGCCCGTCATCGATCCCTGCACCGAAGAAGCGTTCGCCGAAGTGGCAATGGGCACACGCGCCGATATTGATCGCGCGGTCGCTGCGGCAAAACGCGCGTTCACGTCGTTCTCGCAGACCACGCCCGCCGAGCGTCTCGCACTGATCCGCCGCATTCTCGAGGTTTTTCTCGAACGTCACGACGAGATGGGTGACACGATCTCGCGCGAACTGGGCGCCCCACGCGCGATGGCGCACGCATGGCAGGCGGGGATCGGACGGCGGCATCTCGACGAATTGATCCGCACGTGCGAAAAATTCACGTGGCAACGCAAAAAAGGCACGACGCTCGTCAATCACGAACCGGTGGGCATCGTCGCGCTTATCACGCCGTGGAACTGGCCGATCAATCAGATCGTCTGCAAGGCTGCGCCGGCCATCGCGGCCGGCTGCACGATGGTGCTGAAGCCCAGCGAAGTGACGCCGCTTAGCGCGCTGCTGTTCGCGGAGATTCTGGACGCGGCGGGCGTGCCGCCAGGGGTCTTCAACCTCGTGAACGGCGATGGACCGACCGTCGGTGCGGCGCTTGCAGCGCATCCCGATGTCGACATGGTGTCGTTCACCGGCTCGACGCGCGCGGGCATCGAGATCGCGAAGCTCGCGGCGCCGACCGTCAAGCGCGTGCATCAGGAGTTGGGTGGCAAGTCGGCCAACATCCTGCTGGACGACGTCGACTTTGAAGCCGCCGTGACGGCGGGCGTCAACGCGTGCTTCAACAACAGTGGCCAGTCGTGCAATGCACCGACGCGCATGCTGGTGCCCGAGGCGCGCCATGACGAGGCGGTGGCGATTGCCCGGCAGGCGGCGGAAGCACATCGCGTCGGCCCCGCCAACCACGAGCGCACGACCATGGGGCCGGTTGTCAG
Source organism: Paraburkholderia sp. GW821-FHT02A12 (assembly GCF_059422005.1). Taxonomy (NCBI): domain Bacteria; kingdom Pseudomonadati; phylum Pseudomonadota; class Betaproteobacteria; order Burkholderiales; family Burkholderiaceae; genus Paraburkholderia; species Paraburkholderia sp. GW821-FHT02A12. The sequence goes on along the minus strand of NZ_JBWKWA010000002.1, from coordinate 520,718 downwards.
CAGCGTGCAGTTCGAGCGCGTGGAACGGTTGATCGCAGCCGGCATCGACGAGGGCGCGCAGGTCGTGGCCGGTGGCCTCGGTCGTCCGCAAGGTCTCGAACGCGGCTATTACGTGCAACCTACTGTGTTCGCGAACGTGCGTCCGGCCATGACGATCGCGCGCGAGGAGATCTTCGGACCCGTGCTCGCCATCATGCCGTATCGCGACGAAGACGATGCGATCGCGATTGCGAACGACAGTCCCTTCGGCCTCGCTGCCTATGTGCAATCCGCCGATCACGAGCGCGCGCGGCGCGTAGCGTTCAGGTTGCGTGCGGGCAGCGTGTACCTGAACTACCCGTCGTGGGACGCAGGCTCGCCGTTCGGCGGCTACAAGCAATCGGGCAATGGGCGCGAATACGCCGAGTGGGGGCTAGAGGCGTTTCTCGAGGTGAAAGGCATCGTGGGGTATGGGGACTGAGGGCAACTGAGCGCCGCGGCGGCCGACGGGCCGCCTTTGCTTTCTCAACCCGGCACGTCGCCTAGGCGCGGCCACGCAGCATGTCCGCGATGCGCTCCGCGATCATGATGGTCGGAATATTCGTGTTGGCGCACGGTATCGACGGCATCAGCGACGCATCGCACACGTAAAGCCCGTTCACGCCATACACGGCACCACGCGCATCGCAGACAGCGAGCGGATCGTCGGCGGTGCCCATCCGGCAGGTTCCCGACGGATGCCAGGTGCCGCCCACCGAGCGCGTGACGAACTTCGTCAAGGCACGATCGTCGGCAAGCAAGTCTTTCAGTGTCACGCCCTGAGTGACCACGCGTCGCACAAGCCACGCGCGAAACGGACCCGCGATGTCCAGCAGCGCGCTCAGCGTGCCGCGTTGTAACGCATTCCACGCACCCGGCACGGCCACACTTGCGACACGCGGCGAATAGCTCGAAGGCAGAAGCGTCGCGCGATGCTTCGCCATCATCGGATCGGCCAGCGTTTCAGCGCCGAAGCGCAGCGCCCGCTTCAGGCGCTCGAGATCGCGAGCATCGGACAGCAGGTTGAAATCGACAGCGGGCTCGCTATGCGGATTCGCCGACGTCAGCGTCACCCGGCCGCGCGAGTACGACTTGTTCACCCAGAAGAAGATCGTGCCGAGCCGGTAGCCCACCGAATGCCAGCCCGAACGCGACAGGATTGCACCGTGCATGTCGCCGGGCACTGTGTCGTGCATGCATGACGAAAAGCGCACGATGGCCTGCTCGTGATGCTCGTCGGGAAACGGCGTGCGGGCGGCCCGCGGCAAAACTGCAGAGACGGCGATTGACGGATGCTCCATCAGATTGCCGCCGACGCCGGCCCGGTCCGCGCGCACTTCGATACCGAGCGCGGCGAGCTCAGCGGCCGGTCCGATGCCGCTTCGCATCAGCAGCGCGGGACTGTGGATCGCGCCGGCGCAGACGATTACATCCGCGGCGCGCAATTCCTCGCTGGCGCCATCCCTGCCCTCGCTGCCGACGATGCGCGCACCGACTGCGCGCATGCCGTCGAACAGCACGCGCTCGACGAGCGCGTCGGTCCGGATCTTGAGGTTCGGACGGGCACGCACGGTGTCGTCGAGATAGCAGACCGACGTCGGGATACGCTCGCCGGCCTCGCTCACGGCTATCGATCCGATGAACGTGCCGTCCGCCCATGCGCCGTTCTGATCGTCGCGCCGCACGTGGCCGCGCGCGTCGAGCGTGCCGAGCACCGCGCGCACGAAGGGTGAGATGCGTGCCCAGTTCGTGCGCTGAATGCGGACCGGGCCGCTCTTGCCATGCAGCTCGCCGTCGAAGTCGCAATCGGATTCGAGTTTGCGGAAGTACGGCAGGCAGGCAGCCCAGTTCCAGCCGTGTGCGCCGAGCGCGTGCCATTCGTCGTAATCGGCGGGCGCGCCGCGATTCGCCATCAGCGCATTGATCGCCGAGCCGCCGCCTAGCAGGCACGCCTGTTCGTAGCGTCGTGTCGGCGCCGACACGCTCATGCGCGCCTTCAGGCGCTGCCAGATGTTCGCCGTGTCGAGATATGCGCGGCCGGGATACCGGCTGCGCACGGCAGCAGGCATGTCCGTCTGCGAGATATTGCGGCCGGCCTCGACGAGGCAGACGGTCTTGCCGGCGTCTTCGGACAGGCGCGCGGCGAGCACGCAGCCCGCCGAACCGCCGCCGAGAATCAGATAGTCGATCACGTTCGATGATTACGCGGGCATTGAAACGTGCGGAACGGGTGAGCAAAACGTGCGCGCGAGCCCGTGAGCCCGCGCGTCGAGCCGGCCTGCGCCTTATTGCATGAACTTGAGCCAGCGCGCCTTTGCCTGAACGCCGGCGTCCGAGGCCCACCATTCCTCCGACATGAGCGCCTGCTTCGCCGCGTTGTCCGGCGAACTCGGCAGCTCGCTCGCGCGTTTCGCGTCGATCTTGCCGGTCTTGAAGGCAGCCGGATTGCCCGGGCCATAGTCGATGTACAGCGGCAGGTTCGCCTGCAATTCGGGCGAGACAGCGGCGTTGACGAATTTGATCGCGTCGGCCAGGTTCGGCGCGTTCTTCAGCACGCACAACTGGGTGTTCTGAAGAATGCCGTCGTTGAACGTGAAGTCGATATCGGGGTTGTCTTTGCGCACGGCGCTCGCGCGGCCGTTCCAGATCATCGTCATGTCGACTTCGCCGTCGTGCAGCAATTGTGCCGACTGCCCGCCCGACGTCCACCAGACGGTCACGTCCGGCTTGATCTGTTGAAGCTTCTTGAACGCACGATCGACATCGAGCGGATAAAGCTTATCGCGCGGCACGCCGTCTGCCAGAAGCGCGGCTTCGAGTACCGTCTGTGGATCGTTGCGCAACGCGCGCGTGCCGGGGAATCCCTTCACATTCCAGAAATCGGCCCAGCTCTGCGGCACTTTCTTCAACGACTTCTTGTTGTAGCCGATGACCGTCGAATAGAACTCATAGGCGACTGAATAGGGCGTGCGGTATTTCTCGGGCATCGCGGCCCCATTCGGGATCTTCGAGAAATCCAGCTTCTCCAGCAGGCCTTCGTGGCCGCCGCGCAGGCAGTTGGACGTCGGCGTATCGACCACGTCCCAGATCGGCTTGCCGGTTGCAGCCTGAGCCTTGATCTGCGGCCACGCGTCCGGGATGCTGTCCTGGTTCACGGTAATGTTCAGCAGTTTCGCAGCAGGATCGAGGATTGCCTTGGTCTGCGCTTCCTGATACGTGCCACCTTGAGAAACAAAGGTAATCTTCCCCGCAGCAAAAACAGGCGTGAGACACGCAGGCACCAGACCCGCGACACCAAGAATCAGAACCGCGGCAAGCGGGCGCAACGTTGGCTTCTTGATCACGACTTTGTCCTCGAAAGGGTTAAGCGAAAGAGATCGTGGATGTAATGCGCATTGAGCCCAATATAGTGAGTCTATTTAACGGCGACAACACCGCAATTGTTGTGGTGTCCATGACATCACGTTATGGCAAACGCGTCGCGTCGGCTTTGTGATGACCAGATTTTTTTTCTGGAGTCGTGCCGTCTCACTCTCGGTAAGTTGACAAAGCCCCCGGGAAACCTTGCCGGGCGGAAGGCAGCCGGAGTCGAACCGACCTGAGAGCGGCTGACGCCCTCAACTGGGTTTGAAGCCGAGCCTGTCAGAATTTTAGTGTGCCGAGGTCATGAGACGATAACGGAAACAACGTCCTATGACCGAAGCAACTGTGACTAAGAAGATCAAGAACCCGAAGGCGCCGAAGCTGTTCCCCGATGAACTGATCGATCAACTGCTGGCGCAGATTCAGAACAAGGATGCGGAGTCGGTTCTCGGCGAATCGGGCCTGGCCGGGCAACTGAAGAAGCAACTGGCTGAGCGCATGCTGGCGGCGGAGCTAACGCATCACCTGGAGAACGAGGCGGAGCAAGGCAAGGCCGGCAACCACCGCAACGGCACGAGCCGCAAGACGGTCATCACGCCCAACGGCGAACTGAATCTGGACATTCCGCGTGACCGGCAGGCGACATTCGAGCCGCAACTGGTGGGCAAATATCAGCGCCGGCTGCCGGGTTTCGACGATCACGTCATCAGCATGTACGCGCGCGGCATGAGCGTGCGCGAGATCCAGGGCCATTTGCTGGAACTGTATGGCCTGCAGGTGTCGCCCGATCTGATTTCGACTGTCACCGATGAGGTGCTGGCCGAGGTCGAACAGTGGCAGCAACGCCCGCTTGAGGCAATGTATCCGATCGTGTATTTCGACGCACTTCGGCTGAAGATCCGCGACGAAGGCACGGTCAGGAACAAGGCGGTGTATCTCGCGCTGGGCATTCGCGCCGACGGCCGCAAGGAAGTGCTGGGTTTGTGGATCGAGCAAACCGAGGGAGCCAAGTTCTGGCTGAAGGTCTTCAACGAACTGAAGAACCGTGGCTTGCACGACATCCTGATCGCCGTCGTCGATGGCTTGCGCGGTTTCCCCGAGGCGATCGAAGCGGTGTATCCAGCCGCGCAGATCCAGACGTGCATCGTGCACCTGATCCGCAATTCGCTGAATCTGGCGAGCTGGAAGGACCGTAAGCCGCTGGCAACCGCGCTCAAGCCGATCTATCAGGCTGCCACGGCCGAAGCGGCGGCAGTCGCCCTGCAAGCCTTCTCTCAAGGCGAGTGGGGGCGCAAATTCCCCACCGTGGCCGCGATGTGGCAGCGCCAATGGGAGCAAGTCATCCCGTTCTTCGCCTATCCGCCGGAAGTACGCAAGATCATATACACGACCAATGCGATCGAGAGCATGCATATGCAGCTGCGAAAGATCGTCAAGAACCGCGGTCACTTCCCCAGCGACGAAGCCGCCAGCAAACTGCTGTACCTGGCCTTGCGCAACATCGAAAAGGATTGGAAGATGCCACCTGTTACCTGGCGGCAAGCAGTCAATCAGTTCGCCATTCTGTTCGGCGAGCGCTTCACCGCCGCCATCAGCTGAGATTTTTAACCGACCTCAGCACACAAAATTCCTGACACCTCCTTGAAGCCCAGTCCTTTCGCCCGTCGTGCAAGGGTTCTACGGCCATGAGTGGCATTACAGTGTCATTTGTCGGAAAGCGGTCGTGGCAGCGAGGGCCGCGGCCCCTGCGTTGGATTAATTTTTACGGCCGGCCCTCATCCAAGACGCCAGTCCCCGCTCCAGTCCACCGGCCCTAACAGGTGAACCAACCGCAGCGGACGACCAATGCGCAATCCGCATCGCGCAGAAGAATCTGATTTTTCACCCTCCCCATAATTTTCCATAATTATATTAATCAACCGGACTGGTTGTTAGGGCTTTTTGAGAATGTCGTGTTCTGGCTAGGTTCCGATGGGTTGTCGAGCGAACTCACTCGTGGAACCACAGTTTTCGACGACTCCGTATTCGCTTCGAACGCCGCGCCGACATCCACGAAGCACTTCTCAAACTCGGCTGCGCGCTCGTCTGCTTGAACGTCTTCAGGCGTACCGAGCAGCCTTTTTGAACTGGCCTCTAAGAATGGAGGCAGCTTGCGGACGATCGAATACCGCTTTTCCACCATTTGGCGCATCGATGCGCCAGTGCAGGAAGTTTGGGCAGCAATCCAGGATTCGGCGCGCTGGCCCGAGTGGTGGCATAACGTCGAGCGCGTGGACCAGCTAGAGGCGGGTTCCAATCAGGGCGTGGGCGCCGTACAACGCTATACGTGGAAGGGCTGGTTGCCCTATCGCCTCGTGTTCGATATGCGGGTGACGCGCGTCGACCCGTTGGTCGCGCTGGAGGGGGAAGCCAGTGGCGACGTCGAAGGCGCCGGCCGGTGGAGCTTTTCGACCGACGGACGCAACCTTACCGTGGTCCGCTATGACTGGTGCGTGCATATGAACCGCGCATGGATGAATGCATTGGCGCCGTTGTTGCGACCGGTTTTCCAGTGGAACCACGATGCAGTGATGCGCGAAGGCGGCGCGGCGCTAGCGCGGCGGCTGGACGCGCGGCTGCTTGGCATCGAGCATGGATGAAGCCAGCGCGGCAATGGATTGAACGTCAGGATGGGGTATGCCTCAATGTGACGCTCTCCGTTTCGACACAAACGCGCGGCAACCCGGCCCGGCAACTGCGACGCTATACATCTTATAATTGTTCTTAAGCGTCGGCTTACCGGATAACAACCATTGCCGCACGGCGTGCGTCATGCAGGCCGGGGCGCGACCAACGCAAAGGGGGAAGCGAATGCCTGCGACCGTCTTGTGGCGAGAAAGTGTCGCGTCCCGCAGGCGCATGGCGTTCGGAACGGCCTTGTTCGTCGTGGTGATCCTGCTGGCACTAACGGGGGGCTATCACATCGCGTCCGAACGGGCGCAAGTCCAGCAACAGGCCGTCGCCCAGGACATCGATGACTCGATCGACCGCATCGTCACCGATGCCCGCACTGACGAGCGCAAACTCATGAATCTGGCGGGACGGCCCTGTCCCGAGATCCAGGCGAACCTCACGCTCAGGGACGTGTTCATCCCCTATCGCCGGAGCGCGATGATGGTCCAGGATGGGAACGTGTACTGTTCAACCGTACTCGGACCGGTGTCCATCCCGCTCGCCACCTATCTGGTTCCATCGGGCGATGCCCGGCAGATCGCTTTTCTCGGCGGAACGCAACCGGTACCGGACGTGTCCGTCATGGCGATCTATGCTCCGGTCGACCACCGCCACGGCATCCTGTATATCGTCGAGGGTGTGTACGTTGTGGACATCCTTGCGCGGGCAAAGGCGTCGGGCGCCAGGAGCGCGTCGGTCTCCGACGGATCGGGGGCCACCCTCACCAGTGACGGACGTTTCTACAAGACCACGGCCCGCGCCTCCAGCATGGGCGACATCCTCGTCCAGGTGCAGCGCGACGCCGACAGGCTGCGCACTGACCTGATCTCGACCGAGATTGTTGCATTGTTCGTGGGACTCTCCCTGTTCGCCGCACTGCTCGCCGGCTATATCGCTGGTTTCACGCCCCGTCAACGGCTGGAACGACAGGTCCGCGCGGGTTTGCGGCGCAATGAGTTTTACGTTGAATACCAGGCGATCGTGGACTGCAAACCGGACGCTGGGTCGGCGCCGAGGCCCTGTTGCGCTGGAAACATCCGCGCCTCGGCCTCGTGATGCCGGGAAAATTCATCGGCGAGATAGAGACGACGTCCGTGATTGCGCCTTTAACGGATTTCGTGCTGGCCACGGCGCTGGCCGAACTGCAGGCCTGCGCCCTCCCGGACGGGTTCCGGGTGAACGTCAACCTGGCACCGAAGCACATCGAAATGCACTGTTTTCCGCACGACATCGGTTCGACGCTCAAGCGAAGCTCCTCCCGCTTTGAGGTCGTACTCGAGATCACTGAACGCGGGTTGCTGCGGGGGCTGGTGGCCAGCCATGACAATCTGATGAGCCTCAAGGTTCTTGGCGTCAAATTCGCTGTCGACGATTTCGGAACCGACAACAGCAACCTCGCGCTGTTACAGCACTTCGCCTTCGACTACATCAAGATCGACCAGCGATTCACCGCTGGCGTTGCGAGCCACGACCGGCAGCTCGTTGAAGGCATTGCCTATCTCGCGAACAAGCTGGACCTGACCGTGGTGGCGGAAGGCGTCGAAGAAGTTGAGCAGCGCGACGCCCTGAAGGAGATCGGTATCAGGTTCGCGCAAGGTTTTCTGTTTCAGCGGCCCGCAAGTATTCTTGAGTTCGAGCGGATGTACCGCCATTCAACCCATGCCATGTCGCAAGCGGTGGCGTCCTGACCGGCATGATCGAGGCTGAAATTGTCAGCGGACAACTCTACGGATCCATTCACCAGGCGGCTCGGCCGATCCTTTGCCTGTCTCGAACACTTCGGCAACGCGCTCCCGCAATTGCTTCTTGCAGTCCGTTATCTGGTTCGGATGGATATCAAGCTACTGGGCGAGCTCTGCCAATGTCCTGTCGCCCTTGACCGCAGCTAGTGCCACCTTCGCCGTGAACGCCGGCGAGTGCGCACGTCGATTTCGTTTCGTCATCTTCTGGCTCCTTGTCGCCGGCGGACATGGTGAAAGTGCAACGAGCCGATGTGGTTTTGCCGATATCTCCTGGTCCGGTGTTGTCAGGTTATCAGGTCGGTCACGTAAGATGGCGTGATGAAGAAATCGAAATCGCTCTATCACGGTCACCGTTTTCCAGCCGAGGTCATCAGTTGCGCTGTGCGCTGGTATTGATATGACTTTGCGTGTCAATCGCGACGTTGGGTTTCAGGTTGTTGCATCGACGCACGAATTTCCTGAGGGCGGCGCAGCAGTAAGTCTCGACGGTGGATCACACTGATATCCGCGGGTTGGATACCGCATTACAGAGGTCCGCCTCATGAGCCTGCCGCTATCTTCCGCCGCAAATTGGTGATGCCCGTTGCGAAATACCATCGCGGGTTGCTCGGGTGCCGGGCTGCGCCGCCTTCAGGAAACTCCTTCCGTTGTTCGGGGAATTACACACAGGCCGCGGGCAGTTTGCTGCGAGGTATTGCAAGCGACATGGCCAGTCGACTGATGTCCCAGATGAACGCAGCCAGTTCGCGGGCAATAGCCACGACCGTGATGTTGATAGGCTTGCCTCGCGCTGTCAGCCGGCGGAATCGTCGGCACAGCCGCACCTGGGCGTCCCAGGCCCGGTCGATGATGGGCTTGGGCAGACCTTCGAGACGGGCCTGGATTTCCGGACTTACGCGGGCGGGATGACGGTAACTCCATGCGGCCTCGACCAGCAACCGTCTGGCGTAGCTGTTGCCGGTTTTGGTGATGCTGCCCAGCCGGCGTTTGCCCCCCGACGAATGTTCTGATGGCGTCACGCCAAGCCAGGCCATCAGCTGACGCGGGTGTTCGAAGCGGGACAGATCGCCGAGTTCAGAAAGCATCCCGACGGCGGTAACAAACTGGACACCCCGCATGGCCTGCAGGGCCAGCACCACCGGATAGAACCGCCAGGAGATCACCGCTTCGCGCAGGGCTGTTTCGAGACGGGCGCACTGTGCGAGCCGGTCCTCGATCGTGCGTCGGTGCTCGTCAAAGGCAAGGTGCTGCCAGGCGCTGGGAAACGAACAGCGACCCAGCCAGCGACGGTGCGCCTCGCCCCAGTTTGCGCTGCCGGTATAGCGAACGCCATGCGCGAGCAGGAATGATTTCAGTCGCTGCCGTGCGTGCCGCAGATCCTCACGGGCAGTTGCCCACGCGCGGGCGAGATCCCGGAACGCCTCGTCCTCTATTCCAGGCACGTACACGGCCGACAGGTCGCCGGCGCGCAGCGAGCGCGCCAGCTTGATGGCATCACGCCGGTCAGTCTTCACCCGTTCGCCCGGCTTGCGCGGGATCAGTGAAGGTGCGCAAACCATGCAGTCGAAGCCCTTTTGCACGAGCTGACGGTACAGCCCATAACCACATGGACCTGCCTCGTACACGACGCGTACGTGTGGTGCCTTGGACTGTAAGCGCGTGCACAGGCGATCGATGTCGGCCCCGGTCGCACCGGTCTTGCCCAGCAGTTCGACCTCGCCCGCGTCGATCGCGTAGGCGACCGTGATCGAGTCCTTGTGAAGATCCAGTCCAACGTACACCGTGCTATCGTTTCGCATGCTGGCCTCCGTGGAGGAAATCGCCGGGGCGCGGCCCAGTCCACGCCCGTGCGGCTCTGGCAGCAATGCTAACCCGCGTTCAGTTTCCCCACGGCGGGCCAGCCCCTACCTCACGCAAAGTCATACTGCCTTCCGCTTTCAGTTGAGCTTGCGCGACATCGAGGAACTGCTTTTCGAGCGCGGCGTGGTTGTGACCTACGAGACCGTCCGATGCTGGTGCGACAAATTCGGCGAGGGCTTTGCTCACCGCGTGAAAGCGGCGCGTCGCAAGCCGGGTAGCACGTGGCATCTTGACGAGATGTTCGTCACTCTGCGGGGCGAACCGTTCCTGCTGTGGCGTGCGGTCGACGAGCATGGCGCCGAACTCGACATCTTGCTACAAAAGCGGCGCGATAAAGCTGCGGCCAAACGTTTTTTCAAGCGTGTGCTGCGCTCGAACCCGGTGCCGCGCAAGATCGTCACCGATCAGTTGCGCAGCTATCCGGCAGCAAAAGCCGAGATCCCGAAACTTGCGAACGTGAAGCACGTGTTCGTCAAAGCGGCCGCCCGACTGAACAACCGCGCGGAGAATAGCCACCAACCGACGCGCGAACGCGAGCGTCGCATGCGCGGCTTTCGTGACCTCAAGCGCACACAGAAATTTCTCTCGTGCTTCGGGCCGATACGGCAACATTTCGCGCTCAAGCGACATCTGTTGCGCGCTTCACTCTATCGCAAGCAACTCGCAGCTCAGTTCGTGGCATGGCGTGAATTTGCCGAACACGCCCAAAATCCGTCGACCTCTTTCTGATAGTTGTCACGCCCGCCGTCGTGCCGTCTCACGCTCGGCAAGTTGACAACGCCTTGCCGCGACAACGGGCCGGCCATTCGCAACGTATGCCGTCGTTTCGTCGAACTATGTCGCGGACTGAAGCTGCTATCCGGCGACATGGTGGCCATCGACGGCAGCAAGTTCAAGGCTGTAAACAGCCGCGACAGGAACTACACGGCGGGCAAGATCGACAAGCGTCAGCAACAGATCGAGGAAAGCGTTCAGCGATATCTCGACATGATTGAAACCGCAGACCGGACCAGTCCGACAGGTTTCGATGTGAAGACGGTGCGCCTGTACGAGAAGATCGCGCTCTTGCGTCAGCGGATGCGTGAGCTCGAGCAGATCAAAAAGCAACTGAAGACGCAACCGGACAGACAGCTATCGCTGACTGACCCGGATTCCCGCTCCATGACCAGCGGCGGCAAGAGAACCGGCACCGTCGGCTACAACGTGCAGACCGCCGTGGATACGAAGCACCATCTGATCGTGGAACACGAGGTGACGAATATCGGGGGCGATCACGGGCAACTCAGCAGGATTGCGAGTTCTGCGAAGAGCGCGATGGGCAAGCTAAAGCTGAAGGTGCTGGCTGACCGCGGCTACTTCAGTGGTCCGGACATCCGTGCCTGTGAACTGGCCGGGATCACTACGTATGTCCCGAAACCACTCACCTCGGCGTCAAGGAAGAAAGGGCTCTTTACCAAACGCGACTTCATCTACGTTGCCAGGAACGGTGAGTATCGATGCCCTGCCGGCGAGCGCGCAATTCTTCGATTCAAGACCGTCGAGAATGGCATGAATCTGAACGTGTACTGGCCCAGCGCATGCCCGCGTTGCCATCTCAAGGAGCGATGTTCACCCAGCGACTATCGCCGCATCCGACGATGGGAGCACGAACATGTACTGGAAGCCATGCAGCGTCGGCTTGACCGGAAGCCCGATGCGATGACCATCCGAAGAAGCACCGTTGAACACGTCTTCGGCACGCTCAAGCATTGGATGGGTGCCACACACTTCCAGACCCGGACGCTCGGGCGGGTGAGCACCGAAATGAGCCTTCAGGTACTGGCATACAACCTCAAGCGAGTCATGAATATACTTGGGGTTGCGAGGACAATGAAGGCAATGAGGATGGCTGGAAGCTGAGGCCCTGAAGGGCTTCTTGCGCTCGCATTGCTCGAATAGCGCAAGCTCGACGCGTCTAACTTGATTGACCCGACCGCCAACCTCGCCCTCAGCCGCGAAAATCGAGTTTCCACACGCCCTCGGCCAGGTGCCGCCATTCGCTTACCCGGTTGCTCGGACACTCAGACGGCGGCTTCGTCCAGTAAGCGGCCTTTCCATCTGCGAAGGTGAATCTTGCATCACGGCCAAAGCAGCCGCTCACCGATCGCCACTGGGATGACCGCATTACTGCGCTACGAACGGGGAAAACGCTTGAACCTTCGGCACCGCCCGCGACACTGTCCATTCCCCGCTCGCACTGCGAGCGGGGATAGTGACGCAAACGCGATCGTCTGCAAGGGGGTCAGTTATCGGTGTTGCCCGACACGAAACTGGTGAATGCACTGTACGGTGGATTGAGTGCAACGCCATTGGTCATAATGCCGAAGGTATTGTCTCCGCTATCGAGCACGAAATACATCACCGACTGAATGTTGTGCGTTTTCCGCGCCTGATAGAACTTGCCCAGCGTGTTCGTGATGTAATTGGCTCGATATGCCTGAGTGCTCTCCGGTCCGGTGTTCCATTCGGTGATGATGAACGGCACGCCGTATCGGGCGTTGCAATACGCAGGCAGGTCGAAACCCGGGCCTGACCCGTCGATTCCAATGTTGAAGATGTCGCCGTACACCTCGTAGTTGTGCCAGGTCGTGATGTCCCACCGCACCTTCGGATAGCCGCCTGTGCCGTCCGGTTGCATACCGTCCCATAACGCGTCAGCTGCGCCAATGTCCGCAGCACAGAAGTTGATACCGCATTTTGCGGACGGCTGAACGGCCTTCACGCCGTCGATCATCCCGCGCATCACACCGCGCATGATGGGCCAGTTCTGGTTGTTGAAGTCGACCGCTTTGGTGCCTGCGTTGGTGAAGTCGAGGATCGTCGCGTTCTGTCGCGTCAATTCGTTCCCGCACTCGTAGACCGTGACGCCGTATGGCTTGAGCGCATTGGCGACAGTCATGGCAGCCTGCAATCCGCGGTTGTATGCAGCAGACTCGCTGCTGAACAGATTGCCATTGGAATCGTAGACGCCCTGGTTGATCAGCACGAGCAGTGAAATTCCATTCGACTGGAATGCTTGCGCCAGTTTAACGACCGCATTCACCTGGGCAGGGTCGTCAGTACATCCCACACGATAATTCGTGCAGCCGATGCCCTTCAGGATCGATACGAGCTGTGCCGGTGTGTAGGTATAGTCATAATGCCCGTTCATGCCGTAGAACGTTCCCGCAGTGGCCGCGGCGGTGATACGTGGGTCATTACATGGCAACCATCCGCCAAGGTCGGTGCACACGTAGAACTGGCCGCCCGTACCCTTGTGCCAGATCTTTCCGCCGTACCAGAGCAGCAGCGACACGTTATACGTATTGCCCACGGCATTGCCATTGCGATAAATGATACCACTGACAACCGTCCACACGGCGCCGGAGTTGTCGGTGATCGACGCGGCCGATGGTATGGTGGTACCGTTCGCCGACACTGCGCTACCCAAGCTGGAGTCCGCGCCACGTGCCGTCAGGATATAACTGCCACCGAGAGCCGTCAGGCAGCCAAGAAATTGACGTCGTTTAATCATGGCAAATTCGTCCCTGTCGAGAAAGTTCTCGAAAAAAATCCAAATAGGCGACTGCTCGAATTTCGGATTAGAAGTACGGCACGAGCGATTTCGCATTACTCAGCAATCCTTACTGGTAATGGCAATTTCCCGCTTGCTCGATACGTGGACAGGAAGAACTGATTGAACCGCCCCCTACGACATGCTTCGAGGCGGTGACGCTAAAGGTCAGATGTCGCCATCACTCAGGCGCATCCTTCCGAATCTGCGAGGCCTTTGAACAGCGGGTTTCGACAATTCTCCGTTTGTGCTTCCACTACTGCCGCCTATCCTTGTGCATTTCGCAAACGTTTCGCCTTTCAGCCGTAAAAGACAGTCCCGGCAATTTGTTCGCGCATGCTCGTCCGACCGGGTAAATAATATCCGCAGCGCGAGTTAATTTGCATAAAAATGTGGGGCCACCTTCCAATTAGCAGAATTCTTCTGAATGTTCCTTATTGAAAAGGGAAATCCCGCTTTTTCCTTCAGATGATTGACAGTCTTGGGCGGCCCCATTGGCGAATTTGACCCCACGAGGTAATTATCGGACTGCAGTTCCTCATGCAGTACTCGCAGTACTATATGCATTCGGCTGGCTTAGGGCGGACGCGCAGTGTCCTCCAGCAAAGATGTCGTAATTACCGAAAATCAAACCCGCGTTAGATGTTGGAGATCTAGCTTCATTGAGAATATTTTTTCGGATTCGACCCTGGAAGTGCTGCAGCAAATACGGGACGGCACAAGCAGCGGCCCTCCGACTTCCTGATGTAGAAGCTTTCGAAAGAAACACGGCATTGCAGAAGAATGGTTCCGCGCGGGTTGGACAAGGCGTTTTTTCTCACATTCGGCAAATCTCGGTCACTGAATGTGCGAAGGCACGTCAGCGGTTGCCGGCCCTAACGAGACGGTCTGGAGGACTCCGGTTATCGTCGCGCGCGGATGGTGCTTATGAGAAACCATGTATCGACGACTACTTGCGAGGTTCGGAGGCGTTGACTGAAGTACCGTCGGCCTTACGTGCGTTAGCGACGGCCGCTGCACATCGGAAGCGAAATCGCATGCGACAATACGTAGACGGCCTTGAGGAAGTCGGCTACCGTGCAGAGCAGGCGTGTCAACGTGCGACCAATGTAGATGCGAGAGTGAAAAGTGCTGTCAGATCGGTTCATGCCGAACTTTCCGATCTGAAAAGACAGTTGCATTAACTCATTTGATAAGCGCAATCCTGCCGTAGGCTCGCTCGAAGGTCGCGTTAGCCGTCGCGCACCGGTCCGTGTCTGCACGCGTCCGCGGCATGGCTGCTGCGGGATTGAAGGTCTGGCCTCCTCGCCGCCGCCGACGTCTCCGTCATGCGGCGCGAGCAAGGTCACGTGCGCGCGATATCCTTGATTTTTCGGGCCGGCACGCCGCCGACAAGCGTATAGGCCGGCACGTTCTTCGTCACCACTGCACCCGCTGCAACCACAGCCGCCTCGTGAATCGTCACTCCGGGCAAGATCGTCGCGCCCGCACCGATCCATACCTTGTTTTCGACGCGAATCTCATGGTGATCTAGCCCCCGCCCGAGCTCGGGCGCAAACACGATATCGTGCGTCGCCGTCTCGAACGACACACGCGGCCCGATCTGCACGTCGACGCCGATCGAGATGCGGCTGTTGCGACAGGCTAGGCGCGTATCAGCGTTCAGATACGCACGGTCCCCGATCGAGATGCCGCGAATCGTTTCCTCGTTCAAGCTCAGCTCGACGTTCAACGGCCCGATGATCGTCACGTCCTTGCCAATCGCCATGCCGGCCTTGCGGTACAACGAAGCACGCATGCGATTGAAAGGGCCGTACGTCGGCATTGTGTTGCCGATGCTCATGAAGATGTGTCGTTTCAGTGCCGTCAGTAGCTTCATAGTCCCGCCTAGATCACCGCGCATCGCACCATCGTGCGCGGTCGAACACCGTAGCTCTGTTTGGGGCGCTTGCGCGGTTCGCCTGACTTAAGCCGTTCTTTGCCGGGCATGTCAAAAAATGCGCTCACTCGATAGGGCCGCCGCCATCGAATCGTTTGAGTCGGCAAAAGGCGCAATTCCGCCAGTTGCGGCTTGATCGACTGGATTCGTTCCATAGGAAACCATTATACAGAGCGCTGTTGACCACATCCCAGCGCCGTGGCGGCGGGCTCAATAGGAGACTTTGAACGTCGGGCTGCGTATGTAGTGGACTTTGCCGCCCGTTTAGCGACGACTGGCAACGCGAAACGTTCGTCGATCCGGGCAAGCAGCCGGTGCGAAAAGCGCGCGGCCCATGCCTGGATAAACCGGTCGGAGAGCCGCGAAAGCGCGTAGGAAACCACGAGCACAATGGCGATAGTCACAATGAAAAGCGCCAACGACATGTGTTTGTTGGTCCGCCCAAACACGAGCGCAAAGAAATGAAACGTCGCGTAAGTGCAAATGAAGTGCCAGAGATAAATGCCGTAGCTCTCACGGCCGATTGCCATTGCACAGGGCTTGAAGAGTCGCTGCCCGAGCGGGCCGGCGCCGCGCCCCCGGTGCGAACACACGAACAGCAGCAACCCGGCCCCGGCGCACGCCGCGAAGAATCGTGCAGATTCGTGGCCCTTCGCGAGCCACACGCCTAGCGCGGCCGTGGCGAGCGCGAACGCGAGCGCTATCGTGAGCGACAGCCACGCGACACGACGCGTGACGCTGGACGCGCCTGCGAGATACGGGCGGAAGGCGAACCATGCCCACATCCCGACGATGAAGCAGGGCACCTGCACCGGTGGCCAGAAATAGAGAAACGTGTTGTTCGCGGCATGGCAATCCGGCGCACCGTTGCAACCGACGACCCACATCACGGCCGCCGACATCGCGAGCACCGACACCGACGCGATCGCGAGCCGCACACCGTTCAGCGTGAAGAAGAAAATCAGCGGCGCCGGCAGATAGAACAGCATTTCGACACCGATCGACCATCCACCCGGCACGACGTTGTTGATCGCCGACGGCGACAGCGCATGCAGGAACAGCACGTTCAACAGGATGTCGGCAGGGCTGTGGGCGCCGAGTGTCAAATGACACAAAGTCGTCCGGACCCAAAGACCAGTTTATAAGGCACAGCGAGCAGTGCTGGACGACTTTACGTCAATTTTGATTGACGCAAAGTCGTCCATTTTGCTGAAATTGACTTAAAGTTGACAAGTCTTGCTGGACGGGATCGGCACGAGAAGCGAACCGGAAATTTAGCGGTGTCGCGGCCGCACACGCACGGTCTCCTCCATCTCCTACGTCCAGTGGTGTTGACTTCTCCCTATCGGGTGCCGCTCACCTTCATGCTGGGCGCCGACTCTCGCTGCCGCGACCTATCGCGAGCGGCCTAACCCTCGAGATGGATCGATACACTTCAATCGATGATTATTCGCATTGCAAAATACCTTCTTTGAATGCGTGGTTCTCGACGTCCCAAGCGCGCTCACGCCTGCTCCGCACGCTCTTGTCAGAGACGCCGTTGCTCCTGGTGCAATAAGCCCGGGGCACCTCGATGGCACGTTAGGAACCGAGCCTTAGCGCGTGTGGTGCGTATCGCGCGATTCATCAGTGACCACATAACAATATGTTAGGATTGCAAACCGTTCAGCCAACCTCGCGAAATTCCGCAGCCCACCTATCAACCAAACAGGACGACTTTACGTCAATTTTATGGCAACCATTTGATTAATAACGATTTCTCCAGATCGTGCGCTCTCGAATTTGCTATTTAGACGACTTTGTGTCATTTCTCGGACAACTTTGTGTCGTTTGACACCTGACGGTTGAGCGTTGAAACAGGCACATAGCCAAGCCTCCGTAACAAGCGATCCGCGCCCCCAAATCTGGCGACGACGACGGTATCGAGGAAAAGGATCAGATCCCGTTCGTACAGGCCAGCGAAATGGCAGAACTGTTCGCGTTGACGTGGCAGCGGGGCCCCGCATCGCGTCGCGATTTTTTCTTTCTGGCCAACTCTGAGCATTACGAAGCCCTGGCCAATCATCACGCGCTGCGCATGGTGTATCAGGCGCACGAACACGCAATCGAAAGGGTCATGGAGTGGCTGGCCACCGGGTTGGAGGCGCGCGGTCCGGCTGTTGATCGCAAGCGATACCCGATCAACGGGCCGGGCTATTGCTAAAAGTTCTGATGTGTCTGCCAGACAAATGATTTGCCCAGGCTTACCGGGCGGCACCGTCAGGTGTCGGGATTCGCCGCGACGAAGCTCTGGAACGCGCCGTAGGTCGGCTGGATCGGTACCAGGTTGTTCGTTAGGATACCGTACGTGTCGTCACCGCTGTCCAACTCGTAATACATCGCCGACTGAATCGCATCCGTCTTGCGCGCCGCATAAAATTCGCCGAGTTGCTGTGTGACGTAGCTCGCGCGGAATGTTTCGGTATCTTCGGGGTTGGCGTTCCATTCGGTGATCATGAACGGCACGCCATAGCGCGCCTTGCAGTAGACCGGCAGGTTGAAGCCTGGACCGGCGCCATCTGTGCCCACGTCGAAGATATCGCCGTAAACTTGATAGTTGTGCCACGTCGTGATGTCCCAGCGCACCTGAGGGTAACCACCTGTTCCATCCGGCTGCAGGCCATCCCACAGCATGTCGGAAGCAGCGACATCTGCCACGCAGAAGTTGATGCCGCACTTGGCGTTCGGCTGCACGGACTTGACACCATCGATCATGCCGCGCATGACGCCGCGCATGATCGGCCAGTTCGTGTTGTTGAAGTCAGCGCGCCCTGTTCCAGCCGTTGCCGAATTCACGATTATCGCCGGGTCGCGCGTCAGTTCATTGCCACATTCGTACATTGTGACGCCATACGGCGCCAGGGCCCTTGCAATTGCCGCAGCCCCTGCAAACGCAGCGTTGTACCCCGCCGTTTCACTCGTGTACAGTATGCCGTTCGCGTCGTAGAGCCCGTAATTGACGAGGGTGAAAAGCGTCAGTCCTGCGGACTGGAAAGCGCTTGCCATGGTTACCACCGGGTTCAGCTGGGCCGGCGTGTTGATGCAACCGAGGCGATACGTCGTGCACCCGAGCGCACGCAGCGCGCCGACGACCTGAGCGGGCGTAAACGGATAGTCGTAGTGCCCGTTCATGCCGTAGAATGCACCCGGCGTCGCCGCCGCGGCGATACGCGGGTCCGCACACGGTAACCAATTGCCGGCCCAGGTCAAGACATAGAACTGCCCGCCCGTTCCCGATTGATAGATCATGCCGCCATACCACAACAGCAGGCTCACGTTGTAGGAATATGGATCCTTGACGCTGTTCTTGTAGATATAGCCATTCGAAACCGTCCAGATGTTGTTGTACTTGTCGATGATGTAGGAGGCAGGCGGAATCGCCGTGCCGTCTGCCGAAGTGCCCCCAAGGCGCGGATCGCGACACTGTACCCACGTCGACCCTGTCCACTGATAGAAATTTCCGCTCGTGTTTTCCTGGTAGACGCTGCCGTTGTACCACAGCAGCATAGTGACGTTGTACGAGTACTGGTCCTTTGCCCCGTTCTTGTAGATATACCCGTTCGAGAGCGTCCACACATTGCCGGCACTGTCGACAATGGACGCCGCGGGCGGGACCGTCGTGCCGTTGGGAGACGCGCTCGCCTTCGTCTTTTTGGCAACGGCGGTGGTGTCAGCGCCCAGGTCGGAACCGCTGCCCCCGCAACCGCTGAGAACATAGCTGCCGCCGAGCGCCGTCAGGCAGCCAAGAAATTGGCGTCTTTTGATCATGGAAGTCTTCCGCTGCCGAGCTGGCCGGCAAAAAATGATGAGTCGCTCACCGCGATATGTGCGTGCTATAGGGGTCGGTTTTATGTATTGCGATCCTAACTAAATATATGTAGTATTCCTTTATCAATTTGTCGGATTCATCGGCTGTCTGTGTATCGTCTCTCAGGTGATTAGCAACACCGGCTATTCGCTGCCGTCGCTCAACAACATCGGGATGCGCGCCCGCCAACGTGAAGCGTTCTTGAATGTGCCGCTAGAGTGGGCATCGAACTTATCGAAAGGGTTGTGCAACCTGGCTCCAGCATGTGTCACCGCATCTTCAAGGCCTCCCGTCGTTACGTTCGTCTTGCTGGCGTTACCGTCACACTGCGAACCCGTGAAAAGTGCCGCACCCCCGAAAAGAATTGCGCTCCCACCGACAAAAGGTGGGCACGCCACCGTACTTGGGTGGCCGGGAAGGTAAGAAAGGAGACAACGACAGGCGCCGCCCTCGCGGCCGCGCGTAGTTACCACGTAGTTATTGCCGTTGCCGCAATTTGTCGGTCGTTTTTTTTCGTTTAGCATATGACGCGATACGAAAAGCGAAATAGGAAAACCGGTAGGTATGTGTGCTAGAACACACTCAAAACAGGTAAGAGTGACCGAACGTAGTGAACGCACTTTGTGAAGGCGGATAAAGACCAATGCGTAGCATTGGCCGCCATTGCGGCAGCAACTGCGCCACTATTTGTGAAGTGTGCTCCGAGCGCCTGGACAAACCCAGGCGGTAGCTCAAAGCGTGACGTACGCATCCCAGTTTGCTGGCCGGCGATGAACTTCCAAGTTCGGCCAGGAGCAGCTGGTGGTTTTCTTGGATGGAGCCTTTTTATACGCCCGTCGAACTCTTCAAGCCGGTCCGACAATGCCGTTATCATGCTGGCATTCTGTAAGAAGATGATGGTCGATAGATGAGCGCGCCAGTCCTTCCAGCTGAATCTCGCGTCGCCGGACTTGTTGATTGCGATAACACTAGCCCTGAGATTCTGGAATAGGCACTACGAGTCGTTGCGCAGTTTGGTCGCGTTGTTCTCCGTCGTGGCTATGGTAATCACAGCACGCTCGGCAAAACGTTGCAGGGAGCAATGGTTCGGCAGGCTTTTACACCGCTTTTACACCCTGTCCTCAATATCAGTACGCTGCCGGTATGAACACCGCAGACATTGCATTGGCGCTGGATGCTCTCGAAGCATTGTTTGACCATCGGGCTTATAAATTTTGTTTCGTAACCAGCGACTCCGACTTTGCTATCTCTGTCGGAAGATAAGAAAGCGCGGAGCGACGGTGTGTGTATTGTTGGCGAATCGAAGACTCGGGAAGCGGTTCGCATTACTAGCGATCAATTTTTCGAATGGGCACTATCGACGACGGATGAAGAGATTTCGACGGGTATGCCAACTCAGCCGAAAGCGGAGCATTCAAAGCAGTCAGCAATCAAGCGGGGACCGAAATTTCTGGTGGAAGCGGAAGCGTTGCTTGCGAGTAATACGCCTGAAGGTCATGTGCACCTGGCTGCGTCAGGGCAATATCTCAAGCGCACCGATCCTGGCTTTTTCCCCGGCTGGCCGGCTAGCAATAGCCGAGGCATAGCTTTCGCGCAGGCGTTTCCGTCCGTTCCAAGCCGAATAGCAGACATTGCAGATGGCTGAAACTGAACGGCCGCAAAGGGTCGACGGACCGCTGCGTATGGCAGCAGGTCGGGTCCACTCGTTCAAACCGTGACCCAGGACCAGGCAGGCACCCGGTCACGGCGATCAATTGTTGTGATGGGACACGCTGGATGTCCTGCTCGGGCTGTCGGTAGCGCCGCGACGGTCGGCCGCGCCCTGTCGGCATAAATCCATCAACTACGCGGGCTACGGCAGCTGTGATCGATCGCGCACACAGACTTGATACAGTCGTTCCCCTTGTTCTGTCGGGCCCGGCCGCGTGTCGCGCAGATCGCTGCAAGCTTTGGCACGGCCTATGCATCGATGGACGCACGTGTTGCAACGCCCATTCGACACGAAACCTCACATTGATCAGGAGCACGCCATGAACACACTCGCGATCACCGACCTTCCCGTCGCCGTCGAACTCGATCATCACGACATGGCCGCCGTCCATGGTGGCATGATGAAACTGCCGGGCCAGCACAATACCGGCAACTTGCTGATGTCGCCCGATGGCGAGCCCGTTTCCGTCTATGTTGACGGCCTGCTGATCAACTCGGTGACGAGCGGCTATGCACCGCGCTAGTTGGGACGCAGCTTCACACGCGCGACGGGTAGTATTGTCAAGTTACTCGTCCGCCCCGACCCATCGCCCCGGCGCGCGTCGACCATCTGGCCGGGCGCGAGCGGTTGTCCGCGGGTTCCCTGCCGAGTACGCGCTTAGCCAGATCCCGCACAGCACCCTGCATGGCGATGCCGGTAGTGGTATTCACGAATGTGAAGTCCCCGCGTGGAGTCGACAGTCGTGCCTTTTCGTTCAATGGGTTCCCAGCCATGAACTAGCCGCCGGCCTGCCGACCCCGGTGGTCGAGTAGAACCTCCAGGAAGCCCGACCGACCCGGAACCCTGTCTAGGACACCGTTCGACGCCTGCCAGCAAGGCGTGGTGGCACACTCACATTCCTGCGGACGATGGCAGGCATCGAACAACCCTAAACGAAGGACAACCCTAAACGAACTCTGCCGCAGGAGCCGACGTTGCTCGCCGGCCGATGGGTTCATGCAGACTGCAGCGAGTCCGTAAGAGGATCGTGCGGATAAGCGGCCAGGCACACCTCCAGCACCTCAGCGCGAAGCCAGCGATGGGCCGGATCCTGGTCGAGGCGTGGATGCCAGATCGCCGAGACGTTGAACGCCGCCGTGGGTACGGGCAGCTCAAAGCACTGCAGCCCGTTGGCGAAGGCGTGATCAGGCGCGAACGGATTACCGAGGCAGGAATGCGGGACGACGGCGAGCAAGTCCGAGTGGCGGGCTACCTGCATGGCGCTGGTATAGGCGGGTACCACCATCAACACCTTCCGCTGCAGGCCCCGTGGCTCCAAGGCCACGGCCATCGGGTTCTCCATGTCCCCCATGCGCGAGGTCACCACGTGGCCGCACGCAGTCCAGTGCTCGACGCTGATGCCGGCGCCGCCCAAGAGGGGATGGCCGACGCGACACACGCCCACGTAACGGTCACGGAAAAGCCGGCGCGTACGCATCTCGGGGGCCGAGGTCCTAACGGTGCCGATCTCGAGATCGACCGTGCCTTCCCGCAGTGGCTGGGCGCCCCAATCCGGCTTGGGCGTGAAGCGAAGCTGCACGCCCAAGCCGCGCGATGGATCCGGTCCATCAAGGCCGCGCCAAGCAGGTCGATGAAGCCTTCGCCCGCTCGAAGGGTGAAGCTTTGTTCAAGGGTGGCGACGTCGAACCGGTGGTCGGCGGGGCTCAATACCGCCTCCGTTTCGCGAGCCAAGACGGGGATGCGCTGGCTCAGTTGTTCGGCGTAAGGGGTTAGGACCAGCGTGCGGCCGGCCTGCAGCAGCAGGCGGTCGCCTGTGGCCGAGCGCAGGCGGGTGAGCGCGCGGCTCATGGCAGAGATGCTGAGGTTCATGCGCTTTGCCGCTGCCGTGACGCTGCGTTCGGTCAGCAGCGCATCCAAGGCGGCCAGGAGGTTGAGGTCGACGCGTGGCATGCCTCTAGCATAGTGGAAAGCTGGGCTAGGCAGGGCGTCCGGTGCAATCATGGATTGCATACGGGGCGTCTGGCGCAAATCCGTAGTGATCACCAGAATTCCTGGCGTCACCTTCGATGAAAAAGGAGAGTCTCATGCCCCAGGCCCCAAACCCCACTCACACGCCCACGATCCTGCTCATCGGCGCCTCGCGAGGCCTCGGCTACGCCATGGCGGCCGAGTTCCTGACGAAGGGACGGAACGTCACGGGCACCGTCCGTGCCGACTGCGGCCGGACCCTGCTGCACGACCTGGCCGATGCGCATCCGGACCAGGTCGAGATCGAGACGCTGGACATCACCCGGCCCGACCAGATCCGGGCCTTGCGCGAGCACTTGTCCGGCCGGATGTTCGATATTCTGTTCGTCAACGCCGGCACGACCAATCCGGATCCGACCCAGACCATCGGCGAGGTGTCGACCGAGGATTTCGCAAACCTCATGATTACCAACGCGCTCAGCCCGATGCGGGTGGTGGAGAGCCTGTCCGACCTCGTTCCGCCGGCCGGCCTGATAGGGGTTATGTCGTCCGGGCAAGGTAGTATCGCGGACAATGAGTCCGGCCAGCGGGAGGTCTATCGCGGCAGCAAGGCGGCATTGAACCAGTTCATGCGCAGCTTTGCCGCGCGCCAGGTGCAAACACCGCGCGCCATGCTGCTGATGGCGCCGGGCTGGGTACGCACCGACCTGGGTGGGCCCGAGGGGCGACTGTCGATCGAGGAGAGCGTTCCCGGGGTCGTGAATGTGTTGCTGGCCAAGCAGGGCCATCCCGGGCTCGAATACCTCGATTATCGCGGCCGGACCGTCCGGTGGTGACCCGCCAGCCGCTCAATTACGTAGTTATCCGAATTAGTTAAATGCAGCTCGACGCGACAGGCCGTGGCCGACCCTCAGCGGTCAGCCGTGCTTCCCCGTAACGGACATTCACGCAAGCGCAGAAGACCCTTCACAGTCAGCGCTTTGCTTTTCAATGAACACGGACGGCGTCAGAACGACTTCGGCCACCTAAAGCCGAGCACCGAGGCGACCGGATAGGCTACCTCGCGAACCTCTTCTAACTGGTTTCCGCCAAAGAGATAAATAAAATCAGCGTCGTGGCGAAGATAGAAACCGACATGCCCCCGCCAGCTTGTGGGATCGTCGCGCGTCAGGACAGCAATACAGCCGAAGATCGGGCTCTCAAGGGCGACACCCCAATCGAGCCAGGACCGCGCCAATGCTGATCCCGTACCGCGAACACCGGCGCTTGCCAGGCACCAGTTTATGAATGAGGAACACCAAGAGATTTTGTCGTCATAACCAACGAGGTTGGTTTGGTTGTTGTATTCGACGATCCGTGGATTCGTTTCGCCAACCGGAAAACGTCTGACGCCGCGTTCGGCAATCGCCACAGGCATCCAGGCAGGTTCGGCGGCGCTATCTCTGGTATCCATGATCATTCCCGTTGAACGGTTTCTTATTTGCTCCCCGCGATTGTCGCCGATTCGAGCCACGTGGTCGACTGCCGCCGACGCCGCGACCCTTGCACGCAAAACAAAAACGGGTTAAACGGCTAACCTGACCGCTCTGCCAGTGAGGGGGCGCGATCACGAGTCGGGAGTGTTTGCAGACCGCCGAGGTCCACGTCTACGCTGAACGCGTTGCGACGTATTCGCGGAAGATCGACATGCTGCGGCCCGCGCGATGAACAACCCGTCACTTCGGCCGGTTCCTGAGTGGGTGCGCTGAAGTGCTACCAGAAAAGAAGGGACCTCGCAGCACAATGAAATTTCGCCTGAAAGCATATTTCGCCATAGGAGCTCTTGCCAGCGTCGTGATCTCGCCATGCGGATTGGCTTTGCCGCGAGCGGAGCCTTCCATCAAGACGGTTGAGTCCTCCCGACCGTCGTATGTCGCCAGGACCGCTGGTAATGCGCTGATTTCGATTACGTTGTCGCCAAAGCTGTTGCGTCTCGACATGAATGCCGAGAACTCGATCGCGTCGGAAACCGGTGATTTCAAACCGGCACGCTATTCATTTCCAGATAGCGCTGTTCCGCAATCGGTCCTTCACGACCTGACCAGAATCTATCGTTACGATCGTCGACGGGATGTTCCGATCGTCTCTTCGGGGGGCGACTGGGTGATCGCGGAATACTTCGTGGCGAACTCCCATGTTCCCGCGTCACGATTTCGGTTGCTCGGCAAGCAGGTCCAGCGACAGGAACTGTTGGACCGGGCTGGACGAACGATCAGGATCATCGCTCTCGGCTGGGCTCGCCCATCTGCGGAGGAAGATGACGAGACGACGAATATGTCAGAGCTCGGCGAACATCCCGCTTGGATCCGCGTATTCACGGTGTCTCCTGCTGGAAAGAAAACGCTCGTTGCATTAGCCTGGCGACGGAAGGGTTTCGCCGCTGCGCCTGCGACCGTCCCACGAAGTGAAGTTGGGACACGGTAACCCGGCGGAAAACCCGGCATTTCGGTAAGCCGGCTGGCCGGTGCACCAAACTTTACTTTCCTCGGACGCGAACTAAACATCGATCTTGCGTGTAAAGGGAAGTAAAGTCGTGACTTCATGAAGAGATGGTGGTGGACGATTCGACAGGCCCAGCCCCCTTCTATTGCTCACCAGCCTGCGCACAGTGGAGGCGTCATGCTCCGTGCGAACCTTCCCTCTCATCTCACGAAACACAGGACATGGCCGCAATTTCTGCATTCTCCGGACATCCTCAACATTGGATCCTCTTCATAAGCAATGCCAATAAAATAACGGTTATTATCTTGTCGAATGTATTTTTATGCGTAAGTGCCACCCCTGAAAACGAGCCAGTCCCGGTCGCCCCACAAGAATCGACGAGCAGAAGGCAGAAAAAGTCTCATCTTTACTTCTCACACAGTTCCAATTCATTGATTTATATGGAAAATTGATCGCCACGTATACGGCAAATCAATCAAATTCCGGCAAAGTCATAGTTTTACTTCGCAAATTGTCTTAACTTTACTTCGGCGGACGACAAGACGCTGCATACGCTGACCTATATCGACGATGAAGCCAAGCGCAGAGGGACATTGACTCAACTCAACCGCGGCGAAGGCCGCCACAGCGTCGCCCGCGCCGTCTTCCACGGCAAGCGCGGTGAGCTGCGCCAGCATTACCGCGAGGGCCAGGAAGACCAGTTGGGTGCACTCGGCCTGGTGCTCAACATGATCGTGCTGTGGAACACGATTTACATCGCGGCCGCCTTGAACCAACTTCGAGCGGAAGGATACGCGGTGCAGGACGCAGACGTGGCGCGGCTGTCGCCGCTCTTGCACGAGCACATCAACATGCTGGGACGGTATTCGTTCTCGGTGCCGGAAGCTGTGGCCAACGGCGAGTTGCGGCCCTTACGTGATCCGGCCGACAGCGACGCATGAAAATCCTTAACCCGGTTTTCCGTTCCAATGCGCCTCAAACCCCAACATGCGCCCGCGCGTGCACACGGGACAGTCGCGTAGCGACCGGCCGGTCAGTTTCGCGTAGCGGTCGCGATAGTCAGGTTCGGCCGCGCTGCGGACTTTGCTGGTGGGCACGGCGTCGAGCAGATGACGGCATACGGTCAGCCGGGACTCACGCAGACGATTGCTGAGCAACCCGTAGTGACGGATGCGTTGTAGCCCGCGCGGCAGCACATGTAGCAGGAAGCGCCGGATGAATTCCTGGGCGTCCAGGCGCATCACGCGGGGCCTGCCCGGGTGACGATAGTCCTTCCAGCGGAACGTGACATGCCCGTCGGTCATACCGACGAGGCGGTTATTGGAGATCGCGACGCGGTGTGTATAGCGACCGAGATAATCGAGGACCTGATGCGGCCCGCCGAACGGCTCCTTTGCATAGACAACCCACTCGGTATGCCGCGAGCCGGTCAGGTAGCGGGCAAATCCGGCCGGTTCGGACAGATGCGCCAGTGACGAGAAGAAGCGCAGCTCGCCGGCCTCGAAGGCGCGCTGCAGTCGTTCGAGAAACAGGCGCCGGAACAGGCGCGAGAGCACCCGCACGGGAAGGAAGAACCCGGGCCGGCAGGCCACCCAGCGCGTGCTGTCGGGTGCAAGGCCACCGCCCGGGACCACGCAGTGCAGGTGGGGATGATGCACAAGATTCTGCCCCCAAGTGTGCAGGATCGCGATGAAACCGATGGTGCGTGACGCACTCTCCCGGCGTCTTTCTTCTGTCAGAGCGAAGGTATGTACACCGGCTCTGATGCGATGGACGACTCCCGCTAAGCGGCGAGGGATTTATGCCAAAGTGGAGAAGTCGTGACATCCACGGCAAAGGAGCGTTCATCATGAACATAGCGACTGTTGGAGGGGGATGAACAAGGTACGCGCCAATACTCTGCAGAACATTAGCGCGTACCTTGTTGAACCCCCATGAGCACCCAATGTGCTTCGAGTAGATGCCGCGATATTTTCGCGTCCCAGTCCCTCATGAAGGGTGCAAAATTCTACGCCTTGCCCTTTGCAACATCGCGTGCGAGCAGCTTCATTCGACGATATAGAGTGCGCTCGCTCATCCCGAGATGGGCGGCGAGTGCTTTGCGCGTTCCTGAAAATCCCGCCACGACGCGAGCGAGTTCGTCATCCGTCAACTCACGTTCCCGTGCCGACTGCCTCGAGCTAGCGTCCTCGAACTGGGGCGTCAAAGCGCCTATCCTGAGGTCGACAGGCAGATGCTCGACGCGAATCACGCCGTCGTCGGTCAAAAGACAGGCGCGGTCGAGCACGTTACGCATTTCCCGGATGTTACCGGGCCATGCATAAGCCTTGAGCTTTGCCAGGGCATCCGGCGCGACGGCAAGCTTGTGGCCCATTGCTCGGCCAGCTACATCGCGAATGTTGCCTATGCGTTGCAGAATCGAGAAAACGAGAAGCGGGATGTCATCCCGGCGCTCCCGCACCGCAGGCAACTCGATCGGGAACGCACTGATGCGGTAGTACAAATCCTGCCGGAATCGACCGTCGTCGATCATCTCCCGCAACGGCTTGTGCGTCGCTGCCACAAGACGAAAATCAGCGCGCAACGTCTCGACGCCGCCAACCCGGCGGAAAGTGCCAGTTTCGATGAGACGCAGCAGCTTGACCTGCATCGACAGCGGCACGTCGCCAATCTCGTCCAGAAATAACGTTCCGCCCTGCGCGGTTTCCACCAGTCCTGGCTTGCGCGCGGTCGCGCCAGTGAACGCGCCCCTTTCATACCCGAAAAGCTCGCTCTCGAACAGCGTTTCCGCGATGCCGGAGCAGTCGACCACGACAAACGGGCTATGCGCGCGCGCGCTCGACTCATGAAGAGCACGCGCAAACACTTCTTTGCCGGTTCCCGATTCTCCGAGCAGCAGCACGGGCAGCATTGACGGTGCGACTCGCTGCAGCGCCGAGATCGCCGCATTGAAAGCCGCGGAGCGCCCAACGAGGCGATCTGCGCTTGGCGTGGCCGACGCGCTGCGCACGGTGGTCAGCCGCTCCACATAAGCGACTATTTCGCCCTGCCCATCGAAGATCGGACGCAGCTCGACATCGACGTGTTCCGGACCGCGGGGCGTGAAATGAATATGAAGCACGCGATTGGGGCCGCGCTGTTCGAGCGCCTGCTTCATCGGGCAGTGCTCCCCCGCCTGGTCGCACGGGACATCATAGTGATGCGAGACGTGGTAGCACTTGTGGCCGACATGCGGCTGACCGGCAACGCCGAACTGCCGCTGATAGGCCGTATTGGCGGCGAGAATCTGGTAGGCCGGATCGAGCACGATCATGGGCTGTGCGTCGTGCTCGAGGTAAGACACCAACGCGCCGATGTCAGGCGTCGCGGGGTTGTCGGATGACCCAGCTGTACCGGACTTGGGCTCGACGATCGATTCGGGCGATTTCATGGTGGCGGCTTCCTACAGGCAGGCCTCACTATAGCCGCTGCCACGAACTCCGCCAACACTGCCAGCTGGACTGCCAAATTTGGCAGTCCAGCTTCGTCTCAAGATGGCTGCCACGATCGAGGCAACCCGGTTGCAGAGACTTATTCATTGTTAATCAGTTACTTAGGACGCGTTCCACTTGGGATAGTCGACGCTGGCACGAGTCTTGTATCAGAAGCGCGCACGATTGATCGAGATCAAGGAGATGGCATGAACACCACGAGCCCAATGGTCATCGAAGGCTTCTTCGATCCAAAGACATCCACGATCAGCTACTTGCTGCTCGATGCCCGCACGGGCGATTGCGCGCTAATCGATAGCGTTCTCGACTATGAGCCGAAGTCCGGGCGCACGTGTACGGCAAGCGCCGACAAGCTCATAGCGCGCGTCGGCGAACTCGGCATCAAGGTTCGCTGGCTGCTTGAAACGCATGTACACGCTGATCACCTGTCCGCGGCGCCTTACCTAAAGGAAAAGCTTGGTGGACAGATCGCGATCGGCGCGGAGGTAATACGCGTGCAGAAGGAGTTTGGCAAGCTCTTCAACGCCGGGCTCGATTTCTCGCGCGACGGCCGACAGTTCGATCGATTGCTTGCGGATGGCGACGTATTCGAGATCGGAGCGTTGAAGGCGCGCGCGATGCACACGCCGGGTCACACACCGGCCTGCATGACGTACGCGGTCAGCGATGGCATCGACACTGCGGCGTTCGTTGGCGACACGCTGTTCATGCCCGACTACGGCACCGCACGCTGCGATTTCCCCGGCGGCGACGCCCGCGCGCTCTTTCGCTCGATCAACAAGGTGTTGAGCTTGCCGGCGGACACGAAGCTCTACATGTGTCACGACTATCAGCCAGGCGGACGCTCCGTGCAGTTTGTGAGCACGGTCGCCGAGCAGCGCGAGCAAAACATTCATGTGCGCAACGGCACGAGCGAGGAGACGTTCGTCGCGATGCGCACCTCGCGTGATGCGACGCTCACCATGCCCGTACTGATCCTGCCGTCCGTGCAGGTGAATATGCGCGCCGGACAGATGCCCGAAGCGGAAGAGAACGGCATTTCCTATCTCAAGATTCCGCTCAATGGAATCTGAATCAACTCGTTATGAACAATACGCTCTAAGGAGGCAATGATGGAACTCAGAAAATTGACCACCGAACTGTCGGTCTCACCGCAGATTGCAGCGTCCGACCTTCCAGCCATCCGCGCGGCGGGCTTTCGCGCGATCATCTGCAACCGGCCCGACGGCGAGGGTCCCGATCAACCGACCTTCAGCGAGATAGCGGCGGCGGCGCGAAATTGCGGCATCGAGGCGTACTACCTGCCGGTCGAGTCCGGGAAGGTGAGCGACGCGGCCTATGCACAGTTCGGCGACCTGATGCGCGCGAGCGGCAAGCCGGTGCTCGCCTATTGCCGCACAGGCATGCGCTCTGCGACGCTGTGGGGATTGTCCGAAGCGTCGACGCGGCCGCTGCCCGAGATCCTTGCGGCCGCAAAGGGAGCCGGCTATGAACTCGGCGCACTCGCCCGCCGCATCGCGACCGGGGGCAAGGTGCCCGTCAAAATCGCCGAGGCAAGCCACGACATCGTGATCGTGGGCGCCGGTGCCGCGGGTATCGCTACGGCGTCGAGTCTGCTTGCGCGCGATCGAACACTCGACATCGCGGTAATCGATCCGGCCGACACACATTACTATCAGCCGGGCTGGACCATGGTTGGCGCCGGGGTATTCAAGCCAGAGGCGACTGCGCAAGAGATGGCCGCCTTATTGCCGCGCAAGGTGCATTGGATCAAAGCGGCGGTCGCTGCATTCGAGCCCGAGGCGCATGCCGTCATCCTCGAGGGCTGCCGCGTGGTTCGGTACCGGAAATTGATCGTATGCCCGGGGCTCAAGCTGGACTGGCGGGCCATCGACGGTCTGCCGGAGACGCTCGGCCGCAACGGCGTGACCTCCAACTATCGTTATGATCTCGCGCCCTACACGTGGCAGCTCGTGCGCGAGCTTAAGGGCGGCCGTGCGCTGTTCACGCAGCCTCCCATGCCGATCAAATGCGCCGGCGCGCCGCAAAAGGCTATGTACCTGTCGTCGGACTACTGGCAGCGCTCAGGCCGGCTCGGAAGCATAGACGTGCAGATGTTCAACGCCGGCAGCGTTCTCTTCGGCGTAGCTGACTATGTGCCCGCCTTGATGGAGTACGTGAACCGCTACGGGATCGAGCTGAACTTCGGCTACAACCTTCACGCGATAGACGGCCCGGGAAAGCGGGCGATTTTCCGGCGTACCCTCGAGAACGGCAACGTCGAATCCGTGACGCACGATTTCGACATGATTCATGTCGTTCCTCCCCAGAAGGCACCCGATTTCATTCAAGTCAGCCCGCTTGCCGACGCAGCAGGCTGGGTCGATGTCGAAAAGGCCACGTTGCGTCACAAGACTCACGCGGACATCTTCGCGCTCGGCGATGTCACGAATACACCCAATGCGAAGACCGCTGCTGCCGCGCGCAAGCAGGCTCCCGTCGTCGCTCATAACGTGCTCGCGAGCCTTGGGAAGGCGCGAGGGGAAGCCTCATACGATGGGTACGGCTCATGTCCGCTCACGGTCGCGCGCGGCAAGATCGTGCTCGCGGAGTTTTTGTATGGGGGCAAGGTTGCACCGTCATTCCCTACCTGGCTGATCAATGGGAAGCGCCCGTCACGACTAGCGTGGCTACTGAAGGAGCGCGTGTTGCCTCCGCTCTATTGGCGCGCGATGCTCAAGGGCCGTGAGTGGTTGGCGAAGCCGGAAATAGTCGGCTGAGCACTGCGCAAGCATCCTAATCGTGCCGCGTAGCGGCCGGCCGCAGCCGATCTCGCTGCTAATTCCTCTCGTCGAACACTCATGCTGACTTCGCTAATACTGGGCGCCCTCGTTGGCGCCGTGCTGGGCCTGACCGGTGCCGGCGGCGGCATTCTCGCAGTTCCCGCGCTCGTCGTGGGGATGGGCTGGCCGATGCAGCAAGCGTCGCCCGTCGCGCTCATCGCCGTCGCCGGAAGCGCGGCGATCGGCGCTGTCGAAGCCTTCCGGCGCCGCCTCGTGCGTTATCGTGCAGCGCTGCTCATGACGATTACTGGCGTGCCGGTGACTTCTCTCGGCGCAAACCTCGCGCACAAGCTGCCGCAACGATTGCTGATCGAACTTTTTGCGGGCGTGATGCTGCTCATCGCGCTTCGTCTGCTCACTCAGGCGATGCGCCAGAAGACATCGGAGCAAACAATGTCGCCATTTTGCGTAGGCCGTGTCGACCCGCGCACGGGGCGTCTCTCGTGGACCTGGGCAACGGGCGCCGCACTCGCGGGGACCGGCGCACTGACAGGCCTGATGACCGGCCTACTCGGTGTGGGCGGCGGATTCGTTATTGTGCCGATGTTGCGCAAGCTCACGAATGTGTCGATGCACGGCATCGTTGCCACTTCGCTGATGGTCATCGCCTTGGTCGGCAGCGGCGGTGTCGTCTCGACGATAAAAACCGGGGTGTCGCCACCGCTCGTGCTAACGCTAATGTTCAGCCTCACGACAGCGCTCGGAATGATAGTTGGGCGCCGTGCATCGCGTTATCTGTCCGCGCGGCATGTACAGATCGGCTTCGCCGGCGTGCTTGTCTGCGTTGCGCTGGGGATGATGGCGAAAGCCGTGCTCAGCGCTTGAGCAACAGGGGCGGCTCCGTCGACGCAGGCTGCGACGCGGAGTTCGGTTGCTCGACGCCCGGTCAACTGACAGTCGTTCGAGCACTGTTCTGGCCAGGGCATGCGACCCGGTTGTCATTTCATGGCGTGACGCCTGGGGCCACCGGCAGCAATTTCGACCACCAGGTATCGAGGCAGCGTGCCCGGTCGCGCGGCTTTCGTTCGTCCCTTCCCGAACAAATCACAGGCATACGCCATAGCGTCATGCTCGCCCTGCATCGCGTGATCGAATTTCGGCATTGGATTGCAGTTTTGTGACCACCTACGATGCGCTCAAGTTGACCTGACTGGAGCAATTCAAACGAATACGAGTCTCGACCCGCCAAGCCGACGATTACTATCGCGCGTTGTCGGCACAAGCCAAAAGCGACCTCGTGACCGCGCTTTCGGCTGACCTCAACCGCGTGACGAGCGACGCGAACGAGTACACGATGCTCGCCTACTTCTACAAGGCGGATTTGGACTACGGTACGCGTCTCGCACACGCGACGCACGCTGCTTCGCAGACTTCCATCAACGCAGTTATGGCTGGAGAACGATATGGACGAATCCAAAGTCAAGAGTGCAGGAAAGTGTCCGGTGATGCACGGTGGTGCCACATCGGCCGGGATGTCGAACATGGAGTGGTGGCCCAAGGCCCTGAACCTCGACATCCTGCATCAGCACGACACCAAGACCAACCCGCTGGGCGCGGAATTCAACTATCGGGAGGAGGTCAAGAAGCTGGACGTCGATGCGCTCAAGAAGGACCTTCACGCGCTGATGACGGACAGCCAGCCGTGGTGGCCGGCGGACTGGGGCCACTACGGCGGCCTAATGATCCGCATGGCGTGGCATGACGCAGGCACCTATCGTATCGCCGACGGCCGTGGCGGTGGCGGTACTGGCAACCAGCGCTTCGCGCCGATAAACTCCTGGCCCGACAACGTGAACCTGGATAAGGCGCGTCGGTTGCTGTGGCCGATCAAGAAGAAGTACGGCAGCAAAATCAGTTGGGCCGATCTGATCATCTTCGCGGGTACCATCGCGTATGAATCCATGGGCCTGAAGACCTTCGGTTTCGGCTTCGGACGCGAGGACATCTGGCATCCGGAGAAGGACGCCTATTGGGGTTCCGAGAAGGAATGGCTCGCCAGCAGCACTCATCGTTATGAAGGCGACGACCGCACCTCACTGGAGAACCCGCTGGCTGCGGTCCAGATGGGCCTGATCTATGTGAACCCCGAAGGCGTCGACGGCAATCCCGATCCGCTGCGCACGGCGCAGGACGTCCGCGTGACCTTCGCGCGCATGGCGATGAATGACGAGGAAACCGTCGCCCTGACGGCCGGTGGACATACGGTCGGCAAATGCCACGGCAACGGTGACGCCAAACTGCTGGGCCTGAACCCGGAGGCCGCCGATCCGGAGGACCAGGGTCTTGGCTGGCTCAACAAGACCACCCGCGGCATCGGCCGCAACACGGTGACCAGCGGCATCGAAGGCGCCTGGACCACCCAGCCCACCAAGTGGGACAACGGCTATTTCTACCTGCTTCTCAACTACGACTGGGAACTGCAGAAGAGCCCGGCGGGTGCTTGGCAGTGGGAGCCCATCAAAATCAAGGAAGAAGACAAGCCGGTTGATGTCGAGGACCCTTCGATCCGCTACAACCCGATCATGACCGACGCCGACATGGCGATGAAGATGGATCCCGAGTACCGGAAGATTTCGGAACGCTTCTACAAGGACCCCGACTATTTCTCAAAGGTCTTCGCCCGCGCCTGGTTCAAGCTGACCCACCGCGATATGGGCCCGAAGGCACGCTACATCGGCCCTGATGTTCCGAAGGAAGACCTGATCTGGCAGGACCCGGTGCCCGCAGGTAGCAAGGGCTACGACGTCGCGGCGGTCAAGGCGAAGATCGCAGCCAGCGGCCTTACCATCAGTGAAATGGTGTCAACGGCCTGGGACAGCGCTCGCACCTTCCGTGGTTCGGACAAGCGCGGCGGTGCCAACGGTGCGCGCATCCGTCTTGCCCCACAAAAGGACTGGGAAGGCAATGAACCAGCCCGTCTGGCCAAAGTGCTGGCCGTCCTGGAAGGCATTGCGACTCAGACCGGGGCCAGCGTGGCCGATATGATCGTGTTGGCTGGGAACGTTGGCGTCGAGAAGGCTGCCAAGGCAGCGGGCTTCGACGTAACCGTCCCCTTCGCGCCAGGGCGAGGCGATGCCACACAGGAAATGACGGAAGTGGAGTCGTTCGAGGTGCTGGAACCCGTGGCTGACGGCTACCGCAACTGGATGAAGAAGGACTACGTGGTCAGCGCCGAGGAATTGTTGCTTGACCGCACTCAGCTGATGGGCCTGACCGCGGACGAGATGACCGTGCTGGTGGGCGGCATGCGGGTACTGGGTGCCAACCATGGCGGCACAACGCACGGTGTGTTCTCCGACCGCGTTGGCGCTCTGACGAACGACTTCTTCGTCAGCCTGACCGACATGGCCTACACTTGGAAGCCTGCTGGCAAGAACCTGTACGAAATCCGCGACCGCAAGACCGGTGCTGTCAAATGGACTGCAACCCGTGTCGACCTCGTCCTTGGCTCGAATTCGGTTCTTCGTGCCTATGCAGAGGTTTACGCGCAGGATGACAACAAGGAGAAGTTCGCCAAAGACTTCGTTGCCGCTTGGACGAAGGTCATGAACGCCGACCGTTTCGATCTAGCCTAACTTGGACTGGGCATCCCCGCGCAACCATGTTTGGCTGCGCGGGGATATGTCCTGCCCCCGTCGAAACCCGAACGAGAAAGAGGGAACAGCGGGCAGTCCATCGCGCAAGCAGCAACAGCGATGTGGGAACGCAGCACAGTGCGTTCGGTCGTATTCGAGCGGAGCGTGCAACCTAAAACGGAATTCGCTTTTAACTGGTTGCGGGGTTGATCCAGCCGGCTGAATCGGCTGAAAGCGCCAGGGGCATGGGTTCCGGCCGCCTCGCTCGAATCGGCTAGAATCCCAATGCTTTGAAGGTCGAAATGGCCCAAAGCCAGTCGTGGTTAGCGATTCCAACGAGATTGAGCGTCGAAGAGTTCGAGCTATTTGTCTGGCCGCATCTGAGCAAGGGCATTCGCGGCCCGGCGCGCAAGTTGAGCGCGCACGCGATCTTCAACTATATCCTGCGGCTGCTTTATCTGGGCTGTCAGTGGAAGGAATTGCCCATCGATAAGGATCATCATGGGCGCCCTGAAATTCACTACACGCGCATCTATCGCGCTTTCCGGCGGTGGGAAGCGGACGGATGCTTCGATGCCATTTTCGAGGGCTCGGTCCTCAGACCTCATCAGGACGCGCGTCTGGACACGCGTGTCATCCATGGCGATGGCACCACGAGCGCCGCGAAAAAGGGAGGCGACAACCTCGGCTTCAGCGGCCACAGCAGGTCAAGGGCTGCAAGGTCGTTGCCCTCTGCGATCGGAATTGCAACGTGATCGCGCCGTTCGTGTCGGCCCCGGGCAATCGCAATGAATCGCCGCTGTTGCGCGAAGCGCTGCCGCGACTCACGCGTATCGCCCGCGCGCTGGGGCTGGGCCTGCGG
Organism: Paraburkholderia sp. GW821-FHT02A12; assembly: GCF_059422005.1. Classification (NCBI taxonomy): domain Bacteria; kingdom Pseudomonadati; phylum Pseudomonadota; class Betaproteobacteria; order Burkholderiales; family Burkholderiaceae; genus Paraburkholderia; species Paraburkholderia sp. GW821-FHT02A12. Next base: position 484,714 of record NZ_JBWKWA010000002.1, on the reverse strand, counting down.
GGAACCGTCGTGAGTCTGGACGGCGTGTACGACTGCCGGCGCAACCGCAAAGCTATTTTCAATCGCGGCATGGTTCCCAACATCAGCGCGAATTCGCGCGGCACGAGGGCGCAGAAGCTCGGCCGCAAGGCACTGTTCGATCCGGCCATTTTCAAGGAGCGGTTCAGGGCGATCGAGAGCGTGTTCGCCTGGGAAGACAAGTTCCGTCGCCTGCTGTTACGTTTCGAGCGAATCGGTCACTTGCACTATGCGTTAAAGACGCTCGCTTATACGATGATCAACCTGCGCCACTACTGCCACAGCTGATCTCCCGCTCAAGATCTTTGTTCCACCGTCGGCGCATCGCGCCGTGATCCCGTTCGTCTGCGCCATACCGAAATCTTCGCGCCACGACACACATCGTCGCCTCGCGCGCTTCGCCGCAGCCATTTCTTCCCATCCCAAGCGCTCGTCCAACCGTGCTGCGCCGAGCCTGATCGAAACCCGCAACCAGTTGTAAGTGACACTTGCGCACCGTATTGGACACAGGAAAAGAAGACGAGGGTTTGGACGGGCGAGAAGCTGCGGGTCTTGTCTGCCGTGTAGCTCGAGCCGTCGTCCACCAGCCCTCTATAGCAGTTTCGGCCAGCAAACGCTTCCGGCGAAGCTCGCGGACGCCTTGAGCGAACCGCGAAGCTCAGGCTCCCTGCATCCGCTGGACGCTATACTGACGCGCGCGTCGTCAGACGTCAAAACCTGACTGCCCTCCAGGGGGCATTGGCTTCAATCTCGAACCTTCAAACCATGGCAGCTACACGCTCATTCTCCCCCAAGGGGCATCCTACGCCGCTGATACCTGGCGGACGCTCGGCTCAGAAGCGCCGTGACCTTCTGGCTGTTGCCTCCGAGCTGTTCCTGGCAAGGGGCTATGACGCGGTAAGTGTCGACGAAATCATCGCATCGGCCGGTGGCTCAAAAACAACGGTTTATTCACATTTCAATAACAAGGAGGGGATCTTTGTCGCAGCGGTCAGTGCGCTTTGCGATGAAATCCTCGTCAAGCTTTTCCAGTCGAAGGCGTTTTCGATGCCTCTGCGCAATGCGTTGTGGTCGATCGGCTGCGAGTTTCTTGACGCAGTACTGTCTCCGCGCGCGATTGCCCTTCAACGCCTCGTGATCGGCGAGTCCCACCGCTTCCCAGAAGTCGGCCGTATCTGGTTCGAAAGCGGCCCAGCAAGGACGTACCGCGTTCTTACCGAATTTTTTGAGGCTCGAAAGCAGGCGGGGGAGGTGCCTACCGCAGTGGAGCCGCGCGCGCTTGCGGTGCTATTCCATGACATGCTCACTTACGAGATTCACCAACAGGTCCTGCTCGGCATCATCAAAAAACCCAGACGTCACGTCCTCGAGGCAAAAGTCAGCTCCGCGGTCGATGTCCTTCTGAGCGGCGCTCTTGGAAACTAGAGGGTGTTAGGCACTTTGTGTCGGACCTGGTATCCTGGCGGAATGAAAAAGCGCAGGCCATACCCAACGGATGTATCGGATGAAGAGTGGTACTTTGCCGCTCCGTACCTGACCTTGATGAACAAAGACGCTCCGCAGCGCCGCTACGAACTGCGCGAGATGTTCAACGCGTTGCGCTGGATCGTACGCGCGGGTGCGCCGTGGCGTTTGTTGCCCAATGATTTTCCACCGTGGGAACTGGTCTACCAGCAGACGCAACGCTGGTTGCAGGCTGGCTGCTTTGAGAGCATGGTGAGCGACCTTCGCTCGGTGATACGCGTGGCACAGGGCCGTCAGGGACAGCCCAGTGCGGTCATCCTCGATGGCCGCACGATACAGTCGACCTGCGAGAGCGGGCCTCGCGCCGGTTACGACGGCTACAAACGCAAACGCGGCAGCAAGGTCCACATGGCGGTTGATACCTTGGGGCAGTTGCTTGCTGTGCATGTTACGCCAGCCAACGAACAGGAACGCGCGCAGGTCGGAGAACTGGCGCGTCAGGTTCAGCAGGCCACGGGCCAGACGGTCAAGGTGGCGTTCGCCGATCAGGGATATACCGGCGAAGAGCCTGCGCAGGCGGCACTCGACGAAGGGATCGACCTTCAGGTGATCAAACTGCCGGAGGCGAAAAAGGGCTTCGTGCTGTTGCCGCGCCGCTGGGTGGTCGAGCGCAGCTTCGGCTGGCTCAACCGCTTCCGCCGACTGGCCAGAGACTACGAGCGATTGCCCGAAACCTTGGCTGGCCTGCACTTCGTCGTATTCTCCGTACTTATGCTCGTCCACTTTGCAGCCCTTAACAAAAGTTCCTAACACCCTCTAAGGCGCCACCATTTTCAGACTATTGGTCGCGCCATGATTTCGTCGAGCAAGGGCGTTCTCTGGCCGGCGCGGATCGGCACGCAACTATCCGGGAAGGATTGTACGAAGGTGGCGCCCTCCGATAGCAGTTCGTCCAGGAATTTCCCCAACCTCGCCATTGCGTCGAACACGAAGTCGTGCAGCACGATGACACTGGTTTCTTGACCTTGCGCCCGGCAGGTAGCGAGTGCCCGCTCTGGCCAGCCAGTGGGATCTTCCCAATCTCGTGGCAAGTTGTTCCATAACACACAGGTATAACCGTTTCCGAGCAGATAGTTCACTGCAGGGGCATTGAAGATTCGGGCGTCGATAGGCCCGCCCTGGGCTGACGGACGGAATAACGGTTCACCGCCGGCCATGTCCGAAAGAAGCTCCGATGTACGGCTAATTTCATCGACGGCTTCGCACGGATGCTCGAGCATACCGAAGGGTGTGCCGTGCGTGTACGTATGGTTACCGATTCGATGCCCTGCCGCGTACGCGGCCTTGGCAAGCGCCAACTGCCTTGCATCCTTCAGACGCTCGCCCACAACAAAGAACGTCGCCCGTATATCACGAGCGTCCAGTACCTCCAGAACTCCGGGCGTAACCTCGACGTCCGGTCCGTTATCGATGGTCAGCGCAACGCGCATCGAATTTCTCCTGCGAAATGGGTTGTTTTTGCGTCCTCGCGGAGCGTCGGCTTGCTCCCCAGACGAAACCTTTCATTATGATACCAAATAGTACTGTATATTTCAGCGCGCGCGAGCAATCACACTTGCATTCGACACTTATCCCATGCCTCATTTTTATGCAATATCCCATCTTGCGCCGCTATTTACGCAGACAATAAGGAATGCATGGGCCAAACCATGGCAGTAAGAACCGCTCCTTGAATCTTCCGCATTAGTACTATACAGTACGCTTAACGCAGACAACTCTGCGTCTGATGGATGCTCGATAGACCATGAGGAAACCATGAACACAGCAAGCAACTCCACGACCCAGGAACGCAACGTGGCAAATCCGGTACTTCGCCTGCATCACCACGCCTACCGCGCTCGCGACATCGAGGCAACGCGGCACTTCTACGAAGACCTCCTGGGGATGCCACTGGTCGGAGCCTTCGTTGAAACGTGGGATGACGTAAACAAGACGGAAACGAACTATATTCACGCGTACTTCGAACTCTCCGATGGCAGCTGCCTCGCATTTTTCTCGTTCGCAGAGGGCTATTACCACCCAAGCAGGATTGCCAATGGTGGGCTCGAACCGACGGATCCGTTTGATCATCACATCGCCTGTGAAGTGGACGGCATGGAAACGATCAACGCAATCCAGCAGCGCGCAGAGGAAGCCGGGATCGAGCATTTCGTCGTCGATCACGGCTATTGCTTCTCGCTGTACCTGACCGATCCCAACAACATGCACTTCGAACTAACCACAAAGGTGCAGGCGACGGACGCAATCATGACTGAGCAGCGCCTGACAGCTCGATTCACTCTGGAAGACTGGTTGGCAGGCAGACAGGCTGGAAACAATGCATGGCGTGGCAAGACGCCCGATGCGCATCAACATTGACTATCCAGCCGGATCGGCAGCTCGACGCCTTCAAAGGCGCCCCACCCAGAATTCCGCGTGCAAGTGCTATTTAAAGGTGCATCCATGAAACTATTGCGCTATGGTCCCTCGGGTCAGGAAATGCCCGGACTCCTCGATCGCGACGGCAACGTGCGGGCGCTCCGCCCCATCGTGCGCGATATCGATGTCGACGTGCTCTCCCCGGAAGGACTTCGGTTTCTCGGCGCGCTCGACCCCGAGAAGTTGCCTCTCCCACATTACGTTGGCCGCCTCGGCGCACCGCTCGCGGCAGTGCGCGAGATCATCGCGATCGGTCTCAACTACCGTGAACATGCAAAGGAGTCCGGGCTCGCAATCCCGCACGAACCCGTCGTTTTCCACAAGTCGACCTCGTCAATCAGCGGACCCGACGACGACATCGTCCTGCCCGAGGCATCGGAAAAGACCGATTGGGAAATCGAACTCGGGGTTGTCATCGGCACTACCGCACGCAAGGTCGAGAGAGAGAGAGCCTACGCTCACGTCGCGGGATACTGCCTTGTCAATGACGTGTCCGAGCGAACGTGGCAAATTGAACGTGCAGGTCAATGGGGCAAGGGCAAAAGCTTCGATTCATTCACGCCGATCGGTCCGTGGTTGGTCACCGGCGATGAACTGAATCCTCACGAACTGGAGTTGTCGCTTCGAGTGAACGGCGACATCAGGCAACACGGCCATACGTCCGATCTGATTTTCAATGTGGGAGAGATTGTGAGCTACCTCAGCCAATTCATGACACTTATGCCTGGCGACCTCATCATCACCGGCACGCCCGCAGGCGTTGGCCTGGGTATGAAGCCGCCACAATTTCTTAGGGGTGGCGATATCGTCGAAATGACTGCTACCGGCCTCGGCACACAACGGCACTGCGTGGTTGGCCCCCAATAGGTACGCTGCGCGATGCTCCCACTCTTCGGGCGCCACGGCCTCGCACTCGAAACGAAAGCTCAGGTGTGTCGAAACCGGTGCTGACGGGCAGTTTCGGAGGGTATGCCACCCTTCCCCAATGAGAAAGCAAGGGCGCGTCGCCGCAGCCGAACGTCGTGTACGTGCCGGTTCGCTTGACGCGCTGGATATCAAAAGCTGCGTTTCGGCGTTTTATGTCCGGCAAGATCATGCGGCGCAACGTTTCGCCCTGTGCGACGGCGCTTCGGCACGGCAAGCGTCGACGATTCGAATTGTTCGACCTTGAAGCACCTCGCTGCCGCCCAGTCGGCCTGAAGCGCGTCGCGTATCCCGTGTAGCGCCGCTCTCTGTCCATCCAACGTCACGCGAAGTTCGTCGATCTCGCGCAAACGCTGGTCGATCCGCTCGAGCAGCCCCGCCTTGGAGAAACCTTGCATTTCCGCGACCGCGGTGCGCATCTCCTCCAGCGAGAACCCGAGCCGCTGCGCCAGCTGAATTTGCCGCAATCGTTCCTCTGCGGCCCCGTCGTAGATTCGGTAGCCATTCGGGCCCCGGCCAGCCGGGCGCAGAAGTCCGCTCTGTTCGTAAAAGCGGATCGCGGACGTCGTCATCCCAGTACGCGCCGCCAGTTCTCCGATCTTCATCGTGCTTGACCTTGAAGTCGACTTGAAACTTAGTATAGGCCCATCGTACGCGCCGAACGGGTCATCCGATGACGACACCACTATTCGCACCGCTGACGCTGCCCAACGGCAGCACTCTGCCCAGCCGCATCGCGAAGGCCGCGATGGAAGAAAACCTCGCCGACGCGGGCCAACTACCCGGCCCGGCGCTTCAGCGTCTCTATGCCGCCTGGGGTGCCGGCGGGGCGGGACTGCTGATCACCGGGAACGTGATGATCGACGGAAGAGCGCTGACCGGCCCGGGCGGCGTCGTGCTAGAACGAAGTACGCCTCTCGATCCGTTCAGACGGTGGGCGGCGGCGGCCCGCCAGCATGGTGCGCGGATCTGGATGCAGATCAACCATCCGGGGCGCCAGGTCCTGGCGGCGATGGGACACCCCGCATGGGCCCCGTCCGCCGTTCCGCTCGACCTCGGCCGGCATAGCAAATTGTTCGCTGCACCGCGCGCGATGGCCGCGATCGAGATCCACGAGGTCGTCGAGCGCTTCGCCGACACGGCCGCAGCGGCCGAAATGGCAGGATTCGATGGAGTCCAGATCCATGCGGCGCACGGCTACCTGATATCGCAGTTCCTGTCGCCGCTGACGAATCGCCGTGACGACGAATGGGGCGGCTCGCTGGAAAACCGGGCAAAGCTTTTGTTATCCGTCGTGCGTGCCATGCGCGCGCGGGTCGGCGCCGGTTTCAGTGTCGCGGTCAAGATCAATTCCGCCGACTTTCAGCGCGGCGGCTTCTCGGAAGATGACGCCCGACAGATCGTGCTGTGGCTCAACGATCAGGCCGTCGACCTCGTCGAACTGTCTGGCGGAAACTACGAGAGCCCCGCGATGCAAGGCCGCACTGCTGACGGCCGCACGCTCGCCCGCGAGGCCTATTTCCTGACGTTCGCTCGCGACATTGCCGCCGTCGCTGCGATGCCCGTGATGACGACGGGGGGCATTCGCCGGCAGTCGATCGCGCAGGCGGTGCTGAACGAAGGCGTCGACATTGTCGGGATGGCCAGCGCACTGGCGTCCGTACCGGACTTACCGAATCGCTGGCGCGACGGTCAAGCCATCGACGCTCCGAGCATCCAGGTCCGATGGCGAGGCAAAGCAGCTGCCGGACTTGCCTCGATGGCGCTCGTCAGGCGGCGCCTGCGCGCCATCGCCGAGGGTCGACGCCCTCGGCGATGCTACTCCCCTGTCTACAGTCTCGTCATCGACCAGATGCATACGCGCAAATTGACCTGGCGATACCGCCAGTGGAACGACATACGCACCTGACGCATCGCTTAACTCGCATTCCGCCGCTACGTAACAGTGTTCGTCGAAATGACAGTCACGAAACTGATACACCTAAAACGTGCCCAATACCGAACGTGAACGCCGCTGCCGCCAGGCCAATGATGACTTGACGAATCGCGGAAAAGCCTGCACTTTGACCGTTGAAGAGCAATGTGAAACGCCGATCGCCGCCAGCGCCAGGATGCTCAACACAACACACTGGACGATGGCCGTAAGCCCTGACGTCCACAGGAAAGGCATGGCGGGGAAAATGGCTCCAGTCGCAAACAGGAAAAAAGATACACCGGCGGCGGACCATGGATTGCCACCAAGTTCTGCTGGATCGAGCCCAAGCTCCTCTCGCCTCAACGCGTCCAGTGCGTTGTCCCTGTCACGCATAAGTTGCGATGCGATGCGACGCGCTTCGCCTCATCTCCATCCAGTCCTTTAGCACGATAGATGAGAGTTAGTTCGTGCTCTTCGGCGTCAGGAGTATGTTCAAGCTCGTCGGCTTCCCTAGCGATTTGCGTCTGTGCAAGTTCGCGCGTTCGTCACTGACAACCATTCTCCTAGTGCCATCGAACAGGCTCCGGCAATCAGCCCCGCCAAAGCTGTTAGCAGAATTGTCTTGTTGCCCGTACCGGCGCCGGCGACACCCATAATCAAACAGAAATTCGACACCAGTCCGTCATTGGCACCGAGCACGGCCGCGCAAAGATCGTTCCCGGATGACACGCCTCTATGCCAAGACTCGGCTTCGGCAATTTCGGCACCCCTGGTTGCTTCGGGCTTACCTGCATTCGCCAAGGCCTGTACTACGCTGGCATGACGGTGTTCGTCTTCGGACATCTTTGCGGTATCCGGGTTGCCGGCGTACTTGTTCCTGTCTGCAAACTCCACGGCTGCAAGCGTGGGCAGCACGAACCGGGTACCGAAGACGCGAACGAGGCTCCTCATCAAAAAGGTTTTGATGCTCTGCCTATCCGATACGCGCTGTCCATTTGCTCTCAGTTTGTCGGCCCAGACCTTTGCATGGGCCCGTTCCGATGCAGCCAGATCCCCGAACACCAGCTTACGGCTGATGTCCCTTTCTACGTGGGCGAGCGTCTCATAGAGTGCAGCGCTGTGACCCTCGTCAGCCAGATGCGCACGATACCTCTTGATTTCCTGTCTGGATGCCATGATGTCACCTGGTTCCGTTAACGACTTTATCAGGTCCGTCTAATGACCCAAATCTCTTACGGTGCATGTGCACTGGTATTCGGGCTCGGCGAACGTTTCGATTTTCCGCTAGTGAGCCCGCGTCTCCGCCATCAAGGGCGGCTGCGCGCCGACTGATCGACACTGGGTGCCGCGCCCACCTTTTCCAATGCGGCAACAACTGATGCATTGCCCTGCAGCATGGCCGTTTGCAGCGCAGTCCGGCCGAGCGCATCGGCATGATCGGGATTCGCGCCGCGCGCGACGAGGCTCGGCAGCAGTTCGACCCGGCCGAATAACGCGGCGAATGACAGCGCCGTTTCCCCGGCGTTGTTGGCCTCGTCGATCGGACAGCCCGTGTTTATCAGGCGCTCCGCGGTCGCGGTGTCACCCTTGAAAATCGCGCCCATCAGCGCGGTGTTGCCGTGTCGGTCGCCCAGACACGGATTGACGCCCGCGCGAAGCAGGTAGTCGAGTGCCGCGGGCTGGTGCCGATATGCAGCGAGAATCAAGGCGGTGTATCCCTGCGGGGTCGTTGCGTCAATCGGGTAACCCGCGGCCACGAGCGCCTGCAGGATGTCGACGCGGCCGAGGCGCGCTGCGTCAAACCATTCTTCGTCGTAGCGACGCGGGTCGGCACGCGAGCCGGAGTTGAGCGTCACGGAGTCGGGTAACGTCGTCTGTGCGCAACCCGACGCGGCAACAGCAGCGACAAAGACAGCGACGGCGGACAGCGCGCGGACGGATCGGAATCGGTTCATCGCATGAAGGCTCCGCGCGCCGCGGCACGGGGTAATAACAGGTGGAAACGAACGACGGCCGCACCGCGACCTTCGCGCCCGGAGTGCGATCAGTTTTCGGCGAGCTTGTCGGCGAGCGATTTCACGCGTGACAGGTCCGCGTGCGTAGCTTGCGCAAGGCGGGTACCGTAATCGGTGTCGGCCTTGTAGAAGTACGACAGCATTGTGTACTTGTTTGCATCGTTGGTCACACGTTTGAGGTCGCCAGACAGCGCCGTCACGAGATCCTGCTTGTCCTGCGCTGACAGCGTGCGGTAGTACTCTCCCGCCTGCCGGAAGTTGAGCGTCTTGCTAATCGCCGCCTGCTGCGTCGGGCCCGTGAGCGGAGTCCGGACGTACTTGTCGCGCGGATCCTGTGGAATCTCGCCGAGGGTCGATGGCTCATAGTTCACTTCGCCCTTGCGATCGCCGCTATTCATCGCACCATCTTGGTTGTTGTTCACCACCGGTACGCGCGGACGATTGATCGGCAGACCGTTGAAGTTCGCGCCAAGACGATACATCTGCGTGTCGGCGTACGAGAACAGCCGCCCCTGCAGCATGCGGTCTTCAGACGGTTCAATGCCCGGCACCATCCGCGATGGCGCAAATGCCGATTCCTCAGTCGTCTCGAAGTAATTGTCCGGAACGCGGTTGAGCGTCAGCGTGCCGATCTTGCGCTCGGGCACGCTGGTCCAGATCTTCGTGTCGTCGAGCGCATCGTACTCGAACTTGTCCAGGTCCTGCGGATTCAGGACCTGGATATACAGATCCCACGTCGGATCATTGCCCGCCTTCAGTGCGCGGTACAGGTCGTTCGTCATCAGGTTCCAGTCAGCGCCGATCGAGCCCTGGATGTCCTGCGGACGAATGCCGTGCACGCCTTGCTGACTCTTGAAGTGGAACTTCACATAGTGCACCTGTCCCTGTGCGTTGACGAGCTTGAACGCATGCACACCGAAGCCGTCCATGTGTCGATACGAGTCAGGCATGCCTTCGTCGGTGTACAGGTGTGTCAGCATGCTCGTCGCCTCGGGCGTGTGAGCGAAGAAATCGAACGCGAGGTTCGGATCCTGCACGCCGGTCACGGCACCTGGCTTGTTCGCGTGGACGAAGTCGGGAAACTTGATCGCGTCGCGAATGAAGAAGATCGGCCAGTTGATGCCGACGAGATCCCAGTTGCCTTGCGTCGTATAGAACTTGATGGCGAAGCCACGCGGATCGCGCGCCTGCTCTGGCGAACCGCGGTAGCCCATCACGGTCGAGAAGCGCGCGAACACGGGCGTCTTTGTGCCAGGAGTGAACACCTTTGCTACCGTCAGGTCGCTGATGTCCACAGTAGGCACAAATTCGCCGAACGCACCAGTGCCGCGTGCGTGTACGACGCGCTCCGGAATGCGTTCGCGATCGAAGCGCTGCAGCTTTTCAATCAGCTGAGAGTCCTGCAGGAGCGTCGGTCCATTCGGTCCGGCCGTCTGCGAGTTCTGGTTGTCGCCTACCGGCGAGCCATTATCGCGCGTCATGTCGGCAGCGTAGGGGGACGAGCTGAGGGCGATGCAGGTCGCGGCCACGAGGATTTGAAGCGGTCGGCCCTTTGACATATCAGTTGTATTCCTTAATAAATATCGTTTGTATGGAAAGCATTCCCATTACAGGAAATCGGCAAACGAAAATCCAATTGAATATAAAAATGGCCGCGATAGTTGTGCGCGCAATCGTTCGTCAGATGCATATTCGACTCCACAAGCACCATGAGTCGATCTGGCGACATAGATAGCCATGCGGCGGGCAACGCACCCGCTACCCAGTGCGATCAGAAGATCCGGCTACCACGACGCGCTTGCTCGGTATCGTCTGGATGGCGCCTGGCGTATTCGTGAGACAACAGTGAGCACACGTTCGCTAAGGCAGCGAAGTTCACAGCCTGGTCGGCATATTCGAGCTCGCCTGCGTTCAGGATGTCGCCGAGAACGGGGCGCCAGACGACGCAGTTGCCGGAATACTGCAGCTCCGACTTTCATGTGAGAAACCTTAAAAAGCTAGTCGGACCGCCGCACCGCGTTGGTCGGCTCTCTTGACGAAGACGTAGGCCCATGGCTGCATCCGGATGAGTCAGGTACGCGTACACGTGTTCGCTGCGGCTTTCGCCATATAGGTGCCACGCACAGAAATGCTCGCAGTTGTTGGTTTGGAGTCTGAATCGATTCTCGCCAAGGCGCGAATGTGCCCGCTCTGCAGCTCGCTGGTACGCGTAGCATGGACGACTGCCTGGTTCGATCCAGACTTAGTGCAACGTCACTTCCTCGACAGGGCACCCCTCAAGCCTGCTTGCGCATTCCTGCATCGGACAATGCGCAAAGCGCAACTGCGGACCAGTCGTGCTCAGCACCAATGCCTTGCGAGCGGACCGCGAGAAAGCGATCGTGAACGAGGCTAGCGAGCGGCAGCGGGACACCGAGCGCGTCGGCTGCCGCGAGCATCAGGCGGTTGTCCTTCTGGCCGAGCGGCAGCGAAAAACCAGCCGGCTGGAAGCGCTGCGACGCGATCAACGGGCCATAGATCTTGTACGGCAGCGCGTTGAAGTTAGCGCTCGTCAGCAGCTCGACGAGGCGCATCGGGTCGAGCCCCGCCTTCCCCGCCACTGCGCATGCTTCGCCCATCGTCTCGATGATTACCGATAGCATGAAATTGCCAATGAGCTTCACGAGATTCGCCTTCGACGGGTCGGCGCCGACGATACCGACCGACTGCCCGAGCTGTTCAAGCAGCGGAACCGCAACTCTCAAATGCTCGTCCGCGCCCGCAGCCATGATGAACAACTTGCGCGCCGCCGCAGCGTCGGGTCGGCCGAACACAGGCGCTGACACGAATCCCAACCCGGCTTCACGATGCGCCAGCGCGATGTCCTTTGCGGTGGCCACCCCGATGGTACTCATCGAGACATGTATCGCGCCCGGCTTGAGGCCCGCAAAAACACCATGTTCGCCGAAGGTGACCGATGCGAGCGCGTCGTCGTCGGTCACCATTGTTAACACGACGTCGACCGAATGCGCCGCCTGCGCGGGACTTGCCGCGACCATGGCGCCCGCTTCGCGCAGTGGCTCGGCACGGGCAGGGCTACGGTTGAAAACGTGAACGTCATGCCCGCACTTGAGAAGGTTCATCGCAATCGCCGCGCCCATCGAGCCGAGCCCGATAAATCCAATCTGCATGGTTTATCTCCGCATGATGATGTGCTCAAACCGCAAGCTGATAGACGTGACGGCTGACTTCGGGCGTCACGTCGCCGTGTTCGCCCAATGCGGTCATACCGTGCTCTTCGAGTTTCGCGATCAACGTGCCGATGGAACTGCCACCGATCTGATAGTCGCGCAAACGAGTCCCGACGGTCATCCGCTCGAAGAACACACGGGTCGCAGTGATCGCCGCGGTAATGCGCTCGTCTTCGCTGCCCTGGGTGAAGTTCCACACGCGCTCGGCGTACTGCAGCAATTTCGCCCGCTTTTGCTCGCGGCGCACGCTCAGCATTGCTGGCAGCACGATTGCGAGCGTTTGCGCGTGATCGAGTCCGTGCAGCGCGGTGATCTCATGACCGAGCATATGCGTCGCCCAGTCCTGCGGCACACCAGCACCGATCAAGCCGTTCAGCGCCAGGGTTGCCGTCCACATCAGGTTTGCGCGCACGCCATAGTTGTGCGGCTCGGCAAGCGCTTGCGGACCGACTTCGGTCAACGTGATCAGCAACCCTTCGGCAAAACGGTCCTGCACCTTTGCATCGACCGGGTAGGTCAGGTATTGCTCGACGATATGGACGAACGCATCGACCACGCCGTTGGCGATTTGCCGAGGTGGCAAGGAATAGGTCGTCGTCGGATCGAGCACCGAAAAGCGAGGATAGGTCGCTTCGCTGCGAAACGGTAACTTGTCGCCCCTTGCGCGGTTGCTGATGACGCCACCATTGTTCATTTCCGAGCCGGTCGCGGGCAGCGTTAGCACGCTGCCGAACGGCATCGCGTCATGCACCTCGGCCTGCTTCGCCAGGATGTCCCACGGTTCGCCGTCGAACTTCAGCGCTGCCGCGATGAACTTCGTACCATCGATCACCGACCCGCCGCCGACCGCAAGGAGAAAGTCGATGTTCTTCTCGCGTGCCAGCGCGACCGCTTGCATCAGGGTTTCGTAGGTTGGATTCGGCTCGATGCCACTGAAAACGAACCAGGCGCGCTCACCGAGCGCCGCCTGCACTTGCGCGAGCACACCGTTGCTCCTGATGCTGCTGCCGCCGCAGGTGAGCAGCACGCGCGCCTCGGGCGGCACGTGCGCATCAAGCGCGGCAATCTGGCCTTCGCCAAAAATGATTCTGGTCGGATTCTGGAGAATGAAATTTTGCATAGGTTGATTGGTTTAAGTACATTCAGACGATCGGTCCTCTCAAATGAAACACCAGTCATCCTCTCCCGACAAATGGCATATTTATCGCCATAGCGGTATGAAACAGCACGTTTTCGCCTAGCGGAAGGTTTGCTACGTAAAACACTGATTTGCCGACAACGCCGACGTCCTTCATGGGCTCAACGGCAATCTCGCCGTTGCCTTGAGGCATACCCTTTGCCGTGCCCGCGGCAAGCTCGGTCAGTGTGTTACCGATATCGATCTGTCCCACCGCGATGTGGTCCTTTCGTCCCGCGAGCGAAGCAGCTTTGGTAAGGCCTGTGACGGCATGCGTGGTCGCGGTGTGGGCCATCGAGTTAGGTAGTCCGACTCGATCGCGAAGCCAAGAAAGGCCATGCGCGGCTTTTTCACCACCCCTCCTCATCGGCCGGCATCGGGCGCTGACGCTGACCGTGCTTACTTTTTCACCTGGTCGCGCCAGCGGTATTGCTGTTGCCATCCAAGCAGCCGCTTCAGCTTTTCATTACTGAGCAGGGTTTCGAACTCGCCCAGCTGCTTCCTGACGGGCACCTCCGGATAAAAACGCTTCAGCAGTTCTGCCGTCTGCAAATCCGATGAAACGTCGTCAGCCGCTACGTTCATCACTTCAAAACCCAAGCCGTCCTTTTCGATGCCCAGCCGGCACGCAACGGCAAGATCGCGCCCATCGATATAGCTCCACGCAATCCGCTTGCGCAGGCCCGGATCTTTGAAGTACGCCGGGAATTTTTGATAATCGACCGGATCCAGCACATTGCCGATACGGAAGCAGTAGATGTCCGCTTTGGTGCGCGCATGGAATGCCTTGGCCGTGACCTCATTGATGACCTTCGACATGGCGTAGCTATCCATCGGATCGACCGGATACTCCTCGTCAAGGGGAAAATATTCCGGGTTCCTGTGACGATGTGAAAACACGACACCGTACGTCGTCTCACTCGACGCCACGATCACTTTCCTGATACCCAGCTTCGATGCGGCGTCGAGCACGTTGTACGTCGACATCACGTTGATGCGGAACACCTCGTTGTCGGTCGTGATGAGAATGCGCGGGATGGCCGCAAAGTGCACGATCGCATCGATGGGCTTCGGCTCGAGATCAGCATCGAATTCCTTCGCTGTGGTGCTCGAAGCCAACGCGTTGAATACCTGGCCGGCGTCCGTCAGATCCGTAATCAGCGTACGAGCGCTTGGCTTTGCCATTGGCACCCGGTCGAGGTTGAGCACTTCATAGCCATGCTGCACCAGTTCCTCGACTACCCATTTCCCGGCCAGCCCGCTGCCGCCCGTCACAATCACTCGCTTCGTCATGCCTGTTACTCCAGATGAGGTGGATTGGCTTCCAATTGCCAATGCATCGTACCGCTCATCGGCCTACGGTTTCTGTGACGCGCGTCATAGTCGGCTTCGCACCCTCCTCCGTGACAACCCCTATACGTTTCTATGACTCCCGTCACAGATTCGCGCTCGCGCTAAACCTATGATCGCCGGTAAGCGCAAACGAAAACAGGAGACATCCGTGACCGCCCTTCTATCCAAGAGAGAACCGCAGCAAGGTGAAGTACGGCCTCTCCGCACAGTCCGTGCGTGGCTGAAAATCCGCGAGCTCAACATCCTCTCAGTGCTGCTTCTGGTTGGGATTCTGATCAGCCTTTTTTCCCCGTACTTTCTGACGACCAACAATCTGATGGGTGTGTTCCGCTCGTTCTCCCTGATCGGCGTCATGTCGATCGGGATGATGCTCGTGATCATCACGGGTGGTATCGACCTGTCGGTCGGTTCGGTAATGGGCCTTTCGTCCCTGATCACCGCACTGGCTTTCCAGCATGGCCTCGGTGCGGGGGCTGCCATTCTCGCCGGCTTGGGCGTGGGGCTCGTCGTCGGAAGCTTCAACGGCCTTCTGATCACGCGTATCCAGCTGCCGCCGTTCATCGCAACGCTCGGGACACTGAGCATTGGACGCGGTCTGATGTACATCATTACGAAAGGCGTCCCGGTCACGCCGGACGTGCCAGACAGCTTCACGTTCATCGGCCAGGGCTATATCGGCTTCGTTCCGTCCCCCGTGATCATCATGCTGCTGCTGACGATCTGCTTTTCAGTGATCATGCGCGGGACTCGTTTCGGACGGCATGTCTACGCAATGGGCGGCAATGAAATGGCGGCACGGCTAAGCGGTGTGCGGACCAATCGGGTGAAGTTTTCAGTGTATGCGCTGTCAGGGCTCATCGCCTCGATAGCGGGCATCGTCAGCTTTTCCCGCTTTGTCTCCGCCGAGCCCGCATCCGGCTTCGGCGCTGAACTCGACGTGATTGCCGCGGCGGCAATCGGCGGAGCAAGCCTGTCGGGCGGCGCCGGCAGTGTCGAAGGCGCGATCATCGGTGCCGCGCTCGCCGGCATCATCACCAACGGCGTCGTGCTGCTCAATATCGACACCTACGCGCAACAGGCAATCACCGGCTGCGTCATCCTGATCGCCGTCAGCATCGACGTCTGGCGCGTACGCAGCAAAGGCCGTTAGGCAGCAACACCTTTTTCACCAACGAAAAACCACTCATCCAGGAGACAACATGTTTAAAAATTTGACCCTCGCGCTGGCGAGCGGCATTGCAACACTGTCGATAACGCTCGCACCCGGCGCACATGCCAAGGACGCGAAGGACATTTCCGTCGCAGTGATCCCCAAGGTAGCAGTGCCCTTCTTCGAGGATTGCAACGGCGGGGCAAAGGGGGAGGCTGACAAGCTGGGCGTCAGGTATCAGTGGGTTGTGCCGCAAAACACCCAGGGGGCGACGCAAGTACAGATCATCGAGGATCTGATCTCAAAGCACGTCGATGGCATTGCGATATCGGTCAACGAGCCGAAGTCGGTCGAAAGCGTAATGAAGCACGCAGCGCAGAGCGGTATCAAGGTGCTCACATACGACTCGGATTCGCCGAAGAGCGGGCGCGCGATGTATATCGGAACAAACAATGAATCCGCCGGTGCGACGATGGCGGAGACGATGGCCAAGGCGCTCGGCGGTAATGGCGAAGTAGCGATCGTGACGGGGCAACTGGGCGCGGTGAACCTGAATGAACGTATCAGCGGCATCAAAAAAGGGCTCGCACGTTATCCGGGAATCAGGATCGTCGATACGCAAGGCACGGATGACGATCTCGCGAAAGGTGTCTCGGTCGTCGAGACGACGTTGCGCGCGCATCCGCAGCTGAAAGGCATCTTCGGCGTGAGTCAGGTGGGCGGTCCTGCCGTGGCCAAAGTGCTCAGCACGAAGGAGTTCGGTGCCATGAAAGGCAAACTCGAGGTGCTTGCCTTCGATGATCTCCCTGACACGCTGAAGGGCCTCCGCGAAGGGTCGATTCAGGGCATCATGGTTCAGCGCCCGGTGACAATGGGCAAGCTGGCGGTGGAACATCTCGTCGCACAGATCGACGGGAAGGAGCCGCAGCCCAAAGACATCGATACTGGCGTGACGGTCGTGACAAAAGACAACGTCGGCAGTTATGCGAAGTAGCATGCAATATGCTGTCAAGGAGCCAGGCCGTGACGCCATTTCTAGAGATGCGCAACATTTCCAAAACGTTCCCCGGCGTCAAGGCGCTCGATCGCGTGAACCTTGAAATCCGGCGAGGCGAGGTGCTCGCGCTTGCCGGAGAAAACGGTGCGGGAAAGAGCACGCTGATGAAGATCCTGACAGGCGTTTATGCGCCCGACCGGGGCGGCAGCATCCTTGTCGACGGCAAGGAGATCTCGCTGCGCGACAGCAACCACGCGCGTGCGCTCGGCATCGGGATCATCTATCAGGAACTTTCAGTCGTGGGCAATCTGAGCGTCGCGGAGAATATCTTTCTTGCGAAAGAGCCGCTCGGACGCTTTGGTTTGATCGACCGCTACCGCATGCACAGCGGTGCGCGTGAGATTCTGAAAACGATCGATCTGGATCTCGATCCCGCGACCCGGGTGAGCAAATTAAGCGTCGGGCAGCAGCAGATGATCGAGATTGCGAAGGCGATTTCTGAACAGTCACAGGTCATCATCATGGATGAGCCGACAGCTTCGCTCAGCCATCACGAAACGCGCACGTTGATGGAACTCATCAAGAAGCTGCGCCAGAAAGGCATCTCGATCATCTATATATCGCACCGCCTGGAAGAGGTGTTCGAACTCGCTGACCGCATCGCCGTGTTGCGCGACGGGAGTACGGTGGATACATCACCCGCTGAAAGCGTGACCCGGGAATCGCTGGTCCGCAAGATGGTCGATCGGGAACTCAGCGAGCTGTACGCTGCGCCGGTATCGCATGCAACCGCAGAGCCTGTGCTGGAGGTCCGCAACCTCACGCTGCGCGCTTCAAGGCCGGCCGACGCGCAGATTCGCGACGTCAGCTTCACCTTGCATCGCGGCGAGGTACTGGGGATCGCCGGTCTGGTGGGCTCGGGGCGCACGGAGATCATGGAGATGATCTTCGGCATGCGTCCGTGTACCGGACAGATCGCGATCGACGGCAAACCTGTCTCCATCCGGAATCCGCACGATGCGATCGAGCACGGCATCGGCTTCGTGACCGAGGACCGTAAAGCGCAAGGGCTTGTACTCGGCATGAGCGTACGCGAGAATTTCAGCCTCACGCACCTGGACCGCTACTCGCCGTTCCAGTTTCTGCAACGGGCGAAGGAAGATGAAAGCTGTCGACAATTTGTGCGCACGCTTGGCGTCAAGACGCCGACCATCGAGCAGAAGGTCGTGAATCTCAGCGGCGGCAATCAGCAGAAGATCGTCATTGCGAAATGGGTCGCGCGCAATCCGAAGGTACTGATCGTCGACGAGCCCACGCGCGGTATCGATATCGGCGCGAAGGCGGAAGTGCATGCGCTACTCACACGGCTGGCCGCGCGGGGAATCGGCATTATCGTGATTTCGTCGGATCTGCTGGAAGTACTTGCGGTCAGCGACCGGATTCTCGTGGTGCGCGAGGGCCGACTGAACGGCGAACTGAGCCGCGAAGAAGCAACCGCGGAGCGCGTGATGGCGGCCGCTACCGCTTGAACAACACCTTACCTGCAACGGAGTTTCAACCCCATGACCACCATAGTCGTCGTTCACACCGGGCCAGTGACGGTTCAACCCATCAAGGAGCAGTTCCAGCTGTTACTGCCAGACGCACGTGTCATCAACATCGTCGATGACAGTTTGC
Organism: Paraburkholderia sp. GW821-FHT02A12; assembly: GCF_059422005.1. Lineage (NCBI taxonomy): Bacteria > Pseudomonadati > Pseudomonadota > Betaproteobacteria > Burkholderiales > Burkholderiaceae > Paraburkholderia > Paraburkholderia sp. GW821-FHT02A12. The sequence goes on along the minus strand of NZ_JBWKWA010000002.1, from coordinate 466,316 downwards.
TCAATGATGTCAGAGCCGCGGGTCATCTGACGCCTGAAGTGACGAGCCGCATCTACAGTTACGTGATGAATGCGCAGTCGATGGGCGCCGACATCATCCTGAATGCCTGTTCTTCTGTCGGCGAGGCGGCCGATCTGCTGCGCGGCATGATCCGCACCCCGATCGTCAAGATCGACGAAGCGATGGCCGAACAGGCGAGTGCCATCGGTTCGCACGTCGGCGTAGTGGCAACCGTATCGACCACGCTTGAGCCGACCGTGCGGCTCATCAGGAATAAGGCCCGGGAGCATGGCAGGCAGGCCGACGTGGTCGAGCGCATTGCAGAAGGCGCTTTCGATGCGCTTCTGGCCGGCGACGCCGCGCGGCACGATGAAATACTCAGGCAAACCATCGTTGAACTGGCCACCGAAGTCGATGTCGTGGTGCTCGCGCAGGTGTCGATGGCCCGTCTGGTACCCGCTCTTGGCGAACTGCGTGTGCCCGTGCTATCGAGCCCGCACAGCGGCGTGGAGGCTGTCAGGCGTGCTTTGGTTCAGCGTTGAGCGTATCGATGCTTCTCGTCGGCAAGGGAGCCAGCGCAGCAGATGGCTTCCGTGCCGACGTTGCGCGCCAAGCCGGCAGAAACTGCGCAACAAAGGCGGGGGTAAGCACAACCTTCCTCTCGTGCATGTCGGTCAGGCCCTCAGCCCTGAGGTCGCTGAAGTGACGGTTCACCGACTCGCGCGACGTGCCGATGAATTCTGCGAGTTTGTCCTGAGGAATCGACAGATCGATGAGCACGGCGTCATCATGTTCGCCGTATGTGAACTTACGGCCGATCTGGCTGGCGAACATTACCAGAATGTTCGTGAGGCGCTTGCGAACGTCATGCAGCGAAAGGTTCTCGATCAGTTGCTGCGCTTCCTTCCAGCGCCGGTAGTGGCTCGTCAGGACAAACTGGTTGATCACGTCATAGCGCATCAGCAGTTGCTTGAAATCCGCTTTGCGGATGTAGCAGATCATGCTGGGTGCCATCGTTTGCGCATGATGTGAATAATTCGCTTCGTTGAGCACATCGCCGTCTCCAAAGATCATGCCGGTCTTGATGAACGAAAGCGTGATTTCCTGGCCATCCTCCGTCAGCTTGTAGAGACGCACGCTGCCGGTTTTCAGCAGGTAGACGTGGTCGCTCAGATCTTCGGGCCTATAGACGATGGCATTCTTGCGCAGATTCCGGTGATCGCTGAAAGCCGGCATGACCTCATCGAGGCAATGGCGTTCGATCAACGACAGCAGCTCGCTCTTTCCAACAAACCACATAGATTGTCTCCTGAATACTTTGCGACAAAGGTCCGAGCTGCTTGCAATCGCTTTTTCTTTTGGTATTTGCTCGGGAGACTTGATTCTATCTTCAAATACTTTACACAAGGCCCTGGATGTTGCATTGATGTCGCCGCAGGCGGCAGTGCGCCACCACTGCGTCCTCGCTGAAAGAGGAAACTTGCATCCCGATGTTGAGGCGCATTGCCCCATAAGTTCGCGCGTCCTCGCACGTCGAGCCTGCCGTTCGGCCGCAGGTCACCAGGTAGACAGTACCAGAGCAACCGGGTCCGCCCGACCGTGCTGCGCTTTAGAACTGATGCCGCACGCCGAGCAGCACCATGGTCTCCGAATTCTTGCCTGAATCGAGGCCATAAGAGCCGATCGACGCGGTATCCGCCATACTGCCCCCTGCGCCATCGGCCGTCCGACCTGATGCCTTCTGGTAGGCGGCGAGCGCATACAGGTCAGTACGCTTCGAGAGGGCGTAGTCGGCACCCAGGCTGACCTGATTGTAGGTCGCGTTCGTCTGCGCACCGCCGTCGCCCTTGGTGAAGTTGTAACCAACGCCCAGTGTCGTTGCGGGAACCGGTTTGTAGTTTACATAGAGCGTAGCGTTATTAAAGCGGGTATCGGCCGACAGCGATCCTTCGCCGTATGCGACATTGCTGTACGCCGCGCCGAACTGGAACAAACTGAGTTGATAACTCGCGGCTGCGCGAATGATGCTCACGGACTTCGCCGAAAACAGTCCGCGATTGATACTCGAAAAATAGGGGTTGTCGGTCGTCGGGGCGCTAGCGCCCGGTGCGAGCGACACGCCGCTGCTGGTCAACACAAAATCGTTCGCGAAGTTCGCGTGAAAGTACCCTGTAGCAAGATTCAGCGGACCGTTCCCATACGCCGCCGCAAGCGCATAAGTCTGACCGCTCGACGCGCTGCCCGCGACCCCGCCTAGCGCATACATCCCTTCCCACTGAAAGCCCGCGTAACTCGGGCTCACATACTTCACCGCATTATTGACGCCGAGACTTTCGTCGTAGTTGTCGAGATCACCGGGAGTCGCGAATGCCGAACCGAAGACCGCATCCTCGGTCAGCGGTTCGACGAGGTCGACGAGCGGATCGAATTGCCGGCCGAGCGTGACCGTACCGAACGGAACGCTCGCCAAGCCGACAGTCGCGACCCGCCCGAACTCCCTCCCGTTGTTGTTCAGCGCACCGTTGCTGAGAACGAACCCGTTTTCGAGCCTAAAGACCGCAGAGAGTCCGCCGCCCAGATCCTCTGTGCCCTTCAAGCCCCAGGAGTTGGCGCTCAGCGTTCCGTTTATCATCTGGAACGCGCTGCCCGTGCCGCCATTCGCTTTCGGCTGATTGCTGACGTAGCCGATGGCGGTATCAAGCGTGCCGTACAGCGTCACGCTGCTTTGCGCCTGTGCGGCACTGGCCAGCGCACCACACCCTAGCGCAGCCAGGAATTTTATCTTCATCTGTTTACTTTTTAATTGAATTGAAACGGTATTTGCCAAATGCGGCTGCGTCATCACCAGCCCCGGAATCTCGACCATTGTTCGAGAATCCCACGCGACCCAGTCTGTATGACCATGTAGTGATCGTGCTGGGCGGCGGTCGGGCACGCGTGATTGGGCAGAATGCGCACCAGGGAGCCAATCGGCAGCTGCGGCAACGGCGCGGCCCCGCCGCTGCGCAGCGCGAGAATGCCCTGCTCCTGATTCGCTTGGGCCATGATCAGGTCCGGATACGGCACGCCATCGACATCGCAGACGACGCCGTAGCCCTGATCGAGCCTCTGCGACGCCGTACCGCGGTCGCGCGACATGGCCATCCAGCCCGCATCGACCAGAATCCAGCCCTTGTCGGGTTGATGGCCGATCACGGTCGCGAGCACGCTGAGCGCGATGTCGTCGATGGTGCACACGTTGAGCCCCGCCATCACGAGATCGAAGAACACGAACACCCCGGCGCGCACTTCCGTGACACCGCTCAGATCGCGCGCGAAGTGAGCCGTCGGCGTCGACCCCACGCTCACCACCGGCGTCGGGAGACCCGCATCCCGCAACACGGCCGCACACGCGACCGCTTCCGCACGTTCGCGCTCGGCCATCGCGCTGATGGCTTCGACGGCATCGCATGCGTACGATTCGCCCGCATGGGTCATGACGCCGCGCAACAGTGCGCCGCCCTCATGCAGCACGCGACCAATGGCCACCAGTTGCTCGGCCGGCTCACGCCTTACGCCGGCACGATGACCATCCGAGTCGATTTCGATCAGCGTGGGAATGGGGTCGCGACTGATGCGTGACTGCTTCGCGACCGCGTGGGCAGCATCCAGGCTATCGACCACCACCGACAGATCGACTCCACGTCGACGCAGTGCCGTCACGCGCTCGAGCTTGCCCGGCGCGATACCGACGGCATAGAGGATATCGCGTACGCCGCCCTCCGCGAATTGCTCGGCCTCACGCAACGTCGATACCGTCGCAGGTCCAGTTGGGCCATCCATGACACGGCGCGCGATTTCGAGCGACTTCGCCGTTTTCAGGTGCGGACGCAGATTGACACCGAGCCCCGCGAGCCCTCCCCGCAGACGGGCGATGTTGCGGGCCATCCGGCTTTCGTCGAGCAGCAGCGCGGGTGTGGCCAGATCTTCGATTGACCGGGTTGAAACAGGAACGGATTGCGAATCGCAGGCGATGTTCGGCTCACCGCGCAAGCGCGATGCTGGCATGATGCTGGTCATGAATCGGAATGGAGAAAGAAGTGAACGCATTTACAGCGCGACGACGCCGGTCTTGACCTGGGCGAAGCTGCGCAGCCCCTCCGCCCCCTTTTCGCGGCCGTAGCCCGAGCGCTTGAAACCGCCGAATGGCAGTTCGACGCCGCCGGACGCCCCGTACGTATTGACGAATACCTGTCCGGCCAGCACTTCGTGGATCATCCGGTGCGCAGTGCCAATGTCGCGTGTCCATACGCCGGCGACTAGACCGTAGTCGGTACCATTCGCGAGGCGCACCGCTTCATCAACATCGCGGAACGGCGTGACGGCCAGCACCGGCCCGAATACTTCTTCTTGACCGATCGCGCTGTACGGATCAACGTCATCGACCAGCGTCGGCTGGAAGAAAAAGCCGTCGCCGAGTGCGCCGCCGTTGAGCGCATCGCCGCCGACAACGATTTTCGCGCCGTGACCGCGAGCCCGTTCGACGAACGACATGACTCGGCCGCGCTGGATCTTCGAAATCAACGGGCCCAGTGCCGGGTCGCTCAGCGCGGGGCCGATCTCCACATTGGCGAAGGCGTCCGCAATGCGCTCCACCATCACGTCGTGCAAGCTCTCATGGACCAGCAGCCGCGAACCGGCCGAGCACGTCTGACCTGCGTTTTGCAGAATCGCGTTAACCACACCCGGCACCGTGCGTTCGAGGTCCGCATCGGCGAACACGATATTCGGCGACTTGCCGCCCAACTCCATCGTCGCCGGGATCACGCGGTTGGCCGCCGCGTGAGCGATGATGCGCCCCACTTCGACCGAACCGGTGAATGAGATATGGTCGATGTCGCCATGACTAGTCAATGCCGCGCCCGCGGTTTCGCCATAACCGACCACGACATTAAGCGCGCCGGCGGGCAGGCCGGCTTCGAGTGCGAGTGACGCAAGGCGCAACGCGGTCAGCGGCGCCTCTTCGGCGGGCTTCAACACGCAGCAATTGCCCATCGCGAGAGCCGGCGCAATCGTGCGCGCGAAAATCTGCATCGGGTAATTCCACGGGATCACGTGCGCCGTGACGCCGTGCGGCTCCCATTCCGTGAAGATCATCGTGTCCGCATTCAGCGGGATCGATGAGCCGTAGTGTGTTTCCACCGCGCTGGCGTAAAAGTCGAAATACCGGGCGGTGAGCTCCGCGTCGCGCCGCGCCTGTTTCAAAGGCTTGCCGGTTTGCATCGCTTCGAGACGCGCGAGATCAGCCTCGTCACGCTTGATCAGTTCGGCGATGAGCCGCAGGATGCGCGCACGCTCGGCAACCGCAAACTTGCGCCATTGCCGCGACGCGCGCCGTGCCGCGTGCACAGCGCGATCGATCTCATCGGGACCGCAATCCGCTGTCCGGGCGATCTCCTTGCCGCTGGACGGGTCCAGCACCGCAACCGTATTGTGTGTCTCGATCGACTCTGCGTCGATGAAGGCGGCCGTCTGATTCATTGCGTAACTCCTGTAGGGGCGCAAGCCGGCCGCCGCATCAGCGGCCGAACGTTGCGGGAATGCATTGGATGCTTAGCGCGCGGTAAAACCGCCATCTAGCACGAGGTCGGTACCGACCGCGAACGAACTTTCGTCGCTAGCCAGAAAAAGTGCGCCGTAGGCGATTTCGCGCGCGTCGGCCACGCGCATGATCGGCGCCCACGACGCCTGAGCCGCGGCGGTCTTCGCCGGGTCCAGGCTGTTGTCGACTTCCGCCTGCAGCAGCGGTGTGCGCGTAATGCCAGGGCACAGCGCGTTGACGCGAATGTTGTGGCGGATCAGGTCGAGCGCGATCGATTTTGTGAACATCATTACTGCGCCCTTGCTGGCGTTGTATGCCGGCGACTCAGGGACCGCGACGATGCCCATCTCCGAGCCCAGCGTGATGATTTTTCCGCCGCCGCGCTCGATCATCTTAGGTACCGCATGCTTGACCATCGTGAACATGCCCTTGACGTTGGTGGTCAGCACAGCGTCCCACTCGTCCTCGGATAGTTGCTCGATCGGCATCACGCTAGTAATGCCCGCATTGCATACGAGGATATCTAGTCCCCCATGCACATCGACAGCGTGCTTTACCATGTGGGCGGCATCCGTCATCGAACGCACGTCGCCCGTGCAACCGGACACCTCGCCGTATTGCGCGAGTTCGTCTACTGCCACGGCGAGCGCCGCCGTGTTGAAGTCGGTGATTACGACATGTGCGCCCTCCTGCGCGAACAATTGCGCAATCGCCTTACCTATGCCTGACGCGCCGCCGGTAATCAGCGCACTCTTGCCATTCAGTCTGCCCATCACGATTCTCAGGTTGGTTGTTACAAGCCACGAAGAGACCTCTGCGTGGCGAAGAAGATTTCAGGCCGCTTCGTTGCCGTAGCCAAGTGCCTTGTCACCTTCGCGTGTCGCGATCGCACCGCCCGGCAATTCGTCGACCGATTCGATTTCGAGATCGATCATTTCCGGAATCGCACCGCCTTCGATGAAGAGTACTGCGCCCAGGCGATAGAACGCTGGCGAGCGGCGACGCTTGAGTTGCCGGCCCCACACCGCAGCGAGCACGATCACTGCCACGACAATCCACGGGAACGCGGTCAGCGGTGCGGCAGGCCACGGATGAATGTTCAACCAGATTGCGGCAAGGAAGATGACGTTGGAGATGACGGGGAACGCGACATGCAGCACCAGCGAAAACTCCGCGCGATACCGCTTCCACATAAAGACAGGCAAGGCGACATTGGTGAGGATCAGGATAGGCAGCATGCCGAGCGACGACAGATAGCCGAGATTGCCGAACGCGGACATCGGGTCCCACCAGAACCCTGCGCCAATACCCACCACGAGGGTCAGGACCGAGTACACGATGATCGCGACATGAGGCGTCTTGTGCTTCGCATGGGTACGGCCGAGCGCTTTATGAAGCAGCCCGTCGCGCCCCAGCGAATACAGCACGCGGAAGTTCGCGGTGTGGATGGCAAGCACGACGGCGACGATTGCAGAGACGGCCGCGAGATCGACAAGATTGCCGTACATATGTCCAAGGTAGCGCACCGCGAGGTCGTGGATCGGCTCCTGAGAATTGGCGAGCTTGTCCATGTGCGCAGGGCCGTAGCCGACCACGATCGAATACATCGCAAACGTGAACCACAAGCCAGCGAGCACTACCGATCCAATCAGCGCGATCGGCAGATTGCGACGCGGATTACGGCATTCCTCAGCCACCGTCAGGCACGATTCGAAGCCGAAGAATGCCATCACGATAAACACGAATGCCTGCCCGATACCGCCAAAGCCCTGATCCGCGTGCATTGGCGAAAAGCTCTCGGGCACCTGACCCGCATCGCCGCCCTTGATCACGATGACGATCAACAGGCCGCCCACCACCACGACTTCTGCAATCAACAGCGCGACATCGAACTGCATCGACGCATGGACCGAATACCACGCGAGAATGCCGACCAGCACCACGACGCCGATCATCAACGCCCACCACGGCACCGTGATGCCGAAGTCAGTCCGCAGCGCGTTGCTGAGAAAACCGCCGAATAGATTGGTGTTGATCGGGCTTTGCAGCGCATACGCGAACAGCATCAGCATGCCGGCTGCAAATCCGGCTTCGCGCCCAAGACCAAGCGTAATGAACTTGTAGAAGCCGCCCGCCGACGTGACACGCTTGGCGAATTCCGCGATCGTCAACGCCATTAGCGCAATCCCCGCGGTGCCCATCACGAACACAAATGGCGAAGACACGCCGGCCTTGCCGCCGATCAGCGCCGATATGAACATCACACCGATAGTCGGCGAGATAAAGGCGAGGGACATGCCCATCGCACTGATCAATCCCAACGCATTGCGCTTGAGGCCATGGGCCTGTGCACTAGCGCTCTCCTCTTTCGTATTCATTTGAATTGCTCCAGTCAGGTCAACTTGAGCGCATCGTAGGTGGTCACAAAACTGCAATCCAATGCCGAATTTCGATCACGCGATGCAGAGCGAGCATGACGCTATGACGTATGCCTGTGATTTGTTGGGGAATGGACGAACGAAAGCCGCGCGACCAGACACGCCAGTTGCGGCGGCTCAAACAGCGGTTAGCGCTTGCAGCTGCTCAGGCAGCAGCCGACTGAACCGCGTACGTGGCGGAACTGAGCATCAGGTTTTCCCAGAATGCTTCGGCGCTGCTGGGCAAGCGGGCGCGTGGGCGGAACAGGGTGATGTCGACGTCGAGATCCCACTGGGACAAGCCCGCGCGAACCAGTTCGCCGGATTCGAGTTCGCGACCGACCTGACTCTGCGGCAGCCACGCGAGCCCGCGACCATCACGCACCATGGAGTTCAACACGCCAGCGAGCGGGGAGACGAATACACGGTCGAGCCGATCGGCTGCAGGCAATGTACGCAGCAGATTTTCGACCGCGCGACCGATGGCGGACGTTTCGGCGTACGCCAGGTATCGGCAGCGATTCGGCGACGCGCCGTCGAGCGAATCGAGCGGCTCATTGTTGGGGCCGGGCCGCGACAGCGGCAGCAAACGGTCAAAGCCGACCCGGTAGAAAAGAAACTGTTTCAGGTCGAGGCCAATATCGACTGAAGGATGCGTGTGGCACAGCATGAAGTGGCTTGCGCCCTGCTGCATCATCTGCACGCACGCGTTCGCATGGCCGGTATCGAGGCGGAACTTAAGCACTTCCCCCGCCTTTTCAGAAGCGCTGATCCAGTGGGGGAAAAATGTCAGCGAAAGGCTGTGTGTCGCGACAAACTTGACCGTACTGGCGCGCCCCTCCGCTGCCGCACGCAACTCGTCGCGCCCTTGGTAGAGCTGCCGGGCCACCTCCTCGGCTATATCGCGGAACCGCTCGCCCGCAGGGGTCAGCGCAATCGGCTGCGCGTTGCGATCGAGCAACGTGACGCCAACCCACTCTTCCAGCATCTTGACGCGCCGGCTGAACGCCGGCTGTGTCATGAAACGCAGCTCGGCGGTACGCGAGAAATTACGCGTAGCCGCCAGCGTCAGGAAATCTTCAAGCCACTTCAGTTCCATGGACAGAAATCACCCGCTCCAGTCGAAGAAACACCTGCGCCGACGAAGTCGTGATCGCCGAAGGCAGATACAAGGCGAAGCAACTGCTATGCCGGACGAAATGCCTCAGATTCGGAACGCTGGCGGTCCATCACGGTGCATACGCGCACATCTTTGGCGTCACTGAGCGAAGCTTGCGCACCGAAAACAGGCACAAACGCACGCTTCAGCGCCACAACGGGGCGTTCAAAAATCGCATGCAAACCCTAGCCCTGCTTTGAGCGCGCGCCGATAGGCGAGCGCGGCGACGGCCAGATCCTGTAGCGCAATGCCGGTTCCATCAAAAATCGTGATGTCGTCGGCTCCACTACGCTGCTGGGCGCCGCTCACCACCCCGCCGAGCGTGAGGTTCAGTTTTTCCGCTTTGAGCAAGCCACACGCGTACGCATGCTGGCACTCGCCTATCGAGACCGCCTGCTGGAAATCGTCGACGATGACGCTGGCTGCCGCCACCAGTTCTACCTCCAGTTCCTGCTTGCCGGTCGTATCCGCTCCCATTGCGTTGATGTGGACACCCGGGCGAATCCACTCACGACGGATAAGCGGCACGCTCGACGGCGTCACCGTGATCAGCACGTCGGCGTTGCGTGCGACGTGTTCGAGCGACAATGCATCGAATCGCAGGCCGTCCGCTTCGACCAGGTTGCGCAACGTGCGCAGGTTGTCCTGGTTCGGGTCCCACGCCAGCACGTGCGAGATCGAACGCACAGCGCGCGTCGCCTGATATTGGTGGACCGACTGAACGCCGGCGCCGACGATGCCGAGAATCGACGAGTCCGCGGACGCAAGGCTACGCGTCGCGAGTGCGCTGGCCGCTCCAGTGCGAATGCCGGTGAGATAGTTCGCCCCTACCAAGGCGATTGCACGGCCGGTGTCCGCATCAAACAGAAGTACCGAAGACTGGTGATTGCCCAGTCCCCTTTTTACATTACCCGGCCAGTAGCCACCAGCCTTGAGGCCAAGTACCGGTAGCGACGCATCGAAGCCGGCCTTCACGCCGAACACGGCGTCGGCATGGCCTGTCTGTTCGCGCACGACTGGATACGATTGCGCATTGCCAGCGTAGCTCGCGGCAAACACCTCGCCGACGGCTGCGATCGCGTCTTCCACGGACACGAGTTGGGATGCTAGTTGCTCCGGAATGATCAGCATAAAAGCCTCGCAGGATTAAAACCCCCTAACATACCAATAAGAAATCCGGCAGACCAATGCCAATCCGGTCTGGACCCATGCAAAGACGGTTGCGGAGGAACTCGAGTACCCGTGTTTCGCGATACGCCGAGTCGTTTGGCGATCTGGCTTTTTCGCGATAACGATTACAAGTTGAGAAAAGCTTGATGTGAATAGGACTACTCATGCAACCAACGAATAGAACTGCTCGGCGGAAGTTTGCCGGGTACCGTTGTCTTTCATCTGCCCCTTGGCGCACATGATGGCTTTGTTGCAATAAGGCGGTGTATGCTCCAGGCCACGCCCCGAGACGAACGATGTGAACGATGAAGCAGAGCCTGAATCCAGCTGTGGCGCGCGTGCTCAAGCGCCTGCATTATCCGCTCGACGTGATCCTGATGTGCGTACGCTGGTATGTGGCCTATCCGCTGAGCCTGCGTCACGTTGAAGAAATGGTCGCTGAGCGGGGGATTAGCGTTGATCATTCGACCGTGCACCGCTGGGCGCTCAAGCTGTTGCCGGTGCTGGAGAAGGCGTTTCGCCGCCGCAAGCGGCCAGTTGGAAAGAGCTGGCGAATGGACGAGACGTACATCCGCATCAAGGGCGAATGGAGGTATCTCTACCGGGCCGTCGACAAGGACGGCAACACCATCGACTTTTTGCTACGCGCCCATCGGGACAAGACTGCAGCTGGGCGTTACTTTGAAAAAACGATCGCCCAGAATGGCGTGCCCGAGACGGTGACTATCGACAAAAGCGGCGCCAATCTCGCCGCGCTCGAAGCGATCAATGCCGATCGTGAAACGCCCATCAAGATCCGCCAGTCCAAATATCTCAACAATCTCGTCGAGCAGGACCATCGGGCGATCAAGCGGCGCACGCGGCCCATGCTGGGGTTCAAGACTTTTCGCTGCGCCCGGATCCTGCTGGGCGGCATCGAACTGATGCATATGATCGCCAAAGGACAGATGAAGTGTGCTCGCGGAACCCATCAATCCACCGCCGATCAATTCTATGACCTGGCAACATAAGCAATACTTCGCATATCGATCACGTTTCATCCACGATCCTTACTGCGACAAAACCGGCACAGTAGGTGACGCACCGGGCCGACGTGGCAGTCTATTGATGGTCGGCTTCATTGGCCGAACCCAGCCCCATAACGAACTTCCGTAGTCGGCCATCTACGGCCAGCCAAGGTGTCCGGGTAGATCGTCAACGATCGCGGCGGCCGTCGAGCTGCACACGCTACCAGCGGTGCCCGGGCCACGACCGGCCGTTCGTGCGCCCTTTGAAAATTTCCCGACGGCCGACGCTCACTGACCCCGACCGAGTCGCCAGCGGCGGCCGATCCATCGCGCTACGCGTCGTCGATACGAGAGGTACTGATCCCCGAATAGTTGGGCAAGCGCGTGTTCCTCAGGAATGATCTGCACGACCGTGATGACGATCACGAACAGCGGCGGAACGAGCCATGGACTCGCGCTGCCGAGCCAGACCGCCCAGCCGATCAGGAGCAACTCCAATCCCAGATACATGGGGTTGCGGCTAACGCAAAAAACCCCGTCGGTCACAAGGCGCGAGGCCTTGCTTGGGTCCATGGGATTGGTGGTCGTTCGCGCCTGACGAAAACGGACGAAGGCTGCCACGGCGATGGCGAGCCCGATCGCAGCGGGGAGGCTGCCGAATCGGTTCCATGGCGGGGCGATCCAGTGACCGAGCGGCATCCAGCGGTGCAGTGCCCACATGAGGGCGGCCGCGGCCAGCATCACGATTGGTGGCGGAATGCGAGGCTTCATAGGGGCGAACGAGCGCGGGCGTGGAGAGGCGCTTTGCCGAAAGGCGTTTTCGGACACCAACGGCGTTCAAATCTTAGCAAGCTTATCCGATGAGTGTCTCGCAAGCCATGCAGAGCACGCCACGCAGCAGCTCTCTGGTTGAAAACCTCAACTCCCGGCTGCGCAACTGCCTGACGCTCCGGCGCCATCTGAACGGTAGCCGCGCCTGGCTGGGCCTGCTGCAGTTCTTCTTCAATCACCGCCGCTTCACGCGCAGCCGGTGCGGCAAGCGGCTCGGCAAAAGTCCGCGTGAAGCGATGACGGGAGAAGATCATCCGCACTGGCTGACGCTACTCGGACTCGGTCCGCTTCAGCCCCGGCAAAGTTGATCGCCTGAGGCCGCAGACCTCAAACTGATTCGCATTCCATGTTAATCCTGCCTAAAAATGCAGGAAGAATCAGCTCGTCTGTGTAACGCAAAAAACACGGGTTTGAACTACGCCCAGAAACGCGGGGGGCCGTCACGATCGCTGGCATCGAACTGGCACATCGCATTCGCAAAGCACAGTTTGATCTCACGAGTCTGCGTCTCAAAGATCTGACTGCGTCTGCTGTCTGGAAGAAGGTTCTTTCAGCTTGATAAGGTAACGGTGAGCACGCCGCTTTTCCTTGATCGCCGCTGTTTGCACCAGAGCCATTTCGCGGTCGAAGTGACGGCCGTTGAACAACCACTCGATGTCTTTCAGCTTACTCATTGCGGGTTCGTGCTCGTCAAAACATAAGCGTAACCCAACGGCCCGTCCGATTTGCACCACAACCTTCCCGGCTACATCCGGCATTGGGCTGAGCGTTACGGAGTGCGATACGGAAATGTCAGCTTTATAGTTCGCCGGCCGATCGTCGTACGCCTATACTTCATATTGAATGATTAATAGTTGAATGCCGCTCGGGCGCCCTGTACACGTTGATGCGAGCCACCGATAGCCTGCACGCGGCTTTGGAACCAATCCGGCGCCGGTGTTGGCGAAATCAACGTGAAACCGGAGGGGGCACATGAGCGCTGTCATCGTCGCCGACGAGCCGCCCCGAGCCGTCCGGCTTGTGACCAGGGTTTATGCCCGCCTGCTCCTCGCGGGCTTTGCGCTGCTTCCGGCCTGGCTGATTGCCTACCTGTTCTTTTTCCAGGATCCCGCCCTCAAATTCGAGAACCACGCGTTCCACGAAATGGCGATCGCCGCAGCCACCCTGGAAGGCCTTTTCGTGACTTACGTCACGTGGCGCTGTTACCGGTCATCCGGCGAACCGCTACTGCGCTGGATGACGCTCGGCTTCCTCGGTTTTGTGCTGGTCTATTCGCTGCATGGCGCATTCACCGGGCTCGCGCATCACAATATCTGGCTCTTCCTGCTGTATGGGCCGGCGTCGCGGCTCGTGATGGCGATCCTGCTGCTGGTCGCGCTGCTCTCCTACCGCCGACCGTCGGACGCCGAGGACCGGCGCATGAAGCCTCGCCCGTGGCTGACCTGGATAGGACTGTTCGTGCTGGTGGACCTGGCAGTGGCGGGTGTCGCGAATTCGCCGATTGCCGGCAGCCTTGCGGTGCGCCTGGCGATGGAAGGCGGCGCTCTCGTTCTTTCCACATTGAATGTGACGGTGCTCCTGCTGCGCCGTATCCGTTCACCTCTGATGGTGATTTTCGCGATCTCGGTCACGGCGTTCGCGCTGTCGTCGCTTGCGTTCATCCTCGGGCGTCCCTGGAACCACATGTGGTGGCTCGCCCACGCGATTTTTGCGGGCGGCTTTTTCCTGCTGAGTTACGGCGTCGTACAGGCGTTCCACACCACGCGCTCGTTCTCGACGATCTACAGCCAGGAGGAACTGATGGCGCGGCTCGCCGAGGCGATGGCGCGTACCGAAAGCGCGCTGCAGGAACTGAAGCGCACCAATCAGACGCTCGAGCATCTTGCCGCGACCGATCCACTGACCGGCGCGGCGAATCGTCGGCAGTTCATCGAGCACGTCGAAGCCGAGATTGCCCGGGCCAGGCGCGGCGGTGCGCCGTTCTCCCTGCTGGCACTCGACCTCGACAATTTCAAGTTAATCAACGATCGCTACGGGCACCAGGTCGGCGATGACGTCCTGAAGGGCTTCGTGCAGAAATGCCTCGATGCGATCCGGCCGTATGACGGCGTCGCCCGGGTGGGCGGAGAAGAGTTCATGGTGCTGCTGCCTCAGGCGGCACTCGAAGCCGCGCGTGCGACCGCCGAGCGCCTCCGGGCCGCCATCGCAGGCGCATCGTTTGAGAGCGGCACGCAGCAGCTAGGCACGGTCACGGTGAGCATCGGCGTATCGGAGTTCGGCCGCGACGGTGACACGATCGACACGATTCTGCGCGTAGCCGATGAACGCATGTACAGCGCGAAACACCAGGGTCGCAACCGTGTCATCGCGGCATAGGTGTAGCAGTTGGTGCACGGACCTCCGCCTGCTGGTCGGACCTCGGCGGTGATGGATCTCCGGGCGCCCAGGCGGATACCGCCTGGGGAGGAGTGATGTATGACGACGGTGCTATTGGTCGACGACGAGCCCGAGACCCTGGCCGCTTGGGAAATCTGCTGCGAACGCGACGGATTCGAGGTGAAAGCCGCTGGCGATGGTCAGGCCGCGTTGGCCGTCCTGGCGGCGACCGCCGTCGACATCGTCGTGGCCGATTGGCGCATGCCGGTCATGTCCGGCAGTGCGCTCTGTCAGCACATCCGGAACACGCCAGGTCTTGCCGGCACGATTTTCATCCTGGTGTCGGCCGAGCCGAGCCCGCCCGCCTTTGTGCGGTATGACGGCTTTATGCGCAAGCCCGTCGAAGTACCGGAACTGCTGGCGACGATGCGGCGCCTGCTCGCGGAGCACGCGGCTGAATGTGCCGCTACGCGGAGTCACGCCCCGGCGCACTGAACGCGGGTGCAGTCGTCCCGGCCATGCAAACATCGTGACCACGCGCATCTAGGGGGTGGAGCAAGCTGAGCGCGATGCAAGTACTGCCACACACCGTGGCCGACGAGATGCCGATCGACTGGGCGATTCGAGCCGACCAGTTGCGGCTGGACTCAAGGAGTTTCGATGTACGCTGGCAACTATAATGCGTCGCTTGTCCTGCTTTCATTGCTGGTCGCGATCCTCGCATCCTACACAGCCTTGGACATGGCTGGCCGCATTTCAGCCACACACGGGCGCGCGGGGCGTTGGTGGCTTATGGCTGGCGCCTTTGCCATGGGTGCCGGCATCTGGTCGATGCACTTCGTCGGCATGCTGGCGTTCAGTTTGCCCATTCCACTGGGCTATGACCCCGCGATCACGTTCTTGTCGTTACTGATCGCGATCATTTCTTCGGCTTTTGCCCTGTGGCTCATCGGCCAACCAGCGTTACCCTGGCTTCGCCTGGGTTGCGGGGCGTTGCTGATGGGCACGGGGATTGCCGCCATGCACTATACGGGCATGGCGGCAATGCGCATGACCCCCGCGATTCGGTACGCGGCTTCGTGGTTCCTCCTGTCCATCGTCATTGCGGTCCTGGCCTCAGGGGCGGCGCTATGGATTGCCTTTCGGCTACGCCGCCATTCGTCCCGGGTTAGGCTGCTGCGCGCGGGTGCGGCACTGATCATGGGCTTCGCGATTGTTGGCATGCATTACACGGGGATGGCGGCCGCGCAATTTCCTCTCGGCAGCATATGTGGAGCGGCGCGCAACGGCGTGAATACGGGATGGTTGGCGTTCTCGATTATCGTCGGCACTGTGGCGATCATGGCGATCGCGTTGACCTTCTCGGTACTCGACCGGCGGCTGCAGGCGCGGACCGCTGCGTTAGCTGCGTCGCTGACCCAGGCTCAGGAACTGACCTACCTCGCACTGCATGACAATCTCACCAAGCTGCCGAATCGCACGCTGCTGGAGCAGCGCCTGGAGCAGGCGCTCCGCAACGCTGATCGCGACAACCGTCGGATCGCCTTGATATTCGTGGACCTGGACGGCTTCAAAGCAGTCAATGACGCGCTTGGCCACCATGCTGGTGATCTTCTGCTGATCGAAGTCGCCCAGCGCATGCGAGCAACCGTACACGTGGAGGACACGCTCGCCCGCATTGGTGGGGACGAGTTCGTACTGCTCATCGATGTCGAAGAACCGGCCGATGCCGCGACCGTGGCTGAAAGAATCCTCACCGCCTTCAGCGGGCAATTCGAGCTTGCAGGCCATGAGCTGCGCGTGTCGGCCAGTCTCGGCATTGCTGTCTACCCCGGCTGTGGCGAAACTCCGCACGACCTGCTGACCAATGCCGACGCTGCGATGTATCGCGCGAAGGCACTCGGGCGAAACGGCTATCGCTTTTATGACATTTCGATGAATGCCAATGCCCGTGAGCAACTACACCTCCTTCAGGAGCTGCGCTCGGCATTGGAGCGAGACGAGTTGGTCCTGTACTATCAGCCAAAATTCAAGGCACCGGACGGTCCGGTGGTCGGCGTGGAAGCCTTGGTGCGCTGGGCGCATCCGACATGCGGGCTGATTCCGCCTGACCAGTTCATCCCGCTGGCGGAGAAGGCCGGCCTGATCGTGCCGATTGGGGATTGGGTGCTGAACGAAGCATGCCGGCAGCTCGCGCAGTGGCGAGACACCGGCTGCACGGACTGGACCATGGCGGTCAATCTGTCGGCTGTTCAGTTCCGCCATTCAAGGCTGGTTCAGACGGTACGTGCGGCGCTGGAGCGTCACGCGCTGGAGCCGAGCTGCCTGATCCTGGAAATCACCGAGTCGACCGCAATGGGTGATGTCGACGCGAGCATGGTGATCCTGCAACAGTTGCATGAGATGGGTGTTCAGATCGCGATAGACGACTTTGGCACGGGCTATTCGAGCCTGCTTTACCTCAAGCGGTTGCCTGCCACTGAACTCAAGATCGACCGCGGATTCGTGCGGGATCTCGCGCATGACCCGGAGGATGCGGCGATCGTGTCGGCTATCGTTGCGCTTGGCAAGACGCTCAATCTCAGGATTGTCGCTGAAGGCGTTGAAACGGCGGCGCAGCAGGCATTCCTCACGCGCCTGGGCTGCCATTCTCTCCAGGGCTTTCTGTTCGGGCGTCCAATGCCGGCGATTCAGCTCATCAGATCGATAGCCCAAAACGATGCTGTACATGATGTCGGGTCCATACCCCGCACGATTCGGACAATTGCCTCAGTTCCGTCGAAGTATCAGGGGTGAGCGTGAGCACGAAAATCGATGGGAATTCGGGGCGTTTTGAGCAACTTGCGTACCGGATGTCGAAGACGAGGCGTTCCGGGGTTTTGTCGCGCTAAGGCGCTGGATTAGAATTTGCATTCGATCACCAGTGACGAACAAGATGCCCAAGACGAAGGATGCGCCGCGCAAGACGCTGCCTGCTGGCATTGGCAAGGTGCTCAAGCGGCTTCATCATCCGCTGGATGTCATCGTTCTGTGCGTGCGCTGGTATGTGGCGTACTCGCTGAGCCTGCGCAACCTCGAGGAGATGATGGCCGAACGGGGCATTGAGGTGGATCATTCGAGCGTGCACCGCTGGGTCATCAAGCTCGTGCCGTTGTTCGAAAAGGCGTTCCGACGGCACAAGCGCCCGGTCGGCAAGAGCTGGCGGATGGACGAAACCTATATCAAGGTCAGTGGCGAATGGAAATACCTGTACCGCGCTGTTGACAAGGCGGGCAACGCCGTCGATTTCCTGCTGAGGGCTCGCCGTGACAAGGCCGCGGCGCGCCGCTACTTCGAGAAGGCGATTGACCAGAACGGTGAGCCCGAAACGATTACCGTGGATAAGAGCGGCGCCAATCTGGCCGCGCTCGAAGCGCTCAACGCCGAGCGGTCGACACCGATCAAGGTCCGCCAGAACAAGTACCTGAATAACATCGTGGAGGTGCGACACGAGGTCGCTTATAGAAGTTGTTCTCACTTCTCGCCGCATAGAAGGAGAGAACCACCGGTGTCACCCGGTGAATCCAGGAGCCTGAATCAAGAGCGGCTCTGACAACGTAACGAAGCGCCGCAAGGCGCGGGGTATCAATCGCGAGAGGCGTACCCTTCTGGCAGCCATACGCCGGATGAGTGCAAGATAGTCGGTATGGTGAAAACATTTGAATCGGCAATAGGGTCGTTATGTTGAACGAGCGGAAATGGCTATTGCGCTCGAACCAAAACGGTACCGGAGGTGGGAACAGCGTTTCTCTACTACGCGTTCGTGACCCATACACCTCCCGGCCCAGAGCAGGCACCTTCTATGAGCAGTTCAATGTCAAGACCCGATGTTGAGATTTATCATAAAGTTGCTCCTGTTCTGCTTTTGCGGCTCGGTAACCTATGCTGCACATCAATGTTGTGAAGCCGACTATCGCGCTCGTGAGCATGAACAGCGTCTCACACAACTTCTATCCGCTGACAGTAAATCAGCCTTATCCTGTATGCGCGTTGCGCCGGAAAAATTCCGGGGAATCTGCCCCATCTAAAGGGACGGTTGCTGGTGCAACCCGTGCCTGCCACGGGCAGATTCACTTCACACTTTGTATGTGCGAAAACATGGTCGTTCGTGCTGCCAAACTAAACTGACTTCAGGATCGCTCCTTCCGGAACCACGCCGTCTTTCAGGTAGCGCCACAACGCAATTGCAAGACGCCGCGCCACCGCAACGATCGCGATGCGCCGCGTCCGGCGGCTTGGCCCTGTACCCTGCGTGCGCTGGTCAAACCATCGTGCCAGCTTGCTTTCCGGCTGATAGTGCAGCCATGACCAAGCCATCTCGACCAGTAGCGCGCGCACTCGTCGGTTTCCCTGTTTGCTGATCCCCTGGTCCACGCGGCTCTCGCCGCTATCGTACGGTTGTGGTACCAGGCCGACACACGCGCCAACTTCACGCCGGTTGTGAAACTCCCGCCAAAACAGTTCCAGCGCAAGACGTGAGGCACCAATGGGGCCGATACCTTTGAGTCGTGTCAGGTGATTGATGCGCTCCCGTGCAGGTGCCGGAAGACTCGCCTGCAGGGCCTTCTCCAAGGACGTCAGTTGCTGTTCAGCGAGTGCCAGCCGTCCGCACTCGCGCAGTAGCCGCTCCTGCAACTCGCAAGGCAGTGGCGCGCCGTCGTAACACTTCACTTCGCCCCGGGCAAGCCGGTCAGCGAAGTGTTTATGATCGACCTCGTCCCAGCAGCCGAGCGTGACCAGCAGCTTGCGCATCCGGTCTCGATGCTGCAGCACTTCCTTCTGCAGCATCGAGCGATCACGCATCAGATGGCGCGATGCTTCATCCTGTGATGATGGTACGCGGACCACATGCATCCGGTCACGCTCACCGTGCAACCATGCACGCAGGCTCGTCACAAGCCTGATCGCATCAAGCCGGTCCGTCTTTGCCCGCCGCTTGTGCCGTTCGACCGGAATGCTTGCTGGGTCCACCACGTAACACTCGATCCCACGTGCCTGCAACGCTCGATAGATCCAGAACGCATCCTGACCTGCTTCGTAGCTCACGACGATTCGAACGTCCGCTGGTAGCATCCATCTCTCCTGGTGCTGCCTGAGTAGGTCGAGCACCGCTTGCAGGCGAGATGCAGCTTGTGTCTGCGCCACCGTATGCACCGCCGGTTTCTCGCGCTGACCATCGTGAAACGCGACCTTCCATTTGGTCGCGGCCAGTTCGAGTGAGACTGCGAGCACAACTTCCCCAGCATATCCGCTGTTTGCCTGATCTGCGAGCATGATCCTCTCCTTTGGGTCGTCTCAACTCGCTGATTTTACGAGCCGGTTCGTCGACCCTGCCGCTTCATAGGATCTAACCCGACGTACTTCCATAAGCGGAACGTGGAAACCCCGTATCGCTCCCCTCGGGGACAGCAGGCCGCGAGGTCTGCCCATGGCGGTGCGGGCACAGGATCGGGGAAAAAGCGAATGCCCGGCTGTAATGGACGGGATACGGGTTGCAATATCACCCGACGCGAAAGCGGGCAGACTTCCTCGTGGTCTCTCCTCACCAGAGAGTTTGCAGAACCATCTATACGGAAGGAAAGCAAATGAGTGCAGCAACACGGGCGCGTGCACCTTCCGGCGTGACGTGCCGCGCCATGCAGGCGTTACATCTGCTGGCGCTGGAACCCGTTGCGGAAACCACCGCCGATCTGAACTCTTACGGGTTCAGGCCGGAACGCTCAACTGCTGACGCCGGAGGACAATGCTTCATTTCTCTGGCGAAAAAGGCGAGCGCGGAATGGGTGCTGGAGGCTGACATTCAAGGCTGTTTCGACAAAATTTCCCACGACTGGATGCTCGCCAATATCCCCACGGACAAGGTCATCCTAAAGAAGTGGCTCAAAGCGGGATATGTGTATCAAAACGAACTCTTCCCCACTGTCGCCGGCACCCCGCAAGGGGGAATCATCTCACCGGTGGCAGCCAACATGACGCTCGATGGCCTCGAAGCGAGGCTCGCGGAAAAATTCCCGCGAGCCAGGCAGCGAGGACTGAAAATGAACATGGTGCGTTACGCGGACGATTTCATTATTACCGGCCACTCGAAAGAGTGGCTGGAACATGAAGTCAGGCCGGCAGTGGCCGAATTTCTGGCGGAACGCGGGCTGGTTTTGTCACCAGAAAAGACCAGGATAACGCACATCAAGGATGCGTTTGATTTCCTGGGATGGAACATTCGCAAGTACAACGGCAAGCTACTGATGAAACCGTCGAAAGCGAACGTCAAGGCTCATCTTGACAAAATTCGTGAAATCATCAAGGCCAACGAAACGGCTAAACAGGCGAACCTGATAAGGCTGCTCAATCCTGTTTTAGGAGGATGGGCGAATTATCACAGCCATGTAGTCGCCAAGAAAACCTTCGATCGGATTGATCACGAGGTCTGGTCAATGCTATGGCGATGGGCGGTAAGACGGCACCCCAACAAAGGAGCCAGATGGGTCAAAGAGAAGTACTTCAAGACCCGAGGCACCCGGAACTGGGTATTTACCGTCACAGAAAAACAAGAGGATGGAACGAAGCGGGAGCTCACCCTGCTGCAAGAGTCGGACACGCCAATACAACGGCATGTCAAGATCAAAGCGGGCGCCAATCCGCACGATCCGCAATGGGCGCCGTACTTCGAATCCCGATGGGGCCAGAAGATGCTGAACTCGGTGCGAGGTCGCGGCAAGGTGTACCGTGTCTGGCTAAGGCAAGATGGCCTGTGTTCTAACTGTCAGCAGCCCATCACAATGAACACCCGCTGGGATGTTACGCATATTGTGAAGCAAGCCGATGGCGGGACAGATGCAGCCAGCAACCTCCAGGTTAACCATCTCAATTGCCGTAGAAATCCGCAGTACGCCGGAAAATGAAGTTGTGCTACCGGGTGTCGATAGATGCCTTTGTAGAGGCTTGAGCCGTATGCTCCTAAAGGCGCACGTACGGTTCTTAGGGGGCAGCAGCGCAGCAATGCGCTGCTGCTACCCGACCAGGATCACCGCGCCATCAAACGCATCATCAAACCAATGATGGGCTTCAAGGATTTCCGGTGTGCTCGCATCATCCTGGCCGGCATCGACCTGATGCACATGATCCGCAAGGGGCAGATGCACGATGATGGCTTCGCCAAAACCGCAGCCGATCAATTCTATTCGCTGGTTATGTAAGCAATCCCAATCATATTGGGATTGCTCGTCCCGCCCGCCTTATCGCGACACAACCCATCGGACAGCGTCCACCAAAAAGGGCGGCCGTTAGCAATAACGTACGGCAGCATGCGCTGCCGGTTATCGATCCAGACTCGCGTGGCAGCTAGCTCAGCCGGGTCAATTTGACGGGCCGATAACGTATAGCACGTCAAGCGGCTGGCGAGAACTCTCTTCATTACCATCGCTAGAAGCGTTATCGGTATGGATACCTAATTTATTGTTATCAATACGCTAGCCGAAAAATCCCAGAAGACGCGGGCCCCATCGATCCGCATGTAACCAAGGCGTTTGCAGAGACGGATTACCGCCGAGCCGGTCTCGTGCACCATCCCCACCTCGCGCGAGGAACATTTATAAAAAGTGAGTCGACACTGCGGCATCGCGTTGAATTCTTCAAAGCGATGCGCGCCTCGTGGTCGCATAAGCGCGATCGGCTTGACCATCGGCAGAGACGATTCCATAAGATCCGCGCCTTCCAGACGGGATTCGAAGTGTAGGAGACGAATTGACGGATTTAATACGTACCTATGCGAATTGACACATTTGCTCCGGTTTTCGCGTACGTAAAAATGTCAACATGCACGCGATTTTTCACGCCGGTGCTATGCCGGGTAGTGACAGATTTGCTTCGCTCTACGGCTGCGGCCCTAGTCATGCTCGCCTGTTGAGTGGTCCAACAGCCGCATTAGCGGAATTAGTGGACACGTTGAATGCGCTAGCAAAATTAGCGGACACGGGGCCGGTCGCCGTTGCTGAAACGCAACCGCGGCAAAACTGGACATCTGCTCTGCCAGCCATATTTGGAGCGGGCCACGAGCTTTCTTTCATTAGCGCAAGCTATGAACATGGCTAGCGGAATTAACGAACAGCTACAGGAGGGACAAGCCGGCGAATCGCCAGCCTTACAACGCCCTCTACGAAAAAAGTGGCAGCGATTCGACGGCGGTTTGGCGCCGACGTCGCGGAGACGTGGACCGACTGGTCCTCGCAGCAGTTTTCTCGCTGGTCGAGCCGAGCCGCCGGTTCAGATCCGATAGCGCTCGACAGACCGCTGTGCGCGCGGGCATCTCTGTTAATGCCAGTTCAAGCCGGTCCAGCAGTTCCGGCAGATTCACTTCACCTGCCCTCTTTCGTGCGAACTTCCGCTTCTGCATAAGGCCGCTCCCCTGATTCGGTAGACGACGCGCGCTGGCGTCGACGTCACCACAAATCGTCCGGATCCAGCGACATCTGTTTCCTCGTGCTTGCGCCAGGGGCACGGTCGGACGCATCGCCCTTTGGCAACGGTGGTTTCTGCACATCGAGATGGAAAACCACATCGCCACAGATCCGGACAAAGCCATCATTCCCCCGCTTCGGGCCCTCGGCGCTTTTCGGGATAGCGACGCTGCCCACTAGCTGCTCCGCCGCCCTGTTCACGCAGCGTCGGCCAGCATCGAGTGACGACAGTCCGCCGCGGCGCACCGGCATGCGTATTGCGCCCGAACGTCTTCATCCAGCGGATCGTCAGTGGCCAGCAGATATTCAATAAACAGTTCTTCACCGGCCTCGATAGGCCGGAGCGTGTGGATGAAAATCCGTCCCTGGTCCTCGATGGTCTCGCAGTTCGGTGCGCAGGCGTGATTGAGCCAGCGCACACTGTTGCCACCGCGGCTCCCGTCGATCACGGACCCATCCGACAGCCCGAAAAGAAACGTATGGCCTTCGACGCCTTCGCGCCGGTGGCGGCGAACGGCATCGCGCCACGCGGTAATTTCACCCTTGTACTCGAGCACGCGCTCACCCGCCGCGAGCGGTCGCAACGCAAACACACCCTTGCCATGAACTGAAGACCGCCGGACGATCACGCGCCGCATACTGTTTCCTTGACTGGTATCCGCACCAGTATAAAAGCGGCCAATTTCTCGATCCACTGCTTTGAGAGGCGCGAGTCGTAGCCAGATCAGCGAACCCACTCGCGATGCTGAAGTTGAAGAGCCCGAGTGTCCCGATCACCATGGACTGTCTGCATGATCAATGCTGGCTTACTTTGGTAAGGGACGTCGATAAGCTATTTTCCCGTCGCAACAACGCAGCTTCGGTTTCAGTCCGCGGCGCGAAGGCGTCCGGGATCAGAACAACTGGACACCGAGCTCGCGCAGACTGTCCCACTTGACGGTACTGACAAATGTGCGGCCCGTAGTGTCGAGCGACTCGATCATTGCGCGGTGCCCCCGCGCTTCGGCGATGACGCGCACGATGCGCGTCCGGTAACGCAACAGCGCCCCGATCGGCGGGCACAAGGCCTCCCGGCGAATCCGTGATCGTTTCTTTTCCATACCACTATCTATATAGATATCCAGCCAGTTGCGGGGCCGCGGGAAATCACGGCATCTCCTCAACTCATGCTACCAGGTTGGCACGGACGCGTCCAGGTGGGTTGCGTGAAGATCGACTTCCAAAGAGGAGTCGTCTTCCGTCGGCAATCTTCACGCAACGGCTTGCCGCCGGCACATCTGCGCCCGGCGGCTCGCCCGTTGTCAGGCGCCGTTCACCGCATCCTTGAACGCCTTGCCCGCCGTGAACTTCACGGTCTTCGCGGCGGGGATCTGGATTTCGGCGCCAGTCGCCGGATTGCGGCCGACCCGCGCGGCGCGCGCGCCCGTCGAAAACGACCCGAAGCCGACCAGCTGGACGGTATCGCCTTTCGTGACGGCCGCCGTGACCGCGCCGATGAATGCATCGATCGCCTCGCCGGCGGCCGCCTTGCTTGCACCTGTCTTCGCGGCGACCGCATCCACCAGTTCCTGCTTGTTCATTGCTTCTTCCTCGCTGTGGTTGTGAATGTCGCCACCCTACCCGATCCGCGCACCGTTGCGCAATCGGCGCGCGGTCGAACTGGATCCGCTACCACTGGCGCGGCACGCCTCTCCAAACAAGTCCAAGCATGAGCGGGGCATGACGTCGCCGTGAGGCTGGCCCTGCGCGGTCGTGTTCACCGTTGACAACGTCCGATGAAACTCCCGACGCGATCGGGCGCCTATCGCTGCCCGTGCCCTGCGTGCTGTGCGGCTTCCTGGCCGCATCGCGGCGAACCGGTTGCGCGAACGCTGGCTACCCGCGGGCACACGGCGCGGCCCTGCTGGCGTGATTGACGCTCCCGCAAGCAAAGTTGTTGCTACCGCTGTGCGGCGCAGCATTTCCCGCGGCGGCGCTTTCACAAAGGCCTCAGCGCGCCACACCTCGTCAACTAAATTTGTTACCACTGTGCTGCCCGGCTGCAACTAACTTTGTAACGCAATACAGTCGATGGCCGTCCTGCTGCAGCGAAACCGGCGACGGTATGAACGTTGATCAAGGCTCTTTGCAGCTAAGGCGCAAACCGGCCATGAAGAGACGCCCACCTCTCGGCCATGAATGACCGCTGACACGCCGATGCTGTTGAAAAAGTCGCCGACCGTCTCTCGCGCAAGGTTTTCAGGGGTCTTCTTACCCTTAACCGATGTTCGCGAGCGGTTTGTAGGCCGATCTGGGAGGTCGATTTTTTCGCCAGCAGATTGCAAACGACGTAGAGCGACTTTTTCAACAGCGTCACGACGAAACCGGCCCCTCGATCCCGACTTCGGTGACCCCTCGCGGACTATTCACCGAGTGTTGCCTCGAAGGGCGCGTCCGTATCATGCAAAATAGTCGCATCTAAAATGCGGAGGATGGCCCGTGGGCGTCAACTTCGACCTGAACGATTTGCAGGCGTTTCGAGCCGTCGCGGAGTTGGGTAGCTTCCGCAAAGCAGCAGAGGCGGTCAATATTTCGCAGCCAGCGCTGAGCCGGCGCATCGAGAAGCTCGAAGCGGCGCTCGGTGTGCGGCTCTTCGAGCGGACCACCCGCAGCGTGACGCTCACCACCATAGGTCGCGTGTTCGCCCCAAGCGCGGAACAACTTCTCGACGATCTCGATGTCGCGTTGCTCGGCATCCGCGACGTCTCCAGCAGCCGCCTCGGTCATGTGACCATCGCATGTGTGCCGTCGGTCGCCTACTATTTCCTGCCGAGCGTCGTTGCCGCCTATCACAGCCGCTATCCGCGGATCCGGGTCAAGCTGCTGGACTCGAGCGCCAACGAAGTGCTCGGCTCGGTCATCAGCGGTGAAGCCGATTTCGGCGTCAGCTTCATGGGCAGCCAGGAAACCGAGGTCGAGTTCAAGGTCCTGCTGCAGGAACGGTTCGTCGCCGCGTGTCGTCGCGATCATCCCCTTGCTCGGAAAAAGCAGGTGACCTGGAGCGAGCTTTATGAACACGAATACGTTTCCGTCGACAAGACTTCCGGCAACCGCCTGCTGCTCGATCAGGCGTTGACCAACGTGGCGCCAGCAGTGGCGAGCGTCTGCGAGACTCGCCATGTCACCACCATGCTCGGCCTGATCGAAGCGGGACTCGGTGTGGCAGCGGTGCCTTCAATGGCAATGCCCATGCGCGACCATCCGATTTTGACCAGCGTGCCGCTCGTCGATCCGGTCGTGACGAGGCGAGTCGGCATTGTCAGACGCCGGGGACGCCCCCTCGCGCCGGCCGCGCAGCAGTTCTACCAGACGATCCTCGACACGAAGCGCAGTGGCATGGTCGGTGCGGCGAAGAAGACCTCGAAATGACACTACCACGGCCCTTTAGGCTGCTCTACGTCCAGGTCCTGCTTGGAATGGGGCTCGGCATGACTGTCGGCCACTTCTGGCCACAGGTCGGCGCGTCGCTGAAACCGCTCAGCGATGCGTTCGTCGCGCTGGTACGCATGATGATCGCGCCAATCGTCTTCTGCACGATCGTCACCGGCATCACATCGCTTGCGAGCGGCTCGAAGATCGGCCGGACCATCCTGAAGGCGCTGGCGTTGTTCTACTTTCTTACCATCGTTGCACTCGTCCTGGGGCTCGCGACCGCGTTCGCGCTGCATCCGGGCGCGGGACTGCATATCGACGCACATCATCTGGACACCACCATCCTCACGCAGTATTCGACTCGCACGCAGACGCACGGACTTGTCGAATTCGCGCTGCATGTGATTCCGGAGACGCTCGTCGGGGCCTTCGAGAAAGGCGAGGTTCTGCCGGTCCTGCTGCTTGCCCTTCTGTTCGGCTTCGCAATGAACGCCAGCGGAAGCGCCGGACGGCGAGTGCAGGAATTCATCGATAGCTTCGCACACGTGCTGTTCCGCATCCTCGCGCTGATCATGCGGCTTGCCCCCGTCGGGGCATTCGGCGCGATGGCGTTCACGGTGGGCCGTTTCGGCATCCGTTCGATTGGCTCGCTTGGCATGCTGATGTTGTCGTTCTATGCGGCGTGCCTGCTGTTCGTCGTCTGCGTGCTCGGTCCGCTCGCACGCCTGCATCGCTTCTCCCTCTGGCGTTTGCTGCGCTACATTCGCGAGGAACTCGTCATCGTGCTCGCGACGTCGTCGACCGAACCGGTGCTGCCGCGCCTCATCGTCAAGCTCGAAGCGCTTGGCTGCGACAAGGGCATCGTGGGTCTCGTGCTGCCCGCCGGCTATTCCTTCAATCTCGACGGCACGGCGATCTACCTGACGCTCGCCTCGATGTTCATCGCGCAAGCGTGCGATGTACACCTCTCGGGCGGCCAGATCGCGACGATGCTCGTGGTGATGCTGATCACGTCGAAGGGCGCGGCGGGCGTGTCGGGCAGCGGACTGGTTGCGCTCGTCGCGACGCTCGCCGTCATTCCCGATCTGCCGGTTGCAGGCGTCGCGCTACTGGTCGGCATCGATCGCTTCATGTCCGAGGCGCGTGCCCTGACGAGCGTGATCAGCAACGCCTGCGCAGTGATCTTCGTATCGATGTGGGAGCGCGCCTGCGACCGGGCGCGTCTGAAAGAAGCATTGAGCCTGGCGCATGAGCCCGAAGAAGCTTTCGATCAGCCCGCCGACCTGCCGGGCTGAATCGTTGCTGTCGTCTCAATGAGTGGCGACGGAATCGAGTCCGGTCGATGTCACCTCCGGCTGAACGGCGGGCGACGCAAGATAGTCGAGCAGCGCTTTCGCCTCCTTCGGATGCTGCGCGCCGACCGGGATGCCGGCCGCAAAGCGCGTGACGGACTGCATCGACTCCGGAATCTTGCCGACGTACGCTGCGCCCTTCACCGGGAGCAACTCGCTCACCTGCTGAAATCCCACTTCGTAGTCGCCGGTTGCAACCACCGACGCCACCGGGATCTTCGGGATCATCTTCGCCTTGGTCTTCACCTGTTCCTCGATGCCGAGCCGCTTGAACAACTCGCGCTCGATATAGACACCGCTCGCGCTATCCGAGTAGGCGATCGACCGGGCATGCAGCAAGGTTTCCTTGAGCGCCGCCTCAGACCCGATGTCGGGCTTCGGCGCGCCATCGCGCACGACCATGCCGATGCGCGAATCCGCGAGCTCGACGCGCGAATTGGGGATCACCTTGCCCTGCTTGATGAGGTCGTCGAGTGCATAGCCGACCATGATCACCACGTCGGCAGGCTCGCCGCGCTGAAGCCGGTTCGGAATGGCCTCCGGCGACTTGCCCATCGACGGTCCGAGCGCGGTATCGAGCGTGTTGCCCGTGGACGCCGCGAACTTCGGGCCGAGCAGCTTGTAGGCGGCGGTGAAGCCGCCCGAGCTCATCACGTGCAGATCGGCGGCCTGCACATTCGCCGCAGCGGCGGCGCTGCCGAGGAGCGCCGCGGTGCAGAGTTTCAGAAGGATGGATTTCATGGTTGAAAGTCAGGCTGAAGTTCGAGGAGCGAAGCGATGCTTCAGGAAGCCGCATGCAGCGGAACGCGACGGCGCCGATACAGTGCGAGTGTGGCACCGAGCCCGCACACCGCGGCGAAGCTCATCCAGTAGCCCGGCGCGGCTTTATCGCCCGTCATGTGAATGAGCGCGGTCGAGATAACGGGTGTGAAACCGCCAAAGACCGCCGTCGCAAGGCTGTAGGCCAGCGAGAATCCAGCGACACGCACTTCGACCGGCATCACTTCGGTGAGTGCGACGACCATCGCGCCGTTGTACATTCCGTACATGAACGAGAGCCAGAGCAGCACAAGCAGCATGTTGACGAAGCTCGGCGCGTGAGCCAGCAGCGATAGCGCGGGGTAGGCGGTCGCAATCGCCAGGATCGTCATTCCGAGAAGGAGCGGACGGCGTCCGATCCGGTCCGATAACGCGCCACCAATCGGCAGCCAGATGAAGTTGGAGATCCCCACGCACAGCGTGACGAGCAGGCTATCGGCGGTGCTCAGATGCAGGACCGTCTTGCCAAAGGTCGGCGCATACACCGTGATCAGATAGAAGCTCGTGGTGGTCATTGCGACCAGCAACACGCCCGCGATCACGACATTCCAGTTCTGCACGAGCGTCGTAAAGACTTCTTTCATGCTCGGGCGATGCTGGCGCTGTTTGAATTCCTGCGTTTCCTCGAGATTGCGCCGCAAGATGAAGATGAAAGGCACGATCATGCAGCCGACGAAGAACGGCACGCGCCATCCCCACGCAGCGATCGCCGCCGTGTCGAGCCACTGATTTAGCGCGAAGCCGAGCGCGGCAGCGATGACGATCGCCACCTGCTGGCTCGCCGACTGCCAGCTCGTGAAGAAACCCTTGCGGCTCGGCGTCGCCATCTCGGCGAGATAAACTGATACGCCGCCCAGTTCCGCACCCGCGGAGAAGCCCTGCAGCAGACGGCCAATGAGAACCAGGGCCGGGGCGAATAGTCCGACCGTCGCATAGCCGGGCACGAACGCGATCAGGATGGTGCCGCTCGCCATGATCGACAGCGTGACAATCAGGCCCTTACGGCGACCGACATCGTCGATATACGCGCCGAGGATGATCGCGCCGAGCGGCCGCATCAGGAAGCCCGCGCCGAACACTGCGAACGTCATCATCAGTGAAGCGAACTCGCTCCCCGCCGGGAAAAAGACCGCGGCAATCTGCGTGGCATAGAAGCCGAACAGGAAGAAGTCGAACTGCTCCAGGAAGTTGCCTGCCGTCACGCGTAGCACGGCGGATGCCTTCGATTGCCCGGGGGCCAGCGGGGGTGAGGAGGGATGCATCGAGGTGTCTCCAGAAATTTTGAACTTGCGGTGTTCGGGCGATTTGTTGTTCGTCGAATATTCGCCCGAACTACTCGAAACGATAAGTGCTATTTTCGAAACGATTGATGTGCGTTGGTTATCAGTGTGTCCGCGAAGCGCTCAAGCTACGAAGCGGCACTGGGACGCCGGCGTTCGGGTGTCCATGTTGCGACCCCGGTTCAGGTGATCGTCGATTTCCGCCGCGCATCCGAGCATGCGGGGATAAGGGAAGATCGTGAATGCGGCGGTTTCCAGATCGGTCTCAGTCAATTCACCACGTTGCAGCGGCTGCCACAGCATCTTCAGCAGCAGCGCCGCGATCACGGCATCGACGTTTACGCAGTACACGTTGCGGGAGACGCCGGCATCAAACAACGCCTGCACCAGTTCGCGATAGAAAGCATGGAACACGTTATATTCGCCACGCTTCTCGCACAGTTCCGCGATGAACACTTCGCGCGGGTCGTAGTTGACCGGCCTGTCCTTGAAGACCGGATGGTTCACGCCCGGCAGCTTCGCGATATCGAGGCTGCCGGCATGCTTCTGTCGGGCCTTGTACTGTGCATAGCGCTCGACCGAGCGCTCGGCCAGCGAGCGCAGGTCCACGCCGTGCGCGGGGTCGGACGGATCGGCAAGCCCGCTGTCCCTGAACGATTCGATCAGGAACGCGATGCCTTCATAGCCATTGCCGCCATGCGTATAACCTGTATGGGTAAGAAAGCCGACCAGCGCCTTGTTGAGTTGCACGCGCTCGGGGCTTTCCGGGCCGTCGGCGGATACCGCGCCCTTTGCTCCCTGCGCCGAGATGGCTCCCGGACCGTTGGTGAGCAGCAGACCGACGAGCGTTTTGAAGGCGAACAGATCGTTGGGCTCCGGCGCGAGGTTGAGCAACGCGGCAAAACAGATTTCGGTCAGGCTGCGTTCGTTCAGCAGCGCTTGCGTGGTAAAGCCGCAAAAGCCGTCGGGACAGTGTCGCGAGGCGTCCGCCGATGCACCGATCAGCGTCCCGAACAACATGGTCCACCAGGGCAGGCTCTCGGCCGTGACGCGCGAAATGCGCTTGCGCATCAGCGGTCCCCAAGCGAGCGTCATGGAGATCGCGGCCAGAACAGCGTCTGCCGTCGGGTGAGCGGGCTGAGACGTGAGCCAGCGCACGAGGACCGATCTGACTCCACGCTCGGCGAGTCCCGCAAGCATCGCTTCGGCGAGCAAATCGCGCGTGTCGGCAAAGAGCGGCTCACAGCCGCTGACGTCGATCCGGGCGATGTCAAAGTTCTCGTCGAGCGCACTCGTAAGGCCGGCTGCCGAGAAGCGTTCGATCATGCATTTCGCGGCATCCCGCGCCGCGCGCTGACGATTCGGCCCGATGATCGAGGTCGCGGCGGCCAGGATGGCGTTGGGTGCATTGCCGGCCTCGCGTGCGGCTTGCGCTGCCGCGAGTTCCGGCGTTCCGTGCAGATTGACGGACGCAGCGATCGCGACATCGATGAGCTTCTCGTCGTTTTCTCCGCCGAACTCGTGAAGCAGGGCAAGGCTGACGTTCGCTTCGAGCGAATGCGTCGCCGCGTCGAGCATCGAGGCGCCATACAGGCTGCTCACTTGCGTTTTCGCATCCATCTGCGATGCTCCCGACGCATCCTTCAACGCCTGACGTGGCGCAATCGCACCGACTTGTCGATTGACCTGGAAGACTTGCTCGTCGTAGGGCGCGACTGCTTCCACTACGGGGATCGCAAGGTCGGACGGAAGCTGAATTCCCTGGTCGGAGCCGAACCACGGCTTGAGCGCAAGGCTGCCTTCGGGCTCGAAGTCAGGCATCGTCGCGCTGGCGCGCATGACGGCGGTCAGCGCCGCCGGGATATGCGCGATGTTCGTGACGACCGCGCCCTTGGCGGAGCAGCACGGATCGTCAGGCGTGAAGAGGCGGTCTACGCCGAACATTTCCATGAACCAGCGCTCCTTGGCTTGCGCGTCGTCGGAGCCGCCGGCCATCGCGCCCGCATGGCCGACCGCACGCGTGAGGCGGCTCTTCCACCGGCCCACCACACAGGCGACCACCGGTTTCGTGAAGGTCGCATCGGCCTCGTAGTAGCCACCCGGTTCGCAATAGAGCACAGCGGCCTTGCTTCGAGCATCGTTGGCGAGTGCGAACGCAAATTCCGGCGCAGCATAGTGGATGTAGACGTCCTTGCCGCTCGAGATGACGGTCGATGTGCCCCAGCCGCTCATGCGCAGGTACTGCGCGATCGTCGTACTGAAGCCGCCGGAGTTCGAGAAGATGGCGATCGATCCCTTGCGCAATGAATCGTCCGGACTATCGCCGCCGAGTGCTCCGCCGATTCTTACGCGATTCCACGAGTCAGCGACGCCGAGCCCGTTCGCACCGAAGATGTCGATGCCCGCTTGCTGACCCATCGCGCGAATTTCGCGGGCGTCGTGTACGGCGATCTTTTCGGTGATGATGAAAATCTTCTTCAGATCGGGATTGACGCGGATCAGTTCGGCGACGCCGTCGCGGGCCGCCGATGGCGGTAGATAGACCACGCCGCAGTTGAACCGATGCCCCGCTTCCAGACCCTCGCGAACGTTGTTGTAGACTGGGATATCTCCGATCGATGTGGTGAGCACTTGCCCGCCTTTCCCCGGCGCCGTGCCGAAGACAATATTCCCGCCTGAGAACGCGTGACTGACGGGCGTCACGTCCGAGGACTCACCGCCCAGGATATTGAGCACGCACACGCGATCGTCACGCGTGGCGATCTGCGCCAGCGAGTTGACGCCGACGAAATACTTGGCAAGGTGGAGACCACAAAAACGGCCGCAGGCCGCCGAGAGGTCAAGCTTCTGCAGCCAGCACTCGATGCCCTCGCGGCACAGAAGGAGCACACATTCGAGACACAGCAAGCGATCTT
The DNA here is from genome assembly GCF_059422005.1 of Paraburkholderia sp. GW821-FHT02A12. Lineage (NCBI taxonomy): Bacteria > Pseudomonadati > Pseudomonadota > Betaproteobacteria > Burkholderiales > Burkholderiaceae > Paraburkholderia > Paraburkholderia sp. GW821-FHT02A12. The sequence goes on along the minus strand of NZ_JBWKWA010000002.1, from coordinate 433,506 downwards.
TCACGATCCCCGCACCGGAAAAAGGTGGGCCGGCCATACTAAGGTCTGGGACGTGTGGCAAAGCGTTGTACGCAAGGCAAAGGTTCGGTATCGCAATCCTTATCAGACGCGCCATACATTCGCCTCAATGATGCTTAGCGCAGGTGAGCACCCGATGTGGGTTTCCAAGCAAATGGGGCATGCAGACCAGACGATGATCGCACGTGTTTACGGACGCTGGATGCCAGAAGCGGACCAAAAAGCCGGTTCGCGCGCCGTCGCGATGTTCAGCGCGCCAATAGTGGCATTAGAGTGTCATTCCAGCGGGGAAATGCCGGGGAACCAAGGGGCATGACTGGAGTCCGCGAGGAAATAGCGATTGGCTGAATCCCTTGTCAAAACAAGGGCGGAAGGCAGCCGGAGTCGAACCGACCTGAGAGCGGCTGACGCCCTCAACTGGGTTTGAAGCCCAGCCGCACCACCGGATACGGATGCCTTCCTACGGTGATCAAATCAGTCGTTGTGCATCAGAGCAGATCGAGCCAACGACTGTCCGTGCGCATCAGATGCAGGCCACGGTGGAAGCGAGTATAACCAACCCGGTCGAAAAATTCTAAGAGCTGAATCGCACGCTTTCGTCCAAGGCCGGTGACATCGCGAAACGGCGCGGCGGCCACTGTACCCGCATTCTTTCGCGCTTCAGCGGCAGCAATCGAAGCCAGTTCGCGAATCGCATCAGGATGATAAAAGAGGTCGCGCACGACCTGAAAAATCTCGCCTTGCCGCGCGAGCTTGCGCATCAACTGACGCACGCGGTCCTCGGACACGCCATGCGCGCTTGCAAGATCGCGGACCCACGGCGGATCGAAGCGCCCCTCCTTCACCGCCGGCAACAGCGCCGCCGCGAGCGCGCGATCGGCGTCGTCGAGCGTCACCGCGTGGTCCGGAAGATGCAACCAGGGCCCGCGCCGGACGATCTCGCCGCGCGCCTCAGCATCATCGACCAGCGCGCGCCACAGCGCCTCATCCACGAGCGGTGCCGCGATCCGCCGCAAGCGTGACGCATCGGGGCCCAGTTCGTCCGGCACGCGTTCGTGGTATTGCTTCAGCGCCGCCGTCAATCGCGCAGCCAGCGCCTGCCATGCCGCGTTCGCGACGAGCAATGCGTCGTTGCCGGGAAGCTCGACCACGCGCGTGTCGAGCGGCAAATCAAGCGCCGCGGCCGGCATGCCCGTCAGGCGCTCCAGCAGCGATCGTGACAAGCCATGAGGCGCGCGCGCGAGCATGGCGTCGAGCGGTCCTGTATCGAGCATGGTCTGCAACGCATCGAGCCACGCGAGGCGCTCAGCCGAGCGGCGCTTGCGCGCCGGCGCAAACGGATCGAGCACATGACCGCCGCCGATGGTGCGATTCGCCTGCGCATTCCGCACGACAAAACGGTCGCCGGGAAGCGCGCACACCGGCCGTTCGAACACGAGTTGCACACGCCCGCTCTGACCTGCGGCAAGCGCCGGACCGTCGAGCAGCGCGACATGCGCGACCTGATGCTGCGTGCCCAGATGCACGTGCAGCGGCGCCCATTGCGCCAGCGTCGGCGCATCGGCAAGCAGCGTCAGCATGACATCGACACGTTCCGACGCTTGCGACAGACGCGGGTCGACGATCCAGTCGCCGCGATCGATCGCACTCTTGTCGATACCCGCAAGATTCAGTGCGCAGCGCTCCCCTGCCCGCCCAACGGCAGCCGGACGATTCTGCGAATGAATGCTGCGCACGCGCACGGGCTGACGCTTCGGCACGAGCAGCATCGTATCGCCGACATTGACGCGCCCCGACACCACCGTCCCCGTCACAATCGTCCCCTGTCCCGCGAGCGTGAAAACCCGGTCGACCGCGAGCCGGAACAGACCGTCGTCGCGCTTCATCCGCCACGCTCGCGCCGATGTACATAGATGCGTCTTCAACGCAGTCACGCCGGGATCATCAGCACGCATGGCGCAGGTATCGAACACGGGTGCGTCCTGCAATACGCTGCCGCTCAGAAACGATGCAATCTCTTCATGCACGTCCTGCAGCCGCTGTGCGTCCACGCGATCGATCTTGGTCAATGCTATCGCACCGCGCTCGATGCCGAGCAGTTGAACAATCGCCAGATGCTCGCGCGTTTGCGGCATCACACCATCGTCGGCAGCGATCACGAGCAGCGCGAAATCGATGCCGCTCGCGCCGGCGGTCATGGTGTGGACGAGCTTTTCGTGGCCCGGAACGTCGATCAGGCCGAGCACCTCGCCGTTCTCGAGCGGCATGTACGCATAGCCCAGTTCGATCGAGATGCCGCGCGCCTTTTCTTCCTTCAGCCGGTCCGTATCGACTCCGGAAAGCGCTCTTACCAGACTCGTCTTGCCGTGATCGATATGTCCTGCCGTACCGACGATCATGCGTGTGCGCCCTTCGGTTGCTCAAGCAGTTGCTCGAGCAGTTGCGCTTCGTCGGCGGCTTCGAGACAGCGCAGATCGAGGCGCAACGCATCGTCCGCAATCCGGCCGATGATCGGCCGCGCCATGTCGCGCAGCACCTTTTCCAGCGCAAACAACTGACGGCCGCCGCGCTTTCCGTCAGCCATCCTGACGACAAGGCCGTAACTCGCCAGCACATCGACAGGCAACGCGCCGCTGCCGATCTGGCTGAACATGGGCTCCACTGCCACCGCGTAGCGTTCGCCGATCGCGCGCTGCAACGCGGGTTGCACGCGCTCCGCGGCAAGCCGGATCTCGTCGGCGGGACGCGTGAGCAAACGCAGCGTAGTCAGCCGCTCGGCAAGCTGCTCCGGCGAACGATAGAGTTGCAGCACCGGCTCCAGCGCCGCGAGCGTCAATTTGCCGACCCGCAGCGCGCGTTTGAGCGGATGCTTCTTGATCCGCGCAATCAGGTCGCGCCGCCCGACGATCAAACCGGCTTGCGGGCCGCCCAGCAATTTGTCGCCGCTGAACGTGACGAGGTCGGCTCCGGCTTCGATGGTTTCCCGCACTGTGGTCTCATGCGGCAAACCCCATTGGGTCAGATCGACGAGCGTGCCGCTACCGAGATCCACGGCCACGGCGAGACCTCGCGAGTGAGCAAGCGGCGCGATTTCACCGACCCCGACCTCTTTGGTGAATCCGTTGATCGCGTAGTTGCTCGCGTGAACTTTCATCAGCAGCGCGGTGCGCGGGCTGATGGCTTCCTCGTAATCCTTCAGATGCGTGCGATTCGTCGTGCCGACTTCGCGCAGCTTCGCGCCCGCGCGGCTCATGATGTCGGGAATGCGGAACGCGCCGCCAATTTCGACCAGCTCGCCGCGCGACACGATCACTTCCTTCTTCGAAGCGAGCGCCGACAGTGTGAGCAACACGGCCGCGGCGTTGTTGTTGACCACGGTTGCTGCTTCAGCGCCAGTCAGCTCGCAGATGAGTTCGTCGACCAGATCGTCGCGATCGCCGCGCTTGCCGGTCGCAAGATCGAACTCGAGGTTGGCCGGTTGCGTGAGCGCTTTCATGACGGCGCGCACGGCTTCGTCGGGCAACAGTGCGCGGCCGAGATTGGTATGCAGCACCGTGCCGGTCAGATTGAAAACGCTGCGCAAGCGGGGCTGATTGCGCTTGCGCAGCGCCGCTCCCACCGATACCGTCAACTGCTCCACGTCGAGCGCGCGCAGAGTTTCCCTGGACGTATCGCCCGACTGCACGCTGGCGCGCCAGCTATCGAGTGCATCGCGCAACGCGCTCAAGACCTGCGTGCGGCCGAACTCGGCTACGAGCGGCGCAAACTCAGCCGACGCCACCACCTTCTCCACCGATGGCACGCGCCCCATTAGCGCTCGCAGTTCAGCGCCCGTCACATCGCTCACGAGACAATCCTCTTTTAATCGGACTCGCCGGAAGGGTCCGCTGCGGTGGCAGCCTGTTCAGGCCAAAGCCACGGGTGCGGCGACGCCCGCCTGTAACCTTCCTCGCCCATCAGCAAGTCCAGTGTGAGGCTGGCGAGATCGTCCGCGAACGGATCGAAATCGTAGTCCTTGGACTGGTAGCCGATCTTCCGGTAAGTATGGCATTCGTCGCACGATTCCGCTTTCAAAGCCGCTTTGGCGGATTCGGCTTCTTTCGTCGCGGCATCGGCGTCCGGCGATCCAAGCGTGTGATACGCAATGCCCTTGGTCGAATCGCAATTCGAACATTTCGACCGGACCATATGCCACTCGGTCGCGCATAGGCCGCATTGCAGATAGCGGTAGTTGTCATACACGCCGCCTATGCGCACCGTGCTCGCAACCGGATGCGAGCCGCACACGGGACACAGGCCGAGCGTTTCCAGGTACGGGACGTCGCGCTTGTCGATATCCGCGGCGAGGTCGGTCCAGACCACTTGCAGCGCGGCCATGATGAACGGCGCACTCGCCGGATCGACTTCGGCGAAACGCTGCGCGAAGATCGCGTCGGCCTGGGATTCGAGCGTGGCGGCGTCGAGCGTTTTCACCCTGGCGATGAGCGCTTCGAGCGGCGGCGTCAGCGGTCCGGCGGCTTGCAGCCTGTCGAGCAGTTGAATCAGAACGTCGTGCCAGGCCGGATCGCGCACGCCGGACAGCGCCGGTATCAGCGGCATCGAATGCTGCTGCGCGCTCGCGATCAACTCGGCGCTGGGCGGCTGCGCCTTGAAGCCGGCCATGACGGCCTGCTGCGCGTCGGCGAGCGCGGCCATCAGGCGCAAGTAGCCGGCGATCGGATTGCTGAGCGCCGCCAGTTGACGCAGCCGCGCGGCGCGAGCCGAAAACACCGCCAGGCGCTCAGGCGTACGAATGCGAGGAATGGCCGAGTGATCGAGCGACTCGATATCGCCGGCTTCAAGAATGCGTTGAACCAAAGTATCGACCTCTGAAAACTGAAGAGCCGCTGCGGTTCGTCGAACAAAGGCGGCCGCCCGGATGCAGCGCGGTAAAAGAACGCGCTGCACTACTTGCCGATCATCTCCATGAACCAGTTCGGATGATGCTTTCTCGCCCAGCCGTACGTCACGGTGCCGCGTGTCATCGCGCCGACCGATCCCTTGATCCACAAGGCCGCATAAATATGCACGACGATGCCGACGATCAGCACGAACGCCGCAGCAGCATGAACCACCGCCGCGAGCCGGATGATGTCGATCGGAAAATAGATCGAGAAATACCGGCGCCAGATCACAATGCCGCTTGCCAGCAACAGCAGCAGGCAGATCACATCGTGAAAAATAGCAGCTTTTGACCGGCATTGTACTTGCCGATCGCGGGGAGTTTTTCCTCACGATTGTTGAGCACGTCGCCGCAAAGTCCTGCCGTGAAGTTCACGGGTGCGTGGCACCTGGCGCAGCAATTGCCAATTGCTGTAATTGCTGCGGTGCGACAAGGTCAGGCTGGCGGGGCCGGGCAGCAAAAAGACAGCTCAGCTCGCCGCATGCCGGCCGAACGCTCCGCAAGCGGAAGCCGTGAGGAGGCGCGCAGATGATTGCATCCACAACGGTCCGTGGCCGCCACCCTGCGCCTCGCCGAAACAACCATCATAATGCGGTCATACCACGCCCGAAATCCGCACCAATGACCGATACCACCGCCAACAAGATCGACTCGCCACGCCTGACCAGCCTCTCCCATGGCGGAGGCTGCGGCTGCAAGATCGCCCCCGGCCTGCTCGCCGACCTGCTCAAGCGCAGCGCGCCGCTACCTTTCTTTCCAGACCTGCTGGTCGGCAACGATACCGCCGACGACGCCGCTGTCTACAAGCTCAACGGCGAGCAGGCGATCGTCGCGACGACCGATTTTTTCATGCCGATCGTCGATGATCCCTTCGACTTCGGCCGCATCGCCGCAACCAACGCCCTTTCCGACGTTTACGCCATGGGCGGCAAGCCGATCATGGCGCTGGCGATCGTGGGCATGCCGATCAACGTTCTGCCGCATGACGTGATCGCGGCCGTGCTGAAAGGCGGCGAATCCGTGTGCGCTGAAGCGGGCATTCCGCTCGCGGGCGGCCATTCGATCGACTCCGTGGAACCTATCTATGGCCTGGTTGCGCTTGGCGTGGTCCATCCCGAGCGCGTCAAGCGCAACGCGGGGGCTCGCCCCGGCGACGTGCTGATTCTCGGCAAGCCGCTAGGCGTGGGCGTTCTATCGGCGGCATTGAAGAAAAACCGGCTCGATTCGAACGGCTACGCCGCCATGATCGCGGCCACGACCAAACTCAACCGGCCGGGCGCCGAACTGACAACGCTGGACGGCGTCCATGCCCTCACCGATATCACCGGGTTTGGCCTGCTGGGCCATACGCTGGAGCTGGCCCGCGGCTCGAATCTGACCGCGCGCGTGCGCTACGCGGATTTGCCCTGGCTGCCGGAAGTGGCCATGTTTGCGGAGGCCGGCATTTTCACCGGCGCGTCAGGACGCAACTGGGATGCGTACGGAAACGACATCGCCTTGACGCCGTCCTTGCCGCCGACGGCCCGCACCCTGCTCACCGACCCGCAAACCTCCGGCGGCCTGCTGGTCTCATGCGCGCCGGCAGCGGTCGGCGACGTTCTCGCCATTTTCCGTGCCGATGGATTCGACGAGGCGTGTGTCATCGGCGAGATGATCGACGGAGCCGGCCGCGTTGAAGTGATCTGAGCGGGCGCCCGTCATGGGTGCTGCGCGATGCCGGTCCGGCGACGCTACTTCGCGGCTCGCCGGCCGGCAATGACGCTCCATGCGATAATTTCAGTCCGCCAGCTAGTCAGTCTCGACCGCATTTCCCTTGAAAAACCTTCTCGTCAGCCTCGATAAATCAGGTGATTTCGATGAAATCATCGATGTGCGCACGCCGCTTGAATTTGCGGATGACCATATTCCGGGCGCGCTCAACGCCCCCGTTCTGAGCAACGAAGAGCGCGTGCTGATCGGCACCATGTACAAGCAGGTGTCGCCTTTCGAAGCCTCGCGGGTGGGCGCGGCGCTGGTGGCGCGCAACATCGCGCAGCATCTGGAGACGACCTTCGCGGACCGGCCGCGTCACTGGCGGCCGCTGATCTATTGCTGGCGCGGCGGCAAACGTTCCGGTTCGGTCACGACAGTCTTCAATATGATCGGCTGGCAGGCGCGGCAGCTGGACGGCGGTTATAAAGCTTACCGACAGGCGACGCTCGACACGCTCGCCTCCTTGCCGAAGACCTTCCGCTATATCGCGCTGGTGGGTCCGACCGGCAGCGGCAAGACACGCCTGCTCGACGCATTGCGCCAGGCAGGCGCGCAGACACTGGACCTCGAAGCGCTGGCGTCGCATCGCGGCTCGTTACTCGGCGCCTGGGCTGGCGTCGCGCAGCCTTCGCAAAAACGTTTCGACACGCTGCTCGTGACTGCGCTGCGCGCCTTCGATCCCGCGCGGCCGGTGTTCGTCGAAGCGGAGAGCCGGCGGATTGGTTCGATTACGTTGCCGCTCGCGCTCCTCGAAACGTTTCATCGGGGCGCATGCGTCGAGGTGTTGTCGCACAGCGAAGATCGCACGGCGTTTCTGCTGCACGACTATGCGCACCTGTTCGACAATCCCGAAGCGCTGAAAGCGCAGTTGCAAAAACTGGTCGGTCTGCACAGCCGTGAGCGAGTGACCAGCTGGCAACTGCTCGTCGATGAAAACAGGCGCGCCGAACTCGCTCGCGAACTGATCGGACGGCACTACGATCCGGCGTATGCGCGCAGCAGCCATCAACATTTCGTGCAGCTTCCACACGCAACGCCGATGCATTTCCGGCCCAATGACGCCGACGCCGTCGAACAGGCGAAGGCACTCCTGGCCCGGCTGGACAGCAACACGCTCGCCTCGATCTGATACGAATCTATAGCGAAGACCACCATGCAAACAACGCTTCGGCAACCCCGTGTCGCGCTCGGCTGGATCGTGTTCCTGCTGATCGCCGTGATCGGCCTCTTTTATGTGAAGTGGTTCCCTTACTACAACCGCGCTTTCGTCGCCGCGAGCCAGCACTCCATCGGCAAGTCGATCCTGATGGGAACGTCTTCGAGCGCGCCGGCGGCATCGTGGCAGGCGGCCGTCGACTACGCGCTAGCCTACGGCAAGGCGATCTGGCAGGCGATGGTGCTGGGGCTTCTGCTCGGCTCCGCCGTGCAGGCGCTGATTCCGCCGCAGTGGGTTGCACGCGCGCTCGGCCGGACCGATTTCAGCAGCGTGGTCAACGGCGGGCTGATGTCCTTGCCCGGCATGATGTGCACCTGTTGCGCGGCGCCGGTCGTAGCGGGCTTGCGCGCCCGTCAGGCTGCGCCGGGCGCGGCGATCGCGTTCTGGCTGGGCAATACGGCGCTCAATCCGGCCACGCTGATTTTCATGGGCTTCGTGCTCGGCTGGCAATGGATGGGCTTGCGGCTGGCGCTGGGCCTCGTGATGGTGTTCGGCCTCGGCCACCTCGTGAACAGGATGGTCACGCCGAAGGAAGCCGAAGCATCGCGCGAAGCCATGGCGCAACTCGTTGCCGCCGACGATCCGGGCACCGCTTTCACGCGCTGGGTAAAAATCCTCGGAAGAATGACGATCCGGCTGATTCCCGAATACATCGTACTGGTGCTGATTCTGGGCGCCGCGCGCACGTGGCTGTTTCCGCACGTCGGATCCAATATCGACAACAGCCTGATCTGGATCATCGGGCTCGCTATCGCCGGGACATTGTTTGTGATTCCGACCGCGGGCGAAGTGCCGATCATTCAGGCAATGCTTGCCTTCGGCATGGCGGCCGGTCCGGCTGGCGCGTTGCTCATGACGCTGCCGCTGATCAGCGTGCCGTCGATGGCCATGCTCGGGCGCTCGTTTCCCAAGCGGGTGTTGACCGTGGTGGCTTTGGCGGTGGTGGCTTGCGGGATCGTGAGTGGACTGTTGGCGATCGGCCTGGGGTTTTGAAACTTGCCTGTCCCTGCCCGTTTTATAATCACCACTTCGCGGCACAACGCATTCGAGCCGCCGCTCACCGCATTGACGTCATGAAGCACATCGCAGCATTCACTATCGCGACCTGGTCGGCCGCGGCCATTCTTTACTTCGGGCAGCACTCGGTGTCGCTGATCGCCGTAAGCGGGGTCGTCGCGCTGGCCGGCTTCGACCTGTTCCGCCCTTAATGCATAAGGCAGCCGCAAGCGCTGCACGGCTTTCGCAAAGCGACGCTGCTCCGGGATCGCGAAGCAGATCGACGCTCTGTCAGCGACGCCTTTCCGAAACGTATCGCCAACGTGGCGGCGCCGACCGATAGGCGCCGCCACCACACTACGCGATCAGAACCGGTGAATGATGCCTACACCCGCAGCAAACTGACTGCGTGACGAAGACGGCGCGCCGTTCTGGCCATCGCCGATATCGGCCGTTGCGTTGATGATGCTCGTGGCTGTACCGGTCTTGTTCGGGACCAGGGTCTGGCCACCCGCACGTTGATAGGCCTCCAGCGCATACAGTCCGGTCCGCTTGGAGAGGCTGTAGTACTGCGAGAGATTGAACTGCTGATAGCGAGCCGAACTCGAGATGCCGTTCGACTGCGTTGCTCGCGTGTAGCTATAACCGGCCGCCAGATCCAGCACCGTCAGCGGCTTGTAATGCAGCACTGCGCCGGCGGTGTTGAAGATTGCCTCGTTGTGGAACGCCGAGTGGATGCCCGGGATGTATTGCACGTTCGAATACGAGAACGAGATGTCCCATTGCGACGAGAATGCATAACCACCCGTCACCGCAACGCGCTGCTGCGCCTGTGCGGTCTGGTAACCGTTGTTGATACCCGACACTGCCGTCTGGAGGCCCGCATTCGATGTCGTGGAGTCGGTGCCCCACGCACCGCCGCCAGACGTCGAGTTATTGATGCGCTGGAAGCCTGCCGCGATGCCGAACGGACCGTTCAGGTATTGCGCCGCCGCGCTCCACGTCGAACCGGCATTCGTGCTGCCCGCCACGCCGCCTAGCGCATACGATCCGCTCACGGTCAGGCCGTGCAGGCTCGGGGACGTGTACACCAGCGAGTTGTTCACGCGGTAGAGCGTATCGAGCGAGTCGATATCGCCCGGGTGTGCGCCGTAGGCGCCGGTCAGCCACGTGGTCGGGCTATACGGTGACAGCAGCGTGTAGTACGACGTGTACTGGCGGCCAGCCGTCAGCGTACCGTAGGTGGGATTGGTCACACCGACATACGCCTGGCGGTTGAACGCGAGGCCGGAGACGGACTGTGCACCGGTTGCGCTGTTAAAGCCCTCTTCCAACTGGAAAATCGCTTTCGTGCCGCCGCCCAGATCCTCGCCGCCCTTCAAGCCGAAGCGGCTGCCAGCCCAGATACCGTTGACCATCTTGACGACCGAGCGCCCGCCCGAGGTCGACCCGAGCGACGTCTGGCTGCTCTGATAGCCGATCCCCGCATCAACGATCCCGTACAGCGTCACGCTGCTCTGAGCGTGCGCGCCGAGGGCGACCAGCCCAAGGGCGGAGGTTGCCAATGCCTTTTTCATTTTTACTCCTGTTTAAAAAACTTATTCTTCATTTCCGGCGTTGTCTTGACATCGCCGACCCCAGATCCGCTCGTCAAAACACCGGATGCCCATTGATGAGGCTAGGCAACCACGTCGAAAACATCGGAACATAGGTCACGATGTTGATCGCGCTGAAGATAGCCAGGTAATAAGGCCATGCCACCTTGGTAGTTTCCCCAATCGACACATTGCCGATTGCACAGCCAATGAACTGCACCGAGCCGATCGGCGGATGAACGAGCCCTAATGCGCAGTTCAGCAGAATCATGATGCCGAACTGCACGGGGCCCACGCCGCTGTGCATCGCCATCGGCAGGAACAACGGCGTGGTGATCAGGATGTGCGCCGCCATGTCGACGAACGTGCCGAGGAAAATCTGAATGATGTTGATGTACAACAGCATCAGCCAGGGGATGCTCGTCGCGCCATCGAGCAGATGTTCGATGGCGTCGGGAATCTCCAGATACGCCATCTGGTAGCGCAGCATATTCGACACACCGATCAGCAGCAGCACCACGCCGGTGGTTTTAGCCGCCTTGGAGAGCGCCACGAAAAGCTTTTTCAGCGTCATCGTGCGATAAACGATGAAGGTCAATACCAGCGAGTAAGCCACGGCAATCGCTGCCGCCTCCGTCGCGGTCGCAATACCTCTCGCCACGCAGACCAGAATGATCGCGATCACCATCAGGCCGGGCAATGCGCCGAGGAACGTGCGGCCCACCGCGAACCAGCCCGGAAACCGTTGCAGTTCGGTCGAGCCGTCAGCGCGGCGCGGATAGCCGAACTTGACCGCCTGCCAGTACGCGGCGATGAGCACGAAACCCATCACCCACAGCACCGGCAGCAGGCCGGAGAACAGCAGATCGCCGATCGAGACGCCGCTCGTCGGGTGTCCGTTCAAGGTTCCGGTGATCCCCTGGGCGGCGAACGCATAGATGATCATGTTCGTCGACGTCGGCATCAGCGCGCCGGCCAGCGACGAGTGCGTGGTGACATTGACCGCATAGGCCGCGCTATAGCCTTCCCGCTTCATCAGCGGAATGACGACGCCGCCCATCGCGGACGTATCCGCCGTAGGCGAACCGGACACGCCGCCGAACAGCGTGCACGCGACCACGTTGGCCATGCCGAGGCCACCGCGGAAATGCCCCACCGTGGCTTGCGCGAAACGCAGGATACGGTCGGCGATGCCGCCGTGCAGCATCAACTCGCCGGAGAAAATGAAGAACGGGACCGCGAGGAACGAAAACGCGTTCATGCCCGAAATCATCGACTGCATCGCCGTGGCAGCCGGCAGGCCTTCATATAGATAGGTCAGGACGCACGACAGTCCCAACGCGAAAGAAACCGGAACCCCGAGAATGAGGAAAACGAGGAAGCTAACGGAGAGAATGGCAAGTTCCATGATGTTCTATTTTTGTTTCTGTGCAAAAAGCGCCAGCAGGTGCTCGAACGAGAATAGAGCAATGCAGGCGCTGGCCACGACCGGAATGAAGTAGCGCAGGGCTTCGGGCAAGCCCAGGATCGGAATCCGGTCTTCCATCGTGGTCTCCGCCATCTGCAAACAGCCGAAGAAAATCGCCACGGACAATGCGATCAGGCAAACATGTTGGAACGCCTCCGCGATAATCCGGCCTTTCGGCGGCAATTTCTTGACAAGCGAGTCGAGCCCGATATGGCCGCTCTCGCGAACTTTGAGCGCGGCGCCAAACATGGCGATCACGATCACCAGCAGCAAGGCAATGGGTTCGACGAAGTCCGGTGCATCGCTGAAGACATAGCGCATCACGACGCTGTAGATGACAAGCAGGCTCAGCGCGGCCAGGCTGATAGACGCGATGATAGCCAACACGCGAAAGAGAAAATCGTTTGGACGTTTCATGAATCTCATTGCCCCCATCCTTGCACACGACGGACTTATCGTTAGTCTTCAGAAATCCTGTTCGACATCACGATTCAGGAAACTTCGCAGAGAACTGCCGGCAGATCATTCTGCCGGTCTCTTCACCGCTTCCTGACTTCCGAACCTTATTTGACCGCCTGGATTTCGTCGACGAGCTGCTTCATCTGCGGCGTCTTTTCGTACTTGGCCCATACCGGCTGCATGACCTTGACGAATGCGGCACGATCGATCTGCGACGACGCGAGGATCGTCGCACCGCCCTTGGTGACGGTCTTGCTCGCGTCGTTTTCGCGCGCAGTCCACAGCTTGACGTAGTAAGGCACAGAGTCAGCCGCGGCCTTCCTGATGACGTCCTGCTCCTGAGGCGTCAACGTATCCCAGACCTTTTTGGAGAACACCAGCACTTCCGGCGTCATCGAATGCTGGGTCTCGGAATACACGGGTGCAACTTCGAAGTGCTTGGTCTCTTCGTAAGACGGGAGGTTGTTTTCCGCGGCATCGACCAGCCCCGTCTTCAACCCCGTATAAACTTCGGCGAACGGCATCGGCGTCGGCGTGCCGCCCATCGCCTTGATCTCATCGACCATCAGATCAGAAGGCTGAACGCGCACCTTGAGGCCCTTCATGTCGGCGGGCGAGTGGATGGCTTTTTTGGTGTAGATCGAACGCGCACCGCTCTCGTAGAACGTCAGCGCGATCATCCCCTTCGCCTTGAAGGCGTCGAGAATCTTCTGTCCTTCCGGGCCGTACATCACCTTGCGGAAATGATCGATGTCGCGAAACAGAAAGGGCAGCGACGGAATCATCGACTCGGGAACGATCTCGTTGAATGCGGCGCCGTTGCAGCGGGCCATGTCCAGCGCGCCAATGCGCACCTGATCGATCGTGTCGTTTTCGGAACCCAGCGAGCTGTTGCCGAAGACCTTCACCGAATCCTTGCCGCCGGTTGCCTTGTTGATCGCTTCGCCCATGTATTTCACGGCCATGTTGGTCGGATAAGTGTCGCCGTGCACATCCGCCACGCGAAACACACGCGCTTGTGCCGCGCCGGTGCTGAATGCCAGCACTGAGGCCGCGATAATCATCGAAACATGGGAAGAGGCAGATTTATTTTTCATCTTGAAATTCCTCGAAAATTAGACCATCCAATCGATTGCGGATGCGACATGTTTTGATACGTCTCCGGCGCGACGCTTGCCGCCCTTGCAGGTAGCGAGCGCTTTGCCGTGCCGGCCTGTGCGACGTCCCCGGCACAGATGCCCAGCACTCCTGTCAGACAACTCCACTTCTCTATTTCGACTGCATCGACATGAACCCAGCGCGAGCTGGTCACGCGCACAAGGAACACCGCACTATGTGCCCAGCGGTCCAAAGGTTCGCAGAAAGGAATTTGTTTGGACTCGTATGTTGTACGACAACATACGAAGTCTATAAAACACGGTTTGAGTTGTACAGCCGGTATTTACCCGCACCGCGCACGGTTTGGCGCAATAGCTTGCGTATTGCAGCAGGTACCAATGCCATTGCCAGGCGTGGCGCAGAGGCCAAAACAAGGCGACGCGGATTTATATTTTTCGTGGCAGCGGGTGGGAAAGGAAAGTGGTTTTTATGCCACTATGTTGTACGACGAGCGATGAATTTACCACATTAAACGAATAGCGCCAGCGTGAATGGCACCCCGGCGCCTTTCAAAGACCCTAATCGTTTATAGTTCGCCCGCGTATTCCGGTTCGGGCAAACCGCTCACGCCAGGACGCACCGCGAAGAGATGACCGTCATGTTCATTCGCGCCCGCCCCGGGACGAATCGACGTGACGAACAACGTATCCAGATCCATGCCGCCGAACGCACACATGGACGGCTTCATGGCGGGCACCGCAATCTGCCGGTCCAGCTTGCCTTGCGGTGTGAAGCGCAGCAGCAGACCCGCGTCATTCGCGCAAATCCAGTAGCAGCCGTCGGCATCGACCGCAGCGCCGTCGGGGCGGCCGGCGTGGTGATTCAGATCAGCAAACACGCGCCGGTTAAGCGGCTCGCCCGCTTCGATGTCGTAATCGAAGGCCCAGATCTGCCGACGCAACGGGTGTGAATCGGACAGATACATCGTCGTCCCATCGGGAGACCAGGCAAGGCCGTTCTGCGTGATCAATGCGTCGACAATCGGCTCCGACAACGCGCCCTGCGCGTCGAAGCGATACAGCGCGCCAGCCGGGTTGGCCGCCGCCATGTCCTGCACCATCGTGCCGGACCAGAAGCGTCCTTGCCGGTCGCAACGGCCGTCGTTGAAACGCATATCGGCAAACGGGAAGAACGGCGCGGCGAGTTTTCTGCCGGTCACCGCCACCGGTTCGCCACCGATAGCGCCTTCAGGCAGCGTGACGGCAAAAAGTCCCGTCTCGCAGCCGGCGAGCACCGTGCCACGACGATCGAACGCCAGGCAGGCTACCTTCTCCGGCAAGACCCACTCGGACCGCTCGGCCGCATCGAGCCGCAGCCGCACGATCTTCTGCGCCGGGATGTCCACCCAGTAGAGCGCCTGTTCCGCTGCACGCCACACCGGACTCTCGCCGACCAGCGCGGGCGCCTGCCCGGCGGCCTCGATCCGCTCCACCCGCGGGTTGGTCGTGGCGCTCACCGCTTCGGCTCCATTGGACCGGCCAGCACGAATGGGCCGCCCTGGAAGTGCTGCGTGGGGTCGTCGAGATTCGCGGTGGGCGCCGTGACGGGAAAGAGGTGCTCGAACTCGATCGAACTGTCCTGCGGACGAAAGCCGAGGAACGCCGCTTTGGTGTTGTCCACCCATTTGGTGCGGTTATCCGATACACCGTAGACGATCGCGTGGCCCACGCGATTGGTAAACAGCGAGCAACGCACCAGTTCGATGAAGTCGCGATAGCTCAGATACGTCACGAGCATGCGCGGATTCTTAGGCTGCTCGAACGACGAGCCGATCCGCAGGCACACCGTCTCGAGACCAAAGCGATCGAAGTAATAGCGCGACAGCGATTCGCCGAAGCACTTCGTCACGCCGTACAGGCTGTCCGGACGCAGCGGCGCGTCGATATCCACCACCGACGTCACCGGATGAAAACCCACCGCGTGATTCGAGCTGGCGTACACGATGCGCTTCACGCCCTGCTTCTGCGCCGCCGAGTAGAGGTTGTACAGGCCACGAATATTCGCTTCGAGCAGATCTTCGAACGGCGCCTCGACCGAGATGCCGCCCAGATGCACGACCGCGTCCACGCCCTCGAGCAACGCGTGAACAGCGGCCTCATCCGCGAGATCGACGATCGATGCTTCCTCATGCGCCGCCAGTTCGCCGAGCGGCACGATATCGGTCACGCGCACAATATCGGCCCAGGCGGCAAGCGCGCCGCGCAGTTGACGGCCCAGGTTGCCGGCGGCACCGGTGAGCAGCAGGCGTCGGAAAGGTTGACGTGTTAAAGGGCGTTCAATCGTTGAGTCGGTCATGTCTCTATCTGTTTTGTGATTACATCAATCAGGTCACCGGCGCCGGATTGAACAGCGTCAATGCATTGTGCAGCTTGAGTTTTTCCGCGCAGGTCTGCTTGCGCCCACTGGCCACGTCGAGCATCAGGCGGAACAGCTCCCAGCCCACGTCTTCTATGGTCGCAGTGCCCGTGGCGATCGTGCCGGCGTTGATGTCCATCAGGTCGTGCCAGCGGCGCGCGAGATCCGTGCGCGTCGCGACCTTGATCACGGGCACTTCAGCGAGGCTGTACGGCGTGCCGCGACCGGTCGTGAACACATGCAGGTTGATACCCGCGGCGACCTGAAGCGTACCGCAGATGAAATCGCTCGCCGGCGTGGCCGCGTAAATCAGGCCTTTCTGCCGGACCTTCTCGCCCGGCGACAGCACGCCCGAGATCGCGGAGTTACCCGATTTAATGATCGAGCCCATCGCCTTTTCGACGATGTTCGACAGGCCGCCCTTCTTGTTGCCCGGCGTGGTGTTGGCACTGCGGTCCGCGCCGCCGCGCTTCAGATAATCGTCGTACCACTGCATTTCGCGGATGATCGCCGCCGCGACGTCCGCATTGGCGGCCCGCGCTGTCAGTTGATCGACGCCGTCGCGCACTTCGGTGACTTCGGAGAACATGACCGTTGCGCCGGCCCGCACGAGCAAGTCGGTCGCAAAACCCACCGCGGGATTCGCGGTCAGGCCGGAGAATGCATCGCTGCCGCCGCACTGCACACCGATCACGAGATCGGAGGCCGGGCAGGTTTCGCGCCGGCGATTGTTCAGCCGCTTCAGATGACCGTCGGCCATCCTCATGATCGATTCGATCATCGACTGGAAGCCGACGTGCGCCTCATCCTGAAGCACGACGACGTCGCCATTCAGGTCCGCCTCGACATCGCCAATGCCGGCGACTTCGGCGACCTTCGCAGCCGCGGCAATAGGAATCGTGCCCGGCGGCATCAGGCGCTCAGGCTGCAGCTTCTCGCAACCCAGACTGACCATCATGACTTCGCCGCCGAAGTTCGGATTCAGACTGATATTGCGCACCGTGCGGATCGGCACCATCGCGTCCGGCGCGTCGATCGCGACGCCGCAGCCGTAGGTGTGCCCAAGGCTCACCACGTCGTCGACGTTCGGGTAGTTCGGCAACAGCTCGGCCTTGATCCGCGTGACCGCATGCTGAACCACGTCTGCCACGCATTGCACCGTGGTCGTGATCGCCAGTATGTTGCGCGAGCCGACCGAGCCGTCCGCGTTGCGATAGCCCTCGAACGTGAAACCTTCGAGCGGCGGCATCTCCGGCGCCTTGATGGTGGCGATCGGCAGATCTTCGAGTCCCGGCGGACTCGGCATGCAGATCACGTGTTCGTTGATCCAGCTGCCCTTGGGCAACGCCTTGAGTGCATAGCCGATCACTACGTTATAGCGAATGACTTCGTCGCCTTCCGCCAGGTCGGCCAGCGCGACTTTGTGGCCTTGCGGCACACGCTCGCGCAGCACGAGACCATCGGGAAACACGGCGCCCTCACCCAGCCCGCCGTCGTTGACGACGATCGCGACATTGTCATTGGGGTGAACGCGAATGTAGAGCGGGGAATTTTCCATTGCATCGATCCTTATGGCGTGTGCACGACTGCTGCGCCAGCTATTCATACGTCATCCTATAACATGGAAGAATGTGCAGACGTTCCGTATTTACCCTATGACAGGCATTATGCCGTGAAAACCCGTTGAGTTAGCCGATTTGTTGTTGTACGATGACGTATAAGAAATCTTCATTTCTAACAATTTGACGCCCGGATACTCATCATGACGACACCGCAGGAACTCAAGCAGATCGTTTCGGAAGGCCTCCTGTCCTTCCCAGTTACCGATTTCGACGAACAAGGCGAGTTTCGCGCCGACACCTACGCCGAGCGCCTCGAGTGGCTCGCCCCTTACGGTGCTTCGGCACTGTTCGTCGCCGGCGGCACGGGCGAATTCTTCTCGCTCACGCATAACGATTACTCGAACGTCGTGCGTACCGCGGCGAAAGTCTGCAAGGGCAAGGTGCCGATCCTCGCCGGCGCGGGCGGCCCGACGCGCGTGGCGATCGCCTACGCACAGGAAGCCGAGCGCCACGGCGCGAACGGCATTCTGCTGATGCCGCACTACCTGACGGAAGCCTGCCAGGAAGGCATCGCCGCGCACGCCGAAGAAGTCTGCAAGTCCGTGCCGAACATGGGCGTGATCATCTACAACCGTGCGAATTCCAAGCTTAACGCCGATATGCTCGAAGGTCTGGCCGAGCGCTGCCCGAACCTGATCGGCTTCAAGGACGGTGTGGGCGAGATCGAAAACATGGTGTCGATCCGCCGCCGCCTCGGCGACCGCTTCTCGTACCTCGGCGGCCTGCCGACCGCGGAAGTCTACGCAGCAGCTTATAAGGCTCTAGGCGTGCCGGTGTATTCGTCGGCGGTGTTCAATTTCATTCCGAAGACCGCGATGGACTTCTACCGCGCGATCGCTGCGGACGACCACGCGACCGTCGGCAAGCTGATCGACGAATTCTTCCTGCCTTACCTGGCAATCCGCAATCGCCGCGCGGGCTACGCGGTCAGCATCGTAAAAGCCGGCGCGAAGCTCGTCGGCCACAGCGCCGGCCCGGTGCGCGCGCCGCTGACCGATCTGAGCGAAGAAGAAATGAGCAAGCTCGACGCGCTCATCAAAACGCTCGGCCCGCAGTAACGCTGTAAGCGCCCGACGGTCGTATGAACCCGTTCCACGGGCATGGCACCGCCAGAAGCGCCCGGGATGGCAACGTCGCCGGGCGCGTTTTTTACGGCTAGCGTCAGACTGCCGGGCGGCACTTCCGCACAACGCCACTTGCCCGCCGAACACTGCCGCGGCTGATTGCACGACAAAGCCGGGGAGACGACTCCCTTGCATAAGATTCAGGAGATGACCATGGAAGTGAGCCGCACGGCGAGCCCCACTCTAGCCGCGAAGCGCACCAAAGTCCGCTACGCGATTCTGCTGCTGATCTTCCTGATCACGACGTTCAATTACGCAGACCGCGCCACCCTCTCGGTGACCGGCTCGGCGATGCGCGCCGAGTTCGGCTTCGACGCGATCAGGATGGGCTACATCTTCTCCGCGTTCAGCTGGGCCTATGTGCTGTCGCAATTGCCGGCCGGCTGGCTCCTCGACCGATTCGGCGCACGACGCGTCTACGCAGCGAGCATTTTCCTCTGGTCACTCTTCACGCTGTTGCAAAGCTCGATTGGTTTGCTGGGCAGCACGGCTGCCGCGGTCACCGCACTGTTCGTGCTGCGTTTCGCCATGGGCGCCGCCGAATCGCCGGCGTTTCCGGCCAATGCCAAGGTGGTCGCCAGTTGGTTTCCCACCAATGAACGCGGCACCGCATCGGCCATTTTCAATTCGGCGCAATACTTCGCGGCAGTCGTGTTTACGCCGCTGATGGCCTGGCTGACTCATGCGTTCGGCTGGCACATGGTCTATCTGGTGATGGGCGCGACCGGGCTGCTACTTGCCTTCACCTGGCTGAAGGTGATGAAGAATCCCGCCGACCATCCCGGCGTGTCGCGCGCCGAGCTCGACTACATCGAACAGGGCGGCGGTGTCGTGAACGAGCACAAGAAAGCGCGGCCCGGGAACATCACGAACGCGGGCGGCTGGTCTCTGGTGCGCCAGTTGCTGACCAACCGCATGCTGCTCGGCGTCTACCTCGCCCAGTACTGCATCAACGTGCTGACCTACTTCTTCCTGACCTGGTTTCCGATCTACCTCGTGCAGGCGCGCGGCATGACGATTCTGCAAGCCGGTCTGGTGGCTTCGCTGCCTGCGGTCTGCGGATTCTCCGGCGGCGTGCTCGGCGGCACGCTGTCCGACGCGCTGATCCGCCGCGGTCATTCGCTCACGCTGGCGCGCAAGGTGCCGATTGTCGGCGGCATGCTGCTGTCGGTGAGCATCATCGGCTGCAACTATGTTTCGACCGACTGGATCGTCGTCGCGCTGATGTCGCTCGCCTTCTTCGGCAAAGGCATCGGCGCGCTCGGCTGGGCTGTCGTGGCGGATACGTCGCCGAAGGAAGCGCTCGGCCTTTCAGGCGCCATCTTCAACATGTTCGGCAATGTGGCAGGCATCGTGACGCCGATCGTAATTGGCTATCTCGTCGCGAAGACCGGCTCGTTCAACGGCGCGCTCGTGTTCGTGGGCCTGAATGCATTGCTCACCGTGTTCAGCTATCTCGTCATCGTGAAAGACATCAAGCGGGTCGAACTGCGCCGCTCATAATCGTCGGACAGTTATCGTACTTCCTGGGGGCGGCTGCGGAATGAACCGCAGACGCCCCGTCCGGCGCGCATTGCCACCCGCGACGCCGCATCGCGGCCGCGTGCGCTCAAAATGATCCGGCGTTTATATAATCAGTCGTCAGACGACGGTATAATAGGACGCAGGAAGTATCTGCAACTATCTGATTCGAGGGGCGTTTTCGATGGCTACACCACTGGCTTCCACAGCACCGCCACGACGCGCTCGCAATCTGGCCGAGTTCGTCGTCAGCTACGTCACCGACCAGATCGCGTCCAACGCCTTGAAGCCCGGCGACAAACTGCCGACCGAATCGCAGTTGATGGTCACGCTGAGCGTGAGCCGCACTGTCATCCGCGAAGCCATTTCACGCTTGCAGGCCGGCAAGATCATCGAAACGCGTCACGGCATCGGCAGCTTCGTGCTGGAGCCGCCGCGCGAAAAGCTGGGCATCGACATGGTGCCTGCCACCACCCTGCGCGACGTGTTGTCGATCCTGGAACTGCGCATCAGCCTCGAAACGGAATGTGCGGGTCTGGCGGCGCAACGCGCTAAACCGGACGACCTCGCGCGCATGCGCGCGGCGCTCGATGCAATCGAAGCAACCCGCCACAATGGGCTGGATAGCGTCGATGCCGACTTGCAGTTTCACATCTCCGTGGCCCGTGCAACCGGCAACCGCTATTTCGTCGACATCCTCACGCAGATGGGTAGCGCGCTGATTCCGCGCAACCGCCTCGACTCGGCGGGTATCGCGCGCGCGGAACCGGACGCCTACCTGTCGCTCGTCAACCTCGAGCACGAAAGCATTCTCGAAGCGATCACGCGGCATGACGCGGAGGGTGCGCGCGCGGCGATGCGCATGCACCTGTCCAATAGCCGCGAGCGGCTGCGGCGCGCCAACGAAACCGCTGAGGCGAACAGCTGATCCGCACCGCAGGCACCCAGGAAAAATGGCCGGGAAATCCCGGCCATTTTTTATCCCAGTCGCCGCTCTGCGATGGCCGAGCGGCGATTCAGTTGTCACTCAGCTACGCGTGATTTCGCCATCGCGACGGCGCCACAAGTCCAGCGGGTTGGCGTCGGCCAGCGACCCGGGCAGCAGATCGGCTGGGAAATCCTGATAGCACACCGGACGCAGGAAGCGCTCGATCGACGTCGTACCGACCGACGTCGCGCGGCTATCCGACGTTGCCGGGAACGGGCCGCCATGCACCATCGCGTGCGAAACCTCGACGCCCGTCGGGAAACCGTTGACCAGGATCCGTCCGGCCTTGCGCTCGAGGATCGGCACCAGCTTCCTCGCCGCCGGCAGATCGCTGCCGTCCATCTGCACCGTGGCCGTCAGTTGACCGGCAAAGTGTTCGGCCACCGCAAGCATTTCCCGCTCGTTCTTGCAACGCACGATGGTCGACACCGGCCCGAAAACCTCGTCTTCGAGTGCTGGCGTCGCGAGGAACGTTTGCGCGTCGGTCACGAACAACGCCGCGCGCGCCTGGGTCGGACCCGTCGCGTCGACGCCGCGCGCCACCGCTTCGACGCCCTCGATCGCTTCCAGCCTGTTCTCGCCCTCCTCATACGCCGCGTGAATGCCGGCGGTGAGCATGGTTTGAGCCGGCTTGGCGGTCAGCGCGCCGGACGCCGTTGCCACAAAGACTTTGAGTGCATCGCTGTCGACGGCAATGGCGAGCCCCGGGTTGGTACAGAATTGCCCTGCGCCCAGCGCCAGCGAATCGACGAAGCCACGCGCGATGCTGTCGCCACGCTGCGCCAGCGCGTTCGGCATCAGAAACACCGGATTGATACTGCTCATCTCGGCGTAAACCGGAATCGGCTCGGCGCGAGCAGCCGCGACGCGCATCAGCGACGTGCCGCCCGCGCGCGAACCCGTGAAGCCGACCGCCTTGATCGCCGGATGCGCGACCAGCGCTTCGCCGACCGAATTGCCAGCGCCGACGATCAGCGAGAACACGCCTTCGGGCAAGTCCATGTCCTGCGCGACGCGCTGAATCACGCGACCGACCATCTCCGACGTACCGAGGTGGGCCCGATGCGCCTTCACCACCACCGGACAACCTGCCGCGAGCGCCGCAGCCGTATCGCCACCCGCCACCGAAAACGCGAGCGGGAAGTTACTGGCGCCGAACACCGCGACCGGGCCCAGCGGAATCTTTTGCATGCGCAAGTCGGAGCGCGGCAGCGGCTTGCGCTCCGGCAACGGCGAATCGAGCGTCGCGGCGAGCCATTGCCCCGCGCGCACCACTTGCGCAAACAGTTTGAGCTGGCCCGTCGTGCGGCCGCGCTCGCCTTCGAGACGCGCCTTCGGCAAGCCGGTCTCTTCGTGCGCGCGCTGGATCAGCACGTCGCCCAGCGCCGTGATGCCGTCCGCGATACGCTCGAGGAACTCGGCACGCACCGTCAGCGGCAACGCGCGGTACGAGTCGAATGCCTTCTGGGCGAGCTCGCAGGCGAGTTCGACATTGGCGACCGTGCCGCTACCGAAGACCGGCTCGGCGATGTCGGATCCCGTGGCAGGATTGAACGCAAGCAATGGTTTTTCCGCGCCGCGCACCGCTTTGCGACCAATCAGCATTTCGCCGGTAATAGACATTTCGCTTTCCTTGGGTGACCATCTAAGATATATGTCATCCTATAACATAGGCGACTTCATGCGCAACCGTCGCACACCCATCCGAGCCAAAATGCGGGTTTACGTGCCTGTCGCGAAGAATCATGCCGAGCTAACCTTTACCAAGACGTACGACGACTTATAACGCTTGGTTAAATACCCGTTGGAGCGCGCCCGATTCATTGCAGTTTGAGGAGACAGCCTATGTCAGCCGCCACGCCGTACCGGACTTTACCCAATAGTTTCCGCCGCGCGGTCCGCGGCGGCGAAACCGTGATCGGCTGCTGGGTCTCGCTCGCCAGCCCGATTGTCACGGAATTGCTCGGCATCGTCGGCTTCGACTGGATGTTGCTGGACGCCGAACACGCGCCGAACGACGTTCTCACGCTGATCCCGCAGTTGATGGCGCTCAAGGACAGCCCGAGCGCGCCGGTCGTCAGGCCGCCGGCGAATGACAGCGTGTTCATCAAGCGGCTCCTCGATAGCGGTTTTTCGAACTTTCTCGTGCCGTTCGTCGATAGCGCCGAGGACGCGGCCCGCGCTGTCGCCGCGACTCGCTACCCGCCGCAGGGCATCCGCGGCGTCTCCACGAGCCAACGCAGCAATCGCTATGCGACCGTGCCCGACTACTTCGACATCGCCAACGACAACGTCTGCGTGATCGTCCAGATCGAAAGCCGCAAAGCCGTCGACTCGATCGACGAGATTCTCGCCGTCGACGGAGTCGATGCCGTGTTCGTCGGACCGTCCGATCTCGCTGCCGCCTACGGCCACATCGGCAACCCGAGCCACCCTGACGTGCAGCAGGCGATCGCGCGCGTCTTCGAACGCGCGCAGGCGGCCGGCAAGCCGAGCGGCATTCTCGCTCCCGTCCAGGCCGACGCCGAGCGCTATATTTCGATGGGTTGCCGCGTCGTCGCGGTTTGCGCGGATATGGGGCTGCTCAAATCCGCCGCGCAGTCGGTGCAAAAACACTTCATGCAGAAATGAGCGGACCAGCAGCAAAGCCGCCGCGATGACATCTTCGGAGCATTCCATGCAAAAAGCAGGCTTTATCGGACTCGGCATCATGGGTAAGCCCATGGCGGCCAACCTTCTCAAGAACGGCGTCGCCCTCGCCGCATTCACACGCAGCGGCGTGCCGGACGATCTCAAGCAGGCCGGCGCGGTCGCTTGCGACAGCCCGGCCGCCGTTGCCGCGCATGCGGACGTGATTTTCATCATGGTGCCGGACACGCCGGATGTCGAGCGCGTGCTGTTCGGCGAAAACGGTCTCGCCGATGCATTGCGCGCGGGACAAACCGTCGTCGATATGAGTTCGATTTCGCCGATGGCCACACGCGAGTTCGCGGCACACGTGCGCGAGCGCGGCGCCGATTACCTGGATGCGCCGGTTTCCGGCGGCGAGGTCGGCGCAAAGGCCGGCTCGCTGACCATCATGGTGGGTGGCGCTACCGCGACCTTCGGTAGCGTCAAGCCGCTCTTCGACATGATGGGCAAGAACGTCACGCTGATCGGGGAGGTCGGCGCCGGACAGGTGTGCAAGGTGGCCAATCAGGTGATCGTCGCGGCGACGATCGAGGCAGTCGGAGAAGCACTGCTGCTCGCGTCCAAAGCCGGCGTCGATCCGGCGCGCGTGCGCGAAGCGCTGATGGGCGGATTCGCGTCCTCCCGCATCCTCGAAGTGCACGGCGACCGGATGACTAAACGTACCTTCGACCCGGGCTTTCGCATTGAGCTCCACCAGAAGGACCTGAATCTCGCGCTCTCGACCGCGCAATCACTCGGCGTTTCCTTGCCGAATACGGCCACCTGCCAGGCACTCTTCAACGCCTGTGTGGCGCATGGCGGCAAAGCGTGGGATCACTCCGCGATGGTGCGCGCGCTCGAAATACTCGCCAATCACGAAATCGGCCAGCCGAGCGCGTAAATCAGTCGCCCCGACCGGGGCCAACCCCACCCGCAACGCCGCTCCGCTGGCTCTGAGCAATTAGAGAAAGCGGAACGGCGCATGCGCGCACGCTCGGCAACAACCCTCCACATCCATTGATCAATGATTTACTCAAAACATTAAGGATGACTTACCTGGACTTTCGATACCCGTACACATAAACGCAGAATCGACAAACCGCAGCACATGCAGCACCAGCGATTACAGATAGAGCCCGCAGAAGGCAAGGAGACATCCGTGGCAACACAAGACAAAAAGAACAGCAGGCAGGCGACGTCGAGAATCAGCAACCAGCGCGAACCGAATTCACCTGCGCGCAGAGCGTTTATCGTGCTCGCAGGCACATCCGCGGGTGCGACTCTGCTGGGCGGACTGTCCGCCTGCGGCTCCTCGGTCGACTCCCCATCCACGCCACCGGTCGTGCAGGATCCGATCTGGGGTACCTCGGGCGCAGCGACGCAGATCATCGCGTCGCTGCAGGGCATTACCCAGTCGATGTTTCCGGCCCGCGATTATGTGGTCACCCAGTACGGCGCGCAGACTTGTGCGGTGGTCGCCACGACCAATCCGTATACGGGCGCCTCATCGCTGACGAGCCCCGGCTCGACGCAAACCAACGCAGCAAATGCCTTCGACTCGCGCCCCGCGTTTCTCGCCGCGATCCAGGCGTGCAATGCGGCCGGGGGCGGCCGCGTGGTCGTGCCGGCCGGCACGTGGTACTGCGCCGGACCAATCGTGCTGCTCAGCAATGTGAACTTCCACCTCAGCGCGAACTGCACGATCTATTTCAGCCCCAACCCGGCCGACTATGCGAAGGACGGCCCCGTCAACTGCGGCGCGAACGGCAACCTCTTCTACAGCCGCTGGCAGGCGAACGATTGCCTCAACTACGGCGCGCCGGTCTACGCGCGCAATCAGACCAACATCGCGCTGACAGGCGAGGATTCCACCTCGATTCTGAATGGCCAGGCCATGACGCCGTTCGCCGGAAGCGGCAACACCAGCACCTGCTGGTGGACCTACAAGGGTTCGAACGGCGCCTATGGCTGCGTGAATTCATCCACGCCGTCACAAGCCTACGGCAATCCGAAGAACGTCGATCTGAGAACCGCCGCGCCCGGCATTTCCGATGCGCTCTACGCGCTGCTCACGAGCTCCACGACACCCTGGCAATTGGACCAGAACTACCTGCCGGCGCTTTCCGAAGCGGGCGTGCCGATCGTGCAGCGCATTTTCGGCATCGGGCATTATCTGCGTCCGTGCATGGTCGAGTTCATCGGCTGCACCAACGTGTTGATGGAGAACTATCGGACCAACAACACGCCGTTCTGGCAGCATCATCCGACCGATTGCAAGAACGTCGTGATTCGCGGAGTGACGGCGGACAGCATCGGCCCGAATAACGATGGCTTCGATCCGGATGCCTGCAACAACGTGCTCTGCGACAGCGTCACGTTCAACACCGGCGACGATTGCATCGCGATCAAGTCCGGCAAGGATCTCGATACGCAGTATGGCCCCGCGCAGAATCACGTCATCCAGAACTGCACGATGAACAGTGGCCATGGCGGCATCACGCTCGGCAGCGAGATGGGCGGCGGTGTGCAGAACATCTACGCGCGCAATCTGGAGATGCTCAACCAGAACTGGGCCACCAATCCGCTGAACATCGCGATTCGTATCAAGACGAATATGAATCGCGGCGGCTTCGTGAAGAACTTCTACGTCGATACGGTCACACTGCCCAACGGCGTGAGTCTGAAAGGCAGCGGATACGGCAGTGCGCTGTTGGCCGGTAGTCCGATCAACGGCACGGTGCCGCTGGGCGTCGTCACGGCGACGGCGGGCAATCCGTCGGCGGCACAAGGCGGCCTGATCACGTTCGACTGCGACTATCAGCCGGCCAACGACGCGATCCGCACCCGCCCGGCCATGATCCAGAACGTCAACATCTCGAACGTGCAGGCGGGCAACGTCACGCTCAATGGCGTCACGGGCTCCTGTTTTCAGGCGATCGTGGCGCAGGGGCCGGTCGCGTTCGACTACAACGGCCCGAGCCCGGCGCCGGCCGTACCGCCTATCAGTAACGTCACGATCTCGAACTGCAACCTGGGGACGGCGGTTTCCGCCGGTCCGGCGACCGCAACGACGCCCGGACCGATCTATGCGTACAACGTCAACGGCATCACGTTGAACAACGTGATGATCGGCTCGACGACTTACAACACGACAGTCGTCGATCAGCGCTAATCGGGAAGCAGAAAGGGGCGCGGATGAGTCTTCGCCCCTGCGCGGACGAGATAGCCCGGATACTCAACGCACCACACGCATCGGACGGACCATAAACGCAAAGCGGCGCCCGTGGGCGCCGCCAATTCAACACACTGAACTACGCCGTTTCCTCTCGAGCCTCGCGATTGTTTATTTGACCGCGGGGTTCGCTACGGCCCAGCGCAGTTCGGGCGTACGGTCGCCGCTTCTAGCCAGCAGACACACCACGACGGCGGCGGCGATGTCGAATACCGCCAGCACGACAAATAGCGGGCTGTAACCGACCTGCGTCACCAGCACACCAAACAGTGCCGTGAACGCTGCGGCCCCGAGATAGCCCGCCATGCCGCCCATACCCGTGGCGGTCGCGACTTCGTTCTTACCGAACATGTCGGAGGTGATGGCGTACAGCGCGCCCGACAAAGTCTGGTGAGCGAAACCGCCGACGCACAGCAGCGCAACGGCCGCGTAAGGACTGGCGACCAGTCCGACGCATGCCGGTCCGATCATGCACAAAGCGCCG
This sequence comes from Paraburkholderia sp. GW821-FHT02A12, assembly GCF_059422005.1. NCBI lineage: Bacteria > Pseudomonadati > Pseudomonadota > Betaproteobacteria > Burkholderiales > Burkholderiaceae > Paraburkholderia > Paraburkholderia sp. GW821-FHT02A12. Next base: position 405,906 of record NZ_JBWKWA010000002.1, on the reverse strand, counting down.
AATACGAAAACCATCTTTCGCGACGTGAACAACGACACTTTTGCGTACTTGTGGAATAACGGACTGAGGTAGCCGCCGAGCACGCAGCCGATGTCCGCAGCCAGGAAGGGCATCCAGGCGTACAGTGCGACTTGCTTCAGGTTCATGTGACGCTCGGTCATCATGTACAGCGGAATCCAGGCGTTGAAGGTTTGCCAGGCAGGTTCGGAAAGAATCCGCGGGATACCGATCGCCCAGAAGTTGCGGCTGCCGAGCATTTCAGTCCAGCGGCGCCTGGCGCTGCCGGCATCGCTGTGCTTTGCCTCCTGCCCGCTCAGAATGTAATCCCGCTCCGTCTCGCTCAGCAGCTTCTGGTTGCGCGGGTGCTTGTACAGCAGCATCCACAGCGCGCTCCAGACGATGCCCGCCACACCGACGATCATGAACGCCAATTGCCATTGCCCGTGCAACAAGGCCCAGACGACCAGCGGCGGCGCGAGCAGTGCGCCGATCGACGAGCCGATGTTGAACCAGCCGATCGCGACCGAACGTTCCTTGGCCGGGAACCACTCGCTTGTCGCCTTGACGCCGGCCGGGATGCCGGCCGCCTCGGCAATGCCGAGCAACCCACGGAAGAACGCAAGGCTGCGCCAACCCGTGGACCATGCTGCCGCGGCACAGGCCACCGACCAGGCCAGCGCAAAGGCCGCAAAGCCGATCTTGGTGCCGACCGTGTCGAGCAAATAGCCCGCAACCGGCTGCATGAACGCATAGCACAACTGCCACGCAACCACGACATGCGAGTACTGCTCGGTGCTGATATGGAGGTCCTTCATCAGCGTCGGCGCCGCCACTGACAGCGTGTTCCGCGCGAGATAATTAATGATTAGCCCGGCCGCGACCAGGCTGACCATCCACCAGCGAATGCCTTTGACTTTCATTGCGTTGTCTCCTCGTCGCCTCTGTCGTCAATCAGTTGGGCCGGGCAACAGGGGCGGCCGAACTGTCGGCCTCACCGCCGTCGCGCGAGTAGTCCAGGCCGACGAAGCTGCCGCCCTGGTAGTGTTGGCCCAAAGCATCGAGCGGGTTCGGTTTGACCAGCACTTCCGCGGCGTAGACCTCGGCGTCCTGTTTCGGCTGATAACCCAGACGTTCGGCGCCGCTGTTATCCCACCAGCTGCGCTGGTTGGCCGAGACACCCCAGACGGTCATGAACCCCACGTCCTCGGCCTCGATACAGCGATCGAGGAAATGCAGCAGGTCGCTATGCCCGAACCAGGTGCTCAGATGCCGGGGCTCGGTCGGCCGCTCGAGACAACTGCCGATGCGCACGCAGATGCTTTCGATGCCGTGCTTGTCCCAATACATTCTTGCGAGGGCTTCGCCCCACACTTTGCTCAGGCCGTAAAAACCATCCGGACGCAGCTCACAGTCGAGGCTGAGGTGTTCGGTGACCGGGTACATGCCGATCGCGTGATTTGAGCTGGCGAACACGACACGCCGCACACCATTCCGCCGCGCACCTTCGTAAACCTCGACCAGCGCGCGCAGGTTGTTCTCGATGATCTCCGGCAGCGGACGTTCGACGCTCGTGCCCGCAAAGTGGATCAGCACGTCCACGCCGTCCAGCAGATGATCGACGACCGCAGGCTCGCGGAGGTCGCCGTGCATCAGGTCCTCGCCTTCGACCAGAGGGGCCAGGGGCCGCGAGCCCGCAGCCGACCGCAAGGGGATGCCGCGCGCGATGAGCGCAGTCCTCACTACGGAGCCGAGCTGGCCACCGGCCCCACTCAGGGCAATCTTCTTCATAAGGTTCCTTTACAGCGTTTCAGACGAATGAGCTGTGGCGCGAGGGGCGACACTCAGCAAGCGGGTCTGTGTGAAGGGAGGGGTGCGCGCTCGAACTGGCAATCGGTAGCACAATGAATGTGCGATGTTGTACGATAACGTACTATCACAGATGCCAGGATGGATTTCAACTAGGCATTTACCCGAACACTCAGCGATAAAACCCGCCAAATATTCGATTAAACGGACAAGGCGATCATTTTAGTTATGCGATGTCATATTACGTAAATGGCTATTGGCGTCGAAGACCGTTGCGTCTGATGACGGCCGAGCAAATCCGGGCCTCGGGGGTTTTCATCCGCGGCTCAACGCACCCCTCAATCGCCGGGTCCCGCACAATGCAAAAAGTCCGCCGCGCCTTTGCCGGCGACGGCGGACTTTCTCAACTCTCCCAACCTGCCTGACGAAGCAGCCTGCGGCTCCGCTCAGCTCTGCGCCAATGCCGCGGCCCGTGCCTCGTCGCGTACGCCTTCCTGCCGCATGCGCGTCACCAGTCCCAGCGCGCAGAACAACGTGATCGGCACGTGCACGATCCCAAGCGCGACAACGGACAGAATGGTGCCGGTCGCGCCAAGCAGGTACCGCCCAAGAATCGGCGTGGTGCCGGCGAACACCATGCCGCAAATCTGATAGGAAAGCGAAATTCCGGTGTAGCGCACTTGGACCGGAAACGACTTCGCCAGAATGCACCACCGTCGCCAACAGATTGCCCGCAGGCGAGCCCTGCCCGGTCATCATGATGCTCTGGATCGGCATCGTGTACACGGCGACGATTCTTGCCTGGAGTTGAACAAACATCCGGCTCGATCTGGAAACGCGTGAAGAAGCCGAGCACTTCATTGCCGCCGATCCGTTCTCGCTGGTCGACTTGTCCGAGCGCGTGACGATCACACGCTGGCGCAAAGCGTATTTCGACGGCGAGTGCCGCCTGTAAGCGTGGGAACTCAGAGAAAAGACGGCTGCGCGATGAAGACGTGCGCCGATGCGATGCGAGAACATGACAGTAGGCGGAAGCTGAGCAGCTTCCGCCTACGTCACCTATGCGTTGGTAGGCTCGATTGGATTCGAACCAACGACCCCCACCATGTCAAGGTGGTGCTCTAACCAACTGAGCTACGAGCCTTTAGAGGCGCGAATTATAGAGACTCCCCGCGCGCAGCACAAGCCCCTCTTTTACTCGCGAGCGCGTCCGCGCGTGCGTTGGTGCGCCATTCAACCTGGCTTCGCCCATTCGGTGTGCGCATCCAGCGGATAGACCGGCCGCTTGACATGCTCGAAGGTAAAGAGTCCATAGTCTGAACTCGTCACGCCGCGGCTATCGCACTCCACCAGTGCCGCGGCAATCGGCACAAAAACCGGCCGGCAATACATACGCGACTTGAGCAACAGAAACCGCGCACGGCGCGGGTCGATACCGACGCTCTCGAACACGCCGAGATCCCAGGGTTCGTGCGTGCGCTCGGTCATCACGAGTTTCACCGTACCGGTGTCGAGCACCGCCGCGCGGCCCATGAAGGCACGCTGGCCTGTGTAGGTCGGACCGCTGATCACGTATTCGCCGTCGGTCAGCGCGCGCACTACGCCGGTCACAGAAACCGGCAGTCGTGGCGTCACCGCTTTGCCGGAGACCTTGTTGCCGACCGTCACCGTCACCGTGCTGCCGACGCCTGCCGCCATCAGTGCCGCGACCGCTTGCGGATCGCACAACGGTCCGCTTACGACATCCTCGAGATTCTGCTTGAGTGCTTCCTCGAGCAAGTCCATCGTGTCGCACGTGCCGCCCGACATGCAGTTGTCGCCGTGATCGAGCAGCAGCACCGGCTTGTCGGCGCCCTGCGCGAGCGCCGCCGCCTGCGCGACCGATTCCGCCAGCGGCGCACTGCGGTAAACGAAATCCTCGCGTTCGGCCCAGATCTGCCGCGCGATGCGCTCCGCCACCGCTTCCGCCTTCGCGCGATCGCCATTCCCCACGACGACGACGCTGATACACGGCGCCTCGATGTCGGCCAGTGAGAAGCCGGACAGCACCGACACCGCGAGCATGCCCTCGGTCTCGGCTGCGCGCGCGGCGTCCACCGCGCGTTTCATCGCGCCTTCGGCGGTCGCACTGCGCAGCGTATGCGTGAGCAGTGGCGGCTGACGCCATGCGATCACCGGCTTCGTCTTGCCGTGAACCAGATCGAACATCAGGCGCGCCGCGTGCGCGCCGGTCTCATACATATCGACGTGCGGATAGGTCTTGAAGCTGACAATCACATCGGCGTTGTCGATCATTTTCTGCGTGACGTTGCCGTGCAGATCGAGCGCGACGGCGATCGGTGCGTTGGGCAACGCGGCGCGCACGCGCTCGAGCAGACCGCCTTCGCCGTCGTTCGAATTCTCCGCGACCATCGCGCCGTGCAGGTCGAGCATCACTGCATCGCAGCCCGCTGCAGCCGCCACGATCGCATTGCAGATCGCATCGTACGCGGCGGCGGCGACCGGCCCGCTCGGATTCGCCGACGCCGACACCGGCGTCACGATCTCGGCCTGTTCGCGCTCGGCTGCGTCGATGAACGCGGCCATTGCCGTCTGCATGCCCTTGTTCTCGTTGAACGCGTCGTCGCCGTAACTCGGGCCGTTGTGTCCGAACACTGCGAGCGGCGTGTCGACCGGCGAGAACGTGTTGGTCTCGTGGTTCATCCTTGCGATCAGGACTTTCATGGCTTTGCGCACCCTGCCGTTTGCGCCGCGTTCAGCATAGCCTGCAACAGCACGTTGCAACCGGCTTCCAGATGGTCCGCGCGTGCGTCCTCGATTTCGTTGTGGCTGATGCCGTCTTTACACGGCACGAAAATCATCGCCGCCGATCGTCGTGTCATGTGCCTCCAAAACGGGACCCTGCTCGATATGCGCTTCGAAATATGCGCCGACCGCATGCGGCTTTTCATTCTTACCCGCATAGCCGATCGCCGCTAGTGCGTCGCGCACCGCAACGCCCTCGCGATCGCGTTGTTCGAGCGCATGCTCGAGCGTGAATGCACCGGCGAACACACCGGAGCCCATCATCACCGGCACGAAGCGCGAGCCTTCCTCATTGGTCCATACGGCGACTTCCAGCGGTGCAACCGTTTGCACACTGGCATCGGCCAGCGTGCGCAATACCTCGAGACCGGCGAGCACGCCATAGTTGCCGTCGAATTTGCCGCCGGTGGGTTGCGTGTCGATATGGCTGCCGGTCATCACCGGCGGCAGGTCGTCACGCAGACCGGCACGGCGCGCAAAGATGTTGCCGATCGCATCGATCCGTACGCTGCAGCCGATCTCCTTCGCCCACGTGACAAAAAGATCGCGCGCCTCGCGGTCCAACCCGGTCAGCGCGAGCCGGCACACACCGCCCTTCTCCGTCGCGCCGATTTGCGCGAGTTGCATGAGACTGTTCCAGAGCCGTGACCCGTCGACGCGCAAATCGGTGAGCGCACAGACGGTGGTTGATTCATGAACTTGCATCGATGCTTCCTCGTATTGAAGGCAGAGCGTACGTCAAACTACGCCGACACCCAGATAGCGGTCCTTGATCGATTCATCGGCGGCGAACGACGCGTTATCGCCTTCATAGACGATCACGCCCTGTTCGATGATGTAGTGACGATCCGCGAGTTGCGAGCAAACCTCGAGGTTCTGCTCGACCAGCAGAATCGCAACGCCCGCTTCGCGGATCAGCTTGAGCTGCACGACGATCTCTTCGACGATCACCGGCGCGAGACCTTCAACCGGTTCGTCGAGCATCAACAGACGTGGATGATTCATCAGCGCGCGGCCGATCGCGAGCATCTGCTGTTCGCCGCCCGAGAGTTGCGCACCGCCGTTCGTGCGCCGTTCCTTCAGACGTGGAAAAATGCGGTAGATGTCATCGAGCTGCCACGGCGAATCCCTGCGCGCGCCGAGCCGCAAGTTTTCTTCGACCGTCAACAGACGGAAAATGCCGCGATGCTCGGGCACGAAACACACGCCACGCGAGGCGATCTTGTGCGGCGGCATGCCGCCGATCACCGCGCCATTGAACGTCACCGTGCCGCGTTGCGGCGCGACGACGCCCGCAATGGCTTTTAGCGTCGTCGATTTGCCCGCGCCGTTGCGGCCTAACAGGGTGACCGTTTCGCCGTCGTTGATCTGCAGCGTCACGCCCTGCAGGATGTGACTCTTGCCGTAGAAGCCGTGAATCCGCTGCACGTCGAGAATCATGCACGGCCTCCGGTGATCATATTGCCGAGATAGGCGCTGCGCACGCGCTCGTCGCCGCGAATGTCGTCGGGACGGCCTTCCACCAGCACCCGTCCTTGCTGCATGACGGTGATCGTGTCGGAGATGTCCATCACGATGCCCATGTTGTGTTCGATCAGAACGACCGTGTAGTCGTCGCGCAGACCGCGGATCAGTTGCTTCATATCGTCGAGGTCGTCGATGCCCATGCCTGAAGTGGGCTCGTCGAGAAAGATCGCCTTGGGCCGCGCGGCGAGCGCCATGCCGACTTCGAGCCGCCGTTGCTGGCCATGCGAGAGCGCGCCTGCCGATACGTCGCTAAAGCGCTGCAACACAAGCCGTTCCAGCACGCTGTCGACCGTGTCCGCATGCGTGAGCGCACCGTGCGGCGGAGTCCATGCATTCAGCGCGCGTACCGCGTCGACACCTTGCGCGGCGAGCCGCAGATTTTCGCGCACGCTCAGATTGGCGAACAGACTCGTCACCTGGAACGAGCGCGCGACGCCGCGGCGTACGCGCTTATGGTCCGGTTCATGCGTGACATCGTGACCGTCGAAAACGATCTTGCCCGCCGTGACCGGCACCGTGCCGGTCAACACGTGAAAGAGCGTCGTCTTGCCAGCGCCATTCGGACCGATCACCGAATGCACGGTGCGCGGCATGATGCGCAGATCGACTTCGGAGAGCGCCGTGAATTTGCCATAGCGTTTCACTACGCCGTTCGCTTGCAGAAGCGCTTCGCTCATACGCGCTCCTTGCCCGCATCGACGGGGTTGCGCCGCAGCGATTGCCAGATGCGTTCGCCCAATCCCCACAGCCCACGCTGCATGAAAAGGCTGACAGCGATCAGTACGATGCCCAGCAGCAACAGCCGGCGCGGCCATAGCGTCGACAGCCAGTCGGCGAACAGCACATAGAACGCCGCACCCAACACGGACGCGAACAGATTGCCTGTGCCGCCTATCACCGTCATCACGAGGATCATCTCACTCGTGTGGTAATCGATGTTGGAAAGCGGCGCGATGCCCGTCATCAATGCATGCAGCGCGCCGGCGAGGCCCGTCACCGCGCCGGAGATCACGAACGCCATCAGCTTGAAGCGCTTGACATCGTAGCCGACCGCGGCTGCGCGCGCTTCGTTATCACGAATGGCCAGCAACGTGCGGCCGAACACCGAGTGCGAAACACGCATCAGCAGCCAGAACACCACCAGGAACAGCACTGCGACGAAACCATAGTACTGCCACGGCGACGTCAACGGTACGAGTGCTTTGCCGAATAGCGAGAGCGCCGGGCGCGGAATATCGAGCAAGCCGTTGTCGCCGCCGGTGAGATCGGGCGTCGTGTAAGCGAGGAAGTAGAACAGTTGCCCGAACGCGAGCGTCAGCATCACGAAGTAGGTGCCACGCTGGCGGATCGAAAACCAGCCGACCAGCGCAGCCGCCACCGCACCGATCGTTATCGCGGCGAGCAATGCCACCGCTATCGGCAAGGCTGTTTTCGTGAGGACCAGACCCGCGCAATAACTGCCGAGACCGAAGAAAATACCCTGCCCGAACGACAGCAAACCGGTATGGCCAAGCAGCAGATTGCAGCCCAGTGCGGCAAGCGCGAACACCAGCACTTCGGTGGCGAGCGATCCCGAGCGCAGCGTCAACGGCAGCACGCAAACCACCAGCAACGCAAGCAGCAGGAAACGATAGCGATGCAGAAAGTGCCGCAGGCTGCGTTTCATCGCGTGGGGAGAAGCGCCTTGCGCGATAGGCTTCGACGTATCGATCATGCCGCTCTCCCGAGCAAACCGTTCGGCCGCAGCAACAGCACCGCGGCCATGGCGACGTATATCATCAACCTCGCGCCTTCCGGCCACAAGGTACTCATCACGCTCTGCACGATCCCCACCAGCAAGCCGCCGACCAGTGCGCCGAGAAAATTCCCCATGCCGCCGACCACCACCACCACGAAGGCAACGCTAAGCGCCTCGATGCCCATGAACGGATCGACGCCACGAATCGGTGCGGCGAGCACGCCGGCCAGAGCGGCGGTTGCCGCACCGAGCGCGAATACGAGGCTGAAAACGCGTAGCACGTTGATGCCGAGCAGCGACACCATCTCGGTCGATTCGCTCCCCGCCCGCACCGCACTGCCAAGCCGCGTACCTTCTAGCACCCACCACAGCAACGCGGCCAGCACGGCCGTGAAGCCGATGACGAACAGACGGTATTTCGGATACACGAAGCCGCCCCAGATCACCACGCCGTTCAGCATCTCGGGCACCGGTACGTTGTCGCCGAGCGGCCCCCAGATCAGGATTGCGCATTCCTGCACGACCAGCGCAAGGCCAACCGTCACGAGAATATGAAACTCGTGCTGTTGGGCATAGACGTGCCGCAGGATCACCTTTTCGACGACCCACGCAAGCGCGCCCACCACGATCGGCACGACTACCAGCGCGGTCCAGAAACTCATCGACCACTGCATCGCCTGATAGCAGAAATACGCGCCGAGCAGATAGAACGCGCCGTGCGCAAAATTCACGAAGCGCAGCAGGCCGAACACGATCGACAAACCGACTGCGAGCAGGAAATACAGCATTCCCACTCCGATGCCGTTGACGATCTGCAGGAGATAAACGTTCATGGCGTCCGTCTAAAGGGTGTTGCGATGGGGCATTGCGGTAACGTGCAGCGCACGCGGCGCGAATCCATCAAGCCATCTTGCAGCCGGTCTTGTCGAGCGGCAGGAACGACTGGCCCGAACTGACGATATCCGCATAGTCGTCGGCGTTTTTCATCTTGTTCTTCGCCTTGCCCTTCAACAGATAGTAATTCTTCAGAACCTGATGATCGCCCTTGCGCACTTCTTCCGGGCCGGTCAAACCGTCGTATTTCATCCCTTCGAGCGCTGCGACCACCTTCTTTGGATCGACGTTGCCGGCTTTCACGATACCGTCGAGCAGGATCTTGGTGCAGATATAGGAGCCGGCGAGACTGTAGTTCGGATTGGCTTTGAACGTAGCCTTCGTGCGTTTGACGAGATCGCGATTGAGCGGCGAATCGATGTCATGCCAATACTGCGCGCCAAAATAGACGCCTTCGCACAGGTCCGCGCCAAGCGATTCGAACTGCTCGAGGCCGGAGGCCCACGCCAGCAGAATCGTACAATTGTTCTTCATTCCGAAGCTCACGGCCTGACGCAACGTATCGGACGATTGCGAGCCGAAGTTCAGAATCAACAGGACGTCGGGCTTTGCAGCGACCGCATTGGTCAGATAGCCGCTGAATTCCTTCTCGTTGAGCGAGTGGTAGCTGTTGCCCACATGCTCGATACCCTTCTCTTTGAAAATCGCCTTGGCCGCGGATAGCAGGCCTTCGCCGAATACATATTGCGGCGTAATGGTGTACCAGCGCTTCGCTTTCGGCTGGGTCTGGATCAACGGGCGCACCGTCTGCTCGATCGCACCGTAGGTCGGCACCGACCAGCGGAAGGTGGCGTCGTTGCAGTCCTTGCCGGTGATTTCGTCAGCGCCTGCCGTAGTGATGAAGACGCCGCCCGCCTTCTCGACTTCCTTGCCCATCGCCAATGATTCGGATGACAAAATACCTCCGGCAAAGAAGCGCGCGTTCTTCTGCTGCGCAATTTCCTGAACGCGACGCACCGCTGTTGCGGGTTTGCCTTCCGTGTCGAGCACCGTGTAGGCAAGCGACTCGCCAAGCACCTTGCCGTACTGCTCGATTGCCAGCTTCATGCCGAGATCGGCGTACTTGCCGTTTGCCGCGAATGGGCCCGACATCGGCACCGGACAGGCGAACTGCAGCATGCCGGTCTGCGCGGACGCGCTACGCGCGACCAGCGAGCCGAACGCCCCGGGAACGGCCGACAACGCGGCCAGTTTCAACATATTTCGGCGATTCAAAGTGACGCTCCTTAGGAAAGAGACACGCATGTGACCGACTGCGAAACTGAATGACTGCGCGAACGACTGCGAAAGCTGGCTGGCCGCCGTGAAGTTTTCCACTACACCGGCTTTGTTCTATTTATCATGATAAATAGATTGAATTCGATCGTAGGTACAATAAATTCGAGTGTCAATAAGGCAAAATTCCTGGCTGCCGCAAGGTGGCCGCCACGTGGCGAGGAAGCACGTGGACGGACGGAAGATGGTGCAGGACAAAACTGGGAGCATCGAAGATGGCCATGGATCGAACCAAGGCTGGCGCCGCGATCGAAATCAAGCAGCAAAAGCGCGGCGATCTGGTCGCAGAGGAAATCAAGCGGCTCATTACGGAGAAGAACCTGAAACCGGGTGACCGTCTGCCTCGCGAGGTGGAGTTGCAGCAACTTTTTTCGGTGAGCAAGAGCACGATTCGCGAGGCGCTGAAGTCGCTCGAGGTGCAAGGTCTCATCAAGGTGACGACTGGCCCGAGCGGTGGCGGCATGGTGGTGGAGGTGCCGCTGGATCGCACGCTACAGCTGTTGCAGAACTATCTGTTCTTCAAGGACGTATCGATCGACGATATTTACACGGTGCGTAAGCTGCTGGAGCCAGAGTTGGCTGCAGGCGCGGTACCGCATCTGACTGAACAGGATTTCGAAGCGCTCGAAGCGAGCATTGCGTGTTGTGATCGGCCGGTCTCGCCGCATGGTGGGCCGGACATCGTGCGGCAACGTCAGGAGGACGTAAATTTCCACGACATCCTCGCCGCTGCGAATCCAAACCCGTTCCTGCGTTTTAGTTGCGAATTGATCAACGAGATGATCCGGCAATTGATCGAGTTTCGTAACGATACGCCGCAGGCCGAACATGAGCGTTTCGGTCAGGCCAACGTGAAGATCCACAAAGCAATCACGAAAGCGGCACGAGAACGCGACGTCGAGAAAGTGCGTGAGTTGATGATCGTTCACATGACAGAAGCGCCACGTTATGTGAAGAGGATGAAGGGAAAACTGCGCGGGAGGCTGATTCTCGATTCGGAGATCCGTCGGCGTGTGCGAGCGCGCAGCGTTGCACCGACCGATGACGCGGACGAGGCTTAAGCGTCTGCATGCGGCAGTGGGACGCTGCCGCGGCCGGTGTATCACTGACATGCGTCGGCGGCTCGCCAGAACGAGCGTCCGAGATTTGCGATCGTATCAAATTGCCTGGTTCCGGCCGCAGGTGTTGTCTTGCGACCATCGCGGTCACGGTATCGCGCGCAATGGCGGATCATGCGCAGGCCCCGATCGCCAGGAGATTCAGCCCATAGCGGGACAATGCTCGCCGGAGGGCTCAACCTTTTACCGCGCGCGCCGTTATTGCATCTGCAAAGGCACAAACATTGGACCTTCATGGCACAAGCTATTCCGTTTTCCCGTCACACCGGCGCCGCGCGTGCGCGGCATGCCAAGGCGATGCTGTTGCCGATCGCCCGGCAGACCGCCGATGAGCTCGCGCTGCGCGTCCATCTGGCGCTCGACGCGTTGCGGCGCGGCGCCGGCGGCGTGACCGATGCGCAAACGCTCACACAGGTCATGCTGCTGACCGGCTTTCTGGCTGAATCCGGCTTCGGCTCCGCGACCGGCGATCAGCTCAGCGCAGCCGAGCGTGCTGTGTCAATGGTTTTCGATATCGGCAGGGAGACCGGCGAGTGGCGGCTGGATAGCGCAGCATTCGAGTTGTTCGCCGCAATTGCGACGAATTATGATCAGCAACTGCACAGCGCACCGCTTTGGGCAATCACCGATGCCAGTGAACGGCTCGATCGGTTTACCGCGGGTATGTCGAATCAGATGCCGGTGCGGAAACGGGCTTGATTATGCTGTTTCTGGCGCTGCGGCTACGCATGGGGCAAGCCGGATCGGGCTGCTGCGAGGAGGGCTGGGGATGCTGCAGCGTGCGGCGGTAGGCGCACGGCGATGGACGGCCTTTCTGTGTTGCCGTTTCCGGAGCCGTAAACGCAGAAACCCCACCGTTCCGGGTGGGGTTTCTGGTGCTGCTGGGGAGCCTGACGATGACCTACTTTCACACGGGAATCCGCACTATCATCGGCGTGGAGTCGTTTCACGGTCCTGTTCGGGATGGGAAGGGGTGGGACCGACTCGCTATGGTCATCAGGCATGACTTGTTGCCGTATTGCGGGGTTTGGGGCCCTGGGCAATACCGCCAATCGGGAAGAAGTAGTGTCTGGTGAGGCTCACCAGCGGGAGTTGTGTTGTTCGAGGCACAACATCGATCTCTCAACCTGTGTGTTCTGCTACCCCATCTGGAGTTCACACGCATCCCCTTCGGGGATCGGACCAGAGTAAGGGCTTTGCATGGGCCCGGAGTAAGTGCTAAAGCACTAACTCCGGCCGACAGCTAAAGCGCTAACTCTGGTCGAGACACACCTGTTATAGGATCAAGCCTTACGGGCAATTAGTATCAGTTAGCTTAACGCATTACTGCGCTTGCACACCTGACCTATCAACGTCCTGGTCTTGAACGACCCTTCAAGGGGCTCGAAGCCCCGGGGATATCTCATCTTAAGGCGAGTTTCCCGCTTAGATGCTTTCAGCGGTTATCTCTTCCGAACATAGCTACCCGGCGATGCCACTGGCGTGACAACCGGTACACCAGAGGTTCGTCCACTCCGGTCCTCTCGTACTAGGAGCAGCCCCCTTCAAATATCCAGCGCCCACGGCAGATAGGGACCAAACTGTCTCACGACGTTTTAAACCCAGCTCACGTACCTCTTTAAATGGCGAACAGCCATACCCTTGGGACCGGCTACAGCCCCAGGATGAGATGAGCCGACATCGAGGTGCCAAACACCGCCGTCGATATGAACTCTTGGGCGGTATCAGCCTGTTATCCCCAGAGTACCTTTTATCCGTTGAGCGATGGCCCTTCCATACAGAACCACCGGATCACTATGACCTGCTTTCGCACCTGCTCGACTTGTCGGTCTCGCAGTTAAGCACGCTTATGCCATTGCACTATCAGCACGATTTCCGACCGTACCTAGCGTACCTTCGTACTCCTCCGTTACACTTTGGGAGGAGACCGCCCCAGTCAAACTGCCTACCATGCACTGTCCCCAGTCCGGATCACGGACCAAGGTTAGAACCTCAAACAGACCAGGGTGGTATTTCAAGGACGGCTCCACGCAAACTGGCGTTCACGCTTCATAGCCTCCCACCTATCCTACACAGATCGGTTCAAAGTCCAATGCAAAGCTACAGTAAAGGTTCATGGGGTCTTTCCGTCTAGCCGCGGGGAGATTGCATCATCACAAACACTTCAACTTCGCTGAGTCTCGGGAGGAGACAGTGTGGCCATCGTTACGCCATTCGTGCAGGTCGGAACTTACCCGACAAGGAATTTCGCTACCTTAGGACCGTTATAGTTACGGCCGCCGTTTACCGGGACTTCAATCAAGAGCTTGCACCCCATCATTTAATCTTCCGGCACCGGGCAGGCGTCACACCCTATACGTCCACTTTCGTGTTTGCAGAGTGCTGTGTTTTTATTAAACAGTCGCAGCCACCAGTTTATTGCAACCCCTTCACCCTTCTGGCGCAGGCCAGTCAAGCTACAGGGGCGTACCTTATCCCGAAGTTACGGTACCAATTTGCCGAGTTCCTTCTCCCGAGTTCTCTCAAGCGCCTTAGAATACTCATCTCGCCCACCTGTGTCGGTTTGCGGTACGGTCTTGTTAAACTGAAGCTTAGAGGCTTTTCTTGGAACCACTTCCAGTTGCTTCATGGCCTAAGCCACTCGTCCCATGCCCTTGAATTGCGCGCCCGGATTTGCCAAAGCGCCTTCTCCAACACAGGAACCGGGACTTCCAACACCCGGACAACCTTCCGCGATCCGTCCCCCCATCGCATTTAACAATGGTGCAGGAATATTAACCTGCTTCCCATCAGCTACGCATTTCTGCCTCGCCTTAGGGGCCGACTCACCCTACGCCGATGAACGTTGCGTAGGAAACCTTGGGCTTACGGCGAGGGGGCCTTTCACCCCCTTTATCGCTACTCATGTCAGCATTCGCACTTCCGATACCTCCAGCACACTTTCCAGTGCACCTTCGCAGGCTTACGGAACGCTCTCCTACCATGCACATTACTGTGCATCCGCAGCTTCGGTATATGGCTTAGCCCCGTTACATCTTCCGCGCAGGACGACTCGATCAGTGAGCTATTACGCTTTCTTTAAAGGATGGCTGCTTCTAAGCCAACCTCCTGACTGTTTTAGCCTTCCCACTTCGTTTCCCACTTAGCCATATTTCGGGACCTTAGCTGGCGGTCTGGGTTGTTTCCCTCTTGACACCGGACGTTAGCACCCGATGTCTGTCTCCCGTGATTGCACTCTTCGGTATTCGGAGTTTGCTATGGCGTAGTAATCCGCAATGGACCCCACAACCATGACAGTGCTCTACCCCCGAAGGTGATACACGAGGCACTACCTAAATAGTTTTCGGAGAGAACCAGCTATTTCCAGGTTTGTTTAGCCTTTCACCCCTATCCACAGCTCATCCCCTAACTTTTCAACGTTAGTGGGTTCGGACCTCCAGTACGTGTTACCGCACCTTCATCCTGGCCATGGATAGATCACCTGGTTTCGGGTCTACACCCAGCGACTGAACGCCCTGTTCGGACTCGCTTTCGCTACGCCTGCCCTAATCGGTTAAGCTTGCCACTGAATGTAAGTCGCTGACCCATTATACAAAAGGTACGCCGTCACCCTCTTTCAAAGGCTCCGACTGTTTGTATGCATGCGGTTTCAGGATCTGTTTCACTCCCCTCCCGGGGTTCTTTTCGCCTTTCCCTCACGGTACTGGTTCACTATCGGTCGATCACGAGTATTTAGCCTTGGAGGATGGTCCCCCCATCTTCAGACAGGATTTCACGTGTCCCGCCCTACTTGTCGTACACCCAGTTCTTCCTCGCTGTTTTCGTCTACAGGGCTATCACCTGCTATGGCCGCACTTTCCAGAGCGTTCGACTAACAGCAAAGATAAAGAGTACAGGCTGGTCCCATTTCGCTCGCCACTACTCTGGGAATCTCGGTTGATTTCTTTTCCTGCGGTTACTTAGATGTTTCAGTTCACCGCGTTCGCTTCTCATGGCCTATGTATTCAGCCATGGATACCTCAAAAGAGGTGGGTTTCCCCATTCGGACATCTTCGGATCAAAGCTCGTTTGCCAGCTCCCCGAAGCTTTTCGCAGGCTACCGCGTCCTTCATCGCCTGTGATCGCCAAGGCATCCACCACATGCACTTGTTCGCTTGACCCTATAACGGGTGTGTCTCACACCTCACCCACTGGGGATGAAGCGTTGCTCACAATCGCTACAGGTTGAGTATTCGTGTTGCGCCGTATTCCAAAAGCGATCTTTCGATCTCTCTTTTCATACATTGATACAATCACAACCCTGATTCACCTACTCACACACCCATCTCCAGGTATGCTTTCGTGAATCTCTTTACTACTTCTTCCTGATTGTTAAAGAACGACAGCCGATATCGCAGTTGCTATAACCGCGTATCACTCTGACTGGCTCAATCGCCAATGCATAAAGCTCGGTTAATCCCGGAAACCCGGAACCGAACGCTAGGCATTGAAGATTGGTGGAGGATGACGGGATCGAACCGACGACCCCCTGCTTGCAAAGCAGGTGCTCTCCCAGCTGAGCTAATCCCCCAGTCATACACAGATAATCACTACCTGTATCTGATACCTCAGAGGTCTTCGGTTGGTTAGCTGCAGCCACCGCAGAAACAGTGGTGGGTCTGGATGGATTCGAACCATCGACCCCCGCCTTATCAAGACGGTGCTCTAACCGACTGAGCTACAGACCCCTGAGTCTGTCTGCGTATCTGTCTTAATTTCACAGCCGATAAGCGTGAGCGCTCAACGCGTTGACACGTTAGCTCGAGAAAGGAGGTGATCCAGCCGCACCTTCCGATACGGCTACCTTGTTACGACTTCACCCCAGTCATGAATCCTACCGTGGTGACCGTCCTCCTTGCGGTTAGACTAGCCACTTCTGGTAAAACCCACTCCCATGGTGTGACGGGCGGTGTGTACAAGACCCGGGAACGTATTCACCGCGGCATGCTGATCCGCGATTACTAGCGATTCCAGCTTCACGCACTCGAGTTGCAGAGTGCGATCCGGACTACGATCGGTTTTCTGGGATTGGCTCCACCTCGCGGCTTGGCAACCCTCTGTTCCGACCATTGTATGACGTGTGAAGCCCTACCCATAAGGGCCATGAGGACTTGACGTCATCCCCACCTTCCTCCGGTTTGTCACCGGCAGTCTCCCTAGAGTGCTCTTGCGTAGCAACTAGGGACAAGGGTTGCGCTCGTTGCGGGACTTAACCCAACATCTCACGACACGAGCTGACGACAGCCATGCAGCACCTGTGTTATGGCTCCCTTTCGGGCACCCCCACCTCTCGGCAGGGTTCCATACATGTCAAGGGTAGGTAAGGTTTTTCGCGTTGCATCGAATTAATCCACATCATCCACCGCTTGTGCGGGTCCCCGTCAATTCCTTTGAGTTTTAATCTTGCGACCGTACTCCCCAGGCGGTCAACTTCACGCGTTAGCTACGTTACCAAGTCAATGAAGACCCGACAACTAGTTGACATCGTTTAGGGCGTGGACTACCAGGGTATCTAATCCTGTTTGCTCCCCACGCTTTCGTGCATGAGCGTCAGTATTGGCCCAGGGGGCTGCCTTCGCCATCGGTATTCCTCCACATCTCTACGCATTTCACTGCTACACGTGGAATTCTACCCCCCTCTGCCATACTCTAGCCCGCCAGTCACCAATGCAGTTCCCAGGTTAAGCCCGGGGATTTCACATCGGTCTTAGCGAACCGCCTGCGCACGCTTTACGCCCAGTAATTCCGATTAACGCTTGCACCCTACGTATTACCGCGGCTGCTGGCACGTAGTTAGCCGGTGCTTATTCTTCCGGTACCGTCATCCCCCCGCCGTATTAGGGCCGAGGCTTTCTTTCCGGACAAAAGTGCTTTACAACCCGAAGGCCTTCTTCACACACGCGGCATTGCTGGATCAGGCTTGCGCCCATTGTCCAAAATTCCCCACTGCTGCCTCCCGTAGGAGTCTGGGCCGTGTCTCAGTCCCAGTGTGGCTGGTCGTCCTCTCAGACCAGCTACAGATCGTCGCCTTGGTAGGCCTTTACCCCACCAACTAGCTAATCTGCCATCGGCCGCCCCTGTAGCGGGAGGTCCGAAGATCCCCCCCTTTCCTCCGTAGAGCGTATGCGGTATTAATCCGGCTTTCGCCGGGCTATCCCCCACTACAGGACACGTTCCGATGTATTACTCACCCGTTCGCCACTCGCCACCAGGATTGCTCCCGTGCTGCCGTTCGACTTGCATGTGTAAGGCATGCCGCCAGCGTTCAATCTGAGCCAGGATCAAACTCTTCAGTTCAAACCTGTTACTGTTTTTCGGTCTCTTTCGAGACCGGTCGCTCACTCAACGTACTGACGATGATTACGCCTGTCTCTCAACAGGCAAACCTTCCTCTAATACTGTGTGAGACTTGATACTTTCGCTTGTCCCGGCAGATCCCGAAGGGCCCACCGGCGCGTCGCGCATCAAGCGCCCACACTTATCGGCTGTTAATTTTTAAAGATCGATTCCGCAGTCACTACCGAACCCGCACCGCGTTGCACACCACACTGCAACCACCCGGCACCGCTTCGTTCTGCGTCGCTGCATCAGCAGCAGAGAAACGAGATTATGAAGAACGACTGACACGTCGTCAACCCCCTTTTGTGAATTTTCTTTTAAGTAAGTGTGAATCGACGCTAAAAGTTGTGCCCTCTACATATAGCAGGCTCCTCCGTAGCAAATCGCACCGTGTGAGGACGAACGAGTTCATCTATAGTGAGCGACCCGTCCCTGCGCGTGGCGTACTGATGATGCACATCCCTGACAAGCCCGCGCTTGGCACTTGGGCAGACCGTGACCGAGCCCACCGCGAGTGAGCACACGAATTGGTGTGCTCACAATGTGCGCAATGGCGCAAGCTCGTATATAATGCGAGCCGCGCGAATTTCGTGCATTTCTATCGGCCCGCTTCGAGCGGGCTCATCTTTTTTGCTCCCCAGAGCACAGCCAAACAACCGCGTTGAGTCACTCAGGTGATGTTGAGCCATGCTCGAAACGCCTGACGGTCGCGTCTTGCGTCTCATAGCGAAGCCTCTAGAGGAGAATACGTGAACCCTTTTGATCGCGAAGATTCGCAACACGAAACGGCAGGCTACCCTGCCAAGGCACCCTCCGGCCGCGCCGGCAAAGGCAAGGGCGCAGGCAAGGCGATCCCCGTAGCAGCCGAGTTGCCGCCGCAACAGGCCGAAGAGCGTCAGCGCCAGATGCGCGCGCTGATCCAGCTGGGCAAGGAGCAAGGCTACCTGACCCACGCTCAGATCAACGATCACCTGCCCGACAACTTCGCGCAAACCGCGGCGATCGACAGCATCGTCAGCGCGTTCAACGACATGGGTGTGCAGGTCTACGAGCAGGCTCCGGATGCGGAAACCCTGCTGCTGAACTCGAACGCGCCCGCGGTGGTGTCGGACGATCAGGCAGACGAGGAAACCGAAGTCGCGCTGTCGACGGTCGACTCCGAATTCGGCCGCACAACCGATCCCGTGCGCATGTACATGCGCGAGATGGGCGCAACCGAGCTGCTGACCCGTGCGGGCGAGATCGCAATTGCAAAGCGCATCGAAGACGGCCTGCACGAAATGGTGCAGGCGATTGCCGCTTGCCCGCTCGCGATCTCCGCAATCCTGGCCAGCGCCCAACAGGTCGTGGACGGCGAGCTTCGCATCGACGAACTGGTCGACGGTCTCAATGAAGATTCCGCTGCTGCGGAAGAAGATGCGAGCGCCGACGCAATGGCGGACGTCGATACCGACGCCAGCGATGACGACGACAGCGATAGCGACGACGACATCGGCCCGGCCGATTCCTCGGCGGCGGACGAAGCCCGTCTGAAGCAGCTGACTAGCGATTGCCTCGAGATCTTCACCCAGGTCGGCCTCCTGTACGACCAGATGAACGCGTCGCACACGCGCGGCGACGTCACCTCGAAAGCTTATCTGCGGGCCCGCGAAGAGATTCAGCAGCACCTCGCGAAGATTCGCTTCACGGCCCGCACGATCGACCGCCTGTGCGGCGACGTGCAACGCCAGGTCGCACAGGTTCGCGAAATCGAGCGCCGCATTCTGCAAATCGTCGTGACGAAGAGCGGCATGCCGCGCGAGCAGTTCATCGAGTCGTTCAAGGGCCACGAAGCCGACCTCGGCTGGACAGAGCGCGCAGCGCGCGGGTCGTCGTCGTTCGGTGCAGCGCTCGAGCGCAATCTGCCTGCCATTCAATCGGAACAGCAAAAGCTGATCGACATCGAAGCGACGGTTTCGCTGCCGCTCAAGCATCTGAAAGAGATCAATCGTCAGATGGTCGCGGCTGAGTCGAAGATGCGCAAAGCCAAGAGCGAAATGATCGAGGCGAATCTGCGCCTCGTAATTTCGATCGCGAAGAAGTATGTGAACCGCGGCATGCTCTTCCTCGACCTGATCCAGGAAGGCAACATCGGTTTGATGAAGGCAGTCGACAAGTTCGAATATCGGCGCGGCTGGAAGTTTTCGACGTACGCAACGTGGTGGGTTCGCCAGGCCGTGACGCGTTCGCTCGCCGACCAGGCGCGCACGATTCGCGTGCCGGTGCACATGATCGAAACGATCAACAAGCTCAACCGCATTTCGCGCGAAATTTTGCAGCAGACCGGCCAGGAAGCGCATCCTTCCGTGCTGGCTGAACGCATGGAACTGTCGGAAGAGAAAGTGCGCGGCATTCTGAAGATCGCCAAGCAGCCGGTTTCGATGGAAACGCCGGTCGGTGACGACGGCGACGCCACGCTCGGCGACATGATCGAAGATTCGGCCGCTTCCTCGCCGGCCGACGCAGCGATGCAGGCCGACTTGCGTGCCGCGATCGACGACGCGCTCGACTCGCTGTCGCCGCGCGAAGCGAAGGTGCTGCGTATGCGCTATGGCATCAACACGAAGTCGGACCATACGCTGGAAGAAGTCGGCAAACAGTTCGACGTCACGCGCGAGCGGATTCGCCAGATCGAAAGCAAGGCGATGCGCAAGCTGATGCATCCGAGCCGCGCGGATCGGCTGAAGTCGTTCCTCGACCGCTAAGCGGGCAGTTGCGCTTGTCGTGCGCGATGCACGGCAAGCGCAAGCCGCGAAGAAGCATTGGCGAGCCGCATCTCATACCCGCATCTCATACCCGCATCTCATACCCCCAGTTCACACCCTCATCTCATACCGATTGCGTCGACAGCGATTGCCGCCACAGTCCGGCTCGCTTGCCGAGGCGCAACGCTTCAGGCGAGCAACGAAATGATCCCGCCGATAGTGATTCCCGCAGCGAGCCAACGCCCCGCGGTATAGAACGCGTTGCGCTTTTCCTGAGGCTGATCCGGCCGCTCGAGGCCGAGCGTGCCGTAGGCAAATGACTTGGCCGCTGAGACGTTGGTTGCGGACGCGTCATCCGCAACCGGGTCGCTTGCCGCCTCACCTCCCTGCCCCGTGCGCGCCTCTTGTGCTGCCGTCGCGGCGCCCTGCGCCGAGATATGAACTGCAGAATCCTGCGTGGAAGTGTCAGGCTTCGAGTCTGTCTGGATAGACGCGTCGTTCCCAGCAGCAGGCGATTTTTTCGTCGCGTCCTTGCTCACCACCACAGAGTTACCTGGTCCCGACGCTGTAGACGACAACGCACTGTTGATTTGCACGGCAAGCTCCCTTCATTTCTTACGCGCGCGACGCCCCGTTTTCCACGGCGGTTTGGTCAGGCACGTACTTGCGTGCGTCCGCAAAGACGCAGCTCGACGTATGGTTGGTTATAGGGTCTATCGACGTCGGGGAGGCAAATCTTGAGTGTCCGTAAGGGAGAGTAAGTGAGACATCCCATGTGGCTCTGTTCGGTTTCTTTTCAAAGGCAAAAACCACCCCTTGCCTCCCTTCGAGTATTCTCACCAACATAAGAACCTATACCCCCACTCGAACACCTTTTGCGCCCAGCAAAAAAACGCCAGCCAACAGGAGCATCACAATTGGTAGAGTTTCCGTCTTCGGCGGTTTCGACCTGGGGCGCCGCAGTCGTATTCCTGAACGTCCTGTTGACACGCCTCGGCGTGCCGATCCCCGCGGTCCCCATGCTACTGTTCGCGGGTTCGGCGATCGCAGCCGGCTCGCTGAATTTCTGGCCGGTTCTCGTCGCCGCCGTTCTCGGTGCGCTCATCGGCGACGGCACATGGTTCACCGCAGGCCGCATCTACGGCCGCGGACTGATCTCTGTGCTCAGCCGGCTTTCGCCGGCCATCGATTCGAAAGTCGGCAAAGCACGCTCGCTATTCGAGCGCTTCGGCGTTCCACTCGTGTCGATCTCGAAGTTCGTCCCCGGGCTCGCGCTCCTCACCCCGCCGTTGATGGGCACGACAGCCGTCGATGCACGCATCTACGCAGCTTGGGACATTGCGGGCGCGACGGCGTGGGCCGCCTTCTGGCTGCTCGGCGGCGCCGCGGCAGAAAAACAACTGCATATGCTGCTCGTCTTTGTCAGAGCACGCGGCGGCACAGTCGTCGACATCCTGCTGGCAGCCGCCTTGGTGTACCTGGCGTTTCGTCTGCTGCAGCAGGGCCGCGCGCGTCGGCGGTTGGCGCTGGCCGCACCCGATGCCGATCCGGCAGCAGCACCGCCCGGATGGCGCCGCATCGCCCCGCCCATGATCCTGGACGCGCGTCCAGAGGCGCTGACGCATGAGGCGGCGTGCTGCATCCCCGGCGCGCTGGCGCTCGATCCGCACTCCTCCGAACAAATCGACGGCGCGCTGCTCGCCTATGACACCGTGATTTATTGCATCTGCGCGGACAACGCGACCGCCGTCGACATCACGGAACGGATGCGCCGCAACGGCTACACGCGAATTCGCGCACTAAGAGGCGGTCTGGACGCATGGCAACGACGCGGCTTTCCCGTCGAGCCGCTCTCGCCCGTCGACGAACTGACGACCGGCAAACGCACCGCCAAACCACCCGGCGACACGCGCGACGCAGTAACGCTACGGGGACTCGCTCCACGGCGCAGCGAAAGTGTTTGACGCTGCACGTGCGCATCGCTTCCTTCGCAAAAGAATCGCCTGGCAAATCAGCTCAACGCGCATCGCAAATAGGGTTCGTCCAGCTCTTGTGCTCGAGCGCGCGCGGCGCCGCCCCATTGCTTCACAACTTGCGCAGCAGCCCCGCGGCCGACCGCATCCGGCGCTTGCGTTCCTTCCTGAACCATTGAAGCGCCGCCTCGATGTCGCCCGAACCCGCCAGCAAGGCTGCATTGTCACGCAGCAGCATCTCGCTTGCGACAATATCGTTCAGCGTACCGAAACGTTTCTGAATCTGCTTAAGCAGTTTAAGCGTACGTTCGTGGCTGCCATGCAGAACCGGTCCGAAAAATTCGAGCAGATAACGCAGTCTTTTGCCGGCCTTTCTGACGTCATGAAACGAAGTGTAATTGGAGCGCTTTGCGTGAGACGCGCGCTTCATGCGCTTGCGTAACGAGCGTTCGGAAGTGGCCACGCGTTTGCCGGCGAATTTGCTCAGCGGCACGCGCTCATGCGCGGTGTTCAGCTCCTTGGTAGCGCTGGCCAAGGCATCGCGCAACAGATGCTTGACGTCCGCGTTCGAGAGGGTTTCGCGGCTCGTTGCCAACGCGACGCTGCGGATCTCTTCGAGTTTCGGCGCCATTGCTCGCGCGCCGGTATCGTTCTGCGTCATCAGTTCGATCAGAATGTCCCAATCGCGTGTTGTGCCCGCCGCCGTCGCCAGATACTTGTACAGCGCCCGTTGCCGCGTATTCTCGCCCTTGTCGAGCAGTGGCTCGAACGCCCACCACAGCGAGCGCAGACGCCGCAGCGACACGCGCAGCTGGTGCAGCAATTCGGGCGATGCATCCTCGCGCACCGCGGCCGCGTATTCGATGGCGCCATCGACGAGTGGCGCCGCGTACGACGCGAACGCCGCCTCCGCGGAGGACTGTTCGCCGGCCAGCGGGTTATCCGCGGCGTGCTTGTCGGCATGTTTGTCGGAGCTTTTTTCGCCCTTCCGGCTTTCGCGTTTCATCGAACATCCTTCAAAAAACCCTCTTTGCAGCGTAGCAAAAAAAGGTGTTGATGGATATTCATGCAATACGTATAAATGAGCCATAAGGCACTTTTCAGGAATGATTCTTGCGGGGTTATAACCGCTGCCTCGGTGACGCTTCAACAGCAGATATCTCCACGGCCGTGTAGCTGATGTTATTCGGATCGCTAAGCATTCAAAACCGCTACGTCTCTGGCGGCATATCTCCCAGTGCGCGGACAATATCCGCGCACTTCCCCTCCAGATCCAGTCCAGCATAGGTGTCACACCGCTGTCATCATTGCGACACGCGGGCCGCTCACGATCGGAAGCCGCGTGACAAACTTTGAGGACACAGGCCATGCCGGAACTTTCGTATCCGCAACCGGGCGCTGCAAGTGGCAAGGGGCGCAATCTCGGCCTTATCATTTTCCTGGTTGTGATCGCAGTGGGCGCCATTTATTGCGCCACCCATTTGCTAGACGATTTACAGCCGGTTCGCGAAGCCTCTGTTCTGCCTTATTTCCTGCTTGGTATTGCACTCCTGATCGCACTCGGTTTCGAGTTCGTCAACGGTTTTCATGACACTGCGAATGCAGTCGCCACCGTGATTTACACGCACTCGCTCGCGCCCAACATTGCGGTGGTCTGGTCTGGCGCATGGAATTTTCTCGGTGTGCTTACTTCAAGCGGTGCAGTGGCGTTCGGCATCCTGCAACTGCTGCCTGTCGAGTTGATCTTGCAAGTGGGCAGCAGCGCCGGCTTCGCGATGGTCTTCGCGCTGCTGATCGCCGCGATCATCTGGAATCTCGGCACCTGGTATTTCGGACTGCCCTCGTCCAGCTCGCATACGCTGATCGGCTCGATTATCGGCGTGGGCCTGATGAATCAGCTGATGCATGGCCCATCCGGCACCAGCGGCGTCGACTGGAATCAGGCGCTCGGCGTCGGCAAGTCGCTGCTGTTTTCGCCGCTGGTCGGCTTTCTGGCGGCCGGCTTGCTGCTGCTGATCCTGAAAGCCGTGGTGCGCGTTCCCGCCTTGTATGCCGAGCCGACGGGCAAGGAACCGCCGCCGTTCTGGATTCGCTGCCTGCTGATTCTGACCTGCACCGGTGTTTCGTTCGCGCACGGTTCGAACGACGGCCAGAAAGGCATGGGCCTCATCATGCTGATCCTGATCGGCACAGTGCCGACAGCGTATGCGTTGAACAAGGCGGTCACGCCGGCTGAAACGCAGACCTACCTCGCGGTCTCGCAGCAAGCCTCGGCGACGCTTGCCAGGTACACCAACGGCGCGGCGCCTTCCGCGGACCCGCGCGCCGATGTCGAAGCCTATGTGCGCACACGCCAATTGACGCCTGCGACCTTGCCGGCTTTGCAGCAACTGACCGAGCTGATTGGCCGTCGGGTCGGCGCATTGGGATCGATGGCGGCCGTGCCGCAAAGCATGGTCGATAACGTGCGCAACAATATGTATGTCGCGTCCGAAGCGATCCGCCTGATGGACAAGGCCAAACAGCCCGCCTTCTCCCCGGACGACGCCAAGGCCATCAAGAACTTCAAGGCGCAAACCGATCACGCGACGAAGTTCATCCCGACGTGGGTCAAGGTCGCGGTCGCCATCGCGCTGGGTCTCGGCACGATGGTGGGCTGGAAACGCATCGTCGTGACGGTCGGCGAGAAGATCGGCAAGCAGCATCTGACCTACGGCCAGGGGGCATCGGCTGAACTGGTGGCGATGCTGACGATCGGCGCGGCCGACGCATACGGCTTGCCGGTCTCGACGACGCACGTGTTGTCGTCGGGCGTGGCCGGAACCATGGCGGCCAACGGCTCCGGCTTGCAATGGGCTACCGTGCGCAGCCTGATCCTCGCGTGGGTGCTGACGCTGCCGGTTTCGATCGCACTGGCCGCGAGCTTGTACTGGCTGTTCCGGATGGTGTTCTAAGCCGCCGGGGCCGGTCAGGCGGCCGGCCCCCGGAAGAGCCGCAGCCGTAGTGGCCGTAGTTACATTTCACTTGCATGCCGTCGGGCGTCGGCTATGTTGTATCCATGGAGCGAATCCGTGGTGCAATGCAAGGCCCTTCCTGACCAGGAAGGATCTGCCCGGCCAAAACAGGTGAGAGCGGAACATGAGCGTAGAGCTAAACCACACCATCGTCTGGTGCCGCGACAAGCAGAAGTCGGCAAAATTTCTCATCGACATTCTGGGGCTGCCGAGCCCCATCGAGTTCGGCCAGATGCTGGTCGTTCAGCTTGCCAACGGCGTCTCGCTGGACTTCTTCGAAAGCGACGGCAAGATCGTCATGCAGCATTACGCGTTTCTGATCAGCGACGACGAATTCGACCAGGTCTTCCCGCGTATTCGTGACGGGGGCCTTCAGTACTGGGCCGACCCCGGCAAACAACGCGCAGGCGAAACCTATCTGCACAACGGCGGCCGCGGCGTCTACTTCGACGATCCCGACGGCCACTTGCTCGAGGTCATGACGCGCCCTTATAAACTCGGCGCGTAGAGCCTGTTCCCGGCCTGTTCCTCGCGCCTGTTGTATTTCGCCGGTCCGGTATCAATACACTTCCGGCACGATCATCGATTGCGGCACCGGCTGGCGGATGTATTCGTCGTTATAGACCCGCGCCGGCAGTTCGATCTGCGGGTGCTCGATCTCGTGATACGGCACCTGGTTCAGCAGATGGTGAATGCAGTTCAGCCGCGCGCGCTTCTTGTCGACCGCCTGCACGACCCACCACGGCGCTTCGGGAATGTGCGAGCGTTGCAGCATGACTTCCTTGGCCTGCGTATAGGCTTCCCAGCGGCGCCGGCTTTCCAGATCCATCGGGCTCAGTTTCCACTGCTTGAGCGGGTCGTGGATGCGGTTCTGGAAGCGGATTTCCTGCTCTTCGTCGGTGATCGAAAACCAGTATTTGAGAATCTGCACGCCGCTTCTCGCCAGCATCTTTTCGAATTCCGGCACCGAACGGAAGAACTCCTCGTACTCCTCGTCGCTGCAAAAATTCATCACGCGCTCGACGCCTGCGCGGTTGTACCAGCTGCGGTCGAACAGCACCATTTCGCCGCCCGCCGGCAGATGCGACACGTAGCGCTGGAAATACCATTGCGTACGCTCGCGGTTATTCGGCGCCGGCAGTGCTGCGACGCGGCATACGCGCGGGTTGAGCCGCTGCGTGATGCGTTTGATCGCGCCGCCCTTGCCTGCCGCATCGCGTCCTTCGAAAATCACCACGAGCCGATGACCGGTCTGCACAATCCAGTCCTGCAGCTTGACGAGTTCGCCCTGCAGCCGGAACAGCTCGCGAAAGTACATCTTGCGCGCCTCGCGATTCTCGGGCGTGAAACCCTGGGCGCCGTCGATAATGCGGTCGTCGATCTCCATTTCGAGCTCCTCGTCGTACGCATCGATGAGGTCTTCCTCGAAACGGCGCTGCCGCTCTGCCAGCATTTCGGCCTCGGGTCTCGAATCCAGCTCTTTCATCGCAGTTCTCCTGGCAGCAGAAATGAATACGTGCGCCACGCGAACGCGGCGCACGCAAATGCGCCGATTATCGAAGCGCGAGGTGTCAGCCGTGTTACCGGTCTGAAAGCTGCGCGCTTGCGGCGGGTTTGCGTAAATGGGCGGCGCGCGCCGGCGGCCTGCACGCCTTGCTGAGAACCATGATAACGATTTTGCAAGCCCACCCGGCGTTAGCGCAGCGGCCTGGCGAAGCTCAATTCGTGACCGTCCGGATCGGTGATGTGAAAGTACCGCTCGCCCCACGGCGCGTCGGACGGTTCGAGCGACGGCTTCAGCCCCGCCGCCAGCGCCTTCCGGTAGAGCGCGTCGACATCCGACACATAGACGATGACGCGGCCCCACCAGTTGACCGGCGCGCGCGTATCGATGATCAGATTCAGATACGTCCCGCCGAACGCAAACGACGTAAACGCTTCCTGCGGGCCGCCGAATTTCATCGGGAAGCCGAGTGCTTCGTAAAACAGCACCGCGCGTGGCATATCGCAGGTGGCGAGGGTGATGGCGCTGAGCGATTCGATCTGCGGTTCCGTCGGCGCGGTCGCCGCGGTCGCTGCGGTCGCTGTAGTCGCTGCAACCGATGTAGCGGGCGAGTTCATTCTGGCTGTCTCCTTGGCATGGCAAGCCCGCCACTCACCGCGCGCGGACATTCCCGCAGGCGCGGCGGCGCAGGCCGGCACGGGAAAGTGTCTCACAGGCAGCGCCTGCGCCGCGAGGGTTGCCCCCTCTTGAAAACCCACGCGGCGCCCCGCATCTCCATTTCCGTTCATCCGGAGCATCGCCATGGGAAGCCGCCCTAGCTCCATCGACGACCCGTCGCGCGCCGCGTCCGACGCCCCCGGGCCACACCCACTCAATCCCTTATCCGACGACGCCCTGCTCGACGCCTATTCCCGCACCGTGATCGGTGCGCTGGAACGCGTCCAGCAGGCGGTCGCCTTCATTTCCGTCGAACGCCGACGGCCGGGCGAAGCGGGTCGCCGCAACGCGCGCGGCGGCACCGGCTCCGGCTTCCTGTTCACGCCCGACGGCTACCTGCTCACCAACAGCCACGTCGTGCACGGCGCCACGCACATTCGCGTCACGCTCGCCGACGGCGCGAAATTCGACGCCGACCTGGTCGGCGACGACCCCGGCAGCGATCTGGCCGTGCTGCGTATCGGCTCGCCCGAGCCCTTGCCGCACGTCGAACTCGGCGAATCGTCGCGGCTGAAAGTCGGGCAGATTGCGATCGCGGTCGGCAATCCGCTCGGGCTCGCGCAAACCGTCACCACCGGTGTGGTGTCGGCGCTCGGCCGCTCGCTGCGGTCGACCTCGGGCCGCATGATCTACGACGTGATCCAGACTGACGCCGCGCTCAATCCGGGCAATTCGGGCGGTCCGCTGATCAATTCTGCGGGCCAGGTGATCGGCGTGAACACCGCGATCATTCCCGGCGCGCAGGCGATCTGCTTCGCCACCGCAATCGACACCGCCAAGTGGGTCATCATGCAGATCTTTGCGTACGGGCGCGTGCGGCGCGCATACATCGGCGTGGCGGGGACGACGAGGCCGCTGTCGCGCCGCATGCAGCGCTATTTCGGCTTGAGTTCGGCGAGCGGCGTGCATGTGATGGAAATCGTCAAAGGCAGCCCTGCCGCGCTCGGCGGTCTACGCACCGACGATACGATCGTCGCGATCGACGCGCTCGCGGTGCATGACGTCGATAGCCTGCAACGCACGCTCGATGCGTCGCGCATCGACAAACCCGTCAACGTAACGATTTTGCGCGGTGCGCAACGGCTCGAATTGACACTGACGCCGGTCGAGCAGAGCAGTTGATTCGAGCGGCTTCCCGCCGGTATGAAAAAGGCCTCGCGCGATATTTCGCGCGAGGCCTTTTTTCCTGCTGTGGCCGGCACGTCACCACGACGCACCGCCCGACCTGGATCAAACGCTTACTGGATCACGCGCGTCACGCCACGGCCGCGCGGATCGGCCGCGGCTTCCGGCGTATCGCCGTTGACCTTGATCGCCTGGATGTCGCCACTGAAATCCTGCCCCTTCAGCGCGTAGCCCTTGGCTTCGATCTGCTTGGCGAGTTCGCCTTCGATCGGCTTGTACGGCTCCCAGAAGATCGTGTTCGGCGGCAACAGCTGATGATGGAAGCGCATTGCGCCGACGGCTTCCTGCAACGGCAGGTTGAAGTCGTAAATGTTGTTGATCACCTGGAAGATCGACGTGAAGATGCGTGACCCGCCCGGCGTGCCGATCACGAGCGACACCTTGCCGTCCTTGGTCAGGATGGTCGGGCTCATCGACGACAACGGGCGCTTTTTCGGTTCGATCGAATTCGCGTCGCTGCCCACCACGCCGAACATATTGGCGACACCCGGCTTGGCGGAGAAGTCGTCCATCTCGTCGTTCAGCACGATGCCGGTACGGTCCGCCACCACGCCCGAGCCGAAGTAGCCGTTGATGGTGTATGTGTTCGACACCGCGTTACCCCACTTGTCGATCACCGAGAAGTGCGTGGTTTCCGCCTTTTCCGGCATCGACGTGCCGAGGCCGGCCTGAATGCTCTTCGTGTCCGTAGGCGCGTTCGGATTGACTTCGCCGGCGCGCTTGGCGATGTAGGCGTCGTCGGTCAATTGCGCGATCGGCACCTTGTAGAAGTCAGGATCGCCGAGATACTGCGCGCGGTCGGCGAACACACGCTTTTCGATTTCCGCGATCAGATGCACGTATTGCGGAGAATTGAGCTTGACGTCCTTGAAGTCGGGCGCAATATCGGCCTTCATTTTCAGCAATTGCACGAGACCGATGCCGCCCGAGCTCGGCGGCGGAGCGGTAATCACGTGATAACCGTTCCAGTCCGCCTGGATCGGCTGACGCCACACCGCCTTGTACTGCTGCAAATCAGCCTTCGTAATCAGGCCGTGACCGCGCATGGAAGCTGCGATCAGATCGGCCGTCTTGCCGCTGTAGAAGTCTTTCGCGCCTTGATCCGAAATGCGCGTGAGCACCGCGGCGAGATCGGGTTGCTTGAAGTTGACGCCCTGCTTCAGATCGCCGAAGTAGGTATCGAAGTTGGTCTTGCCCGCAAAGTCTTTCGCCGCCGCGTCGCGGCGCTGCTGCAACTGCTCGCTGACTTCGAAGCCGTCGCGCGCATAGTGAATCGCCGGCGCCAGCACCTGCTTCCACTTGAGCTTGCCGAAGCGGCGTTGCGCCTGCCACATGCCGTCGACGGTGCCCGGCACGCCGACCGCGCGATAGCCGAACAGGCTCATGCCCTTGACGACTTCGCCCTTGTCGTCGAGATACATGTTCCTGGTGGCTGCCAGCGGCGCACGCTCACGATAGTCGAGGAAGTACGGCTTGCCGTCGACATAGAGCGTCATGAAACCGCCGCCGCCGATATTGCCCGCTTCCGGATACGTCACGGCAAGCGTGAAGGCAATCGCGACTGCCGCATCGACGGCATTGCCGCCTTCCTTGAAGATCTGCTCGGCGGCGTCGGCGCTGTACTTGTCGGCGACCGCAATGGCGGAAGCGGTAAGAACGGCCGGTTGCGCTTTTGCGGGCGGTTTGGCGTAAGCGGGCGTGGCTTCCAGAAAGCCTGCCGAAACGGCAACGAGTGCGACCAGCGCGAGTCCGCTCGCGGACGCTTTAGCGTTGTGAAACAACCTCATTGAATCTCCTCCATGACATTGCTCTTGTGACAATGGGAACCGCTGCCTTGGGCTTATAACATGCCGATCTGGCATTGGCCAGGCCGTTGCACACCATTGGTGCGGGTTGCGGCACACAAAAATCGCGTCGCTCAGTGTCGTTCAATCACGATGAACGGCGACGAATTGCGCGGCGGGCAACGGCTCAAACCGGCGGCGCACGCGGCGCGCATTCAACGCTATCGGGCGCGGTCCGAGCGCTGCAATCAGCCTCGCCCTCTTCCGCCGCGCGCGATTTCATCGCCGCTGCCATGCGGCAAACGCGCCGTCACCGGAATCGACAGGAACGAGAACAGGCCGACCACGAGGAACGCCGGCCAGAAATCGTGGAAGACGATGGTCGAATGACCCTGTACGTTATGCGAGATTTGCAGCACGATGCCGGCAATCGTCACGCCGAGCCCCAGCGAAATCTGCTGGATCACGCTCGCGACGCTCGTCGCGCGGCCGACGTCGCGGCTCGGAATATCCGCATACGCGAGGGTGTTCAACGACGTGAACTGCAACGACGGAAAGAAGCCGCCGAACAGCACCACACACCAGATCAGCCAATGCGGCGTGCCGGGAAAGAACAGTCCGTACCCCGCAATAACCAACCCGGCGCAGCCCGCATTGAACATCAGCACCGTGCGGAAACCGAAGCGGCCGAGAATACGCGACGCGGCCGCCTTCATGAAGATCGACCCGAACGCGGACGCACACGTGATCGACCCTGACACGAACGCGGTCATGCCCAAGCCTTCCTGCAACGCGAGCGGCAACAGAAACGGCACCGCGCCGAGCCCGATGCGAAACAGCGAACCGCCCGCCACGCTCGCGTGAAAACTCGGAATGCGCAGCAGCCGCAGGTCGAGCACCGGCAATTCGACACGGCTCGCGTACAGCGCGTAAATCAGCAGCAGCACCACGCCGAGCGCGCACATGCTAAACGACACCGTGTTCGACACCAGCTCGCCGCCCACCAGCGACAACCCCAGCATGAACAGCGACGCCCCGCTCGCGGACAGCACAAACCCGGTCCAGTCGAGCCGCCCAGGATGCGCCTCGCGCACGTTGGCGATGTGCTTGTTCGCGAGCCAGATGCCCAGCAGGCCAATGGGAATGTTGATGAAGAAGATCAGGCGCCAGTGCAGATACGTCGTGATAAAGCCGCCGAGCGGCGGCCCGACCACCGGCCCGAGCAGCGCGGGTACCGTCAGATAGTTGACCGCTCGAATGAAGTCCGACTTCGGCACCGAACGGAAAATGATGATGCGCCCCACGGGCACCATCATCGCGCCGCCGATGCCTTGCACGAAGCGCGCAACCACGAAGGTGCCGAGCGAAGTGGAAGCCGCGCACATCAGCGAGCCGGCCATGAAAATGCCGATTGCCGTGCGAAACACCGTGCGAGAACCGAAGCGGTCCGCCACCCAGCCGCAGATTGGAATGAAGACGCCGAGACCGATGACATAAGCGGTCACGGCCAGCTTGAGGGTAATGGGATCCTGGCCGAGATCGCGCGCCAGAACCGGCAGCGACGTCACGATGACCGTGCCGTCCACGTTTTCCATGAACATCGCGCACGCGACGATCAGCGGAACGATGAAAGTGCCTAAAGCAAGAGGCATTGGCAGGACGACGGCGTGCTAGGCCGTCGGCGTAAAGCGGCGATTATCGCATTGCATCGACAACATATGTTGTCGAGCGGGATGTCCGGGAAGGGAAAAGCAGGGACTTCAGAGGCGATCGTGAGCCGGCATACCCCCCGGCGTCACGATGCAATTCCGCGCACATTACAGCGGCAATGATTGAGGAACGGGAAATTCATAACCCGGAAATATATACGGGATCGTGAAAGATTGCTTTCTTACTGCAAGTTTCTCCGAGGTCCATTCGTTACCGCCGCGTGACCGCGCCAGAGCAAGATTTGCCGAATCGAGATAAAGTGCGAATCCAGTTGCGTCTGTTACACCGCATTACTTCGATGCGCAACGTCTCTCGGGTCTCGTCCAATAGCCGCCGCCCGTTGCGAACACACACATCGAATACGGGTCGCCATTCACACCTATGAAACGCTTCTTTTCTTCTGTAGTCCTTGCGCTGTCCGCTGCGGCGCTGCCGCTAGCGAGCCATGCCGCCACGCTCGATGCACCGCTGATGTGCAATGAAAGCGGCCACCAGTTCATCGCCGACCTCGCGCAGCAACAGATGATCGATCCGAAGCCGATGCGGGTGGAGAGCAATTCGATCAACGCGTTTTCGCCGGCCCAGGGCGCCGAGCTGACCGCGTTTGGCTTTCGCGTGTTCGCGGTGGTCGGCTACGAGAAAGACGACCCGATGTTTCGCATCGGAGATGGCGAACCTGTCGCGCAATCCGCTTACGGCGTGGTGGTGTTCGGCGGCGAGTCCAAGGTGCAGGACGCGATCGCCGGGGCCGGCAGCACGGCGCTCGTGCATCACGTGGCGCCGCTCGTGACGGCGATTTTCTGCAAGCGGAGTTGAGGGGCGGCGGATCCGCCGTCGGATAACCCACCGACAACCCACCGACATGCCGAACCGGTCCTTATAGTTCGCGCGCACCAGCGGAGCGAGCGTCGATTTGACCTTGGCCACGCCGGATCAGCCCGGTCGGCGGAACTCGTTTTCGACCCACGCAGCGGCGCTCGCCTTGCTGAGCTTGAAATTCGGCGCGACCTGCACTTGCGCGAGCTGTTCGCCGAAGGCGTCGAGCGCGGTCAGCAGCGCGTACGGCTCGTCTTCGTCGGGAACGATATCCAGCGTGATGTCGAGTTCGTCTTCGCCGTTGGCGCTGGCCACGCTCACCTCTTTATGCAACTGCGCACGCAATTGCTGTTCATGGCGGCGCAGCACTTCCGACGCGGTTTTCACCAGCGTGTTGAATGCCGACGTATCGAGCGGCTTCGGATCCTTCTTGTTGCGGCCCATGGTCCACGGGCCGACGAGCGCCGGCTCCGCTTCGCCGTCCTTGATCATTTCGACGGCCCAGCCTTCGTCGTCTTCGTTCTTGATGACGCGCGCGGTCCAGCCGTCGTCGCGCCACAGACGCGCTTCGTGCAGGGTTTCGGGCGTTTCAGACGAGCCTTCCGTCGTGGAATCGGCAGCGGTATCGGACGATGGAAGGGGTGTATCGGTCATTACAGGTTCACTCACGGTCGCGGGGCTAAAACACATCTCGAGCACGCGATTCTACCCGCCCCGCACCCGCCAGACGCGGCGCTATGACGAACGGACAAGTCCAGACGGGAACACCGTTAATCGAATTAATCCATTTCACTTTTTTGCGGGAATTTATAAATCCATTATAAAAAGGCGAAAAAAACGCGGCCCGGAAGCCGCGTATAAAAAGATGAAAAAGACACCCTTGGTCAAAGGGTGAAACGAATTGTAGAACCGGATTCCGCAGAGAAAGACCTCACGAATTGGAAGAGTGCATTGCAGAAAAATGGGGGAATCGCATATTGCGAAATATTACGCAACAGTCCACGCAGACCAAAGCCCAGCAAGGCCGTCGTGAGCGAACAACACCGGACATATTGACATATCCAACCGCTAATCTCGATTCAAAACTATTTTTTTTCTTTATTTATCCGCACTTACACCATTCAGATTCTCTATTACGGAACCGGGAATTCACTGTTGTGCCGGATGCGCGTAAATATATGAATAGCAGGAATACACTTCTCAGCGGATCGTCAGGCTGCCCGCGGGATCGGCGGTGAGCACTGGAATGCGATTCTCTAATGCACTGTCTCGGAGTTATGAAACATGAAAAAAACCCTCATCGTCGCGGGCATCATGGGCGCGTTTGCGGTCACCGCGCACGCACAAAGCAGCGTCACGTTGTACGGCACGCTGGACGCCGGTCTCGTCTACTCGAACAACCAGGGCGGCCACAGCAACTGGCAGCAAGGCAGCGGTTCGGTGTCGAACACCTATTTCGGCCTGCGCGGCAGTGAAGACCTCGGCGGCGGTCTGCACGTGATCTTCACGTTGGAGAACGGCTTCAACCTGAATAACGGCCAGTTCTCGGAAAACAGCACGATGTTCAATCGTCAGGCCTTCGTCGGTTTGAAGAGCGACCAGTACGGTGCGCTGACACTCGGCCGTCAGTACGACTCCGTGGTCGACTTCCTCGCGCCGCTGTCTGAAGCGGGCGCGGGCTACAGCAATAATCTGGCCGCTCACCCGTTCGACAACGACAATCTCGACAACTCGTTCTCGATCAAGAACGCCGTGAAGTACACGAGCGCGAATTACGCCGGCCTCAAGTTCGGCGGCCTGTATGGCTTCAGCAACTCGGCCGGCCAGTTCTCGAACAACCGCGCATGGAGCGCCGGCGCTTCGTATGACAACGGCCCGTTGAGCGTTGCTGCCGCTTACCTGCAACTGAACAAGTCGGGCAGCTCCAACCTGAGCGGCGCCGTGTCGCAAGGCGACGGCACCGCGGCTGTCGCGGCCAACCTGCAACGCACGTTCGGCGCGGGCATCAACTACTCGTATGGCCCGGCAACCGCCGGCTTCGTGTACACGCATACGCAACTGGACGGCATCACCGGCGTGGACGTCGGCGGCACGACGCTGCCTGGCGTGGCGGGCACGAACCTGCACCTGGACAACTACGAGCTGAACGGCCGTTATGCGCTGACGCCAGCACTGAGCCTCGCGGCGTCTTACACGTTCACCGACGGCAAGATGTCGGGTTCGAACGGTTCGGGCGATCCGAAGTGGCACACCGTCTCGCTGCAAGGCGACTACTCGCTGAGCAAGCGCACCGACGTGTACCTCGAAGGCGTGTACCAGCACGCATCGGGCCAGCTCGGCAACTTCGGCGCGAACGTCGCGGCGATCAACACGCTGGCACCGTCGTCGACCGGCAACCAGGTTGCCGCGGCTGTCGGCCTGCGTCACCGTTTCTAAGTTTTTCTCGTGGTACGTGCAGGCCGGATATACCGATCCGGCCTGCAATCCAACCCGCGCGTGACACGATCATGCGCGGGTTTTTTCATGGGACTTACATTTCGACGTAGTGGTAGTGACGGCGTCAGCACGCGGTAGGTATACTGGGCGCGGCTGCCTTCCTCGCCGCGACGTCGCAGCGGCTGAACGGCGGCTTCGTCGCGAAGCATGGCGTTACGGTCAATCTCGTCGCGCTTCGCCCGCGCCCCAAGTTCCCGCGCATGACCGGGGACGCCGACGATCTGATCATGAAAAGACTCCTCCTGCTTGCTCCCGTTGTTCTGCTCGCCGCCTGCGGTTCTTCCGGCGGCCCCACCGCCCGCGACGCATCCCAGCCGATGATGTATGTCTCTTCGCAGCGCGCGCCTGCCGATATCGCCGATTGCCTCCAGGACCGCTTGTCGCGCGTGCGCATGTCGCGCGTCGGCGGCGCGACTGAAATCGCGGTCGGCTCGGATTCGAACAACTCGTATTTCGTCACGCTGACGCCGTCGAACGCCGGCTCAGTCATCAAGGTGATGCATCCGGCGAACGCGCCGGACGATCCGCCGGAACCGGAAATGCGCTTCGATATCGCGCGCTGCGCGACCTGAGTTTTTTCCCGGGCCGTTTTCCCGGGCCGTTTTGTAGCGCTGTTTTGTCGTGCTGTCCGTAATTCGCCGCCAAGCCGGAACGTGATTTTTTTGAAGTCACGCTTCGGCTATTTTTTTACGCGCGCATCTGCGAACATAGCCGCCCTTTGTCTTTCATGCGGCGCGTTGCGTCGCGACCTTCGATGGCATCCAACAAAGCACATCACGCGACGGGTTTTGCGGCTGGCGTCATCGCCGCGGTTGTTGTCGCGCGCACCGGTGGCGGCGGTTCGTTTCATGCCGGCGTGCTGTTGAGTTTCATCGCCGGCGTGGCGGGAAGCACGGCGCCTGATTGGCTCGAAGTGGCCTGGTGGTCGCGGGCGCGGCGGCTGTGGATTACGCATCGCACGCTGACGCATTGGGGGATTGGCTGGCTGGCGCTGCTGGCTTTTTCTTATCACTGGCTCGGGCATTCAGTTTATGCCGCTCCAGCATTCGGGTTTGCCTGCGGTGGGTTGATGCATTTGCTTGCTGATTGGCCGAATCCGCTAGGTGTGCCCTGGATTGCCGGACGTCATTCGCTGAATCTCTGGAATAGCGGGCATTGCGATCTGATTGTCGTCGCCGCTTCGTGGGTAGCAGCGTGGTTTGTCGGCGAGCATGTGTGGTTGCACGGGTTTTCGCTGCTGCGGCATTTGAGAATCGGATAGGGGGCAAAAAACCACCCTCCATTTTGTCCACAGAAATTGTTCGCAAGCCTGTGGATATCCTGCGGACTCGTCATCCAAGTCCTTGATCGCCCAGCAATGACGCGCCGTGCGCGCGATTCGCCATTCGGCCTGCGAGCACGACAAAAGAAGCCCCTTGCAGCGCCTTTTCCACACTCTGTGGGAAGGCCCATCCCGACCGATCACGCTTATCAACAGAAATTGTTCGCAAGCCTGTGGATATCCTGCGCACGAGTCATGCAAGTGATTGAACGCATTCAGATTCCACCCTCTGCCCGCAGCGAGTCGGCTGATCGGATCGCAGCGAGTCTGCTGGCCAAGTGGGCCAAGTGGAGCGGAGCGACGCCTTATGGCAGGACAAACGTCTTCACGAGCGTCAGCTCGCCCGCCTTCCGCATTGGCGCCCGAATCGTCTCGCTCTTTTCATTCGGCGTATTTTCATTCGTGATGATAGTGACCTGTGCGACGGTCATGTCGGCGCCGCTATTCCCGTTACCGTAGTAGTTCACATAAACCAGATACGTGCCATGCAACGGCGCAGCCGACGAATAGATCTCCGGTCCATATCCGGTAGTCACATCCACGTCGAGCGCGCCGCCATTCGGCGCAACGCGATCTCCGTACCACGTGTGCACACCATCGGGCGATACGACATGCAAATCGAGGTCGGTGCCGTCGGTGTCCCACGCAAGCACGATCCGCAGTTTCGGCTGCGTCTTGCCGCTGTACGCGTCGTAGAACTGCACACGCTTGCGGGCGCCATCCGGTGCGCGCAATTCGACGCTGTTGCTGCCGGAAGGAAACGCGTACGGCCGCGAAAACTTGCCGTCTTCCTCCACACGCTGCGGCAACGGCGTACCGTCGACCACCAGCGTGCCCACCGTGGTGCCCTTCTTCTTCGGCGCATTGCGGATGTGCCCTTCGATCAGCGCGAACTTCGACTGACCTTCCGGCGTCGAGACCGACACCGCCGGGTAATGCACGTCCTGCGTATAACGCTCGCTGTCGCCGCTGGTGTTGCGCCAGCCGTTCAGCGGTGCGGCGAAGTCGATATCGCTTGCCCGCGCCGACTGTACGTGCAGCGCGGCCTGCAAACAGGCGACGACGAGCAACGTCCAGCCAGCTTTCATCCACCGCGTCGTCTTGACCTTCATCGTCACTGCTCCCATCCCGCTTTCAGAGTCGCTCGCTCTTCACGAGCATCAGGTCGCCGATCTTGCGCAGCGGCACGACCCTTGTTTCGCGCCGTTCATTCGGCGTATTTTCGTTGAACACCAGCGTCAGCGTTGCGGTAATCACGTCGCGCTCATGCGCGGCGGCGTCGAAGTTGTAGCCGGTCGAATCGAAGTTGCCCCAGTAATTCAGAAAGAACAGCCACGTGCCGTGCTCGGGCGCCGCCGACGAAAAAATCCCCGGCCCGGCGCCATCCACGGAATCGACGTCGAAACCGCTGCCGTCTTCGAGCGTCGGATTGGCGAAGAAGGCATGCAAACCACCCGGCGTTATCACATGCAGATCGACCTGCGCCTTCGGATCGTCCCACGTGACGATCGCGCGCAACTTCGCCTGCGGCTTGCTGCGGTCAGCCTCGTAGAACTGCATGCGCTGGCGCTGCTTGCCGTCGGCGGAAATCAGCTCGATGCTGTTCGAGCCCGCGCCGAAAGCCCACGGACGCGCGAACGCGCCTTCGTTGTCGGTATAGAGCGGCGTCGGATTACCGTTGACGACCAGCGTCGGCGGCTTGCGCGCATGTTTGTCGATGTGCTTGAGGCGCCCTTCGATCAGCGTGCGATAGCGCTGCGCGCCGCGATCGACCGGCGGACGCGGGTACGCCGCGACGAAGTGCTCGCCTTCGTTGGTCAACCCGCTGTGACGCCAGCCGCCGAATGCGCCGGTCAGATGGGCGACGGCGCCATCTGCACCGGCGGCGTGCGCGCTCGTCGCCGCGCTGGCCGCCAGCACAGCCGCGGCCAGAGCAAACGCAGACACGGACGCAACCGCAAACGCCGCGCGAACGCCAACGGCACGCACGGAAAGCGGCAAGCAGAACAAAGATGAAGTCGAAGCCGAGGCGTGTTTCATGGGATCGAATTGTCGGTACGG
Source organism: Paraburkholderia sp. GW821-FHT02A12 (assembly GCF_059422005.1). Lineage (NCBI taxonomy): Bacteria > Pseudomonadati > Pseudomonadota > Betaproteobacteria > Burkholderiales > Burkholderiaceae > Paraburkholderia > Paraburkholderia sp. GW821-FHT02A12. Next base: position 367,040 of record NZ_JBWKWA010000002.1, on the reverse strand, counting down.
ATCAAGGTGCGCGCGGTGCGTTCGACAAACGCCTCGTCGACGCCGCGCGGATGATGCTGGAACGCGAGGTGTATGTACTCATGCGCAAGCGCGATGCGGTCCTCTTCGGTTTGCAGCCGGTACATGTACACGCGATTGCGCTGCGCGTCCGCATACGGCCGCCCTTCCCGTACCGCGCACACGGCCGGCAGATCGGGGGTTTCGTAACCCGCTGCGCCGTCCATGCGGCGCGCCCACAACGGCGCGTTGCGTTGCAGCCATTCACGCGCGCCGGCCACCGCGATGCAATCGCCGGACAAAGGACTCTGGAACGAAGTCAACGTCGCTTGCGGCCAGTTGCGCGCGAGGATCGCATCGAAGCTCAGGCCGTTTTGCGCCAAAGCCTTGGCGGCCAGCCAGCTCATCTGGCCCGGCGCGGCCTTGTCGTGGTGATACTGGACGGACACGCCGGTCAGCACGAGCGCGTCGGTCAGATCGGCAGCGCTGCGTGCGGCGGCGGTCGGCTCGCGCGGCAGGACGCGTTGCGTGCTGCTGCTGTCGTCGATACGCAGGCAGCCGTGGTCGTGATTGCCGTGCTGCACGACGTACGTGCGCGCCGCCACGGCCAAAGCCCTGGCCGCTTCCGGCTGGCTCGTATCACCCTCGCGCTCGACCACGCGCGCGACATAGTCGTTCATACCGAAGCGACCGATCAGTTGCGGCGCGCCCTGGTCGTCGCGATCGAGCATCAATTCGCCGCGGCTTTCCGCGCGCGCCCAGTTGCCGTTGACGAAGCCGATCCGGAAGCTGCCACGCAACGGACCATCCGGCACCGCGGCCGAACCCTTGTCGCCGAGCACTTGGTGAATCGGGTAGCGGGTGAAGAAATCGACCAGGACGCAGGCGGCGTCGTCCGGTACGGTGACTCGCGTGAGCAGCGGCGCGATACGCGGCGCGGCGGCTGCCAGCACGCGCGCGCTGCCGCCTGAACCGCCGAGCCACACCGGCGTGCCGTCGGCAAGCCAGCCTGCCGCGCCGCCGATCGATGCGCCGGGCCGCGCCGGGTCCGGCATCGTCCATGTCTTGGCGCGCAGCACGCTGCCGTATAGCGACACGGTGCCCTCGCCGCGTCCGCTCGTCAGCACCGACACCAGCGTGCTCGCCGCCGCTTCGCGCGGCCGTGCCGGCATCGCCTGCAACGCGGCCAGCAGTTCGGTGACCGGCACGCGGCGCGCGGGCGTCATCGCGTGAAGGTCGCGCAGCCAGACGGGCGCATGCGCGGCGGTCCAATACTTGCGCCAGTCGGCGGGATCGAGTTGCAAACGCGCGGGTTCGAAAAAACGGCCACACGATTGCACCAGCGCGTGTTCACGGTCGACGTGGCCGCCCGTCATGCAGCAGTACACCTCTTCAGGATCGCCACCGCTGCAGGTGTAATCCGGCGCGGCGATCTTGCGGTCCAGGAGATAACCGTAGACGAACAGCTTCCACACGCTGCCGAGCGGCGTCTCCAAAGACGCGGGCAACGGCCGTCCGGATTGCGGCGAGACGCCGTCGAGCGCGCCATCGGCATTGACCTGCCAGAGTTGGGCCTGAGCGTCGCGCAGCCACGCAAACCGCAGCGTCTGCGCGGACGACGCCGCCGGCGCCCGGGCGCCCTCTGCGTTCTGCGCCGCCGCGCCGATCGACGCACAGCCCACGCTCACGGCTAGCGCGATCCGCAGCGTGGCTGCCAGACGATCGCGAGTGCGCCGGAGAACAGGGAACATGGCGGTCTCGCTTACTCGATGCGCAGCGTCGTCACGCGATCGCTCTTGCCGCCTTCGAACGCCTTCGCGTCCGGCTGATACATGCGGAAGTAGCGCGCCGGCGGCAACGCGAACGTGCCCGGCAACGCGAAGCGCACCAGTTGCCGCAGCGTCACCGGCCGATCGAGCAAGGGCACCGGCTGGTGATAAGCCAGTTCGCCCATCTCATACGATGCCGCGCGTTGGAACGGCTGCGGACCGCTGGCGCCTTCCTTCTCACCCGGCAATCCGTCGATCGAGACGCCCCAGCTGGTCGCTTCGACATTGCCGCCCGGCGGCAGCGGCACATCGAGCAGCCCGTAGTGGTATGCGTTGCCCGAGCGCGGCGTGAGCGTGACTTCGTCGACGTACAGCGCATTGCTGTCGATCGCGTCGCCCTGCTTCACGAGACGCGCGGTGAACGTTGAGCGGCCCAACTGGGATTCCGTGTCGCCCTTCTTCGGATCGGCCTTCACCTTCACTTCGAGCGGCTCCAGCTTGTAGAATCGACGCGCGACTGTGATGTTCAGCCGGCTGTCCTCGCTCGCATGACTGCGGAACGAGACCAGCGCGTTGACATCCGTACGCGCCGCGCCGGCATCGAGCGTCGCAGGCAATCCCCCAAGGGGACCTCCTCCGGGGCGCGCCGCGCCGGTCCACTTCCAGAGCGGCGCGCCGGTCGGCGTCGCCGCACGCGTCCAGCCGGCGCCTTGCAACGACGGCAGCGAGGCAGCCGCCACTTCGCCGCCGAGCGCCTTGCGCAGCCACAGCAGCGTCAGCGCGCGATCGAGCGTCGGATAATCGGCGCTGCTTTTCGCGAGCAGGGCCGATGCATCGACCGTTGCGCCACCCTCTCCAGCCGTCATGTACAACAGGCTTTGCACGAGCGGCACGGGATCGTTGACCAATGCGACGCGCGCGGCGCTCGCCGCCGCATCGAACCCATCCGGCAGTTGAGCGCCCGCACCGCGCGCCATGCTGGCGATCAGCAGCGTCGCCACGTGCTTGCCGCGCGGCGAGTCCGCTTGCGCGAACACGATGCTGTCCGACGCGCCATACGTGCCACCAGGCGCCGCCGCATTACCCGATGCCGCCGCGTCGCTCAGCAAGTCGCCCGCGACACCCGATACCGGCGTCGCGACTGGCAAGCCCATCTGCTGCATCAGCCACAGCGCCAGCGCGCGGTGCAGCAGCGGCTCCTTCGCGCCCGCATCTCTATACACGTCCATCGCGTGCTGCCAGTTGTCGGCGGGCAGCGAAATGCCGAGGCTGCGGCCCGCGAGCCAATCCGCGTAATACGCGTAAGCGGTAATCAGCGCACTGCCGCCGGTCGTATCGCCCCACCAGCCGAACGTGCCGCCGACGCCGGCCAGCATCGCGAGACGCTGCCGCTGATTGCGCAGCAGCGCTTCGAGCCCTTGCGTCGAACTGGCGTTGTCGCCGCGGCCGATGGCGTCGTGTGCAAGCGCGAGCGGAATCAGACGGCTCGAGGTCTGCTCGGCGCAACCGTACGGATAGTTGATCAGATCGTCGGCGACGCGCGCGAACGCGCTCGACGCGCTGCCGACAAAACGCACGCTGACGTCCTGCGCGTCTTGTGGCAGATTGAGCGGCTTGTTCGAACCGTCGAGCGCAACGGTGTTCTGATGCAGATCGAGCCAGCCGCTCGCATCGAGATGGATGGTGGTCTGCAAACGATCCACATCCTTACCCGCGCGGCGCAGCGTCGCGTTGATCACGCCGGCCTTCAGCGTGCCGGTCGGCAGACGCAGATAATTCGCGCCGCGCTTGAGCGTGACCTTCTGATTCAACGACAAACCTCCGCCGTCGACCGCCCACTCGGCGTCCATGTCCGCGCCGGTCTGATTGAACGCGATCATGTCGATGGCCGGCTGATCGTTGACGCGGAAATGCGACGGCCCGCTCCATTTCAGATACAGCGCCTTGTCCGAACGCACATACGCGGTGCGCTGACCCACCATGCCGTCGGACGCCGCCGCGCGCACGGTGACGCGCCAGCGCGCCAGCGAGTCCGGCATCCTGAAGGTCATCGTGGCGTGACCGTTGGCGTCGGTCTTCAGATTGCCTTCCCACGCGGCCGTGTCCTGATCGTCGCGGCGCGGCCGTTCGAGCACCTTCACGCCGCGTTCGTTGTAGTTCGCGCGTTGCGGGCCGCCCGGCGCGCCCTTCAACGGCGAGCGCGCGAGGTCGTAGGTCATGAACGACAAACTCGACGACGTCCGCACGTTGTTACGCCGCGGGTGATAGAAAAAGTCGACGATGTTCGGCGCGATTTCCGGCTGCAACACGTAGACCATTTCATCCACCACGCTGACGGTCAGATTCGCCGCTTCCGGCTTGCCGTTCAGCGTGCTGTCGAAGTTCAGCGTGACGGTATCGCCCGGACCGTACACCGGCTTGTCGCTCTTCGCATTCAGTTCGATCTGCGGCTGCGCGACCACGATGCCCGCGTTCTGGAACACGTATTCGCCGGCATGCACGTACAGCACCGAGAACGTCATGTTCGGCGCAAAATTTTCGCCGACCTTGATACGCGCCTTCCATTGCGACGGCGCGACGCATTGCAGTTGCAGCCAGTCGCCGCCCGCCGTGAGCAACGCGCGACGTTCGACGTTGTCGCGCTCCAGAGTCAGCAGCGCATCGTCCACCGGCATCGGGAAAGTGATCAGCGCTTCGGCGGTGTCGCCGATCCTGTACTTGTCGCGATCGAACACGATCTCGACGCTGCCCGGAATCGCCTTCACGCCGTCGCCCGCTACCCAATGGCTTGCGGCGGCGAGCAGATTGCCCGTGTCGTCCTTGACCGACAGCATGTACGAACCCGGTTGGTCGAATTGCACCGGGAACGACAGCTTGCCGCCCGTGGCCGAAGCTTTGAGCGCGCCTTCGCCGTGCGTCTGCGATTCGAGGCGGGTCCATTCCCACTTGGCCGGTGCACGCGACGCTGGGTCGAGCGTGCCGAGCGCTTGCAGATCGAAGCTGACCGTTTCCTTCGGCTGCGAAAACGACTTCGCCGTCGACAAACGATAAGGCGTCGCGCCGCGCGCGATCAGCACTTCACGCGTTACGCGCACCTTGTAGGCCGCGCCGTCCTGAGCGAACAAGGTCAACGCATAGCGGCTCGGCTCTTTGGCGGCGGGCAGCGTGAGACTCGCGTTGCCGTCGCTGTCGGTCTTCAGTTCCTGCTGTTCCAGCTTGACCGGAAACAGACCCGCATAACGCAATTCGCCGTCGACAATGGTCACTTTCTGCGCGCGCAGCGTGACCGAAATCTTGCTGTCTCGCACCGGCTTGCCGTCCGGATAGCGCAATTGGATCTTGCCCTTCAGCGGCTCGCCGGTCGCATAGTCGGCTTTGTCCATCGACAGATTGACGTCGAAATGCGGCTTCACATATTCGGCGACGCGAAATGCGCTGCCGTATACATCGCCGTTGTAATCGAAGCGCAGCGTGTAACCGCCGGCGGTGGCATCGGCGGGAAGCGTGAACGACGTGTCCGCGCCAGTCCCGGACGCGAAATGCACCTTGTTGCTGGCGACCGGTGCGCCGTTCGGATCGAGCACGTCGAGATTGATATCGGCATCGGCCGGCGCGGACGATTGCGTCGCGTTCTGGAACGTGCGGCCGATGAACTTCACATGCACCGCGTCGCCCGGACGGTACATCGGGCGGTCGGTGACCGCGTAGATCTTCGTGTTGTAGATCTCGCTGTCGTAATAGAAATTCTCCGACACGAACACGCCGCCTTGCGGATCGGCGCCGAGCACGTAGCTGCGCTCGGGGCTCACGTGTTGCAGCACGAGTGCGCCGTCGCCGCCGGTGGTGCCGCTTTGCAGCACGCCGACGCCGTCGGTCCAGTTCACTTCGGCGCTCGCGACCGGCTTGCCGTTATCGCGCCGCGTGGTCCACACCAGCATCCCGCTCGACGCCGCCTTCACGACCGCCACCGTATCCGACACGAACAGCAGCGTGTGCGCGCGATAGTTGCCGATCATCGCCTCGACGATATATAGCCCCGGCGGCAGCTTGCCGACCGGAATCATCACGTTGCCCGAACTCGCCTCGATAAAGTTGCTGCTGCTGCCTTCGAGATTCACGCCCTTCGGCGGCTGAATCACCTTGGCGTCCCAGATCGGATAGCGAAAGCGCGCGACCGGATCGTAGCCCTTGAGCGGCGCGAACTGCGAGTTCGGCTGGAACTGCGTCTGCTTGCCGGTCTGCTCGCCGAGCCTGAATTGCGGCGCGGCTTCGGTCGCCTTGCTGCGCGTGGCGAACGAGAGCACGCGCTGCCACGCACGGCGTGCTTCGGTGAACCAGCGGTCCCAGAGATAGGCCAGCGTATTCGCCAGTCCTTCGCCCTGATAATTCGGCGCGACGTTCAATCGATGCAGATTCTTCTGCGCTTTCAGAAAGTCCAGCGGCTTCGGCACGCGATACACGACGATGTCCGCGCCGCCATACGCTTGCAGCGCATCCTTGAACTCCCGGCCGGGCGCCTCCAGCCGCACCTGCGCCAGTTGATCGCTGCCGAAGCTCGCATCCGAGAGCAGGAAGAACGGCTGACCGTCGACCTTCTGCGAAGCGAAATTGCTCGACGGCGCGGTTCGCAGCGTGGGGTTCGCGGCGATGTTGTTATCCGCCGAGGCGCTCGATGCATCGTCATCCTTCGCCGCTGCGTCGTCGGCATAGGCCGGCGCGACGGCCAGCGTCATGGCGGTCAGCAGCGCGGCCAACGTGAAAGCCGCGCGACGCCGCGCGTTGCCAAGCCGGCCGCTGGAAGCGGTGACGGAAATCATTCGGGTCATGGTGTCAAAAAGTCCAAACGAAACACGCCAACGAAATTCGGATTGCCGTCGAGCGGCTGCCAGCGGGAATCTTTCCATTGCATCAGGTCGGAAACGGCCACGGCGCGCAGACCGGTATCGGTCGGCGTAACGGTGCCTGTGTGATAAGCGATGTAGCGATCCAGCCAGATCATCAGATGCTGGTCGTCGCCCTGGTCGAAGAACAGCAGGTCGCCCGGCAGCGCCTGATTGACGTCCTTCGAAACAAAACGGCTGTTGCGTTGAATCAGCGCGATCGCCGACGCATACGCGCCGGTGGAACCGTCGAGCTGGGTCCAGCGATTGGCGAGCGTGCGTTGCGATGCGGACGGCTGCAATTCGGGCGGCATGCTGCTGGTGTCCGCGAGACTGGTCATGCCGTTCGCGCGCAGCCATTTGCTGTCGTGCGGCTTGAGGGTTTCGCCGACGGCAAAGCGCACGAGGCCCGCGCAATCGCGTTGCGTCCAGCGCGGCGTCGGGCCGCGCCGCATCTGCTGATCGACAATGCGCACGAACCACGCGCGAAATGCCGCCGATTGCCGGGGCGAGAGCGCGTCGGGATCGGGCGCGGCTGTGGTGCTGGTGAGCGCGTTCGCATACGGCGCGAGGCTCGCCATGACGAACGCTGCGGCGGCACGCGCGAGCCACGCGCGACGGGCGGCGGCAGGCATGGTGTACGCGCGGGCGTCTGCATTTGCTGCGGGCGCGCGTCCAGGGGAGTGCTCAGGCGCACGTTCACGCGCGTACGCATTTGCGCGCGCATCCGTCGCGAACGCCACGCCGGGGACGTGAAGACAGCGCACCTAGTCGCCCTCGGTGCCGGGCTGATCTGCTGGCGTATCGGCACCACCCGCCGCCACACCCGCTGCGCCACCGGCATCCGCACCGGCGCCCGCCTTCGCGCGATCGAACCACCATTCGACCGGTACCCAGCCCGTCGAACCCGGCAAGTCCTGCGGCAACGTCAACGACACCGGCGGATAGTGCGCGAGCGCATGCAGCTTCGGCACGAGGTGAGTGCGCGACGCGTTGCGGAACACCGACTCCTGATCGGCCGGCAACGCCGCGCCTGCTTCGCGCTCGATCAGCGCAGCCGCGGAAGAAGGCGTCAGCGTCAGAATCGTGCGCGGCAGACGCTGCGGCGCAAGCGTGTCGGCGAGCGCCGGATAGCGCTTGTCGAGCACGGCGAGCGTATCGTCGACCAGACGCGCATCGGGAGAGAAGATCAGATAGCCGTGCGCCAGTGCGAGCGTCACCGGGAAATAGCGTTCCGCCGACAGTTGCGAAGCGAACGCCGCCTTGCTCGAGAGCGCAGTACCCGCACGCGCGCTGACCGGACGTTGCCACACGGTGACGTCGGCGCCTTGCTCGCGCGTCGTGACCGGCAGGCGGCGATAGTCCGCGTCGGCATCGCCGGATTTAGCCGCCTTTGCCTCATACGCGCCGATCACGTTGCCGAAGGTTTTGCCGAGCGCAGCCTTCAGCGCGGCGCGGCTCGCCGCGTCCTGCGTCTTCACGCGCGCGACGAACACCGGCGCGACCAGCGTGGACTTCGCATACCAGCAGACGGCCGCGGGACCCGCGAGCTGAGCGCCGATCGCCGTCGCGCCTGCCGCACCCGCCTCGGCCACTTTGCCCAGCAGACCCGACGCTTCCTTCCAGTCCGCCGGCAAGCTCGTGCACGCCGCCGGGTTGGCCGGCAACGCGCGCCACAAATCGGCGCTATTCCAATGCTGCGGCAACTTGCCCGGCTCGATCAGCGCGGCGGTTTGCCAGTTCGCCGCGGCGCTTCCATTGGGCGAAAAGTCGAATCGCAACGCATCGATACCGGAGAAGAACGCCTGATAACCAAACGACAGGTAATTCGCCGACACCACTAGCCGATGCCCCTTCGGTGCATCGCCCGGCGCGTCCAGCTGATAGGTACGCGCCGCGTCGTCGCGACCTGACGACAGCATTTCCGAAACCGCGTCGGCCCGTTCGCCGAGCAAGCCGCCCTTCGCATCGAGCAGCACGCCGGGGGCGGACAGCACGACGACGCGATCGTCCTGGGTGGCGAACAATACCGTGCGGCCGACCGCCAGCTTCAATGCGTAGACCGGCACGCCGCCGGACAGCCTGGCGACCTGGCTCAACTGCGCGTCGCTCGCGGCGACGTTGCCGAGACCTTGCAGCAGCTTCGCCAGCCCGTTGCGGCGCATCGACATCACCCAGTAGCCGAGGCGTCCATCCGGCGAGCGCCATAGCAGCACGTGCGCGGGTTCGTCGAACACGCGGCGGATCAGTTCATCGCGCCAGTCGAGCTGATGTTCGAACGCGAGACGCCGTAGCGCGCCCTCGGCGGAAAGCCGCGTATTGTCCGACTCGTAATAGTCGACGAAGTCTTGCGTGAGCACGTCGTGCAGCAGCGGCACGCGCAGAATGTCGCGCGGCAGACGCGAGAGCGCTTCACTGTCGATCACCGCGTCCGGGTGATGAATATCGAGTACGACTTCGCCGGTTTCGGCGGCCTTGCGATGCGCAAATGGACGCCACACCGCCTGAATGATCACGCCGGCCACGACCAGAAGACCGACCGCCAGGATTGCAAGCTTTTTACGCGACATCTTCATCTGATTTTTTCTGGTTCGATGCGACGGTATTAACGATGATGGACGCGAGGATTAACTCGCCGAAATCCTTCGCCGAAGGCAAGGATGATACCTGAGATTTTTAGCTGAAAACCAGCGGCGATCTGCATTTGACAGTCAGTCAGATTTCAGGAATTTGACGAAAGAATTGTGTGCGTTTTCATTGACCCGTATTAATCAATCGGCCACTTCTTCTATTGGAAGCAGCAGTTTGAGATAACACGGCATGTGACGAGTATGAGCGGCATGCGCTTGTGCCGGGTTTGAGCGCGTGCTTGAACCGCATCGAGCCTGCAAGTATGGCGTGGCCTTCTCCGGCATTAACCGATTGGTGCGCCTATGCCAAATCGATAAGATTAACCGCATACATAAAAAAGCCCGGCCGCACTGTATGGCGCACCGGGCTATTTCAAGTATTTCCGTTACCGCTTTGCAGCGATTACGTGTGAGCCGCCGTCAAAAGAGTTTGAGCGCCTGTTTCATTCGCTGCACGCCGCTTTCGATATCGGCCACGCCGGGAGCCGCGAATGACAGCCGCAATGCGGCCGCATCGATATTGTCCTTATAGAACGCGACACCCGGCACGAACATCACATTGCGCTCGATACAGGCGCGCAGATAATCGGACGCATCCTGCCCGCCCGCCAGCCGCGCCCACACGAACATGCCCCCGGCGGGACGATGAAACGCGATGCCGCTGGGCAAGTGCGCGTCGAGCGCGTCGCACAGCGTGCGGCACTTCACGGCATAAGCGTCGATGATCCGCGGCAGATGACGATCCAGTGCGCCGCTCGCGAGGTATTCGGCGGCGATCGCCTGGGTCCACGGCGAACTGCACAGGTCGACGGTCTGCTTCGCGACCACGCAGCGGCGCAAGATCTCCGCATGCGCGACCATCCAGCCGACCCGCAACCCAGGCGCGACGATCTTCGACAGACTCGAAAAATGCACGACCCAGTCGCGCGAACCCGGCACCTGGTCGGCGAGCGCGAGCAGCGACGGCAACGCCGCGCCGCTGAAACGCAGATCGCCATAGGGATCGTCCTCGACGATCAGAAAGTGGTGGCGCGCCGCCAGTTTCAATAACGCCGTGCGCCGTTCCAGCGACAAAGTCGCGCCGGTCGGATTGGCAAACGTGGGCACCGTGTACAGCAGCCTGGGCGGCCGGGTCAGCGTGCCCGCTTCGAGCAGTGCAGTGAGCGCGGCGACGTCGAGTCCGTCCTGATCGACCGGCACCGTCACCACGTCGGCTTGTTGCAGCTTGAGCGCCTGCAAGGTCGCCGGATAAGCCGGTTGTTCGACCAGCACCACGTCGCCCGGGGCGACCATCACGCGCAACAGCAGATCGAAGCCTTGCTGCGAACCGGTCGTGACGAGCAATTCCTGCGGCGTGCAGGCGGTGCCGCGGCGCGTCATCAATTGCGCGAGCTGATCCTTGAGAACGGCGAGTCCATCGGTCGGGCCGTATTGCAGGCAGAGCGTGGCCTGCTGCGATGCGCGCGACGCGGCGGCGTCGAGCCCTTCGCGGTCGAACAGGTCGCTTGCCGGATAGCCGCCGGCAAACGAGATCATGCCGGGTTGCGCCAGATACTTGAACAGCTCGCGGATCGGCGAACCGGTCGGCGCTTCGAATGCAGGGTTGAACGTGAACATATGACGGGCCGTTTATCTGTCGATGGAAGATCGGCGTCGATTGTGGCCATCGTCGGGGTGGGCGGCAAACGATATCTACGCACTACGTATTGCGTTTACCGCATCATCTGCCGAGTGCGCCTGGCGTGCCTAGACCACGTTCTTTTCCACAATCGGCCGGTTCTCGAGCACGCGGGCAAAGCTCAGCGAGCCAAGATCGAGCGTCGTATAGCGCCCGTGCAGAATCAATTCGCTGACGCCGCGGCCGGTTGCCGGGCCTTGCTGCAAACCATGGCCGCTAAAACCGTTGGCGAAAATGCAGTTATCGACGTCCGGGTGATAACCGATGATCGCGTTCTGGTCGAGGACGTTGTACTCGTAATAGCCGGACCAGCAGTTCTGCACGCGCAGCGCTTCGAATTGCGGCACGCGGTGCGCGAGCGTCGGCCAGATCACTTCGTCGAAGAGCGCGTGATCGACTTCGTCCAGCGGCAAATCGTCGGGATCGTTATCCGCTGAAGGCGAGGCGCCGCAGATAAACGATTTGCCTTCGGGACGAAAATACACGCCGCTCGGATCGATCAGCAACGGACAACGTTCGAGCTGCGCGGGCGAACTGACGTTGAAAATACTGCGGCGGCGCGCGAACACAGGAAGGTCGATGCCGATCATCTGCGCGACTTTGCGTGACCACGCTCCTGCCGCGTTCACCAGCACGTCGCAAGGGTAGGTTTCGCCGCTCGCGGTCTGCACCTGCGTGACACGTTTGCCGTCGCGATACAACGCTGTGACGTCGGCCGCGACATAGCGCGCGCCGAGCGCCTGCGCTTTCTTGCGCAGCGCCTGCACGAGCCCGTAACCGTCGAACCAGCCTTCGCCGCTTTCGCCAAATGCGCCCGCTACGAGATCTTCCGTATTGAGCCAGGGAAAGCGCGCTTGCAACGCGTCTTTGTCGAGCAGACTGATATCGGCGCCGAGACTTCGTTGCAACGTGTGATTCTCGCGCAGCGTCGCCGCGCCGGCGGGCGTCGCCAGAAACAGATAGCCACCTTCGTGCAGATCGATCGACGGTTTCGCGCCGTCGACATCGAGCCGCTCGCCGATCGAGCGCAGAAACTCGATGCCGAACAGCGACATCTGAATGGAAAGCGGTGTAGAGAATTGCTGACGGATCGACGCCGCCGATAACGCCGACGACGAGCGCGCGTAAGTCGGATCGCGTTCGATCACGGTGACGCCGACTGTCGGGTCAGCAAGCCGCAGAAAATACGCGATCGAGCTGCCGATCACCCCACCGCCGACGATCACGACTTTGGAACTCACGTCTTACTCCACAAGTAGCGTAGCCGCCTTCGAACGGCGGGCGGCGCAAACGGATTGCTGAAAGATGCAGTGCGCAGCGGCGCATGAATGCGCCGCTGCCTTCTGCCGGGTACAGCGAACGCTGTCAGCCGATATTGAAGTCGATGCCCTGCGCGAGCGGCAAAGCCGACGAGTAGTTGACCGTGTTGGTCGCGCGGCGCATGTAGGCCTTCCACGCATCCGAACCCGACTCGCGTCCGCCGCCGGTTTCCTTCTCGCCGCCGAACGCGCCGCCGATTTCCGCGCCGCTCGGCCCGATGTTGACGTTGGCGATACCGCAATCGCTGCCCGAGTCGGACAGGAAGCGCTCCGCTTCGCGCAGGTCGGTCGTGAACACGCACGACGACAAACCATGCACGGCCGCATTGTTCGCCTCGACCGCATCCGCGAAATCCGCATAGCGCAACACGTAAAGAATCGGCGCAAAGGTTTCCTTCAACACCACCGAGGTTTGCGACGGCATTTCGACGATCGCCGGGCGCACGTAATAACCGCCTTCATAACCCTTAACCTCGACGCGCTCGCCGCCGAACACCTTGCCGCCGTCCGCCGTGGCCTGTTGCAGCGCTTCCTGCATGCGTGCATACGCTTGCTTGTCGATCAGCGGCCCCATCAGCGTGCCTTTTTCGAGCGGATTGCCGATCGGCACCTTGCTGTACAGCTGCTTCAGACGCTCGATGGTCTTGTCATAGACGCTCTCGTGCACGAACAGACGCCGCAGCGACGTGCAACGCTGCCCTGCCGTGCCGACCGCCGAGAACAGGATGCCGCGCATCGCGAGTTCGTGATCCGCCGTTTGCGCGACGATGCCCGCATTGTTGCCGCCGAGTTCGAGCAGCGAGCGGCCGAAGCGCTTCGCCACTTCCACGCCGACCGTACGGCCCATTTCCGTGCTGCCCGTCGCGCTGACGATCGATGCGCGCGGATCGGCCACCAGCTTCGCGCCGACATCGCGGCCGCCGTTGATCAGCGCGGTCAGGCCGGCCGGTGCGTCGCCGAATTCCTGCAGCGCCTCGTTGAGAATCTGATTGACGGCGAGCGCAGTCAACGGCGTCTTTTCCGACGGCTTCCAGATCACTGCGTTGCCGCACACCAGCGCGAGCGCCGCATTCCACGACCACACGGCCGCCGGGAAATTGAACGCCGAAATGACGACGCAGGTGCCCATGGGGTGCCAGGTTTCGGCCATCCGATGACCGGGGCGCTCCGATGCGATGGTCAGGCCATACAACTGACGCGACAGACCGACCGCGAAGTCGCAGATGTCGATCATTTCCTGCACTTCGCCCATGCCTTCCTGGAGGATCTTGCCGGTTTCGAGCGTGATGATGCTGCCGAGCGCCTGCTTCCTTTCGCGCAGACGGTTGCCGAGCAGGCGCACCAGTTCGCCGCGGCGCGGCGCCGGCACGTTGCGCCAGGCGGCGTAGGCGTCTTTCGCCCGAGCGAGGGCCGCGTCGACTTCCGCCACTGTATTGCTGGCCACGCGGCCGATGAGTTCGCCGGTAATCGGCGAATGGACCGCGATATCGCCGGCTTGCGCAGCGCGAGCGATGCCGAGGTCGGCGAGGATGGTCGAAGCGTCCATGAGGATCCCTTTAATTTCCAATGCGAAACAAGAGTAAGTTCGGAAACTATACACGCGGGTTTTTATGGCGGCAAGGGTATTTGCCCGAAGCTGGACGCACAAGGCTTGCGTGGACTTGCTGTGCTTGATTGAGACCTTCAGATTCGGGCAAACACGCGACTGACGCACGCGCTTGCGTGGACTCGACTGGAACATATCGTCACTCGCACATTCGTTTCCTATTGGAAAAAATGCCCAGATCGGGTTTCCAGGCATCTCCGCACTCCCAAGCTCGCGGGGGCTGGTGCTTGCCTATACCTGAGACGCGTCGTGCGAAGGTGTCGGCGGCAGTGCGACGCTGACTCCGGCTCCGTCGAGCCGGCCACTCGGCCGAGCACATCCAAGCGGCCGCACGACAAGCTTGTTGCAAATCCCAACCATTACGCAATACGATGAAAGCTATTTGTTAGTTTTCTGAGCGATGTGCCATCCCAAAAATACCATGACAATCCAATTCACGTTTATGCTCACATGGATTATTCCAGAGCTAAAAAATCTTTCACGGAGCGAAATCGAGTCCATGATAGAAGTCGCAAGGCAAAATTCCATTCCGAGAATCAGAAAATATTCCGGATATTGCTTTTTTGCTTCGTTTTTTTGCCCTCCTATTTTTTGGACTTTACTATTCATCAAATCAGGACTATTCCCGGATGGAATGTATTTCATATTTTTTGGGGCGATAGGGCTGCTTTCCGTGCTTTCAAATCACCTTTTGACATCAATATTTAATACCCTCATCCTCAAACTGGCTATTTACGACCAGTTGAATAAAAAATCACTCCCTCCGAAGGCATCTACTTGACCAATCCAACAATGGTTCCGCCGCTCAAACCCGCTCAGTCGTGCCTGGGGCTCACCCGTCCAGCGCACGCGACTACCCTCGTTGGCGCAGTCAGCGCCTCGCGAGGCCGCGACTCAGGCATTTCTTCCGTCCGTGACGGCGTTGTTGCATAGATCGCAAACCGCCCCACCACTCTCCTGAACCGAGTCCCGTTGCACGGTTCACAGAGTCGAATCTCTTACCGTTCACGCCAGCGCCGCCGTAGCGCTCATCGTCAGATAGCCTTCGTGATCCTTGGCCCACAGGCCGATGGTCTTGCCGTCGGCGGAAGGTTTGCCGCACACCGTAAAAGGCTGGCCGGCGAAGGTCGGCCGCACTGCCTTGAACGCAAAACTCTGCAGCGTCGCATCGGGCCGCTCGCGGCGCACCAGATCGACCAGCAAGGTTGCAATCAGCGGGCCGTGGACGATCAGCCCCGGATAGCCTTCCACCTGCGTGACGTACGGGTAGTCATAGTGAATTCGGTGGCCGTTGAAAGTCAGCGCGGAGTAGCGGAACAGCATGACCGCGTCGGCGTCGATGGTGCGCCGCCAGGTTTCGCCTTCCGGCGCGAGCGCCGGATGCGGCGGGCGAGCGCCCTCTTGCGGCGCGTCGCGATAGACGATGTCGTGCTCCTCTTCCAGCTTCAGTTCGCCGTTTGCCTCGATCGCGTGCTGCACGGTAACGAACACGAGACGGCCCGAACGGCCGGTCTTGTCTTCGATATTGGCGATGGTGGAGGTGCGTTTGGCGTGCTCGCCGACTTTGAGCGGCGCGTGGAAGGTCAGCCGGCCGCCGGCCCACATGCGCCGCGGCAGCGGCACAGGCGGCAGGAAGCCGCCGCGCCTGGGATGGCCGTCCGGCCCGACCTCGGACAAGGGCGCCGTCGGCAGAAAATACAGCCAGTGCCACAACGGCGGCACCGTATCGCCGTTGTCTGTCCGATCGAGCGTGGCGGCCATTGCCGCCAGCGGAAAGGCCGTGATGTCGTCCTCGGTCACCGCCTCCTTGCTGAGCCAGTCTTCGAGTTTCTCGGGGGAGGCAGACATATGCGAAGTCTCCGAATACGCTGATTGGGCTTGATAGGACCTTACTATGAACCTGACGATGCGTTTCGCGAAGTTTGCATTTGCGAACCGGGCGTTTGTCTGTGCTTAAAACGCCCGCGCGGCGGGCGGACGTGGCGGCGATGCTCGCGGAGCGCGGCGAATGGGAGAGCAAGAGTCGGAGTGCGCCGGATCGGACGCGTGCTTCCACTCCATCATCGCTCGATGATCGCCTGACGGAGAATGCTGATGAATATTGTTGCGAAGTGCGCGCGTTCGCTCGAGCTGGAATTGGAACCTTTGGAACTGGAACGCCCAGCCGAGCATGATGCCGGCATCGGTTCGCTGACGCAGCGCGTGGACGCGATCGACTGGTTCGATGTCGAAGAAGAGTCGAACGGATATGGCTGCGCGATTCTGCGCAATCTGCTCACTCGCGACGAATGTGACGTGCTGACAGCGCGTTATCCGCAAGACGACCTGTACCGCAGCTTCGGGTGGCGTGCTGCCGATCGCAGCCTTGCGAGGTTCAAGCTACCTATGCTCATTACATGAGGCGGCAGCCGGCTATGAGCGGCCCCTCGAGATGTAGCCTCGAAATATTGTCTTTCGAGGCTACATCTCGAGGGACTGCAGACGAAAGACCATCGGGTCGGCGTGACTGGCAGCTTTCGCTCCACCAGAGAGTGGGACACAGTTAGACGCTATGCGGCAACATGCTCTTAACTGCGCTATGAACGACTGCCTTCGGTAAATCTAAAGGTCTGTTGAGAGTCGACTACGCAAGTTCGGCATTGGACGGAGTTCGGCCGCCTTCGCTCGTTCAACCTTCTGCCATAATGAACGGTTTCGAACTATCCGAGAATATGAATCCTGCGGTAACGAGATGACAAGCGACGACCTCCACTCGTTCTTAACCTCCAATTTCGATCTGGTCATCGATCCGCTTGAGCGAGGAGACGGTCGCTCGTACTTTCTGCGGAAGGTGAATTGGCGTCCAGCATCGGCAACGAGAATACTTCGGGTCCAATACGACATGAACGGCAATGTTAGTCATATCAGGCTATGCGTCTCATCGGACAACAATAACAGCGTGTTCGTACCGATACCGGTAGGCTGGACGGCGCTGCGCGAAGCAGTGGCAACCGAAATTTCCCTGTATGGTGAATGCACTGCGAACGAATCAACAAAACGCGGCGTCTAGCTGCTATCTGGAGCCGGTCTCACAAAGGTGAATTGCCGCTCAGTGGGATTTGGCAAATACGTCATGAGGCGCAGATGGAAGGACGAACAAAGCACAGAATGAGAAGGATTGCTTACATCGGCAATGAATAGAATAGCCCAGAGGCAGTCCGCACCGCGCAACTGACCACGCCCGCGGGGAAATGGTGGCCGTGATAAAGCGATTTCGACTTCTTCATCATGCCATCTACGCGACCGACCCCGGAACCTCACAATGCCGCGACCAGTGCGCGCGAGCTTTCAACCCTACCTGAGAAGGCCTGCGGGTGCGACTTCCGTGGGCTGCTCGCCTATATTAGCGAGTCTTAACCTCGCTGACGATCGACTCGAATAACACGACGCCCACCGCCTGATTTGGCAGAATGGCGGCAACATTGCCATTCGCTGCCTGGAGTACTGACGTGCCTTCGGGTATATCCGCATGCCCAGCATAGTGCGCAGCGTTGCCATGCGGACTGAAGATCCATGTGTTTGGCCGTTTTTCGCGCAGGCCATGTCCGGCAGACTTGACTGCTGCTCCAGCGGGGTAGGTTACCGGTCCGACGTGGGTTTCACGGGCCAGCGTTGCATCGCCAACGCCGAGCAGTTTGTGCTGTTTGTTCAGCAGTAACCTTGGACTGGTTAGTGGCAGTTGAAGCGGGCCAATGATCATATCGCCAGACACATCAACATTCCAATCGTCATTGTCGACGAAACCATCATCGTAGATTGTCTTGCCAGGGAGCAGCGCTGATCCTTTCGGAATCGGTGTGCCAACACAACATCACCGGGTTTCAGGTCGCGCTCGAGCGTGATCTTCCGCCAGTTCGACAGCGCGGCATCGACCGCCGACACGGACGCGAGTCTGCCGATCGGATGGCATGCAGCCTGAAAAATAGCACTCACGGTGTATGCACACGATAGCAAGCCGGGAAAGCGCACGCCGAAATAGCGCTTTTCTGTCGCTGCATTCCATCGCGGCATGCCATACAGCGAGCCGTCGTTTTGCACCGACGACGGCGCAGTGACGGCCGCTTCAGCGAGTCGTTGCGCGAGTGGCCGATCGCATTGCGTCACAGGCGTTTTCGCCATCGTAGCCGGACACGGCCTCCAGCACGTCGGCGAGCTTGTTATAGCCGGCCGGAACGTGGCGGTTCAGCAGCCAGGCCGCGATCGGTCGCGCCGATTCCCGGTCTTCGTCGTCGAGCGCGCGGCTGATGAGCCGCGCGGCCGTGCGCCAATAACCGGGCGATGCTGCCTTCGCATACGCATTGTCGGCTTGCCGGCCTCGCGGCGAGTTTGCTGCGTCGAAGGCTTTCTCGAAGTAGCGGCGCACAGCAGTCTTGTCGCGTCGGGCATCGGGCCTTCATCAATTTCCGTCTGCCAAATTTTGACCTCAACGCGTTACTGCGCCAGAACCACATTAGGTACCTGGTTTCTGGTCCCTGCCCGGAAGGCTTCGAAAAGCGCCGCGCCCTGAGGCCAGTTACCTACTCCGCTACCCCCGTTGATATGGCCAAGTGCGCCCGCAACCACCAGTGCGCCATTCCATTGCTGGGTGCGCCGCCTGGCGTATTCGAGACTTCCATACGGATCGTTTTCGCTGGCGACGATGAGCGATGGGAAAGGCAAGGCTGCCTCCGGCGGGTCGGCAAACGCCGCGGCCTCGGCCGGGAAGACGGCGGATCGAGGGTCGGGGACGCTCACCAGGAATGCTCCGCGCACCGGTGTCGCAGTCCTCGCCGCCCAGTGCGCAACCAGCAGGCAAGCAAGGCTGTGAGCGATTAACAGGGGCGGTTCGTCCGTTTCCGAGATGGCGCTGTCGAGCGAGGCAATCCAGTCTTCCAGGTCCGGCTGGTCCCAACTGGAGGGCTGGAAGCGGCGCATCGCCGGGTCTTGCGTTTGCCAATGAGTTTGCCAATGGCTTTTGCCCGACCCGCCGATCCCGGGCAGGACAATGATCTCTGAGGTCATGAATCATCCGATGATAGTTAGAAAAAACGCAGACGATCATCGCCGATCCGCTCATGAATTGACATGGCAAACTATCGGTATAACCGGGTATTTGTCGATACTTTAAAAGTGCGGTGGACGATGAACGATAGAGTGCGATTTCCTTTGGATCAGACAGACGTGTTGATCATCGAAGTCATGCAGAAAGACGGGCGAATTTCGATATCCGAGCTTGGCCGCATGATTGGCCTGTCGCAACCGGCGACTTCGGAGCGCGTCAAGCGGCTCGAGGAACGGGGAGTTCTCGTCGGCTACTCGGCGCGAATCGATCCGTCCGTGCTGGGTCTCAATCTGATGGCGGTGATTCGCCTGCGCACCACGCACGAGCACATTGGCCCATGCCTGAAATGCTTTTCGGAGATGCCGCATGTTCTGGAGGTATTGCGCCTGACCGGCGAGGATTGTTTTCTGCTGAAGGTGCTCGTACCGTCTCCCGCGGAACTCGAGACGATCGTCGATTCAATCGCGCGCTTCGGCTCCGTCACGACGTCTCTGGTGTTGCGAAGCGAAACGCCGAAATCCATCGGGCGCGAGTTGCTCCGACGACTCCACCAGCAATAGCCCTTTCTGTGGTCGCTGGCATCACGCCCGAAACTGGCGCCGATCAGAGGCAACATTGACTGGTTGTAGTAGAGGTTTGCAACCGCAAAGCCGCAGGCAACAGCGAGCCACACCGTGCTGCACGGAGTCGTCTTTCACGACGCGTCTCGGTCTTACCGCTCTCCACGGAGCGGCTGCTCACGACCAGTCATTGCCTCATCGCTTGCCATGGCCGCTATGAAGTCATTTGTCGATGGGACAGCCTTTTCCGTGCGGTCAGCCACTGCGGCACAATCGCGGCGGCGGCAACCAGGGAGAAAACGAGAATGGATGCTGACAGCACGGCATTCCCGGTGCCAAACACGGCGCTGATTCCCATTGAGGCGAGCGATGCGCTACCGATCTGAAAGAAGCCGACGAGACCGGAGGCGGTGGCTGCGTGTCCGTGCTCGCTCGAAATTGCGCCCGAAACAGCCAGCGACAACGATGAACCGTTGGATAGACTGACAAGGAGCATGGGCAACACAATGGCCGCAGCGCCCGGAACGTGCAAGCTCGTCACCAGCGCAAAGGCGACGCCGCCGAGCATGAAAAAGCTTACCCCGCCAACGACAATGCTGTCGTACGACCAGCGATCGAGCAGCCGTTTCGAGACCACGTTCGCCATGATGATGCCGCAGGTCAGCGGGAGATAGAGCCAACCGCTGACCGTTTCCGGCAAGCCGAGACGCTCGAACAGAAAGGGCGACTGGGTCAGGTAGACAAACCAGGCACAGTAGATCGCGCAGACCACCAGCGCGTAGCGAAGAAAGACGCGGTCCCGCAGCACGTGACTGAATCCAGCAAAGGAATGGCCGGCGCTCTGCGTTTCGGGGCGGGTTTCCTTCAGCAGCGACAGTACCAGCAGCAGCGCGGTGGCTCCAAAGACCGCCACGAAGAGGAAATCCGCGCGCCAGCCGAACCCTGCCGCGAGGTAGCCGCCGATGGCCGGCGCAAGCGCAGGCGACAGTGAAACAAGCGGATAGACCACGCTGTACACCTTCGCCGAGGCTCGTTTGTCACAGGTGTCGGCGATGATCGCACGTCCAATGACCAGCCCGGCGGCAGCGCCGAGGGCTTCCAGCATGCGCCAGGCGAGAAAGGGTATGAAGCCATTGGTAACGGCGCAACCGATCGAGCCGGCGATGTAGAGAAGAATGCCGCCGATCAGTACCGGCTTGCGGCCCCGGCGATCGGAGAGCGGGCCGTAGAAGAGTTGCGCGACCGCCAGCACGATCAGATAGGCGGAGACGGTCTGCGGCATCTGCCAGTCAGCGATCCCGAACTCGCCTGCCATTGCCGGCATGGCGGGCAGGTAAACGTCGGATGCGATCAGGCCGAAGGCGCTCAGCATCGCGACGATCAGAATGAGGGTAACTCGTGGCATGAGAAAGGACTCCAGGGCGCCAACGCCGTCCAATGGCGCTGGAAATTACTTCGACTGAGACGAACGGGCACGGCGAACGCATGTTAGCGAGGCGACATGGATGTGAAAATGCATAACAATGCAGCGCATGGCTGCAAATTTGCATTTCAGGGAGCGCAATGAACTGGGACGACATCCGGGTATTTCTGGCGATCTACCGCGCTGGCACGCTGCGAGGGGCCGCACACGCGCTAGACGTCGACCAGACCACGGTGGGGCGGCGACTCGCCGCGCTCGAATCTTGCCTTTCCGCCAGGCTGTTCCTGCGCTCCAACGCCGGCTATGTGCTCACTGAAAGCGGTGAGGAGGCCCGGCAAGTGGCTGAGCCGATGGAGCGCCTCGCCGTGTCCTTCGAGCGTCGCACCGAGGGGGCCGACGAGCGTGTTTCCGGCGAAGTCCGCGTGACGACAACCGACGCGCTGGCTGTAGATTTTGTGATTCCCGCGATCGAGAGACTGCGCGGCAGTCATCCGGATGTCAGCGTCATTCTCACCACGACGACTCGCGTCCTGGACCTTGCGCGACGCGAAGCGGACATCGCTATCCGCACCGTACGTCCGACGCACGCGGAGTTGATCGTTCGGAAACTGGGGGAGTGGGACGTGGGTCTCTATGCGACCCGGCGCTATCTCGAGGTCCGCGGTGAGCCGCAACCGGGGATGGCCTTTGCCGGCCACGACCTGGCGGTCTATCAGTCCGGGGTGACGGAGAATCAGGAGAGTACGCTCGCGGGCGAGCCGACGACGCACGGTCATATCGTCGCAGAGCTGGATTCAAGTCTGATGCTGGCGACCTTCATTCGCGCAGGGCTGGCCGTCGGCGAATTGCCGTCCTACCTGGCGCAGCGCGATCCCGGACTTGTGCGGATCTGGCCGCAGCGCAAACGTGCGGCAGCGTATGAAGCATGGCTTGTATTGCACGAGGACCTCGCGCGTACCGCCCGGGTGCGCGTGGTCGTCGATGCCCTGATTTCCGTGTTTGAGCACGGATGAGCCATAAGAGAGTTCGGCGAACGCCAGCAGCCTGCTCGCAGCAGTTTCTGGGGGGCATTCAGATAGTGCGCCTTCACCGCACTGGCGTTGAGCAACATCTACATGATTATCAACGCCCTCATGTGCCGTAGTTGCGCAGCCGCTCCAGGTCCACCACGGTTATCCCGCCATATTCCAGCCGCACGATGCCGTCCTTCTGTAGCGTCTTGAGTGCCTGGTTGGCAACCTGTCGCGTGATGCCGGACAGCAGGCCCAGTTCTTCCTGCGTGATGTCCAGGTGGTCGCCGCCGCCGGGATAGAGCACTGGGTTGAACAGCGACGCGATGCAACGCGCGAGCCGGGGCGTGGCGTCGAGCAGGCGGTCATACTCCAGCAGCGCCATGAAATGCGAGAGCCGCTCGTTAAGCTGGCGCACCAGAAAACGGTTGAAGGCCACGCTGTTCTCGACGAGCCACATGAACGTGGCCCGCTCCATGAAGGCCATGCGCGTGTCGCGCAAGGCCACAATGTCGTATCGGCGCGGCTCGTTCTTCAGTACGGTTCCCTCGCCGAACCAGCCGCCCGCCGGCACGCCGGTGAAGGTGACGCTGCGTCCTTCGGGCGACACCGTGCCGATCTTGATCAGCCCAGTCACCACGCCGGTCCAGCTTTCAAGCACGGTGTTCTTGGGGCAGATGCAGACGCCGCGCGCAAAGGTCTTCTCAACAATGCCGGCACACGCGTACTCCGCTTCGTCGTCGGGCAGGTCGATCGACCACGAAGCGATGTGTGCCAGCCGTGCGCGGCTGATCCCGGGTCGTGCCGGCTCGACGCAGGCGCCGCGATTCTCAGCCACGCTGGATTCCCACCGGCAGCGCGCTGATGCGTCGCACCTCAGCCGAAGTCAGCCAGGCGCCGGATTCGAGGCACCGAGCGAACAGAGCCGTGGCGTCCTCGCCCCAGAACAGCTCCCCATCCAACGCGAAAGTCGGCACGCCGAACACGCCGAGCGCAATCGCCTGGTCGGTGTGCGCGCGCAGCGCCTCCTTCACAGAAGGCTCCTCGACGGCGGTCAAGCCTTGTGGAAAGCCCACTGCCTCGCACAGCGCGGCGAACCCCTCGGGAGACGCGACCTCGTGCCCGTCGCGCCAGATATGGCGGAAGATGCGCCGCACCGCGTCCTGCGAGCCGCCCATTGCAATCGCGAGCCGGAGGGGCTTGATCGGGTTGAACGGATGCGCGGACGGCATGCGGTACGGGATGTCGAGCTGCTCTGCGCGAAATTGTGCGTAGCGATAGGTGAAGATTCGCTTGGCCGGAATCTCAGCCGGCCCCTTTTGCCCCCAGTGCTTCAAGAGCGCGCCCAGCACAACCGGGCGCAGCTCGACGTTCAGCGTGGATGGCAGCCGCTCAAACTGCTCCAGTTGCAGATACGCGAAGGGCGAAACGAAATCGAAGAACCACGCTGCGGTTCTGGCGGCACTCATTGCGCGTTTCCTCCTGTCTTCGTTCGGGTCACCAGCCCCTGTAAGGAGGGCGCCACCGTGAACGGCGCCTCGGTCACGGCGCGTATGTCGGCGAGTGTCGCATGCGAAAGAATTTCGCGCAAAACGAGACCTTCGCTGGTCACATCGAAGACGGCGTGCTCGGTAACGATCACCTTCACACAGCCACGCCCGGTGAGTGGCAGCGTGCAACGCGGCAATATCTTGGAGCGTCCGTGCTTGTCGGTATGCATAAGCGCTGCGATCACTCTGGGTGTGCCGTAGCACAGGTCCATTGCCCCGCCGATTCCCGGCCACCACTTTCCGCCGCGCTGACAGGCCCAGTTGGCGAGGTTGCCGAGTGCATCGACCTCCAGCGCGCCGAGAATGGTTACATCGATATAGCCGTTGCGCATTGCGCCAAGCGACGTGGCGAGGTCCATGATGGCCGCGCCGGGCGGCAGCGTGATGGGCTCGCAGCCGGCGTTGGTGAAGTCGCTGTCGATGGCGTCGAGAGGCGGTCGGCCGCCGAAGCCGAACGCGCCGTTTTCGGTATGGAAGATCACGCCGGCGTCGGCATCCAGATAGTTGGCCGTCAGCGTGGGAATGCCGAGACCCAGGTTGACGACTTCCCCCGCGCGCAATTCCTGCGCGCAGCGTGCGGCAATGCGCTGTTTAGGGTCTTGGGGAAAGGCTTGTGACGGCATGACGGTCTCCTCCATGGCTTTGACAGGGACTGGGCGCGCTTTATGCACGAGCTTCGACGGCGATAGCGTCGGGCAACCGTCCGAGCCTGGTCCAATGCTGTCTGTAAAGCGCATGCTGCGCTTCGAGCGTTAGCCCTTGTACCACCGCGTCGACGAAGACACCGGGACAACCCACCCGCTCTGGCGGGATCGTCCCGACCTCGACGATCTCATTCGCTTCGACGATCGTGTAACGGCCCGCCATCGCGATGTCGCGCTGGTTCTGCAATGAAGTGCCGCGAAACTCCACGTTGCCGAACGTGTCGGCCCGCCAGCCCTTGATGATCGACACATCCGCGCGCAGCGGCGGCTCGACGAAAAACTCGCGGCCGTCGATCGTGATTTTCTGCTTGAGCGCATCGCGCGCGGGAAACATCCCCGGCTGGTCGAGGATGCCGATACCTACCGGCACCAGCGCCCCGCCGAGCCCCAGCGCGCCGGCCCGTACCTTCTCGGCCCACGTGCCCATGGGGAAGAACTCCGTCACCCGCACCGCATCGGTCAGGTATGCATGCGTCGACTCCTCCGTCGTGCCGACGTGCGTGCCGATGAACTCGGTCAGTTGACCCGACGCGAACAGCTTCGCCTTGAGGAAGCCGCCGCGCAGGCCGGGCGTGTTGGCGATCAACGTCAGTTCGTTCACACCGCTGCAGAGCAAAGCCTCGATGCACCGTGCGGCCTCTCCCGCGCCGACGAACTCACCGAGCATCAGTCGCGTGCCGGACCGCACGTGTGAAAGTGCCTCGTCGATCGATACCACCTTGTTGGCGTATCGCACGATCGTCTCCCTGGTTGTTGTCGTAGCGGCAGTGTAGGAGCAAGTGCGAGCAGAAGTTGTCGTGTGGATGACATTTGGCGACGAATGCAGCGATGTGTCGGCGGGGACCGTCACGCGCCTGGCGAGAAGCTGTTCGTCGACTACTCCGGCGACAGGATAGCCGTCATCGACGGGAGGACCGGCGAAATCCGCGACGCCGAGCTGTTCGTCGCCGTGCTCGGCGCGTCGAATTACATCCCCCCCATTTGTCCACAGAAATTGTTCGCAAGCCTGTGGATAACATCCTGACAATCGCGACAAGTGCTTGATACCGTTGCGTTCTTTCGCGCTGCACGTGGGAGCTGCCAACACAGCCGCCCCCACGCCGGGCCATTGAGTCCAATCAGTTCGGCGCGATCTGAAACCAGGCCCCGTGCGTAAGGGCGCCTTCGTGGCGCCTTTGTCTGCGTGCCCTGCGGCGTTGCCCCATCACCCGTGGACTTGTCCACAGAAAATGTTCGCAAGCCTGTGGATAACATCCACACAACCGCGCCAAGTGCTTGATGTAAATAAACTCTTGCGCGCTGCGCGCCGGCGCGGCCGCCTCTGGGACCGCGCCTCCCGCATCAAAGGTAAGCCGACTTCTTCGCCACGCGGCCCGCCTCGTCCAGCAAGCGGCTCCGCTCCACCATCGCGCCGAACAGCAAGCCGATCGTCGTCCACATGATCACCTGCATGCCAATCGCCGCGACGCGAAACTTCCACAACAGCATGGCCGGAAAACCAACCGGTACTTCGTTGACCGTCGGCATCGACAATTGCACCGCGCCGATAATCACGATAAACACCACGCCCGCCACGATCGACCCGTTCCACGCGCCCAGTTTCATCACTGCGCGCCGCCGCACCTTCAGCGAAAACACCATCGCGGTCAGCGAAATGGCAATCATCAGGAAGAACAAGCCCGTTCGAGTCCCGATCGTTTCAGGGTCGCCGACGGACGGCGGATTCGCCGGGTACTTGATGTTCGGCACGATCACCAATGCAATGAACGCGCCAAGTGCAAGCCATGCAGACAACGCGCGCGCACTCAACGCGCCAGCGCGGCCATACGCATAAGCAAACACGAGCGAGAACAATCCGCCGAATGCAGCGCCATACGTCACCACGCCGGTCAGCAAGCCCAAGCCCGCTTGCGTGTCGCGACTCACCAACTCGCCGTGTTCGTGTTCGTGTTCGTGTTCGTCGCCGCTCGCCGCTTCCGCCTTGTCCTCCAGCGAAATCGCCTGCTCGACCTGCGGCTCGCCGACGAATCTGGCGAAGCCGAACGTGAGCAGTCCCGCGGCGATGCCTGCAAGCATCCCGCGTACCAGCAACTTACCAACCATGTTCGACTCCGTTAGTGGCAGGGAAAGCCGAGCAGATGGCGGCCGTCGTGCACGAACTCATGCACATACATGCCAGGAATCAGCGACGTGGCGCCCTGTTCCGCACCGACGAAATAAAGCGCGAGCAACAGCAGCAAGCCGCCAAACACGACCCAAGGCAGCAATTCACGCAGCGGTATCGGCGTGGGTTGAATGGCGGGCTGAGTGGCCGGATCGAAAACAGCATCGGTCATGATGGACATCTCCTGGGGGTAACGCGCCCCGATAGTCGATTGAAGAGGAATGATGCGAAGCTCAGGTCTGGCTTTCGGCTCGTGAAGCACCGATTACAGTGGCGCGACCGCGCCGGGCTCTCACCGGCTTCCGCGCTTCGCAGTCCCGCCATTCTACGCGCTAAACTTTGTCCCTCGGCAAAGCAAAGCCTGCACGCAGCGGCCGGCTTTGGCGCGGCCTCTATCGAAAGGAACCGAATGGACATCCGGCTGTTACTGATCAGCCACGCGTCGACCGCGGCCATGCGCGCAGCCCGCTTCCCCGCCGACGATCCACTCGACGAACGCGGCCTCGCCGAAGCCACCGCCGCGCGCGAGCGTCTGTCGATCGCGCGCGACGCAACGGCCTTCGTCAGCCCGGCCCTTTGCGCACGCGAAACAGCATCGGCGTTAGGGCTCGGGGCAAAGATCGCGCCCGATCTGGACGATATCGACTACGGACAATGGCATGGCCGGCGCCTCGCGGATCTCGCCGTCGCGGCGCCGCAAGAGCTCGCCGCATGGACACGCGATCCTGACGCGGCCACGTATGGCGGCGAGTCGTTCAGTCAGCTCGTGAAACGGATCGGAGCATGGCTCGACGCGCTGAGCAACACACTAAAAAGCGCGCAAAACAAAACGCAAAACGATGCGCGTCATGTCGTCGGCGTCACGCATGCGACGGTGATCCGCGCCGCGGTCGTTCATGCGCTCGGTGCGTCGCCCGCTGTGTTTCCACGCATCGAGGTCGCACCGCTTTCGGCGGTCGAGTTGCGCCGCTCGCAGCGTGGCTGGGCGTGGTGGCCGGCGCGGCTGTAATTTCAATAGTTTGCTAACGAATATTTTGGAAATACAATGGCGCCCATGACGAACCTGGACACCTTACGCCGCACGGTCAGCACACATTAAACCAAGGCCGAGCAAACTCCGCAGCGCCACACCATACCAGGGATACGGCGTAACGCTTTATGGTCTACCCCTCCATTCGCGACTGGCTGTTCTCGGTCAAGACCTTTGCCGCGGCCATGCTCGCGCTCTACATCGGTCTCGCACTCGAACTGCCGCGGCCGTACTGGGCGATGGCGACGGTCTACATCGTGTCGAATCCGTTTGTCGGCGCGACCCGATCGAAGGCGCTCTATCGCGCGCTCGGCACCGCGATCGGCGCGGCGGGCGCGATTCTGGTGGTGCCGCCGTTCGTCGAATCGCCGTATCTGTTCAGCGTCGTGGTCGCGTTGTGGACGGGCACGCTGCTGTATCTGGCGATCTCCGACCGCACCGCGCGCAGCTACGTGTTCCTGCTGGCGGGCTATACCCTGCCGATGATCGCCTTGCCTTCGGTGACCAATCCGGGCGGCGTGTTCGACCTGGCGATCACCCGCACTGAAGAGATCACGCTTGGCATCGTGTGCGCGAGCATTGTCGGCGGGGCGGTGTTTCCGAGCCGGCTCGCGCCCACCATCATCGAGCGGACCGATGCGTGGTTTCGCGACGCCGCGTTCTACGCGACCGAAACGCTGTCGGGACGCATTGCCGGCTCGGCGATTTCGGCGGCCCGTCAGCGGCTCGCGGCCACCATCAACGGGCTGGAACTGCTGCTGAGCCAGCTCGCTTACGACCACACGCGGCCAGACATTCTGGCGCGCGCTCACGAACTGCGCGGACGCATGCAATTGCTGCTGCCGCTCATGTCGGCGCTGGCCGATCCGCTGATCGCGCTCTACAACAGCGGCCGGCATTCATGGCCCGAGGGTCTTGAAGCCTTGCTCGCCGATGTCATCAAGTGGTTCAATGCGCCGCTTCCCGCAGCCAGCAAGGGTAACCACCCCGACCCTGTGGCCGACGCGCTGCGAGCGCGGATCGCGGCGATGCAGCCGCCGCCGGCAGTAATGGCGAGCTGGGACGGCGCGCTGCTGTCGAGCGCGTTGTGGCGCCTGAAGCAGGTGGTCAATGTCTGGCAGGACTGCCGCACGCTGCGCATCATCATCACGCGCGAAGAAGGTTCATGGCGGCCGCGTTTTCGCCATTGGCGCCTGGGCGGCACCGAGCGCTACTTCGACCGCGGCATCATGCTGTTTTCGACCGGCTCCGCCGTCGGCGCGATCATCCTCGCGTGCAGCTTGTGGATTAGTTCAGGCTGGGCGGACGGAGCCGGCGCGGTGACGCTCGCAGCGGTCGCATGCTGCTTCTTCGCCGCGCTCGACGAACCCGCGCCGATGGTGTTCAAGTTCTTTACGTCGACGGCGGCCAGCGTGGTGTTCGCGGGCCTCTATCTGTTCGCCGTGCTGCCGCACGTGCATGACTTTCCGATGCTGGTGGTCATCTTCGCCGCGCCGTTCATCTTCGTCGGCACGCTGATTCCGCGCCCGCAATTCAATCTCGCCACGATGCTGGTCGCCGTCAATACGGCCACCTTCATCAGCATTCAGGATGCTTACGACGCCGACTTCCTGGTGTTCATGAACAGCAACCTCGCGGGCCTGGCCGGTCTGCTGTACGCATTCCTGTGGACCCGCGTGACGCGTCCGTTCGGCGCCGAACTCGCGGCGGCGCGGCTGTTGCGTTCGAGCTGGGCCGACGTGGCGCTGACCGCCTCCACGCGGCCGATCGACGATCCGCGCAATCTCGCCGCGCGCATGCTCGACCGTCTGATGCAATTGATCCCGCGCCTCGCCGCCACCGACGACCATCGCCATCCGTCGATCGAAAGCTTCCGCGATCTGCGCATCGCCTTCAACGCGCTCGACCTGCGCCGGCTGACCCGCAAGCTCGGCGGCGAAGCGCCGGCCGCAATCGACCACGTGCTCGACGGCGTGCGCGAACACTTCGAAACCTGCGTCGATCAGCGCGTGCGCCAACCGGTGCCCGCCAGCCTGATGTCGTCAATCGATACAGCCGTGGCGCGCGTCACGGCCCAGGGGCTCGCCAATGCCGGCGCGCCGAGCGCGACCTCGCAGACTTCGGCACGCCTGTTGCGCGACGCGCTGCACGCGCTGGTCGGCTTGCGTCTGTCGCTGTTTCCGGCCACGCTAACCACGCTCACGCCGCCCGAACCGGAGGCCGTCACCTGATGCGTCTGTCCAGCAACCTGTTCCGCTCCGTCATTCACCCTTTGCCCACTCTCCGCGATGATCGGTGAAATCGATATCTTCGGCGTGTTCGTGCCGGCCGTGCTCGTGCTGATGTTGATCGCCTATCTGATCAACCAGGTCATCCGCACGGCGCTCGCACGCGTCGGCTTTTACCGCTTCGTCTGGCACCGTTCCATCTTCGATCTCGGCATCTACGTGCTGGTGCTGGGCCTTGTCGTCATCGTTTCGCACAGACTAATAACGTGAAAAAAACCTGGTTCTCCGTCGGTCAAGTTCTGCTGACCCTGATCGTCGTCGTGATCGCGGCCCTCGTGCTGTGGAAACTGGTCGGCTATTACATGTTCGCGCCGTGGACCCGCGACGGTCACGTGCGCGCCGACGTGATCCAGGTCGCGCCGGACATCTCGGGGCTGATTTCATCCGTCGACGTAGCGGACAACCAGCAGGTCAAGCAGGGCCAGGTGTTGTTCGTCATCGACCAGGCGCGTTACACGCTCGCGTTGCGTCAGGCCCAAGCCACCGCGCAGCAACGCCGCGCGACACTCGATCAGGCGCGCCGCGAAGATGCGCGCAACCGTAAGCTGGGCAACCTGGTCGCGGCGGAAGCCGCCGAAGAAAGCCGTTCACGCGTCGAGCAGGCCGAAGCCGCGCTCGCCGATGCGAACGTCGCGATCGATACGGCCCGGCTCAATCTGCAACGCACCATCATCGTGAGTCCGGTCGACGGTTATCTGAACGACCGCGCGCCGCGCACCGGCGAGTTCGTCGCGACGGGCCGGCCGGTGCTGGCGGTGGTCGATATGCATTCGTTCCGCGTCGACGGCTACTTCGAGGAAACCAAGCTGCGCGGCATCGACATCGGCCAGCAGGTCGATATCAAGGTGATGGGCGAGCCGAACGTGCTGCGCGGTCATGTGCAGAGCATCGTCGCCGCGATCGAGGACCGCGACCGCACGCAAGGCTCGAACCTGCTGCCGAACGTGAACCCGGCGTTCAGCTGGGTGCGGCTCGCACAACGGATTCCGGTGCGCGTCGCGCTCGACGAAATTCCCGCCGACTTCCGCATGATCGCCGGACGTACCGCGACGGTGTCGGTGCGCGATCTGTCGCCGGGCGGCAAGCCACGCCGGATTTCCGACACGGCGCGCACGTCCGGCGCCGTGGATGCCCCGGCGGCTTCGTCTGCGCCCGCTGTTCCGGCTGCCTCTGCCGCACTGCCGGCGTCCTCCACCGCTGTCATCTCGGGCGCCTCGCAATGAAGCTGCCGCGCGCCCTGCCCTTGTTGCCGCTGTTGCCTTTGACCCTTGCGCTCAACGGCTGTATTAATGTCGGCCCCGATTACTCGCTGCCGAAGCAGGCGCTGGTCAACGCGCCGCTCGCCAATGCGCCGCTCGAAGGCGCCGACTCCGCGTTGACGTCGCGGCAGAATGTGCCCGCCGTGTGGTGGAAGCTTTATGACGATCCGGTGCTGAACAGCCTCGTCGACGAAGCGCTGCAATCGAACACCGACTTGCGGGTGGCCGCGGCGAATCTGGCGCGCTCGCGCGAAGC
Source organism: Paraburkholderia sp. GW821-FHT02A12 (assembly GCF_059422005.1). Classification (NCBI taxonomy): domain Bacteria; kingdom Pseudomonadati; phylum Pseudomonadota; class Betaproteobacteria; order Burkholderiales; family Burkholderiaceae; genus Paraburkholderia; species Paraburkholderia sp. GW821-FHT02A12. The sequence goes on along the minus strand of NZ_JBWKWA010000002.1, from coordinate 335,837 downwards.
GTTGGGCGTCGCGCAAGCGCAGGGCGGTTTCTCCGGCAAGTCTTCGGCGGCGATCGAGCGCGCGCAGGAATCGGCCGAGCAGTTTCTGCTCACGAAGAAACTGCCGGTCGTCAATGAAGGCGACATCGGCATCAGCATCTCGTACGAAATCGATCTGTTCGGCAAGCTGCGGCGCGGTGTCGAGGCGGCGCAAGCGGACACCGAGTCCGTGCAGGCGGCCGGCGATCTCGCGCGAATCACGGTGGTCGCGGACGTGGTGCGCTCCTATGTCGAACAATGCTCGGCGGCCGAGGAACTCAGGATCGCGCAGCAGTCGCTGGCGCTGCAAAAGCAGCGCGTGGCTGTATCGCGCCGTCTGCGTGACGCGGGCCGCGGCAATCAGACCGATGTGACGCGCGGCCAGACGCAGGTCGATACCCTCGCCGCGGATATTCCGCGCTATACGGCGCGCCGCAAGATCGCGCAATACCGGCTGGCCGCGCTGCTCGCACGCGCACCGTCCGATTTGCCGCCGGCGGTGCTGGCCTGCAACAAGCTGCCGGCAATCCGTCAACCGATTCCGATCGGCGACGGCGCCGCGCTGCTCAAGCGCCGTCCGGACGTGCGCGAGGCCGAGCGTCAACTGGCGGCTTCGACGGCGCGGATCGGTGTCGCGACCGGCGCGTTGTATCCGACGGTGAGCATCGGTGCCTCGGCCGGTTTGACGGGGGTTCTCGAAGACCTCGGCACGTCGCCGACCGCGCGCTGGGGCTTCGGTCCGCTGATCGGCTGGACCTTCCCGACGAACGGCGCGCGCGGTCGCGTGCGCGAAGCGCAAGCGTCGAGCAATGTGGCGTTGGCGAAATTCGACGGCGTGGTGCTGACCGCTTTGCGCGAGACCGAAACCAGCCTCGCCACCTACGCCGCCGACTACAACCGCGCCGATGCATTGCGTGCCGCGCTGAAGTCGGCCACGCAGTCGGCGGATGAAACGCACCGGCTGTACCTCGCCGGACGCGAGTCGTTCATCTCGGATCTCGACGCAACGCGCACGCTGACGTCGACGAAGTCTCAGGTGGCGGCGGCGGAAGGCCAGGTGGCGATCGATCAGGTCAATCTGTTCCTCGCACTCGGCGGCGGCTGGGACACTAATCCGCAGACGGCGCCGGCTGCTGCAACGCCCGCCAAGGCAGTGCCAACCGCAGTCGTCGAAACCAAAACGCCTTGATCGGCGCCTCGATCGCTTCTGACGACGGCCCGCGCTAGCGCGGCGGCCCTAGGCCGGTCGCCGTTTCGCCGCTGCCTGGTGAATCGCGGCCCGCACACGCGGATACGTGCCGCAACGGCAAACGATGTTCGACATCGCCGCGTCGATGTCGGCGTCGGTGGGATCGGGCTTCTGCTTGAGGAGCGCACAGGCCGCCATCAGTTGCGCGCTTTGGCAATAGCCGCACTGCACCACGTCAAGATCGAGCCACGCCGCCTTCAGTGCCTGCGCCTCGGCGCCTTGCACGCCTTCAATCGTCGTCACCTTCTGCGTGTGCAAACTCGACATTGGCGTCTGGCAGGCAAGGGACGCCTTGCCGTCCAGATGGATCGTGCACGCGCCGCAAATGCCCACGCCGCAGCCGAATTTCGTGCCGGTCATGCCGAGTTCGCAGCGCAGCACCCACAGAAGCGGCATATCCGATTCGGCTTGCACGGCCACCGCCCGGCCGTTGATGTTCAGCGATCCCATGCTGTTCTCCGTATTTTTCCGAGTACATGCTCGTGCGCTTCAAGTGAGATTCAAGCGGGCTTCAAAGGCAACGCTCGCAGCCGCTGGCCGGTGAGCGCGAACACCGCGTTGGCGACTGCCGGCGCGATCGGCGGCACGCCCGGTTCGCCGACGCCTTGCGGATGCAGCTGGCTCGGCATGATGTCGGTTTCGATCACCGGACAATCGTTCATCCGCACCACCGGGAAGTCGAGAAAGTTCTTCTGCTGCACCTGGCCGTTGACGATCGTGATTTCATCCTGCAACGCGGCCGAGAGACCGAACACGATCGCGCTCTCCATCTGCTGACGGATCAGGTTCGGATTCACCGGCATTCCGCAATCGATCACGCAGACCACGCGATGCACGCGAATCCGTTTGTCCGGCCCGAGCGACACCTCCGCCACTTGCGCGACGACGCTGCCGAACGCCTCGTGCAGCGCGACGCCGCGCGCTCGCGGGGCGCCGTCGGCGGTGTGCTTCAGCGGATGTCCCCATTCGGACAAGGCCGCCACACGCCGCAGCACGGCCAGATGCCGCGGATGCTGCGTGAGCAGCGCCGCGCGGAACGCAATCGGATCGCGGCCTGTGGCCGCGGCCAGTTCGTCGGTGAAACTCTCGGTGAAAAACGCCTGGTGCGAATGGCCGACCGACCGCCAGAATCCGACCGGCACCGGCAACTCCACGATCTCGTGGGCCACGCGTGCCGTGGGCCATTCATACGGTTGATCGAAGGCGCCTTCGCACGTGGTCTTGTCGAGTGGAATACGCGGCACGCCGTAGTAACGCGCGAGCGATTCCGGCACGATCGCCTGACTCGCCGACGTGCTATGCCACGCGACCAGCTTGCCCGCGCCGTCGAGACCCGCCTTGAAGCGCGCGAGGCAAGCCGGGCGATAGAAATCGTGCGTGAAGTCCTGCGCGCGCGACCAGATGGTTTGCACCGGATGGCCACCGCCGCCCTCGCGCGCAATCGCCGCGGCCTGCGAAATGAAATCGAGCTCCAGACGGCGCCCGAAGCCGCCGCCGAGCAGTTGCGTGTGCATATCGACTTTGTCGGCGTCGAGGTCCAGCACTTTCGCGACGTGGTGACGCGCGAGGGCCGGCATTTGCGTCGAGACCCAGACGGTGGCCGCACCGTCCGCGAGTTGAACAGTGCAATTGATCGGTTCGACCGCGCCATGCGCTAGATATGGCGCGTAGTACTCGGCGGTGACGGTTCGCGCGGCGCCGTGCAAAGCGGCATCCACGTCGCCGCGGTGGTAGTAGGCGTAGCCGTCGCCGTCTTCCAACGCTTGCGCGAGACGGCGGTTCAGGTCGGCGGTGGAAAAGGTGGCCGCGTCGCCGTGATGCCACTCCACCGCGACCGCATCGACTGCGTTCATCGCGCGGAACGGATTGTCTGCGATCACCGCGACGCCGCCACTACCGCCGTTGTATGGCTTCAACGAGAAAGCCTTGATGACGCCCGGCATTTTCATCGCAGCCGACGCATCGAAATGCGATACGGTGCCGCCTAACGTGGGGCACATGACGACGCTGGCGTACAGAAGGCCGTCGGGCAGCGCGTCGATGCCGAAGCGCGCCGTGCCGTCGATTTTCGATGCGGCCTCGATGCGCCGCACCGGTTTGCCGATCAGCTTGAAGTCGGCGGGATTTTTCAGTGTGACCTTGCGTGGCAACGGTTGCTGCGCAGCCGACGCCGACAGTTCGCCGAAGCTCGCCTTGCGGCCCGAGGCGTGCAGCACGTGGCCCGCTTCCGCGCGGCATTCGCTGGCCGGCACCTGCCATTGCGCGGCTGCCGCGCCGATCAGCATCACGCGAGCCGACGCGCCCGCTTCGCGCATCGGCGTCCACAGGTCGTTGATACTCGACGAGCCGCCCGTCATCATCGTGCCGCCTTCACGCACGAGTTTGCTCGTCAGCCAGACCGCGACGTGTTTGACGGTGCTGTCGTCGTCCGGACGAAACGGCAGATCGTCGACGATGTTCTGCACGCTGTTATAGATCTTGTCGATCGGCGAGCTCTCCACCCGCACCTGCGGCCAGTCGGCGTCCAGTTCTTCGGCGAGCAGCATGGCGAGGCCGGTGTGGATACCCTGCCCCATTTCCGCTTTGCTCATCATGATCGTCACGCTGTTGTCGGCGGCGATCTTGACCCAGCCGTTCAGCGCCGCCTGCGCGCCTTCGGCCGGTAACGGCGTGGACGTGGTCAGGCGCTGGCGCGGCGGCAGCACCGACCAGCCGACCAGCAGCGCGCCGACAGCGCCGGCGCCACCGAGCAGGAAGGTTCTGCGCTTTAACATGACATGACTCGTTGAGCGTGCATAGGGCGGGAGGCTGCAAGGGCGCCGGCGGGCGCCGCGCCACTTCCACTTCCACTTCTTCGAAACAGTAATAAGACGCGCGAGTGTGCGTCCGACTGAAACTCGCGCGTTTAAGCCAGGCGGGGGCGGGCTGGTGGAACGGCGTGATCAAAGCGCCACGCGCAAGCCGTGTGTCGTTTCATTAAATGTCATTCGCCGCTTGGCGGCACGCTGCAGTGCAACTGGCCTGGATGGCGAAGGGGCGAGACATCGCGTTTTTCCGCCAACGGGGGACTCCGTTGAGCGAAGCAGCAAGCAACAATCCGGGTGCGTCAGCCTCCGCCTGACGCACCTCTGCAAGTTCAACGCCGGTTCGAGCCCGACACGACATCGATCCACACGGCGAGCACCAGAATGCTGCCCTTCACGATCATCTGCCAGTACGCGTCGACGTCGAGCATCGACATGCCGTTGTCGAGGCTCGCCATCACCAGCGCGCCGATCAACGCCCCGTAGACCGTGCCGGAGCCGCCGCGCATCGACGTCCCGCCGATAAAGCACGCCGCGATCGCATCCAGCTCGCCCATCGAACCCGCCGACGGCGAGCCGGCCGCGAGCCGCGCCGTGTTGACGATGCCGCCGAACGCGCACATCAACCCCATCAGCGCGAAGATCGCCAGCTTCACGCGGTTGGTGTTCACGCCGGACAGCCGCGTCGCTTCGAGATTCGAACCCACGGCATAGATGCGGCGGCCGAATACGGTCTGCGTCGCGATCCACGTGAAGACGCCGAGCAATGCGAGCAGTAACAAAACCGGCACCGGTATGCCGCCATAGCGATCCAGCGTGGCGACGAACGCCGCCAGAATCACGCCCGCGCCGACAACCTTCACGACGTCCTGCCAGACAGGCACGACCGTCAACTGATAGCGCTCGCGGTTGCGCCGTTGCCGCACGGTGAGAAAGGTCAGCAGCAGAAACAGCACGACGGCGAGCGTATCGCCCGCAAGCCGCGGCAAATACCCCTGGCCGACGAAGACGAAATTATCGGAGACCGGTGCGATGGTCGAACCGCCGGTCACGCCGAGCAGAATGCCGCGATAAGCCAGCATGCCGCCCAGGCCGACAATGAACGACGGCACGCGCCGGTAGGTCGACCACCATCCGTTGAACATGCCCATGACTACGCCGAGCAGCATCACCACGGGCAGCGTGACGCCGATCGGCCAGTGACGGTTGACGTCGAGAATCGCTGCCACGCCGCCGAGCAGGCCCAGCAACGACCCGACCGACAAATCGATCTCGCCGGCGATGATCACGAACACCATGCCGCACGCAAGCATGCCGGTAATCGACATCTGCCGCAGCAGATTCGACAGATTGCGGGGCGTAACGAACGCACCGTGCGTGAGAATCGAAAAGAACATCCAGATCGCGGCCACCGCGATCAGCAACGCGAGAATCTTGTAGCGCGCGAACAATTGCTGAATGCGCTGCGGACCGCCGAATGCGCCTCGCGGCGCGGCACTGTCGGCGCGTTGTGAAGTGACGTCGGGAGTCATGCGGCACTCGCTTCGGTTGGTGCGGTTGGGTTTGGGGATCGCTGCACGGGACGGATTGCGGCGCTGAGAATGTCCTCCTGCGTGAGGCCCTCGTTGATGAAATCGCCGCGCAATTCACCTTCGCCGATCACCAGCACGCGATCGCTGATACCGAGCACTTCAGGCAATTCGGACGACACCATCACGATCGACACGCCGCGCTGTGCAAGCTGGAAGATCAGTTTATAAATTTCATATTTCGCGCCGACGTCGACGCCGCGAGTCGGTTCGTCGAGGATCAGCACCTTGGGGTCGGTGAGCAGCATGCGCGTCAACACGGCTTTCTGCTGATTGCCACCCGACAGGCTCGCGATCGACAGCATCGGATGCGCGGCGCGCACCGAGAGCCGCTTCATCTCCGTATGAATCGTATCGAGTTCGGCGGCGGAATCGATACGGCCACCGCTCGCAAAGCGTTGCAACACCGCGAGCGTGATGTTGTGGCCGACGCTCAGATTCGGCACGATGCCATGCCGCTTGCGGTCCTCGGGCACCATGCCGATGCCCGCGCTAATCGCATCGATGGGTGCACGAATTTTCAACGGCTTACCCTCCATCACCACCGTCGCTTCGCTCGCCCCCGGATACGCGCCGAAAATCGCCTGCATCAACTCCGTGCGCCCAGCGCCGACCAGACCGGCGACGCCCAGAATCTCGCCGCGCCGCAGCGCAAACGACACGTCGTTCACGCGCTTGCGACGCGGATTGGTGACATCGAAACAGGTGACGTGGCGCGCTTCGAATATGACCTCACCGATCGGATGCGGCTCGCGCGGAAACAGATTCTTGATTTCGCGGCCCACCATCATCGCGATGATGCGCTCGGTCGTCAGCGCGCGCATCGGCTCAGTCGCGACATGCCGGCCGTCGCGAATCACGCTGATCGTGTCGCATACGGCTGCCACTTCGTCGAGCTTGTGCGAGATATACACGCAGGCCACGCCGCGCCGTTTCAGATCGCGCACGATGTCGAGCAGGATGCGTGTTTCCGATGCCGTCAGCGACGACGACGGTTCATCGAGAATCAGCAGCTTCGCGCGTTTGTTCAGTGCCTTGGCGATTTCGATCAGTTGCTGATGCCCGCCGCCGTAGTTCATCACCGGCTGCGCGACATTGATGCCGCCGATAGCGAGTTCACGCAGCAACTCATCGGCGCGCTGATACATCGCCGCATAATTCATCCGGCCGCCAGGCAGCGTGATTTCGTTGCCGAGGAAAATGTTCTCCGCTACCGACAATTCCGGCACCAGCATCAGCTCCTGGTGAATGATGATGATGCCGGCCCGCTCGGTATCGCGCACGCTGGCGGCCTTCAGCGGCTCGCCCTCCCAGATGATTTCGCCGTCCCAGGTGCCGTACGGGTACACGCCGGACAGCACTTTCATCAGCGTCGATTTGCCCGCGCCGTTCTCGCCGCACAAGCCGATGCACTCGCCGGGCGCGACCGTCAGGTCGATGCCGTCGAGCGCCTTCACGCCGGAGAACGCTTTGACGATGCTGCGCATCGTCAGTAAAGGTTGCGTCATTCGCTATGCCTCGCTGCAAAGGCGCGCGGCGGCACCGATGCGCGTCACGCGCATCGAGATCCGCCACGCACGCGTTACGCTCATTGGCTCGCGAGCTGAGCCTGGGTATAGAAACCATCCTTGACGACGAGATCGACATTGCCCTTGGTCAGCAAGGTCGGTTGCAGCAATACCGTGTCGACCTTCTTCTTGCCGTTGTCGTATTGCGCGTTATAGGCCGGCTTTTCGCCCTTCGCAAGCGCGACCGAGAGCTTCGCTGCTTCGCCCGCGATCAGCTTCAGCGGCTTGTACACGGTCATCGTCTGCGTGCCGGCGATGACGCGCTTCACTGCCGCGAGGTCCGCGTCCTGGCCCGACACCGGCACTTTGCCCGCCATATGCTGCGCCGCCAGCGCCTGGATCGCGCCGCCCGCGGTGCCGTCGTTCGACGCGACGATCGCATCGATCTTGTTGTTGTTCGCCGTCAGCGCATCCTCGACGATACGCAACGCCGTCGACGCGCTCCACTCAGGCACCCACTGCTGGCCGACCACCTTGATGTCGCCCTTATCGATAGCGGGCTTCAACACTTTCAACTGCCCTTCGCGCAGCATCTTTGCGTTGTTGTCGGTCGGCGCGCCGCCGAGCAGGAAGTAGTTCCCCTTCGGTTGCGCGTTGTAAACACCCTGCGCCTGCAGTTCTCCCACTTTTTCGTTATCGAACGAGATATAGGCATCGACATCGGCATCCAGAATCAGCCGGTCATACGAGACGATCTTGATGCCCGCTTTCTTCGCTTCGGCGACGACGTTGCCGAGCGTCTTCGAATTGAACGGCACGATGACGATCACGTCGACGCCGCGCGAAATCAGGTTTTCGATCTGGGAGATCTGCCGCGCCTCGCTGGCGTCGGCCGATTGCACCGACACTTTCGCGCCGAGCTTTTCCGCCGCCGCGACGAAGTAGTCACGATCGCGCGACCAGCGCTCGACGCGCAGATCGTCGATACAGAAGCCAATTTCCGGATGATCCTTGCTTGCATGCGCGAGCGGCGCCACAAGCGACAGGCTGGCGAGCATCGCTCCACATATGAACGAACTCAGAACGGTACGGCGCGTTGCGAATTTCATGTCTCACTCCTCTTCTGATATAGCCGGAATACCGGATTGGACGGCCCGTGCTGCGAGCCACAAGGCCGGACAAGCGACAACCCAAAGCTTCCTTTTGTTCGCGCGGTCAGCGTGGCCGCGCGTTTTTTTTAATGTCTTACCCGCCGTCTTTGCGCGGCCTTCACTGCATGCGAGGTGCTTCAGCGCACGCCATAAATCGCCTGATTCACCACGTTTTCCAGCCGCTCCTGCTGACCGCTTGCATGCTGCGGATTCAGGCCGCGGGACAACGCATCCGTGGCCAGCGTCGACAGCGAATAGTCGCCCGACAGGATCTTGCGGCCGAACTCCGTGTCCCAGCCCGCATAGCGCTGACGCTTGAACTGTTCGAGACGATCGCTTTCGATCAGCGCTGCGGCTCGCTCCACCGCGAGCGCCAGATTGTCGATCGCGCCGATATGGCCGTAAAACAGATCCTCGGCATCGGTGCTCTGCCGCCGCACTTTGGCATCGAAGTTCATGCCGCCGGTCGTAAAGCCGCCATGCTTGAGAATCTCGTGAAAAGCCAGCGTCAGTTCCTCGACGCTGTTCGGAAACTGATCGGTATCCCAGCCGTTCTGCGGATCGCCGCGATTCGCGTCGACACTGCCGAAAATGCCGAGCGCATACGCAGTGGCGATCTCGTGATGAAACGAGTGGCCGGCGAGCGTCGCGTGATTGGCTTCGATATTCACGCGGATGTCGTTCTGCAGGCCGTATTGCAGCAGAAAACCGTGCACGGTCGCCACGTCGTAGTCGTATTGATGCTTGGTCGGCTCCTGCGGTTTCGGTTCGATCAGCAAGGCGCCTTTGAAGCCGATCTTGTGCGTATGCTCGACCACCATATGCAGAAAACGGGCGAGCTGGTCGCGTTCGCGCACGAGGTCGGTATTGAGCAGCGTATCGTAACCTTCGCGGCCCCCCCACAGCACATAGTTTTCGCCGCCGAGCCGTTGCGTCGCATCGAGCGCGTGGCGAACCTGGGTCGCCGCAAACGCAAAAATCTCAGGATTTGGGCTGGTGGCCGCGCCCGCCGCATAACGCGGATGCGAAAACAGATTGGCCGTGCCCCACAGCAGTTTGATACCGGTGTCCTGCTGCTTGCGCGCCAGATAGTCGGTCATACGCGCGAAGTTCTCGCTGTATTCCTGCAGGCTCGCGCCTTCGGGCGCGACATCGGTATCGTGAAAGGTGTAGTAAGGCGTGCCGAGCTTCGTGAAGAATTCGAAGGCCGAATCGGCCTTTTGCTGCGCCCGCTCCATCGCGTCGCCGGCTTGCTGCCATGGACGCTGAAACGTTCCCTGCCCGAAGATGTCGACACCGGGCCAGACGAACGTGTGCCAATAGCAGACGGCGATACGCAGATGTTCTTCGAGCGTCTTGCCGAGTACACGCTTGTTCTTGTCGTAATGGCGATACGCAAACGGGTTATCCGATTGCGGACCTTCGTAGCGAACTGCGGGGATGTGTTCGAAGTAGGGCATCAGCGTCTCCTGTTTATGCTGCATTGCAACCCGTGCAACTCCATGCGCGGGTCGACAAGGTGACGCCATGCTGACGCTAGAGACATGTACCGGCAATTGCGAAATTGCGCAGCGGGCTTGATGTTTCTTACCGCCCATGCGTTTGGTCCACACCGACGCGATCTTCAGGGCCTAGAATAGCCAGACGCTTAAAAACCGTGCGGCGTTCACGCCCACCCAACAGGAGACGATGGCGCAGCGATTCCTGACGACCCGCACGCCGCCACTGCCATGACCCGCCCTCAAACGCCACAGACGACCCATCGGATCGCGCTGCTGTTCAACGCGAACAAGGTGTATGACCGCGAGATCATCACGGGCATCGGCAATTACCTGCTGTCGACGCGCGTGGCCTGGGACCTGTTCCTCGAGGAAGATTTTCGTTGCCGGCTGGCGGGCATCGAACGTTTCGACGGCGACGGCATCATCGCGGATTTCGACGATCCCGCCGTGGGCGAAGCGCTGCGCGACTGTCCGCTGCCGGTCGTCGCGGTCGGTTCATCGTTCGAAGATCCGGCTCACTATCCTCCGGACTTACCCTATATCGCGACCGACAATGCGAAGCTCGTCTCGCTCGCTTATACGCATCTGATCGGCGTGGGCCTCGAACACTTCGCTTTGTATAGCCTGCCGCAGGCACAGGAGAACCGCTGGGCCCAGCAACGCGAATTGGCATTCGCTCATCTGCGCCGTGCGGACGGCCACAGCGCACAGCAAATCGACAGCGAAATCTATCGCGGCCTGTCGACCAGCGCGCCGTCATGGAATCAGGCGACCGAGCAACTCACCGCGTGGCTGCGTCAACTGCCAAAGCCGGTCGGCATCGTCGCGGTGACCGACGCACGCGCGCGGCATCTGCTGCAAGCGTGCCTGATCGCCGGCATTCCGGTGCCCGAGGAAGTGGCGATCATCGGCATCGACAACGATCCGCTCACGCGCACGCTGACCCGCATTCCGCTTTCCTCGGTGATTCAAGGCACCGAAGAAATGGGCCGCACCGCCGCTCACCTGCTGCATCGGATGCTGCGCGGCGCGCGCTTTCCGGGGCGCCGCATTCTCGTGCCGCCGGTCGGCATCAACGTGCTCGAATCGACCCAACACCAGCCGCTCGCGAGCCCGTATGTGATGCGTGCGCGGCACTTCATCCGCCAGTACGCATGCCAGGGGATTCGCACCGAACAGGTAGCCGATTACGTCGGCGTATCGCGCTCGTCGCTCGAAGAGTATTTCCGGCGCGAACTGCGGTGCACCGTGCATCAGGAGATCCTGCGCCACAAACTCGATGTCGCGAAGGCGCTGCTGGCCAAGCGCGACGCGTCGAGCGCGGAGGTCGCAATCCGTTGCGGCTTCACGTCGCTGCAATACATGTACGCGGTATTTCGCCGGGAACTGGGCTGTACGCCGCGCGAGTATCAGGAGCGCGCGAATTCGGCGGCGGCACCCGGCTGAACCGGCTTTTCTCTTTTATCTCGACCGACGATATGATCAGCATCGCACCAATTTCTTCCGAGCCGTGGGGCGTATTGCCCGGTGGCGATCCTGTCCGGCTCTTCACGCTGCGCAACACCCACGGCATGAAAGTCGCCATCAGCGACCTGGGCGCGACGCTGGTCTCGTGGCATGCGCCGGACCGCGCCGGACGGCTCGCCGATATCCTGCTCGGGCACGACACGCCAACCGAATATGTCGCCGCGACCACCTACATGGGCGGACTGATCGGCCGGTGGGCGAACCGTATTGCCGATGCGCGCTTCACGCTCGACGGCATCGAATACACGCTGGATCGCAACGAAGGGAACAACCTGTTGCATGGCGGCACGCAGGGTTTTCATCGCGCGCTATGGGACGTCAGCGAAGACAACGGCTCGCTCGTGATGCAGCTCGAATCGCCGGAGGGCGATGCCGGTTTTCCGGGCAACGTAACGGTTCAGGTGCGCTATACGCTCGACGACGACGGCGCGTTGACGATCGCCTATGAAGCCGTCACCGATGCACCGACGCCGCTCAATTTGACAAGCCATCCTTACTTCAACCTGTCAGGTCGGCCGGGTTCCGACATTCGCGGCCACGTGTTGTCGATCGATGCCGACACGTTTTTTGAAGTCGATGCGGCGCTGATTCCTTGCAAGCTCGCCGACGTAGCGGGCAACGCGTTCGACTTCCGGCAAAGCGCGCCGATCGGCGCGCGGCTGGACTGGCCGCATGCGCAGCTCGCGCGGGCGGGCGGCTTCGATCATTGTTACGTGCTGCGCGACACGGCGGATGCAACCGGCGTTGCATTGTCCGGCGCTTCGCTGGTGCGCCCGGTCGCCTGCGCATACGACCCCGGCAGCGGGCGCGAACTCACCGTCTCGACCGATCAGCGCGGCTTACAGTTCTATACGGGCAATTGGCTGCGTGACGATCCAGGGCGCGGCGGTATCGCCTATCAACCTCACGCCGGCCTTTGCCTTGAAACAGGCGGCTTTCCGAATCAGGTCAACATGGCGGAACAGGAACAGGTCGTCGTGCGGGCCGGCAATGCGTATCGGCAAGTGACCCAGTATCGGATCAGCGTACGCAGCGGCGTTTGAGCTCGTTCCTCATGATTTAGAACGCGCGTCCTTACAATTCCGACTTGCTATTTCCTGCAAGACTGAATTACGTGAGCGGGGGTTTCTCCTGGATTTGCCGCTTCCTAGAATTTGTTCATCGGTCGCCGAACACGTGTTGTGCGGCGCTGGACAAAACAGTTCTCGGAGGGACGCATCATGAAATCGCTGATCAAAGCAGTGGCGCTGGCGGTCGTTATCGCAGCCCCAGTCGCTTCGTTCGCGCAATCGGATCAACCGGTCACGCGTGCGGAAGTCAAGGCTCAATTGCGCCAACTCGAGCAAGCAGGCTACAACCCCGCCGCGTCAACCGACGCCACCTACCCTGCGGACATTCAGGCTGCCGAAGCACGCGTTGCCGCGCAAAATGCCACGGCTCAAGCCGGTACCACCGGCTATGGACCTTCCGCGAGCGGCTCGTCGCAAACCGGCCGTAACGCCAATGTGGAGAATGCGTCGCCGCAAGAGCCTGTTATGGGCGGTCAGTAAGACTCTCCCGTCGCGCAGTTCGATGCGAGCCATGCTTCATGGCATGCGCTCGCATGAGCTTCGCCATCCCGTCTCCTGTCCATCGATACCGTGTTGTCGCGTCGCTCCGTCCGGCGGCACAACGTCATTGCAGCACCCGCAGCCATTGCGGTACGAACTGACGAAATCGCATCGCTTCTGCCTTAGTCCCCCTTCTCTTTTCGCGAGCCAGTGTTGCATGCGATGGACCGTTCGGTAAGCGGTCAAATGCCTGCAATGCGTCTGCCTGTCCGCACATCGCAAGTTCTCTTGCTAGCGCGGGACGGTTGGGCGTGGGGCACCGACGGCATTGGCTATAACGTGCAGGCGGTCAAGAAAGCGCTCGGCGGCGATGCGCCTGTCGATAGCTGGTCGCTGCTGTTCGACCCGGCTAATCTGTCGAAGGTCAAATGCTGTGGCGTGTCGTTCCTCGACTCGGCCGCCGATGTTTTCCCGGCAGTCCTTCAGTACATGCACAAGGACCCGAACAGCGCCAATCCTGGTGACTATCAGGCCGCTTACGAAGTGTTGAAGAAAGTCCGGCCGTATATCACGCAGTTCAATTCATCCGGCTACATCAACGATCGTAAGCGCCCGGCCAAGGCACCCGTGATTCAGGCGCTACCTTCCCAGAGCACCAACGCGGTGGTCGGCGAGGCGATATACGCCTGCGTCAGCGAGTTGCCGCCGCTGCCCGCGATATTAGTAAGCGAACCGCCGGTCGACAAATTGAAACTATGGTGCTGGGTGCCAGCGCTAATGTTAGTAAACACCGCCGGAGAGAAGTCTGGAAGATCGGCTGAGATCCCTTCTACGATCCACTCCGCTCGGGCGCCGACTGAGGTGATGCCGGGCCGCGCAGTAATGCCGACACTGGTGGCTTGCTGGGTCCTGTAGTTCATCATCGAGACGAAGCCTTGACCCGGCTCGGGTGCACAAACGAGGAAGGACACCAGGTCGCCCGGCTGAATCGCGAAATTGGTGACCTGCACCGCCGGGTCTTTGTACTGGCTTGTGTACCACTCTGTCCATGCCCAGTAGTTCACGCTGTTGCCGGTGATCGTGGCTGCCGTGCCCGCCTGCAATAGCTCGTATGACGTCGGGTCGGAGCCGTCCAGACCGACCCAGAAGCCAACCGTCAAAGGAGTAGAAGGATCGCCGGGAACGGGAAAGATCTCCGGCACGACCCATTCTGCGAACACCGTATTAGCTGGCTCGTAGGGGGAAAAGCCTTGCGACGCCGTTGACACTACAATGCCACCCCAGCCGGACGGGCTGAAGTCCGACTTCGGGTCGCGTCGACGATCGCGTCGGCTCATGATCGGGTCTATCGCAAGTTCAGCCTTGACCATGTGCAGCTGTGGTGCACGGGTAAAAGCCCGCTGCCAGAGCCGCATCAACTGCGGTTCCGTCTTCGCGTCCGGCCGGCGCGGGAATCCATGCCGTCGAAGTTGCCTGGCATCCGAAAGTTGCGGATCAAATTCGGCTGGCGGCGATTCATAGGTCTGAAACCGGCTCAGTACATCTTCGGATGAGGGATGGTCCATGAATAGGTTCCTCCAATTCAGGGCTACCGGTCCAGGATTAGTCGAACCGGTAGAAGATTGTGGGTGGAAACGCGACTCGCCGACTTCCGTCGGTCCCGCCGAACAGACGCTCTTTCAGAGCGACCTCTTTTCAGCGCCGAACGTTTGCGTAGCTAGTGTTTATGTATAGTCCGGCAGTGCCTGTCGGAAAGGGCGCGGCGCATTGGGTCCGTTCTCTAAGACGGCTTAGTCGACCCGCGTTTTCAATCCCTCGGGCGAAATTGCTGACGGACTCCGATGTGGGTTCACAAAAACCTGCCGCCGTAGTGAGCCGCGCTCAGTATCACGGAAAGCAGGACGGACTACCCATATCGAGATGTGGCGCGGTAGCAGTAGGTTCGGTTTGTCTGTTGCCGCCTCTTTCGTCTGGCGGTGCCCGAGTAACGTCACCCTAACCCCGTTTCCACATCCCGCTCATCGAACCGGACATGCAGATCGCCCGCATCCGGCTCTCGGACAGGACATCACGCCTTCGTACACGGCAAGTTACAGCCAGGGACCCGTTAAGCGAACGAGACCGAAGTGCCCGCAGAGATGCTGGGATGGATAGCCCCCGCCTCTGCGACGCCTAAGCTTGTACTTGTTGCGTAACCACCGACGCAACCGCGTAGCGGTGTAGCTGTCGAGCGCCCGATACGCACGTCTGTCCACGGTTTGATAAGGAATGTGCCGGTCGCCAGCAGGTTTCTCAGGAATTGAGCCGTATTGCCACTCAGCGCCGTTTCGCTCCGGCCAACCCGAAATTTGAACGCCCGTAGGTCAGCAACGTTGCTAGCCGGGTCCGGCCCTACGTTGGTGTTGCTCGTGAGCGGTCCGTCATTAGGACCGGATAGCCGCCGTCGCAGCCGGGAAAGCCGAAACTGACGCTGTCGCGACAAACGACAACCCGTTTTGGCAGCGCATATTTCGCCTACAGTCGCCACCACCCGACCAGGATTCAACACGCACTCGAACCCGGAAACCCGCGCCAATGCGCGGTCTAGCACGTGACATGCAGGATCGCATTGGTCTGGTCAGGGTGCTCCTTGAGTTTGGCGATGGCTTCCGCTGTCGGCAGGATAACCAATTCGACTTGCCGACGCTGGGCCTCGTGCTTCACCTCTTCCATCACCGGTAACGCCCCGGTGCCGGTGCCAATCACGAGCCGGCGGCACTTCCAGGGTATGTCCTCCTGCGCGGACAGCGGTGTGTGCCCGAAGGCCTCGCGGAACGGCTTGGAGGGTTTCTTCGTGCGTTTGCGAATCTGCCCGTGGTCGATCACCACGTCATGCTGGTAGGTGACCCCATCAATGCGGATGGAACCAAACGAAAATGCTTCGAAGCGCATACCCACCTCCGCCGGTTTCGTGCTGGCAGCGACTCCCTCAGTCAAGGCCCATCGGATTGATGTCCGACACGAATAATTATAGGTTGGAACCATTTGCCGGCAAACCGCGCGAGCCGACTGAGGCGACCGACGACATCGACGATTCGGAGGTGATGTCACGAGTGCCATTGAGAAGGCCGGTTGGGGTAGGGATTCGCGAACTACCGGTATCGACCCACAAGGGACAGTTGGATTTCTCCGTAACGGACGTTCAAGCGACTGGAAATGTTAAACCTCGCAAATAGCCAGGCACCGGGCTGTAGTCGATCCGAGCTAAGCTTGACGCGCCCACGCAGTCTGATGCTGAGTCGCCCCGTTGCCTCCAATCTCGCCTATCAGATAATCGATGAACGACGCTATTCGCGAAGAAACGGCTGTATTGCGGTAATAGACAGCATGGATTGGCTGACAGACGTCCTTGGTCTGACGGGCCAGGATCTGCACGAGACGCCCTGTTTCGCGGTCCCGGTCGGTCATGAAATCCGACAGGCAGACAACGCCCACGCCTTCGAGCGCCAGTTGACGAAGCGTCTCGCCGCTCGATGAACTTGCCACCGGCTCGATACGGTACGGCTCACCGTCGGCACCGAGCAATGGCCAGACATTGAGCGACTCCGGTTGTGTAAATCCCAGCAGTACGTGCTTGCCAAGGTCAGCGACCTCGCGCGGATGTCCGTGCGCCTCAAGATAGTCGGGACTCGCAAGAACACGCATCCGGCTACTGCCAACAAGCCGGCTATGCAGCGTCGAATCCTTGAGCCGGCCAATTCGAATAGCGACATCGGTGCGGCTCTCGAGTAGATCGATGATGCCGTCGTTCGTGTTCAGCTCCAGGTGAACGTGCGGATAGCGCACGCGGTAGCCTTGCACAAGCGGTGCGATCACGTGCAGCATGAAAGGCGACGCTGCATTGATCCGCAAGAGCCCCGATGGGTTTTCCCGACGCGCGACCATCTGTTCCTCCGCGCTTTCCACGGAATCGATGATGGCGCGCGCGTGTTGAAGGAACGCGCGCCCTTCCTCGGTCAGCTCCATCCTGCGCGTGGTCCGGCGCATCAAAGTCGTTTTCAGCTTTTCCTCGAGGCGCCCCAGCGTCCGGCTAGCCGCCGACACTGTCAGGTCGAGATGTTGAGCAGCTGCCGTCATCGAGCCGGTATCGACCACGGCCATGAACGTCGCCAATTCGTCGAGGGTGATATTCACTGTTGATTTTTTTTCAAAAGAATTTTGTTTATAGACCAGTTTGTGAACAAAAGTAAAGCTGGCAGACTCGGTCGTCAGAATCCTCAATTCCTTCGCGAGGGAATACAGCCGCCGGAGGGCGCAGGCGCGGTGTCGAGTCTGGTGAGACAAAACTTTCTCCAATGTCACGGAGATTTAATAAATCAAACAGGCTGTTTCCGGAGACATACGTCGCAACGTTCAGGCTTCCGCAGACCAGGCAGGCAACTACTCTGCTTAGCCGGAATGCGACTGACATCGGCATAAAGCCGGCGCGCAACTCCCCTCGATCAATGCGAGCACAAACATGACGGTTACTGAGCGACCCGCGAATTACGGCACCAGCATGATCGACCTGGGCCGGTTTCAGATCGATTTGGAGATGCGGACGCTGCACCAAAGCGGCACGCTCGTACCTGTCGGATCTCGCGCCTTCGATATTCTTGCCGTGCTCGTGTCGGCCGCTGGACGACTCGTTACGAAAGACGAATTGCTGGATAGTGTCTGGCCGAAAACCGTCGTCGAAGAAAACAATATCCACGTCCATCTGTCCGCGTTACGCAAAATACTTGGTGAGGATCGCAACCTGATTGTCACGATCCCTGGTCGCGGGTATCAGTTGCGACAACGACCCGTTGAGAGCCGGGCTTCTGCGGTCGAGTCCCGAGCCTTCAGACGTAGCCTGCCGCTACGCGAAACCCGGCTCACAGGCCGCGACGCAGCCGTTCGGCAGATCAGCACGTTGCTCCAGACTACGCAGGTATTGACGCTGACTGGAGCCGGCGGTATCGGGAAGACGAGCCTGGCTATAGAGGTAGCACGGCAGGCATCGAACGATTTTTCCCGCGCTGTGTGTTTTGTCGAACTTGCCACGGCAACAACCGAAGATGCGGTCCTATGCAAGGTCGCCGAAGCATGCGGGCTGTCGACGCTCGATGCTGCAGTCGACATTGCGCAACTGGCTGCGGCGGTTTCCGGCAAACGTCTGCTCCTCGTGCTGGATAACGCCGAGCATGTGATCGACGCCGTCGCGCGGATCGTCGACGCACTCGTAGCGGCAAGCGAAATTCTGCATGTTATGGTAACGAGTCGTGAACCGCTTCGCCTGATACCAGAGACGGTGTACCGGGTCGAGCCACTCGACGTGCCGCCTTCGCATTCAACCCATGCGGAGATCGTCCAGTTTTCAGCGGTAAAGTTGTTTTTGCTGCGCGTCAATTCAATCCAACAGTATGCATACGCCGGCTGCGAGGAAATTCATCTCATCGGCGAGATCTGCCGCCGGCTGGACGGCATTCCTTTGGCGATCGAACTGGCAGCGGCGCGCGTCGCTGGCCTCGGCGTTGAGGGTGTTCATCGCTATTTGCACGACCGTTTCAGTTTGCTGACGGGCGGCTACCGGACCGCTCTGCCACGCCATCAAACCTTACGTGCGACGTTCGACTGGAGTTTCTCCATACTGAATCCATGCCATCGGTTACTGTTCAGGCGCCTCGCGGTATTCAGCGGCGGCTTTACGTTCGATGCGATGTGCGCGGTGGTGTGCGACGAGAAATACGCTGTGGCGGACGCGATCGGCGGCATCGGCGATCTGGTGGCGAAATCGCTCGTCAACATTGAGCTGGAGGGGCCGGTAAGCAGGTATCGCCTTTCCGATTCGACACGTGCCTATGCGCTGGAGAAGCTGTATGCGGAAGGCGAGCAGAAGCTGATCGCGGCGCGCCATGCACGCTATGTCTCCCATTGCTTGAGACCGTGTCTGGCTGACAGTGTCGCTGAACAATTGGACCGGGAAATCGATTTCCGGCAGTCGCTGGATGATGCACGCAGCGCTTTCGATTGGGCGTTCTCGCAGCATGGCGATACGCGGATTGGGGTCGAGCTCGCGTCAGGTCTCACAGAGGCGCTGCTCGATGCGGGCCTGATTCACGAATGCTGCACGCGTGCTGAGCAGGCCATCGATGCGCTTGAAGAACTGCCCTCTGCCTCGGTGGACTCGGACACCGAAATGCGCGTACGTGCCACTCTCGCCTCGGCATTGATCTATGCTCAGGGGCCCGTGTCAAAGTCGGCACAATTGTGGACGGAAGTGCTGGCTCTTGCTGGCGATACAGGCGACCAGGTTCGGCATGCCCAAGCACTCTGGGGGCTGTGGAACACGTTGCTTTCCTCTGGGAACGTATACGGGTCGATGAATTACGCCAGACGATTCCAGCGATTTGCCAGCCATCGCGGCACGGCCTGGCAAATTGTTCTTGGGGATCAGCTGGTCGCAATTTCGCAGCATTGCCTCGGCGAGCACGAGCAGGCAAAGTTGGTCCTGGCGAACGCAATGAAGCGCTTCGACCAGTTGGAGAACGATCCACAACGCGATGGCAGATTCGCGGTCGATCCCATGGCGATGTGCAACGGCACGTTGGTCCGGATCGCATGGCTACAAGGTGACACCGAGGCGTCGCTGGCGCTTGTTGACGTACTTATCAACCAGGTTCGCTCGGAGACCCTCGAACCGACGCTGACTCACGTACTGGGCGCGGTGGCAATACCGCTGGCGCTGATTTCCGGCGACCTGGAGCGTGCCACGCGCTATATCGACATAATGCGATCGCAAGCTGCGCTACATGGTTTCGGAATCTGGCTCGATTACTGCGCCTGTCTTGGCGCATGCCGGGACATACTCGACGGACAAGGGGTTGCGGCGACGGCGCTGCTCGAGGAAAAGCTGGATGCACTCCTGTCGCGCGGCTTCAGGCGTCTGGTTACCCCAATCATCGTAACCTGCGCTGAAGCGTTGATTGCGCAGGGACGTTTGGCGGAGGCGTCCCGCCGGCTGAGCGACGTACACAATTTCTGCCTGAAAAACGGTGAGCTGTTTTTCCTGCCGGAGGTCTGGCGAGGACGTGGCGCGCTCGCCCAAGCTGAAGCCCGCGATCTCGCACCCGATAGCAACGCCGCTCTGAACAAGCTCGCGATTGCGTTCAGCTGCTTTCAGGAGTCAATCGAACTGTCGCGGACGCAGGGAGCAAAAATGTGGGAGTTACGGGCGTCGATGGCGCTGGCGCGCCTGCTCCATGCAAACGACCGGACGGCTGAGGCCGTCGCACTGCTTGCCAGCCTTGCAGCGGACTTCGACGAGACGGGCACTGCTTTCGATATCCAGGCGTTGTTCAAATTTCTCGGAGCATTGCGAGATCATCAAGCCGTGGCAGGCATCGAGGTCCGGCCTGCTGGCTCGCCTGCGACAGTTTGAATTTTGATGGTCGCTGCCGCGCTCAGTTATCAGCTCTTGCCTCTGTACAGAGCCGTGCGCAAGTCCATCTTCGCCCCGTATTGCGTTCCGTGTCTTTTACTGGCGCTCTCGATTCTGGAATTGTTGACGATCCATCGAGCAGTGTCGAATGTCCGCTCGTGGCCGATTGCGGCTAGTCGCGATCCACCACCTGTTTCACCGATGTTTTGGGATTCGAGCTTTCGCGCATTTCGAACTCTACAGCCAGGCTATTATCGACAGTCAATGCCAACTGTCTCGATGGCGTGAGCGTTAGGATGCTGCCCTCAAAGCCAGTTGACGGCGCGTGTTTCTGAAAGGAGATTGCGATGGCTGAGTTCGTAACATGCTTGTGGTTCGATCAAGGTAGAGCGCGCGAGGCGGCGGAGTTTTACGCCGCCACCTTTCCCGACAGCCGTGTCGATGCAGGTCATGTATCCCCTATACCGGGCATTGGGCAGGGTCCGGAGCTGACGGTCGAGTTCACCGTGCTCGGCCGGCGCTTCGTAGGGTTGAACGGCGGGCCCAATTTCAAGGCGAATGAGGCGGTAAGTTTCATGGTCCAGACGGATAGCCAGGAAGAGACCGACCGATATTGGAACGCCATTATCGGCAATGGCGGAGAGGAAGCGCCTTGCGGCTGGTGCAAGGACCGCTGGGGCTTTTCGTGGCAGATCACGCCCAAGCGGCTGCTCGAACTCGTCAACGGGCCCGATCGTAATGCCGCAAGGCGTGCGATGGACGCGATGATGAAAATGAAGAAGATCGATATAACCGCGATAGAGCACGCAGCGGCAGCAACTGATTAACACGCAGACGCGGCGGTTCGGCCAGTCAATCGATGTCGCCGGCCACGAAGCCTTGACGATGCTGCCTACTGCGTCAGCGATCAAATGATCGCAGCGCCCGGAAGCGCGACGCCGCGCAGCATACGCGCCTTTGCAAATTCCGCTGCCGCGCAGTCGGTAAAGCTTAGCCAGCATCGAAAAGGACACCGATCGGCCATCTACGGGCGTTGGCCCACGCTTTCACATGGACGTTCGAACGTCGGCTCCGCCCCAATCAACGGACATCCGTGCGCGGATCACGGCAGTCGCGTCATCGGCCATTGCCGACATTCATGTGTCGGCCGCGGTAGGTCGGCTGGACGCTACGTTGCGGACATTCGGCTGACCAGCGGCGCCAGCGCCTTTCGTCGCGCGCTTTGATCTTGCGGATTGTGACGGTCATCGGGTCGGCCTCGTCTTGTCGATATGTAAAGGGCGGCGAAGCATGCCGCTTCGCAATGTATCGCAACCTATCGTCTGGTGTATGGCGATGCCCCGAAGCACACGGCGGATCGCCTAAACTATAGAATCAACGAACACGGCCATTCCCGCGTCGCTACCCCGCCATGGCGCACATCTTCTTCGCTGCTTCGATTCAGCGGCATATCGCAACGCCCGAGCGCGAGATCGACGCGCGCACGTTCGGCGAAGCGCTAGAGGCCGTCTTCGCCGCGCAACCTCGACTGCGCGGCTACATCCTTGACGATCAGGGCTCGCTGCGGCGGCATCTCGCCGTGTTTGTCGACGGCCGGCCGGTGCGCGACCGACAACATCTGTCCGATGCGCTCGGCGATGAAAGCCGGGTTTACGTCGTACAGGCACTGTCGGGCGGATAAGGGGGTTCCATCGGTATTTGAGCTTTGCATTGGATCGGAGTAAGTGCTCTGCATGGGGCCGGAGTAAGTGCTAAAGCACTAACTCCGATCGACATCTGGTCGACCGCGAAGCATGGGACCAGAGTAAGTGCTCTGCATGGGGCCGGAGTAAGTGCTGAAGCACTAACTCCAGCCGACAGCTGAAGCGCCAACTCTGGTCGACAGGAGACACTCGACATGAGCGATCGATTGCTTGTCGCAACTCGCAAGGGACTGTTCGTTCTGCAAGCCGATGACGAGAGCGGCTGGACGCTCGGTGAGCCGTATTTCGTCGGCGAACCGGTGAGCATGGTGCTGCCTGATCCGCGTGACGGATCGCTGTATGCCGCGCTCAATCTCGGCCACTTCGGCGTGAAGCTGCATCGCCGGCGCGCGGGCATCGCGGATTGGGAAGAGTGCGCGGTCCCCGTCTACCCGCCGCAGCCTGCCGACGAGACGCGTGCCGGTGACGGCGTGAACGCGAGCACGAACGCGAACGCGAGTGCAAACACCAGCGCGGACAATGCGAGCGCCGCCGCGCCCAGCCCGCCGCCCCCTCCCTGGACGCTTCAGCAAGTCTGGTCGCTCGAAACCGGCGGCCCGGACGAGCCGGGCGTCTTGTGGGCCGGCACGATTCCCGGCGGGCTCTTCCGTTCCGACGATGGCGGCGACACATGGGTGCTCAACCGTGCGCTGTGGGATCGCCCGGAGCGCCGCGAATGGTTCGGAGGCGGCTACGACGCGCCGGGCATCCATTCCGTGATGGTCGATCCGCGCGACAGCCGGCACGTGACGATCGGCGTGTCGTGCGGCGGCGTCTGGCAAACCGTCGACGGCGGCGCGACCTGGCGCGTGAATGCCGAGGGCATGGAGGCCGACTACATGCCGCCGGAGCGGCGCGGCGATGCCAACGTGCAAGACCCGCACCGCGTCGTGCAATGCGCGGCAAACCCGGATGTGCTGTGGACGCAGCATCACTGCGCGATCTTCCGCTCGACCGATGGCGCGGCGCACTGGCAGCGGATCGAAGCGCAGCCATCGAGCTTCGGCTTCGCGGTTGCCGTGCATCCGTGCGAGCCGGACACCGCGTGGTTCGTGCCCGCCGTGAAAGACCAGTGCCGGATCCCGGTGGACGGCCAGCTCGTCGTCACGCGCACACGCGACGGCGGCCGCACGTTTGAGCGTTTCTCGAACGGGTTGCCGCCTGCACCGGCGTATGACCTCGTGTATCGGCACGGGCTCGCTGTAGATGACTCCGGCACGCGCCTGGCTATGGGGTCGACCACTGGCGCGCTATGGACGTCCGACGACGGCGGCGAAAGCTGGCATTTGATTTCAGCGCATTTGCCGCCTGTTTATTGTGTTCGGTTTGGATGAGGGCGCGAGGCGGGCTAGTGAGACATGAAACGCTTACGTTCCCATTCATTCGCCGGACATAGCCTGAATGCGTTCATCGGCGTGATGGATCGATACTTCGCGCCATACGCGCCGGCGAACCGCTTTGTGCAACTCGGCTTGTCACGATGTCGAAGAATGACGGGACGCAGATTCGACGATGTACGCCAGGACAGACCGCGCGGGCGGAAATCGCCCCGTCTCACGTCGCCCCCTACGCAATCACGCCACGCGTGAAACCAGAGGTCAAACGTCCCGTTGCTTTCAGAGGCGTATCGCCGGAATCCGAGTCTATCCGCGACGCAGGGGCGCCGGTGGGGGCCTCGCCTGGCCCGCGCTGCTGCGCAAACTCGATCGGGCCGATCCAGGCTATCGCACATAACCCTGCTGTTAGCGGCGGTGTAAAAGCGCCACTAAACGGCGGCGCAAGGTTAAGTAAAAGCATCAACAACAGTTGTTGGGTGATGGTCGTCAGAATGGATCGTCGATGTGGCGAAGGTGAGGATTGTTCGCGGCTACTGAGGAGCGAAAGTCCGGAAAGCACCTTGTAGCCGCCCCACGCGCGCCGATACATGAACGTCGGCAACGGCCGAGCACCCGTCGCCGAACTAGCTAAGAGAACGGCCGCTGTGCTCAGCAAGCTGTCGTTCGGCCAGGGGATGCCTGATTGACGATAGTGGATCGGCTTGCGTCTCTCGGGAATGCGGAATCGGACAAGTTCAGGTTTCGGTGAATGAGTTATATCGCACCGAGCAACGCCTTGACGCAAGGGACGAGGCTTTCATCGTCCCTCGCATCGCAAACCGGAGCCGAGTGGCATCTTTTCTGTCGCAAGAATGGCAGTTTCAACGTGTGCCACTTCGGCACGAGACCTAAGTCGAAACTCCACTCAGCTTCAGGTATCGTTCACCTACGGAATCTGAGAAAGATTTCGCTTCGCCTCCAGTAGTTGAATCAGCAATTGATCGCACTGGCGAAGCATTTCTGGAAAATCGTACGACTGCAGTTCCGTATCGACGCCTTTCGCAATTGACTCGATGTAGTCGTCTGTCTCGGGATACGTGCCCAGGTCTCTGGCCCACTCGCGCTGGGCCGAGCCCAGATGCTGCAGCACATGCGTGATGCCACCGGAGCCTCCAGAAGCGTGAAGGTTGAGAAACGGACCGAGCAGCGCCCAGCGCAGGCCCGGGCCGTAGGAGATCGCCGCGTCGATGTCCTCCACAGAGGCGACCCCGCGCTGTACCAGACTAATGGCTTCTTGCCATATCGCCACCTGCAGACGGTTGGCGATATGACCTTTGACTTCTTTGTTGATCCTGATGACCTTCTTGCCCGTTGACGAATAGAACGCCATCGTTCTCACTATGTTTTCGGGCCATGTGAGGCTGCCGCCACCGACCTCTACCAACGGGATAATGTGGGACGGATTGAATGGATGACCAAGGACAATTCGTTCCGGATGCTTCGCGCCTGCCTGAATCTCGCTGATTGCCAGCCCCGACGACGACGACGCGATGATCGCGTCTGCCCTTGCCGCAGATTCGATGCTCGCGATTAACGAGTGTTTGACATCCAGCCTCTCGGGGCCGCTTTCCTGAATGAAGTCCGCATTGCGTACCGCCTCGCCCACATCAGTCGTGAAAGTCAGGTTTTCTCGCGAGGCGCCATTCGCCAGCCCGAGTCTCTCAACTACAGGCCAACAGTTGTCGATCCAGTTGCGCAGGCGCGACTCGGCCCCGTCGGCGGGGTCCGTCGCCGTGACCGCGAAACCATGAGCCAGGAAGTGTGTCGCCCAGCCTGCGCCAATCACGCCGGTGCCGACGATGGCGATGTTGACGGCTCGCTTTGTCATGGTCTAACTCTCCAGGCAGGCAGCGTTGATTGTTTCGCGCAACGGCCGCAGTCCGATGATCTCCCGTGCCTCAGCCGGCGTGGCCGGCTCGTAACCCATCTCCCGTACCAGGCGAACGAGCCGCTCGACCAGTTGCACGTTGGTGGCCAACTCGCCCTGCTTGTAGTACAGGTTGTCTTCGAGCCCGACGCGCACGTGGCCCCCCAGTAACAGCGAGTTCATCGCGGCGGGCAGCTGCGCCGCGCCGATGGCGCTGACGTTGAAGACGGTGTTGCGGGGCAGGTGGTCGACCATTGTCTGCAACAGGCGAGGCGTGTAAGGCAAGGCGCCCTGGAAGGCATTGGCACCGATGACGATATTGATAAAGTGCGGGGCATCGTCGAGGCCCTCGTTGATGGCCCGCTGAACATCCTGAACAATGTCGGCAAGACCAAACACCTCCCATTCCGGCTTGATCCCGCGCTCGCTCATCATCTCGGCAATCTGCCGGATTCGCGAGGGCGGCGTCGCCACCAGAATCTCCTTGCCGTTGAAACTTGCGATCACGGTCTGTGCATCGAGCGTGCACATCTCGACGCCGTCACCCTGCATGCCTTTCAGGCGTTCTTCCCACTGGATTTCCCACAGGCCGTTGTCGAGTTCGCGAACCATGTCGCCGTTAATGCCGCCGCCGGTGGAGTTGTTCAGAATGATGTCGCACTTGTCGCGAATCAGCCGGTTGATGTGGCTATAGATTGCAGGATCACAGGTGGCCTCGTCGTCGGGACGCCGTGCATGCACTGCCACGACACTGGCACCGGCGTTGTAGCAGCGGTAGGTGTCGTCGGCGATCTCCTGCGGCTGTGTCGGCAGGTTCGGGTTCATTTTCTTGTTGGCCATGCCGCCCGTCGGGGCAACCGTCACGATGACTTTGGGCTTGCTCATGCTGGTCTTCTCCAGAGAAGAAATGGGTCTAAAGGACAGGATTGACTATGGCTGCTCGATCAGTGCGTGCTCGCGCCATCGCCCGGGCCCACGCGGATCGCGCTCTTTGGGAGGCCCAGCAGGATCGTCAGGCCGCCGCCAATGACAAGTGCGATCAAGCCCAGCAGACCCATCTGGATGCTGCCTGTCGCGCCCTTGATCCAGCCGATCAGCGTCGGGCTGACGAAGCCGCCAAGGATGCCCAGTGAGCTGATCACCGCGATACCGGCTGCGGCTGCGTCGCGGCCAAGGTAGGTCGGGGGAATCGACCAGAACAGCGAGCCGCCGCCAAAGATGAAGAACGAGGCAACACACAGCAGGGCCATCACCGGGACGACCGCGGTGCCAAGAAAGGAAGTCGAGGCCAGAGCCACCGCGCCGAGGACCAGGGTTCCCCCGACATGCCAGCGACGCTCCTTGAAACGGTCCGAACTGCGGCTGATGACGAGAACGCCAAGTGCACCGAAGAAATAGGGCACTGCCGTGTACCAGCCGATCGTCGCGATCGGGGCGATGCCGAGGCCTTTGATCATGGTCGGCAGCCAGAACGTGAGCGTGTAGACGGCGCAAGCGCAGCAGAAGTAGACGAAGGCAAGCACGTAGGTCTTCGGGTCCGCCAGCGCCGTGACGAGCCTGCCATGACGCCCAGCCTTCGCCTCGCCTCGGTGGTCGGCATTCAGGACCGACTGCACCAGCGCTTTCTCGGCGTCGTTCAGCCAGGACGCGCGGGCCGGCCCGTTCGGAAGCATGCGATACAGCAGGAACCCCAGCAGAACGGTCGGCAAGCCTTCTACGAGGAAGAGCCACTGCCATCCATGCATGCCGCCAAGGCCCTCCATGCCGCTCATGATCGTTCCCGACAGTGGGCCGCCCAGAACGCCCGTGATCGGCATGCCGAACAGGAACAGGCCCGTCACACGGCCGCGCCGCTGGCTCGGGTACCAGTACGTCAGATACAGAATGATGCCAGGGAAGAAGCCTGCTTCGAATATGCCCAGCAGCAACCGGATGGCATAGAACTGCCACGGTGCCGTGACGAAGGCGGTCGCCGCGGACATTAAGCCCCACAGCACCATGATCCTCAGGAAGGTTAGTCGCGCGCCTATCTTTTCGAGCAGCAGATTGCTAGGCACCTCGAACAACAGATAGGTGACGAAGAAGATGCCCGCACCGAGTCCATACACAGCGTCAGAGAAAGCAAGGTCTTGCTTCATCTGCAACTGCGCGTATCCGATATTGATTCGATCGAGGAATGCGAAGACATACGCGATCAAAACGAGCGGCATGACGCGCCAACTGATCTTACGAAAGACGGCGTCTTCGACTATGTGGTTCGTCGGGCTCTCGACGAGCGCAGCTGCGGCGGGCAGCGGACGAGCGGGAATCATGCGTGTCTCCTGGTCTTGTATGACACGCATTATTTCGAGCGACCGCTTCCACGACTGTCGATCGCGCGACAGTTGGAGTCAGCGTAAACACCAAGCAATGCGCGAACGCCGTCGGCAACGATTCGCGAAGAAAGATACGCGGCGCTAGCGTGCCAAGGCGTGAAGCCCAGGTAAATCCAGCACGACGATGCCGCCGTACTCGGTGCGCACGAGGCCGGCATTCTTGAAGCGGGTCATCGCCTTATTGCACGTTTGACGCGACACGACGGCCAGGTTGGCGAGTTCTTCCTGAGACATCGGCAGATGCTCCACGCCGCTCGGATTGGACAATGGTTGCACCATGCCCACCAGCGCCCGTGCGACAAGACTGTCGGTATCGAGCAATCCGTGCGCGGCGACGGCGCCCATGAACCAGTGCAGACGCTCGTTGACCTGGAACAGCAGAAATTCGTTGAACGACGGCTGATGCTCGCGAAGCCAATTGAACGTTGTGCGTGGAATCTGCGCGACGCGGCTGTCGCGCAACGCGATGAGATCGGACTCGCGCGGCGCGTTGCGAATCAGCGTGCCTTCTCCGAACCAACTGCCTACCGACTGCCCGCCTAAAGTCACCGTCTGTCCGTCGCGCGCGGTGATCGACCACTTGATGAGGCCCTCGAGCATGCCGAACCACATATGTTGCCGTTCGCCGTGGTGCCCGAGGGTCTGACCTGCGGCGACGGCGCGCTCCGACGCGTCAGCGCGCACGCGAGACTTCACGGGTTCGTCCAGCCTTTCGAACCACGGCGACCGTGCGAGTAGTTCATCGAGCGTAAGCGAAACAGTGACCATCCGCTTTTGTCTGGTCATTCCCTGCTCCCAGAGCCGCTCGCCCGGCGGTCAATGCAAACTGTCGCCGCAGTGACAGTGTTGCGGGTGCAATACACACACAATGGTCGGACTGGAAACTGGAGCATAGGCCCGTGAGTAAAGAAACTGTCTATCGTGTCGACGTGCAATTCGGCGATTGCGACCCGGCCGGAATCGTCTTTTTTCCGAACTTCTCGCGCTGGATGGACGCCGCTTCGCACGATTATTTTATACAGTGCGGCCTGCCACCATGGCGGGATATGCAAACGCTACCCCATTGCATCGGTGCGCCGCTGCTAGAGGTCCACACTCGCTTTCACACCTCGGCGACCTACGGCGAAAGTCTGGAGGTGCATACCCGCATTGAGGAATGGCGAGGCAAAGTCTTTATCCAAAGCCATCGAGTCATCCGCAACGATACGCTGATTTGCGAGGGGCGCGCGACACGCGCGTTGTGTATCAAACAGGACGATGGACGGCTGAAGGCCGTCCCCGTGCCCGAGTTTATACGTGCCGCCTGCGACTGAGCGGCGAGCGTGACCCAAGTCAGAACAGAGGGTTTCATGACCACATCAAAAGGCTGGCGCGTGCTGGTGACGGCGGGTGCAGGCGGGATAGGGCGCGCCATCGCGGAAGCATTCGTCTCGGCGGGCGCGAGCGTCTTTGTCTGCGACATCGACGAAGCGGCGCTTCAACAGATGCAGGCCCAATTGCCGGGCGTCAGGACATCAGTGTGCGACATCGCCGATCGCGCGGCGGCTTCGCGCATGGTCGCGGACGCCGCGTCCGCTCTAGGCGGATTGGACGTCCTGATCAACAACGCGGGCATTGCTGGACCGACCGCGAGTGTCGCGGAGATGGATCCGGACGCGTGGGAAGCTGTACTTCGTCTGAACCTCACAGGCACATTCATGGTCACGCAACAGGCCATCCCTTTCCTGAAGCAATCGGGCGCGGGCGTGATTCTCATCATGTCGTCGCTCGCCGGCCGCTTCGGTTACCCGAACCGCAGTCCCTACGCAACGACCAAATGGGGGCTCATCGGATTCGCAAAGACCTTGTCACGTGAGCTGGGCGAATTCGGCATACGAGTCAATGCGATCCTGCCGGGTGCCGTGGAAGGTCCGCGTATTCAGCAGGTGCTGGCGGGACGCGCATCAGCCAGCGGCCGCACCGTCGCGCAGGAAGAGGCGGCTGCGCTCGCCAATCAGTCCATCAAGCATTTTGTCGATCCAGCGGACATCGCGGCGCTCGCTGTTTTTCTGGCATCCGATGCCGGGCGTTCCATTTCGGGGCAAATGATCCCGATAGACGGCGATTCGCAAAGCGCATCCTGAGATCAGGGTAAACATCCATGACGACATGAAGTGCTTTTTAAATAGTTGGTGTACGGAGATATTCGTCACCAAGGTGGTCAAGACTGATTGGAGGAAGACATCATGCAATTTCATCTCAACGGTTTCCGGGTCGGGGATCCGATGATCGAGCCAGCTGCCGATGGCGCGCCTCGCGTCGAAATGCCCGATACGGTCGATGTGCGTCACGCTACGCCGCACGGACGCAGCGCGACTCGATGAAAAGGTCGTCGTGCGTGCGCGCTATGTCGTGGGCTGCGATGGCGCGCGCAGTCGCGTGCGCACGGCCATCGGACAAACGCTGCGCGGCGATGCCGCCAATCATGCGTGGGGCGTGATGGATGCGCTCGCCGTCACCAACTATCCGGACATCCGGCTGAAGGCTGCGATTCAGTCTGCGAGCAAGGGCAATCTGCTCATCATTCCGCGCGAAGGCGGCTATCTCGTGCGCTTTTACGTCGATCTTGGCGAAGTCACGCCTGAGAACCGCGACACCATCAAGCAGATCACGGTCGAGCGCATCATTCAGACCGCGCAACGAATTCTGCATCCCTATTCGCTCGACGTGAAAGAGGTCGCGTGGTTCTCGGTTTATGAAGTGGGACAGCGTTTGACCGATCGCTTCGACGACGCAATCGCCGCCGACGGAACATCTCGCGAGCCACGCGTGTTCATCGTCGGCGATGCCTGTCATACGCATAGCGCGAAAGCGGGTCAGGGCATGAACGTTTCGATGCAGGACGGCTTCAATCTCGGCTGGAAGCTCGGCGCAGTGCTGCAAGGGCTTAGCGACGTCGACCTCTTGCGCACGTATTCCGATGAACGCCAGCCCATCGCGCAAGAGCTGATCGACTTCGACAAGGAATGGTCCGCGATGATGGCCGCGCCGCCGAAAGATCCCAATCGCCCTGAAGCAGGCGGTGTCGATCCAACGGAACTGCAGGACTATTTCGTTCGTGCGGGCCGATATACGGCGGGCGTCGCGACGCGATATCGGCCGGGCGCGTTGACGGGCGAATCGACATCTCAATCGCTCGCGAGCGGCTTCACCATCGGCACGCGCTTTCATTCGTCGCCCGTCGTTCGTCTCGCCGATGCGAAGCCGATGCAACTCGGCCACGCGGCACGCGCCGATGGTCGCTGGCGCCTGTACGCTTTTTCGGACGCAAGCGGAAGTGCGCTAAATGCACCGTGCGAACATCTCGCCAAGTCGCCCGATTCGGTCTTGCGTCTCATCACGCCAGAAAATGCCGATGCGGATAGCGTCTTCGATCTTCGCGCAGTGTTGCAACAGCCTCATTGCGAAGTACGACTCGAAGATCTGCATGCGTTGTTGCTGCCGCGCAAGGGACGCTACGGCCTAATTGACTACGAGAAAGCGTTTACGAGCGACGCAGCGACTGATATCTTCGACGAGCGTGGCATCGAGCGGGAACGGGGCGCGCTCGTCGTGGTCCGTCCGGACCAGTACGTCGCGCATGTACTTCCGCTGGACGCCTACGCCGAATTGAATGCGTTTTTGCGGCCCATTTTCCGAACGAACACATCTTCGCTGCACGCTTAGAAATTGCCGACCAAACACGACAACCCCGAAGCGCTTTCCAAATTCACGGGCAGCCTGGTACGCCGCGCCCAGCAGCGCCACATAGCGGTATGGCTCAGCGAAGTCTCCGCCGAGATCACGAGCGTCCAGTACGCGGCGCTCGAAATCTTGCAGAAAACGCCCGGCGTCAATCAACGACAACTCGGCGATGAACTCGACGTGGACCGTTCGACAATCGCCGATCTCGTCGCGCGCATGGTTCGCAATGATTTGATCGAACGCTCGGACGATCCCGTCGACAAACGTAGCTATGTGCTGTTCCTTACTCCCGCCGGCAAGAAGCAGCTTGCGACGTTGCGTCCACGTGTCGAGGAGGTCGAGCGCATTCTCACTGCGAGGCTGACGCCGACCGAATGTCTGGAGTTGCGGCGCCTGCTTTTGGCACTGTTGCCGCTGGGGGAATAGTGCGTTTGTTACTCACAGGGGTGTCGTTGCGGCAGTTCACAAAAGCCGAGGGACTAGTCGGACATAAATCTTATAGGGTCTTTGTGGAAGAATAGCCGCATGCCCCGACCGGCCTCGCCAGTCGGAAGAGCGTGGTATTCCTAAGTTGGCCCCAAACCCCGCGGTACAGAGTGTCGTTTCGTCACGAAGGCGGTCACTTGGAGGAAGACCTCGAGGCAGCGGAAATTGACGACTGCGAAGGCCAGCGACGCGACAATCAACTCAAGGACGCGAGCGACGGTTGTATCGTGGAAGCGGTCGTTGCAGTCGCGCGAGTGCAAACGGCTGCTTCGGGCCAAAGGACTTAGCACAAGCACGCATCCGCTTGAAGTGTCATCCGAAAGCGAGGGGTAGCGATATCAAGACGATGGCGAGAATGTCCGCTTTCGGGTGAGTTCGCTGTTAGGCCGCAGGCGGCCAGCTACTGCAATTCGTCGGTGTGCGCGAAACGACATTCAAACGTCGGCTTTGTAAGAAACAGCAGAGCTGCGCGTGCCATTTACGCTTGTCGAGTCATCGGCCAGAGCTGTCTATTCGTGGATCGTAAGGGACGACACATACATGGACGCTACCGCATCCATGACGACAATTCTTAAAAAAACGAGCCTCATGTGCAACCATGAGACTCGCGAAATCGGCGCGCAACAGAAGAAAGAGGAGTGGCGATCTTCGCCCGCGCCGCGGCCTGGGACCAGGCCCACCTGTACCGGGTCAGCTACACGTTATTTCGTGCCGACGGTTTGCAGCGCCGTCCACTTGCCGTTGCTCACCTTGTAAACCGTCACACCGCCGTACTTCAGATCGCCACGATCGTCGTACGCGAGTTCGTTGGTCGTCACGCCCTTCATCTGCGTTACCTTCAGCACCGGCAGATACTTGTGCGGATCGACCGAGTCGGCCTTCTTCATTGCGTTGAGCACGGCCATCGTGCCGTCGTACGCGTACGGCGAATACAGTTCGACTTCGTTGCCGAAGCGCTTCTTGTAGCGCTCCACATACGACTTGCCGCCCGGCATCTTGTCCAGCGGACTGCCGCCCGACGACGCCAGCGCGCCTTCAGCCGCCGGCCCCGCGATCTTCAGCAGTTCGTCGGAGTGGATCATGTCCGGGCCGATCAGCGTGCTCTTGATCGCCAGCGTACGCATCTGCTTGAGGAACGGCGCGGCTTGCGTGTCCGCGCCGCCATAGAAAATCGCGTCTGCATCCGACTGCTTGATGTGGGTCAGGATTGCGCGGAAATCGACGGCTTTGTCGTTGGTAAACTCTTGCGCGACGACGGTGCCGCCTGCCGCCTTGACCGCCTTGGCGAATTCTTCTGCGACGCCCTGACCGTATGCAGTGCGGTCGTCGACGATGGCGAACCGCTTGAACTTCAGATCCTTCACCGCGTATTCGCCGAGCACGCCGCCCTGTTGCGAGTCGGACGTGACCAGACGGAAGGTCGTCGGCAGGCCTTGCGCGGTGTAGGCCGGTGCGGTGGCGGTCGCGAGTTCGGGGATGCCGGCCTTCGCGTAGATCGGCGCCGCCGGAATGCTGGTGCCGGAGTTGAAGTGGCCGATCACAGCGGCGACGCCGTCATCGACGAGCTTCTGCGCGACCGTCGTGCCGGTGCGCGGGTCGGCCTGGTCGTCAGCCGCATCGAGCACGAAGTGCACCGGCTTGCCGCCGATCACCGGTCTGGTGGCATTGAAGTCTTCGATCGCCAGCGTCACGCCGCTGCGGAAGTCCGCGCCGTAGTGCGCCTGGCCGCCGGTCAGCGGTGCGGCAAAGCCGATCTTCACGTCCTGCGCCTGCGCGAAGGCGCTTACGCCGGTCAAACCGAGCGCGCCCGCGGCCGCGGCCAACGCGAGGTGTTTCATGCCCATGCTCATCTGATGCTCCTCTTTCTTTGTGGAATGACGCGAAACGTCCCCCACCGCGTGCATCCCACGTGGCGTTCGTCCCGCCGTTGCAGACACTGCTTCTTGCTCATCGGACACGCGGCGCTTTCGATGGCGGCGCCGCGTACATTGACGCTTCGTCAGCTCATGTGCGGGTAGGCATAGTGATGGGCCGGCACATAGGTTTCCTTGATCGTGCGCGGCGACACCCAGCGCAGCAGATTCAGCGCGGAGCCGGCCTTGTCGTTGGTACCGCTGCGGCGCGCGCCACCGAACGGCTGCTGACCGACCACCGCGCCGGTCGGTTTGTCGTTGATATAGAAGTTGCCTGCCGCGAAGCGCAGTGCCGCGCTCGCCTCGACCACCGCTGTGCGTTCCTGCGCGAACACGGCGCCGGTCAGTGCGTAGGGCGAAGTCGAATCGACCAGCTTGAGCACGTCGGCCCATTGCGCGTCCGGATAGACGTACACCGACAGCACCGGCCCGAAGATCTCTTCGCGCATCGTCACGAACTGCGGGTCGTCGACTTCGATCACGGTCGGCTGGATGAAGTACCCAGTGCGATCATCCGAACCGCCGCCCGCGACGATCGTGGCGCCGCCCGCTTCCTGTGCCTGGCCGATATAACCGGCAATCCGTTCATATGCCTTACGATCGATCACCGCGCCCATGAAATTGCTGAGGTCCGCGACATCGCCCATTTTCGCGGTGGCGAGGTCGTCGACGAGGCGCGCCTTGACGGCCGGCCACAGCGACGCCGGCACATAAGCGCGCGAGGCCGCACTGCACTTTTGCCCCTGGTATTCGAACGCGCCGCGCAGCAAGGCGGTACTGAGCGCGACCACATCCGCCGACGGATGCGCCAGCACGAAATCCTTGCCGCCGGTCTCGCCGACCAGACGCGGATAGCTGCGATACGTCGGCAGACGCTCGGCCGTCGCGCGCCAGAGCGAATCGAACACCGCCGTCGAGCCGGTGAAATGCAGCCCGGCAAACTCGGACGAACCTAGCGCGATGGATGAAACCGTCTGCGCTTCGCCCGGCACGAAGTTGATCACGCCGGGCGGCAGACCCGCTGCTTCGAGCAACTCGAACACGAAGTAATTGCTGAGCGCGGCCGTCGCGGCCGGCTTCCACAGCACGCTGTTGCCCATCAACGCTGGCGCGCACGCCAGGTTGCCGCCGATTGCGGTGAAGTTGAACGGCGTGACCGCGTACACGAAGCCTTCCAGCGGACGATATTCGAGCGCATTGCGCATGCCGGCCGGCGACACCGGCTGGTTCTGCTGCAGATCACGCGCAAATGCGACGTTCCAGCGCAGGAAGTCGATCAACTCGCACGCCGAGTCGATTTCAGCCTGATATGCGGTCTTGCTCTGGCCGAGCATCGTCGCGGCGTTCAGCTTCTGGCGCCACGGGCCCGCAAGCAAGTCGGCAGCCTTCAGAAACACCGCAGCCCGATCCTCGAAAGACCACTGCGCCCAGTCTCGTTGCGCGTCAGCGGCGGCTTTAATGGCAGCGGCCACATCGTCGCTGCTGGCCTGATGCACGTGCGCGAGCGTATGTGCGTGATCGTGGGGACACACCACCGCTTGCGTCACGCCGCCGGTCAGGCGCTTGCCACCCGCGACTACTGGGATCTGCACCACATCGGCGGATTGCTGCTCAAGCGCGCGGACAAGCTCCGCACGTTCTGACGATCCGGGTGAATACGCTAAGATTGGTTCGTTTCTGGGTGCTTCGAGCATGGCTTTACCAACCTTTGACTGAGGGTCTATCGGATTCATATTCGACTACAATTTATCCATCTATACATCGATTGGATACAATCCTAGCAGCCCACAATTTTGACGACAACCTTTTTCGTCGGTCGGCACACGACCGGCTTTTGCTCATGACGACAGTGCAGGCCAAGGCAGATCAGCGGTCGCTGCCGCAATCCATTCGGGATCAACTGCGCGATGAAATCCTGCGGGGGACGCTCCCGCCGGGCACGCAGCTGCGCCAGGAAAATCTGGCGGAGCGCTTCGGCGCGAGCCGGATTCCCGTGCGGGAGGCGTTGCGGCAGCTCGAAGCGGAAGGATTGGTAAGCTATCAACTCAATCGCGGCGCAGTGGTGATCGCGATGTCGACGAGCGAGATTTGCGAATTGCTCGACATCCGCGCCGCACTCGAAAGTTATGCGGCCAAGCTCGCGGTGCCGAACATGGTGTCCGCCGATATCGATCTGATGAAACGCATCCTCGCCTCATACGACATCGCCACGACGCCCGCAGAATGGGCCGAGTGCAACCGGCAATTCCATCTGGCATTGTGCGCGCCGTCGAATAATGAGCGGCTCAGGAAGATGATCGAGGAGTATTGCCTGAGCACGACGAATCGCTATCCGCATCTGCGGATGTCGCTGGATACGCAAAAGGAAGACGTGCAACGCGACCACTATCAGATTGTCGACGCGTGCAAGCGGCGCGCCGTAGACGAGGTCGTGACACTGCTCGAACAGCACATTCTCGAAACCAAGCGGGAAGTCCTGGCGGCTGCGCGCCTCGGATAGCATAGGCCGACGGGAGCGCGACCTACAGGGCTGGCTCCCGTCGGCTCCGGGGTCTGAGATTCGACCCGGGCATGGACGCGCACCGAGGCGCATGCCCGTCATGCGAACCCGTCAACCGTCTTGCGAATTTCCAGCACCACGCCTGCGTCGGCTCGCGTATCAAAGTATGTGAAGCCCGACCTGTCGACCCGGCGCCCGCGCGCCATTACGCCAAGGCCAAGCGATTTGCCGGCCGATTCCGCGGCATCGCAATCGGCAACCTCGAAGCCAAGGTGGTAGACGCCCTCGCCGTATTCGTTCAGGAAGCGTCGTTGCGGCGAATCCAGCTCGGACGGCTCGCAAAGCTGTAACTGGAAATTGGCGAGATCCACGCACTTGTATCGCATCGCATCGGACGCCGCCTTGTTCGGCACATCGAATTCGACATATTTACCGGCCTTCGGATAGTCGAACCACGGCCCGACGCCAAGACTCTCGTAATACCCGACGGTCTTGTCGAGGTCGTGCACGACGACGCAAACATGGTGAAGTGTGTTGAACGGAGAAGCCACTTGTTGGTCCTTTGATTTCAGTGAACTGCATTGTCGATCGGGGCGGCATGCGCTGCCTCCCCGGCATGGCGCGCCAGAAACTGCTTGCTGCGCTCATGGCGCGGCGCGCTAAAGAACACGGCCGGCGGCGCATCTTCGACGACCTCGCCGTTGACCATGAAGATCACGCGGTCGGCAAACTCGCGTGCGAGCGCCATCTCGTGCGTGGCGATCAGCATCGTGATGTCGTCGTCGGCCAGTTGACGAATCACCGAAATCACCTCCTGCGCCAGTTCGGGATCCAGCGCACTGGTCGGCTCGTCGAGCAGCATCACGCGAGGCTCCATGGCGAGCGCGCGGGCAATCGCGACGCGCTGCTGCTGACCGCCCGAGAGCTGATTCGGGTACGCGTGCGCCTTGTCCTCGAGCCCGACGCGCCGCAGCAGCATCCGTGCGGTATCCTCAGCCTCGCGGCGGGTCTTGCCGAGCACGCTGACTGGCCCGGACATCACGTTTTCAAGCACCTTCAGGTGGCGAAACAGGTTGAAGCTCTGGAAAACCATGCCGATGCCTTGCCTCTGCCGACTGATCTCCTGATCGGCGAGCTCATACAGCACGCCGTTCTTTTCGCGGTAACCGATCAGCTCGCCGTCGACGAAAATCTTGCCGCCGTCGATGGTCTCCAGATGGTTCACGCAACGCAGCAAGGTAGACTTGCCTGCACCGGACGGTCCGAGCACCGCAACGATCTGCCCGCGCGGAACGTGGACATGAACATCGCGCAGCACGGCGTGCGCACCCCGGTATTTGGTGACACCGACAAGATCCACCGCGTTGCATCCAGGACGATTGTTCATGGCTTACCTGTGCGGGTAGAGGCGTTCGAGCAGCATCTGCAGCGCGGTGGCGGCAGCTGTCATGACGAGAAACCAGAAGGCTGCCACCGACAGCAGTTCGACGACGCGGAAATTGGCCGAATAAATATCGGTCGTGACGCGCAGCAGTTCGAGATAACCGATCGCCGACGCAAGCGAGGTCGACTTGAGCAGCAGGATGTACTGGTTGCCCGTTGCCGGCAGGATGATGCGTGCGGCCTGCGGAATAACGACTTTGCTCACGACGTCGCGGTTGCGCATGCCGATCGCGCGAGCCGCATCGCGCTGGCCGGCATCGACCGCACGGAATCCGCCACGGATGATCTCGGCCATATAGGCACCCTCCGCAAGACTGAGGGCGATCAGCGCCGCCATCCACGGTGTGATGAGACTGGTCATCGGCGTGTCGTACAACACCGCCCCGGTAAGCGGTACGACGATATGCAAATGCGGAAACATCGTCGGAAAGGCGTTGAACCAGAAGATCAACTGGATCAGCATTGGAGTGCCGCGAAAGAGGTACACGTAGACTGACGCGAGCGTCGACAGGACGGGGTTGCTGCTTACCCGCATCAGCGCGGCGATGAGTCCCACTGCGCCTGCCAGCACGAGCGCTGATGTACCGAGCAACAGCGAATTACCGGCGCCGATCAGAATCTGCCGGCTGAACAGATAGTCCAGGAAGACATGGACGTCAATTACGCGCGTACTGACAGCCGCCTGGAACACGCCCAGCACCGCCATGAGCACGATTGCGGCAAGGAACCACGATCCATAGGGCCGTCGATGCACGACGCGGCGCGTCGGCCTGGAGGCGGAAGTCCGCGATGTGAGGGAATTTGCGTTCATGCTGCCGATCCTGGTCTGGAAAGGTGGTAACGAACTGGCAGGTCGGGCAAGCGCCGCCATGGACCGCTCCTGCGCGCAAGGAAGGGGCCCGTCATTTGCGCTTGCCAGCCGGCAGGTTGACGGAAATCTCGGGCAGGGCCGCGCCGGACAGACCCCACTTGCCGAGCAGCTTCTGATAGGTTCCGTCGTCAAGCATGCTTTGCATCGCCTTGCGGACCGCATCGCGCAGCGCCGGGTTGCTCTTGCTGAAGCCCCACGACGTGATATAGGGCGTTAGCCGATAGTTGCCACCGACAATCCGATACCGGCCAGGAAACTGCGAACTCATGTAGACAAGGGCGGGCAAGTCGCCGATATAGCCGTCGACGCGCTTCAGATCCACCTGCGCCCTCGCATCGGGCGCCGTCGGCAACTGCTCGGCGCGAATCGGTGGCTTGCCGGCGCTGACGCACCGGGCGGATGCTGCCTCTACCGCAGACATGATCACGCGTCCTCCGAGCATCGTGACAACGCTACGGCCGCAGAAGTCATCGATCGTCGAGAGCGGAGTCTTGTTTTCGCTCAAGACCAGAATGCTCCCACCTGAGAACATGTAGTTCACGAAATCAACTTTCTGCTCGCGCTCCTCCGTATCACTGATGCCGCCGGACGCAATGTCGAAGCGTCCGGCATCGAGCCCGGGAATCAGGGCGGCATATTCGGCCTGCACGTACTCCACTTTCAGATTGAGACGTCTGCCGACCTCTTCGAACAGATCGCGGCTCACGCCAGTGACGTCGCTTCTGCCCGCTTCGCGGAACTCAACCGGCGGAAACGTCTGCTGTGAACCGATCCGCAGGACGCCGCGCGCCCTGACGTCTGCGGGTACAGCAGCTTGCATATCGGTTGCCGCAAACGCCAGATGCGGCGCCATCGCAATCGATGACACGGTCACGGCAGCAAGCAGCATCAGGTGCCGCAAGGACGGAATGGTTTTTCTCATGGTAGTTGCCCCTGTCGGCACGTTGAGTCAACGTATGAAGACGTTATCGCTTAGCGACTATCAGCAGTTTTCCCCGGAATCGCCGACGGATTGGCACGGTCCGCTCGCGGGCATTCGGCCGCCGCATCGAAGCGCGCCTGGACCTTTGCGATGTAGTTGCTCGGGAATTCCCATGCCTTCAGACCAGCCGGAATGTGCTCCCAGTAGAAATTCGGCGGACGCATCTCGATACCCGGATCAGTCAGTCGATAAGTCCAGCAATCGTAGACCTTTCCGTCATCACCGCGGACCGTGAGAAAAAACCGTTCGAAGTCGTCGTAGTCCTGGTTGAACTGCTCCGGTTCGTGCTGGAACACGACGCCGAGCGCGTTTTCGCCGAACGCATCCGACACGCCGTTCAGATGACACCAGCCGCGGTCCGCACGGTCGCTCGCCGCGTGGAACTGTAGACGGTGATTGGCCGCGTAACCCTTCGTGATTGCCTTGCATTGCGGCCAGTAACGGCGGATTTCCGGGTCGTTGAGCCATGTGCAGTACGCAAAGTAATACAGCATCGTCGAATCCTTTTTGAGGTGGTGAATAAAACGGTCTGGAAACCGCGAAAAGAAAACCCGCGCATGGGATGCCGCGCGGTGGGAACGCTACCGACGATATGACAAACACCGGCCCGACTCTGGTCTGTTGCGTCCAACGTTCGAAGCATCGCCACCCACATAATATACCGTATCGTATATGTTAAAAAATACTCGATTGACTAGGGAAAACCCATGCGCGTTTGGCGATACTGATTGACGAAAAAGCGGGTGCGGTAGAGAAGCAGTCAGATGCGCGCGTCACGACGCAAAGCCGCCCAGCGGCGCGCTTTTGGTCAGGAGCGGCCCAGCGGTGAGATAGGCGCGTTATTGCAAACCCGGAAGCACACCGCGACGTGCTCGAGATGTGCGATGACGCGCCGGCGATTCTGTGCCGCCTGCGGGGGCATCATCGAAAAGGCCGGAAGCATGAGACGGTATCGCACCGCCTCGCGCAGATTAATGTTGCAGGGCTGGCTCGACGATCGTCATCGTTCTTTCAACGTGCGCGCGTGCCAGCTGCTCGGCCAGATCTTCGTCGCCTGCGCGCAGTGCGGCCAGCAGGGCACGATGTTCCCGATTACTTTCGGCCAGTTGTGCATCCGAAAACAGGACTGGAACGCGCAGCGCCCAGTAATAGAACTGCGTGCGCTGGTGGAATTCGATCAGGATGTCATTCCCCGATAGGGTCACGATCAACTGATGGAACTCCGTGTTGATGCGGTTGAGCTCGCGCCGGTTCTCGCCCGCGGCGTGCTCCATGGCGTCGATGAGACGTTCCAGTGCGTCGCAATCTTCCTGCGTCACACGGCGCGCGGCAAGACGGGCCGTCGCAGCCTCGATCGCCGCACGGCTTTCGAAAATTGTGCGCACCTGAAGGTGTTCAACGCCCTGCACCTCCCATCCACGATTGCGCGCGATCAACCCTTCGCCCTGCAGCAGCAGCAGGGCTTCGCGCACGGGCGTCCGGCCGACTTCGAGTTGGGTTGCCAGCTCTTCTTCGACCAGCCGTTGCCCCGGCTTGATTTCAGAAGCGAGGATCATGCTGCGAATCCTCGTGCGGACATCGGCAGTAATCAGATTTGACGGATGTTTCATTGGACAGTCAACACAGGTGGTTTTTTGTTTTCACAACCAGACGGCGGTCGTTCTCACGGAATCGAAGACCTCAGCTCCCGGCGGACACGCGGCTCACTACATGAGGCCATTGTCGACCTCGCTCACACATCAATGCATGGCCGGTTCCTCTCGCGCCGTGCGGCCGGTCCAGATCGCCTGACCGGCATACAACGCCAGCGCGCTCCAGATAATGCCGAATGCAGCCATCTGTGGCCCGCTCAGCGGCTCCTTGTACCAGCAGAACGCGAGAAAAAACTGCGCACATGGCGAAATGAACTGAACCAGCCCGAGCGTCGTCAAGCGGATTCGCGTCGCGCCGACGGCGAATAATGTCAGCGGAATCGTGCTCACTGGACCGATGCTGACGAGCATAGCATCCACAGATGCCGGCTCCTGACCGAAACGCATTGTATTCGACGCGTCCAGCCAGCACAGATACGCCAGCGCGAATGGCGCGAGCATCACCGTTTCGAGCGCGAGCCCTTCGAATGCCCCGATGCTCACCATCTTGCGCAAGGCGCCGTAGACCGCAAAGGTCGATGCGAGAAACAGGCCGATCCAGGGCGCGCTACCCGAGGCCATCGCATGCACGGCGACGCCAGCCGCGGCGATCATGAATGCCGCCAGTTGCAGCGGCGCCAGACGCTCCTTGAAGAACAGCGCTCCCAGCAGCACGCTCAGCAATGGATTGATGAAGTTGCCCAGACTCGCCTCGCCGAGGTGCCCGGAGTTGACTGCGCCCGCATACACGATCCAGTTCGACGACAGCAGCGCGGCCGACACCGTACAGAGCAGCAGCACACGCGGATTCCTGATCGCGCGTACGATCGCCGCGCGCCGGCCGGAGACAAGAACGTAACCGGCCATCGCGATGGACGCCCACAGTACCCGGTGCGCCATGATCTCGAATGGGCCGACCGTCTTCAAGGCCTTCAGGTAGACCGGATACACCCCCCAGAAAAGATAGGCGCTGACGACCAATGGCAGGCCATTCGTTCGTTCCTTCATGCTGCTCCAGATCGATACGCCGAGCTGGAACGCATCGACGAAACGGTTATCATATATTTCATCGTGGATTATACAATGTATCGCTAATTTTGCGGAGCGCTGCTCTTATACAAGACGCGGTTCGCACCGCGCGGGCCGTTCACCCGACGCCCCGCACATTCCCCATTGGAAACCACGCTCATGTCCGTTTCGATCCAGATCCATGTGGCCGACTCGCACCTGTACCCAGGGTGCGCGCTCCGCATCGCACGCCTTCCCGATCCGCAGCAGGTGGCCGTTGCCATCGTTGAATTCGCCGACGGTTCGGGTGCGCACGCGACGTGTCATCGACGTGCGCCCGACGAACTCGCGTTAACAGTAGACGGCTACACCACGCAGAAACGCCATCGGGTGGGCACGAAACGGTGGCTGCTGCTGTCCCTCGATGCCGCCCGCGAAACATGGCGCGTCAAGCGGCGTCTTCCGTGAGCGTGCCGGCGCAGTTCAGAACTGATGCCGCAGCCCCAGCCGCGCCACCAGTTGTGCGGAACTGCTCGAGGTGCCGATCACGTGTGCCGGCACGCCCCCTCCCGTGTACTGGTACAGGAGCTTCAGGTGCACATCGGTGCGCTTTGAGAACATGTAGTTTGTGAACAGGTTGATCTGGCTGTAATGCGGTCGGTTGCCGGTCGCAGGATAACCGACATCGCCCTGAGAGAACGTATAGCCGCCCGCCACCGAAACGGCGTTCGTAAAGTAATAGCGGCCCCACACCTG
This sequence comes from Paraburkholderia sp. GW821-FHT02A12, assembly GCF_059422005.1. Classification (NCBI taxonomy): domain Bacteria; kingdom Pseudomonadati; phylum Pseudomonadota; class Betaproteobacteria; order Burkholderiales; family Burkholderiaceae; genus Paraburkholderia; species Paraburkholderia sp. GW821-FHT02A12. The sequence goes on along the minus strand of NZ_JBWKWA010000002.1, from coordinate 292,825 downwards.
GTAGCTGTCAAAGCGTACGGAAGCGTCGGTGCCGTTGGCGTCGCCGAATTTCGTATTCGTGTATGCGAAGCCCAGCGTCGCGGTGCCGAACGTGTACGCACCGGTCGCGCCGATGATCTGTTCGTTGGCCGGTACCCCGACGAAACCGAATGGCCCTGATTCAGCCGGATTGATCAGATTGTTTGAGCCGAAATTGCCGTCGACGAACTGAGCGGCCGGATTCCGCGCATACAGATACGCAGCTGTCAGATAAACCGGCCCGTTGCTATACGATGCGCCGCCGGCGATCGTGCTTTGTTGCCCGAATGCGCCCGCCACACCGCCGAATGCATACATCCCTTCGACCGCGAAACCGCCGAACTTGCTGCTGACGAACTTGACCGCGTTGTTCACGCGGAAACTGTTGTCCGTGTTGTCGACGTCGCCTGCGTGCGAGTACGGCATGTTGTCCGCAATGAGGTCGACGATCGGATCGTACTGGCGGCCGAAGGTCAGCGTCCCCCAAGCCGTGTTTTGCAGGCCGACGAACGCCTGCCGCCCGAACATCAGGCCGCCCTGGCCGAGTGAGCCGTCGTTGGAATTGAAACCGTTTTCGATCTGGAAGATCGCCCGCAGGCCGCCGCCGAGTTCCTCGATGCCCTTCAGCCCCCAGCGACTGCCCTGCACGGCACCGCTTTCCATTTCAAACAGATGACCTCCGCCCGTGCCCGTGTTGCTAACATACGTCAGGCTCGTATCGATGACACCGTAGAGCGTCACACTGCCCTGCGCAAAGGCGGATACGGAAAGTGTGCTACAGAGTGCGGCACCTAAAAGCTGTTTTTTCATTGTCTTCCTCTTGGCGAATTTAACTTCTTGTGAACAGCAGGACACCTGTCGCGTTCGGTTCACATGGGAACCGGCGACGGATCTGATTTGCTTCAGTCAGGGATTGAATGGACGTTGCAGGCTGGCGCCACCACGCCAGCCCATCGCACTACGGCGCGGACGCGCTCCGGTTGCGCTGCAGAAACGCCTTCGTGCGTTCGCGCTGGGGATTTCTGAAAATCTCGTCGGGCGGACCCTCTTCATGCACATTGCCGCCATCGAGGAAATAGATGCGCGACGAGACCTCGCGCGCGAACGCCATCTCATGCGTGGCGATGACCATCGTCATGCCGGCGCGCGCGAGGTCGGTCATCAGGTTCAGTACTTCGCCGACCAGTTCCGGATCGAGCGCCGACGTGATCTCGTCGAGCAGCAGCATCTTCGGTTCCATCGCCAGCGCGCGGGCAATTGCGACACGCTGCTGCTGGCCGCCCGACAAGCGGTCGGGATAGCAGTCCGCTTTCTTGTCGAGCCCGACACGGGCGAGTAGCGCCATCGCGCGCTGATTCGCTTCCGCCTTCGATACATGCAGCACGTGCCGCGTCGCAAAGCCGACGTTCTCCAGTACCGTCAGATGGGGAAACAGGTTGTAGCTCTGGAACACCATGCCGATGTTCCTGCGCACGAGATCGAAGTCGACGCCGAGGCCCGAGATCACTTCCCCATCGAACCAGATTTCACCGGAATCGATCTCCTCGAGGCCGTTGATGCATCGCAGCAGCGTGGACTTGCCACTGCCCGATCCGCCAATCAGACAGGCGATCTGATGTTCGTCGATCGAAATGCTGAGCCCGTTCAGCACGAGATTCGTCGCGTATTGCTTCTTGACGTCCACTACGTTGATGAGACTCATGGTCAATCCTTCGCCAGCACGGCCTTGCGGTAGCGGCTATTCAGATGGTCGGTGAAGCGGGTCAGTGGAATCGTGATCACGAGGAAGCACAGTGCGACGCCGGTATAAGGTGCGAGACTTGCGCTGTAACTGGAGACCGCCTGCGCGCGGTTGACTGAATCGAGGACGCCGAGGATCGTCACCAGCGAAGTGTCTTTCTGCAGGCTGATGAAGCTGTTCAGCAGTGGCGGAATGATGTGCCGGATCGCCTGCGGCAGGACGACAAGGCGCAGCGTTTGCAGATACGTGAGACCGAGAGAACGCGCCGCCGCCGTCTGGCTCCAGTGCACCGAATGCAATCCAGCGCGAATGATTTCCGAGACGTACGCGCCGTAGTTCAGCGTCAGCGCAAGACAGGCCGCCTGAAAATCCGACATCGACGACAGCACCGGCAGGCCTGTGCGCTGCAGCCCGAGCCCGATGATCAGCAGGACCAGCAGTGACGGGATGCCGCGAAACAGATCGGTATAGATGATCGCGAGCATTCGAGTTGGCGCCCCGGCGGCGCCCGGCAGTTCGCGCACGATGGCGACGACGAGCGCCCACGCGAGTATCAGCACCTCGCACACCATGAACAGCTTCACGTTCACCCAGAACCCGCCGAGGATATAGAGGAAGTTGTTCTTCAGGATGTCAGGCGCGAAGAACGTCTCGAACACCGCGCCATGGTTGGCCGAGAACACGAGGTAAGTCATTGCCAGCGCCGCGAGCAGCACACTGCAACTGATGCCGAGCCATGCGCTCGCCTTGCCGCGCGCCAGTTCGGCACGCGCGGCATTGCGGTTCGCATCGGCCATCCGACGCGCACGCCAGATACGCCAGAGCGCCGCCACGCCGGCAGGCGGAAACACCGCCAGTGCGACGATCGCAGGAATGCAGTCGCGCGGTGAGATCAGCGCCCGGGTGATAGGGGTCGGACGTTGTGTCATTACAAGTTCACTCATATTCGCTATCCGCGGATACGCGACCAGGCTTCAGGCGCCCGCGTTCACGTATCCGTTCGGTTCTCCTTAGGTGGGTGTCAGTCGAGTTCGATACGCGGATAGCGGGACGCATCGACGCCATTGGGCGCGAGATACTGCTTCATCCACTCGTCCAGTTGGCCGCTCTTCTTGAAAGTGGCGATCGCTCGATTGACGGCGTCGAGGTTCTGCGGCGAAGCGGAAGCCGGCAACTGCGCTGCGGCACACGGCGCGGGCACGCCTTTGATCGCGAGAATGCCTGCGACTTCCGTGCCCTCGAAGCCCTTGCCCTTCTGCCGGCCGGCGACGCTCGAGAAATCATCGAGCACCGCCTGCACCGAGCCGGACAGCAGCGCGTTGTATTCGGTCGGGCCGTCCTGGAAGCTCTTCGGTGTGAGTTCGGGATGCAAATGTTCCATAATCAATCCCGCGTAGCCGCCGGTCACCATGCCCCATTGCAGCTTGCGTGCGTCGGCGGCGCTCTTGATGACGGTGCCTTTCTTCACGAGAACCCCACTGTCCTCGATGTAGTAGCACTCGGAGTACTTGTTGACTTTCTCGCGGGCAGGCGTCCTGAAGATGGTCATCAGGCCGATGTCGTAGTTGGTCGCCGTGCCGGAAATGAGCGCGGTGAACGACACGTTGCGGAACACGACCTTATCGATGCCCCACTGCTTCGCCATGGCGCGCGCCATCTCCCATTCGACGCCGCCGCTGATGTTTTCCGGATCGGTGCCGTTCATCCAGCCCGGATTGCCGACTTCGGTGGCAATCGTCAGCACGCCAGGCGTGACGGGCTTGAAGTCGCCGGGGGCGGCATTTGCCGCGGTCATGCACGCAGTACCCAGCAACAGCGCCGCCGCAGCAGCGCGTAAAACACGAGGAGCAATGGTCACAGCGATTTCCCTTTTGAAGGTCGATGAGAACAACGGATAACTAGATCAGATCGGTCACGGACACCTGCGTGGACGGCTGCGCGCGCGTGTCCCACCCGTCGAAGCGGCGGGCGGAGAAGGCATCGAGTTCAAGAAATGGACAGGCACCGGCTGCCAGCACGACGGTTTCGGTGGCAATCGTGCCTTGCGGAGTCGCGACCCCGCTTATGCGGCCATTCCGGGTTTCGAGCGCGAGCGCGGGCGTGCGGGTCAGCAGTGTTACACCTGCGCGGCGGGCGCCTGCGTGCAAGGCGTCGGTCGCGAGGGCACCATACGCGTAGCCGGCGTCCGGCTCCCATGACGCCAGCGTGTCATCGCAGACGAGATGAGGCTGAAGGGCACGCAGTTCCTGGCTGTCGATGACGCGCGCGCGTCCGCCGAGCCGGTTCACCATCGAGACGTTGGCGCGCACTTCGCCCGCCACACTAGCGTTGTCGAGCCACAAAAAGCCCGACTGCACGAAGCCGCACGTGCCGCCGACGAGACTGTCCCAGTGGCGAAACACGGCAAGGCTGCGGATCGCCAGCGCAGCCTCAGGCTCGTTAGCGTGGTACTGACGCAGCAAACCCATGCCACGGCTCGACGCGCCGGCACCGGGAAACGCGCGGTCAAGCACGATCACATCGGTAATCCCCCGCTGTGCGAGATAGAACGCGGCCGCAGCCCCGTTGATGCCCGCGCCGACCACAACCACAGTTGCCTTCCCGCGACGCAGCTTGTCCATGTGAATTCCGAATATTTCGATCGAAGCCTGTGCGTGTCCGTGCCCCCTGGTCATGCTGTAGAGCGGGCGAATAAGCGTTCACTTAGCGAGCCAACGCGCGTCTGTAGCGCCCGAAACCGACAGGGTTATTGGATGTGATGAAATATACGAAGACATATATTGCGTGTCAACATCGGGAAACAACCGATACGGGGCGCGTCGGTAAGCGCCCCTTCTCGACCCGTTCACAGCAGTGGCGCATCAGTTCCACGCTTTGCAGCCAGTCCAGAATGAACAACGTTCGCTCGATGCGGCCCAGCCCAGCTCACGCAGAGCAACGGCCAGACCATTTTGACGTGGATAGCTGCCGAGCTTGCGCAGCATCAGCGAGGCAGTCACATTCGCCGGCGCCGGCACACTCAGCCTATACTTCATATCGACTGATGAATGCCGGGGCGATACCAGAGCGCCGTCTTCGCCGCCGACGGGCAGCCCCGGGCTGTCGGGCTTGTGACCACGGTTAATGGCTGCTTGCTCCTCAAGGCCTTAGCGGTGGTCCTCACCCATCCGTTCTTCTTTCAAGATCTCGCCCTCAAATTCAAGAGCCACTCGTCCCACGGAATGGCGATCGTGGCAGCCGCGCTGGAGGCCGTTTCGTGGCCTATGTGACGTGGCGCATTACCGGTCATCCGGCGGAGCCGCTGTTGCACTAAATGACGTTTGGTTTTCTCTCCTGCTGGGAATGATGTCGAACCCGACACGATGGAGGGCATCACATGAAAGATTTGACCCTTGAAAAACCGCCGATCCATATCACCGTCATAGCGATTGCTTACGTGATCTGCGGACTGTGGTACTTCAGTTGGCGCCTGACAGCTATCAACTGGCATCTACCGCTTTTCTCGATCCCGCTCTACGGCGCAGAACTATTCGGTTTCGTCACAGGCTTGCTGTACCTTTTGATGACCTATCGGTTAGCCGTACGATCGGTGCCAACCCCGACACGCGGTGCTACCGTCGACGTGTTCGTGCCGACGTATAACGAGTCGGTCGAACTGGTTCGCCGCACGTTGCAGGCAGCGCAAAATATCGGGTATCCGCACCGGACCTGGTTGCTCGACGACGGCCATCGCGAAGAAATGCTGGTGCTGGCACGCGAACTCGGCTGCGACTACCTTGCGCGAAGTGAAAACAGTCACGCGAAGGCTGGCAATCTGAACAACGCCCTCAAACACAGCAACGGCGAATTCATCGCGATCTTCGACGCGGACCATGCGGCGCGCAAGGATTTCCTCGACAAGACGCTGGGCTACTTTGCCGATCCGACAGTAGCGTTCGTACAGACGCCGCAGGACTTCTACAACGTCGATTCATTCAACCATCGCGTGGGAGGGCGTCGCGTCTGGAACGAGCAGTCGCTCTTCTTCAAGGTTATCCAGCGCGGCAAGGATACGTGGAATGCAACCTTCTTCTGCGGTAGCTGCGCGGTGCTACGCCGCAGTGCGTTGGAAGCGATCGGCGGCTTTGCGACCGAGACGGTCACAGAAGATATCCACACGTCGATCAAGCTGCACAAGCAGGGATATCGCTCCGTGTACCAGCCGGAATCGCTTGCATTCGGCCTGGCCCCGCATAGCATCGACACCTACCTGCAACAGCGGATTCGTTGGGGCATGGGCGGTATGCAGGTGCTACGGCGCGAGCGCATTCTTTCCAGCCCTGGGCTGACGTTGGCGCAGCGACTGAACTACCTCGCGTCGATGCTCATTTACTTCGAGGGATGGCAAAAGCTTGTCTTCTTCATGACTTCGCCCGCGGTATTCTTCTTTGGCATCTTGCCAATCAGCGCGCCGATGAGCGAATTTCTGACCTATTTCCTGGCGTACTACGCGCTTTCTTCGCTGATGTACACGGAACTGGCACGAGGCTACGGCGCGCTGTTTCTGAGCGAGCAGTACGGCATGGTGCGATTCTTTGCATTCATGTTAACGACCGCTGGCCTGTTTCGCAGGAAGATCGGCTTCTCGGTCACCAGCAAGGAATTGTCACTTGCAGGCCGCGCCTGGCTCTGGCTATCGCCGTCGCTGATCGTTGCAGGACTGACCGCATCGAGCATTCCGGTCGGCCTCTACCGGATGGTTCACGGCACGTTACCGGTGGGTGCCGGCATCGCGAACACTGTATGGGCGTGTGCCACGATCACAACCGCGAGTGTCATTGCATGGTTTAGTCATCACCGGGCGCAGAACCGGCGCACCGAATATCGTTTCCCATTGCATATACCAATGATGCTGACGCTGGACGGCAGGTCGTTTCCAGGTCTGTCGGAAGACCTTTCGGCAAGCGGCGCGCTTTACCACGGAGAAGTTCCCGCCCGGTTGTCGCCTGAAAGCAGCCCGGAGGTCGAGATCCACCTGCCGAACCTCGTCATACGTACAAAGGCGAGTGTTACGTTCGTCGGAGGCGATCACGGCATCGCCAATTCTGATCGAACGATCGGATTGCGCTTTAGCTGGGCTTCGGCAGACCTGAGTCGCCCACTTGAGACGTTCCTGTTCGGCAGCAGTCTGCAATTCGAACAGGGAGGCGTGACCGACCAGCGGACAACCCTGTTGACGCGTCTTGCGCGCGGCACCCCCACCAGTACGAGTGTGCTGGGTGCGGGTACTTGTTGGGCGCCGGGATTCTTGATCCGGTCACGCGACGCTCATCCGGTACCCGTTGCCGTGGTGTCGGCGGTACGCGATACCGGCGACATGTGGTGGATCCTCAGCAATAGCGAGCTCGACACGAGCCTGGAGGTATTTCTGCGCCAGCGCCGGGCGGGCAGCGAAACGACGCAGCGCGTCTCATTGAGTTCGAGCGGAAGTCTGGATACACCGACTGGGCAAATGCATCTATACGACGTCACGTCGCGTCATTCGCTGACGCTGCATAATCTCGGGAACGAAGATGACGAAAATCACGCCGATCAATCGAGCAATACCTCGCCGGCTGGCGATCGCAATCGCCGCTTGCGCCCTGCCATTTAGCCTGTCGGCGCTCGCAGGGCAGCCGTTGATATTTGCCGGCGCATCGATCGCCGAGCAAGGTGAACGCAACGAATACCTCGGCGGCACGGCACCATTTTTTTCCAGTCGCTTCCTGACCCAGCGGCTCGCGATCAGCGACTATTACTATCAGTACGGCACGAACGGAACGACCGTCAAGGTCAGGGGACAGGCAGTCGAGGCAGCCATGGGCGCGCAGGCCGCCTGGCAAGGCGGATGGGTTGAAGCATCGACCGGTCCGCGGTTTCGCGATAACCGCGTGACGCCCTCCGGTGCTAACGCGCGTGCCGACGGCAGCCAATGGGGGCTCGCGCTTGGTTTGCAGGGTGAGCAGCGTTTCGGTCAGGATTGGGCTTTTAACGGGATTGGTTCTTACACGATCGGACCGGCATCGTATTGGGGCCGAGCCCGCTTTCTGCATCGAACGTTCGGCGATGCGTGGGCCGGCGTCGAAGTGATCAAGCACGGCGACCCCGACTATCGGGCCACGCAAGGCGGCCTTGTGCTAACGGGCATCAAGATTGGCGAGAAGTTCGACATTGGATTCTATGCCGGCGTGAAGAAGACGAGCGGCCAGCCGCGTTCCTTTTATGGCGGCACCGAACTGACCAAGGGATTCTGACCCTGCGCTCCACAGCGTCTGTGTGCTTGCGACCTACAAATCCGATAAGGCCTTCGCGGATTAACGAGGTTAGGGCGCGTCGCCGAAACATGACGAATTCACGGGCAAGATGCCATTACAATCCAGCACTTCGATCCGACAACCGTGATTTGCGCCATGAGATACCTCCTTGCATCGATACTCGCGGCGGTCATCGCGGCCGCCAGCACGGCCGCGAAAGCCGAAACATCCGGTGGCGGCGATACACCCAAACAGCAGTGCGCCATTGGGTATGTCACCGGCGTCGGTGGATCGGCACAGAGCGTTCGTGAATACCTTGCGACCCCCGACAGAGACAAATATCGCTACCTTGCAGACAACCCAATCCAATGCCGGGTCTCCGACGAGGGTCGCACGTCTGCCTGTACCGGCATCACGAGCCTTCGGCATGAAAAAGTCAGCGTGTACGACGACATCGACAGTGCGACGATGGCCGTGGTCGCGCGCGTGGAACTCGACCGGGGGACATACCCGGCGATTATCGTTGTGCAAAAGCAGGATGTGAAATGCGAGGAGTGAATGCGCTCACGGCGCTAACCGATGACGATTCGGTCCTCAGCACGGGATCCGGCTGTCATTTGGCGAATCTGCAGCTTTGCGCAGCGCTGCTCCGTCCGGCTCCGTGAACCGTGTCTCCAGGTCGATGTCTTTGCTTGCTCGAAGCATTGCTGCGACCAGCACACCAAAGCACGCGCCAAAGAACCCTCCCACTCCAAAGCCAAGTAAGAATTCCATCGTTTTCCCCCGTTGCAATTGATTGCAGGATAGAAACCAATCGTTCATTCGCTGTCGGTGAGGGGCGCGCGCTCGAAATGACGCACCCTGCGCAGCACTATCCTGATACCCCGAGCGCACCACACCGCCAATGTCGACCGCGATCACGCCGCGCTGATAGCGCTCGCGGTTGCAGCCTTTCAATCGTCGCGCGTGACGCGAGAGACTAAATGACAAGGATCACGCTGAGGACGCGAGACGTATTTTCGTTTCCCGTCCTGCAGGAAATGCGAATGACGCGTTGCCGACCTGGTGACGAGTTCATCCAGAGCGTCATCGAACGGGTTTGTTGCGTCTGTGGTCTGACGCGGCGACAAGAAACGGATTGCTGAGCCGCCATGACGGCAGCCGGCGTGTATGGACATAGTTTCCCCCCGGTTCGCGTATTGCCTTTTTACGGCTTGTGCTGCTCTATTGAATTTGCTCGATGCAGCGTCTTGATGGTCTGTAACGTGCCGATGCAAATAGCGGGCCACCCCCGATTTCATCGAGTCCGGCATTAGAGGCAGACGCGGCGGCAGTTTCTCCAATACCCCATGCCGGCACAAACGTTTCAATCCTGTAACGCTCCTGAGCGAAAACGGCGGTACCCAACCTGTCGACTTCGACGCTCTGGCAGTCCGGTGTTTGTTGCAGCGGGCGAGTGAGGGCGGTGTTCATCCGCGTCATGGATGCACGCGCCGAAAACGTTGCAAAAATGAAAAGGTGCACTGCCGCGAGCGCTGATTTCCCTGCGGCTACCTGGAAGCGGGCTCACCCGCTTATCCGCCCATCGCGCCGACTTTATCGATCTGTTGCGGTCCCGTCGCTGGGCACTCGCCACTGCCAGACAGATCGCCAGCGCAGTTATCCGGTGCTCAATTCATGCCGGTTTCCCCGGCGCGATGGCACGCCACGAGTCTCGCGTCATATTTGCGCAACTCAGGCATCGATTCAGCGCATTCCTGTGTTGCATGAGGGCAGCGAGTGTGGAATGCACATCCCGAAGGCGGGTTGATCGGAGACGGTAGCTCTCCCTGCAACTCGATTTTCTGGCGACGGGCCGCAGGTTCGAGTTTTGGCGTCGCTGCCAGCAATGCCCGGGTATAAGGATGGCTCGGTGCAGAGAAGATACGCGACTTGTCGCCGAACTCGATGACGCTACCGAGATACATGACCATGACCTGGTCGGCTATATGTTCGACCACGGTCAGATTGTGGGAGATGAAGACATAACTGACGCCCACTTGCTGCTGCAAATCCATGAAGAGGTTCAATATCTGCGCCTGTATCGAAACATCGAGTGCCGAGACCGGCTCGTCCGCCACGATGATGTCCGGCTCGGCGACAAGCGCGCGGCCAATGGCAACGCGCTGCCGCTGCCCACCTGAGAGCATGTGCGGATAAAGACCGGCGCAATCCATGTGCAGACCCACCTGGCTCATGATCTGCGCGAGCCGGGCGGCACGTTCGCTTGCGCTGGAAATCCCGCTGGCCGACATCGCCGCCGTCAAGGTCTGGCCGATCGTCTTGCGCGGATTCAGCGATGCAAGCGGATTCTGGAAGACCAGTTGCACGCGCTGACGGAGCTTGCGCCATGTGTTTCTGTCGGCGAGACCGGCATCGTGGCCACCGATCTGCAAACTGCCCGACGTCGGCGGCTCTATCATCGTAAGCTGGCGTGCAAGCGTCGATTTCCCGCAGCCGGATTCCCCGACGACGGCCAGCGTCTTGCCGCGTTCGAGCATGAACGACACGCCGTTCAATGCCTTGACGACGCTGGTGCCGACCATCCCGCGACGAACGCGATAGTGCCGGGTGAGACGGTCCGCCACCATCACCACGGCTTTTCCATTAGCGTGCTGCTGCATGATGTTCCTTGCTTTGTTTGGGCATTCCGGCCGGCGTGCCGAGCACGCACCGGACCTCGGTGGCCGCGTCGATATGCGTCAGTTCCGGATGAGCGACGCGGCACGCATCGGTTGCCGCCGCGCATCGCGGCGCGAACAGGCAGCCGCCCGACGGGCCTCGCCGTAACGGCATGTTGCCCGGCAGCGCCGTCATCCGTCCGTCGCGCGCGCGCTCGGGAATCGCGCCGAGCAGCGCGCGCGTGTACGGATGGCGCGGCATCTCGAAGGTGCGTGGCACCGGCCCGGTTTCGATCACCTCGCCCGCGTACATGACCGCGACGCGATGCGCGATTTCCGCGACGACAGCAAGATCGTGTGAAATCAGCACCAGTCCCATCCGGTACTCGCGCTGCAATTCTTCGAGCAGGCGCATCACCTGCGCCTGCACCGTGACGTCGAGCGCGGTGGTGGGTTCGTCGGCGATCAGCAGCCTGGGCTTGCATGCGATCGCCATCGCGATCATCGCGCGCTGATTCATGCCGCCCGACAGTTCGTGCGGATAGGCGTCGCGACGTTTTTTCGCGTCGGCGATGCGCACCTGATCCAGCAGTTCGAGAATCCGTGCGTCCAGCGCGGCGCCGCGCAGATTGGTGTGCTGGACCAGGATTTCACGGATCTGATAGCCGATCGTCAGGCTCGGATTGAGGCTCGTCAGCGCGTCCTGGAAGATCATTGCGATCTCCTTGCCGACGATCTTGCGCCGCATCGCCGGCTTCGCGTGCAGCAGATCGACGCCGCCTACGGTAATCTCGTCGGCGGTTACGACACCGGGCGCATCGATCAGGCCCATTGCGGCCATCATCGTGATGCTCTTGCCTGAGCCGGATTCGCCGACCACGGCCACCACCTCGCCACCCGCGATATCGAAATCGACGTGATTGACCGCCTGGCTGTCGCCGAACCGGACCGCGAGATTCCTGATTCTCAAGAGGTCGGTCATGCGCGTGTCACCGGTTTGAGCTTCGGGTCGAGCGCGTCGCGCAAACCATCGCCGAACAGGTTGACGGACAGCACCGTAACCAGAATCGATAAGCCCGGCATCGTCACGATCCACCACGCGCTGTCGATATAGTCGCGTGCGGACGCGAGCATGCTGCCCCATTCGGCCTGCGGCGGCTGCACGCCGATGCCGAGAAAGCCGAGCGCGGCGGCGTCGAGGATCGCAGCAGAAAAGCCGAGCGTCGCGTGAACGATCAGTGGCGCGGCGCAGTTCGGCAGGATCTGCGAAAACATGATGCGCAACGCGCCCTCGCCGCTGACGCGCGCCGCGATGACATACTCTTTTTGCGCTTCTGCCAGCGCGGCAATGCGCACTAGCCGGACATAACCGGGCAGACAGATGACGGAGATCGCGAGCACCGTGTTCTGAAGGCCGGGTCCGAGCACCGCGACCACGGCGATCGCCAGCAGCAGCGACGGCAGCGCTTGCAGCACGTCCATCATGCGCATCAGCGGTGCGTCGAGCCATCGTGGGTAATACGCCGCGAACAGACCGAGCGCGATGCTCGGCAACAGCGAGAGCGTCACCGACGCAAGGCCGATCCCCAGGCTGATGCGCGCACCGAAAATCAGGCGCGAGAGGATGTCGCGTCCTGCCTCGTCGGTGCCGAGCAGAAATTGCAGACTGCCGCCGTCCGACCACGCGGGCGGAATCTTGATGTGATCCCTGAACTGTTCGACGGGGTTGTGCGGTGCGATCCATGGCGCGCACAGCGCGAGCAGCGCCAGCATGGCGAGTACGGCGAGCGCCGCTGTCGCAGCGCGATTGCGCGAGTAGAGCCGCCACAGTTCGAGCAGCGCGCGGCCGCCGGCGAAGTGGGCACGCTGGCCCGTGCGCAAGGCGATGACGGTGGTATCGGACATTATCGTGAATTGACGAGACGGGGATTGATCAGGCGGGACGCAACATCGACCAACAGATTGACGGCGACGACCAGCACCGCGCCGAGCAGGATGCCGCCCTGTATTACCGGGTAATCGCGCGCGCTCACGGCATCGACCAGCCATTTGCCGATGCCTGGCCACGAGAACAGGGTTTCCGTCAGCACCGCGCCGCCGAGCAGGCCGCCGATCTGCATGCCGACCACGGTGACGACCGGGATCAATGCGTTACGCAGCACGTGAACGACGATCACGCGCGCGGGCGTCAGGCCTTTGGCTTTCGCGGTGCGGATATAGTCCTCGCGCAACACTTCGAGAATCGACGAACGTGTCATCCGCGCAACGACCGCAAGCGGAATCGTGCCGAGTACGACGGTGGGCAGGATCAGGTGACGCAAGACCGATCCGATGGTCGCCGGATCGCGCGACAGTACGGAATCGACCAGCATGAGATTCGTGACCGGCGTCAGGTCGACCTCCAGGCCGATTCGCCCCGACACCGGCGTCCATCCGAGCTTCACCGAAAACAGCATGATGAGAACGAGTCCCCACCAGAAGATCGGCATCGAATAGCCAGTCAGCGCCGTGCTCATGACCGCGTGGTCGAGCCATGAGCCGCGCCTGAGCGCCGCGGCAATCCCGGCAACCAGCCCGACCGCGAGCGCGAACGCGATCGCGCAGACCGACAGTTCGAGCGTCGCGGGAAAGCGCATGCCGAAATCATGGATCACGCTATCGCCCGACTTGAACGAATGTCCGAGGTCGGCATGCAGCAGGCGCTGGAGATAACGGAAATATTGCGTCGGCAACGGCTCGTCGAGTCCGAGCTGATGCAGAGCGGCCGCGTGCGCGGCGGGATCGGCGACATGCTCGCCCATCATCACATCGACTGGATCGCCGGGAAGCAGGTGAATCAGCACGAAAGCCAGCAACGTGACGCCCAGCAGCGTCGGCACCAGTCCGAGCAGGCGGGTGACAAGGAATTTCAGCACAGACGGTCTCCAGCGAAAAACGCGCGCAAGTCTCCACTGACGGTCGTGCAACTGCACGACCGTCATCCGGTGAAAGCGTGATACGGAAGGTTTGCCCGACGCGGTTACCGGATCGACACGGCCCCGAAGTTCACGCGGCCAAACGGACTGACGTGATAGCCATCGACATTCGGACGCGTGATCGCGGCCACCAGCGGATGCGCAAGCGGAATCCAGAGCGCTTGATCGTGCGCGATCTTCTCGGCGCGGTCGTAGTCCTGCGCGCGAACCGACGCGGTACTGGTCGCCTTGCCGCTCGCGATCGACGCATCCAGCGACGCATCGCAGTAACGCTGGAAATTGGTGCCGCCCTTCACCGCGTCGCACGAGAACAGCGGCGACAGGAAGTTGTCCGGATCGCCGTTGTCGCCGGCCCATCCCATGAACAGCAGGTCGTATTGCCCCTGCTTGATCTCATGAAGCAGCTCGCCCCACTCCAGCGTCTTGATCCGCGCGTCGATGCCGACCTTGGTGAGGTCGGCCTGAAGCAGTTCGGCGCCCACCTTCGGATTCGGATTGAGCGTGCTGCCAGTCGAGCGGGTCCAGATCGTCAGGCTCAGTCCATTCGCCATGCCCGCCTGGGCCAGCAGCTTTTTCGCGAGCGCGGGATCGTACGCATAGCCGGTCTTCGCCTCCGCGCCGCTGGGATACGGATCCGTCGCCGGGACTGCGCTGGTGCCGAACAATGTCTTCACGTACGTATCGCGATCGAAGGCCAGATTGATCGCGCGGCGCACCGCCGGATTATCGAGGCCGTGACGCTGCGTATTGAGCGCGACGAACGCCGTCATGAAACCCGGCACGTCGAGTACTTTTAGCGACGGGTCCTTGCGCGCCGACGCGACATCGTCCGGTTTCGGTGCGAGCGCGATATCGCATTCGCCTGCCTTGACCCGTTGTGCGCGCACGGTCGGATCGGGCGTGATCGCGTAGATCAGTCCGTCGACCTTGGGTTTCGGTCCCCAGTAGTCCGGGTTCACCGTGTAGCGGATCGTCGCGTCCGGCCGATAGCTCTTCAGGACAAACGGGCCCGTCGATACCGGTTTGGCGTTCAGGTCTGCAATCGCGTTGGTCTTCAGCAGTTGCGCCAGATATTCGCTCGAATAGATCGACGCGAAACTCATCGTGAGGATCGGCAGGAAGGTCGCATCAGGACGGTTGAGGACGATGCGCACCGTCAGCGGATCGACCTTGTCGACCGACTTGATCAGCTTCGTGATCTGCATCGACTGGACGTTCGGCATTACCACCGTCGGCAACGCCTTGCGCCATGCGTTGTCCGGATTCAGCATCCGGTCGAACGTGGCGATCACGTCGTCGGCGTCGAACGTCCGGGTCGGCTTGAAGTAATCGGTCGTCTGGAAATGGACCTTGGGACGCAGATGGAACGTGTAGACCGTGCCGGACTGACTGACGTCCCAACTCTGCGCGAGCGCTGGCTGCACGGTGCCGGTCGCATCGTCGTACGTGACGAGCCCGTTGAAAATGACGTCAGCGGATGCATTCGTGATGGTCAGCGTGCTGTAACGCACCGGATCGAATCCTTCCGGGCTGGCTTCGGTGCAGACGACCAGCGGCTTCGCAAAGGCGCTCGCAAGCGGTAAAACCATGAGCAACGCAATAGCGGAGAATCGCAATTTCATTGGATGTTTCTCGTTTGATTTGACCTCGGCCGCGACACGCGTGTCGGCGGCCGAGGCCCGGCACAGGTTCAATCAGAAGTTCAGAAGTTGTGGGCGATACCGACGCGCAAGTTGGCTTGCGTCTGCGTGCTCGACGGGGCGAACGCATAGCCGATCACCGCATTCACGCCGCTCGAGGCGCGGAGGTAGCCCGCCGACGTGTAGATCCGCGTACTCTTCGACAGACTCTCGTAGAGACCGACCGACAGTTCGTTCCAGTGATGATGCTCGAAGGTCGTGTACTGATAGCCCGAGCGGAGCGCCAACGCAGGCGAGAGCTGATACGCGCCGCCGGCTTCGTACACGTGCATGAAAGACGACACATTGCCATTGGCCGACGTGACCTTGGTCAGGGTCGTGTTGGCCTTGACCGTGAGCTTGTCGAAGCGGTAGCTCGCGCCGATCCCGCCCGTATCGAGGTGACTCACGGTCAGTCCGGTGCTCGAATACAGCGACGTGCGCTGACCGGTCGAACTGCTGAGCCTGGCGGTCGTGGTGCCAAGGAACGACGACAGGCCGAGCGCATCGTACGGATCGATCGTCGTGCTGTTCAGCTGCGAGTAAGCCGCTGCCGCACTGAACGCGCCCGCCGCGTAAAGCACGCCGGCACTCCACGCGGAACCGGTGTGGAAGCTGCCGGCCGTATTGCTGAACGAGTACATCGCGCCCGCGCTCAGGCCGTTGAAACTCTTGCTCGCGAACTTGACCGCATTGATCATCGTGTCGCCGCTCATGCGGTCGAGGTCGCCGAGGTGAATCGCGTAGCCGTCGCCGTCCTGACTGATGTTATAGCGGGACGTGTAGTCGTTGATGAAGTCGTATTGCCTGCCGAGCGTCAGCGTGCCGAGCCAGTTGCTCAATCCGACCAGCGCGGTTTTGCCGAACATGTAGCTGCTGCTGGGCTTCGAGCTGCCATCGGTAACGCGAAAACCGGAGCGAAGGTCGAATATCGCCTGCGAGCCCCCACCGAGGTCTTCCACACCGCGCAGCCCCCAGTAGTTGCTGAACACGACGCCGCTGTCCATCTTGTATTCGTGTTGCCCTCCCGTGTTCGTGATATAGCTCACCCCGTTGTCCATCCGCCCATAGAGCGTCACGCTGTTGTCCGCTCGCGCCGCCGATGTTGCCAGCATCGCAGTCATGCCTAAAGCTCCAAACCCGAATAAGAATCTTGATTTCATGTGCGGTATTTTAATGTTGGATCCCATAGAAGCCAGACCGGAACCAGTGTGATGCCGCAATGCGCTGCACACCGGGTTCGGAGCTGCATTCCCGTTCGTCGGGGAACGGAATCACTGTATCGCGGGGCGGGTAGAAGAAAAAACTAAAACCCTTCGTTCATATCGATCAATTTGAAATAACGTTCTATATTGGCCGGTCATTAAGAAAGGTAGCATCCACTTGATGCATCGAACAAAGCGGTCAATTCTTACCCCCGATTACATACCTTATTTATGTGCCAGCTCCTTGCTCTTAGTTGCGCTGAACCGACCGATGTGACCTTTTCCTTCACGGGATTTGCGGCTCGAGGCGGTCTGACCGATCACCACGTGGACGGATGGGGAATCGCGTTTTATGAGGAGCGGGCATGCCGGTTATTCATCGACGACAAACCCGCTTGCCGATCCCCCATGGCGGAGTTCGTGAAGCGTTATCCGATCAAATCGCGCAATGTCATCGCGCACATCCGGAAGGCCACGCAGGGCGGCGCCAGCGCTGAGAATTGCCATCCGTTCATGCGAGAACACAACGGACAGCAATGGGTGTTCGCGCATAACGGTGATCTGCAGGAGCGAAACTGGCGGGTGCCGGGTCCCTACGCGCCGGTGGGTACAACCGATAGTGAATCGGCCTTTTGCACGATCATGAATGTGATCCACGAGCGCGGCATCGATCGGGATACCACACCGGACGAACTGTTCGACGTAGTAGAGGACATGACTCGCAAGCTGAATCAGCATGGAATTTTCAACTTCCTGCTGTCGAACGGACAGTCGCAGTTTGCCTACTGCTCCACGCGACTGGCCTACGTGATGCGTCGCTGGCCGTTCTCAAGCGCGAGACTCGTCGATGCCGATATGTCGGTCGACTTCTCCGCTTATGCGACCTCGGAAGACTGCACGGCAGTCATCGCGACGACACCACTCACCGATGAAGCATGGACCACCTGCCAGCCAGGCGATCTGCTCATGTTTCGCGGAGGTGCGCTGGTCAGACGTGCACACGTCCCAGTGCCGCCTCAGGTACTTGCTACCTCGCGATATGCGCCATCTGAGGTATCGTCCGCCAGCTGACTTGCTGGCCGTCAAGCCCAGCTGACACCGGTAACACGCGCGGGGCTGTTCACAAGCGAGCAACTGGTTGGCGAAGCGCTTGCTCCACTGCGCGGCCAGGTGGTGATTGCTGCCAAGTTCGAATTCAAACTCGATCCCACGGGGGAGCGTCCTTTCCTCGGGCTAAATAGCCGACCGGAACGCATCAGGCAGGTTGCCGAAGATTCGCTTAGGGGTAAGGCGATGTCTGGAGTTTCAGAAGATTCGAGGGCGGCTTTTACGGATACCCGGAATGCCTCTGCGCCTGTCTCCGCGCAAGTGCGCGTCGAGCAGGCTTCGAGCGTTTCGAAGCAAATGGCATAACTCTTGCGCTAAGTCCTTCCCGCAGGTCATCGCGACTGGATTTAGCTCGCTTCGAGCTCGCGACATTACAAAATTATTTCGGGGTTCGGGGATTTTCACAATGACAATTATCAAACGTCTGGTCTTGACGCTGTCGGTCGCGCTGATGGCGCTGATCTTTACCGGCAGCTACGGCCTATGGCAGCTCTACCAGGCGCAGCAACGCTTTGAGTCCGTGCAGACCGGCGCAATTCCCGGCATGAAGGATCTGGACGCGGCCAAGTCGGCAATGACGGCTTCGCGCATTGCGGCCTTCCGCCATGTCATGTATCCCGACAGCGCCACCAAAGCCGCGATAGAGAAGGTGATGAACGAGGTGGACGCGAAGTTCGACAAGACGATCGCGGCCTACGAAAAAAACGACATCGCAGATGACACCGATCGCAGGATGACCGATGCCGACAAGGCGAACATGGCCGCTTATCGCATCGAAAGAGAGAAGTTTCTTGCGCGATCACGTGCCGGCGACCTGGATGGCGCACGCGCCGCGTTGGCGACCGATGGCCCGCTAGTGGCCGCGGCGGCAGCGGTGACGAAGGGCATCGAAGATCACGTCGATTACCGGATCAAGCTCAGCGACGCGATGCGCAGCGTCAATACGGCGGCCTATTCGCGAGCGTTCGGTATCCTGTTGGCGGTCGTCGTTGCGGCGCTGTTGATCGCCGGTGCAATGGCTATGCGCCTGTTCCATACGATCCGTAATGGTCTTGCCGGCATTCGGAACACCCTCCAGCATGTCAACCAGTCGCTTGATCTGTCGCAGCGTGCACCGTTCGAGAGGATGGATGAAATCGGCGAGACCGCGACCGCCTTCAACAATCTGTTGACCCGCGTGGGCGAAGTGGTGGGTACGGTTCGCGCATCGACCGAGTCTGTCACTGTGGCATCGAAAGAGATCGCAGCAGGCAACACTGACCTTTCTGCGCGCACGGAAGAACAGGCGGCTTCGCTCGAGCAAACCGCAGCCAGCATGACGCAGCTGACCGAAACCGTGAAGCAGAACGCCGACAATGCGCGGCAGGCGAATGCGCTGGCGACGCGGGCTACCGATATGGCCGATGCCGGCAACGAAGCGGTGCAGGGCATGGTCGGGACCATTGAAAAGATCAGCGGCAGCTCCAGCAAGATTTCGGAAATCACGGGCGTGATCGAAGGCATCGCGTTCCAGACCAACATTCTCGCGCTCAATGCTGCCGTGGAGGCCGCCCGCGCCGGCGAGCAGGGCCGCGGCTTTGCCGTGGTCGCGAGCGAGGTGCGCAGTCTGGCCCAGCGCTCGGCAGCGGCGGCCAAGGAGATCAAGGAGCTGATCGGCTCTTCAGTGGCGATGATCCAGGACGGCGCGCAGCAGGCGACGGACGTCAGCGCCACCATGGGAGGAGTGAAGCAGGCGATCAAGCAGGTTTCCGATATCGTCGGCGAGATTGCGGCGGCCTCGGAAGAGCAGAGCCGGGGTATCGAGCAGGTCAATCAGGCGGTCGGCCAGATGGACGAAGTCACGCAGCAGAATGCGGCCCTGGTCGAACAGGCCGCCGCCGCTGCGCAGTCCCTCGAAGAGCAGGCGACGAGCCTGAGCGGGGCGGTATCCGTGTTCAGGCTGGCCGACACAGGTCCGTCAGTGTCGCGCATGGTCATGCCGGAGCAGCCGCCGCGCATGCCCGCACGGAAGGCGCCAAAGATTCATACGCAACCGAAAGCCGCTGGGCAGTCGGGCCGTGCCGCGACAGGTGCCGCCACCATTGCGTCGACGGACGTGGCAGCCGAAACGTGGGAGACGTTCTGATGGAAGCAATGTCCACGAATGCCGCCGACGATCTCCTGAAGTCATGGGCGAACCTCGCGGTATCGAGCACGGTGTCGTTTTTTTTATTTGATTTGTGAACACACGAGAAACTGGCGCGAGCGGGACGCGTTTTTTATATAGGTAAACGATGAAATCTTGGTCGATGGCGGCCGTTGCCGCCCTTGTTGCTGTCGCAGCGGCGTCCGGTGCCGCGCGGGCGGAGGAATCCCCGCTGTCGGGGTCGTGGCGTTTGGTCTCCTACGAGGTCGAATCCAAAGACACTGGCGGCAAGATCGCAGCCATGGGCGAGCACCCGAGCGGTCGCGTAATCTTCACTGCGGACCACCGGGTGGCGTTCGTGTTGACTGGCGACGGGCGCAAAGCCGGAAAGAGCGACGCCGACAAGACGGCTCTGTTGAACACCTTGGTGGCGTACACCGGCATCGAGCGCACTGAAGACAATCAGTGGTGCACCAAGGTTGAGGCCGCCTGGAATCCCGAGTGGGTCGGCACGACGCAGTGCCGGGAGTTCCACGTCGCCGGCGACCGTCTGGAGGTGCTGACCCCATGGCGACAGATGCCGAACTGGCCTGGCACCACGCGGTCCATCATTACCTTCGAGCGCGACAACTAAGTCTCCTCGACCTGCGACGCCGGCACGCGTTCCTGCAATCATCCGCAAGTCGGGCTACCCTGTCTGCGGCTGCGCTCTCGCGCGCGAAGTCGCGTGCATCGTCGGGCACCATGCGCCCGTCCGTCGTTACAGATAGCTGCAGACGTAGTCGAGCGTTTCGATCACGTCGATATCGAAGCGACTCTTGCCGGCCACCGAGAACGACTCGCCCGCGCCATACGTCTTCCACTCGTCACTGCCTTCGAGGCGGATGCGGCATTGGCCGGCCTGCACCTCCATGAGTTCCGGCGCGTCGGTGCCGAAGTTGAGCACGCCGGGCAGGATCACGCCGAGCGTCTTGCGCGTGCCGTCGGCGAAGAGAACGGTGTGCGAGACACACTTGCCGTCGAAGTAGACGTTGGCTCGTTTGATAATGGAAACCTGATCGAATTGCGTTGCGGCCGTCATGGCGGTCTTCCTCTGGGTCATCGTGAATGGGCGAGTTGGCGCCGCGTAGCGGCAGCGGGCGGTGCGCGATCTGCGCGGGCTTTCGGTCCGGCGCCGCCGCCATCATACAGGCTGTCGACGGCGCCAGTCGGTGACTCAAAGCCGCATCACGGCAAACCGTGCAGCACTAAGCCATCAATAGCAGCTAGTGTCCTGAGTTAGAAATTCATTGAAAGATGTCAATCCCGTACTAAAGTGTCTTGTGTGGCACTTGATACGGGAGGTAACGATGAGCGGACGGCCCAAAGGAGAACTCGTGCTGAGCGAATCGGAACGCGAACAACTGCAAGCGCTGACGATGCGACGCAAGACGGCACAGGCCCTGGCATTGCGGGCGCGCATCGTACTGGCTTGTGCCGATGGTATGGATAACAAGACAGTTGCGGCGAAACAGCGGGTCACTCAGCAAACGGTTTCGAAGTGGCGGGCGCGGTTCGTGATCCACCGTCTGGACGGACTGCTTGATGCGCCTCGGCCCGGCGCGCCGAGAACGATCGATGACGCGCGCGTCGATGCTGTCATTGCGAAGACGCTCGAGTCCGTTCCTGTCGGAGCTACTCACTGGAGCACGCGCACGATGGCTCATGAGATGAAATTGTCGCAGACCGCAGTCACGCGAATCTGGCGTGCTTTTGGTTTGCAACCGCATCGGCAGGAAACGTTCAAGCTCTCCAGCGATCCGATGTTCGTCGACAAGGTGCGAGATATCGTCGGGCTTTATCTGGATCCGCCGCTCAAGGCCATGGTGCTGTGCGTGGACGAGAAGAGCCAGATTCAGGCGCTGGACCGCACGCAACCCATATTGCCACTGGCACCCGGCATCGCTGAGCGACGCACGCATGATTACATGCGCCACGGCACGACCACGCTGTTCGCTGCGCTGGACATTGCTACTGGTGAAGTGATCGGGGAGGTACATCGGCGCCATCGCAGCAGCGAATTCCTGCGCTTTCTGCGTACCATCGAAGCCAGCGTGCCATCCGGTCTGGATGTGCATCTGGTGATGGACAACTATGGGACGCACAAAACACCCTCGATCAAAGCCTGGTTCGCTCGCCATCCTCGCTTCCATGTTCACTTCACGCCCACTTCGGCGTCCTGGCTTAATCAGGTCGAACGCTGGTTCGCCACGCTCACTGAAAAATACCTTCGACGCGGCACGCATCGATCGACACGTCAGCTCGAAGACGCGATTCGTCATTACCTGGACACCTATAACGCTAATCCCCAGCCGTTTGCCTGGAGCAAGTCGGCTGACGAGATCCTGGCCAGCCTCGAACGGTTTTGTGTGCGGGTTCGTAAGGCCGCGGGAGTAGCACCATGAAAATCAATACCGATGCAATTGATGAAGTCGCCCTGGCACTCCTCTACCTGACCCTGCATGATCGATACCGCGCATGGAAGGGTTTCGACTGGGATGTGCTAAATCGGCTCTACGAACGCGGCTTCATTGATGATCCGGTCAACAAGACGAAATCCGTGATCTTTACCGAAGAAGGGTTGCGCGAGTCCGAGCGGCTTTTTAATCAGCATTTCGTCATTTCGGATAGAGCGGAAGATTGATTCAACGAACTTCTAACTCAGGACACTAGCGTGCCGCATCACCTTCTGTTCGAGCAAACAGGAAGCAAGAAGCCGTGAGGCAGCCAATACATCGATACGTGGCAATCGATGCACAAGCTGCCTCACGTGCTTTGGTTGGTGCAGTTCAACTGCCAGGAAAACTGAGCGACTCGAAACCTCACTCCCGCCGCTTCTTCTTCAACTCGATAGTCTCAAACAACTCATAGGTCTGGGTCGGCGTTTGATCCGCACCCGGCGCGTGGTAGTAACTCATCGTGATCGTGGTGTGGCCGCCCGGATGCCCCGGATCATGATCGAACACCGCGATGCCGTAGCCCGTCCCGGTATCCCGTTGCGCCGACCAGATCGCATCCTCCACGGCATCCGCGCTGGCACGCGCGAACGTGCCAGCCGTCGTTGCAGGAGCCGGACGATTCGGCCGCGTGAAAATACGCGCCTGCGGCAGCCCGGTACCGAGGTCCACGCCATAGACATCGAGCGGCGCGCTCGTCCCGCCGCCGCCGAGAATCAAATGAATCGTCCCGTGGCTCGTATCGAACGACGTCGCCCCCGCTGCCGCCGGCACAACCGGCCGCGGCTGCAATGTGTCCACTACCCGCCCCGTGGCGATGTCGGTGCCCTTGTTGTGATTGCAACCGCGAACGGGATAGCTGCGCTCGTAGTCGTGGTCGTGACCGCACAGCACCAAGTCCACACCATAGCGGTCGAACAGCGGCAGCCACGCTTCGCGGATGCCCTTATCAGACCCGTTGCCGGTCTTCGATGAACTCAGTGCGTCCTGATGCATCTGGACAACGATCCAGTCGACTTCGTCGTCTTCGGCCGCGTGGCGCAATGTCTTCTCGAGCCAGCGCGTCTGCTCGCCGCCGCTATATCCGCGGATATAGAACGAAGTGCCCGGCTGAATCGGCGGATTACCGGTGCTCGCCGCAGGCACCAGCGGATTCGGGCCGGCAACGAACGCCGCCGCATCCTGATAGACCACGTCATCCGCATCGAGCGAGATGAACAGCACCGAACTGACGCGGAAGCTGTACCAGCGGCCCTGGAAACGCGTGTGATTTTCGGGCAGCGTGTAGCGCGCGAGATAGGACGAGAGGCCCTGTTCGCCGTTGTGAAATTCGACCTCGTGATTGCCCGGGCATGGCATCCACGGCCGGTTCGACGCGGAAGTCTGGCAGTTGTTGCCGAAATCGCGCCACACGTCCGGCTGATGCGTCGGATTCAGATTGGCATAGCAGAGGTCGCCATTGAGCAGGTGGAACAGCGGCTCAAAACGCTCGACCGCCTGAACCGCGAAGCGGCTTTGCGGCGACGACAACACCCAGCCGGTATTGGGCGTCGCGAGATCGCCGTAGCTCGTCCAGCGAAATGGCGCGCGGCCTCGCGGCGCAGTGCGAAAGCTCGCGGTGAAAGGCTGGGCCGCGTTGCTGTCGTTGTCGGCGCTCACCTCGTACTCGTAGCTCGCATCGGCCTTCAGACCATGCAGGCGCGCGTGATAGGTGAACACAACTTCGCCGTTGAGGCCATCGGTATACGTGCTTTGCACGCCGTGCACCATCGTTCTCGCCTCGCCGGCGCGGCCGAAGCGCACCCGCGGATTGACCGCCTGCGCCAGCGACGCCCACGACACCGTGACCTCCCTGGTCGGATCGTTGCCCCATGTCAGGTGGATCTGCTCCGGCGTGCCGTCGGGTGTGCCGTTCGCGGCGCGCGCCATCGATGAAAGACTGCCTGCGGCCGTAGCGAGACTGGATGCGCCGGCCAACTTCAAAAACCCACGGCGCGAGACGGTGGCGGCCTGATCGGACGGCGAGGTGTCAGCGGTTTTCCTGTTCGACATATCGGTGTTTTTTGGACGGTAGTGGACGGACGCCAACGCGTACGCCAGTCGCACGGTGCTATGTGAGCCGCGCGTGCAGTGCTGAACCAGGGCGTGACGGACGTGACCAGTCATCCTAGTCGCGCAGCGATGACAGCGCGATGAAACGTACACGTCCGGATAGGGAGGGCGCCTTCACACGAGAAACATCGCACACAGTGCACTGGCTGCGCTCATCAATGCCATGGCGCAACCTATCGGCCGCGGTGTTTTTGCATCAGTCCGCGGACGTACGTTGGCAGTTGTGCGTCATCAGGTCCTGAGGCGTTTTGGGAAGCATCCGTTCCGCCAGAACATCAGACGTGCGGGTTGATGACCTGCGGCTGCTCCACGGATACAAGCCAGTTCGCGACGCTGGCGACGAGCGCGTTGACGTCTTCGAACACCTCTGCCCCGCTCACCTGCGGTGCGCCGGGCAGGGTAAAGACAGGCTTTTTCCACTGCAGGCCAAGCGCCATTTCGGACAGCGTGCCCAGCCCGCCGCCTACCGCGATCAGACAGAGCGAGGCGCGCGCAATCAGCGCATTACGCGTGATCCCCATTCCGGTCGGCAGCGCTACGGAGAGAAACGGGTTGGCCTCGCTGGCATCGTCCTCGGGCAACAGTCCGATCACGATGCCGCCCGCGCGCGCAGCACCGAACGCCGCCGCTTCCATCACCCCGCCTTTGCCGCCGCAGAGAATCGCCATGCCGGTGCCCGCCAATGCATAACCGAGGCTTCTTGCCGCCTGCAGTTGTTCCGCCGTGGCCTCCCGCGGTCCGATCAATCCGATCGGCATCGCGTGACGCGTCGGACCTGTCTGACGGATCGCCAGTCTCTGCAGCGCCAGATAAGCGGCGTTGGACCATTCAGTGTTGTCGTTGCCGTGCAAGGCATTCCCCCAGCGCCAGAACACTCGTACAGACGGCCATCAGCACCAGCGAAAGCGCGGCGGCCTGCGGAAAATCCGTTTGTCCATCGGAAAGTTTCAGGTACATCAGTAGCGGCAGGATGTTGATCTGCGTCCCGGCGAGCGCGAGCGCGGTACCGTAGGTGCCCAGCGCAATCGACGTGACGAGGCACCACGCCGAGGCGATCGAAGGCCACAGTTCCCGCAACGCCACGTCGAAGAGCGCCCGCAGCGGCGTCGCGCCCAGCGTCAGCGCAGCTTCGATGGGACGGCGGTCCAGGTTGGCAAGCGCCGGATAAAGCATCAGCGCAACGCGTGGAATCAGGTAGTACGCATAGGCCGCGACCAGACCCGCGGTCGTGTAGATCAGCGCCCCGACCGTGGCCGGGTCGGCGCCCATGCGTGCGAAGACACTCGTCACAAAGCCGGCACGGCCGAAAGCAAGAATGAACCCGTACGCAATCACCAGCCCGGAAAACGCCAACGGCACACCGAGCAGCGCCAGCATCCAGCCGCGCCGCTGCGGCGGTTGCCCAGCCAGCACCATCGCGAGCGGCAGCCCCACCATCAGCGACACGGTGCCGGCGGCGAGCGCCAGCGCCAGCGAGTGTCCGAGCGCACTGACCACCAGCGGGTCACGGGCCAATCGGACGAAGGCCGCACCGTGCCCCTCGCCCGCCGACACCAGCAATGCGCCGAGCGGCAACGCAAAGAACAGGGCGAGGAGCAGGCCTGCCGGGACGGCGCCGAAGCGGCGCGCGAGCCCTTCGTTCATCGAGGATGCACCCATCTGCCGCCCCTTATTTCGCGAGCGCGGCCTGCGCCCACAACTGGTCGACTTCAGCCTTCTTCGCCGCGGCCTTGACCACGTCGAGCGGATGCACCTGCGGCACGTCCGGCATCTTCGCGCGCATCTCCGCCGACAGCTGCACGTCAGGCACAGCAGGACGCACGTAACCTTGCGCGAACAGCGCCTGGCCGACGTCGCTCATCACCAGGTTCAGCCAGAGCCGCGCCGCGTTCGGATTCGGGCCGTCCTTCACGAGGCTGATGGCGTACGGTGCGGACACCGTCGCTTCCTTCGGGATCACCACCTCAGCGGCGTCGCCCATGCCGTCGGTGTACTTTGCTTTCAGGCCGTCGTTTTCGTAGCCGATGAGGATCGGAATCTCGCCCTTGACGAACTTCGCATACGGCGTGGTGCCTTCGACGCGCATCACGTTGCCCGCTTCGCGCAACTTGCCGAAAAAGTCGCTGCCCGGCTTCGGATTGTCGACGCTGCCGCCGAACGCATAAGCCGCCGCGAAGACCGCAACCTGGCCCTGTCCGGTCGAACGCGGATCCAGATAGACCACCGAGTTCCGGTACTCGGGCTTGAGCAGATCGGCCCAGCCGTGCGGCACATTCTTCACCAGCTTGCGGTTGACCAGAAAGGCGATGTTCAGCGAATGGACCGTGAACCAGCGGCCATCGCGCTCGCGAAACACCGGCGGCAGTTTGTCGAAATTGAGCGGCTTGAACGGCGCCACCACGTCCTTGTTGACGGCGTCCAGCGCGGACGCGGCGAAGTAATACGCGGTATCGGCCTGCGGACGCCGCCGGGACTTGTCCAGCGCAACCACGGTCGCGGCCGACCCGATATCGTTGTACGTAATCTCGACCTTCGGATAACGCTTTCTGAATTCGGCGAACAGCGCCTTCCAGTTGGCCCATTCGGGACCGGTATCGAACGAGACGACTAGGCCCTCTTCCGCGGCCTTCGCGTACAGCGCGTCTTCTCCGGAATAAAGGGGCGCCGCCGGCGCGGCGTAAGCGCCAGACACGGCAGTCAGCGCCGACAGCGCGCAAACGAATCCGGCAACACGGCGGACGCGCGACAAAAGACTAAACCCTGCAAACATTCTGGTTCTCCGTCAAACAAGGTGAATTAACGAACTTGACTGGCCTGCGCGGGCAATACGCGCAGATGTTCGGGGTCGATGGCAACGGCGTGTTCGGCGAGACGGCGCCCCTCGCACAGCAACGGCTTCGGCGCGGAATCCGGAACGAAGTCATAGCGGCACGTCGCGCCGAAATAGCGCACCTCGGCACGGCGGCCGGCCATCCGGTTGACCGCGCCCGTCGGCGGGTCGGGCTGCACG
Organism: Paraburkholderia sp. GW821-FHT02A12; assembly: GCF_059422005.1. NCBI lineage: Bacteria > Pseudomonadati > Pseudomonadota > Betaproteobacteria > Burkholderiales > Burkholderiaceae > Paraburkholderia > Paraburkholderia sp. GW821-FHT02A12. Next base: position 265,426 of record NZ_JBWKWA010000002.1, on the reverse strand, counting down.
TGTTCGGGACGAACCAGTACGTCGACCTGGTCGCCGGGACGGAACGCGCCGGTATCGGCGGACAGCATTGCGAAGGAGACATCGATCGCGCCGTCGGCTATCACGCGTCCCGACATCACGCTCGAATGACCGACGAAACGCGCAACTTGTGTCGATACCGGCCGATCGTAGAGACGCTCCGGCGTATCCACCTGCAAGACGCGCCCGCCGTCGACCACGGCGACCCGGTCCGCCAGGCTCAGCGCTTCGTCCTGATCGTGCGTGACCAACAGCGTGGTGGCGCCGCATGCGCGTTGCAGCGTGCGGATCTCATCGCGAAGCTGCTGGCGGATGCCTGCGTCGAGCGCGGCGAGCGGTTCGTCGAGCAGCAACACCTTCGGTTCGAACGCCAGCGCGCGAGCCAGCGCGACGCGCTGCTGCTGGCCGCCCGACAGCAACGTCGTACGCCGCGCGGCGTGTTCGGCAAGACCGACCCGTTCGAGCATCTCGAGCGCGCGCGCCCGGCGTTTCGCGGAATCGACGCCGCGCATGCGCAGCCCGTAGGCTACGTTGTCCACCACGCTCAGATGCGGGAACAGCGCGTATTGCTGGAACACCATGCCGACCTCGCGGCGCCACACCGGCACGCGCGCCACGTCGCGTCCGTCGATCGCAATCCTGCCCTGGTAGCCGTCCAGCAAGCCCGCGGTGAGCCGCAGGATCGTCGACTTGCCGGAGCCGCTGCGGCCCATCACGGCCAGCAGTTCGCCCTGCGCGACCGACAGCGTGACGGCATCGATACCGTGCTGCACGCCGGGATAAGTAAAACTCACGTTGTCGAAATGAAGACTCATCGTTTCACTTGATTCGTTGAACAGTGTTGATTGATACCAGGGTCGCGATCACGGCGAGGCAAAGCAGCACCACGGTGGCGGCGCACGCCATGCCGGTCGCGCCGTAAAAGGCCTGCAGCAGCACCACCGGATAGTTGCGGTAACGAAAGCCGGCGATCAGGTTGGACACCTGGAATTCGCCGATCGACAGCGCGGCCACCATGACGAGTCCCGAGAACAGGCTCTGCCGGAGGTTGGGCAAGACAACCGTGAAGAACTGCCGCAGCGGCGTGGCGCCGAGCGTTGCCGCGCACGCTTCGAGGCGCGCGATATCGAGGTGGCGCAGATCGGCGAGCAGCGTCTGCGTGAGGTACGGCAACGTCAGCACCGTATGAGCGGCGATCAGCAACGGCAACGATCCGAGCCACGGCAGCGTGTCGCCGCTGAAGATGGCGATGTAGCCGAAACCCAGCGTGAGCGCGGGCACGCCCACCGGCAACAGCGCAACCAGCCGCGCCGTCATGCCGCGCCCGGAGAGCGAGCGGTAGTGCAGCGCATACGCGAGCGGCAGACCGATCACGGCAGCGGCACAGCAGCAGGCCAGCGCGACCAGCAGGCTCACGCCGAACGAACGCCGGAAGCTCGTGTTGGCGGCGAGATCCGCGAACCAATGTCCGGTGATGCCGGTCGGCAGCAACGTGTTGGTCCACGTCTCGCCGAACGCGCCGATCAGCAGCAGCGCGATCGGCAACAGCATGTAGAGCGCAAAGAGCACCGCTACGAGGTGAAGCGCGACGCGCCCCACCGACACCGAACGTCTGCTGCGGTGATGAGCGGGAACACGAGGCTGGATGGCCGGTGCGGCGGGCGTGTGCATGCAGGCATTCCTCGGGAAACAGACTGAAGCCCACGTGTCATGACTGGACTCAGCGAAAGGTTTCGAATTGCTTGCAATTGTGCGGATACGACATGGCGTAGTCATGAAAAAAACGTACAAAACACGCATTGCGCTGTGCGCATCCGGAACACTTCGACGCCAATCCTCCGATGAAACACCTTTACCCGAACGTCACCGAACTACTTGCTTTCGCAAGCGCTGCCAGGCATCTGAACTTTTCCCGCGCGGCGCGCGAGCTCGGTCTCTCGCCGAGCGCCGTCAGCCGGCAGATCGCGGCCCTGGAGAGTTCATTCGGTGTGCAGCTGTTCATCCGCGACGGCCGCAACCTTGTGCTCACCCGGGCGGGCAGTCTCTACCTCGCGCGGGTCGGCAACCCGTTGCGCGACATAGGCAACGCGTCGCTCGAGCTGATGAGCGCGGCCGGCCAGAGCGACCTGCTGACGATCGCTAGCGTGCCGACTTTCACGACCAAATGGCTGATTCCCCGGCTCCCGGATTTTCTGTCCCGCACGCCGGGAATTACGATCAGTTTCAGCCGGCACCTGGCGCACGGCGATCCGTTCCCGCTGGATCTGGATGCCGCCATCCGCTACGGCGACGGCAGTTGGGAAGGGGTTCAATGCGATTACATCGACGGGCGTACTTTTCTTTTAGTCTGCGCGCCCGATTATCAGCAGAGCCATCCGTTGCGCCGGCCGCAGGACGCCGCGCTGGTCCCGCGGCTATTGCACGGCCAGGCTGAACGGGTATGGGGGCAATGGGCCGAGATCTACGGCGTACACGGCATGCAGGTGCTTGCGGGTCCGCGTTTCGAGCAATACTCCGTGCTGATCCAGGCGGCTCAGGCAGGACTCGGACTGGCGCTCATCCCCGCCTTTCTGGTGCGCGACAACCTGGCCGCCGGCAGCCTCATCGAGCCCCTGACAGCCCCGATCGACGTCGACCATGGACACTATCTCTGCTATTTCCCGGAGCGCCTCGAGACACAACCGGGTTTGAAGCGCTTCCGGGAATGGGTGTTGTCTCGGGTCTGATGTCCCGGCAAAACCCGGCTCGAAAGAACAAAACGGATCAGCCCTGTGTGGGACTGACCCGTGAACGGCAAGCACGACATCAAGCCTGAGGATCGGTGCTGTCCGTAGCCTGCGTATTGTCGGCGTCTTCTTTCTTCTCGTCGTCCTTCTTCTCGACCAACGACTCCAATGCACCGGCGCCTTCAAAGCCTGCTATGGCTGCGATCCCTTTCGTGAGCAGACCAGCGTCCGGATCGACTTTTTCTGCCGCTTCAACGGCGGCTATTGCGCCTGCAATCTTACCTGCCTCATCCAAGAGTCCCATATCGACCTCCTCGAGAAAAAATGAGGCTCCATCCTCTCACGAACTCGACACCTTGTCGCCAAATGTCAAATAGACTTTGTCAGTTTCGACGATGAAATGAATCCTTAACCTGGGCCCTTAACCTGGGCCCTCAAATCGCCTTCGTCACTGGCGCAGTCGCGGCCGGATCGGTCATGCTCGGCTTGCCGGTTTCGACGTGACCCGCAATGCGCCGCAACCAGCTTGCATTGCCAGCAGCTGTCAGCTGAAAGTCATACCACTGATTGCTGCATGAAAGGTCCCAGTGGGCCTCCACGCTCTGGCCTGCCGGCACCGCCAACGTCACCGGCGGCTGGCCATACGCGAGGTCGGCCGCGGTGACCGTGAGCGGCGTGGTCCCCGCGTTGGACACGGTGACATAGACGCTGCCGTTGGCCACGTCGTAACACGTCACGACGTCCGGCCTGGCCGTGGCCTCTGCGCTGGACGATCCCGCGAAGCGCCGGAAATATCCATTCGGGCCGTAGACGTTCACCATGTAATTGCCGTTTGCGTCGAACGTCCACGTATCGGTCAGCTGCTTGCCGGCCTCAACGGTGTAGCGACGCGGCATCGCCGTCGGGTCGCCCGTATATACCCAGAAATGCGCGCCTTGCTTGCCGGTGTTGGCAAACGTCAGCGCATACCCTTGCGACTGCAACTGACCGTTCACATGCAACTCGTACGGCAGCGCACGCGCGGGCCGCGTGCCCGGCTCCTGCGCCGCCACGACCTGCTGGGCGGTGCTGGCCGGCGCGGCCTGAGCCGTCGAGCGCGCGCATTGCGTGTCGGCCTGAGCGACGTACGTTTGAGTACTCGGCAGCGAAGGCACCGTCGGGTCCGGCTTCGAGAAGTCGAGCGCCGTAGTGAGATCGCCGCAGATCGCGCGGCGCCACGGCGAGATATTGGTTTCGACTACGCCGAAGCGCTTTTCGATGAATTGCAGCACCGACGTGTGATCGAACACCTGCGAGCACACGAAACCGCCCTTCGACCACGGCGACACGACCGTCATCGGTACGCGCGGCCCGAGGCCGTACGGCAGGTTGTCGGCGGTGTACGTGCTGGCCTGCGTCGCGGTCACGACGTTATGCCGTTCGAGCGTGATGTCCACCGTGCTCATGCCCGAGCCCGGCAGCGTCGGTGCTTGCGGCGGCACAACGTGATCGAAGAAACCGTCGTTTTCGTCATACATGATGAAGAGGACGGTCTTGCTCCATACGTCGGGATTCGACGTCAGCGCATCGAGAATAGTGGAAATGTAATTGGCGCCGTAGAGCGGCGTGAATTTCGGATGCTCCGAATAGGCGGCAGGCGGCAACAGCCACGACACCTGCGGCAACGCATTGGCTTGCACGTCGGCTTTCAATTGCGTCAGCGTGCGCGTGCTCATCCCCCGGGTTTGCAGCGACGAACCGGCCGGCGCATTCACGAAGTTCTGGAACGAGGCCAGCATGTTCGTGCCGTAGTTGCCGTTGAAGTTGTCGAAGCCGGTGCCCTGCTGATAGATCTGCCACGAGATGCCGGCCGCCTCCAGCCGCTCGGGATAGGTAGTCCAGTTGAAGGGCTGCAGTTTGATGCTGTCGAACTGGTTGTCGATGAAGTCGGTATTGTCGAGCAGCGGGCCACCGCCCGTGCCGAGCGGATCGACCATCCCCGTCATCAGATACATGCGGTTCGGGTGCGTGTTGCCCGGAATCGAACAGAAGCAGTTGTCGCACACCGTGAAGGCATCGGCGAGCGCGTAGTGGAACGGAATGTCCTCGCGCACGTGATAGCCCATCGTCATGTTGGTCTTCTGCACGGCCCACTTGTCGGCGCGGCCGCTGTCGATCGCGCCGTGCGTGGTGCTCCACGTGTGCGGCAGGCCGCCGATACACTGCGCGTTGACATTCGGATTGCTCGTGTCGTACCGGAACGGCGCGATCACTTTCGCCGGATCCTCCTGACGCGGCTGGAACCACACCGGCTGGCCGTTCGGCAGTGTCACGGGGAAGCGGTCGTTATAGCCGCGCACGCCGCTCAGGTGACCGAGATAATGATCGAACGAACGGTTTTCCTGCATGAAGACGACGATGTGCTGCACATCCTGGATCGTGCCGGCGACCGAACTCGGCTCGATGGCCAGCGCCTTGCGAATCGATTCAGGAAACAGGGTGGTGGCGGCTGTCGCGCCGGCGAGTCCGGCGGACAGCTTCAGAAAATCTCGACGAGTTTTGACGACCATGCGATGGACCTGGTTTGAATTCTGACGTCAGGAGGCGGGCGGGACGAAGCCCGGCGGGCAGCTCATGCGAGCGTTGGCGACAGCGGCGTTGCCGCACGCCGCCTTCGGCGGATCGACACTGTTGCCGCACGCGCCGAGCAGCGTTGTTGCCGCAAAGAGGCCAATGAGCGCGAATAGCCGGAATGCCGACGTCGGCATGAGTATCTCCGTGAAAATGACAGGCGGACGCGATCGCGCGTCGACGACCGCATGCGCTCAGGCGCATGCGGTGCCGAGAAGATAATTTCGGTTTGTTACATGCGAGTGTCTTGCTGGAAAGCAGGCGCATGAAGGCAGGTTCGTCCTTCCAACGGCATTGACTTGATATCTGACTATCGATGTCGAAGCCGTGTCGAGGCCAGCATCGGCTCCCGGCTCAGCATCGCGATGATCCAGGCGCCAGCTAGCGCCTGGGCGGCTGTGGATTGTGCGTCGGGTTGGTGTCGAACCTGGAAAGTAATCGATTGCTTATGATCTGCCGCGCTTTGCTGGTTGGCAGTTCCGCCTCTGTCAGACGATTACCGTCCTTACCGGATCGCAGGGAATGGTTTATGCTGAATTGATCGCTTTCATGTTCGCGGTGACTTGCTGTCCAAGCGCCCTCAAGTAAGAAGGCGGCGCCCGTTCTGCTTGTCCTGCTCACATATTGTCTATAAAAAATGAACAGCTTCGATACGGTCATCGAGACATTTCTAACAAGGCCAAACTTTGGCCCCCTGCTCAACCATGCAATAAGAGCCGTCGCAGATCTGTACTCGTTCAAGGGCCTCGTGCTCATCCCCATCTTGTGGTGGATATGGTTCCAACCCGGCGAGCGTCGCGAATGGCAGCGCGAAATAGTCATCTCCACGATCGTGAGCGGCATGTTGGCACTCGCCACCGGAAGACTTCTCGCCGATTTGTTGCCATTCCGGGAGCGTCCTCTCTACGACCCCAACCTGCATCTGCACTTCGCATCTACCTCGGCACGGGACGCCATGCTGACAGGGTGGAGTTCGTTCCCGAGCGATCACGCCATGCTGTGGATGTCGATCGCGACGGGCATTTTCATTGTCTGGCGCCGAGTGGGTGCGCTGGCGCTCCTGTACACGGTTATCTTCATTTGCATTCCGCGCGCTTATCTCGGCTATCACTACCCGACCGATTTGCTTGCGGGGGCCGCGATTGGGATCGCCATTACTTACGTCATGACTCGGGAGTCCGTTAGAACGCGTTATGCGACTCAATCGTTGCGATGGATTGAACGCTATCCAGGACCGTCTGCGATGCTGGCGTTCGTCCTGTGTCTAGAACTGGTCACTCAGTTCGACGAACTACGGAAGTTCGCGAGCTTTGCATATAAAGCGCTGTGATTGTTTGCGCGCCGAGTTCGACAGGTCCAACCACCGCGTTCACGCACCTCGAAAGCGGACGGTCAATATCTCCAGACAACACAGGGGCGCCGGCTGGACACAACCGGCGCCCCTGTCAATCGAGCGGCGCCGATTCGCTACCGGCCTTGTTGCTGAAGATACTGTCTGACGTCGCTCATCGTCACGCTCCCCTTATGGCTTGTATCGATCTGGTCGAAGTGCTTGGCGACATAGCCGAGACCTTGGGTTTGCGCCTGCGCCTTCGTCACCGCCGCGCCGTTGCCAAGAGCGGAGTTTGCCCCCAACCTCGCTTCGAGTCGCTGCTGGGCCTGCTGCTGCAGTGTTGTGCCGGTCGACGGCGTGATGGGCGCAGCACGGCTCTGCGGAAAGAACGGCCCATCGACTCCCTTGGCTCCGCCAGGCGGAGTCGCGGGCGCCACCGCTTGAGGCGGCAGCGCATGCGCGCTGCCGACAAAGCAGCCCAAGACGATCAATGGGGAAATACGCCGCAACATATCGAAAAGAGACATGATTACTCGCATTGATAGAGTGAACGGAGTACCACGAACGAGTCGCATCCCATCGGTCACGGTGTCGTCGCTTGTGCCGTGGTGGTTGGCTGATTGGCGGGGCTTTCGTCGCGCCACGGCGGCGGCAGGGTCCAGAGCGCGAGCGCATCCGGAAGCGGTGTGCCCCGATAGAAGCGCACCAGATCCCGCTTCATCCGCGGGCGAGCGCCGTCATCGAGATAAGTCATGTGGCCGCCCTGGAAGAAGTTGACCTGCAAGTCCGGATTGAGGCCAGGTACCGTCTGAAGCCGCGCCAGCTGTTTCTCGGTATTGAAGAACGGCGTGGCCAGATCATGAAGGCCGTTTTCCGAGAGTACCCGGAGGTGCGGGTTCAGCGTCAGCGCGCCTAGCAGATCAGGGATCGTATCGGGCAAAGGCTGGCCGTCATGCGAGAAGTCCCAGACCTGAATGATAGTGTCGTTCAACGGCATGTAAGTCGCATTGGGCGCCGAATACCCAAGATAGTCAGGCATCTGTGTCGCCAGCGCCGTCGTGAACGGCTGCGAGATCAGAATATCGGATGGATCGGAGTCGTTTTGCAATCGCGGATCTGAATTCGGCAACGACACACGTCCGTCGTACCGGCCTATCGTCGTGCCGGGTATGAGGGTGTTCGAGAAAGGATTGACATTGAAATAGCCTTGCAGCGCCTGCAGGGTCAGACCGGATGGAAGCGTCCACGCCTGAAGCGTTGCCGGACGGGGGAATACCGGTGTACCCAATGCATCCGGGATGCCAAGCTGACTGAGCACCCACGACTGCGAAAACCTCCTGAGCCGATTGTATTCAGCCGTCACGAACAGCTCCGTCTGCAGCGCATAAAGATCCTGATTGATCGGCGCCGGCGAGGCCTGGTTATAGTAGGCCGCAACTGCCGCGTAGCCCGGAAAATATCCAGCCAGGGTATCCGTATCGAGTGCGAGCGCGCTGGACGAGTTCGTGATGGCGACAGCTTCGATCGCATCCGCAAAGTAATTCAGGATTGCCGACTGAAGCACGATCCCCGTCAGATGGATGCCCGCGGATTCCAGCGCCAATGCCAGCATATCGGTGCGCGGTGTCCCGTAAGACTCGCCATACAGATAAATCGGAGAGCTGCTGCGATTATTTGCCGTCAGATAGCGCTCGATGAAATCGCGGATGATGTTGACATCCGCATCGGTGCTCCAGAACTTCTGGTTCGTGTTAGGCAGAATCGCCTCAGAAAGCCCGGTTCCTGGCGGATCGATAAACACCATGTCCGTGGTGTCGATCAGGCTTTCTTCATTGTCGACCAGCGGGTAATTGGGCCAGTTCCCGAAGACCGGGTCGGACGTAGCGACCCGCGTCGGCGCAAATGATCCGAGACGCAGCCAGATCGAGGACGACCCCGGCCCACCGTTATAGATAAAGGTGACAGGCCGCGATGAACCGTTCGCACCCGGTGCGGTATACGCGACGTAGGACATCGTGGCTTCGGGGTTGCCCTTCGAGTCGGCGGCCGTCAAATGACCGGTCGTGGTCGTGTAATTGACCGGCGTCCGGCCGAACGGCCACTGGTAGTGCATGACTGCCGCATTCTCCGAGACCTGGGACGGATCCAGGCCGTCTTTGGCATTGGCCGAATAGGCAACTGGATCGATGTAGGTCTGATTGGCCGTCTGCGACTGCGTTTGTCCGGCAGACTGCTGGTTCGCCGTCTGTTGCATGGCTGCGGCCGTATTCGTCGACGAACCGCCGTCCGTTCCTCCACATCCTCCGAGAAGCATCATCAGGATCACTAAAGCTCCTAAACCCGACAACCCGTGTTGCCGATGATGGTGACTGCCGGTAAGACCCTCGTCTCGTTTCATCTCTATCCTCGGTGCTGAGTTTAGCTACCTTCTTACAAAGGCCGCGATCGCCGAAGAAATGCGCCTGAGCTCAGGACACTACCGTTGCATCGCAGGCAGACAGCGGTTGAGAGCCAACTTATTTCAAAGAGCATAGATTCAATAATCGATGCTCTTTGATTAGAATATCTAAATATCTGGATTGAATATTCCAGTTCTTCCATGGAGATTACTTGCAGGTAAATATTCGTAATTGGCGGCAGATGAAAAATAGGTGACGCAGTGCGCGTTTGTCAAGGAATCGCCGTATTTCCGTAATTCCATAACACAGTTACTATCGAACATACCGGTGTCGACGAGTCGATGTAAATTCTCCCGATTTTTATTACAGACAAAAATAGTTCAGTCCAGCACCTCGGCGCCCAGGTTAAAGACACTATCTCCGAAGAGAGACGGATATCGGCTCCAAGCCGTCGTTGGCATCTCGCGAAAATGGATATCCGTTAGCCGGCCGGCGGGATAACGAGGACTTGTGGATCCCATCCAACAAGATCAAGATTGTGTTGACCGAGGATGCTCACGTTTCGGTTCAGGATTCAGGCGTTTGACCGGTTCGACGTGAAAAAATCAGGGAGAACCCCTATGAAAGCTCCGAGTCATATCCGCGCCGTTCGCCGTCGTACGGTGCTCAAGGGGGTCGCTGCTGCTGCAGCGTTGCAGCTCGCCTCGCCCTTCATCATCAAGGCACGTGGCGAGACGCCGCTGCGCATCGGCATGGTCGATCCGTTGACCGGCGTTTATGCTGCGGTTGCACAGAATGAAGTGACGGGCGCCAGGCTCGCCGCGCAGCAGGTCAACGCCAATGGCGGCATTCTCGGGCGCCCCATCGAGCTACTGGTGGAAGACTCGGCGAACGACGTCGGCACCGGCGTGCAGAAGGCGCGCAAGCTGATCGATCGTGATCAGGTCACGTTCCTGATCGGCGACGTGAATTCCGGCGTCGCCCAGGCAATCGCCCAGGTCACCAACGAGAAGAAGGTGTTGCACATCGTCTCGGGCGGCCACACCGACACGATCACCGGCAGCGATTGCAAGTGGAACGTATTTCGCGTCTGCAATACGACGAGCATGGAGGCCAACGCGGTCGCGGACCTCCTCTTCACCAAGTACGGCAAGAAGTGGCATTTCATTACGCCGGACTACGCCTTCGGCCATACGCTGCAGAAGGCCGCGCTGGCGGATTTGCAAAGGCTCGGCGGCACGATGACCGGCAACGAGCTCACGCCGCTCGGCACGACCGATTTCTCCGCGTACCTGATCAAGGCGCGCGCCGCCAACCCCGATGTTCTGCTGGTGCTGCCGCAAGGTTCCGACATGGTCAACTGCCTGAAGCAGATCGCGCAGTTCGGCATCGGAAAGCAGATCCACATTGCCGGGCTTCAGCAGGAGCTCGAATCGCTCGAGGCGATGCCGCCGGAGGCGCGCGTCGGCTTCTGGATGTTCGAGTGGTACTGGAAACAACCGGGTGTCCCGGGAGTCGAGAAGTTCGTCGCCGACATCCGCAAGATGAATGGCGGCAAAGTCCCCACTGCACGCCACTGGTTCGGCTACACGTCGGTTCATACGCTTGCCGCGGTCGCCAACAAGGAAAAGAGCCTCGATGCGAAAAAGCTCGCCGAGGCGCTCGGCGGGTTCGAACTCGCGGATAACGTCAAGCTGCAGCCCAACAAGTGCTACTACCGCAAGGGAGACCATCAGCTGATGACCTCCTCGTTCGTCGGCGAAGCGCTGTCTCAGCCGGCGGGCGACCCGGAGGATCTGTTTCGTGTCGAGCGCGTGGTCGCCGGCGACAAGACTGCGCCGCCCGAAGCTGCGACCGGCTGCAAGCTTCAGTGGCCGGTCTGATCCCGAGGACAAGGTCGGCGCGGGCGTGCCGGAAACCGTTGCCATAAACTTGCCACGCATGCGCGGCAACACAGCGGCCCAAGCTGCCCGACGCGGCTCGTGCGCGGATTGCGTCAGGACATGAGCGGCCGATGACTCAACTACTCCTTTTCAACGTCACCAACGGGCTGATCATCGGCGCGTTTTACGTACTGATGGCGCTTGGCCTGTCGCTCATTCTCAACTTGAGCAACGTGATCAACTTCGCCCATGGCGGCTTTCTCGTGATCGGCGGCTACATTGCCTATACGATCACGCCGTATGTCGGGTTCTGGGGTGCATTGCTGATCGCGCCGATGTGCACGGCCATCATCGGTCTCGCCGTCGAGCGGGTGCTCATCCGGCGAGTCTACGGGCGCGATCCGCTCTACAGCCTGCTGCTGACGTTCGGCCTCGCCTTCATGATCGAGGACGGCACCCGCTTCATCTGGGGTGCGCAGGGCAAGCCCGTGACCATTCCGCCTGCGCTGGCTCTGTCATTGAGCAACGAGCTCTTCTTCATCACCGGCTACCGCCTGTTCATGGTCTGCACCGTCACCATCGCGGTTGCACTGCTCTTCATGCTGTTGCGCTACAGCCGGCTCGGCATACGCATCCGGGCCGGCACGCTCGACCTCGAGACCGTCGCGGCGCTCGGCATCAACGTGGGCAGGCTGCGCGCGCTCAATTTCGCCGTCGGCATCTTTCTCGCCGGTCTGAGCGGCGTGCTCGCCGCGGGCCAGCTCGGGCTGGAGCCGACGATGGGAACCGGCCTCCTGATGCCGAGCTTCATCGCCATCATCGTCGGCGGGGTGGGCAGCCTCACCGGTACGCTGCTCGGCGGCCTGCTGATCGGCGTCGCCTCGGGCATCACCGCGGTGTTCGTCCCCGCGGCGAGCGAGGCCATCATGTACGTGCTGATGGCCGTGGTCCTGCTGATCCGGCCGCGTGGCCTGCTCGGCGAAGAAGGCATGATGACATGAGCGAATTCCGCCACCCTCCCCGACTGCCCGTCATCGCAGCGCTCTGGGCAGTGCTCCTGCTGGCACCCTACTGGATGCCGCTGCTCGGCGGCTACACCGCGCTCGGCACGCGCGTGCTCGTACTCGGACTGGCAGCCATGTCGGTGAACTTCCTGCTCGGCTTCACCGGTGTGCTGTCCTTCGGACACGCGGCGTATTTCGGGCTCGGCGCCTATGGCGCCGGCCTGGCGCTGAAGTTTCTCGCACCGAGCACGCCGCTCGCGCTGCTGTGCGGCACGCTGCTCGGCGGCATTGCCGGCACACTGCTGGGCGCGCTCATCGCCCGGCGACGCGGCGTCTACTTCGCGATGGTCACCATCGCCTTCGGGCAGGTCTTCTACTACATCGCCTTCCAATGGAGCTCCGTCACCGGCGGCGACGACGGGTTGCGCGGCTTTTCGCGCCAGCCGCTCGATCTCGGCGTCGCCCGGATCGACATCCTGTCGAACGCCAACGCGTTCTACTACTTCGTGCTGTTCTGCCTTACGCTGGTGATCGGCGTGATGGGTTTCATCCTGCGCTCCCCGTTCGGGCGCACCATGATCGCAATCCGCGAAAATGAGCGGCGGGCACGCTTTCTCGGCATTCCCGTCGATCAGCATATCTGGATCGCCTTCACGTTGTCCTGCTTCTTCATGGGGTTCGCCGGTGCGCTCTACGCTCTCCTGAACAACTTTGCCGATCCGCGCGGGCTGCACTACAGCCAGTCGGGCGATTTCGTGATGATGGCGGTCATGGGCGGCATGCGCAGCTTGTGGGGACCGCTGCTCGGCGCCGCGGTATTCGTCGTGCTGCAGGATTATCTTTCGAGCATCACGGTCAATTGGATGTCGTTCGTCGGCATGCTGTTCGTCGCGATCGTGCTGTTTTTCCCGCGCGGGCTGCTCGGCTTCATTCAGCGCAGGAGCGACTCATGAGCGTGCTCGAAGTCAGGCGCCTCAGCAAGCGCTTCGGCAGCCTCGCCGCGGTGCGGGACGTATCGCTCACGGTCGAGAAGGGCGAGCTGCGCGCCGTCATCGGACCGAACGGCGCCGGCAAGACCACTTTCTTCAATCTCATCAGCGGCTTTTTCCCGCCGAGCATGGGAACCATCGTGTTCGACGGTCTCGACATCACGGCGCTTCCTGCGTATCGGCGCGTTGCGGCCGGCATCGCCCGCACGTTCCAGATCACCGAGATTTTTCCCGAACTGACGGTATTCGAGAACGTGCGCATCAGTGCGGAAGTGACGGAGGGTTTTCGCCTGCGCCCGTGGATCAGCAGCACCGGGCGGGCGCGGGTTCGTCGTCACGTCGAGGAGACGCTCGAGCTCACGGGTCTTGCCGGCAAATCGCACCGACTGGTCGGAGAACTGCCGCACGGTGACCAGCGGGTTGCCGAAATCGCGATGGCGCTGGCGCTGCGGCCCCGCCTGTTGCTGCTCGACGAGCCCACCGCCGGCATGGGCGATCAGGAGACTCATGAGATTACGCAGCTCGTGCGCCGCCTGCACAGCGACGGCAATTTCACCATCGTGCTGATCGAGCATGACATGCGCGTGGTCTTCCATCTGGCCGATCGAATCACGGTGCTCGACCAGGGCAGCGTCCTCGCCGAAGGCTCGCCGGAGCAGATCGCTTCGAACGAGGCCGTACAGGCCGCCTATCTGGGTAACGCAGCATGAGCGCCGCGCCGGACCGCTCCAAGCAAGCTCACGCCCCCTCGGGGGGCAGCGAGGACACGAAGTGCCGAGCGTGGGGGCTCAAATGACCGCCGCACTGACCGCCGAAAGGCTGCATACCTACTACGGCAAGAGCCACATCCTGCATGGCGTGAGCCTGGAGGTCGAGGAAGGCCGGATCACGGCATTGCTCGGCCGCAACGGCGCCGGCAAGACCACGACCTTGCGTACCCTCGTCGGTTTGACGCCCGCGCGCCAGGGGCGCGTGACGATCTTCGGGGCGGATACCACGCGCTGGCCGACCTTCCAGATCGCCGCGAGCGGCGTCGGCTACGTGCCCGAGGGGCGAAGAATCTTCGCCAATCTCAGTGTCGAGGAAAATCTGAAGGTCCCGCTGGAGCGCGGCGGACCGTGGACGATCGCGCGGATCTACGAGCTGTTTCCACGCCTGGCCGAGCGCAAGTTCAGCCGCGGGCGCCTGCTCTCCGGCGGCGAACAGGAGATGCTGTCGATTGCCCGCGCACTCCTGCTCAATCCCCGGCTGCTCATTCTCGACGAGCCATCACAAGGCCTGGCCCCGCTGATCGTTCGGGAGGTGTTTCGAGTCGTGTCGCAGATGCGCGATGAGGGGATTTCGGTACTGCTGGTCGAACAGAATGCACGCGTGAGTCTCGAGATCGCCGACTATGCTTACGTGCTGGACGATGGCGGCATCGTCTATTCGGGAGATGCGCGCGCGCTCGCCGCCGATGAAAGCCGGGTACGCGCCCTAACCGGCGCCAGCGCGGAGCAGTGACCGCCCTCGTAGCGGGCCGGCACGCAAACGTCAGCCGAACGATTCCAGCAAACGATTCCAGCAAACAATTACATCCACCGGTTGAATCCGCCGCATCTGAGTAGACGTTCAAACGTCCGTGCCAGGGCATCGATCAATGTCCGGAGAGGGGCTGCGGGTGGCCGTCCGCTGACTCCCCTTATTCGGCCAATTCACGATGCAAGGCGCGATATTCCTGCGAAAGTTTGTGTCCCGGATCGAGATGGATGAGGGGTGTTGCCTGCTGATGCGATTCGCGGATCTTCACCGACGACGACAGGCGCGAAGCCAGCACCGGCAAGCCCTCACCAACAAGCTCATCGACCAGTTTCTGGGGCAGGCTCGCGCGAGGCTGAAACTGGTTGATGACAATCCCTTCCACCTCCAGCGTGACGTTGTGATCCTGCTGGATCTCCTTCACGTTTTCCAACAACGTGTAAAGCGCGCGACGGGAAAAATCATCACAGTCGAACGGAATCAGGCAACGCTCGACCGCGATCAGCGCGGAGCGTGTGTAGAAGTTCAACGCAGGCGGCGTGTCGATATAAATCGCGTCATACATGTCGAGCTCGTTCAGCGCGTCACGTAACTTGTAGATCTTGTAACGTGATTCCAGTTTGCCATGCAACGTGTCCAGATCAGGATGAGCGGGCATGACGTCGAGGTTTTCAAACGGCGTCGGATGAATGAACGACGTGACTTCCACAGGCCTGAAGCTGAACGTCAACGCGGTTTCAAAGAAACCCGCGACGGTGGGGTTGACCTCGCCGGCCTGCGAGCCGAGCAGGTATTGGCTTGAATTCGCCTGAGCATCCAGGTCGATGACCAGTGTGCGCATACCTTCGCTGGCGCTGATTGCCGCCAGGTTACATACAATGGTCGATTTGCCTACGCCACCTTTCTGATTGAATACGACGCGCCGCATATTCTCCCCCTGAACGGAAGCTGTCCAAAAGCGCTCAGCATAATGTCAAAACCAGACCAAGTCACCCAGCAGAATGCGGCACTGGTTGAGGAGTCTCTCGGCCGCGGCCGAGAGCATGAAACATCAGGTGATTAGGCTGGCCGAGACTGTCGCCGTTTTTAACGTCGATACTTCTACGCGGCCAGTGGTCGCAGTTACAGGCGAGCGAGCTCCTGTCCACTAGTAAGCTCAAGGCGCCGACAACGAATTGGAGCGGGCTCACAAAGTGCGGTTCCAGCTTCTGCACCGGTGTCGAGACGCAGTTGCACTCCCTGCACTCAACGATCTTGGTGAAACCGTCTCTAAGCCGGCGATCGGGAGGAGCTGGGCTGCGCCGCTTGTTGCGGGAGCGGCGGCAGGCCAAACTCGTCCGCATACGAGCGAACGCCCGTCTCGCCGAGCACGAATTGCAGGGCGTGCCGGATCCGCAGCATTTCGAGCGGAGTGGACTTCTGCGCGACCAGTTTCAGGCCTCGGCCCAACGTACCTTTCTCATGAGCCGGGCGGATGATCTGCTCCGATATCCCGTGCCGGACGAGCAGCTGCAGACCCGACAAATGCAAACGGCCCCCGCACGCGGCGTCCAGCGTGCGTTCGAAATCCTTGAGCACGTCGGCGTCGCGGTGATCCTCGCCCAGCATCTTCGCCGCGTCGGGCCACACACCCCACAGAGCCTTTGCGATGAGGCGGCCATGGTTGCCGTGCTGGCCTTGCGAACAGATTTCATGAATGGATTGCAGCACGTCCGCCGCATCGCCGCGCGTGATGATGCGGCCGTCGTGCATCGCGACGAGTCCGTGCAGGTCTCGACCCGTCTGGGCCGCGAGTTCGGTGCGCAGAAGCACCCACGGATCCTGCGGCGCGGCCTCGAGTTTCGACGCGACGTGACCCAGGAAGGAGCCAGTGTCCGAGCGCCGGATCAGGCTCAGCGCGGCGATCAGCCCCGACCGGTAAGCCATACTCTCGATCAGTCCGACCGTGGCGTCGTAGCGCGTCCGGGGCTCTGGCGACAGCTTCAGCAGTTGCAGCGTATCGGCGTCGAAGTCTTGCGCGTGCTGCCGAACGTGGACGGCCTCGTGGAACACGCCTTCGGCCAGCGTCAGGAAGCCGTGGCGGAACGCGGGATCGAACACGTCGACGCGGGCACTGCGGTCGTAGGTTTTCATCAGCGAGCCTTCGTCGGCGACCGACTGCTCGCCCGCGTACCGGACCTTGCTCCGGATGCCGAACGCGTCGTTGACGTGCCGGCCGAATGCGTCGATCCCCTGCTCACGCTGCCGTGCATTCCACTGCGACGGCGGCGTTGCGCGCAGATGGCTCAATTCGGGATCCGATTCGATTCCGGACGCATAGCGTTCGGCGCTGCCGAAGATCCTTCCGGCGAACGCGGCGTCGAACACGCCCTTGGTCGTCGCTTCGCGCGCCCATGATTTGGAGGTGCCGAACGGCTTCGCGATCTCGATCATCCGGGCGACGCCGCGCAGGCTGAGATGCCCGAAGCCTTCGTGAGACTGAATGCGGGCCGCCACGTCCCGCCAGGCGGGCGAACGGCGCAGCGCCTGAAGCTCGCGCAGAACGGTCGGATGCGGGGCGGGCAGCGGGCCCGGCGATCCGGCGCCCGCCAGCGCGCCGGCATAGGCCGCCCCGGCGTCGCCGGACTTCAGCCCGTGCAGCAGCATGTTCCACGGATTGATGGGGGGCGGCGGGGGCGCCGCGGCGCTCATCTGCTTGAGCCGTGCGAGCGCCTGGCCGCGCTGCGCATGTCCGGCGGCGGCCGTCCTGATGGGCGCATGCGCAAGCGGCTCCAGCGCTGCGTCGGACGACGACGCGCGGCGGGACGAGGACGCGTTCGGACCGGTCACGTGGTCCGGCGATTCGGGCGGGATGCCCGATACCGGCTGCGGATTAGACGACGGGTTCTGGATTCGAGGATTGAACATGGGCATATCCGGCAATGTCGCGTAGTTGAGATATTGCGGCCACGGGGCATCCGGGACGGGGGGCACGGCGAAACCATATGCGGGACAGCGAACCGAACGGTGCTTGCAGATGAACGGCAGGCGATGCACGCCGATCGTTGCGCCGGACGATCCGGCGGTTCGCCGCTCCCGTCCGCGACGACGGCCGGATCGTCTTGCGCAGTTCACATCGCGTATGGCTCTTGCATGAGGCAGTACCCGGCCAACTCCAGTCGAGGGAATCGTTACGCCGGCCTGTACGCCCAAGCAAAAACACGTCGAACGAGCTCCGGCGAATACCGGTAATTCCACCGCAACTCCGCGCCCACTTCGATATCTTCGGTGGCAAAAAATGCGCGTATGGAAAAGCGTCGGCCGCAGCGAGGCAAAGCATCGAACGATATCGCTTCGAGGTTGTAGCCGTCATCCGCCTGGGCCACCGGCATGCCGTCGGCATCGTAGGCGAGCGACGTGTTGGCCATCGCCAGCACATTCTCTCCGTCGACGAAAGCAAGCGAGTTGCCCGAGTTCGCGCAGATCACGAACGACTCGTCCACGCACGTGAAAAACATCGCGGCGCTCATGAGCCGTCCGCCGTACACGCCGACGCATTCGCCGCGCTGTATGCGCCGCGCGGCAAATGCACCGCGCTCGCCAACCAGCACGTGCTCACGCGGATCGCGCAGATCGTCGGGCCCGATCGTGCGGCAATGGATGGTGTTTCGATAAGTGTCGCCACGGCTCTCGTCGCTCAAAGCGGCATCGACGTACGGCATCACAGCTTCGATTCGCGAGCCCTCCCGCTCATCGTGCGCTCGCGTCGGATCCCGCAGCTCGACGATAAGAACCGGGTTCAACGACTCGTCGCGATACGGATAACGCGCATCGAGCCGCGGTGAGTACGGCAGACGCGCAATCGCGTGAACCTGCTTGAACGATTCGAAGGCTTCGCGCAGGCACGCGGCGGCTTCCTGTGCGGCGGCCGCGTCGTCGGCGAGCGACTCGTCGATCTGCTCCTTCAAGGCGGGCACGACATCGAAGATGGCCTCGTGCCGTGCCGCCAGTCCCGGCGCGCGCGCGGCATCGGCCACGCGCTGCCTGATCGTGTCGAGAAGCGCCTGCACGCGCGGTTCGTTCGGTAATGCCATTGGGCCTCGCTTTGCCATGATCGGCTGAAGTCAAATCGCTGTATCGATGACGCGACGTTATCGACTCGCGTCTTCGTCCGCGCGAGAGCGTCGCGAAACTGCGGCGACGCCAGCGAAGTCATCGCGAAGTTTCGCTGCGGGCGTCAGCGTATCGCCGCGAACACGTCCGGTGCCGCTCGTGCGGCCCTATGCTCTGCTATCCGCGCGAGCCGGCGCATGGCCGCCATGGCCTCGCGAACGCGCGGTCCTCCGGTACAGGAGCATCCGATGCCTGAACGAATCACATCACATCCCTCTATTTCGCCCATCGACCGGCCCGACAGCCAGCCGGCGCAGAATCGCGCCGCCGCGCCGAATCGCCGCCCTTCGCGCACCCTCGACGCCGGCTTGCCGCACGGCGCGGGCAGCGCGTCCGCGTTGCACAAGCGCACGCACAGCGCGTCCGCCTCGCCGCTTCTGCGACGCACGTTGTCGCGCAGCGACCTGACAGATCGCGTCGCGGCGTTTTCGCAGCGCTTCCAGCAGGATCAGGAATCGCCTCACGTCGCGCGGTTCACCTCTCCACGCGAGTGCGATGCGGCCGAGCGTCCAACGACTCAAACGTCCCAGGCCGAGCACGCGGAGCAGCCCGCACGCGCTGACACACACGGCGATCCATCCGGCACGTCCGGCACTGCGGCCACGACGACTGCAACGCCCCCAACGGCCACGCCAAACGAGACCACAGCCGCGGCCCCAGACCAATCCACTAACGACGCCCACCAGCCCCGAAGCAGCTTTGGCAGCGCACATCCGTATCCGGTGCCCCACTTCGGCCCGCATCTGGCGCCTGCCTACACGCCCTATTCCTATGCGCCGCACGCGCAGCCCTGGGGCCCGCCCGTGACAGCGCCCTACTACTCGCCGTATCACTGGAGCGCGCAGCATGTGTATCCCGCAAGCGGCTCGGCCTTCACGCCTCACGGCTATGCGTCCTATACGCAGCCGCTGCCGTGGCACGCGCCCTTGCCGGGCTGGCTAGCGCCGACCTACCAAAGCCGCGTCGTCGGCGCGAACAGCCGGATCGGCTTCACCTACGGTTTCGGCGACGGCCCTACCGGCAAGCAGATGCACGTGGGCTTCCATTTCAACGGACGTTTTCGCACGCTGCGCTTCGGTCTCTATCCGAGCGCGACGCGGCCGTTCTTCGTCCAGACACACAGCGGCTACACTCACGCGATGCCGGCTCCGGCATGGCCGCCCGCTGCGCCGTGGCATGGGTCGCCCGCACTTCATCATGGAGGCGCGGTCAACGCACACGCCGGCGCAACGGCAGCAAACCGTCCGTGGCATGCCGTACTCGAAATCCCACGCGATCGCGCGACCGTCGAACTGGTGACGCTGCGCTGCAAGCTCAAGAAGCGGCGCCTCGAAGCGAACGCGGCCGGCAACCGGCCGGCGCTTCTGGAACTGCAGGCGGCCTACGAGAGCGCGCTGCAAGCGCTGTCCGCACGCGCCGCGGAAGAGCCGGTTGCGGCTGCGAACCGAGCCTGAACGTCGTCGGCGCGCAAGGTCCGGATTCGCCTGCGGACAAAAAAACGCGCCACAAGGGCGCGTTCCGCACAACGCACACCGGCCGGCGTGCAAGCGCCAGCCGTCTATCGCAACGCTCAGTGCGTAGCCGCGTCCGCCGGGCGTCCGAACACATCCACACCGGCCTTCGCATACGCTTCGTCGCGCACGGCGCGCAGCGCTTCCGGATCGATGTGCGGACCCGCGTTGACCCGTCCCGCCCCCGACGAACGCAAGCCCGTCTTGACGAACTCCGGTGTCAGCACGTGTTCTTCGAACGCACGCACCTTCGGACGCGCACCGACGATCACGCGCTCATAATTGCCCGTCTTCACCGCGATGCGCGCTTGCGGCGTCAGCGCCTCGAGCAGCGGCTTGTACATGTTGCCGGTCTCCGCCCAGGTATCCTTGACCTGCGGATTCAATGCATCGGAGCCGAACAGGAAGCGATCCGGAAACTCGTTGATGAGCGATGCCCATGCATGCACGGACTCGTGATCCGGCACCTCGGTGCCGTCGGGCTGCGTCTTCATGACGATCTGCCGGGCCACGCGCGACCACGAGATGTCGATGTGGACGTGGCTCGTCTTCGGGTCCGCCAGAATCGTGCGCAAATTGTTGGCATGATCGATGGGCTTCTGCACGAAACGGCCGATGCCGCCGCAGTGCGCCCAGATCACTGTCGCACCGCTTGCCTCCGGCGAAGCGAACAGCTTCTTGAGGTTCTCCAGATGCTGAGGCTGGCCCTTGCCGTTGGCCCGCTGGTTCGCGGTCGAATCGACGTCGCAATGCAGAACCACCGGCATGCCTATCACGCCGGCCGTCGCGACGATGTTCTTGAAGACCTGCACGTTGTCCGTCAGATTGGCCTGCCGTACGCCTTCGTACTGGCGCTCGACCAGTTCCTTGTGAATCGTCACTTCGCCCACGCCGGTGAACATGCCGCGATGGTTCGCGACCTTCAGCAGCAGCGTCTGCGGGCTCAACGGATCGCCGAGATGCAGGCCCGTCACCATCGGATCGAGCCGGTCGCGTTGGGCGTCCGAGAGCTCCGCGATGTTCATGAACAGCGCCGTGTCGGCATCGACCTGTGTGTTCAGCATCAGGTGCGCGCTCTTTGCGATTTCTTCCTCGACGTCGGCCGTCAACTCGTGCGGCTTGATGTCGGCGTACTTCTGCTTCACGTAGTACGACTCGGGCGGAATGTGGTTGTGTCCGTCGTGGTCGCCGCACGGCATCACGTTGGTCGGAATCGGCGACATCACGCTGCGATGAATGCCGACCTCGTCCATCATCTTCAGCATCTCTTCCGGCACCATGCCCTGCTGCGCATAGTTCGTCGGGTGGAAATGCGAATCGGACATCCAGTCGCCGGTCGCGTTGCGGCTCGCGTGCGCGTCCTGCAACGCGCTCTCGCCCAGTTTGTCGACCGTGGTCGTCAGCATCGCGGCGAGCTCGGGCGTCTCACGCAGAGCGCGCGTGACCGCGTGCGATTCGTCGGCCGTGCCGCGCCGCACTGACTGCACTTCGAAGCCTCGCACCGACGCGCTGCCATCCTCGAAGAAGCGGGTATGCGCGCGCATCAGCTTCTGCGCGCCGGCGCGCACCGGCCGGTTCTCGCCGCTGCCGCCCGGCGCGGCGCGCTTCGGCGCCGAAGGCTGCGGCGCGCCCGCGCCGCTAAACGCCGTTGCGCCGCGCTTGCGCGAGCTTGCGCCAGAACGTGAAGCGGATTCGTTGGTGCCGGACGGACCGGCCTCCGATGTGTGATCGGTCGTCGACGCATGAGTCGAATTGATGCGAGTCATATCTTTCTCCGTGAGAATTGCAGGGTGGCGCGCGAAAGCATGCTAGTCGCCACGCGGCGCGCGCCTTCGCAGTCGCAGCGAAACACGGCATCCGTCAACGAAACCCGACGAAACGCCAACACAACTTCAGCGCAACTTCAACGCAACCCGGAGAGAATTCGCGCAACGTCATCGATACCTGATCCGCAACACCTCACGGTTTCGAGCGCATCAGCTCGCGCTGCGCCAACACGCTTTCCGAGGCAACACCGCCGATCGGCAGGCGCAAGCCCGGCGTGCTGCGCACGCGGCCCGACACTTCCGTGACGGCAATACGCTCCGGCAGCCACGACGCGCGCTCGCGCAACATCGCGTCGAGCGGACGCGACCAGTCCACGCCCCTGCCGCCCGCGGCTTTCGCGGCGGTGTCATGCATGCGTTCGAGCGCGCGATAGACGTCGCCGCGCCGCGCCTGCGCCGGCTTCAGGCGGCGGCGCACGAGGAACGTGTGATTGATGCGCTGATGGCTTTGCAGGATCGCGAGGTCGTGCTTCAGCTTCGCAGCCGCCTCGGGATAGTCGCAACCGTGCGTGTGCCGGTACATCTCGATCCATTCTTCGCGCGAACCCTCGACTGCCGCCGCAAAAGCGTTGAACGACGCGAACTGCTGGTCCGCGTAGCAGCCGCGATTGAGCAGCCGCCCTTCGCGCTCCGGAAGCATCACGCGCGCGGCAACGAGCCGCTCCGGCCGTACACCGCCGACACCAAGCGGCGATGCGCCAGGCAGGCCGCCTGTCAGTTCACCCTTATGCCAGCCGGGACTGGCCCCCGCCGTCCCCTGCACGGAGACCCGCATGCTCGACGTCACGGCGCGGCGGTCGTAGCGGATCGAACCGGTCGCTTCGGTGACGGCCGTGTCGCTGCGGCTGTTCAGGTCCACCGTCACATTGCCGTCGAGGCCATAGGAGCCGCGCACCGACGAACTGGGCGCGGACACCGACGCGCCCGCCGATGCCTGAATGCCCTGACGCGTTGCCTTCGTGCGGCCGTCCTGCCAGCCGATCGAGATGTCCGTGCGGTCGCCGATGCACGCGGCAAGACGCTCGAACAACGGCGTTTCGGCGCCCTTTTCCCGCACCGGTTCGCGCGCTTCCTCGAACAGAAAGTCGACCATGTCGAGCACGGTTTCGGTGGTGCGCGCATCGTCGTACTTCATCGCGACCCAGTCGAGATTCTCGTCGGTGAGACGCTCGCGCGCGACGCGAATCATCACGCCACGTGGCTCGCGCAACTCGCGATCGAACGGCGTGAGGCGCAGCGAGCCGCCGAGCCGCAAGCCGCCGAGCCAGCTCATATGCTTGCTGTAGCCGAGGCGTCCCCCGAGTCTCGCCTGCGAGCGCTTGCCGTGTTCGGTGCCGATGAAGATATCGAAGCCCACGTTATTGCGCTGGAGGGACACGACGGCCCTGCGGGTATGGTAATGCGCGAACGTGAGCTCACCGCCGACGGGCAAGTGCTGATGCGGCCCGCGGTTGACCGACAGCGAGAGACCGCGCGTGCTGAAGCCGAAGCGCCCGCCGTCCGCGAAGGACACCTGCGTCGATTGCTGGAGGTCGGTGATCACCTGGCGCAGCACGCTTCTGATTTCTTCGCGGCCAAGGCGCTCAGGCTTGAGCGCCTTGGAATTGCCGACATTGTCGACGTGATCGAGCGCGGTCTTCACCGCTTCCCATCGATGCACGTGAAAGCGCTTCGCGCACTCGCGCAATGCGCCCGCATCGAGCAGCGCGGGCGCGTCGTCGCGGCGGGCGGCGCTCGCCACCGGCTCGCGATTTTCGAGCGCAGCCACGGCGGCTTCGTCCAGTTCGAGATCGCCGATGTGCGTCGCGGGCCTCGCGCAGAGCGCCTCGAGCGCCGCGGCCGCGGCTTCGCGCGCCTGCGCCTCGGGACCGTCCGGCGCCCCAGTTGCGAGACGCGGGCTGCGCAGCGATGCGGCCAAAGCCGCGCTAGCCACTTTCAGCGCGTCGGCATAGCGGGCCGCCTCTTTCGTGTACGACGCGAGCGCCGCGGCCGACGTGCCGAGCGTCATGCCGCGCAACGCCGACTTCTTCTTGCCGAACATGCGCTGAAAGAACCAGTTGGGCTTGTCGAGCCGCAACATCCCGCGTGTCACGAAACGATGCAGCCGCGTTTGCGTCTGCTTCAGCGCACTGCCTGGCGCGTCGCTCCGAAAACCCTGGCGCCACGCGAAGAGCGCTGCCGCATCGCGCGGCTGCGTCGAGCCCGACACGGCGCGAAGCACGCGCGGAGCGAGGTTGCCTTGGTCTTCGACAGCGGCGTGCGCGGCAGCGAGCGCCGCACCGAGATCGGCATGCGGCTCGGGCAATGTGTTCCACGCTTGCAGCGCCGCGAGCGCGGTCGCATTGTCGGCGGTCGATGCAGCGCCGCCCGTGAGCTGCTTCAGTACATCGAAGCCCAAGTGCGTGTTCGCGAGAGCGCGGGCGATGCGCCAGGCGTCCTCATGCGCCGGGTTGAGAGCCGCGGCATCGGCCGTGGCGGTCGCGCCGACGTTGCTGTCGTCTTCGTGCGTGATTTCGTCGACGTGTTCGGTCGTGATTTCGTCGGCGGGCGATTCGTTCTCGTTGGTTACCCGGACAGCCTGGTCATCGGGTTGTGGCCGCTCTGCTGTCGTCGTGACCGTGGGACGCACTGCGTTCGCGTCGAACGTCGCGGCCCGCTGCACGATCCCTTCGATGGTCACCACGTCCGGCAATGCCTGCAATGCCGCTGCCGCCCGCGCCGGTTCGCTTGAGCCGAGCGCGGACAGCACGGCATAGCCGAGCATCAGCGATGGTGCGAATCGGAGCGTGCTGTCTGTTGCGGATGGATCGGCCTGCGACATGGACTCGTCCGCGATGTCGTGCCCGGCATCTGCGGCCTGCGCCGCTTGCGCGAGCAAGGCGGATAGCGTGGCCATTGGATCGGCGGGTGCGATATCGGGGTTAGCGGCGATGGCCTCATCCGCATCATTCCCGCTGCGTGCGTTATTCCCCGCATCGGCAGCCGCCACAACGCCCCCGCCCGCCGCGCTGAAATGCTCCCGCACCCAGCTGTCCAGCCCTTCGCGATGATCAAGCCAATGCTCGAGTTCGGCCGCAGTACGCGGGCGTCCGGTTGCGCGCGGCGCGGCTTCATTCGGCGAGTCGCCAGCGCGCTTCGCGGTGAACTTGCCGACCGCTTTCGCGAGCATGCGATGCGCCTTCGCCGCGCGTCGCTGGGCGGATGCGCTCGAACCCGCCGCCGGCTTCATCTGTCCCGCCTCGCTCCAGTCACCGGGCGGATCGAGGGGTCGAGCCGGCGTCTGCGCCGCAATCCGCACGTCGTGCGCCGGGAAAGGCCGGCCGAACTTGTTGGCGCGAGTGAACGGCATGCGCCATTCGGTTTCGACCAGCGCCCGGCGGTCCGTTCGCACGTCGCGCGTCGCATAGGGCGGACGGCTGAATCCGAGCAGACTCTTGAAGCGCTCGCGCGTCGCCGCAAAGCTCGCCTTGGCGCCCGCACGCGGACCAGGCGGCGATGGCTGCACGCCCGCTCCCGTCGATGCAGCGGGACTGGCAGCTGGCGCAACCGTCGTTGACGCCCGCGTCGTTCCGCGCAGCATCGATGCCGTATTCCTGAACATGGTAGTGAGCCGCATCGCCTTTCCTCCTCCGATGCTGCCGATTATCTGGACTGCGTATGACATGAGCGGCCAAGTGGCGAAATCTTATCGACCGTAGCGAAATCTGTGGTTTTCCCGGCGACGCTCCGGCTGTCCGATGAGTTCGCCAGCGCGCACGGCGTTTCGCTGCAACGGCAGCCGGGCCGCCGCATCTCCCGGCTACCCTGTCGTTACCCTGGCAGGCCCGCCCTGGCGCGCCACTTCCCTATCCGCGCAAGCCGCAGCGGCCTGCGTGCAATCGTCCACTCCACCCCAACGCCCATGCCCCCTCCTAAAGTATCCAGTTCGGGCCACACGCACGAGCCCGTGACGACCGGCGACGTCACCGCCGGCACCTCGACCCATGCCGCCACGCAAGCCCCACCGACTCGGCCTGCCACGAGCCGCCGCCGCGACGGCTTCTGGTCGAACCTGAAGCGCACGCTCGCACCGCGGCCGGTGACGGTCTCGAACTCGCTCCTCGGTACGGTCACGACCGCGCGTCCCACGACCGCGCGCGCGAAGATCGGCGTGGCGGAGAGTCAGCGTCACCAACCCGCCAAGGACGCCACGCCGCCCGCGGCTGTCGCGAAGCACAAGCACAACGTCGCCCTGACGCTCGCGGGCGCCGACAAGACGGCACCCGCCGAACAGGTGGTCGGCAGAGGCGGGGCGGAGGCGGTCGCGGCGCGACTCTTCAATTCATCCGGCCTCGATGCGCAAAAACGCTTGCCGCAGGAACTCGCGAGTGAGCTCGGGCAACATCTCGGCGCGCCCGAGCACAGCGACATGGCGACCCAGATCGAGGCAGCCGCCCGTCAGGAACTCGTGCTGCGCCGGATGCACCACGCGTTCGGCGCCGATGCCGGCCGCGCGCGCGAAGCGTTGCACGATCTGCGCGGTGCGTCCTCGTTGCTCGATGTCAAAGGCGGCGCATTCGAGCTGGCACATCGGCTCGCGACATCGTCGCTGGGTTACGGCACGCTGCACGCGTTACGCGGCGACGTCGCCACCGACGCGGACCCGGTCAAGCGCGCCATCCGCGAAGACTCGACCAAGCTTGCGCTGCGCGCAGCCAACACGTTGATCGCCGCACTGCCCGAAGGCCACACGCCACCGCAGAGCATGGACGAAGTCGTGCGTCTCGCATTAGCCGCGCTGCCCGAACATCAGCGTCCGACCGGCATCACGAACGTGCCGCAGTCGCAGCGAATGAAGGGCGATGTCAGCGTGCCGGCCAAAGCACTGTTAGCGGCGCTGCAACTTGCGGACGACCCCTCGGTGGAGCCCGAGCGGCATCTGAAGTCCGCGTATCTCGCGTGGCGCTGCGGTTTTACACACGAAGGCCCCGGCACGCCGCTCGCCCACGCGCAGCATCGGCTCTTCAAGCTGTCGCGCTACGCGCGGCGAGCGAGCCAACCGGGCATGCTCGCGAACCTGAGGCGCGCGTTCGGCTTCAACAAGTCGCCGATGTCCGCGCTCGCGCTGGGCACGGGCGGCGCAAGCCTACGTCATCCCGAAGACGATCTGCTCAAGGCCGACGTGATCTGGCAACTGGGCGGCGTGCTCGCGCAGCGCGCGCAGGGGCGCGGCGAGCGCCCGCTTGCAGCGCGCCTCGGCGACGCGGTGCAAGCCGCAACGCTCGAAGCCTGGTATCAGCGCGTCGCGCACAAAGGCTGGCGCGACAAGACAAGCGTGCCGAAAAGCATGCGGCACGCGATCGCCGCACGCGCCGCGG
Source organism: Paraburkholderia sp. GW821-FHT02A12 (assembly GCF_059422005.1). Taxonomy (NCBI): domain Bacteria; kingdom Pseudomonadati; phylum Pseudomonadota; class Betaproteobacteria; order Burkholderiales; family Burkholderiaceae; genus Paraburkholderia; species Paraburkholderia sp. GW821-FHT02A12. The sequence goes on along the minus strand of NZ_JBWKWA010000002.1, from coordinate 238,100 downwards.
CACTGGCCGGCGTCAGCGAAACGGAAGTCAAGCTCAGCCCGGAGTACGCCGCGCTGAAATCGGGCGCCGGCTCGCGACTCACGACCGCGACGCTGGAAAGCTGGATCGAACGGTTCGAAGCCACCGGGCCGCTCGACGAAACGCAGCATGCCGCGGCGGAAGGTGCAACCGATGAAACCGCGCCCGCACCATCGGAAGCGGCGAGGCTCAAAGCGGCGCTGCAAACCCTGACCACGCTCGAACGCAACGGCGAAGCATCGTCTGAGCGCTCCACGCCGCAGACCGTGCTCGAAAACTTCAGGCGCGTCATCACCGAACCGCGCATGACCTACGACGTGCGTCTGGCGGACGGCGGACAGTTCGGCGTGAACACGGGAGTGGCGGAACTGCTCAACCTGCCGGGCGCGAGCAAGCTGCCGTTCGTGCTTGCCGGCCCCGATGTCAAGTTCATCCACGGCCGCCACGCGATGATCAACGGCGGTTCGTCGGCAAATCACGGGCAGCTGTTCATCGGCAGCGACCGTCGCTGGTCGTCGCACGCGGGCGTGAGCGCGGCAGCTGGTGCCAATCTGTTCAACAAGAGCTTCCAGGCGATCGGCTCGGTGCAGGTCTTGCCGGCCGTCTTCGACATGTCGCAGCCGAAAGGCGTCATGGTGCGCGCGCGGCTTCAGCCGACCGGCACGCTGCCCGCCGGCCAGCAGCCGGCGGGCGAGCCCGACCCCTGGCGAGCGAAGATGCTCGGCGTGATCGATGCGGCTACCGCAAGCGGGCCGAACCGCGATCTTCCGCACGACGCAGGTTCGATGTGGGACGCCATCGCTCATTCGTTCTACAAGGATCCGGACGTGTCGGTGAACTGGCTGGACTCGAAGGCGCAATCGTTCTCGACGACGGTCAGCGCGTCGGCCGGCGTGCGTTATGAACACGACGGCTACAAGATCGGCCCGTCGGCGCAACTGGGCGGCACGAAGACCTGGCTCACGCGCACGCGTCGCCAGGAGAAAGGTCCGTTGAAAGCCGAGTTCGCGGGCAGCAGCAGTGCGCTGCAGGCGGGTGCATCCGCGACACTCGTCGCCGGCCTCGCGCCGCAAGGCAATTTCGCCGACGAGACGGGCCACGTCAAATCGGTCGTGCTGCCCAATGTCGCGATCGTCGGCTTCGGCACCACCGTGCTTCAGTCGGAGACGGGCTCGACATGGCGCATCGCCGAGGAAGACGGCCATATCGACGCATCGCTCAGCTATCGCGACACCACCTTCACAAGCATGAAGGAGTTCAAGCAGTACGTGGACAGCCGCCGCGCATCGTGGGACGACACCTACAGCAAGCAGCCCGCGGGCGCCGCGCAACCGGAGCCTATCGATGAATATCTCGCCCGCGTCGAGCAGGACGCGACGCGCGGCAACCAGCTCTATGCCGAACGTGTCTGGCTCAAGCCCGACGCGGCGCGCAAGATCAACATCCTGCGCGAGTTGCGCGACGCGGTGGTAGCGCCGGGCGTGAAGCCGGGCGAGCGCGAACTCGCGCAGATCGACAAGCGCAATGCGCAGATCGCCGGCTTGCTCGAAGCGGACGACAGTTGGGACAACCGCTTCCTGTACTCGCTGGAAGTCAACGGCACATCGCGCGCGCTCGGACCGAGCTTCCTCGCGACCGCGCAGCGCGTCACCGAAGTGTCCCACCCACGCCAGCTCAGCGTGCTGCGCGTCGAGCGCGCGGTCAATCCGGACAGCGCCGATCGCTCCTGATCGAGGACCACGCGCCGCGCGCTAGCGCGGCGCGTGCGCGGCCTTTTCGCGGCCTCCCGCTTGCGCTTTTTCGCCCCGCTCCTGCTCCGCCCTTTTCCTCACTGTTCCGCGCTCTCCCAATCTCATTCGCCGTCACGCCAGATGTTTCGTTCCTGGACACAGGGCGATCGAGCGGCTCTCTTACGCTTGAGCAAGGGACGATCGCCGCTGGGCGGCCGTCGCGCGGCCAACAGGATGGACATCGACACGCAGCGAGCCCGACGCCGCTGCGCCTATCTCATCGCGTACGTTAAGAGGCTATTCATGACCAAGATCAGCAACGACATTAGCAACGCCAACATCCAGACCGACATCGATCAGCTCGAATCGGACCTGAAGGGTGGCGGCAAGCTCAACAACAACGACATCGAAAAACTGCTCGAACTGATTCTCGCGATCGTCGAACAGAAACTGAGCGGCAGCTCGCAAAGCGGCGGCGCGGGCGGCAACAACGGCGGCGGCGACGGCTCGACGCAAGCTCCGGGCTCCGCGCAAAGCCCGGACTCGACGCAAGGTCCGTCGACGGACAACACCACTGATCCGTCCAGCAGTTCGAATGATGTGCAAAGCCAGATCGCTTCGCTGCTGCAACAGATTCTGCAGATGCTGCAGCAATCGTCGCAAAGCGGCCAGGGGCTCGACAAGCAGACGGGCCAACTCATCGACGACATCCTCCAGCTGCTTCAGCAGATCGAAGGCGCGCAAGGCGGCAACCAGGCCGGCGGCGGCGACAACAAGGGCGGCGCGAACGGCGGCGGCCAGGCGTCGCAAATCCAGGAACTGCTGTCCGAAGTCATCCAGCTCTTGCAGCAGCTTCAAGGCTCGCAGACCGCCGGCTCGAACGGCACCGGCAACGACCCGAGCAACACGAACAACACGAGCGGCGCCGACAACCCGAGCAGCACAGACGGATCGAACAACAACACGAACGGTTCTACCGATCCGAACACGCTCACGAACGAGTTGCTCAAGCTGCTTTCGCAATTGCTGACGATGCTCAACAAGGCGTCCAGCGAGCAGACGACGAAAGCCTGAAGCACGCCATCAACATCGCTGCACGGTCCGCCCGGAGTTGCGCCGAACGGCGCGGCTCGCGGCGGCCGCGCGCACTGAGGAGCACAACATGAGTATATTTTCGAAGATCAAGCATGCGTTCCAGCATCTCGGTCACGACATCGAGAAGGCGGCGAAAGCCGTCGTGCACGGCGTCGAGCAGGTGGCCCACACGCTCGAGAACGACCTGAAGAAAGTCTTGCAGGACGCGCTCGCCATGACAGAAGCGCTGATGCAAGGCAACATGAAACTTGCCATGCAGGACTTGCTGAAGACGGGTGATGACATCGCCAAGACCGCGTCGGATGCAGCGACGTCGGCCACCGAAGCGACGCTCGAAGGCTTACAGGGCCTGCATCTCGGCAAGGGTTTCGACAAGGCGTTGGACAGCGTCGAAAAGGGGATCGAGACCGTCAAGAAAGACGTGAACAAGGGCATCGACGCCGCCGCCCAGGACCTCGTGTCGTCGGTCGAGGGCGTCGTCTCGGGCTCGGTCAATGCGCTGAAGGATCTCGCGCACGGCAACTTCGGCGCAATGATGAACGACCTCGCCAAGGTCGGCGAGGACGCGCTCGAAGTCGCCGCCGATCTCACGCCTGAAGGGCTCGCCGCGAACGTGGCGGCTTCGACGCTTGCGGCCGCGCATATCGGCAGCCAGGCGCTCGACAGCGCCATCGTAGGCGCAATGCATGGCAGCATCGGCAAAGTCGTCAAGTCGGTCGCGGAGATGGGGGTCGGCGAGGGCGTGCAGAAATGCACCGACAAGGTGTTGAGCGGCAGCGGCGCCGACACTTTGACGAGCGCGGGCGACGCCGCGATGATGCTTTCGTCGATGGGGTCCGCGCGCAGCGCACGCCGCGGCGGCGGTCACGGCGGCGCCGAAGGGTCGCATGAAACGCGTTCGGTGGAAACCGAAACGACAAAGAACGCGGGCCCCGAAGGACACAAGCACGGCGACGGCAAGACCGGCGAGAAGACCGCCGGCGACACCGACAAGGCGAACGGCACGAAAGAGAAGGACGGCTCGAAAGACAAGAACGACAAGGACGAGAAGAACCAGCAGGCCGGGCCGCCTCCAGGCGTGCTCGATTCGCTGCTTCTCAGCTATCTCGCCGACAGTCAACGGCGGATTGCCTGAAGCACTAGAAGAGACGGCGCATAGCCGTCTCTTCGCCTTGCTGTCTTTGTCTTGGTCTTTGCCTTGCTTTTACTTTTGTCTGGCTCATGAACATGCGGCCTGCACGCGATGTACAGGCCGCGCAGAATGCAGGCATGTGAAATATACCCGCGTGGTTTCAGGGCTTGCCGTCGATGACCGTGCTGGTCGGCTGCGGCGCCGGCAACGCGGCGAACTGCGCGACGCGAGTCATCGACGGCTGATGCGAAACGTTCATTGCATCGGGCGGAAGCGGCACGATGCCCGCGCCATCGCCCATGCCGGTGTCTGGGACCGTCCCTGTGCCGTTCCCGCCGCCGCCAATTCCACCATTGGCGCCACCACTAGCGCCACCACTCGCCCCGCCACCCACGCCCGCCGACAGCACGCGCGGCGTCAGCAGAAACAGCCGCTGAAAGCGCTGCCCCTGATGCTTGCGATATTTGAACAGCCCGCCGATCAGCGGAATCTTCGACAGCAAGGGCACGGCCGTTTCCGTATGGTCGTCCTGGTCCACCGAATAGCCCGCAATCAGCAGACTGTCGCCCTCGTTGATCAGCGCCTGCGTGTCGATCGTGCTGTTGCTGACGACGGGCAACTGTCCGACCTGCTGGTCCGTGAGCTTGCCGTCCTCGATATGCACGTCCATGCGGATCTGCTCGCCGCTCGCCGAGCTCACGATCGACGGCAGCACCCGCAGCGACACGCCCGCCGACACGCTGTACAAATCCGCCGACTGATAACCCGCCACCTGCACGTAGAACGTCTGCTTGTTGTCCATCAGCGCCTCGACGTTGTCGAGCGTCTCGACTTTCGGGCTCGCCGTGATGCGTGCCTGATCGGTCTGCTGCATCGCGCTGATGCGCGTGAGCAGATAGCGTCCGGTTCCGCCGATCACCGCCGTCAGCACGCCGCCCGCAGGCGTGGCGAGGACGCCCGCGCTCGCTGCGTCGAATGGATTGCTGAAGCCCTGCGGATTGAGCGAGCCCGGATTGCTCGTCTGCGACTGTTGGCCGTTGCCCGTCTGGAAATCGACGTGACCCGAGTGCAGCCGCCAGTCGACACCGAGTTCCTGCAACGCGTTGTCGGTGATCTCGATGATGCTGGCGTCGATCTCGAGGATCCCCGGGCGCGTGTCCAGCGATTCGATCAGCGAGCCGAACGCGGCCATGTTCTCCGCGCGGTCGCGCACGAGGATCGAATTGCTGCGCGAATCCGCTTCGATGGTCGGCGCACCATGCGCGGCGTGCTGACTCGCGCGTTCCGCCGCGGGCGAAGCGCCGCCGTCGCGGGCCGCGTTCGATTCCGTGCTCACGTCCACGATGCCGCCCGAGGGCGGCGGCGCCGTGCTGTCGCCCGTCGCGCCATATGACGAACCGGCGCCCAGGCTCGGCAGCGTCGGCAACGGCGGCGGACGTCCGCCGGATGCGCGCGTCACGCCCGTCGTCATGCCGTCGTCCTGCATCTCGCGCACGCTTGGCACCCGGTAGGCGTCGCGCCGTGCCGGCGGTGCATCGCTCGAGGCACCGCCGGCGGCCGGCACGCCCTGGCCGTACAGCGTGCGCAACAGCGACGCGACACCGCGCACGGTGACGTTGCGGCCGTTGACCGTGATGCTGCGGTCGGTCGCCCATGCGTAGTGCAACGCAAAGCGTTGCACGACCACCTTCGCACCGGGGATCGAATCGTGATCGATCAGATGCGCGACGTCGGTCACGAGCTCGACGAAGCGCGGCGGACCCGACACCACCGCCGTGCGTGACACGCCGTCGTAGCGCACGGGAAAACGCGGGTCGTCGATCTGCAAGCGGTCGAGCGCGCGCCGCAAGTCCTCGGTGCTGGCGTAAGTCAACCCGAGCGTCGCGCTGCGGGCTTCGTTCGCTCCATAGATGCGCAGTACCGACCCGTCGAAATACCACAGTACGCCGAACGATCCAGCCATCTGATCGAGAAAGCGCTGCGGCGCGGCGTCGAAGCGACCCGTCACCGTGCCCTCGACATGCGGCGAGATCCACGTCATCACATGCTGGCTCGCGCCGAAATCGCGCAGCACGTCCTTGAGATCCTTATGATCCGCGACGTATTCGAAGCGCGTGCCCTGCCATGCGACTGCTTCGGCATGGGCCGGCAATGCGGCGAACGCGCCGGCTGCCACGAGGGCCGCGCACAGCGTGCGCACCCGAAAAGCCGCACCGCGGCGGCCGCAAACGATTGCATTCATGGGGATCCTTTAACGTTGGATCGTTTCGGACGGCGACTCGTTGAACTCCCGGCGATAGCCCTTCGCCAGCGCGGAGCGGCTCTTCAGGCCCCAGCGGCTTGCGGTATCGAAGATCGAGCCTTGCATGCGCTCATCGTTGAGCAGGTCGTTGCGTATGCTTTCGAGGCGCAGCTTGCGGATCAGCGCGTGCGGGGACATGCCGATCGAACGCTTGAATGCGAGTTGCAGCGCACGCTCGGTGACGTCGATCTGCGAGGCAATCTCGCGCGTATTCAGGTCGGCGCGATCGAGGTTCTCGACGATGTAGCGATACGCGCGGCGGTACTTCACCGTGAGGCGCGCAGAGATATCGTCCGCAGGCAGCGCGCGGCTTGCAGCGGATTGCGTCGCGCCGGGTCCCTGCGTCTCGCAACGCAGACAACGTAGCGCTTCAGATGCGTAGTTCGCGTAGAGCTTGAGCGCTTCGGTCGGATTGCCTCGCCACACCGCGAGCTTCGATACACAGTACAGGTAGTCGAAATTGCAGCGGCGCGTGCCCGTGTCAGCTTCGGCTCGGCTGATCTTGGCGAGCACGGTGTCGGCTACGTCGTCGAGTCCGCCAGCAAGACTCGCGAGCACGATGTCGATCTTCGCCAGAAACGCCTGACCCGCGCCACGAAAATGCTTTGGATGACAAACGAGTTCGACGAGCGGCGCGACGGCAATGCGCTCGCCACGCGCGAGCATCGCAAGGCGTTCCAGATATTCGCGCCGCTGCGCAAGCAGTGCCGGCATCGGCGACATCAGCGTGTCGGTTTCGGTGAGCCTGCGCGTGACCTCCGCGCGGTCGCCCGCGCTCTGCGCGCGCGCCAGATGCGCGGAACTCCAGAACGCGTGGTCGCTCAACGTGGTCGCCGTGCGAATGCGCAACTGCACGTCGAACTCGTGTGCGAGCAGCGCGATCACCAGACGCCAGCCCGGTTCTTCATGCATGTCGGCCAGTTCCGCGGCTTGCAGCAGCGCGTCGTCTGCATCGCGCTGACGTCCCACCTGATGATGCACAAGCGCCGACGCGATCAGCGCTTCGAGGACGTCGGCCGGCGAAGCGGCGGCGTCGTGCACGATGCGCGCAAAGCATTTTTCCGTTGCCCCGTAGCGGTCGCGCATCATCAGTTGCCAGCCTGCATTGCGGCACGACAAGATGCGCAGGCGATTATCGTCGCCCACGCTCATCTTCTGCGCGCGGCGGTACATTTCCTCGGCATCCTGCTCATAGCCGAGCAGAAGCGATGCGTCCGCCACGGCGACGAGACGCGCATCGTCCGCTTCCATCAGCTTGTGCGCCGGCCGTTCGAGCACGTCGTCGACGAGACAGTAGGCGCGTTCCGAGACGCCGTCGAGCATGGCCGTCGCATACGACGGCAGACGGTTCTTCTGTGCGAGGCCCGACAGCAAAGCAAAATAGATCGTTGAGAACATGATGGTTCCACCTCAGGATGTGTCCGATGTGGCGAACCTTGCGATCCGCCCTGCAAGACCTGTGGTCCCGGCGGATCGCCGGGCACGGAAACCATGTTAGAGAGATCGCGCTCCCGAAAACTCAACAATCGGCATGACACTTCACAACAATATTCACTGCATTCATTGCGCCGGATTCGCCAGCATCCCTTTCGTCATTGCAGCAGACAGATCGCCGAGCTGCACATCGGTGACGACCTGTGAAGCGAATACCGCGACGAGCGCGATCAGCATCAGCACGCCAATCACGCCGCGCAGCGGCTGGCTGAGCGAAGTGGGTTCGAGCCGGTCCGCGGCACGCGCGACGATGCCCAGACCGAGGTCGACCAGCACCAGCACGAGCATCACGGGCGTGCCGAGTTTCGCGAGCGCAGTCCATACCGAATCGGTACGCTGGATCAGAAACGTCAGCGCGGTATCGGAGAGCGACGGATAAAGCACATACGGCGGCCACCATTTGAACGACTGGAACAGCGCTGCGAGCACGAACAGCATGCCCCCGCCGACGTAGAACAGCGTCACGACGAGTTGCAGCAGCAAGGTCGACACCGGCGTGCTTTGATCGCCCCGCAGCGGATTAGTCATCTGCACGTTGTTGAAGCCCGCGAGATCGTCGACCAAGGTGCCGAGCGACTGCGCGATCCAGAACACCGGTGCCGCGCTATAACCGAACGCAAGGCCGAGGAACGCTTCCTTGCACGCGAGCATCAGCAGCATTGCGCTATTGAGCGAGTCGAACGCCTGCGGCGCCTGGCCCGCGGCGACGAACATCGTCAGCACGTAGACGACGCCGTTGCGCGCGGTGCCCGGCAACACTGTGTCGCTCGTCGCGGGCAGCAGGATGAACGTCACCATGATGCGAATGCCTGTGAGCAACATCATGACGATGAGGTTGTGATAGGCCTCGAACCAGCCGAGAAGCGCCTCGGCCCACGTGTGAAAGTCATGTGTCATCGGCTACCTCGCATAGCGGCGGGCCAGCAGGTTTTCGGCAGCTTCTTCGTCGGCGGCGAGTTCGGCGGCCACGGCCGCGGCACGCAGCAACGTGTCGAGCTTGCGGCGGCATTCATCGAGTGAGCCTTCGGCCCGCGACAGCGCGCCCTGCAGTTCGACCACCTTCGCTTGCTGACGCTCGAGGGCGGTGCGGTGTTTGCGCTCCGCCGCGCGCGCCTCGTCGAGCGCTTCCTTGAGCGGGCCGCGCCATGCGTCGTGAAGCAGGTAGTGGGACGTCGCGAGGCGCGCTGCCCCGTCGAGCAAGGACACGATTTGGGCCTCGTGCACCGCCTGCTTCGTCTGCGCTTCGATGCGCGCCTGCACGGCTTCGTCGAGCGCTGCCTGACGCTCGGCGAGAGCTTGCCGCTCACGCAGCAGATCGGCCTCGATGCGCTCGCATCGCCGTGCCTTCGCCGCGACGATGGTGCGCCACTTGGGGATCGCGGGCGCCGTCATGAGTCGGCGAATCCGGCAACGAACGCGTGAGTGGCGTCGCCCTGCGCGAACTCGTCGGTACGCTGGCCGAGGAAGGAGTCAATCGTGTCGTGCTGCGCAACGGCATCATCGGCGAGCGGGTCCGCGCCCTGCTGGTATTCGCCCATTTGCAGCAGCAGCTCGACATCGTCGTACTTCGCAATGAGCTTGCGCATGCGCGCCGCGCCATCGCAATGCTCGGGCCGCGCGACCAGCGTCATCACGCGGCTCAGGCTGTGCAGCACGTCGATCGCGGGATAACGGTTGCGCGCCGCGATCGCGCGCGACAGCACGAGGTGTCCGTCGAGAATGCCGCGCACTTCCTCGCTGATCGGATCGTTGCCCTCTTCGTCTTCGGCAAGCACCGTATAGAACGCGGTGATCGAGCCTTGCTCACCCATGCCGGCACGCTCGAGCAGACGCGGCAGCTCGGCGAAAATCGAGGGCGGAAAGCCGCGCCGTGTGGGCGGCTCGCCCGCCGACAAACCGATCTCCCGCTGCGCGCGCGCGAAACGCGTCAGCGAGTCCATCATCAGCAGCACCCGCAGGCCGCAATCGCGGAAGTACTCGGCGATCGCGGTACCCACATAGGCCGCTTTCGCGCGCTCGATCGACGAACGGTCGGATGTCGCGCACACCACCACGCTGCGCGCCATGCCGTCTTCGCCGAGTATCAGTTCGATGAACTCGCGCACCTCGCGGCCGCGCTCACCGATCAGCACGATCACGTTGACGTCGCACTCCGCGCCGCGCGCGAGCATGCCGAGCAAGGTACTCTTGCCGACGCCCGCGGGCGCGAAGATGCCGACGCGCTGGCCTTCGCCGACCGTCATGAGCCCGTCGATCACGCGCACGCCGGTGTGCAGCGGCGTGTCGACCATGCGCCGCGTCAGCGGGTCGGGGGCGGCGGCCATCACGGGCCGCGGCGCGTCGCATTGAACGGGGCCTGCGCCGTCGATCGGCTCCCCGAGCCCGTCGAGCACGCGCCCTAGCAGCGCCTCGCCGACCGGCACTGACAGCGGACGCCCAAGCCCGGTAACGCGTGTGGCGCGCGACAGCCCGGCCACGTTGCCAAACGGCGCAAGTAGCGCGAACTGGCGCGTGAAGCCGACCACTTCCGCGCGTTGCAGCAGCATGCCGCGCGCATCGCGCAGTTCGCACTGCTCGCCCAGCGTCGCGTCGAGTCCGCCGACCTTCAGCAAAGTCCCGACAGCCTCGACGACTTTCCCATGCCGCGCCGTGCCGTCGGCGATCAGAAGCTCCTCGCTCAGCGCATCGATGAAAGCGGTGACCTCGTTCATTGCGGCGCTCCGGTGGGGCGAGACCGGTCGTCTTGCGGATCGGCTTGTGCGTCGTATGGAAAGTCTGCCTGCGCGTCGTCCAGGAACTCGACTTGTGCATCGCGGCCAGCACCGGGCAGCGCCGGTGTCGCAAGATCGTGCGCAGTTGCGGCGGCCCCCTCGCTCTCGCTGTCCGTGCGCGCGACGCGCCGGATCGCGCAGGCGATTGCGCGCAGTTGCGAAGGCAAGCCGGCTTCAATCAGCCCATGATCCCACTCGCACACGCAGCTGCCGGCCTGCGCCGCGGCATCGCTCACGACCTCCGGATTGACCGGCCAGCGGTGCACCTCGCAGACGCGTCGAAACGCGCGCGTCGCGTCCTCGACATCGCACGCGGCAACGCGCACGGTCAGGAACGATGTGCCTTCGAGGCTGCGCGAAAGACCCGCGGCAATCTGCGCGAACAGCGCGTCGCGATCCGCATCCCCGAGCACTCGCGTGACAGTACGCATCACGATGTCCGCGATGCGCTCGCGCAATGCCCTCAGCAGATCGCGCTCGGTAGCCGCGCCGCGCAGCATCGCCTCGTGTGCTTCGCGCAACGCACGGTGCCGCCCCGCCTCATAACCGAGCCGCGCGGCGTTGTCGTATTTCGTCTGCGCCGCTTGCAGCACGCGCTCGCCCTCTTCGGCCGCCGCCTGGCGTATCGCGTCGGCTTCGCGCCGCGCGGTCGCGAGCAATTCATCCGCGCGACGCTCGAAGTGGTCGGAGGCGCGATCGAGTTCGATCAGTTGCGCCAGTTCCGGCGCGCGCAACACATCGCGAGCGATGCCAATGCCGCCATGCGGCGCTCTTAGCCAAATAACCATGTCAACTCCGGAAACAGCGTGCCGCACGCGAGCAGAAAATCCGCTGACTCGTCAGGATCGGGCAATGCGGATGCGTCGTCGTCGCCGGCATCGTCGTCGAGCGCGAGGGCGATCAACGTCCGCGCGGGCGCGAGCGTCCACGCGCCGTCGCGTTCGAACAGCGTGCGTCCGGCGCGCGCGAGCGCATTGACGGCGAGATCTGCCGGAAGCGCGGCGCTCACGGACGGCACATTCACGCCCAGCTGCGTGAGCACGGCCAAAGCGTGTTCGCCCAATGCGTCGCACAACGTGCGCCGCCTGGCTCCGGAAACGATCCGGCGCAACAACCCACGCGACGGATAGATCGCCCGCGCCGCGAGCACCCGGCGCAAACACGCGCGGTCGAGCAGCGCAAGCCGGTTCGCACGCGGCGCGAACGCACTGACGGGCACGGCCGGCCCGAGCCAGACGTCCCGCGCGACGTACCACGCGTTGCTCGCATCGCTCGTGAACGGCACGCCCCAAAGCCTGCACTGTTGCTCGCTGGAGCGCGGCGCGGCTTCGGCAATGCGCGCTTCATAGGCGGTGAGCCATTGAAGCAGGCGCGACGCGGCGGGTATCCGGGCACCGGCGAGCGTGCTTTCTTCCGCTTGCGCCTGGGCCTGCGCGTGCTCATCAGCCTCGAATGCTTCCGCGCGAGCCATGCTCATGTAGCGGCTCCGTCAGCCCGTCTGCGAAAGCGCATGCCGATGCCCTTCGAGCCCGCGCCGAAACGGCGCACGAGCCATGCGAGCACGGCGGCGAGCAGTCCCGCTGCAACGATCCCGCCTGCCCACAGCCATTCCGGCGGCACGCGCGGCGCGACGGGCACCGGCGGCTCGGGCGCCGCCGTGCCCGGCACCATCGTCACGCTGACGTTGTCGTAGGTCAGGCCCTCGACCGCATGCACGACGAGGTTCTTCAGGTTCGGCGTGAGCGTCGATACGTCCGTGCCCGGCAAATACTTGATGAACACGGCGGCCGACGACGGCTTGACTGTCGCGGCGAGCGGATCGTTGTTCGGCAGCACGATCTGTACGTTTGCATACGCCACTCCGTCGATTCGAGACAGCACTTCGGACAGTTGCTGCGACACGCCATAGATGAAGCGCACGCGCTCCTCGGTCGGCGTGGAAATCAGCCCGTCCTTCTTGAACATGTCGCCCAGATTCTGGAAGCGCTGATGCGGCAGGCCGTGTGCGCGCAGCACGTCCATCGCGCGGGCGAACTGGTCGCCCTCCACTGCCACGCTCCAGGTCTTGCCGCCGTCGTCGCTTTGCTTGCTTGCGTCGACGCGCGCATCGAGCAGCACCGCCAGCATGTCGTTCGCGTCGCTCTCGGACAGTTGCGCAAAGAGCTGCTTGCTGCAACCGGTCATCAGCACCGCGACGAAACACAGCAGCACGGCCGTGCGCGCCAGCTTGAGGTAGGAAGCCATCTTGGTCCGTCCTGTCGTTCGTGCTCGGCTACTGGTTCTTCATCAACGTCTGCACGGAGCCCTTGGTGCCCTGCGCGACCGCCTCGCCGACATACAGCTTGCCGACCATCTCCGACACTTGCATTTGCACCTTGATGGACTGGGCCGCGGCCTCCTGAGGCGACATCAGCGGGGCCTCGCCGGCAAAGCGGTCGACGTCGCCACGCAAGCTCGCGACCGCGTGGTCTTCCTGATTGACGACTTCCGTCAACGCCGAAGGACCATGCGAGTGCGAGCCGCTCGGCGGCGCAAGACGCGCTGCATCGAGCTTGCTGCGAAACAGATCGACGAGTTCCGAGCCGGGTTCGGGCAGCGCGCCCGCGCCGGTTGCGCCGCCTGCTCCGGGCCGGCTCATGGTCTCGTCACGCGTGACGGCGGACGTGGCCTCGAGCGGCGGCAACGGTGGAATCATGGGGTTCATCGCGATCCTCCCAGGCTATGCGCGCAGATGGCGACGCTGCATCAGCTGCTGCAACGCGCCGCGATCGATCTGCGCCTCGGCCGCCGCCGCGGGCGCGGCCTTCTGCTTGCCCATCAGCGTCATCACGAGTTCGACGGAATCCGGGTCTTCATTGCGGGTTGCCACTTCGTTCGCGTAGACGCGCCACGCCGGGTCTTCGAGTCCGCACAGCGAGACCGCGAGCAGTGCAGCAACGTAAGGACCGAACGAGCCGCGCAACGTGCGCTGCTCGAGCGTGCGCAGCAGGCGCACGGCTTCCGCGAAGTCGCGTCGGCGGATCATCAGCCATGCGTCGTACGCATGCAGCTCGACGAAGTCGGGACGCAATACGTGGAGCGCGGACAGCAGCCGCTCCGACTGTTCAATATTGCCGTGCTTCGCACCGAACATCAGCGCCTCGATCAATGCGGACACGAGCCGGTTACTGCATTTCGTCAGGGACATGGGGCACTCCTCTTGAGATCAAACGCCTGTGCCTGCGTGTCTGCCGATGTGGCGGACGGCTGCGCGGTGGCCGACGCTGGGGTGAACCGTAACGCGCACGACCCGGCGCGGCAGCGCGTTGCGGCGAAGCGTGAGCGCGCCGAACGAAAGTCAGGGTTCGGCGGCGCCTCGTTGGCGTATGAGCTGCCTGTGAGCTGCCTCGGGCTAGTGGACGGCTTCGGCGCCGGACCCAACAATTCGCCGCGCACGCGAATCGCCGCAACCCATGCCGCCGACAATCGGCCGCAATCCCTTCACGAAGACTTCACGATGTCCGACGAGAAGACCGAAGAGCCAACCGACAAGAAGCTGCGCGATGCGCGCCGCGACGGCGAGACCGTGAAAAGCACGGACCTGCCGTTCGCCGCGATCCTGCTGGTGGCGTCTATCGGCTTTACCGTTGCGGGACCGCGCATGGCCGAGCAGTTGCGCCTGCTGATGCACCGCGGCCTCGACGTCGCGCGGATGGAATCTCCCGGCGTGCAGCTCCACGACCTCGTCGTCGAGGCCGGCACGTGCGCGTTGACGCTGGTGCTGCCGATCGCGCTCGGCGCGTCGATCACGGGCATCGCCGCGCTCGCGGCGCAAGTCGGCCTGCAGATCTCGACAAAGCCGCTCGAACTGAAGTTCGATGCGATCAATCCCGCGTCGGGGCTCAAGCGCATCTTCTCGCTGCGCTCGCTGATCGATCTTGCGAAGACCGTGATCAAGGCGATCGTGATTTCCGCAGTGCTGTGGAAGACGATCGTGCTGCTGATGCCCCTGATGATCGGCGTCGTGTACGAGCCGCTCGAGAGCATCGACGGCATCGCGTGGGGCACGCTGTGCAAGCTGTTCGGCATCGCGGGCGCGCTCTATTTGGTGATCGGCGCCGCCGACTATGGCGTGCAGCACTGGCTTTTCATTCGCGATCACCGGATGAGCAAGGATGAGGTCAAGCGCGAGCACAAGAACTCCGAAGGCGATCCCCACATCAAGAATGAGCGCCGCAAGATCGCGCGCGAGTTCGCGTCGTCCGATCCGAAGCGATCGGTGAAAAACGCGAACGTGGTCGTCGTGAACCCGACTCACTACGCTGTCGCGCTGCGTTATGTGCCCTCGGAATGCGGCCTGCCGCGCGTGATCGCGAAGGGCGTCGACGCGGACGCGCGCCTGATCCGCGAAGAGGCCGCGCGGCGCGGCATTCCAATCATCGGCAATCCCCCGCTCGCGCGGGCGCTCTATCGCGTCGCGCTGGACGACTCGATTCCACAACCGCTGTTCGATGCCGTCGCCGCGGTGCTCGCATGGGTCGAAAACATCGGCGGGCGGCGCGGCGGAGCCGAGGCCGTCAACTGATATCACGGAGAAGCACATGTTCAAGACAGTCCGCCTCAACGAATTCGGCGGCGAGGTCGCAATCGCATCGCTGATCGTGGCCGTGATCTCGCTGATGATCCTGCCGCTGCCGCCGTTTCTGATCGACGCGCTGCTCGGCCTGAACATCACGATCAGCGTGGTGCTGCTGATGGTCACGATGTACATACCGAACGCGACCTCGCTGTATTCGTTTCCGTCGCTGCTGCTCTTCACGACGCTGTTCCGTCTGTCGCTGAACATCGCGTCCACCAAGTCGATCCTGCTGCACGCGGAGGCGGGCCACATCATCGAGAGCTTCGGCGAACTGGTGGTGGGCGGCAACCTCGTGGTCGGACTCGTGGTATTCCTGATCATCGCCACGGTGCAGTTCATCGTGATCGCGAAGGGTTCGGAACGGGTCGCCGAAGTCGGCGCGCGCTTCACGCTCGACGCGATGCCCGGCAAGCAGATGAGCATCGACGCGGACGTGCGCGCCGGCAACATGACGGCCGAAGATGCGCAGCGCCGCCGCGGCATGCTGGCAATCGAAAGCCAGTTGCATGGAGGCATGGATGGCGCGATGAAGTTCGTCAAAGGCGACGCGATTGCCGGACTGGTGATCACGCTCGTGAACATTCTCGCAGGCATCGTGATCGGCGTGAGCTATCACGGCATGACGGCGGGCGAAGCCGCGAACCGCTTTTCCGTGCTGTCGATCGGCGACGCGATGGTCTCGCAGATTCCGTCGCTGCTGATTTCGGTCGCGGCAGGCATCCTGATCACGCGAGTCGCAGACGAACATAGCAAGCCGAGTTCGCTCGGCACCGAGATCGTGCGCCAGCTCTCGACCAGTTCACGCGCGCTCTATAGCGCCGCTGCGCTGCTGGGCGGCTTCGCGCTGGTGCCCGGCTTTCCGTCGGCGCTCTTCGTGCTGCTGGCGGCCGCGCTGTTCGCGAGCGGCCACGTGCTGCGCAAGCAGATGAAGAGCAAGGAGCCTAACGCCGGTCCCGAACTGTCGTCGCTGCGCACCGACGGCTACAAAGGACAGCCGCCGACAATCGCCGCGCATCCGCCCGCCTTCGCCGCCCCGCTTTCGGTGTGTCTCGCGCCGCAACTGGCGGCGCAACTCGACACCGACGCGTTGAATCGCGCGTTCGACTCGGCGCGCAGAGCACTCGTCAATGAACTTGGGCTGCCGTTCCCGCGCACCGCCGTGTGGACCGCCGGCTCAGTGCCGAACGCTTCATATCAGGTTCTGCTGCACGACGTGCCGCAACCGCCCGTCGAACTAACGGCCACGAAGGCCGGCCGCGAACAGGAGCTCGCCGGTGCGGTCGGCGAGGTCGTGCGCCAGCACGCGCATCTCTTTCTCGGTCTGCAGGAAGCGCAATGGATACTCGAGCGCGTTGGAGCGGAGTATCCCGGGCTTGTCGCCGAAGTGCAGAAAGTCGTGCCAGTGCTGCGTATCGCGGAAGTGCTCAAGCGGCTGCTCGAGGAACATGTGCCGATCCGCAATCTGCGCGCGATCTTCGAGAGCCTCGTGAACTGGGGCGCCAAGGAAAAAGATCTGCTGCTGCTCACCGAATACGTGCGAGGCGATCTCGGCCGCTACATCGCGCATTGGGCGACGGGCGGCACCGGGCAGTTGCCCGCGATCGTGCTCGACGTCGAGGTCGAACAGACCATCCGCCAGTCGATCAAGCAGACGCCGGCCGGCAACTTCCTCACGCTGGAACCGCAGCAAGTCGAGCAGTTGCTGGAAGCCGTCGAAGAGCTGGCCGGTACGCAGCCGCCGGAGCGTCTCGCGGTCGTCACGTCGATGGACATCCGCCGTTACTTCCGGCGCATGATCGAGCAAAGGCTGAAGTGGCTGCCGGTGTATTCGTTCCAGGAGCTGGGCGAAGACGTCGATCTGCAGCCAGTCGGCCGCGTCGCGTTCTGACGGCGCCCGGATGGAATAGCACACGATGACACGCATTCGATCCACGCGCGAGATACGCATCACGCCGCCCGTGCTGCCACGCACAGGCACAGCGCAGCATGCGGCGGATACGTCCGTCACTTCCGCCGATGCCGAACTCGACGCCCAACGTTTCGGCGCACTCTACGACGCCGCACGTCAGCGAGCCGGTAGCGGCGCGGGCGAGCAAACGTCTGATCAGGATTCACCGGACGACAACGGGGGCGATCGGGGCGCGCAAGCGCGCGACGACGGTTTTAAAGACGCTCACACCGACACTGCATTTCCGGACGCCACCACTGCGAGCGACACGCAGCCGCTGCCGCTCCCCGCGGTGCCGCCGCTGCCGCCGTTGCATCCGCTCTCTGGCGCGCTCGTAGCGCTGCGCAAGAATCGCCGCGCATCGGCGGCGGATGGGAGCGGCATTGCACGCGAAACCGCGAGCGCATCCGGGCGCAAAAAAAAACCGGAAGACCCGCACGACGTACACGAGGCGAGCCCAGACGAGCTGTTGGGCATCCAGATGATCCGCCGCTGCGCGCAAGCCGCCGAAGGCGATCTTCTCGCCCAGCATCTCGCGGAACATGTCGCTGGTTTTTGCACGAGTCCAGCGGTTAAGCGCACGGGCCAGTGGGAGATCGCCGTCGAAATGGACCCTTCCATTCTGCCGCGCACGGCGCTGCATCTGAGCCTTTCGGGCTCGGCTCTAACGCTTCGTTTCGATAGCCGTGACCCGCGCGGCCGGCAGCTAATCTGTGACAACAGCAACGAACTGAAAACCCGCCTCGAAACGCGTCTTGGCGGTCAGATCGCAGTGGAAGTCACGATTCTCTGAAGGATTCCGAATCATGTCATTGCCCCAAGGCTGCACTCGCATCGCCGACCGGCTGCGTCACTACACGCCGGCGCTCGCCGGCGTGTCGCGCGCGCTGTTCGATGCGCGCAGCCGGTCTGCCGTCCGCCTGGCGGCGGCGCCTGCCGCGGGCATGCAGACGCGCCGCGCCGCGGGTGCCGCTCACGCCGCGCGTCTGCACATCGGCAGCGCACAAGGCGAGCTATGCGTGCACGTCGACGTGAGCCGCCACGCCGCGCTGCAAGCGATCGCACTCGAACCGGATACGGAGCGCCGCGTCGCGCTCGCCAACCTGTGGCTCGCCGGGCCGCTCGGGATACTGTCCGCGCACGGCGTTGCACAGCCCTCGGTGCACGACATTTCATTCGATGTCGAACCGCACGGCAGCGGGCGCGGCGCCGGCGTACTGCCTATCGAGTATGAGCATGCGGGCGTCGCTCACACGGCCACGCTGCTCGAAGCGCCCGCCACGCTCGCTGTTGCACTCGAGCGCCAACTGACGTCCGCACGTGCGCCCAAACGGGCACCCGGCACCGCGCTGCTCGAAGCGCTCGCCGGCCTCGCCGTGCCCACGCGCATCCGGCTGCGCAGTCGCCGTTGCAGCACGGCGTTGCTGGCATCTCTGCACGTGGGCGATGTGCTGCTCGGCTGGCCGCGCGCGAGCCGCTACGCGCACGACGCACCGCTCGATCACGCGACCCTGCTATGGGGCGCGCCGTCAGGCCGCGCCGCGTACGCGCAGGCGCGCATCGACGGACACAACATCATTCTTGAAACGATTCCAGAGACGATGAGCCACGACCCCGACCTTTCCCTCGCGAGTTTGTCCGAACCCTCTTCTGAGGAGTCTTCCGGCGATGCCTCGGCCGCCGGTCGCCCCGTCGATCTGAGCGATGTCGAGCTGCCCGTGCACATCGAGGTGGTGACCGTCAATCTCACGCTCGCGCAAATCGCCGCGTTGCAGCCGGGTTACATCCTGACCTTGCCGCTCGCGCTTGCCGACGCCGAGATCCGCCTCGTCGCGCACGGGCAGACGCTCGCGCTCGGCGAACTCGTCGCGGTCGGGGACAATCTCGGCCTTCAGATCCAGCACATTGCGAACTCCGATGAACGGCACACCTGAAATCGCGTCCCTGCTCGTCGCCGCGCTCGCGCTAGCCGTCCTGCCGTTCGCCGCGATGGTCGTCACGTCGTACACGAAGATCGTGGTCGTGCTTGGCCTGTTGCGCAACGCGCTCGGCCTGCAACAGGTGCCGCCGACCTCCGTGCTCAACGGCGTGGCGATCATGGTGTCGTGCTTCATCATGGCGCCCGTCGGCATGGAAGCGATGCACCGCGCGCAGCTTTCCAGCGAGGCGGGCTCGGGCATGCAGGTGATGCCGCTCCTCGACGCCGCGCGCGAGCCGTTTCGCGTGTTCCTGAAGCGTCATGCGTCGGAGCGCGAGAAAGCCTTTTTCCTGCGCTCGGCCCGCGAAATCTGGCCGCCAGAGCGCGCCGCCGAACTCAAGCCCGACGACCTCATCGTGCTCGCGCCCGCCTTCACGCTGAGCGAGCTGACCGCCGCGTTCAAGATGGGCTTCCTGCTGTACCTCGCCTTCATCGTGATCGACCTTGTGATCGCCAACGTGCTGATGGCGCTCGGGCTATCGCAGGTCAATCCGACCAACGTCGCGATTCCATTCAAGCTGCTGCTGTTCGTTTCAATGGACGGATGGTCGACGCTGATCCACGGACTCATCTCCACATACAGGTGACGCCGTGGAATACGACGCGATAACTCATCTCACCACGCAAGCGCTCACGCTGTGTCTGATGGTGTCCTTGCCGCCCGTGGCAGTGGCCGCGGTGACCGGTCTGCTGATTGCGTTCCTGCAGGCCGTCACGTCGCTGCAGGACTCCAGCATCTCGCAGAGCGTGAAGCTCGTCGTCGTGACGGTCGTCATCGTGATCGCCGCGCCCTGGGGCGCAGCCGCGATCCAGAACTTCGCACGCACGCTCGTGCAGGTGATGTTCCCATGAGCATTCAACGCATCGGCGGCGGCTACACGCCGCCCGATCTC
This sequence comes from Paraburkholderia sp. GW821-FHT02A12, assembly GCF_059422005.1. NCBI lineage: Bacteria > Pseudomonadati > Pseudomonadota > Betaproteobacteria > Burkholderiales > Burkholderiaceae > Paraburkholderia > Paraburkholderia sp. GW821-FHT02A12. The sequence goes on along the minus strand of NZ_JBWKWA010000002.1, from coordinate 218,121 downwards.
ACGTCCGAGGCCGAGGCCGACGCTGCGCAGCAGCAGGCCGCGCAGGCCGCACCGCAGCACCATCGCCATCATGCGCTCACGCGTCAGAAGCGGTCGTCACTGAGGAAACGCCGAAGCGCGGAGAGTCCGGATGCGAACGACCCGGCCGCAGAAAGCGAAGAATTGCTGATGATGCTCGACCAGCATCTGCGGCGAGATCAGACGGGTGTGTTCAAGGTCGATGCGCGCGATTCGCGCGGCAGCCAGCAGGGCTTCGACCAGGACGATCATTCCGCCGGCGCGGGAACGAGCGGCAACCGTTCCGCTCATGGCGATCATCGGAACCTGCCCGCGCGCGAGCTGCCGATGCGTTTCGCGAAACGTGACGCGCGCGACGAATCAGTGCTGTCGAGGCACTGGCGCGCAGCCGCAACCCGTGGCGCCGACGGGCCGACGTTTTCGCCGACAGCGCGAGCCGAAGCGGCGCTTGTCCGCACACATGCGTCACGAGCGCGGCCCGCCGCCGGAATCGCTGCGAACCCCGCAGCGAACCCGACAGCGCCCACGCTGCGAGCCGCATCGTCACTAACGGCGGCATCTCGCGCGAACTCGCAGGACCATGCGATCGACGAACCCGGGCATGGCAGCTCGACCTATCAGGTGCTCGCGATCGTCCGCGAATTCCTTGGTATGCCGGACGATACACGGACGTCTCGCCCGACGCTCGCCGACGTGCGCGACCGCCTCGTGGCCGCGGCCACGCTAACCGCCCGCGACACGCGCACGACGGATGCACGCGCAGTGTCGCGGCGCCCGCTCTCGCCCGCGGAGGAATCGATGAATCTGCTGTTGCCCATCGCGCTGCTCAACCTCGGACGCAGCCGCACGCGCGCGGGCCGCGCGATGGGCATGTCCGCGCTTGCTGCCCTGATCCGCCGCGGACGCGGATGGTGACGGCGGACGCCATCCCGTCAATCTCACAGATAAGAGGTTTCGTTCATGTCCAAAGAAATTCGCGTACTCACCGGCTTCCATGCGGGCGCTCAGATAGAGTTGAGTACAACAAAGATGTCGATCGGAGCACAAGCCGACGCGGACATCCTGATCAACGACTGGAGCGAAGGCACCATGCAGCTAGCAATCGATGCTGAGGACAACCTGATGATCGGCATGCCCGGCGATCCGTCGGCCGCCGTCATCATGGAAGACTTCGTGCCGCAACGCTTTGGCGACGTGGTGCTGTGCGCCGGTCCGCTCGACGTGCCCTGGCCGTCCGACCTGCAACTGATGGAGCGGATGCTGGCGCCGCATCACGAAGGCCGCAAGTACGAGGGCGAAGAGAGCGACGGCGTATTTCCCGCCGGCACGCCCTCGCCTCTCGTGATGAAGCGCCGGCATCGCGCGCCTTGGGCCCACGTGGGCATCGCTGCGCTGCTGGTCGGCTCGATGGGCGCCGCGGCAGTCGTTCTGCCGGCAGGGAAGACCTTGCAGGCAGCGGACCGGCCGCAAGCGAGAGCCACGCTCGCCGACGTGCAGCAGGCGCTCGCGCAGCTCCGTCAGCCGGATCTCGCGGCGGCGCAGCAGGGTGACGGCTTCGTCGTGACGGGCATCGCCCCGAATGCGGCGGACGCGCGCGCCGCGCGCGTCGCGCTTCAGGCGCTCGCCGGCAATCGTCTCACCTGGAACGTGAAGCCCGGCGACGAGATCGCGGATGCGCTCGCGGAATCGCTGCACGAGCCGAACGTGCATGTGCATTACGTCGGCGCGCGGCGTCTCGAGGTCAGCGGCACGGCGCGCAGGCCCGGCACGGTGCAGGAAGTGGTCGAGCGTTTTCGCAGCGACATTGGGCCGCTCGTCGCGGGCATCGACGTCGACGTGGCGCGCACCGACGATCTCGGCGTGGCAGGCGACGTGGACTCGGCGTTGTCGGCCGACAGCGTGAAATACGTGGAATCGAGCGACGGCACGAAAAACTTCGTCGCCGAAATGCCCGGCAACACTACCCTTCATTAAGGATGACGAACATGTACGAAGCGATGACCGACAAACTGATCGACGTGCTTGCCGACCTGCCGCAAGCGGTGACGCAGCGCCATCGTCACGGCGAAGTGCTGGAACTGGCGGACGCACTCGACACGGTAGCCAACACCGTGGCCTCGCATTCAACGGATACCGCAAGCACGGAAGCTCAGGCAGGACGTGTCGTTGTCGACGGATTTCGCGCCGCAGCGCAGATGTGCCGCAGCGCAATCGTGTAGTACCGCCTGCATCGCTGCGCACGCAGCAGGTGCGCAGCGATGCAGGCGAACCGTGTGCAACCCCGCAAAGGGCCACACATTTTCCAGCGTTCCGCATGACGCGGAACACTTCAACGCAGTACCACTGTTCTATTTTTTGAGGAGATTTAACATGCCGAATCCCGTCTCTGGTTCAGCCGCAACTGGTAGCTCGATCGCCGACATCTATCAGGCGATGGCTGAAGAAAACGAAATCAACAAGGCCAACACGCTCGCGAAGCTTGCGACGATGGGCCTGAAGGCCGCGAAGGACATCGTCGGCTAAGCGCTCCGGCGCGCCATCCGGCCGCGCATGGTGCGCCGGTTGGAAGCCGTTCGCGGTTTCCAACCGGTTTCTTTTTTTAACGCCAGCGTGGACCACCCGTGTTGCACACAGACGCTCGTGAAACGATCCGGTCATAGCAATGAGCATCGAACGACGTGATGAACTGATCCGTGAAATCTGCGCGCTCCGCGACCTGCCCACGCCGGACGCCGTTCTCGAACGCGGCGTGCTGGAGATCGACGGCTTCGACGCCGCGATCGATCACTTCGAGGAAGATCAGGACGCGCTGTACGTCACGTTCCAGTTCGGCATCGTCACTGCAGGGCGCACATTGCGTGTGTTCCGGCTGCTGCTGGAAGCGAACCTCGCCGTCTACGCGCAGGACCAGGCGCAACTCGGCCTGGAGACGGACACCGGAGGAATCGTGCTGATCGCGCGCGTGGCATTGAGCGACGAGATCACGGGCCAATGGATGCTGGAGTTGATCGAGCACTATGTCGAGCACGGCCGCTACTGGCGCGACAACATCTTCGTTGCACGCGACGATCTGTTCGAGAACCTCGCCCGCGGCGACTATGTGTGGATCCGCGCCTGAACCCATATTTGGAGAATCAGATGACATCACGCGTCAACAACGGCAACACCGCGAACCATCCGTCGACTCACGAGACCAACACGAAGAACAAGGACAAGAACAAGAACGACAACTCGGGCGGCAGCCAGACCGATCTGGATGCGGCGATCCAGGCGTTCAGCTCGCAGGTCATGATGCAGATCTTCCAGGACCAGCAGGAACGTACCGCGGAAGAACGGGAGGAAGATCCGGACAGCGCGTGAGCGCCGCGAACCCTGTCATCGGGCCGCATGCATCAGACAGGTCAGCCGACTCATGCGGCCCGCCGGGCAACGATGGGCCCGGCAGGCATCCCGGCAAACTGCGTGTGTTACGCGCCTTGTTACGCGCCTTGTTACGCGTTACTCATCGCGAAACGCGCGGATAGATCGCGAGCATCGTCGACCGCGAGTTCGTCCGCACGCCGCAGTCCTCGCGAGCGCGCCGGAGCGAGCAGCATCCGGTCGGCGCCACGCAGGTAGTCCGCTTCCCGCGCGCCGCTCCGACCGAGACAACCTTGCAGCGCGGCGAAGCCCGGTTCGGCGCTGGCATCGAGCTCCGATTGCGCCGCATGAGCGCCGTCGAGCTTGTAGCCGAGCGCATACACGGTCTTCAGACTCAGCCCCGATGTGCGCGACAGGTCCAGCTTCTTGCGCAGCTTGTAGATGTGCTGCTCCAGCGTGCGCGCGGCAATCTGCTCCGTGGCGCCCCAGATGCTCGCTGCAATCTGTGCGCGGCTGAAGAACTTGCCGGGGTTCGAGAAGAACAGCCACGCAATCGCGAACTCACGCCCTGTCAGCGCAATCTCGACGCCGTCGATCGTCGCACGGCCCGTGTCCCTTTGCAGCAGGTAGCGGCCGATCTGAATCTCGTGCGGCACCGTGTTGCAGACGCTTCGTTGCAACGCAAGGTGCGCGCGGAAACGGATCTGTTCCATGTCGTAGCGATTGACGACATCGGTCGCGCCATTGTCGATCCAACGCAACAGACTCGTCCAGCTAGACTGGTTCGTCAGCACGATCAGCGGCGTGCAGACGTCGGCATTGCAACTGCGCCATGACAGCAATGCGCCTGTCGCTGTCGGCTCGGTCTTCGAGTCGATCAGCACCAGGTCGTAGCGGTTCGCACGCATCGCGCGCAACAAGTCGAGCTCACACGAAAACGACTCGACAACGATGCCATCTCCGGCAAGAGATTCTGCAAGATTGCGTCGAAGCATCCGATCGTCAGTCGCGATTGCAAAGAGCAGGTCATTATCCACGGCGGTTCGCATCCAAATATGTGACAACCTTCCCATTACTGGCCGGCATCCTCTTGCAATGCCGGCGGCTATCCCCGATACAGCTTCTGGTCCTCTCACTCGGGTTACGTTGTTGGTCGTCTGTCGTCCAGCGCGGCAACGGCACGGTGAAAGGCCCGCTTCGTTGCGCGATCGTCGTTGACGTTATCCGGTGAGATCTCTCTGTCCGTTAGTGCATCTGAAAGACACAACGGATGCGCAGCGCGTATTTATTTTGTTGTGCGGCGCCCAATCACCGTTGCGCGAGCCACCGCATGTTCTTTCAATTTTTGTCTATTGCGTGTCATCGCTCAGCAAAGAGCGACGAACCGCGCGATGTGGCACCGTACTTACGATAAGTTGCCCTGCGCGTGCGCATGAAAGATTCGTGTAGCTTTTCTAACTATCAGCTTACGGATGCGAGACGCGTTAGTTCACACACGCATGACGCGTGGCGGTCGCGGATGTGTATCAACTCAACACGACGCGGCGAGTGAAACGGTTGATCGCCGCGAGGTACAGCTCGGGATCGGCGTGATAGCCCATGCCCGGAGGACCGCTTGTCTGCGGAGTCGACCTCTCGGTCTCGCCGTTCGGCAGGCGCTTCGTGGCGTCGTAATCGCTCAGTGCGAGCTTGAGCCGCACGAGGCCCGGCGACTTGAAGCCCAGTCCCTTCATGCGCCCCATCAGGCCCTTGCGGGGATTCGCGGGATAGTCGAGCGTGATTGCGACGCCCCGCGGCTTCGTGTAGTCGTATTCGAGCGTGCCGCCCTTTACTGCATGCCGCAATTGCGCACTGTTGGGCAATTGCGGATCGAGTAGGACGAGGGGCGGGTGCTTCTGCAACTTGACGCGGCTTTGCAGCGCCGCCGTGAAGAGTTGCGCGCTGGCCCCGCCCATCGACGCCCCCGCGATGTGTTCGAACTCGACGCGATAGCCCTCGCGCTGCGCCTGCTCGACTTTTTTCGCGATGATTTCTGCTGCGTCGCGCACCGCGCCGAACACCTTGCCGACGCCGCCTGTCCCGCTGACGAGCGCCTGCTTCACGTCGCGCCAGTTCTCCGTTCCGCCGAAGAAAACCCGAAGCTTCACGCAGCGCGTGCCGTCCGCTGCCGTCGATCGCCGTTCCTCGAACTGGAGATGCGAGACGTTCGCCGCATGCACGAGCTTCTCCTTCTGTTCGGGAGTGAGCGCCGTGAACAGCCAGGCGTTACGGAGGTTCGCCTCATTGAAGTGTTCGTGGAACAAGCTGATACGCGGCGGGCTCACCTGCGTGTGCTTTGCGAAGTGCTCGGCGAATACCTCCGAACTGCCGCCCTGCATCACGCTCGCCGCGACGAATTCGATCGGGAAGCGCTGCCCGTCCGTGCGATGCTCGGGCGCGGTGACCTCGACCATGAGCTCGGCGAGCGCCTTGACGGCCTTGTAGTTCACCGAATCCGGTTGCGATGCGAGGCGCTCGGCGCCATAGTCGACGGATGGACTGAAGTGCAGCTGCAACAGATGCTGCGTCTCGCCGTTCTTGCCTTGTTGTTGGCGCTCGGTCATGAAGCAGCCGGCCTGTTCCGCGGCCGCAATGAGTTGGTGCAGGCGTTCGGGCGGCAAGCCGAGGCCAAACTGAAGCCGCGCGACCGAACCGGCGTTGGGCGTGGGCGGCCCCTGATAGACCGCGCTGCGCAGGATGCGCGCAAGCGCGGCTGTCTGCATGTTGCGCACATATTCATCCGGGTGCGCGGGCCCCAGTCCGAGCGCTTCGGTGATGGACGAGAGCTGCTCGTCGCCGAGGGTGTAGGCCGACATCAGGACATTGTCCATGCCGTCGATCTTCGGCCCCGAGGGCAACGCGCGAATGGGGCGCGGCTTCGCTGTGCGCACATCGGAGGCAGATGTCCCGCTCGCGGATTGCGGCGCCTGCGCGAATTCTGCGGTCGCGCCGCAATCCGCCGTGTAGGCCGCCGTGTGCGCCTGTGTCTGCGGCTGCAAGGACACCTCTGCATCTGTGCGACCTTGCGTTTGCGTCGAGCGCGATTCACGCGATGGCGAACGCATGTCGATCATGCTGCCGCTTGATGAACGCTCGTGCGTCGCGCCACGCTGTTGCAAACGCGTCATATACGACGACGTCGTCGGCGTTGGGCGTTCCCGGTGCATCAGCTCGCCAAGCGTCGTGCGCGGCGCCACTTCCTCGATTTCCCCGCCCGCGCCCCAGCGTTGCAGTTGCTCGACCGAGGCTCGCGACGCACGTCCTTCGCCGGCCGCGGCCGGCGAACGCGATGATGAGCGCGCGCCGAGCGTGAGTAATGCGGAGTCTGTTGAACGAACGCGGGCGCGACGGCTTGCATCGTTGCCGCGTGTCGAGGTCTCGGGCGTCGAGCCGAGATCGGACATCGAGCGTGCCTCAATTGCTGAACGGGTCTTCATAGCGCCTCCTGTGCGCGACAGGCGGGTCACCGGACAGCCGCATCCTCGTGGCACGATGCGCCCCGCATCACTTGAGGACGTATTGAACAGTTGCTCGCGGTCGCGCCCGCCGCAGCGCGGCGAAAAGTTGAGCCCATGCGCGAACCATGCACAAAGCCCCGTGCCATCGCACGACAGGCTTCGTTCGCGCCTTCATTCTTTCGGGGCCTCGCGCCGGCGTTCCTGCGCGCGACGCTCACAATCGCGCCGTTCAGCAGCATTCGAAGGAGTTCGTCATGCAGCGCGCCATTCATTGTTCGCCGCTCGCCCTCGCCGTCAGCGTGGCGATCGTGCTCATGACGCAATCCGCGCGGGCCGATTGCTTCGACGACGCCGCCGCATACCAGCACGTCAATCCGATGGTGCTGCGGGCCATCGCGTGGCAGGAATCGCACAATCGGCCCAACGCGACACATCTCAATGCAAACGGATCGCTCGACTATGGCGTCATGCAGATCAACTCGATTCATCTGCGCGAACTGGCGCGCTATCACATCGATCGCGATGCGCTGATGGAGCCGTGCAAGAACGTGTATATCGCCGCCTGGCATCTGCGGGGAAAGATGGAAAAGTACGGCAACACATGGGCCGCGGTCGGCACCTATCACTCGGAGACGCCTGCCGAGCGCGATCTTTACGCGCGGCATATCGCGGCCATTGTCAGGCAATGGCGTGAACTGCCGCGGCCGTCATCGAATCCGGCACGCGTGGCCAAAAAATGAATACGCGATGAAGCGCTCGGCTTACGCGATGAAGCACCTGTTTACCAACGATTTGGACGCAGTTAAGCGAATCATTCATCGCGGCGCCACATGACTCCCGATACATGGGACAAGATGCAGTCGTTGCTCGCATCAGCCACACGATTCAATAATTTCTGTGTCTCCAAGCAGGTATGCTCATACTTGGGCAAACCGGCTTGCGGCGCAGACCGCGCAACTTCCGTCAGCCGCACGGCTTTTCGGATCAGTGCCTCGCTTGCCCGCGTGAGCTGACGCCGCCGTTCTTTCGTTCGGTGTGCAAAGTCAATGAGGAAGACTGTGAGGAAAGCGAATGGTGGCACATCTTGTCGACGAGACGCGCATTTTCTGGTCGAGTTCATCGGATCGTCCGACGCCCGCGGCAATCAGGCGCCACGGCGCGCAGGCGCTGCGGCTGCCGCATCTGATCGAAGACCCGTCGCCGGCGGTCGTCTTTATCGACTGTGCGGATACCGACGCTAACGCCGAGATAGAGAAACTGCGGATCGAAAACGGCGATGAACACTATCTGATCCCAGTGCTGCGCGAGCTGTCAGCCGAGTGCGTCGTTTCGCTCATCTCGCGCGGCGCCAACGATGCGGTAAGCAACGAAGATCTGCTGAGCCCGGAAGCCATCGTCGAACGCGCACGCGCGCAGACGAGGCTGCTCTCGTTCGCGCGCGACGGCGTCACCGATTTCTCCACGCTGCAAAGTCACACGGACGGCATGGTGTCGCCGGTTTTCTTCAAGGACGCGAATGGCCTGTACACGGGATGCAACCAGGTCTTCGAACGCTTTCTCGGTATCGAGCGAGCCGGCATTCTCGGCAAGACCGTCTATGACGTCTCGCCCTCCGATCTCGCGCTCACCTATCACAAGGCCGACCTCGATCTCATAGCCGACGGCGGCGTGCAGACGTACGCCGCCGGCGTGCGCAACGGAGCGGGCATCGTGCGGATGGTTCGCTTTTACAAGGGCGTCGTCTATGGCGAAGACGGACGCATCACCGGCATTGTCGGCGCGATGCACGACATCGGCGACTTGCGCGGGCACGAAACCGCGCGCCATGAAATCGGCGAAGTCACGTGCCACGTGTCCGCCAATCTCGTCGCGCGTGAGGGCTTTGCTGCCGTCGATCACGACCGGCCCTTGCTCGAGCGCGTGGCGGCGGGCGACGCCTCGGCTTTGGCCCGCCTGTACCGGCTCTACCATCGGCGTCTCGCGCGTTTCCTGACCCGGCTCACGTGGAAGAGCGAGGTGATCGATGAAATCATCAACGACACCTTCATGGTCGTCTGGAAGCGGGCCGGCGACTTCCGGGGCGAGGCCAGCGTCTCGACGTGGATCATCGGCATTGCGTATCGCTCGGCACTGCGCGCGTTGCGCGACCAGCGCCGTTCGGAATTCGAGCCACTGGACATCGACCATGCCGATACGATGGTTCAGTACTGGCATGACCATGAACTGTCCGACCTGCTGTCGAAGGCGCTCGATCTGTTGCCCGTCGAGCAACGTCTCGTGATGGCGCTCGCGTATGTGCTCGGACATTCGGTCGGAGAGATCGCGGAGATCACCGGCTGCCCGGTCACGACGGTCAAGGCGCGCATGCATCGAGCGCGCGGCAAGCTGCGCGAGACGTTGGAAATACTCGGGCAGGTGAAGTGTGTTTAAAAAAAGTGCGTTTTAAAGTGCGCGAGCGGTATGCAGGCGCGCGTTGACCTGTGATGCGTCGTCGCGGCCGCTCGTCGAGCGTGGCATGGAGCGCTGAAGTGCGCGTCTGCCCGCAACGTTGCAGCGAGACCTCGTCACTCAACGCCACAATTTTCGCGGCAGTTGGACCATGCGGCCGAGCATGCCCGTGATACCGCCGCGACGCGCGCGGCCAGCAGGCGCCGTTGCTGTCACAGCCGTCGCGACTGGTGACGCGGACGGTGCGCTTTCGTCTGGCTGCTCACGGCGTGCCGGCGACCGATCGAGCGTCGGCGCGGCACTCACGCCTTGATTGCCTTCATCGCATTCTTCGTCGACGGGCAACCTGCCAAACTCCTGAAGCACCTCGTTCTTTCTGGTGTTCGCCTGGATCTCGAGGAGCTCCGGGTCGGTCGTGCGTTGCCGTGGGCCGCCCTTTTCTTCCGCCGATGCGAGTTTCGTGTCCCGGACATCCGGATGCCAGCTCACGCGCGGCTTGGCCTCGCGGCGGGCCGGGTCCGGTTTGCGCAGTGCGCTTTTCAGCCCGGTTGGAGCCGCTGCGCCGGCTGGCCCCGATGCGTCGGCGCCAGCATTGACGCGACCGCTGTGCAGATCCACTTCGATGAGATCGTCGTCATCCGCGGGAGCGGCCGCGGTGCTTTGAGGCTGGGTCTGAGCGGGTAGCTCCGGGTCGTTCCTAAAGGTGCGCTCTTCATCGAACAGCTGCTGCAACGTCTTATGCGGCGCGCGCCCTGCGGCCGGCAGAGGCAGTTCGAACAGATCGTCGTCAGACTCGATCACCGGGTTGGTGGGAGAAGGCCCCGTCTTGCTCGTCTGCGCTTTGGCGGTTTCGCCACTCGCGCCCGTCGGCGGCGCGGGAGCGACCCGCTTCGGCACGACCTTGTTCAATGCCGCGGCCTGCTCGCGAGTCAGTTTCGTCACGCCGCCATTCGCGCCGGCGCGCGGAGCATCGACTTGCCGACGCTGATGATTGATCCACTGGACGGTGTCCCCGAGAGGATCCCCCTTCGCTGTGACCGTCACCGCCGCGGGCGCGCGGTTCGCAGCCGACGTCGCCCGGAGCGAGCGCGTCGCAGAACGTGAGCCGCCGCCGATCGACCTCAGCTGCGACAGGATCGCGCTGGCCGAACCGGAGAAGCGCGACTTCGCCCGTGACCGGCTGACATTGCCGCCGGCCGGCCGAGGCGCGTGGGGATCGGCGAGATCGGTTGGGAGAGTACTGGCTGTGCGCTGTGTACGCATGATATGGCTCCACGGGAACATTCGGCGCACAAGGATGAGCCGTCACCTGTCTCTGCGTCGAATCGGACAGAAGGCCGCTGGCTTGACTGGCAACAGCATGCGCCGCAACTGGCGCGCGGCCTGGCCGACCGGGCGAACCGCTTCGTCCGGCAGCGAACAGCGGCGCAGCAAGCGGCGCCGGTCAGAACGCCACGTCAACGCACGGGCGATGAAGCGCGGCAATTGCGCGGCACGCATTGATCACGCGACCATGCTGCCGGCTCGGGCCGCTTGTCTGGTCGAGCAGCGCCTGGATCGAATGCGCGTCGAGATTCGGCTGCAATCCGAGCAGCAATGCGACGGAACCCGTCACATTCGCTGCCGCGAACGACGAACCCGAAACGAAGTCGTAGTGCCCGCCCGGCGTGAGCGTGAGGACGTCGCGCCCCGGCGCGTACAGCACGTTCGGGCCAGCATCGGCTGGCGCGCTGGCCGCCGGGCGAGCCGAATCGACGGCGATCACGCCCGGCACGCCGACCGGAAACGCCTTGAGGTCGCCGTCCGGCAGCACCGCACCGACCACGATCACGCCTTTTTTTACCGACAGCTCGATCAGTTCCCTCAACAACGGATCGGCGGGCCCGCCAAGACTCAGGTTGATGATCTGCGCATGCGCTTCGAGCGCCGCCTGGATCGCCTCGGCCAGCGTGAACGAGTTGCAGACCGAAGGTCCGCTGTGACTGTCGCGCTGCCAGCAAGCCTTGACCGCGATCAGCTTCGCATGCGGCGCCACGCCTTCGATGCCGCCTGGCTTGCCGTCGGCCGCGTCCGCGCGATCGGCTGCAATCACGCCCGCGACCGCCGTGCCGTGCAGATCGCGATTGAATTGCGTCCAGTCATCGTCGACGAAATTGCGGGTCGCGACAATGCGGCCATGCAGATCAGGATGGGTCGTGTCGATGCCCGTATCGATCACCGCCACGCGCACCGAATCGCCTCGCGCGACCTTTTGCGCGGCGCCCGCGCCGATCTCGCGAAAGCCCTGCTGCAAGTCGGCGTAGTCGCTGCTGTGCGGCGCATCGCCGAGCAACTCGAAGGTCTGCAACGGCTGCGCGAGACGCACGCGGGGATCGGCGGAGAGCCGCGCAAGCACCTCGTCGCGCCGCGCGTCGCCGGCGATTTCGAGCATCGCGCAATGCACTTTCAACGACGGAATCGGCCACGCCGACACCTCCCTCAAGCCATATTGCGCTGCGAGCGCTGCGACCTGAGCACGGGCACTGCCGCCCGGCGAATAGCCGCCCGCTGCGCCGTAGCCGCCTGCCGTCGTGCCCGCGCGCAACATAAGCGTTTCCGGCGGATTCGCGACCGCCAGCACGATCATCCGCTCGGGGCGGGCTTTCATCTGCTGCGTGGCGACGGCCGGATCGGGCGTGGCGGGAACGAGCGCGCATCCGGACATTGTCAGCGCCGCGCACATCACGAGCCCATGCACAAGCCAGCGCACAACCCGGCCCGCGCCGACCGCGCGCGCCTCTCCGCCAATGTTGCGGCGTCCCGCCGGAGCAGACCCGGCGAGCTCATGGAAATGGCGGCGCTGCGCGAGCTTCATGGTGATCTGATTCAAAGATGTGGACTGCCGTAGGTGCGCGTCACCGCGCAAAAAGTTACAGTGCAACTCAGAAATGCCAGATCGCATCGGCAATCCACCGGTTGGAGGCGCCCGGGCCGAGCATCGTCTTGGCTTCGTTGTTCGTCGCGATATAGGACAGATCGAATTGCCACGACCGGAACTGCCAGGTCAGCCCGAGATTGCCGTACACATAGCCGAAGCCGAGCACCGTATGCAGATCGTAATAGCCGATGCCCGCCGTTGCAGTCCAGCCGTGGATGAGCGGCAGGCGGCCGACCAGATCGTAGGAGATCGCCCGTGAACTCGGCGACGGGCCAAAGCCCGTATTCGGCGACAGCGCGACCGACGCGAACACCGAGTCGCGCCAGCCCACCGTCAACGCGAGTTCGTCGTAATTGAAGCCCGACGCGGACGGCACGCGGGTGAACTGGTAGTGCGACAGCATGGCCTGCGCGCTCCAGTCGTTGGCGAGGCGCCAGCCGTAACCCGCGTTGACGACGAATTCCGCGCCCGTGGTCGGCGGGTCGCCCCATCTGATGGAGGATGCGGACGCGCCCGCAAAGAAGCCGTTGCCGGGATACCAGTTCGCAGCGACGTCCACCGACGGCTGCCGGTAGCTGATGTCCATGCCGCGCGTGACCTTGTCGGTGGCGATACCAGCTTCGAACTGCCAGTCTTCGCTCGCCGCCAAGGCGAGACGCGGCAGCGATGAAACGATAAGCAGTGCGGCAAGCAGCGCGAGCGATGCACACCATCGGATTGGACGGGCTGGCGGGCGCGCCACGCCGGCGCAAAGCGCGATCGAACGAAACCTCGGCGCCATCTTGTCGTTCAGGAACCCGGGTGGGATGGAAAAGCAATGGCGTTATTCAAGCCATCCGGCAAGCCTTGGGCGCGCAACTGCGCACGGCAAGGCTGTGCCGATCTTAACCGATAAACCCGAACGCAAAAAAACCGACAAGGAATTGTTAGGGACCGCGGGCACCCTCGCCGACCGGCTCTGCGAAGCGCACGCCGGGCGCGGCGCGCAAGACCGCGAGCTGCTTCGCCACGTCGCCGGGCGCGGCCACCGGCGCGAGCGAATAGACGCCGTTTTCGCTCGGCCCGCCCACGATCTGGAGATGCAGCGGCACGAGCAGCGCCTGCAGCCGGCCAACCGGCATCGCCGGATCGGCGACGAGCCGGATGGTCGCGCGGGCGGCAGCGGCATCGGTCTGGGACAGCGTACGATAGTTCGCCGGCGCGCTATCGGCGCCGCGGCCGAAGCCGAGCGTCGCGAGCGCGCCCGTCTCCAGCAGCACGATGGCCGCGAGACCGGCCGCGATCGCCGTCATGCGGCTGCGCCTGGCCGCCGACGTGCCGGTGCGAACGGCCGGCTGCGCCTCTTCGTCGAAACGCTCCCACAGATGATCTAGACCGCGCTCGACGTCAGGACCGGCGTCCTCGCGCGCGGCCATCGCCGCGCACAGCTTGCGCTGCGACGCGAGTTCCGCCTGGCATCGTTCGCAATCGCGCACGTGCGCGTCGACCAGCTTGCGTTCGGTGTCGGACGCCCGGCCGTTGACGATCCATGGCAACAGTTCCCATACGTGCAGATGAGCGAGTTCGCTCTCGGCTGTATTGCTCATCGAACGCTCCCATCAATGCCGGCGAGCGCCGGCAGCAGATTGCGCAGCTTGACCCGCGCATGAAACATCCTGGCCTTCACGGTACTGACAGGGCTTTCGGTTATCTCCGCAATCTCTTCGAGCGAATGGCCCATCACGTAGGCCAGCTCCATCACGATACGCTGCTCCGGGGCGAGCCTGATCAGCCCCTTGGTCACCCAGTCGGTCATTTCCTGTTCGGCGAACGGCTCCGTGGACAGCCCGTCGAAGTCATGCTGCTGTTCGGCCGGCAAGCCGCCCTGGCGCAGCGCCTTCAACGTGACGCGGTATGCAATGCCCATGAGCCACGTCGACACGCGCGACTGGCCGCGAAATTCGCCTGCCTTTTGCCAGACGATCATGAAGGTGTCGTTGATGACTTCCTCGATCACGTCATCGCGCCGCGTGAAGCGGCCGAGAAAGCGGACCAGCCGCCGGTGATACTCGCGATAGAGCGCGGCCAGCGCAGACTTGTCCGCCGCCGCGATGCGCTGCAGCAACGCGGCATCTTCCGCGTCGACGCTGCGCGCGGCAAGACAGACGTTGCTTGAGACGATCGGTTTCGGTGACATGTCGCTGTGCTCGCAATCCGCCAGATTGTGTGGATGACCGTGAGTGTCGCCGCCGGCGCGAAAAGTTGCGAGCGACGCAAAAATAATTGATCCGGCACTGCGCGCGGTCACGCGCGCCGCGGATGCGGGAAACTCGCGCGTCCGCGGGTTTCGCCTGGCAGTTACCTTACATTTCGGCTGGCTTGCGCGTGCATACCGCAAGGCGGCACGAAAGCCGCGCCGTCACGTCCACACATTTCGAAGTACAGCATGCCGGGCGGATGCGTGTCGACAATCTGAAATGCACCGCTGCGATTGAAAACGATCACATGCGCGATGAGGCTGATTCGCACCGAGCCGTCCACATGGTGAATCGCCGAGTCGTCGGTGAGCTCCGGTACGCGCCAGCCGCCGAGATTCGCGCGCGCCATGGCCTTGATGATTTCGGCGCGCGCCTCTTCGATAGTCGACGGCGACGGGCTGATCTTGCCGAGTTCGTAACGCAGGCGATGCAGCCGCTCGCGCGTTAGCGGCGTGCGCATAAGCTTCGGGCGGTCCATCGAAAGTTGCTTGCAGTGCGCGGTTGTGGACTTCAATTCTCCCAAGCCACGACCGAACTTCGCCTTGGGATGTGCCGGGACTCGTGCGATGTTTGCGTCGCCGGTTGTGTCGCCGCTTGTTGACAATGCGAGCTCAGCAAGCGCCTGAACACCGCTTTGCGCCGATATTTTCGACATGGTGACTTCTTCAGCTTCGATCGGGTGGCGCATACCGTACACGAAGATGCGAGCCGCGCGGCGCGGGACAGCGAAGTTGTTTCCCGCTTACCGAAGCGTCGGCGCCAATCTGCCGATCACCATCGTTTTGCGCGGCGAGGCCGGCAGCACTGCGACAAGGTGCGAAGCCCCGATGCGGCAGCCATCTGCACGACGGCGTGCCGCACATCGAACGTCGTTCTACAGGACCTGGATCATTTCGCCCCCGTCGCCGCATATTCGGCGCATCTCTTTGCTCGCGGATCGCCGTCGAACACAATCGGCTCGTCATAGACTCATGCGTCGCGTGATCCTGGAGAGCGACACAGCACATCGCTCGCAAGCAAACAATCGCAACCCTTCTGAACGCGCCGAGCCATTGCGCTTGCGTGCAGCGTGTTACGGTTTTCTCAGGGTTCGCGCGACAGCATCGGTCAACCGCCGCCCGATCAAAGGATGCATATGGTTCTGCCGATTCGATCCCCACAGCGACCTCACGACGTGCTGGAGCAGGAAGCCGCGCGAACCGGCGCGCAGACGCCCGCGCAACCGGGACGTCGGTTGCGCGCCGCCGCGAACCCGTTAATTGCCAGCTTGCCGTCGCGTTCGTCGGGGGCCGAAGGCGCGTCATCGTCTTCGACCGAGGCGACGCCCGTCGCGCAGCAACGGCCCGAACACGCAGGCCGTGCCGCCGTGCTTGCAGCGCGGCAACGCGACATCGATGCGGTACTCGCGTTCGCCGATGAGATCCGTGAGCTCGAGGCTCAGTTGCTCGCGCTAAAGTCGCCCGCGCAGCCCGATGCACCTGATGGACCCGATGCCCCGACCATGTCGCAAGCCGAAGTGCAGCAAGCCATTGCGCGACTCGAAGCGCGCGGCGACATCGCCCAGCGCACCGTCGACGCGCTCGGCAAACAGTGCGAGCGGGCACGTACGGTTGTCGAAAAGCTGAATGCGTCGCTGGAAGAAAAATCGAGCCGCCTCGAACAATTGCATGAAGCTCGCACCGCCGACGCACGCCCCACGCCTCGTGCGTCGCAAGCCAGCACGAGTCGCAGCGAATTGCGCGCCGCGCACTCGCAGCGTATCGCCGCGTTGGGGCAGCAAGTCGATCTGTTGAAGAGCAGCCGCAAGAAGGCGGCGCGCGAGGCGGAAGTCGTCGCGAGCCGCGATACGCTGCGCGCATTGGGAACGGTCGGCACCTTCGAGTCGATAGACCATGTGAGTCCCGAACTGGTGACCAAGGTCACCGAATGGCTGCGTGGCCTGCAGCCCGCGCAGGGCCGGCCGTCACGCCGTCCGCCCGATCTCGAGCGCCAGCTTCAGGAGGCCGTCGCCGCCGCGTTCGATCACATCGCGCAAAGCGGTGCACGACCGGGAGCGGACCCGCAGGAAGCGTTGCAGGCGTTCATGGCGCTCGTCTCGCACCCTCGGCTCAAGCCGTTGTACCCCGCCGTCGAGCGCCTGCTGGTAGAGGATTTCGGCCGCAGCTTGCGCGTGTCGACGGTTGGGAGGCGGGTGGGCAAAACGATGGACCAGATGAACGCGGTTCGCCGCTTGCTCAACGTGTCGCCCGCGCAAATCGCAACGCGCGCGGTGCTTCAGGTGTTCAGGAACGCCAGTGCCAACCTGCAAGCCGCCGTACAACGGCAGTCGCGCGGCGTGATGTTCGGCGACGTAAAACTGCTCGGCCCGGAAATCGCGCACACCGCCGAACAGGTCGCCACCGTGTTCGCGCAGCTCACCGAGCATCGCGCCGCGTTTCAGGCCATGATCGAGGCGATGGAAAAACAGTTCACGGGGATCATGAACATCGACGACGTCGAAGCGATGGGCCAGCGCGTGGCGCCGAAACTCGACGCCTATTACAAGGGCAAGATCGCCGAAGCGAGCGCCGAGCGCAACAGGCTCACGCGCGAGGGCGTGCCGAGCGCGAAGGCAAGCGAGTCGGATACGGTCGGAGCAAGCGCAAGCGGTGTCGATATCGACCAGCTGGAAATTCGCATCGGACGTCTGCAAGGCGAAATACTTCAATACGCGCAGCAGCATAAGAAAGAGTTCGAGCACTATGCGAAGCTCAGCGCGCGTCACATGACGGTATCCGACGAAGTCGAGGACATCGGGCAACAACTGTCGGCTCATCGCCAGACGCTGAAGGATTTGCGTGATGGAGGCAAAACCCGGATGCGGCAGCGTACTGCTCGCGGCAATCAGAGCGAACCGATCGAAAACCGTCTCGGTGAACTGTGGGACAAAGTCACGCGCGAACCGGCGCTATTGCGAGTGATCTCGCGCGGCGCGCTGGAACGCGTGATCAAGGTACACGTCGGGCAGACATCCGAGCAGATGCACACGCGGATGAGCAAGGTGATGCGCACGGGCACCTTCGTTTCGCGTGCCGGCGTGCTGCGCGTGATTGCCGAAGTCGCGCGTCATGAAATCGCGCAGCCTCAGTCGGCGCTGCTTGCGCAAGATCGCGAAGCGTTCGAGCGCATTGCGCAAGGCTATCCGCGCGGGCGCATCGACGCGCTCTGCCATCATGGCCGGACGATCGGTCACGGCGTGCGCAACAGTGCGCGCGGTGTCGAGGAATCGCGTACTGGCACGAGCCAGTACGCGCTCGATTGGGTACACGGCGAGGGCGCGCGGGTCAGCCATTTGCATCCGTGGATATCGCCGTATTGATCAAAGTGCCTCGACCAGGTCCTTGCGTCGCGACTGGCAATATGCGGAGCACGCAAGCTGCGCGGCATTCGCCGCAGCATGAATCATCGGACTCGCGTTCACCGGCTTACAAATCGACACGATGATCGGCGGGGGAACGGGTTTGAGCGGCAACTCGATGAATTCACCGCTCTGCAATGCCTCGATGACAAACAGGCCGGGAATGGCCGCCACGCCATATCCGTCCCGGACCAGCTGAACGATCGCGGCCACGGAGGGCGAACAGGTGATTCGCGTCTGCCCGGCCGGCATCCCGAGTTGCTGCGCCAGCGCATGAACAATGCTCTCGAGGGCCACTTGTGGCGCCGTCCCACGCCCGAAGGTCAAAACCGGGCGCTCCAGGACCCGCAGCGCGAGCCCTTGGGCACGCTTGGACAGCAAGCCCCGTTTCGCGATCCAGCGAACCGGATAACTTGCGATGGCACTCGAAACAATC
Source organism: Paraburkholderia sp. GW821-FHT02A12 (assembly GCF_059422005.1). Classification (NCBI taxonomy): domain Bacteria; kingdom Pseudomonadati; phylum Pseudomonadota; class Betaproteobacteria; order Burkholderiales; family Burkholderiaceae; genus Paraburkholderia; species Paraburkholderia sp. GW821-FHT02A12. The sequence continues at coordinate 199,811 of NZ_JBWKWA010000002.1, read as the reverse complement.
TTCGTACTATCGATGCCCTCGACCCGTATCGCAATGTCCAGATCGCCACTCAGCAAGCGTCGTTGCAGCACTGAACTCGAATCGACCGTCAGGTCTACTTCGAGTCCCGGAAAACTCGCATTCAACTGGGTGATGTAATGCGCGAGCCAGCTATGCACCACGGTCTCGATCACGCCCAACCGAAGCTTCCCGCCAACCACCACTTCCTGACCCGCCGCCTCCCGCAAAGCGCGCACAGCATTGACGACATTCTTTGCCGGCCCAAGCAGATTCTGGCCAGACGGTGTCAGCCGGAAGGTTGTTGTGGAACGGTCGACGAGTTCAGTCTTCAACTCGTCTTCCAGTGAACGGATGCGCAACGAGATCGTTGCCGGTGTCGCGTGCAGCACACGCGCCGTGGCCCGAAAGCTCTCCAGCTGGGCCAGCGTCACAAACGTTTCGAGAAAGCGCGTGTTCATCTCGCGAGACGCTTCGCGTATGGACCCGTGCAAGCAAAGGCGTCACGTAGGGACATCGATAGATCGGTGCTCATGGCCAGGGTATTCGCGGCTTTCGTTAGATCAAATGGTTTCGGGACCGGTTTCGGGACCCATACCGTCGGCAAATCCCTTCGGCATTCCCGGTCAGCAGTATGAACCTTAACAAAAAGCCCGAGTTACACCACGGAGAATTGCTTGTCTTGCGGTACTTCCAAAAGGAAATCCGGTGCGTGGCACGAGTGACGGCGCCCTCGCCGCATCGGCCTGAACAGCGCGCCAATGCTTGCTACCAGGACGTACCCGAGGTTTTCCCGCGACACGGAGCCGAGCACCAGCTACGTAAAAACCCGCATGAAATCGTTAAAAAAAACCTAACACTGGCGGCACGGATTACTCGCTGGCACAGCTTTTTTTTCGGTTCTAACCTGCACCCCATCGAACTCACGAATGGAATCGCAGCCATGCCGCACACCTTTCGCCAGCAAGTCCGCAGCAAGGAATTTTCCGGTCCGACGGCCGGTTATTGCGGCGACTTCGCGCAGGCCAATCTCGCCATTCTTCCGCGCGCCCACGCCGAGGATTTCATGCGCTTCTGCCTGCGCAATCCGAAAGCATGTCCGCTGCTCGCCGTGGGCGAACCGGGGCAATTCGATCTGCCGATGCTGGGCCGCGACCTCGATATCCGCACCGACGTCCCCGGCTACAACGTCTATCGCGAAGGCGTGCTGTGCGAGCAGCCCGCCGATATCCGCGAAGTATGGCGCGACGATCTCGTCGTGTTCGCCATCGGCTGCTCGTTCTCGTTCGAGCAGATGCTCGCGCGCGAACGCATCCCGCTGCGCCACATCGATGAAGGCGTCAACGTGCCGATGTACCGCACCCGCCTTCCCAATCACGCGGCGGGTCCGTACGGCGGCCACCTCGTCGTCTCCATGCGGCCGATGAGCGGCGCCCATGCGATTCGCGCCGTTCAGGTCACGAGCCGGTTTCCGTCGGTGCATGGTGCACCGGTGCATATCGGCCATCCTGCAGTGCTCGGCATTGAAGATCTGTCGGCTCCGGATTTCGGCGATCCGGTGTCGATCCACAAACACGAACTGCCGGTCTTCTGGGCCTGCGGCGTGACGCCCCAGAGCGCCATCGAAAGCGCGCGGCTGCCGTTCGCCATCGCGCATCGGCCTGGCCACATGCTGGTCACCGACATCCCCAACGCATCGCTCGCCGTGTTCTGACGCACGGATTCGCCACATCTCAGGAGAAACACATGAACACGGAAGCGCAATACGCAAGCACGCCAGTCGACGACGGAATAGTCGACGCCGCGAGCCGCGGTATGTTCGGCTGGTATCGGCATACCAATGCCAGCGAGCGGCGGGCATTCTGGAGTTGCAAGACCGGCTATGCACTCGATGCGATGGACACGCAGTTCCTTAGCTTCGTGATTCCGACGCTGATCGCCACGTGGAGTCTCAGCAAGGGCGAAGCCGGCCTGATCGGCACAGTCACGCTGCTGACTTCCGCGCTCGGCGGCTGGGTCGCCGGCATCCTGTCCGACCGCATCGGCCGGGTCAAGACGCTGCAAATCACCATCGTATGGTTTGCCTTGTTCACGCTGGTGTGTGCGTTCGCGCAGAACTACAGCCAGCTTCTGATTGCGCGCGGTTTGATGGGCTTCGGCTTCGGCGGCGAATGGACGGCGGGCGCCGTGCTGATCGGCGAAGTGATCCGGCCGCGCGACCGCGGCAAGGCGGTGGGCATGGTGCAAGCGGGCTGGGCCATCGGCTGGGCAGCGTCGGCTGGTCTCTATACGCTGGTGTTCTCGCTCCTGCCCGGCGATATCGCGTGGCGCGCGTTGTTCGCACTCGGTGTTCTGCCCGCGCCGTTTGTGATCTTCATCCGCCGTTTCGTCGAGGAACCCGAAGTCCATCAGCGGCAGAAGCAGCGCGAGACGGAAGCCGGCAACCGGAGCTCGTTCTTCGAAATCTTCGGACCCGGCATCTGGCTAACGACACTTCGCACTGCGATCCTCGCAACCGGCACGCAAGGCGGCTACTACGCAATCACAACCTGGCTGCCGACGTACCTGAAGACCGAACAGCACCTGAGCGTGGTCGGCACGGGGAGCTATCTCGCGGTCATCATCGCCGGCTCGTATGCGGGTTATCTGTGCGGCGCGTATCTGAGCGACCGCTTCGGCCGCAAGCTGAACTTCATCGCGTTCTCGATTGCTTCGATGGCGATCGCTCTGCTGTACACCCTCATGCCGATGAACAATGCCATGCTGCTCGTGCTCGGCTTCCCGCTGGGATTCTTCGCATCCGGCATCTTCGCCGGGATGGGCGCGTTCATGACCGAACTCTTCCCCACGCGGATCCGCGGCTCAGGTCAGGGCTTTTGCTACAACTTTGGCCGCGCGGTCGGTGCGACCTTCCCGTTTCTGATCGGTTTTGTCGCGCAAAAGATGGCGCTGGGCACCGCGATCGGCATCTTCGCCGCGGCCGCCTACGGTGTCGTCATTCTGGCCGCGCTGACGCTGCCGGAAACGCGCGGCGCGCAACTCAAGTCGTGAGAACTTCCTTTGTTACCGGAGCTTCGTCTGATGGACCAAACTGAAAACCCCGTACCCCGCGATCGCCGCTGGCAATTCTGGATCGACCGCGGAGGCACGTTCACCGATATCGTCGCCCGCCGTCCCGATGGACGGCTCGTCACCCATAAGGTGCTTTCCGAGAATCCCGAGCGTTATCGCGATTCCGCCGTGCAGGGCATTCGGGAATTGCTGGGTATCGCGGCGCATGAGCCTGTACCGGCGCATCTGATCGATAGCGTGCGGATGGGCACGACGGTCGCCACCAACGCACTGCTCGAGCGCAAGGGCGCGCCGACCGTGCTCGCGATCACGAAGGGTTTTGCCGACGCGCTGCGGATCGCCTATCAAAGCCGTCCGAAGCTGTTCGTGCGCAACATCGAATTGCCGACACTGCTGTATGAGCGAGTGGTGGAAATCGACGAGCGGATCGGCGCCCGCGGCGAAATGGTCCGCGAACTGGACGTCGAGCAGGCTGTCGTCGCCTTGCGACAGGCCTACGACAGCGGGATCCGCTCCTGTGCGATCGTGCTGATGCATGGTTATCGATACACCGCGCATGAGCGCAAGCTCAAGGAGATCGCGCAGGACATCGGTTATACGCAGATTTCCGTGAGCCACGAAGTCAGTCCGCTGATGAAGCTGGTCTCGCGCGGCGATACGACCGTTGTCGATGCGTATCTGTCGCCGATCCTGCGTCACTACGTTCGGCAAGTCGAAAGCGATCTGGGCGCTGTGCCGCTGCAGTTCATGCAGAGCAATGGCGGCCTCACCGATGCTCACCGCTTCCAGGGCAAGGACGCGATCCTGTCCGGCCCTGCCGGTGGCATCGTGGGTGCGGCGCAGGTGTCGAAGCTAGCGGGCTTCGAATCGATCATCGGCTTCGACATGGGCGGCACGTCGACCGATGTGACGCACTATGCGGGCGAGTACGAGCGCGAGTTCGCCACGGAAGTGGCAGGCGTTCGAATCCGTGCTCCGATGATGAAAATCCATACTGTCGCCGCTGGCGGAGGCTCGATCTGTACATTCGACAGCGCGCGTTTCCGGGTCGGCCCCGAAAGCGCCGGCGCGAATCCTGGGCCGGCGTCGTACCGGCGCGGTGGCCCGCTGACCGTCACCGACTGCAACGTGATGACAGGCAAGATCAACCCGCGCTGGTTCCCACATGTGTTCGGCGCCGAAGGCGATCTGCCGCTGGACGCGGAAGTCGTGCAGCGTAAGTTCGTGGCGCTTGCGGTGCAGGTCGAGGACGCGACGGGCGTCGCGCGCTCGCCCGCAGAAATCGCCGAAGGGTTTCTGAGGATCGCCGTCGAGAACATGGCGAACGCGATCAAGCAGATCTCGGTGCAACGCGGCTACGACGTGACGAAGTACACGCTCGCCTGCTTCGGTGGCGCAGGCGGTCAGCATGCGTGCCTCGTTGCGGATGCGCTCGGCATGACGCGCGTCTTCATCCATCCTCTTGCGGGCGTGCTGTCGGCATACGGCATGGGCCTCGCCGATGTGCGCGCGTTGCGTCAGCAGGCCGTCGAGACTCGACTGGATGCGGCATCGCTCGCCGCCTGCGAGGAAGCACTTGCGTCCCTGGGAGCGGCGGCAGAAAGCGAAGTCACCCAGCAGCCCATTGCGGCGGACTGCATCACGCTGCGCCGCACACTCCACATCAAGTACGACGGCACCGACACCGCGCTCGAAATTGAATTCAGCAACGACGCGCCGGCCATTGTCGCGACGTTCGAGCGGCTCTACCGTGCACGTTACGGGTTCCTGATGCCGAACAAGGCGCTTGTGATCGAAGCGGTCGCAGTGGAGGCGATCGGACAGGCGCACGACGTCGAAGATGAACAGTGGCCGCTCGCCGACAGCGCTTCGGCGAACCCTGAACCGCTCGCTACGACACGTATGTTCTCAGGCGGTGAATGGCACGACACGCCCGTCTTCGATCGCGATTCGCTGGCGCCCGGCGCATGTATCGACGGACCGGCCATCATCAGCGAAAAGACCGGAACGACCGTGATCGAACCGGGCTGGCAGGTTCAGGTCAGCAGGCACAACCACCTGGTGGTCGATCGTACGACCGCGCTCGTGAGCCGTCATGCGATCGGCACCGAATCCGATCCGGTATTGCTCGAAGTGTTCAACAACCTGTTCATGTCGATTGCCGAGCAGATGGGCGTGACGCTTGCGAACACGTCGTACTCGGTCAACATCAAGGAGCGCCTCGATTTCTCGTGCGCGCTTTTCGACGCCGGCGGCAATCTGATCGCCAATGCTCCGCATATGCCAGTCCATCTCGGCTCCATGGGCGAAAGCGTGCAGACCATCATCGAGCGCCGCGCGGGCACCATGCAGCCAGGCGACGTCTATTTGCTCAACGCGCCGTATGGAGGCGGCACACATTTGCCGGACGTGACGGTGGTGATGCCGGTCTTCGTTGAAGAGCACACCGCTGCGACGTTTTACGTCGCAGCGCGCGGCCACCATGCGGACATAGGCGGGATTTCGCCGGGCTCGATGCCACCGGACTCAACGCACGTCGATCAGGAAGGCGTGCTGCTCGATAACGTCCAGCTGGTCGCACAAGGCTGCTTCCTCGAAGGCGAAATGCGCGAGCTGCTCACCTCGGGCCGTTATCCGGTTCGCAACGTCGAACAGAATATGGCTGACCTGCGGGCGCAGGTCGCGGCGTGCACCAAGGGCGCGCAGGAGCTTGACAGAATGTGCGCGCAGTTCGGACTCGACGTGGTGCGCGCGTACATGCAGCACGTGCAGGACAACGCCGAGGAAGTCGTGCGACGAACGCTGTCGGTACTCAAGGACGGACGCTTCGAATACGAACTCGACGACGGCGCGAAGATCGTCGTCGCCGTGTCGATCGACCGCGAGACGCGTTCAGCCGTCATCGATTTCGAAGGCACGAGCGAGCAGCAGCCGAATAATTACAACGCGCCGTCCGCGATCTGCAAGGCGGCCGTGCTGTACGTGTTCCGCACGCTGGTCGACGATGACATTCCGCTGAACGCCGGTTGCCTGAAGCCCTTGGACATCCGTATTCCCGCGGGCTCGATGCTCAACCCGCGCTATCCGGCGGCGGTGGTCGCCGGTAACGTCGAGACGTCGCAAGTCGTGACCGATGCGCTCTACGGCGCGCTCGGCGTCATGGCGGGCGCTCAGGGCACGATGAACAACTTCACGTTCGGCAACGAGCGATACCAGTACTACGAGACCATCTGCGGGGGCGCCGGAGCGAGTGCGTCGTCCGCAGGCTGCAGCGCGGTGCAGACACATATGACGAACTCACGGCTGACCGACCCGGAAGTGCTCGAGTGGCGTTTCCCGGTTCGCCTTGATGACTTCCGGGTGCGCCAGGGCAGCGGCGGGGGCGGTCGATGGCAAGGCGGCGACGGCACCGAGCGACGCGTCCGTTTCCTCGAGCCGATGACAGCCGTCATTCTCTCGAATCGCCGGCGGGTTGCGCCGTTCGGGATGGCGGGCGGATCGCCCGGCAAGGTCGGCGTCAACTGGGTCGAACGAGCCGCTTCGCCGTCGCGTGAAACCTTCGGTGCGCGTCATCAGGTCCAGATGAATGCCGGCGATGTGTTCGTGATTCAGACGCCTGGCGGTGGTGGATACGGAACTGCGCCCGAGGTGCCTGAGGTGCCTGAGGTGCAATAGGCCCTGGATCCAGCCTCGCGCCGCGCGGGGCTGGACATCCCGGTGACGTTGCGAATTCGCATCGGTCGAGGCTTTTTTCGAGGTGATGCGCGGCCGTCACGCGAGCCGACCGACGAGGGATGCGAGGGCCATCACATGCGTCTCCAGGGGCGAAAAATCCGATGTCAGGAAGGGCGGTTTCTTTTGTCAGCACATACTGAACGTCCAGTCAGGACATGCCGATACGGCCGCCGCTATGCACCGTGGCTGCGGGGAATCAGCGATATCCGCGTGCATGTCATACGGCGAGGGGCGCCAGCAAGCGGTCCGACAATTTGCGCTGGGATGCATCCGGCATCGCGCCGGGTGGCACTTACGGAGGCAGAGACTCGATGCGATGCGGTGAAGGATCGCGCGGCAAGCGCGATCGACGGGGCAGCCGGCAACGGCTGGTCGCACGGAAAAGTCCAGGGAACATCAATGAGCGCCCCTGCTGAAGGGGGATTCTGGAGCGGCACTAACTGTGCCGTCCCCGGGAACAATTGAACCGGCCTGCGTGAACGATTCGTCGAGACCCGGCCGACCAGGAGAAAACGTGCGATTCGCCCTCGTGACCGAAGACCCTGTATTGACCCGTGATCTGGCCGGGTGTTTTGCCGGCGACCCGATTGTGGTCGAACCGTTCAACGGTGACCTGCCGCTCATGCGCGCAATGCGCACCACCGTGTACGACCTCGTGTTGATCGATGCAAAGAACAGTTCGTTGCTGCTCGATTCGTTGCTGTCATGGCGCAGCTGCAACGCGGATGTGTGCACGCCGGTCATCGTCCTTACGCCGTTCGCGAACTGGGCAGCGATGCTCGGGTGGATCAACGCCGGCGCCACGGATGTCGCCTACCGCCATGACCTGGAACAGGTGCGTCTGCGCGCACATGTCGCGCTTCAGCGCGCAACTCATCGGACCGGGTCCGACACCATCGAATTAGGCAGCTACGTGTTGAGAAGAGACGTCGGCCTGCTTGCTCTTGATGGCGTCGAGATGCCCCTGACGCCGCGCGAATTTACGATGGCCTGGCTGTTCTTTTCGAATCCAGGCAGGTTTCTGAGCCGGGCGCAGATCGCCAGCAGCGTGTGGGGTTCATGCGAGAACGTAGCCTCACGCTCCATTGAGCAGCACATCTACAAGCTGCGCAAGAAGCTTCGCCTGTCGCCTGCATCCGGTCTGAATCTGAAGACCGTTTACGCGCTCGGCTACAAACTGGACCCCGCCACGTCCATCAGCCAGCCAGACGATAAACAGGCAGGCGCGTCGGCACCTCGCACGGCGCGATCTTCGCGGGGAATCCAGTCAGACGCCGGGGAACAGGCCGCGGAAGCCGCCAATGCCTGAACGCCACTCCAGCCCAACCTGGCAAACGAGAAGGGGATGACGATGGATATTATCGAAATCGCGAAGAGAGCCGGTATGCAGGTCCTGCTCGACGCACAAATCGGCCGCGAGACTTACCACAGCGTGTGCGGCTCGCTGTCGTCGTTACAGCGCTTCGCAGATGCCGTATGTGCGGCCACTTTGCAGTCGACGGTACAGCCCGACGCCGAAGAACATACAAAGTAGCGGCCCGCACCTGCGCGGCATGGCATCGTCGGCGCGCAGACTCAATCGGCCGGGCGCTTCGAATCAGGCGAGCGCTTATGATGGTCCACGGCAGCGCGGTACATCTCAATGTCGTCGATGAGCATATCGGCGTCGGCCATCGTATTACCCGCGTCCGACGTTGCGCGATAGTCCGGATCGAGCAGTGCGACACCGTCGCGAAATCTCGCCTCGATCGGGTCTGGCCGACTGCCCGCCTCGGCAAGCGCTTCACGATGCATGGAAACGATGCCCGGAACGTCGTTCATTTCTCTGATTGCCCGAAGCGCGAATGTCGCGGAATGGGCGGCTGGCTGACGGGCCGAGATGTCCAGATGCGTCAGCCAGACCTTGCCGGAACGCGCGGGGTCCGTGCCGGCCAGCATCTGGAGTAGACGCTGGCCGAGCAGGATGGACAGACTCTGCACGTTTCCGATCGACAGAGGTGACCCGGCACCATCGAGTATCACGAGGGAGACGTGCGCGAAATTTTTCGGATCGTGACGCGCAGAAAGCGCGGCGTAGTGACCATCCAGATCGAGCGACGCGTGCCACGCGCCACCGCTTCGTACGCCGTGGGAAAGCGAGCCCCAAAGACCGTCTAAGGCTGCGCTGTCACCTGCAGCGAGCCGCCGAACGTCGATCTTATGTACGGTCAGCCGCAGTTGCGGATCGAGCGCATTGAGGCCGTCAACGAGCAGGTCAACGAATTCCGCATCCCGTGGTGCCGGCGGCGCCGTTCCTGCATCGTAAGCCTTGCGCAGGCCATCCAGGTGGGCAGACATGCCGTCTATCCGCGCAGCGCGCAATTGAGGGGCAGCCACGGTTTCGAGGCGAGCGATGGCACGCTCATACATCCGGATACGCTTCGTTTCATACGAGTCGCTGTACTCGTACTTAAGCCCATACAGCGGCCTGTGTTCCCCGAGACGATCCTTTTGCCGTGCGGGCAGGGTCTCGCCTCTTTTGTTCACAGGCTGCGCGGCAAACTCCGGACGCACTGTCAACAGATCCTGCATGCTGGACTTCAGCGTCATGTGTTTGAAGAAGCGCGGTCCGAGCAGGCTGTTATCGTAAATCACCAGCGGGGTGATCGGCTCCTGCTGCGACGCCGCTCGCGCGAGCACGTGTTCGTGCAAGCTCGCGATGTCGGGTTCGCCCGGCATTTCCCGCGCGGCGGCGATGGCGAAAATGGCTCCGCCTTCGTTCGTCCTCTGCGTTCCGGTATTCAGGCAGTGGATCGCGACCTGCGCGTGACGGGGCGTATCTTCACGTGGCCTGCCGGCGCGCGCCAGCGCATCGTTCAGTCGAGCAGCGAGCGAAGAAGCGAGCAGCCGCCAGTCGCGTGAACGAAAGTGCTTGCCCGTGCTGTCCACGACGACCATCGATAGATGCATCGGCCGTTGTGGATCATGACGCACCGAAGCTGCGACTTCGTGTCCGTCCATGCTGATGATGGCGCGCCAGCTATGGCCCGTCTCCATGCCGGCCACCGCGCGGGTGGCAAGATCGCCGAGCGCGGCGGGACGTCCTGCGAGGAGGCCGTTGTAGTCGATGCTATGCACGCTCAGGTCCAGCTTGGGATCGCGCTCGTTTTCCATCGCGACGAGCAAGTCGAGATATGGCGCGTCGCGCGAGTTCTGCAATTCGCGCATCGCGAAATGCTCGGTGTACAGTTCCGTCAGGTAGCCTTTCATTGCGATAATGCGGTGGCCGATATCGGACCGGCTTACCACAGCGTCCAGTGCTGCGCTGGTTGCTCGCGTAGGTACGCGCGCCGTCCGGCGCCGGGACGTCCGGCTTGTCGATCGCCCGCTGGAGAGGCCGGGCATGCCCAGCGGCGCCGGCCTGATTGCGCTGCTCGAAGATTCGTTATGAGCCACCGCGGCCGTCCTGTTCTCGGCGTCGGTGTTCGAATCGGCGTTGGGCACGGGCGATAACGCGCGTATTTGGACCACGGGGGTTGTCCTCCGGCTGGTGTTTCTGTAACCCGAGAGTTAGCCCTATTCACGGTCCGACCTTCTTTCGACGAAGCGAAACAGCGGGTCGTGCAGCGAAATTCTTCAGATCACGGCGCAACGCCCGCGTTCATTCGCACGGCGCGCCAACGGGAAAATTGCCTCCGGGCCTGGTGCCGTCGATCGAGTTGTCAGGATATCGAAACCCGCGAGTCAGTGCGCCGGCGAACGTGCTTTCCGATCCACCTGGAATATGCGTTTGTCCTGCATGACGGAGAATTCAACGGTCTTGTCCTAAGCAATTCGCTGGCCGTCATGCTTTGCTCACTGGCTCCTTGACACCTTTCAGGACGGTTTGCGAGCCACGACAGTCGGAAACATGCGGGCGCGGTCGTCAACGAACGTGATGTCCGCGAAGCCAGCGAGTGCGAGTTGTTCGCGAGTTTGCGTATGCGTACGGAACGCACTCCACTTCGCTTCGATCACCCGCACGAACAGCACATGCTGAAGCGCGAGCGAGGCCGGAGACACCGCGCTCATGTCCCAAGGCGATTCGGCCGACAGCACGGGTGGCGATGTCAGGAAGCTCGTGACAAGCTGGCCGCCGGGTTTGAGCGCATCGAAGAACTTACGATATAGCGTGATCACGCGTTCGTCGTCGGGCTCATAGATATTGAGGCCGTTGCTCGTCAGTACATCCGCCTCGGCATTCAGATCCATCGCCCATGCGTCAGCATGGCGCAACGACAGCCGCTGCGCGAGATCACGATCGGTAGCCAGTGCAAGTGCACGATCCAGCGCTCCTTGATCGAGATCGACGCCAAGCAGTGTGATGTCGGAATAGCCGGTGTAATCGAGCAGCAGCAAGTCCCCCATCAACCCGCACGGCACCGACGCAAGCACGAGGCCCGGCCTGAGCATCGCCTGCACTTCGCGACGAAATATGCCGAAGCGCTCGCGCGTGGCAAGTACGGCCGGCAGCTCTTCGAAGATTCGATATTCGAGCTCGGGCACCGCGCCACGCTGCAGGGTTCCTGGTTCGTAGGTCACGAGGCGGTGCGTCCAGTACGCATCGAGCCCCCGATTGGTGAGCAGGAAGCGGCCGAGTTCGAACGTGGATAACTGATCGACGAGGGCGAGTTGCTGCTCGAGAGTCGCGCCAGGCATATCTCCCCCGGCGCGTAGCCGTGCTTTGGTTGCCTCAATAGTTTGTTCGTGCGAGCGATCAGAACGGTTATCGTGGGAAATCAGTCGATCAGGGTCATTCATTAGGAATGTCGATTAGCTGGTGAGATGAGGGCATGATAATAGCTCGCTTATCGAGGTCGGCAACCTGACCATGCCAACAATTAATTTCGCTAGTGGCCGATGGTGTGGGGGCGCGGCCGATGATGATCGGTGCCGTGGTGGTGGCACATGAGCCTTCTCGGGCCACACTGGTACCATGTCGAGCTCGGAGTCGTCCCGAGCCTGGCGTCGATGATTCAAGAACGCCAGCCGTCTGCCGTAAACGCATACGAGAGCCCGCGCTCTCCGACTCAAGGCGAACAGCCTGCAGGAGCGCTTCAACATGGCCGCGCTCTCTGATGCCATCTAATCCATATCCCTGTGAGTTTCGACTTCGCGCCAATAGGTATGTTCAGCCCCGTCGCCCTCCTCGTTGTCGCAATCATGTCCAGCGTGGTGAGCATGGCGGTGTTTGGTTCGCTGCTGCACGCCGAGATACCAGGGTTGCCTCGCTGGATTGGCGCAAACGCCTTGATAGCCGTAGCGCTCGTCCTTCTCGCGCTGCAAGCGCCCGCGCCTGCACAAGTGGCTATCGTTGTCGCGAGCACATTGCTCGGGGCTGCGGCGCTCATGATGCTGCAGGGCTGTCGGGAGTTCTTTGGTCTACGGCCTTCGCGTTCGTTGGAGTACGTCGCGTACGGCGCCTTGCTGCTTGGGATTGTCTATTGGGGATACATATCGCCAAACGTCAATGCCAGAATTGCTCTGCTATCGGCGTTTCTTGCGTATGTCCGTGTGGTCATCGGCTGGATTGCGTTCAGGTTGCGGCCGCCGGGCAGACCGAAATATTGCTACCGGTTTATGTCGGGCGCGGCATTCCTCGGAGCGGCTGTCCACGCATCACGCAGTATCGCCTGTGCAGTGGGCTGGGAGCATCAGGCCGCCTTTCTGGAGCCGACGCCGCTAAACATCGCCTTCCTCGGTCTCGGCATATTGGCGCTGCCATGTCTCTCGATTGGCGTGGTCATGCTTGCTCACGACCGGATGGCCGAGCGTATGGAACGGCTGGCAAACGTCGACGGGCTGACCGGCGCGCTTGTGCGCCGTGCTTTCCTTGTCCGGGCAGAGTCATTGCTGCGTGAGGCCAGGAATTCGAAGTTGCGGCTGTCCATTGCAATTCTGGACCTCGACAAGTTCAAGGCAATCAATGACGAACATGGGCATGCGGGCGGCGACCAGGCGCTTGCGCATTTCGCCTTTACAATATCGAGCGGCTTGCGACGCGGAGATATCTTCGGCCGCCTTGGCGGCGAGGAATTCGCTGTCCTGTCCCTGTCCACCGGGCAGGTCGACACCGTTCGTCTGATGGACCAGCTTCGCGTCCGTGTCGCGGCATCGCGTCTGGCTATTCCATCAGGCGAAGTCGCGTACACCTTCAGTGCCGGCGTCGATGAGTACCATGAAGGCGACACGTTGGCGAACATGATGGGAAGAGCAGATGCCGCGCTATACGCCGCGAAAGCCATGGGCCGGAATTGCGTCGTCGGTACGCTGTTGTCCGGCAGCCAACGGGTCGAAGACGCGCAAGGCGAGAGCACGACTGAGCAAACTAACGGACCTGCGTGACAATTGCTGAGAATTGCTGAGGTTCAATTCTCGTTCTTCCCCCGTTGCTTGCTAAATTCAATGTTTCGCTGCTTTCGCGGCGCTCTCCACCGCCGGTTCAGCCGGTTCAGCCGATTGAGCCGGTTGAGCCGTCTCCAAAGTCGTTTCCGTTGCAGCGCTCACGCTATTTTGCGCAAAATCAACAGTCTGCTTCGCGGCTTTGCGCACGCTGTCGTGGGCGGTATTGGCGAACGTAATAATCTGCTTCAAGAATGCAATTGCTGCCTCGGAACTGACGGGAGCGTTTTACCCGACATTCTCGATGAACCGTTGAAACTGACGACTAGCGTCCTGGTACTGGGCATCGATAACCTCTCCCAGCTGCGTTTGCATAGTGGACGCGATTTCCACAAGCTGACGCTGGTACGTCAGGACCCGTTCCGTCGACGGCAGCGCCAGCGCAGCCTGTAAGCCAGCAGCGTTATCACCATTCGTTTTCGTCAGCCCATCCTGCGTGCGTTGGTACCAATCGGCGAACATCTCTTTTGCCGCGTCCAGATTCAGCCTGGTTAGATTTTCCCCGCCCTCAAGCATCTTGCCGGCTACCCCAAAGCTGAAGTCAAGATTTGCGTGTTGGGCTGCAGCAGCTTGCCCCGTGAAATCGCTCATGTTCGCCTCCTGAAAACGTATGTCCGACATTCAGCTTGCTCGCCAACAATGACCATCTGATGACGCTCGGGGCAGGAAAAGCTACGCTGTCGGCGCACATGTGCGAACCTGCTTTTCGTTGGACGTTCTAATATGTCCCGCATTCGAACATGTGCGCTTATAGTGGAGCCAGCGACGCCCGAGGGCGAGCTTCCTGTTCAGAACCGACGTATTTGACGGGGGACGGCAATATGGCTGCTGATTCTGGTTTGGCTTACGACCCGCACGGACAGATGCCAGGTTCATTGCTGACGCTGGTCGAATATCTCGAACTCTCGCTGGATGAGGGGGAGTGCGTCGTCATGATGCGCCACGGTACAGACGTCTGTGCTGTCTACATCGGCGACCCTTCGGATGAGGACAACGAGTTGACTGGTCACGGAACCATTGCTGCGGGCGTGGCTGACGAGATACTCGAGCTGACGCACGCCGGCATAAACCGGATAACGGTCGGCGACCAGACCTACCGGTTTGTTCGAAGCTTCACGCACATCGCTGGGGTTGGAGCAGTGATATTTGCTCCGGCGTAGGACTGCGAGCAACCGGTCATCCTGCTCGCGAGACGTCGAGAGACTCCAGCGCACAACAATTTAAACGTGGCTATCTACCCACGCTCGCGCCCAATCCAGCCCGGCATGTTGCGCTTCCTCTTCAGTATCGAAATGTCCAAGGATTCCCGACGCCTCGATAAAGTTGTTGTTTCGGGTGATAGTGCCGCTCGCCGCGTACCTCTCAGGCTGCAGGATATCTTCCTGCTGGAGGATAGCGTGGCCCCATATCGAATACCCCTTGTAGCTCTCAGCTTCCATCAGCGTGAGACCTCGGCATGGGCATGACGGGCATCGACGCGAAGGATATTCCCCTCTGGCGTTACCTGCCGCGGGATATCAAATACATCAGGAGCGAAAGTTCTCGTTGCCTGGCCGGACGGCGATTGCTTTTCAGCCGTCTTCGCGACTGCAGCGGGAGCGCGATGTGCCCGTGTCTTTACCAGATGAGGCGCGCGCCGACTATGTTTCAGCGAGTTCGGCACGCCTGTTCCTTTATGCAACCCACCCCGAGCTTCGGGCGGATTCCAGATTTCTATGTAGCGCTCGCCTGCGAACGCGGACGACGTGCATACCAGGAAAAGCAACCCGCATCCAATCAGTTTCACTATCGTTTCTCCTTGGTGATGCGCTTCAATCTGAAGCTGCACGATACATCCCCTCCGACGCAAGACCCGTCGCAACCGTCACAGTTGTGGCGGTCGCGCACAGAAAGTGCCTGTTCGGCGCTACGAAATCCCGCGCAGAGAACTGTACATCCATACAGGTATTTGCGCAATTCAATGACTGTCCTGCCACCCGCCCCGGAAGCAATAATCCACGGCCCTCGCATCTAGACGATGTTCACGTGAGTAGAGACGGCGTTTCTGGTTCCAGATGGCGCCTTGCATCGCCGTGCTCGCGCCAGGTTTTCCTGCTTGAATGCGGGGCTGCGGCACTCTATGCTCGGAGCAGCCCCGGCGACCTTGCGCCTATCTACAAGCACCGTCGCGTCGACTGGGGCCCTGTTGCGTATTCCGGTAATGTGATCGATCAGATCAACGAAAATATGGCGAACTGTATTCGTGGCCGCCGGAATAGCTCGTCGCCTGCAGCGGAGTTGAGACGCTGAGAAGTTGTCACTGTTCTGCCATTTTGGGTTTTTGCATAAAAGAAATTTATCAACAGAGCTAGTGTTTGGTATGTTTGGGACTGTTGCGTTCGGTCAAGTTTCTGGCGGCTTTCCGAGCAAAATCTGACCCTATTAATGTAACTTCGCCCGTTGCGTATTTTTGCGGGCGATCCCAGTGCTTCAGCAATTGCGTGGCGCCGCGGTTCCGTCGGCGCTTCGCGGTCCGGTGCTGGTCGACAGTATGAAAACCATAGCGCGCCCGTCCGGCGAGACGGCGGTCGCGCGATCAAGAACTTCCATAACGTACCTCGCGTCCGTGAGCGGCCTATATGGAGCCCTGCCCCGAATCCCGGCTAACTCGTTCGATGAAGCTGCCACAACGCGATAGCCCGAACCGCCCGTGGCAAGGGATCCTCCCGCCCCATCGCCGGGCCGCAACCTACGCGGCCCGTACCTCATTTCAATTCGCGATTACCACAGACGAACGGAACTGACCATCATCACCGGCGAGCCGCCCTGATAAAACGGATAGCCACCCCACATCGGCACATAACCCCAGGAATTGTTTCCTGCGTTCCCAGGAGCGCTGACCGATTGCTGATTCGCGTTTTCCGTGAGACGGCCAAAGTTCGTCGTTCCGCCCTTGACGGAGACTTTGCCACCGCTGCTGACAACGCCCGTCCAGCCGTTGAACAACGCGCCGGCAATCGATACCGGAGCATCGCTGCTGAGGATGCCCTGATTGGACACGTCGCCGCCGATAGACAGCCCGTTGACCGCCTTCATGGACGCACCAGCTTGATTGTCCACGCGTTGGGCCACCGAAATCGTGTCGGCCTGGACCGTGCCCTCGTTGGCGAACCTTCCGCCGACCGACATTTTCTGACCGGCCGTGAGCGTGCTATTGCTCTGCGCATACGTGTCGCCGCCGATCGACAGCGCGCCGTCCGCCTTCAGCGAGGCGCCGAATCCGAGCGTAGCACCGCCGGCGACCGACACCGAACCCGCCTTGACCGAGCCTCGATTGTCGAGCGCGCCGTTGATCGCGAGCTTCTGCCCTGACGCAAC
This sequence comes from Paraburkholderia sp. GW821-FHT02A12, assembly GCF_059422005.1. Classification (NCBI taxonomy): domain Bacteria; kingdom Pseudomonadati; phylum Pseudomonadota; class Betaproteobacteria; order Burkholderiales; family Burkholderiaceae; genus Paraburkholderia; species Paraburkholderia sp. GW821-FHT02A12. The sequence continues at coordinate 183,230 of NZ_JBWKWA010000002.1, read as the reverse complement.
GGCACCGCCGTATCCGACATTCGTCGCGCCGTCGATCGACAAAGCATTGTCAGTCTGCAGCGACGCGCCATATCCGACGTTCGCACCACCGGCAATCGAAGCCGAACCGGCCTTCACCGTCCCCTGATTATCGAGGCCGCCGCCGATCGACAGGCCTTGTCCCGATGCGACGATCGCGCCGTTCCCGACATTCGCCCGCCCCTTGATTGACAAGTCGCCGTCCGCCTGCAGCGAAGCGCCGCGGTATCCGCCGACGTACGCGCCGCCGGCAACCGAGACCGAACGAGCCTGGACTGCACCCTCAGTGACAAGTCCACCATCGATCGACAGTTTCTGTCCCGCCGTGAGCGTACCGCCGCGCGTGACCTTCGCGTTGCCGTTGATCGACAGCGCGTGGTCCGCCTTCATCGATCCGCCAGCGCCGACCGTCGCGACGCCGGCGACCGAGATAGTGTCGGCCTGGATCTTGCCTTGATTGAAGAGCCCGCCCTTGATCGACAGATCCTGCTTCGCCGCGATCGTTCCGCCGTACCCCACGTTCGCGCCGCCGGCAACCGACACGGAATCGCCACGCAATGCGCCGGCGCCCAGCATGACGCCGCCGTCAATCGAAAGCGATTTGCCCGCCTCCGTGACCGAATTGGAGAACGTCCGCAACCCGTCCCGTACGGAAACGGTATCGCCTCGCACCGAACCTTCATTGAAGAGACCGCCCGCCACCGACAGCGCCCCATCCGAGCTCATGCTGCCGCGCGATCCAACGAATGTGCTGTTTTCGGACACGACATCCAGCCCGCCCGCTCCCGTGGAAATCTTGCCGTCGACAGCCACGCCGGTGAGCGCCGAGGCTCCCACGAAGCGGGCCGAATCAGCCTCCACGCTACCGGACGACGAGACGTCGATGGCGACAGGCCGTCCGTAGTCATAGCCCCATTGATCGGAGGTATATGACAACGCGTCGCCATCAATGGAGGCAGTCCCCCGATGAGCCACCGCGGTCAGCTTCCCGGCCTGGACCGCACCGTTCACCTGTATGTTGCCGGCGACGAGATCCAGCCGGTCGACATTGCTGCCGTCGAGTCCGTTGCGTTCGACCACCAGGCGGCCGTTGTTGGTGGTCAGCGCCACAATGTTGCCGTCCCTGTCGAACACGGGGTTGCCAGCGACCAGAGTTGCGCGCGTTGCGTTGACGAAGCCCGCACCGTTGGCCGTGATCCCGCTCGGATTAGCGACGATCAATCGCGCAGCCGAACCGGCGATCTCGGTGATACCGTTCAACACGGACTCGTTCGAACCCGTCACCTCGTTGAGGATCACTTTAGCCGGCGTGTTGCCAAGCTGGGCATTGCCGGCGATCCGGCCACCCAGTTGCGTCTCGACCGCGGTGCTGCTGTTGTTGAGAATCAGGCCGGCCTTGTCGACGTTGTAGTCGACGAACTTGTTGTGCGACAGACCCGCCGCGTTCGGCGCAACGATGTCGACGACCGGCGCGCCGTTCACGACCGCGGCGATGCTCGGTTGCAGTTCCACCTTCGCATCGGGCGTCAGCCCCGCCACGCGGATCGGTTCCGGCTGCGCCGGGGGCGTTACGCCCGGCGTCGGAGCGACGGGGTGAAGTTCGGCAATTGGAGGTTGCGCACCGTTGCCGGTACTGCCTGCCTGCTGCTCGACCTGACCACCGTTCACGTTTCCATTGCCGGTCTGGCTGCCGATCACCGTGGCGCCGTTGATGCCGCTGCTGCCGCTGATCGACCCCGCCGACGCCCCGTTCACATTGCCGATCTGGCTGCCGATCACCGTGCCGCCGTTGATGCCGCTGCTGCCGCTGATCGACCCTACCGACCCTCCGTTCACGTTTCCATTGCCGGTCTGGCTGCCGATCACCGTGCCGCCGTTGATGCCGCTGCTGCCGCTGATCGACCCTACCGACCCTCCGTTCACGTTTCCATTGCCGGTCTGGCTGCCGATCACCGTACCGCCGTTGATGCCGCTGCTGCCGCTGATCGACCCTACCGACCCTCCGTTCACGTTTCCATTGCCGGTCTGGCTGCCGATCACCGTGCCGCCGTTGATGCCGCTACTGCCGCTGATCGACCCTACCGACCCTCCGTTCACGTTTCCATTGCCGGTCTGGCTGCCGATCACCGTACCGCCGTTGATGCCGCTACTGCCGCTGATCGACCCTACCGACCCTCCGTTCACGTTTCCATTGCCGGTCTGGCTGCCGATCACCGTGCCGCCGTTGATGCCGCTGCTGCCGCTGATCGACCCCACCGACGCCCCGTTCACATTGCCGATCTGGCTGCCGATCACCGTGCCGCCGTTGATGCCGCTGCTGCCGCTGATCGACCCCACCGACGCCCCGTTCGCGTTGCCGATCTGGCTGCCGCTCACTGGGCCGGAGAGCTGGGTGCCATTCCAGAAGACCCGATTGCCCTGGATATTGCCGCCATTGATCCCACCGTTAATCTGGACATCTTCGACAGCCGTGACCGTGCTCCCATTCACAGAGCCATTGACCTGGATACGCTTGCCCTGGATATCGCCGCCATTGGCCGTGCCATTGATCTGGACATTCTCAACGGCCGCAATCTTCGAGCCGGATTCGCCTCGTGCGGAGCCGTTGATGCTGATCGAGTTGGCATGAAGATTACCCGCGTTGTATAGAGCGCCGTTAATCACGAGGCCTTTGTTCGCCGCGACCTCGGCGTTGGAAGCAACCACCAGCTTTCCGTCCGCGTTAATCTCGATGTCTCCCGTCAGCGCCTCGATCTTGCCGGCAACATTGACGCCGACTCCCGCGGACTTGCCCACCAGGCGGATCGAATCGGCATGCATGCCGCCGAGCGCCGAAACGTCGATCGCGACCTCAGGCAGCGCACCACCCGTCTCGGGGTCAGGAGTCGCTACAAGCAGGCCGCCTTGCAACTGCGTGCGGCCCTTGTTCGCAACTGCGTTCAGCCGCTTCGCCTGAATGTCCGCATTCACCAGCAGGCTGCGGGCGACGAGATCCACCTCGTCGATGTTGCGGGCGTCGATCCCCTTGCCCTGCACCTCGATTCGGCCATTGTCGGTCTGGAAGCCGGTTACATTACCGTCCGCGTCGAACAGCGGATTGCCCGCGACAAGCGAGGCGCGCGTCGCGTTGATGAAACTGGCGCCGTTGGCCGTGATGCCGTTCGGATTCGCGACGATCAGCCGGGCCGCCGGACCCGCAACCTCGGTGGCGCCACTCAGGACCGACGCGTTAGCCCCCGTCACCTCGTTCAAGATGACTTTGGCCGGCGAAGCACCGAGGCGGTCGTTGCCTGCGATAACGCCGCCGAGCTGTGTCTGGACCGAGGAATTGCTGTTGTTGAGAATCAAGCCCGCCGCGCCGACGTTGTAGTCGGTAAATTTGTTGTGCGAAACGCCAGCACCGTTCGGCGCAACGATATTGACGATCGGCGTACCGTTCGCCGCCGCCGCGATGCCGGGTTGATGCGCAATCGCCGCGTCGGGCGTCAATGCCGCTTGAGCGTGTGCCGTCTGCACGACGGAAAGCATAGGCATCGCCAACGCGAGCGCTGCCACGAGTTGCGAGCAGGCGAACGGCGCCGAACCTCGAACGCCTCGTTGAATGGTTTGTTTCATAGGTACCCCTGTTTCAGGAAAAGAGACTGAAAATGGCGACAAGAGCCGCCGCAATCCAGCGTGTGCATGGAGATCCGTGGATAGATGACGTGGTTACATATGACCTCCCGATGTGACCGCACACCCGGAAAGAGGGGCGCAGGGCGCCCATTTCAGAAGCGCGCGGTTAACGACAGGTCCAGCGTGGGCGTCGCGGTATGCAGCGACGCGGGTTTCTTGAGCGGCATGCCGAGCGCGACGTCATAGCCGAGCCACTTGTAGCCGCCACGTATGCCGAGCGCGGCGCCGATCAGCATGCGGCCATCCTTGAGTGGGGCACAGCCCGATACTTGCCCCGCATCGAGCGCCACATACGCTTCATTCGACGCGATAACAGGCGCCGCCAGTTCGTTGCGCCACACCCAGCCGCTCGCGGCCGCCACAGTCGAATTGCCGTCGAAGCCTCGCACCGTGTAGCGGCCGCCGATCTGCAGGTACTCCGTCGGCGGTATTGCCACCGGCGAGTGCTGCAGGAAGAACGTTCCGCGATAGCCGAAGCGCCGGGTGCCGAAACGAATCGGCGCGTCGACGGATGCGGTCGCCGTCACGATCCGATAGCGCCCATTCCAGTTCGACTGCCCGTATACGGCGCCTGGGAAGCTGCTGAGCCCCGCCAGACTCGCGCGCAGGCCGACGCCTGCATCGAGCACGATGTCCGACCACTTCTCGCGATGGCTGAATCCCATCTCGTAGCTGGTGATGTCGTGCTTGTGCACACCGACTTCCTGGCCGCCGAACCACGTATGGTCCTCGCGGCGAACCACCTTGAACTTCAACAGCCCCTTGCCGTGGCTGGATCGATAGGGCACGTAGCTGAGGCCGGCCTCGTAGCGTCGTGTCCTTCCTTCCCACGGAAACTCAGCGCCGAAATCGGGCAGCGTTTGCTTGTTCGACCACTCGCTGTAGCCGATCGAAAACGACGCATAGCCGATCGGCACGTTCCATGCAACGCTCTTCGAACGAGAGCCGAGCGTGTGATTGTCGAGATTCGCATCGTTATTGAACGTAGCGATCAGCTGATCGTAAAGATGCAATGGGGAATCGATCGCGACGATGGCGCCCAGCTGATTGCGGCCGGTCGCATCGAGACCGGCGTTGTCGGCGGTCATCACAAATCTGAAACGGCGGGCGGGGTCCGGATGCCTGATGACGATGTCGCTCTCGCCGAGCGAAGAGCCGGGCACGATATCGAACGCAGTCGCGGCCTGCCCCGGCAAACGACGAATATTCTCGAGCGCCTGATCGAGATCCCGCACGTTCATGAGCCCCCCGGTCCCAGCAGGAAACACCGGGCTCGTCCAGCCGATCCGCCCTCCTTCATCCCGAATCGCTCCCACACGGCCGGGCAGGATCTCGACGATCAGCCGGCCACTCGCCAGATCCTGATTCGGAATGGACACTTGGGAAGTGATGTAGCCTCGCGCGATCAATGCATGAGCAATCCAATCCCGCAGCACCTGCAGGCCCCGGGAACCGACGCAAGTGCCCGCCACAGGCGTTTGAGCGGGCAGCCACGGGAAGGACTCCGCGCCGCGCCAGTCGATTTCGTCGATCTTGAAACAACGCGCCTCGACTGGAAGACGAAGTTGCAAGTATTTGTCCTCTCCTGTAGGGGCGAATACGTCTGGCTGGGTCAACGCACGCTCCTTTGCGACGTCGAGCTGCTGTTCCTGATGAAGCTGTGCGCTGGCCGAAGGCAAGGTCGGTCGACTCGTTTGTGCCGTTGCGTTGAGTGCAGTTGAAGCAAAACCTGCCACACACCAAAAGCGCGCTATTTTTTTAATTTCCACAAAATTTCGGATAACAAATTAATGGTGCGCCACTACTCATGACGGTGTATGCCTGATCTGCTGCGCGACTCTGTTATCACAGACGAGCACCGCGTCCAGCTCGTCTGGCATTCGACACTAAATGCCGACGCATGACGTAACTCGTATGCACCAGACAGCGCGGCAGCGGAGCAACGTGGCCAAATCTTCGCCGCCACTACAACACGGGCAGCAAACCGCGCGACGTGCAGGAAACGGGTTGTGCAGACCTTCCCTAATGTGCTAAGGACAGAATGCGCGGATCTCATCAAGGCTGCGGGCGTGCTTCGGCAAGTCGCCCAACGGCAAGCCGAATACATGCATGCAGACCGTTTCGCCTTCAGGAAAAAGAAGCTTGCAAAAGGCGCCGGGTCCATACATGCCAGGCTCCTGCAAATCTCACAACACCATTTCGGCCTCAAAGCTCCGTTGACGCGCCCCTCCGAGATATTCAGGACCGACTACTGAGCGTCTGCGCCGGCGCCGACGCATAGCCGCGTGCCGGACACGTGTTGCGCGTGCCGGCTCGCGGCTCACGGTCGCGACCGAGCACCCGAGTGTGCGGGCCATGGCCCGCACACTCGAACCCTGCTGTCTCATGCTTGCGATCGTCATGCGTTCTTCAGGCTGAAGCTGTTGGTAAGTTCTTTTTTTGCATCGGCACATCCTACACAAGGTAAGGTGTTGCGCTTCAAATTTGATCGCGCCCAGACAATCCCCGGTTACTGATAACTCATTGTGAACGTCGCGAGACCGTTGGCCGTTCCCGGCGTCACCCTCGGCGCTGTCTGGATATACCGGGCGGTCAGCGGAATGGTGAATGTCCCATTTCCGCTTGTACCCGCCTGCCACTGGTTCGTGTTACCTGCGACACTGGAATCCGGGCCATATTGGATCACCGTGGTCCCATTGAGCACCTGAATGCCAACACCGGTTGCCGTGGAGCCCGCGGCAAGCGTCAGTGTGCCTGTCACGTTGCCCGGATTGGTATGATCCGTCAGCGTTGTATACACTTTTGCGACTGTGCCAGTGTCGCCGCCTGAGCACTGCAGCGCGATATTAAATGGCGCGTCAGGCGAAAGCTTGCCGACCCCGGTAAACGTACTCACAGGAATGTTCCCAAGAGGGACTGTAATCGACGGGGTAGTCACCGCGCATGTGGGCCCCTGCGGCTGGACCACAATACTTCCATTTACCCGAATTGTAGCGACCTGTACGGCACCGTTCTGCGCGAACCACCCTGCCACCTCACCCTTGATTGTCCCCCCTGCCGTGATCGGGCCGGTCTTGACAAGCTCGACCACGATACTAACGCTACTGGCTATGTCCAGTGTAGTTAGGGTGCCGTAATTGTACGACTGGGGCCAATAGCCCGTAAGGCCCGCAGGTGGAGTGAACCGGAAACGTATTCCCACGCCAGCGATCGCCGTCGGGTAGGCGTTGTAGCTTCCGACGGACCCTGTGGTGCCCCGGTAGTACATGGTTTGTACGCCCCCAGGACAGGAAACAGAGCCCCCCGAGGTGGTTAACAAAACTGATTGTGTGCTGATAACCGTACCGTTCGAAACGTTCGGATTGAACGATCCTGTGTTAAACCCAGGCAGGTTGTACACATAGTAGCTAGTCAAGTTGCATGCCGCCCGCGCCCAGCCGGGTATCACAAGAACCGCAGCGAGCAGACAGGTGTGAATAAATCTCTTCATCATTTTCTCTCAGAGATAAGTGTATAAGCGCGGCTGGCCAGTCGAGTGGCGACTCCTTGCGCTGGATTTCATACCAGTGGATCGCCGTTCGGGTTCATCGTGCCACCCCGCTGGTGGCAACTACATTGGGCCCGTATGACGGCGCCAATGCAGTCGCAGGCGATCCGGCGTAGGTAGCCTCGACCTGCCGGTAGCTGTCGGATTGACTGTTTTTTCCTCACCGGCAAATCGTAGGTGATATGGCACATCTCTGATAATGAAGGCCATCTCAAGTTTTCCTTATTGTGAGTCTTGCCCGACGTTAGAGGTACCGGACGACAACCTAAAGCGTCTTCCGAAAATATGAGACATGTCTTATATTTTGACGTTACCTAGCCGCCAGGGAATTGATGCTGAAATGGGATACCCAGACCGCCCGCCTGAAAAATCAGGTCAAATAGCTTCCCCAAAAAAAAGCAGCGCTGTAGGTGCCTGTTACGGGGCGCACACCGAGTCCACCAACGTCCATGACGCGCTCTTGTTGTCCTTCGCTTTCGGCAGCACGATGGACACCTTGCATTGCTCGTTGGTGCCGTCGCCCCACTTCACGCTGAACTCGCCGGAATCACCCTTCATGCTGCGAACGATGATCCGTCCGGCCTGGGCAACAGTGCTGACCTCCTGGTTCGACGAATCGAACACTTGGGCGCCAAACGGCAGCGGCTGACCGTCAGCGGTCTTCGCCCGGATGATCGCCGAGCGCCCGCCGCCTTCGGTCTCAAACTTGAGCCGCACCACCGCGCCCGCCGTGGGCACCGCGTATTGAGAGGTCGACTTGAGCTCGACGCTCAACGGCAAGCCCTTCGGATCGATCTCGACGTCATTCTTGGCGAATGGCGTCAGGCTGGACACAACGGCATGCCCCCAAGGATCGACGCGCAGACCTGCACCGTTCGCCACGCGAGCGCCGCTCGCATCCTTAGCCTCGACGATCACCACGGTTTCGCCGAGTTGCGGCGTGAACGCGACGCCACCGCCATAGGCGACGATGCCGCCCGACACTCCCGCGCCAAACTGGTTGTAACCCGTTCCAGTCGACGCATTTCCTGTCACCGACGCGACCGGCGACATATACCCCACGTTTCCGGCCACATTGGTCGTGGTACGCGTGGAACCACCGCCGGTGCCGCCGATATTCACGCCGTACGTGAGCGCGTTGTCTTCGCCCAGCGCACCGGACAGCGACTGTTGAACCTGCATGACGCCCTGCGAGTCGCGCTGCAAATTGGTCGACGAATAGGGCGCGTGCGTACCACGACCGAGCGGCATGCTGACGTTCAGCATCACGGTGTTGTTCCACTTGCGCTGCGTCAGATCGAACTGGCGCGACATCGATACACCGTAATTGATCTGCTTGAAGTTGTTGCTGTACCCACCCTGGAATTGCGTGTCCCGCCCTGCGCGATTCCAGTAATCCTGCGTCGAGCCTGACAGATAGAACGAACCGTATCCTTGCGGCAGAGTCTGGTTGAGCGTGAGCTGCAACCGGCCGCGCTGAACGCCGCTCGTCAGCATATGGTCGGTCAGGCCGCGCCCGGCGAGATCCCGCAATGCGATCGCGTCTTGCAGGCTCAAAAAGCCGCTGCTCGAATAACGATAGGCGGCCACCGTGATATTCGTGTTCGTCGGGGCAAGCAGCTTGCTGTAAGTGATCCGCACACTTTGCCCGCTACGATTCGGTTGGTTCGGCAAGCGCGTATTCGCCTGCGTAACGTCCAGACCGACCGCACCAAACTCGGTGTTCAGCGACGCTCCCAACGCGCCGGCAAGATAGCCCTCGCTTGCCTGAATGCCGCCATAGCCCGTAATGGCATTCGTAAAACCATGCATCACCGTGCCCTCTAACATCAAGGGCGTATCGTTCAGCTGCTGGTTGCGGTACTTACCCACCGTGACGCTATAGCGGGTGCTGCCCGGGCGCAGCGCATTGACAGGCGCCGCGTAAGGTACCCGCGATACGTGCTTGCTGCCGTCGGCTTCGGTCACCTCGACCTCGAGATCCCCGCCGTAACCCGTCGGGTACAGATCGTCGATCACGAAGGGGCCGGCGGCAACACTGGTTTCGTAAATGATGTTGCCGTTCTGACGGATCTTGACGAGGGCATTGCTGTTCGCGATCCCATGAATCGTCGGCGCATAGCCCCGCTGGGACGCAGGGTACATACGGTCGTCCGACATCAACTGCGCGCCGCGAAAGCCAGTGCTATCGAAAATCCTGCCGTTGGTATACGCGTCGCCGACGACGAACTGGCTTTTTAGCGGCGTGATCGAGCGCGTCACGTTGGTCTGCACGCTTTGATAGTGCGTGCCACTGAACGAGTTATACGTGAGGTTGCCGGTATGCCGGAACCGCCACGGTCCTATATTGGCGCCTAGGGTCAGTCCTACGTAAGCCTGCGTCGAGGAAGTTCCCGCCGTGTCGGATCGGTATACGTTTGCGTCGTACTTCAGTAGCGCGGCCGGAACGCCCTCGTCCCAATAGCGCGGATCGACATACTCACGGGCGTTGCGGATCATCGATGCCTGAGGCACGCTGATATCGAGCCGCTGCTCGCCGTTGTCGAACTGCGCCGTTGCATCCGGCACCAGTTCAGGCAAGGTCACGCATGCGCCGGCAGCATCGGCATTGGCGTTGTCGATCAACGCCTGCGACTCCTTCGACAATTTCGAAAGATCAACACCAATACGGTCGAGCAAGGTACGGTCGAAGCACGGCTGCACGTTAGTGCTGTCGGTGCCTCGCTGCTTGAGCGCAACTTCCGAGCGACCTAGCCAGGCCTCGTTGACATAAATATCAACGCGGTAAGTGCCAGGCGTCGCCAGGTTTCCCTTGTTGTAACGACTGACGTCGACACGAGGCGCACCTGGGCGCTGCAGGAACAAATCGTTGAACTCCACCTCATCACTCTTCCCGACACCGGCGGTCTCATTTGCGACTGCGCCGGTACATGCGAACAACGCCCACGCAACCAGGGCGCACGGGCGCAGAGTAATAGAGAGTGGATGCTGATTTCTTCGTTGCATAACAGCCTCGGCCAGGATATCTGGGACAAGCTCATCCAGGCAGCGATATGCATTCGGGAAAATTGAGCTCTTGTAATGAGAGGAAGTGGGCAGACGCCGCAGCGCTGCGTTTAATTGCGTGGAAGCGTGTGCGCAGGCGTGTCACCTTGCTGCAGCGTCGAGTTACCCTCGACAGCGCCGCCAAAGTCGTTCAACGCCGTGTAATGCACCCTCAGGTCTGCCAAAGCGGGAACGTCGCCCTTCAACGGAAAGATCCGGCTTTCCTGCGGATTAACCATGTCGGCGTCGACCACCATTGCGGTCTTGCCGCCGGCGCTTGCGTCGATTGCCGTGAACGAAACGTGGTACGGCGTCGGATTGCGCGCCTCGAGTGCGGGGTGGCCATCTTTCTGCGTCAAACGCCATTCAATCCGCGCCGGCGCGTCTTCGACCGCGCCTTTGAGGTCTGCAGGGCGGTAAAACAGCTTGATCCGGGTACGGAAGGCCAACTGCAGCTTGTTAGCGTCCTCCGCGGCCGGCTTGGGCGGCACCTCCAGCACGTTGAGCCAAAATACCGACTCCTTTTGCTGCGGCAGCGGTTCACCCATATAAACAACGCGCAGCGTTTGGCCCTTGCTGGGATCGACACGCGAAATCGGTGGCGTGACCGTGAACGGAGCATTGATAGCCGATGGTGCTGCTTTGATATCCCCGCTATCGATCCAGGCCTGCACCAAGGCTGGCGACTTACCGTCGTTCGACAGTTTGACCGTGACTTCGGAATCTTTTGCGTTATAGATGAGACGGGTTCCAGCCACGACGACAGACGCCTGCGCATCCAGAGCTCCCGCAAACCCCAGCAAAGCGCATCCGCTGGCAAGGCACTTAAAAAAGGATTGCTTAATGTTCATGGAAGTTTTACCTGGTTAAGGGAGAGGTGATGGATGGGTGAGGCAGCTACATGCCTGCCTCACCCCGCAAGGGGCAGCTCGCCGCCCCGCCCTGCTTTACTGGTACGCGAGCGTGTACATGACGGTCGTGTTTGCCGCACCAGACGTTGCGGCACCCGTCGCGACGTAGCGCGCGTAGTACTGCAGCGTCGCGGCGTTGTCGACAATGGCAACCGATTTCGAGTTCTGCGACGCATCAGCGGCGCCGGCCTTGATCGGTGTCAAATCGGAATTCAACAGACCGATCTGGACGTTGGTCGCGCTACCCGTGCCCGAGGCGACGATCAGGTTGCCCGTCGTCAGATCGGTCGTTGCACCTGCCTCGAAGAAGGTGTGGACGTTGCCCGTAGCCGCCGAGCACTTGCTCAGGGTGATGCTGAACGGCGTCTGACCAGCAGTCTGACCCGCGGCGGCCAGCGAACCGGTGGAAACCGTAGGCAGTGCGACCGTAAAGTCCTTCGCGCCCGAGCCGTTGCCGTTAATCGTGCAGGTTTGCGACGAAATGCTTCCGGTAAAGGTGATGGTGCCGTCTGCTGCGTGCGCCGCATTCATCGCCACAAATGCCAGACCGGCTGCCGACATCAACATCGTGATTTTTTTCATTTCAGATTCATCCAGTGATTAAATATTTTCCATCAAATTCGTTCGTTAAACAGAACGGATATACTTCGCCATTTATCGCAAAATTAATTTACAATCCTCCCATGTCTCCGATTTTCAAATAATCGCAACCCACCCGGCGCGCCAGCCGAGCACCAAAGAATTTCACTCGAAACTTATTGAGTTTCGAAGCGACTCTCGCCTATCCTGTCGATCAGGTCGAGACAGATCGCACATTTGACCGGCTTTATATCGCCGATTACACCGAGATTTTTCATCGCGTGAGCTTTCTGCTCGTCCTTGCTCAGCGCGCTCGGCGCCGACGCCGCGAATTACCAGAAACCCGCCCGTGCATACGCCATGACCGGAGATGAACTAACCTGCCTCCATGCAATCGGAAGCGATCAAACAGCTTCCCGGTAGGTCATAGATACGAAGCAGATTTCAGGAGTCATTTTGACGATTAGCGACAGATCCGTAAATATGAAATGTACGAGATAGAAACTCAGATCACTAGGACAAGTTCTAATTATCGGATTTTTCCGCCTGCTCGACGTACTGTTGCGCAAAGGGGCAATCGAGGGCCAATTCGTATGCCGCGCACACTTCGATGCAAGACACTCAACGACATGACTCCGTCGGCGTCGATGTAGGCAAAGGCCGGCGTCACGCCGTCGCGCTCGATCGGATCGGAAAGCGCGTGTACAACAAAGCGCTGCCCAACGTCCGCATTCAACAATTCATCTGACTGCCCTGAGCGAGCAGCCATGGAACTGGTATGAATTGCGTCGAGCCGTAAAGAAGGTCTCCGTTCGTTTGAAAGCAGGCGAAAATGGAGTGGTGCCTGCCGACAACCCGAAGGCGAGGCTCAACTGCCGCGAACCGAAACCTGATGGCCGAGTAATGTGCCGCGCGATAGCAGCCACGCCCACTGGCGCGGCGACCGCAATCGACTGCATCAACTGCAAGCCGACTCTCCCGCCTCGCTCGTTCCGGCTTCCGACAGCCGTTCCAGCGCCTGCCCAATCTCGCCCTGAAACGTCGGCCAAACGCGTTTGACTGCATCGACCCCGCCCTTATGCACGAGCCGCTCGACGCGGGCGCATGCGTCCCGCGCCTCTATATCGCCGGCCAGCGCAAAGCCGCCTCGCATCGAGTGAAGCTCGATCTTGAGGGCATCGACTTCGCCGCTCGACAGCGCGTCGCCGATCACCGCCATCGAGTGCAGCGTTGCCTCGCGCAGCGTCTGGCGGATTTCGCTCGTCATCACGGGCCGATTGTCGTGATCCGCATATCCGCTATCTGTTGCGGCGCCTCGGGATACATGTCGACGCAGTACCGCGTCGAGCGCCGCGATCGACAGGGGCTTGAGGACGACCTCGACGGCGCCCGCATTCGCACAGCGGCGATAATCTTCCTCGGTGGCATGCGCAGTCATCGCGATCACCGGCACGCGGGCGCCCTGCTCGCGCAGAAAGTTCGCGAGCGCGTAGCCGTCGAGTCCCGGCATACCCAGATCGGTCAATATGACGTCATATGGCGCCTCGAAGAACGATCGCATCGCCTCCACGCCGTTCGCGACGATCGTGGCGTCGTACCGCAATACGTCCAACTGGTCGCGCAGCAATGCGCGGCTCGCCGGATGATCCTCCGCGACGAGCACGCGAATCGGCGTTTCATCTTCGGTGTTTGATTCCGGCTCGGCTCCTGCCTCGAACTCAGGATCCGCGTCCTGCCCGGCTTCCAGTTCCGGCAGATCGGCCCGCCAGGCGGGCGGCGCATCGGGTAGTGGTAGCGCGGCCACAAATTTCGTTCCCTCGCCGACGCGGCTTTTGACGGTCAACTCGCCTTGCATCAACGCGACAATACGCCAGCACAGAGGCAGACCGAGCCCGGTGCCGCCCAACCGCCGATAGATCGATGCGTCGGCCTGGAGGTAGACGTCGAACAGCGTCGGCATGCTGTCTTCCGGGATGCCGATGCCCGTGTCGCTCACTGCAATTTCGACGCGTCGGCCGCTCGCGCCGTCTGGCGCATACTGCGCTTCGATCGTCACGCCGCCGCGCGTCGTGAACTTGATCGCATTGCTGACGAGGTTCGAGACGAGTTGCCGCAACCGAACCGGATCCCCCACGTAACCGTCCGCCAATTCAGGCGATACGCTGCACGCCAGTGTGATGTGCTTCGTATCCGCGATTGGCCGGAAAATCGCCGCGATATTCTGCAGCACGTCGCGCAGATCGAAAGAGATACATTCAAGCACCATCTGGTTGGATTCTGCCTTCGAAAGATCCAGCACGTCATTGATGACGCGCAGCAACGCGTCCGACGATGACATGATCGTCTCGAGGCGCCGCCGATGAAGCGCCGGCAGCCGCGCCCGTTCCATCAGCTCCAGATTGCCGATGATCGCGTTAAGCGGTGTGCGAATCTCATGACTCATCGTCGCCAGAAAGGTCGATTTGGCCTTGTTCGCATGCTCCGCCGCTTCACGCGCTTCACGCAGCTTCTGTTCGGTCTGCTTGCGGACCGTGACGTCGGTCACGGTACATAGCAGCACGTCGGCGCCGAGGTATTTCGCACGCACCATGTTCGCGGCCAGATACGTCGCCCCATGTCCTGCATGGTCGATCTCCAGTTCGTGCGTCACGAGCTTAGAAGCGCCCGCGCCACGTTGAACGTCGCGATAGGCCTGCCATAACCGCTCGCCGAGCGCGAGGCCAGACACCTGCTCGTCGTAGGCGAGCATCGTATCGTTGCACGCCATCGTCTGGCCGTCGGCTAGCGACAGGAGCGCGAGACCTGCTGGCGCAGTGCGAATCAGCGTCCGGTTGAGCGCTTCACTTTCGAAGAGCCGTATCGCGCGCCGGTCGACCATCACGATCGCAAACCAGAGCAGCGTGATGCTGAATGCCACCAGGCCCGCCATTACGCTCATGCTTTTGGCCCTGCCTGACATCAGGCTTTGCCACGGGAAGGTCGTCATCAACGTCAGCGTGGACTCCGGCAAGCGCTCACTGATCACGAAATTCGCGCCGACGCGCTGAACGGTCACTTGCCCGCCATGGGAATTGCGCGCATATTCGAGCGCCCGTGCGATCATCGCGCCGCTGCGCTGCTGACCGATCAGTACATTTCCGCGAGAGTCGACAAGCGCGTGTTCTTCGCCGATCGCTTCCGGCGCCATCGCGCTGTAGATTCGGGGTCCGGCGTTGAATATGAGCCACGCAAACGGCTCGCCCCTGACGTCATACAATCGTTGCGCAAACCGCACCGTGGGCTTTCCGGTCAGCGGATCGAAGCGTGTCTCAATCACGATGCCGTGATTGCTGGCCTCGTCGAGCTGCTGTAGTCCAACGCTGTCGTTCGGGGGAGTGAGCTGACGAAGTAGGGCTTGCAGGTCGAAATCGGCCGAATCGGCAAGCGCCTGGGCAGCAAGCGGATAACCAAAGACCCCGAGAAAATCGCCTTTCAGACCGATCAGATACGCTTCGATATCCGGAGCGACAGAAGTCCTAAACGGGTTCGCCACTATATGGAATTGCCGGAGAATCATCCCCAGATATTGAGAATACGGGGTGTTCGGCTGGGCCGGCGAGGTCCCGGAAAATAGGGCAATCGACACCTGCCCCGTGGTATTACGCCAGGACAGCCTGCCGCGATCGTT
The DNA here is from genome assembly GCF_059422005.1 of Paraburkholderia sp. GW821-FHT02A12. Lineage (NCBI taxonomy): Bacteria > Pseudomonadati > Pseudomonadota > Betaproteobacteria > Burkholderiales > Burkholderiaceae > Paraburkholderia > Paraburkholderia sp. GW821-FHT02A12. Next base: position 167,788 of record NZ_JBWKWA010000002.1, on the reverse strand, counting down.
AGACCACTGCTGGAGCATTTCCGGTGAAGCACGTTCGTCGTACCGCCATGCCAGCTCCACATTGGCGGAATATCGCCCCAGCAGCACTTTCGTCACCTGCATTGCGCCGTACAGCTGGGCTTCACGCTTCAGGAACGTCGAACGTACTTGCGCCAGGGCATCTTGTACTTCGAGCCTTGCGACCAACATCGCACAGACCAGAATGAACGCCGTGATTGCCACGCCGCCGCCGTACAGCATCGCCTTCTGCTGGCGGCGTACCCGGCCGGGCTCGGCGGGCTTACGGCCGACAGCCGCAGTGCGCTTGATGAGCTTTTTCAGTCTTGCTGGCATATCGTCTCGTTGTCATCGCTACGTGCCTGCAGCGTTCAGGCCGCCGGAACAATGCGCCGCTCATGTCTCCAACAACGCTCATGCCGGAATCAATCGATCGCGTTGACCCAGTTGCCTTGAAGCGTCACATCCCGGACCCGTTTAGATGCAGCGCATCCTGCGGCTGCTACGCGTCGCCTTCTCGCGTATCGTCAGCTGCCGACTCATCAGGTGCGGGAGAATGCGTCAGTTTTCCCTCATCGGTATAGCGGATCAGATCCGCGGCGCGCGTGATGCCCAGCTTCTTCATCGCACTCGCTTTCTGCGAGCTGATGGTCTGCTTGCTACGACTAAGCTGCGTCGCGATCTCGCCGACCGTATAACCACCGCAAAAAAGCCGGACTACCTCGATCTCGCGCGGACTAAGCGAACGCTCAATCGGAGCGCTCTCTCGCCCCTCATGCAGCAGTTCCTTGATGTACGGCGACAAATAGCTTGCCCCCACAAACGCGGCATGCACGGCACCAACCAGATGCGAAATTGCATCCGACTTGCTGAGGATGCAGTCGATGCCCTGCTTCCGGATCGCACGCAGCACGACCGGATTGTCAATCATCGTAATCGTCACGATGCGCAGTGTTGGGTAACGGCGCTGAAGAAACGACAGCAACGAAAGTCCGTCACCATACTTGCCGCCGGGCATTACATAATCGAGCACAAGAACATCGCACGGGCGCTCGTTGAGCGTCGTCACCAGATCTGTGGAATTCGTAACGGTACCCATCAGCTTGATGGTGCTGCTGCCCTCCAGCCCCTGGGACATCCCGAGTACCGACGAGGGATGATCGTCCGCTACGATCACACTTACAGAATATTCATTCATGGTTGTTGTTTCCTTGAGTGCCCCGTCGCGCATCCGATTTCCGACTCAACGGGGATCATTTGCCCTCCGTGTGGCAGACCAATTTTCGAATTCACAGCATCGGACTGAAAACGGCGTGATTTTAAGATAAACCGCGGGCACGGGCGCGTATGCCCGTTTGAGCCGACCGGAGTCGTCTGGCTCGCCTGCTTGAATGCCGTTGCCCGCTGCTACCCGCGCATGATCGGACGACACGCGAACACGCTGTGCATTACGGAGCGAAGCGGCGCTCCACGAGCGTGAGCAAGACTGAAAGCCCGATTGTCATCGGGATCATCGATCCGAATACGTTACGTCACGGCTTCTCTTTCGTAACAACCCGGCGCTTTGCCTTCAGACACAATTCGCTTGCGTCCGGTTGCCGCCGGGCCTCGTCGTCGGTCAGATCACACAGTTCGACATCGACGATATCCCTCCACTCGTTGATTGTCCGCTTTTTCTGTATCGGCGACATCATCAAAAACTCGTTCATCTTCGTGAGAAACTCCCTTCTCGGTTTCTCAGCCAGCATCGTGAAATTAAGCAACAGCGCGAACACCTTCCTCGAAGAACGCACGGCCCCCACCCCCTTATCTTTATCTAATCAAATAGCCGCGCACGACTCGCATCGCACACGTTGCCTTCCTTATTTCGGATACCAAATTCCTCTACACAAGGACTGGCGGCCGCCCTTCTTGTGGAATCGCCATGCGACCGAGTCGTCATACCTCGATCTCCCGCTCCTGTATTGACGCGCCACTCCGCCGCGACGCATTTGCCATGGCGCCTAGCAAGTGCGCGAGCGTCACTGGCTTCGTCAATACCTTGTGTACGCCTGCCGTCACGTAGCCATGCTTGTCGCCAGGCATGAGATATGACGTCACGACCACGACGTCACACGGCGACCCGCGATCGCGAACTTCTCCGGCCAACGCACATGCACCCATGTCAGGCAGATCGGCACCGATCAAGAGCACATCCCATCGGTTTTCTTCTAGTGATTCGAGCGCGTCCTTCCCAAGCGTGACTACCTCCACCGAGCAACCCAAGGCATCGAGCTGGTCGCGGAAAATCAAACGGTTGACCGATTCGTCATCGGCCACCAGCACGCGCAACGAACGAGCGGGCGGCGGGTCCGCCGACCGTTGCGTCGGGACGCGTCGTCGCTCGGTTCTCCGAGCGAATAAAGCACCGGCTTGCGTCAGCGCTGCCCGCAGGCCACTGATCGAATAACTCGAAACACGAAAAATCCCGCCCGCGCTGTATGGTTGGAGCGGCCCGTCCCGCGTGGCCAGAATGACTGGCGCTCCTCGGAGCAGATCGTCGAGTTCCGTGTCGGAGCAATCATCTGAATCGCCGAACACGACGACCACGGAAGGACATGTATTACGATCCACTGGCACGCATATCGGACTGTCGTACACGTCGACCTCGAACCCCCACGCCCGCAGATGCGGCAACGCGAAATTCCGCCACTCGGCCCGTGCGGCGACCAACGTCAACGAGCATGCATCGAACGGCTTCCGTTCGCCAATCGCGACGACGTCCGTGCCAAGAGGGAAACGGACTGAGAAACGACTTCCGACACCCGGCGCGCTCGTGACCGCGATGCTTCCCCCCATCGCGGTCACGAGCCGGTCGCACAACGCGAGCCCGAGGCCCGTTCCGCCGTAGCGCCGCGCGATTGACGCATCGACCTGCGAAAACGCCTTAAACAGTTTGTGATGGTGATCGGCTGCAATGCCGATACCGGTATCCTCGACCTCGATCAAGAGTTCCGGTCTCGCATCCGCGGCGGCAACGACAGACAGTCGCGCGATGACACGGCCTACGCTGGTAAATTTGAGCGCATTGTTCAGCAGATTCCGGAACACTTGGGCCAACCGCGTCGGATCGCCCCGCATCCCTTGCGTGCTGGCGGCGTCGATCTCGCAAAACAACTGCAGTCCTTTCGATTTCGCGATCGGTGCGAATGCGCTCAATTCATGCTCGATCATGGCGACCACGTCGAATTCGATCGACTCGACCGACATCGCCCCGGCTTCGATCTTCGAAAAATCGAGAATGTCGCTGACGAGCGCCAGCAGGCCCGTCGACGACGTGCGCATCGCATGCACCCGGCTGCGCTGCGACCCGTCGAGCGCCGAACGATCGAGTAGCTCAAGGTTGCCCAAGATGACGTTCAGCGGCGTGCGGATTTCATGGCTCATTGCCGCGAGGAATGACGATTTCGCTGCGTTCGCCGAATCCGCCGCACGCACCGCTTCCTCCAGCTTCTGCACCAGCTGCCGCTTTGCCGTCACGTCGGCGATCGCCACGATCAGCACGTCATGTTCCTGATAGCGAGCGCCGCAAACCATGTACTCGAGATGCAGGTGCGCATCCGTACCGGCCAGGACGAGATCGTCTTGCAGCGGGCCGGGGGACGCGCCGCTTGCGGCAAGCACCTGGTACCTCGCTACCACCTCGCTCGACAGCGTGCGATAGTCGCCGCCGATCCGGGAAACCATTTCCGTCAGCGCCGGACTGACGAGCATGAAATGTCCGTCCGGTCGCGCAATCAATCCCAGTCCGACCGGCGCCATCTCGATCACGCTGCGGCACAGCGCTTCGCTGTCGAACACGCGTTGCGATCGCGCGTACACGGGCACGAGCACACGGCGATGAAACCGCACCAGCAATATCCACATGACGGCGATAGCCAGGAGTGTCGCCGCTGTGAGCGTGCCCGCCCGCAACGCGATGCCTGCCGCAAGGTCGGTCCATGACAGTGCGTAAGCGATCGTCCATCCAGTCGAATCGAGCGTGCCGCGGAATATCACGAAGCCGTTCTGGAAAACCGGCGCATCGGAAGCCGCTTCGTCTTTCGACACGTTCAGCCGCAGCAGACGCTCTTTCAGCGCACGATCCGCCGCCACCTCAGGATCGATCGCGACGGGCCGGTTATCCGCCGTTGTCACGAAGAAAGTGCCATCCGACCGATGTTCGGGAAGCCACGACAGCAGGTATTCGGGTGCGTATTCGGTTACCAGCACCGCGAACGGCGTACCGTCGGCGCTGGCCTGCGCGGCGATCCTGATGCGAGCCTGCCCGGACACCGGATCGACGAACGGCGGCAGCCAATGCACCAGCGGACGCCCGCTTGACGTCACCGGCCGGGCGCCGCCGAAATCGATCCGCAATGCATCCAGCATGCGGGCACGCCCTTCCGGCGTGGCCAGCGCCGGATCGTGGCTGTCTCGATTCGGCACCAGCGCGAAGACACCGGTTCGCGTGCTGTAGTGATATCCCTCCAAGAGCCGCCCGCGGTTGATCGAACTGGCCGCACAAATTCGGGACAGCAGAAACGACAACGCGAGATAGTGCGCGACCTCGGCACGGTTTCCGGTTTGCCCCGGAGCACCGAGCACGAGCGACGGATATGGCGTGATTTCGAGCCGCTGATCGCCGTCGAAAAACGCGTCGACGACGCTGTCCGCCGCGCGTTCGTCCTCCCTCCATATCAGTTGGGCATTGGCGACGCCGTTGCGAAAGGACGTCTCGCTCACCTTGATCTCGTTGAGCGTTTCCTTCATGCCGCTCAGGAAATTGCGCCGCTCGCCCTCGAGATAGCCATAGACGATCGACGTCATCCCGAGCACGCAGGCGATCAGGATCAGGACTGTCACGATAACGCCGCCGCCGAACACGGAAATACTCTGGTAGCGTCGAATGGATTGAAGAGGACTCTGAGGCATGGATCAAGACGGAGCGGCCTCGTGCAAGGGCGTGAAGCGGCAACCTGGCAGAGGCAACCGTCGCGGTATTTATCCGCAAAAAGAGATATGCCTCGATCATGCCAAACGTCGAACAAACAATCTGTGCCGCCCGGTGTATTTAGGACTTGACAAGTTATAGCGACGCAACATTTCGAACATGACCTATCTTTGACGTGTCGTCGGCGTCCGTCTAAGAGCTGACAACGGTGATGATGCGACGCATCGAGTCGTGTCGTGTCGTATATGCCAGAGCGAAAAATCGCCAACGAGCCGTGAACGGTGCTGGAGCCGTCGACTCCTGTATTTGTGCCGTCACCGAAGGTCAGTCGGCGTCGCTCTGGCCAGCATCCGCTTTTTACGACTGACCTTACCCGATCAGGGGTAACTCATCGTGAATGCCGTGTATGCGCCCACGGTACCAGCCTGGACATCCTGACTCATCTTGTATGCAGTTCGCCGTCAGCGGAATCTCGACATTAGATTCCCGGCACTTTTCGAGAGTCGCTTGACTGGACCCTTCATGATGAATTCGATCTGAAGTTTGCGTCCCGTGGCGCATATTGACGGGACGGGACCGAATTCCGAGCACACGCTGTTGTATGGTGAGGCGCGGCGGACCAAAACTCGGCCCGCCGCACCGCCGACGGCGTTTATCGCGGAGCAATCCCGGCGCCGACCGCCTTCACCTTCGCGGCGTCACCTGTCGCCGAACTCAGCGTGATGGTGCCGAAATTCACCCCGGCCATACCACCATAAAGCTGATTGTTCGCTGCGACGTAGTCGATGCGGCTGCTCGTCGACGACAGGCGGATCGCGCCGAAATTCATTCCGGCCAGCCCCCCGAGACGGGCATCGGCACCGCCGCTCACAGTGCCCGACGCGCTCGAACTTGCCACGGTTGCGCCGTTGTTGCCGACGATGCCGCCGACTTGCGAGCGATCTCCGCCCTTCACGTTGCTCGACGTCGAGCTGCTCGTGATGCTCGCCTGCTTGCCGTACGTATTTTCGCCGACGAGACCGCCTGCCAGCCCGTCATCGCCAACACTCACGTTACCGTGCGCGGTGACGCTGGCGATCGTTCCGGCATTGGTGCCCACGACACCCCCGGCGTTCGAACGGGCGCCTGCCTTGACCTCGCCAGTCGCATTCGACGCCGAGAGCGTGCCGCCGTCATTCCGGCCGACCAACCCTCCGACATGACTGTCGTTGCCGCCAGTCGCCTTGCCGTCGGCGTTCGACGCCGTGATGACGCCCGTGTTGTGACCCACCAGTCCGCCAACGCGCGCGCGGTCGCCGCCCGTTGCGTCGCCACGGGCATTCGACGCGGAAATCCTGCCACCGTCGTTCAAGCCCACCAATCCGCCGACATAACTATCGTTGCCGCCGGTTGCGCTGCCGCCGGCATTCGACGCGGAAATCCTGCCACCGTCGTTATGACCGACCAATCCGCCGACCATCGTGTCGCGGCCTTTCACCGATACCGTGACGTTCGCATCCGACGCATCGATGCTGCTGCCCGCTTCGTTGACGCCGACGAGACCGCCGACCTTCGCACCGTCGGCATTCGACAGTTCAATGCTGCCCGCGCTCGTCGATCGCGCGATCACCGCATTCGTGCTGCGGCCGACAAGGCCGCCCACACCGCCGCTGACCGTCCGTTGATCCTTGACCGTGCCCGTGATTGCCACATCGGCGGCGCTATTCGTGATGCTGGCGACGCGGTACTTCGGATCGGGAGAAGTCACGTGTTCGCCGACGAGGCCGCCCATCGCCAGGGTAGAGCGGTTCCCTTCAACGCGCCCCGTCACCGACGCGCGATCAATGGTGCCGCTCAGGTTCAGGCCGACGAGACCACCGAGTTCCTGCAACCGCGTCGTGCTGGCCTTGATGGTCATGTCTTTCGCTTTCACGTTCGAAATAGTGCCGAGATTCACGCCCGTGAGGCCCCCGACGAATGCCGGACCTTGGCCCGAATACGACCTCGCGCCTGTCACGGAAATCGATGCCAGCTTCAGGTTCCCGATAAAACCGGTATTCGCACCGAAGAGTCCGATGAACGGCCCGGTGCCGTACACCGCGAGATTGCGGATCGTGTTACCCAGTCCGTCGAACCGGCCACCGAACGAGTAGCTGTCGCCGATGCTCAGGAACGATCCGCCCTTGCCGTCGATTTCGTCGCCCAGAACGTATCGACCTTCCATGTCCTGTTCGATCCCGCGCAACTGATCGACGCTGTGGATCACGCGATACGATTCGCCGTTCGAGCGGTACGACGCATTCGCGCCCGACAGCGTGAACGACGCGTCGTCATTCAGCGTATGACCCGAACCCGAATTGAGCTCGAGGCTTGCATTCTGCCCCGTGAGCATGACTTTGTCGTTCGCACGAATCTGGCGGCCTGCGTTCACCGCGAGACCCGCGTGCTCACCCGTCGCCGTGAGCGACTTGTCCAGCGCGACGTCGCCGTTTCGCGCCGTCAAGGTCAGCGCATTGTCGCTGGCCCAGTTCACGGAGCCGCCGACCGTCAGATCGCCGGCCGTCTTGCTCAGCTCGACGTTCGTCGTGCCCAGGATGCGCGACAGCGTTGCTGCGTCGATCGCGGCATCGCCCGCAGCACCGTTCCTGCTCCCGCCGACCACGATGCCCGTGCCGTTGCCGGCCGTTTGGCCGTCGCCAGCATTACCGCCGATACCGACGTTCACGCTATCGTCGCCGTTACCGGTGTTGCCATTCATCCCGCCGTTGATCACGATACCGCGCGTGGTCGGATTGCCGAGTGCCGCGGCCACGCCCACGTCGGCGTTCGCCGCCTCGATCGTCCACTCGCCCGTGCGTCCCGAAGCCGCGCGCGTGTCTACCTGCACGTTCTGCGACACTTCCACCCGCTCGCCGCGCGTCGTGATCGAGCCACCGGCCGCGTCCGCATCGTGTGCGCTCGCATCCAGCTTGCCGGCGACCTGCACGCGCCCGCCGTCCAGCGTGATCTTCCCGTTGCGCGCGCTCAGGCCGTTCGCCTCGATCGTTCCGCTGTTGTTGACCACCGCGCTGAGCAGGTCGCCCGCCGCACGCGCCGTCATCAGTACCTCGCCGCCGTCCGCCTTCAGCAGGCCGCCGTTGTGCACCTGCGCGTCGACCGCGCCGCCGTCCACCTGCAGACTCAGCACGCCGCTGCCATCGAAGTTCACCGTCATGTCGTTGCCCGCGCCGAGCGCCACGCTGCCCATCCGCGCCTGAATCACGCCGTTATTCGAGACCTGCGCGCCCAGCAGCGCCACGCCGCCGCCTTCCGCCGCCGTAATCGCGCCGTTGTTCACCACCTTGCCGGACGACGTTCCCGTGAACCGGTAATTGCCCGCCAGGAAATCCTTGTCCGAGATGTCGCGCGTCGACGCCACCAGCCCGCCGACGTTCACCTGCGCCCCCGAACCGAAGACGACCCCGTTCGGGTTCACCAGGAACACCTTGCCGTTCGCGTCGATCTGCCCGTGGATCTGGCTGCCGTTCTGACCGATCACCCGGTTCAGCGCGAGCGACTGGTTCGTCGGCTGGTTGAACTGCACACGCTCCCCGCTACCCACGCTGAAATCCTGCCAGTTGGTTATCAGCTTGTTGCTCTGCTGGTCGATCGTCATCGCCTTCCCGTCGGCCGACGTCGTGACCGACCCCGAACCCGACACGATCTGCTGCCCCGTCGGCAACGCATACGCCGACGTCGCCGCCACTGCGCCGAGCATCGTCACCGCCGCCGCGATCACGCGGCGGCCGCCGCCCGTCTTGCCACGACGGTGCGCTTGCTCGCTCGCCACGCTCCAGCATCCGCTGGTGTGATTCCAGACTAATGCGTAGGTCTTGTTCATTTCTGGCTTCCTCGTTGTACCAATTACTCAACCCTGCGTTGTTACGCAGGGACTGCCTGCAGACGTTCAGAAATACTGAATCGCCTGGGCCCAAATCCGCGGAGAGCCGGCAGCAGCCGCCAACCCTGCGCTGGAATCGAACGGCCATGCCGCCGCCACCGTGACCTGACGGCCTTTGCCGTACCAGCCGGCACCGACCCCGGCGGCGTGCATGGAAATGAAATTGACGTCCTTCAACACGCGGTATTTGTTGATCTGGACCCGACCGGCGTCGACGAACGTGCTGACCTGCCAGCCGGGCGCCACGGCATAACGCAATTCAGCGCTGGCCTGCCACCCCTGGTCGCCGCTGCCCGAGCCGAGCGTGTAGGCACGCACGCCGTACGGCCCGCCGAGGCTGAACTGTTCGGACGAGTCAAGGTTGCCGGACGACAACTGGCCGCTGAACTGCGTGTAGAACTGGAAACGCGAGCCGAGCGCCTGCACACGCATCACGTTGACGCTGAGCTTCTTGAAGGTGCCGCGCGACTTGAGGAGCCGTTGCGCTTCGAGGGCATCGTTGGTGCGCAGACGGCCGGCGCCGAACATGACGGAGAAGCCGGTCGTGCCGCCGCCCAGCAACCCGTCATTGCCGTTGCCGCTCAGCGTGAAGGTCCATAGCCCGACGTTCTTGTCGTCCTGCAGCTCGAACGCGCGATAGTCGTCGTGCAGGTTCTTGTTTTCATACTGGACCTGCGCGGCCAGGCTGAACGCGCGGCTGCGCACCAGCGGCTGTGCGACGAACACACTCTGGATATTCGCCCGGCTGCGCAGGTCGAGTGCCTCGAACCCCTTGCCGACCTTCGAATCCAGATTCGAATAGCCCACCCCGATACGCGTCGCCCACGGGCCGACGGGCAGTTGATAGGACGCGCTGTAGTAGCGCTGGCGTGCATCGCTCGTCATGCCGCGCAACGTGAGTCGGTCGCCGACGCGCAACGGCGAGTTGACCGCAATGCCGCCCGTGAGACGGTAGCGCCCAGTCGACACGTTGCCGTAGTTGTCCGCCTCGAGCGTTCCCGTCGCGATCGGCCCGGGTTCCGCGTCGAGCACGAGATCGGTCGTGCCCTGCACGCGACCCGGGCGCAACGTGCCCTTCGCGTCGACGCCGGGCAGATCGCCGACGAACAGCAAGGTGCGTTCGAGGTCCGCGCTGCGCACAGCCTCGCCCGGGCGCAGCGCGGACAGCGGCTGGCGTATCACGGCGTCCCGCACGCGCGAGCGGTTGTTCAGCTCGATCCGGTCGTAGCGGCCTTCCAGCACGTCGATCCGGACCACGCCGTCTTCGATATCCTGGCGCGGCAGATACGCGCGCGCGAGCACATAGCCATGCTCGCGGTAATAGGTCGTGATGCGTGCCGCTGCCGCCTGCAACTCCGCGAAACTCAGTTCGCGCCCGGTCAGGTCTTGGACGAGCGGCTGCAACTGCTCGGACGTAAACAATCGGTTGCCGCCGATCGCGAACCCCCGAACCATCACGCGCGGCCCCGCATCGGCGTTGTCCGGCACGGGCGTGGCCTGCTGGGGGCGCTCGATTTCGAGCTCGGGTTCGGGTGCAGCCGGCAACGCCGGGCGCAAGGATTCGATTTCACGCATTGACTTGCCGGCGTTCGGCACTTGCGCGAAAGCGAAACCCGGCAATAGCAGCCATATCCCTGCGCCGAGGCTCAGGCCGCGCGGAAGACGGACATCGCGAATGCGACGCCAGAGGCGGGAAGCAAACTGTTTCGACAAGACCAACGGCTGCGCGAATTGATGAGCAGGCTCGATGGAAAGTCGAGCCGCATACACGACAACCCGACCATAAATACTCATAACTTAACCACGTGACTGTCAGCCTAGAATGGATCCGCCAGGATACCGTTCCTATTCGTCAGTGCATATGGAACTTGTATGAATTATTGGGAGGATTTTTTCTCAGCGCTGTCCAATGGCGCGTGAGCCTGGACAAGCGATTTCCGATGGGCTATTGCGGAGTTGCAAGACATAGTCAGGAAGGACACATAGCGGCGCCTATGTCTCCAACGAGATTGGCGGCACACCCATGCCACGCATGCACTGGCGCGCGGAGCAGAACTGACGACCGTGCGGGATAACCTACGTCACGCCTCAATCGCGACCACTTCGATCTACCTGCAAAGCGACGAGGTCAAGCGTGCACGCCAGAAGAATCAGGCCTTCGCCGAGCGATAGCTGAGCTCCGCCACACGTCGCGGACGGCTTAGCGTGGTTTAAATTCCGTTTTCTGAAGCCGCCCCAAAGGTACCAAAAACTCAAGAAAACGTTTGTCATCGACTTGGCGTTGTTACATAAATCCGGCTGCTGCGCGTCGCCCTGACGTTGACGCGCAACAGTCTGGGCGGCAACGCTGTTAGCTTTGGGTGGGACTGCGTAGATTCTCGATTTTTGCCCGGGAAGATGCGCAAGGACGAGCGCAAGACAAGCGAGCCCAAGGGCGTCTATCCGGTAGATCGGTTCTGTTTTCGTTATTTGCGCCGGAGGTTCGTCAACACGCGCCCCCCCTTTCAGGCCGGCGCATCACCTCGCTCATCGAGCATAAGGAGCATGCTGGTTAGCCATCACCACTTCTTCGTACTGCTCTACAGACATTGGTCGAAAGAAATGGAATCCCTGCGCGACCCTGCAATTTGCATTCAGAATGAGGTCAGCTTGAGCGGCGGTCTCGACGCCTTCCACTACAAGATTCAGGTTCAGGCGTGAAGCCATACCCGATAGGCTCTCAATTATTGCGTACGCTTTTGTATTGCTGGTGGCGCGAGCAATGAACGAGCGATCGAGCTTGATCTCGTCGATCGGGAGTCGAACGAGCATATCGAGCGAACCGATGCCGGTGCCCAAATCATCGAGTGCCAGATGAAATCCGTGATTCTTCAATTGAGTCATGGACCACACCAGCAAATCTGGGTCATCGCACGATTCTGTCTCCGTCATCTCGAGCTTGATCGCGCTTGCAGGCAATTGATGCGAGTGGAGCGCTTTGTGCAGGTCCGCGAGAAGCTCCCGTCTTGCAAGCACTCTGGCTGACGCATTCACCGCAACGGGAATCCGGATGCCGAGCGCATACAGCCGCGATTGCATGGAGAGTGTCTGGCCGACGATGGCTCGAAACGTATGAACTGCAAATCCATTTGTCTCCAGGTTCTTGATGACAGTCGCCGTGTCAAGCTGCGTCTGGTCTGCATCGCGCCAGCGCGCGAGTGCTTCCGCGCCGACAATGCGTCCGTCAGTGACGTCCACCTGAGGTTGCAGCACAATAGCGACCTCGTTGACGAATGTGAGCATCAAGTCGTATTGCATCTCGTCTGCAGCGGGACCGCGGTGATTATTTGCGGATTCGTTTGAGGGCGTCCACGCCGTTGTGCGCCGTGGACGCGACCATCCGTTCGTTGTAGGTTCACTTTTTTCGTTCACGAACGTTTCGCGGGAGGTAGATCTGACACCGCGGATCAACGAACAGCGACTCATATTGATCATGTAATTCGTATTCCTCATTTGCGTCCTCATGGAATCTCTCCGTCACAGTCGGTCGGCGGGTGAGTAGCGTTACAGTGAAGTAATGGCTATCGCGTCTTTCACCAAAACCAACGAGGAAAGCTGCAGCGCGGCAAGTGTTCCATCTGCGTTTCTGCACATAAGCGTGTGGGTGCAATATCGCAATTCTAGTTTTGATCGCACATCGGCCATATAGGACGAGAACGAAAACCAGGGGCTCGCGGGCAGAAAGCGCACGGCGATTGCACGAAGAGCCTCACCAGCCAAGGATCTCGGCGATCGTGCGCTAGGAGCGCCCAGACGATACCGTTCGGTACCTGAAAAAGGTACCTCAATTGAACGGCATTATCACCTTCTTCTTTGACATCAACATCGGCCCGAACGAGACGGCGCGGTATGTCACACTATCGGGCTCGGTGTCCCAGAGCCATTTGTAGATACCCACCTTGAGATAGGCTCGCATGTCGTGCTCGTATGCGTTCGGCAACCCGTGCTCACTGTAAACAGGCGCGCCGTCCTTATACAGTTCCGTTACAGCGGTTGCGCCTGCCCCGTCCGGAGCGTAATGCAGACGCCAGCAGATCGTCCGTCCCCTGTCGCTCGCAGGTGCGCCGAACGCGACACCTCTCGGCACCGACTTTGGATTCGAGCGAATTTGCAGCACGTACTGGTTACCTCTCAACAGAAGTGCGATCGGCGGAGAACCCACCGGCATTCCCTGGTGGATCTGCGTGATAATTTCAGCCTGGGCGGTGTCGATCTGGAAATCATTCGGCAAGCGCGTCGACCATTGCAGGATGTAATCCTTGCCATCCGCGAAAGTCGCGTCGTTCAAGACAACTTCTGCACGCGGGGATGCGTTCGCGACTCGCGCAAAATCGTCCGTCCGGCTGAGTTGCACATTTAACATCAGCTCGCCCCCCGGCACGACCGGACCGATCGCGACGGACTGCGGTGTCGGCGCCTGGACCGACAGCCCACGAAGACCGTGGCTCCAATTGACCGACGTGACCGGCGCATAACCCTCCGGCTGGTCGAATTCGCACGTCGCAGGCGCCGCGCCTGCGACACATGCATACGAATACATGAACAAAAGCGGGATACGCTTCATTTGGAGACGTTCGAGTTCAGTTTTGCACGCATCATCATGTATGCAAAAAACGCATTGGTCGTCAAATACCGTCGCCACATTCGCCGTGGCTCCTGAAGCACCCGAAACAGCCACTCAAGCCCTGCCTGCTGCATCCAGCGTGGTGCGCGGCGTACGTGCCCCGCCATCACGTCGAACGTGCCGCCGACACCCATCACAAATGAAACTCCCAACTGGTCACGCCACCGATCGATGAAGATCTCCTTGTGCGGTGATGTAATCGCGACAAACAGCAGTTTCGCACCTGACGCGCGGATTCTGTCCACCATCGCCTGCTCGTCGTCCCAGAAATAGCCGTGATGGAAGCCTGCGATGTGCAGACCGGGGTACCGGTTTGCCGCCACGTCCGCCACTTTCGCCACCACGTGTTCGCGCGCACCGAGCAGATAAACCGGAAACCCCCTTCTCGCTGCCATCGCCAACAACGCGCCGAACAAGTCGACTCCGGTCACACGCTCCGGAATGTCGTGTCCGAGTGAGCGCGCGCCCCAGACGACCCCCATTCCATCCGCATTAACAATATCGCATGCGTTAACCGCATCGGCCAGGCGAACGTCGCGCTGCATGTTCACGATTTTCGCGACGTTAACGACCGCGTGCTGCGTAAACGTATTCACGTCAATTCGACTCTCGATTAGCGCAACGGTCTCTGCCGCAGTCAACGCGTCAATCCTCGCGGAAAAGAAAGTGATGCTACTAGCGGTCATGAGCTGGACTCCTCTTGATTTGGAAACGTCTTCTCCTGGATAGCGTTGCCCGATAAAGCGCAAGCACGTTTTCGGCGACCTGTGACGACAGGTATCCGCCCGACGCGAGACGTCGCGGGCCATCGCTCCGCTCGCCGGCCTCGAGCACCCGGAACAGTAATTCGGCAATATCTTCCGGATCCCGGCTGCCGGCAACGTGGCACGCGCGTACGCCGGACAACATCCGCTCGACATCGCCGACGTTGACCGAGACGACCGGTAGGCCGCAAGCCATCGCTTCCTTGACCGATTGCGGCGAGCCCTCGCGCTTCGACGTCATCAGCAGCGCATCCGCTTCCTGCAGCAGTCGGCAGACCTCCTGGCGGTTCAGCCCGTCGATATGGCGTTCGAAGATGGGTAATGGATAACGCGCCCTTACGATCGTCAGAACACGCTCAAACAACGGGTAATCCTTCTCCTGCCGCGATGCGCTCGACGGAAACACGACGATTCGCTCAGGTCTTCCGCCAGGCACCGAGTCGAGTGGCTTGAAGAGCGCATCGTTCACCGCGCACGGAATTGTCACGCAATGCGGATTCACTGTCCGGATCGCGTGACGGATTTCATCGCTGACCGCAATGCACGCATCCGCGAATTGCACCGATGCAAGCGTCACGAAGCGCAACGCTTTGCTACCGAGCACATCCGAGCCATGCAGCGTGACGACGATCCTTGCACGCGACAGGACCCGGACGAGCGCAGCGGTCCACGCCGTCAAGCCGAAGTGATAGTGAACAACGTCATAGCGTGTGCCCCAGACGCGCAGCAGAACCTGCGCCGCCGAGCCCAGGTAGGCGAATCGCGAAGCGAACCCCCGGACCGTGATGACGTCGACACACACATCCGGAAGCAGGCGCAATGCGGCAACCTGCTCGGATACGAAGATGCCCTGACTGGGGTGCGTCGGATTCTCCCCCGCCAGCATATTCGTGACGACCAGTACTCTCATGCCTTCCTCCGATGCAGGCTGGCCACCGCCCGCGGACATTCGCCGACGGACACCGCGACGCCGTCCGGGATGTGTCGTGCCGGTTCGCTTGCCGTTGCAACCGATACGGATTCGATCCGCTCAAGCCATCTGCATCTCGCACACCAGATGCCGACGATCAACAGGAAAAACGCCGGCGTTTTGGTAATGAGCGAGTTGTTGGTCAACGCGACCACAAAGAACACCAGCAAGATCACCAAGAACCGTGTGCGCATCACCGCCGCATCGGTGGCCAGTTTGCGCCCCGTTGCATAGCCGAAATACCCAATGGCCACGGTACAGACGACGCCAAACGCCAGCACATAACCCACCAGAAAATTTTCAATGACGCCGATACCGGCATTGTTCATGATCCGGGTGATATCGATCGTGCTGTTGCCCACGAGCAAGCGCCACCAGTCGAGCTGTTGAAGCAGGTCGACCGATTTGACACGCACGGCCGCGCTATCGTCGTATGCGCCGACCTGCGAGATGCGCGTGCCGACGACACCTGAAAGCAGGAGCCACGTAATACCGCCCGCGCATGCCGTCGCCCCGGCCATGAACACCGCGATGCGCCCGGCCGACGCGAGACCGTAACGCGCGAACGTCACCGCATTGACAAGCAGATAAATGGCAAGTGCGCCGCGCGCACCGAACGCTATTAGCGCGCCGACCGTCAGGACAAAGATCAGCACCGACGTCAGCCGGCGCACGCATGTCTGCTGGCAGACTGACAATGTAACCAAAATCAGCGCGTTATTCAGCGGATGCCCTTGCAGGGCAGTCGAACGAAAGTACTCGCCGTACCAGTCGTCGATCGTGATCAAATTGGCATGCGCAACCACTTCCAGCATCGCGAGGATCGATTCGATCAAGATGAACAGCGTGATCATCCGTGACAGGCGTCTCGCCACACGTTGTGTCGTGAACGGCAGCACGGCCGCAAGCAGGAACGCCGCAACGATCGTATCGACCGCAAAGCCCAGCGATTGACCCGCGCTTTGCAGCGACTTCATGACCAAGATTGCACAGGTCACCCCCGCTCCGGCGACTGCGACACGAAACCGCGAACTGTTCGCCGCATGCTTGAGCGAACGCCCACCGCAAACGATCACCAGAAACGCGATGACCGTCAACACGGTATAAGGGTGGACCTTCAGCCCGCCGTCGGCCGCCTCCGTCGAATAATTCAAGCCGGCCATATTGAGCGCCGCGCCGCTTATGAACAATGCGAAAAAGACTGCCAGCACGACGCATTCGCCCGCGATCAGGGACCGTCTCAATCTCATTGCTCGAACCCCGCTACACGCAGATATTGCGCACCGATCTCCTCGAGCGAGAAATCGCGCGCCCGCATCACCTGACGTGACGGATCGAACCGGCGCCCCAGCGAATCAGCGATCGCGCGCGCCATCGCCGACACATCGTCGACCGGGACCAGCATACCGAAACGGCCGTTTTCCAAAATCTCGGCCGGCCCGTGCATGCATTGCGTCGATACGATCGGAAGACCGAACGACAGCGCTTCGACGATCACGTTACCGAAACCTTCCACTCGTGACGAACACACGAACAGATCGGCGGTGCGATAGGCATCGAAGACCTGCGCGCTGAATCCCGGCAGCGACACAGAGTCGACCACGCCTTCGGATTCGACCAGCGCCTCGAGCCTGGCGCGCTCCTTCCCTTCGCCGAGGATCGTCAGACGGGCGCCGACAACTTCCCTGCGGACCTGCGCGAATGCGTGAATCAGCGTGTCAAAGCCCTTCTCCCACGCAAGCCGCCCGACCGCCAGGATGTTCGGGCACGCCGCAATCTGGCGCGGGTCCGTCAATGCTTCGCCGGGCACATAGCAGGGGTTGTGGATAACGACGATGTTGCGCCGTCCGATGCGCGGCATGCGCGCATCCAGCTCCGCAGCAATTCCCCCCGATACGGCAACGATCGCATCGCTAAACGGATACAGCAGCATCGTGATGGCCTGCTTGACGCGGCCTTTGAAGCCGGACGGATGAAACGTGATCGACGTGTGCTCGCTCACGATGAGCCGCGTCCGCTTTCCACGACCGATTCCGGCGAAGAGCGAAATCAGGTTGGCGTACGGCAGCAGCGAAATTAGACTCCGTACGCGATGACGTGCAAGCAGTCCGCGCAGTTCGAACACGCGCCCCAAATGACGCCTGCTATTTGCGACGATCAACGTCACGCCGGGCGGCAACGCGAAGTCGAGGTTCCGATCGTGAATAAATATCCCCACGCGCAACCCGCAGCTCGCCATGTATCGCGCGACTTCCACCGCGACCCGCTCGGCGCCGCCTCCGCGCAGCGATGGGATATGAATCAGAACGTCGAAAACCATATTCATGATCTTCTCGTCATGAGCGACCGCGCCACGAGCGACCGGCAGGCGCCTACGTCCAACAGATACATCCCGGCCGCAAACGCGATGACGGCACCCGCCGCCGCGAGCATCCCCTGCCACGGTCGGGCAATGCCGCCCGGCAGGCTGGCTACGCCGATGACCGACCCGACGGCACCGGACGCGAGACAGACGAGCGCCAGCACGCCGATGCTCCCGGCCAGTTGGCCGACATTGACGAACGAACGGGACAACAGTGCACTCAGCAGCAATGACACGCCATGCGCAATCGCCAGACCGACGAGCATTCCGGGCAGCCCCCCGAGCTTCGCGCCGCCGTACAGCGCGACGACGGCCACGCAGAGGGTAGCGAAGTTGATCGTCATCAGCACATGGGTTTTCGAAAACAGGTGATAAGCCTGATCGAAGAAATGCATCCGGAACGCGCTGAGGACGGCGATGGCCAGAAGCGGCAGCACGATTGGCTCCGCCGCCACGCCCAGCGTCTTGCCCAACAGCAACGGGAAGGCGACGTCATGCGCACAGTACAGTGCGGTCGATATGGCCAGCACGCCGGACAGCATCAGGATGCCGGTTCTGGCATGGAGCTGGCGATATGCATCGTCGGTGCGCTGTTCCTTTTCACGCAACAGCCACGGATATGCCGGCGTCACGACGAGCAGGCAGGCGGCAGTAATGACATTTGTCACGAGGGTCGCTGCCGCCGCGTACACACCGACTGTCGTCGCCGATTCGAACTGGGCGAGAATCGGCCGATCGAGACGCGTCAACGCCGTCGTTGCGACGAACACGGGGATCAGCGGCAAACCATAGCGGATCATGTCGATCAGATCAGCTTTGCTGAATTTGCCGCCTATCGATGCTTTGCGCGCATGCCAGCCGCAGACGATTGCCGTTGCGACGAACACCAGCGCCGATGTCACAAGCACGGTACCGACCGAATGCGTGACCCGGTAGGCGAGCGCACCCGCCAGCGCCGCGCCCAGCGTTAGCAGCACAGCTCCGCACGCATAGCGCAGCCCGGCACCCGCGGCACGCGCCAGTTCCTGCGCGTAGAGCGCCGCACTCTTGGCGAGTCCCATCGCAATCACGGCGAGCCATTCCGCCGGGATCGGTGCGCCGAGCGCGCGCGCCGCCAGTACGACAACGATCACCGCCGCCGCCATGCCCGCGCCGGTCAATTGCGACGTGGTCAGTAAGGCAGTCAAGCCGCTCTGCTCGCGGGATGCCCAGAACTTCACCAACGCCAGCCGATGCCACTGGAACAGCACCCCCTGAAAAGCCTCGACTAGCGCCAGATACACCGCAAGTCGGCCATAGTCCGGCGCATCGAGCGTGTGCGCGTACAGCACAAGCGACCCGACGCCGCCGATCAGCGAGATCGCGTAACCTGCGGCGAGGCCCAATCCCTTCCTAGCCATTCGACAACAACCCGCGCGTGTCGATCACCACCTTCGCCTGCAGCCGTACCGGATCGACTCGCTTGAACTGCACATGGTCGACGAGAATCACCACGACGTCCGCTTCGGCGAGCGCATCATTCAGTTCACAAAGATGAACCTTTCCCTCAAGCGTGTCTGGCAGCTTGCTGATGTTCGGCTCGACCACCATCACCTGGCCGGCAAACCGCTCTGACAACTCATAGGCAATCTCAAGTGCCGGGCTCTCCCGCAAATCATCGATATTGGCCTTGAATGCCAGCCCCAGGCACGCGATCCTCGGCTCCCTGAATCGCTTTGCTGCGCGTTCTACCCGGTCCATCACATAGCGCGGCTTGTCGTCGTTGACCGTTCTTGCGGTCCGAATCAGCCGCGCCTGCTCGGGGGCGGAATCCACGATGAACCACGGGTCGACCGCAATGCAGTGCCCGCCGACGCCCGGTCCCGGCTGCAAAATGCTTACGCGCGGGTGGCGATTGGCCAGTCGGATCAGCTCCCATACGTTGATATCGAGTTGATCGCAGATCAACGACAACTCGTTCGCAAACGCGATGTTCACGTCACGAAAAGAGTTTTCGGTGAGCTTGCACATCTCCGCGGTGCGCACGTCCGTGAGAATGCAGTCGCCGCGCACAAAGCTTTGATAAAGCTCGCGTGCCAGCTCGCCGCAGCGGGGCGTCATGCCGCCGATCACACGATCGTTCTCGACGAGTTCGCGAATCACATGCCCAGGCAGCACGCGCTCGGGGCAATGCGCAACGCGAATATCCGAGTTCTCCCCGCGCTGCTGGGGAAAGGTAAGATCCGGACGAAGTTCGGCCATCCAGGCCGCCATCTGCTCGGTTGAACCAACCGGTGAGGTGGATTCGAGCACGACCAGATCGCCCTTTTTTAACACCGGCGCAATCGCTCGGCTCGCGGACTCGATGTAGCTCAGATCCGGCTTGTGGCCGTCGCTGAAAGGCGTCGGCACCGCGATGAGAAATGCGTCAGCGGGCTCGGGAGTCAGCGCCGCGCGCAAATACCCCTGCGTGACGGCCGCGTGAACTAGCATGTCAAGCTCCGGCTCGACGATATGGATCGCCCCCCTGTTGATCGTGTCAACCGCATGCGGATTGGTGTCGACGCCAATTACCTGCTTGCGCCGCGCAGCAAAAGCCGCTGCCGTGGGCAGGCCGATATAGCCGAGCCCGACGACCGAAATCACATTGAAGTCCACGTTCTGTTGCCTCTGACAGTTATATTGATCAAGATAGTTCTGCGTAGGGAAACACCGGCTTATATAGCCGCGTTGAGTGCGCGGGCAATACGATCCGACGCCCGTCCGTCGCCATACGGATTGATTCCGCGGCTCATCGCGCCATATGCCGCCGGGTCGTCGAGAAGTTGCGAGACACCGTCGACGATGGCCTGCACATTGGTACCGACCAGCCTCACAACACCGGCATCGACCGCTTCCTGACGCTCCGTCGTATCGCGCATCACCAGCACTGGCTTGCCGAGCGACGGCCCCTCTTCCTGAACGCCGCCTGAATCGGTCAGGATCAGATATGCTCGATCCATCAGCAAAACGAACGGAAGATAGTCGAGCGGTTCAATCAGATGAATATTCGAAATGCCGGTGAGCAAGCGATTCACCGGTGCACGCACCGATGGATTCAGGTGCATCGGATAGATCACATCGATCTCCGGACGGTCATGCGCGATCCGCGCCAACGCTCTGCAAATGCGCTCGAAACCCTCGCCAAAGCTTTCGCGCCTGTGTCCAGTGACGAGCAGCACACGCCGGTCGGGGTCGATGGCCGGCAGATACCGTTCAGTCCTTGCGCGAAGTTGAGCATCGTCCTCAAGCATTCCACGAACCTGCAGAAGCGCGTCAATCACGGTATTGCCCGTGACCACGATCCTTTTTTCCGGAACGTTCTCCGCTAGCAGGTTCAGACGCGCAAGCCCGGTCGGTGCGAAATGCAGCGCTGCCAGCGCCCCCGTCAATTTACGGTTAGCCTCCTCGGGCCACGGCGACAGCAGATTTCCAGTGCGCAGGCCGGCCTCGACGTGCCCGACCGGAATACGCTGATAAAACGCCGCGAGACTCGAGACCATCGTCGTCGTGGTGTCGCCGTGCACAAGTACCACGTCTGGTCTACAGTCTTTCAGCACGTCGCGCATCCCGAGCATGATCGAACTCGTCACGCCGTAGAGATCCTGACCCGGCTTCATGACGTTCAAGTCGAAATGCGGCTGGATCTGGAACAGTTCCAGCACCTGATCGAGCATCTCTCTATGCTGGCCGGTCACACACACAAAAACGTCGAGGCCGTCAGTCTGTTTGAGCTTTCTGACAAGCGGCGCCATTTTTATGGCCTCGGGTCGAGTCCCGAATGTGAGCAGTATTCTTTTGTTCATAGATGTTCAGGCATATTGACAATCAGCATGCCGCAAGACATGCGTACGGATTGACACGATGCGATATTCAGTCGGTTCAATCCGCGACACTTTGGTACGCGGAGAATGCCCCGTAGGCAGTGGCATGCTGCGGTACGCCGCACAGCAGGATGCCGCTGACCGAAACCCCGGCGCTGCCAAGCAGCCGCATGGTTTCATGCAGCTCTGCTGCGCTATGCTGGCCGTGGCGCATCGTCAACAGAGTGGTCCCGGCGTGCTGGCCAATCAAGGCAGCATCGGTCACCGCCAGAACAGGCGGCGTATCCACGATCACGACGTCATATTCATGCGAGAGCTGACTGAGAACGCTGCCGAAGCGCGCGCTCATCAGCATTTCCGCCGAGTTGGGTATGCTCGTGCCGCGTGTCAGCACATCGAGGTTCTGGAGAACCTGGCGGCGGACGGCTAGTCTGGCTTCCTCCCCCGCCATGACTTCCTGCAGCCCAGGAACGCGTGCAATTCCGAGATAACCATGAAGATCCCCGCGCCGCATGTCCGCATCGATCAGCAAGACCCGCCGGCCCGCCGACGCAAGAACAGCAGCGAGATTCACCGAGACGAACGACTTGCCGACACCGGGACGCGGACCGGTGATCATCACCACGTTATTCGGCGTATTTGCGAGGCGGAGCTGCAATGCTGTGCGCAGACTGCGGATGCTTTCCACTGCAACATCGTCTGGTGCCGACACGGCCAGTACACGTGTACCACCTTCGTTACGCACCGAGGCGCGCCGCAAGCGGGCCTGACGCTCGCTTTGCGAGATGGCCGCATAGACCGGTACGCCCGCCACCTGTTCGATTTCAAGCGTGCTTTCCAGGCCGCCGTGAAATGAGCGGCGCGCAAACGCAACACCGGCACCTAGCAGCAGACCCAATACGGCAGACCCGGCGATAACCAGAAGCTTCTTAGGTTTAACCGGTTTTTCCGCTACTACCGCAAAGTCGACGACACGGACGTCGCCCTGCTGCCCCGCCTTGACGACGCGGAGCTGCTGCGAGCTGTCGAGCAGGTTCGTATAAAGCTGCGTATTGACCTTCACGTCACGCGCCAGGCCCATCGCGGTCTGCTCGATTTCCGGAAGTGCCGAGACCTGTTTGTTGAACGTGTCCTGCTCGCGCAGCAGGTCGGCCAGTTGCGCGTCGATGGCCACGACGGACGGATAATTCGCTGTATAGCGCTGCATCAGTTCTTCGCGCTGCTGCTGCAGCGTCAGCATTCTCGTCTTGCCATCGACGATCGACTCCAGCAGCAGACGGCTCTCCTGAGCTAGATCGAGCGTATGGTTGCGGGTTCGGAACGCGTTGTAGCGCTGCTCGGCCTTATCGAGATCCGCTTTCAACTGCGGAAGTTGACTGGATAGAAAGGTCAGCATCTGCTGCGCCTGACCTGCTTTCCAGTCGACGTTGCGCTGCACGTAGAGACGTACAATGGCGTTCACTGTGTCGGCTATCGTGGCACTGTCATTGCCTTCGAGCGTCACGCCAATGACACCGGACTGCTTCGTCTTCTCCTTGATGTCCAGCGCTTTTTGCAGATCCTGAGTCGTCAATTGGGTCGATGCGCGCGTCAGCCTGAACTGCGTCCCAGCACGCGCAACGATACTAGTCACCGTGAGGTTGACGGCGCCGTACTGCGTGATCCCGCTCGCCGCCTTGCCGACCCGCCCGTTCAGGATCACGTTGCCGCCCGGATCCTTGAGGTCGAAGCTCTGGTCCTTACTGGCGATGAGCGTGAATTTCTCCCCGTAGAGATCCGGCGGCACGTCGAACTGTGTGACCCGGATATCTTCCCCGCCCCACGCAAAACTGCCGAGCCCCAATAAGGGGGCCGCCAACTGTCCGGTCGGCGCGCGGCGCGCAATCCAGCCACCGATCAACGGGAGATAACGCGGCTTGGCCGTGATGTCGAGATGAAGAGCGCGAACGGTATCGTCGACGACTTTTCGCGAGCGGATCAGCTCAATCTGGGCGTCCGCGGTGGATTTGTCACCAAACAGCGCCGCCAGATCACCCAGCTTGTCATTGACCGAACTCGGACCGTCGTCCACCTGAACCATCGCATCGGCGCGGTACACCGGCTTGGCGAGAAACGCATAGGCGATGCCCAATGTCAGCGTGGCTGCAGCAACCAGCGCAATCAGAACCCGATATTGCCGTATCACCGTCACGATTTCGGACAGGTTGATCTCATCGCCAGTGTCAGGAGCCGCTGGACGGTTGTTGGTATGGGAAGTCATGTATCAGTTAGACATTCGCGCAACGGCGCCGGACCAGTGCGAAACGCCCTGCTCGATCTGCGCCATCGCCATTTCAAAGATGAAGCGATCCCGTCGGTATGGATCGACTACATCAAGTTGGTCGTGTTCGCCAAGGCGATATACCTTGCCTCTGGCGAATGGAAATTTCGTTTCGATCAACGCGCTCTGGCGCCGCGTCATCGTCAGGATCAACTGTGTGGCGCTCACTTGTGCAGATGACAGCTGTGTCGCGACATGCCCGCGAATGTCGATCCCTCGCTCGTCCATCAACTGCACGGCAACGGAATCGGCGCCGCGTCCAATGAGGGCATGCGTTCCCGCAGACACCACCGCGACATGCGGTAGCAGCTGCGCGAGCAGCGCCTGCGCTATCGGACTGCGGCAGATATTGCCCTCGCAAACGACCAGAATGTTGTCGATCACTTGGTGATGATCGCGCCCGTCAGGCCGGCATTGATCGCGGGCAGAAGCTGGCTGAGCACGCGGCTAAAGCGCGCGAGTCCGGTGCTGTCCACATACACGACGTCGTGAGGCTGCAAGTCGAACTGGTTGGCGAGCACCATCGACACCGGAGAACTCGCATCGAGACGGTATACATGTGGTGCTGTTCCCGTTGCGTCACGAATCACATACAACTTGGCCGCGTTGGCGGTAGCCACATTAAGGCTGCCCGCCTGAGATAACGCATCGCTCAAAGTCAGCTTGCCTGTCCTGAGCGGAACGGCAGTCACTGGGCGGTTAATCTCGCCCATCACGTAGACGCCGTTCTCATCGCGCGGCACGACGCGTAACAGGTCACCGTCCTTCAACACGAGCCTCGACGGGTTTTGCCCACTCTCGAGCATCAGGGACAGATTGACCGGGTACGTCACGCCATTGCGTACCAGCGCCATCCGGCTCTGATCCGCTGCCGGTGTGAAACCGCCGGCGCGATTGATTGCCTCATAGAGGGTCATCGGAATGTCGTTTACGATCTGAACGCCCGGCGTGTGAACCTCCCCGTCGATATAGACCTTCTTGGCGCGATACGATGCAACTCGCACTGTTACCTGCGGATTGCGCAACATGGCCGATAGCCGCTGCGTGAGTAGCGCCTGAACCTGATCAGTGCGCAAACCCGCCACTTTCACCATGCCGGCGTATGGAAACTGGATTTCACCCGCCTGACCCACAACAAAACCAGCCGGGGCATCGGCCGGACGCGCCTGCGCCTGGCTCTGCGTGCCCAGCGCAGCAGCAAGTTCAGGGTGATCCCACACCGTGATCTGCAAAACGTCACCGGGGCCCAGCGTGTAGGGTTGCGGCACGGCGAACAGATTGAGCCCGCCCGCCACACCACCCTGGGCAGCCTCCCGACGCAATTGCTGGATCACCGACGCGTTGATATCGCTGATCGGCACCTGCGCCGACGCCGAGTCCATCGCGCGCTCGTTTTCCTGGAAGACCGGATTCAGTGCTTGACCGCTCATGTGCATGCCCGGCGCAGCCGAGCACCCGCAAAGCAATAAGGTCATCGCAACGACCAGAATTGCGCGGTGCCGGGTCATTCTTCCGCGCTTGTCTATCAACCTCGTGTTCAACATGTTTCGCGACCTGCTGGTCATCCATTTTCCTGGTCGGCCGATGAGATGTCACCGACATCGTTCGCCGTCCGTTTTCGTTTAAACCTTCCGGCACGCGGCACTGTCACACACCACCGGCTTCATTGATCCTGTTGCTGCTGTCCAATTCGTCAGTACGCGTTCCGGTGCAGGAAGCCATTCTTGATGGTCGCCACCACGATGCGCATATCCAGTGCGAACGACCAGTTCCTCAGGTAATAGAGATCGTGTTCGACCCGGCCCTGCATCTTCTCGACGCGATCCGTTTCACCACGGAAGCCATTCACTTGTGCCCAGCCTGTAATGCCGGGCTTGATTCGATAACGGTGGATATAGCCGTCGACAATCTTCTGATAAAGGTTGTCGTGTTCGATGGCGTGCGGACGGGGTCCAACCACCGACATTTCCCCACGCAGTACATTGATGAACTGCGGCAATTCGTCGAGACTCGTGCGCCGCAAGAAGCCACCGATCCGCGTGATGCGTGAATCGTTGCGCGTGGCTTGCCTGACTACGCCAGACTCCTCGACGTGTACGCGCATCGTGCGGAATTTGTAGATCTTGAATACCCTGCCGTCAGCCCCACGGCGGCGCTGCGTAAACAGCACCGGCCCTTTCGACGACAACTTGACTGCGATGGCAACGGTGAGTAGGAGCGGCGCCAGCGCAGTCAGCGCGAATGCAGCGAAAACGCGGTCGAACAGGGCCTTCTGCACCAGCGCATGCGCTGACAGCGGCGAGGCGGCAAGATTGATTGCTGGCACACCCACCAGCTCGACCATCTCGCCGCCGAACATCGCCAGACTGTGCACGCCAGGAATAAACCGGATATTGACAAGATCCTCCCTGAACACATTCAGGATGTTCAACACCGTTGTCTCTTCGGAGATGGGGAGTGCCAGCCACACCTCCGGAATCTCGCTTTCACGCACGTGGACAACAAACGCCTCAAGGTCGTCGTACGCCTTTATGCCGGGACGCGCGAGCATCGCAGTCGGTTGTACGTTGAACAGGGCGGCCGCGCGAAAACCCGATGACGACGCCGCTTCGATTTTGCTGATTAGCTCGTCGCAGTTCGCACCTACCCCGACAATGGCCACGCGGCGCAGGTTATGTCCGGCTTGGCGAACGTGCCCCAGTACCGTATGAGCAATCACCCGCGAAACAACGAGGCCAGCGCCCGTGTTCATGGTCCAGCAGACACACCAAGCGCGCGAGATAAGCGCGGTTTGATGGAAAGCAAACATCAGCGCCAACCCACAGCCTTGTGCAACGAGCCATGCGAACGCGATGTTTCCGGAGAGCCGTATTTTTGAACGCCCCCTCCATGACCGATAGACGCCAAACAAGGGAAATACCAGCAGCGCTAAGGCCACGGCCGATGCAACGAAGGCTGTTTCGATCAGCGGATGCAATAGACGTGTCGAAAGCATCGAGGAAGCGGCCATTGCGCCGGCTGCAATCACCACGACGTCAAGCAATCTGGCAAGCGCACCTTGCAGTTCAATGGAGTCACTGCTTGATGGCCTACCAATGGACGAAACCATGTTTTTACGCTTTTCCCTTACCAACGCAATGCAAGAAGAGTTCGCTTCACGCGAGCTTCAGCATCTCTCTCTGATTACGTCGATAGAATTCCCCACCACACCCTAGACAGCAGGCGCATAGCAACTAAGCGATGCACAGATTTCTGATGCGCGCAATTCCCAACTCGCGCTTTCTCGGTCTCCGACTACGAGACTGGGGCGTATTGTGAGTCCTGCAAGGGCGCAGATAAATCAGACCAGAACGAAATTTGCAACGAATTAAATAGGACTTTGACCAGACGTGTGGAAGCCGCGCGTCACGCCCAGGGTGATTGCATGAAGGGTCGTTAACAATCAATGGCTTACGCAAGAGCCTTGTAAGGCAATGTTGTTCAAGGGTTTACTTCTGCCTTTTACGAGGCGGAAGTGATGGAAGAAGACGGCGTCCTGAGCATTGAAAAAGCGTTTGGTGATCTTTGCGATCCGCGCAGTCGGACGCCGACATACGATCTGACGGAAATGCTGATGGTGGCATTGTGCGCGGTCCTGTGTGGCACGGACAACTGGGTCGCCATCCAGCTGTGGGGCGAAGAGAAACTGGACTGGCTGCGCCGGCATATCCCGCACTGGGTGCTCGACGTGGCCTTTGGCGAAGACCAGTGCAGGGTACGCGTGGATTAACGCCGCGCAGAACTTCGCAATCCTGCACCGCATTGCGCTGAATCTGCTCAAACGCGACACGAAGACCAAAGTCGGACTGAAGAATCGCCGTCTCAAGGCCTGCATCAGCGACCGCTATCGCGCCGAAATGCTCGGCTGGTAAGGATCTTCATGCAATCGCCCTGCAAGGCGCAAGGCACTTGACTGATTTTCGTATCAGTCATATTTGGCTTGTCATGCCGAATGCCTACACTCGCATGCGGCCTGTGTGCTGTCGCTCCCAGAGAAATCATGGCGGAGCCGAGCGGGCACCACTTCCAACGATCGGTCCGACCGCCTGTTCAGAGTACGCCATTCCAATGATCCCCATGAGAAGACCGAGCCAATTCCCTGCCACCCATGCACTATTGCTGTTCGTCGAGTTAAGCGATCCAAACCGGGAACGCTTCATCTCGTCGATGAACGAATTCCTCCTGGCGTCACCGAAATGGCGGCGACGATTGATTGAGCAATGGAAACTCGAATGTGCACAGGAATTCCCTACCGTAGCAGGCGCGTGACGGACAACCACGGTCTTCTCCAGGCGCCAGATCGAATCTCACGGCTATCGCGAAACGCTTCCCTCTCGCTCAGTCACGATTCATCCGGGCGGTGGAGCTGCGTTCAATCGCCGGTTCGCCCGCATCTGAGCATCATCACTTCCGTTGCTGGATCAGCGCGGCGGCAAAGCATTCCGGGACGAGCCGCTTTTGACTGACGCGGCGCCCGTTCTGCGGCGCCCGTTCAGCACCAGCCGGAAAGACGCTGACAGTGATTCGACGAGCAATTCGTTGTCTGTGATGCGATTTGAGACTTGTCCGATGCGAACAACCGTCAGTGCAGAACTGGTCCGATGCAGGATTGCATAAGGTTCAGATACAGTGCCTGGATGGCATTTGCATTGCCACCATCCACGTCAGCCAACGGACTCTCGCATATTCACGATGAAGATCAACATAATTCTTGCGGATGATCACCCAGCGTTGATCCTGGGTATCAAGCAGGCGCTTGCCGGCATTCACACGATTAGCGTCGTCGGCACCGCGAGGAACTCAACTGAGATCGTGGAACTCCTGTCCCGGGAAATGTGCGACGTCCTCGTAACTGACTATACGATGCCCGGCGGGAAGTTCGGTGATGGGATGGCGCTTATATCGTTCCTGCGACGGCGATATCCGGCGCTCAGACTGATCGTCTTTACGGCAATCGAGAATCCCGCCATGACTCAGGGGATGTTGAAGCTTGGCGTTCAGTCAGTGCTCGGAAAAATCGACGACGTGGGGCATCTGATTACGGCGATTCACGCGGTTCACGCCGGCGCGGTGTACGTTTTGCAAGGCGACAGGAACAGCGGTCCCCGTGTCCGCGTGCCGAGGCCAGTTGTCAACGGCATCGAGCAGTTGAGCAAACGTGAGGCCGAGGTGGTACGCCTGTACGTCTCCGGGTGGTCCATCAACGAAATTGCGGTGCAGGTACATCGCACCAAGCAGACCGTCAGCGCCCAGAAAACGAGTGCGATGCGCAAACTGGGGGTGACTCGGGATGCTGACTTGTTCCGCTTTGCGTATGAAACCGGACTCATGGTTGAGGGCGCTCCTCGCGACGTGCGCTGACAGATAGCCGGCCAGATACGGATAGGCCTGTCCGGCAGATGCCGTGGCTCAAAAATGGCGATAGCTGATCGAGTGCGACGTGCTCAGGGGCGAACGCATTTCATATTGTCCTGGCCTCATGGCCGGGTAGTTTCTCTTTCCGGATATTCATACCTGCGAGAGCTGCGACAGGCGGCTGGCTGATCGCATCCGGAAGATGCGGCAACGCTCCGATCTGAGCCATTGGGCGGATGTGTGTTTGAAAGCGCGGCCCGTACTCCGCTGGCTGCCGCCCTTTTCAGATCCGCTGACCAGTCTGCCGCGAATACGTGTACCCGCGCCCGCCTGTGACCAGGGCAAAAACCGTTTGCGGTGATGGTGACGGAGTATCCAGCCGACATTCTGGTGCCGCAGTTGCCCGCTGAGAGGTTCAGGGGCACGCTGGGCATTCTCTCCGCCGATCGCCACGACGCCGATTGGCCTCGGCCTGATTTCGCTGGAGACCGGACAACTGCTATTGAGCAGCCCGGCAATGAACGATATCGCGTCACGCTGCATCGACGCTGATCGTATCCTTTTTGGCGACCTGATCCGACGTCACAGGGGCTCCCTGGTCAATGCAGATCGACCTGCGATGGTCGGCACGGACCTGTCGCCGTCGACATACGACAATGGAGAAATTCACCTTGCCGTGAGTGCGGCGCCTGCGCGATACCGGAACAGGGATGTCCTCGTTGCTGCTTTTGTCGACGTCACCGACAAGCGTCGATTGGTTCAACAGTTACAAGACGCGGTCCGGGTGGCAGAGGATGAGCGCGGTGGACGACCGGCTCGATGACCTAGAGTCGGCGCTTTACGAGCAGATCGCAGCATCGGACACTACGCCGTAGGCAGTTGGTGAGTGTGCTGAAGGTCGTCCGGGCCGGTGGCGGCGGGTTCGGCAGGACGCACTGCGCGCCCGTGCGGCAGTCGGACGATACCGACAATGTGCATTGTCGTCCTTCAGGCATCGGCCTTTCGCCGTAACGCGGTTTACTCTGGCTTGTTCTGGGACGTCTGCGGGTCCAGACCCACCTCTGTTGCGTACTTGTAAACGTCCGCGTCCTTCTCCAGGCCGAGTTTCCTCATCGCACTCGTTTTCTGGGTACTGACAGTCTGTTTGCTGCGATGCAACTGCTCGGCGATTTCCCCAATCGCGAGGCCAGAGACGAAAAGGCGGATGACTTCCAATTCGCGTTGCGAAAGACTGCTTGCGGTTTTCACCCACGGAGCATTGCTCACGACATCGCTAACGGTGGGCGAGGTGTATCGCCCACCGGAAAAAGCCGCATGTATCGCCGGCAATACATGACTTGTGTCGTCCGACTTGCTGACGATGGACGTGATTCCGTTTCCAATCAGGTTGTGCAGAATGCCAGGCGAATTCATCATGGTGACGACAACGACCCTGACCTGCGGAAACCGCCGGCCAATGAACGTCAGTAAAGCCGTTCCGTCGCCGTAGTCTCCTCCCGGCATCGCGTAGTCCGTAACCAGGACGTCACACGGCGTGAGTTCGAGTTGGTGTACCAGGTCGCTTGAATTGGTCGCTTCACCGACAATGGTGATTGACCCTGTATCTGCTAGCGCCTGCTTGATACCGAGCAGAATGGCCGGATGGTCGTCGGCGAGCAGAACACGGATTGAGAATGGTTTCATGAATAGTTTTCCGGCGGTGGTTGCATTATTTGTGACTTATCAATAATTGGCAGTTAAGCATAAACACCAAGTTTGACCGGCGGCGCAATCGCGGATGTCTTTTCCTGCAGGTATATTAGGCCCGTGCCTGAGCCTCCGCGCAAAATGTTGCGCGAGCCGCAACATTTCGAAAAAACAAGGCAACATGCCAATTAATCTCAAACGACTGCTCGCCCATCCGGCTGGAAGCGCCCGCAGCAAGAGCCCTTCCATGTTGCGTTACTACCAGCGTACGTTACTCGTGGGCGGCGGTGTTGCTCTATCCATTTTTATTCTTGTTGCCGCAGCATTGATCTCGTGGGTCGAGGTAAGCGACTATATCTCGACCCGGCATTCTACATTTCTGATCCACAAGTCATTGCTTGCGGCGTCGATCGGCACGAAGCAGGTGTCCTTCCAGCGAGGCATCACCAGTTCCGAGTATATCTGGCGGGCGCGACGACGTGCCCCACTCCCGCTGCTCCGGCAGTTCGAAGCCCAAGGCGGGCGCGTGGTGGTGCAGCGTGACAGTTACACCGCATCACAACTGGCGGTAGGTTCCATTACGGCAGACAGGGCTGCCTCCGCATTCACAAAGTACCTGGCGTTCACAGAGGAGAACGGGTATCCGGCCGATACGCATGTCCTGCCGGGAGGCGTTCCCTTATCGGGCTACCTCTACAACCCGGAGCGGACGTTTATTTCCATCCTGCCGTCACCCAGGAATGTCGATGCGCCGGCGCTTGCGGGTGCACGGGACGCGGCTGACCTGATCAGGCGGCTGGTGGCGGACGTCGGCGACCCGCAGCAGTTGGCGAATAACGCTGGTCGATCATCTACGCGCACCGTCACATGGCTGCCTCCGAGGCCAGATCCGATAACAGGCGAGCCGGTCGTCCGACTGGTACAAACGGCGCTGGACGGCGACAAGCCCTTTATGGTGGTCGTCAGTAATTTTCCGGTGAAGGCGCTTTCCGACAGTCTTGCGGGGATGCCGTATGAAGGCGCATTCGCGATTTTCGACCGCGCCGGCAAGACAGTATTGATCCAGCAAGGACGAAGCGCCGACGACGCGGATCTGGCCACCCGGCTCGTCGATTCCCGCGCCGGGCGCGGCGAGGTCGAGATGTCTGCGGAGGAATACCACCAGGGCTTGTTCATTGTTAGCGACCGCCTGCCCGACACGGGGTGGACCCTCACATACGCATACTCGTGGCGCACGATTCTGGCGGCATTGGCGCCGAGGCTCACGTTACTGGTTATCGCGACATTGGTCGGGCTGCTGGGGCTATGGACCTTCGTCATCGTATTCAACGCACGGGTACTCAAGCCAATTTATCTCCGTTCGTTGCGCGTGGCCGAAAGCGAGATGCTTAATCGCACCATTATCCAGACAGCGCCTGTAGGGCTAAGTCTGCTCTCGGCAACAGACGGAGGCGTGCTGTTGCAAAACGAAGTCATGAGGGCGTACGAAACGAGCGCAAACAGCACCTCCTTTCACGAAAGTCTCTGGAAAACGTACCGGAGCGTAGTTGAGGCAGCCGGCAGCCGTTCAGACGAGTTGGTCGAGCATGAATTGACTGTCGATCGGCAGGATCGTGAGCAAACGCACTTGCACTTCACTGCGATACGGGCCCGGTATCAGGGTATCGACGTTTTATTGTGCGCGTTGCTGGACATAACTGCCCGGAAGAACATTGAACTGAAGCTCGAAGAGGCGCGCCATGCGGCCGACGCAGCCAACAGTGCGAAATCGACTTTCCTTGCGACGATGAGTCACGAGATCCGTACGCCGCTCAACGCGATACTTGGCAATCTCGAACTGCTCGCGCACTCACAGCTATCGGGCGTGCAGGCCCGCCGGCTTCGGACCATTGATTCTGCCTCTGCCGCGTTGCTGGATATCATCAACAACGTTCTCGATCTGTCGAAGGTCGAGTCCAACCAGATGGCGGTCGAATCGGTGCCATTCGATCTTGGCCGCCTGCTGCGAGAGATAGTCTCCGTATTCGCTCCTCTTGCCGAAGCAAAGAACGTCAGTTTGAGGTGCGAGCTGGACGACGGCCTGGCCCTCGTTTGCCGTGGCGACGTTGCGCGGCTGCGCCAGATCATGTCGAACCTTGTCAGCAACGGCATCAAGTTTACCGAACGAGGCGCCGTGATGATTCACGCGTCCGAGGCTCGCGACGTCGTCGGCAATGCGATGGTCGAACTGCGCGTGAGCGATACAGGAATCGGCATATCGGAGGAGGGCCTTACAAACATCTTCGACGTTTACGCACAGGCCGACGCCTCAATACACAGGCGCTTTGGCGGAACCGGCTTGGGACTGCATTTGTGTCACCGGCTAGTAACGCTCATGGATGGCTCGATCACGGTGAAAAGCAGACTCGGTGTGGGGAGTGTTTTTGCGGTAAGACTATCGTTGCCTGCGGAACCGGACGCTTTCCCTGCACAAGGTAAAGAGGAACTGGTGGACGCCGCCGCGCGCCCCGACCAGACCGACCCCGTGCCGATCCGTGTGCTCGTCGCGGAGGATCACCCGGCAAGCCGTGAACTGCTGCGCGATCAGCTTGAATTGCTGGGCTATGAAGCTGACATTGTCGAAAACGGTAGCGAAGCACTTCGCGCGTTCGGCGAGAGGCCATACGATGTCGTGCTGACCGATCTCGGCATGCCAGTGCTCGACGGCTACGCGCTTGCGGTGTGCATTCGCGATCAGCGCAAATCCGTGCCGGTAATCGCCATGACAGCGAATACCACCGCCGACGAACATCGCCGTTGCTTCGACGCGGGAATTGTAGAGGTCGTTGTGAAGCCGCTGTCGCTGGCGGCCCTTGACCGCACCCTTCGTCGTAGTGCTGGCAGGGCGGAACGGGCATCCGTCGACGTCGCTGAGAGTGCTAGTCGTCGCAATCTCTCAGACGGGGTTCGGATGGCCCTGCGCAGCTCGACACTTGAATCGCTCGCGGAAATAGGCATTGCCGCACCGGCCGGGGATCTCAATACCGTCGCGACCCACATGCATTCGATAAAGGGCGGCTTCGCGATGGTCGGGGAGATATCGATCGTGGCGCAATGCGAACAACTGGAGCAGCTTCTGCGAGCAGAAGGCCTGGCGAGCATGGAATTGCTGTGGCCGGAACTGGAGCGGCATATTCGGGATGCCCTCATGAAATCTTCGCTCAGGGCGAATACAGATAACGTCTGATGCCGACTTCCATCAGGAGGGTTTCCGGGAGCGTATCCTGCAGCCATTTGAACAACTGCCGACTCGACAACGCCCGCTTAAACTGACGCACGAATTCCTCAAGGTGGTGCTGCACTACGCGATACAGGTTGACCAGTTCGCCGTTGATGTCATTGATGACCTCTACCTTCGCCGGCGGCGCATGAAATACAACGCGGCTCCGCCTGCGAACACCTCGACATAGCACTCATGCGTCGGAAAGCGCGGGATGATGTGATCCGAGCGCCGCTCTAACGCGTTGTTGTCCGGCAGCAGGATACCGCTTTCGGTGTAGCGAATCAGTGCCTGCCAGTGACGTAATGCGTAGCCGAAGGCTTTCGTGCGCCGACTTTCTCGGTGGCGAACGGTGTGACGCGGGGAAACTACTACGAGAACGCTGGAGCCGTTGCCGCTTACCAGCGGTAGCCGACGCCCGCGCCAATCGCCAGCGTACCGCGCGTGTTGGTCGAGCCGGAGCCTTTGATCACCCACTTGCCGTTGCGGGTGGCCGTGGACAGGCCGAATGCGACCGCCGACTGGCCCGCGTAGGTTCCGCCCGCCACCGACACCATGCTTTCGCCGGCAAGCGTCGCCTGCGGCAGGTTGGCTATTGCAACAGCGGAAGCCGTCCCGGCGTTCGCGTCGCGGCGATAGCTGTCCAGGTCCGAGCGAACACTGCCGATCGCGTTATCCAACTGACGCACGTTGACCGCATCGGTCGGCGCGGCGCCGTCCGCAACGTTGACGATCTGGCGTTCGTTGCCCACGGAGCCCACTGACACCGTGTTCTCGCGATCCGCCACGGAGCCCTGCCCCAAAGCGACGGAGTTGTTTCCCGTCGCGCTCGCGTTCTGGCCGATCGCGGTGCCGGCGTCGCCCGACGTGCTGGAACCCTGCCCGATCGCAGTGCCGCCGTTGCCGGATACGGTATCGATCGCACCGCAATAAAAATGAGACGTGTCTGATTTCCAGATGAGTTGCCGGCGGGTATCGTTCCCAGCTTGTTCAGGATGGAGGTTTCCGTGCGGAAACATCAAGATGTATCGGATGCTCAATGGCAAGCTGTGGAAACGCTCTTCCGAAACTTCAGAGCGCGGAAAGATCCGCGCGGACGGCCTTCGCATAGCCCACGAACAGTACTAAATGCCGTGTTGTGGGTTCTGACATCCGGCCGCGCCTGGGCAACGCTGCCAAAGCATTACCCTGACTACCGCACATGCCACCGTCACTTTAAAGCCTGGTATGACTCGGGTGTTCTACGAGAGGCACTATGGGGGCTTTTCGGCGTGGAGGGCATAGCGGTGTACGAGGCAATGACATCGCGGATGCAGACTGCGCGCAGTGACAGGGCTCAGGTGCATGACTTCGGAGTTGGCATTCCAGTAACCTGTTCGACCGAAGGCACGCGTTTCATCAGAATATGAGCTCCTTAAGCTCAGGCTGAAATGGCAGGCCACGACTAAGCAAAGCGGCGGACCGAAGTTCGCCCCCTCGGTGAAGTCACCCTCCCGGCGGGAGGACGCACCATCACTTCTGCAGCTGGCAAGAACCGAAATGCCATGCTAAGGATGCCTACGCGTGACTCGTTTTCCACCCTCGGCTCATTCAGTTCTTGCGGTTCTGCGTTGGCCGCCGCTGCTCGGTCGCGGATAAGTTTTGCTCCCTCTTCTCGATAAACCTGAATGCAAAAGAATTCGCCTTCCGGCAATCTTCCGCCATTGTTCGCTCCCTCGCGGCGACAGTTCATTTTCGGGTCCGCAGCCATTGCCGCGGCCGGCCTGGTCGGCCTAGTCCGTCACGGCCGTGTGCCAGGACTGGCCGGTGCTTATGCGCAAAGTGCGAGCGCCAACGAGGCGGATTTCGCGGTATTCATGCGTCTGTCTCAGTACCTGACCGGCAAGACTTCGCTCGATGTCGAAATTGGTCATGCAATCTTCGCGGGCCTCGTCGACGGCGATCCGCAGTTTGCCCAGCAGGTTGCGCGGCTCAACGACTTTGTCGCCAGTTCGAAGACGCCCGCCAACGGCCTGCAGCAGGTGCTCGACAGCAGCCAGCCCGCGCTCGCCAGCGTGCCGAAGCGGGTGATGCCCGCGTGGTATCTCGGCGTGGTCGGCACCGGCGCGAAAGCGCGCACGGTCTCTTATGAACAGGCCCTGATGTACCCCCCAATCGCCGACGTCATCGTGATGCCAAGCTACGCGCGCGGGGTACCCGGCTACTGGGCGCAGCCGCCCCGCCTCTCCCATTCCTGATCCAGTCTGAACAGCCATGCCATTGAATAACTCTGCCGACGTCGTGATCGTCGGCGCCGGGATTGCCGCCGGACAGATCGCGCAGAAGCTCGCGAAAGCCGGCATCGACGTCCTGATGCTCGAGGCCGGCCCGCGCATCGAGCGCTGGCGCATCGTCGAGAACTATCGCAACAGCCCGTTCAAGTCCGATTTCCAGTCGCCGTATCCGCCGACCGAACACGCTCCCCATCCGCAGTATTCGCCGAACAACGACTACCTCGTGCAGCGCGGCCCCGAGCCGTACAAGGCCGGCTATCTGCGCATGGTGGGCGGCACGACCTGGCACTGGTCCGCGCAATCGTGGCGTCTGCTGCCCAACGACATGAAGCTCAAATCGATGTATGGCGTGGGCCGTGACTGGCCGATCAGCTATGACGACCTCGAACCGTACTACTACGAAGCCGAAGTCGAGATGGGCGTAGGCGGTCCTGATGAAGGGCTGGGTTCGCCGCGCTCGAAGCCCTACCCTCACCCCGCGTTGCCGTTATCCGATTTCGACCAGCGCTTCAAGGAGGTCGTCGAAGCGGCCGGCTACAAACACGTAACCGAACCGGCTGCGCGCAACACCGCGCCGTTCGATGGCCGTCCCGCATGCTGCGGCAACAGCAACTGCATGCCGATCTGTCCGATCGAAGCGCAATACACCGGTGAAACAGCAATTCGCAAGGCCGAAGCGGCCAAGGCACGCTTGCTGCCGAACGCCGTGGTCTACCGGATCGAGCACGATGAAAACGCTCAGATCGTGGCGGTGCATTACAAAGATCCGAACGGCACGTCGCACCGCGTGACGGGCAAGATCTTCGTGCTCGCGTCAAACGCGATCGAAACGCCGAAGCTGATGCTGATCTCGAAGAGCGACAAGTTCGCCAACGGCATCGGCAACAGCTCGGACCAGGTGGGTCGCAACCTGATGGACCACCCCGGCACGACCGTCACGTTCCTCTCCGCCGAGCCAATGTGGCCAGGCCGCGGACCGATGCGCCTAAGCTGCATCAACAACCTGCGCGACGGCCCGACGCGCTCCGAATACTCCGCGATGAAAATCAACGTGGGCAACTATTCGCCGATGCGCGCGGTAACGGATTACCTGCTCGGCAAGGGCATCTACGGCGCCGAGCTCGACGAGAAGATCCGCGAATACTGCTCGCGCTGGGTTGTCGTGAACAGCTTCTTCGACATCCTGCCGGACCCGGAGAACCGCATCACCGCGAGCACCGGGTTCAAGGACAAGATGGGCATTGCACGCCCAGAGGTGCACTACCGCATCGACGACTACATCAACAAGGCGGCGAAAGTCGCGCGCGGGCACTACGCGAACATCGCGAACCTGTTCGGCGGTACCGAAGTGCGTTTCGACGATAAGTACTTCAACAACAACCACATCATGGGCACGCTGATCATGGGCGACGACCCGCGCGACTCCGTGGTCGACAGGAATCTGCGTTCGCACGATCACCGCAATCTCTTCATTGCGTCGAGCGGCACGATGGCAAGCGCCGGCACGGTCAACTGCACGTTGACGCTGTGTGCGCTGTCCATGCGGCTGGCCGATAAGTTGATCGATGAAATGAAGCATGCGTGAGGCGCGGGCAATGAAAAACACACAACCTCAGCGCCGCTTTGCGGCGCTCCTGAAGTGGCTGCAGGCCGCCGCGCTTGCAAATCTCGCGCTGTCCGGTCTCGCGCACGCCGACGACACCGCTCTCATCAAACACGGCGAATATCTTGCGCGCGCGGCAGACTGCATCGCCTGCCACACGTCGAACAAGTCGCAACCGTTCGCCGGCGGCGTACCGTTCAACCTGCCGTTCGGCACGATCTATTCGACCAACATCACGCCGGACAATAGGCACGGCATCGGCTCGCTGACCGACGCGGACTTTATCAGCGCGGTGCGTGAAGGCAAGTCGAAGGACGGCAAGCGTCTGTATCCGGCCATGCCGTATACGTCCTACACGCAGATGGCCGACGCGGACATCCTCGCGATCCGAGCCTATCTGCGCACGGTCGCGCCGATCTCGAAACCCGCGCCGGAGAACACCCTGTCGTTCCCGTTCAACCGGCGTTGGGCGATGGTGTTCTGGAATCTGTTCAACTTCAGCTCGGGCCGCTTTCATCCCGACACGACGAAAAGCGCGGAGTGGAACCGCGGCGCGTACCTGGTCGGCGCACTCGAACACTGCCAGGAATGCCATACGCCGCGCAACTTCATGCAAGGCCTATCGAGCAAGTCGCTGGCGGGCGCGCAGTTCGGCAACTGGACCGCGTACAACATCACACCGGCTAAAACCGCCGGGATCGGTGGCTGGACCGACGCCGAACTGATCGCCTATCTGCGCGACGGTGTGGCGCCGGGCAAGGCGAATGCGGCCGGCCCGATGGCAGAAGTCGTCGAGAACAGCACGCGCTTTCTCACACCCGGCGACCTGAAGGCGATGGCGGCTTATCTGCGCAGCGTGCCGGCACAGAACAACGCCGAAACCCAGCCGCGCTTCGCGTATGGCTCACCGATCCAGACTGTCACGCAAATACGCAATCAGGCGCTGACAGTGCTGGGCGGCGGCGGCGTTGCAGACGGTCGCACGTTGTACAACGGCAATTGCGCGAGCTGCCATGGCTGGCAAGGCACCGGTGTGGGCGGCGAGGCGGTGGGCGCGTATCCGGCGTTGCTGCATAACACCGCGGTTGGCGCTTCGACGCCCGACAACCTGACCATGGTCGTCCTGCACGGCGTGAGCCGGCAGACCAATCTGGGCCACGTCGCGATGCCCGCCTTCGCGGATCAGCTGACCGATGCCGAGGTCGCCACGCTGGTGAACTTCGTCTCGACCCAGTTCGGCAATCCTGCCGCCACGACTACCGCCGACAAAGTAGCCAGAATGCGCTGAGCGCGTCACGCAATCAGCGCAAGCATCAGACACAACAGATGAAACAACGAAATACTACCCGCGACGTGCTCCTGAAGACGTTGTTTGCCGCCGCCAGCGCGGTGGCGATTCCTGCCAGCGCACAAAGCAGCGTGACGCTGTACGGCGTGGTCGACGATGCGATCGCGTATGTCAACAACCAGAAAGGACATTGCAACATTTATCTTCAGCAGGGCAACCTGTATTCATCGAGATTCGGTCTGAAAGGTACTGCGCGAAATCTGAATTTAGAACTTGTCTGATGTTCATGGCTCGGTGTCCCCGGGATAATTCGAACCTTTTGAACCGATCCGGCGCCAGCTGCCCAGGTAGATCGTCGCGCGGCCGTGGAGAATGCTGTTGAATTACATAGTCCAGCTGCAACTGAACAATTGTCCGGCCGGGTTCGCCCGGGTCGGCTATCAGGTCGTGCCGCTCGACGGCGCCGTCGACGCAGTGCCGGGGACGATAAAGTTGCGCCCGGGCTCGAGCGCCACCGGCGTCGGCATCCAGCTCTACGACGCGACGAGCGGGCAGCCGTTGCCGTTTCAGAAATCGCAGGCTGTGACGGCCTACAACTCGAGCACTGGAGGTTCAGCCACGGTTCCGCTCTTCGCCGCCTATGCGCAAACCGATTCGAGAGTCGGGGGCGGCTCTGTGCAAGCCGCGGTCTCGATCCTGCTCGATTATCAATGACGCGATGGCCGTCGATCCATCCAGTCCGCGTCGATGGCGCCCGACGCGCGGCCCGAAGCCGAGATGTTCTTTACGCTATGTACCTGCATGGTGACGAAATCTAACGCGCGGCAAATGAATCAGGCATTTGCCGCGCGCAAATTGCACCTAAGTTGCTGGTTCAAAGAGACCGAAAAAATTTACGGTTAGATCTTAAACCCCCCTTTATAGGAACAGGAAAGATGACGATGGTTTATCGCGGAATGGACCGTGCCACTCTGGATATGGCATACAACAACACGCAAGCGATCCCCGATTTCGCCGCTGTCTATGCCGGTTTCCAGGCGCGCAGCGCACAGTTCTATCAGACGGCCACATGTCGGCGGGACATCCGGTACGGCCGAAACCCACGTCAGCGTTTCGACTGGCTCCCCAGTCAGAAGGCCAATGCGCCAACCTGGATCTTCATCCATGGCGGCTACTGGCAGAACTGCAGCAAGGAGGATTTCGCG
The DNA here is from genome assembly GCF_059422005.1 of Paraburkholderia sp. GW821-FHT02A12. Classification (NCBI taxonomy): domain Bacteria; kingdom Pseudomonadati; phylum Pseudomonadota; class Betaproteobacteria; order Burkholderiales; family Burkholderiaceae; genus Paraburkholderia; species Paraburkholderia sp. GW821-FHT02A12. The sequence continues at coordinate 127,271 of NZ_JBWKWA010000002.1, read as the reverse complement.
TTCGTGGCCGAGGGACCGCTCGCACATGGATTCAACGTCGTGCTGGCTGAATACACTCTCGCGCCGCAGGCGTCGATGACACAGATTGTCGACGAAATCGGCAGTCTACTCGACCATCTGGCGACCGATCTCGACGGGTTGGGAATCAGCCGCGGGCCTGTCTGCCTGAGCGGGCATTCGGCGGGCGGACATCTGAGTGCCGTGCATCGTTCGCACCCTCTGCTCGCGCACGCGATGCCGATCAGTCCATTGGTCGATCTGGAGCCGATCAGCCTTTCGTGGCTGAACGAAAAGCTGAATCTCACGCCGCACGAGATCGACGTGTACAGTCCGCTGCGACACATTGGTAAAGGCGCCCCGATGACCGTCACCGTGGGTGCAGCCGAACTGCCTGAACTCGTGCGGCATGCGAGTGAATATGCGACTGCGGCCCGGAAAGCCGGCGAAACGGTCTGGCACATCGAGGTTGACAACTGCACGCACTTCTCCGTGCTCGAAGATCTGGCACGACCGTCAGGCGTCCAGATTTGCGCACTGGCAAGCGACATGGCCCGCTGAGTCTCCTGCTGTTCGCCGGGGGCACCACACGTCGGTCTCTCGCGCATGTGCACAAAGCGGCGCGCCGTGTGGATGCGCGCGACGATCAGCGTATTGACCTCTTTTGCGGTGCTCGGCCTCGGTTCTTTTACTTTACCTTGGCAATTGCGGCGCGCTGGTGTCGATGTCGGAGAAAACGCGCAAGTAGCCTCTGCGCCGTTATGATGTTTGCGTAGCTCAGGGGCGGCCGGAATTCGTTAATACCTGAAGCTTTGGCTATTCACGAATCCCGGCCAACCCTCTACTCCGGCGACCGGTTCGCCGTCACCGACGCGAAGACCGGCGAAATCCGCGATGCCGAACTGTTCGTCGCCGTGCTCGGCGCGGCAAATAACACGTACGCCGAAGCGACCTGGACGCAGCAGTTGTCCGACTGGATCGGCTCGCATGTGCGCACGTTCGAATTCCTCGAAGGCGCGCTGGTGGTAAGCCAACCACGTCTCGACGCTCTGATCAAATACGAGTTCGACGTACTGATGACGCGACCAGCATAGCGTCATCACGAAGAACCACGTCCTGAGCGTGTGACCGGATTCATGCACGAGCGCGAGGCCGGCGCCGAAGTCGACCTGTGCGGCGTCGGCCGGCAAGAAGTCCAGAATCGTCGCCTTGCCGCATGCGAACAAGGACTTGGCGGTACTCAAACAATTCGAACCTCCGGTTGGCCATGGGCGCTCCGCTCAAAAAAGAGCGAAGCGTACCCAGTTGGGAAAGTTCGAACCGCGTTCTGCTACACGGTGCAGGTGGCGCCTATACGCCGATCATCCTGTGGCGCCATTACGGCGATCATGGACTGGCTCCATTACGCCGATCCTGCACTCGCGCCTATGCGCCGACCATCAATTGGCTCCTATGCGGCGATCCGTGACACCGGCTGCTATCATCAGCCAACGCGAGTGTCAGGGCCGTAGGCTGCTACCTTTTTCTGCTTTTTCAACTACGGAACCATTACATGACTGTATTTCAGGTGACCGGCGTTCTGTTCGCGGTCGTGGCCATCTTCGGCGTCGTCAACTATCGTTTCATCAAACTGCCTGATACGCTGGGAATTACCGCCGTCGGGCTGGTCACCTGCCTGCTCGTGTCGACAGCAGGCTTCTACTATCCTGCGATGGTCGTTCATGCGCGCAAGATCGTGACCCAGATTGATTTTGCCGATATCGTGTTTCACGGCCTGCTGAGCCTGCTACTGTTCGCGGGCGCACTGCACGTCGATCTGTCGCGTATGCGCACGCAGAGGCGCGCAGTGTTGATGCTGGCCACGATAGGCGTGCTGATCTCCATTGCAGCTGTCGGGCTGGGTTTTTTCTATGTCGCGCAGTGGTTCGGGCATCCGATCAGTCTCCTGTGGTGCCTTGCGTTTGGCGCCCTGATTTCACCCACCGACCCGATTGCTGTGCTCAGCGTGCTCAAGAGCGCAGGCGCGCCGGAGAACCTTGAGACCAAGATCACCGGCGAGGCGCTTTTCAACGACGGCACCGCCGTTGTTGCATTCGTGACACTCGTCGGCCTTGCTACCGGCGAGAGCGAATTTTCGGCCGCGTCCGTTGCGTTCGATCTGTTTCGCGAAGTCGCGGGCGCGCTCATTCTCGGCGCTGGCCTGGGCTTTGGTGCATCACTGCTGCTGCGCGGGATCGACAGTTATCCCGTCGAGATCCTGATCACGCTCGCGCTCGCCACGGGCGGATACAGTCTGGCGGAACTTCTGCATGTGTCGGCACCGCTGGCCGTGGTCATAATGGGCCTGGTGATCGGAAACCATGGCGCGCTGACCTCAATGTCGGAGAAAACCCGCGAGCACCTGTTCAGTTTCTGGGGCCTACTGGATGAGCTCCTCAATCTCATGCTGTTCGGCCTGATCGGGTTGGAGATCATCGCGCTCTCGCTGCATCGGCACATCGTCTGGCTCGGGCTGGCCGCGATCCCCGTCATCCTGATCGCCCGGGGAATCAGCGTCGCCGTACCGCTGCTGGCCCTGCAGAATTTCCGCCGGTTGAACCCGCATTCAGCGACCATCATGACGTGGGGTGGCCTGCGCGGCGGCATCTCGATTGCACTCGCGCTTTCGCTGCCGGAATTTCACGGCCGGGAAATGCTCATTGGCGTAACCTATCTGATTGTCGTGTTCAGTCTGTTGATCCAGGCTACCACGCTGGGACGCCTGGTGAGGCGCTTCTATCCGCGCTAAAGCAGTCCGCGCCGACGTCGCCCCCTCACGTCACCCTCGAACGTACGTTGCAAACCGGATCGCCCGAATATTTACTTGACACCTAAACTATCGAAGCCTAAATTACCTCCATAGCGGAATCCACATTGGGGAACAAGCATGCGCATCGTCTGTATCGGCGGCGGCCCGGCTGGGTTGTACTTCGGCTTGTTGATGAAGGGCCGGAACCCGGCGTATGACGTCACGGTCGTCGAGCGCAACCGCCCGTATGACACGTTCGGCTGGGGCGTCGTCTTCTCCGACCAAACCCTCGGCAACCTGCGCGCCGCGGACGCGCCAAGCGCCGACGCGATCCTCGACGCCTTCAATCACTGGGACGACATCGAGATCCATTTCCGCGGCAAGCAGATTCGCTCGTCGGGTCACGGCTTTTGCGGCATCGGCCGCAAACGTCTGCTGAATATCCTGCAAGCACGCTGCGAAGAACTCGGCGTCAAGCTGGTCTTCGAAACCCAGGTGACAGACGACACCGCCTACCAAGCCGACCTGATCGTCGCTTGCGACGGCGCCAACAGCGCAATCCGCCAGAAGCACGCGGCCACGTATAAGCCGAACATCGACGTGCGCGACTGCCGCTTTGTCTGGCTCGGCACAAAAAAACTCTTCGACGCCTTCACCTTCGCCTTCGAGGAAACCGAGTTCGGCTGGTTCCAGGCGCATGCCTATCGCTTCGACGATCAGACCTCGACTTTCATCGTCGAAACGCCGGAGCGCGTGTGGCGCGCCGCCGGTCTCGACGAGATGAGCAAGGAAGACAGCATCGCCTTCTGCGAAAAACTCTTCGCGAAGTATCTGGACGGCAACGCGCTGCTATCGAACGCCGCGCATCTGCGCGGTTCGTCGCAATGGATCCGCTTCCCGCGTGTCGTCAACGAGGAATGGGTGCATTGGCGCAATAACGCCGACGGCACCCAGACACCGATCGTGTTGATGGGCGACGCGGCCCACACCGCGCATTTCTCGATCGGCTCCGGCACCAAGCTCGCGCTTGAAGATTCGATCGAGCTCGCCAACAGCATCGGCGCCCACCCCGGCGATTTGCCCGCCGCGCTGAAGCACTACACGGACGTGCGCAGCATCGACGTACTGCGTATTCAGAACGCCGCGCGCAATTCGACGGAATGGTTCGAGCATGTCGACCGCTATACGTCATTCGAGCCTGAACAGTTCGCGTATTCGTTGCTCACCCGCTCGCAGCGTATTTCGCACGAGAATCTGCGCGAGCGCGACGCGCGTTACCTCTCCGACTTCGAAGACTGGCTCGCGCGGCGCTCGGGCGTAGAACGCGCACCGGAAAAGCATTCCGTCCCGCCGATGTTCACGCCGTTCAAGCTACGCGGCGTCACATTGAAGAACCGCGTGGTCGTCTCGCCGATGGCGCAATACTCCGCTGAAAACGGCATCGCCGGCGACTATCACCTGATGCATCTCGGCGCTCGCGCGATGGGCGGCGCCGCGCTGGTGATGACGGAAATGACCTGCGTGTCGCCGGAGGCGCGCATCACGCCCGCTTGTCCGGGCATGTATGCGCCGGAACATCTCACCGCATGGAAACGCATCGTCGATCTCGTGCATCGTCAATCGGATGCAAAGATCGGTATCCAGCTCGGCCATTCCGGCGCGAAAGGTTCGACCCGCGTCTCGTGGGAAGGCATCGATCAGCCGCTCGCCGAAGGCAACTGGCCGCTCATCTCCGCATCGCCACAGCAATATCTGCGCGGCGTCAGCCAACACTCGCGCGAAGCGACCCAAGACGATCTGCGCGAGATCGAAGCGCAATTCGTCCGCGCCACGCAAATGGCCAATAAAGCCGGTTTCGATTGGCTCGAACTGCACTGCGCACACGGCTATTTTCTGTCGAGCTTCCTGTCGCCGTTGACCAACCATCGCACCGACGAATACGGCGGTTCGCTGGAAAACCGTCTGCGCTACCCGTTGCAGGTCTTCAAATCGATCCGCGCCGTCTGGCCGCAAGACAAGCCCATTTCGGTGCGCATATCCGCACACGACTGGGTCGACGGCGGCACGACGCCCGACGACGCGGTTGAAATCGCACGCGCGTTCAAGGCAGCGGGCGCGGACATGATCGACGTCTCGTCGGGTCAGGTCAGCAAGGAAGAAAAGCCTGTGTTCGGCCGCATGTTCCAGACGCCCTTCGCGGATCGCGTGCGCAACGAAGCCGGCATCGCGACGATCGCGGTCGGTGCGATCTCCGAAGCCGATCACGTGAACAGCATCATCGCGGCGGGCCGTGCCGATCTCTGCGCGATCGCGCGTCCGCATCTGGCGAATCCGTCGTGGACGTTGAACGAAGCGGCAAAAATCGGCTATTTCGATGTGACGTGGCCCAACCCTTATATGGCGGCAAAGTCGCAACTCGAACGCAATCTCGAACGTGAACGTGCGCAGGCTGCCGCCAATGCGGGCCTGTCGCCACAACAACGCGCGCAACGCGCTGAAGGAACCACGTGAATACGAACACCTCGACGCTGGCAGGACAGCACGCCGTCGTCACCGGCGGCGGCAGCGGCATCGGTGCGGCCGTAGCCGAAGCGCTGCTGCGAGGCGGCGCGCGAGTCACCTTGATGGGCCGCAACCCGCAACGTCTCGATACGCAGCGGGAAAAATTCGCGGCACTGGGTGAGCTCGCGTGCATCAGTGTGGATGTCACCCGCGAAGACTCGGTCGAAAAGGCATTCGCTGAGGCCGGAGCAATCGACATCCTCGTCAACAACGCAGGCCAGGCGCAAGCCGCTCCGTTTGCGCACACCGACATGGCGCTCTGGCAGCGCATGCTCGACGTCAACCTCACGGGCGTATTCCTCGGTACGCGCGCTGCCTTGCCGGGCATGCTCGAACGCGGCCACGGCCGCATCGTCAATGTCGCGAGCACGGCGGGACAGATCGGCTACGCGTACGTCGCCGCCTACTGCGCCGCGAAGCACGGCGTGATCGGCCTCACGCGTTCGCTCGCACTGGAAGTCGCGACCCAAGGCGTCACGGTCAACGCGGTGTGTCCTGGCTACACGGAGACCGAACTGCTGCATGCATCGCTCGAACAGATCACCAGCAAGACCTCGCGCACCGAACAGCAGGCACGCGACACGTTGCTGCGCTCGAATCCGCAGCGCCGCTTCGTCAGTCCCGAACAGGTGGCCAACGCCGTGCTCTGGCTCTGCCAACCCGGCTCGGACGCGATCACGGGCCAATCCATTTCCATCTCTGGTGGAGAAGTAATGTGACCAAGTCGTCGAACATCAAAAAACTTGCGGCGGCTGAGACTAAACCGCCGCGCAAGGGCATTGCCAAACCTGCGGAGAACGTCGTGGATCTGGAAATGAGCACGGGCGCGGATAGTCACATGGGTTTGCGTTTGTGGCTGCGCATGCTGACCACGACCAACCTCGTGCAAGCCGAACTGCGCAAGCGTCTGCGCAACGAATTCGACACCACGTTGCCGCGTTTCGACCTGATGGCGCAACTCGAACGTCATCCGGAAGGCCTGAAGATGACCGAGTTGTCGCGCCGTTTGATGGTGACGGGCGGCAACGTCACCGGCATTACCGATCAGCTCGAGAAAGAAGGGCTCGTTTCGCGGGATACCGATCCGAACGATCGCCGTTCGATCAGCGTCTGCCTGACGCCCGCCGGCCGCAAGGCGTTCGACAAGATGGCGGTGGTGCACGAGCAATGGGTCGTCGAATTGTTCGGCGGTCTGAGCCTCGATGAAAAATCGCGCACCCATCAGCGCCTCGGCAAGCTCAAGAAACATCTGCTCGACAGTCTGAAAGACTGACCCGCACCGAACCGAGCAACCATCTTGCATGGGACCAGAGTAACGCGCTATGGGGCTGGAGTAAGCGCTAAAGCGCTAACTCCAGCCGACACGCGAACTCTGGTCGACAGCTAAAGCGTCAACTCTGGTCGACACAGGAGACATCCATGACACGATCCAACGCCGACGCGCTGCTGGCCGGCAACCGCCTGACGCTCGCCGGTTACGAGGCGCAGCACTTCGCCTGGTCGGTGGCCGATAAGGTCGCGACGATCACGCTGAACCGGCCCGAGCGCAAGAATCCGCTCACCTTCGAATCGTATGCGGAGTTGCGCGACCTGTTCCGGCAACTTGCGTATGCGACCGACGTAAAAGCCGTGGTGATTCACGGCGCGGGCGAAAATTTCTGCTCGGGCGGCGACGTGCACGACATCATCGCGCCACTGATCGATCTGCCGATGCCGGAACTGCTGCTCTTCACGCGCATGACCGGCGATCTCGTCAAGGCGATGCGGCATTGTCCGCAGCCTGTGATTGCCGCGGTCGACGGCGTCTGTGCCGGCGCGGGCGCGATTCTCGCAATGGCGTCCGACATGCGGCTCGGCACCGCGCGCAGCAAGCTCGCTTTTCTGTTCTCGCGCGTGGGCCTCGCTGGTTGCGACATGGGCGCGTGCGCGATCCTGCCGCGCATCATCGGCCAGGGACGCGCCGCCGAATTGCTTTTCACCGGCCGCTCGGCTAGCGGCGACGAAGGCTATGCCTGGGGTTTTTATAACCGCCTGTGCGAACCGGCGGCGCTCGTTGAAGAAGCACAGAAGCTCGCTTCGGATCTGGTTGCCGGCCCGACTTTCGCACACGGCATCACGAAGAAGATGCTGCATCAGGAATGGAGCATGAGCATCGACGAAGCGATCGAATCCGAAGCGCAAGCGCAGGCAATCTGCATGAGCACGCGCGATTTCGAGCGTGCATACCGCGCGTTTGCCGCGAAGTCGCGTCCGGTGTTCGAAGGAGATTGAGTTGAGCGCCAACGTAGATCTGCACAGCGCGCTGGCGTGGCCGTTTTTCGAGCCGCGTCATCGCGAACTGGCCGCGGGTATCGAAGCATGGTCCCGCACGCATCTCACGCACGTGGAAGACCACGAAGTCGATGCCGCCTGCCGCCACCTCGTCCGCGAACTCGGCGCGGCGGGCTGGCTGAAATACGGCGTCGGCGGCACGGCTTATGGCGGGCATGGCGACACCATCGACACCCGCGCCGTTTGCCTGCTGCGCGAAACGCTGGCGAAGCATTCCGGTCTCGCGGATTTCGCTCTGGCGATGCAAGGGCTCGGTTCAGGGGCGATCTCGCTCGCCGGCACGCATGAGCAAAAGACGCGCTACTTGCCGCGCGTGGCGAACGGCACGGCGATTGCCGCGTTCGCTTTGTCGGAGCCGGAAGCGGGGTCGGACGTCGCCGCGATGGCGCTGTCCGCACACGAAGATGGCGACGCCTACGTGCTCGACGGCGACAAGACGTGGATCTCGAACGGCGGCATCGCCGATTTCTACGTAGTGTTCGCCAGAACCGGCGAAGCGCCGGGCGCTCGCGGCATCACCGCGTTCATCGTCGACGCCGACACGCCGGGGATGGAGATCGCCGAACGCATCGACGTGATCGCGCCGCATCCGCTCGCCCGTCTGCACTTTGCCGGCGCACGCGTGCCGCGCAGCCAGATGCTTGGCGCGCCCGGCGAAGGTTTCAAACTCGCGATGCGTACGCTCGATATTTTCCGCACGTCGGTAGCGGCGGCGTCTTTGGGTTTCGCGCGTCATGCGATGGCCGAAGGTCTCGAGCGTGCGTCTTCGCGCAAGATGTTCGGTCAGACGCTCGGCGATTTTCAGCTGACGCAGGCCAAGCTCGCGCAGATGGCGTTGACGATCGACAGCAGCGCCTTGCTGGTCTATCGCGCGGCATGGTTGCGCGATCAGGGCGAGAACGTCACGCGCGAAGCCGCGATGGCGAAGTGGCACGCAAGTGAAGGCGCGCAGCAGGTGATCGACGCCGCCGTGCAACTGTTCGGCGGCATGGGCGTGCAGAGCGGCACCGCCGTCGAGATGCTGTATCGCGAGATTCGGGCGTTGCGGATCTATGAAGGCGCGACTGAAGTGCAGCAGTTGATTGTCGGCCGCGATCTGCTTAAAGCACACGCCGCTGCTGCGGCAAAGGACAACCCGAACAACAAGGACAACACGAAATGAGCGCGCGATTCGAAAGACCCGTTCGTATCCGCTTCTCGCACTGCGATCCGGCGGGCATCGTGTTCTTTCCGCAATATCTGGTGATGACCAACGCCCTGGTCGAAGACTGGTTCAACGAAGGCCTGCATATCGACTACGCACACATGATCGCGCAACGCCGCGTCGGCCTGCCGATCGTCAAGCTCGATTGCGAGTTTTCGCGGCCGAGCCAGATGGGCGAAACGATCACGCTTTCACTCGCCGTCGCCGCTATTGGACGCCGCTCCATCAGCATCGACATCGTCGGCTATTGCGCCGACGAAACCCGCTTCAGCGCGAAACAGGTGCTCGTGACGACTTCGCTGGAACACGGCACATCGATCGACATTCCCGCCGACATCGCGAGCGCGCTCGCGAAGTTCGCCCCACAGCCCGAACCCATCGAGGCGCAACGCTCATGAAAAAAGCTCTTCTCCCCGCCGGTTGGATCAAGCCGCGCGGTTATGCGAACGGCGTCGCGGCAAGCGGCACGCAAGTGTTCATTGCCGGCCAGATCGGCTGGGACGAGCAGGCGCGCTTTCAGACCACCGACTTCGCCGCCCAGGCCATTCAGGCGCTCAAAAACGTCGTGGCGGTGCTGCGTGAAGCAGGTGGCGAGCCGCGCGATCTGGTGCGCCTCACCTGGTATGTCACCGACAAACGCGAGTATCTGGCATCGCTGAAAGATATCGGCCGCGCGTTTCGCGAGCTGATCGGCGACTACGACATCGCGATGAGCGCGGTGCAGGTCGTCGCGTTGATCGAAGACGAAGCCAAGGTCGAAATCGAAGCTACCGCAGTGATTCCCCACTAAGCCCACTTAGCCCGCCGCCCAAGCCAACCGAAGCGCATCAAGCCGGCTCAACACCCGGGAGACCATGATGGAACCGTCAGCACACGTCGATACCTTCGCGCGCGACAATCTTCCGCCGCAGGATCAATGGCCCGTATTCCTGCTCGACAATCCGGACGTTGCCTACCCGGCGCGCTTCAACTGCGCGACGGAATTGCTGGACCGGACCATCGAAGCCGGTCATCGCGATCATCCGGCAATCTGGTCCGAGGTGGACGGCCAGCCTCGCGCCACCACTTACGGCGAATTGCTCGCACTGGTGAATCGCAGCGCGCATGTGCTGGTCGACGAAATGGGTTTGCAACCGGGCAACCGCGTGCTGCTGCGCGGGCCGAACACGCTGCACATGGCGGTGACCGCGCTCGCCGCGCTGAAGGCCGGCCTCGTCGTGGTGCCGACCATGCCGTTGCTGCGCGCGAAAGAACTGAAGCAGATCATCGACAAGGCGCAAGTCGGCGCCGCGCTATGCGACGCGCGTCTAACGGAAGAACTCGCGCGCTGCACCAACCCTCAGGACGAGTTCTATTGCGCGGGCCTCAAACAAACACGCCTGTTCCACGACGACTCCGCCGGCTCGCTGGACACGCTCGCGGCCAACAAGCCGGATCAGTTCACAGCGTGCAACACGGCCGCCGACGACGTCTGTCTGATCGCCTTCACCAGCGGCACCACCGGCGCGCCGAAAGGCTGCATGCACTTTCATCGCGACGTCCTGGCGATGTGCGATCTGTTCCCGCGTCACGTGTTGAAACCGTCATCGAAGGACATCTTTTGCGGCACGCCGCCGCTCGCCTTCACCTTCGGACTCGGCGGGCTGCTGTGCTTTCCGCTGCGCGCCGGCGCGTCGACGGTGCTGATCGAGCGGCTCACGCCCGAGACCTTGTTGCAGACCGTCGAGCGCTTTCACGCGACCATCATGTTCACCGCGCCGACGTTCTACCGGCAGATGGCACCGCTCGTCGCGCACCACGACGTCTCGAGCCTGCAAAAGACGGTGTCGGCGGGAGAAGCGTTGCCGGATTCGACGCGGCTTCTCTGGCACGACGCAACCGGCATCGACATGATCGACGGAATCGGCGGCACCGAGCTGATCCATATTTTCATTTCGTCGCAGGGCGACGAGATTCGTCCGCACGCAATCGGCCGCGCGGTGCCGGGCTACCTCGTACAAGCCGTGGACGACGCGATGCAGCCGGTCCCACCCGGCACGATCGGCAAACTCGCGGTGCGCGGGCCGACCGGCTGCCGCTATCTGGCCGACGAGCGGCAAGCCAGGTTCGTCCGCGACGGCTGGAACCTGCCCGGCGATTCTGTTTATCTGGACGAAGACGGCTACGTGTTCTACCAGGCGCGCGCCGACGACATGATCGTCTCCGCCGGCTACAACATCTCCGGGCCGGAGGTGGAAAGCGTGTTAATGCAGCATGAAGCAGTGGCCGAATGCGGCGTGGTCGGCGTTCCTGACGAAACACGCGGGCAGATCGTCAAGGCGTTCGTGGTGCTGAACCCCGGCTACACGCCGGACGACAAACTGGTCGCGCAGCTGCAGGACTTCGTGAAAAATAACGTGGCGCCGTATAAATATCCGCGCGTCATCGCTTTCACCGACGCGTTGCCGCGCACCGAAACCGGCAAGCTCAAACGCTTTGCGTTGCGTACGATGACGTAGCCCCTCTCTATGACTGGATGCACTATGCCGAAGGCTCGGCGATGAGCGGCAAATACGAGCTTCTGAGCTGAGCGTAGCTGCGCCGCAAAGCCGATGCCGGGCGACCAGGAATTCGTAGTTGTAGCCCGGAACTAGCGGGTGCTAGACTCGAAAATCTCTATTTTTATCAACGAGTTGCCGACGTCTCGCGACGCAGCGGCGCGTCCGGCATCCGGTTGAGCATGGCAAAGGAGTCGCCTGCATGACCCATTCCATCCACGGCAGCAAACGCTGGCTGGCGCTGATCGTTCTGTGCATGGGCGTGCTCATGATCGTGCTCGACACGACGATCGTAAACGTGGCGCTGCCGTCGATCGCGGCGGATCTCGGCTTCAGCGAGACCTCGCTGGTTTGGGTGGTCAACGCTTACATGCTGACCTTCGGCGGCTGTCTGCTGCTGGGCGGCCGGCTCGGCGATCTGTACGGGCACCGCAAGCTGTTCCTCGGCGGCATCACGCTGTTCACGCTGGCATCGCTCGCGTGCGGCATGGCGAACTCGCAAGCGGTGCTGGTGTGCGCGCGCGCCGTTCAAGGTTTGGGCGGCGCGATCGTCTCCGCCGTTTCACTGTCGCTCATCATGAATCTGTTCACCGAGCCGGGCGAACGCGCGAAAGCGATGGGCATCTACGGTTTCGTCTGCGCGGGCGGCGGCAGCATCGGCGTATTGCTCGGCGGTCTGCTCACTAACCTGCTGAGCTGGCACTGGATCTTTCTCGTCAATCTGCCTATCGGCATCGCCGTTTACGCGCTATGCGTCGCGCTGTTGCCGTCGGCGCGCGGCCACGCGCACGGCGAACGGCTCGACATCGCCGGCGCGGCGACGGTCACCGTTTCGCTGATGCTGGCCGTGTACGCGGTCGTGAACGGCAATGAAGCAGGCTGGACTTCCACGCAGACGCTCAGCCTGCTGTTCGCGGCAGTGGTGCTGCTCGCCGTGTTTCTCGTGATCGAAGCGCGTGTGCAGCATCCGTTGATGCCGCTCGGTCTGTTCCGCTTGCGCAATGTCGCGACCGCGAATGTGGTCGGCGTGCTGTGGGCGGCGGCGATGTTCGCGTGGTTCTTCATCTCCGCGCTCTATCTGCAGCGCGTGCTGGGCTACCGGCCATTACAGGTCGGGCTCGCGTTTCTGCCCGCCAATCTGATCATGGGGTTCTTCTCGCTGGGCCTATCAGCGCGCGTGGTGATGCGCTTCGGTCTGCGTGTGCCGCTCGCCGCCGGGCTGCTGGTCGCGGCGGTGGGACTGGCGCTGTTCGCACGCGCGCCGGTCAACGGCAGCTTCGTGCTCGACGTGCTGCCCGGCATGATCCTGCTCGGCTTCGGCGCGGGCATCGCGTTCAATCCCGTGCTGCTGGCCGCGATGAGCGAGGTCGATCCGAGCGATTCGGGCCTCGCGTCCGGGATCGTCAATACATCGTTCATGATGGGCGGCGCACTCGGTCTCGCGGTGCTCGCGAGCCTCGCTGCCGCACGCAGCGGCGCCGCGCAGGCTTCCGAAAACGCGGCGACGGCGCTCAACAGCGGCTATCACGTTGCGTTCCTGTTCGGCGCGATCTTCGCGGCGGCGGCTGGCGTCCTGGGTGGTGTGCTGTTGCGCGCCGGCCAACAGGCAGGCGCAGACGCCCATGGCCAGGACAAGTCGGCACAGGCACATTCGCGGCCCAAGGAGAATAAAGCGGCCACGCAAAACTACTGATCAGCTCGGGATGCATACAAAATACGAAGGCAGCGTCGCTTGAGCGAGGCTGCACGGCGCCTCGCCGACGGCGCATCGGACATTCTGGCGGTGGCGCTCAACGCCGGATACGGTTCTCACGAGGCCTTCACGCGCGCGTTTCGCGAGCAGTTCGGGCTGACGCCCGAAGCGCTGCGCGCGCGCGGTCATCTCGACAACCTGGCCATCGTGGAGCCGATCAAAATGGACCAAACCCTTCTCACCCATCTGGAACCACCGCGTTTCGAAGACGGCAAACCGTTTCTCGTCGCCGGCCTGAACGAACGCTACCCTGGAACACGATCTGGAATCAGTGGCTGCCGGCGTCGGGACATGTGCCCGCCGATGCGCCGAACTTCGAGCGCTACAGCGAGCAGTTCGATCCGGTCAGCGGCATGGGCGGACTCGAAATCTGGTTGCCGTTGAAGGCTTGATTTGCATCTTTGCAGGCCGTCAGTGCCATCACGGCGACGCACGCGTCGGCGGTCGTCAAAAGCGTGCGGCTGACGGACGGCCGCACCGTATCGTTCGCCGCCACCCCAGGCTACGAAAGCTATCGAGGCCTGGGATGGTACGGCGTGGTCGTGCAAGCAGCGCGGGCTTAAGCCTAATCACCTGCTGCTCGACGCGATAACACAACGATGTTGGACCGAACGGGAGAGAACGCGATGACTCTGTTGGCGAGTCATCGTTTTACCAGGCTCAGTGACCAAGACCGCTCCTGGCGATCTGCTGCTCCACGAATTGGGCGAACAGCGTATGCGTACGCGTCGTCGGATGAAGGTCGTCGGCGAACATGTACGTTTGATCGGCATTGGCCGTCACGTAGGTACTCGGCGAGCATAGCAATGCCGTCGCATGGGGCGTTTTCGCAGGGTCGCAGGCGACGCTGGTGTTTGACACGGCGAAGCCATTGGCCTGAAAGTTCGCGATGATCTGATTCACCCATGTATAAGAATCGATCTGGATGACCTTGCCTTGCAGGCCATTGGCCTGCAAAGCTGCGTTCAAGCTATCGTTGAAGATTTGCGATAACTGGGTCAGGTTTGCCCCGCCGTCGGGCGAGGCGATGCCTTTGGGCGATAGTCCGACATTCGGAACATTGATCACCACGACGTGAGTGGCGCCGTTCTGGACGATCTGTCCGACCACTTGAACCAGGGTGGTTGCCGCCGTCTGCACGGTCTGCGCCGCGGCCGGCAGCGCCCCGGCGCGAAGCACGTCGTTCGAGCCAACCCAGACCAGCACCAGTTGATTGGAGCTGAAGTTCCCGTGCGCGGCCAGATAGCTCGAAACCTGCTGATTGACGGGCATTTCGATGTTGCCGATCACGTCGGCAAGAAAATCATACAGGTTTGCCGGCGTCGCCACCGTGGCGCCGCCCTCCGCGTAGCCGAGTCCGCTTTGCGCACTCAATTTACGAGTGATGTCGATCGTAAATGCCGCGCTTAGCGTATCGCCGTAGTATTGCGCGACATCTTGAGTCCACACTTGCCCTGGGTTGGTCGTGAAACGCCCGCCGCCCACCACGCTCGCGATCGGCGCATAGGTCCCGACGTCCGACAGGCTGTCGCCGAACGAGACAACTTGCAGATGAATGCCGCCCGCCGGGGTAGCCGCGCCACTGCCGTTACTCGAGCCGCCTCCATGCCCGCCGCACGCTGTAAGCAGTGCAATTACCACGGCAAGCATTGCAGCACATACCTTGTCATTGATTCCTTGCATAGCTCCTCCCCCGCTCGTCGGCCGGGCAGTTGCACTGACGTGGCGGGCTTATCGCCAGCCTGCATATCGTTCTTGCGTTGAGAGCCTTCGTTAAGCATTGAGGATGATCGTCCCGAATTCACGATTCCTGCGGGGGATTGAAGTTGCGCCAGAGCTGCGAAAAATTATCGAAGATGAGTGCGTAGATGCTGCCTGCCTTGCTACAGATTAGCCTACCTAATTTGGGGTGCAAGGACGTAGCGTCACGATTCCGAAGACGCCGCCATCGCACAGGCCGCAATTCTGCGGGCGCCGTGCTTCTGCAAGCGCATACATGCTCTGACCGCTCTTCTGCAAACCCTATACCACGTCAATAGAGGGGGACGCCGCGTGATGCACTGGCATCCGTAACGAATTTTTTTTCGTCCAGGTGGCCGCGGGCGATCCATTCAGCGGATGCACTGCCGACCAGGTGCACGCGCAGGAGTCCGCCTTCGGGAGCGTCCTTTTTCCAGCCACGTCGATCGAGCCATGGGTGGCGGCCGAATTCACCCGCCAGATCTCAGGATTGCCGCGAGCGCAAGCGGCGGCGAATGGAGGTCGCCGCCCAGTCCTCCAGGACGCGCCTGGTCGGCGACAATCGCGCAACGTTACGCGGTGGACACCCGTAGCTGCCTGATGACATTCTCAGGGTCAATGGCAGGTTTGGGGTCAGGTAGCGGCCGTTCTGACCGCAGGCTCCTCCGTCAAAACATCATATGTGACGCCCATCACAATAACGCGCGCGCCCACTCGACCCAAACTTTGACTTCCCCCCTCGCATACACTAGATTCGAACCACGCTACTCGTCGCGGAGCACAAGGAGAACAACCACGACTCCCTGGGAAATCCAAGGCACCGAACTTGTCAACTGCAATTGCTCATACGGTTGCCCGTGCCAATTCAACGCACTGCCGAACAACGGCTTCTGTGAAGCGATGGGCGCCATCTCGATCAGCAACGGTTACTACGGCGACGTGCGACTCGACGACCTCAACATCGCGGTCGTGTTTCAGTGGCCGGGACCGATCCACGAAGGCAAGGGCAAGTGCCAGCCGATCGTCGACGAACGGGCCAGCCCGGAGCAACGCGAAGCCATTCTGAAAATCATGACAGGGCAGGACACCGAGCCGTTCGCCACGATGTTCTCCGTATTCGCATCGACGCTCGAGCAGGCATTCGAGCCGATCTTTACGAAGATCGACTTCGATGTCGATGTCGATGCCAGACGCGGCCGGATTCATGTCGAGGGCGTATTCGACGTCGTCGGCGAACCGATCCGCAATCCGGTGTCGGGCGACGAGCATCGCGTCCGAATCGACTTGCCGCACGGCTTCGAATACGAGCTTGCCGAGATCGGCTCCGGCACCAGCCGCTCACACGGAAACATCGCACTGGATCTCAAGGGGACTTACGCGCAGTTCGCGCGACTGCACTTGAATAACAAAGGACTGGTCCGGCATCGCGCTGCCGCATGAGCAGCGTCGAAAATTTCCTCGGACGTGAGCGCGTCATCACCGAGCTCGGCATCGTCGCCGTCGTCGCGTTGTCGTGGGCCTACTTGTGGACGGGCGCCGGAATCGGCATGTCCGCGCTCGAGATGACGGCCGTCGCGCTGTTCCCGCATCGACTAACGACCCGTTTGCGCCACTCGGTTAAAGTGCGTGACCGTCCGTTCCCAGGTCGACAGGCGACTCTATTGCTATTCCGCGCCGACGGACTGTGGATCTGCACGACGCCTTAGATCTTCCGTAGTTTCCCCTTTGCTATCTGGCCGCCAGCCGGGTGGCTTCACTACATAGCCATATACCTCGCGTATGGACCGCGCGGATAAGAGATCGCGCCACAACGCGCGCCAGTGTTCGAACTCGATAGTCAGCACGTTATAGGTCATCATCGGCCGGACCAGACCGAAGCGACATGGCACGCCGTGCCTTTCTGCGATGTAGGTATCAAATAGCCGGTCGAACACGATAAGCACGCCGCCATAGTTTCCATCAAGGTATTCGATGTTAGAGGCGTGGTGCACGCGGTGTGCGGAAGGCGTGTTAAGAATCCATTCCAGCGGTCCGAGGCGTGGAATCCAGGTTGCGTGCAGCCAGAACTGATAGACCAGGTTGATCGAAAGCAACGTCAGCACTATCTGCGGCGGCATGCCAAATAGCGGCGCGAGCACGAAGAACATAGTTGAACCGGTAAGACGGCCAGTCCAACCGAAACGGTACGCGGCAGAAAGGTTGAGTTGATTCGGCGAATGGTGGACGGCGTGGTTGCACCAGAACCAACGCGTCCGATGCGCCGCACGGTGGTACCAGTAATAGCAGAACTCCTGACCAACGAAGCACGCCAGCCAACCGCTCCAATGATTCATCGGCAAAGTCCAGAGCCTGTGGCGCCAGAACCAGTTCATTGCATCGCTCCAGAACGCAAGCGGCAGCAACCAGCGCAACGGATACTCACGAACGAGGAAATCGACCGCCGACACACTCGCCGCCCTCCAGTCGTAGCCGCGCCAGCCGCGTCGGACAGAAAGCACCAGAGCCTCGGCCAATGAGGACACGAGGACCAGGACGACAGCGAATTTGAGTATTGTGAGCAACACAGCCATGGCCGGACCATCCATATGGTGATGCCAGCCAGCGTAGTTTGACGCCCTTTGAGCCGCAATCGAACTGGGACGAGTTGGGCCTGCCGCGGGGCGGATCGGGCGATCTGCGCTATTGCCGGAGGCGTTGCATCAGCGACTCCCGATGCGCCCGGCTGCAAGGCACCTCCATGCCACTGCGCAGAACTACCGTGGCATCGCCTTTCCCCCGTGGCCGCACAGTGAGCACGGCGGCCAGCGCCACTGCAACGCCGCGGTGCGTGCGGACAAAGACCGGGTCGAGGTCTTTGAGTAAGGCGGTCAGCGTGCGACGTATCAGCAGACTCCGGCCGGGCAGATGGATGTTCACGTAGTTGTCGGCAGCCTCCAGCCATTCGATGTCGGCGCAGCGCACGACGTGCATTTGCCCGCGGTCGGCGATCATCAGATGGGCCGGCACACCGATGCTCGGGCGTGCCGCGCCGCGGACTGCTCCGCGCAACCGCTGTACGGCGCGCTCCAGCCGCTCCGGCTCGACAGGTTTCAGGAGGTAGTCGGCTGCATGGGTGTCGAATGCCCGCAACGCATACTGGTCGAACGCGGTTACGAATACCAGCGCCGGAGCGCCGTCCGGCAGCGATGCGGCCACGTCGAAACCGTCGACCCCGGGCATCTGTACGTCGAGGAAGATCACGTCCGGCCGTAGCTGCATAGCCAGCGTCAGCGCCGCCGCGCCGTCGGAGGCTTCTCCGATTACTTCGACATCGGGAAATGCGCAAAGCATGCGCAGCAGTTTGCTGCGAGCCAGTGCCTCGTCGTCGACAATCAGTGCGCGCACGGCAGGTTCACCCCAGCGATCAGGCCACCGCCTGGTCGCAGTCGCAATTCGAGACTTGCCTGCGTGCCGTACAACGATTGCAGGCGGCCCTCCAGGTTGCCAAGACCCACACCGCGCTTATGGGGAAGGCGCTGCAAATCTCCATCATCCTCAATCTCGATCTGCAGCTTGCTCACGATATGCTGGGTGCGTATCGCGATGTGCGTGACCGCGCTGCGTCGTTCGACGACGTGGCGGAAGCAGTTTTCCAGCAGCGGTTGAAGTCCGAGCGTGGGAACGCGGCAGGCCTGTGCAGTGGTATCGAGTTCCCAGGAAATCCGAACGCGATCGGCGAAGCGCTGGACCATGATGTCTGCATAGGCGCGCAGCAGGCTCAGTTCGTCGGCCAGTGACTGTTCGGGACGCTGGCTCGCGTCGGTGGCTGCGCGCAACAATGTCGCCAGACGGGTGAGCAGCCTGTCAGCCGCGTCCGGATCACTGTGGATCAGCGATGAAATGGTGTTCAGTGCGTTAAACAGAAAGTGAGGCTGCAGTTGCTGGGTCAACTGAGCCAGTTGCGCCTGTCGCGCCAGGTTCGCCTGCTTTTCGGTGGTCAGCCGCTCGTCAACCCACGCCCCATAGGACCGCAGGCCGAAATGGATACCTCCGAACAACGCATAGAACAACACGAATTTCGTCGCTTCGTAGGTCATCACTTCGACCCACGGCCCATGCTGGAACCTTACGCCAGCCAGTGCGTAGATACCGATTCGCAACCCATACATTGCAGTTACGTAAGCGACCAGTTGCAGCGGCATCCACGCCCAGGAGCGGAGGAACCATTGCAACGGATGATTGAGAAGACTATTGAGCCGGTCTGCGCGCCTCATCTGCATCGCAGCCAGCGCCGTGGCTGCGAGAGCGGACGTGCCGTTGTTCACGAGCGGCTGCCAGAAACGCAGTCCGCCTGACCATAGGGATTCCTGCATATCAACAGCCAGCATGAGCAGCCAGAACGCGGCCCAAGGCCACACGAGGTGTCGCCACAGGCTTATTGGTTTGGCTTCGCCGACGAGGCAGCTAGAGTTCATTTACCCGGCTCATTCACGGTGTTCCGCGGCAACGGTTTCGCGTCCACGCGCCACATTTCGACCATGCCTAAAAGCGGCATCGTCCTCACCCAGCACCGGTGAGCGTTGGCTATGGTAGTCGCAAAAGTTCATCCGGTCCAGGATGGACTCCGGCCTGCCGTCGACGGTCGGTTAATGAAAAGGCCAAGCCTCTCTCACGGACGAAACGCACGATCAGGGCGTCCAGCGATAAACGGTGATGCTGGAGCCCTTGACGTTGTTCTTCGTGACCACGTACTCGCCGGTTGATCGAAGGTATGCCCTGATGCCGTACATCGAATCAATGGCGCTGCTGGCGTCCACGGTACCGTTACTGGTGTTGACCAGCGTGGCGTCGAGGTTGCCTGTAGCGAGATTGAAGGCGTCGATGTTCGGCAAAGCTTGCCCGCTGCTGCTGAACCAGTAGCCGACAAAGAGATAGCTGCCGGCCGCGTCAATCGACTTGGCGCCGGCGTGGGTAAGGTTGATCACCGGATTGGGTGCCGTGGTGTTGCCCGCGCTCCAGCCGTGATACACCTCGATCCGCGTGCCTATCGACGTCCAGTCCGTACTCCCGACGATGCCCTGTCCGAGAATCATGGTGTCGCTGTCCGCGAGGTAGACGATGCGCGTCAGCGGCTGGATGCTCGCGGGAATGCGGATGGGGATACCGGGTCCCCATGTTGGCTTGCCGCTGGCGTCGAAGCCAGTCAGCGGGTAGTGGTAGATGTAACCGGTCTTGTCCAGGCCGGCCCACACGCCCCCCTTGCTGTCGATGCAGAATCCCTCCCTGACCGATGCGGTCGTATTGAACGCCGTACCGGGAAGCGTGGCGTCCGGTATGGCGATGTGGCCATTCGCAGCATTGAAGTGGAAGAAGTAGAAGATATCGGGATTCTGGCCGGACGCCACGAGGATGCGGTTGGCGCCGACGGTGGCAAGTTGACCGAAGTGCTCATCCCGTGAGCGATCGTTGATGTTGATGCGTGGATCGGATGGATAGTCGATCGGATCGACAGTGTTCGCTACGAAGGTTCCCCCAGCGGTGCCGGTGTAGATGTTGGTGCCTCCATAGAAGTAGGCGCCGTCGGTACCCGGGTCCGGAGCGGCGACCCCCTCGAAGTTGAGAGACTGAAGCTTCCATTGCAGGTTGCCGGCACTGTTATACGCATGAATGTCGGTACCGCCGTTGCGAGCGAGGTCCCAGCCGCCGCCCCACGGGTTGTTGAGCACATAGAGGTTGCCGGCGGTGTCCTTGCCGATGCCAGCGACGCGGGTGAAGCGCTTCGCGCCGACCTGGCCTTTGATTCCCGTCGTGGTATCGAGATAACCGCCCTGAATGCCGAATGTACCGGCCAGCGTCGGCGTGCCCGAGAGCTTGTAGCGCTTGATGTTCATGTCGGGGCCCTCGTCCCCGACCATGAGCTGCCCCGATGACGCATCGAAATAGAGCGCCGACGGCTGCGACCCGCTGGGCATCCGGATGGTGTTCAGCAAGGCGCCGGTTGGACTGAACTCGACGATCGTGCCCGCACTCTTCTGTGCGACCCAGACGTTGCCTGCGCCATCCAGGGCGAGCGCGCCCGGACCCGAGACGTTGATGTCTCGCTGCCAGACACCGTCGGTGGTGTAGATCCGGACGCGATTGCCATAGAAGTCGCTCGCATAGAGGAGCGAGCCCGCCGTGGCGAGTCCGGTGATGACGTCGACCCGAGGCTGGTTGTTCAACGCGCTGACCTGAATGAAAAGATCGCGAGTCCCGGTGGTGCGGTTGTAACGTCCCACCGCGCCGCTTCCATACGACGTGTTGTACTGCAGCGCCGCGAAAATCGACTTGGCATTACCTGTAATGGCGCTGCCCTGAAACTCGCCGTGAATGCCGATGGAGCCCGCGCTGCGGCCGTTCTGGTAGATTGCGACGCCGCCCTCGTACTCGTCCCACATGGAGGCCGTATAGATGACGCCTTCGGGCGCGACCCACATGGAACGCGCGGCGTTACCCACGTGGGTGGCGAGGGTGCCATAGGTGTTTGCCAGCCAGTCGGTGGTGTTTTGCGCCTGACAGGCCGGCGCAATCGTGGCGATCGCTGCGGCGAGGAGCGCAGCACGAATTCGTTTTTTTTCGACCATGACTGATGCTCTCCTGAATGTAGCGATCATTCACGTGAATGGTCGGCCAGCCAGATTTCTTGAAATGCGTCCACATATGAACATAGGCAACTCATTGCGCCTTTACAAGCCCATCGCGACTTTGCATGCGGACGTGAATTGCGGTCTTGAGCGAAGCTCGACCGTCTCCTGTTGGCCGGTCCCTGTCTCATGCGACTGGCATATCTCGTTTAGGGTTGCTCGATGCTGAATGAATAAGACGGTCCGCCGCAGGTCGGCCTGTGTCAGGCACAAGTCGACCCGTTGCTGCCTGTCGTATCGTTACAGCGAATGTCGGCTTAGGATCCGTGGACTGGACGCTCGCGGATGCCGGTTGCGGCGCAGATGGCGGAGGGACGGATAACTGCCAGGCATGGGATACTACGCAGCCGATCGGTCACGGTTCAATCAAGATGCTTCGTCTTCTTTCGCTGTCTGGCAGCCTGCGCACCGCGTCGTCAAATACGCACACACTCTTCGCGGCTGCCCTGTTGCTGCCGCCAGGCGTTGTAGTCGAACATTACGATGAGATTGGCGAGCTGCCCCACTTCAATCCGGATCTCGAGGTCGACCTTCCCGAGAGCATCGTTGACTTACGCACTCGAGTGGGTCAGGCAGACGGCCTCCTGATTTCTTGCCCGGAGTACGCTCGCGGAATCCCCGGGTCCTTCAAGAACATGTTGGATTGGCTGGTAGGAAGCCTGGATTTTCCCGGAAAGCCAGTCGCCCTTTTCAACACCTCGCCTCGAGCATCTGCTGCCCAAGCCGCCTTGAAGCTGGTCTTGGAAACGATGTCTGCGACGCTCATCCAGGATGCTTGCGTCACTCTTCAATTGCTGGGCAAGCAGACCGATCCGGTTGCCATAGCGAACGATCCCGTTAGCGGGGAAACACTACGGCAAGCGATTCAGGCAATCGTCGACCATATCGTGACGGCATCATCTGAGATCCTGCGGACGGAGCGATAATGCATCACGTCATTTGTCAGCTTTGATCGATGTACATGCATTCGCCATACGCCGACGACGGTCCTCGGTAGCGGACCTTCGCAAACCGGCCGTGAGAGGCCGTTCCTGGCCGGGTACGGTCCGACACCGAACATGCCCGTCACCGGACATTCACCGACATCGCCTTACCGCCGCGAACGTCGCCTTCGGCCGACTTTCGGGCGCCCACACCAACCGCTTGATACTTCCATCTGGCGCACGCGTTTGAAATGGCCACCGATACCCCCGCTTATGACACGGTGGCCACTGTCGTATGGAAAGCGCTGCGGATGGTGGGGGTGGATACGGCGCCGTTGGCAAGTTGGGGACAGTTGTTTAGCGACGTACGGTAGCGGAAGATCACCCGTCATGGATTCAATCGCGCCGCGGGCGGCAGTGCAGCCAACCGCAAACGCTCGACACCCTCCGCCATCGCAAGCGTCGACTGCTGTCCATCGCGCATGCGAATGCTGATCGTCCGGTCGCGCTTATCGCGCGAACCCACTGCGACCAGAATCGGCACCTGCTTTTCGCGGGCATCGACGATCTTCTTTTCCAGCCGCTCGGGCCGGCTGTCGAGCAGCGCTCTGATACCGGCGGCATCGAGCGCTTGCATGAGCTGTTGCGCGTAGGCCGTATTCGCATCGCTTATCGTCGCGACCACAACTTGCTCCGGCGCGAGCCACACAGGCAGCCATCCTCCGTGATGTTCCAGCAGCATTGCAATGAAGCGCTCCATGCTGCCCAGCACCGCGTGATGAATCATCACGGGATGCTCGCGTGCGTTGCGTTCATTGACGAACTCCGCATCAAGCCGATCCGGCAGCACGAAATCGAGTTGAATCGTGCCGCATTGCCAGCTGCGCGCGCGGCTGTCCGTTAGATGAAACTCGAGTTTCGGCCCGTAAAAAGCGCCCTCCCCTTCGAGCACCTCGAATTCGAGATCCGCCGCGCGCGCGGCGTCGGCCAATGCGGCCTCCGCGCGATCCCACGTTTGATCGCGGCCCGCGCGCAGCGCAGGCCGCGTGGCAAGCGCTACCTTGAAGGCGGGAAAGCCGAGGTCCGCATAGACCGCGCGCAACAGCTCGCAGAAGCGGCCGACTTCGGCTTCGATATGCGTCTCCGTGCAGAACACATGGGCGTCGTCCTGTACGAAGGCACGCGTGCGTTTCAGACCTTCGAGCGAGCCCGAAGGCTCGTCGCGATGACAAGCGCCGAACTCGCTATAGCGAACCGGCAACTCGCGATACGAACGCACGCGCTGATTGAACACCTGCACATGGCACGGACAACTCATCGGTTTCAGGCATAGCGCGCGTCCTTCTTCCGCGTCGGCCAGCGAATACATCGCCGCGCCGAACTTCTCCCAATGGCCGCTCCGCTCCCACAACGAGCGCGCGAGCAATTGCGGCGTGCGGATCTCACGAAAGCCCGCACGACGCATGCGGGCGCGAATGTAGTCTTCCAGCACGCGGTAAAGCTCCCAGCCGCGCGGATGCCAGAACACCATGCCGGCGCCTTCTTCCTGTTGATGGAAGAGGTCGAGTTTGTTGCCCAGTACACGATGATCAATGTCGTTCACAGTCACGCTCCGTTTTGATTGATACCGCGGATGGATGCCGCAGATTGATGCCGCAAACGGAGGTCCAGAAACGTCAAAGGCCCCGTCCGTTTCCGGCGGGGCCTTTGGTGGTTTGCCACTGCTTCGTGCTTCTAGCGCGTGCAACCTCCAGACGACCCGCCTGTGAAGGTGGTCGTCGCGGTGGTGACGGCTGAAAAGGGAATCGAGTGGAGGTCCATGGATCGACAGTAAACGATTTTGCAATGACGCGTCAATCTTGCTTGTCACTCGCGGCGTGCTTTCAGCATTACTGTCGACCGCAGCCGATACCCCCTTCCTGGCAGTGCAATTGCTCGTCGAGCAGTTTGGTTTGCGCTTGCGTCAGACGGCGCAACGGTTGAGCGAGAGTTGATAGGATGCGTTCCTGCAATCTATATTCTCCGCATGAGCCATGCCGCTCAACCATAGGCACGTCACGGCCAGAATCGACACTCGCTTCATTGGACAACCTCACGCGTTAGATTGCTGAATATCATTTACAGATATGCCGCTCGCATATTCGGGTTCAGAAAATTCACGCCGCTTCACACTTACTGACATTGAACGGCTGGCCGATTCATCTGAAGTTTCGTAAAATCGCGCAGAGCGCGGTCGCTCGGTCAGCCAACAAGAAGAGGCGGTATGGGTGCGCAGGACATAATCAGGGCAATAACTGGCGGACTCGTCCAGAGTGAGCGCCTGCTGAAGCTGGATACTTCACTGGGAAATAATGTCCTGGTGCCTCAGCGGGTCGTTGGTCACTCACGAATCGGCCGCCATTACGAGTTCACCGCTGATGTCGTTTCCACATCCGGCACGGTTGAGCTCAAGACGCTGATTGCCCAGCCCGTCACATTGTGGATCCAGCAGACCAACCGGTCCTATCAGCCCCATCACGGATACGTGCACACTGCCCGCCGCCTTGGATCGGATAGCGGACTCACGAGCTACCAGATCGCGTTTGGCTCGTGGATGCACTTCCTGCGTTTTCGCAAGGATGCGCGAATCTGGCAGGACAAGCCGGCCGACGAAATCCTCACTGATGTATTCAACATGCACCCGCAGGCTCAAGGTGCATTTCGCTTCGCCCTGAGCAAGCCGTTGCCCTCGCGTTCGTTCTGCGTGCAATACGAGGACGACTGGAATTTCGTCCACCGACTGATGGAAAGCGAGGGACTGTTTGGCTATTTCGAGCAGGCGAGCGACGGGAAATCCCATACGCTCATCGTCACGGATAGTCTCGACACGTTCAAGCCACTTTCGCCGCAGACCGTTGAGTTTTACCGCGCGGGCACAAACAGCGAAACCGATGCCCTGGTGCAGTGGTCGGGCACGCGAACTCTGCAAAGTACGACGCTGACCACCCGCACCTTCGACTACAAGGCACCCACTTCGCCAGCCAATCCGAAGGGCACAAACATCCCGACGCTGCCCACGCAGGGGAACCTGCCCCAGCAAGCTGAAGTGTATGAATACACCGGCGCCTATACCTATGGCAAGCAGGACCGGGGCGATCAGCTGTCGAAAATCCGCATGGAAGAGTGGGAATCGCGGGCCAAGCGGTTCTTCGGCTCAGGTGGTGTGCGAGGTGCGAATGCCGGCCACTGGTTTCAACTAGATGATCATCCTGAGCACGCCACGGATAGTGCCCAGAACCGGCAATTTGCGATTATCGAGACCGTATGGTTTGTTGAAAACAATCTACCCGTATCCAGCTAGGTCGCGGATTTTCCCCATAGCCTGAAGGGTGACCTTGCGACCATCAGAACGAACTACGCCGCTGAAGAAGGACTGAAGGTCACACACGCCGATGGCAGTGAAGGCTTTTTCCTTGTCGAAATTGAAGCGCAACGCAAGGTCGTTCCATATCGCAGCCCGTTTGAGCATCACAAGCCGGATATGCATTTGCAGTCAGCGATTGTCGTTGGCCCTGCAAACGAAGAGGTCTACACAGATTCGCTGAACCGTATCAAGGTGCGTTTCCATTGGGACCGGCTCAATACCGGCGATGAAAAAGCGTCGTGCTGGGTGCGCGTCGCCGTGTCTGATACGGGTGGTGGATACGGCGGCGCGCATGTGCCGAGGGTTGGCGAAGAGGTCCTGATCGACTGGGTGGACGGCGATTGCGATAGGCCACTAGTCACGGGTCGGGTCTATAACGGTTCAACGCAACCGCACTGGCATTCCAACGGCTTGCTGTCCGGCTACAAGTCCAAGGAATATCAGGGCAGCGGCTACAACCAGATGGTGATGGATGACTCGACCGGCCAGAACCGCGTTCACCTTTTTTCCACAAGCACCAATGCACAATTGCATTTAGGTTACCTGATTGACCAGAGCGGTAACACACGCGGATCATATTTGGGGAGCGGCTTTGACCTGAAATCCGATGCCTATGGTGCGATCCGTGCGGGGCAAGGGCTTTATGTTTCCACTCATGCTAAACCGGCGACGGGTCAGCAGCTTGACGTGCGCGAGGCGAATCAGCAACTGGTGAGCTCCGAAAGCGTGCTGGAAGCGATGTCGGATGCCAGCACGACGCATCAGGCCGGAAGTCTCAAGGATGGACACGACTCGCTGAAGGCATTCACCGACGCGACACAGAACAGCGTGTCGGGCTCGTCATCAGGCGGAAACACAGCAGGCGGTGGAACAGGAAGTGCGAACGCATTCAAGGAACCGGTCATGCTGTTTGGCAGCCCGTCCGGCATCGCCCTGTCCACCCAGAAATCCGTTCACATCGCCAGCGATGCTCAGACCAATCTCGTAAGTTGACAAAGCACGCATATTGCAACCGGCAAGTCGCTGATCGCAAGCGTTGCCGAAAAGCTCAGCCTGTTTGTGCAGAACGCCGGGGTGAAGCTGTTTGCGGCCAAGGGTAAGGTGGAAATTCAGGCCCATTCGGACAACATCGAACTCACGGCACAGAAAACCGTGAAGTTGCTGTCTGCAACAGAAAAGATTGAAGCGGCGGCGAAGCAGGAAATCCTTTTGACATCCGGCGGTGCATATATCCGCATCAAGGACGGCAACATTGAGATTCATGCGCCTGGCACGATCGATATCAAGGGTAGCCAGCATTCGTTCGCTGGCCCGGCCGCACAAGGTTACGTGCTGCCGGGATTACCGAATTCTGGCGCGGTGTCACGCTACCATGAACAATTCCGCCTACTCGACGATGACGAGACAACTCCCCTGACCCACACGCGTTACGAGATTGAGAGTGAGTCGGGTAAGAAGTGGTCCGGTTACAGCGACGGTGAAGGACTGACTCAGCACGTATACACGGATCAACCGGAAAGCCTCTCTCTGACCATCTATAAGCAGGTGGACGAAAATGACCCAACCGAAGAAGCATAAGCACCATGTTCGACACGTCAAGCACGCGTCGACAACGACGGCAAACGACCAATCACTTGTCAAGGTCGTGATCCAGAGCGACACCGGTGAATGGGTGCGGCCGGCGACAGGCGAAAAATTTTATATCGACGAGACACCAAAATTCCCGTCAATCGTCTTCGAAATCAAGACGGACGCCCCGCCCCCCTATCAATGGAAATGGACCATCGTATGGGATGCGAAAGTTAGCGGGCTGCACGAAAGTGCGAAGCGCGGAAAGAAGTTGAAGACGTTTTCTGATACCGGCGCGTTCACGAGCAATGACAAGTCGTGGGAAGCAAACCTTGAAAATAAGATCATCGGCGGCAAACTGTCCGTCGAAGTGAGTGCGGGCGGCACTGAGTTTCGGCGCACAGTGTTCGTCTTGGGAAAAAATCCGGCCAAAGAAGACGTGGTCGCCTTTGTTTCGACGTTGCCCGACACCATTGGCTTTGACAAGGTGATTGATCAGGAAAGCCACTTCAAGAACTTCATAAACGCTGACAATGAGCCCGTGGTAGCCGGCGATTCTGGCCACGGCCTGACGCAGATGACGAATCCCGCGCCCAACTATGAGCAGGTGTGGAACTGGAAGGAGAACGTTAAGGTTGGCGTGACGTTGTTCCAAGACAAACAGTCAACAGCAAAAAAGCTTCTCAAGGCGCACCCGTATACCTCGGAGCAACTAACAACCGAAACTTTTGGGTTGTGGAACGGCAGCAAATACTACGAGTGGAACCCTCAAACGCAGACGTGGGAACGCAGCGGCAGTGTTATGTGCGATCCTGCGACCTCAAACGTTGGATGGGACATGTCAAACTCGAAAAATGCCGGACAGACTGCGGATCAATTGCACGAGCGCGACAAAGAAACCTACAAGAAGATGAAAGCTGGTCGTGATAAAGATCATGTCTGGATTTACTCAGGAATGTGCTATGCGGATCACATCGTTGGTAATTAAAAAAATGGCTTTGGTTGCGGCGTTGAGTGCCAGCAGCGCAATTGCGCTTGCGGAAGTACCGTCGCCCATACAGGTCGACCTGGCAGGCGGACGCCTAGTGCAGCAGAAAGACAGTCACCTTTTCGCGGTCGACGCCGTCAAACACAAGGTCTCGGTCATACAGGTACCCCCTGCACTTAAACGTGCCCTCAAGACCTCGTCGAGCATTGCCTTTCCGGCTGACCACTCGCGTTTGATCGACGGGAACGAATACGTTCTCGTCGTCGTGAACCAATCGTCGAGCTCCAACCCGACGGGGTACTGCGGTGCGGGTGAAGAGGGGACGCTTTATGCACTCGAATTACACGGCAGTGCCGCTGTGCCACGCTTTTCCCTGCCGGTTCAGAGTTGTTTAAAAGATCTCGATTTAGCGAGCGATTCCAATCAGAAATCGGGATACTTGGCAATTACGTGGAAAGACGCTCCGGTAGGTATCCAGGTGCGTTGGGATGTCTACGGCGGCAAGAGCGACGTTTCACGCTTCTATAAATACCAAGACGGTCAGTTTATAGAGGCAACGCAGTGAATCTGTTGCGACATTAAAGCCGTGGACGGGGTCGACTAGTCGATAAAGCAAGACTGTATCGATATAGCGATTCCCCAAGCGCGTCAGGGACATTATGAAACGATATCTGATTTTGAACGGCGACAAGACGACAGCTAACGGCACGGTCCAGGCTACGGCGACCACGATTCAACTGAGCGGGAAGGATGTTGCACACGAAGGCGATAGCGTGACCTGCCCTGCCTGCAACACGACAGGCAAAATCCAGTGCGACGGGCCTCGCCAGATGATGACCGCACCGGATGGAAGACATGCAGCCCTGAGCGATGATCTCTGCATCTGCGGTTGCCATCCGCCGCCGAAGTTGATTGCGGCGCAGAACATGATGGCTACTGAAGCGTAGTGTTGGGGCTTCACTGCATTTGAATCGGACCCCGCAGTGTCCGGGGTGAAGGGCCGGCGGCCGATGACGTTGACGCACCTTTGACGGCCGGAACCCTTGCTGTATAAGGTCGTGTCCAAGGTGTCCAACGTGCCCAGGGAAATTTCGATGTCTTTCAGTCAGCTTGTGGAGGGCGCCGCGCCTCTGGAACACCTCTATAAATACTCACCGTTTCGAGCCAAGCCGACCGAAGACCACCGCCACTTTGGTAAGTGCTTGCACTCACGGCTCGGATTTTTACCGGCCACGAGAGAACCCCACGAGACACGATGTGAATGACTGCTTTCGCGCTCCGAACGGTGGTTCAGTGCGCCGGGGTCGTTTAACGACCCGTTTGCTGGCCAGGACGACAGGATAAACGATACGATGCAAGATTGATCCGAAGCCGGCGCTTCGAAGCCGATGCCTACGCGCGAAACTTCAATCGACATTCCACATCGACCGAGCACCTTACCTTGACCACCCACATCCGGCCCGCCCACACATCCGACGCCGCTCTGATTCTGCGCTTCGTCACCGAACTCGCGGTGTACGAGAAAGCGGAGCACGAGGTTGTCGCCACCGTCAAAGATATCGAAGCAAGTCTGTTCTCGGTGGAAGCCACCGCGAAGGCTTTGATCTGCGAGATGAACGGCGAACCCGTCGGCTTTTGCGTCTACTTCTTTTCTTATTCGACGTGGCTCGGCAAACAAGGGCTTTATCTGGAAGACCTGTACGTATCGCCGAAATCGCGCGGCAGCGGCGCGGGCAAACAGATGCTGCGCCACCTCGCGCGCATTGCATGCGACATGGGCTGCGGCCGCTTCGAATGGAGCGTGCTCGACTGGAACGAGCCGGCCATCGGTTTCTACGAATCGATCGGCGCGAGCGCGCAAAGCGAGTGGGTCCGCTACCGGCTGGCGGGCGACGCGCTCAAGGCTTTTGCTGATGGCGAGGCGTGAGGGTTCGGCCAGCGTGACTCACGATTCGACTCGATCAGAAACGCAGCCAGGTGCCCAGTGATACGAGCGTTGTTTATCTGCAGCAAGAATCGCCTGCGCAGCCCCACGGCCGAGCAGGTGTTCGCCAGTTGGCCGAACGTCGAAACCGATTCGGCCGGTCTTGGCGCGGATGCCGCGGTGCCGCTTTCGCCGGAGCAGATTCGCTGGGCCGACATCGTCTTCGTGATGGAGAAGGCTCATCGCGCGAAGCTGTCGGAGAAATTTCGCGCGTGTCTGAACGGCAAGAAAGTAGTCTGCCTCGACATCCCCGACGACTACGCATTCATGCAGCCTGAACTCGTCGCGCTGCTGGAACAGAAGGCGAGTCAATTTCTGCGGCAAAAATAATGGAGAGTGCGGCGGCGGGCAAGATACAGACACGCTCCACCCCGCCAACTATTCCATCGCGCCGCTCGCCACTGGCGCGACTTCGAACGCGTCGCCGGTGGCAAAAAACGTCCCGCCCGCCACGTAGTGACACGTTCGCAGATCCGGATCGTCGCCGAAGTGCCAGCGGTTGTTCGAATACACGCGGCTATCCGCGTACGCCGCCACGACTTCGCCAATGATCAGATCGTGCCGCTGGCTGTCGTCCGGAATCACCTTGCATTCCATCCACGTAATGCAGCCGGCCAGCATCGGCACGTCGATGTTTTGCGCGGGAAACGTTTCGAGGTCGAAGGCGGCGAACTTGTCGAGTTCCGCGCCCGCGTTCGAACCCACCGCCAGCGTCTGCGCGGCAAAACCGCGGCTCGGCAGTTGCAGCCCGAACACGCCGCTCGCTTCGATCAGTTGCCGCGTCAGCGTGCGGCTGTCGACTACCACCACGACCTTCGGCGGATTGAAATCGAGCGGCATCGCCCACGATGCGGCCATCACGTTCGAACGCCCGTCGTGCGCGCTGGTGATGATCGTGACCGGTCCATGATTCAGTAACTGCGTCGCCCGCGGCAATGCCACGGCTTCTCGAGTGCCTTTCATACGTCCTTTCCGCGTCAATGAACGACGTCGATTGTAGCGGGGTGCATGCGGCGTTGTTGACGCCGCCATCACGGACGGCGCTCGAATGGGCCGCGCGCACGGACCACGACGGGCCATAACCGGCCCATCAGACTCGACATGCCTGAGCCGTTTCCAGGCGAGAACGCAACACCATTAAGCGCGTTGGGGTAACCGTGCGCATCGTCTGCTTGCATACCGCTGACAGCAATATCGCCGTGTTCGACGCGGCGGCCCGCGCCGCCGGGCGGCAGTCGCTCGACTTGCCATCGATAGGGACATCGGCAAACTGGCTGCCGAAGCGTTGAAGCGGGGCTAAAAACCCCGGCGGATTCAAGGCGGCAGCCGCCAGGCCGCCGCCCGCGTTTGCATCAATGCGGCGCTTTGCCGTTGGGCAGCGCGTCCAACGGTTTGTGCTGTTCCTCGCCGAGCCCCGGGAAGAACGCGTTCCAGGCGGCACGCACGCCTTGCGCCGCGGTGGCCTCCGCGCCGATCGATTCCGACTCGCCTGCGGGAACGCTCGCCGGATCGGCGGACAGGCCGCGCCAGTGCGTGAACACCAGCAACGGTTTTTCGGTCCATACGCCATCGCCAAATTTCGCAAATGCCGTGTCCCCGCTCGTCAACTGCACCTCGTACCAGCCTTCACGAACGGGCGTATGGACGGCAAGCTCAAACCACGCGGTCGGTTCGATTTCCTTCATGTCTTCTCCGGTCGGAAAAATCGTCATAGACAACCACAAAGGCATGCTTCATGCCCGCGCCCGGCAGCGGCCCGGCATACGCGCGCATCCTTTCCGCGATGTTGCAGCGCGGCGCGCGCTGAGCATGACCTGCGGGCGATTCGCCAACCTCGCGCACCTGGCAAATCGCCGCGCATAAACGACACGATAGCGCGACATCGGCTGCGCGGACAAACGTAAAAACTTACGCGACGCGTGTCCCCGCGATTTCGCTCGTCAGGCCGGCCAATACGCCGATGGCGGGCGCCAGTTGTTCGGCTGGCGTACTGCCGTAACCGATCACGAGGCCATTCGTCTCGTCGCGAGGCTGCAACGCGAAACCGGACAGCGCCCGAGGATTGAGGCGCTCGGCAAGCGCGCATTCAGCGAGCAGTCGATCCGGGATACAAGGCGGCAGACGCAGCGTCAGATGCATGCCGCAATTGCCGCCCAGAATCTGCGACGGCTCGAAATGCGCGCTCAGCGCATCGCGCAGCGCCTGCTGCCGTTCCCGATAGAGACGCCGCATGCGGCCCAGATGCCGTCCGAACTCCCCGCTGTCGATGAAATGCGCCAACGCCAACTGCTCCAGACGATGCCCGCCGCGCAGCATCTCCTGCAACGCGACCGCCGCGTGCTCGGCGATCACGCCCGGCAGCACCACGAAGCCGATGCGCAACGCCGGAAACATCGTTTTGCTGAACGAGCCCACGTACAACACCGGCGCGTCCGGCACCAGCCCCTGCATGCTGGCGATCGGTTCGCCGGTGTGGCGGAATTCGCCGTCGTAGTCGTCTTCGATCAGCCACGCACCGCTGCGGCGCGCCTGCGCGATCAGCTCCAGCCGCCGCGCCACCGACAGCACCGAACCGGTCGGATACTGATGCGCGGGCGACGTGTAGATCAGCTTCGGCGGATGCGCGCGCCATGCGTCCGCCGGCACCGCAATGCCTTCGAGATCGACCGGCATCGGCAGCGTGGTCAGATCGCCGAGATTGAACGCCGCCTTCGCGCCGCGATAGCCGGGATCCTCGACCCAGGCGATGTCGCCCGAATCGGTGAAAAGCCGCACGCACAGGTTGAGCGCTTCCTGCGCGCCTTCGGTGATCACCACCTGCGAGCCGTCGCAGCGCACGCCGCGCGACACGCGCAGATGTGTCGCGATCGCGTCGCGCAGCGCCGGCTCGCCGGCCGGCGCGCCGTAACCGAGCGCAAGCGGCAATGCGCGTTCCATCGACCGTTCGAGCGCGCGCCGCCACGCGCCGAGCGGAAAGCGATCCAGCGCGGGCGTGCCTGGCGTCAGCGGCAAGGTGTTGTCGGCATGCGTGCGTGTGGCGGCGAATTGCCCGACGCGCGCGGCGTAAACCGCCTCGGGCGCGGTAGGCTGCGCCTGATGTTCGCCGCGCGCGGCTGGGCTAGAGAGCGGGCTCACGCGCGTGCCCTTCTTGTCGGCGACGACATAACCGACTGCGGCGAGATGCTCGTAGGCAATCACGACCGTATTGCGCGACACCCCCATCTCCGCCGCGAGCAAACGCGACGACGGCAGCAGCGAGCCCGCCGGCAGACGCCCGGTCAGAATCGC
This sequence comes from Paraburkholderia sp. GW821-FHT02A12, assembly GCF_059422005.1. Lineage (NCBI taxonomy): Bacteria > Pseudomonadati > Pseudomonadota > Betaproteobacteria > Burkholderiales > Burkholderiaceae > Paraburkholderia > Paraburkholderia sp. GW821-FHT02A12. Next base: position 93,542 of record NZ_JBWKWA010000002.1, on the reverse strand, counting down.
CTGCTGCAAGCGCTCGATCAGCTGCTTTTGCAGCGGCGCCGGTTTTTCGCCGGCGGCGGCAGTGCCGGTACCCGCACCACTCGCGGTGGACGGCGAGGTGGCTGGCGCAGCGCCGGAATGAATGAGCGGACCAATGATCTCGATCATCGATGCTGGACCTATTAAATATGGTGGGACTGGATCTTTTTAACATACCACGTTTGCCGTATTGTTCTCCCAGACAATCGACCGGGTGAACAAGGAGAGCAGACATGGAACCCAGACGTAACGCGTTCGACCAGCCGATCGGCGCCCCGGTGCCGGGCTGGAACGGTGCGCGGGCGCCCGGCCGCAAGCCGCTGGTGGGCCGCTATTGCCGGATTGAAGCGGTGGACGTCGAACGTCACGCCGAAGACCTCTACGACGCATACAGTTCAGCCACCGATGGCCGCGACTGGACCTATCTGTCGGTCGGGCCGTTCGAGAGCCTCGCCGCGTATCGCGAGCATCTGACGCGCGCGGCGGCGTCAGCCGATCCGCTGCACTATGCGGTGATCGATCTGGCGACCGGCAAGGCCGTCGGCACCCTGGCGCTGATGCGTATCGACCCCGCGAACGGCGTGATCGAAGTCGGGCACGTCACGTATTCGCCGCGCCTGAAGCGCACCCGCATCGCCACCGAAGCGATGTTCCTGCTGATGAACCACGTATTCGGCGACATCGGCTATCGCCGCTTCGAATGGAAATGCGACTCGCTGAACGGTCCGTCACGCACGGCGGCGCTGCGCTATGGATTCACGTTCGAAGGCATCTTCCGCCAGGCGATCGTGTACCGCCAACGCAATCGCGATACCGCGTGGTTCTCGATACTCGATGGTGAATGGCCCGCGCTGCGAGCGTGCTACGCACGTTGGCTCGATACCGGCAACTTCGACGCGCAGGGTCAGCAGATTGAACGGCTGACGGATCTGATCGCGCAACAGCGGGCGGCGGCGAGTGAGGGTCGTGAATAAGCCGACAGTTGGCCCCGGCATACGAACAGCCCGGCGAGCCCGGCGCGCGACGATTCAGGCTGCGCCTGCCGTGCGCCGCAAGACGATGGTCGGCTTGCCTTTGTACGTCGTGCGAAGCCGCTCGCGATAGCCGCATTTGTGAGCGACGCGCAGCGACGGCAGATTTTCCGGCGCGATGATGCAGGCGGTTTCGGCGTCCGGCCACTGCAGGTCGGCCCAACTCAGCGCGGCGCGCACGGCTTCGGTCGCGTAGCCGCGGCCATGCACGGCCGGATCCAGGGCCCAGCCGATCTCCGGCGTTCCCATCAGCGAAGGTTCGATCTCCCGGTGATAGTCGGCAAAGCCGACTTCGCCGAGGAAGCGGCCGCTCTCCTTGTCCCGAACCACCCAGTATCCGTAACCCAGCATCGCCCAATGCCCGGCGTAACGCAGCAGACGCGCCCAGACTTCCTCACGCGTGAAAGGCTGGCCGCCGATGTAGCGGATCACCTCGGGATCGGACCACATCGCATAGCTCTCGAGGAAATCGTCGCGCGTGTGCGGACGCATGATCAGACGGTCGGTGGTGAGGAGCGTGGGGTGGGTGGACATTGAAGGAGCGAGTGGTTGGGGAGGGATGCTTTGCGGCGCTGAAGCGTTGAAGGGGTGCGTGGGATGATCGCAGATTTTTAATGCGGGAAGTTCGCTCCCGTCACGCCAACTCGAGAAACCGCGCCAGGCACGGACCGCGATTCGTAAGTCTTTGTCCTGACGCCGCTGTTTCCTTGCGCTACCGCAACGGCAATACCTTTTCCATCCCTGAGCGCCTCACGCTAAGATTGAGGCCTCCGGAAAATCTCGCCGCACCGGCGTCGATGCCGACGCCCGGTTCGCATCGGCGAGCGTCGTCCGGAATACAACAAAAGCTTTGCCTCGGAGAATCAGATGTCTGAAGAATATGAAGTGCACGGCCCGCACGACCACGCGGTCGAACATGCCGGCCACCACGACGCCGATCCTTTCGCGAGCCGCATGGCCGTGATGACGGCGATCCTCGCGACAATCGGCGCGCTGTGCGCGTACCAGAGCGGCAATAGCGAAAATCTGGCGCTCTACTACAAGAACGAAGCCGCCATCAAGAAGACCGAGGCGGCGAATCAATGGAGTTACTACCAGGCCAAGGGCGAGAAGCAGAATCTCGCTGAACTCGGCGCGGCGCTGTCGGCCGGCAATACGGAAGCGCACGCCAAGTTCGTCGCCGACGTCGAAAAATACACGCAGCAGAAAGAGCCGATCCGCGCGAAGGCTGAAGAGCTCGAAAAAGAAGTCGTGCAAAACGACGCTAAAAGCGAGGCGCTTCTGCATGGTCATCATCGCTGGGCGCAGTCCACCACGCTGATCCAGATCGCCATCGCATTGAGCGCGATCACGTTGCTCACGCGCAAGACGTGGCTGCGCAATCTGTCGTTCGGCGTCGCGGCGGCAGGCGTTCTGATGGGCGCCTGGGCGTTTCTCTCGGCGTGATGCACGCCGCTCAATGCGCCATCTCGCGCGCACGCGCGAGCAACAACTCCCGCTCGCGCGCGTTGCGCGTCATCGCCGCGGCGCGTTCGAATTCGGCGCGCGCCTCGGCCACGCGTCCGAGCTTGGCCAGCAGATCGCCGCGCACGCTCGGCAACCAGTGGTAGTTCGCGAGCGTCGCGTCGGCGGCGAGCGCATCGACGATGTCCAGACCCGCGGCCGGCCCGAACGCCATGCCCACCGCCACCGCGCGATTCAACTCCACTACCGGCGAAGGCGCCACCTGCGCCAGCGCGTCATATAGCGCGACGATCTGTTCCCAGTCGGTGTCCTCGGCACGCCGGGCGCGCGCATGACACGCGGCCAGCGCCGCTTGCAGCGCATACGGTCCGCTCGCGCCGCCGAGCGCGTGCGAACTGCCAAGCGCAGCCAGCCCGCGGCGGATCAGGAGCGGATCCCAGCGGCTGCGGTCCTGGTCGGGCAACAGCACCGGACGGCCCTCGGCATCGGTACGCGCATGCGTGCGCGACGCCTGAATCTCCATCAACGCGACGAGGCCATGCACTTCGCTTTCGTCCGGCACCAGACCGCTCAGCACGCGCCCAAGCCGCAGCGCTTCCTCGCACAGCGCCGGGCGCATCCAGTCGTCGCCGGCGGTGGCCGAATAGCCTTCATTGAAAATCAGATAGATCACTTCGAGTACCGACGCAAGCCGCGGCGCACGCGCATCCGCTTGCGGCACTTCGAACGGCACCTTGGCCGCCGACAGCGTGCGCTTGGCGCGCACGATGCGCTGCGCAATGGTCGGCTCGGGCACGAGGAACGCACGCGCGATTTCCTCCGTGGTCAGGCCGCCGAGCAGGCGCAGCGTCAGCGCGACGCGTGCATCGGTGGACAACACCGGATGACAGGCGGTGAAGACCAGCCGCAGCAGATCGTCGCCGATATCGTCGGCACGTGCTGCATCGAGGGCATCGACGAAATCCGGCACGAGGTGAGCCTCCTGTGCATCGAGATCGTGACCCAGCTCCTCGCGCTTGCGAGCATGCAACGCTTCCTGGCGCAAGCGGTCGAGCGCGCGGTTCTTCGCGGTCGCCATCAGCCACGCTCCGGGGTTATCAGGCACGCCCGCGTCGGGCCAGTGTTCGAGCGCGGCCACCAGCGCGTCCTGCGCCAACTCCTCGGCCAGCCCCACGTCGCGCACCATCCGCGCGACGTGGGCGATGACCTTGGCGGATTCGATCCGCCAGACCGCCTCGATGGCACGATGCGTGGCCGTCGTCACGGCCTCAACCCGCCGCGTTGGCGTTCGGGTCCATATAGATCAGCTCCCAGATGTGTCCGTCGATATCCTCGAAGCCGTGCCCGTACATGAAGCCGTAGTCCTGCGGCGCGCGCGGCGCGCCGCCGCCGGCGGCGATCGCTTTCGCGACCAGCGCATCCACCTCGGCGCGGCTCTCACATGAGAGGCCCACCAGCGCCTCGGTGCTTTCTTGCGGATTGCAGAGCGTCTTGCGTGTGAAGGACCTGAACAGATCCTTGACCAGCAGCATCGCGTAGATGTTTTCGCCGAGGATCAGACACGCCGCCTGTTCGTTGGTGAATCGCGCTTCGAAGCCAAATCCGATCGCGCTGAAAAATGCCTTCGAACGTTCGAGATTGTCGACGGCGAGGTTCACGTAGATCTGCTTATGCATGATGGAGTCCATTCATCGGGTTGTGTGCGGGCTGCACGGGCGCCAAGGTGCGCCGGATTTGCAGCGCCCGTCAGCTCGCCTCGGCAAGCGTCTTCAGATTGCTCAGGCCGTCTTCGAAATCCTTGCCGACCATTTTGTCCATGCTGATGAAAACCTGCATCAGCTTCGACAGAAATGGCGCCGGTCCGTGCATCGCCCACGTGACCTGAGTCGCATCCGCATCGGGCTTCAACGTGAATTCGGCGATGTTGTGCGCCTCGAATGGCTTGATGAAATCGAGGTTCATCGTCACGCTCGACGGCGCTGCCGTATCGGCGATCTCCATCTGCCCCACGCCGACCTTTTCGCCTCGCCACGCATAACGCGCACCCTTGCCGCTCGCCGAGCCGCTGTACGTTCCTTGCGTCGCGGGGTCCTTGCGCAGGAACGGATATCGGCGCTTGAATCGGCGCGCCGATCGGCGTCGGGATCAACGCTTGGCCGCGTTCAGTTCGCGAAAGCGTTCCACTTCAGGGCCGGGCTCGAAGTCTTCGAGTTCGAACAGTTGCCGCACTTCGATCTCGCCGTCGGCCTGCTCGCCGAATGGCGCCGGAAAGCGCCGCGCCCATTCCATCGCTTCTTCACGCGAGCGAACCTGGATCAGCGTGTAGCCGGCGACCAGTTCCTTGGTCTCGGCGAACGGGCCGTCGACCACTGTGCGCTTGCCGCCGCTGTAGCGGATGCGCCAGCCCTTCGAACTCGGTTGCAGGCCGGTTGCGTCGAGCAGCACACCGGCCTTTGCCAGCTCTTCGTGGTATGCGCCCATCGCGGCCATCAGGGATGCTTCCGGCATGACGCCGGCTTCGCTGGCGGCAGTCGCCTTCACCATGATCATGAATCGCATCGCAATCGCTCCTTTCGTTGTGAGTGGAAAGCCGCGGCTTGTTCGCTGGCTCCTTACTCACACGACGAGCGGTACGCGACCGGATCGACACCGATTTTTTAAACTAGGGGAAAACCCCAGGTCGATTGCATGTGGCGTGTGCCGCTTACACGAAACAAGGCCCGAGCTTACGGACTTCGACCGTGCACCACGACGCCGCCGGGCAGGCTTGCGCGATCGCGACCGCTTCCTCGCGGGTTTCACAATCGAGCAGGAAAAAGCCACCGATCATTTCCTTGGCTTCGGCAAACGGGCCGTCGAGCAGCCTCGCGTGGCCTTCGCGTACCTGCACGCGCACGGCGTCGTTGGTGGAGGTCAGCGATTCGACCGCGAGCAGTTTGCCGCGCTCTTTCAGATCGGCGGCGAAGCTCACCATCTGGTTGTAGACTTCGCGCCCGGCACGCTCGCCACGTTCAATGCGTTGTTCCGGGGGTTCGACGATAAGCAGCAAATAAGACATGGAGTCTCCGATTGATCGTGCCGCAGACGTGAACGCCCGGCAGGCGTATGACGGCAAAAACGCGCTTGCGGATAACTTGCGAGAGCCAGTCTAACAAGCGCGGATGAGTCCAGCAAACCCGTCTCAGCGCCAGAATTGCAGTTAATCCGGCTCCCTACGAACACTCGTAACGCCGATGCGGCATGTGGATTGCTTGGCCTGCTCTTCATTATTGGTCACGCGATACAAAACCGCCCGCTTTCGAGTATTCTCCCAACGCGTTAAACCTGCTGTGAAAGCATCGTTTGCGGATTAAAACCCGCGGATAAAAGTCGGCTTTCAATTCGACAAAAACGTCACGATACGGCGCGGCAATACAACGGTATTTATCGGCATAATCTGCCGGCGCAACAAACGAATCCAAACGAATCACATAATCAAAGCATCGGGGAAATTCATGTATCGATCGATAGTGCGCACCGGCGTTGCGGCCGCCGTGGCCTGGGCCTTTTTGCAACTCGGCGGATGTGGCGGAGGCGGCGGTTCCGGTTCGGCTTCGTCTGGTTCGTCGACGACGGTCACAGCAACCTCGGTGAGCGGCACGGTGGCCACCGGCAGCGCCGTAGCGGGTGCGACTGTCACGCTGACCGACGCCACCGGCGCCCAGGCCGCCACGACCACCAACACTCAAGGTGCGTACACGATCTCGGTGAAAGGCATGAGCGCGCCGTTCCTGATCGTCGCAACCGACGCCGCACGCATCTCCGCCCCGCTCGTCTCCGTGCTCGCCAAACTGCCGGGCGGCACCGCGCCCGCCGTCGTCAACGTCACCACGCTGACCACCGCGATTGCCGCAATGCTGACGGCTTCGGGCAATCCGCTCGACCTCGCGTCCACCACGGCGCTCGCCAAAGTGACGCTGCCGTCCGTGCAGATCGCCACCATCACGCTCGATACGATGCTGGCGAACATCCTCGCGCAAAACGGCATCCAGATGTCCGGCTTCGATCCGATCGGCACGGCATTCATACCGGATCACACCGGCGCCGACGCCGTGATCGATACGGTGTCGCTGGTGCCGGCGGCCAACGGCGGGTTGTCGCTGGTGTCGAATGCGGCGCCCGGCAAGACGGTCGCGCTGAACAACCAGACGGCCCAATCCGTCACGCTGGCGGCGCCCACCGTGGCGGCGAACTATCTGGAACCGCTCGCGGCCCTGCTGACCGCCTGCGCGGCGAATAGCACATTCGACTCATCCTGCTCGCCGGCGATCGACGCAGCGTTTCTCGAAAACGGCTCGACCGATCTGATCACGGCGCATGGCGTGTCCGATGCGATCTTCAGCGGCGCGGTGTTCGGCTCGCCGAAAACGCTCGCATTCTTCACGCGCAACGGCAAGCAGCTTGCGCTCGTCTCGCTGCCGTTCACGCTGGCGAGCGGCACCGTCACCGGCTTGCTGTACAGCATCGCGCAACAACTGCCGGCGCCGGTGACGCTCGCCAACGGTACGCAACTCGGTTGGGACCTGATCGGCAACCAGTCGCAATTCGCCGTGGCAATCAGTTCGCAGATCCAGCGCCGCACCTTCCTCGATTCGAAGCTGAACGACGTCAACCGTTATGAGTCGGGTCTCGCAATCGCGATTCCGACCGCGTTGAATCCAACGGTGTACTCGGCTTCCGTGACAGGGCCCGGACTGAACGCGCCGATCTGGCTGATGCCGCGCAATGCGTTGGGCAGCAGCACGCTGGGCCTGTCGAGTCAGGCTTTGAGTGCAGCGCCGGTGTCGCCTGCCACGACCAGCAGCAACACCGCGTTGTATCGCTGGTCCTGGCAATCGCTGTCGGCGAGCGCGAACTTCACACCGCCGGCTTCGAGCGGCTACTACTCGGCGCAGGCGATCGACGCGAGCACCGTGCCGCTCTACGCGACCTATACGGTGACGTTCTACGACAAGACCGGCGCGCAAATCGGCCAGTCGTCGATCATCAATCCGGGCAGCCCGGTGGGCGCGGCGGCGGGCAGCACGATCGCATGGCCGACGCTGCTGCCGGACTTCGCCGCGCAGTTCCTGACGCCAGGCGGGTCGCTGGCCGGCGTGCAGTACGCGATGAGCGTGACGTGGTCGAGTCTCGTGAACGGGCAGGACCTCGCGTATCCGGTTACCTCGGTGCAGATCCAGGCAGCGCCCGGAACGGCCGATGTCACGTCGCCCGAAGTCGACGGTTTCTGGGCCGGCAAGCCGAACAATACGACCTTCGGCCAGTATCAGGCGACGGTGAGCGCGGGGGTGAATTCGGCCGGCGTGCAAAGCTGCACGAATTGCCCGTTCCCGGCATTGACGACGGGTGGCTCGCGGCTTGTGCAGTTGGGCGGCGGGCAGAACGGCATCGGGTACTACGATATTACGAAGTACAACGATTAGAGCGGGTGTTGTAGTGGTCAGGAGCCGCGCTTCAGCATCTCTTCAGCCAAGCCAGGTATGATCGCGTTCTTCTCTCAGGTTCTAGTTACCTCGGAATACTAGAACTTTTTAAAGCCGGCTTTATGCCGGCTTTTTTTTGCTGAGGCTGTCTATTCAGGCCTGCGTCAATACCGGACTTGCCTTACGAAATCCTTCAATCAGCTTGATATTGTGCCCCGCAACGTAATAGCCGGGTAAGCAAAGCGCCATTTGCCGGTAACGCCCCGATGCTCCAATGTGCGTGGGTTTTTTAAACGGTCCCCACGCGCCCGCTGAGTTCGCCACGAACAGCGGTCGAAAAATAACTAGCAAAACGATACCCGGAGTTAAAACGTATGTTTTCTCGAGCCTTCCTGTTTGGCGTATCAGGCATAGCGATGGCAGTCGCGCTCTATGCGTGCGGCAGTGGCAACGGCGGTAATTCGCTCACCCCCGTGTCAGTGCAGAATCAACTGACCACCTCGACGCCCATCAAGCACGTGGTCGTGATCTATAACGAGAACGTCTCGTTCGACCATTACTTCGCCACCTATCCGAATGCGACAAATCCGGCGGGCGAACCTGCTTTCACGGCTACCGCAGGCACGCCGGCCGTGAACGGCCTGAGCGGCACGCTGCTGACCGCGAACCCCAACTTCACGAACACCGCGAACGGCACGGGCGCGGCGAATCCGTTCCGGCTGGACCGCACGCAGGCCGCGACAGCCGACCAGAACCACGCTTATACGGCAGAGCAGCAAGCGTATAACAATGGCGCGGCTGATTTGTTCCCGAAATACACGGGTAAAGGTTCGAGCGGTGGCGCAGGCGCCTTCGGTACGACCGGCCAGGTCATGGGCTACTACGACGGCAACACCGTGACGGCGATGTGGAACTGGGCGCAGCACTTTGCGATGAGCGACAACGCCTATACGGATACGTACGGCCCGTCGACTCCGGGCGCGCTGGAAGTGATCTCCGGCCAGAACAACGGCGTGCAACTCGTCAAGACCAGCCAGCAGCCGTTCAATCTTTCGACGGCGTCGCACTCGTATTACGTCAACGACGGCCAGGGCGGCATCACGCTGATCAACGACACCGACCCGGCTGCCGACCTGTGCTCCAGCACGACTGATCAGATCCTGATGTCCGGCAAGAACATCGGCGATCTGCTCAACGCGAAGAACATCACGTGGGGCGGCTTCATGGGCGGCTTCAACCTCGCGACCACCAACAGCAACGGCACGACCGGCTGCAAGCGCAGCACGGTGTCGCCGGTGGTCGGACAGGCAACGACCGACTATATCCCGCACCACAACTGGTTCCAGTACTACACGTCGACGGCGAACCCGCAGCACTTGCGCCCGAGCGCGACGGCGTCCATCGGCTACACGCTCGAGTCGGACGGCAAGACGGCTGACCCGGCGAACCACCAGTACGACACCGACGACTTCTTTGCAGCCGTGAAGGCCGGCAACTATCCGTCGGTCAGCTTCATCAAGGCGCCGGCGTTCCAGGACGGCCACGCGGGCTACTCCGACCCGCTCGACGAACAGGCGTTCACGGCCAGGATCGTCAACTTCCTCCAGCAACAGTCTGACTGGAAGAGCACGGCCGTGATCGTCGCGTGGGACGATTCGGATGGCTGGTACGACCATGCTTATGCGAACCCGACGTCTTCGTCGTTCGATGCTCAGGCAGATCAGCTGAACGGCGCCGGCAAGTGCGGCACGGGCACGGCGCCGGCCGGCGTGAATGGCGCCGCGGTCAACGGCCGTTGCGGCCCCGGCACGCGCATTCCGTTCCTCGTGATTTCGCCGTGGGCGAAGGTCAATTATGTCGACCACACGGCGATTAGCCAGGCGTCCGTGGTTCGCTTCATCGAAGATAACTGGCTGGGCAGCCAGCGAATCGGCGGCGGCTCCTTCGATGCGACGGCAGGCAGCCTCATGAGCCTGTTCAACTTCAGCGGCAGCGGCAACAACCCGACTTTGTTCGTCGACCCGAACCTGGGCACGCCGGTCTCGTCGGTGCCTGCAATCTAGGTTCCGCAGCTCGCGCCGGCGGCGAGACGCCGGCGCGAAGCTGGACAGTACCCCCGTGTTGCCAACCGTTTCCGGGTTGGCAACATTTTTTGTTTTTAGCTTCCTTGCCGTTACTCGTATGCCCGCTTCCGCCGCTCCTCCCGTCGAATCACCTCGTACCCGGAATCAGCCGAGGTACAGCGCGCGCCGCATTCTGGTGCTGCTCGCCGCCGCCGTGCCGATCGCGCTGATCGGCTTCTGTGCGTGGGCGCTGGTATACCCGTCGCGAGTTCCGGCAGCAGTCGGCGCGCTCGTCGAAGACCTCACGGGGGCGAATGCCAATCCGATTGCGCTTCAGCGTCCGGTTGCTCCGGCTCAGCTCAGCGCGGTGGCGCAGCTCGGCAAAAAGATATTTTTCGACCCGACGCTCTCCGCGTCCGGTCGCCAGTCGTGCGCGTCGTGCCATAGCCCGGCGCACGCGTACGGGCCGGCGAACAATCTGGCCGTTCAGTTAGGCGGGCCCGATCTGACGCAGCAAGGCTACCGGCCGCCGCAGTCGCTCATGTACCTCTACCGGCAGCCGAATTTCAGCATCGGCCCGGATAGCGGCGACGCGGACAATGCCCCCGATCTCGCGCAGATCGCGACGCAGGCGGCGGGCGTGGACAAGGCCCAGAAGAACGCGGGTGTTGCGCCTGCCGCGCCGGCGATGGTCCCGCAAGGCGGCATGTTCTGGGACGGCCGCGCCGACACGCTCCAGGCACAGGCATCCGGTCCGATGCTGAACCCGGTCGAGATGGCGAATGCGAGCATGGCCGACGTCCTGGCGAAGCTCGAGCGCACGCCTTACCGGAACGACTTCATTCAGCTATTCGGTCCGCACGTTTTCGAAAACATGAACCTCGCGATGTCGGAGGCCATGTTTGCGATTGCGCGCTACCAGGTGGAAGAGCAATCGTTTCATCCTTACACGAGCAAATACGACTATTGGCTGGAAGGGAAAGCGCGGCTCAGCCAGGCGGAACTGCACGGGCTGCGTCTGTTCAACGACCCGAACAAGGCGAACTGTGCGGGGTGCCATCTTTCGAAGCCAGGTTCCGACGGCCTGCCGCCGATGTTCACGGACTACCAGTACGAGGCGCTCGGCGTGCCGCGCAATGCGAGCCTTGCCGCCAACCGGGACCACCGTTTCTTCGACATGGGTATCTGCGGGCCCTTCCGGACCGACCTGAAGGACCAGACGCAGTATTGCGGGATGTTCCTCACGCCGACTCTGCGCAACGTCGCCACGCGCCAGGTGTTTTTCCACAACGGCGTTTATCGTTCGCTCGAGGACGTCATGGCGTTCTACAACGAACGCAATACCGCCCCGCAGAAGTTCTATCCGCGCGGCCCCGATGGAAAGATTCAGAAGTACGATGATCTGCCGGCGAAGTACCAGGCGAACATCGATGACAAAGACGCGCCGTTCGATCGAAAATTCGGCGACAAGCCCGCGATGAGCGATGAGGACATGCGCGACATCATCGCGTTCCTGAAGACGCTGAACGATGGGTACAAGGTTAGCGCGCGCTGAGTGATGGCGGCTTATTCCGTTCCGGAGTCAAAAAAAACGCCCACGTAGGGCGTTTTTTTGTTTCCGGGTTCTACGGAGCGAAGAGCAGTTCGGCTAGACCGCCGCCTCGGCGGTCGCCTGTATCTGCGCCGCCCTCATTAGCCCTTCGATCATTTTCGCTTCCGCGTTCGCGATGTCGCTCAACGATGCGCTGGACAATTGCCCGTCCAGAATCGCCAGCGCCGCGCAAAGGTGGAAATACTCGCTGTCTTCGAGTGCCCAGACGCCATCGCGACGCTCGCGGGCGTCGAGCTCAACCATCGCCGCGTGTGCGCTTTCAATGTCGGCGAGGAGGTCCGCCCCGAGCCCGAGATGGGAAAGTTCTTGCGACACAAGCAAATGCCGGCTCAACGTCATGTGCAGATTCCGCGAACCGTGGCCGTGCCGGAATGCATCGAGAGCGGTGTAGCACTGCAAAAGCATCGCCTCGGTGACAGGCTCGTGTGCGGTGCGGCTATAGGTCAGCGCGCGCAACAGCGGCGACATTGCGGGCTGACTGTGCTTGCGGATTCGCGATTTGCTGGACATATCGGTTCAACCTCCTTCGCTAACTCTCGGCTTTGCCACCCGAATTTTGCTGTCCGGTGGCAAACTCCGCCGATACGCCGGCGGGCTGACAGACTCCGAATGTGAATCTGTGTCCTTATCATGGCAAGCAACTATTAAGACAGACTTAAACGAACGAAAGTCGCAACGTACCGCAAGGACGAAAAAAACCCTGTTCCGCGAGGGAACAGGGCCGGACAGGATGGAAGAGTCGTGCAGGCGCGTGGATGCTTGCCGACCGATACCCACCATTAACTAACAATGCTGTTGCTACCTGAACTGCTACTCGAATTGCTACTGCATTGCAGCTCGGTCCTTCGTATTGCCGCACCTCGCCGCAATCCCCTGCTGTTTTCAGCGCATATGAATCGACTGCGCGCTGTTCCAATCGCTTCTACTTCCTGCTGCTTTCCCGCCCTGCCGCGTTCGACAACCGCGGCAAACTGCCATCAACGGTACGGTTCAAAACAACGCGGGGGAAGACCGCGTCGATGGGCTCAATGACTTGTCGCGCCATGGAAACCAGTTTATGCGAGTGAGCGCGAAAGCAATTGCGCGAAACGAGGGGAATTGGCGGCCCAGTTTGGCGAATTGCCGGAGGACGGCGATTTGGACCAAAGGGGACCTAAGTCATGGCCTGCGCTAACTGGCGGAGAAACCGCTGTAAAAAAACGACGGTGCGATCACCGCCGCTCGCGCCCTTATACGGTTTGGCTGCATGCGGGTGAACGGCGCCGAAGCGTCAAACCCGCTCAGCCCCGCCGCTCACCCCCGCGCGCCGAAAGCAGGAAAATCACCGTGCGCCCATCCGCTGAGACGCTGGGTTCAAGCTCGATAATCTGGCGTGCGCCGCGCGCGTCGACGGAAACTCAAGCAGAATGAATGTCTGATAAAGACTGGTATGCACTGGACTCCACTATGACCTTTCGCGACACCTCGGCCATCGAGAGTTGGCACGCCCACATCTATTTCGACGCAAGCAGCCGCGACGCCGCGTGGGTTTTTCGCGAGCAGATCGACGCGCGTTGGCACGGCAAGCTGCAATTGGGGCGCTTTCACGAGCGGCCGGTCGGGCCGCATCCGATGTGGTCGTATCAGCTTGCGTTCGGCCAGGAGCAGTTCGCCGAACTTGTCGGCTGGCTCACGCTGAATCACGGCGCGCTCGATATTTTTCTGCACCCGAACACAGGCGACGCACTGCGCGACCATCGCGACGCGGCAGTGTGGATCGGCCATTCGCACCAACTGGCGCTGGACGCCTTGACGTGACATGCGCGCGTGCGGCGCGCATTCACATCAGATGTTTGAATACGAACTGCACCAGCCGCGCGCGGCGACCTGCTTGTCGCCGAACAGCGTGCAGCCGCCATACGCGTCCGTCGCCTTACCCTGGAACAGCGAGCAGTTGCCGCATGTTTGTCCGGCGGTGTAGTCAGGGAATTTCGCCTTATCGACCTTGGAAGCGTCCTCTTTATAGCCGACGGCTTGCGCCTTCGGATCGGTTTCGCTGAGCTTGCCGGCTGTGTCGGCGAACGCTGCGCGGGACAGCACCAGCGATGAGCCGACGCCCACACTCAGCATCAGAAAGTTTCGGCGTGATGTTTTCATGATGGTCCGATAGAAAAATGGCAACTGATGCGCAAGCTCCAGGTGAGGCATCAACTCACCGTCGCGAAAGAGCGCCGTTACGCGTTTGCTGGCGCTAACTACTTCGCCGCCGCGGTTGCCAGCGCAGGTTCAGGCGTGCGTGCCGGAGCCGAAACTGAAGCCGGTTCCGGTTCGCCTGGCAGCGGCACGTTGCCCGACGTGGCCATCGCTCTCGGTTGCAGCAGCAAGGCGACCAGTCCGCTCCAGCCGGTTTGATGCGAAGCGCCTACGCCCCGCCCGTTGTCGCCGTGGAAATACTCGTGGAACAGCACGAGATCGCGCGAACGCGGGTCGGCCTGCAAGAGCGGATACGCGCCCATCACCGGCCGCTCGCCGTCCTTGTCCTTGAGAAACAGCGTGGTCGCGCGATGCGCCAGTTCGTCGGCAATCTCACACAGCGAGAACTTCTGGCCTGAGCCGGTCGGATACTCGACGCGAAAATCGTCTCCGTAGTAGCGATGAAATTCGTACAACGATTCGATCAGCAGGTAGTTCACCGGCATCCACACTGGCCCGCGCCAGTTCGAGTTACCGCCGAACACGCGCGAATCCGATTCGGCCGGCAGGTATTTGACAGTGAAGCTCTCGCCGTTGTGGCTAAACACGAACGGTTGATCGCGATGCACGCGCGACAGCGCCCGTACGCCGTGATCGGAGAGGAATTCGCTTTCGTCGAGCGCACGGCGCAGCAGTGCTTTCATCCGATGCCCGCGCAACACCGAGAGCAGCAGGCTGTTACCTTTGCCGGGTTCGTTCCAGCGCGATACCAGCTTCGCCAGATCGGGCCGATGCTCGAGGAACCAGACGAGCCGCTCGCGCAAACACGGCAAGCCGCCATGCAGACGCTCTTCGAGCACATGGACAGCGAACAGCGGAATCAGGCCGACTATCGAGCGCACTCGCATCGGTATGTTGCTGCCGTCGGGCAGGCGCAGCTTGTCATAGAAGAATTCGTCCTCGCCGTCCCATAGGCCGGTATCGCAACCGTCGTCGCAACTGACGGCTTGAGCGATATACAGGAAGTGCTCGAAAAACTTCACGCCGATATCGACGAATACATGGTTCGCATACGCGAGCTCGAGTGCAATGCGCATCAGGTCGAGCGCGTATGCGGCCATCCACGCGGTGCCGTCGGCCTGGTCGATGTGCCCGCCGGTCGGCAGCGGCGACGAGCGGTCGAAGATGCCGACATTGTCGAGGCCGAGAAAACCGCCCTGAAAAATATTGCGGTCGTCGGCGTCCTTACGGTTCACCCACCAGGAGAAATTCAGCAACAGCTTGTGAAATACGAGTTCGAGAAAGTCGCGATCCGCTTTGCCAGTCAGCGCGCGGTCGATTTCATAGATGCGCCACGCGGCCCATGCATGCACCGGCGGATTCGCATCGCCGAACGCCCATTCGTACGCGGGCAACTGGCCGTTCGGATGCTGATAGCGATCCTTTACGAGCAGCAGCAATTGACGCTTCGCAAACGCCGGATCGATCAGCGCGAACGCGGCTGCATGAAACGCGAGGTCCCACGACGCGTACCACGGGTATTCCCACTTGTCGGGCATCGACACAATGTCCGCGTTGCACAGATGCTGCCACTCCGAGTTGCGGCCGTGCTTGCGGCTCTCAGGCGGTTTGGGTTGCAGCGGATCGCCTTCGAGCCAGCGATGCACATCGAACTGGTAGTACTGCTTGGACCACAACATCCCCGCTAGCGCCTGACGCTGCACGAGGCGAGCATCGGGATCGTCGATTTCATGCTGCAGCGCGCTATAGAATTCGTCTGCCTCGGCGATGCGGTGAGCGAACACCGCGTCGGCGTCGAGCAACACGTCATCCGGGGACGATTGCGGACGCCAGCGCAGATACACCACCGCGCGGCCGTGCGGCGCGAATTCGAGCGGCGCGTGCGCGGCGGCCCTGGTGCCGGCATCGTGGCGCACCGCTTGCGTGTCGCCGTGCACGAGGTAATCGTTGAAGCCGTCTTTGAACGGGCCCGCGCCGTCCATGTTGTACAGGCGCTTGACGTTGGTGTCGTTCTCGCAGAAAAGCCATGTCAGCTGTGGCGCGTCCTTCGACCACGCCGTCACGACGATCGGCTCATGACCATGCTGACGGCCGACCAGATGCGCGTCTCCGTTGTGGTCTTCGCCCGCAACCAGCGAAGGCTTGTCCTTGTTTTCCTTCCACGACCACGAATTGCGCGCCCAGATCTGCGGCAGCACGTCGAGCGACGCCGCCTGGTCCGCGCGATTCTCGATCGTCACGCGCATCAGGATGTCGTCGGGCGCATGTTTCGCGTATTCGACCTGCACGTCGAAATAGCGTCCATCGTCGAACACGCCGGTATCGAGGATTTCGTACTCCGGCATATCGGCGCCGCGCCGCGCGTTTTCCTGAATCAGATCGTCGTAGGGAAAGGCAGCTTGCGGATACTTGTAGAGCATCCGCATATACGAATGCGTGGGCGTGCCGTCGAGGTAGAAATACAGCTCCTTCACGTCCTCGCCGTGATTGCCCTGCGCATTCGTGAGACCGAACAGACGTTCCTTCAGGATCGGATCCTTGCGGTTCCACAGCGCGAGCGAGACGCACCAGCTGAGCTTGTCGTCGCCGAAACCGGCGATGCCGTCTTCGCCCCAGCGATACGCGCGGCTGCGCGCATGGTCGTGCGGGAAGTAGTCCCATGCGGCGCCGTTCGCGCTGTAATCCTCCCGCACCGTGCCCCACTGACGCTCGCTGAGATAGGGCCCCCAGCGTTGCCAGTGGGCGCAATCGGCCGAATGCAGGCGTGCACCTTCAGTAGTGTCGAGCAAATTGGCAGCGCGCAGCGGTGGCATGAATGCGTCCTTGCGTCGAGCTTGGCGGCAGGTTTCACATCGTAGCGCGGTTTAGGCGGCGATGGGCTCCAACCGGGCAAGCAGATTTTCGATGCGCAGCAACTCGCCCAGCGACCACGCCTGAAACGGCGTGCCGGCGGGTGTGTGCGGCGCGTCGCCGTCGGCGATTTCGCAGAGGTGGTCGAGGCCGGCGTGGTCGAGATGCGCGTACAGCGGGTCGAGAAAGCGCGCTTTGGCTTGAGCGCGGGCATCGGGTTCGGTCGCGTGAACCCGCAGCCACGCTTCGACAAACGGGCCGAGCAACCACGGCCAAACCGTACCTTGATGATAGGCGCCGTCGCGCTCCAACGGAGTACCGGCGTAGTGACCCCGATAGGCGGGATCGGACGGTGCGAGCGTTCTCAAACCCAGCGGCGTGAGCAGTTGCGCTTCGACCTGATCGACTACCGCGCGCGCCGCCGCGCCGTCGAGTAACGGAAACGGCAGGCCGCCTACCGCAAAGACCTGATTCGGCCGGATCGAACGATCGACAGCGCCTTTTACGTGGTCGACGTCGACGTTGTCAAAAAGCGCTTGCGTCGATGGGTCGATAAAGCGTTCATGAAACGCTTGCAACGCTCGCTCGGCTGGCTGCCGCCATTGCGGATTCCACATTGCTGCAATGCGCAACGCGTTGATCCATAGCGCTTGCACTTCCACCGGTTTGCCGATGCGCGGCGTGACCACCCAGTCGCCGACCTTCGCGTCCATCCACGTCAGTTGCACGCCGGGCATACCCGCACTCAGAAGACCGTCGTCAGAGGACGCTTTGATCCCGAAACGCGTGCCGTTCGTATAGCCCGTGAGGATCGCTTCTACTGCCTGCTGCAAGCGCGTGCGCGTGGCGGCGGTGGCGTGATGGGTCGCCAGATAATCGTGCACTGCGATGACGAACCACAACGACGCATCGACGGAATTGTATTCCGGCGTGTCGCCATAGTCGGGGAAGCGATTCGGCAGCATGCCTTCGGATAACGTGCTGGCCCATTCGCGCAAGATCGCTGCCGCGTCGTCGTAACGGCCCGATGCGATCAGCAAGCCGCGCATGGCGATGAACGTATCGCGGCCCCAATCGGTGAACCACGGAAAGCCTGCGACGATCGTAAGACCCTCGTTGCGCGTGACGATGTAGGCATCGGCGGAGCGCTGGAGACGAGAGCCCAGCGCGACGCGGCGTTGTTGTTCGATGGCGGCGAGTTCCGCGGCGCGGGCCACGGCCGGTTGTGTGCTTGCGGTCTGCGCCGCAGCCGCAGCCGCAGCCGCAGCCGTTGCGGATGCGGATGCGGATGCGAATGCGGATGCGGATGCAGATGCAGATGCAGATGCAGATGCAGATGCAGATGCAGATGCGCTCAGGATCATCACCGCTTCGCCATCGGCGAGATTGAAGCTGAATAAGCCAGGGGTCGCGAGATCCTCGCTGAAGTCGAGACCACGCTCGCGCTCGCGGACGTAGCAGAAGTTTCGATACCAGTCGGGTGCGTGCGTGTAGGCGCCGTTCGTTACGGCGTCTATGACGGGCAAGTCGCCGTAGGGTTGCCAACTGACGCGCGCTTGCTCGTCGCTCGTTTGCGCATTGAAGTTGAACGCGGGATTTTCATGGTGTAGCGCATGATAGTCGCGGCCGGAAAGCAACGGCCGCACCTTCAACGTGAACGCGCTCGATTGAACGGTCGCGTCTCCACCCTCCAGCCGCCAACGCAAAACCGTTTCGCACGTCGCCTTGCTGACGAAGACTTCGGCCGTCAACTGCGTTTGCGCATCGAGTTGAAAGTGCCACGTCGGCCACGGCTGTGTATCGAAATCCAACAAGCTCTCAGTGAGGTTCGGATAGATCACGTCCGGCACATAGCGCTGCATGCTCAACGGATAGCGCTTGCCGTTCGCTTCGAGCCACGCCTCGACACCGTTGACGAGCACGACGCGGCCGCCCGGGGCGCGCGTGGCGGTCAGCAGCAACGCGTGATAGCGGCGCGTGCGCGTCGTGCCGACGGTGCCCGATGCGAACCCGCCGAAGCCGTCCGCTTCGAGCCATTCGTCATCGAGACGCGTGATGTCAAAAGACCTGTCGATGCGTGTCATGGATTTACCGTGCTATGCAAAGCCGCCGATTTTTCGTCAACGAGACACACGCGAGAACAAGCTATAGCTTTATGTCTCTTTACTTTTGTGTACTTTCGCCCGAGTACCCGCAGGCATTTTCTTCTTCAATTTGATCTGGTTGTAATCAATAGCGGCACGGATGAGCTCTTTTAGAGCACGCTCATTAATCTTATCGCCCTCGAAAAAATCGATCGCTCGTCTCGCGTTGCCTTCGAGGCCCGCGTTAAAGAGCTTGTCCGGATCTGGGAGGCTCGCCCCGTGGGCAAAGGTAAGCTTCACCTTCCCTTTGTGAGCGTTGGCGACCGCGATTATCCCGTCGCGAGACCATACGGGGCTTCCCATCCACTTCCATTCCTCGATGATCTCCCGGTCGGCCGCGAGGATGCTCTTGCGGATGCTGGCGAACGTTTTGCCGCGCCAGTCGGTGAGTTCTGCGATCAGATGGTCAATACGTTCCGATGGATTCATTGGATCTCCATGCCTCGAATTCTGGTCCCGTTTCATGCGACCACAATAGTCATGCAGCGGCTACATTATTCAATGAGACGCAAGCGGCAAAGGGCCGTAGACGGTCTGGCCGCTGCAATCGCTAGTATTCCCCAAAATGAAGGCACCGTTCCAGTCGTGAGTATCGCTATTCGTGGTTGACCCAACAATGTGGTGCGGGCAGGCACCGTTTCAAAGGCCTCCGCCGTAGGCAAACAAAAAACCTCAGCCCCCCGACAAAACCCCAATCCTGGAAGCCCGCGTCCCAGTCACGCGTCCCAATGGCGCACCAGCCGTAACAAACCGAATAGCGCGCGGCCATTCCGGTCGCGCCCGCCGCGCAGGAGTCCGCAACGATGATCGCTTCGTACACACGCACGGTGAGAGCACGCGGACAAAGCGATCGCGGTGAATCAAGCCGGCGCCTCCAGCGCCAACAATTCCTCGACGGTCTGCCGGCGCCGGATCAGGCGCGGCTTGCCGTTCTCCAGCAATACTTCGGGTGCGAGCGGCCGGCTGTTGTAGTTCGATGACATCGACGCGCCGTATGCGCCCGCGTCGTGAAACACGACGAAGTCGCCCACTTCAGGCGCGGGCATAGACCGGCTCTCAACCACGCCGCCCGCTGCTTGCGTGAACACGTCGCCCGCTTCACACAACGGCCCGCCCACCGCGAACAATTCATGGGGCCGTTCGCTAAGCACGCCGGCTTCCGCAACCAGAAAGCGCCCCGGCTCGATTTCCAGCCGCACGCGATGCCCAACATGCGCTTCGATCTGCTCGCGCGCCGCGTCCCAAAGACTGAAATAATGTTCGACGTCGATGCGCGGTTCGCCTTCGCTATACGGCACGGACAAACCACCGCCTGCGGAAATTGCTTCGATATCGTGGCCCAAACCTTTGACCGCCGCGACCATCGAATCGCACACGCGCGACAGATGCACATTGTCGACGCCGGAGCCGATATGCATGTGCAGCCCGACCAGCTTCAAGCGATAACGACGCACGATTTCCAGCGCGAGCGCCACGTCATCGAACCAGATGCCGTGCTTGCTATGCTCGCCGCCGGTGTTGGTCTTGTTGCTGTGTCCGTGTCCGAAACCCGGGTTGATCCGCAGCCACACGCGATGACCTTCGGGCGCATGCTGCCCTACGCGTTCGAGCATATCGAGCGACCCGGCGTTGACCGTGATGCGATGCGCGAGCACGGTGGCCAGCGTCGCGTGGTCGATCAGATCCGCGGTCAACACGACGCCTTCCGGCTCGCCATCCGGTGTGAAACCCGCCGCCAAACTACGCGCAATTTCGCCTGAAGACACCGCGTCGACCAACACGCCGTCGTCGCGCATCAGCTTCAGGATATGCAGATTCGAACACGCTTTTTGCGCGTAGCGAATCACGTCGAAGCGGCGCAATTCGGCGATGCGTTGACGGATCGCGTCGGCGTGATAGACCCATAGCGGCGTGCCGTGCTGTCCGGCGAGTTCAACGAGTTGTTGCGGATCGAAAGTGGTCACGGTACTCATGTCCCGAGGTGAAGGCTTGAGCAACATGATGCTGAGAACCGTTCATTCAGTAAAATATCTATTTGTCGCCCATCCATTCAATCCTGATATAGGCATCATGGCGCTCACGCACAGGCATATCGAAATCTTCCGCGCGTTGATGACGGCGGGCAGCGTCACCCGAGCGGCCGAGATGTTGTTCACCTCGCAGCCCACCGTGAGTCGCGAACTCGCGCGCATGGAGCAAAGCATCGGTTTTGCGTTGTTCGAGCGGGTGCATGGGCGTCTGCGTCCCACGATGTCCGCATTGACGCTATTCGACGAGATCAAGCGCGCGTACGTCGGACTCGAACGGGTCGCATCCACGGCGGCAAGCCTGCGCGAATTTCAGGGCGGCCAACTCTCGATCATCGCGTTGCCCGCGTTTTCGCATTCGCTTTTGCCCGGAGCGTCCAAACAATTCCTCGACGCACAGCCGGGCGTGAGCCTGTCCATTGCGACGCAGGAGTCGCCGTTTCTCGAAGAGTGGCTGACCGCCCAGCGCTACGACCTCGGCCTGACCGAACACGGCGCGCCGCCCGCCGGCACGCGTCTGACGCCGTTGCTTGAAGTGGACGAAGTTTGCGTGCTGCCCGATGCGCATCCGCTGCTTGCGAAGCGCGTGATCGAACTGAAGGATTTCGCGAATCAGCCTTTTGTCAGCCTGTCGTCGAACGATCCGTACCGGATTCAGATCGACGAAGCTTTCGCGCAAGCGAGCATCGCACGGCGGCAGATGATCGAGACGCCCACCGCCGTTTCTGTCTGCAGTTTCGTGCGGCAAGGCCTGGGTTTGGCTATCGTCAATCCGCTTACCGCGCTCGATTTCGTGGGCCGGAATCTGCATATCCGGCCGCTCGCCGTATCGTTTCCGTTTCGCGTGAGCGTGGTGCATCCGGAGCATCGTCCGAGCCATCCGCTAGCCGGGGCGTTCGTCGAAGCGCTGCAAAGCGAGGCGGCCGCGCTGCGGCTACAGTTGAAAAAACACACTCACGCTCGACGCGCATCGGGCGCTCGAACGCAGAAACACGTCTGAACTGCCGCGCAAGAAGCTGAACTTCATGCGTGGCAACTTCGACGGGTAGGAAAACACGAAGGTTAAGGCGGATTTCTCCGGAAGGCGCGGGCTAGCGCTGCTCTTTACCCAGCGCTAAGCCAGGCCGCTGGCTGATCTCAAAACTCGACCAACGCGAAATCTTCCTTGCCCACGTCGCACAACGGGCAACGCCAGTCGGCCGGAACATCCGCCCAGCGCGTGCCGGGCGCGATGCCCTCGTCGGGCAGGCCGGCGGCTTCGTCATAGACCCAGCCGCAGATCACGCAGACCCACTGCTTGAAGTCATCCGCCGATGCCGCATTGTCTACCGCGGCATGGGGCGCATCGGCTGCTTGCAAAGCCGGCGTCTCATCGAGACTCACAACCAGCGGCGCGGCGGTGACTGCGCTGTTTTCAGCCAGAAGACGCGCCTGCAGGCTTTCCAACAGACGCTGCGCTTCTGCGTGCGTCAAATCGATCCAGTACGGATCGCCGGCGCCGTCGTTCAGCCGCTCGGGAGAAAACTGGATTTCTACGGCTACCCCCTTCTTGTACATGGCAATCGGAATTCGATGAAGCCGGCGGCCAGCGCCGGCGTAGGTCTGATTGATGCGTGCAGCGAAGGCTCGCGGAAGGATTAGACCAGCTGGTTCAGCAGGATAGCGGCGATCAGAGCTGCACCGCCGATGAGGCCCAGCAATTGCAGCAGTGTCAGCGATTTACGCGAAGCGGGAATTTGTTGGGCGATGGGGGATTTGGAAGCAGTCACTCGGCGTTCTTGATTACGGAAAAAGCGAAATGGTACACGGGGTGGGGACCGGCGCATGCCGATTTGCGCAAACCCGGGTGTATTTGTTCCATTATCGCTGCTCGTGCGGCTTGGATTCGGTAAGGGTTGGAGATGGAGTAATCCCCCCGGCGGCTCGCAGTTCACCGTCGCCGACGATTGTACGATCCTGCGCAGCGCCAAAAAAATTCGCATATCAGGTATTCGACACTGGGTTCCCGTGCCGCGAATCCCAAAACCGGATCACCGACGTATCGCCGGTGCCGACGCCTACTACCTGGTCCGGCGCGCCGCTCTCGCGCAGCAACGCACGCAACTCGTTGATGACAGGAAACACTTCATGATTCCAGTCCGCGCCCTGCTTATCGTGCGCGCGCTGCTCGGCTTCGACGATCTCGCGGTCTTCCTTGAAGATGCGTTCGGTGAACCACACCAGCAGCGGCCACGCGAGATTCAGCAAGCCCGGAATGCCCGGCTTGCGGATCGACAGCAAACCGAACGTGCGATTGGTGCGCTGCTCGCGATCGAGCGGCACATAAACGATCCATAGATCCATCACCAGCGTCTGATCGGACGTGCGGATTTGCAGCGTCTGATACGGATAGCCGGTGCGGATCGTCATCACGTCCTTGTCATCTTCGCCGCCGGTCTTGCGGCTCTGGCCGAACACGATCGCTTCGCCGATCGGCTGCTGCCCGGCCATGCGCGCAAACGTGTAGTCGACTTCAACCCAGCCTTCGCCACGCCGGCGGCCCACCGAACGCGCGCGCATCTGGCCCATTTGCCGGCGATGCAGGAACTGATGGTTCATGTCCATCAGGTTCTCATGCATGAACGAATAGTGGCAGTGCACCGCGCGGCCGAAACGGCGCGTCTTGTACTTCTTGTCCGACACCGAACCAAGAGACGGCAACGGACGCTCTTCAGCCAGAGCGGCATCGCCCGGAAACACGAAAATCAGACCCTCGACTTCGCGGCACGGATACGAACGCACGCCATTCGGCAAACGGTCGCGGCCCAGATACGGCACGTCGATGCACTTGCCGGAGCAGTCGTAGGTCCAGCCGTGATAGCCGCAGCGAATCGATTCGCCGTCCACCACGCCCTGATGCAACGGCACCTGACGATGCGCGCAGCGGTCCTCTAGCGCGAACACCTTCCCGGACTCCGTGCGCGCCAGCACGATCGGCTCACCCGCGAACGTCACACCATGCGTCTTGCCACGCTTCACCTCGTTCGACCACGCCAGCGGATACCAGTAATCGGGATGAATGCCGACGCGGCGCAGATCGCGCTCCGGCGCATCATTGACGGCATGGCTGGATGCCGGGGCATTCACTGCTGCTGCATGGGCGGGGGGGTGCGCGGCTGCATGAACTGCCGTTGCATCGGCAGGCGCATCGACGGTGTCTTGTTCGAGCGGGGGAACAGCATGCATAGGTCGAGCCTCCGTGCAGGAGCGGGAAGAAGGTCGCCGCCCTGAAGAGAGGTTGGCATCGTCGCACAGTCTACTCGAACCGGCAGCGGGTTGGGCCTGCTGACTGCCCTTAGGCGCCGTTCGCCGCCGCCCATTGCCGCCATTGCTCGACACTGCCGCTGCACGTGAATCGACGCACGCTATCTGCCGCTAACTTTCGTCGCGCGCCACCAGGCCGGAGCGGCGTTGCACGCCCCACGAACGTCCGCCGCGCAGGAAATGCAGCCAACCGAGCAGTGCGCCGACATGGCGGACCAGCTGGAACGTGAACGGCTCGGCGATTGCCGCGAGGACAGTCATCCACAAACTCGAGCCGGTGCGCTCGCCGGTCCAGCGGCGGTACAGATGGATGCACCATAGATAAAACGCGAGATCGATCGCGGTTTTCAGACCGATCACGCTGAAAATCGATACGACGATCGCGCCATGCCCGCCGAATCCAAACGCGAGCAGCAGCGCAAAGGCGGTCAAGCCGTAGATCGGCTGCATCGTGTCGATCGCCTTGACCGGCAGCATCAGCATGCCGAGCGTGCCGTAGCGCGGATTGCCGGTCATGTCGCGATTCCAGTACTGCGTCTGCAGGAAGCCCGCGAACCAGCGGCGGCGCTGCCGCAGAAAACTGCGGAGATTGCCGGGCGCATCGGTATGCGCGTGTGCGTCGCCGACCACGCGCACGTCCCAGTTCAGTCCGTGATCGACCGAATAGCGGCGCAGCCGATGAATCAGTTCGTAGTCTTCCACCAGACACTGCGGATCGAAGCCGCCCACGTCGATCAGCGCAGCACGCCTGAACGACGCGAACGCGCCGGAAATCAGCAGAAGACTGTCGGCGCGCATCCACGCAAAACGGGCGATGAAGTTGCGCATGTACTCGTAGGACTGGAACCACTGGAATACGCGGCCTGAAACCGACTTGCCGCAGACCGGCGTCAGAATGCCCGCCGCCGCGACCAGCTTCGGTTCGCTCGCGAAGGCGGCACGCATCGCATAGGTGGCGTCGTCGTCGAGCAGCGTGTCGGCGTCGACGGTCATCACCGTGTCGGTCGTCATGACCGTGATCGCGGCGTTCAGTGCGCGCGCCTTGCCGGCGTGCGGCACGCGCAGCCAGTAGAGATTCGGGTAAAGCGAACTCGGCGCGCTCAGCACGCCTTCGGCTGCGGCAGTCAGCCCGAAGCGTTCGGTGAGCAGCGCGCGGGTGTTGTCGGTGGAACCGTCGTCGGCGATTACGATTTGCGCCGGACCATACGTCTGCCGCAACAGCGCGGCGAGCGTCACCGGCAACACTGCGGCCTCGTTATGCGACGCGACGATCACGCCCATGCCCGGCAAATCGCGCTGGTCGTAGTCGGGTTCGAGCGGCGGGGTGGGGCGCATCAGCGGCAGCGTTTTCAGCGTGACGAACGCGAGCAGCAAGGTGTCGTACACCACGTACGCAATGCCGGTCGACCATGCCACCACGCCTTGCAGAAAGAACGCACGCGCGAACAACAGCAGCCACAACACGACGACGCTGACATGAATCAGCGAGCTGGACAGCGTGGCGGGACGCGGCAGAATGCGTGGCGATGCGAGGGCGAGCGCCTGTTCCAGAGTTTTCTTCAAAATAACGGCTGAGTCCGTCGAGAGTGTGGTTAAAGGACTGGGCAAATAGGCCGCGGCGCTTACGGCACCATGCGCTTGAGAACCGGCTTGCGATCGATCCATTGGTGTTTCAACGCGCCGCCGATATGCATCGCCAGCAACGCATACAGCGCGTAGCCGAGCCACGTATGCAGCGCGCCGAAGCGGTCGTGCAGGGCTTCCTTGAGCGCCGGATCGAGACTCGTCACGTAGCCGATCCGCGGCCACGGAAACAGGTTGAACAGCCGCATGGGATGCGTCGCTGCGTCTTTCCAGGCCGAATCGTGCAGCCAGCCGGACAGCGGCAACGCGATCATCAGCAGATACAGCAGGAAATGTGCGACGTGCGCGGCCATTTTTTCCCACGACGGAAACTCGCGCGGCAGCGGCGGCGGCTTATGCGAGATGCGCCACAAGATGCGCATGAGTGCGAGGCCAAGCACCGTGATGCCGATCGACTTGTGGGTATCGACCACCGGACGCACCCAGTCGTCGGGTAATGAATCCGCGCTCAGGCCAAGCACGACGTTGCCGATCATCAGCAGCGCGATCAGCCAGTGCAGCAGCATCGCCGTGCGGGTGTAACGCGACGACAGCGGCGTGCCGGACGAATCGGTCAGGGTGTCGGCTTGGGTGTTCATCAATGGTTCCGTCCGCAAGAAAGCGCCTCTGCGAAAGCTGTTTGAAATACGGCCACGCCGGAGCATGTTTGACTGCGCCGCCGGCATAAGGCAAACGCCCCAGTGTGCCGTTTTATTCCGCCAAACGCTTAAATACGTATTTCAGATTATTTCGCCGGCACGCGGTGCGTCAGGCCGGCGCCGTTCAGCGCCGCGGATACCCGTTCACGCAAAGTCGGCAGCATCTCCGCCTCGAACCACGGATTGCGCTTGAACCACGCGATATTGCGCGGCGATGGATGCGGCAGCGGCATGACGCTGGGGCCATAGTCGCGCGAACGCAGCAGCGTATCGGTTGACGTCGGGCCGAACCCATCGCCGAGACCGAAGCGTTGCGCGTACACGCGCGGATCTCGCGCGGCAGCGTGTTCAGTGAAGCAGGTTTCTTGATGGTCATGCAATGACGCAGCGGATCAGGACTCGGTTTCCTGTGGATAAATCAACGTGCCGCCGGGTTGCGCTTGCGCGCCCGGCGTTATGGTCGCGGCGTTGGTGTGATGCATATCCATGATGTGCAGCACGGTCTCGCCGCGCAGCAGCAAATAGTCGGCGATGATACGCCGGTGGCAACGCCACCATACCGCTTCCGAACACATGATCGCGCAACGGCGGCGGTGGCCGACGTCGAGCAGGCGTGCGAGGCCTTCCTGAAATGCGGCCGTCATCGCGTAGTCGGCGTAGCTGCGAAATGCGCGATGCGTCCAGTAACCGTTCGGCGACGGCGCATCGCCTTTGCGATGGCTGCGGCGGCCACCCAGTTCGCTCAGATGAAGGTAGTCGATGTGTGCGGGAGCGAGCGAGCCCGGCAATGTCTCCTGATTGAACTGCGGATTGGTGCGCGAGCGTGGAATGCTGCGCACATCCACCAGCGTTTCGATCTCCGATGCTTCGAGCAAATCGATGAACTCGCGCAGCGAATGCGTGGAATGGCCGATCGTGAAAAACGGACGTGTCATTGCAGGTTCACCCGGGCGTTGGCGGCGACGCTGTACGTTTACCCCGTGCGCGGCGCGGCGCATCCTGAGGCAGAAGGATGGACTCTGCACCGGTCGCGGAACGGGTTGAAGCGGCAACCCCCGTCGCCAGCAGGCACACGGCCGCCCGGGAGCCGATATGCATGGACGAACGCATGCTTTCGATTGCTTTCATGTCTATCCCTCTTGTTCACGGATTCGGGTTGAACAGGCGCGAATCGAATTTGACCATTTGCAAAATCAACCGTTCCGAGGTGAATGAACCGCGTCACATATCGGTGAAAATATCGGGTGGTTCCAGCCTCGATAACGAACCGCCACTTGATTCAATACGCATAAATACCAGCTCATTCTTCCCCTGGTTACAAGACCATGTACGCGGATAACAGTTGGCAAAGCGGTTGAAGGCAATTATTTGCCGTGACATCGGCGTCACCTTAGGTCAAGATTTGTGCCGGGGCCGTGGCAAATAACTTCGACAGGTTGGTAAATTGGGGCGCACCAATGCGCGCGCCACACAATCCAGATGATGCTGCGTGAAGCATCAACAGTTTCAACGCCGGAACCTTGCCCGAGAAACCCGGTAAATCCTTTATTCTGGAAGTAATGGACGCAACGAGAATACCTCCGCGGGGCGCCCGCACATTGGTGCCGATCCGCCTATTCCTTGCCCAGGTGTTCGCGCCTGCCTTGCGAAACCTGCAATACGTGAGCCGCCGGATGCGCCCCTTCTCGATCATTGCGATCGTCGGCTTCCCGCTCTATTACTATATCTGGAACGATCTCTTTCCCCAGCCTTACGAAAACCTGCCGCTGCGGCTGGTCGGCTCCGCGCTGTTTATTCCCATTGTATTTTCCGACCGCTGGCCGTCGTGGGCGAAAAAGCTCCTGCCGTACTACTGGTACGCGACAATCTTTTACTCACTGCCGTTCTTTTTCACGTTCATGCTGTTGAAAAACAATGGCTCAACCGTCTGGGTCGAAAGCGCGCTGATTGCTGCTTTCGTCATGGTGTTGCTGCTCGACTGGCTCATGCTGCTGCTCAATTTCCTGATCGGCATTGCTCTCGCGTACCTCGCCTATTGGGCAACAACCGACGCTGTCAGCGTGAATGTGTCGTATCTTGTCCATCTGGCGATTTTTTCGTTTGCGATAGCGATCGGCGTCATCGCCAACTATGACACGGAACGTATCCGGGTCGAGCAGGAACGGGCAATGCTGGCAACCGCCGGTAGCATTGCCCACGAACTGCGTACCCCGCTACTCGCAATCCGCGCCGGCGCCGCGGGCCTCGGAAGCTACCTGCCCTTGCTACTCGAAACGTACCGCATCGCTCAAGACAGCGGGCTACGTGTTCCCAAGATCCGCGCCGCCCACCTTCATTCCATGGACGGCGTACTCTCCCGCATCGAGCAGGAGGCTGTTCATTCCAATACCATTATCGACATGCTGCTCGCGAACGCACGGTTCACCGACGGGCATTCCCAACAGGTCACACATTGCTCGATCAGGCAATGTGTGGAGACCGCGCTCAACCGCTATCCATTTCGCGAAGGAGAGCAGCAACGGGTGCTCACGGATCTCATCAATGACTTCACGTTCGAAGGCTCGGGCATGCTGGTGGTCCATGTGCTCTTCAATCTGCTAAAAAATGCGTTCCGCGGAATGGCAGATGTCGACAGCGCCCTGATCTCGATCCGGCTTGCGCCTGGACCACGCGCGAACCAGCTCCTCTTTCGCGATACCGGCGTCGGCATCGCGTCCCATGTACTTCCCCACATCTTCACGCGCTTCTATACGTCATCGGCCGAAGCAGATGACGCCTCCGTCGGCACCGGCATCGGCCTCGCATTCTGTCGTGACGTCATGCGCGTGATGGGCGGCTCCATCGACTGTACGTCTATCGAGTCCATGTATACCGAGTTTGTGTTGACCTTTCCCAGGCCATGATGATGGATACGATCAAACCATTCTATTTTCCGACAACGGTCACGTTCGTCGACGACAGCCCGGCATTCCTGTCGAATCTGTGCCTGCAACTCGAACCGAGCCTTGCCTTCCGGCTCTTCAGCTCGTCAAGGGAAGCCCTGCGGTTCGTGAATGAACGCCCTCGTCCCGGTGCACCTGAGGAACAAATCTTCGCTCCGTACCGGGACCGAACCGATGAGGACGAGGCTCAGCAGGTCATCGCGATGAGCGTCGACACCGTCCGCAATCAGGTGTTCGACAACGACCGGTTTCAGGCAGCATCGGTTGTCGTCGTGGATTACGACATGCCAGGGCTGAATGGTCTTGAATTCTGCCGCCGCATTACTGACCCTGCTGTACGCAAGATTATGCTGACCGGAAAGGCAAACGAGCACATCGCGGTGGAGAGCTTCAACGAAGGCATCATTCATCGCTTCATTCGCAAGCAGGACGCATCGGCCATCAGTACTTTAAATCGCGCGGTGCGCGACATGCAGCATGCCTACTTCGATAACAGGTGTCAGTCCATCCTCGACACGCTGGTGACATCGGAATATACGTTTTTGCGTGACGAAGCGCTGGTCGCGCGGGTAAGAGAACTCTTTGATTCGCTCGATATTGTTGAACATTACCTTTCATACTCGCCAAACGGGCTACTCATGCTCGACAGTACCGGCAAGTCCTTTCTGCTGATTGTCCACACAAACGAAACGCTGCGGGGTCTGCGGGAGATAGCCAGCGTACAAGGCGCACCAGTGGGCTTTTTCGATGCACTGGACAGCGGCGGGAGTTTGCCGTACTTCTGGCAAACCAGCGGGTACTTCCCTGCGAACGGCATCGCGTGGGAGAGCTATATGCACCCGGCAACACAGTTTACAGGGCAACAGACTTACGTTTATGCCGTGATTCCCAACCCGCCCGGGCTTGATCTGAGCCACGTGCTGAGTTACGACCGCTACCTTGAGTGGCTGGACCGCGACGTACAGAAGACATGGAGTTCACTCATGTGAACTCCATGTCATGCCGCTATCAGACCGCTAACGCACTGTCTGCCGTACTTTGCTCGTGGCTGTGTCTGCGGGACGACGGCCGGTCCCCGAGGCGCCGGGTGGAGGGCCATCTGTCAAGCTCAACCTCGCTGCGAATGTCACGACAGACGCTCACAATCCTTTCGATCTGGGCGTCGGTCAACGCAGCGTGGATCGACAACCGGATCAGCGCACGATTGCGCGCCGTCGCCGGTGCACAAAACACGGAACCGAAAACGCCCCGTGACTCCAATGCATCGCGTAACACGATCGTGCGCTGTTCCGTACCCGCTTCGAGCGCGATGATCTGGCTCTCACCGGCATTCAGGTTATACCCAAGCTCCCTCAACCGCTCCCGCAGCCAGGCGGCATTCGACGCAAGTCTCGTGCGCCGTCGGCCGGCACATTCGATCACCGACAGCGTCGCGTCCAGCCCACTGATCTCATGAGGCAACAGCGTGGAACTGAAGATCGCAGGATTCGACTCGAACTTGAAGTACTCCTGGAAACCGGCTGGGCAGGTGATGAAGCCGGCCCGGCCGACAAAAGCCTTCGCAAGACTTGCTGTGCGGAACGCGACACGAGACTCAAGTCCAAGTTCGACAACAAGTCCCGCTCCACGCGGACCGTGCGTGCCGAGCGAATGCGACTCGTCGACCACGAACACGCACTCATTCCTTTCGCACACATCTGCGAACGTGACAAGCGGGCATACGCTACCGTTCGTGCTGTAGACGGAGTCGGCCAGCACGACCCCTTGCCCATACCGCGCGATCTGCTGCTCGAGATGCGCGGCGTCGTTGTGCCTGAACGGTATCGGGATCGCGCCCGCACTGCGGATACCCTCCCACAACGACATGTGCGCCATCATGTCCACGTAGACGGGCGTTCGTGCCGAAGCGATCGACTGGATCAGCCCGATATTCGCCGTATAGCCGGACTGACATAGCACCCCTGCCTCTGCGCGCATGAACGTCGACAGCCGGTTTTCGAACTTCAACTGCGGGCAATCACCGTGCAGGAAGATGCCCGACATCAACAGTCCGTTGCCGTCCGAACGCAATGTTCGGCCCATACTGCGAATGATGGCGGGGTGGCGCGCGATCGCGAGATAGTCGTTGCTCGACAGATGCAGCGCATCCGGTCCCGGGATGCGACCGCGCATGATGTGCCCGCCTCCCCACGTATCCGTCACCCGCTCCCGGTAATATTGCTCGACGCGCGACGCCACAAAGGCAGGAAGCGTTGGTGACGTATGGTTTTTTTTCAAGCGGTCAAAAACGACTTTCATTTCGGCTCCTTAAGGTTAGCTGCTGCCCGTAGCGGACAGCAGGCCCATAGTGAGCCAGTCGTTTTTTCCCCGTGCGGCCTGTCACCGACGCATCTGCCTGCAGTTCAGCCGTTACCCCTGTGGATCGACGAAACTGTGCTGCGAAGGCAATCCTCGCGCGTGCAGGCAACGGCGCCTATGAGCGTCTCTGAAATTTGAACCATTGACCTAATGGTGGAAGCTTGACGCCCGGAGTCACCGACCTTTCCGCACGTGGTCAATGGCTCCGCCGTGTTCAGGCAGCGGACACGAACGGCCGCTTCGGAGATGTTCCGATGTCCGATGAGGGTCGGTCTATGCCGATCGCATCAAACTCTGTTCGGCCAGTTGCAGACCTTCGACGTGTCGATCAAAATCGACGACAATGTTCCCAAGGAACGATTGCGAGTCGTGCTCCGTCGTCGGAGACGCCGCTGAACCTAAAAGGCAACATGAGACGACTGTTCTCCGCTGCGCTCGCAGCCGCCTCTTTCGCGACTTGCGTTCATGCGCAAAGCAACGCGTCCGGCCCGCTCGTCACGCCCTCGGGCAAACTGCAATTCGTGCGCGTCGACCACGATTTTGCGGCTATGCTCGACAAGGAAATTTTCGATCGGTTTGGCGCGAGCACGCTCACGCATTTCGATGACATGGGCAACGAAAATGACATTGTTGACCGCACGCTCGTGCAGACCGAGTCCGGCCCGGTGCTGTACGACTTTCGCCACCGTCCTCCACTTGTGCAGCGCTGTGGCACGCGCATGACGGTCAAGCGCGTGTTCTGGCAAGGCGATGAGGTCGTGATGCAAGGCTCGCAAGGCTGGTTTCGATTCAAGCGCGGCGCGCTAACGAAGCTGCAGTCGTCTACGACGACGTACCACTGACTACGCGCACGCCCAACACACGCTCGCCCGCAATGACATACAGCGCCTCGCCGCGCACGCCATTGCCGGTCTCCAAGTCGCCTCAGTCTGTTGCGGGTCGAGCTGAGCCCGTCGTCGTGGGACAGGGTTCGGCCAACAAGTGACATTCGACAAAAGCATCCGAATTGATGACAATCCTCGATTAAATGGGCCCGTCGCTCAGATTTCCTTCTGTGTATAGTCAACGTCGTACGCACGAACAACAATGAACCTCCATCGCTTTCTTTGCTTCGGCCGTAATGACGAGAGCGGCAACGCTGCGATCGTGGTCGAGGACTCACACTTGGTTGAATCGGAACGGCTGAAGTTTGCCCAGCAGCAAGATGCAAACGCTACGGTGTTTGTAGAAACCGATGCTGTTGGCGTGCGGCTCGATTATTACTATCCGCACACGCGCAGCCCCCTTTGCCTGCATGCGACGCTTGCAGCGAGCGCGGTTTTCTTTGAGCGCTACCCAGACAGCGGGCGGATTCAGTTCGTTACAAGCATGCATCGGCAGAGTCTGGAGGTCGATCGGTTTGACCAAGGCATTTTCATCGGCGTGAGGCCGCAACCGTGTCCAGCATTGAGCACTGACGCCACGGAAACAGCCCGTTTACTTCGCGTCGAACCGACGGCTCTGATCGGCATCCCTAGACTCGCATCGGTTGGGAGCACAAAGCTGCTGGTACAGATGGCGGGGCAATCCGCGCTTGATGCGTTGCGCCCCGATCTCACGGCCATTTCTAACTGGAGCCGCAAACATGGCGTTTCGGGCGTATATGCATATTGTCACCTTCATGACGATATTTATGCGGGGCGCAATTTCAATCATTTAGAGTCGCATCTAGAAGATGCCGCAACCGGGGTGGCGGCCGGCGCACTTGCCTTAGTACTTAAACAGAGCATTACGCTGTTGCAGGGCGACGCGCTCGGACGGCCGTGTTCGCTCTTGGCCCGTTATGTGGACGGGGCGGTACAAGTTGGTGGGCGAGCGACTAGGAGCGCGGTCTGACCCGTCCCACGGCGCCGGCGCACAAGCCATTCCAACTGCAGCAGTGTTGGCGAATGGCCGGTTCGGGGAGCGATGTCTGTCGCTTGTGGGTCGCGTGCTGCCGATCGCCGTCAGGCAATGACCGGCCAGTCTCGGACGTTCGACGTCGTGGCATGAATCGTTGACACCCATTAGCGGGCCCGGTGTCAAGTGAGCAAACAACACCCTCGACTGCCTGAGCAGCCGATTTCGATTGCACTGACCGAATGCAGTAGCCGAGCGCACCCGTTTCTTCGATTCATGGCTGCGACGGATCGCGCCAGACACCCATCAGGCTCAAGCGATCGGCGTACATCGGTTGCCTGTCGCCCTGGTGGCTCTGCCACCCCAGAAGAACTTTGGTGCCGCAACGCGTCCATTGGGTTCGCACAATAGTCGTGGTTGCCAGACGTCCGGCACCAATCCAGGGCTGGCTCGCGTTGCCGGCGATCCGCGTTGCTGCACATCGGGGACGGCGGCACGGCATCCCATTCAATTGGGTGGCTTTTCGCCAGTCAACGATCAGGGCTTGCCGGTCGCCGTCGTAACGCTTATGCGAAGCAGCGGGTCACATCAAATGGTTTTCGCTCCTTCAGCATGTGGAAACACGCACGGGCGAGCTTGTGGGCCAAGGCCTTGCGTGCGATCACTGAATTCGTCCTGGCTTTCTTGCGCTCGTAGAACTGCCTGGCTTCGGCGCTAAAGTGCATCGCGAAGTTGGCCGCCTCGATGAATGCCCAGGACAGGTATGGATTTCCGTTCCTGGTATTGCCTTCGCCCTTCTTCTTGCCGTTGCTCATGCGCTGGCTGTCCACGCACC
Source organism: Paraburkholderia sp. GW821-FHT02A12 (assembly GCF_059422005.1). Lineage (NCBI taxonomy): Bacteria > Pseudomonadati > Pseudomonadota > Betaproteobacteria > Burkholderiales > Burkholderiaceae > Paraburkholderia > Paraburkholderia sp. GW821-FHT02A12. Next base: position 59,080 of record NZ_JBWKWA010000002.1, on the reverse strand, counting down.
GCGCGTAGGAGGCGAAGTTGCCAGCGCTGGCGAAACGTTCGATGGTCCCGGTTTCCAGTACGATCACGGTGGCAAGCGTCTGGCCGATGCCGGGCACCGTGGTCAGGAGGGCGTAGTCCGCGTGTGGCGCGACCTTTTCCTGAAGACGCTTTTCCACGATGGCGATCTGTGCGGAGAGCGTCGTGATGACCGCGACGTTGGCGCGGACCGCGAGCGCCACGTCGTCTGGGAGATGCAGCTGGTCGACAGCGGCCTGGTCCAGTTTCTTGACCTGATTGCTCGTGATTCGCGTGCCGTACTGACGCGCCGTAATGTTCTCAACGGCGAGAATGTGGCTGGTGCGGCTGCGCACCAGTTGCATGCGCTTGCGGGCCAGGTCGCGCACCTGGCGGTGCTCAGCCGGCAATATGGTGCCGGTGGGAAGGATGCCCAGACGAAGCAAATGGGCCAGGTAGCGCGCGTCGGTCTCGTCGCCACTGTGCTTGAGCCCATCGTACTTTTTGATTGCCGTGGTGTTGGCCAGATGGACCACGAAGCCGGCAGCCTGCAGGCCGTCGACAAGCCAGTACCAGTTGTACGTGGATTCGACCACGACGCCTGCCAGCTCGGCTCGCCACGGGGCAAGGAACGCCAGGATCTTAGCCAGCTCGTTCGGCAGCCGCTTTTCGGCGACCACGCGGTCCGTTTCGTCGATCACGCTCACCACGCTGTTGTTCGAATGCAGGTCAATGCCGCTATAGTTCATGATGACCTCCTTCCGGTTAAAGCGGTTTTGGCAAACTCACTTTAACCCCGTCGCCCGGCAGGGCGGCGGCAGGAGGTCCGCTAGATGATTTTCACCCATTAGCGGGCCCGGAACGATACCAAACAGGCGATCACACTCGGAGGAACCGATGGAGGAGGAATTTAAGTCGGTGTTTATCGATGTCGTATGGAAACACGACTTCGAAATGGAGCCGATCCGATTACTCTCGCAGCTTGACGGCGAGCGTTACGAACTACGCAAGCTTGAGATTTTTCGCGACGGCCGCGTCGGGTATGCCGACCATCAGAACTCGGTGATGGGAACTCAGCTTGGAACATTACCGGTACCATCGTTGGCCGAGATAAATGCGGATACGCAGTTTGAAGCTCGCTATGTTGAGCCAGCGTTGTTCGGCAGTCTGTGGTCACACCACGTTTCTATTCCTCAAGGCTAAGACAGAGTTCGGCCTCGACGGGCCGTCAAGGACGGCCCGTCGAGGCCAAGTTGATTGGATGCGCCGTCCGCTACCTTTTCAATAGGGCCACGTAGTAGTCGGTGATGTTGTCCTCCGTCCCCTTTGTGATCCGATTGAATACTCGTCCCCATGGCCAGAAGCTGGAACGTGAGGTGGTTCGCAGACCCGGGAATCGGCTTCCGCCAAGGGTGACCATACCCCATTCGCCACCATGATTGCGGCGATACACCTCTCCGACGTAACTTCCGTAGGCTTTCGCAAATGACATGACTTGTTCGTCCGTTGGCTTGGGACTCGTGCTGACGTAGGATGAACTCATTTGCGCCAAGGCCTTTTCGACATTTGCAATACTCGCGTCCGACCAGTCGAGTTTTATTCCAAACTGTTTCATGGAGAAGTCGACAGCGTCTAGCGAGTAGGCTTCCGCAATTTTTTGGATTTTTGGATCAGGAGAAAAGGACTGGTCAGATGGTGTTTCTGCCAACGCAGCTCCACTGCTAACGCAAGCCATCAGGGCGATCAGCGCTAACAGGAAGCGCTTTACGATTGTTTTCAAGAGGATTCTCACTCTAAGATATCTCCGAATCGCCGCAGCGACTCAGAGTGTTGAATTCTCGCCCCGACCGATCTTATGCGTTGGAGCAGCATATCAGCTACGTGAACGGCAGCTTTCGGCAAATCTGAAGGTCCGCTTCACGCCCTGAGTCAGTCCGTCAAGCATTTCGAGGGGGAAGCGCGAGGCTTCTAAGGAGAGGCGAGCCCCGCTTCCTCAATGCATTCAGATAGACGCTTTCGTCGTGCATCGGCCGGAAGCGCCGCGTGCAGCGGGCGGATCACTAAAGAATTTCCACTGTTTGCCGATATGAAAGTCGAGCGTCCTTTCATTGAAGCCGAAACTCATGACCCTGCGATTCAAATCATGGCCGCTGGCGTTCGCCTTGAGTTCAGCGTGTGCCGGTATCGTGGCATGCCTGAACCTGGTACTCGACAGTTCGGAATATCCGAAGCCGCCCTGGTTGATCTATTTACATGTGGCTTGCGCATTCGTCGGCGCGCTTGCCATCACTCGTTTCATCCAGGGCATTCCCGCCGCACTGCAGGGGCCGAGTTCGCGATCCACCGTCGCACAAGGTGTCGTCGCCCACAACAGGGTGGCCGTCGTGAACATCGTCGTGCCAGGGAAGAGTGCATTTTTCTCGACGGTCCGGTGCGTCATGATTCTCTGCTTTGTGCTGTGCCTCATGGCACAGTTTGTTCAAGTCGGCAAGCTTGCGGATGACACGAGCGGTTCGCCTATCAGTCGCGGCCCGCAGCTGCGGAAGCTAAGTACATGACGCCGGTCGGTAAGCGGCGTCACGAACCATCGGCGACAGCAAAGGCTCCAGAAGAAGTGAATAATGTGCGCCGTCGGTCGGCGCCCGAGATGCTCGTCGTCTCCCTTCTCGCGCTCGGCATCGCGTCGATCTGCCTCGGACTTTACAGCCTGATTCAAGCATTCGACGTTTTCGATCTTCCGACCGCGTTCAAGATCTGGTTCTCGCGCGCCCTCGTCGCGATGGGGGTCGGCGTGATCGCCCTGCATATCGGCGGAAAGCGCGCCGAGGCGCTCTAGGGCGCGGTCGTGGGACGCAGTGCGGCCATCTTCAGCCGTTGGCCGGCTCTCTCAGGCGAACACTCAAACGTCGGCTCCGCCCCGGACAGCGGTCCTTCACCCGTCAGTCGAACTCGTCGCTTCATTGTCCTTAGCGGCCGTTCGCGTAAACCTCAGTCCGGCATCCCGTTATGGTCCCCGAGCGGTCTAGCCGGCCAGTCCACCCAGCGGTCCACGCGGGTAAGTTCGTACGCCTCGTTGAGGGGGTAACGAATACGATTATCGTCGCGCGGACGTTCACCGATCACCATCAGCCTGACTTCGTTCTTCGTATTGTTGATGAAGGTATGGCATATTCCAGTGCCTGCCGGAAACGCGACGGAATCGCCTTCAGCAATGGGATGAAGCACGCCGTCGATCCATACGTCGGGCTTGCCTTCGAGCACGTACACAAACTCCTGCTCGGTACTTTCGGCATGCGGATATGACGTCCTCCGGCCGGGCAGAAGCCTCACATGATGAATGCCAATACGCGTAATGCCGAGTGCGGCGGAAAGCGGCGCGTCTAGCGCCATTGGCTCGGTATCGCCGCGATAGGAATGTGCATCCGGTTCTTCCAGTTCAGTCCAGTGTTTGATGAAATCTGGTCGGCTCATTGGTTGTTCTCCTTTCGGACGATCTTCGATGATAGCGGTTTACAGAAAGGACAAAACGTCTTCGTAGCGGGCGGCCTTTTGGATGTCGGGCAGGAACCGTGACGAACGGCCGCTCGGTGCGGTTCCCCAAACCAATCATTTGTAGCACTTCGGCAGGTGTGACGATTCGACAAACCGAGCCAATCGTCGACCTCTCAGCCGAGCAGCCGTTTGAATAGCGTCGGAGCGCAGGGCTTATTGCAGACAGCGAGCTATCGACTGTCCCGGGAGCGGAGGTTAGCCATGGGTCGCGTCGAATCTTGGCGAATGTCCGCAACGGCCGAACGCCCGCTTGCTTTTGCGAATCGACGAACGGCTGTTGTACCTTGGAAGCCGCCGCTGAGGTCTCGCCGGGTTGACGGGCCGAAGTGGGTCGAGTCCGGAAACTGACTTCGTGCGGAAGCGCATCGTTCGATGCCCGTCATCCATGGAGCTGCACCGATAAACGCAAGGGCCGAATTCCGGTTCCGGTCCAAACGGCGGCGTCCAATCACGGTGTAATATTCCACGGATGTCCACGTTATTTCTCGGCCTCGACGCCGCGCAGATTTAAAGCATCCATGACGAGGACGGCAGGCTGGTCAAAAGGCCTGGAAACCGCTCCAAAGGTGGCGTCGGCCGTAACAACGGCATTGATGGGAAATACATCATGTCAACCGAGTGGAAGCGCCGCGCCTGGCTGTTTATCCAGCGTTTCTGGCAGCCGACCAGCGCGTGCATGACCTGCATGCCGGGGAGTTGGGGCAATGTCATGAGCCTTGCCCACTGGACGATTGCATTCCATACTGGTCTGCTCACCGGACTCCTGGCCGTACTTTTGACCTTCACGCCTGCGGCGAAACTCTACGTGCATCGATACGGCAATGCGCTGGTCGTCGGCGTCCTGACAACGTTAGGCGACGCCTACTCGCACGCGAGTCACTACCGCATCCCCTATGTCGAGCACATCGTGACGGGTGTTATTTCAGGTCTCTTGACGCTGGCTGCCTCATATCTCTTTGAAGACCGCGCGCGACGCCTTCGGGCGGCATGGGCTCGGGTTTTCGAATAACTAATCCGTTGACTTTCTGAACCCTCCTGGTCGAACCGAAAGAGGCTCCCCGGTTTGGTTGCGCATCATTGCTGGGCAGCCTGAGCGTGGACAACGGCCGTTTGGGGCCGTTACATGCCCCTGCGTCAGGGTTCGGCCACAAGCAGTCACCAACCACTCCAAAAGCGCGACCTACCGAACGTCTCATTGGCGGCGGTCAACCGTCGCTGGCGAGAGCTGCGAGTAGCGCCGCTGGCGTCTGAGCCCCCCGGGCCTATGATCTTGCATCTGCGAAGTCCAGAGCCAAGTGTCCCTAATAGGAGGATATACGGCACTCCAGCTCATCAGTGGGAATATGACCACGCAAGCCGATAACTGGGAAGGCGCGCAGGCGCTCCTGCAGCTTTTGGAAGCGGTTCATCCGTTCACCGTCGCCACCCCTGGTTCAGCCAACGAAACCAGTTCGCGAGCACCGATGTATCTTCACGCAAGAGCCGCCCCAGTTGCGGCAACAATGCGGGGCGAGGGTGTATCACGCAATTCATAAGCGTGCTAGGCAGGAAGTAGACCGGCCGCACGATAGCCGTCGATCAATTTGTCGTAGAGGGAGACGTCCGAACGGCTCCTCGCAATGAGCTGTGCGCCAGCTACGGCGGCGAAGATAGCGCGGGCCCGTTCATCACTCCCTTTTGAGTCAACAACCTCCGCCGCTGAGAGAACCTTGCTCAGCCAGGCAATGTGCACCTCAGCGAAGGTTCGGACTTCTTTCATCACTTCACCGGGAAGGTCATCGCTTTCGGCAGCCATGAAGCTGCACAAGCAGATGCGATTTGCGTTTTCCAGCGCCTTGCGAAACGTTTCGGGATAGCGGTGCAGGCAGTGCAACGGGTCCGGGGATTCCGCCTGGAGGGCTTCAAGAACCGCCGCCGAGTCCTCCCAATAGCGTCGTGCCACCGCTGCACCGAGGTCGGCCTTGTTCGTGAAGTGGTGATAGATGCTAGCGGGTCTGATACCGACGTCTTGCGCGAGATCACGAAAATTCAACCCACTGTAGCCGTGGGCCTGAGCAATCTTCGTGGCCGCCGCCAGGATCCGCTCCCTGGAGCCTGCGTTCGATTCGTTCCTCACTTGTACGGTTCTCCGCATCGACTACTCCGTGTTGACAACCCGGATTGTAACGCATATCGTAACCCTAACGAACGTTAGGTAGATAAGGTGCCGTTCGTCACAACACAACTGTGGAAGGAAAGCCAAATGAGTGCTACTGCAGCGAGCATCAATGACAATCAGTTGTCGACGATGACGATTTATGACTTCCCGCAAGGGCCGTATCCGACGCGTGTTCGCATTGCGTTGGCGGAGAAGAACCTGCAATCGCGAGTGCGGTTCGTGCTGGTCGATCTGTATGCGGGCGAGCACAAGAAGCCCGAATTCATGGCGAGCAAGAACTACTCGGGCACGCTGCCGGTGCTTGAACTCGATGACGGGACCTGCATTGCCGAGTGCACGGCCATCACGGAGTACCTTGATGGACTCGATGGCGTGCCGACGCTGACTGGCAGGGCGCCGCTCGAAAAAGGCTTGATCCACATGATGAGCAAGCGTGCCGAACTGGAACTGCTCGACGCGATAAGCGTGTATTTCCATCACGGGACGCCGGGGCTGGGGCCGCAGGTCGAGCTGTACCGGAACCCCGAATGGGGATTCAGGCAGCGCGACAAGGCCCTGCGCGGAATGCATTACTTCGATGCTGTTCTACGAAACCAGCCGTACGTTGCCGGCAACGAATTTTCGATGGCGGACATCACCGTAATCGGCGGCCTGGTCTTCGCTTCTATCGTCAAGCTGCCAGTGCCAGCCGAGTGCACCGCGCTGCTGGCGTGGTACGAAAGAATGCAGGAGCGGCCCAGCGTAAGCACCCAGCCGGCGTTTTCCGTACTAGCGGCTGACTGAAAAAACATTAGATTTTTTCAAAGTCAGTAGTCCTACCAAGCGCCGAAAGACCGCGCCTGTTTGTTGCGGGGATTCGCGGCAGCGGCACCTCAGCGTCCATACCTCGGAGAACAATTCATGTCTGCATTACCACAAGCAGTTCAGTCCGTTGGCATTTTCAACGGCCCGTATTACCTCAGCATCGCTGGTAATCTTGTGAAGTCGCAAGATAGCTTTGACGTAATCAACCCGGCTACTGGTGAAGTATTCGCCAAGGCTCCGGCAGCCTCAGCCGAGCAGCTTGAAGAAGCCGTCGCAGCGGCCAGGCATGCGTTTAAAGCCTGGTCTGCGCTTGGCTACGACGGGCGCCAGAAGTACCTCAACGCCTACGCCGACGCACTCGAAGTACATCGGGACGAGCTGTCACGCCTGCTGACCCTTGAACAGGGGAAGCCGCTGAAGACCATGGCGGAGCCGGAGGTCGATCAGTCTATCTCGTGGATTCGTCAGATTGCCGCCCGTCGAATTCCGGTCGAGATCGTCGAGGAGACCGAAGAACATATTGTCGAACTGCACCATACGCCGCTCGGCGTGATCGGTGCCATCACACCGTGGAATTTTCCGGTGCTGCTTGCACTTTGGAAGGTGGCGCCTGCGCTGATTACTGGCAACACCGTGGTGATCAAGCCTTCGCCCTTTACTCCGTTATCAGCACTCCGCTTTGGGCAGATTGCGCAATCCGTCCTGCCGCTAGGCGTGCTGTCGGTTGTTTCGGGCGGCAATGAACTTGGCCCGCTGCTGACCAATCATCCCGACATCGCCAAGATCAGTTTCACAGGTTCTACAGAGACGGGAAAGCACGTGTTGCGCGCTGCCGCTGGAACGGTCAAACGCGTGACGCTTGAAATGGGTGGTAACGACGCAGCGATTGTGCTTCCCGACGCAGACTACAGATCGATCATCCCACAACTCTTTTGGGGGGCTATCGGTAACTCAGGCCAGTGGCGTGTCGGTATCAAGCGTCTCTACGTTCACCGGTCGCTCTATTCCGATTTCGTGACGACCTTCGTTGACTATGCCCGGCAACAAAAGCTTGGCAACGGGCTCGATCCTGAGGTCACGATCGGACCGGTGCAGAACAGAATGCAGTACGAAAAGGTGAAAGATTCTCTCGACGACATCAAGGCTAACGGCCAGAAGATTGTTCTTGGTGGGAACGTCGACGAAAGCCGCCCCGGCTATTTTATTCCGGTTACGGTTGTCGACAACCCACCGGAGAACGCGAAAATCGTACAGGAGGAGCAGTTCGGCCCGATAGTACCGATCATCGCCTACGACGATGTAGACGATGTAATCGATCGCGCCAATAACAGCCCGTTTGGCCTCGGCGGCTCGGTCTGGGGCCGTGATACCCAAGCCGCAGTTGCGGTAGCGAACCGTCTGGAAACGGGAATGGTCTGGGTGAACGAGATCCATACCCAAGGCGTTGACATTCCGTTTGGCGGACACAAACAATCAGGCCTCGGTACGGAACATGGTGCTGAAGGTCGTCAACTCTTTACCAATCCGAAGACGGTGTTGATAAGGAAAACCGTCAGGCAGCCATGAGTGCCTGCTAGTGAAGGGGGCGAGCGCGTGACTGATCAGGTGGAAATGGATAGCTACGCCTGGTCCTGGCCGCTCTCAGGAACCCGCGACTTTGAGCGTCTGGCCATCTACGGCCCGCTGGAAGGCGCGTTGATCGGAATCGCCGCTACCGCCCGGGCCATCCGAGCTTCTGTGCCCGGTCGAGTGAGGCTCGCACGACGAGGCGATGGAAAGGAGCGATAAGGCCAAGATAGGCCCGACCCAGCAAACGATTGTAGAAGACAAGCGTAGTGACTATCAGTCGCTGGGGCCGGTCCTCAGATGCGGGCTGCACGAGAACCGACACGCGGAAATCAAGATGCGTGTCGTCCTCGCCCAGAATGATCTCGTCTTTATGCCGTTCGAACACGCGGAAAATACTTAGCCGGTCGTCCTTCGCGACTTTCAGATCGATCGTTCTTTTAAGGCCGAATGGCCATACGGCAATGTCGCGAACTCCCAGCAGCATCGCGATCCACTTGGGTTGCCCTGCAAAGATGTATCGAGCGAGAGACTCTGCGTCGTTGCAAGCAGTCGCTGGCAAGTCCACCGAAAATGCGTCGACAAAATCAGCCTTGCCGTACGACCGGCTCAGCCGTGAGGTCGCCGGCAGGCCGACCTGTTCGGCCTTCTTCGAATTCGTCTGCATGCCCATTCTCCTTGCGTTCAAGTTGCCCGACTGCCTCAGCGCGACCCAAGCGAACGCAGAGAATTAGCGTGACATATTCCTGCTTAAGCCGAAGCCAAACTAATTGTGGCGGTCCGGCAATGGACAATGCCAAGACATTCATCCGGCGGCTGGGCGTCTGCGAACGGACATTCGCGAAAGACCGACGCTCTTCATAGGATGATCGGTGCCAATTTCGTCCGACCGGGAACATTGGACCGGATCACCCCTCGGGAGCAGCCCACCGTTGGACACTAACCTCTGCCAGAGCCTCGAATATAGCCGGCGTGCGTTCCAGGCGGGCGATCGTCCGCGCGCCTTCGAGGGCGGCTACCAATGCGGCTGCGGTAGAGGACGCGCGCGCGGGAGCGAAACCGCACACCCTAAAATGCTCCGCAAGAATCTCGGTCGACTCAACAAATCCGCGCGCTACCCGTTTGGTCAGCTCAGCATCGAGCGCGGGCAGCTCATTCGCCAGATTTTGCATTAGACATCCATACTGGAAATCAGAGGCGACCATTTCGGCCGCGAATGTCCTGAAAATCTGATGAACAAAATTCAGAGCATCACCCGTCGTATTCGCCGAGATGTCCCGTAATACAGCAATTCGATTCGCAACGTAATTATCGATTGCTTCTTCTGCGAGTTGTGCCTTGCCGCGTGGAAAGTGAAAGTAGAACGATCCCTTAGGCGCACCGCTTTCTTCAAGGATCTGGATCAATCCCGTCGCAGTGTAGCCTTGGATGCGAAACAGTCGTTCGGCCGTGGCAATCGCGCGAGCGCGGGCGTCAGTCTTACGTGGCATGCCGAGAACATAGCACGTTTCGCTTGATTATTCTATGGTGATCGACATACTATGGTGATCACCATACAAGGAGCCCGGCGATGCCCTCCGACAGAATCGCAAGCCAAGAAAGTTCATTCAGTGATGCGCAGCCTGCCCAGATTGCGGCAGGAATAACTGAAGACGAAACGTGCGGGTTTCCTCGCTCACCCTATGCAGAGCGTCTTCGTGTCGGGGCTGATCGTCCTCGATTGCCCGGCCGCCGCGCGAATTATTCGTCGCGTGCGTTTTCGCTGAAGCTGAAGACAACGCTTGCACGCGGACGTGGCGTTCCGTCATGAGTCATCCACCTGGCTTCAAGCCATCGGCGTCCCGACGAGCCGTCTTAGCGATGGGCGCGGTCAGCCTCGTTGCGGCTTTAATTCGACCCGCCCGCGCAAACCTCGTAGGAGGAATTGATTTGACCACATCAACATATGGCGAGGGAACGCTTCCCAAGGGGGTCCGCTCGCGCATGATCCGTGGGGTCAACGGCCTCGATGTCCATATTCTCGAGGCCGGTTACGAAAGCCTCGGCCGGCCACTCGCGCTGCTTCTGCACGGGTTTCCCGATTTGGCTTACGGCTGGCGACACCTCATCCCAATTCTGGCGGACGCCGGCTACCATGTCGTGGCGCCCGACCAGCGGGGTTTTGGCCGCACCACCGGTTGGGTGAACGACTATGACGCCCAGCTAGCGCCCTTCAGCCTTTTGAATATGACGCGTGACGCCCTTGGATTGGTTTTGGCGTTGGGGTATCGGCGTACGGCAATGCTCGTCGGGCACGACCTCGGCTCGCCCGTGGCGGCCTATTGTGCGCTAGCCCGACCTGACGTCTTTCCCTCGGTGGTGCTGATGAGCGCACCGTTCCCCGGTCCGCCGACGCTTCCGTTCAACATTGCGGAAAGCGAGGTATCGTCAGTTCAACCGAACACTGGCAATCAAAAGTTAGCGGCCGCGCTGGCGGCGCTCGACCCGCCAAGAGAGTATTACCAGCAATACCTGAGCACACGGGAGGCGAACCATGACATATGGCACCCCCCTCAAGGCTTACACGCGTTTCTTCGTGCATTTTTCTACGTCAAGAGCGCCGACTGGCCGGGTAATAAGCCGCATCCGTTGAAGGCGCTAACCGCCGCAGAACTTGCACAAATGCCCACCTATTACGTCATGGATCTCGGCAAGACGATGCCCGAGACCGTCGCTCCATTCCAACCTTCCTCCGCCGAGGTCCTGGCCAGCAAATGGCTCACCGAGCCGGAACTTGGGGTGTACACGGAGGAGTATGGCCGCACGGGGTTTCAAGGCGCCCTGCAGGCTTATCGCGTCTTTTCCGATCCTGACCTGAACGCTGAGTTGCGCCTGTTTTCGGGCAAGACGATCGATGTCCCGTCGCTCTTCATTGGCGGGAAGAGCGATTGGGGCACCTATTCGGCGCCGGGCGCGCTCGATCTTATGAGGACGAAGGCGACGACGAGAATGGGGGGCATCGAGCTGATCGACGGCGCCGGTCACTGGATCCAACAGGAGCAGCCTGTTCGGCTCAGCGAGCTCCTGCTCGCCTTCATCAAGGAGGTGGGCGGGGCGGATCACATCAGCGGGTAGGTCGGGGAATGCCTATCATTGCTCTTGAAAATATCGCCCGGCTTCCAGACCACCGTCCCGTCAGGTCCGTCACGTTTCAGTGAAGCGCTTTGGGTTGGATGGTCCAGGTCTGGCATTAGCTTCCGGCTCCGCTGCCCTCGATCGGGGAGTGACATGCTCCCCGATGTTGAACGACGTCTCGGGGCTAGATTCACTTAACGACCGAAAGACGTTCTACACCGGACACCTACTTCGCTTCGGTCCCAAGGACCGCAGTGGGTCGACCCCTGCCGATCGCCGGCAGGCGGAGACCGGCCAGCTTCTGCCACTCGTCAACAAATAAAGATGGGCGTTCAGGTGCCGGTTTCGTGCAAGCGGCAGACGTTCATCGGCCTCAACTATTTGCAATAGGATCAAGGAGGCCTCTGCCATATGACCACACATGAAGAATTTGCAATTCCCGACGGCGTCAATCGCGCTGCCGAGTAAGTTATTGCAGGGAACCGGGCGACTCGAGCTGACTACGTTACTGCGCTGAATAGGTTCGACCCGGCTATCTGCGAAGCGATCGCAGTAAACCAGGCAGCGTCGGGACGATTTGTCCAGGCTCACAAGGGATACGCCACGAAGTTCTTCACCCGACTTTGCGCACACGGGATCGCCTTGGTGCGAGCAGTTCCGCTCACACGATGGGTGAAGTCCGATCACGAGGATTGGGACTTTTCTTGCGCAACCCCGCACGTAAGGGTGATTTTGGAAGGGTATCTGCTTTTCTCATATGTGATCGAGACTCTATTTCCGGTTCGTAGGCGCGCCATCGCAGAGTTTCTGAATGCCCGCTGGGCTCGATGATGCTTGCAAGCCAATGCCACACCGCGCGGACGGTTGCGCGTGAGTCCGCCGACCATTGGCTATCGCTTCCTGTTGCCGATCCTGCCCGAGTTCGCCGAGCGCTATCCCGCGACGCGATCCGCGCGGGCACGCTGCGCACCGTTCTCGAAGACCATCTCGCGCACGCGGGACAGTTCTCGGTCCTATGGCCGTCGAGCCGGCAGTTGTCGCCGAAACTGCGGGCGTTCGTGGATTTTCTGTCGGAACGCTTGTTTCCCGAGGCGTCGGCGGACGGATAGCGCTATCGTGTCGGCAACGCCCGCTTCAACTTCAACCGGATTTCAAACTCATGTCGACTCGCTTTAACGCGGCTTTCACCGCAGCTTTCACCGCGTTACTGGCCGCCGCGCTGTTCGGCGCGACCACGCCCCTCGCCAAAGCGCTGCTCGGCTCGCTGTCGCCGTTCCTGCTCGCCGGTCTGTTCTACCTCGGCAGCGGCACCGGCCTCGCCGTGCTGATCCTGCTGCGCCGGCTGCAACGTCATGCCCGTGGACAGCGCGTCAGCCACGACCGCTTTCCTTTACGCGAAGTACCGTGGCTCGCCGGCGCGATCGCGGCGGGCGGCGTCGCCGGTCCGGCGCTTCTGATGCTCGGTTTGCAAACGACGCCCGCGGCCACCGGCTCGCTGCTGCTGAATCTCGAAGGCGTATTCACCGCGCTGATCGCATGGGTCGTGTTTCGCGAGAACGTCGACGTGCAGGTATTCCTCGGCATGGCCGCGATCGTCGCGGGCGGCGTGGCGCTGTCGTGGCAACCGGGCGCGGCAGGCCTGCCGCCCGGCACGCTGCTGCTGGCCGCCGCGTGCGCCTGCTGGGCCATCGACAACAATCTCACGCGCAAGGTGTCGGCTAACGACGCAATGTTCATTGCGTGCGTCAAAGGACTCGTGGCCGGTTCGGTGAATATCGCGCTCGCGTTCACCCTCGGCGCCGCATGGCCGAAGGCCGCGACCATCACGCTTGCGATGCTGACGGGCTTCGCCGGCTACGGCGTGAGTCTCGTGCTATTCGTCGTAGCATTGCGCAATCTCGGCACCGCGCGCACCGGCGCGTATTTCTCGGTCGCGCCGCTCTTCGGCGTGACCTTGTCGTGGGTGTTGTGGCCTGAAATGCCGCCGCTGCTGTTCTGGGTCGCGGCCGCGCTGATGACGCTGGGCGTCTGGCTGCACATCCGCGAACGTCACGAGCATCCGCATACGCACGATGCACTGGACCACACGCATCATCATCGGCACGACGCGCATCATCAGCATGAGCACGATTTCGTATGGGATGACAACGAGCCGCATACCCATCCGCATCGCCATGCACCAATCTCGCATACTCACGCGCATTTCCCAGATATTCATCATCGGCATACGCATTGATTTCTCGCATGACGGCGCGGCGCAGGAACTTGCTGGCTGCAAGACAAAAATCTCTGTGGAACGAATCCTGCGATAGATCGATTCAATTGGCATAGCCGCGAATCACGTTCTCTAATAAAACTCCTGTTTGTCCGCGGTTCATCCTGCCTGCTCTGGAGAGATTCCCATGTCTCAGCCCGAACCCAACGTCGACGAAGTGGTAAGAAGCATCGCGGAAGAAACCGATACGCCTGCTGAAACGGTCTCCAGGATGTACGCCGACACGCTGGCCGACTATCGACACGATGCGCGCGTCTTCGATTACGTGCCGCTCTTCGCCGCGAAGAAGGTACGCGACCAGTTGCGGAATTCGTCTAACCAAAAACACTGATACGTTGATCGACGCGCGGAGACCACCGCCTGCTTTATACCCGTTGCTTTATACCGTTTCACGCGAGCCTCGCTGGCTTGCATGTGCTGATTCGCGCGAACGCGCACCGAATTAATTTTCCCGCTGCCAGAAATTTCCCGCTGCTAGACTCTGAACCGAACCAACCGTTTTGAGGACGAGGCATGCGGGTGACAATCGTAGGCGCGGGCATTGCGGGCTTGAGCACGGCGTGGTCGCTGGCGAAGCTGGGACATGACGTCACGCTGATCGAGCAGGGTTCGATTCCCAATCCGCTCGCCGCGTCGGGCGACCGGCACCGAATAATCCGCCGCGCATACTGCGACGCCGACGGCTATGCGCGTACCATCGCTGAAGCGTTCGACAGTTGGGATTTGCTGTGGGACGACCTCGGCGTTTCGCACTACGCCAATTGCGGCGTGCTCGGCATTTCGCAATACGCGGGCGACGGCGCCGAACTATTGCGCGCCGGCCTCGACCGGATGGAATTCGAATACGAACGGCTCGAACCGCGCGAAGCGGCCGAACGTTATGCGTTTCTCGATCCCGCTACCTTTCGCTACGCTTACCTCGACCATGACGGCGGTGCGCTCTTCAGCGAACGCATAGCGCACGATATGAAAGCGTGGCTCAAGATGCGCGGCGCCGAGATTCGCATGCATGCAAAAGCGCTCGCTGTCGATCCGCACGCGGCGTCCGTGCAACTCGAAGACGGCAGCACGGTTCGCGGCGACAAGCTCGTGGTCACCGCGGGCGCCTGGACCTCGCAGTTGTTCCCCGCACTCGCTGAAAAGCTGATGACCTATCGCAACGCGGTCGCCTATATGGAGCCGCCCGCGGACTTGCAGGACGCGTGGTCGAACGCGCCGGCGATTGTCGATATCGGCGGCGCTAGCAGCGGTTACGTGCTGCCGCCTATCGACGGCGTCGGCCTGAAGTTCGGCGCGGGCGTGCACAAGACTCGCGCCGCCGATCCAGACGCCGATCGCGTCGCCGCGCCCGCCGAAGGCGACAGTTTGCGCCGGCTGTTCTCGCCACCCTTCGGCCGCATCGACGAATATAGGGTCACCGAAGTAAAGACTTGCGCGTATACGTTCACGGCGGATACACGTTTCTTTTCGCAGCGCCTCGGCAACACGCTGGTTGTGTCGGCATGCTCGGGCCACGGCTATAAATTCGGCGCGGCGGTCGGGCGGCGCATCGCGCAAGCGCTGCATACGGACGACGACGGCATGCTCGCGCGTTGGCTCAGAGCGGAAATGGCGTAGCCGGATTTCGTCACAACAACGACCATGCCGCTCTAACGGCGCGTACGTTCGCGATCCAGTCCACGCACCACGGCGGCGAGCCGCGCTACCCATGCATCGGCTTCGTCCGGTTTGATGCCTGCGTAGCCGAGCATAAAACCGTTGTAGTGCGCGGCGTTTTGTGCGGACGGCTGACAGAACGCGCTCAGCGCCGCGATATGCAAGCCGTGCTCGCGCGTGGCCGCGCTCACGTCCTGATCGCGCAGCGGCGCATCGAGCCGCACCGTCAAATGCATGCCGCCGCTGTCGGACGAGATCGTCACCAGATCGCCCATGTGCCGCTCGATTGCATCCACCAACGCGGCGCGGCGTTGCTGATAAAGCCGCCGCATGCGCCGCAGATGCCGCGCATATCTCCCGCTATCGATGAAATCCGCCAACGCGATCTGTTCGGCCACGCGCCCCTGCCGCGCGATCTCGCTGAGCGCCTCGTCCACCTCCGCGACCAGATTCGCCGGCACGATCATAAAGCCCATGCGCAGCGCCGGAAACATCGTCTTGCTGAAGGTGCCGAGGTAGATCACCGGCGTATCGGCCGCGAGCCCCTGGATCGACGGCAAGGGCGGGCCGCTGTGGCGCAGTTCGCTGTCATAGTCGTCTTCGATGATCCACGCGCCGCGCGCCACCGCGTGCTCGATGATCGACCAGCGCCGCTCCAGGCTCAACACGCTGCCGAGCGGATACTGATGCGACGGCGTGATGTACATCAGGCGCGGCGGCGTCTGCTGCCAATGATCCGGCGTGGGCGCGATGCCGGCGGCGTCGACGGGAATCGGCACCAGTCGCAAACCGGCGGCCTGGAACGCAGCCTTCGCGCCGTGGTAACCGGGATCTTCGACCCACACGCTATCGCCAGGGTCGGCCAGCATGCATGCGCACAGATCGAGACTCGCCTGGGTGCCCGCGGTGATGAACACCTGTTCGGGCGAACACCGCACGCCGCGCGACACGCGCACGTATTCGGCGATCGAGCGGCGTAACGCGGGATGCCCGGAATTGTTGCCATAGCCGAGTTCGCTCGGCTCGACCGAACGCCATGCACGCTCCATCGAAGCGCGCCATTGCGCGAGCGGAAATTCATCGAGTGCGGGTACGCCGGGACGGAACGGCGTCGGGTCGTCCGGGTTGCTGCGCTCACGCGGCAGGCCGGTGACCCGATGCGACAGACGGTTCGCAGACGGGTTCGCGCCTGCGCGGGCCATGGTTATCGACGCCCCCGCTCCGCTCACCATGCTGACGATGGAACCATGCCGGCTCGTGGTGATAAAGCCTTCTTCGGTCAGCCGTTCGTACGCGTACAGCACCGAATTTCGCGCGATGCCGAGTTGCTCGGCGAGCGCACGCGTCGGCACGAGCTGGCTGCCGTGACGGATGTCGCCATCGAGAATCGCGCGGCGCAGGCTCTCGTACAGCAAGTCCTGCTGCGTCAGCTTGCGGCCACCCAGCGCCCGCTCGACGTTCGACATCAACAGACCATAGTCCAAGTTCGTGGCTCCAAATTCTGAACGCATTGTGGAGCTAACAATGGTGCCACATATTTCTTATGCTAACGGCTGTCGAGTCGCCAATAACCGCACGCAGCCAGAGGGGCCGATGCCATGAATACGCACGCACGTCACGCTATGACCGCAGCCTTGAGCTATGGCGCCGTGGCAACGTGGTGCGCGGCGCTGGCGTGCGCCGCTCTCACGTACTACATGCTGGACCCCGCGGCAACGGCGCGCGCGACGCTGAACGCTTGCATCACCGCACGCCTGGCGGAGCGCGGCAGCGCGGCCAACGCAAACCCCGCCGGCAAAGAAAACCGCGAGCAGGCGTTTAGCGCAGCCGTCTATGCTTGTTCGACTCAGCCGTAACGGGGCGAACCGCTCGCCCACAAACCATAACCAGTCAAGGAGCCGCAGTCATGTCCGAATCGATTCAAATCCGCCCCGTCACGCCCGCCGACTTCGACGCGTGGCTGCCGTTGTGGGATGCCTACAACGCGTTCTATGGCCGCTCGGGCGAAACCGCATTGCCGCGCGAAATCACGCAGATTACGTGGGGACGTTTCTTCGACGGCTACGAGCCGGTGCATGCGATGGTCGCCGAACGCGACGGCAAGTTG
Source organism: Paraburkholderia sp. GW821-FHT02A12 (assembly GCF_059422005.1). Lineage (NCBI taxonomy): Bacteria > Pseudomonadati > Pseudomonadota > Betaproteobacteria > Burkholderiales > Burkholderiaceae > Paraburkholderia > Paraburkholderia sp. GW821-FHT02A12. The sequence goes on along the minus strand of NZ_JBWKWA010000002.1, from coordinate 41,852 downwards.
CTCGGCATCGTGCACTTTCTGTATCACCGTCACACGACGATGGCAGGCCCGACCTGCTATCTACAAGACCTGTACACGCTGGAATCGGGGCGCGGCAAGGGCGTCGGCCGTGCGCTGATCGAGGCGGTGTATGCGCGGGCGAAGGCCGACGGCTCGCAACGCGTCTACTGGCAGACGCATGAAACGAATCAGACGGCGATGCGGCTCTACGATAGCGTCGCGGAACGCTCGGGCTTTGTGGTGTATCGCAAGGCGCTGTAACGTCGCGGCAAACACAAAGGGCGCACCACCCAGTGCGCCCTTCGTCTTCATGCTACGGCTTTGCTTCTACCGCTTTGCTTCCGCCGCTTTACCAATTCGTAGTGCCGTCCGTAGGTGTGGTTAGGCAAGCGCCGTGTTGGGGTCGGTCAGTGTGGCAAGGTCGATGGTCCGGCCTTGGTTCATCCACTTGCGCGACAGTTTCAGTTCGCGTGGAGTGTTGATGGCGATCACGCCGCGAATCGCGTTGTCTTCCAGATAGAAAAGCGTGGCGCGTTTGCCCGACAGATTGCCGCGTACGGCGAGTTGCGCATCGCCCGGAATATCGCCGAGGATTTGCAGATTGACGTCGTATTGATCGGACCAGAACCACGGAATATCCGCATACGGTTCGAAGGTGCCGAGCAAGGCTTTCGCGGTGGAGATCGCCTGGTTCTGCGCGTTGGCCCACGATTCGAGACGCACGCGGCGCTTGAGCCACGCGCTCGGATGATTCGCGACGTCGCCGCACGCGAAAATGCGCGGATCGTCGGTCGCGCCGAAGTGATCGACCACGATGCCGTCTCGCACCTCGATGCCGGCGGCTTCCGCCAGTGCGGTGTGCGGCGTGAGGCCGATACCGGCGACGGCGAAATCGGCGTCGAGCGTCGAGCCGTCCGCGAAGGTCGCGCGGATGCGGTCGGCGTCGTGCGGGTGATCGGCAAGCGCTACCAGCGATGCGTGCAAGCGCACGTCCACGCCATTCGCGCGATGCAATTCGAGCAGGAAGTTCGACACCATCGGCGGCAATGAACGGGCACACAGACGCGACGCGCCTTCCACCACCGTCGCTTGCACGCCGAGCTTGCGCGCGGTCGCCGCGACTTCGAGGCCGATCCAGCCGCCGCCTATGACGAGCACGCGCTTGCTGGCGCGCAGCCGTTCGCCGAGCGCGACGGCTTCGTCGAGCGTGCGCAGATAGGCGATATGCGAGGTCTTCACCAGCGCATCCGGCAGACGGCGCGCCGCGCCGCCGGTGGCGATCACCAGACGGTCGTATTGCACGTCGCGGCCCGACTGCGTGCGCACGATGCGTTGCTCGCGGTCGATCGACGTCGCGTAATCCGGTTGCCATGTTTCGACATTCAGCGCCTCGAAATCGTCCGGCGTAACGAGCCGCACGGTTTCGATATCCGCTTCGCCGGTCAGCACGGCCTTCGACAATGGCGGGCGCTCGTACGGCAGATGAATCTCGTCGGCGATCATCACGAGGCGGCCCGCGAAACCTTCCTTGCGCAATGTCTTCACGACCCAGCCGGCCGCCTGGCCGCCGCCGATCACGACGATCGTGCGTGGCGCTTCGAGTCCGGCATGGGCGGCTTGCGCCTTTGCAGCAGCAGCGTCAGTCATTTTTACGCTCCGTCATGAACTTGCCTTCCGGCGCCTTCGCGTTCTTCTGGCGACGCGTATTGCCGTCGATGCCGCCCTCGATCGCCCATTCGGCGAACACTTCGTGGATATCGCGCACGGTGAACGCGACGTGATTCAGGCCGCGTTTGCCGCCGGGCAGCGCCAGCAGGAAAATGTCGTGGTGGCCGCCGTGCGGCGCGCAGCGCACGAAGGCGCCGCGGCCCGGATAACGATCCGACATTTCGAAATGATAGCGCGAAGCATGGGGCGGCCATTTATCCGGCGAACGGTGCGTGTGCCATGCGTGCACCACGTTCGACAGCACAAAATTTGCCGCGTCATGGGCCGTTGCCGCCGGTGCAGTTTGTACACCGCCACCGTTTCACCCGGTGCTATCCTTTGATGCGGTTCGTAGCGCCTCGTCACATCGCCGCGCTTTCGCGCGTCGCACGCGTCCGGCGGGCACCCGACGAACTCGAATTGACCGTCGACGGCTACGCCACGCAAAGGCGTCATCCCGTCGACGCAAAGCATTGGCTCCTGCTAGCCGTTGACGCGACGCACAACAGTTGGCGCGTCAAGCGGCGACTGCCATAAGCAGACCGCTCCAAACCTCGAACCGACGTCGCACGCACGCCGCCGCGCGCAGCACTCGGATGCCTGTCCCGCAAATTTCGAAAAACGCCGATGACCGACAACGACGCCACCCTGCCACCCAATCCCGACGACGCCCCTGACGATCCCGAGCGCCGCCGCGTCCTGACCGGCCTCGCTGCGGTCGGCATAGGACTCGCTCTCGCCGGCTGCCACTCTGCCGGGCAGAGCGCGGCGAACGGCACGGCGCTGCGCTCTGCCGACGACTTGCGACTCGACGCCGCGCTGCGCGACCAGGTGCGTCATATCGTGGTGATCTACGCCGAGAACCGCAGTTTCGCCAACCTGTACGGCAATTTTCCCGGCGTCCAGTCTCCACTCGATGCAGTGACCGCCGAGCGTTACCTCCAACTCGACCGCGACGGCAAGACGCCGCTGCCGCAATTGCCGAAAATCTGGGGCGGCCTCGTACCGCAGGCGCAGGAAGTGTACGGCAAGCGCTACATGATTGGCGAGCGCGATATCGGCGCCCTGCAGAACCGGCCGTTCCACCTGACTGACGCGCAGGGCGCGCCGCTGCCGAACGGCGTCATTACACGCGATCTGGTGCATCGCTTCTATCAGAACCAGATGCAGATCAACGCGGGGCGCAACGATCAGTTCGCCGCGTGGAGCGATTCCGGCGGCCTGGTGATGGGCCACTACCGCAATTCCGCCGACACGCTGCGTCTATGGAATCTCGCGCGGCAGTACACGCTCTGCGACAACTTCTTCATGGCGGCCTTCGGCGGCTCGTGGCTGAACCACATCTTTCTGATTTCGGCGCAGGCGCCGTTCTATCCCGACGTGCAGAACAGTCCGGCGAAGAAGCTGGTGTCGGTGGTCGAAGGCGACGATCCTGCCGGCACGCGCCTCAAGCTGGCGGCGGATTCGCCGGCGTCCGCGCTCGACGGCCCGCCGAAATTCGTCAACGACGGCTTGTTCACCGCCGACGGCTACGCCGTCAACACGATGGCGCCGCCCTATCAGCCGAGCAACGTGCGCCCGGCGCAAGGCGGCGATCCCGCGCTCGCCGATCCGTCGAATCCGCGTGTCCTGCCGCCGCAAAAGTTCGCGACGATCGGCGACCGTTTGACGGACAAGGATATCGATTGGGCGTGGTACAGCGGTGCCTGGCAATACGCACTCGAGCATCAGGACACCGGCGCCGTGCCGGATTTCCAGTATCACCATCAGCCGTTCAACTACTTCGCCAATTACGCGCCGGGCACCGCGGCGCGCCGCAAATATCTGCGCGATGCGGGCTTGGGCAACAACGTAGCGACCAATCGTCTGCTCGCCGATATCGATGCGGGGCGCCTGCCGGCCGTCACGTTCTACAAACCGCAAGGCGACCTGAACATGCACGCGGGTTACGCGGACGTCGAATCAGGCGACCGGCATATTGCGAATGTCGTCGGGCATATTCAGCGCAGTGCGCAATGGGCCAACACGGTGGTGATCGTCACCGTCGACGAGAACGGCGGCTGGTGGGATCCGGTCGCGCCGCCCAAGGGCGACCGCTGGGGGCCGGGCTCGCGTATTCCCGCGCTGGTGATTTCGCCGTTGGCGAAGAGGGGATACGTCGATCATACGGTGTATGACACCAACTCGATTTTGCGGTTTATCAGCCGGGTGCATGGGCTGGCGCCGCTAGATGGGGTCATCGCGCGAGATCGTGCATTTGCGGAGAACGGCCTCGCTGCGCCTGGCGATCTGACTGGTGCGCTTAATCTTGTCTGAGAGAGTTTTTTCGTGCCGGATCGGCCGTCATACCTTTGGCTTGCATAACGCGCATCGCGGCATAGACTGATAGGGCAACACTTCGCATTTTGTACGGAACTGCCATGCGCCTGACCATCCTGATCAACGGTTCCGATCCCACCGTTAACCATGATTACGCTGTGCTGTGGCTCGATACCGAAGAGCATCGGTGGTCGAGAGAAGCGCATCAAGGGATCGATCTGCCCCCGTGGGGCGAGTTACACGACGACAACGGCGTCACCACGCTCTGTGCACCGAGCACGGACGCGCCGCTGTGCACGCTGCGCGGATTGCACGTCGACCGCAAGCAGCAAGTCAGTGCAGCACAAGGCGCGGCCGCATGGACGGCCGTACCGGCGCGCGTGCCGACCAGCGGCTTCTGGCGCTTGCAAGCCGTCGACCGGCAAACGATCCACGCGGAACATAGCGTGTTCGGAAATTAACTTCCGGAGCGGTTCTTGTCGCTCGACCACCTGTTCGACTCGAAGCGCACCTCGTGTGCGCGGCGAGTTTTTGCGTCCGATTTGCGGGCAGTTCATTCGCGCTCCGCACCTTCCCCGCATTTAAGCCCTTTTTAAGTTTGCTTGCGTAGAGTTGGAAATCCACGCATTAGGGTCGCTGCAAGGCGGCCCCTTTTTTTGTCCGGCGTGAGTCCAGTCATCTTCTGCGCTTCGCGCAAATCCCGCTTCTTTTCCGCTTCCATTCCGCTTCTTTTCCCGTTCTTTTCCCGCTGTATTTTCGCGCGTGTTCCACGTCGCTCGAAACGGGTTCGCAACGCTATACTTGCGCCCCCCTCCCTCGACTGACCGACTCATGAAGAAGTGGTTTAGCTGTCTATTGTTTGCCGTCGCCGCTCACGCGAGCGCGGCGCCCTCCTGCACCCAGTTCACGCCGAACGCGCAATGGCCGGTGCTGACCAATCAGAAGATGGCGCCGAAAACGCGCATGCTTTGCTACACCGATTTCGCCGTTCTGCATTCCGGGATCACGCATGGTCCGCTATGGTCCGCCGAGCATCTGACGCGCGATCACATCGAAGCCGCCAAAGACATGGTGCGCACCAACAAATTCTTCGAAGACGCGCGCTTGCCCGACGGCGAAGGCGCAACGCTGGCGGACTATAAACGCAGCGGTTTCGATCGCGGCCACATGAGCCCGGCCGGCAATCGCTGGAATCAGGAAGCGATGGCACAATCGTTTTCGCTCGCCAACGTCGTGCCGCAGAACCGCGAGAACAACCAGCGCTTGTGGGCGCGTATTGAAACGTCAGTGCGCAAGATCGCAATGTCATACGACGAGACCTACGTCGTGACCGGGCCGATTTTCAGCGGCCGGCAATTGCAGACCATCGGGCCGACGCGCGTCTTCGTGCCGACGCAATTGTTCAAGGCCGTCTACGTGCCGTCGAAGCAACTGGCGTTTGCGGTGATGGTGGACAATGTCTCGACCAACCGTTACGACATCAAGACGATTCACGAACTCGAAGCGGCAAGCGGCATCCGTTTTCCGGGCATTCCGGAGAATCTCAAAGATCAGCGACCGGGAGGACTGAAAGGTGTTTAAACCCTATTCGAACGATGACGACGTACTCAACATTCAAGGCGACGCGCTCACCGTGAGCAACGGCACGACGCGTGTGGTCGTGGCCGGGACGCTCGAGTTGACCCAGGATCAGCGCGGCCTGAAGGCAGCGCTGGCGCTGAAGGAAGCAGTCGACGCAGTCGTGGCTTCATTGCAGGCACAAAAGGATCTGCCAGCCAGGGTGAAGGACGAGCCGGATGCAAAACCGGGCGTCATTCAGAACCCGTTCCAATAGCGCAATCAAGACGCACTCACGCAGCGCCGATGCGCGAAGGCGATGCACTTTGGTGCCGCCTTCGCCGCCACGCAGCAAACGCCTCGCATGAACCCTGTCTAAACGATCGCATCCTCGCGTCGACCACCTACGACGCGAACCATCCTGTTTCAGTCCTTACGTTTTGTCACCAGCGCACCGTCAACTCCTGTCTTCCACCCAACGTTAAACCGGCAGCGCTGAACATTTTCAGCCGCGATACAAGAAACCAGCGGTTAAACCAAGGAGTTAAACCATGAAGACGCTTTTCGCTGCTCTCGCTTCCGCCCTGCTCGTCTCGACCGCGTTCGCACAAACGGCCGCACCTTCGAGCGCACAACCCGCACAACCCGCACAAACGCAACCGGCCGGTCAGGCGAATCTGAAGGCCACCACCGCCGTGCAAACCGGCGCCGCCGACAACGGCCTGGCCGCGACGAAGGCCGGCACCAAGACTGACGCGAAGGCTGAAACGAAAACCGCGAAGAAGTCGCATGTGAAGAAGACGTCGGCCGCTCACACGGCAAAGACGCACAAGTCCACCAAGAAGAACGCTGTCGAAGCAGGCGCCGACAAGAGCAAGACGGATGGCGCGAACGGGGCCAGCGCTGCGCCGGTAAAAGCCGACGGCGCAAAGACCGACACGACCAAAACGCAATAACACGTGTCAGGTCGTCGGCACGCACCGGCCATGCATAGGTAGTTAATTCAAGCTGTCAATCGAAGCCGCACAGTGCCGTTCAGGGAGGGCGAGTCTCATGACTCGCCTTTTTTGTGGACGCTCTTTTGCGCGGGCTTGCCATCAGCTCGCCAACCATGCCGAATGGCCGCTGGACGCATTCTTTTCCTGAGCAACATGCAGCGCCGTGCTTGGCACACCATTCGGCAAAATCAATCCGAAGCCGGCTTCAAATCCGCCAGCTCGCTGAGTTTTTTTTTCACGTCGGCGATTTCGATCTCCGCGTAGCCGAGCTTGAGCGCACCCTGCGTTTCAAACTGCTTGAGCCAGATTGTCGGTTACCCGATGGTTTCAAATTCCGTTGACCGCGATTATGCTGACGTTGATCGAGGAGCGGCATCCATGAGAACGCTGACCGAACAGCTAACGCAATACGCGGCCTACCATCGCGACCGGCGCAATATCGCCACGCATTTCATCGGCATTCCGATGATCGTGCTGGCGTTGGCCGTCCTGCTGAGCAGGCCCGCATTCACTTCGGACGCATTGCCGTTTTCGTTATCGCCCGCGTGGCTGTTGTTCGCAGCGGCGACCCTCTATTACCTCGTGCTCGACGTGCCGCTCGGCGCGATGATGGCAATCGTGTCGGTGTTGTGCGTCGCGTGCGGTCAGTGGCTGGCCGCGCAGTCGACGCTCACCTGGCTAGCCTCGGGCATCGGTCTATTCGTAGTCGGCTGGGTGTTTCAGTTCATTGGCCACGTCGCGTATGAGCATCGCAAGCCGGCCTTTGTCGACGATGTAATCGGCCTTCTGATCGGCCCGCTGTTCGTGCTCGCCGAAGCATTGTTCGGTTTCGGCTGGCGGCCTGCGCTGCGCGAAGCGATCGAGGCGCAAGTGGGCCCGACGCGTATCAACGCAGACCGTGCGGCGGCGCGTCGCTGAACGGAACACGCGCGTGCGCCGGATTGAGCGCGCAATGCTCAGCGCGGCGCGAGGCGTACGAGCCGCACGCTGTGCAACGCGGTCAGCGCAACCGCGATCCAGATCGGTAGGTAGGTGGCCAACTGTTGTGCGCCCAGCGTTTCGCCGAGCAAGGTCACCGAGATCACCACCAGCAACACGGGCTCGACATAGCCGAGAATGCCGAATAACGCGACTGGCAATAAACGGCTCGCCTTCAGATACGAAGCCAGCGCGACCGTGCTGAGCGCGCCAAGACCGGGCAGCAGCAGGCACCACATGTCGAGACGGCCGGAAATCATCGTCAGCGAGCCGCCGCTGATGACCGCCACGATCGCCACTGGCAACAGCAGCGACATTTCCACGGTGAACATCGCCAGCGAATCCTGGTTGATTTTGCGGCGCAGCACGAAGTACGGCGGATAGCCCAGTGCGACGAGCAAGGTCGGCCATGAAAAAGCGCCTGTCACCCAAAGTTCATGCACGACGCCCAATGCGGCGCAGCCGACGGCCAGCCACTGCAAGCCATCGAGGCGCTCGTGATAATAGAAGCGTCCAACCAGCACCATGACCAGCGGCAACAGAAAATAGCCGAGCGACACTTCGAGCATCCGGCCGTGCAGCGGCGCCCAGAGAAATACCCAGAGTTGCAGACCGAGCAGCGCCGCGCCGGCGATCATCGAGAGGCCGAGCACCGGCTCGCGGAGCATACGGGCAATCAGTTGCCGGAATATCGGCAGCCGTTGGCGCAAAACGATCAGCAATAATGCGCCCGGCACGGTCCACACGATGCGCCACGCGAAGATATCGAGGCCGCTCAGCGGCGCGAGAAGTTTTGTGTAGCCCGATAGCAATGCAAACAGCGCAGATGCGCCGACCGACAACGCAATGCCGCGCTTCGGGTCATACTGGTTCATTGGGCGGCCCGCTGCGAAATCGGAAACGTGTGCAGCGCAGCATGCAACGGCGCGGCGCGGCGTGGATTGTTGTCATTAGATTCGGTTGTCTCAAGCGCGCAGCAAGCAGATCCGTGCACTGCGCAAGCACTACGATATTTTGTCGATGTACGACGCAAGTACGGACGCAAGTACGACGCAAGCCGGCATTCTAGACGGGTTATCCGGCGACAGCCCACGTACTTTTTCCGCAGCGCGCCGCATTTATTCCGTGCGCATCGCGCGCCGATGCACTAGAACATAACTTCACGCGCGAGCGGAGAGTCTGACGTCGACACGCCAAACCTCGCCGCACAAGCGCGAATCTTGCTACGAGTCTTGCAGCATCAATCTGTTGGTCCGGATACAAGCGCCATCACGTCACGGCGAATCCGGTCCGCTCCTCTTTCAGCGGCGTGCATCAACTGCTTTTCGCCGCGCAGGCCGCCGTCCGGCCAGCATCCCCCGACCACCGAATGTGACTACTGGAGCCAGCATGACCCAGCCAGCCCTCTCGCACGATGCATCACCCAACCTGAGCCCCGCCTTTGCCGCCGAGGTCCGCGCCGGGCTGACCCACGCGCCGCAGAAAGAGCTGCCGTCGAAATATCTGTATGACGAAGTCGGATCAGCGCTGTTCGAGGTGATCACCGTGCTGCCCGAATACGGCGTGACGCGCGCCGAAGAGCGCCTGTTGGCCAAGCACGCCGCGGACATCGTCGCGCATCTGCCGCACGACGTCACCGTCGCCGAACTCGGCAGCGGCAGCGGGCGGAAGACGCGGCGCATTCTGGAAGCGCTGTGTAAAAAACGCCCTACTTCGTACTGTCCGATTGAAATTTCGCGCAGCGCGTTGCAGTTGTGCAGACGTGAGCTCGGCGACATCGAGCGGATTTCGATTGTCGGTTACGAGCGCGATTATCTGGCGGGCCTCGCCGAAGTCAGCAAGAACCGCGCGTCGGACGAACGCTTACTTGTGCTGTTTCTCGGCAGCACCATCGGCAATTTCGGGCGGCTTGCGGCCACGCGTTTTCTGCGCGATATCCGCAACATGCTCGCCCCCGGCGACGCGTTGCTGCTCGGCACCGATCTGATCAAGCCGACGCCGGTGCTGGTGGCCGCTTACGACGATTCGATCGGCGTGACGGCGTCGTTCAATCTGAATCTTCTGGCGCGGATCAATCGCGAACTCGATGGCGATTTTCCGCTTGATGCGTTCGAGCACGTCGCACGTTTCAATCCGGACGCGCGCAGCATCGAGATGCATCTGCGCGCGAAACGCGACGTGACGGTCCACGTGGGCGCGGCGCAATTGACGGTCACGCTGAAAGAAGGCGAAACGATCTGGACGGAGAGCAGCCACAAATATCGCGCCGAGGAAGTGCCCGCGATTGCGGACGATGCGGGCTTCGTCTGCAGCCACCAATGGATCGAAGAGGAATGGGGCTTTGCGGAGAGTTTGCTGGTGGCGCGTTGAGGTTGTCGGCGCGGTTATGGAGAAACAAGTGGCAAGGCGGCGCGACATCAACGTGATGACGCGCCGCCTTGCCGGTCCATGAAGCGCGCGCTCAGTGCTGCTCGAAACGCTCATAGCGCTTTTCCGTCGCGCGTTCTTCGCCGGTGACCTCGGTCACGCGCGCCGCCGGCGGCCCGTGACGCAGCCATGACAGCATCCGGTCGACCTGATTGGCCGGTCCTTGCAAGAGGGCTTCGACTGAACCGTCGTCGAGATTCGCCACCCATCCTTTGACACCGAGCGCGTGCGCCTGCCGCACGGTCGCGTGGCGAAAGCCGACGCCCTGCACCATGCCGCGCACCCGCACGTAATACGTTTCGATCCGCGAATCCAGATCCAGGGCCATGCCGTCCTCTCCCATGCAACGCAATCTTTCAAGCCGGCATTCTAGTCGCGTCGCGGCGAGATTGCTCGCCGGTTCGCTCGCGGACCGCGCGAGGCGACACGCGGCGTGCGCGCCACGTACAATCCGTCGACTGTCACGCAGGGAATGGAAACAGAATGACCGAACAGAATCGCGATCTCGTGCTCGTGACCGGCGCCTCCGGCTTCGTCGGGTCGTCGGTGGCGCGCATCGCGCAGCAGAAGGGTTTCAAGGTGCGCGTGCTGGTGCGCGCCACCAGTCCGCGACAAAACGTCGAGGCGCTGGATGCGGAAATCGTCGTCGGCGATATGCGCGACGAAGCGTCGATGCGCGTCGCGCTGCGCGGAGTGCGCTATCTGCTGCACGTCGCCGCCGACTATCGTCTGTGGGCGCCGGACCCGAGCGAAATCGAACGCTCGAACCTCGAGGGCACGGAGGCGACGATGCGCGCGGCGTTGAAGGAAGGCGTCGAGCGCATCGTCTACACGAGCAGCGTGGCCACGCTGAAGGTCACCAGTTCCGGCCAATCCGCCGATGAAACCTCGCCGCTCAAAGCCGACCAGGCGATCGGCGTCTACAAGCGCAGCAAGGTGCTGGCCGAGCGCGCGGTGGAGCGGATGATCGCCGAGGACGGCCTGCCCGCGGTGATCGTCAATCCGTCCACGCCGATCGGTCCGCGCGACGTCAAGCCGACGCCGACCGGGCGCATCATCGTCGAAGCGGCGCTCGGCAAGATTCCCGCGTTCGTCGACACGGGGCTGAATCTCGTGCACGTGGATGATGTGGCCGCCGGCCATTTTCTTGCGCTCGAACGCGGCAAGATCGGCGAGCGCTATATTCTCGGCGGCGAAAATCTGCCGCTGCAGGCGATGCTCGCGGATATCGCCGCGCTGACCGGCCGCAAAGCGCCGACGCTGAGCTTGCCGCGCTGGCCGCTCTATCCGCTGGCCGTGGGCGCTGAAGCCGTCGCGAAGTTCACGAAGCGCGAGCCGTTCGTCACCGTCGACGGCTTGAAGATGTCGAAGAACAAGATGTACTTCACGTCGGCGAAGGCGGAGCGCGAACTCGGCTATCGCGCGCGGCCGTATCGCGAAGGTCTGAGCGATGCGCTCGAATGGTTCAGGCAAGCAGGGTATCTGAAGCGCTAATGCGTCGCTGACGATCAGGTCGGGCCGGGCCGCACAGGTCTCCCCGCGCACGGCCATGCAGGCCGCTGCGGACCGTCCGGCGCGGCCTGCACGCATTTTGTTACAACGTCACTTTGTTTGCCGCAGGTAAAAGCCTACGCGCAGCAGGTAAAATCGCGGGTCTTACCAGAGAAACCTCGCATGAATCTTCACGAACAGCTCGGCGCGCTGGAAATGGGCGTCGATCAGCTCATCCAGGCTGTCGTGGCCCCGCAGGCCGAAAACATCCCCGAGACATCCACGGAAACGGCCGCGCTGCAAGCGCCGGCAAATCCTTCCGCTACGCAGCCCATAGCGGAAGAGGCTGCGGCTGAAGCGCCGGCGCCAGCCAAAGACGAAGCGCCCGCCGCGCAAGTCCAGCCGACGCTCGAAATCAACCGCCCCGCGCAAAACGAGATCACCATGACGATCGGCGGCCAGACGGTCGCGCTGCGCGCTGAGCAGATTGGGCAGCTGATCGAGGAATTGTCGAACGCGCGCGCGTCGATGACGCCGGAGCCGCCTCCGGGCATCCCGCCGGGCTGGCGCTTCGTATCGACCAAGAACCCGGTCATGGCGGTGCAGAAACAGTCGAACGGCGACCGTCTGCTGGTCATGCGCCACACCGGCCACGGCTGGGTGCCGTTCACGTTCTCGCCCGACATGGTGATTCAGCTGTACATGCTGCTCACCAAGGGGTGATATGAAAAAAGCGGCGCTCGAGAGCGCCGCTTTCATTTTCATCCGGCAAATCCACGTAACCGCGGATTCGCACATTCGCGCTGTTCTGCGCGGCTCAGCGCTCCTGCACCGGCGCCTGCACACGCGCCTTCCATTGACCGCCCTTGCCGCGCCAGTACCGCACCGCCGACGCAAACGTCGCGCCGACGTAGAACAACGCGACCAACGGCAGGAACGGCGCCCACAACGGCGAGCGGTGGTAGTAGCGCAGCATCGGCGCATAGGCGCAGCACATCGCCGCCCAGGCAAGCCACGCGGGCCAGGCAGTGGGGCCGAGCAGCAGCGCGGCGACAGGCGGCACCAAATAGATGATCGCCATGCCGGCCAGGGTGCCCGCCAGCAGCAACGGCGAGTAGCGCAGTTGCGTGAATGCAGTGCGCGCGATCATGTTCCAGATCTCGCGCCAGCTATCGTAGGGACGCAGCGACACGCTGCGCGCCGCCACATCCAGGCGAATCGGATGACGTCCGGTGCCGCGATGCTTGATGCGCGTGGCGAGGCTGCAATCGTCGATCAGTTCGGCGCGAATCGACTCGATGCCGCCCGCTTCTTCGAGCGCGCTACGGCGCACCAGCATGCAGCCGCCAGCCGCCGCGGCCGTGCGATTACGCGGGTTGTTGACCCACGCGAACGGATACAGCTTGGCGAAGAAGAACACGAAAGCCGGAATCAGTGCCTTTTCCCAGAACGAGTCGCAGCGCAGACGGACCATCAGCGAGACGAGGTCGCGCTGTTCCGCATCCGCGCGTGCAACGAGCTGGGAGACGGCGTCAGCGGGATGGCCGATGTCGGCGTCGGTCAGCAACAGGAAATCGGCCGGCAGACCGAGCGTGCGCACCGCCTCGATGCCTTGCGACTGCGCCCATACCTTGCCGGACCAGCCCGGCGGCAGCGGCTTGGCGCTCAGCACCGTCAGACGGTCCGCGCATTGCAGCTGTAATGCCGCGGCGCGGGCCGCGTCGGCGGTGCCGTCGGTACTGTGGTCGTCGACGACGATCACGTGGAATGCGCCGGGATAGTCCTGCTGAAGCGAGCTGGTGACGGCCTCGGCGATCACGTCGACTTCATTGCGCGCCGGTACGACCGCGGCGACCGCCGGCCATGTTTCGCGCGGCTCCGGCATCAGCGGCGCGGCAGGACGGGCTCGCCAGAAGCCGCCACGCGCGAACAGCAGCACACACCAGATCAACAACGACAGACACGAAAGAAGAAACAGAACCACCGCCATTAAGCATTACCCTCGATTGAACGCGCATGCGCGCCGACGCGCCGCGACAGCCGCATAGCCACGGTGCGCGCCGCCACCACGCACCAGTCAAAACTGCTGAGCACCGGCCGCTGACGAAACACGTCGTAGCCAGCCATTTCGATCCGCCCGAGAATGCGCAAGCCGCCGTGCACGGCGCCGCACAGCTCGAAACCCAGCCGCCCCGGGATACGCAACGCGAGCGGCGCGCCGCTCACGAGCATGGCCCGGACGAACGAAATTTCGTGAGCCATCAGCGCCCGCCAGGCATCGTCGACGACGCCGTTGGCGATTTGCGGCTCGGTCACATTGAAGCGTTGCAACTCCGCGAGCGGCAGATAAACACGGTCTTTTTTCCAGTCCGCCGCGACGTCCTGCCAGAAGCTGACCAGTTGCAACGCCGTGCAGATCGCGTCGGAATCCCGCAGATTCGCCGGCGTGGCGGCGCCCACCAGATGCAGCATGAGATGGCCGATCGGGTTCGCCGAGCGGCGGCAGTAGTCGAGCAGCGCGGCGCGGTCCGCGTAACGGTGGGTATCGATGTCCTGATCGCACGCCAGCACCAGGTCGTAGAACGGCGCGAGGGGCAGCTTGTACTGTGCGACGACGCCGGCCAGCTTACCGAACAGCAGCGGGTGCACGGGCGCGGCGCGGCCGTCCGCGACGGCGTCGAGGCCGGCGCGAAAGTCGGCGAGGCGCGCATGCTGCGCAGCCGGGCTCCAGTCGCCTTCATCGGCAATATCGCCGGCCGTGCGGGCGACGTGATAGATAATGCCGACTGGCGCGCGCAGCGCTTTTGGCACCAATACGCTCGCGACCGGAAAATTTTCGTAGTGATCGACGTCCATCCAGCGAGCCTCGGATTCATTCTGTGTCGCGGCCGCCAACGTGTGCCGCAGGACCATCTAGTTTAAGGGTTCCGCCAAACTGATGCAGCGCGTAATCATCGCCGGCTGCATCGCCGGCTGCGAAGCGGATGCCGCGCCGGACGGCGAGCCGGCGGTTGCGGTGTCGGCCCAACACCTCGGGGGGCGCCCGAAGCAAAGCGGCCGTGATAGCGTTAGAATGCGCGTTTGGTTTTGCTGTGCCGGCCTTACGCCGGTCTCAAGACATCAACTAAATATGATGGTCGCGGCGATAAAGTCATTTTTACCGACTTCTTCGAAACCCGCGTCAGTCGGAGTTCGCCAACTTATGCGAGTCATCCTTGCTCAACCTCGCGGCTTTTGTGCGGGTGTTGTTCGTGCGATTGAAATCGTCGATCGCGCGTTACAGCAACACGGCGCACCCGTGTATGTCCGTCACGAGATTGTCCACAATCGCCACGTGGTCGACAATCTGCGCCAGAAAGGCGCGCGCTTTGTCGAAGAGCTCGATGAGGTACCGCAAGGCGCCGTGGCGATTTTCAGCGCCCACGGTGTCGCTCAAACGGTCGAACGCGACGCGGAACAGCGCGGCCTCGACGTGCTCGACGCGACCTGCCCGCTGGTCACCAAGGTTCACGTGCAAGGCCGCCAATATGTGGCCGCGGGGCGCACGCTGATCCTGATCGGCCACGCCGGGCACCCGGAAGTCGAAGGCACGATCGGACAGATTCCCGGCACGGTGCTGCTGGTCCAGAGCGAAGCCGAAGTGGCGCATCTGGATCTGCCGCTCGATACGCCGCTCGCGTACGTGACGCAGACCACGCTATCGGTCGACGACACGCGTGGCATTATCGACGCCCTGTTGCACCGCTTCACCGACATCGTCGGTCCTGACACGCGCGACATCTGCTACGCGACGCAAAACCGCCAGGCGGCGGTTCGCGAGCTGAGTAAAGAGGTCGACGTGCTGCTGGTGGTCGGCGCGACCAACAGTTCGAACTCGAACCGGCTGCGCGAGATCGGCAGCGAAAGCGGCGTCGCGAGTCATCTCGTCGCCGACGGTTCGGAAGTGAAGCCGGAGTGGTTTGCGAACGTGCAAACCGTCGGCATCACGGCGGGCGCTTCGGCGCCGGAAGAGATGGTGAACAACGTAATCGATGCGCTGCGCGCATTGGGGCCCGTCGAGGTCACGACGATGGCGGGCCGTGAAGAAAAAGTCGAATTCAAGTTGCCATCGAAGCTGATGCAACCACTCGCTGCACGCGAAGTTTAAGGAGGACGTCTTGTCTATTCCGCTGCTACAGAAAGTCCGGGTCGGCGCATACATCATGCGTCAGCATCTCTCCGGCAACAAACGCTATCCGCTCGCGTTGATGCTGGAGCCGCTGTTCCGCTGCAATCTTGCCTGCAATGGCTGCGGCAAGATCGACTATCCGGATCCCATCCTGAACCAGCGTCTGTCGCTCGAAGAATGCCTCGGCGCGGTCGACGAATGCGGCGCACCGGTGGTGTCGATTGCAGGCGGCGAACCGCTGCTGCACAAGGAAATGCCGCAGATCGTGAAGGGCATCATCGCGCGCAAGAAGTTCGTGTACCTGTGCACGAATGCGCTGCTGATGGAAAAGAAGATGGACGACTACGAGCCGAACCCGTACTTCGTCTGGTCGGTCCACCTGGACGGCGATCAGGAAATGCACGATCACTCGGTGTCGCAAGACGGCGTGTACGAGAAGGCGGTCGCGGCGATCAAGGAAGCGAAGCGCCGCGGTTTCCGCGTCAACATCAACTGCACGCTGTTCAACGACGCGGTGCCCGAGCGCGTGGCCGCGTTCTTCGACACGGTCGGTCCGATGGGCGTGGACGGCATTACCGTCTCGCCGGGTTACGCGTATGAGCGCGCGCCGGATCAGCAGCACTTCCTGAACCGCGACAAGACCAAGCATCTGTTCCGCGAGATTTTCAAGCGCGGCAACAATGGCAAGAACTGGTCGTTCAGCCAGTCGGCGATGTTCCTCGACTTCCTGGCCGGCAATCAGACGTACGAGTGCACGCCGTGGGGCAACCCGGCGCGTACCGTGTTCGGCTGGCAGAAGCCGTGCTATCTGGTCGGCGAAGGTTACGTGAAGACCTTCAAGGAACTGATGGAAACCACGGACTGGGACAAGTACGGCACGGGCAACTATGAGAAGTGCGCTGACTGCATGGTGCACTGCGGATTCGAAGCGACTGCCGTGATGGATACGGTGGCGCATCCGCTGAAGGCCTTGAAGGTCAGCCTGCGTGGGCCGAAGACTTCGGGTGCTTTTACCAAGGATATTCCTCTGGATAGGCAGCGTCCCGCCGAGTATGTCTTTTCTCGACATGTCGAGATCAAGCTGGATGAGATCCAGCGGGCCGGCAAGGGTAAGAAGGTGCAGACGGCTTCTGCGCACTAACGCTGGTTTTTTGGGGCGGTTTTGTACGCCCCTTTTACCTTGCAGTTTTTTTAGAAAGCGCGGTGGCTTTTTTGCCATCGCGCTTTTTTATTGTTTGCCTGCGCAGGAAAAGAACTAATCAGGCGCTATGCGCAAAAACTACCCTGCGCTGCGCGCATTATGCGCAGTCAAAAACTTGATAAGCCCATCAACCCCGCCTTTAGAAAGCTGATCGGCAAACTGCGTTTGATAAACCTGAATCAACCAGGCACCCATCATATTGATGTCGTAGACCTTCCAGCCGGAAGCACCCTTGGTCAGCCGGTAATCGATGGAATCGTCGCCGCCATTGCTAATAACGTGCGACTGCACCACCACGTCCTTGGCGCCGGCAGTCACATTGACCGGTAAGAACTTGAACTTCACGTCCTGATCCCGCAGCTGCGACAGCGAAGCAGCATACGTCCGCACCAGCAGGATCTGAAACTGCTCATACAACTGCTTCTGCTGATCAGGCGTGGCAGTACTCCACGCCTTCCCAACCGCAATCCGCGTAGTACGCTGAAAATCCGTCGCGGGCACAAATCGCGTTTCCACCAGTTCGGTGATCTTCTTCATATCGCCGCCGCGCGCCTGCGGATCGGCCTTCATCGCGGCAACGGTGCCTTCAACGGCACTCTTCACCACTGCATCAGGCGCGCTTTGCGCATACGCCGCCGTGGACACCACGGCCGCAGCCAGAAAAGCAGTCAAATAACGTTTCATACGCTCGTCAACACCTGAGAAGTAAGCACCGGCCAGACCAACAAGCCCGCGGCAAAAGCAAGATAGACCAGTATACCGAGATTGCGTTCCCACCCTAGCCCCGTAAAGCCTGGCGTGGCACTTGCTGCGAAGACGGTCCGGATCGCTCCGGCTCTGTATACTTGTGCACTTTCGTCAAAAACACTACCCGTGATAAGGCCCTCTCCGCCTACATGCTGAAGTCATCTATCGTCCGTCTCGTCGCCTATTCAGTGCGCCGTCCGCTACAGGTCATCGCCCTCTCGCTCGTGCTCGCGGTCCTGAGCGGCTTTTATGTCGCCCATCATTTCAAGATCAACACCGATATCAGCCGTCTCATCGAGACCGATAAGGAATGGTCGTCGCTCGACCATGCATTCGACGAGGCCTTCCCGGAGCGCGGTCAAACCGTGCTTGTCGTGGTCGAAGCCCGCGCCCCCGAATTCGCCGACGCCGCCGCCAATGCGCTCACCGCCGCGCTGCGAGCCGATTCGAAGGAGTTCGTCGCGGTCACGCAACCGGCCGGCGGCCCGTTCTTCGAGCACAACGGCTTATTGTTCCCGTCGACCGATGAAGTCCTGTCGACCACCTCGCAGCTCATCCAGTCCCGCCCGCTGGTCAACGCCCTCGCCCACGATCCGAGCTTGACCGGCCTCGCCGGCACGCTCACGACGAGCCTGCTGTTGCCCCTGCAACTCGGTCAGGTGAAGCTCGCCGACATGAGTCATCTGCTATCGCAAAGCGCGGCCGTGCTCGACCGCGTGCTGGCCGGACAGCCGGCGGCGTTTTCGTGGCGCGCACTGGTCGACAGGAGCGCTGTCACGGATCCGGCGCGCGCGTTTGTCACCGTGCAGCCGGTCGTGAACTACGACGCCCTCGAGCCGGGTGCGACCGCGTCGAAGGCAATCCGCGATACCGCCGCGGCGCTGCACCTCGATACGCGCTATGGCGCGGCCGTCCGTCTAACCGGCGAACAGCCGCTCGCCGACGAAGAATTCGCCTCGGTCAAGGACGGCGCGGTGCTCAACGGCATCGGCACCTTCATCGTCGTGCTGGTGATCCTGTGGCTCGCGCTGCGCTCGGGCCGCATGATCCTCGCCGTGTTCATCACGCTGTTCGTCGGCCTCGCGATCACCGCCGCGCTCGGCTTGATGATGGTCAGCGCGCTCAACATGATTTCGGTCGCGTTCATGGTGCTGTTCGTCGGACTCGGCGTCGATTTCGGCGTGCAGTTCGGCGTCAAATACCGCGAGGAACGCAATCGCGACGACCGCCTCTCCGCCGCGCTCGTGCACACGGCGCACAGCATCGGCGTGCCGCTCACGCTCGCGGCAGTCGCGGTCGCCGAAAGCTTCTTCTCGTTCCTGCCGACGGCTTATCGCGGCGTGTCGGAGTTGGGCAAGATCGCCGGCATCGGCATGTTCGTCGCGTACGTCACCAACATGACGCTGCTGCCGGCGCTGCTGAAAGTCTTCAACCCGCCGGGCGAAGCCGTGTCGCCGGGTTTCCCGCGACTCGCACCCGTCGACGATTTCCTCGATCGACACCGCAAGCCGGTGCT
The DNA here is from genome assembly GCF_059422005.1 of Paraburkholderia sp. GW821-FHT02A12. Taxonomy (NCBI): domain Bacteria; kingdom Pseudomonadati; phylum Pseudomonadota; class Betaproteobacteria; order Burkholderiales; family Burkholderiaceae; genus Paraburkholderia; species Paraburkholderia sp. GW821-FHT02A12. The sequence continues at coordinate 22,743 of NZ_JBWKWA010000002.1, read as the reverse complement.
GATCGCGACGCTCATCGTCGTGATCGGCGCCACGCCCTTGCTCACGCATTTGCGCTTCGACTTCAACCCGCTGCATCTGAAGGACCCGCACACGGAATCGATGGCGACGCTGCTGTCGCTGAAAGATTCGCCGGAAGCGGCGGTCAACAACGTGCATGCGCTGGCGCCTTCGCTGGCGGACGCGGACCGCATGGCCGAGCATCTGCGAACGCTGCCGGAAGTGGGCCGCGTGACCACGCTCGGCACCTTCGTGCCCACTGAGCAGCAGCAAAAGCTGATGCTGATCGCGAGCGCCGCGCAGCAATTGCTGCCCGCGCTGACGCAGCAGCCCTCGGCGCAAGCCACGGACGCGGTGCGCGTCGCCGCGTTGAAACGCGCGTCGAACCAGCTCGCGCTCGCCGCCGACGATCACCCGGGCCCGGGCGCCGCCGAAGCCAGGCATCTTTCGGCGGCGCTGCAAAAGCTCGCCGCCGCGGACGCCGCCACACGCGACCGCGCCGAAACCGCGATGTCGGCGCCGCTGCGAATCGCGCTGAAGCAACTGGCGGATCTGCTGCAACCGACCGAAATCACTCGCGACAACCTGCCCAAAGACATCTCGACGGGCTGGCTCTCCAAGGATGGCCGCGCGCTCGTCGACATCGCGCCGAAGGTCAAGCCGGGCACCGATCCGAACGACGATGCGATGCTCGCCCGCTTCGCGCACGCGGTGAAGAAGGCTGAGCCGGGCGCGATCGGCGGGCCGATTTCGATCCTGCATTCGGCCGACACGATCATCAAGGCATTCCTGCAAGCGGCCGGCTGGGCGCTGCTAACGATTGCGATCCTGCTGTGGATTGCGCTGCGCCGGTTCGGCGACGTGCTGCGCACGCTGGTTCCGCTGCTGGTGTCGGCGCTGGTGACGCTCGAGTTGTGCGTGGTGTTCGGCATGCCGCTGAACTTCGCGAATATCATCGCGTTACCGCTGATGCTGGGTGTCGGCGTGGCCTTCAAGATTTACTTTGTGATGGCGTGGCGCAATGGCCAGACCGGCCTCTTGCAGTCGAGCCTCACGCATGCCGTGCTGTTCAGCGCGGCGACCACGGCAACAGCGTTTGGCAGCCTCTGGCTGTCGCACCATCCGGGGACGTCCAGCATGGGACGACTGCTGGCACTATCGTTGTTTTGCACGCTGATCGGCGCGGTGGTGTTCCAACCGGTACTGATGGGCAAACCGCGGCCACGTCGCGCGAAGAACATAGGAATTCAAGCATGAAGCTGCGAACCACCGCTCTGGCACTCGTCGCCACCGGTCTGATCTCCGGTTGCGCGACCGGTCCTGACCGCAAGCCTGGCGACCCGTTCGAACCGGTGAACCGGGTCGTGTTCAACTTCAACGACGGCGTCGACCGCTATGTCGCCGTCCCGGTCGCCAAGGGTTATCAGAAGGTCACGCCGCAGCCGTTGCGTACGGCGGTGAGCAACTTCTTCTCGAATCTCGGCGACCTGAGCAACGCCGCGAACAACCTGTTGCAATTGAAGATCACCGACGCGACCGAAGACATCATCCGCTTCGCGTTCAACTCGACCTTCGGCCTGGGCGGCCTGCTCGACTGGGCGACGCCGGCCGGCCTGCCGAAGCACCACCAGGACTTCGGTCTGACGCTCGGCCGCTGGGGCGTCCCGTCGGGGCCGTATCTCGTCTTGCCGCTGTTCGGTCCGAGCACGGTACGAGACAGCATGGGTCTTGTGGTGGACGTGAAGTTCAACCCGCTGAACTACATCGAACCGGCCGAGCGCAATCCGCTGTACGTGCTGCAGTTCGTGAGCGTGCGCTCGGATCTGCTGGGCGCCACGGACCTGCTGCAACAAGCCGCGCTCGACAAATACTCGTTCGTGCGCGACGCCTACACGCAGCAGCGCAAAGCGCGTCTGCGCGGCACCAGCGACGGCGCGGCGCCGCCGCCGAACTACGAAGACCAGGACGACTCCGGCGCGTCGGCCGCGCCCGCCAAGGGCTCGGCAGCGGGCGCGCCGGCGGGCCTGCCGAACTACGCGGACCCGGGCGACGCAGCGGCAGCACCGAACGCGGCCTCCGGAAGCGCCACAAGCGCCCCGGCGGGTACGCCGAACTACACGGACCCGGGCGAGACGCCAAACGCGCCTGCTGCGGCGCCCGCAGCAGCTTCGGGCGCGAAGGCACCGACTCCGGCGCTAGAAACCGCGCCTACGGGCAATAAGTAAGCCGGGACGCAGCACCACGCGCACGGCGACGGATCATGGCGACATCAGAACGAAGGCGGCCATACGCGCCTCCGTGCAAGCTAGCGCATTGACCGGCGGGGCGACCGCCGTCAGGTCCCCATCCGCAAGGCCCCGGCCTCTCCCAGCGCGTGGCGCGCCTGAACCAAAGAAGTCCGAGCCGCCCGGGCATCGGCGGCAACCTGAATCAGCGCCCCGATCTGCGACGGCTGTCGCAGCAATTCCCGCAGAATCGGCGCAATCGCAGTGCTGCCGTCATCGCGCAAGCCCGCTGTCGCCGCCGAAGGCAACGTCCGCCACGCGGGATCGACGATCGCGCGGCATACGGCGAACGGCACGCCGTGCGCGGCGGCCGTGGCCCCGGCGATATGCGATTCCATATCGACAGCCAATGCGCCAGTCGAGCGATGCAGCATCCGCTTGTCGTCGGCACTGACCAAAGGCGCAGTGACAGCAGCCATCAGGCCGCGCCGCAGGCGCGCCTCGAGCGGCCCGACGGCCAACGCGGCAGCCAGCCGATCCGCCCAGCGCGGATCGGTTGCGAGCCGCCCAAACGGTCCCTCGACCGCCTCCGCAACGATCAGCGTGCCCGGCTCCAGATCGGGCGCCAAACCACCCGCCGTGCCGAAGCTGACAATCCCCGCGCACCCGCGCGCGACCGCCGCGCTCAGCGCGCGCTCCAGCAAATCGGCGCGCGCGGCGTACACCACCTCGACGCCCTTGCCGCGCGCGATGCGCGCCTCGAAGGCCATGCCCGTCACCGCGATTACCGGCAAGGTGCTGCTGTCGGCGCCGGCGAACGGCGTTGTCGAAGGCGGCATCCGTTACATCCCGACCGTCACGCGCGTCAGCCCGCTACGTTTCAGATGGCGGAAGCGCGCCAGCGCCCACAACGGGAAGAACTTGCGATAGCCGTGGTAACGCAGATAGAACACACGCGGGAAACCGGTCGCGGTAAAGCGCGTTTCGTCCCACAGACCATGCTCGCGCTGCTCGCGTTGCAAATAATCGATACCGCGAGCGACCGCCTCGTGATTCACCTCGCCGGCCGCCATCAAACCCATCAGCGCCCACGCGGTTTGCGAGGCCGTGCTCGGCGCGCGCTCGTAGCCTCGGTAGTCGAGCTTGTAGCTCTCGCCGCCCTCGCCCCAGCCGCCATCCTGATTCTGGATCGACAGCAGCCACTGCACGGCGCGCCTGATGTGCGGGTCGTCGTGCGGCATGCCCGCGGCGTTCAGCGAACACAGCGCGGTCCACGTGCCGTAGATGTAATTCAGCCCCCAGCGCCCGTACCAGCTGCCGTCCGATTCCTGCTCCTTGAGCATGTAATCGAACGCGCGCTGCGCCGGTTCGCTGCCGGCTGGCAGTTCGCCAAGTTGCGCGAGCATCGACAGACAGCGGCCCGACACGTCCGCGGTCGGCGGATCGAGCAACGCGCCGTGATCGGAGAACGGGATGTTGTTCAGGTAGTACTGGGTGTTTTCCGGCTCGAACGCGCCCCAGCCGCCATCGCTGCTCTGCATGCCGACCACCCATTCGCGCGCGCGTGCAATGGCTTCGCGATCGACATCCGATTGCGTCAGCGCCGCGGAGCGATGCATCGCCATCGCCACCACTGCCGTATCGTCGACGTCCGGGTAGTACGCGTTGTTGTACTGGAACGCCCAGCCGCCGGGCCGCACATTCGGACGGCGCGAAATCCAGTCGCCGCGCACGTCGAGAATCTGCAGCGGACGCAGCCACGCCAGCCCACGTTCAGCAGCTTGCTCGGCATGCGCTTCGCGGGTTTCGAGCAATGCATGCGCGACGAGCGAGGTATCCCATACCGGCGACAAACACGGCTGGCAATAGGCTTCGTCGTCCTTGACGACGAGCAGCTTTTCGATCGACTGGCGGGCAATCGCGCGATTCGGATGATCGGCCGGATAGCCGAGCACGTCGTACATCATCACCGAGTTGGCCATCGCCGGGAAAATCGCGCCAAGGCCGTCTTCGCCGTTCAGCCGTTCGTCGACGAAGGCCACCGCCGCGCGCACCGCGCGTTCGCGCGTCGCCTTCGGGAACAGGCCGTCCACGGCGCGCAGCATCACGTCCACGCCGCTGAAGAAACGGAACCAGCCGAGATGCTGATGCGGCGCGCGGGCCCGCGTGCCGGTGTTGACCGGCGCGCCGCGGAACAACTCGTCGATACGCACGCGGCGCGGATTGCGCGCGACCGGCCGCTTCGCGTTCAGCACCAGCAGCGGCACGATCACGGTACGCGCCCAGTACGACACCTTCGACAGATGGAACGGGAACCACTCGGGCAGCAGCATGATTTCGGCGGGCATAATCGGCACCGCGCGCCACGACACCACACCGAACAGCGCGAGCAGAATCCGCGTGAACACGTTCGCCTGTTCCGCGCCGCCGTGCGCCAGAATCGCTTCGCGCGCGCGGACCATGTGTTCGGCGTCTGCCGGGTCGCCGATCATCTTCAGCGCGAAGTAGGCCTTCACGCTGGCGCTGATGTCGAGCGCGCCGTCGGTGAAGAGCGGCCAGCCGCCGTTATCCAGCTGGATGCGGCGCAGGTAGCGCGCGATCTTCTGCTCCAGTTCCACATTCGGCGTTTCGCCGAGATAGTGGACCAGCAGCACGTATTCGGCGGGAATCGTCGCGTCGGCTTCGAGTTCGTAGGCCCAGTGGCCGTCCGGTTTCTGCACAGCGAGGATCGCATCGGTCGCGCGCGTGATCGAGGCGTCGAGCGACGTTGCGGACACGTGCGGCGCAACTTCAGGCGCGCTCTCCGACGCATCGGCGAATTCGGGCAGGACGGCGCCCAGCTGCTGGGCTTGAGATAAATCGTTCATCGGCGTTCCATCGGTTGATTCAGCAGCATGTCCGCAGCCTTCTGGCCGGAGCGGACCGCGCCTTCGATCGTCGCGGGCAGGCCAGTAGCCGTCCAGTCGCCTGCGAGCATCAAATTGTTCCAGCGAGTACGCGTACCGGGCCGCTGCGTTTCCTGATCCGGCAACGCGGCAAACGTCGCGCGCTTTTCCATCACGACTTGCCAGGCCGGCATCGGCTCGGCCGGCAAACTGGCGGCTTGCGCCACTTCGGTCCAGACGGTTTGCGCCAGCGCTTCATGCGGCGTGTCGAGCACCCGGTCCGCGGCGTTGATCGTCACCGAGAGGCGGCCATCGGCCGCGAACAGCCAATCGGCTGTCGCGTTCAGCAACCCTGTGACCGGCGGCAAACCGAACGGCGGCTCGACCGCGAAATGCACGCTAGCGACCGCCGCGAAGCGATTGGGTGCGCGCAAACCAGGCACGACCGTTTGGGCGATCTCCGGCGGCACCGCGAGGATCACGGCCTGGTTCGCTTCGATCGCGATGCTTTCGTCAACGAAATTCAGCGCCGACACACGGCCCGGGCCCGGGCCCGGGCCGGTGTTGGCAAACTGAATGTCTTTCAGGCGCGAACCGAGCCGGATCGCCGCGCCGCCATGTTGCAACAGGCGCAGCGCCGGATCGACAAAGGCGCTGCCCAGACCGTTGCGCGCCACCAGCGGCCGGCACGCGAGGCCACCGGCCATCAGAGTCTCCCGGACCATCGCGCCCGTCAGCTCCGCCGACGCTTCGCGCGGCTCGACATTCAGAAGCGCGACAAACAGCGGCCGCAGCAAGCGGTCCCACAGCGGGCCATTGCAACGCATGGTCTGCGCCACCGTGCGAGCGGGTTTGGCGAACAGCAGAGGCACGAGCGCCAGATAGTCGCCCGGCCCGGTGTTCGGCACACGTACGTTCGGATCGAAGACCCACCACGGCAGCGTTCCCGGCGAGATGCGCACCGTCCAGCGCGCCCGCGTCGCCAGATCCACGAACGGATAATCGGGCTGAGCCGGACCGATCAGTTCGTCGGCGGCGCCGATCGCGCGCAAGTAGTTGAACGTCGCAAAATTGCCTGACAACACCATGTGATTGCCGCTGTCGATGGTCGCGCCCAGCGTGCTGTCGTAATACGAACGGCAACGGCCGCCCGCCTGGGCCGCCGCTTCATGCAGCACGACTTGTGCGCCGCGCCGCTGCAATTGCACCGCAGCGGCCAGGCCGGCGAGGCCGGCGCCGATCACATGGACGAGCTTTTGCATCAGCTCAGAAGAGCGCGTAACGCGCGACGATCCACAGCATGCGCATGCGCGGCTTGCTGACCTTCGTACGCGGAATATCGAAGCCGCGCTCGAGCGTGCGCTCGAGCAGCACGCGATAGACACCCGACATGATGCGCGGCGCGCGCACGTGGCTGCGCGGCTCGCGATCCATGATCGCGTCGGAGGCGGCGAAGTGTTCTTTGGCGCGCTCGGCGAGCGTCGCGCACACGCGCAGCAGCGACGGATCGTCGGCGATCTGCGCCGGGCTCGTCACGGCGATGCCCTCGCGCGCCAGCAATTCGAGCGGCAGGTAACAGCGGTTGATGCCGGCGTCTTCGTCGATATCGCGCAGGATGTTGGTCAGTTGCAGCGCGCGGCCCAAGTGGTGCGACAGCAAACGGCCCGGCTCGTCCTGCATCCCGAATATCCTCACCGATAGACGGCCCGCCGCGCTCGCGACACGGTCGCAGTAGAGGTCGAGCGTGGCTTCGTCGGGCGCGCAGATGTCGGCGGCGGCGTCCATCGCCATGCCGTCGATCATCGCGTGAAAATCTTCGCGTTGCAGATGAAACGTATGAATGTGCCGCGTCAACGCGCGCAATGAAGCGCGCGGCGCGCCGGCGTAGCACGCGTCGATGTCGGCCCGCCAGCGCTCGAGCGCAGCGGCGCGTTCGGCGCGCGGCATGTCGCTGTCGGCGATATCGTCGACAGCGCGGCAGAAAGCGTAGACCTGATACATCGCGTCGCGCTGCGCGGCCGGCAGAATGCGCATTGCGAGATAGAACGAGCTGCCGGACGTGGCGGCAGCGGCGTCGATTTCTGTATCGTCCACGACAAGATTGGAAACAGCCAAGACGATCTCCGCTGGAGGCGCCCGCTGAAAGGCGTTCAAGAAGTCATGCCTACCCGCAGGGTAAGCGGCCCGCGCGCGCGGACACGCGCGAAACACCCGGCAGGGATGCCGGAAACGGCGAAAAGTATAACAACCTTTGTGAGAAGCCGCAGTTTTGGGGACGAATAAGGGGCCTGAAGCGAGCCGGATGCGCCGGCGGCGAGGTATCCAACGCCGGTGCGCGGCGCAGGCAGGAATCGCCGGCGCCCGATTCGGATTCAGATAAACGCGACCGACCGGTTGCGCCCCTGCCGCTTCGCGCTGTAAAGCGCCGCATCGGCTTCGTTGATCAGCACGTCGTACGCCGGCACGCCCACGCGCGCCGCCGCGCCGCCCACGCTCGCCGTCACCGGCACGCTCGTGCCCTGCACTTCGACCGGCGTGTCGCTGATCGTCCGGCGAATCTTTTCCGCCACCCGCATCGCGTCTTCGAGCGGCGTACAGGGCAGCAGCAAGGCGAACTCCTCGCCGCCGAACCGCCCGAAGGTATCCTGCGCCCGCACCACCTCGGCGACCCGCTGCGCCATCACGCGCAGCACCGTATCGCCGACGCCGTGGCCGAACTGGTCGTTGATTTTCTTGAAGTGATCGAGATCGAACAGCAGCACGGACATGTCGCCGCCGTAACGCTGCCAGCGCGTGTATTCGTCGCGCAGGCGCGCTTCGAAGTACCGGCGATTGGCGATACCCGTCAGACCGTCGCGGTCCGCGTATTCCTGCAGCTTGGCGACCGCCTCCTCGCGCTCGCGTTGCACGATGCTGACGTGCGTGACGTCCGAGATGGTGACGCACACGGCCACCACTTCGCGATCGCGCGTCAGCGGCATGAAGGTGCAGTCCTGCTGCATGAAATCGACGCCGCCGGTAATCGGCCGGTCGTGATCGAACTTGAACAGATACGGGCGCTGTTCCCACGAACTGAACGCGAAACTGCCGAGCTGGAACACGCTTTCGATCTTGCGCGACAGCCACACGCGCGGCAGCTCGGGAAAATGTGTGAAGAGCGATTTGCCGACCACCTGTTCCGGCGACAAACCGCTGTGATCCTGCATGAACCGATTCCACATCAACACGTTCATCTCGCGATCGAGCACGAAAATGCCGAAGCCGACACGTTCGACTACCAGATCGCTCAACGAATCAGCGGGCACGTTCATAAGCTGGACAGGAGAGCGTCGAGCGCCTCGTTCATGTGGCGGATCGACTCTTCGGCCATCAGCATCACGAGATGCGCGCGGAAGCTCTGGTCTTCGAGCGCGAAATTCACTTCGACCAGCAACGCGACTTCCCATTGCAGCACGCCGGGCTGGAACACCTCGTCGAGCGTCATCGCTTCGCCGAGCAGGCCGGGCGCCGAGAAAACCGGCGTGCGGCCGAGCTGGTCGAGAATGCACGAGACGCACGCGCCCGTCAGCACGTTGGCGACGTCGAACATGAGTTCGTTCTGGCTCACCGTCTCGTAGGTGGAGCGCGCGTACGGGTCGCTCACGAGCGAACACAGCTGCTCGATGCTGTCGCTGCGGCAGATCACCAGCGCCTCGCCCTTGATATCGGAGCGAAAGCCCTGGCGCACCGCGCAGACCGTGTCCTGGATCCCGGTCATCTCGCGCAGCGCCTGCGCGGCCTCGCTCACCGCCACCACCTTCACACGCGGCACCGACAATTCGATGAACGCGTCGAGCAGCCGCGCGAGGCGCGTCGCGGCCTGGCCCATCGCCAGATTGGCGACTTCCTGCAGCGCGTCGCGCCGGTCTTCGTTGAGGACTGGCTCAGACATACAACCCGTACTCCTGGAGGATGGGCAGTACCGCCTCGGGCGTGACGGGCTTGGCGATGAACGCCGCGGCGCCGAGCGCGCGCACGCGCGCTTGGGCCATCGGCTGAATATCGGCGGAGACGACGATGACGAAGGTGTTCAGATCCTCATGCTGCAAGGCTTCCAGCACCTGATAGCCGGTCATGTCCGGCATCGTCAGGTCGAGGAACATCACCGACGCTCTGCCTTCGCGATACAGAGCGAGCGCCTCGCGCCCGTTCGTTGCGTAGGACACGTCGACATCCCAGTCCGGCGGCAATGCCTTGGTGAGCACCTTTCGGGCAAGCAGCGAATCATCGGCGATCACAATGGGCAAAGGCATGGGCGGGTCGGGGAAAGCGGGATTAGTTCTGGCGCGTTAACGGCAGATAGCGGTAGTTTCTTTAGCGCGCGGTCCGTCGAACGGCGGCAAGAAAGGCGAATTGCGGCGGGAATTCAGATCGCGAACGGCCGGGGAGCGCGCGCGGCGAGGCGCTTATGGTGAAACCGCCGGGCACGTATGATGGCGTGCGCGCACGGTGGACGACGGCGATGACCGGCATGTTCGAAGCCTACCCCGTAAATGAATCTGAGCGGCTTCATGGATCTGGTTGGTCCCGTTGCCGCGCGCGTGTTCCGCAAGCACCGTCCGTCACGCGTTGTGCACGTTGTCTGGCGGCCCTCGCGGCGGTTGCGGCCGAACATGGCGGACGCATTATTTATCGTGGCATCGATTTTCGAAGCAAAAGGGCGGAAAGGCAACTCGCCAATTTAGCCTACGCTAATCAGATTTCCCCATTAAATGCTATTTTTGAAAATATTTTATTACGTCTCGACGACTTTCTTTTGCCTTTATACTTTTGTGTACGTTTGCGCTTGCCGATTCGTCGCTGATTCAAAAGGCAGACAAATCTGTACCGCCATTTGCCGCAGCAACGACTCGCGCCGCCGCGAGTCTATGCTTCTCATATCTCGTATGATGATGCCGGCTTCCGGTTTTTTTCGTCTTGAACGACCGTAGCGTAAATCGAAAATGACACCCGACCGGTTCGACCCGCCTCAAGCGAGCCGCCATTCCGCTGGCCGGCAGGACGAGGCGCTGTTCCCGGCCGTGCCGGAACAGAATTTCCACGTGCGGCGCATGACGCTGATCGCGCTGCTGATCGCTGCGATCGTCCTGCCGTGCGTGTATGTGGCGGCGATGGCGTTCAACGATCTGCGCGCGCGTGAAGCCGGCGCCACCGACATGACGCTGCGCACGGTGCGGGTCGCCGAAGAACACGCGCTGAAAGTGTTCGACATGAACGAGACGCTCGACTCCCGCATCGTCGATCTCACACAAGGGCTCGACGACGACGGCATTCGCGCCGGCGAATCTGCCATTCACGACAAACTTCGCACGATGGGCGGCGGTTATCCGCAGGTGGCCGCCGTGTCGATCTTCGGCCGCGACGGCGACTTGCTCGCCAGCAGCCGTTTCTATCCGGCACCGTCGATGTCGATTGCCGAGCGCGAAGACTTCACCGGGGTTCGCGACGGCAAGGATATCGAGCACGTGTCGAAGGTGATGGTGGGACACGTCGCCGGCGAACAGGTGTTCAACATGGGCGTCGCGCGGCGCGCCGCCGACGGCTCGTTCGCCGGGGTCGTGTCGGTCGCGTTGCGGCCGAGCTATTTCAGCGCGTTCTACCGCGAACTGCTGGGCGGCAGCGACGACACGCCGATGACCATGAGCCTGATCCGCACCGACGGCGCAATCCTCGCGCACTATCCGCGCAGCCCGCACGAGCCAGTGGCGATATCGCCGCAGTCGCCGCTCGCCCAGGCGCTGGCTCAGGTGCGGCGGGCCGGCGTGGTGCGAATGAGTTCGGACATCGACGGCGACGATCTGATCCTCGCCTACCGGCGCGTCGGCGCGTATCCGGTGTACGTGTCGAGCGGCTACCGCGCTTCGGCGATCTGGGCCGGCTGGTACCGGCATCTCAGCGTTCTGATCCTGTCGATGTTCACGCCGTCGATCGTGCTGTGGTGCGTGATCTGGCTGTCGCTGCGGCGTCTCGGCGCCGAAGAGGAGGCGTGGGAGCGCTGGCAGGCCGAGGCGTCGATGCGCCGCTCGATCGAATCCGCGTATCGTCAGTCGCGCAAGATGGAGGCGCTCGGCAATCTGGTCGGCAGCGTCGCGCACGACTTCAACAATCTGCTGATGATCGTGTCGGCCAACGTGCAGATCGCGCGACGGCGCGGCGCACCGGGGCTCGACCGCGAGATGTCGGCAATCGAGCGGGCGCTCAAGAGCGGCCAGTCGCTCACGCGGCAATTGCTCGGCGTCGCGCGCAAGCAGCCGTTGCGGAATGAGACGCTCGCCCTCGAGCGCTGGCTGCCGGCATGCCGCGAGTTGCTACGCGCGTCGCTCGGCGCGAAGATTTCGCTGGTGATGGATATCGGCGTCGAAATCTGGCCCATGCGCGTCGACGTCGCCGAATTCGAACTGGCGCTGATCAACCTCGCCGTGAATGCGCGCGACGCGATGCCCAACGGCGGCCGTTTCACCGTGCGGGCCACCAACATCGCGTTCCGCCACGAGGACGGCTTTCCGCTCGTCGGCGATTTCGTGCAGTTGTCGCTTGAAGACACCGGCGGCGGCATGCAGCCCGAAGTGCTGGCGCGCGCCTTCGAACCGCTTTTCACGACCAAGCCGAAAGGCATGGGCACGGGTCTCGGGCTGCCGCAGGTATTCGCCTTCTGCGAGCGCTCGGGCGGCCTTGCGGCGATCGACAGCGCGATCGGCGCGGGCACGTCGGTGCGCCTGTACCTGCCGCGCGCCGCCGCGGCGCCCGAAGCTGAACGGCCGGCTGAACCGGGCGTCGAGGAAGCCGGCACGCCGCACGGCCTGCGCATTCTGCTGGTCGAGGACAACGACGAAGTCGCCGCCGGCACCGAAGCCTTGTTGCAGATGATGGGGCACCAGGTCACCTGGGTCTTCAATGCCGACACCGCGCTGCGCCTGTTCGACGACGCCCACGCCAGGCAGGCCCGCACCGGCGAGCCGCTGCCGTTCGATCTGGTGCTGTCCGACATTCACATGCCCGGCACGATGAACGGCATCGATCTGGCTGAAGCGGTGCAGGCGTTCGATACCAGGCTGCCGGTCATTCTGGTGACCGGCTACGCGGAAGAACTCGACCGCGCGCGGCATGTGGACGTGCGCGTGCTATCCAAACCCTTCGATATCGCGTTGCTCGACAAGCTCCTGCAAACGATCCAGCGCGATCTGACGCAGTCGGGCACGCATTCCGCGGCTCACCCCGCAGATTAAAAACGCTCCGGGGATCGCCGCGATTTACCGGCAATTGTAAAAACGCGGCGCCCGCAACCAGCGGCGCGCCGCGCTTTTTGCCTTGCGAACGGCGCACACAGGCGCTGGCCCATTCGGGCACGAACGTTGCAGCACGGTTAAGGAAGGAGAGCGACGCGTTTCCGCGCTGTCTACTCCGCCCAACTCCGGGAGGCAGCCATGCGACACGCTGTGATTGGTTTATTCGACACCTATTCCCAAGCGGAGATCGCCCGCGATACGCTCGTGCAAACCGGTTTTGCACACGAAACTATCGAGTTGCAGGCGAACCCGGAACCCTCCGTCGGCTCGGCAACCGACGAAGTCGCCAGCCCGGGCGTGCTGGCCAACATCGAACGTTTTCTTGCCAGCCTGTTTGCCAGCGGCCCACGCGCGTCCGAAACGGCCCGCTACGCCGAGGCCGTGCGCCGTGGCGCCGTGCTGGTGTGTGTCAACGCCGCGAGCGAATCGCATGCGGAACTCGCTCGCAATACCTTGAGGAGACTGGGCGCTACCGACGTCGGCGAGCGCTCGCCCGACTGGGACGCGCCGCTGAGCCGCGACCATTCCATCCTCGATGAACTGGGCATCGGCGCAGTGACGCCCGGCACGCCTCGCACCTCGAGCGCGACCAGCCGGCCCGCGACGAAGGCCGGTCCGCAATATTCACCGCCGCCGCCGGCTGAGCGGCCGGCCACCGATCCGCTGAACGAGCCCGTATCCGATCCGCTGGTCGGCGATGCGGGACGCAGCGCGATTGCCGCCGGCAGCATGCCGGGTTCGGGCGCCGTCATGCAACCGTCAGAAGTCGTCCCCCAAACGGGCCAGCCGCACGCGGGTATCGGCGAGCAGATTCCGAACGAGTATCTGGAATACGAAGAAGATTTCCGCAGCCACTACGACGAGCAATACGCGGCCGACAGTTCGCGTTACGAAGACTACGTGCCGGCCTATCGATACGGCGCGGAGATCGGCCGTGACGCGCGTTATCGCGACAGGCCGTGGGACGACGTCGAGCCGGAAGCCCGGCGTCACTGGGAAAGCACCTCGCCGGAAAGCACGTGGGAACGTTTCAAGCTCGCCGTGCGTCACGGCTGGGAACGCGTGACGGGACATCACCACGTATAAGCAGAGGACATGACAGCGCCGGCGTGCCGCGAGGTGACGGCAACGCCGGCGCTTTTCATTCACCCGATGATATTCACCCGATATTCACCCGACCGCTTGCGCGGACATACCGTCAGGCAGCGGTATGCAGCTTGACCCATGCGACGTAGCGATCGACAAACGTCTGCAAGAACTTGCGCGTGCCGTCGTTCAGGATCTCGCCTTTCTCGTTGATGACCGCCGCGTCGTGCTTGATGAACACTTCGGGCTGGCCGAGCGTGGCGACGTCGAGATAGGCCAGCACGTTACGCAGATGCTGTTGCGCGAGCGCGGTGCCGGTCGCGCCGGGCGACGTGCCGAGCACCGCGCCGGGCTTGTTGGCAAACGAATTCGTCCCCCACGGACGCGAGCCCCAGTCGATCGCGTTCTTCAGCACGCCAGGCATGGAGCGATTGTATTCGGGGGTGACGAACAGCAGGCCATCGGCTGCTTCGATGCGCTGCTTCAATTGTTTCGCGACTTCCGGAAAGTCGGCGTCGTATTCCTGGCTGTAGAGCGGCAAAGAGCCGATGTCGATAAATTCGAAGCTGAAGTCGGCGGGCGCGAGCGAAACCACAGCGTGGGCCAACTGACGGTTGAAAGACTCGCGGCGCAGGCTGCCGACGACGACTGCAATGTGATGGGCCATGTTTCGTTCCTCGTGTTGAGGCGCTTGACGCGCGAAAGGGTACGAAGTGTCAATCATAGGCAAAAGCCCGCCGGATCGAGAGCCGTGATGGCAAAAACACCGGCGATCGGAAAGACGGCAGCAAACCATGCGGATTGCAACCGGTGGATAACCCGGTAGCGCCCAAAGTTATCCACAGATTCACTGAATAACCTTGTGGATAAGTAGTACTTTTGCCTTGTCAATCAAGCATGCTTTCGGCGTAGGACGATTTGAGGCAAATGGGCGCGCCTGCTTTATACGGACGATCGAGCAATGAGTCTGAATTACGCAGGCAAATCCCATGACGAGGCCGTAGCCGCGCGAAAAAAGGCCCGGCAGCGGGTCGCAGGAGCAACCCAGCGGCGAAATGGCCGTGGACGGCACAGAAACCGACGCGCAGCATAGCTGCGGCGAGCTGTCCGGACGTGGTAAGGAAGTGTGGCGCCGAGGTCATGGCATCCGATGGTGGCGGGAAGATCGACCGCCGGTGATTGCGTCTGGCGGCGTCTGGCCGGCATCGAGCCGGGAGAGGCTGCGCGGCAAGTGCATTTGCCATAAACGCAAAAAGGGCGCCGTTATCGGCGCCCTTTTTTCACTTCGCGAGTCGGTTTCGTTGGCGAGCCCGGTGCCGGGTATCTTTCCGGCCGTGCCCCCCGCCGATCAGTTACCGAAGAACACGTTGCAGTACGATGCCGGACCGCTGCATTGGGCCGGCGAAGCGGCTTGGGCCACGCCCGAAGCGGCGGCAAACAGGGCGACGGAAGCGATCAGGGCGGAAAGAATGCGTTTCATGGTGCGACTCCTCTTCAGCGTTTGGTTTGCGATCAGGTGCGATCGATGAAGTGAAGAATAGCGATTCAGCGTTTACCTAAAAATACCGAAGTGGAGAAGACATTTTTTCAAATGTTGAAATAATTGAAGCGCCACGTGAGCATGGATGCGAGGCGGCCGAGGCTTCAGGTGGAACCACGTCGACGTCTGTTCGGGGTTGAGCGGTTGACCCGATGCCTTGCTTTCAATTTGCGCAATAATGTTTTTCGCTGTCATAAACGCCTTGCCGCTCCGACTAAGGTCATCGGGTCATCGCTTTCTGGCGGGCACATGTTCAATACCAATTCGCTTGTGCAGGAACGTGCGCGAGAATGGCGCACGAGTCCAAAAATAGCGCAAGGAACCTCACCCGCTCATGAACCACAACGATTCAATAGAAGACGTGCGGCAGCCGTCGGCGCGACGACGGAGCGCGTCATGGCGCAGATAAGCGGGCCGGCGCTCGACGATCCCGCCTATCTGACGCAGTTGCGGCGCGACCTGTTGCGCTTCGCCCGTCTGCAACTGCGCGATGCCGCAGCCGCCGAAGACGCCGTGCAGGAAGCACTGGCCGCCGCATGGACGCAAGCTGACCGGTTCGCGGCCCAATCGGAACACAAGACGTGGGTGTTCGGCATCCTGCGGCACAAGCTCGTCGATACCTTGCGCGCGCGGCAGCGCACGGTGAACCTCTCGGCGCTCGAATCCGAACTCGACGGCGAGGCGCTGCTCGATCGGGAGCTGTTCAAGGACAACGGCCACTGGTCGCGCGAGAGCAAGCCGCAACCGTGGCCGACGCCCGAAACCGCGCTGCGTCAGCAGCAGTTCTGGACCTTGTTCGAAATGTGCCTCGAACATCTGCCCGAACACATCGGGCGCGTGTTCATGATGCGCGAATTCCTCGATCTCGATACCGAGGCCATCTGTGCCGAATTGCAGATGACCGCCAATCATTGCAGCGTGCTGATCTACCGGGCGCGGCTGCGCTTGCGCACTTGCCTGAGCGAAAAGGGCCTATCCAGAGAGGATGCGAATGGGGAAGTGTAAGAACATCACGCGTCTGCTGTCCGACGCGCTCGACCGTCGGTTGACGACCGGCGAATGGGTCGCGATCCGGCTGCATCTGCCGACCTGCAGCGGCTGCCGCAACTATCGCAAACAGATCCGCCTGCTGCGCGTGGCCGCGCACGCGGCGAGCGGGATCGAAGTGCCGGGCGCGGCCGGTGCCGATGAGTGATGCGATTGATTCGATCAATGCGCGGCCAGCATCTGCGCGTTGGCGGCGCATCGACCGGGCGCCTCGCTTAGCGTTCGCCAGGCGGCGTGTTGCGGTAGCGCTCAAAGAAACTCGCGTGCGACGCTTCGTCGATAGCGACGGGATGCGGTTCGGTGCACGCAGGATGTTTGGCGAGTTGCGCCCGCGTACGGATCGGCCGATGCTGGAAATCGCCGCCGCAGTTCGGGCACACGTTGCGTAGCGTGCTGAGCGCGCACACTTCGCAGAACGTGCATTCGTACGTGCAGATCATCGCGTCGGGCGCGTTCGGCGGCAGTGATTTGCCACATCCTTCGCAGGATGGTCTCAGTTCAAGCATGGTTCTGGCTCCGTATCGAGAGGGGAAAGCGGGCGCTAATACCGCGCTTGCCGCACTTGCCGCACTTGCCGGATGACGCAGTGTAAGCGGCGAGGGCGATGCAGAATCGACAACTGCGCGTCAATTCCTGCCACCGCGCCCGCTCGCCGCCAATCAGACGCACGATGTCCGCTTTGGCCTATTGACGCAGCCGCGGCAACGCGGATGCCGCCGATTGTTGCGACCACTACCAACCTGGCGCAGCGAAGCGGGCAGACGGCGGGGGCGGCCATGAAGCCGCGATGTGGAACATCTCCGGCGTGATTTGCTTATGCGAATTTATCGGTTCGTCCAGGTTTGCGGACGGCTTATCGTCGGCGGCAATCGGTCCGTTTTGCGTCCGTCTTTTTAACGACCACTTTTATGTCCCGTCATCCGTTACTGACGCGCCGCGCGTTTATCGCCGGCGTGGGCGCTTCGCTGGCCGCCGTGGCCCTGCCCCTCGCCTCCACTACAGCCTTCGCGGCCGATGCGCATGCGAAGGAATTTCGCATCGGCTACCAGAAAGCAGCCAACACGCTGGTGCTGCTCAAGGCGCACGGCACGCTCGAAAAGCGGCTCGCGCCGCTCGGTATCACAGTCAAATGGAGCGAGTTTCCAGCCGGGCCGCAGTTGCTCGAAGGCTTGAATGTCGGCGCCATCGACTTCGGTTATGTCGGCGAAGCGCCGCCGGTCTTCGCGCAAGCGGCCGGCGCCAACTTCGTCTACACCGCGTACGAGATTCCGACTCCGCATGCTGAAGGCATCCTCGTGCATCAGGACGCACCGATCAAAACGCTCGCCGATCTGAAGGGCAAGAAAATCGCCTTCAACAAGGGGTCGGACGTTCACTGGTTCCTGGTCGCGGCGCTGGAAAAGGCCGGCGTGAAGTACAGCGAAATCCAGCCCGTCCATCTGCCTCCCGCCGACGCGCGCGCGGCCTTCGAACGCGGCGCGATCGACGCATGGGCCATCTGGGACCCGTTCCTCGAAGCGGCGAAACGGCAATCGAACGCGCGCTTGCTCACCGACGCCGAAGGCATCGTGAACCACCACCAGTTCTTCCTGAGCGCACGGCCATTCGCGCAGCAAAACGGTGACGTGCTCGCAATCGTAATAGATGAAGTCGGAAAAGAAGGCACGTGGGTGCGCGGCCATTACAGCGAGGCAGCCGCGCAGCTTGCGCCGATACAGGGCCTCGATGCGGATGTGATCGAGGCCGGATTGCGCCACTACGCGCATATCTACAAACCTGTCGACGCGAAGGTGCTCGCCGAACAGCAGCGTATCGCCGACACGTTCAACGAGCTGCGCATCATCCCGACGAAGATCGTAACGAAGAACGCTGTGCTGGCTGCGAAGGCCTAGATCATTGCGTTTGGACAGTCAGGCAAACAGCGCTTTGACATTTTCTGGCGGGCGGCCAATCACGGCCCGCCCGTTTCGCACGACGATGGGTCGTTGCAAAAGGATCGGATGCTTTGCCACTGCTTCGTATAACTGAGCGTCGCTCAGCGTGAGATCGGAGAGCTGAAGTTCTTTGTATTCGGCTTCTGTGTCCCGGATCATCTCGCGGACCGTACAACCTAGCTGTGCGTTGAGTTG
Source organism: Paraburkholderia sp. GW821-FHT02A12 (assembly GCF_059422005.1). NCBI lineage: Bacteria > Pseudomonadati > Pseudomonadota > Betaproteobacteria > Burkholderiales > Burkholderiaceae > Paraburkholderia > Paraburkholderia sp. GW821-FHT02A12. Next base: position 4,508 of record NZ_JBWKWA010000002.1, on the reverse strand, counting down.
CTTGAGTTGGGCAATCGTGAGCGGCTGTTTCAGATATTCGACGATTTCCGTTGGTTCGTTTGTGCTGTTGCAAGTGCTTGCGATCAGGTCGCAAGCGGCACGCGATTTTGAACAGCGGGGGTTGTGATAGATGGTGATCATGGTCGTTTTGGCTGGTCGCGGTTACTGGGTATTTTTTCGTGGTGAATTTTAGCGGCTGTGAGCGGCGGGTTGGTCTTTGGTGGGGCCCAGATTGTCGATGGGCTTGTGCGCGATTGATCGCGATTGATCGCGGGTGGGAGGTGGTCTTCGGGCCGAGCGGGTGTAGCGCTTTCCGTGGGGCCGGTCTTTACGCTCGTGACAGATCCGGATCGCCCCGGCCACCTTAACGCTATATTTTCTGTTCGATTTATTTTTCTTCCTCCAGTGCGAATGACTGCGTTTTGATGACGACTTGATGAGTCGCGTCCGGAACGGCGGTGTACGGGTCGACAGCAGTGGGATTTTCGGTGCACGGCGCACAGTACGAGATGTTGCCGGAAAGCGGTTGGCGACATGGCGCGGGGAAACCCGGTCAGCAGTGAACTATGAAAGGGCAGATTGCACTTTGCATTTACCCTCTGATTGAGAATGCCGCTCCGGGATTGAGGTCGGGACAATGCGCCTGTCAGACCTATCGGCGACACTTCGGATTGCCTGCCACTTGACGATGGTGCCAATGGGACACAGATTGTCTTGCTCAACGCGAGCAAGGGACAGGGACACAAACCGATACCCGCTTCTCGCGTCCGATGACAGGGTAAAGGCGAGGCACAGTGCATAAGAGGTAGTGTAGAAACGGCTGCTTGCACTGCTGGGAAGTGCATCGGCTTTATGCGCATAAAGCGCGGACTTTTCACGCGAGCCTCGCAGTTGACGCGTGCCCCATCTTAAGTGCCGCCGGTATTTCTCAGGCCGTTGAATCAGGCCTGCTCGGCAAGGGCGAACAGCGATTCTGCTGCTGTCATCGCCACCGAGACGATACGTCAGGCTGTCGCGCACAATACATTGCCGTCAAAGGTGGTTTCGGAAGGCGCATTTATGCGCATAAAGATCTGCCCGTCGTCCGATCGAATCGCTAACCCAACACGTCACAGGCATTCCAGCTACGGGCAGCGTCAAACTGACGCAAAAACGGCCACCTCTGGAGTATTCCCGAAGAGCGCGCGCGGCTCATCCCATCCACATCGCCTCACGGCGTTCACACGACGACTTCGACGCCTCCATCCTTTATGCGCATAAACCTATCCCAGATGGCTAATCCTTCGTGTGTTTACACAAAAACGATTGAAATACGAATTCATCCAGGTAAAATCCATCTGCGTCTAAAAAGAGGAGGTGAAGATTGGCAGCAGAAATCATCGCGGTAACTCAGCAAAAGGGCGGGGTCGGGAAGAGCACAATCGCGATGCACCTCGGCGCTGCATTCCATGAGAAAGGCAAACGCGTCCTCGTCGTCGACGCAGATGGTCAAAACACACTGATCCATTGGGCCAGTGCCTCATCCGACGGCGAATCCGGCATCCCGTTTCCGGTCGTCAATCTCTCCGAAGCCGGCAGCCAAATCCATCGCGAGATCAAGAAGTTCGTCAGTGACTACGACATCATCGTGGTCGACTGCCCGCCCTCCATTACCGAGAAAGTATCCGGCGTTGTATTGCTCGCAGCGAGCGTCGCGGTTATTCCGACCTCGTCGTCGCCTGCGGACTATTGGTCGAGTGTCGGTCTGGTCAAACTCGTCCAGCAAGCCCAGGTGATGAACGAGGACCTGCGCGCAGTCTTCCTGCTCAATAAGACCGAAGAGAAGCGAATGCTGACGCGTGAACTGAAGCGCGCGTTAGAAGAGCTGGGATTCCCGCTACTCAAAACCCAAATCCCGACCCGCGAAGCGTACAAGCAGGCGATGGCGTTAGGGCAGACCGTGCTTCAGATGAACGATCGCGGCGCCAAGCTCGCCGGCATCGAAATACGGGCGTGTGCCAACGAAATCGCCGCCTTGCTTCCGTGAATTTATGCGCATAAAGGACCCTGAATGAAACCCTCCCAATTCGCCAAAGGCTTTCAAGCACGTCCTGATACGACCAGCAGCGAAAAGCGAACCGCCCTCGACCGCCTGAATGCGATCGACGGTCTGGTTAAGAATGGCCCCAACAGTAGCAATGTGCCTAGCCGCATGACCCCGCCCGTAATGCCTCAGGTCGTCGCGGAAGTCGATTCGGTTGACACCGCCAATGAATCAGCGGCCTACCGCGCATGGCGCATCGAGCACGGCTACCGGCCGGGCCAGGTCATCGACCTCCCGCTCAAGGCGATCAAGCCGAGTCCGTTCAATCCCCGGCATTTCTATCTGAAGTCGTCGATTGCCGAGCTCGCCGTCAATCTGGCCAAGCAGGGACAACAACAAGCCATTCACGTCATTCCTGATTACGACAATCCCGGCACGTACTTTGTCAGCGATGGCGGCCGGCGCGTCCGGGCGTTGAAGGAAGCGAACAAGGAATCGGTGAAGGCGATCGTCATCGATCTGCCGATCGGCATTCAAAGCTACAAACTCGGCTACGACCTCAATGTCCAACGCGATTCGCAGACGGTATTCGACAACGCTGTCGTCTGGAAACGCTTTCTGGAGGATCGGCATTTCCAGAGCCAGAAAGAGCTCGCCGAACACCTTGGACTCGATGAGTCGACCGTTGCCGTTGCCCTGTCGATTGCGAAGCTGCCCGAGGTGGTGATGCATGAGATGGTCGCGAGGCCAGACCGGTTCGGCTCGAACATGGCCTACCAGGTGGGCCGCTATCACACCGCCCGCGGTGCCGACGCGACGCTGCGTCTGATCAACAAAATCCTCTCGGACGATCTGAGTACACGGCAAGTCGCCGACATCGTGAAGGGCCGAGCAAGCGCGCAGGAAAGCGCGAAACCGGCGGGCCGGCAGCGCTATGCGCAGCGTCTGGAAATCAAGCTCGGGGGTGTTTCGGTCGGCGATCTGAAATCGTATGGCGACGATCGAATCGAACTCCGCCTGAAGGGTCTTTCACGCGAAAAGCGCGACGACATCCTTCGTCAGATTGAACAGATGCTGAAATAAGAGAAGAGCAGGTTACGGCGGCGTTGAAGTATTGCCGCCGTCCTGCGAAGGATTATGCCGCGCGCGATTGGCTCAGCGTGAAGGCGAGCAGATCGCCGTCGGTGGGCTCGCCCCACGTCTTGTGAGCCAGCCAGTCGAAGAACGCCGTTTCAACAATCTTCGAATCCAGTCCGCGCCGACGCCAGTCGTCCCGCATGTGCGTGCCGAGCCCCGGCAATTCATCTTCTTCAAACGACTGCCGCGCGATCTCCCGCTCAGACTCGCCTTGTTCGTCGTACAGCTCGCGCGCTTCCTTGCGCCGATACGCCGAGTACTCGCCAAGCAGACGGGCTTTCAGATCGTCTGCCGGCGCAGCCACCGCCGCCTTGCCCCCGCCGACGGACGGCAACGCCTCGACCGGCGGCGCATAGCCTTTCTTCAACGCATCCTTGAACAGCGCAGGCGCGCTGCGCACCGCCGGCAACGACGTGCTGCGCATGCGTTGCTCAGTCATTTGCAAAGCTGCGCGAATACGATTTTCTTCGCTATCAGCGTATAGCGTTTGTGCTTCCTTCAGCGGGATGCCGATCTTCACCATCCGGTCGACCAGCGTGCTGTCGAACACGTTCGGATGTTCGTCAAGCGCGAGCATCGGCTGCTTGCGCTCCGTCACGCGGAACTGGATCTCGGCGACCCGCCGCCCTTCGCGGTGTTCGATCAACTCGACGAAGATGTTGGTGACCGCGTTCACTTCGGCGATTGCCGGACGCAGGTAATCGCGTTTGAAATACTTGTACTCGCGTTTCGCTTCGTCTCCGGCTTCCGTGTCAGGCGTGCCGGAGAGGATCGGGCGCCACCATTCCCACGATTCGCGCATCGTCAGATGGCTCGGATTCGTCAGGTAGCGCACGCAGATTTCATAGAGCGCAAGGCCCGCGCTGCTGCGCAACTGGCTCTGGAATTGCAGACTCAAGCGTGCGTACTGAACCGGGTCGAGCAGCTTCTTCTTGATTTTTGGCGCAAACGAAAACTCGACCCACACGCGGCGTGTGGTGGGGTCTTCGAGAATTTCCGCGTCGGCGATCAGCGTGGAGATACCCCATTTCCGGCCCGGCTTCTGACTTGACGTGCCGGTACTCCATTCGACCTGCACCGACACCATGCGCCGCAAGTGCTCCTTCACGAGCGCGGTGTCATTTGAATCGAACGCCGAATTGGCGACGATATCAGACAGCAGGGCCCGATAAGTGTCGCCGGACTCGTCCGCTTGCTGAGCGACGGCGAGAAGCACATTGAACAGCTTACGGGTGAGGAGCGTGATTTTGCCGCTCTTGGGCTGAATAGCGATCGCCTCGACGGCCTTTCGCAATTCGGCCGAACTCGGGCTCACTACATCGGTCTTCTTCGCGCGCTTCGTGGCCAT